>NZ_JBREYE010000001.1:0-402493 GCF_056323685.1 Actinorectispora metalli
CCGAAGGGCCTTACCGCTCGACTTGCATGTGTTAAGCACGCCGCCAGCGTTCGTCCTGAGCCAGGATCAAACTCTCCAACAATGAATGTAAGGAGAGAAATCATCTAGCAATAATTTCTCAAAGGAACCCACATGGGGTTCAAAAATACAAGCTCTACTGGCTATGTATCGACACGCTGTTGAGTTCTCAAAGAACACACGCACACCATCTCTTGATCGCTTTCGCGAGCCAGATCCGGGGCTTCGTTATGCTCAGACCTAAAGTTTTTGGTCTTCGGTGCGAGTTGAAACTCTACCAGAGGCAGATTCTCGGCTCTTCACCGGGGGCACCCACTCTACCAACCTGCTGGTCAGGAGCTTGGTTCGTGTCCCCGTCTGCGCTTGGCGTCCTCCGGAGGCTTTCGCTTCCGTGTCCGTGCCGCGCTGACAGGTAGAAAGTTACGCCGCTGCGAACCCAAAGTCAAATCGCGCCCACAGCTACCCGACGCAGTGGAAACCGCAGGTCAGCGGCCCACGTCGGACTGCCACCCACGTTAGTGGGTCAACTCTACCCCCGCAGTGTGACGCTTGCCACGCCGAAGCACAAGCCACCTGTTGTGCAGCAGGTCTTCGACAGAGGGCTGCCACGATTCATCCACGATCTTGCTGTTGTTCACGTAGGCGCCGCCCTCCGTGACGGTCCGCCTGGCTGCTCCCTTGCTGGCCGCCAAACCGGCCGCGACCAGCAGATCCACGATGGTCGGCCCGTCGGGCAGTGCCAGCTTCCCGGTGGGTGCCTCGGCGAGGGCGGCATCGAGGGTCCGCTCGTCAAGCGATTTGAGCTCACCGCGGCCGAACAGCGCCTGGCTGGCCGTCTCCACCTTGGTGGTCTCCTCGGCGCCGTGCACCAACGTGGTCAGTTCCTGGGCCAGCCTGCGCTGCGCGGCGCGCAGCTGCGGTTTCTCCGCGGTCTCCGCCTCCAGCGCGGTGAGCTCCTCGCGGTCCAGGAACGTGAACATCCGCAGGTACTTCAGCGCGTCGACGTCGCCCACGTTGATGAAGTACTGGTACCAGGCGTACGGGGAGGTCAACTCCGGGTCGAGCCAGACGTTGCCGCCGCCGGTGGACTTGCCGAACTTGCGGCCTTCGGAGTCGGTGACCAGCGGGACCGTCATGGCGTGCACGCTCGCGCTCTCGACGCGTCGCACCAGCTCGACGCCGCCGATGATGTTGCCCCACTGGTCGGAGCCACCGATCTGGAGCTTGCAGCCGTATTGGCGGAAGAGCTGGAGGTAGTCGTTGGATTGGAGGAGGAGGTAGCTGAACTCGGTGTAGGACATGCCCTCACCGTCCAGCCGCCGCTTCACCGTCTCACGGGCGAGCATGACGTTGATGGAGAAGTGCTTGCCGACGTCGCGCAGGAAGTCGATGGCGGACAGCTCACGCGTCCAGTTCAGGTTGTTCTCCACCAGCGCGCCGGTGGGCGAGCCGTCGAACTCGACGAACCGCTCAAGTTGGCCCCGAATGCGCTCCGCCCAGTCGGCGACGGTGTCGGCGGAGTGCAGGCTGCGCTCCCCCACCTCGCGTGGGTCGCCGATCATGCCGGTGGCGCCGCCCGCGAGCACGATGGGCCGGTGCCCGGCCTGCTGGAACCGGCGCAGGCCGAGCAGCGGGATGAGGTGCCCGGCGTGCAGGCTGGGCGCGGTGGGGTCGAATCCGGCGTAGAGGGTGAGCGGACCGGCGTCCAGGTCGCGACGCAGGGCGTCGAGATCGGTGGACTGCGCGATCAGGCCGCGCCAGGACAGTTCGTCAAGGATGTGCTCGCTCACGGTCGCCAATCTTTCCGCACAGGTCAACCAATATGGTCGGTGGCTCGTCTTAAGGTTGTCGTTCACTTTCCGACTGGGGGTTGCCGGTGCACCGGTGGGCGCTGCATGCGGGGCTGACGCTGTTGTTGCTGCTCGCGGTGGTGCAGGCGATCCCGGACAACACCACGGTGGACGCCGCGCCGACCGGGCCGTTCGCGCCGGTCCGGGATTGCGGCTCCCTGCGCGGCCAGGAGTTCGGCGCCGCCGCCGTCTCCTCGGCGGACCTGCGCCCCGCGGCCGTCGGGTCACCGGAGCACTGCGAGGTGTCGGGGCTGATCGAGGGCTCCGTCGGCTTCACCGTGGGCCTTCCTATTAGGGAGTGGCGCGGGAGGTACCTGCAGTACGGCTGCGGCGGGTTCTGCGGTCGGACCGCGCCGACCACGTTCCCGGTATGCGAGGGCGTCCCGCCGGGCGATTTCGTGGTCGCGGCGACCGACACCGGTCACCGCACCGAGCGGACCTTCGAGGGCGGTTGGGCCGCGGCCGACCAGCGGGCCCGCGACAACTTCAACTTCCGATCGCCCCAACTGCTGGCGGCGGCCGCCAAGTCGATCACCGCCGCGTTCTACGGTCGCGCGCCGTTCACCTCCTACTTCGCGGGGTGCTCCGGCGGCGGCCGGGAGGCGCTGCTGGTGGCGCAGCGGTATCCGGAGGAGTTCGACGGCGTGCTGGCCGGTGCGCCCGCCCACCTGTGGGCGCCGCTGCTCGGCGAGTACCAGACCTGGCTGGCGCGGGCCAACACCTCGGCCGCGGGTGCGCAGATCCTGACCCCGTCTGTGCTGCCGGTGCTGCACAGCGCGGTGCTGGCGGTGTGCGGCTCATTGGAGGATCCGCGGCGGTGTTCCTTCGATCCCGGCTCGCTGCTGTGTGGTTCGGGCACTTCGGAATGTCTGTCGGCGGAGCAGGTGGCCGCGGCGCGGCGGCTGTACGGCGGGCCGGTGGACGAGCACGGGCGGCGGCTCTACCCCGGTGGTCAGCCGCTGGGTTCGGAGTTGCAGTGGGCGGATTGGGTGGTCGGCCGCGGTGTGGCAGGCGAGGCCGCCGACAGTTATTTGCGGAATCTGGCGTTTCCGTCGGGGCAGTCCGCGGCGGTCGGGTCGTGGGCCTTCGACGCGGCCGGTTTCGAGCGGCTGGTGGCCAACCGCGATGGCAACGCGATGAGCGTGGACCTGGCGAGGTTTCGGGCCCGCGGCGGCAAGCTGATTCTGTGGCATGGCTGGGCCGACCCGGCGATTCCGCCCGCGGGCACCGTCGACTACTTCCAGCGGCTGGTGGAGGCGGGCGGCGCGGACTCGACGCGGCTGTTCATGATCCCGGGCCTTGGCCACTGCGAGAGCGCCGCGCCGGGCCAGCCGCGGTTCGACCTGTTCAGCGGGTTGGTGAACTGGGTGGAGCGGGGTGCGGCGCCGGAGCGGCTGGAGACGCGGCGCTACGACGAGGGCGGCAGGCTGGTCGCAACGGACACCGTGTCGCCGTCGCGGACCACGGCGGCGGACAAGATCTCGTGGCTGGGCGAGGGCCTGTACCGGTAGTACAGGTGGTCGTTGATCGACGGCCATTCGCATCGGCCGGGCCCGGCGGAGGCCGGCTGGCCGCGAAGGCGCCCCGACGGGTCCACCTCGGCTGACGAGACCCGTTACACCTGGGCCCTGACAATTTCCGCGACCTCGGGAGGGCAGACGCGGGAGCTGCGGCGAGCGTGGATGGCTTCGAGCCTGGTCATGTGCATCTCTCCCCATTCGCCGAGTGGTTCGAGCGCTTCGATGAGGGAGTCGCCGAGGTCGGTCAGGGAGTACTCGACCTTGGGCGGGACCTCGCGGTAGATCTCGCGGTGCACGATCTCGTCGGCCTCCAACTCGCGAAGCTGTTGCACCAGCATCTTTTCGCTGACGCCCGGCAGCATCCGCTTGAGCTCGCCGAAGCGGCGGCTTTCGCCGTGCAGAGCCCAGAGGATGAGCACCTTCCACTTGCCGCCGATCACGTCCACCGCGGCATCGAGGCCGCAGGAGTAGGGCGTCGCCTGTCCCATCATCCCTCACTTACTTTTGGGTAAGTACCGCACTTTATAGTGGGTACTTGTCGATCGTAAAGCGGGCCGCGAGCATTTCGGGTGTGGAAAGTTCAAACACCCAAACCCCGGTCACCGTGCTGGGACTCGGCCTCATGGGCACCGCGCTGGCCGACGCGTTCCTCAAAGCCGGTTACCCGACCACCGTCTGGAACCGGTCTCCCAACAAGGCCGAGGCGCTGGCCGCGCGCGGCGCGACCAGGGCCGCGACTCCCGCCGAGGCGATCGCGGCAAGCGCCGTGACTGTCGTCTGCGTACTCGACTACGCCGCCGTCGAGTCCACTGTGGAGGCGGTGGACCTGGCGGGCCGGACCATCGTCAACCTCACCACGGGCACTCCCGAGCAGGCCCGTGAACTCCAGGACCGCATCACCGCCCGTGGCGCGCGGTACCTCGACGGCAAGATCATGGTCACGCCGGGCGACATCGGTAAACAGGACACGCTGCTGCTCTACAGCGGGTCGCGGCAGATCTTCGACGCCAATCGGGAAGTGCTGGAAACGCTGGGCGGCGCGACGACGTTCCTCGGCCCGGACGCCGGGCTGGCCTCGCTGTACGACACGGCGATGCTGGGCACCATGTACTCGACGGCGGTCGGGATCTTCCAGGCGTTCGCGCTGCTGCGGGCGGAGGGCATCTCCGCGACGGAGTTCCTTCCGTTCGCGACCGGCATGCTGACGACGCTGGGAGGGTTCCTGGGGGACTACGCCCGGCAGATCGACGAGGACGATCACGCCGCGAAGGACGCGGCGATCGACATGCAGGCCTCGGGGGTCGCCCACCTGATCCATACCTTCCGCAGCCGCGGCGTGGACACCGCTCCGCTGGATTACCTGAAGGGGCTGCTGGACCGGGCGATCGCCGCGGGCCATGGGCAGGACGATATCGGCAGGCTGGTGGAGTTCATGCGGATCGAGGCCACGGCATGAGCTACGCGGGCAAGCGAGCCGTGGTCATCGGCGGCACCCACGGTATGGGGCTGGCGATGGTGCGGGCTCTGCTCAAGGGCGGCGCCGCGGTGCTGCTGACCGGCCGCAACGAGCAGAACCTGGCGGCGGCGCGGAACGAACTCGGCGCCGAGGTTCACGTGGTCCGCTCCGATGTGGCCGACCTTGGTGACATCGCGGACCTGGCGGGACAGGTCGAGCGGCGGCTGGGTGGCGTGGACGCATTGTTCGTCAACCACGGCTACGCCAAGTTGGAGCCCTACGCCGAGGTGTCCGAGGCGTCCTACGACCGGCATTTCGCCGTCAACACCAAGGGTGCGTTCTTCACGGTGCAGCGGTTGGCGCCGCTGATCGTGGACGGCGGGTCGATCGTGTTCACCAGTTCCGGCGCGGACGACGGCGGCACCCCAGGCATGGTCGTCTACTCGGCGACGAAGGCCGCCCTGTGGTCGATGACGCAGGGTTTCGCCGCGGAGTTGCTGCCGCGTCGGATCAGGGTGAACGCGGTGTCACCGGGCTTCATCAAGACACCCAGCATGGGCATCGACGCGACCGAGGAGTTGAAGGCCGAGTTCTCCAAACTGGGCGACGAGATCACCCCGCTGGGCCGCCACGGCACGGCGGAGGAGGTCGCCGCCGCGGCGTTGTTCCTGGCCTTCGACGCCACCTTCACCACGGCGACCAAGCTCGCGGTGGACGGCGGCCTCGGGCAGAAGATCACCGCACCGTAGGGAACATGACCGTGAGTGGCGAGTTCTCGCCACTCACGGTCTTTCACGTGCCGAAACGCGGGGCCCGCAGGTCGCCGACGGCGAGGTGCACGATGCGCCGGTCGGTGTAGAAGTCGATGCTGTGCTCCCCGCCCTCGCGGCCGACGCCGCTGGCTTTGATGCCGCCGAAGGGTGTGCGCAGGTCGCGGACGTTGTGGGAGTTGATCCACAGCATTCCCGACTGCACGGCCCGCGCGACGCGGTGTGCGCGGGACACGTCGCGCGTCCACACGTATCCGGCCAGGCCGTAGCGGGTCGCGTTGGCCAATGCGACGGCCTCGTCCTCGGTGTCGAAGGGGGTGACCGTGACGACGGGGCCGAAGATCTCCTCCTGGAAGATTCGGTGCCGCGGTTCGACGTCGGCGAACACGGTGGGCGACAGGAAGTTGCCCGCGGGCAGGTGGTCGGGTCGGTCGCCGCCCGCGACCAGGCGGGCTTCGCGCTTGCCGATGGCGACGTAGTCCATGACTCGGGCGTGGTGGTCGGGGTGGATGAGGGCACCGACCTCGGTGGCGGGGTCGTCGGGTGGTCCGACTCTGGTGGCCCGCGCCCTGGCCGCGAGCGCCGTCACGAAGTCGGCGTAGGCGGCGCGTTCGACCAGGACGCGGGAGCTTGCGGTGCAGCGTTCGCCGTTGAGGGAGAACACGCCGAACACCGCGGCGTCCAGCGCGCGGTCCAGGTCGGCGTCGGCGAACACCAGGCACGGCGATTTGCCGCCCAGTTCCATGGACAGCTCTTTGAGGTGGGTCGCGGCCGCGCGCATGATGACCTGGCCGGTGCCGCTTTCGCCGGTGAAGGAGATGCGAGGGACGTCGGGGTGGGCGACCAGCGCGGCGCCCGCGGTCTCGCCGATGCCGTGCACGATGTTGACCACGCCGTCGGGCACGCCCGCCTCGGCCATGATCTCCGGCAGCAGGCTCGCCGACAGCGGCGACCACTCGGCGGGTTTGAGCACCACGGTGCAGCCGGCGGCGAGGCTGGGTGCGAGCTTCCAGGTTTCCAGCATGAACGGTGTGTTCCACGGCGTGATGAGGCCCGCGACCCCGGCGGGTTGGCGGATCACGTAGTTCAGCTGGACGTCGCCGACGTGGTAGGTCTGCTCGTGCATGGCCACGATGACGTCGGCGAAGAACCGGAAGTTCTCCGCGGCCCGGTGGGCTTGGCCGCGGGCCTGGGTGACGGGCAGGCCGGTGTCGAGGCATTCCAGTTCGGCCAGCCGGTCGGCGCGGGCCTCGATGCCGTCGGCGATGCGGTTGAGCACGCCCGCGCGCTGCCGGGCACGCAAACCTGGCCACGGGCCTTCGGTGAAAGCCCGCCGGGCCGCCGCGACGGCGCGGTCGATGTCGACGGCGGTTCCGGCGGACGCCTGGGTGTAGACCGTGTTGCCCGCGGGTTCCAGCACGTCGAAGCAGGCACCGTCCGCGCTGGGTACTTCGCGGCCGTCGATGTAGTGCTTGATCACGTGAGCAGATCCTCGATCTCGGCGCGGAGTTCGGTGACGCGGCGCGTGCCGTGCGCGGTGAGCGGGGTCAGCGGTGGCCGGACGTGGGCGGAGGCCAGCAGCCCGCGGTCGGCGAGGACGTGTTTGGCGGGTGTCGGGTTGGTTTCCACGAACAGCAGTTCCACCAGCGGGTGCAGCCGGTAGTGCAGGTCGATGGCTTCCTCTCGTCTGCCCGCGATGTGGTGCTCGTAAAGCTGGGCGACGGCGCGCGGGGCAAGGTTGGCTGCGGCGCTGACGAAGCCCGCGCCGCCGATGGCCAGCAGCGGCAGGCACAGCAGTTCGATGCCCGACCACATCAGGAAGTCGCGCCCGCAGGCGTGCAGCACGTGGGAGAAGTGCTCGAAGTCCTTGGTGGTCTCCTTGATGCCGACCAGGTTGTCGTGGTTGCGCCGCAGCTTGGCGACCGTGGCCGGGTCGATGTCGACGGCGGTGCGGGAGGGCACGTTGTAGATCGCGATCGGCAGGTCGGGAAACTCGGCGGCCACCGTCGAGTACCACTGGAACAGGCCGTCCTGGGTGGGGCGGGCGTAATAGGGTGTGATGACCAGCGCCAGGTCGGCGCCGAGGTCGCGGGCGGCGGCGGTGAGTTCCAGCGTCTCGTCCAGTTTCGCCGAGCCGGTGCCCGGTGCGAACGGCACCTGGTCGCCGATCTCGGCTGCCACCACCGACATCGCCTCGATGCGTTCGGCCACGGTCTGTGCACTGGGCTCGCCGGTGGACCCGCCGATGGAGATGCCGTGCGAGCCCTCGTGCAGCTGTCGGCACACGAGCCTGCACAGGCTTTCAGTGTCGAGTGCGCCGTCGGCGGTGAACGGGGTGACCAGCGGCGCGAGCGAGCCGCGGATGCGGGCCGGGTCGCTGCGGAACCTCATGCGGGCGCCTTTCCGGTGATCGGGAAGTCCACGATGACCTGGCCGGTGCCGCTGCTCGGGAAGTACCGGCACAGCTGTTCGCCGCGGCCGGTGTAGGAGTCCCAGCCGAGCATCCCGAACAGCATCGCGGTGTCGGCCATCGCGCCTTCGCCGTGGCAGCGTTCTTTGTAGGCGGGCAGCATCGCCAGGAACTCGGCGATGCGTCCGGTGGCCCACAGGTCCAACACGTGCCGGTCCACCTGTTCGTTGAAGGGGTCGCTGATCGTGTTGAGGTGGTTCTCGGCGACCTCGTTGGCCGGAAACTGGTGCGACAGCGAGCCGCTCGCCAGAAACGCCACCCGGCGGTCGCTGCGGGCGACGGCGCGGGCGATGGCCTCACCGACGCGGCGGTTCTCCTCGATGGTGGAGTTCTCGTTGCAGCCGATGGGCACCACGGCCAGCGGGTTCTCGCGGTTCATCAGGTGCATCGGGATGAGAGTGGCGTACTCGAGGCCGAGGTCGCGGACGTCGTGGACCAGCGACTTCTGGCCGCCTCCGCTGATCTCCTCGCCGATCAGCCTGGCGAGTTCCGGGCAGCCGGGGTAGTCGTAGGGGAGGTCGGCGATGAAGTGCGGCAGTTCGTGGGAGGCGTAGGTGCCGGTGTGCCTGGCCTTGGCGTTGAGGTGGAAGCCCATGCTGTTGAGCCAGTGCGCGTCGGCGACGAGGAAGGTGTCGGCGCCGCGGTCGCGGGCCCGACGGCCGACCTCGACCAAGCCCTCCTCGGCGAAGCGGCGGATGCCGTGGTGCTTGCCGGGTTGGAGGGACAGCCAGATGGACGGGACGTGCGTGACCTTGGCGGCGAGGACCAGCTCACCCATGCTTCTCCCTCCTGCGAGCTGGTCGAATCATGTACCGGATCACATATGATTCCTTGTACGTGGCCGCACGGTGCTTGTCGCCGAGTGCATGACGGGAGCCGGGGATGACGCAGCTGGTCAGCACGACCGGGGTGCCCGCGGCGCAGCAGTTCGACCTGTGGCACTGCGCGGTGTCCCAGACCTTTGTGCCGCTGGAGGCCAGTGCGGAGCGCCGTTCGGCGTTCCGCGGCAGGCTGCGCGGCGAGCGGTTGGGCAACCTGCGGGTGTTCGAGGCGACCGCGGACGCGCACACGGTGCGCCGCACCCGCCGGATGATCTCGCGCTCGGCGGGCGAGTTCTACAAGTTGGGCCTGCAACTGCGGGGTTCGGCCGTGCTCGCCCAGGACAGCCGCCAGGCGCGGTTGGCGCCGGGCGACTTCGCGATCTACGACACGACCCGCCCGTACACGCTGGCTTTCGACGGGGTGTCCGCGACGCTGGTGTTGATGTTTCCCCGCGAATTGCTGCCGGTGCCCGGCGGGCAGGTGGCGCGGTTGACCGCGACCAGGTTCGGTGCGGACGCGGGCGTGAGTGGGCTGGTCAGCTCGTTTTTGATGACGTTGGCCGCGCGGCTGGACGATCCGTCGGTGGTGGGCAGCATGCGGGTCGCCCGCAATGTGCTCGACCTGCTCGGCACGGTGTTCGCGGATTCGCTGGATGTGCCCGCGGAGAACGCCCACAACACGTTGCTGCTGCGGATCAAGTCGTTTGTGGAGTCGCGTTTGGACGATCCGGCGCTGTGCCCGGCGGATATCGCGGCGGCGCACCACATTTCGACGCGGTACTTGTACAAGCTTTTCAGCGAGACGGGTGACACGGTCGGCGGGTATGTGCGTCAGCGGCGGTTGGAGCAGTGCGGGCGCGACCTGTCCGATCCTGGGCAGCGTGACCTGCCGATCGGCGCGATCGCGGCGCGCTGGGGTTTGCTGGACGCGGCGTATTTCAGTCGCGCGTTCAAGGCGGAGTTCGGGCTGACGCCCAGCGAGTACCGCGTGCAGCACACAACAACGCCCATGCGCTGAGGTCCAAGCCTGTTCGTCGGGGCGCGGTGGATGCTGGTGCCATGCGCGACGAGGCGATTTTTGTCGGCGGCGAGTGGCTGCCGGGTACGGAGCTTTTCGAGGTCGTCGACCCGGCCGACGGGTCGGTCATCGCCCGCTGCGTCGAATCCGGTGCGCGGGCGGTCGATGACGCGGTCGCGGCGGCCAGGGCCGCGCTGCCCGGCTGGTCCGCGGTGCTGCCCGCTGAGCGGGCCCGCATCCTGTGGCGTATCGCCGACCTGATCGAACGGGACGCGGCCGGGCTTGCCGAGCTGGAGACCCGCGACCAGGGGCAGCCGCTCGCGGTGGCCCGCAACGTGAGCGTGGCCGCGGCGGCAGAGCATTTCCGCTACTTCGCGGGCTGGTGCACCAAGCTCGAAGGGGCGGTCTCGCCGATCTCCCGTCCGGGCACCCTGCACTACACGCGGCGGGAGCCGGTCGGGGTGTGCGCGTTGATCGCGCCGTGGAACTTCCCGCTGATGATCATGTCGTGGAAGCTCGCGCCCGCGTTGGCCTGCGGTAACACCGCGGTGCTGAAGCCCGCTGAGCAGACTCCGCTGACCGCGTTGCGGCTCGCCGCGCTGTGTGCGGAGGCGGGGGTGCCCGCGGGGGTGGTCAACGTGTTGACGGGTGGGCCTGCGGTGGGTCGGGCGCTGGTGCGGCATTCCGATGTGGACAAGGTGTCGTTCACCGGTTCCACCGAGGTCGGGCGCGAGATCGTCGCCGCGTCGGCGCCGAGTTTGAAGCGCGTGACGTTGGAGTTGGGCGGCAAGACACCGACGATCGTCACCGCTTCCGCCGACGTCGACGCCGCTGTGGAGGGCGGGGTCGGTGGGGCGCTGCTGAACAGCGGGCAGGTGTGTGCGGCGTACTCGCGGTTCTATGTGGATCGCCGTCGCGCGGAGGAGTTCACGTCAAAGCTGGCGTCGGCGGCGGCGGGACTGCGGCTGGGTTCGGGTCTTGACCCGGAGACGCAGCTGGGGCCGGTGGTCAGCGGGGAGCAGTTGGAGCGGATCGATTCGTATGTGCGCCAGGGGGTTTCCGCGGGGGCGACGCTGTTGACCGGTGGGGCGGCCGTGGACTCGCCTGGTTTCTTTTATCAGCCGACGGTGTTCTCGGAGGTCACCGATGAGATGGCGATCGCCCGCGAGGAGATCTTCGGTCCGGTGCTGTCGGTGCTGACCTATGACGATCTCGAGGAGATTCCGGCTCGCGCCAACGACTCCCAGTACGGTCTTGCGGCCTCGATCTGGACGTCGGACCTGGGCACCGCGCACCGGCTTGCCGCCGATATCCGGGCGGGCGCGGTGTTCGTCAACATGCTGCCCGTCCCCGACCCGGCCGCTCCGTGGGGCGGCTTCAAGGCCAGCGGCTGGGGCCGCGAGATGGGCCCGTATGCCCTGGACGCCTACACGGAGGTCAAGGGCATCTGGGTCCACCACGGCTGAGCACCGCCCCCCAGACCCGTCCGTCTTGGGCCGCCCCATCACAGCAGGGTCAGAGGCCGAAACTGGGACAAGCTCGTGTCACGGGCATCCGCCATCGGCGCTACCCAACAATCCCCCGCCCGCCCGGGGGGACGGCCCTCGGTCAGCCTATTGCCCAAGATCGGCGGGCGAAAGCGGGATTGGACGATCTGTGGATAGCGCTGGGTGCTGTGGACAACACGCCGAGGTGGGTGTCGTTTCTCAACGGGGTTTGGGTGGGGTCGTGTATAGGGCGCACGTCGCTACGTCGGAAGGGTTTTGAGGACTTCGCCCAGGTGGTGGATGGAGTCCGTCAGTTGGTCGTCGCTGAGGTAGGGAGCGGGGCCTAGGCGGAGGTGGTCGCCGCGGCTGTCGGTGCGGACGCCGCGGTCGGCCAGGGCGCGTTGGATGGTGGCGGCTTGCGGTGAGCGGAGTGCGAGGAAACCGCCGAAGTCGCTCAGTGGGGCGGTTCGGTCGCGGTCGATGAGCTGTGGTGGGGCGTCGAAGGCGTCGAATTCGCGGGCCAGCAGGGCGATCTGGTGTTGGGAGAGTTCGCGGAGGAACTCCGGGGTGAGGTCGTGCTCGGTGAAGAAGTCGAAGACGCGGGCGGCTCGGTAGTGGCTGGTCGGGTCGTAGGTGGCGCCCGCGAAACGGGCGGCGCCGCGGGCGTAGGCGACGCGGCCGGGGTCGTGGTCCTCGGACAACGCGTCGAACTCGCCGAACCAGCCGGTGATCACGGGGCGCAGGGTGTCGGCGTGTGCCGGCAGGCGGAGGAAGCAGTTGCCCTCGCCGAGTTGGAGGTATTTGTAGCCGCCGCCGGTGATCCACGCGCTTGCCAGGCCCTGGGTGGCGATGTCGAAGGGGACGGTGCCCAGGGCGTGGTAGGCGTCGACGAGCAGTTCGACGTCGAACCGGCGGCAGATCTCGGCGACCGCGCCGAGGCCGGTCACGATGCGGCTGGTCTCGAACAGGACCGAGGACACCAGCACGGCGCTGGTCAGGTCGTTGACGTTGGCCGCGATCCGCGCGGCCAGGGTGTCGACCGGGTCGGCGGGGACGCGGACGATCTCGATGTCCTCCTCCGACAGCCGGGCCAGTTGCCTGCGGAGGGTGTGGAACTCGCCGTCGGTGGTGACCAGCCGCGGCCTGCGGCGGAGGTCCACCGCGGACAGGAAGCGGAGCACGAGGTCGTGCGTGCTGGCGCCGAGTGCGATTTGCGCGGCGGGTTCACCGAGCAGGCGGCGGAAGCCCGCGCGGACCTGTTCGGCCTTGGCCTCGGCGCGGTCCCACTTGCGGTCCAGGTGCTCCAGTGCGTCGGTGATCGCGGCGAGTTGGCCTTCGACGGCGACGTCCGGCCACGCCTGGTGTGAGTGGCCGGTGAGCAGGAGCTTGTCCGCGACCGCGGCGCGGGAGTAGTGGGGGGCGAGGGCATTGGGTGAACGGCGCAGAGCGTCCACAGTGGTCACAGCTGGCTCCTTACGGCCCACAGGTCGGGGAACATCGGCTGGAACAGGGTCTGGCGAAGATAGGCCGCGCCTGCGGAACCGCCGGTGCCTGCCTTGGTGCCGATGGTCCGCTCGACCATCTTGATGTGCCGGTACCGCCATTCCTGAATGCCTTCATCGATGTCTACCAAACGTTCCGCCACCTGCGCGTCGACGTGGTTGTCGCGGTACACCTGCAGGAGCACCGCCTGCACGGCTTCGCTGGGCTCATACGGTTGGCGCACATCGCGATCGAGTGCTTCGGCGGGCACGCGGTAGCCGCTCGCCGAGAGCAGGCTGAGGAACGAGTCGAACAGCGCGGGACGGGCCATGGCGTCCTCGATGCGCTTGCGGGCGGGGCTGTCCTCGGCGTAGTGGGAGAAGCCGCCGGGGTCGCGGCGGCCGAGCACCGACTCCAGTTCCCGGAACTGGGCGGACTGGAAACCGCTGGCGGCGTCGAGGCGGGCGCGGAAGCTGGTGAACTCGCGCGGGGTCATGGTCTCCAGCACATCGATCTGGGCGACGGCGACCTTCAGGATGCTCAGGACGCGGTGCAGGGTGTGCAGGGCGTGGGTGGCATCGCCGCGTTCCAACAAGGTCTGCAGCCAGCGCAGTTCGTGCAGAAGCTGCTTGAACCACAGTTCGTAGACCTGGTGGATGATGATGAACAGCAGCTCGTCGTGTTCCTCCGACCGAGGCCGTTGGGCGGAAAGCACCTCGTCCAGCGCCAGGTAGGACGTGTAGGTGAGGGCGGCATCCTGCGATTTCACGGGCGGGTCACCTCGTCGAAGTAGCGCTGCGCTTCGGGGGCGAGCGTGCGGTAGAGCTCGTGGAACAACGCGACCGCCTGGTCGCGGTGGGGCGGGGGCGGTACGAGATCGGCGGGCAGTTCGGGGTCGGTGAACGGAAACTGCCGGAAGTCGTGGGTGAGCCGGGTCCGCAGCCGCAGCGCCTGCCGCGGCTCGGTCGCCGATCGGTCCGAGTACTCCTCGACGAAATCCCGGTACCTGCGGTCCAGCTGCTCCAGGTCCCAAACCCTGTCCACAAAGGAATGGAAGTCGAGCGCGGTCGCCGGGCCGCCCAGGAAGAGTCCGGCGTGCTTGTCGATGTCCAGCTCGGACAGCAGGGCGGCGACCTCATGTTCCCGGTCGTGGGGTGCGATCCAGGTGCCGTCCTGCACGGGGCCGAAGCCGAGGAAGCGCAGCCTGCGCACCAGCCGCTCCCTCGCTTGGCGGCGGGTTTCGGGGATGGAGTGCCACAGGACGGTCCACCGCGTGCGGCTCGGAGTGGTGCGGCCGAGGTTGAAGATCCGCTCGTCGCCCTCGGCGAGCAGGGCCAGCGAACGGTCGGTGAGTGTGTAGTGCACGAGCCTGCCGTCGCGTTCGCGGGCGAGCAGGTCGCGGTTGACCAGCCGGGTCAACGCGACGCGGGCCGCCGCCTCCGAGAAACCGAATTCACCCAGCAGGGTGACGAGCCCGCCGGACCACACCTGATTGTTCTCGCGTGGCCGAAGGAAGGCGCCGAGCAGCGTCAGCACCAGGTCCTGCGGGGCTGGTTCGAAGGTGTCGGCCACTCGGGCCATGTTAGTTGACACTTCAGCTCAGTCAAGTGTAGACCTTGTGAAACAGCAGGTGAGGAGGTTCGCATGCGGGTCGGTATCGGGTTGCCCAATACGACTCCCGCCACGAGCGGCGCGCTGCTGGTGGAGTGGGCACGACGGGCCGACGCCGGGCCGTTCTCGACGGTGGCGGTGTTGGACCGGCTCGCCTACGGCGGCATCGAGCCGTTCGCGGCGCTGGCCGCGGCCGCGGCGGTCACCGAGCGGACCAGGCTGGCGACGATGATCGCGATCGGACCGCTGCGCGGCACCGCGATGCTGGCCAAGCAGGCCGAGTCGGTGAACGAGCTTTCCGGCGGGCGGCTCACCCTGGGCCTGGCGGTCGGCGCCCGCCTCGATGACTACGTCGCGGCCGGGGTGGACCACCGCAACCGCGGTACCCGGCTGGACGAGCAATTGGCCTACCTGCGCGGCGCCGCCGAGAAGTCGGTGATCTCCCCCGAGCAGCCAGGGATGGAACTGCTGGTCGGCGGTCTGAGCGGGCAGGCGTTCACACGGATGGCGCGCTACACCGACGGCTATGCGCACGGCGGCGGGCCGCCGAGGGCGTTCGCGTCCGCGGCGACCAAGGCCCGCGCGGCCTGGAGCGACCTGGGCAGGTCGGGCAGCCCGGTGCTGTGGGGTCAGGGCTACTTCGCGTTGGGCGGCGAGGAGGCCGCGGCGGCGGGCACCGACTACCTGCGCGACTACTACGCGTTCACCGGCCCGTTCGCCGAGAAGATCGCGGCGGGCAACCTCACCAGCCCGCGCGCGGTGAGGGACTTCATCCGCGGCTACGCCGAGGAGGGTTGCGACGAGCTGATCCTGCTGCCCACGGTGTCCGCGGTGGATCAGCTGGACCGCTTGGCGGAAGTGATCGCGTCATGAAGGTCTCGATCGTCGGCGGCGGACCGGCGGGCCTGTTCCTGGCGATCCTGCTGCGCAAGGCCGACCCGGCGGCGGCTGTCACGGTGTTCGAGCGCAACGCTCCGGACGCGACGTTCGGCTGGGGTGTGGTGTTCTCCGAGGGCACGCTGGGTGAACTGCGGGATGCCGATCCGCCGACGTATGAGGAGATCACCGACACGTTCGCCCGCTGGGACGCGGTGCACATCCGCTATCGCGACCGACTGGTGCGCTGTCGTGGCAACGCGTTCTCGGCGATTTCCCGCAAGTTGCTGCTCGCGATCCTGCAGCGCCGCTGCGTCGAGTTGGGGGTGGATCTGCGTTTCCACACCGAGATCGCCGATCCGGTGGCGTTGGCGGCCGAGTGCGATCTGCTGGTGGCGGCCGACGGGGTGAACAGCCAGGTGCGGTCGGCGGGCGGGTTCGAGACGTCGGTGCGGCCGCAGGGCTGCAAGTACATCTGGTACGGCACCGAGAAGGTGTTCGACGCGTTCACGTTCATCTTCCGCGCGACCGAGTTCGGGTTGTTCCAGGTGCACTCGTATCCGTTCGACGAGCGGCTGAGCACGTTCATCGTGGAATGTCCCGAGGAGACCTGGCGGGGCGCCGGGCTGGACACCATGGACGAGCAGGCGGGAACGGCGTTCTGCGAGAAGCTGTTCGCCGATGAGTTGGGTGGTCACCGGCTGCTGTCGAACCGTTCGCTGTGGACGACGTTCCCACAGGTGCGCAACGCAAGCTGGCATGCTGGCAACATCGTGCTGGTCGGCGACGCCGCGCACACGGCGCACTTCTCGATCGGCTCCGGCACGAAACTCGCCATGGAGGACTCGGTCGCGTTGGCGAGGGCGATCCAGAAGCACGGCCCGGTGACGGCGGCGCTGGTCGAGTACGAGTTGGAACGCCAGCCCATGGTGGAGCGCTTCCAGCAGGCCGCCGCCGACAGCGCGGGCTACTTCGAACGCGTCCGCCACCACGTGGACCTGGAGCCTCTTCAGTTCGCGGCGAACCTGCTCACCCGCAGCGGCCGCGTAACCCACGCGAACCTGTCCGCCCGCGACCCGGACTTCGGCCGCGAACTCGACGCCTGGTTCGCGGGCAGCGACGCCCCCTTCGCTCCCCCACCGGCCTTCACCCCCACCACCATCGCCACCCTGCCCCTCCGCAACCGCATCGCCCGCTCCCCCAGCCCCAACGCGATCCGGATCGGCGATTCCCCACTGGACACAGCCCCCGCCCTCCCAGGGGGGCGACCCCTCGTCAGCCTATCGAGCATCAAAACTGCGCAAAGTCGGAAAGCGGAAGTTGTGGATAACCGGGGCGGTTGTGGACAACACGCCGGTGAAGTGGACTATGGGGCGCTGGCTCGGGATGCGGGTCTGGTAGTGACCGAGTTCGTCGCCGTGTCCGAGCAGGGGCGGATTCATCCCGGCTGTCTCGTCGCGAGAGACGACGCCGCGGGCTCCAAAAAGGGCGCCGATCCTGACGGCGAAGCCGACGCGCCGACCCGTGATGTCGTTGCCACACTGCGAAATTGGGTGAACGACGCGCATGCCAGGCAAGCCGCGATCGTGCTGCGCCTCGGCCACGCGGGACGGCGCGGCGCGACCCGACCGCCGTGGGAAGGCATCGACCTGCCGCTGCGCGCCGACGATGCGTGGCCGCTGATCGCGGCGTCCCCCATCAAGTACGGCCCCCTCAGCCAAAAACCCGCCGAAGCGACCGCCGAACAGCTGGCAGGCGTGGCAGGGGACTTCGCGCGGTCCGCCAGAACGGCACTCGACGCCGGATTCGACGGTCTGGAGCTGGATTTCGCCCACGGATACCTGGTTGCAGGCTTCCTCTCCCCCCTGAGCAACCGCCGCCGCGACAACTACGCCGACCCGCTGCGGTTCCCGCTGGAGGTGCTCGCCGCCGTGCGGGAGGTGTGGCCCGCGGACCGGGTGCTCTCCGTCCGGCTCACCGTCGCGGACTGGAACCCCCGCGGGCTGCGGGTCGACGACGGCGTCGCCGCGGCACGAGCGCTGGCCGAGCACGGTGTCGACCTGATCCACATCCAAGCGGGCCACAGCACCGCGAACGAAGGACCTCGCTACCGCGCGGGATACCTGACCGAACTGTCCGACCGTGTCCGCAGCGAAACCGGAGTGTCCACAATGGTGGGTGGCTACCTGACCACAGTGGACCAGGCCAACACGGTGCTCGCCGCGGGGCGAGCCGACCTGTGCCTGATAGAACAGCCCCCCGCCGCCAGCCGGGTGGTGGGCGGATGAGCCTCTACTTCGCCGAACTGACCTCGCTCCAGGTCGCCGACCTGATCACCCAGGACCAGCGGACCGTGTTGCTGCTGCCGGTCGGCGCGATCGAGCCGCACGGCCCGCACGCCCCGCTGGACACCGACCCGATCATCTCCCGCGGCGTCTGTCTCCGAGCCGCCCGGCAACTCGCCGACGATCCGACCGTCAGGGCGCTGATACTCCCGGAGATCCCCTACGGCGTCACCTGCTTCGCCGAAGGATTCGCAGGCGGCATCTCCGTCACCGCCGACACCCTGCGCGCCCTGGTGACCGACGTGTGCGGCGCCCTGAAGCAGCAGGGCCTGGGCAGAGTGGTGATCGTCAACAACCACTTCGAACCCGCGCACGTCGCGGTGCTGCGCCAGGTCGCGACGGAGCCAGGCGTCGGATACCTCGATGTGTTGCGGTGCAAAGCAGCCGAGCGCCTGACCGAGGAATTCCGGTCCGGCGCCTGCCACGGCGGCCAGTACGAGACCTCGATGGTGCTCGCGGACCGACCCGAACTCGTCGACGCGCCCCGCATGCGCGAACTGCCCGCCGTCCCGGTGGACCTCGTCGCCGCGATCCGCGGCGGCCACACCCGATTCACCGACATGGGCATGACGCAGGGCTACTGCGGAACACCCGCCCAGGCCACCGCCGAGGAGGGGCACGCGACGTTCACGGTGCTGACCGAGTTGCTCGTCGAGGTGATCCGCGAGGTGGCCAATGCTGACCTATGAGGACATACCGCGCTTCTTCAACGTCACCGACCACTTCGTCGACCGCAACCTCATCCACGGCGAGCGCACGGCGCTGATCCTCGGCGACCGCAACGTCACCTATGCGGAACTGGCACAGCAGGTCAACCGCGTCGCCAACGTGTTGCTGGAGCTGGGGGTCCGCCGGGGCCAACGGGTGCTGATCGCGTTGCCCGACGGCCTCGAATTCGTCGCCACCTGGTACGCGGCGCAGAAGATCGGCGCGATCACCGCCGAGGTCTACACCTACCTCCAAGCCGCCGACTTCGCCTACTACCTCGGCTACACCGGTGCCGCGTTGACCGTCGTGGACGGCGTGACGCTGGAGCGGATGCGGACCGCCGCGCCGTCCGGGCCGCGGCTGGTGGTGGGCGAGGAAGACCTCCAGCCCAACGAGCGCAGCTTCGACTCCCTGGTGGCACAGGCACCGGACACGGCGGAAACCGCGAAGACCACCAAGGACGATCCGGCGATCTGGAAGTTCACCACGGGCAGCACCGGGAAGCCGAAGGCCTGCGTGCACACGACGCGCAGTCCCCTGCTCAGCTTCCACTGGTACGCCCGCGGCGTGCTGGACCTCCAGCCGGACGACGTGATCCTGCCGGTGCCGAAGCTGTTCTTCGGCTACTCGCGGGACCTCGCCGCGTTGTTCCCGTTCGGGGTCGGCGCCGCGGGAATCGTGTTCCCCGAGCGGACCACCGCCGAGGCGTTGTTCGAGCTGATCGGCAACCATCGGCCGACAGTCCTGGTGAACGTGCCGACGATGATGCGCAAGATGATCGAGGCCCGCCCCGAGGCTGACCTGAGCTGCCTGCGACTGTGCACCTCAGCAGGCGAAGCACTGCCCGCTCCACTGCATCAACGTTGGCTGGACACCTTCGGCGTGGAGGTCCTCGACGGGATCGGGTCCTCGGAGGCCTACCACATCTACGTCTCCAACCGCCCCGGATCGGCACGCGTGGGCAGCCTGGGACAGGTCGTGCCGGGTTACCGGGCCGAGGTGACCGACGCCGACCGCAGGCCGGTGCCGGTAGGTGAGACCGGTGTCCTGGAAGTCACCGGTAAAACCGCGGCACTGGGCTACTTCGACGCACCGGAGAAGACCGCGGAGACCTTCCACGGGGACACCGTGCGCAGCGGCGACCTGTTCACGGTGGACGCCGACGGCTTCTTCTCCTACCGCGGCCGCGCCGACGAGATGCTCAAGGTCGGCGGGCAGTGGATCGCGCCCGCCGAGATCGAGAACTGCCTGCTCTCCCATCCCGACGTGCTGGACTGCGCGGTCGTCGGCTACACCGAGGACGGACTGACGAGACCCCGCGCGTTCGTCGTGGTGCGTGACGGCGCCGAGAAATCCGCCGAGGCGCTCCAGGAGTTCGTGCGGAGCAGGCTGTCGCCGCACAAGTACCCGCGTGACGTGCGTTTCCTCGATGAGCTGCCGAAGACCGCTTCGGGCAAGCTCGACCGGAAGGCGTTGCGCACCCAGGAGGAATCATGAACCCTGCCGACCTGCTCGGCATCGAGGACCTGCTCGGCGACGAGGAACGGCTGATCGCCTCGACCGTGCGCCAGTTCGTCGGCGACCGGATCCTGCCGGGCATCGAGGGCTGGTACGAGGCGGGCACCTTCCCCCGCGAGCTGGCGACCGAACTCGGCAAGCTCGGCGTGCTCGGCATGCACCTGGACGGCTACGGCTGCGCGGGCACCAGCGCCGTCGCCTACGGGGTGGCGTGCCGGGAGTTGGAGGCGGGCGACAGCGGGCTGCGCAGCTTCGTCTCCGTGCAGGGCTCGCTGGCCATGTTCCCCATCTGGAAGTACGGCTCCGAGGAGCAGAAGCAGCGGTGGCTGCCTGGCATGGCGGCGGGCGAGCTGATCGGCTGCTTCGGGCTGACCGAACCGGACTCCGGCAGCGACCCGGGCAGCATGCGCACCAACGCCAGGAACGACGGCCCCGACTGGGTGCTCAACGGCGCCAAGATGTGGATCACCAACGGCGGGATCGCCGACGTCGCGGTGGTGTGGGCGCGGACCGAGGACGGCGTGCGCGGATTCCTCGTGCCGAAGGGCACCCCCGGGTTCTCCACGCGGGACATCAAGAACAAACTGTCGATGCGCGCCTCGGTCACCTCGGAGCTGGTGTTCGAGGACGTGCGGCTGCCCGCCGACGCGGTGCTGCCGGGCGTCACCGGCCTGCGCGGCCCGCTGTCTTGCCTGAGCGAGGCGAGGTTCGGGATCATCTGGGGCGCGGTGGGCGCCGCGCGGTCCTGCCTGGAGACCGCGGTGGCCTACGCCCAATCACGCGAGCAGTTCGGCAAGCCCATCGGCTCCTTCCAGCTCACCCAGCAGAAGCTGGTGAACATGGCGCTGGAACTCAACAAGGCGGCGCTGGTCGCCCTCCGACTCGGCAGGCTCAAGGACGCGGGAACACTGCTGCCCGAACAGGTCAGCTTCGGCAAGCTCAACAACGTGCGGGAGGCCATCGCCATCGCACGGGAAGCCCGCACCATCCTGGGCGCCAACGGGATCAGCGGCGAATACCCCGTGCTGCGGCACGCCAACAACCTGGAGTCGGTGCTGACCTACGAGGGCACCAGCGAGGTG
This sequence comes from Actinorectispora metalli, assembly GCF_056323685.1. Classification (NCBI taxonomy): domain Bacteria; kingdom Bacillati; phylum Actinomycetota; class Actinomycetes; order Pseudonocardiales; family Pseudonocardiaceae; genus Actinorectispora; species Actinorectispora metalli. The sequence continues at coordinate 21,033 of NZ_JBREYE010000001.1, forward strand.
CACACGCTGGTCCTCGGGCACGTCATCACCGGGCTGAAGGCGTTCACATGAGCAGGCTCGTGGTGGTCACCGGCGGCAGCCGCGGCGTCGGACGGTCCATTGTGGAGCGCTTCGCCAAGGACGACCGGGTGGTCGCGGTGGGCCGGGACACCGAGGCGCTGCGGGACGTCGCCGACGCGACGGGCTGCGCCACCGAGGTCTGCGATGTCACCGACGAGGACGCGGTGAACGCCCTGTTCCAGCGGCTGGGACCGGTGGAGGTGCTGGTCAACAACGCGGGCGTGTCGACGAGCGCGGCGGTCGAGAAGACCGACCTTGACGTGTGGCGGCGGATGTTCGAGGTCAACGCGACCGGTGCGTTCCTGTGCACGCGCGCAGTACTGCCGGGCATGCGGGAACGCGACTCCGGGCGCATCGTGACGGTGGCCTCCACCGCCGCCCGGATCGGTGTCCCCCGCACCTCCGCCTACTCCGCGGCCAAACACGCGGCGGTCGGCCTCATGCGGACCGTCGCCGCCGAGGTCGGCGGCAGCGGGATCACCGCGAACGCGGTGTGCCCCACGTTCATCCGCACCGAGATGACCGAGCACAACGTGACCCGCATCAGCGGCCTGTCCGGCCGCACCCAGGAGGACATCGTGAAATCCCTGGTCGCGACCGTCCCGCTGGGGCGGCTGCTGGAACCCGAGGAGGTGGCCTTCGCGGTGGCGTTCCTCGCCGCGCCGGAAGCCGCCGCGATCAACGGGCAGACCCTGGTTCTGGACGGAGGAGGTATCCAGTCATGAGCCCGTTCCGGGCCTCCGCCGCGTTCACCTCGCAGTGGAAGCATTTCGACCTGGCCATCGCCGACGGCGTCGCGCGCGTGACGTTGACCCGGCCGGACAAGCTGAACGCGCTGACCTTCGACGCCTACGCCGACCTGCGGGACCTGCTGGCCGAACTACCGCACCGCGGCGACGCGAAGGTGCTGGTGATCGCCGGTCAGGGCCGCGGCTTCTGCTCCGGCGGCGACGTCAACGAGATCATCGGCGAACTGCAGAAGTTCAGCTTCACCCAGCTTCTGGAGTTCACCCGCATGACCGGCGGCGTCGTGAAGGCGCTCCGCGAGTGCCCGCTGCCGGTGATCGCCGCGATCAACGGGGTCGCGGCGGGCGCCGGTTCGGTGCTCGCGCTGGCCTCCGACTTTCGGGTACTCGCCCGCTCGGCCTCGTTCGCGTTCCTTTTCACCAGGGTCGGACTCGCGGGCGCGGATATGGGCTCGGCGTACCTGCTGCCCCGCATCGTCGGGCTCGGCCGCGCCACCGAACTGCTCATGCTGGGCGACAAGGTGACCGCCAACCGGGCCGACGCGATCGGGTTGGCCACCACCGTCGTCGACGACGAGGAACTGGCGGGCACCGTGGACGCGCTGGCGCGCAGGCTCGCCGACGGCCCGGCCGCGGCGTACTCGGCGACCAAGGTTCTGCTCACCCGCGAACTGGACATGGACCTGGGCAGCGCGGTGGAGCTGGAGGCGATGACGCAGGCGCTGCTGATGACCAGCGAGGACCACGCCGAGTTCTACCGGGCCTGGACCGAGGGGCGGAGTCCACAGTGGAGGGGTCGATGAGCGTGCACCGGATCGTGACCGCACCCGAGCTGGCCGAACCGGTCGGCTTCGCCCACGCTGTGGTTGCCGCCCCCGGCACCACCGTGCACCTTGGCGGGCAGACCGCGCAGGGACCGGACGGCAAGATCGTCGGCGAGACGGTGGCGGAGCAGTTCGACGTCGCCGCGGGCAATGTGGTCACCGCATTGCGGGCGGCGGGCGCGGAACCCTCGCACCTGGTGTCGCTGATCATCTACGTGACCGATGTGCCCGCCTACAAGGCGGCATTGAAGGAACTCGGACCGGCCTGGCGCCGCCACTTCGGCAGGCACTACCCGGCGGTCGCGCTGCTGGGTGTGCGGGAGTTGTTCGATGAGGAGGCGGTGATCGAGTTGGTCGGCGTCGCGGTGCTGCCAGGGGAGACGACATGACCGACCCCACCCGGTACGCCCACCTGCCCGTGGAGAAGGCCGAGTTCCTCGCGGAGGTCCTGCGGCTGGGCCGCGAGCTCACCGAGATCGCCGCCCAGGGCACCCCGGGCCGGGTCAACCGGGAGCTGGTTCGGGCGCTGGCCGACAACGGCCTGCTGGGCAAGGTGTTCGGCACCGACGGGGTGTCCGCCGTGGACCTCTGTCTGCTCAGGGAAGGCCTCGCGCGGTTCTGCACCGAAGCCGAAACCGCGCTGGCGTTGCAGGGGCTGGGTGGCTACCCGATCTTCCGCGGCGCCCGCCAGGAGATCGTCCGCGAATGGATACCGCGCATCTCCTCCGGTGAGGCCATCGTCGGGTTCGCGTTGACCGAGCCGGATGCGGGCTCGGACGCGGGCGCGTTGACGCTGCGGGCCGACCGGGACGGCGACGGTTACCGGCTCAGCGGCGAAAAGGTCTACATCTCCAACGCCCCCGAGGCGCAGGTGTACTCGGTGTTCGCCCGCACCACCCAGGGCGCCCGCTCGCGCGGCATCACCGGCTTCCTCGTGCCCGGCGACAGCGCCGGGGTGAGCGGGGAGTCCCTGCGCATGCTGTCGCCGCACCCGATCGGCAGGCTGCGCTTCGACCAGGTGCACGTGCCCACGGAACACGTGCTCGGCGAGGTCGACCAGGGCTGGGAACTCGCCATGAACACCCTGAACCTGTTCCGGCCCAGCGTCGGCGCGTTCGCGATCGGCATGGCCCAGGCAGCCCTGGACGCCGCCATCGAGCACGCCGCGAACCGACGCGCGTTCGGCAAGACACTCAGCGAATTCCAGGGCGTGTCACACCAACTCGCCGACGTCGCGACCCGCGTGCAGGCCGCGCGGCTGCTGGTGCACAGCGCGGCGACCGCCTACGACGAAGGCGGCACGGACATCGCGCACCTGTCGGCGATGGCGAAGCTGCTGGCCACCGAAACCGCGCAGCAGGCTGTGGACGTCGCGATCCAGGTGCACGGTGGACGCGCCTTGGAGGAAGGTCACCTGCTGGAGCACCTGTACCGGGAGGTCAGGGCGCCACGCATCTACGAGGGAGCGTCGGAGATCCAACGCGAGATCATCGCCCGCAGGCTGTTCACCGGAAAATGATCTGACCCATTCATCACGCGCTGGTAACGTCGAAACCGCGACTGAGTTCGTTTACTGAACCTGGGGGTTCGATGGGACAGCCGTTCCGTTTCGGCGTCAACCTGGTCCAACCCGGCTCGCGGGAGGACTGGACCAAGAAGTTCCAGCTCGCCGAGTCCTTGGGCTACGACGTGATCAACGTAGCCGACCACATCGGCATGCCCGCGCCGTTCACCTCGCTTCAATTGGCCGCCGATGTCACCGAGCGGCCGAGGCTGGGCACGTATGTGCTCAACGTCGGCTTCTTCAAGCCCGCCCTGCTGGCCAGGGAGGTGTTCACCCTCGACCAGCTCACCGACGGCAGGCTGGACCTCGGCCTGGGCACCGGTTACATGGAGTGGGAGTTCGACCTCGCCGGGATCCCCTTCGAGTCGCCCGGCAAGCGCGTCGACCACCTGCGGCACACCATCACCGAGCTGAAGCGCTTCGCCGAGGACGAGCAGTTCCAGCCCCGCCCAGCCCAGTCCCCGCACATCCCGCTGCTGGTCGGCGGCAACGGCGACCGCGTGCTGCGCTTGGCCGCCAGGCACGCCGACATCGTCGGCTTCGTCGGCGGCAAGGCCGCCCCTCCCGGCTCGTCCCACCCGATGGCCCTGGCCACCGCCGAGGACATCGACGGCCGAGTCCGCTTCGCCCGCGAAGCGGCGAAGGACCGCGAGTACGTTTCCGACATCCTCGTGTTCTCGGTCAGCCGCAACCCCACGGACAGCCTCGGCCCCTTGGACGAGTTCATCGCCTCCGGCCTCACCCCGAAGCAAATGGCGGACGTGCCCTCGATGCTCTCCGGCACCCCGGCCGAGATCGCCCGCAAGATCCAGGAGCACCGGGACCGCTTCGGCATCACCTCCTTCACCGTCCTCGAACCGGCCATGCAGGACTTCGGGGCTGTGATCGAACTGCTCCGCTGACGGATGTCCCTGAGAAAGCAGCTGATCACCCGGATCGCCGCCGAGATCACCGCGAAGGGGTCAGCTACTGCTTCGGGTAGAGCACCCAACTGATCGAGTAGTCGCCATCGCGACCCGGCTCCACCTTGTTGATTACCGCCCAGTTGTTGTCACTGGTGTGCACGCACATGGCTTCGCCGGGTTGGAGGTTTTCGATTCTGACAGAATTCTCGCGGATCTTGGTGCTGGCCGCGCAGGTAGCAGGGTTGGCTTCCTTCACGGGCACCAACCGCACCTCCACTCCCTTGGCCGTGATGTATCCCTCGCCAAATCGCAGGGTGCCGAAACTCAGTTCCAGGTCGGCGCTTCCCGTGACCTCTGGCATGGCCGTCTTCGTGTCGAGATCCAGGAAGGTGCCATTGGCAAACGTCGTCGCAAGGGCCTTTTGCAGCTCGGGCGGGCCGAAAGCCGGTGTCGTGGTGGTCGCCGGAACCGTTGCGCCCGTTGTGGTCGAGGGCGTCGAAGAAACGGTCGTCGGCCGTGGGCTGGTCGATGTCTCGGAACCGGCCGCTGTTTGGACCTGGTCGGGGGCGGCGGCGCGGTAGGCCAGGGCCGCGCTGAGGCCCGCGGCGCCGAGAACGAGGGTCAGCACCGCGGCCAGGACGCGGAGGCCGAGGACGCGGCCCCAGTTGGAGACCAGGAGCACCAGGCCGGTGATCAGCGTGGCGGCGGACAGCACGAGTGCGATCAGGTGTTGCTGGGTCAGCAGCAGCGCGGTCACGGCAGCCACGTCGGCGACCAGGCTGATCGGCCACTGGATGGCGCTTCTCGGTCCAGAGTCGGTCGAGCCGTCAGGCGGAGATGACTGCACGGTGTCTGCCCCCTCACACCCCGTCACTGCTCAATCCGGGTGATGGTATCCAACGGCGGTGCGTAGAGTGCCGGAGGTTCACACGGGGATACGAGACAGCGGCGGAAATGATCGAGAACAGCAACGGAGAGGGCGGGATCGACCCCGCTGACCTTGAGGTCTGCCTGCGGGTGTTGGAGCGGGTCGAGTCGTTGCCGCCCGAGCATCCCGACTACATCGCGGTGCGGCGGGCCACCGGGAAGATGTACAAAGCGGTCAAAAGGCTGCGCAAGACCGAGGCCAGGGCCGCGGTGACGGCGGCGGACCGGGCTGTCACCGAGGCCACCGCGACGGGTTCACCGCAGCGGATCGATGACGAGACGCAGGGGCTGCCGCTGGTGTCGACCACGGTCGGCGCGACGGCGGGCAGGCTGCTGCGGGCGCGGTCCTGCTACACCTGCAAGCAGCGGTACCACGATGTCGACGCGTTCTACCACCAGCTGTGCCCGATGTGTGCGCGGCTGAACCGGGAGCGGCGGGACGCGCGGACCGATCTGCGGGGCAGGCGGGCGCTGTTGACCGGTGGGCGGGCGAAGATCGGCATGTACATCGCGCTGCGGCTGCTGCGCGACGGCGCACACCTGACGGTCACCACGCGGTTCCCCAACGACGCCATCCGGCGGTTCGCGGCGATGGAGGACAGCGCCGACTGGATGCACCGGCTGCGGATCGCCGGCATCGACCTCCGCGACCCCGGCCAGGTCATCGCGCTGGCCGACGAGGTCACCGCGGCGGGACCGCTGGACATCCTGATCAACAACGCGGCGCAGACCGTGCGGCGCTCACCCGGTGCCTATGCGCCGCTGGTTGAGGCGGAGGCCGCGCCGCTGCCCGCGGGGCCGCTGCCGGAGCTGATCACCTTCGGTTCCACCTCGGACGCGCATCCGGCGGCGTTGGCCAGTTCGGTTCGGGACGTGCACCCGCTGACGGCGCTGGCGCTGACGGCGGGGTCGGCCTCGCCCGCGCGGGTGGCGGCCGGGACCGCGGTGGACGCCGGTGGGCTGGTGCCGGACCTGCACGAGATCAACAGCTGGACGCAGCGGGTGCACGAGGTGGACCCGATCGAGCTGCTCGAGGTGCAGCTGTGCAATTCGACGGCGCCGTTCATCCTGGTCAGCCGCCTCCGGCCCGCCATGGCGGCGGCGAAGGCGCGGCGCAAGTACGTCGTGAACGTCTCCGCGATGGAGGGGCAGTTCAGCCGCGCCTACAAGGGGCCGGGGCACCCGCACACCAACATGGCGAAGGCCGCCTTGAACATGCTGACGCGGACCAGCGCCGAGGAGATGCTGTCCGAGGGCATCCTGATGACCGCGGTGGACACCGGGTGGATCACCGACGAGCGGCCGCACCCCACCAAGCTGCGGCTGGCGGATGAGGGCTTCCACGCGCCGCTGGACCTGGTCGACGGCGCGGCGCGGGTGTACGACCCGATCGTGCGCGGGGAGCGCGGCGAGGACCTGTACGGGTGTTTCCTGAAGGACTACGAGCCCGCCGCCTGGTGACTAGACGGGGCGGCGGACCCTGGTGCCGCGGCGGTAGGTGCTGACCGCGGGTGAGCCGTCGATCCAGAAGCGCCACGGCACCTCGTGGGCCATCGCGACGCCGACCCTCGGGCCGCTGCGGATGTCGGATTCGGCGACCGGGTCGCCCGACAGCAGGCGGACGGTGGACTCCAGGCGCGTGAGGTCGGTGCCGTCGTGGTCGCGGGTCAGGCCCAGAACGTTGCACAGCCTGCCGGGGCCGCGGGCGAGTTCCCGGTCGCCGCGGGCGTTGGGGCGTTTGGCGCGGGCCGCCTCCAGCCCGCTGACGACCTCCCCCGCCCGCAGCAGCACCGCGCCGGGCTGCCCGTCTGTGAGGCAGACGATGTTGGCGCAGTAGTGCATGCCGTAGACGAAGTACACGTACAGGTGCCCGGCGGGGCCGAACATCACCGCGTTGCGCGCGGTCTGCCCCCGGTAGCAGTGCGACGCCGGGTCGTCCGAACCCCGGTAGGCCTCCACCTCGACCAGCCGCACCCCGATGACGCCCTCCGGGGTGGTCGCCTCCAACACGGTGCCCAACAGCATGGGCGCGGCGACAAGCGGGTCGATGGCCAGGGCGTCACGTGCGATGGGGTTCACCAGAACGACCGTACCCGCCGGTTGTTCGGACTCGCCGACAGGCCGACCAGGCCGGGAAATCCGTGCATTCTCTACGCTGAGTGGGTGGTCGACACCAGGCTGAAGCTGATCCACGGGGCGATCGAGGCGATCCGCGCACACGGCATCGCCGGTGCGTCCGCGCGGGTGATCGCCACGGCGGCGGGGGTGAACCAGGCGCTGGTCTTCTACCACTTCGGCAGCGTCGACACACTGCTCGGCGAGGCCTGTCGGGTCACCACGCAGGCCAGGGTGGACGCCTACGCCGAGCAGTTCGACGCGGTCGGCAGCCTCGGCGAGCTGTTGGCGCTGGGCCGACGCATCCACGACGAGGAACAGGCCGCGGGCAACGTCGCCGTGCTGGCCCAGGCGTTGGCCGCAGCGCAGACCGATCCGGGGCTGGCCGAGGCGACCAGGGACGCGCTGGCGCTGTGGACCGACGCCGTGGAGCGCACGGTGGAACGGCTCCTGGCCGCGTCACCGCTGGCGGGAGTCGCCGAGCCTGCTGGGCTGGCGCGGCTGGCCTGCGCGAGTTTTGTCGGCGTCGAGCTTTACGGTGCCGCTGACGATGCGGGCGCCCGAGCGGCCCTCGGTGCTCTCGAACAACTCGCCAAATTGGTGGACGTGGTCGAGGGCCTCGGCCCGCTGGGACGCATCGCGCTGCGTCAGTCCCTCAAGTCGTGAACCTCAGAAGTCGAAGAGGGTGCGGGTCTTGGTGAGCATGACACAGGGGTTGCTGAACTCCTGGTTGAACAGCTCCTTGCCGTCCGCCACCACGGTCGCCCGCACCGGGCGGTACTCCCGGGAGCAGGCCTTGTCCTGCTGCTCGGCGATGCGCGCCGGGTCGTTGCCCGCCTCGCCGAGTTCCTGGCAGGCCTGGGCGGCCTTGGGGTGGGTGCCGCCGACGGTGGGCTTGCACTGGAGGGTGACGCGGGTGGTCTTGTTGTCGAACTCGCTGAAGGTGCTCAGCGAGTAGGCGGCGGTGGGCGGCAGCGGGACGCCGCTGGTGGAGGTGCCCGGAGGTGTCGACCCGGGGCTGGTGCTCGTGGACGGCGGTGACGTCGGGCTCGTCGTCGACGACCCCGGTGCCGGGGCTCCGCCGGGCTCGCACCCCACCGTCAGGGCCAGTACCAGTACGCCTAGCGCGACTCGTCCGAGCATCAGCCTGCACACCTCCGGTATCGGTTCTCACCCGGCAGACGTGATCAACGCCGTGACCGGTTGCATGGGGAATCCCCGCATCGCCCGAAAACCACACTCAGGTGATGAACAGGGTGAGCACCGCGGTGCGGACCTTGCCGTCCACGTTGAACTCCAGGAACAGCCGCTGCTCGCCGCGCAGCGGGAACTGGGCGTGGAAGCTCAGCACCGGCCCCTTCGCCGACTCGTTCGCGTGCGCCATGGGGTGCAGGTGCGACAGCGACATGCTCAGCACGTTGAACGAGGACAGGTGGCCTGGCGAGTCCAGGTAGGGCTCCAGCCGGGTGACCGGCTTACCCTCGGCGTCGGCGATGCGGAAGCGCAGCATCGTCGGCTTGTCCACCGGCACGAACTGGTCGCCCTCGAAGCGGCTCACCGTGAACCCGTCCACGGTGGCCACCGGTGCCTGCGGCGGCACCGGCACCAGACCGGTGTCACCGGGGATCACGAAGGACAGCCCGAGCATCGTGGCGTGGGTGCGGTCCGGCCGTCCTTTGGGGACGAACTCGACGTACATCCGGTACAGGCCGCCGTCCGGAATGGACAGTGTGGTGCGCCAGGTGTCGCCGTCCAGGGTGGGGTGCAGGTGCTGGAACTGCGTCATGTCCTCGCGCAGCACGATGAAATGCAGCTGCTTGGCCTGGTAGATCTCGTACTCGGCCTGCGGCTTGCCGTCCGGCGCGATGATCTGGAACGCCACCGGCACCGCGGGCCCGCGCTCGGCGGGCAGCGTCACCGGGACCATGCGGAAGTCGTCGTGGGTGTCGGAAAGGCCGTCACCGTGCCGCAAGGGCACGGTGACGGCTGCCTGGTCCCCCTCCGGAAGGCCACACGACGCGGTGAGGCCTGCCAGCGTGGTGAGCAGGACGATCAGCAGTTTCCGCATGTCAGAACTGGAGGCCCCACTGGTTGAGGGTCCCGGTGTCCTGTGGGTAGTTGTCGCGCACGCGCAACTTCCACGTGCCGTTGGCCGCCTCGCCGGAGGCGTCCACCGTGTACGTGGTCTTCACGTCGTCCGCCGAGGAGTTGGAGTAGTCCTTCAGCAGGAACACCGTGCCGTCCGGCGCGACCAGTTCGATGCGCAGGTCGCCCTGGTAGGAGTGGGTGATGTCCACCGGCACCTTCAGCGCGCTGGAGGCGTTGCCGGTGCGGCCTGCGACGGTGATCGGCGACTCGACGGTGGTGTTGTCCTTGATCGCGACGTCGTCACCGTTGGTGAACTCGCCCGGCGTCGGCTCGGGCTCCGGGTCGGTGTTGCGCACGTTCAGCTTCACCAGCACGAGACCCTGCTCGATGCCGCTGATCGCGATCGTGCCCGACTTGAAGAACGGGTAGGTGTTCCACGCCCCGTTGAAGCCGTCGTTGTTGTTGGCCGGGTAGATGTCGAAGAAGCCGATCTCGCTGAGCTGGTTCGACGCGATCTGGCTGGAGTCCAGCACCCGCAGGCCGGCGCGGTAGTTGGCCTGGTAGACGCGGTTGCCGACGATGTACTCGTTGTGGTCGACCGCCGAGCCGAAGGTGGGCTTGTAGGTGCCGGTGTGCACCGGCCGCTCCAGGTCCTTGACGTCCCAGATCAGCGTGCGCGGGTCACCGTCCAACTCGTCGTTCATCACCAGACGCGACTGGTCAGGGGTCAGCCAGCCCTGGTGGGTGAACTTCGCGTTGGTGTAGGTGGTGCGGGAGATCTGCTTGAAGTTCGGCTTGTCGGTCACGTCGACGATCGTCAGCGTGTCGACGTTGTAGTTGAAGCAGATCTCGCGTCCCTTGTGGGCGGTGTCGGGTCCGTTGTAGACCACGCACTGGTTCTCGTGGACGTAACCGTCGTTGTCAACGCAGCCCGCGTTCTTGGGTGACTTCGGGGTGCGCACGTCGACCATGTGCACGCCGCCGTTGCAGGTGTTGGAGCCCACCGCGTAGATGTAGCCGGTGTCCTCGTTCACGGCCAGCGTGTGCGAGGGGCCGAAGCCGGTGTAGCGGGCGTCGGCGGTGAAGGTCTGCGGCGAGGTGACGCTGCGCAGCCTGGTCAGGTCGAAGACCTGCATGCCGTGGCCGTTGATCTGGTCGGCGCCGATGTAGGCGTGGTCCTTGTAGACCTTGACGTCGCGCCACGAGCTGCTGGTGCCGTTGTGGGAGGGCAGGTTGCCCAGATACTTCGGGCTGGTCGGCGTGGTGACGTCGACGAAGGCGGCACCGTTGGTGCGCGCGAAGATGATGTATTCCTTGCCGCTGGAGGCGTCGGTCCAGCCCCACATGCTGTTGCCGTTGCCGCCGCCGATGGTGCTCAGCGGCATCACGGCCTGCAGGTCGATGTTCTTGCAGGGATAGATGTCGGCCTTGCCGTTCACACAGGGCACCGCGGCCCCCGTGACGGCGGCCCGGCGGACGGCGGGCTCGTGGTTGGCGTTGAACGCCCTTGCCTCTTCTTTGCCTTCCGCCGAGTTCGGATCGTGAGCCGATGCGGGCATCGTGAACGATGCCAGCAGGGCGGCCGCGAGGATGGCGAGGCCACCCATTCGCACAGCGCGCATGGTCAACTCCTTGTGGGCAGCAGGGAACGCCCAGGGCAGGCGTCTGCCTGCAAAGACCATAAGCGGCGCAACGGGAAAAACCATCAGGGAAAGCCCTATCCTGGCGGTTTTCGGCCCTTCAGTTTTCCACTCAGTTCGCCGTTTTATTCACAGAATGCGCTACTGCGAAAGGCGGCGGCGCACCTCGCGGCCCGACAGGTACTCCTGCACATCGGAGTAGCGCTCGGCGTGGTTGGCGAACTCCACGTACGCCCGGACCTGGTTCAGCCAGTCGAGCGTGGACGGCCTGACCGCGGCGGCCGCGGCCACCAGATGCGCGGCCTCCACCGGCGGTTCCAGCCCGCTGCTCAGGGCGAGGTCGATGACCTGGTCGATGGCGCGCTCCACCGTGGCGGCGAGGTCGGCGCCGCTGAACAACGCGGTCCGCCTGGCCAGGTCGGCAGCATCGACACCGCTGGTGGGGACCTCGCGCAACAGCACCGACAGGATCTCGGCGCGGGCCTGCTCATCCGGCGGCGGCACGAACAGCAGCCGGTCAAGGCGGCCGGGGCGCAGCATGGCCTCGTCCACGTCCCACGGCGCGTTGGTCGCGGCGAGCACCAGCACCCCGTCGTTGTCGGAGCCGATGGCATCCAGTTCCTGGAGCAGCACATCGACCAGGCGGCGGGCGTCCGAGCCGTGGTGCTTGTGCCGGGCGAAGGCCAGCGCGTCCACCTCGTCCAGGAACAACACGCACGGCGACTGGGCCCGCGCGGTCTCGAACGCCAGGTGTAGGTTGCGCTCCGAGACACCCATGAACGGGTCCATGACGTCCTCGATGCGCACGTTCACGAACGGCAGCCCGCACTCCCCCGCCGTCGCTCTGGCCAGCAGCGTCTTCCCGCAGCCCGGCGGACCGTAGAGCAGCACGCCGCCACCGGTCTTGCGGCCGTAGCGGGCGTACAGCTCGGGCCGGGACAGCGGCAGGATGATCATGCGGTGGATCAGCCGCTTGGCCTCCGCCATGCCGCCGACCTGGTCGAAGGTGATCTTCTCGACCGGTTCGGCCGCGAACTCGGCCGCTTCTCCCCCGCCGACGGGCACCCGGACCGCGCCGCGCGCCGCCAGCAGTTGGTCGACCAGTTGCTGGAGCCTGCCGACGCCCTCCACGACACCGGCCTGCCTGGCCCGTTCGACGCAGGCCCGCAGCAGCGGCAGGCGCTGCTGGTCGGCGGCGAGGACGCCAACCTCCACAATGGACCCCGCGGGCAGCGTGCCCGTGGTCAGCAGGGTTTCGTACTCGTCCAGCGCCCCGGCCGGGTCCACGGCCACCAGCTGCTCGGCCAGCAGCAGCCGCAGCGTGGCGTCCTCGGGGCTGGCCTGCACGGCGCGGCGCAGCGATTCGATGCGGTCGGCGTTCACCGTCGGCGCTCCATCCAGCGGCGGACCAGGGGCGGGGTGATCCAGGAGTACACACAGAACACGAACCAGCAGACACCCAGCACGAGCGCGGCAACGCCGAGGCCCGCGGCGCGCAGGCCAAGGATCAGGATGAGCACGCCGAGCCAGACCTTCATCGGCCCGAGCCGGGCGATCGGCACCAGCGGCCGCAGCAGCGGGTGCACCAGCACCGCGGTGCTGCGGGCGTTGCTGACGTAATCGCGGTTGTCCGGTTCGGCCGCCGCCGCCCGCCGGTAGAAGGTGTTGGCGGTGGCGAAGTCGCCGCGCTGCGCGGCGGCGACCCCGTGCAGGTTGCTGGCGAACGCGCTCGCGGGGTCCTGCTCCAGCGCCCGCGTGCTCCACATCTTCGCCTCGGCGGAGTCGCCGCGGGTCAACGCGAGCATGGCGCGAAGCTGCGGCACCACCGGATGTTGCGGCTCCGCCTGCGCGATCCGGTCGACGAGCCGGTCGGCCTTCTCAAGCTGCCCCGCCTCGGCGCACAGTTCGGCGTAGGCGCAGAGCAGCCCGATGTGCCTCGGGTCCAGCGCCAGGCCCTCCAGCAGGGCACGCTCGGATTCGACGGGCTTGACCAGTGCGCGCAGAGCCAGGCCGAGTTCGAAGAACAGGTCCGGGTCGGGTCCGAAGCGCCCGAGGGCGTCCTTCGCGGCATCGGATGCTTCATAGTGGCGGCTCAGCAACCGCAACGCCTGAATCCGCAGCATGCAGGCCTCGGCACCGACAGCATCGGAGCCGTCGAGATCGGCCAACGTGGTCAGGGCGCGGTCGGCGTGGCCGATACCGACGTAGTGGCGGGCCAACGCGAGGCGCTGCTCGCTGGGCGCGGTCACAGGTAGCCGCCGACGATGATCACCAGCGCCCGCTCGGGCAGGCCGCAGAGCAGCACCGCCGCGAGTCCCGGCAGCCACAGCGAGGCAGGTTCGACGCCGCGAAGCTCGGAGACCCGCTCACCGGTGCGCTGGAACCAGGTCAACGCGGCGTACACCGCGATCGCCGAGACGATCGTGACCAGGCGGAACACGCTCTTGGATGTGTCGCTGGGGATGTTCGCCACGATCACGAACTCCGCGATCAGCCCGAGCACGCCGACCCCGGCCATGAGCAGGCGCTGCCTGCCCGGCAGGCCGAGCCGTCCACCGTTGAGCACCGCGATCACGGTCACCGCGCTGACCCCGCCGAAGAAAGCGACGAAGGCCTGGCTGCTGATCCGCCACGGCCGGGTCTGTCTCGCGGGCTGACCGATCGTCGGCCGCAGCAGGTCGTCCATCAACACCATCCCCAGTTCCGGACGCATCATAGAGAAGACCGCTGACTGTCCGGCGAGGTTGCCCGCGCACCGCCTTCGGCTTCCGACCGCCGCAGCCCGTGAAAATGCCGCGAGTGGCAACCGGCTCTGGCGCCGGTTGCCACTCGCGGGGTTCGAACTGCGGTTTCGGTCAGCCTCGCCAGGGGCGGAAGCCGGACTCCTCGGCGTCGGCGGAGGTCTTGAACCAGACCTCGGCGGTGGTGACGCTGAAGAACGGGGAGTCCTCGGTGTGGTAGAGCATCGAGTCCCGGTTGCCCTTGACCCGGTAGTCGCGGGACGGGGCGCTGCCGTCGACCATCGGCATGGCCGAGTTCGGGTACGGGCCGGGCTCTACCGACGGGGTGGCCAGGGCGGCCTCGCCGCGGGCCTTGCTCCACGGGGTGAAGCCCGCCCGCTCGGCGTCGGCGGCGGTCTTGAACCACGCCTCGGCCGTGGTGCGGGAGTAGTACGGCGAGTCGGGGCCGTGGAACAGCATCGACTCGCGGTTGCCCTTGATCCGATACTCGGTCGACGGCGCGCTGCCATCGGCCATCGGCTCGGCCGAACCCGGGCCGTAGGGCTCCCTCACCCTGGTGGCCGCCGTCTTGACCTCGGGCGCCACCGCCGTTCCGGTGCCGCCGCCGGTGGGCGCCGAGCCCTTCGGGGTGTAGTCCGAAGAGGGCGTGGACGCGGGTGCCTGCGACTGCGCGGTCTGGCTGGGCACGGAGACACCGCGGTCGGTGCCCCGCCCGGCAGCAGCCCCACCCGCCGCGCCGCCCGTCGTCGCCGAGGCATCCGAGGACTGCCTCGCGGCCGGGGCGCCTGCCGTGGTGGAGGCGTCCGCGTCCGACCGCGCGGTCGGGGCGCCTGCTGCCGCTCCGGTCGTCGCGGAGGTGTCGGCGACCGGCCTCGCGGTCGCGCCGGAGTCCGTGTCGGAGCCGGTGCGGGAGACCGGCACCTGCTCCTCATCCGCCCACTTACCGCTCAACTCGGTGGCACCAAAGTCGGAACGGTCCTCGGTCCGCGCGACGGTCTCGGCCCGCTCATCGCTTTCGGTCCGAGAGCCGCGACGGCCCCAGACCAGCCAGCCGATCAACAACCCCAGCAGCAGCGAGACCAGGCACCACAGCCAGATCTGTCCAAAAAGCCAACCCATGGTCCTGCCTCCTACGCGACGACGATTTCGACCCGGCGGTTGGCCGGGGCGGTGGGGTTGTTGGGCTGCACCGGCTTGGTGGCACCGAAGCCCCGTGCGGTGATCCGCTCCGCGGCGATGCCCGCCCTGATGAGCTGCTGCTTGACCGTCTCGGCGCGCTGGTCGCTGAGTAGCTGCGCACCCTCCGGCCTGCCACCGATGGGCGCGACGTGCCCGTTGACCTCGACCTTGGCGTCCGAGGCGCGCAGCACTTCGGCGATCTTGCGCACGGTGTCCGCGCCGCCAGGGGTGAGGTTCGGCGAGTTGGGCTGGAAGGTGATCGGCGCGGCCGCGACAAGCTGGTTCAGCTGCTGCTGCAACGCCTCACGGTCGGCGCCGGGCACCGCGATGAGGCGGTTGTCCACGGCGGCGCCGGGGATGATCTCCTTGACCTTCTGCTCCATGGCGGCCTTGGCGGACTCGCTGGGCGCGTCGCCCGCGAGTGTGACGCCCGTACCGCTCCAGGACACGCTGCGGTCGCCGGGTGCGCTGCCCAGTACCGCCGTCAGCGCGCCGACAGCCTTGCCTGCGCCTGCCGCGTCCACAGGGGACGGTGCGCCGGACACGACGGTGAGGTGGTCCTCCACCTTGCGGCCACCGGCCTGCGCGTTCGCCGCCTGCACCACGGCGGCCCTGGTCGCCTCGTCGGGCACCGACCCGTTCAGCGTGACGGTGTCACCGGAGACGTTGATCCCCAACGGCTTCGCCGGAATCGGGGCGGCCGGGGTCTCGGTGGGCTGCTGTCCGTGGTCGCCGCCGTGGTCGCCGGTCGCGCCGGGCACATCCGCCCGCCAGACGCCGGGCAGGTCCTCGACGGTGCTCTCCGCCTTGTCGGCGGCCTCACCGGTCACGCCGTCGATGGTGCCGACGACTCCGCTGAATCTGACCTTGGCGTTGGACTGGCCCGCGTCGGCCAGTGCCTGCCGGGACTCGGCGGTGAGCGTGTCCTCGATTCCCCGGTGGCCTGCCAAGGTCGCGATGCCCGCGACCGCGAGCGGGACGAGCAGGATCGCGACCGCCAACGGCAGCCAGGGGGTTTTACGTGTGGTGTTGTCCGGCATCTCGCTCCGCAGGGACGCAAACGTCGCCTCCAGATCAGGAGGCGAGGCGCAGCGTACCCCCGGCCTACTCCATTCGGCCCAGCGAAACCGAGGCGTTCACCCAGCCTTTCAGCCTATTTCCCCTCAAGATCACCCGGTCGGCTTGCCGGTCCAGCCGCGGTGGTCGGTGATCCGGGCGGCGAGCCGGTCCAGTTGCTCCGCGACGCGCTCGGGCGCGGTGCCGCCGTAGGCGTTGCGGGAACCGATGGAGCCTTCGACGGTAAGGACCTCCCGCACGGCGGGCGTCAGCGCGACGTGCACTTTGGCCAGTTCGTCGTCGGTGAGGTCGTCCAGCCCGACGCCGCGGCCCTCGGCGATGCGCACGCACTCCCCCGCGGCCTCATGCGCCACTCGGAACGGAACGCCTTGGCGGACAAGCCATTCGGCGATGTCGGTGGCCAGGGTGAATCCGGCGGGCGCCAGTTCGGCGAGCCGTCCGGTGTGGAAGGTGAGGGTCGCGATCATGCCGGTGACCGCGGGCAGCAGCAGTTCCAACTGCTCGACGGAGTCGAACAGCGGCTCCTTGTCCTCCTGGAGGTCCCGGTTGTACGCCAGCGGCTGCGCCTTCAGCGTCGCGAGCAGCCCGGTGAGGTTGCCGATGAGGCGCCCCGACTTGCCGCGGGCGAGTTCGGCGATGTCGGGGTTCTTCTTCTGCGGCATGATCGAACTGCCGGTGGCCCAGGAGTCGTGCAGGGTCGCGTAGCCGAACTCGGCGGTGGTCCAGATGATCACTTCCTCGGCGATCCTGGACAGGTTGACGCCCACCATGGCGAGGCAGAACGCGATTTCGGCGGCGAAGTCGCGGGAGGCGGTGCCGTCGATGGAGTTCTCCGCGGGCGCGGCGAAGCCCAGTTCCGCCGCCACCGCCGCCGGGTCCAGGCCGAGCGATGACCCGGCCAGCGCGCCCGAGCCGTAGGGGGACACAGCGGCCCGCTTGTCCCAGTCCCGCAGGCGTTCCACGTCCCGCAGCAGCGCTTGTGCGTGTGCCGCCAGGTGATGCGCGAGCAGTACGGGCTGCGCGTGCTGGAGGTGCGTGCGTCCCGGCATGGCCGCGTCCGGGTGGGCCTTGGCCTGGCCGAGCAACGCGTCGGCCACCTCCAGCACGCCGTTCGCGACGCGTTTGGCCCCGTCCCGCAGCCACATCCGGAACAGCGTCGCCACCTGGTCGTTGCGGGAGCGCCCGGCGCGCAGCTTGCCGCCAAGGTCGGCGCCCACGATTTGCGTCAGCCCGCGTTCCAACGCGGTGTGCACGTCCTCGTCGGCGACGACCGGCACGAACGCCCCGGACGCGACGTCGGCGGCAAGCTGCTTCAAGCCTGCCAGCATGCGGTCGAGTTCATCGGAGGTGAGCAGGCCCGCCCGGTGCAGCACGCGGGCATGCGCGTGTGAACCGGCGATGTCGTAGGGCGCCAGGCGCCAGTCGAACTGCGTCGACAGGCTCAGCGCCGCCATCGCCTCGGATGGACCCGACTCGAACCGCCCGCCCCACAACCGGGCGCCCTGCTCACTCACCGAAAACCCCTCACGCGTTCTTGTGCTGGTCCCGCTTGGCGGCGATCTTGCTGGGCAGGCCCCACAGCTGGACGAAGCCCTTGGCCAGCGACTGGTCGAAGGTGTCGCCCTCGTCGTAGGTGGCCAGGTTGAAGTCGTACAGCGAGACGTCGCTGCGCCTGCCGTTCACCACGGCCCGGCCGCCGTGCAGGACGAGGCGGATGTCGCCGGTGACGTGCTCCTGGGTCTTGGCGATGAACACGTCCAGCGCGTCCTTGAGCGGGGAGAACCACAGGCCGTCGTAGACCAGTTCGGTCCAGCGCTGCTCGACCTGCCGCTTGAAGCGGGCGACGTCGCGTTCGACGGTGACGTTCTCCAACTCCTGGTGCGCGGTGATCAGCGCGATGGCGCCGGGTGCCTCGTAGATCTCGCGGCTCTTGATGCCGACCAGCCGGTCCTCCACCATGTCCAGCCTGCCGACGCCCTGCGCGCCCGCGCGGCTGTTGAGCTGCTGGATGGCCTCCAGCACGGAGACCTTCGCGCCGTCGATGGCCACCGGCACCCCGGCCTCGAAGGTGATCACCAGTTCGTCGGCCTCGCGGGGCTGGGCGGGGTCGGCGGTGTAGTCGTAGACGTCCTCGATGGGCGCGTTCCAGATGTCCTCGAGGAACCCGGTCTCCACCGCGCGGCCCCAGACGTTCTGGTCCACCGAGTACGGGGACTTCTTCGACACGTCGATGGGCAGGTTGCGCTCCTCGGCCCACACGATGGCCTTCTCACGGGTCCAGGCGAAGTCCCGCACGGGCGCCAGCACCCGCAGGTCGGGGGCGAGGGCGCCGATGCCGACCTCGAACCGGACCTGGTCGTTGCCCTTGCCGGTGCAGCCGTGCGCGACGACGCTCGCGCCGTGGTACTTGGCGGCCTCGGCGAGGTGCTTGACGATCACCGGCCGGGACAGCGCCGACACCAGCGGGTAGCGCTCCATGTAGAGGGCGTTGGCCTGCAACGCGGGCAGGCAGTACTGCTCGGCGAACTCGTCGCGGGCGTCCGCGACGACGGCCTCGACGGCACCGCAGGCGATGGCCCGCTTGCGGATGGTCTCCAGGTCCTCCCCGCCCTGGCCGACGTCGACCGCGACGGCGACGACCTCGGCCCCGGTCTCCTCGGCGATCCAGCCGATCGCCACCGATGTGTCCAGCCCACCGGAGTAGGCGAGCACCACCCGGTCACTCATGATCGTTCTCCTCTGTTTCCACAGGTCAGTGGCTCTGCGCCGAGCCGTTCTTGGTCGCCATGGCGGCGAAGCGTTCGCCCAGTTGGGCGCCGGTCAGGGGTTCGCGGGCCAGGGTCATGATCGTGTCGTCGCCTGCGATGGTGCCGACCACGTCGTGCAGTGCCGCCCGGTCGATGGCGCTGGCCAGGAAGTGCGCCGCACCGGGCGGGGTTCGCAGTACCGCGATGTTGGCCGAGGAGTCCACGGACACCAGCAGTTCGCCGAGCAACCGCGCCAGCCGGGAGGTGCCGCCTTCGACGCCGCGCACCGGGCTGCCGTCCTCCGGAATCACATACACCGGCGCTCCCCCGTCGGCGCCGCGTAGCTTCACCGCGCCAAGCTCGTCGAGATCCCGCGACAAGGTGGCCTGCGTGGTGTCGATGCCTTCCGCGGACAGCAGCTTGGCCAGTTCGGACTGGCTGTGCACGGCCCGCTGCGAGACCAGTTCCACGATGCGGGCCTGCCGGGCGGCCCTGGTCAACGCCGGGTGGGTGGTCATGAAGCCTCCTGGTGGCCGAGGAGCCACATGAGCAGCGCTTTCTGCGCGTGCAGCCGGTTTTCCGCCTCGTCCCAGACCGCGGTGTCCGGTCCGTCGAGCACCTCGTCGGTGATTTCCCAGCCGCGGTGGGCGGGCAGGCAGTGCAGCACCGTGGTGCGCACCCCGGTGGACGCGACGAGCGCGGAGTTGACCTGGTACGGGCGGAACGGGCCGACGCGGTCCTTGCCGTCGTTCTCCTGCCCCATCGAGGTCCAGGTGTCGGTGACCAGCACATCCGCGCCGTCCACCGCGGCCTTCGGGTCGGCCAGCACCCGGATGGAGCCGCCGGTCTCCGCGGCGCGCTGCTTGGCCGCGTCGATCACCCAGGGCAGCGGCTGAAAACCCGCGGGACATGCGATGCGCACGTGCATGCCCGCAGTGACGCCGCCCAGCAGGCTGGAGTGCGCCATGTTGTTGGCGCCGTCGCCCAGGTAGGTCAGCGTGAGCCCGCCGAGCCTGCCGTAGCGCTGGCGGATGGTTTGCAGGTCGGCCAGCACCTGGCAGGGGTGGAACTCGTCGGTCAGCGCGTTGATCACCGGCACCCGCGACACCGAGGCCATCGCCTCGATGCGGGCCTGGGCGAAGGTCCGCCACACCACTGCGTCGACGTAGCGGGACAGCACCCGCGAGGTGTCCTCGATGGTCTCCTCGCGGCCAAGCTGCATGAGCCTGCCGTCGATGATCACCGGCTGCCCGCCAAGCTGGGCGATGCCGACCTCGAAGGACAGCCTGGTGCGGGTGGAGTTCTTCTCGAAGATCACCGCGATGGACTTCGGTCCGGCCAGCGGGCGAACGGCGAGCCGGTCGACCTTGAGGTCGTCGGCGAGGTTGAGCACCTCGGACTGCTCGTCGGGGCTGAGGTCGTCGTCGCGGAGGAAGTGCCTGACCATCACTGGCTCCCGGCGGCGTCGAGCAGACCGGGCAGGTCCGCGACGAAACGGCGGGCATCGTCCTCGCCGAGCACCAGTGCCGGGGCGAGCCGGATGGTGTCCGGCCGCACCGCGTTGACCAGGTACCCGCCCTGCTGGGCGGCCTTGGCCACGGCGGGCGCGACAGCGTTCGCGAGCCCCACACCGAGCATCAACCCGGCGCCGCGCACGCCGTCGATGAGCGGGTGATGCAGGTCTTCGATACCGCTGGCGATCTCCTTGCCCAGCGCCGAGGCGTGGTCGAGCAGGCCTTCGGCGGCGATGGTCCGCAGCACGGCGAGTGCGGCGGCGCAGCAGACGGGGTTGCCGCCGAACGTGGTCGCGTGCTGGCCGGGCTCCAGCAGGCTCGCCGCCGCGCCGATGCCGATGCAGGCGCCCAGCGGCAGCCCACCGCCCAGCCCCTTGGCCAGCGTGATCACATCGGGCACGATGCCCGCGCGCTGGTAGGCGAACCACGCCCCGGTGCGACCGATGCCGGTCTGCACCTCGTCGAGCACCAGCAACGCGCCGTGCCGGGCGGTGATCTCCCGCGCGGCCTGGAGGTAGCCGTCGGAGGGCACGACGACGCCCGCCTCACCCTGGATGGGTTCCAGCACAACGGCCGCCGTCTTGGAGTCCACAGTGGACTGTAGCGCTGCCGTGTCGCCGTAGGGAACGTGGGTGACCCCGGCGGGCATCGGCTCGAACGGGGCGCGCTTGGCGGGCTGCCCGGTCAGCGCCAAAGCGCCCATGGTGCGACCGTGGAAACCGCCCTCGGCCGCGACGATCTTGGTGCGGCCGGTGCGCCGGGCGATCTTGAACGCGGTCTCGTTGGCCTCGGCGCCGGAGTTGCAGAAGAACACCCGCCCGGTCTCGGCGGCGCCCGCCAGGTCGAGCAGCGCCTCGGCGAGTTCGACGGCGGGCTCGCTGACGTAGAAGTTCGAGATGTGCCCGAGCTTGGCGACCTGCTCGGTGACGGCCTGCACGATCGCCGGGTGGCAGTGGCCCAGCGAGGTGACCGCGATGCCGCCCAGCAGGTCCAGATAGGACTTCCCGTCGGCGTCCCACACGGTGCAGCCCTCACCGCGGACCAGGCTCAGGCCGGGGGTGCCATAGTTGTTCATCAGCGCGGCTTCCCACCGCTGCCGCGCCTGCTGATTGGAGGTCAAGGCGGTCACGCGGGTTCCTCCCCGGGTAGCACCATGGTTCCGACACCGGAACTGGTGAAGATCTCGAGCAGCACGGAATGCGCGAGCCGCCCGTCGATGACGTGCGCGCGGGGCACGCCGCCGCGCACGGCGCGCAGGCAGGCCTCCATCTTGGGCACCATGCCCGCTTCAAGTTCGGGCATGAGCTTTTCCAGGTTGTCCGCCTCGATCTGGGCGATCAGCGAGTCGCGGTCCGGCCAGTTCGCGTACAACCCCTCCACGTCGGTCAACACCACGAGCTTGGCGGCGGCCAGCGCCGCCGCGAGCGCGCCCGCGGCGGTGTCGGCGTTGACGTTGTGCGCCACCCCGTCGGCGTCCGGCGCGACGCTGGACACCACGGGGATGCGGCCCGCGTGCAGGATGTCCAGCACCGCGTCGGTGTTGACCTCGACGATCTCACCGACCAGTCCGATGTCGACGGTCTCCCCGTTCACCTCGGCAGGCTTGCGCTTCACCCGGAACAGCCCGGCGTCCTCACCGGACAGACCGACCGCGAGCGGCCCGTGGTTGTTGATCAGGCCGACGAGTTCCCGCTGCACCTGCCCGACCAGCACCATCCGCACCACATCCATGGCGTCGGGCGTGGTGACGCGCAGCCCAGCGCGGAACTCGGCGGCGATGTCCAGCCGCTTGAGCATGGCGCTGATCTGCGGCCCGCCGCCGTGCACGACGACCGGACGCAAACCGGCGGTGCGCAGGAACACCATGTCCTGCGCGAAAGCCCGCTTGAGCTCGTCGTCCACCATGGCGTTGCCGCCGTACTTGACCACGACGATCTCGCCGTGGAACTGCCGTAACCAGGGCAGCGCCTCCACCAGCACCGCGGCCTTCTCCCCCGCGGTGACCAGCCGCTGCTGCGTGACGTCCAACTCCGTCATGACGAGTACGCCGAGTTCTCTTCGACGTAGCCGTGCGAGAGGTCGGTGGTGTAGATGGTGGCGGCGCCCTCACCGAGCCCGAGGTCGATCACGATGACGATGTCGCGGCCGCTCAGGTCGGCCTCGGAGCGGTCCCGAGCGCGCTGCCCGTCCCGGCACAGCTGCACGCCGTTGATCGTGATGGCCAACCGGTCCTGCTCGACCTGCACTCCACTGCGCCCCACCGCCATCGCGATGCGGCCCCAGTTGGGGTCGGACCCGAACAGCGCGGTCTTGACCAGGTTGTCCTCGGCCACGACCCGTCCCAGTTGGTCGGCCTGCTTGTCGTCCGCGGCGCCCTGCACGGCGATGGTGACGTGCTTGGTGACGCCCTCGGCGTCGGCCTGAAGCTGCGCGACCAGTTCGGCGCAGACCGCGGTGAGTGCCTCGGTGAACTCCTCGGCGCCCGGGGTGACCTCGGAGGCTCCGGAGGACAGCAGCAGCACGGTGTCGTTGGTGGACGTCCCGCCGTCCACGTTCAAGGCGTTGAAGGTGGCGGCACAGGCCTCCCGCAGCGCCTGATCCAACACCGACGGCTCGACCGCGGCGTCGGTGGTGATCACGCTGAGCATGGTCGCCATGTTCGGCGCGCACATACCCGCGCCCTTGGCGAAACCGCCGACGGCCCAGCCGTCCCGGCGCACCGAGGCCTGCTTGGGCCGCGAGTCGGTGGTCATCACCGCGGTCGCCGCGTTCAGACCCGCCGCCGCGTCACCGCTCAGCGTCGAGGCCGCCGCCTCCACCCCGGCGAACACCTTGTCCATGGGCAGCCGCTCGCCGATCAGCCCGGTGGAGCACACCGCGACATCGACCGCGCCCGCGCCGAGCACCGCGCCGACCTTCTCGGCGGTGGCGTGGGTGTCCTGAAACCCGCCGGGACCGGTGCACGCGTTGGCGCCGCCGGAGTTCAGCACGACGGCCTTGAGCCGCTGCTGGGTCAGCACCTGCTGCGACCACAGCACCGGCGCGGCCTTGACCTTGTTCGTGGTGAACACCCCGGCCGCGGCGTCGGACGGCCCGTCGTTGACGATCAGCGTGAGGTCCAGCGCCCCGCTGGCTTTGATGCCCGCGGCCACCCCGGCGGCGCGGAAGCCCGCGGGGGCGGTGATGCCTTCGGTCGTGTCGACGGACAACAGTTGCGTGCTGGTCACGGTGCGACTCCCACAGCGGATAGGCCGGTGGTCTCCGGCAGGTCGAGGGCGAGGTTCATGCACTGCACCGCCCCACCGGCGGTGCCCTTGGTGAGGTTGTCCATGGCGGCCACCACGGTCAGGCGGCCGAGTTCGGGGTCGACGGCGTACTGGAACTGGATGGCGTTGGAGCCGAGCACCGCGCCCGTGGTGGGCCACTGCCCCTCGGGAAGCCGGTGCACGAACGGCTCGTCCTTGTAGGCGTTGTCGTAGGCGGGGTCGATCTCCCACTCATCGATCGTGGGTTTGAGGGCGACACTGCACGTGGCGAGGATGCCGCGCGCCATCGGCGCCAGCACGGGCGTGAAGGACACCTTCACCGGCTCGCCCGCGACCGCGCCGAGGTTCTGCATGATCTCCGGCGTGTGCCGGTGCACCCCGCCGACGCCGTAGGCACTGGCCGAGCCCATCACCTCGGAGCCGAGCAGGTGCGGCTTGAGCGACTTGCCCGCGCCCGAGGTGCCGGTGACGGCGGTGATCACGGCGCTGTGCTCGGCAAGCTGGGCGCCGAAGACCGGCGCCAGCGCCACCGAGATGACGGTAGGGAAACAGCCCGGCACGGCGACCCGCCTGGTGCCGCGGAGCTGATCGCGGGCGCCGGGAAGCTCGGGTAACCCATAGGGCCAGCTACCCGCGTGCTCGCCGCCGTACCAGCGCGTCCAGGCTGCCTCGGACCGCAGCCGGTGGTCGGCGCCGCAGTCGATGACCAGCGTGTCCGCGCCCAACTGCCGGGCAAGCTCCGCGGAGTGCCCGTGCGGCAGGGCGAGGAAGACGACGTCGTGACCGGCGAACTGCTCGGGTGTGGTCTCGGCGAGCACCCGCCCGGCCAGCGGGATCAGGTGCGGCTGGTGCGCGCCGAGGGTGGTGCCCGCGTTGCCGCCCGCGGTCAGCGCGCCGATCTCCACGTCGGGGTGGCCGAGCAGCACGCGCAGCAGCTCCCCACCCACGTACCCGCTGGCTCCCGCCACACCGACCCGAATCGCCATGCGGATAATTATGCACTGCTCTGCAACTTCACTCAAAGCGATTTTCGGGTGAACCCCACCACCGGCTCCAGTACTACCCGCACAACGATTGGCCCGCCCGACGATCACTCTTGGCATCCGGCAACGGAAATGACATCCGTTTTTGGAAGCCCGCTGACGATCACCGCATTCATCAGGTTGAATGGCTTTCCCAGCCACATCCTCCGACGGGAAGTCCGACCTGATGACCGTCCGCATCCAGCACACGGTCGACTACACGTTCCCGGTGGAAGTCGTCTACGAGATGATGTCGACTGCGGACTCCGTCCGCTGGCGGGCGGACGAGCACGGCTGGGACACCAAGTCGATCACCCGCACCGCCTGGCCCGCCGGTGGCGTCCACCTCGAGGTATCCATCGGCGCGGTGCTGCCGACCGAGGTCCGCGCCGTCGTGCACCGCGACGAGCTGATCATCCAGCGCACCGAGGACTGGTCACGCCATCCCGACGGCAGCGGCATCGCCCGAGTGTCGATCCTGGTCCCGGACCTGCCTGCCCGCGGCGAACTGAAGATCGTCCTCGAACCCCGCGGCGCGGGCGCGTGCACGCTCGTCTACCGCATCGACATCACCGCGGCGGTGCCCTTCGCAGGCGACTTCCTGGAAGACGTCCTCGCCGACTTCTACTGGGCGCGCGCCACCCGGGAACCGCACCTGATCGCGGGATGGCTGTACAAGGAAGGCTTCGCTCCTCCGGGTGCCGCACCGGAGGCCCTGTTCACCCTCAAGGATGTCCAGCGCGAGCGCTCCGACTGAGTACGGGAGGATTGTCCGATGGCTGTCGGAATCCGCTTCTCGGTCGATTACGCGTTCCCGGTGGAGGCTGTGTACGCCACCATGACGACCGAGGACTCGATTCGTTGGCGGGCCGCCCAGCACGGCTGGGACACCAAGTCGGTCACCCGCACCGCTCTTGCCGATGGCGGCGTCCATCTCGATGTGACCTTCGGTTCCACGCTCCAGGGCGAAGCCCGAGCCATCGTCCGACGCGAGGAAATGATCGTCCAACGCATCGAGGACTGGTTCCGGCACCCTGACGGCACCATCAGCACGCGGGTGTCGATTCTGGTTCCCGACATGCCCGCCCGCTGCGAAATCGACGCCGTCATCCGCCCTCGCGGCGACAGCGATTCCACCATCACCACCCGCGTCGCCATCACCGCGGCGGTCCCCTTCGCGGGCGGCGTTATGGAAGACGCCTTGGCCGACTTCTACTGGACGCACGCCAGCCGAGAACACCACCTGATCGCGGCCTGGCTGTGCAAGCAGGGTGCGGCCCCGCCGGAAGCCGAGCCGGACGCCCTGTTCTCGATCAGGGACGTCGAGCGCGGCTGCTCTCGGCCTGCGTCAACGTTTGAGGGCCAGCATCACGCCGTCGCGGACCGCGAGGGTCACCGAGTCGACCCTGGGGTCGGCGACAATGTGGTCGGCTAGTGCCCGAAGCGCCTTGGCGTCTTCATCTGTGGTGTCGGGATCGGCCACCAGGCCGCTCCAGAGCATGTTGTCCAAGGCGATGAGACCGCCGGGACGCATGCGCGGCAGCAGTTCCTCGTAGTAGAGGTGGTAGTTCTGTTTGTCGGCGTCGATGAACGCGAAGTCGATGACGGGCTCCTCCGGCAGCGACCCGAGGGTTTCGGTGGCGGGCGCCAAACGGAGGTCGATGCGGTCGGCCACGCCCGCGAGCTTCCAGTAGCGCTCGGCGATGGCGGTCCATTCCCCGCTGATGTCGCAGGCGAGCAGACGGCCGCCCTCGGCGAGGGCGCGGGCGATGGTGAGGGACGAGTAGCCCGTGAACACGCCGACCTCGACCGCGTTGCGCGCCCCGGTCAGCCGCACCAACATGCTCAGCAGCGCGGCCTCGTCATGCTTGATCTGCATGCCCGCGGCGTTCGGAAAGGTGCGCTCGGTCTCGGCGGCCAGTTCGCGGAGTAGGTCGTCCGGCGGGGTGCTGTGCGCCAGCAGGTACTCGCCCACGGCGGGATCGATGAAACTCACGGACTGGACTCTAACCTCGTCCCGAGCGGGTGGCAGGAGGTCTGATGACGCGGGTCACACGGCTCGAATGCGATCTCGTGCTGGAAGACGCCCCGCCGGGCGATGCGGTGATGACCCGGACTGTCGAGCTTGCGGCGGGCGCCTACCGGTGGAGCGTCAGCGTGGAGAGCGGGCAGGGCAGGGCCGTATTCGCCGCGCGGCAGGTGACGCTCGCGGCGGGCGAGTATCGGTGGACCTGTCACCTCACCAGGCTCCGCAGCGGACTTTTCCAGGTGAGATGCGCTTTGGACGGCGCAGGGTTGGTGTCCGAGGCGTTCCGGGCAGGCGGAGGCATCCACCACTGGCGCAGCACTCTCGAGGACCGGTGACGGATTCGGGAAAGTCCTTTCACGGAGCTGACAGCATGCAACCCGGCGGTCTCGTGGTGGCGTTGGGTTCGGGTGAAAGGGATTTCCACCGCTTCACCGGAGGGACTATGAGCAGGACACGGCTCGGCACCACTCTGGTCGCCGCGGCGACCGTGCTGGCGCTGACCAGCACCACCGCCTTGGCGGGCGTGCAGTGGACGGAAGACAAGGTCGTCAGCGACGCCGCGATCCTTACCGAGGTGCTGCCGATCGACGCCAAGGACGCGTGGACGTTGGGCTTCATCAGCACACCCGGCGACTTCGAGACGACCGCACTGCGGTATCGCAATGGGCAGTGGCGGCACGAGAAGATTCCGAGCATCGGTCGGGTGCAGGCCTCGGCGGCGGTCTCCCGCGATGACATCTGGGCCGCGGGCGACGGCTCCACCGCGCTGCACTGGGACGGCAACGAGTGGCGCAAGGTCGCGCTGCCGAAACCGGCAGCCGGCGACTACCAACTTCTCGGCGGCACCCAGTTCGGCACGGCCAACGTGCTGCTGACCGGGTTGGTCAGCGACAACAACATGGCTCGCGGCGTGATCCTGCGGTGGGACGGCAAGCAGTGGGCGGAGGACAAGCTGCCCGACCTGGGCACCGGCTGGGCGGTCTACGAGGTGTCGGGCGCCAGCGCGGACAACGTGTGGGCGGTCGGTTCCAAGGTGGCGGGAGACCGCTGGGTCTCGATGTCGCTGCACTGGGATGGCAAGCAATGGCGTGAGGTCGCGGTTCCGGAGGACCCGGACTTCCGGTCCACGCTTCAGGATGTCGTCGCGGTCGGCCCCCGCGAGGCCTGGGCGGTCGGGTACCGCCTGAGCAACGAGGGCGGCGAGGGCAACCACGCCCGTATCCTGAACTGGAACGGCGAGAAGTGGACCGAGGTGCAGGCCCCCGACGCTCAGGGCGAGTTGCACTCGGTCACCAGGGACGGCAAGTTCCTGTGGGCGGCGGGATACGACTACCAGGCCGCAAGTTTCATCACTCGCTACAACGGCACCACCTGGGAGCTGGTCCCCGCCCCGAAGTCCAGCAACCCGAACGTCAAGCGCGCCTACGCCGACGAGATCGCGGGCCTGCCCGGCGGCGGCGTGATCGCCGCAGGCACCGCCAGCACCGGCAACGAGCAGGACCACCCTTTGCCTTTCATCGTCCGTAGCACCAACTGATGAAGATCCCGGCGGTTGTTTCCGCCACGGAAACAGCCGCCGGTCCATTACTGCCTTAAGGCGCTATTTCGTGTTCTTGCAGACTTCCGCGTTGCCGAGTCGATAACGTCTCTGGGCATGAGGGAGGAGAGAAAGCCAATATCGCTGGTTCGGCACGAACTCAGCCTCGAGCTTGAGGCGTGGCGAGTGCGAGCCAAATTCACGTCCAGCCAACTCAGACGAGTGCTCGGCTGGGAGAAGCCCATGATGAGCAAGTTCGAGCACGGCCTCCAGGGCGTCTCCGAGGTACGGATCGTTCAATACCTTACCCGTTGCGGCGCCTTGGACGACGACATTCACCGCATCCTCGAATGGTTCCGTCGAGCCGACGACGGCTTCGTCCTTCGCCTGAACAACGACGAACCAGCAGACTCGTTGAACACTCTTGTCGCCAGGGAAGCAAACGCGACGACCAT
The DNA here is from genome assembly GCF_056323685.1 of Actinorectispora metalli. Classification (NCBI taxonomy): domain Bacteria; kingdom Bacillati; phylum Actinomycetota; class Actinomycetes; order Pseudonocardiales; family Pseudonocardiaceae; genus Actinorectispora; species Actinorectispora metalli. The sequence continues at coordinate 49,469 of NZ_JBREYE010000001.1, forward strand.
TCAGTTGCTGGACTCGATCTTCATCCCAGGTTTGCTGCAAACCGAAGAGTACGCGCGAGCAGTCATCTCCGGGGTCGATCGCCACCTGCCTCCCGAACGGATCGAAGCAGAAGTAAGCGCTCGAATGGATCGACAGAGTGTTCTAAAAGCGTGGCATCCGCCCGTGTGCACCTTCTTCATCCATGAGATCGCCCTGCGAAAACTCGTCGGCAACCCGAGGGTGATGAACGAGCAAATGCTGAACGTACTTCTCTGGACCGAGCGTCCACACTGCAAGGTACGCGTGATCCCGGATGCAGCCGGACCGACACCCGGCTTGGACTCGACGTTTCGCGTGATGTCGTTCGAGGATCACGGCCCGGTGATCTATCTCCAGAACGGTATCGTCAGCCTCTTCCTTGACAGGCCCACAGCCGTGAAGTACTTCCAGAACACTCTGACGGATCTCGCCGAGATTGCCTTGAGTGAGAGAGAATCCCAGGAGTTGCTCACCGCCATGGCGAGCGACTTCGACCCCCTGGGAGCAGAGCCGGATGGAGAGCAGGTCAACGAACAGGCTGGCTTGGCGTAAGAGCAGCCACAGTGGAGGTGCAGGCACAGATTGCGTCGAAGTGGCCTTCCCCGGGACTGATGTGCTGGTCCGGGACTCCAAGAACGCCACCGGGCCGATGCTGCGGTTCCCGGTGGCGTCGTGGCAGGCGTTTGTGCAGGCTGCTACGCCGACTGGTTGACGATCACGCCGAAACCTTCGAGTTTGCCGACGGGCTCGGCCTCAGCGGCGGTGGTGCCGAAGTCGTACAACTGGACCGGCTCACTCCGCGTGTAGTTCTGGTCCACGGGCGGGAAAGAGCGCGAGTTCCCTTCGAAGGGACACGCAGCCGGAAACTCCCCTGCGGGGCAGCCCCCGGCCCATGCTCCAAAACCCGCCCGCGCCCGGAGTCGGGCAGAACACGGCTGGATTCAGCCGTTCGTGGAAGGCGTTTGTGCAGCTCAGGCGCGGAGTTCGGCGCCGAATCGGTCGGCTACCGCCGCCACGACCGCGTCGCGGGCGGTGGTCGCTTCTTCGACCGTCAGCGTGCGCTCGGGAGCCCGGAAGCGGAGCGAGAACGCCAAGGAGCGCTTGCCCTCGCCGACCTGCTCCCCCGTGTACACGTCGAACAGCCGCACGTCCTCCAACAGCTCCCCGCCGTTGGCGCGGATCGCGGCGGTGATCTCCGCCGCCGGAACCGACGCGTCGACCACCAGCGCAACATCCAGCAGCACCGGCGGGTACGGCGAGACCTGCGGCACCGGACGCCGCTCCGTCAGCGGCAACGCGTCCAGGTCCAACTCCATGGCGCAGGTGCGCTTGGGCAGGCCCAGCGCCTCCACCACCTTGGGGTGCAACTCGCCCGCATGTCCCACCGGCCAGTCGCCGACGCGCAACTGCGCGCAGCGCCCCGGGTGCCACGGCGCCAAGTCAGCGGGCACCGCCCGCAACTCCACACCCGCGGTCTCCGCGACCAACCGCGCCGCCTGCACGGCATCGGCCCACTCCGCAGGCCGACCCTTGCCCCACCAGCCCGCCAGCTCGCGGTTGCCGGTCAGCACCGCCGCGACATGCACCGGCTGCTGCGGCAGCGCCGCCTCCAGCTTGGCCCAGTCCTCTTCGGACGGCCGTCCCAGCACACCAACCTCGGGCACCGGCAACTGCTCGGTCTTGGGCAGGAACACCTGTCCGATGTGGAACAACGCCACATCTCGGAAACCCCGCGAAACGTTGCGCTGCAAGATCTCCAGCAGACCCGGCAGCAGCGTGCTCGCCAGTTCCGGCTTGTCCGCCTCCAGCGGGTTGCGCAGCTTCTGCGTGCGCCGCCGGATGTCGTCATCGGGCAGCCCCAGCGCATCCCACATCGCCGAGCCGGTGAACGGGAACGGCAGCACCTCGACATAGCCGTTGTGCGCCAACGCCCGCGACACCGCCCGCTTGCGCCGCTGCGCGGCACTCAAGCCCCGGCCACCGGGCGCGCTGGGCAGCACCGACGGAATGGTGTGGTAACCCTCCAAGCGGAGGACCTCCTCCACCAGATCCGCGGGCTGCACCAAGTCCGCGCGCCAAGTCGGAGGGGTAGCCATCACGACACCGACCCCGGCGTCGGTGCTGCCCACCTCGATCGCGCACCCGATCTGCCGCAGCCGGTGCGCGGTCACCCCGCGCTCGTAGTTCACGCCCGCCACCTGATCCGGCAGGTTCAGCGGCATGGTGATCGCCTGCTGCGCGGGCACCGAACCCTCGTCGGTCCGTCCACGATGGAGCGTGCCGTCGCCGTACTGCACCAGCATCTGCGCCGCGACCTCCGCTGCCAACGCAGGCAGCGCCGGGTCAACCGACCGCTCGAACCGCTTCGATGCCTCACTGGGCAGCTTGTACCGGCGAGCCGCCCGCGCGATCGTGGCAGGCTCGAAGTTCGCGGCCTCCAGCAACACGTCGCTCGTGCCGTCGCCGACCTCGGTGGTGGCGCCGCCCATCACCCCGGCCAGGCCAATCGGCCCGGACTCGTCGCAGATGAGCAGGTCGTCGGTGTCCAGCGCCCGGACCTGCTCGTCCAAAGTGGTCAGCTTCTCGCCCGCCCTGGCGCGCCGCACCGTGATATCGCCCTGCAGCTTGGTCGCGTCATAGGCGTGCAGCGGCTGGCCGAGCAGCAGCATCACGTAGTTCGTGACGTCCACCGCCAGCGAGATCGGACGCTGACCGGCGGCCAACAGCCGAAGCTGCATCCACAGTGGAGTGGGCGCCGTCGGATCAACCCCGGTCACCCGGCGCGCCACGAACCGGCGACACCCCAACTCGTCCTCAATGTGCACCGGCCACGCATCGCCGGTCGCCTCCGGCACCTGGTGCGCGGCCGGATCGCCGTAAGGCACCTCAAGCGCGCAGGCGATTTCCCTGGCCAGACCCCGAATGGAGAAGCAGTAACCGCGATCGGGGGTGATCGCAAGCTCGATCACCGTCTCCCCGAGGCCGAGCAACTTGCTCGCGTCATCGCCGGGCTCGGACTCCCCTGACGGCAGCACCAAAATGCCCGCGTGGTCCTCACCGATACCGAGTTCCTTGACCGAACAGATCATGCCGTTGGACATGCGGTCATAGGTCTTGCGCGCGGAGATCTCAAACCCGCCCGGCAACACGGTGCCAGGCAGCGCGACCACAACCAGGTCGCCCTCGGCGAAGTTGGTCGCCCCGCAGATGATGCCCTGAGTGAGGCCGTCCTCGATCTCGACCTGGCAGTACCGGATCGGCTTCTTGAACTCCGTGAGCTCTTCGATCTCAACCACGCGGCCGACCACCAACGGCCCGTTGACGGGCTCCGCCTTGTGAATCGCCTCGACCTCGAAGCCGATGCGGATGAAGGCGTCCGCAAGCTTCTCCGCGGTGGTGCCCTCGGGTAGCTCCAGATACGTGGCGAGCCAGGAAACCGGGATGCGCACGCTAAGACCTTCCTTTTTCTTAGGCGTCGGCGCCGAACGGGAGGGTGAAGCGAACGTCGCCCTCAACCATGTCCCGCATGTCCGGAATGCCGTTGCGGAACTGCAGCGTGCGCTCCAGCCCCATGCCGAATGCGAAGCCGGAGTAGACCTCGGGGTCGATACCGCAGGCCCGCAGCACGTTGGGGTTGACCATGCCGCACCCGCCCCACTCGACCCAGCCGGGGCCACCCTTCTTCGCCGGGAACCACACGTCCATCTCGGCCGATGGCTCGGTGAAGGGGAAGAACGACGGCCGCAGCCGAGTCCGCGAATCCGGCCCGAACATGGCCCGCGCGAACGCGTCCAGCGTGCCCTTCAGATGCGCCATCGTGATGCCCTTGTCGACGGCAAGACCCTCGACCTGGTGGAACACCGGCGTGTGCGTCGCATCCAACGCGTCCGTGCGGTACACCCGGCCAGGGCAGACCACGTACACGGGCAGTTCGCGGTCGAGCAGCGCCCGGATCTGCACCGGCGAGGTGTGCGTCCGCAGCACCAGCCCGGAGCTTTCCGGCGCCACCCAGAACGTGTCCTGCATGGTCCGCGCCGGGTGGTCCTTGCCGAAGTTGAGCGCGTCGAAGTTGGCCCACTCGGTCTCAAGCTCAGGCCCCTCGGCGACCTCCCAGCCCATCCCGACGAAGGTGTCCGCCACCTGATCGCACAACGCGGTGATCGGGTGCCGCGCCCCCACCGGGTAACGGTCCCAGGCCAGGGACACGTCCACGCTCTCCGACTCGAGCACCCGCGCGTCCCGCTCGGCCTGCAACACGGCAAGCCGCTCGTCGTAGGCGGCCTGAATCGCCACCCGCGCCTCATTCACCCGCTTACCGGCATCAGCCTTCGCCTTGGGCGGCAGCGCGCCGATCTCCCGCCGCGCCGTCAGCAGCGGCGAGCGGTCCCCGAGGTGCGCGGGCTTGACTGCCGCGAGCGCATCCAAATCCGCGGCCTCGGCAAACGCCTTACCGGCGTCCTCAACCGCGCTCTGAAGCGTCTCGGGCGCCAGCGCGGCGACCTGCTTCGGGTCGTATGGATCGTTGGCTCCGGACATGCGCCTACGTGTCTCCTACCTGCCTGTCCGTTACAGCCACCCCGACTCCCCAGCCGGCGGCTGCAAGTAGCAGGGCGATCCTAAGCCACCCGATTACCCGCTGTCCTCGCAGTATCGCGTTCCGGCTCGCCGGCCCATCACCCACAGTGACGACCCATGCTCTGCGCCTCCGGAATACGCCCGCCGTCAACCCCTGTCACCGTCACCACGAGCAGCACCACAACCACCACCGCGACTACGACCCGACCAGCCAACCGCAGCCCATACCGCCAGCTACCCACATCTTTGGCCAGCCGCTCTCCGCGCCTAGCGGGCCGCGCCAGCCGCACGAGCAACAACACGGCAATCGGGATCTGGAGCGCCCAGAGCACGGTGCGGGGCCAGCCCGAGTACCAGACGTTCGTGCCGTACAGCAGCGTGTGCCACACACTGAGCGCGTAGGTCACGATGATGAACCGGTGCAGGTTGCGCCAGGTGCGGGCCCCGATGCGCGAGCGGTAGTAGAACGCCAGCCCCAGCGGAATCGCCAGATACAACGCGACCTGCCCGATCGGAATGGCCAACGCCCCGGTGCCCGAGGTGTAGCCGCCCGGCACGAAGGTCTTGAAGAACGCCTGCCACACCCGCTCGCCCCACTCCAGCTTCGGCTTGTACCGGACGAGTTCGGCGAAAAACATCACCGCGTGCAGGAAGATCAGCACCAGACTGCTCAAGCTCGTGGTCCGGTGCAGCTTCTCCAACGCCGCGTGTCCCATCCACTGTGGACGCGGCCCGGACAGCACCAGCCCCAACATCACCGTCACCCACGACCACAGCAGCCCCGACCACCCGAACGCCTGCGAAAGCCAGTACATCCAATAGGTGTCGGCCTCGGCCATGAACGGCATCACCGCCGTCGTATCCGACGTACCGTGCCGCACCCGCAGATACAGCAGCACGAACACACTCGCCGTGACGAGCAGCCCAACCGCAAAGTCCGGCCCGGCCGCACGGACATCCGCCCGCAACGTCACTCCCCGGGCCTCCTTGCGCACACCGGCTGTCATCAGCTTCCTCTCCACGACTCCCCAACGAGACAGCACAGAGGTAGTCGCGCACGCCACGGGCGGAGTTCCCCCGGCAGCGAAAGCTCTTGCCTCGATGACAACTTCCCGCCCACCTCATCGCGGACGCCGCGATACGTGTGATGCCGCGCCGATCACTCCGAATCGGATTAAGGCCGTTTCCAGATATATTCCAAGACACGTATTTTGTTTTATATCAGCACGCCGACACATCCATGCGGTTAACCCGATCGGCGCTATTTGCCGGTAATTCCGATGGATACCATCGTGAGTTCAAACCCGCCGAGGGCAGGGACGGGAATCGTTCAGCCCGGCTGAATTCGGCAATTCGCCATCGTCGTGTCCAGCGCGGTCCAAACTATACCATTTTTACCGGGGGAACTCGTGAAACGAAGATTCTCAGCCGCTATCGCGGCTCTGTCAGGATTGCTCGCGCTCGTTGTGCAACCACCGGCATTGGGCGAAACACCAAGGACCACCTCGTCGCCGACGGACATCGTCGAGCACACCATCGACGCAGCCGAGATCCGATCAGCGGCCGAGTACTGGACTCCGGAACGCCGCGCCAACGCCAAACCGGATCCTGGGCGCGCCACGCCCATGAGGCCGGACGCCGACCCCAGGCAAACGGAGAGACCACGGCGGCTGGTCGAACCGGTCGCTCCACAGGAGCCCACTGCCCGCCTGTACCGCGCTCACGTGGTGGGCCGAGCCTACTACCGCAAGGGCGGCGAAGACCGGGTGTGCTCGGGCTCGGCGGTGAACAGCAATGGCCGGAACATGGTCTTCACCGCCGGGCACTGCGTCCACGAGGGCGACGGAGGGGCGTGGCACACGAACTGGATTTTCGTGCCCAGCATGTGGCACAACGAAACGCCGTTCGGCCGCTTCGAGGCCTACAACCTCGTCACGTTGCGGGGCTGGGCCGAGGACGGCTCCTGGAGTTACGACTCGGCCCTTGCCCTCGTCAACCCGAATGAGCGGGGGCAGCGACTGGTCGACGCGGTGGGCGGGAACGGACTGATCGTGGGCGGCCCATTCGAGCAATTCCACACCGTGATCGGCTATCCCGTGGAGAATGTGTCAGACCCGGATATCCAATACAATTGCACCGGCACCACGAGCCAGGCCTCAGCCTTCTTCCCACGCCAGATCTCCCTGGCGAGCTGCGGACTTCGCGAAGGCATTAGCGGTGGCCCGTGGCTACTGAACTTCCAAGATCGACCCGATGGTTCCGGCCTCGGCGATTTGCATGGCGTGTACAGCAACTACGACATCTTCAACCATATTCGCTCGCCATATTTCCAGCTGGAGGGTGAAGGAACATGTACCTGGCCTACGCCAATGGATAGGCTGAACGACACGGTATTCGACGGGTGGCGGGCCGCCCTCGCGGTCCGCCACCCGCGACGAAGGCAGGAACGATGAGAAATCGCCTTGTCCTGTGGGCTTCGCTCGCCGCGGTCGTGCTCGCCGGATCACTGGCGATCATCGTCGTGGCCCAGCAACGAACCGATACCCAGCAATCCACCCAGACGGTGGTGACCGCCAGCGCGACAGCCCAACCGCAGCCCTCCACGCATGCGACACCATCCGATCCCGGTTACTGGACCGATGAGCGGATGCGCAACGCCAAGCCCGCGGACAACCGGGCCGGGCCCAGCGTGGAGGTCGTCATCGCGGTCATCGCCGGACTCACCGTAGCCGCGGCCACGGCCATCGCCCTGATTCTCAGACGCCGCAAACGCTCCACATGACAACGGCTCGGCACGCCTCGCGCGCCGAGCCGTTTGCCGCGGGGTGGATCAGCGCTTGATGCCGATGCCGCCCGCGATGCAGTACTGGACCTGGTTGAGGGGCTTGATGCGGGGACCGTCGGGCCACCAGTCGGCGCACAGGACGAGGCCGGGGTCGACCATGTCGAGGCCGCAGAACAGTTCCTCGATTTGTGCCATGGTCTTGAAGGTGCCGCTGCCCATGGGGCTGTGCAGGAACATGTCCTCCATCTTGCGGGCCACGGGGCTGTGCTCGTTCTCCGGATCGAGGAAGTGGCTGATCGCCACGTAGGAGCCCGACGGCAGCGCGTCGATGTACTCCCGCATGATGTCCTTGGCCGGGCGCTCGTCGTCACCGTTGTAGTGGTGCAGGGTTCCGAGCTGCAGGAACGCGATCGGCTCCGTGAAGTCGATGTGCTTGCGCACGATCTCGTTCTCCAGGACCTCGCGGGGCTGGAAGATGTCGGCCGCGACGAAGTGCGTCTGGTCGTTCTCCTCCAGCAGCGCACGGCCGTGGGCCAGCACGACCGGGTCGTTGTCGATGTAGACGACGCGGGTATCGGGGTTCAGGCGCTGGACGACCTGGTGGACGTTCTCCGCGGTCGGCAGGCCGGAACCGCAGTCGAGGAACTGGGTGATGCCGGTCTGGCTGGCGAGGAAGCGGTTGGCGCGGATGAGGAACCCGCGGTTCTCGGTCGCCAACTCCTTGGCCTCCGGCGCGGCCTTCTCGACGCGTCGGAGCACCTCGCGGTCGATCTCGTAGTTGTCCTTTCCGTTGAGAAACGCGTCGTAGACCCTGGCGATACTGGCCTGGGTCGTGTCGATGTACGCCGGGACGGCTTCGTCATTTAAGGGAGCGGAAGCGCCAGACATCGAAGGCCTCACTAGAAGGATCGGCTATGACGGACAGCACACAGGGTATTGGTACCGTCTCTGGGTGTATTTGGCGGTAGGAATACATCCGAATGTCCTACTGCGCGTTCGGTGACCGAACGTGTGCGGGGTGGAGTATCGTCGGGAGAGCCAGGCGGCTGGAGCTGACGGGAGGGGCCTTCGATGGCCACCACAGGTGACCTAGGCGGCCAAGGCCCGACTGTCCGACGCATGGTCCTCGGCGCCCAGCTGCGCAGGCTTCGTGAGGCAGCGGGCATCAGCCGCGCCGACGCGGGCTTCCTGATCCGCGCGTCCGAATCCAAGATCAGCCGCATGGAGCTTGGCCGGGTCGGCTTCAAGGAACGCGATGTGGCCGACCTGCTGACCATGTACGGCGTCTCGGACCCCGAGGAGCGCGAACAGTTCCTCGGCATGGTGCGGCAGTCCAACAAGCCCGGCTGGTGGAATCGATACAACGACCTGATGCCGTCGTGGTTCCAGGACTTCGTCGGCCTTGAGGAGTCCGCCTCCCGAATCCAGTCCTACGAGCTTCAGTTCGTGCCCGGTCTGCTGCAGACCGAGGACTACGCGCGGGCACTGGCCAGCCACGGGCGGCCGCAGATGGCGGACGAGGTCGCCGACCGGCGGGTGGCACTGCGGATGGGGCGGCAGAAAATCCTCGCCCGACCCGATGCGCCCAAGCTATGGGTGGTGCTCGACGAGTCGGCCGTGCGTCGTCCGATCGGCGGTAGGAAGGTGCTCCGCGCGCAGCTTGACCGGCTGCTGGAGATGAGCTCGCTGCCGCATATTTCGGTCCAGGTGCTGCCGTATCAACTCAGCGGTTACTCGGCCGAGGGCTCGTTCACACTGCTGCGGTTCACCGAGCCCGAGCTACCCAACATCGCCTACATCGAGCACCTCACCGGCGCCCTCTACCTGGAGAAACGCGACGAGATCGAGGTGTACACCCGCGCCTTCGACCACCTCATGGTCGATGCGGCGACGCCCGCCGACACGCGCGAGATCATGAACAAGATCCGCCACGAGCTCTGACCGGTCGGCGCCGTCACCTGAAATTCATCCGTTCTTGCACGTGCACGTGCATTCACTGCGTGCATTCGGCCGTGCTACGGTGGCCTACGTCACCAACTGCACGTGCAGATGCATCCGTGGAAGGGTCGATCTTGACTCAGGTTCGGAACGGCATGCCAGCGTTATCGGTGCCCACCCGGTCATGGCGCAAGAGCAGGTTCAGCGGGGCGGTCGGCAACTGCGTCGAACTCGCCCGGCTCGATTGCGGGCGGATCGCCATGCGGAACTCCCAGCATCCTGACGGACCCGCGCTGATCTACACCCGCGACGAGATCGCGGCATTCCTGGCAGGTGCCAAGGAAGGAGAGTTCGACGATGTCCTGCACTGACAACGGTGAACTGCCTGACAACCCCGCGGCGCTGCTCGAAGCGCTGATCACCCGGGGCTTCCAGTTCGTGCACCCGCGCGACCGGCACGGCGAGGTCGTCGCCGTTGTCGGCATCCGCGTCCACAACAGCGTGGTCGATGTGGTCCGGCTCGACGCCGAGGACCGGGTCACCGCCATGCGCCTGCCCGGCGACGAGCCCGAGGTGCTCGCTCCCCGCACCGTGCTGTGGAAGCGGGTCGGCACCATGCACGCGGTGATCACCGCACTGCTGGGGCTGTCCGACGACGACCACGCGGTATCGCTTCGCCCGGTCAACGGCTGCTGGGTCCCCGGCGCCGCGGGCCGCGAGAAGTGGCTCGCCGCCACCGCCTGAACCTCGCCTTCGGGTAGGCGTCCCGGATGGGCCGCCGCTCAGCGGCTGGGATACGAGTCCAACGGTCGGGGCGTATCCCAAACGCGCGGCGCCCCCGCGCCCGGCGCTGCCTACCCGGAGGCCTCCTCACCCAGCAGGCAGGCCAGCGCGAATCTCGAATGCGGAAGCACGCCGTTCATGCGTCGTCCAGCGGGGTTCAAGCCGACTGCGCGAGCTGCTGAGCGACGTCGAGCAGATCCGCGCCCGTGACCTCGGGCTGCGGGACGGTGCGGAGTAGTGCGTGTTCTCCCCTGCTGACGAACGCCGTCCGCATACCGGCTGCCTGAGCGCCGAGGATGTCCCAACCGTGCGCGGCGATCAGGCAGGCGTCTGCGGCACGACATCCGATGAGATGCAATCCGTGCTCGTAGACGCGGCGCGCAGGCTTGTAGGCGCGGCAGTGCTCGCTCCCCACCACATGTGCGAAGTGCTCACGCAGGCCCGCGGCCGTCAGCATCTGCTCGGCCGCATCCGTCTTGTTGTTGGTGATCGTGGCGATGCCGATGTCGGCCTCCGCCAACACCGCCAGCGCCTCCGCGGCCTCCGGATAGCAGGGCAGTTCACCCGCCACTCCCGCCGCGCGTTCGGCCACCTGCCGCGCACGGGGATGCCCGATCCCCAGCAGCCTGCGCTCGACGGCGGCCTCCAGGTAGTCGGGGAACGCCCGGTACCGACCCGCCAGCGTGTCCGCCATGGCCTGGAACACCGTGTCGTGCAACAGGCTCAGTGCCACCTCGGGATCGTGCAGCTCCGGGGGCAACTCGGCCGCGATCGGCGTCGGGTTCAGCACCGTTCCATTGAGGTCGAAGACCGCCCAGCGAACCTGCATATGATCAGGATGCGGCCAACGTCGTATTTCCGCCATCGGAGGGCCTTGAGGATGAACGTCGGGTGGGGGGTGACCGTACTCACCGCGCAGCCCGAACACCATCCATAAGCCATCAAGAGCATGACAATGACTACCAACGACGGCTTGAGATTTGGCACTGGCCGCTTAAGCTGATGGCCAGGCTGGGGAAGCCGCCGTTTCATCTACCCGATCGGCCGTGGCGTGTCCGGGTGAACGAAGCTGCCCAACCACGACCGCGGGGAGATGATGAGCCATCACGATGACGAGCCTCCGACACCGGATTCGGTAGGAGCCTCCGCGGCGCCGAAGGCGGATCAGCCCGCCGATCAGACTTCCGACCAGAGCGATACTCCCCGCGCCTCTGCGGACTTTGTGCCCTTCGGCGTGCGCGTCGAGTCGGCGCGGTTCGACCTTTTCGCGGCGCCCAGCGCAGTGGCCCGCCCCGCCGAGGTCACGCCTGCCGCCGAGATCCCGGCGGAGCCCGAACCGCAGGCTCTCGAGGCCACGGCCGCCGATCTTGCGCCCGCCGCCAGGCCTGCGCCTGCCGCCGAGGTTGTGGGCGCGACCGACACGAAGCCCGCATCGGCCACCGGGATTGTCGACTCACCAGACACCTGGCCCGCGCCCGCCGAGGTTGTGGCCTCGCCGGACACCAAGCCTGCACCAACCGCCGGGGTTGAGGGTGCTCCTGTCGCGCCCCCGTCTCCAGCTACAGCCGTAGAAGCGGCACCCGACACCATGGCTGGTGCGCCCGTCGCGGACGCGGTCGCCGCGGACGCTGCCCAACCGGACGTACCGGCCCCGCCCGCGATCGCGCCGGCGCCGGTGACTCCGTTGACGGAAGCGCGTCCAGCCACCGCGGCGCCTGTAGAGGGCACCGCGGCGGAATCGGTCACGCCCGACGCCGAGCCTGCGGCGGACCAGCAGACATTCGAAGCACCGGCACCTGCCGTGGCCGCCGAGCCGGTGGGGCCGACGGCACCGCTGCCGGATATCCCGGCGTGGCCCGCCGCGAATGTGCCGATGTTCCCGCCCAACCCCGGTCCGCTGCCCCCGGTGGTACCCGGCCTGGTGTGGGACCGGCCGATCGGGCAGCGTGGCGACCGGCCGCAACCGGAACCGGTCGTGGTGCTGCCCGCAGCCCACGTGACGAACGTTCCGGTGCCGGAGCAGCGGCGGCAGTGGTGGCAGGACATGCAACAGCAGCAGGCCGTACCCAGGCCTGCCAAGAACTCGCCGCTCGCGATCATCGGCGTGCTGTCCATGGTCATCTGCATCGCGCTGTCGGTGGCGTTGATCGGGCGGCTGACCAACCCGGTGGAAGGCACACCGACCGCGGCGTCGGAGGCGTCGGCGGGACCGTTCAGCGGGGTACCCGCGCCGCCGAAGCCGGACGGGCCGCCGTTCACCCAGCAGTTGGAGGCCAACCCGATCCTGGTGCCGGGGGTGAGCCTGCCGCCGACGAAGTGCACGCTGCCCAAGATCGGGCGCGGCAACGAGCAGCTTCGCGCCTTTTATGTCGCGGGCGTCGACTGCCTCACGCAGGCTTGGCGCCCCGCGCTGCAGAACGCGGGCATCGACCTGGAGGCGCCCGGTGTCGAGGTCGAGGCCATCGACAGCAACGCCTGCGGCGTGGTCCCCGCCAAGGACGAAGCCGTCGCCTTCTATTGCAGTTCCATGATCTACATGCCGCGTGACCGGTTGTTGGCCGACGCCGGGCTCTCCGAGGCGGTCCACCTTCAGGTGCTGGCCCACGAGTACGGCCACCACGTGCAGGATCAGGCCAAGATCCTGTACGGCGCGGACCGCCGCGGCGGCAGCCTCGCCCAGGACCACCCCGAGCAGCTACTGCTGTCCCGCCGGGTGGAACTCCAGGCCAACTGCTTCTCCGGCATGTTCATCGCCAGCGCGGCCGCGGGAGGCACCCTCAGCAAGGGCCTCGCCAACAGCGCCGTGAGCTCCTTCAGCGACTTCGTCAGCAGCAAGACCCACGGCAACAGCAAGAGCCAATCCCGCTGGGGCCGCTCCGGCTTCAAGGTCAACAAGACCAGCGCCTGCAACACCTGGACCGCCGCCCCGGGCGACGTGGCCTAACCGCGCTGGGCGCGGGCCGAGGTGTAGAGGCAGACGGCGGCGGCGGTGGCGAGGTTGAGGCTTTCGGCGGCGCCGTAGATGGGCACTCGCACCGCCTCGTCCACGGCGGACAGCACCTCCGCGGGTAGACCATGGGCCTCGCTGCCGAACACCCAGGCGGTGGGGCGGCGGGTCTCGCCGAGGGAGTCGACCGCGTCCAGGTCCGTCTCGGCGTGGCCGTCGGCGGCGAGCAGGTGCAGGCCTGCCGCGCGGCAGGCGTCCAGCACCGAGGGCAGCGAGCGGTCGCGGGCCACGGGCAGGTGGAACAGACTCCCGGTGGTGGCGCGCACGCATTTGCCGTTGTGCGGGTCGACGCTGTCCCCGGCGAAGATCACCGCGTCGGCGCCCACGGCGTCGGCGACGCGCAGCACGGTGCCCGCGTTTCCGGGGTCGGCGACCTCGGCCAGCACCGCGACCAGGCGCGGGCGGCCGTCCAGGACCGAACGCAGCGGCTGGTCGACGAGGTCGCAGACGGCGATCAGACCTTGGGGCGTAACGGTGTCGGAAAGGGCGGCGGCGGCTTTGGGCGTCACCAGGTTGACCCACACGCGGGCCGCGCGGGCCTCGTCGAGCAGGTCACCGTGCCGGGCCGCGGCCTCCTCGGTGGCGAACAGCTCGTGCATGCGGCCACTCCAGGCCAGGGCCTCGCGGACGGCCTGGGCGCCTTCCACGAGGAACCGGCCCGCCTTCTCGCGGGCGGACCGGCGGAGGAGCTTGGCGGCGGCGGATACACGAGGGGTCCGTTCGGTGAACGGACCCCCCTGCATTGCCTGCGATGTCCTGCTCAGGCTGCACCCTCGGTGGCGTGCTCCTTGGCCACCTCGACCAGCGCCGTGAAGGCGGCCGGGTCGCTCACGGCCAGCTCGGCGAGGATCTTGCGGTCCACCTCGACACCCGAGGCCTTCAGGCCCTGGATGAAGCGGTTGTAGCTGATGCCGTTCTGGCGGGCGGCGGCGTTGATCCTGGTGATCCACAGCTTCCGGAAGTCACCCTTGCGGGCGCGGCGGTCGCGGTAGGCGTAGTTGAGCGAGTGAAGGATCTGCTCCTTCGCCTTGCGGTACAGCCGCGAACGCTGACCGCGGTAGCCACTGGCCAGCTCCAGGGTCGTGCGGCGCTTCTTCTGGGCGTTCACAGCCCTCTTCACGCGTGCCACGTGCTTGTTCCTGTCGTTATTCGGGGCGGCTCAGGCCGCCGTGCCTGCGGGGAGGGGCTCAGCGGCCGAGCAGCTTCTTGATGCGCTTCACGTCGGGCTTCGCCACCTCGGCAGTGCCCTCAAGACGGCGCGTCAGCTCGCTGGACTTGCGCTCCAACAGGTGCCGACGGCCGGCCTTCTCACGGCGCAGCTTGCCGGAACCGGTGATCTTGATGCGCTTGGCGATGCCGCTGTGCGGCTTGAACTTGGGCATGGTCGTCCTCGTCTGTCACTGCCGCCGCCGTCAGGCGGCCGGTGGTCCCATTCGCGGGGCGCCCCACCGGGCGCCCCGCTCCGAGCATCACTGCTCGACGTCTGTGCTCTCCGGAACCTCTTCGGAAGGGCCGTCCGAGGCCTTCTTCGGCTTGAGGTTCTTGTGCGGCGCCAACACCATGATCATGTTGCGGCCGTCCTGCTTGGGCGATGACTCGACAAAGCCCAGCTCGGTGACGTCCTCCGCGAGCCGCTGCAACAACCGGAAGCCCAACTCGGGGCGGGACTGCTCACGCCCACGGAACATGATCGTGACCTTGACCTTGTTCCCCTGCTCCAGGAACTTCGAGACCGCACGCTTCTTGGTCTCGTAGTCGTGGTTGTCGATCTTCGGCCGGAGCTTCTGCTCCTTGATCACGGTGAGCTGTTGGTTGCGGCGGGACTCGCGGGCCTTCTGCGCGCTCTCGTACTTGAACTTGCCGTAGTCCATGAGCTTGCAGACCGGCGGTCGCGCCTGCGGGGCGACCTCGACTAGGTCGAGGTCGGACTCCTGGGCCAGGCGCAAGGCGTCATCGATGCGCACTATCCCGACCTGCTCCCCTGCGGGTCCGACCAAACGGACCTCAGGGACGCGGATGCGGTCATTGATGCGCAGGTCCGAGCTGACGGGGCCTCCTCGATCCAATGGCTCTTCTCTCCTCGTTGGATGACCTTGGCTTCGACGCCGGATGCGCCGAAAGAATGGGTTGACCCGATCTCACCATGACGAAGGCCCCGGCGCTGCTCGCGCTCGGGGCCCGCTCATGACCGAAAACAGCACGGCTCGCATAGCCGCGCCGCGCAGGAAACGACGTATCGTTCCTGCGTCCGGACCCGGCCGCCTGAGACGGCGACTCGGGTGGGAGCGGGTGCTCCACTTGCCGCCCCCGCCGAAGCAGGGGCTGGTCGCTCAGGCAAGCTTACCAGTCGTGACAGACCCCCAGCGAATCGACACCCCCGGTGATGTGCGGAACCTCGGCGATGTGCCCAGCATCGAGGTCATCAGCCGGAGCGCTGTCATGCTCATGTCCGCCGCCGCCGAGCGGCTCGGCCTCGCCGACCCCGATCCCGACGCCTCGCCGCGCCGCGACCTGGACGAGGCCCGCCGCCTGATCACAGCGCTCGCGGGGCTGGTCACGGCGTCCGCGGAATACCTCGGACCGCATGCCGCCCCGATGCGGGACGGCCTCCAGTCACTGCAGCGCGCCTTCCGCGAGGCTTCGGCGTTCCCTGACGAGCCGGGCGCGGGCCCCGGCGAGAAGTTCACCGGCCCGGTGTACTGAGCCAGGTGCCCACCTGAGAACACCCCCCGCCCGCCCGGGGGCTCAGCCCTTCCCGAGCCTATCGGCGCGAACGCCGCGGCGGAAACCGAAAACCGCAGGCTGTGGATGGCGGGCGCTGCTGTGGACAACACGCCGGGTATCGGCGGTGAGCGAGTCGCGGCATGGCCGAGTTGTGGTAATGGCCCGATGAACCGGACACCGCGACGCGGTGATCGAAAGCACCCTGCAATTCTGTGAAGCGGTAACCGGGGGATGCGGCGCCGCGACACAATCACCGCGACCCCAAGGTGATGGCAGGAGTTGGTGTGGCTCGTCGGCCGATGACGCTGGTGCTGGACATCCTCATGGTGCTGCTCGGCGTCGCACTGGCGGCCGCGATCAACTTCGTGACCGAAAGCCCCGGCGAGCCGCCGTGGTTGCTGCGCGTGCTCCGCGAGTGGTCGCTGGGGTTCGTGCTGCTCATCGTCGCCTCGATCGTGGTGGTCCGGCTGTGGTCGTACTGGATCGAGCGGCCGAGGCGGGTCCCGCCGGACTGGCAGCGCGACCGCTCGCCGTTCCCCGGCCTGGAGTCGTTCACCGAGGCCGACGCCGCCGTGTTCTTCGGCCGGGACAACGAGATCGAGCAGCTTTATGAGCGGCTGCATCCCGCGCTGGTGCAGCGCGCCAACCGGTTCCTTGCGGTGGTCGGCCCATCCGGTGCGGGCAAGTCCTCGCTGGTGCACGCGGGTCTGCTGCCCCGGCTGACCCGGCGCAGGCAGCCGTGGCTGGTGCTGCCCCCGGTGGTGCCCGGTGAGCGCCCGCTGCAGAACCTCGCCGCCGCGCTGTCCATCCCGGACGCCACCGAGGAATCGGTCAAGGCCGCGGTCAACAGGCTCCGGCTCGCCGACGGGCGCCGCCCACACGCCGTGCTGCTGGTGCTCGATCAGGCCGAGGAACTGCTCACGCTGGCGGGCGCGGACGAGCGCAACCGCTTCCTCTCCCTGCTGCGCACCGTGATGCGGGACTGCCCCCGGCTGTGGGTGTTGGCCACGCTGCGGTCGGAGTTCCTCACCGGCTTCCTCAACACCCCCTTCGGCGACCTGTTCGCCAACCCGGTCGCGCTGGGCGTGCTGAGCCGCTCCGCGCTGGCCGACGTGATCGAAAAGCCCGCCGCCTTCGCCGGTATCCGCCTGGAGCCGCCCGGTCTTGCGCAGCGGATGGTCGACGACGCGGGCGACGGCGCCGCGCTGCCGCTGCTGGCCTACACCCTCCAGACGCTGCACCTGCACGCAGGCGCCTCGGGTTTGATCACCGAGGCGGACTACGACCGACTCGGCGGCGTGACAGGAACGCTGACCCGGCAGGCGGACCTGATCACCGAGGAGCTTCGGCGGATCGAGGCGAACCTGCCCGTCACCGGCACCCTGCTGAAGTTCGTCACGATGACCGACGGCGAGCCAACCCGCCGCCGCGTCCGCAGGGACGCGCTGGGCGAGAACGAGCAGCTAGTCGTGGACGCGTTCGTGGAAGCGCGGCTGCTCAGCGCCGACAAGAACGTGCTGGAGGTCGCGCATGAGGCGCTGTTCCGGCATTGGGCGCCGCTGCGGCAGGCCATCGAGAACCGCCGCGACGATCTGCGCTGGCGGGCCGATCTGGAGCGCTGGGCCGCCGACTGGGAGCGTTCCGGTGGGTCCACCGCGTACCTGCTGCGGGAAGCCAGACTCCGGCAGGCCGGCCGCTGGGCCGAGGACAACCCCGACCTGCTGGCCGAGCTTCCCCTGGTCTCCGCCTTCGTACAGGCCTCGCACCGCTCCGACCAGGTGACCATGGTGCGGCTGTCGGAGGCCATCGCCCAGCGCGCACTGTCCACTGTGGACGTCAACCCGGAGGACAGCCTGCGGTACGCGGTGGCGGCGATCGAGGAGTGCGCCGAGACCACGGTGGCGCGGCGGGCGCTGAGCACCGCGCTGACCAAGGCGCGGCTGCGGGCGCTGACCCGGGCCCACGACGGCGAGGCCATCGGCGTTGCCTGGTCCGCCGATGCCCGCATGGTCGCGACGCTGGGCCGGGACAATCTGGTCTGTATCTTCGCCGCGGGCACCGGGGAGCAACTCGCCCAACTGCCGGTGGACACCGACGAAGCGTCCAGTGTGGACTTGTCCGCGGACGGCAGGCTGCTCGCGGTGTCCAGCAAGGACGGCGCGGCCTACATCTACCGCGTGCCGCACGGCGAGAAGGTGGCGGTGATCCGAGCGCACGCCGCTCCACTGCGCAAAGTCGCCTTCTCCCCCGACGGAAAGCTGCTGGCCACAGCCTCGGAGGACCACACGGTCAAGGTGTGGGAGCTGTCCAGCAGGCACTGCATGAACCGGCTTCGCGGCCACGACGACGTGGTCCGGGACGTGGTGTGGAACCCCACGGGCACCGCGCTGGTGACGTCCTCGAAGGACATGACCTGCCGCGTCTGGGACGCCGCGAGCGGTCGGGAGACCAAGGTCCTGCGCGGTCACACCGACTGGGTGCGCCGAGCCGCCTGGTCACCCGACGGCAGGCGGATCGCCAGTTCGTCCAACGACCGCACCACCAGGGTGTGGGACGCCGACACCGGCGCGTGCCTGCTGACCCTGCGGGTGCGCGCCGACCTGCTGCAAGGTGTCGCATGGTCGGCCGACAGCCGCTGCCTGTCCACCTGCGCGGACCGCTCGGTGTGGGTGTGGAGCGCGGTGACCGGCACCGAGCTGTTCTCGCTGACCGGCCACGACGAGGACGTGCGCGATGTGGCGTGGGCACCGGACAACAGCGCGATCGCGACCGTGGCCAACGACGGCATGCTGCGACTGTGGGCGACGCACCACGACGGCGAGGCCAAGGTGCTGCACGGCCACCACGGCTGGGTTCGCAAGGTGCGCTGGCTGGACGACCACACCGTGGTCTCCGCCTCCCGGGATTGCACAGCCAGGATCTGGGACGCCGCGGCGGGCACCGAGAAGCTCCGGATGGTCGGCCACAACGACTGGCTGCGCTCGGTGGCGCTGTCCCCCGACGGCCGCTGGCTGGCCACCGCCTCCGCCGACAACACCGCCCGCATCTGGGACGCCGCGACCGGCGCGGAGCGGGTGAAACTGGTGGGGCACAGCGGCCGCGTCCAAGCCGTCGTGTGGGCCGTGGACCAACTGATCACCGCGGGTGGCGACAAGACGATCCGGTTCTGGGACATCACCAGCGGCGAGGAGATCGTGAACCGCCGGGTGCACCTCGACTGGTGGGGCCAGGACCTCGCGCTGTCCCCCGACGGGCGCACCCTGATCGCGGGCGGGCGGGGCGGCTGTCTGCTCTGGCCCATCGACCGGCCCGGTGATCCGATCGAGCTCCGCACCGAGACGACCACCAACGTGATCGCGCTCTCCCCCACCGGTGACCGCATGGCCGGGGCCTGCGACGACGGCTCGATCATCGTGTGGGACCTCGGCACCCACCGTCCGATCCGGACACTGACCGGTCACTCGGGCCGCGTCCGGGACGTGGTGTGGTCGCCGGACGGATCTCAGCTGGCCACGGCCTCCACCGACCGCACCGCCAGGATCTGGGACGCGACGACCGGCGAGGAACTGGCTGTCGCGGGCCGACACGATGACGCGGTCGACGCGGTCGGCTGGTCGCCCGGCGGCAGCCGCATCGCCACCGGCTCCCGGGACGGCACCGTGCGGATCTGGGAGCTCACAACGGACCTGCCATCGATGCTGGCCAAGGCAAGGCGCCGTGTCTTCCGGCCACTGTCCGAAGTGGAACGCCAGCGCCTGCTGCTGCCCTAACGCCGTGGCCGCAGGCCCAGCGCACCGAGTTCCGCGTCGGCCAACTGCTTGATCACTGCCTTGTCCTCGCGCCGCCAGGCGGCGGCAGGGTCGGTGCCGATTCTGGCGAGCTTGCGCAGCGAAAGCCGGTTCAACGCGCGCAGCGCCAGCAGATCCTGCTGGCCAGCCTTGCGCAGCCTGCGCAGCGTGCCCGCCGCCCTGGCGTAGCGGATGCGCAGCGGCAGCCAGGTGATCAGCAGGAACAGCAGCGGCACCACGATCACCACCGCCGCCAGCAGGAACGCCAAGTCCTCCACCGCTTCGATCTGCGAGTGCCCGGCGCCTGCCAGCTGGTTGCCCGCTCCGGTGCCCACGCCCAACGCCTGGGCCAGCTCATCACCGACGAACGGCACCTTGGCGGCCTTCTCGGCAGCGCCCGCGAAGGTGTTCCGAATCCCGTCGCCCGCGGAGACAAGCTCATTGCCCGGCGCCCGCAACCGCAGCACCTGCTCCTGCACATACAGGCCCGCCCATACCCACAGGTAGACCCACCCAAGAGCGAAGAGGTCGGCCAGAAGTTGCCGGAGAATCCGCCCCGGCCGCTCGGCGTAGAACATCATCGTCCGCCTCTGCAAGAAGATCGGCACCAGCCCGAACCGTACACACGCCGGTTACCCACTTCGGATGCGACGCCGCGATCATCTGCACGGGATCGTCGTCAACTATCGTTTTCGCGCAGGGATCACCGGGCTGCGAGACCGTGCTCAGGTCCGTCCGCCAGGATCGAGGGCATGGCGGACCTCTTCGAACATGTGGAACGCTTTCTTGGCCCTATCGAGTGCGGTATCCGCGGTGACGACTCGACTCCGGGCGTGCAGGTCATCAGATTCGGTTCGGATGCACCGTTCTCCGGGGTCACGACATGGGCCACCCTCGGCCTGTCCCATCATCACCTCGAACAGCAGGGCGGAGGGGGGCTGCATCAGGAGTTGTTGATGCAGCTGCCCAACGCCTGGCAACCGGCCAACACCGCCGGGGTGTTGTTCCTGGTGGCCGGTGAGCTGATCGAACGCGGGCAAGGCCTGGCTCGAGGCGAGGTGATCGGCCCCCGCGGACGGCTGTTCGCCGAGCCTGAGATGACCGCGCTGGTGGCGACCGGCCCGGTGTACCTCCCCGGCTCCTTCGCGGTCTGCGACACCCCCGCCGCACCCGTCGTACTGACCTGGCTCGTTCCTCTCACGGAAGCAGAAGCCGAGTTCGCCCACATCCACGGCTGGCCCGCCCTCGAGGACATCTTCGTTGCGCAAGATCCCGACCTGACCGACCTCGGCCGCACGAGCGTGCGGTTACCAGGCATCCTCTAGCGCATGGCGCCGTGGTAGAAGAACTCTCCGAGACCGACGGTGAACACGAGGATGCCGTACAGGCCGTGTTCGATGGATACCACCAGCAGCGATCGGGTGCGCTGGTAGCGGCGGGCGAAGACCCAGCCGCCGATCAGGGTCAGCACCACGGACAGCAGGTTGCCGAAGATCACGTGCACGAAGCCGAAGGCCGAGGCGCTGGCGACCACCATGCCGGTGCCGGTGCCGAACACCGGGGCGTACCTGTGGAACAGGACGCCGCGGAAGATCACTTCCTGCGGGTAGACGCTGACGAGCGGGTAGGCGAACACGATCAGCAGCCAGAGGGCGAGGTCGTTCTTCGGCAGGCTGAACAGCCGCGCCGGTTCCCACAGCAGGACGGCGCCGACCGCGACCACGATGGCGGCGCCCCACATCAGCAGCACCGGCCTCAACTCGCGCAGCGGGGCGCCGTTGAAGCCCCACGCCCGCCGCGGGAATCCGGGCTGCCTGCGGAGGTAGAAGACGGAGAGACCGCCGAGCACGATCAGGATGGGGATCGGGGAGCCTGGGCTGTCCGCCCACCAGTAGGCCCCGACCAGTCCGAAGAACACGGCGAAGTACTCGAAGGCCAGATAGGCCCGCCTGCTGACGCTGCGGGCGCCGGGCACGCGCTGCCCGACGGTGGTGTCGGCGAGCGCGCCGCCGGGGGCCTCTAACCGGCCTTCGTGAAGACTCACGAAACCAGGCTACCCAGCCTGGAGAGGCCTACTGTCCCCTTCTCAGTGGCTTCTCAGCCTCGCCCGCCTGCGCTGCGTGATCGCGGCGCCTCCCACCCGGTTACTCCGGGCGTCGCAGGTAGCGGCGGAGGCCTCGCTTGCCGCCGCGCATCATCAACTCGTGGTTGAGCAGCAGCACGGGTCGGGCGAGTGAGGCGAGCCGCCGGACCAGGGGGCGACCCACCATCACCTCCTGGTCGAACACCAGCGAGGTGCCCGCGCCGGATTCGCGCAGCGTCCAACTCGCGCTGCCGTCCAGGTCACCGGTCAGCCCGATCTTCAACCGCCCGGCCGCCTCGTCCTGCTCCAGTTTCCGCGCGGCGAACACCAGCGTGTACGGCAGCACCGAGCGGCACCGCACGGTGGCGCGGTCCTCGGCGAACTGGCGCACCTCGCGGATCTGGGGCCACCAGCATGGATAGGCGGCCACGTCCTCCAGCACCCGGAACACCCGCCCTACGGGTGCGTCCAGCCGCCATTCGCTCCGGAACCGATAGAAGTCCAGTCCCACTCCCCCAGTGTGCCTCCGGGGCTCAGCCCGCGGCGGCGATGGGGGTGCCCAGCACCTGCCGGAGGAAGGCGCCGGTGTGGCTGTCCTCGCTGTCGGCGATCTGTTCGGGGGTGCCTTCGGCCACCACGATGCCGCCGCCGGAACCGCCCTCGGGGCCCATGTCGATGATCCAGTCGGAGGTCTTGATGACGTCCAGGTTGTGCTCGATCACGATCACGGTGTTGCCCTTGTCGACCAAGCCGCCGATCACGCCGAGCAGTTTGCGGATGTCCTCGAAGTGCAGACCGGTCGTCGGCTCGTCCAGGATGTAGACCGTCTTGCCTGTCGACCGCTTCTGCAGTTCGCTGGCCAGCTTGACGCGCTGCGCCTCACCGCCGGACAGGGTCGGGGCGGGCTGGCCGAGCCGCACGTAGCCCAGGCCGACGTCGACCAGCGTCTTGAGGTGCCGGTGGATGGCGTTGATCGGCTTGAAGAACTCCGCGGCCTCCTCGATCGGCATGTCGAGCACCTCGGAGATGGTCTTGCCCTTGTAGTGGACCTCCAGGGTCTCCCGGTTGTACCGGGCGCCCTTGCAGACCTCGCAGGGCACGTAGACGTCCGGCAGGAAGTTCATCTCGATCTTGATCGTGCCGTCGCCCGCGCAGGACTCGCAGCGGCCGCCCTTGACGTTGAAGGAGAACCGGCCCGGTTGGTAGCCGCGGACCTTCGCCTCGGTGGTGGCCGCGAACAGCTTCCTGATGTGGTCGAACACGCCTGTGTAGGTGGCCGGGTTGGACCGCGGGGTGCGCCCGATCGGCGACTGGTCGACCTGCACCAGCTTGTCCACCGCGTCGAGGCCGTTGACCCTGGTGTGCCTGCCCGGCACCTGCCGGGCACCGTTGAGCTTGTTCGCCAGCACCGTGCCGAGGATGTCGTTGACCAGCGTGGACTTGCCGGAGCCCGAGACACCGGTGACCGCGACCAGGCAGCCGAGCGGGAAGCTCACGTCGATGTCGCGCAGGTTGTGCTCCCGCGCGCCGACCACGGTCAGCTTCCGCTTGCGGTCGATCTTGCGCCGCGTGGCGGGCAACGGGATCTCCTTGCGACGCGACAGGTACGCGCCGGTGACGGAGTGCTCGTTCTCCAACAGCTCCTTGTAGGTGCCGCTGTGCACGACCTTGCCGCCGTGCTCGCCCGCGCCGGGACCGATGTCGACCACCCAGTCCGCGGTGCGGATGGTGTCCTCGTCGTGCTCCACCACAATCAGCGTGTTGCCCAGGTCGCGCAGTCTGGTGAGGGTGTCGATCAGGCGGTGGTTGTCCCGCTGGTGCAGGCCGATCGACGGCTCGTCCAGCACGTACAGCACGCCGACCAGCCCGGAGCCGATCTGCGTGGCCAGCCGGATGCGCTGTGCCTCGCCGCCGGACAGCGTGCCCGCCGCGCGGTCCAGCGACAGGTAGGTCAGGCCGACGTCGAGCAGGAAGCCCAGCCGGGCCTGCACCTCCTTCAGCACCGCGCCCGCGATCATCGCCTCGCGGTGGCCGAGCACCAGACCGTTGAGGAACGCCGCGCAGTCGGCGACAGACAGCGCGCACACGTCGGCGATGGACTTCTCGCCCTCCGTGACGTGCTGGAGTGTGACGGCGAGGATCTCCGGCTTGAGTCGGGTGCCTTGGCAGTCGGGACACGGCACGTCCCGCATGTAGCCCTCGTACTTCTCCCGCATGTACTCGGACTCGGTGTTTTCCTGCCTGCGCTCCAGGAAGGGGATGACACCTTCGAAGTTGGCGTAGTACGAGCGCTCGCGGCCGTACCGGTTCTTGTACCGGACGTGCACCTGCTCGTCGATGCCGTGCAGCACGGCGTTGCGGACCTTCGCCGACAGCGAGCGCCACGGCGCGTCCATGCGGAAGCCCATTTTGTCCGACAGCGAGGTCAACAGCCGGACGAAGTACTCGGCGGTGTGCCCGTTGGACCAGGGGTGGATCGCGCCGTCGGCGAGCGAAAGCTCGTCGTCGGGGACCACCAGTTCCGGGTCGACCTCCTTCTGCACGCCGATGCCGTGGCAGGAGGGGCAGGCGCCGAAGGGCGAGTTGAACGAGAACGAGCGCGGCTCCAGCGCGCCGAAGCTCAGGCCGTCGTCCGGGCAGGCCAGGTGCTCGGAGAAGGTGCGCTCCCGCTCCGGGTCGCCCTCCGGCAGGTCGACGAACTCCAGCACCACGAGCCCATCGGCCAGCCGCAGCGCGGTCTCCACCGAGTCGGTGAGCCGCTGCTTTGCGGTGTCCTTCACGCTGAGCCGGTCGATCACGACCGCGATGTTGTGCTTTTCCTGCTTCTTCAGCTTCGGCGGCTCGGTCAGCTGGTGCACCGTGCCGTCCACCCGCACCCGGGAGTAGCCCTGGGACTGCAACGCCGAGAACAGGTCGACGAACTCGCCCTTGCGGCCGCGCACCACCGGGGCCAGCACCTGGAAACGGCTGCCCTCGGCCATCTCCAGCACCTGGTCCACGATCTGCTGCGGGGTCTGACGGGTGATCGGCTTCCCGCACTTCGGGCAGTGCGGCTTGCCCGCGCGCGCGTAAAGCAGACGCAGGTAGTCGTAGACCTCGGTGATCGTGCCGACGGTGGACCGCGGGTTGCGGCTGGTCGACTTCTGGTCGATCGACACCGCCGGGGACAGGCCCTCGATGAAGTCGACATCGGGCTTGTCCATCTGACCGAGGAACTGGCGGGCGTAGGCCGACAGCGACTCGACGTAGCGGCGCTGGCCCTCGGCGAAGATCGTGTCGAACGCAAGGCTGGACTTGCCGGAGCCGGACAGGCCGGTGAAGACGATCAGGCTGTCCCGAGGCAGGTCCAAGTCGACGCTGCGCAGGTTGTGCTCGCGAGCGCCGCGAACGACGAGGCGATCTGCCACCTCAGGTCCCTTCAGGTCGGACGGAAGCGATCTTCGAACTTGCGTTCGATCTTAGAGGGTCGGCGATGGATCTTTTCGGCGGGTACAGCCGCGACCGGATCCATGCTAGGCGGCGCCACCGACAAAATCGGGCCGCCCACCTGCCAACACCGGAGGGATACCACGTATTCCCTGGTCAAGACCCGCGCCTACGGATTGGCCGCGGCCGTGAGCCGCCGTCCGCTTGTCTCCGCGGTCGCCAGATAGGTGATGAGGCTGAGCACGCAGAGCCCGGCGAGGTACCACGGGAACCAGCCCACGTGGCCGTTCGCCGCGAGCAGCTGCACGACGTAGGGCGCGGTGCCGCCGAAGGTCGCCACCGTGAGCGAGTACGGCAGTCCGATGCCCGCCGCCCGCACCTCGGTCGGGAACAGTTCGGCCTTGGCCACCGGGGACACCGCGCCGTAGCCCGCGAAGATCGCCAACAACACCGCCATCACCCCGAACAGCGACCACGGCGACGGCCCGAGCAGTGCGAACGCCGGCACCGCCGCGACCGCCATCGCCGCGGCGAACCCGATGAGCACCGGCCGTCTGCCGATGCGGTCGGACAGCGCGCCGAAACACGGCAGCACCGCCACCATGACCAGCTGTGCGCCGACGGAGGCGGTCAGCGCCGCGAAGGTGCCGATGCCGTGCTGCTGCTGGGCGTAGCTGGGCAGGTAGACGGCGAAGCTGTAGTAGGAGATGGTGCCGCCGAGGGTGAAGCCGACCACCCGCAGCACCGCCCTCGGGTGCCTGCGCAGCACGAACCAGGTCGGGCGCGGGACCCTGCGTTCGGCGTCGGCGAGGAACACCTCGGTCTCGGCCAGCGTGCGCCGCAGGTACAGGCCCCAAACCCCGAGCAGCGCGCCGAGCAGGAACGGCACCCGCCAACCCCAGTCCAGCATCGCCTGCCTGCCCAGTCCGGAGCTCAGCACCGCGGCGAGCACGGTGGCGAGGATCGTGCCGAACGTGGTGCTGATGTAGATCCAGCTCGTGTACAGGCCGCGGCGTCCCGCGGGTGCGAGTTCGGTGAGGTAGGTCGTCGCGGCGGCGAACTCGCCGCCGGTGGACAGTCCCTGGGCGATCCTGGCCAGCAGCAACAGCACCGGTGCCACCACGCCCACCGAGTCGTAGGTGGGAGTCACCGCGATCAGCAGGCTGCCGCCCGCCATGAGCATGACGGAGGCGGTCAGCCCCGCCCGGCGGCCGAACCGGTCGGAGACCGCACCAAGAACGGCGCCGCCCAGCGGACGGAAGAAGAAGCCGACCGCGAAGATCGCAAGGGTGGACAGCAGCGCCGTGGTCGCGTTGCCCTTGGGGAAGAACTGCGGGGCGAAGTAGACGGCGAAGATCGCGTAGGCGTTCCAGTCGAACCACTCGAGGCCGTTGCCGATACAGGCCGCCACCACGTTGCGTCTGCGGCTCGTCCCGTCTTGTCCTGATTGCCCGCCGGTCGAGCGCACCGGTGACTCCGTGCTGATGATGAACCCCCTCATCTAGCCCCCGATCGGGTGGTACCCGCGAGTAGTTTCCACACCTAGTCTGGGCTGATCCTCACGTGAGGAGGCAGGCCGCATGCACATCGCGAACACCGAACTCGGCTCTGGAAACGTGCCGAATTCTCGCAGAGACGCATCCGGGCGGGCAGCCGCCGGACTGGCGGCGATGGATCACGCGACCGAACGCCTGCTCGATGCGGTCGGGCGGATGAACGACCACCTCACCCGCGGCCCGAGCCGACTCCCCGGCTGGACCCGCGGCCATGTGATCACGCACCTCGCGCGCAACGCCGACGCGCTGGTGAACCTGCTGACGTGGGCGCGGACCGGCGTCGAACACCCGATGTACACCAGCAGGGCCGACCGCGAAGCCGACATCGCCGAGGGCTCCGGCAGGCACTGGTGGCTGCTTCGGGAGGACCTCATCGCCGCCTGCGAGCGTTTCGCCGTCGCGGCGCGGACCATGCCCGCCCGGAGTTGGGAGGCGGAGGTCGTCGTCGGCAGCCGCTGGCCCATGGGCGCGCATGCCGTGCCCTGGCTTCGGCTGCGTGAATGCTGGCTGCACCTGGTCGACCTGGACTGCGGCGTCGAACTGCGCGACATTCCGCCGGACCATCTGGAGGAGTTGCTCGACGACGTGACCGCGCACTTCACCGCGCACCACGAGATGCCGCCGACGGTGCTGGAGGTGGAGCTTCCGGACGGCCGTCAGCGGGTCTGGGAGCTGGGCATGAGCAACGCCAGCCGCAGTTCCTCCGCGGTCCGCGGATCGGCGGAGGCGATGCTGGGCTGGCTGACCGGACGTGGCTCCGGCACCGAGCTCACCGGCACGCTGCCGACGCTGCCCGCCTGGTTGTAGGGCCTGCGGGCGAAATCGGCGAGGTAGCGCTGGGCCTGCCGGGCCAGTTTGCGCACGTTCGGCCGCATCAGCATGGCGTGCACCGGCCGCTCCACGAACCGGGTGAGCATCCAGCCCAGCACCAGCGCGCTGCCGATGAAGGCGAGCAGCCGCGTCCACGGCCCGGCGCCCAGCCCGGCCAGGTAGTACACGACGGTGTAGCCGATCTGCTGGTTCACAAGGTAGACGCCGTAGGAGATGCCCGCGAACCAGCTCAGGAACCGCTGCGCGGGCCGGAACACCGTCCAGTCGGGGCCGCGGGCGATCACCGCGATGATCACCACGGTGATGGCGAGCGCGATCGTCGAGTTGGGGTCCTCGGTATGCGTGTACTGCGCGAACAGCCCGGCGCCCAGCAGTGCCACCAGGTGCACGTGGCTGAGCCTGCCCCTGGTCCACAGGTAGATGGCGATGCCGATGGCGAACAGCTGCGCGCGGTGCAGCGAGATCCCGTTGTAGAAGGAGTAGAGCAGGCTGCCCTCGAGCAGCAGCGGGCTGAGCGACATCGGCACCAGGATCAGCGCCCACAGCGTGGCGCGCAGCCTGCGGCCGCGCAGCCGCGCGCACAGCAGCGCGCCCGCGACGAAGCCCGCGACCTGCAACGGCAATGTCCAGTAGGCGAGGTCGACGGAGCCGACATCGGTGGAGAAGTTCTGCAGCATGAACAGGTTCAGCAGCAGGTCACGCAGGTCCAACTGGGTCCACTGCTTGGGTGCCAGCCGGGTCAGCACCAGGTAGGTGACGACCACCGCGACGACGTAGGGCGGCAGCAACCGGGCAAGCCTATTGCGCAGGAAATATGCGGAATGTCCCTTCGCCAGCGACGCGCAGGCGAAATACGCGGAGATCACGACCAGGACACTTGCCCCAAACTGCAAAGGGACCCGGAAGGGCGCCGTGCCCAGCTCTGAATAATTTTTCGGCCCCGCGAAAGTCGCATGCTGGAGCAACACGGCGAACACTGCGCAAACACGCAGAACATCCCAGCTCAACTGGCGCCGGGATGATTTCGGAAGAATCTCAGTCTTCGGCACGTGCTCACAGGTGTCGACGGCTGGGTACCCGCCGAACTATACGTGCCGAGGCTGGCGGCGCGACCCCTAGGTCGCTAGCGTCGTGATCGTGGACGTTCTCACGGAGTACACCGGACATGTCGACCAGGGCGGTCCCGCGGCACGCCGGACGCTGCCGGCCCTGACGATCACCAAGCTCTCGGTGGGCGGCGAGTGGAACAACAACGCCTACCTGCTGACCTGCCGCCGCACCAACGAAGCGCTGCTCATCGACGCGGCCAACGACGCCGAACGCATCATGGACCTGCTCGGCCACGACTCCGAGCGGGTCGCGCTGAAAACCATCGTCACCACGCACCAACACGGCGACCACTGGCAGGCCCTGGGGGCCGTCGCGGGCGCCACCGGAGCCGACACAATCGCCCACCCCGAGGACGCGGGCCCGCTGCCCGTGCCGCCGGACCGCCTCGTCACCCACGGCGACACCATCACCGTCGGCGAATGCGATTTGAAGGTGATTCACCTTCGCGGCCACACCCCCGGCTCGATCGCACTGCTCTACAACGACCCCGAAGGCCACGGCCACCTCTGGACCGGCGATTCCCTTTTCCCCGGCGGCGTCGGAAAAACCACCTCTCCGGAAGCCTTTCAATCACTCGTGAACGATGTCGAGGAACGCCTTTTCGGCGAGCTCCCCGATAACACCTGGTTCTACCCGGGTCACGGCGACGATTCCACCCTCGGCACCGAACGCCCCCACCTCGCCGAGTGGCGCGAACGCGGCTGGTGAGCCACCCATCCCACTGGGGCGCAACGCTTTCGAGTCCGATTCACGGCAGCACAATTCTGAGCACTCAGAATTGTGCTGCATCCGGGTGATTAACCGGCGAGCCATACCAAATCGACACCGTTGATCAATACCTTGGGGAACCGGTATTGGTGAACGGAGGAGCATGTGAACCTGAGTGCGCATGCACGTCGGCAGGTGCAACACCAGGCCAACGAATTGCTTCTCCGCGTACTGCCGACACTCGGGCCCATGCGGCGTCGAATTCTGACGGCCCTGCTCGCCCGGACCGCCGAGGGCTGGCATCTCCTGGTCCGCAACAGCCCTGGCGCCAGAGTCGACGCGTTTCTCATCGGGGCTGGTGGTGTGTTCGCAGTGCTGATCGCCGAGCGTCCACCGGACCAGTCGACGGTTGTGAACGCGCTTCGATACGCCGAGGAGCGCTGCGCGGGAGTCCGGGAGTCCCGCGGGAGGGTCCTGGCATCCAGCGCGATCCATCTGGTCGTCATCGGCTCCGACCCGGTCAGGTCGGCGCGAAACGACCGGCCGTGCTGGCTGCTGTCCGAAGCGAACCTCCACCAGCTGTTCCAGCGAGACGCCGTCCACCTGGACCGCCGCCAAGTCGACTCGATCGCCGAGCAGGTCGCCGGACGGTTACGTGACTACCGCGTGCTGCGGGTTCGGGCGCCGGAACGCGAACCCGAGCCGACCGGGCTGCTGGATGCCGTTGAACTCACCGAGGATGTACTGGATGCCGCCCAGCATCGCCCGTTCGATACCTGGCTGACATTCCTCCACCCCCACCAGCAGGCGGTGGTCTCGCGTAACTACTCCGGACCCGCGAGGATCAGCGGACCGGCGGGCACCGGGAAAACCGTGGTCGCGCTGCATCGACTGCGGCATCTGGCCAGGCGTAGTACAGGTCCGTTGCTCTTCACGACCTTCGTGCGGACGCTGCCCACGGTGAACCAGGCGGCCTTCCAACGACTGGCGCCGGAGCTGCGGCACCGGGTGGAATTCACCAATCTGCATGCCTGGATCAGGCGGTTCCTCGAAGTCCGCGGACGTGAACTCCATGTCCAGCCCGCCAAGACCGAAACGGCGTTCAGCAAGGCCTGGATCGCCCATCGAGCCGCCCTGATCGAGTTGGACCCCACGGTCGACTACTGGCGCACCGAGATCGACCGGGTCATCAAGGGCCGGGGTATTCGCACCCTCGATGAGTATGTGCGGACCATGCGTAGGGGCCGCAGGCTACGTCTGGATGCCGCCCAGAAGGAAAGAGTGTGGCGACTCTATCAGACATATCAGCGCAATCTCGCCGAGCGAGACTTGCACGACTACAACGACATGGTCGACGCCGCCCTGGATGAACTGACGCGGAATCCGCTTGCGGAGCCGTATGCGGCCGTTGTCGTGGACGAGGTGCAGGACATCACGCTGACCGGTCTGCGAATGCTGAAGGCGTTGGCAGGCGAAGGGGCCAATCGGCTTCTGCTGGTGGGCGATGGACAGCAGCAGGTCTATCCCGGCGGCTGGCGGCTGTCCGATGCGGGCATTCCGATTCTGGGGCGCGGCGAGGTGTTGCGGGTGAACTACCGCAATCGCGCCAATGTGCTCGGTTTCGCCCAACGCTTCGACGCCACCAATGAGGTCGACGATCTCGACGGCGCTGCGGGAGTCGCACTGCGGCAGGCGGAATCCGCCAATTCCGGCGGCGCGACCCAAGGCTGGCGGGGCCGGGCGGACGAACTGCCCACCGCGCTGGTCGCAGCGGTGAAGAGCCTGCCAGTGCCCAGGGGGTCCGCCGCGTTGATCGTCTTCCACCGTCGCGATCTGGACCGCTGCACGGCGATTCTGCGCAAGGCAGGCATTCCGCTGCTGCCGCTGGATCAGTACCACGGCGAAACCGACGACAGGTTGAAGATCGGCACGGTACACCGCGCCAAGGGCCTGGACTTCCAGGCTGTCCTGGTCGTGCAGTTCGCGAACCCCGAGCCTGCGGGCAATGCGGTCGAAGAGGAACTCCGCGAACTGCGCGGCAGGCAACACCTCGTGGCGGCGACACGTGCCCGGGACTTCCTCTGGTGGGCCACCGCCGAAACCGCGTGACGGGAGCTTACGGATGGCGGACCGGCGGATTGGCGGGAAAGGCGGCGGCTCCGATCCCGGCTCCAGAACCGGCGGCGCGGTGATGGCGGGGGCGGCCCTGGTCCATGCCGTGGCGGCAGGCGGCGGAGGCTTCGGCGCAGGCGCCTCGGTGAGCGAACCGGCGGGTACCACGGTGCACGCGAAGAAGACCGAGGCAAAGAAGTCCGCGCGCAAGGGAAACCCAGCAGAAGCCTGGCGGCGGATGGGCCTGCGTCAGCGCGGCAAAGCGAACGACGAATGGCTTGAGTGCCTGGCCTATTCCTTCGGCGAGGTGCGTGAGTTCCTGGTTCGCAACCGATGCACTTCACTGAAGCGAGCGCTGTTCGCGCTGGAGGACGACGCGGGCAGCACTGTCGTCGTATCGGTGATCTGGGTCGGCTTCCGGAACAGCCGTCAGGCGCGGGAGTTCCGGCGGATCGAGGATGTGCATGCCAGCGGCGACATCGCGCCGCTGGGCAGCACGTTGTTGGGCATGGCCGAGATCCGGTTCACCGGTCACCACTACGCGTCCCGACTCGATCGAAACACGGTCGTCGTTGCGGAGACCGAAACCGCGAAGGGACGCCTTAGTACTGACCAACTCGATGCGCTTGCCGAGATCGCCGTGTTGCTTCCGCGTCCGTGAGTGCCGGGAACCCGGTGCTCAGGAACAGGGCGTAGCTGCCTGCCCGCGTGCAGAAGTCCAGGAAGCCGCGGATGAACGGCAGTCCGACGGTGTCGTTGCCGAAGATTCCCGCCGCGATACCGCGGGGAACGGCGACGGCGACCGCTGCCACCAGGTAGCAAACGAACCACAGCCCCAAAGGCAACAGGAGAAGCGGCCTGATCAGCACCTCCAGGCGGCTGTAGCGGGCTGGGGGACCTGCCACGTGTAGGCGCAGCGGGTAGTCGTTGTCCGGTGCGCCGTCGTAGGGCGCGCGGCGGTCGCTCAACAGGAGGGCGTAGCCGCCCGCGCGGATGCCGTAGCGCAGCGTCCGCGAGTTGAGTTCGAACAGCGGGCGGGGGTGGCGACCGGTGAGCAGGATCAGCGGCCAGGCGAACACTCCCCCGACGACGCCGATCAGCAGCCAGAAGATGCTGACCACCCCCAGCGGGATGATGCCGATGGGGTGGAGCAGGATCATGCGGCGGCCGTGAGAGAAGTCCGGAGTGTCCGCTTCCAACTGGATCGTTGCCATCGCAAGCCTCCTCGGCGCCGACATTACCGGCAGTAATGTCGGCATACATTACTACTGGTAATGTCACTCGCCAACCCTTGGAGGGATATGGCCACGGCAGGACGCGGAGCGCCAGGGCGGGTTCGGGTGCCGCGGGCGGAGCGGGAGACGGAGATGCTCCGGGTCGCCGCCCAGGTCTTCGGTGAACGCGGTTACCACGGCGCGTCGATGGAGGACATCGCCGCACGCGCCGGCGTGAGCAAGCCGATGATCTACGCCTACTTCGGCTCCAAGGACGGGCTGTTCGCCGCCTGTGGCGAGCAGGCGTCCGCACTGCTGAAGAACCAGGTGCGGGCAGCCGCCGAACGCCGCGAACTGCCACCCGACCAGCGGCTTTGGCAGGGCTTGCGCAGCGTGTTCGAGTTCATCGGGGAACACCGCGACCTGTGGTTCGTCTTCAACCCGCCACCCGGCGCCCCCTCCCCCGCCGCAGCGGGTGAGATCGGGGCGCGGGGACGCGAAACCATGATCGAACTCCTGGGGGACCTGCTCACCTCAGCCGCCACCGAACAGGGCATCGGCGCCGAGGCCGCCGAGCAAGCCGCGCCGATGGGGCACGCTCTCGCGGCCAGTGTGCTGGCCATGGCGGAGTGGTGGGATCGGCACCCGGAGGAGACCGCGGAGCTACAGGCCATCCGGGTGATGAACCTGGTGTGGAAGGGGTTCGAGCAACTCATCGACGGGCAGCTGTGGCTACCCCCGTGAGATGCGGTTCCCCTGGCCGTCGCAAGGCAGCCGGTTCTGACCGTAGAGCTTGTCGAAGTCCTCGCTGATGTCGACCTCCGTGGCCACCATCGGGTCCGGGCTGACGCTGATCTGCCCGCCGAACGGGCGGTCGACGTCGCGGATCAACAGCAGCGAGAGCATGAACATCACCGTCAACACGACCAGGGTCACGATCTCCGCGCCGTTGTTCTGTTTCGACAGGCTGAACGCGAAAGCCATCACCGTGACCGCGAGGGTCGCCAGCATGAACCAGTAGAGGACGCCGGGAATCGCGGGCGTCGACTGGGCGGCCCGCTGGCTGCGCGCGTCGGAGCGCTCGCGGTCGGCGGTGGTCAGGACCTCGAACAGCGGATCGCTCGCGCCGATCTGCTTGAACACCGTGCGCACCTGGGTGCTCCAGATGCTGGTGTTGGGCGAGGTGCCGTCGCCGTTCTCCATCGCAGGCCAGTCGTGGGTCAGCACGGCACGCGTGTAACACACTGTCGCGCCCTGCATCTGCTCTGCGGCGGTGGGACTGGCGAACTCGGCCACCTCGAAGAAGCCGTCCACCACGTTCGCCTCCACCCGGACGGCCTCCTCCGCGACCGAATAGGACTGCGCGGCCACCACGAGCACGAACGCCAGCAGCAGGACGGCCAGCGTCTCCATCGGGCTGACCAGGTCATTGACGGTCGTCGGCTCGCTGTCGCCCGCGCTGGTGCGACGCTTGACGAATCGGTTGGCGAGCAGTCCCAGGACGAGCGCCGCCAAGGCGATAAGGATCGTGACCCACACGGCGAGTCCTCACGGTCTGGACGGCATCGGCTATCCAGTACTAGAGCGCCTGCCGACGAGCCCACAAGCAGGTGCCCACCATGAGGTAGTCCTGCCGGTTTCAGGTTTCGGCGGGACTACCGAGCCAGACGGGTGAGCCACTCTCTCAGCAACGCGGTCTCGACGGGGCTGAGGCCATCGGCGCCGTCGCCGATCATCGTGAGCAACTGGGCGGCGACCGCCGACGCGCCTTGCTGCCGCGGCGGCTTCCTGCCGACGATCAGCGAGTCCAGCAACGCGTCCCTGACCAGCGGCGACATCGCTCGGGTGATCTCGTCGTCGGGCTGGGCGATGATCTCCAGGGTCACCCCCACGATCGCGGACTCGATGGCCCTCGCCGCAAGCTCGACGTCCACTCTCAGCCTGCCCGCCCGCGCCACTTCCTCGAGGATCGCCATCAGCACGGCATGTACCTCGTCGGCAGCCTTCGGCCGCCTGCCGGACGTGCCGTACATCAATACGTAGAACGAAGGATGGGTCCGCCCGAACTCGACGTGCGTGTCCCAGCCGTTGGCCAGGTCCCGAACCGGGTCTCCGCTGCTCGGAGTGGCCTGCTTCTCCGCGAGATAGGCCTCGAAGCCGTAGCCGACCACGGCCTCGAACAGCCCCGCCTTGTCGCCGAAGTGGTGGTAGAGGGTCGGGGCACCGACTCCGGCCTCCGCACAGATCGCCCGCGTCGACACCGGTTCCCCGTTCGACTCGGTCAGCAACCGGGCCGCGGTGTGCAGGATCCGTTCGCGCGTGTCCATGTAGCGACGATACATGAATCCGTGTATCGTGGCTGTATCGACGTTACATCGACCTGTGTATCGTCGTTAATGACGTCAAGGAAGGAACATCATGAACACGAGTCGAGCAGCGGTCATCGCCTCCCCCGGCGGCGATTTCCAACTCGAGGAGCGCAGCCTCCCCGAACCGGGGCCCGGCCAGGTCCGAGTAGCCATCGAGGCCTGTGGCATCTGCCATTCCGACGCGGTCTTCGCCAATGGCGGCTTTCCGGGGACCCCGTTTCCCTTGGTCACGGGACATGAGATCGCCGGAACCATCGAGGCGGCGGGTGAGGGCGTCACCGGTTGGGAGCCCGGCGACCGAGTCGCCGTCGGCTGGTTCGGTGGCCATTGTGGGCGGTGCGTCCCCTGCCGACAGGGCGACTTCATCAACTGCGGGCAACTGCAGGTGCCGGGCTGGGCCTATAGCGGAGGGTTCGCCGACCACACCGTGGTCCCGGCCACCGCCCTGGCCCGGATTCCCGACGCGCTGTCCTCGGTGGAGGCGGCACCCATCGGTTGTGCGGGCGTCACCACCTACAACTCGCTGCGGCACAGTGCGGCGAGGCCGGGCGATCTGGTGGCCGTCGTCGGCCTTGGCGGGCTGGGGCACCTCGCAGTCCAGTACGCCAACCACATGGGCTTCACCACGGTGGCCATCGCCAGAGGCACTGACAAGGAGAAACTGGCCTATGAACTCGGCGCCGAGCACTACATCGACAGCGTCGGTCAGAACGTTGCCGAGGCACTACTCGACCTCGGCGGCGCAAAGGTCGCCTTGGGCACAGCCGCCAACTCGGCGGCCATGAGCGCTGCGATCGACGGGCTGAGTCATCGAGGACAACTCGTCGTCCTCGGCGCCAGCCCGGAGCAGTTGCAGGTCACCCCACTCCAACTGATCAGCGGCGGGAAGTCGATCGTCGGCCACCCATCCGGCACCGCACGCGATGTCGAGGAAACTCTGGAATTCACGGCAGGAACAGGTATCCGCCCCATGGTGGAGACCGCCCCGCTGGCCGAGGTCGGCACCGCATACCAGCGCATGCTGTCCGGAGATGCGAGGTTCCGCATGGTGCTGACCACCCGGAATTGAGCCGCGAGTGTCAGGTGAGGCTGATGTGACGGCTGGGTCGGAACGGATTCG
This sequence comes from Actinorectispora metalli, assembly GCF_056323685.1. Taxonomy (NCBI): domain Bacteria; kingdom Bacillati; phylum Actinomycetota; class Actinomycetes; order Pseudonocardiales; family Pseudonocardiaceae; genus Actinorectispora; species Actinorectispora metalli. The sequence goes on from NZ_JBREYE010000001.1 coordinate 85,617, forward strand.
CACCATTACTCGTTTGGACGTCTCGGCAGCACCGATACATCAGTAACTTTCGAACGGTGGGGAGAAAGAACAAGACAAGGCAGGCTCTGTGGCGTTTCTCGGGTTATCTCCTTCTGATCGCCATCGCGTACGCATGGACGGCGGGAGACACCAACTTCGTCATTATTGTGTTGTTGTCGGGGGCGACCCTTCTTTACATGTTATTCGCCGCACCTATGTGGTGCATGGCACGGAACTCGACGAACGGGAGGCCATGCAGCAACAACGCCAACGGGTTACTCATCGGATGCTGGATTCGCAAGCACAAGTGGGACAAGCTCAAGATGCTCGTCGAGAGACAGCGCTGGGCTGAGTTGCTGCGCAGATGGTGGGCATCGGTCGGCGCCCAGGCCGCGACTGTCGGGGCGGTCGGCAGCTTCCTGTCGGCAATGGTCGCGACTGTGGCATTGATTGTGAAGAAATGACTGCCGGATTGTGCAATGAGTGTGAACGCCTTTGAGATGACCAATGGCGAAGCCACGCTCTCATGCGCTCTGCGGCTTTGCGAGCAGTCCGAGTGCTTGCAGAGTCTCACCGCACATGGCATGGCGATCTTGAATGGCGTGCGACTCCGGTTATCTCAAGGAATGTCGTTGAGGCCGGTTTCAGATCTATGGCCTCCTCAGCGTCGATCGGCCTGCCGCCGGTCGGCCTGCGGGTGCTTCTGGTCAGCGACTGGGAATCTCGACGTGGCGTACGGGCGCCAGGGCGGCAGGCGGGAAGTCCGGCCAATCCGGACCATGGTGGTTCTTGCCCTGGAGATGACGGTCAACGAACGCTTGGGTGGCGGCCAGCACTTGGGCGACTTGCTGTGCGTCGAGTTCACCGGCGGTCAGCGCTTCGCCCAGTTCGTGCAGATCCAGCACCCGGTAAGGAAGTCCGGGTGGCCCGACGATGATGTCGACATAGCGATCAACAACGTGAATCGTACTGCCCTGTTCTCGGATCTCCACCAGATCGATGTACCACCAACCCGCCCGGCTCGGCTTGAACACCACGGGCTGATCGAGTTGGGCTGACTCGTCAAGTAGAAGGAAGGCCCGCTGTCGGCGCCCGGCATTCGGGCGGACGTACATGCCATCAGGAATGTCGAACTCATAGGCGGCGACCCGGTCGACCCGAACTCCGAGGCACGGCAGGTCGTCGCGTAGCACCGTCACTGGCTCCGGGCCGCTCACCTCGGCGCGCCTACCGTCACCGTGCCGCAGTCAACGTGGTTCCTCGCCTGTTCGTGAGTCAGGCCGGGGCGATCGCCGTCGGCATCGTGCCTCACGGACGCAGACAGTAGCCCTCCCTCCACCCGCCAACCGCACGAATGCCGGCTCAGCCTGAACGTCATGCCTCTCACTCTGCCTTCACTGTGGATTACGGCCCGGGTCACAAGGGCCAACTGCACTCACGCGAATGACGCAGGTGCCATCCAGATGCCAGGATCTTTGAGAACGTGTCACCGATTCCAAGATGCCACAGTGCTCTGCGAGCTCATGAATTCCAGCACCAACATAGAGGTAGTCCGTTGAACCCGCGTCGAGATCATGGGTCCGGTCTCGTCCGCGTACTTGGCTACGATCAAGAAAGGAGGCCCGCCGCGGCTACGGCTCCGAAGTCAAATCGACGCGAGCTGGTCGTATGCACGAGTTCATCGCTGAACTCGCCAAGGCCGATCTCCTCACTGCGCTCGGCCCTGCCGATCAGGTCCCGTTCATCGGCGCCCACCCGTACATGGTCACTACGTACCGACGGCGCATCACCCGGCGTCCCGGTGCAGGATGGAGGTATGACTGTCCAGGCCCCACCAGAGTGCTGGTGTTGCGGTTCGCGGTTCACCGATGCCGAGTTGGTGCGTTTGGGTGCCCACCCGGAGGTCGCGCTGGGCTTCGACTGCGCGAACTGGGTGCGCCGGCGAGCGGTGCAGCGCCGTGACGAACGGCATCCCGGCCTCGCAGCCGGTGTGCGTGCGGGAGTCCGAAGGCTGCGGGATGAAGTGATGCGGCGGGGCTGGCACGACCGCGGGATCGTCGGCAGGCTGTTGCGGCGCATCGACAGGTTCCTGCCGTGAACCGGGATCGGGACACCGAGGGCCGGGCCCGCAACGCCCGGCCCCGAGACGCCTTGGGTCGCCCGCTGCCCTATGGCGTCGAGGGCGTGGAACGCGCGCCGGAGGGCGTGGTTCGCACTCCGGACGAGTCGCTGACCGAGGCACAACAACTACTGGACGACGGCCTGCCGTTTCATGCTCATGAGGTGCTGGAGGACGCCTGGAAATCCGCCGACGAGCCGGAGCGCGAGTTGTGGCGTGGCCTGGCCCAACTCGCCGTCGGCCTCACGCATGCCGCGCGTGGCAACCGGTCCGGGGCGGCCGCGTTGTTGCGTCGTGGCGCCGAGAACATTCGCCCCTATCAAGAAGAGGCACCGCACGGCATCGACGTCGTCCGGTTGGTGCGGTGGGCGGAAGAACTGGCGGGCTCACCCGATGAATGGACGGCACCGCGACTGCGACGGTAGTCAGTTTTCGCGGAGTTCCGGATCGTCCGCCACCCACTCGGCGAGCATCTGTGGCTCCTTGTGCGACAGGTAGAGCAGGTACTCGGCGAGCGCCTTCTCCATCAGCCTGCCGATGAACGGGGCGGAGACCGTGATGTCCGCGGTGATCACGGCCTGGGAGTGCTCCAATCCGTGCGGGCGGATCTCGACATGCACGTCCAGCCGCGCCGGTGGCGTGGACAACACGATCTGGTGCCGGGCCCGGCCGCCGTTGCCCTCCGGAATCCAGTGCTCGGTGCGCTGAATGGTGAGTGTGCGGGGAATCAGAGCCCGCAGCGGCTCGGCCAGGAAACTCCTGGACTTCATGTACATGACGTCGAAGTGTTTGCTGCCGTCGGCCAGCTCTGTCTCGTCCTTGAGCTCGTAGTCGAACCCGTGGAACTTGGCACGGCGCCGAACGCTCTCCGGCGAGGACAGTGCCTGGAAAACGGTCCTGGCCGGCAACTCGTGCTCGACGACGTACTCGAGGTGCGTGGCCACCGGAACACGATACCGAGACTGCCATGAGTTCCCGCCACGACCACGCTCATAATGACGCACTCCGCTCCCAAACCCGCATTCCCGAACACCCGAGCGAATCCCACGGCCCACCGTGCCGTGACCCGGAGAAAATTCCGCTCGGGTATCCGGCTGGAACTCACTGTGGTTCACCCGAGGCGGGGACGCCGCTCGCGCAGTTCTACCGCAACAGGACAAGACCACCTGCGGGACCTAGGTCGCTCGGGGTCCATGCGAGTGTGAGGCCAATTCACTTTGGTTCGGGTTCATCGACCTGTACCCCGCCGGGAACGGAGGCCTCATGTCCGGCCTGCGCATTCTGGTGCTCGAAACAGACGCGGTGGACGCGACCGACCGGACAATGCGCTTGCCTCCGGACAGCCGCCAGCGCCGTGACAGGTTCCGCACTCGAATACGGACACCGCGCACTGTGTCCGCGCGCTACCCCTAAGCTGCGGCGGTAACGCACACGTCTGATCAGGAGGATTTGGATGGCCTTGGAAAAGCCCGAGATCGCACCGGTCGAGGGAGCGTCGCCCACCGAGCTGATGATCAACGACATCACCATCGGTGACGGACCGGAAGCCGCGCCCGGACAGGAGGTGACCGTGCACTACGTCGGGGTCTCGCACTCCTCCGGCGAAGAGTTCGACGCCTCGTGGAACCGGAACGAGCCCTTCGTCTTCCCACTGGGCGCGGGCCGGGTCATCCCGGGCTGGGATCAGGGTGTCGTAGGCATGAAGGTAGGCGGACGCCGCAGGCTGGTGATTCCCCCGCATCTGGGATACGGCGCTCGGGGCGCCGGAAATGTGATCAAGCCGAACGAGACGCTCATTTTCGTCGTGGACCTGTTGGGCGTGAACTGACTCGGTGCGAAGTGGCGCCACACCCGTCCGAATCAAGGCACGGATAGGCGATTTGTGACGATGTGGCGCCACATCGCTTACCGGGGTGATTTCTGTCCCAAAGAGCTTCTTTGTGCCTGGCTCATCAAGGCCGGGCAAGCGTTTACCCCATTTCATTTGGCCCGGATAGGTGACCAACGACGGTTGATCGCGCAACAATCAGATTGATGTCATCGCAACACGGACGCACCGGGCTGATCGTCCCGGTGCCAGAGGCCAACCCACTGCTGAAGGAAGTCGCCACCAGGCTTTCCGACGCGGTGCGAGAAGACGTGCCCGCGCACATCACGATCCTCTACCCGTTCCTGCCCATCCCGCGGCTGGTGCCGGAGGTCATCGACGAACTCCGGCTGATCTTCGCCACCCAGGCGACGCTGGACGTCACCTTCCCCCGATTCGAGCGGTTCCCGAAACTGCTGTACTTGGGACCTCAGCCCGCGGCCGACTTCTCGGCGCTGACGACGGCGGTCGCCGACCGGTGGCCGGAGGCGCCTCCCTACGAGGGCACCTACGACCCGGTCCCCCACCTCTCGGTCGCGATGGATGTCACCCATCCGGTCATGGACCAGCTCGAAACCGACCTCTCCGACCGTCTGCCGCTGCGCACCACGCTCACCGAGGCCTGGCTGGTGGTCCACGACGGCACCGAGTGGGGCGTGCACACGCGATTCCCGTTCAGCTCCGTCCTCCCCTGACACCAGCCGCACGTCGCAGGTAGGCACCCGTATCGCCGCAAGCGCGGCGGCCGCAGGCACCACCCACAGCGAGTAGAGCCCGTAGCGGGCAATGCCCGGGTTCAGGCCTACGGCCGATCAGGCGCGGCTCGCGCGGTGTGCCAGGGCTGTCAAACGCCTGTGCTCAGGCTCCGAAGACGTCGGGGTCGGGTCCGACGCGCCTGCCGGTGTTCAGCTTGGCGATGGCCGCCAGGTCCGCGTCGTCGAGCGCGAAGTCGAAGAGCGCGAGGTTTTCCCGGATGCGGGAGGGCGTCACCGACTTGGGAATGACCACGTTCCCCAGCTGGACGTGCCAGCGGAGGATCACCTGGGCGGGGGTCCGGCCGTGCTTGCCCGCGATCTCCGCGATAGCCGGGTCCCGCAGCAGGTCGCCGCCCTGCGCAAGTGGGCTCCACGCCTCGGTGACGATGCCGTTGTCAGCGTGGAAGGCCCGCAGTTCGGCCTGCGGCAACGCCGGGTGCAGCTCGATCTGGTTCACCACCGGCACCACACCCGTCTCATCCAGCAGACGACGCAGATGCGGAAGGTGGAAGTTCGACACGCCGATGGACCTGACCCGGCCGTCGGCGCGAAGCTTCTCGAAGGCCTTCCAGCTGTCGACATACCGGTCGGCGCCCGGAGCGGGCCAGTGGATCAAGTACAGGTCGACGTAATCGAGGCTCAGCCTGGAGAGACTGGCGTCGAAGGCACGCAACGCCGAGTCGTAGCCCTGGTCGCTATTCCAGAGCTTGGTGGTGATGTACAGCTGCTCCCGGCTCAGGCCCGAGGCCGCGACAGCGCGGCCGACGCCCTCCTCGTTCCGATAGATCGCAGCGGTGTCGATGCTTCGGTAGCCCGCCTCGACCGCGGTTCGCACGGCGGCCTCGACCTTGGAGTCGGCGATCTGAAAGACACCGAACCCGACCTGGGGGATCCGTCCGCCATCGGACAGGGTGATCTCGGGAACGCTGGTCACGACATTTCCTCCACACCATGAACAAATGCTGTGACCAGTCTGAACGTGTCTGCCGCGGATCGCATTCCGGTAACGAAGGCGTCGCACCGACATGGCGGGATTCGGGCCCGCCACGAAATTGTCGGACACCCGTGGGAGCGTGTCCGGGCAGACACGACTAATCCGATCTGGGAGGTTTCCACCATGCCTGAAATGACCGAACCGTACGCACCCGGTGTACCCACGTGGATCGACCTCGGCGTGCCCGATCTGCCCAAGGCACTCGATTTCTACCGTGCGCTTTTCGGCTGGGAGTACGTGGACCACGGCCCCGAAACCGGCCACTACACGACCGCCAAACTCCGCGGGCTCCAAGTGGCCGCCATCGCGCAGAACCCGCCGACGGAGAACACCCCGCCGCGCTGGACGACCTACCTGGCCACCAACGACCTGGACGAGACGTTGAACAAGGTCAAGTCCGCGAGCGGCAGCATCGTCTTCGGGCCGATGGACATCGGCACCGAAGGTCGGATGGCGATCGTGTCCGACCCGACCGGCGCCGCCGTCGGACTCTGGCAGGCCAAGGATCACCACGGAGCCAGGCTGGTCAACGAGCCGGGCGCGCTGATCTGGAACGATCTGCTCACCAGGGACGCCGACACCGCACGCAAGTTCTACCAGGAGGTGTTCGGCTACCAGCTCTCCAAGCTGGACAACGCGGGCGCGGGTTACCACACCATCGACGTGGACGGCCGTCCGGTCGGCGGGATCATGGACGCCACCGACTACCTGCCCGAGGGCGCGCCGCCGCACTGGGCCACGTGTTTCGCGGTGACCGACACCGACGAGACCACCGCCAAGGCGAAAGACCTGGGCGCCACCATCGTGCAGGAGCCGATGGACAGCCCCTACGGCCGGTACGCCACCGTTTCCGACCCGCAGGGCGCGAGCTTCTCGATCATGCAACCGCTTCCGGAGAGCTGACCGGCCCGCCCTTCGCACATTACGGTGAACCCTGAACCTGATCACGAAGGGCGCAGGGGTGTCTTCCGATGCGAGCGGGGTCCGATTCGGCGCGGTGATCTACGCGGCTCGCAGCCGCGGACAGACCGATGGGGAGGTGATCGAGCGGGCGCTGGCGATGGCGGAGGCCGCGGAGCAGGCCGGTTTCGACGATCTGTGGACCACCGAGTTCCACTTCAGCACGTGGGGGATCAGCCCCTCCGCGTTGACCTTCGCCGCGCACCTGCTGGGGAGCACGAAACGGGTCCGGGTCGGCACCGCGGTGACCCCGCTCCCGTTGCACTCCCCCGTGCACGTCGCCGAGCAGGCGCTGTTCCTCGATCACCTCTCCGGTGGCCGCTTCGACCTTGGCGTGGGCCGGGCTTTGCCCACGGTCGAGTACGAGGCCGTCGGCCCAGGCCCGCGGTACTGGCAGGACGCTCTGCCGGAAGCGATCGACCTGGTGCGACAGGCCCTGACCGGCAAGGTCGCGGCGGACTCCGATCGGTACCGGTTCGGCGAGGTAGAGCCCGCGCTGGCGCCCTACCGGGACCGACCGGTGCCGATGTACGTCGCGGTCAACTCCGCCGCCACGGCGACGGTCGCGGGTGACCGCGGACTGCCGATGCTGCTGTACGTGAACAAGGACGACCAGGCCAAGGCAGCGCTCATCGCCGAACACGCCGCGGCCGCCCGGGACTTCGCCGAGGACGGGTACGACCACGGCTTCATGGCGTTCGCCCAGGTCACCGACTCCGACGCGGAAGCCGAGCGGCTGATCCGCGAGAACGTGGTGCCCGGTCTCGCCGAGGGAGCCAGGCAGGCTCGCTACCTGCTCGATGTGCCCAACCCCGGCGACCGCCCGAACTTCCGGCAGGCGGTCGGCGACTTCTTCACCGCGACCCAGCCGGTGGGCACCGCGCAGACCTGCATCGACCGGTTGACCACGAGCATCCGCTCGACAGGCTGTCGCCGCGTGCTGTGTCGAGTCGAGGCCACCGGCGACGTCGAAGGCACCGTCGACAACCTCCGCAGACTGGCGAGCGAGGTCTTCCCCAAGGTCCGCCGCAACCTCGGCCTCCCTCCAACCACCGCCGTCTAACAGGCTCTCTAGCTGGTGGTTCACCAACCAGCGTGCGGGATCGGGGGTCTCCTTGGCCGGATTCGACATCCCCGATCCGGCACCGGACACCTCGAGCCGGCAAGGAGCATCGATCCGCCGCGGGCGACTGGGCATCGCGGCTGCAACTACCGTCATCGGCGCCGCCTACGCCGTCCCGCCTCAAAGTCACCCTTGATTCCCGCCGAACAGGGCGAAGACAGGCCGTCCGCTCGCATCCGACCCGCCACCAGACGTCCGATGCCCGAAAGCGGTCTGGATTCCCACGCACCATTCCGAGCAAGGTCCTGGCCAAAGCCAACCAGCACCCGTCAGCGGATGGATACACCGCAAGCTCGATCCGCTTCGCAGAGTCGACCGGTGTGCGAGCGCGGCGCTGCCCAAGGGAGGCCCCGGCTCTCGGCGGCAGGAACCACAGCCGCGCCTGTGCAAGATTTTCCGCCACCCCGGTAGCCAGAGAGATCGGGGACCGCTTTCACTCCAGCACTCCGAACGATGCTGGATCAGCAGTTCGCCGAGTAGGCGCGGGCGAGGTGGTCGAGGACCTCCTCGTCCACCTCCTCAGGACTGGCGAGGCCGATTCGGACGGTGATCGAGTCGTTGCCTACGCCCTTGGCGGGAAGCAGGCGTCCGCCGGGCGGCAGGGCAAGGCGCAGGCCCAGGTCGACACGGGTGCGGGTGGTGGCTTTGATGACCGCGAACTGACGGCGCGGCGTGCTCAGCGAGATGTAGGTCTTGCGGGTCTGCACGATCGCCTCGCCGAGCCCCACCGAGGCGGCGAGCAGGCGGTCGGCGATGGGACGCAGCTCGGGACGGTCGCCGTACTGGCCGTCCATCAGCTCTTCGGCACTCGCGGTGAGGAAATCGGGATAGCCGAATCGCTCCATCACCAGCAGCGTCTGCGGATAGCCGGTGACGCCCTCGGCGACCAGCCGGGTTCGCAGCGACTGCTCGTCGCCCGCGCCGAACTCCGCCACGCGACGGTTCCACTCGGCGAGGTCGTGGCCGGTCCGGCGGTGCAGCAGGTCGGCGCACCACTCCCGCATCTCCTGCCAGGTCTTGGCGGCCATCGGCTACCCCGCTCTCGTCGCCGCGACACCCTGCCGGGACCGCAGGGCGGAGCGGGTCACGGCACCGACGAAGATCAGCGCCAGCCAGATGTAGGCGTTGCCCAGCACGTTCTCCGCCGCGTTCCAATGCTGCCCCGGATCGCGGTTCTCCGGAAGCCACCACTGCGGCGCCGCGCCCAACACCAGGAGAGCCCCGGCCCAGCAGGCGATCCGCCGTGGGGTCGGGGCCCGGTACACGCGGTGGGCCGCCCACAGCAGACCCGGCACCGCGGGCACCCAGTGGTGCGTCCAGGACACCGGGGATACCAGCAGCGTCACCGTGGCGACCACGGTGAACGCGCCCAAATCGTCCCCGGCCAGGCGCAGTGACCGCACCGCCAGCCAGCCGCCGACGAGGACCGCGAGGCAGAGCAGCACCCAAACCGGCGTGGCCACCTCGTCCGGTAGACCGAGCCGAGCCAGCATGCCGCGCAGCGACTGGTTGCCCGCGAAGGCGAGGTTGCCGACGCGAGTGGTGTCGCCGAACGTGCCGAGCCAATAGGCCTTCGATGCCGACGGCGCGACGAGGAACCCGACCAGGCCGCAGGCCAGGAAGCTGCCGAAGGCCACAAACGCGGGGCGCCACTGGCGGTGGGCGACGAAGTACAGCACGAAGGCCGCGGGCGTGAGCTTGATGGCCGCGGCGACGCCGATCAACAAGCCCCGCGGCCAGCGCGGCGACCGGATCAGGCAGTCCGCGGCGACCAGCGCCAGCAACATCAGGTTGACCTGGCCGAACGACACCGTTTCCCGCACCGGCTCCAGCAGGAACGCCGCGAGCATCGCCACCGCGGCGACCACCGCCGTCGCCTGGCCCAGCCTGCCAAGGGCCAGGTAGCAGACGAACCACAGGCACAGCAGGCTCACCGCGGTGAACAAGGCGACCGCCAACGGGAGCGGCAGCAGACCGAGCACGGAGAACAGGACCGCGGCCAGCGGCGGGTAGGTGAAGCGCAGCCGGAAGCCGTCGTACGCGGTCGGGAAGTCACCGCCGTAGAGGTCCTCGCCGCGTGCCCAGGCGCCGCCGCCCCCGACGTAGACGTAGGCGTCGGTCAGGCGATGATCTCCATACAACGCAAGGAGGAGCGCTGCGAGTCCGGCCAGTGCGGAGCAGACCAGCACCACGGTGGTCCTTGCTGCGGCGGACGAGGACAGACGTCGTACCAGTTGCACCCTGGCAGGGTAGCCCTGCGCACGACACCGCACGGTCGCGCTATACTGTGCGCATGGCGCGTGGATTGGAAGTGGTGCTGGCCAGGGCGGGACTCAAGGTGGATACGGCCGAGTTCCTGTCCTTCGTCGAAGACGCCGCCAGGAAGCTCGCCCCGCCGCACCCCGAGCCCGCCGCGTACTTCTCCGCCGAGCAGCGGGACGCGTTGACCGACGTCGGCTTCGACCTCCGCCCCCGACGCGAGAACGACGCCGATCCCCGCGGACGGGCCGTGGCAGCGCACGCGGTGTTTCGCGAGTCCGCCCTCACAGTGGCCGAGGCGGCCGCCCAACTCGGCATCGACGGCAGCCGCATCCGGCACCGGATCGCCGAGGGCCGCCTGTCGGCCTGGAAAGACCGCGGCGGCTGGCGCCTGCCCGCGTGGCAGTTCGCCGACTCCTCGGTGCTACCCGGTCTCGGCGCCGTCTTGGCCGCCCTGCCCGCCGACCAGCCGCCGCTGGTGCTCGCCGCGTTCATGACCACCCGCCAGCAGGAGTTGCGCATCGGCGACGAGCTTGCGAGCCCGCGGGAGTGGCTGCTGGCGGGCGGCGATCCCACGGAGGTCGCGGAGCTGGCCGCGGTCCTGGGCACTCCCGCGTAGGACGGTTCATGGCCCGCCTGCCGCAGCCTCCCGAGCCGGCCCTTCTCCAAGCATTATCCCGTCCTGACGACGACATCGTCGAGATCCAGCCGACGACTCGCCTGGTGCGCGTCTTCACCACCGGCGGTCGCCACCCCCAGACCTGGAAGGGCTACCGCTACACCGGCCCACTTCCGCACGCCCGCTTCGACCCGCACCCGCTCGGCGCCGACGGCGGGCGCACCACCTCCGACGAGCACGGCGTGCTCTACTTCGGACTGTCCGTGCGCACCAGCATCGCCGAGGTCTTCCAGGCCACGTCCATCGTGGACCGCCGCACCAGGGGTCCCAACCTGGTTGTGCTCCACCCGACCAGAACGCTGCGGCTGTTGGACCTTGGCGGCCTGTGGCCGACGAGGGCAGGCGCGTCCCAGCTGATCAGCACCGGCCCGAAGCGCACGACCCAGGCCTGGGCTCGCGCGATCCGCGCGGCCCACCCCGACCTGGACGGACTTTGGTACCGCTCCTCGATGGACGCGGGCGACCCCGCCGTCTGCCTCTGGGACCCGCCCTCCGGGAAAGCCATGCCAGTCCAGCCCGACGTCCTGCTCCCCCTCCACCACCCTGGGCTGGATCTCCCCTTGGCCCGCGTCTGCGCCGAGCTCAACTACACCCTGCTGAACTGATCTTCGGTTGACATGCAGCCAGTCGGCTGCCTATCGTAGAAATGCAGCTGATTGGCTGCATGTTGGGAAGAGCAATGGACGACGTGTTCAAGGCGCTCGCCGATGCGAGCAGGCGCAGGCTGCTGGACAGCCTGAACCGCCGGAACGGGCAGACGCTGCGTGAGCTCTGCGCCGGGTTGGAGATGGCGCGGCAGTCGGTCAGCAAGCACCTCGCGGTGCTGGAGGCCGCGAACCTGGTGGCCACCACCTGGCGTGGCCGGGAAAAGCTGCACTACCTCAACGCGGAGCCGATCAATGCCATCGCCGAGCGCTGGATCAACCAGTACGACCGCGAGCGAGTGCGGGCACTCGCCGACCTGAAGACCGCATTGGAGCAGGAACCGATGAGCAACACCGAGTTCGTCTACACCACGTACATCAAGACCACGCCGGAACGGCTCTGGCAGGCGCTGACCGACCCGGCGTTCACCAAGCGCTACTGGGGCGTCACCTTCACCACGGACTGGGCCAAGGGCTCCGTCATGAGCTGGGAGCTCGCCGGTGTGACGATGAGCGATCCCGAGCAGGTGGTGCTGGAGTCCGACCCCCACCGCAGGCTGTCCTACACCTGGCACAACTTCACGCCGGAGTTCGCCAAGGTGGCCGGGATGGATGAGGAGGAGCGAGCCAAGGCCGACGCCGAGCCCCGCTCCAGGGTGGCCTTCGAGATCGAGCCCCGCGGAGACAAGGTCAAGCTGACCGTCGTACACGACAACTTCGCACCGGACAGCATCATTCTCCCGAGCATCGGTGAGGGCTGGTCGGAGCTGCTGTCCAGCCTCAAGACGCTGCTGGAGACCGGCGAGCCGTTGCCGGAACGCTGATCAGACGCCGGTGCCGCTCGGCGGTACTGCCGAGCGGCACCCGGATCAGCCGAGCTTCTTGGCCGCGCTGGGGTCGCGCCGCACCTTGATCAGGCTGGCCACCGTGGTGATCGCGAGTACGCCCATGATGAAGCTGAGCGACAGTTCGATGCCGATGGTCGGCACCATTTCCAACTTCTTGCCGTCGTTGATGAACGGCAGCGAGTTGTCGTGGATCGCTTCCAGGATCAGCTTCACGCCGATGAACCCGAGGATGATCGACAGCCCCGTCGAGAGGTAGACCAGCTTGTTGAGCAGCCCGCCGATCAGGAAGTAGAGCTGCCGCAGGCCCATCAAAGCGAACGCGTTGGCGGTGAAGACCAGGAACGGCTCCTTGGTCAGGCCGAAGATCGCCGGAATGGAGTCGAGGGCGAACAGCAGGTCCGTCGTGCCAATGGCGACCATCACCACGAACATCGGGGTGACCCAACGCTTGCCGTTGATGCGGATGAACGCCTTGGCGCCGTGGTAATCCTCGGTCACCGGCAGCACCTTGCGCACAGTGCGCAGGACCGCGTTCTCCTTGAATTCGTCCTCGTCGGAATCGCTGCCCGTGGCCAGCTTCCAGGCCGTGTAGACCAGGAACGCGCCGAAGATGTAGAAGACCCAGCTGAACTTGGCGATGACCAGCGCACCCGCGGCGATGAACAGGCCGCGCATCAACAGGGCGAGCAGAATGCCGAAGAGCAGCACCTTGTGCTGGTGAATGGCCGGAACCGCGAACGTGGACATGATGATGACGAAAACGAACAAATTGTCCACTGAGAGCGAATATTCCGTGACGTAGCCCGCCAGGAACTCCCACGCGAATTCGCTACCGGAGAAGAACCAGATGCCCAGTCCGAAAACCATGGCGCAGGCCACATAGAAGACCACCCATCGGGCGGCCTCTCCGATGGTGACCTCGTGCGGTTTCCGGTCGACGATCACCAGGTCGACCGCCAGCAGTGCCAGCAGACCGACGATCGTCGCGATCCAGACCCAGGTGGGGATACTCATTCGTTACCTCCGGCAGACGGCAGCAGCCACTGACCGGAGGTCTCTTCCGCCCGCGAGACGCGGACCGACGGCACCGGAAGCCAAGGCTTCGTGATGACGATGCCGCCGCGAAGGAATACTCCCCTCCGCAACGTCGACAAATTCTCACCTATCAATGCCATCCAGCACCAGCCAGGGTGACCATTCTCGCCCTGGCGGTTACCCGGGCCGCTGCGCCCAGCCTGCCAGACAACGTCTCGGTCTGGTTGCCGCGGGTATGCCGATGATCGTCTGGGAGGTGACATCCACCGCTCCCGACCAGCACCAACACCCATAGTGGTCATTTTTGGCATACGGTCGAAGAGTGCCCCGCACCAACCTGCGCCTCCCGCTGATCCTCGGCGCGCTGATTGTCGTCGCCGTCGTCACAGCACTCGTCTGGCCCAGCAGCCCAGCGCCGTCGTCGGTCACCACCGAACAGGTGCGCGTCCAGGTGCCCGCCGGGCCGGGCGACCCTGCACGGCTCACCCTCGACGCCACGCTCTACAAGCCCGCCACCACGCCCGCCCCCGCCGTGCTGCTGGCACACGGCTTCGGCGGCAGCAAGGACTCCGTGCACCGTGAGGCGGGCGAACTCGCCGAGCGCGGCTTCACGGTGCTGGCCTACTCGGCTCGCGGTTTCGGCCGCAGCGAGGGTCGGATTGGGCTGAACGCCCCCGAGTTCGAGGTCGCGGACGCCTCGGCGCTGCTGACCTGGCTCGCCGGGCGAACCGAGGTGTCCAAGGACGGCCCCGACGACCCGAGGGTCGGGGTGAGCGGCGGTTCCTACGGCGGTGCGCTGGCGCTGTTGCTGGCGGGCACCGACCGCAGGGTGGACGCGGTCGCGCCGGTGATCACCTACGCCGACCTCGCGGAGGCGTTGCTGCCCAACGCGGCGAGTACCGGTGCGGCGGCGGGCACACCTGCCGCGGTCGGCTACGGCGGTCCAGGCGTGTTCAAGCGGACCTGGGCGGGCAACCTGTTCTCCGCCGGTCTCGGACCGGCCCGTTCCGGCGTCGGCTCCTCTGCCGAGGCGCCGGAGGCCGGGCAGAACCGAGACGACGACGATGACCAGCCGACCGGTCCCGGTCAGGACGGCACAACGCCAGGCTCAGGGGACCAGGCGCCGACGGATGGGGGCCAGGACCAGACCGGCGCGGGCCAGGGCGATTCGGCAGCCGGAAACGGTGGAGCCCAGCCCGGTGGCCAAGACCAACAGGGGTCGCCGCGGCCTCAGCCGAACGCAGGCGGTCAACCTCAACCCGGTCAGCCTGGCGCGGGCTCCGGTCCCAGGCAGGCACCCACGGTCGATCCGTGCGGGCGGTTCCGACCGGAGGTGTGCCAGGCGTACACCGAATTGGCGACCACCGGGCAGGCCGGCCCGGCGACTCTCGACCTGCTGCGCTCCCGCTCCCCCGCGGCCGTGACCTCGAAGATCACGGCGCCGACGCTGCTGGTGCAGGGCGAGCAGGACACCCTGTTCGGGCTCGACCAGGCTGATGCCACCGCCCGCGCGCTCGCCGCGGCGGGCACCAAGGTCAAGGTGCACTGGTACGCGGGCGGCCACGACGGCGGCGTACCCGGCCCCGCGCTGCGCGGGCGGATCGCGGACTGGTTCGACTTCCACCTCGCCCACAAGGGCGCCGATCCCGGCACCGGTTTCAGCTACGACGTGCGCGGCGCGCTGCGCTCCGGCGGCGGCCCACAGGTCCGCACCGTCGACGCATCCGCGTACCCCGGCCTGACCGGCGGTACCACCGAACGCTCGGAACTCGCACTGGAGGGACCGCGCCAGCCGGTGCTCAACCCGCCGGGCGGCAACCCCGCCAGCCTGAGCTCGATCCCCGGCTTATCCGGCTCGCTCGGCGGCCTGTCGAGCCTGGCGGGCATCGGCATCGACCCGCCCGGCCAGGCAGCCCGGTTCAGCTCCGGCGAGTTGACCGATCGGGTGCTGGTCGCGGGCTCACCGACGGCCCGCATCAGAGTGACCGGTCCGCCGTCCACGGACGCCGTGTTGTTCGCGAAGCTCTACGACGTCGGCCCCGACGGCAGGCCCGCGCTGACCGGAGGCGCGGTGTCGCCGCTGCGGGTCCCCCTGCCCGCCACCGGAACGGCCGAGGTCACGGTCGGCCTGCCGGGCATCGTGCGGCCCATCGAGTCCGGCCACCGGCTGCTGCTCGTCGTGGCCAGCACCGACCAATCCTTCGCCTCTGCCAGCCAGCCCGCTGTGTACAGCGTGGAGGTGCTCGGCCCGATCTCGCTGCCGACGGTGCCCGGTGTCAGCGCCACCAGCCAGGTGCCGGTGTGGCCGCTGCTCGGCGTCGGCGGCATCGTGCTGGCGCTGGCGATCCTGGCCGTGGTCGCGGTGATCCGCAGGCGCCGCGCCGACGACTTCGACCCGGCGCTGGCCGAGGTGCCGCTGGTGATCAGCGACCTGTCGAAGTCCTACCGCGGCGGTGTGACCGCCGTTCAGGACTTGAGTTTCCGGGTGGAGCCCGGTCAGGTGCTGGGTCTGCTCGGCCCCAACGGCGCGGGCAAGACGACCGCGCTGCGGATGGCGATGGGGCTGGTGAAACCGACCGAGGGCGAGATCAGGGTGTTTGGCCACCGAGTGCACCCCGGCGCGCCGGTGCTGTCGCGCATCGGTTCATTCGTGGAGCGCGCCGGGTTCCTGCCGCACCTGTCCGGCATGACGAACCTGCGGCTGTACTGGGCCGCCACCGGCCGCCCCGAGGCCGAGGCCGATTTGGACGAGGCGCTGGAGATCGCGGGCCTTGGCAAGGCCGTGCACCGCAAGGTCGGCACCTACAGCCAGGGCATGCGGCAGCGGCTGGCGATCGCGCAGGCGATGCTGGGGCTGCCGGACCTGCTGGTGCTCGACGAACCCACCAACGGGCTCGACCCGCCGCAGATCCACGCGATGCGCGAGGTGCTGCGGCGCTACGCCGAGCGCGGGCGCACCGTGCTGGTGTCCAGCCACCTGCTGGCCGAGGTCGAGCAGACCTGTACGCATGTGGTCGTGATGCACCGCGGCACCGCGGTCGCCGCAGGACCCGTCGACGAAGTCACCGCCGACGGCGGCGAAGCCAGCTTCGGGGTGGACCGGCCGGAGGAGGCACTGGCCGTCCTCAGCGGACTCGGCGGGGTGTCCGATGTGCACGTCGAGGGCGACGGTCTGGTGCACGCCACCCTCAACGGCACCCCCCGCTCGGCGGTGGTCGCCGCGCTGGTGCGGGCGGGAGTCGCGGTGGAACACGCCGGGTCGCGCCGCAGGCTGGAGGATGCGTTCCTCCAGTTGGTGTCGCAGAGCAACGGATCGGGGGTCGGCTGATGAGCGCGGTGGAAGGTGCCGTCGAGGGCTACTCGCCGGGGCGGACGCTGCCGATCAGGGTGGAGTTCTCCCGGCAGTTGCGGCGGCTGCGGACGAAGCTGACCATCGGCTTCCTCGCGGTGCTGCCGTTCCTGCTGCTGCTCGCCTTCGAGTTGGGCCGGGACGACAGCGGCAGGCGCTCCGGTGGCCTGGTCGACCTGGCCACCGCCAGCGGGCTGAACTTCGTGGTGTTCACGCTGTTCGCCTCCGCCGGGTTCCTGCTGGTGGTCGTGGTGGCGTTGTTCTTCGGCGACACGATCGCCAGCGAGGCGTCCTGGTCGAGCCTGAAGTACCTGCTGGCCATCCCAATCCCGCGGCTGCGGCTGTTGCGCCGCAAGGCCGCGGTGGCCGGGCTGCTGTCGCTGCTCGGGCTGCTCGTGCTGCCCGCGGTGTCGCTGGCGGTCGGGGTGATCGCCTACGGCGGCGGCGATATGGTCACGCCCGTCGGTGAGGCGCTGCCGCTGGACACCGGGGCGTTCCGCATGCTGCTCGCGGTGTGCTACCTGGCCGTGCAGCTGAGCTGGATCGCCGGTCTCGCTCTGCTGCTGAGCGTGTCCACGGATGCCCCGCTGGGCGCGGTGGGCGGCGCGGTGCTGGTGTCGATCCTGTCGCAGATCCTCGACTCGATCACCGCGTTGGGCAGCCTGCGGGAATTCCTCCCGACGCACTACGCCATGGCCTGGGCGGATCTGCTGTCACTCCAGGTGGACTGGACGGAGATGGCGCAGGGCGCGTTCTCGGCACTGGCGTACTGCGCGGTGTTCACCCTGCTGGCGATCCGCCGCTTCGGCGACAAGGACATCACAAGCTGAAGTCCTTGTTCCACAAGGACTTCACGATTTCCGAGTGACGGGTGAAGTCGCGATAGACGGTCTCCCTCGTCGTCTCGCGGGCCTGGTGACCGCGAGCCCCGGCACCGCCGGGGCCGACCGGCCGCCCTGTGCGGCCGCGACCACAGGGAGACCGCTGTGTCGCATCGAAGGGAACGGAACAAGAAGCAGGAGCAGCGGCGGAGAACCACCGTGATGATCACGGATTTTACTTCTCGCGCTCGTCGCGGTCGGCAACCTCATCGAGCTGCTCGACCGGGCGAGCCTGTTGTATAGGCCCTGGCGACCCCCAGGCCTGGGCCGACCGGACAGCCCCCGCTGTCACTCCGTGTCTCGATGCGCGCAGCCGATCTTCGCCGTGTCCCCCACCCCTCCGGGACACGTATGTCCAGGTCAAGCCGACCGAGCCGCAAACGCCCGCTGGTGCAAGCGGCGGAACTCCTCGACCAGCGCCGATGGCGGGTAGCGGCCGTTGAGTCCGCTGGGGTTGGGCAGCACCCAGACGCGGGTCTCGCCCAGGCGCAGTGTCTGCTCTCCGACCGTGGCGGTGCGCTGGTCGAAGGCCATTCGGTAGACGCCGATGCCGACCAGCGCCAGCCAGGCGGGTGACAGCCGCGCCACCTTCTCGCGGAGGATGGTGCCGCCGCGGACGACCTCCTCCCGGGTCAGGTCCTTGGCGCCGACGGAGGCTCGGGCCACGACGTTGGTGAGGCCGAGTCCGTAGTCCAGCAGTTGAGTTTGCTCGTCGGGCCGGAGTTGCCGGGGCGTGAAGCCCGCCAGGTGCAGCGTGGGCCAGAACCGGTTGCCGGGCCGCGCGAAGTGGTGGCCGACCGCCGCCGACCACAGGCCGGGGTTGATCCCGCAGAACAGCACCGTGAGGTCGGGTGCCACCACGTCCGGCAGCACGCGGTCCACCGCGGCGGCCAGCTCCTCCTTGGTGGGCTTACTGGACACAGAACTCGTTGCCTTCGGGGTCGTGCATGACGATCCAGCGTTCGCCGAACTCCTCGCAGGTACGCACCACGGTGGCGCCCAGGTCGACCAGCAGGATGACGCGCTCCTCGATCCGGCGGTTGCGGTCCTCTGTGTTCTGGCTGCCCGCGGAGGCATTGATGTCCACATGCACCCGGTTCTTGGTGCTCTTGCCCTCGGCCACCCTCTGGAAGTACACCCTCGGTCCCCGGCCCTCGGGGTCCACGATGGCGCTCACGTGGCCAAACCGGTGCTCGGGGATGCCGCGGGCGCGCAGTGCGTCCTCCCAGGTGTCGAAGCCCTCCGGCGGCGGCTGCACGCGATAGTCCAGCGCGCGGGCCCAGAACTCGGCGAGGAGACGGGGCTCGGCGGCGTCGAAGGTGACCTGGATTCCCATCGCCATATCGATGACGCTACGGCGCCGCGCAACGGCCCGCAGGTCGGCGTACCGTCCCGCGTGGACGTCGACGGCGGGAGCATGCGATGGGCAGACCGGTGCACTTCGAGATCCACGCAGGCGACCCGGAGCGGGCGGTCCGGTTCTACGAGTTGGTGTTCGGGTGGGCCTTCCAGCGGTGGGAGGACAACCCGTACTGGATCATCCGAACCGGTGACGGCCCCGGCATCGACGGCGGGCTGCTCCCGCGCCGGGGCGACGCGCCCCTGCCGGGACAGTCGGTGAACGCCTTCGTGGTGACCGTGTCGGTCGCCAACTGCCAGGAGGCGGTGGACTCGGCGCTGGCCAACGGCGGTTCGGTTGCGCTGCCCAAGCAGGCCGTGCCGGGGGTCGGCTGGCTGGCCTACGTCAAGGACACCGAGGGCAACATCCTCGGCGTCATGCAGGACGACCCGAACGCGGCCTAGGCGTCCCAGCCCGCCGGGCGCCTGCTCTTCGGCAGTTTGCCCACGATGGCGCGGTAGGAGATGTCGACAAGCTCGCGTACCTCGTCGTCGGGCACCCCGGCGTCCAGCGTGACGCTGTTCCAGCCGTAGCGGCCGACGTAGGCGGAGGTGGTGATCGCCTCCGGGTACCGCTCACGCCACTCCCCCGCCTCCTCGGCGGTGCGACCGCACTTCACGCTGACGCCGTGACCGTTCATCCCGATGAACGCGAAGGCCTTGTCACCCACCTTGGCGACCAGTTCCTCCTCGCCCCACGGGTAGGTCTCCTCCGCACCCGGCTTGGCCAGGCAGTACTCGATGAGCTCGTCCACCGTCATGCCTTGGTCCTCCGCCGTTCCCAGACCGTCCAGAGGGGACGGTAGCCGTGACGGCTCCAGAACGGCACGGACAGCGGGTTGAAGACGCTGTAGTGCAACAGGCTGACCGGCACGCCGGAGCGGTCCAGGCGGTTGAGCACGGCCTCCACCAGCGCCGAGCCCACCCCGGTCCCCCGCTGGCCCGCGATCACCGACAGGCAGTCCACATAGGCGGGCCGGTAGCCGCCGACCATGGGTGCGATCCAGTCGGCGTGCTCCGGCGGCGACACCAGCGCGGTGCCGACGATCTTGCCCGCCCGCTCGGCCACCCAGGCCCAGGGCTGCGCGGTCTGCAGCGCCTCCAGCACGCTTTCCCGGATGCGGGTGCGGGTGAAGGAGCGCTCGGTGGTGGCGAGGAACTGCTCGGCGTAGCGGATCTCGGCCAGTCGCAGACCCACGATATCGCCGAGGTCGCCCGCGGTCGCCAGCCGGATCGTCACGTCGTTGGCGGGCGCGGCGGCTCGGCCGGTGCCGTTGCGGCGCACCGCGATGCTGGTCAGGGGCAGGAACCCGTGCCGGGTGAAGACCGGCGTGGTGGCCGTGTCCCGGCTGGGCCAGCTGATCACCGCGGAGACGTCGTCCTCGTTCTCGGGCACGTTGCTCAGCCAGCGCCCCAGCAGCTTGTCCAACCCCGCGATGGGCTCGCGTGCGCCAAGACACGCGGTGAGGTGGTGCTGCACGGCGGTGCCCCAGGTGAGTTCCGCAGCGCCTGCCGCGGGCCGCGCGATGCTGCGCACCCCGATCGCCACCGGCGCGTCGGTCTCATCCACCACGGTGATCCGCTTGGCGACATCGCCGGGCAGCGGAAGCGGCGCGGGCAGCATGTCATCCAGCCGCCTCAGCCGCCCCGCATGCTCCGCCTGCAGTCGCGCGATCTGCTCCAGATCGATTTGCACCACAAAGACTCCACACCATTCGATGTTGGTCTCACATCTGACCACCTCCCACCCGCACACGTCCACGGAAAGCGCCTGCTTTGTAGGAATGTGATCTTGACTCCGCAACAACCCGACCGCGGCTCGCCCCAGACCGTCATCATGACGCCCCGCGTCGACACCATGACGCCCCAGGAGATCATCATGACCCCCTGGGGCGAAACCGGAAGTCAGCTGCCCCCGATACACAGCCTAGCGCTGACCAGTGCGGTTGCCGCGCAACCGGTTTCCGACGCGTGGCGTGAGGCTTCCGACGCATGGCGAGACTCGTCCGAGGCGTGGCGAGACTCCGCACATGGAACGAGTGTTCCGCGTGGCGCAACTTCCGACGTGTCGGCCGGAGAACCCGGGGGGGGTGGCGGAGCGGGGTCGCGGACTCGAGCACCCTAGGTCCAGCTCCGCCGCACCTCTCCGGATCGGGTTCGGCCTACCTACCAACGCACAGCCCCCGCCCGCCCGGGGGGACGACCCCTCGGTCAGCCTATCGACCCGCTCGCCGATCGCGAAGCCGGTGAAGTGGATCTGTGGATGGCCGGGCCGGTTGTGGACAACACGCCGTGCGAGCGGGGTTGGGGAGCTTGGTGGTGTTTGTATTTGTGGTATGTGCCGCGTGCGGTGCCCGCGCGTCGGAATCGCGCGGGGTCAGGGGGTGGGGTCCTTGGCGGGTTGGGCAAAGCGGAGGTGGTTGCCGGAGGGGT
Organism: Actinorectispora metalli; assembly: GCF_056323685.1. NCBI lineage: Bacteria > Bacillati > Actinomycetota > Actinomycetes > Pseudonocardiales > Pseudonocardiaceae > Actinorectispora > Actinorectispora metalli. Next base: position 106,961 of record NZ_JBREYE010000001.1, read on the forward strand.
CGCGGAAGGCGCAGTCGCGGCCGTAGAACTGGTCGATCGGTTCCTGGACGACCTCGGCGCCCGCGGCGCGCAGGCGTTCGAAGGTGGCGTCGCAGTCGTCGGTGTTGAAGATGATGCCGGGGGCCAGACCCTTGGCGATCATCGCGAGGACGGCCTCGCGGTCGGGGTTGGGCCCGTTGTGACCGCCGGGCGGGAGCAGTGCGATGTGCACGTCGGGCTGCGACTTCGAGGCGACAGTGATCCACCGCAGGTTCTCGAAGGCGGCATCGGCGGTGACCTCGAAGCCGACGACGTCCCGGTAGAAGGCCAGAGCGGCGTCCTGGTCGTGGACCCACAGGAAGGAGCAGGAGAGCTTCACGTTCATGGCACCGACGCTAGAGCGGCCGGGTGGGACGCGCTTCTCCATTCCTGATCGGCCTGCCCATCATCTTGGCGAAGCAAGCAGGCACCCCGATCGACGCGTCGTGGCGACGGGCCCGGTAGGCGCTGGGGCTCTCGCCGACCAACTCGGTGAAACGCGAGCTGAACGAGCCCAGCGAGGTGCAGCCCACTGCGAGGCACACCTCGGTGACCGACAGCTCGCCCCGCCGCAGCAAGTCCTTGGCCCGCTCGATGCGCCGCGTCATCAAATACCCATACGGCGTCTCCCCGTACGCCTCGCGGAAGAGCCGCGAGAAGTGGCCGGGCGACATCAGCGCCACCCGGGCAAGCGCGGGAACGTCCAGCGGACTCGCGTACTCGCGGTCCATGTGGTCCCGAGCCCGCCGCAGGAGCACCAGATCTTCGGTGTTCACCGGATGCCTGCCGCGTCCATGGCGCGGAGTTCCTTCTTCAGGTCGCTGATCTCGTCGCGGAGGCGGGCGGCCAGTTCGAACTGGAGGTCGCGGGCGGCATTCATCATCTGCGCGGACAGCTGGGCGACCAGGTCGGCCAGTTCGGCGCGGGGCATGGACTTGGCGTCCTTGCCCTCCAGCACGCCCGCACTGCGGCGGGCGCCGGGCTCGCCGGTCGCGCGCTTGCCGCGTGAGGCGTTGCGACCCGACCCGCCGACCGGGACGTCGCTGTCCTCGGCTTCGGCGTAGACCACGTCCAGGATGTCGGCGATCTTCTTGCGCAGCGGCTGGGGGTCGATGCCCCTTTCTCGGTTGTAGGCCATCTGCTTGTCGCGGCGGCGGTTGGTCTCGTCGATGGCGTGCCGCATGGAGTCGGTGACCTTGTCGGCGTACATGTGGACCTGGCCGGACACGTTTCGCGCGGCGCGGCCGATGGTTTGGATGAGGCTGGTGCCGGAACGGAGGAAGCCTTCCTTGTCGGCGTCCAGGATCGCCACCAGGGACACCTCGGGCAGGTCGAGGCCCTCCCGCAGCAGGTTGATGCCCACCAGTACGTCGAAGTCGCCGAGGCGGAGCTGGCGCAGCAGCTCGACGCGGCGGAGGGTGTCGACCTCGGAGTGCAGGTAGCGGACCCGGATGCCGAGCTCCAGCAGGTAGTCGGTCAGGTCCTCGGACATCTTCTTGGTCAGCGTGGTGACCAGCACCCGCTCGTCGCGTTCGGCACGCACCCTGATCTCGTGAACCAGGTCGTCGATCTGGCCCTCGGTGGGCTTGACGATCACCTCGGGGTCGATCAGACCGGTCGGGCGGATGACCTGCTCGACGAACTCGCCCTGGGCTTGGCCCATCTCGTAGGAGCCGGGTGTCGCGGAGAGGTACACGGTCTGGCCGATGCGGTCGGAAAACTCTTCCCAGGTCAGTGGGCGGTTATCCATGGCGCTGGGCAGGCGGAAGCCGTGTTCGACCAGGGTTCGCTTGCGGGAGGCGTCGCCCTCGTACATGCCGCCGATCTGTGGGACGGTCACGTGGGACTCGTCGATGACCAGCAGGAAGTCCTCGGGGAAGTAGTCGATCAGGGTGGCCGGTGCCGAGCCCGCGGGGCGGTCGTCGATGAAACGGGAGTAGTTCTCGATGCCGGAGCAGAAGCCGACTTGGCGCATCATCTCGATGTCGTAGGTGGTGCGCATGCGCAGCCGCTGCGCCTCCAGCAGCTTGCCCTGGCGCTCGAACTCCTCCAGTTGGTGGGCGAGTTCGGCCTCGATGTTTCCGATGGCCCTCTCCATGCGCTCCGGGCCCGCGACGTAGTGCGTCGCGGGGAAGATGCGCAGTTCGTCGACCTCGCGGACGACCTCGCCGGTGAGCGGGTGCAGGTAGTAGAGCTTGTCGACCTCGTCGCCGAAGAACTCGACGCGCACCGCGAGCTCCTCGTAAGCGGGGATCACCTCGACGGTGTCGCCGCGGACCCGGAAGCCGCCGCGGGAGAAGGCGATGTCGTTGCGGCTGTACTGGACGTCGACCAGCGCGCGCAGCAGCAGGTCGCGCTCGATCTGTTGGCCGACCTTGAGCTGGATCGACCGGTCGAGGTAGGACTGCGGGGTACCGAGGCCGTAGATGCAGGACACCGAGGCCACCACGATCGTGTCGCGGCGGGTCAGCAGGCTCATGGTGGCGGAGTGCCGCAGCCGCTCGACGTCCTCGTTGATGGAGGAGTCCTTCTCGATGTAGGTGTCGGTCTGCGGGACGTAGGCCTCGGGCTGGTAGTAGTCGTAGTAGCTGACGAAGTACTCCACGGCGTTGTCCGGGAAGAAGCCGCGAAGCTCGTTGGCCAATTGGGCGGCCAGCGTCTTGTTCGGTGCCATCACCAGCGTGGGCCGTTGCAGGCGCTCGACAAGCCAGGCGGTGGTGGCGGACTTGCCGGTACCGGTGGCGCCCAGCAGCACGGTGTCGCGCTCACCAGCGCGAACCCGACGTTCCAGCTCGTCGATGGCCTGCGGCTGGTCGCCTGCGGGCTGGTAGTCGCTGACCATGCGGAAGCGGCCGTCCGAGCGCGGGATGTCACCGATTGGGCGGAAGTCGCTGTGTGCGGTTACCGGGTTGTCTGCCACGGCTCCGAGAGTAGGCGCGGTGTCTGACAAAACGCAGCGGGGGCCGGTCTACGATTGCCCGATGAGCGGGTCCGGACACGGTGCGCATTCCGGAGTGCACGCTCCGAAGATCGAGCTTTTCGATCAGGAGCGAATGATCAACATCGATCCGAAGGGCTTCACCCGGCGGGTCGACGAATTCCAATGCACCCCGTATGGCCTTTACATGGCGCGGACCGTACCGGGTCATCCGAAGTTCGCCTATTGGCAATCGTGGTTTCTCCCGGCACTCGGCCTTCGGGTCACACGGTGGGACTGGCAGCCCGATGTGACACCGGAATGCGATTTGTACCTGGATGTCGTTGACATCGAGGTCGGCGCTTCCTGTTGGCGTACGACCGATCTGTACCTGGACATCACCGTGCGGGAAGGCGTCGGAATCACGGTGCTGGATGCCGACGAGCTGGCTGAGGCGGCAGCGCGCGGGCTACTTGACCCCGAGCAGGTGACACGCGCCCTGAGCTCCGCGTTCCGTGCCGTGGAGGGGATCAGCAGGCACGGGTATCACGCGATCAAGTGGCTTGCCGAACTACAGCAGCCTGTCACCTGGCGTGACAATGACTCACTCTAATGGATTAACTTCTTGTTCAGTCAACCGCCATAAGAGTTGAAAAGTCCATGATCACCCACACAGTAATGAATCCACAGTGATAGACGATGAAGAATATCGACCCCTCGTGTTACGTGCGTCCCACGTTCCAGCTAATGTTCCCGCGTGGGCGCGGTTATCACTCCTCAGTTGGTCGACGTAGTCGACACGGCCACCTCTGTGCGCAGTTACTCGTCGGGAACGACGCGCGTGCTGAGGAACTGCCGGCTTGAGCGCTGGGGTCTTCACCTGGAGTGCCCTACTCCGGAAGATCCGTTTGCCGAATCCGAGATCACCTGGCTGATTCCCGATCTCGGGCTCCGTTTGACCCAGCATCGGCCGCGGTCGCGGCATGCGAGGGTAGGGCCCAGCGTGTTGACCGCCGTGGTGATCCAGCACGATCACCGCGCCTGGCGCACCACCGACCTGTTGCTCGGCCTCGCGGTGCCCGGGGGCACCACGGCGCGGATCGTTCGCTCGGAGGAGTTCGCCGCCGCGGTCGCGGGCCGAGTCCTGCGCGCGGCGGACGCCGAGTACGCCCTCCGCACCGTGCATCGCACCCTGGAGGAGGTCAGCCGCCACCGCCACGACCTGAACTCCTGGCTGGCTCACCGTGGCATCTTCGACGTCTGGCCCCCGCTGTAACTCGGCTTGGGCGAGCCTCAGGAGTGCGTCCTCGCGTGCGAGCGCGTAGCCGCACTCCACGATGGCTCACGTTCGTGATGCTCGACAATGCGCCATGCCGCGCGGCACGCGAGTGAAGTACGACCACGTACTCAAACCGACTGAACTCGGGCGTGTGACCACCCGAGTGGAGCGTCTGCCGAAGGGGCCGCATGGCCTCTCCCGCAGGCAGGTGGAGGACTCGCAGCGGCAGCGCATTCTCGACGCGATGCTGGATGTCGTCGGCCACCCACGGCCATGTCGGAGCCACCGTCGCCCACGTGACCAGGGCGACCCGAGTCTCCCGCAGCGCCTTCTACCAACAGTTCGCCGACAAGAACGCCGCCTTTCTCGCCGCGTATGAGGCCTACGCCGGGGAGTTTCTCGGCAGGCTGGTCGAGGTCGGCAGCGCCGCGCCAGCGCCTGCCGAGGCGTTGGTCGCCTGCAATCGGCTTTTCGTGGATTGGGGCACTGACCGGCCACTCGCGGCGCGGGCGTTCATGATCGAGGTGTTCGCCGCGGGAGAGGAGGCGCTGCGCCGCCGCGACCGGGTCATGCGGCTGGGCCGCACGGTGTTCGTGCAGACCGCGGCGTGGATGCGCAGGGTCGACCCCGACCTGCCGCCGCTGCCGCCGTTCATCGGCCGCGCTGTTATCGCCGCCTCGTTCGAGCTTGCCGCCCAGGCGATCCGCGACCCCGACACGGCGGCCGAGGCCAGGCAGGCGCTGCTGCACGTCTGGGAGGTCGGCCTCACCGGGTGAGCGTCACGGGCGCCAACCGGCCGCGGCGGCCCATGCCTCGGTGCGCTCGGTCGCGGCGGAGAGCCAGCGCCCCGTGGTCTCGCCGACCGCGTCGGGGTCGCCCGCGTGCTGTTCGGCCGCCGTACGCTTCACCTCGGCGTACTCGTCCCGGGCAGCCGGGTCGGCGCGCAACCAGGCGGGGACCAACATGGCGTGGCGCCAGTCGGCGGCGCCCTCCTCGCGCAGGTACAGACGCGTCAAACGGCCGGGGTCGGCCGAGCAGTGCAGGCGCTTCGTCCGATCCGATGTCCGCTCCTCGTCGGGGTCCTCGAGCCGCGGGAAGCCCGCCTCGGTGAGCTGGTCGCGCAGTGCGTCGGCTTCGTCCATTGAGGACACCGTGAGCTGAAGGTCGATGACATCCTCCGCGGGCAGACCTGGCACCGCCGTGGAGCCGATGTGATCGATCCGCCGCGTCCCGATGATTCCTTGCAGCTTGCCGATCAGGCGCTGCGCGTCGGCGGACCAGGTGTCGTGGGGGTCGACCAGCGGCGGGCTGCCTGCCTGGGCGCACCGGTGCAGGCGCATATTGGCCTCGAACGGCACGAGCCGGTCGACCCAGAGCTTGTCGATCATCGGCAGTAGCTGGTCCACCCGGCCGTCGTTGGTCAGCAGCACGTCGGCCACGGCGCGGCGCTGGTCGTCGGTGGCCTGCGCGGCGATGCGGTCCCTGGCCTCCTGTTCGGTCATCCCGCGGTCGGCCACCAGCCGCCGGATCCGCTCATCCTCTGGCGCGGTGACGATCAGCACCAGGTGATAGGCGGGGGCAAGGCCGTTCTCCACCAGCAACGGGACGTCGTAGACAACGACGGCATCCGACGGCGCCTGGGCCATCAACTCCATGGTCCGCTCGCCTACCTTGGGGTGGATGATCGAGTTGAGGGTCTGGCGGGCCGCGGGATCGGTGAACACCTGGCGGGCCATCGCGGGCCGGTCCAGGGCTCCGTCCACACCGACGACCTCCGGGCCGAAAGCGGCCACGATCTCGTCAAGGCCGGGAGTGCCGGGGGCGACCACCTCGCGGGCGAGCTGATCGGCGTCGATCAACACCGCACCATGCTCCACCAGCCGGTTTGCCACTGTGGACTTGCCTGCGCCGATGCCGCCGGAGAGACCTACTCGCAACATGATGGCCAGTCTTTCAGACCCGGTCAGGCGCCGATCTTGCTCCATAAGGGTGAGGTGTGTTGCGTTGATCCGACACGCGGGGGGTTTCGCACGATCGTGGGCTCGTGCTGCGTAAGGTTGCGCCAACCCCTTGACATTGAGCAGCGGAGGACGGATGCCGAGGAGAGCGCAGCCGGGTCGCCACCGCCTGGGCACTCCGGGTCTCGTGCCCTGTGTCCGCTACCCCGCGGTGGCTCGTGCGCTGGCCGCGCGCAGGCAACGCTGGCTGACGATGCTGATCAGCCCGGCCAAGCACAGCCTCGGCGGACTGCGGCGCCGCGCCGCCAGCGCGGCCGTGGAACGAGCCTGGATACCCGCCACCGCCGCGGCGGCCTAGCGATCTTCCGGCCTCCGGTCGCGTTCCTTCAGCCGTTGCGGCGAACGAACGCGGTGCGAGATCTCAGAGCCGATGCGATCGGGCCGACCGCGCCTTGACGACAACCGGAGCGCGTGGGTGTTGGGCTGCCGGAAGCAGACGTCTGTGAGCACCACAACCCGGTCGCCCATGGGGCCCCGAGCTGCACTTCCACCGCCTACCCGCGAGTTTCCGCTTCGTCCGTGTGTACAGGTCGCGGTCGGCCCGCAGCCGGTCGCGGACGCGCAAGGTGCGGTCGATCTCTGAGCTCATCGCGGCTTCTCCTGCACCCGGGTCGACGAGAGCCCACGATTGCCCTCAGCGATAGGTCATTCGTTGCGGGTGCTCGAACGCGCATTGCCACCGACACAGCGCGCGTGGACGGGTCGCCGTTGCGATTCTTCGGCTTCGACCCGGGCTGCGGCAGCGCCCGTGTCGTTCGGATCGCAGCAAACAGCGGAACAGCTAAACCAAGCCCGCGTGCGGCGGCAAGCCGACGGTCGGCTAGTAGCCCATGGCGCTGAGGATGCGGTCGCCGAGCTTCGTGGTCGTCTCGGTGGCGCGTTCTTCCGGCAGGGTGCCGTTGGTGAGGCTGATCAGCAGCGTGAGCTTGTCCTTGCCGTAGACCAGCACCCGTTCCTTGGGGCTCCACATGAGCACGGCCTCGCGTTTGCCGACCTGCACCTGGTTGTGCTGGGCGCCGTCGGACTGGAGCGTGCCGACGGTCTTGTCGAGACGTCCCTTGGCCGCGTCGGGGTTGGCGTACAGCGCCAGCGCGATGATCAGCTTCGCCGAATTGAGCTGGCGGTTCTCCGCCATGCCGTAGTAGCAGGTGATCCGGCCGGTCAGCTCGATCTTGGGTTCGGGGACGCCGACGATGTCACGGGACGGCCCCGCCAGTTTGGCCTGCAGGACCTGCTCCAGGTCCTCCGGCATGATCACTTCGAGGCATTCCTGCGGAAGCTGGGAGATCTTGGGCGGCGCGGTGCTCCGGTTGTCCTCGGAGAACGTCGGGATCGGCGGCGCCGCCTGTGAACCGCTCTGACCGCCGCCCGCGCAGCCGGTGACCAGCGCTGCCACCACAAGCAGCGCCAACGCGAACGCGCTTCGTGCGCTGACCATGCTCAGACGCTAGTTGGTGCTGATCAAAAACGGGAGCACCCACACCCGAATGCGAGTGTGGGTGCCCCGAACGGATTACTACGTGATCACACGCCGCCGGAAAGCTTCTCGCGGAGCGCGGCCAGCTGCTCGTCGCTGGCGAGCGTGCCGCCGGACTCCCCACCCGAGGAGTAGTTGCCGCCCGCGGGCGCACCGGAGCCGCCGCCGCCCTGCGGAGCGGCGCCACCCTCGGCGCTGTCGCCCGCAGCCGCCGCCTCGGCCTCTGCCTCGGCAGCCTTCGCGACCTGCTTCATGTGCGCCTGGTAGCGGGTCTGGGCCTCGGCGTACTGCCGCTCCCACTCCTCGCGCTGCTTCTCGAAGCCGTCCTTCCAGTCGTTGGTCTCCGGGTCGAATCCCTCGGGGTAGATGTAGTTCCCCTCGTTGTCGTACTCGGCGGCCATGCCGTACTGGGTCGGGTCGAACTCCGAGTCGGCGGTGAAGCCCTCGTTCGCCTGCTTCAGCGACAGCGAGATGCGGCGACGCTCCAGGTCGATGTCGATGACCTTGACCATGACGTCGTCGTTGACCTGGACGACCTGCTCCGGGATCTCCACGTGGCGCTCGGCCAGCTCGGAGATGTGCACCAAGCCCTCGATGCCCTCGTCGACCCGCACGAACGCACCGAACGGCACCAGCTTGGTGACCTTGCCGGGCACGATCTGGCCGATCGCGTGGGTGCGGGCGAACTGACGCCACGGGTCTTCCTGGGTGGCCTTCAGCGACAGGGAGACGCGCTCGCGCTCCATGTCGACGTCGAGCACCTCGACGGTGACCTCGTTGCCGACCTCGACGACCTCGCTCGGGTGGTCGATGTGCTTCCAGGACAGCTCGGAGACGTGCACCAGACCGTCCACGCCACCCAGGTCCACGAACGCACCGAAGTTGACGATCGAGGAGACCACACCCTTGCGGACCTGGCCCTTCTGCAGCTGGTTGAGGAACTCGCTGCGGACCTCGGACTGGGTCTGCTCCAACCAGGCGCGGCGGGACAGAACCACGTTGTTGCGGTTCTTGTCCAGCTCGATGATCTTGGCCTCGATCTCGCGGCCGACGTAGGGCTGGAGGTCGCGCACGCGGCGCATCTCCACCAGGGAGGCGGGCAGGAAGCCACGCAGGCCGATGTCCAGGATGAGACCACCCTTGACGACCTCGATGACGGTGCCCTTGACCGGCTCGTCCTTCTCCTTGAGGGCCTCGATGGTGCCCCAGGCGCGCTCGTACTGGGCGCGCTTCTTGGAGAGGATCAGTCGTCCCTCCTTGTCCTCCTTCTGGAGAACGAGGGCCTCGACGTGGTCGCCGACGGTGACGACCTCGGCCGGGTCGACATCGTGCTTGATCGACAGCTCGCGGGAGGGGATGACGCCCTCGGTCTTGTAGCCGATGTCGAGCAGCACTTCGTCACGGTCGACCTTGACGATGGTGCCTTCCACGATGTCGCCATCGTTGAAGTACTTGATGGTCTTGTCGACGGCGGCGAGGAAGTCCTCCTCCGTCCCGATGTCATTGATTGCGATCTGTGGCCTCGTGGCGGTGTTGTTCGCTGCGGAGGCTGGGACGGCGGTGGTGTCGATGGACATTAGGTGGGTTGCTCCGGTACGGATTGTTTTGTAGACGGATGGACAGGTCACACGGCGAGTTCACGTGCGCCGGCCGACATCAACCTAACGAAAAGCCAATGGGGCGCGACGAGCGCCCACCCGAGATCAAAAACCCTGGGTAGAGCGAACTCACAGCGCGATCGGTATGGTACGCGCCCGCTTGGAGGGCGGCAAACTCGGCCGGGCATGATCGGTGACCGCTGTATTCCCCGACAGGACCAGGGAGCAGGTTGGTGAGCGACACCGGTTCGGACCCGTCTACGCTCGGACACGACGACAGACACGCCACCGCGGAGGCGTTACTCGGCACCTCCGGCATCGTGCGGAGATTGGTGACCGAATCGGAGTCCCAGGCGGCGAGCGCGGCGTGGTGGGACGCTGACGCGGACGACTACCAGGCAGAACACGGTGACTTCCTCGGTATGAGCGACTTCGTCTGGTGCCCGGAGGGGCTGCGGGAAGCCGATATCGGCCTGCTGGGCGACATCGGCGGAGCCCGCGTGCTGGAGGTGGGCGCGGGCTCGGCCGCCTGCGCGCGGTGGCTGGCGACCCAGGGGGCGTATGCCGTCGCGTTGGATCTGTCGGAAGGAATGCTGCGGCACGCCTCGGCGGGGGCGGAAGAAACGGGCATCGCGGTACCACTCGTACGGGCCAGCGCGACGCAGTTGCCGTTCACGCAGAATTCATTCGATATCGCCTGCTCCGCTTTTGGCGCCGTTCCGTTCGTCTCCGATCTCGGCGCCGTGATGAGCGAGGTCGCGCGCGTGCTGCGGCCGGGCGGCCGGTGGGTGTTCGCGGTCACCCACCCGATCCGCTGGATCTTCCCTGACGAGCCCGGCCCGCGCGGCCTCACCGCGGCGATGTCGTACTTCGACCGCACGCCGTATGTCGAGGTGGACGACGACGGCAGGCCGACCTATGTGGAGCACCACCGCACGGTGGGGGATTTCGTGCGGGCGATCACCGGTGCGGGCATGATTTTGGACGACCTGATCGAACCGGAATGGCCGGAGGGGCACACCAGGGTGTGGGGACAGTGGAGCCCGCTGCGCGGCGAGTTGTTTCCCGGTACGGCGATCTTCTGCTGCCGCAGCCAATGACCGCGAGAGCTCTGCTCACGGCGCAGGCGGCGGCGTTCGCCGACCTCGATCCGCTGCTGCCGCCGCCTGCCCCGCCACCGGATGGGGACGTGATCACCGCGAAGCTGCCCGGCGGCGGCCGGGTGGCGGCGACGGTGGCCACGCACAGCATCCCGCCGGGAACCATCGCCTCGCTGTGGTCGGCGCGCACGGTGTTCGAACTGACGCCGCTGACCGGCGCGTCCGGCGGTGCGGGGATGGACGCGGTGCTCGGCGTGTGGCGGGACCGCATGGGGCGGCTCGGCCCGCAGACCGGTGAGTCCGCCGCGATCGTGACCTGGCCCAGCCGTGATGCCGGGGCCACTCGGGCGTTCCTGGACCACGGCTTCGCGCCGTTGTCGGTGCTCGCGGTGCGCCCTCCGCTTCCCGCGGCGGACTTCGACGGCGGGGTGGTCGTGCGCCGGGCCGGCCAGCGTGACCTGGAGCCGCTGATCGACCTGGCGATGGCGGAGCACGCGTACAGCACGCAGGTCGGCGGGGCTTACCCGCGGGCGGATGCCGCCGAGCTCAAGCGCGGCACCTTGCGGAGGCGGCTGGAGACCGACGCGCCGGTGTGGCTCGCCGAACGCGATCGCGGGATCGTCGGGATGGCGGAGTGCGACTGGACCGACGCGTCGCCGGGCAGTTGGGCGGGCGGTCGGCTGCCCGCGGGCCGCTGGGGCTATGTCAACTGCGTGGCGTCGGTACCCGCGCAGCGCGGCGGCGGCATCGGCCGCGCGCTGATGGCGGTGGCCCACGAGGAGTTCCGCCGCGGCGGTGCGCGCGGCTGCTATTTGTACTTCAACCCGGCCAACCCGCTGTCGTCGGTGTTCTGGCCTCGCCAGGGCTACCGCCCGCTGTGGACGCTGTGGGAAATCCGCCCCGCCGACGCTCTCCGCTGACCACCCGCCTCCCTGGGGGCGCATGGTGTCGCCCTGCGTCGTCATCATGCGCCCCTAGGCGATCATGATGACGCCCTGGGGCGTATTTGTGGCGAGCTGCCCCCGACTCGATTCTCGCAGGTCAGAGGCGCTGGGCGGGGCAGCGACACGATTCGTGTGGGAGAGCTGGGAGCGGGCGGGAGAGCTCGGAAGGCGGGGCGTTCGGCCGGCAATCGCCGCTGGGACGGCGTGGGTGTTGAGCACTCGCGAGTGCGGATCGGAGAGGCGGTTGAGAACCGGGGGCAGCCGACTGGTGGTCGGCGGCTGCGTCCTGCTGGGGGTGACTCCCGCCGTGGGCGGCGGACATCGGGTGATGGCCGTCGGTGGACAGCGGGACCGCCGCCAGCTTCCCGGTCGTCGCCGGTTGGCAGAGGACCTCGGCAGGCGGCGGGCACTCAGTAGCTGGGAGACCTCGGCGGCCGGGCATCGGCAGGACCGGGCATCAGCCAGCGGCTGGCCTAAGCAGGCGTGGGCACTCGGTAGCTGGGGGACCTCGACTGCCGGGCATCGGCAGGCAACGGGCATCAGCCGGCAGCTGGCCTGGGCAGGCAGCGGGCATCAACGGGCGGGCCTCGGGGGTGCCGTCGCGCATCTTCTTGGAGTAGTCGCAGAAGATCGTTGAGGCTAGCTGCGGGAGAAGAAGGCACCGGCAGCGGATTTCGGTGGGCGGCAGTTCATGCGGTAGCGGCGGATGGCGTGGGGTTGTCGCGGCGGCGTCCTTGTGGGGCGTGAGTCGTTTATCACCTCGGCGGGAGTTCGCAGGTAGATCCGAGCTTCCTTCGGGATAGGGGTCACTGCGGGGTGGACGCGGATGGGGGCGCTCGGTCAGTCTTTGTACTGACCGGTCAGTACAAAGGACTTGGAGGTCGGCGGTGGAGATTCGGGGCGACGGCATGCGGGTGAGTGGGCGGCGTGGCGAGTTGCTGCCGTCGACGACTCTGCGGGCGGTGGGCGCCGAGGTTCTCCTGGTCTCCGGGGCGACGCAGACGGCTCGGACGGCGTTGAGCCTGGTGTTGGGGGGCAGGCTGCGGCTGACCGAGGGTGAGGTGCTTCTCGACGGGCGGTCGGGGGTGGAGCGGCGGCTGCGAGACGTGGTGGCGCTGGTTGATGTGCCGGGGGTGACCGAGCCCGAGGGTGCGATGACACTGGCGGAGGCTGTTGGCGAGGAACTGTGCTTTGCGGGGCAGCGCAGTGGTGCCAAGGCCGTTGCGGAGTGGCTGGATGGGCGGGATGCCGGGGAGTACTCGGGCACCCGATGTGACGGCCTGCCTGGGGTGGTGCGGACCCGGCTGTTCGCCGAGTTGGCCACGCTGCGGGCGGGGGTGACGACGTTGGTGTTGGATTCGCCCGACCGGCATGGTTCGCGGCCGACGGAGTGGTTCGGGGTTGCGCGCACCTGGGCCAATCGCGGGTACTGCGTGATCGCGGTGTGTCCGCGGGCGGATGCCAAGGCGTTGCCGCTGCCTGTCACGGCCATCGGTGCACAACCGCCTGGGGGCACGGGCGCGGCCGGTGAACGCATGTCCGGCACGGGGAGAGCGGCGGATGAAAGCCCGCCGGGAACGTCTTCCTCCAGTGCTGTCGGTGGGTGCGGTGTTGGCCCGTCCACTGTTGGCGGCCCGACCGGTGCTGGCGGCGCCTCTGGTGCTGGTGGCCCGTCCAGTGCTGTGGGCACCTCCGGTGTTGGTGGCGCGGCGGAGGCGGAGAGCCCGCCGGAGGTTGGTGGGGCGCCTTCGCCTTATGACACGGAATCGACTCGGCCGCTCGCGTCGCTGTCCCCGCTGGAGCAGGGGTTGATCAGCGCGGGGCAGCCGCATCCTGAGCCAAAGGAGCAGCAGTGAAATCCCTCCGCATCGCACGTCAGGAGCTGCGCAGGCTGCTGTCGGGAAGCTTCAGCCGGATCGCGGTGATCGGGATCGCGATCATTCCGCTGATCTACGGCGCCCTGTACCTGTACGCGAACTGGGATCCCTACAGCAGGCTGAACCAGATCCCGGCCGCGCTGGTGGTGGCCGACCGGGGCGCGCAGACGCCGGACGGCAAGGAGATCAACTTCGGGGACCGAGTGGCGGAACGGGTGGTCACGACCGGGACGTTCGGGTGGCAGCGGGTTTCGGCGGAGGAGGCCGAACAGGGGGTGCGTGATGGCACGTATGGGTTCGCGTTGTCGGTGCCGCCGGACTTCTCGGCGGCTTTGGGGTCGGTGAGCGAGTTCAACCCGCGGCAGGCGCAGATCATCGTCACCACCAACGACGCCAACAACTTCCTGACCACGACCTATGCCACGACGATGAGCAACGAGTTGCGGCGGGCGGTGGCGGCGGAGGCGGGTACCGAGGCGGCGAACCGGATGCTGTTGGGTTTTGGGGAGCTCTACGACAAGACCAGGCAGGCCGCTGACGGGGCGGATCAGGTCGCGGCGGGGGCGAACAAGCTGCTGGCCGGGCTGGGCGGCAGCGGGATGGACGGGGTCGTCAAGCTGGAGGACGGCTCGGGGCAGTTGGCTGCCGGGCTGGACACGTTGCGGGACAAGACCGCCGGGATGCCCGCGGACACGCGGCGGCTGGCCGATGGGGCCGAGAAAGTCGCGGCGGGCAACCGGAAGCTGGCCGATAGCCAGGCGCAGATGTGCGCCGCGCAGGGGGAACTCGCTCGCAGGCTCAACCCGATCGCCCAGCTCGATCCGAACCTGGGTGGGCCGCTGACGAAGCTGGCCGCGGCCTGCGAGCAGCAGCTTGCCGGGCAGCGGCAGGTGGCCGAGGGCTCGGCGCAGGTCGCGGCGGGTGCGGAGAAGCTCGCGGACTCCTCCCCCGCGCTCACCGCGGGCATCGCCAAGTCGGCGACCGGCGCCGAGCAGCTGCACCAGGGCATGGCTCGGCTGCACGGCTCGATGACCGAGGCCACCACCGGCGTTTCCAAGCTGGCGGAGGGCAGCGAGGCGTTGCGCACCGCGCTCGCGGGCGGCGCCGACACGATCCCGCACCCGGACCAGCAGCACCGCGAGGCGACCGCCAACACCATCGGCGATCCGCTGGGGATCAACCGGCTGTCACAGGCCAAGGCGGGCAGCTACGGCGCGGGGCTGGCGCCGTTCTTCATGGCGCTGGCGTTGTGGGTGGGTGCGTTCACGATCTTCATGCTGGTCCGCACGCTGAACCCGCGTGCGCTGGGGCGCTCGGTGTCGTCGGTGGCCACGGCGGTCGGCGGGTGGCTGCCCGCGGCGGCGGTCGGGTTTGTGCAGGCCACCCTGCTGTACGGCATCGTCACCTGGGGGCTGGGGCTGCACTCGGCGCATCCGCTGGGGACGTATGCGTTCCTGCTGCTGGTGTCGCTGGGCTTCACTGCCTTCCTGCATGGGCTGATCAGCCTGTTCGGCATGGTCGGGCGGTACCTCGCGCTGATCATCCTGGTACTCCAGCTGATCTCCGCGGGCGGCACTTTCCCCTGGCAGACCACGCCGGAACTGGTGCATCCGCTGCACTTCCTGCTACCGATGGGCTACATCGTGGACGGGCTGCGCAGGCTCATCTATGGCGCGGACCTGGCCAACCTGGTTACCTCGGTTGGCGTGCTGCTGTGCTACCTCGCCATCGGGCTCATCCTGTCCACAGTGGCCGCTCGGAGGCAGCGGATGTGGACGCAGGTGGGGCTCCGCCCGGAGCCGGTCGTATGACGGCGGCGACGGGCACGGCGAAGCAGCGGCTGTTCGACGCGACGCTGCTGCTGGTCGGCGAACGCGGTGTCGCGGGGGTGAGCGTGGACGAGATCGCGGCCAAGGCGGGCGTCGCGAAGGGGACGGTGTACTACAACTTCGGCAGCAAGGACGGTCTGATCGACGCGCTGCTGCGCTACGGGATGGGCCTGATCCGGGAGCGGCTGTCCAAGGTGGAGCAAATCGACGACCCGGTCCTGGCGGTACGGCGGCTGGTGGAGGGCTCGCTGGCGTTCTTCGCACAGTACTCGGCGTTCGCGCAGCTACTCGTCGGCGAGATGTGGCGGACGCCGAGCGCGTGGCGGGAGACGCTGGAGTCGGTGCGCGCCAACATCACCGGGGTGATCGAGGGTGTCCTGCGCGGTTTAGCGGATCGGCTGCCCGCGGGGGTCGATCCGAAGCTGGCGTCGAGCGCCTTGTTCGGCACGCTGCTGGCGGTGGCGCTGGACTGGCGGGTGTTCAACCCGGAACGCAGCAGCGAGGAGGTCGCGGACTCGGTGATGCTGCTGCTCCGGGGCCTTACCGCCCGGTGACCTCACCGCCCCATGACCTCGATGCGCCTTGCGCTGGAGTTGCCGCGTCGGGGCCGTTGATCACGCTACGAGTCCCCGGGCCACAGAGCCGGGCGACGCGGGCAGGTACCGCAACGCCGTGGCCGCCTCCGGTAGCCGCCCGGCCGGATGGTGCCCTCGAGGTTCAGCGGTCGCCCTTGCCTCATCCCCGCCGCGACTCATCCGCTGATCGAGTTCTCGGCGCTCAGTGCGGGCATCGGCGGCACCCGCGACTGGTACCGGACGCGGTTCACGCCGCTGGAGTCCGGCAGCTCAGGGACCGCTGAGCCAGCGGTCAACGCCCGCGAGAAGTTGCTGCCGCAGGGCGGTCGGGGCGGCGGAGCCGCGGACGCCGTCGGCCGCGACTCGGGCCAGGTCCACATCGGACAGGCCCAGCTGTTCGCGGGCGATGCGGTACTGACCCGCCAGCCCGACCGAGAACAGCAGCGGGTCATCGCTGCCCAACGCCACCGGCACGCCCGCGTCGAGGAACGCCTTGATCGGCACCTCATCCAACCGGTGCACGCCCAGCGGCGGATACGACACCGGGCAGATCTCCATCGTGACGCCGTGCTCGCGCAACAGGTCCAGCGTGGCCACATCGGTTGCGGCCGTGGTGCCGTGCCCGATGCGGTTGGCGCGCAGGACGGTCACGCATTCCGTCACCTGCTCGGGGCCGGTGAAGAAGCCGCCGTGCGGGGTGCGCAGCAGACCTGCGTCCGCGGCGATGCCGAAGGCACGCGCGAAATCGGCGGGCTTGCCAAGGCGCTCGTCGTTGGACAGGCCGAAACCCACCACTCCCGCGCCCGCGTACTTGGCGGCCAGTGCCGCCAACACCTCGGCGTGCTCGGCGGGCCTTGCCCAGCTTGATGCCAAGATCACACCCACCGGCACCGGCGCCTGTTCGGCCGCGTCCAGCACCGCCTCCAAAGCCTGCTCGAAACCGCCGAACGCGGGTGCGTAGGACGTGGGGTCCATTTGGATCTCCGACCAGCCGCAGCCGTCTGCCGCGTCGTCGGCCACCGCCTCCACCACCACCCGGGTCAGGTCCTGCGGGGTGCGGATCAGCGCTCGCGCCGCGTCGTAGCAGCCCTGGAAGTCGTCCCAGCAGGTGGCGTTGTCGTAGTCGAACGGCGCGGGCAGGTCGACGCCGTGCCGCCGGGCGAGGTCGGCCAGGGTCGCCGGGCGCATCGCGCCGGTCAGGTGCAGATGCGGCTGGACCTTCGGCAGGGCGGCGAGATCGCGCATCCGTCCACGTTAGCGCCGACGGCCGATCACGAGCGCCTGCCCGTGATCCAGGCCGCGATCTGCGCCCGGTTGGTATAGCCCAGCTTGCCAAGAATGTGGTCGACATGGGTATCGGCCGTGCGCTTGGCGATGGTCAGCTTCTCGGCGATCTCCCGGTTGGTCAGCCCCTCGGCGATCAGCGCGGCGATCTCCAACTGCCGCTTGGTCAGCCCACCCCGGTCAGTCGCACGGGCGGCGGGCCGGTTCTCCTCCAAGGCGTACCGGACTGCCTCGTCCCAGCTGAGCGCGCGCCCGGCGGCGAAGGCCGCGTCGAAGCCCGGCTCGTCGGCGACCAGCGCCAGATGTTCGCGCTGGGAGTTGTCGAAGGGTACGTAGCTGCTCGGGGAGGCGCCGATCCGATGCCACATCGCGTCGGCGGCGCCGAACAGGGTCGCGGCACGTTCGTGCCTGCCCTGGCGCACGGCGACCCAGGCGAGGGTGTCGGTGATGAAGGACTGGCCGAACCGGTCGCCGATCTCCCACTTGTACCGCAGCGCCCGCTTGCCCGCGGTCTGCGCGCCATCGAGGTCACCGTCGATGACATCCAGCCAGGCCAGACCCCACAGCGTCCAGGCGTGCCAGAACGTCTCGCCCAGCCCGCCGCTGCGGGCGATGCCCTCCGCCAGCACGGCGCGGCCGTCGACGGTGTTGCCGTTGAGTCCCTTGGACATGCCGTAGGTGAAGTAACCCCGCAACTCGCCGCGCAGCACGCCGTGGGTCTGGAAGGTGGCCAGCGCCTCGCCGAACTGCTTCTCCGCGGTGTCCATATCGCCGCCGAACAGATTGATCATGCCCAGGGCGTTGGCCACGTGGCCGCCCGCGACGGCGTCCTCGGTGACCACCACCCGCTCGGCGGCCTCGGCGATCAGCCCGACCTGTTCGACGTCGCCCTGCTCCAAGGCGTGCCAGCCCGCGTAGATGAGGGCCATCCTGCGCTCGGGGGTGTCCTCGGTGGTGGCGTCCAACGCGCGGCACAGCCACATCCTGGCCTCGGTGATGAAGCCGCTGATGTCCCAGTAGTCGTCGATGTGGCCCAGCATCCGCAACGCGGCCTGTGCCTCTCCCGGCTCGGTGAGGCAGAACTCCAGCGCGACCTGCAGGTTCGGGTGCTCGCGGCGCAGCCTGCCCACCCAGGCCACCTGGTTGGAGCTGGGCCACTCCGCCTCGAACCTGGCGGTGATCTCGGCGCACCAGTCCCTGTGCAGCCTGCCCACCCGAACCCGATCGCCTAACTGCTCGAGGCGGTCCTGGCCGTATTCGCGCAACGTCTCCAGCATCCGGAAGCGCACGGTGCCGTCCTGTTCGACGCGGGTCAGCACCGATTTGTCCAACAGCCCGTCGAGCAGCTCCAGCACGTCGAAGCGGTCCACGTCGGGTCCGGCGCACACCGCCTCCGCGGCGGCCAGGTCGAAGCTGCCCGCGAACACGGAGGCCCGCGTCCACACCAGCTGCTCGGCCTTGGAGCACAGCTCGTAGCTCCAGTCGATCGCTGCGCGCAGCGTCTGCTGGCGCTGCGGCGCGGTGCGGGCACCCGCGGTGAGCTCCGGGAGCTTGCGGGTGAGCCGGTCGGCGATCTGCCCCACCGTCAGCGAGCGGATGCGCACCGCGGCCAGTTCGATGGCCAGCGGCAGTCCCTCCAGCAGCCTGCACAGCCGGGCCACGTCGGCGAAGTTCTCCTCGGTGACCGCGAAGTCTGGCGAGACGTCGCGGGCGCGGTCGATGAACAGCCGCGCGGCGTCGTTGGCGCAGAGCTGCTCGGCGGAGGTGACCTGCTCGGGCACGGCCAGCGGCGGCACCGGCAGCACCCGCTCACCGGGCACGCCGAGCGACTGCCTGCTGGTGGTCAGCACCACCAGCCGCGGGCAGGTGGTGACCAGGGCGTTGATCAGCTCGGCCGCGGCGTCGATGAGGTGCTCGCAGTTGTCCAGCACGAGCAGCAGGGCGCGCTCCCGCAGGTGCTCGATGAGCACCTCGACGGCGGGGCGGGCGGACTGGTCGTGCAGGCCCAGCCGGGTCGCGACCAGGTTGTCCAGCAGCCTGCCGTCGCGAAGTTCGGCGAGGTCGACGAAGGCGACCCCGCCGGGGAAGTTCCCGCCGACCTTGGCCATGACCCGGGTGGCCAGCCTGGTCTTGCCAACCCCGCCCGGGCCGGTCAGCGTGACCACGCGCCCCGCGGACAGCAGCCTGCGGACCTCGCCCAGCTCTCGGCCGCGGCCGACGTAACTGGTCGCATCCGGTCCGCTCCCGCGTTCTTCCCCAGCCAACGTCTGATCCGTCCATTCGGTCGTCTCCGCCTTGGATGAGACAGCGGATTCACGTCGCCATTACGGGTATCGCCGAATACGAACGTCGGTTATTCCTCACTGCGGAGATCATCCGCTGAGAGCTTCACCGGCGACAGCCGTGCGATACGGTCAAGATCATTGCAGTTCGCCATCGTTGGCACGCCCAATACCCCGAGATTAACTCTTCCGAGAACTGGGAAGAATATTTCCTATTCCAGATCTTGGGAATGCACCACGTCGGCCGAAGCCGCCCGCAATGGCCCGTCCAGCCAGGCGTCGACCTGGCGCTGACCGCGCAGGCGGACGATGGTGACCCGCTCCCCCGCAGGCGAGTCGGCCAGTTCGATGATCCGGCGCCGGTTGCGGCCGTAGGTCTGCCAAGCCCAGCGCACCACGTGGTCGGACCTGGTGAAGATCGTCCACAGCGGACTTTCGCGGTTGCCGTTCCACAGCTCGGTGCGGTGCAGCCGCCTGCTCACGGTGCGGCGAATCAGCCGGGCGTTGACGGTGAGCCAGGGGTGGTCCAGCCAGATCACCGTGTCGGCGCGGGCGAGCATCATCGGCCGCACGCCGCGGTACTGCCATTCACTCACCCAGTTCGCGCCTGCCGCGATGGCGGCGGCCTCCGCTTCGAAGGCGGGGCGCGGCACCCAGTTCGGGCCGTGGAAAAGCGAGTCGAGTTCGGTGTAAGGCAGGTCCAGCCGTTCGGCGATGGTGCGGGCAAGCGTCGTTTTCCCTGCCCCGGAGGTGCCCGAGACGAGGATGCGCCGGGGGCGTCCCGGCAACGGATCGGCGAAACCCTGTAGTGGCACGGCCAGGCACACTAGCCGGCCGAACCCACTGAACGCACGCAATTTACCTGCGGGTCTGTGGCGGGATTCTGTCTTGATCGGCCATGGCGGGGGCTGGGGATGCGACAGTCGGTGTTCAACCCTGGGGAGAGACCAATGCGCCTGCTTGTGGGAATCGCCGCCCTGTCCCTGCTGGGCGGCCTGATCGTCAACGCGCCTGCCGCGACGGCGGCTGGATGTGTGCGGAGCATGCACATCGTCGCGCATCAGGACGATGACCTGCTGTTCCAGTCGCCCGACCTGCTCACCTCGATCCGGCGGCGGGAATGCGTGAAGACCGTGTACCTCACCGCGGGCGACGCCGGGCTCGGCGTGGAGCGGATGAACACGCGTCACCGCGGCGCGCAGGAGGCCTACGCCACGATGGCGGGCGGGGCCCAATGGCGGGAGGACCGCACCGTCAACGGTGTCACCCGCTGGTTCTCCGGAAGTGTGGAACTGGTCGCGCTGCGGCTGCCGGACGGCAATCCCCGCGGCACGGGTTACCCAAGTACCGGCCACGAATCGATAGCGCGGCTATGGAATGGCGAAATTCCGCAAATACGCCCATTGCTGGCTTTTGCCGGACAGCGGACTTCGTACACGAAGGCCGAGTTGGTCGAAACGGTGGCCAATGAGATTCGCAGCTTCCGCCCGAATCGGATTCGCATTCAGGACGGCCGCGGGGTGATAGGAGCCAACCACGCCGACCACATCTTCGGCGCACAGGTGGCCGACGCCGCCAGCCGCGGCCCAGGCGTTCAGCCGCACCGCCTGGTGGGCTACCTCGACTACAGCTCGCTGGAACGCCCCGAGAACGTCTCGGGGCAGGTCTTGGACGACAAGATCAGGGCTTTCATCGCCTACGCCGCACACGATCCCGACCCCGGCCTGTGCCGCACGGTCGAATCGTGCAAGAGCGACACCGCCAATCCCTACCGCAATTGGCTGCACCGCCAGTACCGGTTCTAGGCGTCCTCGTAGCGCGAGATCTCGATCAGGTTGCCGTCGGGGTCGCGGAAGTACAGCGACACGATCGGTCCGAGGGCGCCGGTGCGGCTGACCGGGCCCTGCTCAATGCGCACGCCGTTCGCGCGGAGGTGTTCCTGGACCTCGCTCAGCGGCGAGGCCGTGATCAGGCACAGGTCGGCGGAGCCGGGGATGGGGTGGGTCGCCCTCGGCTCGTAGGGATCGCCCGCCGGATGCAGGTTGATCTTCTGCTGGCCGAAGGCCACCGCCATCCGGCTCTCACCGAAGATGACCGGCTGCATGCCCAGGATGCGCTGGTAGAAGTCGACCGTGCGCTCGACGTCGGCCACCGTGAGCACCAGGTGGTCCAGCCGGTCAATCCTGATCAAATCGTCCTCCGGGGCAGCCGTCGATCACGGCCGACAGGCTAACCCGAGCCCGATTCAGTGGGCGGCGGCGTCCCAGGAACAGCCGGTTCCGACGGAGACCTCCAGCGGAACGTCCAGTTCGTACGCCGCGCCCATCTGCTCCCTGACCAGCGCCTCGACCTGCTCGTGCTCCCCGTCGAACACCTCGAGCACCAGTTCGTCGTGCACCTGAAGCAGCATCCGCGAGCGCAGACCGGTCTCGGTCAGCGCCGAGTGCACCTTGAGCATGGCGACCTTGATGATATCGGCGGCACTGCCCTGGATCGGGGCGTTGAGCGCCATCCGCTCGGCCATCTCGCGGCGCTGGCGGTTGTCGCTGTTGAGGTCCGGCAAGTACCGGCGGCGGCCCAGGATGGTCTCGGTGTAGCCGTCCTTGCGGGCCCGCTCCACCACCTCCTGGAGGTAGTCGCGGATGCCGCCGAAGCGCTCGAAGTACTCCTTCATCAGGCCGCGCGCCTCCTCGACGGGAATGCGCAGCTGGCCGGAGAGCCCGAACGCGGACAGGCCGTAGGCGAGGCCGTAGTTCATCGCCTTGATCTTGGCGCGCTGCTCATTGGTCACGTCGGTCGGCTCGACACCGAAGACGGTGGCGGCGGTGGCGGCGTGGAAGTCGAAACGGGAGCGGAACGCCTTGATCAGGTCCTCGTCCTCCGACAGGTGCGCCATGATCCGCATCTCGATCTGGCTGTAGTCGGCGGTCATCAACTCCGAGTAGCCCTTGCCGACCACGAACGCGCCGCGGATGCGGCGGCCCTCCTCGGTGCGGATGGGGATGTTCTGCAGGTTCGGGTCGGTAGAGCTGAGCCTGCCGGTGGCGGCGATGGTCTGGTGCAGCGTGGTGTGGATGCGCCCGTCGTCGGCGACGCACTTGAGCAGGCCGTCCACCGTGGACTTCAGGCGGGTGGCGTCGCGGTGCTCCAGCAGGTGGTGCAGGAACGGGTGCTCGGTCTGCTCGTAGAGGTTCTGCAACGCGTCCGCGTCGGTGGTGTAGCCGGTCTTGGTGCGCTTGGTCTTGGGCATGTTCAGCTCGTCGAACAACACGACCTGGAGCTGCTTGGGGGAGCCGAGGTTGATCTCCTTGCCGATCACCGCGTAGGCGTCCTGCGCGGCCTGCTTCACCCGCCCCGCGAAATGCGCCTCCAGCTCGGCAAGCTGCTGGCTGTCCACGGCGATGCCCGCGTCCTCGAGGTCGGCGATGACGCCCAGCAGCGGCAGTTCGAGCTCGGCCAGCAGCTTCGCGCCGCCCAGCCTGGACAGCTCCGCGTCCAGCGCGTCGGCCAACTCGGCGATGGCGCGGGCCCGCAGTACCTCGTTGTCGGCGGCCTTGGCGGCGTCGGTGTCCTCGTCGGCCAGCAGCGAGAGCTGGCCGCCGTTGTCGGCCTCCTCGGCGCGCAGCTCGCGCTTGAGGTAACGCAGCACCAGGTCGGCGAGGTCGAAGGCCCGCTGTCCCGGCCGCGCCAGGTAGGCGGCGAGCGCGGTGTCGCTGGTCAGGCCGCGCAGGTCCCAGCCGCGCTGCCGCAGCGTGTGGATCGCCAGCTTGGACTCGTGCGCGGCCTTGGGCACGGACTCGTCGGCCAGCCATTCCCCCAGCGCCCGCTCGTCCTCGGGCGTGAGCACGGTGACGTCCAGGTAGCCGCCTTGCCCTTCGGCGCCCGCGATGGCCAGGCCGCTGAGGTCCCCGCTGCCCGCCAGCCACTGGCCCTGCACGGACAGGGCCATGCGGTGCCCGGTGCGGGCGTGCTCGGCCAGCCAGCCTGCCACCGAACCGGCCGCGACCAGCTCGCCCTGGACGTCGAAGCCCTCCTCGGCCTCCGGCTCGGCGCTGCTGAGGGTGGCGAACAGGCGCTCGCGCAGCACGCGGAACTCCAGCTCGTCGAACAGCCGGTGCACCGCGTCGCGGTCCCACTGCCGCACCGCGAGGTCCTCGGGAGTGAACTCCAGCTCCATATCGCGGACAAGCTCGGTGAGCTGCCGGTTCAGCAGCACCGACGACAGGTTGGCGCGCAGCGCGTCACCGGCCTTGCCCTTCACCTCGTCCACCCGGTCCACCAGGCCCGCCAGCGAGCCGAACTCCTGAATCCACTTGGTGATGGTCTTCTCGCCGACGCCGGGGATCTTGGGCAGGTTGTCCGACGGGTCGCCGCGCAGCGCCGCGAAGTCGGGGTACTGCGCGGGCGAGAGGCCGTACTTCTCCTGGACCTTCGCCGGGGTGAACCTGGCCAGCTCGGAGACGCCCTTGACCGGGTAGAGCACCGTGGTGTGGTCGGTGACCAGCTGCAACGCGTCCCGGTCGCCGGTACAGATGAGGGTCTCGAAGCCCTGCTGCTCGGCCTGGGTGACGAGGGTGGCGATGATGTCGTCGGCCTCGTAGTTGTCCTTGCTGCACTGCGAGATCGACAGCGCCGCCAGGATGTCCTTGATGAGGCCGACCTGCCCGCGGAACTCGTCGGGGGTGCTGCTGCGGTTGGCCTTGTACTCGGCGTAGGCCTCGGTGCGGAAGGTCTGCCTGGACACGTCGAATGCCACGCACAGGTGGGTGGGCTGCTCGTCGCGGAGCAGGTTGATGAGCATCGAGGTGAACCCGTAGACCGCGTTGGTGGTCTGTCCGGTGCCGGTTTGGAAGTTCTCCTTGGGCAGGGCGAAGAAGGCCCGATACGCCATCGAGTGGCCGTCGATCAGGAGAAGGCGGCGATTTTGGACACTACCCGCGGGTTCACTCACGGAGGCGAGTCTAGGGTGAGCCCCTGACAGTTTCCGACTTCACCGGTTTGGAGGATGGCATGGCGGGTGTTCAGATGCCTGGCGGCCTGGATGTGGATCAGCTCACCGACCGCATGGGCATCGACATCACGCACGCCGAGCCGGATGAGGTGCGCGGCACGATGCCCGTCGCGGGCAACCTCCAGCCCTACGGCCTGCTGCACGGCGGCGCCAACGCGGTGCTCGCCGAGACACTGGGCTCGCTCGCCGCCGCGCTGTACGCCGCGCCGAACGCCATCGCGGTCGGGCTGGAGCTGTCCTGCACCCACCACCGCGCCGCGCGGTCCGGCCGGGTCAACGGGGTGTGCAGGCCGATCCACACCGGTCGCAGCACCGCGACCTACGAGATCGTGATCACCGACGAGGACGGCAAGCGCACCTGCACCTCGCGGCTGACCTGCATCCTGCGGGAGCGTCCGCCCGGTTCGTGACCTATACGATGTCCGCGCTCAAGGGGGTAGCAGGTGGACATCTTCGACGAGCCGGATGCGGCCGAGCCGCCGCGTCGACCGGCCAAGACCTGGTGGCGGCTGGCGCTGCTCGCCGTGGGTCTCGGCCTGCTCATCCAGGTGGCCGCGGCGCTCTACATCGGCGGCAACTACGACTACCACCGCATCCCCGGCAACGCGATGGGCGGCACGGCGCCCGCGGGTTCGGCCGTGTACTCAACCGACGGCCTGTCCGGTGGAGTCGGACGCGGCGACCTGATCATCCACCACGCGCCCGGCTGGCCGCGGGCCACCTCCGACGGGGTGTATCTGCGCCGCGTGATCGGGGTCGGGGATGACACGATCGTGTGCTGTGATGCCCTGGACCGGCTGTTGGTGAACGGGCAGCCGGTGCGGGAGGACTACGTCGCGCCGCTGAACCCGCTGCTGCCGGACGATCTGCGCTTCGTGCCGTTCGAGACGGTGGTGCCGCCAGGCCGATACTTCGTGCTCGGCGACGACCGGGGGAACGCGGTGGATTCCCGCTCCGCCCTGGACACCGCCGAGCAGGGTTCGATCGGGCCTGAGGAGATCGAGGGCAAGGTCGTGTGGATCTCCGCCTCTCCCCTGCCGGGCCCGCAGGCCTGGCCGCTGGTGGTCGCATTCCTGGTGATCACGCTGGCCACGGTCGTGCAAGCGGTGGTGTTCATCGTCGGGGTGTTCGCGCTGGTCACCAGGCCCATGCGCGGCACGCCATGATCCTGGAGAAGGCCGCGCTCGGCGCCGCGCTGGGGCTCGGGGCGGGTTTGGCGCCCGGTCCGATGCTGAGCCTGGTGGTCCTCGCCGGGTTGCGCGGCGGTCCGCTCGCGGGTGCGGCGGTCGGCGCGGTGCCGTTGGCCAGCGACCTGCCGATCGTGGTGGTCTCGTTGCTGGCGGCGTCGCTGGTGTCGGACTCGGTGTTGATGGCGCTGACGCTGTGCGGCGGGGTTCTGGTGCTGTGGCTGGGCGTGGACGCCGCCCGCACCAGCCTGCGCCGCTCCCCCACCGAGCAACCAGCGCCGCCCGGATTCGGCAAGGCGGTGCTGGTGAACCTGTTCAGCCCGCACCCCTGGCTGTTCTGGGTCACCGTCGGTGGCCCTATCACCATCGCCGCCTGGCACCTCACCCCAAGCGCGGCCGCAGCTTTCGTCGCCGCGTTCTATTTGCTGCTGATCGGCAGCAAAGCGGGATTGGGGGTATTGGTCGGCCTCACCCGCCACCGCCTGAGCCCCAAGGCCCACACCGCGATCGGCATGGCGTCGGCCTTACTCATGCTGGGCTCCGGTGCCGTGCTGATCGCCTCCGCTGTGGCCTGAATGGCCGCAGCGGCATGATGTCGACCCAGGCGAACATGATGTCCCCCTGGGGGATCATGATGTCGACCTGGGGGCGCATCGTAGAAGCCGAATTCAGGTTCCCCGCTAGAGGCTTTTGGATTCAGAAGGCGGCCAGACACCGGTGGGAGGTCGCCCTACTCCACTTGGGCGGCTTCGCTCGACTTGGTCAACACAACTCCAGCGCATCTTGGATGAGGATCAAGGGCTTCTTCTTGAACACCGGATTGTCCGAATCGGCCCAGATCGGGTCGATCGGTGGATAGCCGCGCCCGATTGCCATCCCGTTGAGCCCCCACTTGTTGCCGTCAGGATCGACGAAAATCGCGCGCGATGGTGGCTCACACACCAGCTGCCCGTGATCCACCGTGAGCGGCCATGCGTCTCCGTATTCGGCGCG
Source organism: Actinorectispora metalli (assembly GCF_056323685.1). Lineage (NCBI taxonomy): Bacteria > Bacillati > Actinomycetota > Actinomycetes > Pseudonocardiales > Pseudonocardiaceae > Actinorectispora > Actinorectispora metalli. Next base: position 133,350 of record NZ_JBREYE010000001.1, read on the forward strand.
CGAGATAGCACCCGGTGCTTTCTCCGGGGCTTCGCTGCTGTTGCCGCTGTCCGATGACGCGCAACCGGCCAGTAGGACGACAGCGGCGATTCCAGCAAACATCGCCGCCATGGCGACCTCCCGCGGACTGTGTCCGATGGAACCCCGTGAGTGGCAACCTCGGTCGCGGCCTCGGTTGCCACTCACGGGTGTTGCTCACACTGTTTGTTCCTCGCCGAGGTAGGCCGCGCGGACGCGGGGGTCGGCCAGGAGTTCCGTGCCGGGGCCTTCCAAGGTGGTGCGGCCCAGGTCGATGACGTAGGCGCGGTCCGAAAGGGCCAGTGCCGCCAGGGCGTTCTGTTCGACCAGCAGCACCGTGGTGCCTGCCGCGGACAGTTCCTTGATGGTGTCGAAGATCTTCTGCGTCATGATGGGTGAGAGGCCCATGGAGGGCTCGTCCAGCATGAGCAGCCGGGGCTTGGACATCAGGGCGCGGCCGATGGCGAGCATCTGCTGCTCGCCGCCGGAGAACAGGCCCGCTTTGTTGGTACTGCGCTCGCCGAGCACCGGGAACAGGTCGTAGACCTTTTGGATGTCGGCGGCGATGCCGCTGTCCCGGCGGGCGTAGGCGCCGAGCAGCAGGTTCTCCTCCACCGTCATCCTCGGGAACAGCCTGCGACCCTCGGGGCAGTGCGCGAGGCCCCGCTCCAGGATCTTGTGCGCGGGCTGGCCGTGGATGGGCTTGCCGTCGAAGAAGATCTCGCCTGCTCGGGGGCGGTGCAGACCGGAGATGGTGCGCAGGGTGGTGGTCTTGCCCGCGCCGTTGCTGCCGATCACCGAGACGATCTGGCCGGACTCCACCTCGAACGAGACGTCCCGCACCGCCTCGATCGCGCCGTAGGCGACGCTGAGGTTGCGGACTTCGAGCAGGCTCATGACTCTCCTCCGGCGGCTTGAACCACCTCGCGGACTTCCTCCGGCGGCTTGCCGAGGTAGGCCTCGATGACCCGCGGATCGCCACGGACCTCGTCGGGGGTGCCTTCGACCAGCAGCTTTCCCTGCACCAGCACGGAAACCCGGTCGCAGAGTGTGAAGATGAACTTGGTGTCGTGCTCGATCACCACCACCGAGACGCCCAGGTCGCGGATGGCGAAGATGAGCTTGCGGGTGGCCTCCGTCTCCTGCGGGTTCATGCCCGCCGTGGGCTCGTCCAGCAGCAGCACCGAGGGGTCGGTGGCCAGCGCGCGGGCGATCTCCAGCCGCCGCTGGTCGCCGTAGGGCAGGTTGCGGGCGAGTTCGTGCTCCACCCGGCTCAAGCCGACGAAGCCGAGAAGCTCGCGGGTCCGCTCTTTCGCCGCTGCCTCGCCCTTGCGGTAGCGAGGGCCGTGGAACACCGACGCGATCGGGCCCTGCTTCATCCGCACATGCCTGCCGACCAGAACGTTCTCCTGGGCGGTCATGCTGGGGAAGAGCCGGATGTTCTGGAACGTCCGCGCCATCCCGGCCTGCGTCACTCGCGCCGGGTCGTGCGGCAACTCCTTGCCGTGCAGCGTGACCCGGCCCTCCGCGGGCGTGTACAGACCCGTGAGACAGTTGAAGAAGGTGGTCTTGCCCGCCCCGTTGGGGCCGATCAGACCGACGATCTGCCGCTGCTCCAGTCTCATCGAGACATCCTGGAGGGCGACCAGACCGCCGAACCTCATCGTCACGTTGTCCGCCAGCAGCACGGTCGTCTTCTCCGCCGCCGCGGCGGTCTTCTCCTCGGCCGGAGCGGTCATGCCTTCGCCTCCTTCAGCGAACCGGCGGGCACTACCTCGTCCAACGCGCGCCCCTCGGGGTCCTCGTCGACCAGTTCCGCCCGGCGGTGTTCATCGGGCACCAGACCCTGCGGGCGGAACCGCATGATCAGCACCAGCGCCAGACCGAAGAACAGCAGCCGGTACTCGTTGAACTCACGCAGCTTCTCCGGCAGCACGAACAGCAGCGACGAACCCAGTACGGCACCGGGGATGGTGCCCATGCCGCCGAGGATCACCGCCGCCAGCAGCGTCACCGACTCGATGAACTGGAAGCTGTTGTAGGCGACCGTGCTCGTCTTGTGCGCGAACACCGCGCCTGCGAGGCCCGCGAGGGTCGCACCGACCACGAACGCCAGGATCTTGGCCCGTCCGGTGACGATGCCCATCGCGCGGGCGGCGTCCTCGTCCTCCCGGATTGCGATCCAGGCGCGGCCGATGCGCGAGTTCTTCAGGTTCGCGAACACCGCCATGACCGCGGCGATCAGCACCACGATCAACGCGTAGTACAGCACTCCGCTGGGCAGCGAGATGCCGCCCAACTCCAGCGGCTGGCTGAACCCCAAGCCGAAGAGGTTGACCTCGGGGATGTTGGGGATGGCGTTGGAACCGTTGGTCAGGCCGCCGATGTCGTTCTGCGCGCTGCGGACGAAGATCTCGCCGAACGCGAGGGTGACGATGGCGAGGTAGTCACCCCGCACCCGGAGCGTCGGCGAACCGACGATCCCGCCGAAGATCCCGGCGACGATCGCCGCCAGCACCGCGGCCACGATGAACGGCAGCCGGATGTCGAAGGCCGCCGCCGCGGCACCCGAGACGTTGGCCGCGACGAACGCGCCGATGCCGAGGAAGGCCACGTAGCCGAGGTCGAGCAGGCCCGCGAGCCCGACGACCACGTTCAGGCCGATGGCGGTCGCCGCGTAGATGCCGATGTTGGCCGCCACCGTCATCCAGTACTGGCTGCCCGCCTCGGTGAACGGCAGCGCCAGCGCGCATCCGAGCAGCACCACGATGGAGAACCCGCGGTGCAGTTCGGACACCCTGCCGATCCAGGTCAGGACGCCAGCGCCGTGCAGCGCGCCGAGCAGGCCGCCCGCGAAACCGAGGAACGACAGGAACATCGCGCCTGCGTGCGGATTGGCCACCCCGCCCTCGCCGCCCGCGGTGAGCACCATCGACACCATCACCAGCAGACCGGCGAAGGACACCAGCAGCAGCGGCCAGGCCACCCAGCGGGACTGGTTCGGCGAGAAGCGGACCGGCTCCCCGATGCCGAGGGCGATCCCGCCCAGGACCAACACGAGACCACCGACGGCGCCCGCGATGGGGCCGAGGCCGAGTGCCCCGAGGCCGCCGCCCTTGACGGCGATGAACGCCATGTTGATCAGCGAGACGGCCAGCGCGCCCCAGCCGATCGCCCGCAGCACCCTGCCCTGTCCTGGCAGCGCCCGGACGATGGCGTAGAGCGCCGCGAGCAGGCCGAGCAGCAGCAGATGCGCCCGGTACTCGATCACGGCGAACGGCGCGTCGAAGTACGGCAGGGTCGCCTTGGCCGGGTAGGCGCCCTGGTTGAGGACGAACGTCGCCCACGGCAGCAGCGCCGCGACCACGAGCAGCAGGGCCCCCGCGATCGTGAGCGGCCGCGCGAAGGCGGGTTTGATCAGTGCGGACAACCTGTTCATGCGCGCACCCTCTCCGTCTCGCCGAACAGGCCCTGCGGCCGGAACACCAGCACCACGATCAGCAGGACGAAGATCCACACGTAGTCGTACTGGGCGCCGCCGGGCAGGTACTGGCCGCCCATGGTCTTGATCAGGCCGATGATGAAGCCTCCGATGACGGCGCCGCGGATGCTGCCGATGCCGCCGAGCACCGCGGCCGTGAACGCGAAGATGCCGTTCTGGAAGCCGATCTCGGTGTCGAGGTTGGTCAGGTGGATGCCGTACAGCACGCCCGCCACACCGGCGAGGACCGCGCCGAAGACGAAGGTCAGCACGATCGTCCGGTTCGGGTCGACGCCCATCAGCCGCGCGATGTCCGGATCCTGGGCGGTGGCACGCATGGCCCGGCCCATCCGCGAGGTGTTGATGTAGGTCTGGAGCAGGAACGCGAGCACCAGCGACACGGCGACCAGCAGCACGCCGGTGGCCGGAATGTTCAGCGTGCCGCCGGGCACCGAGATCACGAACTGGTGGTCGACGAACGTCCGCGGGAAGGGCACCGCCGCGGTGGCCCCCGGATACCAGATCCGCACCGCTTCCTTCAGCGCCACCGAGACGCCGAGGGCGGTGATCAGCGGTGCGAGTCTGCCCGCGCCTCGCAGTGGGCGGTACGCGAGTCGCTCCATGAGCACCGCGATCACCACCGCGACCAGCGCACCGCCGATGATCATCAGCGGCAGTGTCAGGTACCAGGTCTGCTTGAGACCGTCGGGCAGGACGTAGGAATAGGTGGCCAGCGCCGCGAAGCCGCCGACCATGAACACTTCGCCGTGGGCGAAGTTGATGAGCTGAATGATGCCGTAAACCATCGTGTAACCCAGCGCGATCAGCCCGATCAGCGCGCCGAACACGACACCGTTGGACAACTGCTGTAGCAGCGTCGCCACGGGTCACCTCCCTGTGAAGTCCCCCAGATAGCCGGTAGTGACGTGTGCCCGGTGGAGCCGAGGCGGCTCCACCGGGCACGACGGGGTGACGATCACTTCTTCTCGTAGGTCCCGGTGTCCACGTCGGTCCACTTGCCGCCGCCCACCTGGTACACGGTCAGCAGCTTGTTGGTGCTGTCGCCGTACTGGTCGAACTTGACCTCACCGGTGGCGCCCTGGCCGGTGTACGCGGCGAGGTTGGTGATCAGGGCGTCGCGCTTGTCCTTGGCCCAGTCGCCGGACTCCAGCGTCTTGCCCAGCGCGCCGATGATGGCGTTGGCCGCGTCGTAGGAGAACGCACCGTAGGCGCTGAAGCTCTCCTTGAAGCCCTTGGCGTTGTAGGCGTCAACGAAGGACTTCGATGAGGCCAGCTTCTCCGCGGGGGCGCCGACCGAGGTGGCCAGGTCGCCGTCCTTGCCGCCGAGGTCGATGAACTTCGGGTCGAAGATGCCGTCGCCGCCCATCAGCGGAACGTTCAGACCGGCGTCCTTCATCTGCCGGGACAGCGGGCCCGCTGCCGGGTACTCGCCGCCGTAGTAAACCGCGTCCGGAGCCAGTGGCTTGACCTTGGCGATCACCCCGGAAAAGTCGGTGTCCTTCTCGCCAACCTTTTCTTCACCAACAATCTTCGCGCCGTTCGCCACCGCTTCCTTCTTGAACTCGGCGGCGAGGCCATCACCGTAGGTCTTGCCGTCGGTAATGATGGCGATGCTCTTCTTTCCGCCCTTGGTCGTCATATACCGGGCGGCGAATGGCCCCTGCAGGTCGTCGGTGGCGCAGGTCCGGAAATAGTTCTTGAACTGCCGTGCAGGCGCCGTAGCGTACTCCCCGCCGCGAGTGAGCGACGGGTTGGTGTTGGCCGGAGAGACCATGAGCACATTGGCCTGCGCCAGCACGGGCTGGACGCTCTGGGCGACGGAGGAGTTCAGGGTTCCGATGACCGCGGCGACCTGCTCGCTGGAGGCGAGCTTGGTGGCAGCCTGCGCGCCGATCTGCGGGGTGGCCTGGTCGTCCTCTGCCTGCAACGCGAGCTTGTAGCCCTTGACCGCGCACTTCTCATTGGCCTGGTCAACGGCCAACTGCGCGGAGTTCTTGATGCCGAGGCCCAGTGCGGAAAGGTTACCGCTCAAAGGTGCGATGACGCCGAGTACCAGCGTTCCCTTGCTGGTGTCGCAGTTGCCGCCTCCGCCGCCACCGCTCTCGGTCTTGTTGGTGCCGCAGCCGACCGCCGACCCAGCCACCAACAAGGCCCCCGCCATCACCACTGCGGCCCTCATTGTCTGTTTCCGCACGTGATGCTCCTCCCTCTCACCCGGCCGCGCGCTTCGCGCTGACCGCTGTGCCCCAGCACACACGCGGGGCATGCGCGGAACCTAAGCGATGAAGTCGGAAATAGTCATCGGGAGCGGGGGCTTGTGACCAGAACGCAACGGATATGTATACGCTTTCGCGATAACCGGAGACGATCAGGGCGCGCGACAAAAAGTCGATCAGTAAATACCAGCAGAATTGCTTCGTCAAGTTGAAGCATCACGGAACTTTCGCGTATCCAAATGCCTGGTCCGGACAGGCCAAATGGAGCAGCTTGTTAACAAAAACGATCACCGCGGTAACGCCGGTGTTCAGTTGAGGCTCTCCAGCACGGCCTTGGCCACGTCGCGCATGGTGGAGCGGCGGTCCATCGCGGTGCGCTGGAGCCACCGGAACGCGTCCGGCTCGGACAGGCCTTGGCGGGCCATCAGCAGTCCCTTGGCGCGCTCGATGAGCTTGCGCGTCTCCAGCCGGTCCTGAAGGCCCGCGACCTCGGCTTCCAGGGCCGTGACCTCGGCGAACCGGGACATGGCCAGTTCGATGGCGGGGATGAGGTCGCGCTTGACGAACGGCTTGACCAGGTACGCCATGGCGCCGGCGTCGCGGGCCCGCTCCACGAGTTCGCGCTGGCTGAACGCGGTGAGGATGACGACCGGCGCGATTCGCTCGCCCGCGATGGTCGACGCGGCGGCGATCCCGTCCACCTTGGGCATCTTGACGTCCAGGATGACCAGATCGGGCTTGAGGTCCTTGGCCAGGTCCACGGCCTGCTCGCCGTCGGCGGCCTCCCCGACGACCTGGTAGCCCTCCTCGCGGAGCATCTCGACCAGGTCCAACCGGATGAGCGCCTCGTCCTCGGCGACCAGCACCCGCTTGGCTGTCTGGACGTCCTGTGAAACCGCGCCCTGTGCGTCACCAGCCTGCTGAGTCACCGTTGCCTCCCTGATCGCGCCTGCCCGACCGCGTCGAGCGAGCCCAAAGCCTACCGCCCAGTAGCCGAATCCGGCTGCTCAGCCGCTCCCCGGTTGTGTCGCGCCGTCGGATATCACACGCGGTGCTGTGCGCGGGCCCTGACCGGCGCGCCACCGGCCAGGACCCGGGGACCTCAGGCGGCCTTGAGCACCTCGTCCAGCACACCGGACTTGACATCGTCGATCAGCACCCGCAACTGCTCGATGCTCATTTGGATGCGCTGCCCGAAGTCGTCGGTGATGACGACCCGCTTCTCATCGGGGGCCGCGCTGTCCAGGTACAGCTCCGGGCAGCCGCAGTCGCAGCTTCCGCAGAAGGTGGCCACATGCCGCAGTTCGCTCAAGTCCATCGGGACTCCGTTTCACCGGGGGGTGGGAGGTGATCAGACGGTTGGTCGTGCCGCTCCCGCCGCCGGTTCCGGGCCACCCGTTCGAGTTACACCCTGGAAACTCCTGGCTGGCCGGTGAGGCACTCGCCCGAATTGGCGCAGGTCAGGGCGGTCAGTTCGTCGACCACCCTGGTCGCATCGCCGCGCGCCGCGGCGGCGCGTTGTCGGTCCGCCCCGGTACCCGACACGTTCAGGCTGTTCAGCAGGCCTGCCACGGTGTCGGTGTCGCCGTGTTTCTCCAGCGCCCAACGGATGTAGGCGATCAGCCGGTCGGCCTGTTCGGCGATCGGCCGCAGCGTGCCGGACAGCGGATCGATGCCGGAGCCGGACCAGCCGTCCCGCGAGGCCCTCCAGTAGGCCGCGCGCAGCAGTTCACTGCACGGCCGCGGCCCTGGGTCACCGCCGCGCACCAGCTCCAGGGACGCGACCACGAGGGCTCTGACCACGACCGCGAGCGCCACGGTGTGCTCGACGTCGGCGGGCACGTCCATCGTGCGGATCTCCAACGTCGGCAGCCTCGGATGGGGGCGGATGTCCCAGAGCGGAACCTCCTTCGTCGGGCTCGCCTCCGATTCGAACATCGCGGCGGCAAGCTGGTCGTAGTGCTCCATCGACTCCGCGTAGGGCGGCGGCCCCAGCGACGGGAAGCGGGTGCGGATCATCGACCGCCAACTCGCGTAGCCGGTGTCCTGACCGTCGTAGAAGGCGGAGTTGGCCGACAGCGCCACCAGCAGCGGCAGCCAGGGCCGCAGGTGGTTGGCGACCAGCACCGCCTCCTGCTTGTCCGGCACCTCGATGTGGACGTGCATCGCGCAGAGCACGGCGTCCTCGATGGCAAGGCGGTAGCGACCGATGGCGGACTGGTACCGCGGGTCGTCGTCGATGATAGACGCCTCTCCCGCGCCGATGACCGGGGTCGCCGCGGCACACAGCCGCAGCCCCTCCCCGGCCGCCGCGGCGGCAGCCCCTCGACGCACCCTGATCAGCTGCTCGCGCAGTTGCCCCGCGGTCGAGCAGGGCTCGGTGCGCACCTCAAGCTGGCACTTCGTGAACTCCCCCGCGACCAGGTCGCCGAGCAGCGGCACCGCCCGCTCCAGCACCGCAGGCCCGGCGGGCACGACCGCTCTGGTGACCGCGTCGACCAGAAAGTGCTCTTCCTCGACGCCCATCCTCGGCTGGTCTCCGCTGCCGGTCATGGCTCAATGATCAGGGGTGGCGGCCCGCCTGTCGCGCTGAGCACGGCCGCTCCCTTGGGTGCGAAAACGGCCGAGCCCGGCCCTGCACACGCGGGGCCGGGCTCGGTCGGGACCGCTCAGGCAGGCATCCCGCAGTTCTGCCTGGGCAGCGCGTGCGAGCCGTTGATGTACACGCCGTCGGCGATGGTGTCCTCCATGATGGAGCGCCCGTCGGTCGGCCGGGCCCACTGGTAGCACTGGTGCTGCACGATGTAGCCGCCCGGCGCTTCGAGGGTGTCGAAGTGGCAGACGCCGTCGGTCTCGATGCAGTACCGGATGAACGGGATGCCGCCGAAGTCGGTCCGGCCAGGCCCGAAGGACACGTATCCGCCGAACGGCGATGGCGCGCCCGCGCCGGGCGGCAGCACCGCGCTGATCCCGCGTCCCGGCGGTCCCACCGGCTGCATCGGGTCGGCGAAGATCTTCGCGCTGAACCGGGACCGGTCGACGCCGAGGTTGCCGTCGGCGATGTCGTTGAGCACCAGGTTCGCCACCAGCGCGCCCTGCGAGTAGCCGACGACGGTGAACTCGGCGCCGGGGTTCTCGTGGAAGGAGTCCTGGACCACGCGCCTGGCCTGCTGGTGGCCGATCGCCACGCTCTGGTCCATCGGTGTCTGGTCGCAGTTGGGCAGTCCCGCCGCTCCCGCCGGGTAGTGCACCACCCGCTTGACGCCGCCACGCAGCCAGGCGTCGTTGTACACGTTCGCGGCACCGTCACAGGTGCCGCCGATGAGAATGTAGTAGCGGGCGTTCTCGGCCTGCGCCGCCGAAGTCGCCGTTGTCGCCGTGCCGAGCAGTCCGGCGACGAGCGTCGCGACCGCCGCCCCGATCGCCAGGGCCCCCCTTGGCTTGTTCACGGTATCGTCCTTCCCGCGCTGAAAGCGCTTCGATCTGCGGGGACGGACGCTATCGGCGGTCGCTGAAATCCCGATGAAACCGCGGTCGCTGGGCTTGAGGTGGAAAGCGCTGAGGGGGCATTGGTGACGGTCGAGTTCCGTCTGCTTGGCGGTGTCGAGGCGACGGTGGACGGCAGGCCGGTCGATCTCGGCCATGCCCGCCGGAAATGTGTGCTGGCGGCGCTGTTGGTCGAGGTCAACCACCCGGTATCGGTGGAGCAGCTGATCGACCGGGTGTGGGCGGAGGAGCCGCCGAGCCGGGCCCGCAACGCGCTGCACGGCTATCTCGGCAGGCTGCGGGCGGCGCTGGCACCGGGGGTGACGATCAGCCGCAGCCCCGGCGGCTATCAGCTGAACGCGGATGAGCAGTCGGTGGACCTGCACCGCTTCCGGCACCTGCTGGCCAGGGCCAGGGCGGCCGACGACGGCAGGGCGACGGCCCTCTACCGGCAGGCGCTCGGCCTGTGGCGGGGTGAGGCGTTCGCCGGTCTGGACGGCACGTGGGTGGCCACCACAAGGTCGGCGCTGGCGGAGGAGCGGCTCGCCGCCGAACTCGACCACACCGACGTCCGGCTGCGCTGCGGCCTGCACGCCGATCTGCTGCCCACGCTGTCCGCCCAGGTCGACCTGCGGCCGCTGGATGAACGGGCGGCCGCCCAGCTGATGCTCGCGCTGTACCGCTGCGGACGTCAGGCCGAGGCGCTGGACCGGTACCAGCGCATCCGCCTGCGGCTGGCCGAGGAGCTGGGGGCCGACCCCGGTCCGCCGCTGCGGGAGCTGCACCAGCGAATCCTGCGGTCGGACCGGTCGCTGGCGCACGCCACGCCGACCGGGAGCGCACCGCGACACGATTTGCCCGGTGACGTCGCCGATTTCACCGGCCGCGACGGCGAGATCCAGCGGCTGTTCGCCGGGGTGGCCGCTCGGGCCGGGGTGGCGGTAGCCGCGATCGACGGCATGGCGGGTGTCGGCAAGACCGCCTTGGCATTGCGGGCCGCCCACCGCTTGGCGGACCGCTACCCGGACGGGCGGCTGTTCCTGGACCTACACGGTCATTCCGAAGGCCATCAGCCGGTGGCGCCGGGCACCGCGCTGGCGGGTCTGCTGCGCGCGGTCGGCGTACCCATCGAGCAGATCCCCGACTCGGTGGAGGAGCGCGCTTCGCGGTGGCGGGCCGAGTTGGCGACGCGTCGGGTCCTGCTGGTGTTGGACAACGCCGCCACCGCGGCCCAGCTGCGGCCGCTGCTGCCGGGCACAGCGAGTTCACTCGCGCTCATCACGAGCAGGCGGCGCCTGCCCGACCTGGACATCGGCTGCTCGCTGTCGCTTGACCTGCTGCCCGCCGAGGACGCGATCACGCTGCTGCGCCGGGTCGCCGGTGCACAGCGGGTAGCGGCCGAGCCCGACGCGGTCGCGGAGGTCGCCCGGCTGTGCGGGTACCTGCCGCTCGCTCTGCGGATCGCCGCCGCGCGGCTGCGCACCCGACCCGCGTGGTCGGTGCGTCACCTGGCCGACCGGCTGGGCGACGAGCGGCGACGGCTGGCGGAGCTGTCGGCGGGCGACCGCAGCGTCGCCGCGGCGTTCACGCTGTCCTACCGACAGCTGGACCCCGCCCGGCAGCGCCTGTTCCGGCTGCTGGGACTCCTGCCCGGTCCGCACTGGGACGCCCAGCTGGTGGCGGCCCTGGCCGAGGTCGCCTGGGCCGACGCCGAAGCGGGCTTGGAGCAGCTGCTGGACGTCCACCTGCTCACCCAGCCCTCCCCCGGCCGCTACCAACTGCACGACCTGCTCGGCGAGCATGCGCGTGCGGTTGCCCACGAGGAGGAACCGGCGGTGGAACGGCAGGCCGCGGTCGAGCGGATGGTGGGTCACTACCGCGCGGCGGGCGCGGAGGCGGTGCGCACGGTGTTCCCGGTGCCAGGTCTCACCGACCGCTCATTCCGCGGCACGACCGGAGCGCCGGAGTTCACCACCCGCGACCAGGCGCTGGCCTGGCTGAGGACCGAGCGCCCCAACCTTGAGGCCGTGAGCCGCCTGGTGCCGGACACCCCGGAAACGCTGCCGGTGCGCCTGGACCTGCTGATGCTGCTGTCCTACGCCCAGTGCTTCGGCGGGCAGGGCGCCGAGGGCATCGAGACGACCCGGCGACTGCTGGCGCTCATCCCCGCCGAGGACTACGGCCGCAGGCTGACCGCGGTGCGGCTGTGCGCGACAGTGGAGCGGCTGCTCGGCTCGCCGGGAACGGCCAAGGCCATGTTGCTGGGCGAACTGCCCCGGCTGCCGGACCGGCTCGCGGCCGAGGCCGCCCCGCTGCACCTGAGGCTGGCTGTGGAGCACCTCAGCAGCGGCGAGGTGGCGGAGGCGTCGCTGCTGCTCGACGAGGCGGAGAAGCTGGAACTGGGCGCCGCGCTGCGGTTCGCGGTGGCGGTGCTGCGGACGATGGCCGCCTACCTTTCCGGGGACATCCCGGCCACGCTGTCCCACCTCGACCTCGCCGACCGGCTGCTACGGGAGGTGGACCCGGCCAGAACCATCGCCTGGCTGGAGACCAGCGCCTATCTGTGCTGGCTGGAGGTGAAGGCGGGCAGGCACGCCGCCGGGCTGGCGCGGATCGACCGCACCATCGGGATCGCCCGTGCCTGCGGGGAGAACTACGTGCTGGAACACCACGTGGTGGCCGCCCTGTCCGCCGCGAAAGCGTTCCTGCTGGGCCGGATGGGCAGGCTGGCCGAGGCGACCACGCTGGCAGGCGAGGCCGTCGAGGTCGCGCGGCTGGTGGGTCTGCCGGAGACAATGGCGCCCGCGCTGACCGCGCAGTCGCTGGTGCTGGGCTGGGCCGGTGACCGAGCCGCCGCGCTGGAGGCAGGCGTCGAGGCGGCCCGGTTCGCCGCGACGCGCCAGGACTGGACGTCGATCATGGCCCGCTGCGCCCCGGGGCTCGCGTTGGTCTACGCGGGCAACCTCGACGCCGGGCGGGTGAGTGTGCAGGCCGCCTGCGACGAGTACGAGTTCGTGGTCCGGGACGAGACGGAGATGCTCGTCCTGCTCGAAGCTTTGGCCAACGCCGAGGCCTGCCAAGGCAGGCCCGAGGCCGCCGCCGAATGGGCGGACCGCGCCGAGCGCGTCCGCCACCCCGCGCACGCGACGAACACGGCGATGGCCGACCTGGTCCGGGCGCATTCGCTGACCGCGGCCGACCCTGCCCGCTCGGCGGAACTCGCGCTGCGCGCGGCGGAGGCGTTCCGGGCCGCCGGGCTGCGGCTGGAGGAGGGCCGCGCCCGACTGCGCGCCGGACTGAGCCTGACCGGCGCGGGCAGCCCAGAGCACGCCGCGGCCGAAATCGCGGACAGCGCCGCGTTGTTCGAATCCTGCGGCGCCCGCGGCCTGCTCGCCCAGGCGACCGCGTGCCGCGACAAGCTGGTCCGCGGGCCGCAGTCCTCGACCGCCTGAGTTTTCGCGGCACGACCGCTGCGTTGTGCGGCGGTTGTTTGTCCGGCGTGGACGCTCAGGACCGGACAACCCGTCGGCGGTAGACCTCTTCTCGCAAGGGTTCGGCGAACCGCCGAGTCGTTCACTACGTGCCAGGGGGAAGCATGATCAGAGCTACCAGACGATTCCGCCGGTTGGGGACGTTGTTCACCGCCGTCGTCGTGTCGACAGCGGTTCTCATCGCAGGCGGCGGGACCGCGCACGCGGATCTCATGCAGTTCAACGACGGATTCGAAGGCAATCCCGGGACGAGGTGGGAACTCACGCCGAGCGGGGGGACGTCGGGCTTCATGTTCGGTGGCCATGCGCGCACCGGCACGAACAACGGCTACCTCGTCGCGGACAACGGCGCCCCGTCGGAAGGGATCTGGGTGCCGACGAACGTGCCGGGCCACGCGACCTGCGCCGCGCAGATCCACGTCAAACCGAACGCGAACCAGACGGTGTACCTGTTCGTCTACGACAGCAATCGAAACGCCATCGACTTCGCCTCCAAGAACTTCCCGGCGTCGGGGGGCTATCAGCCGGTCTTCACCCAGCGGTGGGCGTTGGGCGGGAATCACCGGGTGTTCATCAACATCACGCTGTCCGGCAGCGAGCCAAGGGACGCGCCGCTACTTCTGGACGACCTGATCGTGCAGTGCACTTGGTGACTGCCGAATGCCGAGAGGTCGCGCCCGCCGCGACCTCTCGGCAGCGTCCGGCTCAGCCTCGGCGGGCCTCGGTGGGGGCGCCGGTCCAGCGCTTGCGCAGCCAGAGGCTGACGTAGACGAGGGCGACGAGTACCGGCACCTCGATGAGCGGGCCGACCACGCCCGCCAGCGCCTGGCCGGAGGTGACGCCGAAGACGCCGATCGCGACCGCGATGGCGAGTTCGAAGTTGTTGCCCGCGGCGGTGAACGCCAGCGTGGTGGTGCGTTCATAAGGCAGGCCCGCGGCGCGGCCGAGTGCGTAGGAACCGGCCCACATGACGGCGAAGTAGGCGAGCAGCGGCAGCGCGATGCGGGCCACGTCCAGCGGCTGCGAGGTGATCGTCCTGCCCTGCAGGGCGAACAGGATCACGACGGTGAACAGCAGTCCGTAGAGGGCGACCGGGCCGATCCGGGGCAGGAACTTCGTCTCGTACCACTCCCGGCCGCGGCGCCGTTCGCCGAAGGTCCGGGTCAGATAGCCCGCCAGCAGCGGGATGCCGAGGAAGACCAGGACGCTCTTGCCGATCTCCCAGCCGGAGATGTCCAACTGGGCGGTCTGGAAGCCCAGCCACCCGGGCAGGAGGTCAAGGTAGAACCAGCCAAGCACACCGAAGGCCAACACCTGGAACACCGAGTTCAAGGCGACCAGCACGGCGGCGGCCTCGCGGTCACCGCAGGCCAGGTCGTTCCAGATGATGACCATGGCGATGCAGCGCGCCAGTCCGACGATGATCAGCCCGGTGCGGTACTCGGGCAGGTCGGGCAGCAGCGCCCAGGCGAGGGCGAACATCAGCGCCGGGCCGAGCACCCAGTTGAGCACCAACGACAGCGCCATCATGCGACGGTCCCCGGTGACGCTGTCCAGCCGGTCGTAGCGGACCTTGGCCAGCACCGGGTACATCATCAGCAGCAGCCCGAGCGCGATCGGCAGCGACACACCGTCGATCTTGACAGCGTCGAGCGCACCCTGGAGTCCGGGGATGACCCGGCCGAGCAGCAGTCCCGCCGCCATGGCGAGCAGGATCCACAGCGCGAGCCAGCGGTCGACAAAGGACAGCTTGTGGATCACGTCGGGTTCGGCGGGGCGGGCGGGGCTTGTGGTGCTCACGGGCATGGTCTCCTGCGGTCGGCGTTGCCTTCGGCGTGATCCGCAGGCGCCATGATGTCCTCGTCGAATCGGCGCGACCCGGGGTGGGTCGGCACGCAGCCCGCGACAGAGTACCGTCGAGTGATATCACGCTGCAATGATGTGAGCGGATCGGGATCGGGGCCGGAGTTCGGTTCAACCGGTGTCAACCCATCAGGGCAGCGGCGGCTCGGGCAGTTCCGGCAACTGGGGAACCTCGGGCAGCGGCGGAAGCTCAGGCAGCGGCTGGATTCCGGGGCGGCGGTGGAACAATCTGCGCCTCGACCCCGGGCGCCGAGCCCGTGACCTTACGGGCGGCACAGTGATACCGGCGCCCGCACCCACCGCCGGAGCTGCGGCAAGCGGCAACGATGCTCATGTTCGATACGCCGCGTGGCGGTCGTGATGTGAGACAGTCGTAGGTGGCACTTGTCAGCCATTAATGGCATCAGGACCTACATGGGTGTTGTCAAGCCGGCGATCTCGGCGTGTAGGCCGTTGAGCGGCGCCGCACGTAGCCGACCCACTGATCCTCCAGCCGAACCGCACCCACTCCTCGCCTAGACAGCCCTGCGATCCGTCCGCGCCCTCCATCCACAGACCACGATGAAGGGACACAGCCGGGTGTCACACGTCGGGATGCAGTCGCATCGGTCTGTGGTTTCGCCCGGGGGGTAGTCGGGGATGCTGGCACCAGCGGCGAACAGGAGCGGTCATGATGCGACGGACGACGACGATGCTGGTGGGGGCGGTTCTGGCTTTGGGCGTCGGTGTCGCCGCGCCCGCGATGGCGCAGCCGGAGGAGATCACGGCTGTGCAGTGCTTCCTCGGCGGAGGGTTGCCGATGCCGGACCAGGACGGGAAGACCTGGCAGTGCAGGGGCGGCACGCACGACGGGAAGCCGGTGCAGGTCCCGACGCAGCCCGGTGCCTGACAAGAAGACGGTGTGCCAAGCAGCACAGACCGATGGTGCACCTATCACTGACATCTCGACATGCAAGGCCACTACGACTGGCCTACACGGTGCCAACTACGGCTGGCAGTCACAGGTGAGCCGACACGACGGATCGTCATGACCCCGGCCGCGCCGGTGCCGGTGACGATCGACATCGTGACGGCTAGGCCTCCCAACGCCATCCGCTGGGGCGCCGACGGAGGCCCCTCGCTGTGGGTGCGGGCTGCGGCGCCGAACCCGGGACCAACGGCTGCTGTTCGAGGTCACCAGGTTCGTCACGGGCGGCGTCTTCGCAGCCGTCTCCTTCACCGTCACCGGTAAGCACCCGTACTTCAGCGGCCTGCGGCTGCCCGCCAACTCGTGCTTTGGCGCTATTCGCAGTGCGCCAGGTCGGTCGACCTCAGCTGAGCCGCCGTAGCGGCCGCCGCACGCGCGATCTTATGCCATATTCCTATGTCTTCAGACTCCTCAACTGAGATAATCCTCGGCGGCGAACGCTATCGGGGGGCGGTTTGGGAAACCGCACTGATATGCAAGTACCGCGCAATTCTTCACGCACCGTACAGAGCGTGAAGAACCGTAGCGCGCTCGACTGTCGCAGGCAAGGGAACGGCCGGCGTCTCAACCAGCAGCAGGCCAAGAGGACAGGGGAAGTCGACCGACATCGCCATCGGCGGCGAAAAGACACGGCGACAGACGCCTCCGGAAATAGTTATCATCTTTGTGAGCGCTTTGGGTTTCCCGATTCCAGGGAAGAGTGCTCGGTGGATTCCCTCTTTGCCAGTCGGGTTTGCGCAACTGCAAGTATTCACTACCGCCTCAGTACAAAGGCGGAGTCCCCGGCTGGTGTATCGGTAAAACTACCGATACACGGAGGCGTCTCCGCATGTCAGGGTCCGCAGTGGCCCGCTTCTCGGGCTGGCAGGCGATGCCGGCGTGTTCGGCCCCGAGGCGGGAGGTACAGGTGGGACGAGCCAGAAGGTGGGTCGGCGTGTGGGCGGCCCTGGCACTGGTGGTCGGAGCGGGGCGGGTCGACCGTGGCAGCGTCGACCGAGGGCGAGGATGTCGTCCAGACGACGCACTGCTCGGCCGTCCCACGAGCACCCCGAGGACCACGTGCCTGACAGCACCGTGATCCTCGGGAAGCAGGCCTACAACCGGTCTAGGCGATCCTGATCGGTTTCCCGACGCTGGGCACGCCTGCCGCGTCGAGCGCGAACAGCAGATAGTGCCCGGGCAGAGCCACCCCGGCATCCGACGGCACGGTCACCTGCCAGGTCGTGCCCGATCCCGTGGGAGTCAGCGGTATGCGGCGTTGGTCGTTGTCCACGGTGTGCGTGGTCGAGCTGAGCCGCATCAACGCGAAGCCCTTGATCACCTTGTCCGTGCGCACGGTGATCCTGGCGCCCAGACCCGCGCTCGCGGGCACATTCACGATCGCAGGCCGGGGTTTCGCGGTGCCGTCCGCGTTCAACAGGTACGGCGGCGTGAATACCTGGCCGTCGTGGTGGTTGGTCGCGCACGACCCGCACAGCCCCCCGCCGCCGGAGAACACCGTGCCATCCGGCAGCAGGTTCGCCACACTGTGGTAGTTGCGCGGCACCGCCATCGGCGCGAGCGTGGTGAACCGCCCGGTCGCGGGGTCCCACAGCTCCGGCGTCAGCACCGAGGTCTGATCGCTGAACGGCACGGGATACGTCTGCCCGCCGATCACCAGGACCTTGCCGTCTGGCAACACCACGGCGTTGGCGAACGCCCGCGGCCGGGCCAGGTCGCCGACCCTGGACACCGCGGCGGTGCCCTGGGTGATGTCGACCGTGTACGCCCGGTTCGTCGCGTTCACGTCCTGGTACGCGGTGGCGCCACCCATGGTGAGGATCTTGCCCACGTCGTACATCACCGCGTTGCCGTTCATCGCGTCCGGGCTGTCCCCGCGCGTGCCCGCATTGGTCACCGACCCGGAGCCGGTGGTGTTCACCCAGTTCATCCGCTTGCTGGGACCCGCGTGGAACACCCGCCCACCGCCGACCGCGAACAGCCACGTGTGGTTATCCGCCCGGTACACCCCAGCCGGATCGGCCGTCTCGAACGGCGCCGAGGTCACGCCTGGAAGCCTGCGCCAGGTTCCGGTCGACGGCGAGTAGACCTCTCCGATCTTCCCGCCGTTGCCGCCGCTCCACGAACCGCCGACGGTGAACGCCTCGCCGGTGGAGAGCGTGGTCTGGCCCTGGTAGCCGCGGGCCAGGTTCAAGTCACTCCCGCGCTCCCACGAGTCGGTGAACGGGTTGTAGAGGCTGGTCCTCGCGGCGTTGCTGCCCCCGCTGACCAGCACCCGGCCGTCCGGCAGTACCGAGGTGCCCGGGCAGAACATGTCATGCCCGGTGTTGTCCACTCGCCGCTGCGTGACCTGGCCGGTCGTCAGGTCGTAGATCGCGGTCTGGGTGTACCCGTTCGCGCCGCCGAAGTTGTCCGTCGAGTACGCCGACCAGAGCAGCATCTTGTTGTTCGGCAGCACCGCGCTGGCCACCGGGACCAGCGGGAAACCCTTCACCGCGCCCCACCGGCCGACCTTGCTGAAGTCCGGCGGCGGTGCCGGCGTCAGCACGTTGATCTCCGCCGCGCTGGTCCACGGTCCCCGGTTGCCCGACTCGGTGAGCGCGGTGAGCCGCACGTACCGGGCGTCCACCGGGGTGGGGCGGGTCGCGGTCTGCGGCGCGGAGACGTCCGGCCAGGTTCCGCTGAGGATCGGCGCCCCGAAGGTCGTTCCGTTCGTGCTGACCGCGATCTCGTACCGCCCGATCCGACCGTTCGCCGGTCCGCCGCGCGGCTGCACGGTGAGCCCGGCGACGGGTTTGACCGCCTTCATGTCGATGGTGATCGAGTGCGGCAGCGGAACGGCGGGCGCGGTCCACTTCGAGTGCCAGATGGTCGCCTCGTTGCCGTCGAGCACGTTGGTCGCGCGGCCGTTCTCGCCGGAGGTCTCCTCATCGGAGGCGGTGACGGTCCACCCGTCGCGGGGCAGCGGCGCGGTGTTCGCGGGCGCGGCCTGCTCGGCGTCGCCGTGGTGGGCATGCGCCGTCGGCGCGTCCGCCGGGTCGCCGTGCACCTCGAGTTCGGCCGCGCCGGCCCACGCACCGCGGTTCCCGGCCTCGGCGAGGAAGGTCAGCCGGATGAACCGGGCGTCGGACACCGCGAAGCTCAGGTTCTTCACCGTCGAGTCGTCGGCCGCGACGCCCGCGCACACCGGTTCGCCCCATGTGCTGCCGTCCACCGAGAGCCGAACCTCGTAGCCCCCGCTGGTGCCGTTCCCTCCGCCAGTACGCGGCGTGTAGGCGAGCGCCGAAACCCGTTGCACGCGCTGCATATCGATGGTGATCGACTGCGGCGACGCGGTCGGCGTGCTGTAGCGGCTGTGCCAGATGGTCGCCGGGTCACCGTCGAGCACGTTGCCCGCGCGTCCGTCGGAGGCGGCGGTCTCCTCACTGGTCGCGGTGGCCACCCACCCCGTGCGGGACAGACGCGGGGCCAGCGGAACCATCGCGACATGGGCGGGCACCACATGATGAGCGGCCCCGGGTGGGCGATTCTCACCAAGCGGTTGGGCCAGAACGAAAATCTGCGGCGCGGTGAACACACCGGCCACCAAGGCAAGGACGAGTACCAATCGAGTGAACCGCACGATCCCCTCTTCGCGCACAAGACGACATCGTTACGGCAAAACAGAAATATCTTTCTGGAAAACGTCTGCCTATTTGTTGATCACAACGTGGTCGCAGGACAAGGGAACTGGAAAGGCATTGCACTCCTGGGATTCCTTGCATCCACCACGATTCCGCGTTCACTTGCCAACCGGCATCCGTCCGCGATTCCAAGGGGCATCCGCCGGCGGGCATCTGTCCGCGGTTCCGGGGGTTACTTGCCGGTCGGGAATCTTCCGCGATGCCGGAGCCATCCGCCGACTGGACATGCGTCCGCGATCTCAAGGTAGTCCGCCGAGTGGGCATCTGTCCGCGATTTCGGGATCACCCGTCGACTGGGCAGCTGTCCGCGACTCCGGGGTCGTCCGCTGGCCGGGCCATCGCGCCGGGCCACCGGGCCTTGTTAGGACGGATGCCCGACATCGTCCGAACACGACGGCTCGGACACCACCTCGACAAACGAGTCGAGGAGACCTACAGCCACATCTCCGACGAGGTCAAAGCACGCATCCACAGGGACTCAAAGAAGCTTGGCTCAACGCACGCGTCGGCGACGCTCGGCCTGGCCCTTGCGACCTACGGCATGGCTGGCTCGTACTCAACCGTAGCTGAGCTCGCCGTGAGCGGAAACCTGCCATTGCCGCACCTCGTGCCCATCAGATCGACGGAAACGGCGCACATATCGCTGGCCCTGCGGCGGAGGCTCTACGTACAACGAGTTGCCGCAACAATCGCTGGACTGGCTGACCAGCAACTACTACAAGACCGCGCTCGAACTCGGCCACTGCCTGCGCCTCCCGGAGGCAGGCTCCTGCGAATGCGACCTGTTCCTCACCTGCTCCAGGTTCCTCACCACCACCGACTACACCCCACGTCTCAAGGAACGAATTCTTCTGGAACGCAAGCTCGCGCACGACGCACTCCAACGCGGATGGCCCCGCGAAGCGGAGCGCCACGGAGCCGCGGCCAACCGCATCAACCAACTCCTCGACGAACTCGGCCAGGTGATCGATAAATGACTGGCAACAGCCCGGATCGGGCCGTCAGCCCGACGTCAGCCACCCCCGGACCGCGAGGCCCCCACGCGTTTAGCGGCTACTTGTTGAATGGCGGCCCGGCCAGGCTCGGTCGAGGTGTTCGGCGGGACGCTCTCTCAGCGGCTATTTCGGGCGCCCGAGGGCTTGAAGGTCGACGTCGCGATCGGGGTTCCGTTCGCCCCTGACGCCGACTCGGCGCCCGGCTAGGGACTCGCCGAACTGCCCGCCAGGACCGCGCGACGATAGTGACACACCGCCGCGCGGCAGAAGACGCCACCAACCCCTGGCTCACCATCGACGTCGCCCTCGAGGAACGCGGCCTGGAATCCCATGGTCTGTACCGTCTGGTCCACCGCGAGGACACCGACGACAACCATTAGGTGGTTGAACTTCAATGCCCTGTGCGGGACGGCGGTAGCTCCTGCCCCCTGAATTCCCTAGCGGTTTCAGCCACGTGGTGGGACGGTGAAGAAGGTGCGGAAGTAGCCGGGAGGGAAGGGCTCGTCGATCATGGCTCCCTCGGCCTCCACCCAGGCGTGTGCGTTGAACGGCGGCGCGGTGCACGCGCCAAGGCACCAGGTCGGCCAGTGCCCCCGGATTCGGCACAGCAGTACGGTGGCCAGGGAGCGGGCCACGCATCCCTCGAGCCCGGCGCACTCCAGGCTGACCGCCATCACGGTGTCGCGGGCGGCTTTCGCCTGCGAGGCGTCTGCAGGTGCGGCGCCGCGGCTCAGCAGGCCGAGCACGCGGCGAATACGCCGGGGGAATCGGGTGGCCAGCAGTCGCGCCGCCAGCACCACCAGTCGGGCCGTGATCCGGCGTGGCAGCGGCACCGAATGTGGTTGGTAGGACGTGACAACGATCGGCCTGCTCATGAGGTCCTCCTCCGCATTCGCCATCCGTTGCGGCGGGCCGTGGTCTTGTCCGGCACGAGTAGTCCCCTCGAGCAGAGTTCGCTGACCAGGTCCGTCACGTCCTGCTTGGCGGTGTCCGTGTCGACCTCATATTCTTCGGTCAGTTCTCGCACCGCGTCGTCAGCGGACCCGTTGTCCAGGAGGGTGTGCAGGATCAGCGCGCCGGGGGGATTGAGGTCGTAGTACTGGCCACTGTTCTCATCCAGCAGTGCGAGCCCGTAGTCGACTTTGGCGAGGAAAACGCCGTCTCGCAACGTGTACGCCATCTTTTCAGCCCTCCGCCGTCTCCGCCGCGACCGGCGACCGCTCCGCGACAGGTGGCCGCTCCAGGGAACGCACCCACACCTCACAGGCCAGGGTGTGGCGCAGTGGGTCGATGCCCAGGTGTTCCGGCAGCGGGCCGCGACACAGCTTGTGCAGCATTTCGGCGTCGATCAGGCCCAGGCGGGCCAGCCTTGAGTCCTCCCACAGCGCCAGCACGTCCTTGCGGTGTCGGCGCAACCCGTTCTCAGAGTCGGACGCGGACATGTCCTTGGTGTTCCTGGCTAGCGTGGCTTCGGGCACGATGCCACGCATCGCCTCTCTGATCAGTGGCTTGTACTGCCATGGGTCGACCCGGTCCTGGGGACGTACCGACAGGGCCGCTTCGATGACCCGGTCGTCGTAGTAGGGCGTGGCGAGGGTGATGCCCAGCCGCGCGACCAGCTGCCGGTACTGGCGGGACACCCGGGTCGTGATGAGCAGGCCGTTCAGCTCCTCGTGCAGGCCACGCGAGGCCGCAGGCGGCTGCGCGGTGTGAGCAGCGGTACGCAGCGACTCGCGCACCGCGTCGAAGGCGGCAGGCGTCACCCAGGGCGGCAGACGCGGGGAAAATCCCCACTCCAGCGCAGGCGTCTGCAAGGTGGGCTTCGGTTTCGCGAGATCATCGGCCACCTGGGTAAGCCACGCGCCATAACCGCGGTTGTCCAGGAGCTGTCGCCACATTTCCCCTCGGCGCCACCGGAACACGGCGGCGAAACCGCGGATCTTCCGCCAGGCGATCAAGGGGTGGGTACGCAGCAGCGAGTGCATGTGGGCGCGCGAACCGTACAGCAGCTCGTCGCCGCCGTGACCGGTGAAGTGCAGCTGTGAGCCGCGGGCGGCGGCCTCGCGCGGCGTGAGCAGTCCCCTGCTGTAATCGATGACGATCGACGTCGGTTGGTCCAGCGGCTCGTCGATGTCCAGCATGCCGTTGTAGTGCAGCGGCAGCCTGTCCGGAGAGATGACGTGATGCTCGACGGCATCCGTACCGGCGAGTGTGCGGGTGGCCCACCGCACATCCTCGCTGGTGGCGTTGTTCCCGTGCACGGTGTACGCGGCAACCTTGACGTCTCCTTGGGCAGCCAGGCAGAACACCGAGGTCGAATCCAGCCCGGCCAGATCGCAACTGACCAGCTCGCGGCCTCGCAGTCGCATGGCGACCGCGGTGGACAGCGCATCGCGGAACACCGGCGCGGCCTCGGTCAGCGGCACCACCGGTTCCGGCGGGGACCACCACCTGACCGGCCGCGGCGGCTTGTCCGCCTCGAGCACCACGTAGTGACCGGCCTCCACCAGCGAGACGCCCCGCCACACCGGCGCTCCGCCCAACGGGTAAGGCGAAAACGGATCGAGCAGGTAAGTGGCCAGGCGCTGCTCGTCGAGTTCCGCGTCCAGCAGTCCGGCGAGCACATCGGCTCGATCCGCCGCGATCACGACGCCGTCTGCCACCTGGGCGTAGTAGACCTGACGAAGCGCGCTGATACCGCCCTGCACCCGGATCCGTCCCGCCACCGAGGCCACCAGATGGGAACTGCCTGCCAGGCTGCCCGCCAGTCGATCGAGATCGCCGACCGTCCGGACCTGCCCTGCCCAGCGGGCCAGTTGGTCGACGGTGACCGTGTGCTCACCGAGGAGCGCGATTCTGGTGTCTCCCGCTTCGCCCACGGTCGCTGTTGCCTCGGGCCAACGTCCGAGTAGCCACGGCCGCCCGGAGGAATGACGGATCTCCCGGATGGCATGGACGCGCAAGGCGGACACGACTGCGGCCGCCGACGCGTGGTCGGGTAGCACGACGAACCACGATGACACAGCGCTCAACACGGCGAGGCTCATGACGATCGACTGCCTTTCAACGGGGCCATACGCTGCGTAGGGAGGCTGGTGGCGGCAACCGCAAGCCGCCACCAGCCCGATCAGTTGTCAGTGGCCGTCTGCCGTTTCCGGCTCACCAAAGCTGGAGGTGGCGCGACCGAAATTCGCTCACGGGAACTGCTGCATTCCCTGACCGTCATTAATCAACCCATGCCCTCCTCCGGTCTTTGTCGTAAAGCTGCCAACCGGCCGGAGCGTCGCACGCTCGTAGGACTTGCGAGTCTTGTTTTTACGCATGTGTCACCTCCCTACTTCTCTTTGAGAGAGCCAACGCCACAAGTAGCGGCGCGGCAATACCAGTTACGCACAAGTTCAGGCGAACCAGGAAAACATCACACGAATGGCAGGCATAGGGCTTGGGCCGGCTAGCGGTCTCCACGTTATCTCACATGCCAACCGCAGAGCGGTCTTATGGAGTGGTGGCGCATCGTTTCGGTCGAATGGCCGCTACCAAAGGAGCCAACGTTGTCAGTAAGGTGCGCTTCATGACTACATCGCCGGTGTCATCCAGGGAAAGCTGCGAGGAGGCCTTCTACGCCTACGCCGACTACCCGATCTATGCCCCGATAAACGTTGCCAGCGTTGATTGCCTGCTGCGGCGAGCGTGCTTGCCGGACGGGGCAGGGATTCTCGACCTTGGCTGCGGGGCGGCGGGATGGACCAGACGAGCGCTTCGGATCTACCCCACGGCCACTGCGGACTGCGTCGACACTTCCCTCACAGCACTGGCCACCGCTCGCGCCGGGGCAGCGGAGGAGCAGCTCGCCGAACGGCTTCGCCTCTACGAACACGACGCCACCACCTTCGACCCCGGCAGGCGCTACGACCTGGTGATGTGCAACGGTGTCCGCACCCACGGCCTCTTCAAGGCATTGCAGCCCACCCTCGACACGGCGGGCAAGCATGTGCGCCCGGGAGGCATGGCACTCATCGGCGACTACTTCCTCGACCGTGAACCACCCAAAGAAATGGAGTGGGACTCCGAAGGCATTGAGGAGTACTGCGACCTGCCCAGAACACTCGAGCTCGTCACCAAGTCAGGCTGGGCGCCGGTTTATGGACACATCAGCCGAATAGACGAACACGACGACTTCTGGTGGACGACGATCGGGGCGCTGAACCGATGGGCGCATGACAATCCCAGCGATCCGACGGCCGCCAAAGCCCACGAGCTGGCGGCCATGTCAATAAGCCGATGGTTGAGTCTGCACCGTGGTGTCCTGGGCTGGATAAACCTTCTTCTTGTCCGCACCGGGACCGAGAGCCAGGATTAACGTCAGGTTCTGATTCCAGGTCGATCCATTCCCCTCGTCCCGACAGGTGGGAACTCACTCGGCTGGCCGAATGCTCCTGGTGCGAAAAGCGAGATGGGCTGCGATGAAGGACTGGGAAGGCTTCGACAAGATCGCCGACGATTACGAGGAGAAAGCTCCCGACACCGCCAAACTGGCCGAGGCTCTGGTGGATTTCGCGGGCCTGACCCCGGACATCCGCCTGCTGGACGTCGGCAGCGGCACCGGGCTGGTGGCCCGCGCCGCGCTGGGCCGCGGTTGCCGGGTCACCGCGGTGGACATGGCACCCAACATGGTGCGAAAACTGCGAACCGACCTTCCGGAGATCACCGCCCACCGAATGGACGCGACCCGGCTCGACTTCACCGACGGCTCCTTCGACGTCGTCCTCGCCGGGTACGTCCTCGACATCATCGATGACCCGGCCTCAGCGGCAACCGAGGCCCGCCGAGTGCTCGTGTCCGGTGGAACCTTCGCTGTGTCAGTGCAGTGCCCGTTACCGGATCGCTGGCGCTGGCTCGCCGAGTTGGCCGCCGAGTATTTTCCCCCCGCGGCCGGACCCGACCGGACCCTCGACGTCCCGGCAATTCTGGGCGAAGCCGGGTTCAGCGCCATCGAAAGCAGAGTTGTCGAACTGCGGCTGCCCATGGCGGATCCAGCGGCACTGTGGAACTGGCTGATGTCCAAAGTAGACGCGGGATGGCAGCCATGGTGGCCAGAGGATCGCGCCGACGAGTTCCGCCGCAGGTTCTTCGCGGCAGCCGAGCGGATGCACGCCGAGGGCGGCATCGTCCTCGGCCGGGACGCGATGCTCTATCGGGCGAAAGGAGCGTAGGCAGGAGCCCGCCGCCTCAGCGGGACGGACAGGCCTCGACGCGGTACCTCCTCCAAGATCGCAACGAACCTCCTGAACCGCTCGCGGCTGACCGGCCACTGCATGAGCTGATCGCGGGGCACGCGGTGGACAGCCCCGGCAAGATCGGCCTCGTCGTCTATCGGGACGCCCTGCTGTATCGGGCGAAAGCAGCGGCCGCATGACCGCATCCACTCCAGCTGCCGATTGGTGGTGCAAACCCCAGTACCTGACGCCTACCACGTTCGCCAGTCATGACCGGAGCCGAGACCGCCACTGGTTGTAAACACCGCACACCCCGACTGGTGGCGACCGCTGTCCGCAGGAAGGAATCGAACACTGGTGAAGGACTGGGAATACTTCGACAATGACGCCGACCGCTATGAGGAGCAAGTCCCCATCGCGGATGATCTCGGCAGGGCTTTGGTGGACTTCGCCGGCCTGACCCCGGATATGCGGCTGCTCGACGTCGGCAGCGGCACCGGCGCGGTCGCCCGCCACGCGCTGGCCACAGGGTGCCCAGTCACCACCATCGACACGGCATCCAATATGGTGCGGAAGCTGCGCACCGACCTGCCGGACATCGCCGTCCACCGCATGACGCCACCCAGCTCGACTTCCCCGACGGCTCCTTCGACGCCGTCCTCGCTGGCTATGTAATCGACATTATCGACGATCCCCAGGCCGCCCTTACCGAAATTTCCCGCGTTCTAACCCCAGGCGGGACGTTCGCCGCCTCGATCAAGGGCCCGCTACGGCAATGCTGGCACTGGCTGGAGGACCTGATGAACCCGTTCACGAACCCACAGGACATCTACCATCCCAGGGACCCCGACGTGCCGGCGCTGCTCACCGAAGCCGGGTGCGCCGCCATCGAAGAAAGACTCCTCGAGCACCCGACACCGATCCCCAACCCAGAAGCACTGTGGAGTCACATCATGACCGGACGGTCCCAGGGAACACTGCCCTTCCTGACCGAGGACCGCATCCCCGAGGTCCGCGACCAAATATTCGCACACGCCGAACAAATGCGCGCCGAGGGCGGCATGGTCGCCCACCACGACGTAATCCTGTATCGGGCGAAAGCCAAGACCGCATGACCGAAACCGTCCAGCAACAGAACGACCAGACACGCGACTCCACGCATCTCGGCGGGGAGGCAGGCCAGACACGGGTACGGCTTCGCGATCTGCTGTACACCGCGCGTGGCCACGGTCGCCAGGTTGCGGCGGCGGTGCTGCTGTCATTGGTCGGAGCGGGTCTGCGACTGCTCCAACCGGTGCTGGCCATGAAGATGATCGACGCCGCCGCGGGCGGTCGAGACCTGGGTTGGTTGCTGGCTGCGTTGGTCGCGGTGTTCGCCGCGCAGGCTGTGGCCGAAGGCCTCGGACATTATCTGCTGGAGCGCACCAGCGAGGGCATCGTCCTCGGTCTGCGCGTTGGCCTGATCTCGCGGCTGCTACGACTGCGGCTGGGGACACACCGCAGCCGGCGGATGGGGGACCTGATCTCACGCGCCGGCACCGACACCACGCTGCTGCGGGATGTGGTGACCTACGGCTTGGTCAGCATCGTGACCGGCGCTCTCGCCCTTGCCGGCACTGTGGCCTTCCTGATCTGGCTCGACTGGATGCTTTTTAGCCTCGTGGTGATCACTGTCGCGGTAGGCACCGCGATGGTGACCACGGTCTTGCGGGGGATCCGGACGGCCAGCGAACGCGCCCAGGACAGCGTCGGCGCCATGATCGCCGACCTCGAACGCGCCATGACAGCCACCTGCACGGTGCGGGCCAGCCGCGCCGAAGGCCGCGAGACCACCCGTATCGGCGGCAGCGCCCGAGTCGCCTACACCGAAGGAGTGCGGGCCGCGAAGCTCAGCGCCATCGCCACCCCCGCCATCCAACTGGCCGTCAACGGCTCACTGATCCTGGTCTTCGTCATCGGCGGCATTCGCGTCACCCACGGTGCCATCTCCCTGAGCGACCTGGTCGGATTCCTGCTCTACATGACCTACCTGATCTCCCCACTCAGTGGCCTTCTCCACGCGGCCAGCGCCGTCCAACGCGGCCAAGGAGCACTGCAACGCATCAACGACGCCATGGCCTTACCCATCGAGCAACACGACAACACACTCACCGACACCAGCCCGCCCACCAACGACGTGGCCCTGGAGTTCCGCGACGTGTGGTTCCGCTACGACGAACGCCCCGTTCTCCAGGGGATCTCCTTCCAGCTGCCCCACCGAACCCGCACCGCCCTGGTCGGCCTGTCCGGCGCGGGCAAGTCCACCATCTTCGCGCTGATCGAACGGTTCTACGACCCAGAACACGGCTCGATCCTCATCGACGGACACGACTCTCGCACCCAGCTGACACTCGCCCAATGCCGGGCCCGAATCGGATTGGTGGAGCAACACGCGCCGGTCCTGCACGGCACCCTGCGCGACAACATCACCTACGCCGCACCAGACGCCGACCCCGACGAGATACAACGCGTGCTGGAACTGGTCAACCTGGGCGACCTGGTCAACCGGCTACCCCACGGCCTCGACACCCAAGTCGGAGAACACGGCACACAGCTCTCCGGCGGCGAACGCCAACGCATCGCCATCGCCAGAGCGCTACTGCCCCGCCCCAGTCTCCTCCTGCTCGACGAGCCAACCTCCCAACTGGACACCGTCAACGAAGCCGCCCTCAACCACGCCATCAACCAGGTATCAACCGAATGCTCCCTGCTGATCATCGCCCACCGCCTCAGCACCGTCCGGATGGCCGACCAAATCCTGGTCCTGCACAACGGACACCTCGTCGGCGCCGGCACCCACGACGAACTGCTGCGCAGCAACCCGATCTACCGTGACCTCACCACCGGCCGACTCCACATGACACCTCCGGAGCACAACGGACGCACACCCGACGGACTCATCAACCAATGAGGGCGGCCACCCCCCGAGCACAGGAGTGTCAACCGCGAAAGGACGCGAGGCGCACCGCCCTGGCGACGATCACCATCACATTGCCCGGAGACGGCCTCGGAGCGGTAGCGGCCGCTGCCGAGCCGCTCCATCACCCGAAAGAGGAAGACATGGCTCAAATAAGCGTGAAACCGCAGGTCGAGCTATGTGTGAATGCTGTATGTGCCCCGGGTGAGACTCGAACTCACACTGGACGGGTTTTGAATCCGTTGCCTCTGCCAATTGGGCTACCGGGGCGGGTGCATTGTTGGAGTTTACCGGGTGGGGTGTAGGGCGTGATCGGGCGGGTGGGGAGGATATAGGGGCTGGTCAGGATGAGGGCGGTTACCTGTGGGTGGCCCAGGTCGCGATGGCCGGGGGTCAAGGCGCCCGGTGTGGTGAGCAGTACCTCGACCGGTTCGGCAGCCGGAATGGCAGATCCGCCTGCGCTGGGTGGGCGCAGGCGGATCGCGGCTGTTCTTACGGGGTGATCGGGGCGCTGCCGAGTTGGGTGTTTTGGCCGGGGTTGAGGGTGCAGGTGAAGGGGTCCTGGGTCTGCCAGGCGGGGTTGGCGTTCATGAAGTGGAAGTCCGCCCGGATGGTCAGGGTGTCGCCGATGTCGATGCGGAACGGGCCGGGGGCGGGGCCCGCGGTGCCGGTGGGGATGAAGGTCTTGTCGTCCTGGTGCGCCTTGAAGGTCATGTCGCCCTTGCCGCTGTAGAACTGCTCGGGGGCGAAGATGTCCTTGGCCGTGGTGGCGTCCAGGGTGCCGCCGGTGGCCTTGACGTCGGAGTCGGCTCGTCCGCGGGCTCCGTCTACGCCTGCGACGTTGTACATGAGTTCGGCGACCTCGGCGGGGATCGTGGCGATGATCTCCAGGTCGCGGATGGTGGCCTTGGAGCCGGTGCGCACCGAGTCGGGGCCGATGGCCTTGCCCTTGCCGCTGGCGGGGCCTTCGCCGATCAAGGGGTAGTTGCAGGTGTAGTTCAGCACGTGGCTCTCGTAGACCTTGTCGCCTGCCGCCGCGGTGCCCGCTCCGATGACACCGGTGAGCGCCACCGTCAGCGTGGTGGTCGCCAGGTAGGCTACGGTTTTGACCAGTCTTGCGATCATGGATACCTCGACTCCATTGTTCTGACGGATACGCGGCTCAAGCCGGCGCGAAGCCGACAATCCTCCGGATCGGAACCGCGATGCCGTTGAGTGGGAGTGAATCCGAAAATCCATTGCCCTCGCCGCATTTGCGAAAAGGTGGGTATTGCTACCGACGGGTAGGTTACGTCTGCGGCAACTTGTCGACAAGCGAGCTTTCACGGAAGCGACCGGATCGGCCTACCGCCGACCGGTGAATTGTGGGTTGCCGTGAAATCTCATCGGGCAGACATGTCGGAAGTTATAGGCAAGCTACAAGTTGTTGGTGTGGAGAAGCGTAAAGGCGCCATCGCCGGCAGTGAAGCGGAGTCGCATAAGGACCATTCTTAGCCGGAGGTCAGAGGCTTCGGCTGCGTGGGCGTCGACATCCCACTCCCCTGTTGGCATTGCCCGACGGCACCGCCTGGTCAACGAGGTGGCGTGGGCCCCAGCCTGCGAGTCGACCCTCTCACTGAGAGTGTGACCGGTGCCACACAACGTGGGTTTTGGTCGGGGGCGTTTCCTGGGTGCGGGCGCTGGGGAGGTGGCCCGTCCCATTCGCGGAAACGCGACGACAATTTTCGGAGGACCTTGTGTCTGAATCCCGATCGGCCTTTCGCGCCCCGACAACGGTTGCGCTGGCGGCCGACGGCATCCTCATCCACGCCATCAACCATGTGCACCAGATCTTCCCGCTGGGGGATATCAACGTCGGCACGGTTTTCCATGCGATCAGCGCGCCGGTGTACGCCTGGCTGGTCTATCACGTCCGGGCCGGGAAGAACTGGGCGCGGATTGCGATCACGACTCTGTTGATCGGCCAGTTCGCCGGGCGGTTCGTTATCTTCTTTATGTTCCCTGATATCTGGGCCAGGCTGGCGTTGCTCTCCGGCTGGCTGTTGTCCGCCGCGGTGTTCTGGTTGCTGTGGGGGTCGCGGTCCTCGCGGGAGTACTTCCGGGGAGGTCGGGCCGCGGGGCCGGTAGAGGTCGCGCCGGTCACGAGCGGGCGCGATTGAGCGAACCCCAGTCGGTCGCGGGCTGTCGTTCGATCATGGCCTCGCATTCGCGCAGCGCGGTCTCGGAGACCCAGGCAAGTGGTCTGCGGCAGGTCACCAGCGGCTCGTTGTCGGGTCCGCGGCCGCACTCCTCGCCGGTCAGCACCCAGGCCCGCACTCCGGGGCCGCGTTGCTCGCACAGGTGCCGGTAGTCGAACAGGCGCCGGGCCACCCAGAGCCGGATCGAACGGTCCTCCCACCAGGGTTCCACCCGCAGCGGGCTGGCGGACAGGCCCGGCAGCCGGACGCCGGTGAGTTCGTCCCTGCTGTGGCCATGGCCACCGTCGGCGACCCCATCGGCGACCGGTCCCTGGGACCAACGCAGGTACAGGTCGGCGCCCGCATTGTTCTCGGCCACCAGTTCGGCCAGTTCGGTTAGCGTGTCGAGGGTCGGCATGTCCACGACAGACGGTGTACCCCGAATACGCACGTCAATCGCATGCGGCGGTGGAAATCGAGCCGATCCGGCGTCGGGAATTACAGCAGGCGGAGCTGAGTGCTTTTCGGTTTCCGCGGGGATTGGGCGGTTCCGAGTTGTTCGCGGACCGCGGCGGGGATATCGGCCAGATAGGGCGAGCGCGTGGTCTTGTGCACGGCGCCGTGGCGGAAGCGTTCGGCGGCGTGGCTGAGGTAGAGGCAGCGCTGGGCCCGGGTCATGCCGACGAACAGCAGCCTGCGTTCCTCTCGCACGTGCTCCTCGTCCACGGCAGCGCCCGGCCAGCGCAGCGGCAGCAGGCCGTCTTCGCAGCCGACGATGAACACCACCGGGAACTCCAGCCCCTTGGCGGCGTGCAGGGTGAGCAGCGTGATGCGGTCCGCCCGAGGGTCCCAGGTGTCGACCTCGCAACCCAGCGACAGCTCACCGCGGAAGTGGTCGAGGTCCTCGCCGCACTTCTCGGCCAGGGGTTTGAGCAGGTCGATCGCGGAGTGCAGGTCGGCGGCGGCTTCGGGGGTTCGGGCGCGGACCGCCTCGGCGGCCAGCGAGATCTGGTGTGCGACAGGGGTTTTCGAGCCGCCTGACAGCGGGGTGTAGGCAAGTTCGGCGAGGATCTCGGCAACACCTGGGCGGTCGGTGAGGCGGTCGTGGGAGCGCTTCTGGAACGGCAGGCCCGCTCTGGTCAGGGCCTCCATCACCGCACCCGCCTGGCGGTCGGTGCGGTAGAGGACGGCGAAGTCGGACAGGTCGAGGCCCGGCACGCCATCGGTGTCGACGCGGCCGCTGTCCATGGAGTGGAAGGACGTTCCGCCGAGTAGCTGCTCGACGGTGCGGGCCACGAAGGCCGCCTCGGCCTGCTCGTCGGGTGCTGAGTGCAGGCCGACCAGCGCTGAGCCGTGGGCGCCCATGGGGTGCAAGGCGCGGTCGGGGACCAGCGTCGTCGGCGAGATGACCTGGAGCGCGGCGGTCAGGATGTGGGGGCTGGAGCGGTAGTTCCTGGTCAGCTGCACGGTGCGGGCGGTGGTGAAGTCCTGCCGGAAGCGCAGGAAGAAGCCGACGTCGGCGCCGCGGAAGCGGTAGATGGCCTGGTCGGGGTCGCCGATGGCGGTGAGGTTGCCGTCCGCCGCGGACAGGTGCCGCAGCAGGCGGTACTGCTGCTCGTCCACGTCCTGGTACTCGTCCACCGAGATCCACCGGTACCGCTCGCGGTAGGCCGCGGCCAGAGCCGGGTCCGCTTCGAACAGGCCGAGCGGCAACGTGATCAACTCATCGAAGCTGACCAGGTCCTGCTGGCGCAGTGCCTTGGTGTAGCGCTCGCCGTCGGGGTGGTCCGTGGGTGCGGCGAGCAGCAGGCGGGCCTGTGCCTCGTCGCCGGTGGTGTCGGTGGCGATGGCCAGTTGGCGGGCCTGGTCGGCGATGCCGAAGCCCGCGCTCAGGCCGTACAGCGCGTGGTGCTCGCGCAGGATGCGCACGCCGAGGGAGTGGAAGGTCGCGACGGTCAGCCGCGGCGCGTGCTCGGGCGCGAGGGCGGCCAGCCGTTCGGCCATCTCACCGGCGGCGCGGCGGGTGAAGGTGATCGCCAGGCACTGCTCCGCCGGTACGGCGTGCGCCGTGACGAGGTGCGCGATGCGGTGGGTCAGGGTGCGGGTCTTGCCGGTGCCGGGTCCGGCGATGATCAGCAGCGGTCCCTCGGTGATCTCGGCCGCGGCACATTGGTCGGGGTCCAGGCCGTCCAGCAGCGAGGTGCCCGTCGAAGCGACGAGCGGCGTGGTGGCGACCGGTTCGGGCTGCGCCACCGGGGCACGGCGCGGCTTGGCGGCGGGGGCCTCCACCGCGGGCGCTTCGAAGAGCGCGGGTGTGTTGCGGCGCTGCACCTCGCCGGGCTCGAAGAGGCGGATCACGCCGTACTCGCCGTCGTAACCGGCGTCTCGGATCACCTCGCCGCGGCGCAGACGGGCGATGGCCTCGGCCAACAGCGGCGAGTGTGGCTTGAGGTCGTCGACCGGAACGTCCTGCAGGATCACCAGTTCGGGGCCGAGGGCGGCGGTGAGGCGGTCGATCTCGCCGAGCACCTTCTTGCTCTTCGGGCCGGTGCCGACGATCTCGCTCACGATCTCCGGCAGCGGCACCAGGCTGCGGAAGCCCGCCGCGCCCTCGGGGCGAGCCCCGTCGGGGCGGTCGGCGAGTTCCTCGACGCGGCTCAGCACGCCCACGGTGAGCGGCTTGCGGCATTCCGGGCAGATCCCGTTGTGCGCCAGGGTTTCCGCGGGCTCCATCCGCACGCCGCACTTGCGGTGGCCGTCGATGTGGTACTTGCCTTCCTCGGGGAAGAACTCGATCGAACCTGCGTGCCCCTGTCCGGTCTCCATGGCGCGGCGGACCGCGAAGTAGTCCAGGTCGGTGTCGAAGACGGTGGCCTCGCGGCCGAGCATCGGCGGGGAGTGCGCGTCGGAGTTGCTGACCAGCCGGTATTTGTCGAGCCCTGAGATGCGCCAGTTCATTTCGGGGTCGCTGGACAGCCCGGTCTCCAGGGCGAAGATGTGGTCGGCGAGGTCGACGTAGCAGTCCTCGATGGCGTCGAAGCCGGACTTCGAGCCCAGCACCGCGAACCACGGCGTCCACACGTGCGCGGGCACCAGGTAGGCGCCGTCGCCGGATTCCAGGGTGATTTCCAGCAGGTCGCGGGAGTCCAGGCCGAGGATGG
Organism: Actinorectispora metalli; assembly: GCF_056323685.1. Classification (NCBI taxonomy): domain Bacteria; kingdom Bacillati; phylum Actinomycetota; class Actinomycetes; order Pseudonocardiales; family Pseudonocardiaceae; genus Actinorectispora; species Actinorectispora metalli. The sequence continues at coordinate 167,081 of NZ_JBREYE010000001.1, forward strand.
GGCGACCGTCGGAGCCCAGGTTGCCGATGCGGCCCAGCGCGGTGTTGAACCTGGTGGCGGCGTCGAAGTCGGGCAGGTAGATCAGGTGGTGGACCTTGCGGGTGCGGTCGCCGCGCTTGTAGATGGTGGAGATCTCCACGGACAGCATGAACCGCACCTCGCTCGCGGCGAGGCTGGGCGCGAGGCGGCGGGAGATATCGCGGTCCAGGTCGGGCCGCAGCCGGAACAGGCCGGGCTCGGCGGTTTCCAGGTTCTCGCGCAGGTGCTCGAACCAGGCCGGGTGGGTGAAATCCCCTGTGCCGACAAGGGTGATTCCCTTGCGGCGCGCCCACCAGGTCAGATGCTCGAGATCGCAGTCCCTGCTACAGGCCCGGGAGTACTTCGAGTGGATGTGCAGATCAGCGACAAAACGCACCCGGCGCATCCTGCCACAGCCGTGTTCACGGCATCACGCTGCGTGGCTTCAGGATGCGAGCAGGTCGAAGTGGAAGCCGATCAGGAACAGCGACAGTCCGAGCCGTCGGAAGAAGTGGAACGGCCGGGCCTGGTCGCACAGCGAGACGAACATTCGGATCGGCAGCGTCCGCAGGAAGTTGCCCGCGATGAAGAACCACTGCGGAGCCAGCGCGACCAGCATGATGCCGATCACGCACAGAGCCCACACGCTGAGGCTGATCGTCTGCTGGAGGTCGTCGCTTCCGCCCGCCGCCCAGACGACACCGTTCACCCCGAACTGGCCGATAAGCCCAACGGCCAGCACGAATGCGAAGGCGGCGCCTCTCATCTCGGAGCCGAACCTCGGTCCTTCGATCAGGGCGCGGTCCTCGGACGAAAGCCGGGGCAGCAGGAACTCCTCGACCAGTTCCTCGGCCCGCGCGATCTGCTCGTCGCACAGCAACCGATGATCGGATGTACAGGAGTGCGCGGCGGCGGTTTCCGCGACCGCGTGCTCCCAGAACCGCAGGACGTCTTCGGCGTCGGCGATGGCTTCCGCCGGGTTCTCCTCCGGCGGCTTGGTCACCGGGCGATGTTCGAAATAGTTCAGCGTGTGGTGACTGGTCACCACGTAGTGCTCGTTGACGATGGTGCGATAGATCGCGCTTTTGAGCGTGACCAGTTCCTCGCGACGGACCCTTTTCCGCAGCACGGCGTGGCTCGCCCGGTATCGGGCGGCCGCCTTGGTCGCCCGGTCCCGCAGCCTGTCGAGGTCGATGAGGTCCAGGATCACCGTCAGGCCCGCCAGCAGTTGCAGGAGCTTGCCGAGGCGGCCCCAGAGCAGCATCTGCTTGCCCCACAGGGTCATGCCCTGCGTCGGCTTGCCGTCCAGCCACATCGACCAGACCGCCGAGTACTCGTCAAGAAGCCGGGCTAACACCCGTCACGAGATGCGGGCGACCGCGGCGTAGACGTCGTCCGGGCCCTCGTCGTGGCCGCGGTCGGGCTGCCAGTGCGGGGCGGTGACCAGGCCGGGTTCGACCAGTTCGAGGTCGCCGAACATCGCGCGCACCCGGTCATAGGGGCGGAAGTACATCGGGTTGGGCGTGTGTGCCATCTGCTCGGCCACGCTGCCCATCTCCTCGGGGCGGTGGTCCGCGGTCAGGTGCGACAGCGCGAGGAAACTGCCCGCGGGCAGCGCCTCGGTGTAGCGGGCGACGATGCCGTCCGGGTCATCGGCGTCGGCGACGAAGTGGAACACCGCGATCATCAGCAGGCCGATGGGCTGGTCCCAGTCCAGCAGCGAGCCCACCTCGTGCATGCCCAGCACCGCGTCCGGCTCACGCAGGTCGGCGCGCACCGCGGTGGCATCCGGGTTGTCCGACAGCATCAGGTTCGAATGCGCCACCGCCACCGGCTCGATGTCGACGTAGACGACCTTGCTGCCGGGGTGTGCCTTCTGCGCGACCTCGTGCACGTTGCCGACGGTGGGGATGCCTGAGCCGAGGTCGAGGAACTGGGTGATGCCCTGGGAGATCATGTAGTTGACCGCGCGGTGCATGAAGCGGCGGTTGGAGGCGGCGATCTGCCTGCCCTCCGGAAGGATGCTCAGAATCCTGCCGCCCACCGCGCGGTCCACGTCGAAGTTGTGGCCGCCGTCGAGGAGGAAGTCGTAGATCCGTGCCGCGCTCGGCTGGTCGGTGTTGACACCCGGTGGAACCCACGCCTCGCCCGCCATGTGGCCTCGCCTTCCCCGCGTACGGCTGGTACTCGGGAGAGTACTAGGCGTGCTGATCTTGGGGAATACGAAGCGGCGTCCCGGCGTCGTGCAGGTGCCGCAGCGCTTCCGACCAGGACCGGATCAACCCCGTCTCGTAGTAGGAGATGCCGATCTCGGCGCAGTAGGCCTGCACGATCGGCCGGGCCTTGCGCAGGCTGGGGGCGGGCATGTTGGGGAACAGGTGGTGCTCGATCTGGTAGTTCAGACCGCCCAACGCGGTGTCCATGATCGGGCCGCCGGTGACGTTGCGGGAAGTCAGCACCTGCTTGCGCAGGAAGTCGAGGCTGTCCTCATCGGTCAGCGTCGGCATGCCCTTGTGGTTCGGCGCGAAGATCGCTCCCAGGTACACACCGAGCACACCCTGGTGCAGCAGGAAGAAGCCCACCGCGGCCAGCGGCGGCAGCACGGTGAACAGTGCCGTGAAGTACAGGACGAAGTGCGCAAGCAGCATGACGCCCTCGATGCGGCGGTGCCGCATCGGTCCCGGCTGGAACAGCGCCCGCACGCTGGAGAAGTGCAGGCTGTGCGCCTGGAGGCTGGTCAGCGGGATGAACAGGAAACCCTGGTAGCGCGCGATGAAGCGGGTCAGGCCGGTGCTGTTGGCCGCCTGGCGGCGCGACCACACCAACACGTCCGGCTCGACGTCAGGGTCGAGTTCCTCGTGGTTGGGATTGGCGTGGTGGCGGGTGTGCTTGTCCATCCACCACCCGTAGCTCAACCCGATGGCGAGGTTGGCCACGATCCAGCCCGCGAACTGGCTGGGACCGCGGGTGCGGAAGACCTGGCGATGCGCGATGTCGTGGGCGAGCAGGCCGACCTGGCCGAAGATGATGGCGAGAAACAACGCCACACCGAGCTGCCACCAGGACTCGCCCAGCTGGAAGAACGCCACCCATCCCAGGGCGTAGAGCCCCGCGACGGCGACACCGCGAACGGCGTAGTGGCCGTTGCGCCGGTCCAGCAGACCCGCGGCCTTGATCCGGCGGGAGAGTTCGGTGAAATCACTGCCCAGGCGGGGTGCGAGGGCGCTGTCTGTCGTCATGACGAGAAGTCTTTCGTCGGCGGGTGGCCATGACCATCACGCAGGACCCACTCTTCTTCCGGGTGTAAACCTCACCACCCCGGATGTTGGGCAAGAATGCATTCAACGGCGCTTGAGCACCGTGAAGTCAGCACTGGTGAGCGGTCGACCGGGCAGGTTGCTGGTGGTGGGCTGCGCGCGCAGCCCGTCGAGAACCAGCAGCATGCTGCGCTCCGGAGAGATCTGTGCCGCCTCATCGGAGAGGTTATGCAGCTTCCTCAACAGTAGCGCGCACAGCGCGGCGACATCGCCTGTACCCACATCGGTGCGCATGCTGCCCTCGGCCTGGGCGGCCACCACGATCTTGTCCAGCACCTCGATGACCTGCGTGCGGAGATCGGCGATCTCCGGGTCCCCCCGCAGCACCGCATGCGCCCGCTCCGAGAGCATCGCGAGCTGGAACGTGACCTGGAGCTTGCCGGTCTGCCGCAGGAGCCGGACCAGCGCCTCCCAGGCCGTCGGCTCCTCGTCGGCCGCGGTGCGGCTCTCGGCGAGCATCTGCCGGAAGGCCTGCACGGCCACCGCTCGGATGAGCGTCTCCCGGTCGGGGAAGCGGCGGTAAAGGGTGCCGACACCCACCCCCGCGGCCTTGGCGATCTCCTCCATCGGCACCTGCGCGCCGTGCTCACCGAACATCGCGGACGCCGCGCCGAGGATCTGGTCGCGGTTGCGGCGTGCGTCGGCCCGCAGCGGCGGCTCGCCGTCACGCAGTTCCGACTCGGCCCGCATTCTCCCGCTCCCCTGCTCGACTGACCGGATTCTCGCACGTCCGGAGCGAGACACCCGGCAGCCAGGCGGACAACCGGGAGTAGGTGGACGCATGGCTTCCGGATAAGTACCGTGGAAAACGGAAGGCAACATTCCACATACGCAGCCTGTGAGATAGGGGATCTCCCGTGACCGATGTGGTGGAACAGCCCGTGCACGCCTATCCGATGGACCGCACCTGCCCATTCGACCCACCCCCGCAGTACCGGACGCTGCGAGAGGACGAGCCGATCACCCGGGTGCTGCTGCCCACCGGCGACCGGGCGTGGATGATCACCCGCCACGAGCACCTGCGCGCCATGCTGGCCGACCCGCGCTTCAGCTCGGACCGGCGCAACCCCGGCTTCCCCGTCCTGTCCAACAACAGGCGGATCATCAGCGAGAAGCCCGCGATGATCTCGTTGGACCCGCCGGAGCACACCAAGGCCCGGCGCGCGGTGGTCGGGGAGTTCACGGTGCGGCGGATGGACGCCCTGCGGCCGCGCATCCAGGAGATCATCGACACCTTCCTCGACGACCTGCTCGCCGGACCGCGCCCCGCCGACCTGGTGAAGGCCTTCGCGCTGCCGGTTCCGTCGCTGGTGATCTGCGAACTGCTGGGGGTGCCTTATGGGGATCACGAGTTCTTCCAGGAGTGCACCTCGAAGCTGATCAAACGGGACAGCACCCCCGAGCAGGTGCGCGACGCGGCCAAGGAGCTGCGCGGCTACCTGGACGCGCTGGTGAGCCGCAAGGAGGCCGATCCCGCCGACGACCTGCTCGGCAGGCAGATCCGCAAGCAGCGCGATGAAGACGCCGTCGACCACGACGCGCTGGTGAGCCTGGCGTTCATCCTGCTGGTCGCAGGGCACGAGACCACGGCGAACATGATCTCGCTCGGCACGGTCGCGCTGCTGGAGAACGCCGAGCAGCTGGCTGCGATCAAGGCCGACCCCGCCAAGACACCCGGTGCGGTGGAGGAGCTGCTGCGGTATTTCACGATCGCGGAGATCGCGACCTCGCGGGTGGCGCTCGAGGACGTCGAGCTAGGCGGAGTGCTCATCAGAGCGGGTGAGGGCGTGCTGGGCCTGAGCCTGGCGGCCAACCGGGACCCCGCCGCGTTCGCCGATCCCGACGTTTTCGACATCGGGCGGGCCAACCGGCACCACATCGCGTTCGGCTTCGGCGCCCACCAGTGCCTCGGCCAGAACCTCGCGCGCATCGAATTGCAGATGGTCTTCGATACCCTGTTCACGCGTGTGCCGACGTTGCGACTGGCCAAGCCCGTGGCCGAGCTGCCGTTCAAGCACGACTCGGGCGTGTACGGCCTCTACGAACTGCCCGTCACGTGGTAGGAGTGATCATGCGCATCATCGCGGACACCGACATCTGTGTCGGCGCAGGCCAGTGTGTGTTGACCGAACCCGCCGTGTTCGACCAGAACGACTACGACGGCACCGTCGTCCTGCTCCAGGAGCAAGTGGACGGCGAGACCCTGGAGAGGGCGCGCGACGCCGTGCACCTGTGTCCCAGCGGAGCGCTGTCGCTGGCCGATTAGAGGGCGGCGTCACCAGGCCTGCCGCGTGCCCTGATGACGGAGCCGCTACGTGTCCGACGCCATAGACCGGCGGGAACACCAGCCCGCCGGTCCGCGTTGGACGGGGTGGTCGGCGTGCCGCAGTGTCCCCCGGGCCTCACCCCATTCGCCTTCGCGGACTACCGTTCGGCTGGAGCCGCGTCGTGCCACTCGCCGCGAGGCGACCCGGCACGCCGACCCTCGACTTTCTCAGCGACGGCGGGTGGACAGCAGCCACGCCAGGTAGACCCCGCCCAGCACACCGGTCGCGGTGCCCACCGGCAGGCTGCTGACCGGGAAGAGGCGCTGCACCAGCAGGTCTCCCGCCGCGAGCAGCAATCCACCGACCAGCGCCGCGGGCATCAACGCGCTGCTCCTGGTGATCCGCTGCGCGATCTGCGGGGCGGACAGCGCGACGAACCAGATCGGGCCCGCCGCCGCGGTCGCGACCGCGGACAGCACCACGCTGCACACCAGCAGCACGGCCTTGGTCCGGCCCACGTTCACCCCGAGTCCGCCCGCCGTGTCCTCGCCAAGCTGGAGAACGCTCAGCTTGCGCCCGGTGTAGAGCACCACCGGCAGCAGCAGCGCCAACACGGCGGCGACGGCGGTCACCTGGGTCCAGCCGCGGCCGTTCACGCTGCCCACCAGCCAGGCCTGCGCGGCCAGCGCCTCGTGCAGGTTGGTGCGGGTGATGAGGTAGGAGTTGGCGGCCAGGGCCATGGTGCTGACGCCGATGCCCATCAGGATGAACCGGAACCCGTGCGCGCCGCGGGTAAACGCGAGCAGGTAGATCACCAGTGCCGTGAGCACCCCACCGACCACCGCGCCGACCGCGATCTGGGTCATGGTGCCGTCGAAGACGATGATCGCCAGCAGCGCGCCGGTCGCCGCGCCGTGGGTGAAGCCGATGATGTCCGGGCTGCCGAGGGCGTTGCCGGTCAGGTTCTGCAGAATCGCGCCGGAAAGTCCCAGCGCGGCCCCCACCAGCACCGCGGTGAGCAGCCTCGGCAACCGCAGCGTGTTGACGATGAAGTCCGCGCCGCCACTGCCCTGGCCGACCAGTGCGGCGAACACCTCACCGAGGGAAAGCTGGAACTGGCCGGTGCTGAGCGTGATCAGCATGACGGTCACCAGTACGGCGGTCACCGCCGCGGTCGCGGCCACCGCTCGGCTGTGCACTCGGATCGAGAAACCGTCCGACCTGCTGCGCAACACCTTCACAGTTTCACCAGCTTCCGGCGGCGGCACATCGCGATGAACACCGGCGCCCCGAGTAGGGCGGTCACGATTCCCACCTCCAGTTCGGCGGGTGCCACCACGAGCCTGCCGAGAATGTCCGCACCGATCAGCAGCGTCGGTGAGAGCACCAGCGAATAGGACAGGACCCAACGCTGGTCGGGCCCGACGATCATCCTCGCCATATGCGGCACGGCGAGGCCGACGAAGACGATCGGCCCGGCCGCCGCCGTGGCCGCTCCGCACAGCAGTGTCACCGCGATCGCGCCCGCCGCCCTGGTCAGGCCGATCCTGGCACCCACCGCGCGGCCCATCGAATCGCCGAGGGCCAGCGCGTTCAGCGGCCGCATCAGCAACAGCGCGGTCACCGTGCCCACCACGATGAACGGAGCGACGGCCAGCACGATGTCCAGTTGGCGGCCCGCGAGCGAGCCGACGCTCCAGAACCGGAACTCATCGAACGCCTCGGGGTCGGCCAGCAGCGCCCCGGTGTTGAAGGCGTACAGCACGGCGGTCACCGCGGACCCGGCCAGCACCAGGCGTTCCGGGGTGGCCAGCCGCCTGCCCGCGGAGCCGAGCAGGTACACCACCACGGCGGCCAGCGCGGCGCCCGCGAAGGCGAACCACACGTAGCCGAGCACGGCGCGGATGCCGAGGAACACGATCGCCACTACCACGCCGGTGGAGGCGCCGAGGTTCACGCCGAGCAGACCGGGATCGGCCAGCGGGTTGCGGGTGAGCGCCTGCATCAGCGCTCCCGCGAGTCCCAGCGCCACCCCCACCAGGATGCCGAGCAGGGTCCGCGGGATGCGGTAGTCGTGGATGATCACCGCGTTGGCGGAGCCGTCGTTATGCCACAACAGGTCCCACGTCGCGGTGAAGGGGATGCCCTTGGTGCCCAGCCAGATGCTGAGCAGCACCACCAGCCCGAGCACCCCGGCCGCGACGATCAGACCCGGCCCGCGCAGTGCGCCCACGCGGCGTCGCCGGGTGTCCTGGCTGCCGCCGTCGGCCTCGGGTGGCGAGTGGACAGCCACGGTCACAAATGACCTCCGATGAAGGCCGCACGCATCACACAGCGCAGCCGTGAACTTAGACTAGCCTTACCTTCCCACCTTATCGGGCGATGAGATCCGCCGGAGGTCACGGTTGCACCCACAAATCCTGCGCCGGGCGATCACGGGCCAACGCGGCCTGGTGATCTGCGCGTCGCTGTTCGCCGCCGCGCACCAGGCCGGTGAGGCGCTCGTCCCGGTCGTGATCGGCAAGGTGATCGACAGCGCCATCGCAACCCGTTCCTCGGCGGAACTGCTCCGCTGGCTGCTGGTGCTCGGCGTGTTGTTCGCGCCGCTGTCACTGGCTTTCCGGTTCGCGCTGCGCTGCGCGGAGCGGGCCTCCGAGCAGGCGGCGCATGTGCTGCGCGGGGAGATCGCGGCCAGGGTGCTGGCCCCTGCGGGAGGCGCGGAGGCGGGCAGGCTGCCCGGTGCGCTGGTGAACATCGCCGCCGCCGACGCGAAGCGGGTGGGCGCCGTGAACGCCGCCCTGCCGTTCGCGATCGCGGGCGTTGCCGCCGTCGTCGTCAGCGCCATCGCGCTGCTGCAGATCTCGCTGCCGCTGGGCCTGCTCGTGCTGCTCGGCACTCCACCGCTGCTGCTGTTGATCCGGCTGATCGGCAAACCGCTGGAACGGCGCAGCGGTGCCCAGCAGGAACGCGCCGCACACGCCTCGGGCATCGCGGCCGACCTCGTCGGGGGGCTGCGGGTGCTCAAGGGCATCGGCGCGGAGTCCACCGCGGTCGCCCGGTACCGGCAGACCAGCAGGGAGTCGCTGGCGGCCACCCTGCACGCGGCGAGGGCCCAGTCCTGGCACGACGGTGCGATCCTCGCCGTGACCGGCGTGTTCATCGCCGTGGTCGCACTGTTGGGCGCCTACCTCGCTTACCAAGGTGAGGTCAGCGTCGGCGGACTGGTGGCCGCGGTGGGGCTCGCGCAGTTCCTGCTGACCCCGTTCCAGGTCTTCTCCTGGGCCAACGGCGAGATCGCGCAGGGCCGCGGCGCGGCCCGCCATGTCGCCGAACTGCTGGCCTCTCCCCTGGCCGTGACGCCCGGCAGCGGCGCACTGCCCTCCCCGGTCACCGGCCGGGTCGAGGTGCGGGGCCTGCACCACGGCACGCTGCGCGGGGTGGAGCTGCGGGTCGAGCCGGGCGAACTGCTCGGTGTGGTGGCATCCGATCCGGCCGCCGCCACCGATCTGCTGGCCTGCCTCGGGCGCGATGTGGACCCGGCGGCAGGGGCGGTCGCCCTGGACGGAGTGGTGCTCACCGAACTCGATCCGGGCGACATCCGGTCCGCGATTCTGATCGCCGCGCACGACGCCGACCTGTTCGCGGGCACGCTGCTGGACAACGTGCGTGCTTGCGGGGCATCGGTGGACACAGTGGAGCGTGCTGTCTCGGCCGCCGCGGTGGACGCCGTGGCGGACATGCTGCCGGAGGGCGGGGACACGCTGATCAGCGAGCGCGGCCGGTCGCTGTCCGGCGGTCAGCGGCAGCGGGTGGCCCTGGCCAGGGCACTGGCCGCCGATCCCCCGGTGCTGGTGGTGCACGACCCCACGACCGCGGTGGACGCGGTGACCGAGGCGGAGATCGCGCGGCGGCTCAAGGAGATGCGGGCGGACCGCAGCACGGTACTGCTCACGACCAGCCCCGCACTGCTGGCCGCCGCTGACCGGGTCGTGTTGCTGCGCGGGGGAACCGTGACCGCCGAGGGCAGCCACGCCGAGTTGGTGCGCGACAACGACGACTACCGGACGGTGGTGCTGACGTGACCAGGGAACTGCTGCCCACCGCGAGCGGGGCGAGGACGCGGGCGGTGGTCGCGGAACTCCTGCGGGAGCGCCGCGGGCAGGCGGTGTTCGCCTTCGGCACGCTCACCGCCGCCACAGCGGTCGGCCTGCTCACCGCTCCCCTGCTGGGCAGGCTGGTGGACCTGGTCGTGCAACGCAGCGACCCCGCCGCGTTCGCACTGCCGGTCGGGTTGCTGGTGCTGGTCGCGCTGGTCCGCGGCGCGGTGTCCGCGGTGGGGCTCTCGCAGGTCGCGAAGCTGGGCGAGGGAATGCTGGCGAGCCTGCGGGAGCGGTTCGTGGAGCGGGTGCTGCGACTGCCGCTGGAACGCCTGGAGGAGGCCGGTTCCGGGGACCTGACCGCCAGGGTGACCAACGACGTCTCGGTGATCGCCAAGTCGGTGCGGTTCGCGCTGCCGGAGTTCACCCGCTCGATGCTGACGATCCTGCTCACCCTCGGCGGGCTCGCCCTGCTGGACTGGCGGTTCGCGCTGGCTGCGTTGCTCGCGGTGCCGATTCAGGTGCACACCGCGCTGTGGTACACCAGGCGAGCCGTTCCGGTGTACGCCGCGCAGCGCAAGGCCGTCGGTGAACAGCAGCAGCAGTTGCTGGACACCATCGGCGGTGCGCGGACGGTGCGGGCGTTCCGGCTCACCGGGCCACACCTGGACCGGGTGGCTCAGCGCTCCCAGGCCGCGCTCGACCTGTCGCTGTCCGGGATTCGGCTGCTGACCCGCTTCTACGGGCGGCTCAACATCGCCGAGTACATCGGGCTCGCGGGCGTGCTGCTGGCCGGTTTCGTGTTGGTGAGCGGCGGAAACGCGACGATCGGCACCGCGACCGCGGCGGCGCTGTACTTCCACAGCCTGTTCAACCCGATCAACGCGGCGCTGATGCTCGTCGACGACGCGCAGGCCGCCGGGGCGAGCCTGGCTCGGCTGGTCGGCGTCGCCGATCTGCCAGCGGCCAGCGACTCCGGGAACGCCGACCGTCCGCTGGGCGCGACGATCAAGGTGGCCGGGCTCTCGCACGCCTATGTGCCGGGCCATGACGTGCTGCGCGAGGTGGATCTGGAGATCGGCGAGGGCGAGCGGGTCGCGCTGGTCGGCGCGAGCGGTGCGGGCAAGACCACCCTGGCCAAGCTGATCGCGGGCATCCACCGCCCGACCGCGGGGGTGGTCACGCTGGGCGGTGTCGCCTTGGACGAGCTGGGCGAGGTCGCCACTCGCCGGGCGGTCGCCATGATCAGCCAGGAGGTGCACGTGTTCGCGGGCCCGCTGGCGGATGACCTGCGGCTGGCGTGCCCATCGGCAAGCGATGAGCACCTGCGCGCGGCGCTGGCCCACGTCGGCGCGCTGTCCTGGGTGGAGGCCCTGCCCGATGGATTGTCCACTGTGGTGGGTGATGGCGGGCATTCGCTGACGGTCACCCAGGCCCAGCAGCTGGCGCTGGTGCGGCTGGTGCTGGCCGATCCGCCGATCGCGATTCTGGACGAGGCCACCGCGGACGCGGGCAGCGCGGGTGCGCGTGAGCTGGAGGCGTCGGCGGCGCGGGCGTTGGAGGGACGCACCGGGTTGATGGTGGCGCACCGGCTCACCCAGGCCGCCACCGCCGACCGCGTCGTCGTGTTGCACGCGGGGCGGGTTGTCGAGACGGGCACCCACCTTGAGCTGGTGGCCGCGGGAGGTCGGTACGCGGCGCTGTGGGAAGCGTGGTCGGGTAGCCGGGCCGGTGTCTGACGCGCGCCGCTGGTGCGGCAGCCGCGGCGCTGAATCCAGCGGGGCTCAGGCACGCCTCGAAGTGCTCGACCGATTCCGATGGCTCGTGAGTGCGCAGTCTCCGTGGAACGGAACTGCGCACTCACGAGCGCTTGTCACGTGGTTTGGGCCTCGCGGAGGGACTTGGGGCGCAGGTCGGTCCAGTTCTGCTCCACGTAGTCGAGGCACGCCTGCTTGTCGGCCTCGCCGAAGACCTTGCGCCAGCCCGCGGGGATCTCCGCGAAAGACGGCCACAGCGAGTGCTGGTCCTCGTCGTTGACCAGGACCACAAAGGTGCCCTGCGGGTCGTCGAACGGGTTGGTCATGTGCTCCTCCTGGGCAGCAGCGTGCTGATGGTGCGGTGCGGGTCGGCGACGGCGGCGGTGAGCAGCTTGGTCAGCTCCGCCCCCAGCCGGGCCACCGTCTCCGGGGTGAACAGGTCGGTGGCGTAGATCAGGTAGCAGGGCACCGGGCCGCCGTCCCTCGGCTCGTAGAAGCTGAGCGTCAGATCGGCGTCAGTCCACCGGGTGGGTACGGCGTCGAGGGTGGCCGCCGCGCCAAGGCCGGTGACCCTGGCCTTCTCATGGTGCACGATCCGGACCCTGGGTTCCTCGATGGCGGTCGCCCGCTGGACGTCGGCGAACGGCACCTCTTGGTGGTCCAGGGCATCGAGGGTGGTGTCGCGGACCCTGGACAGCAGAGTCGCGAACGTCGGGTCGGCGGCGGTGTCGGTGCGCAGGACCACGGTGTTGAAGAAGCAGCCGACCAGACCTGCCAGCGATTCCTCGGTGCGGCCCGCGGCCAGGGTGGCGATCGGCAGGTCGGTGCCTGCCCCGTTGGCGGTGAGCAGCGCGGCCAACGCCGCGTGCAGGACCATGAACATGCTGGTGCCCGTGTCGGCGGCCAGCCGGTCCACGGCGGCGTGCAGGTCATCGGGAAGCTGGAACGGGCTCACCGCGCCGCGGTGGCTGTTCGCCTCGGGACGTGGCCGGTCCGTGGGCAGTTCGGGGCTTGGCAGGCCATTCAATCGCGTGCGCCAGTAGGCCAGTTGTCTGCCTGCGGTGCTGGTGGGGTCGGTGCTGTCGCCCAGCAGTTCCACCATCCACTGTGCATAGTCCGCATAGGACACCGGCAGCGGAGTCCATGCGGGTTCCTCGCCGCGCAGCCGGGCGGCGTAGGCCAGGTTGAGGTCGGTGAACAGCGGCACCACGGACCATTCGTCCACCGCCAGGTAGCGCATGCTCAGCAATACGGCGGCAGCGCCGTCATCGTCGGTGAGTAGCCGGAACCGGACCGGGTGGTCGGCCGGTCGGGCCGCCAGTTCCGCCAGCTCGGCCTCCAGGTCGGCGCACCGATGCCGTTCCAGCACAGGCGGATCGGCCGGTTCGGCGGCGGGCACTCCGTCCCGTTCGCGGAACGCCGTGCGCAGCGGCTCGTGCCTGTGGGCGATATCGGCCAAGGCCGCCTCCATGGCCGCGGTGTCCAGTTCCCCATCGACCCGCAGCACCAGGGCGTGGTCGTAACCCGGCTTGCCTCGGGAGAACAGCCAACGCTGGTTGGGTGCGATCGGCGGCGCCTCCGGGCGCGGTCGTGGCACGAGCGGCGGACGGGTTGCCGACGCGGTGGGCAGTTTGGCGGCGATGCCCGCCACGGTGGGCGCTTCGAAGACATCCCGCATGGTCAGGTCGACACCGAAGGCGGCGCGGATCCTGCCCACCAGACGCATCGAGGACATCGAATGGCCGCCGAGGGTGAAGAAGTTGTCGTGGACTCCGATCTCCGGAAGCTCCAGGATCTCGCGGAACAACGCGGCCATCGTGTGCTGTTCCGGTGTTGTCGGGGCGGCGTCGCCGACGAGTTCCGCGAAGTCCGGCTCGGGCAGCGCGCGGTGGTCCAGCTTGCCGTTGGGGGTGAGCGGCAGCGGGCCGTCCAGTGCGATCACCATGGCGGGCACCATGTAGTCGGGCAGCAGTTGCGCGACGTGGGTGCGCACCGCGAGGCTGTCGATCTCGCCTTCGGGCACCACATAGGCGACCAGTCGGGTGATGTCGCCTCTGCGGTCGGCCACCACCGCGGCCTGCGTCACGGCGGGATGCGCGGCCAGGGCCGCCTCCACCTCGCCCAGTTCGATGCGGAACCCGCGGATCTTGACCTGCTTGTCCACCCTGCCGAGGAAGTCCAGTTCGCCGGTGCGGCGCCAGCGGGCGCGGTCGCCGGTGCGGTACATCCTGGCACCCGGAGCGGCGAACGGGTCGGCGACGAAGCGTTCCGCGCTCAGCCCGAACCGGCCGAGGTAGCCCCGCGCCAACCCGCGACCTGCCACGTACAGTTCGCCGGTCACACCCGGCGGCACCGGGCGCAGCCGCTCGTCCAGCACGTAGCAGACGGTGTTGGGATCGGGTACGCCGATGGGCACCGCGCCGCGGCGTCCGGCTCGCGCGGTCCACAGCGTGGAGTTGACGGTCGCCTCGGTGAGGCCGTAGGCGACGACGACGTGGAGGGTGTCCGCCCACCGGTTGATCACGTCCGGCGGCACCGTCTCGGTGCCCACCACCAGCGTCGCCCCCGCGGGAAGCTCGCATTCGGGAGGCAGCGCGGAGACCAGCGACGGCGGCAGGATCATGTGCTTGACCCGCTGAGCGGCCAGGAAGTCCGTCAGCGCCGGACCCGCGACCCTCGCCTCGTCGGTCACCAGCACCAGCGTGCCGCCCTGGCACAGCGCCATGCACAGCTCGAACACCACGACGTCGAAGCCGATCGAGGCGAACTGCAACACCCTGTCGCCCGCCTGGAGCCCGAAGCGGTCCACCGCGGTCGCCACCAGGCTGGCGATGCCATCGTGGGAGAGCACGACCCCCTTGGGGCGGCCCGTGGACCCGGAGGTGTAGATGACGTACGCGGCCTGGTCGAGGGCAGGCGCGTGCGTCGGCGGGCGGTGTGCCGCAGCGAGTTCGCGGGCGACGGCGGGGTTGTCGAGCAGCACCGTTTCCATGCCGTCGACAGCGGGGATCTTCCCTTCGACGGTCTCGGTGCCGACCACGATCCGGGCCGCGGAGTCGCCGATCATGTACTGGAGGCGGTCCGCCGGATGCGAGAGGTCCAGCGGCAGGAAGGCCGCGCCCAGCTTCTGGATGCCGAGGATGGTGGCGACCATGGCCGCCGACCGCGGCACGGCGACGCCGACCACGTCCTCGACGCCGATCCCACGGGTGTGCAGCAGCGCCGCGATGCGGTCGGACTCGGCGTCGAGTTCGGCATAGGTGAGCGAGCGGTCGCCGGTCACCGCGAGCGCGTCGGGACGCTCGGCGACCTGCCTGGCGAACAGCTCGGGCATGGTCAGCTCGTCCACCTCGCGGGCGGTGTCGTTGAACCGCCGGAGGACCAGCCGCCGTTCCTCATCGTCCAGCACCTCGGCCGCGGTGACCGGCGCGTCGGGACGCCGCGTCACCGCGGTGAGCAGCCTGCCGAAGCGGTCCCGCAGCCGGGCGATGGTCTCCTCGTCGAACAGGTCGGTGGCGTACTCGACGCGGCAGGAGATCGACCCGCTGTCGAGGTGCTCGCTGAAGCTGAACACCAGGTCGAACTTGGCGGTGCCGCTGCTCGTCGGCGGCCACTCCACGGTGAGGCCCGGCAGTTCCAGCGGGGACTCGCCCCTGGCGTGATAGCCCACCATCACCTGGAACAGCGGGTTGCGGGCCAGCGAGCGGACCGGGTTGACGCGTTCCACCACGGCCTCGAACGGCACGTCCGCATAGGAGAACGCGGCAAGGTCGGCTTCCTTCACCCGCCGCACCAGTTCGGCGAAGCTCGGATCGCCGGACAGGTCCGTGCGCAGCACCAGCGTGTTGACGAAGAAGCCGACCAGCTCGTCCAAGGCCTCGTCGGTGCGGCCCGCGATCGGCGCGCCGAGCGGGATGTCCTCGCCGGCTCCCATCCGGCGGAGCAAGGCGGCGACCGCGGCGTGCAGCACCATGAACATGCTGGCGCCGCTGTCCCTGGACAACCCGCGCAGGGCGGTACAGACATCCGCGTCGAGCGCGAACTCCAGGTCGGCGCCGCGGAAGCTGGGACGCGGCGGGCGAGGCCGGTCGAACGGCAGCTCGATCTCCTCCGGCGCCCCGTCCAGGGTGCGGTGCCAGTAGTCCAACTGCTCGCCGCCGACGGCATCGAGCAGCCGCTGCTGCCACAGCGTGTAGTCCGCGTACTGCACTGGCAGCGGAGTCCACTGTGGAGCCTCACCGCGCAGCCGGGCCGCGTAGGCGGTAGAAAGGTCGCGGAGGAAGGGCCGGTCGGACCACTCGTCGGTGGTGATGTGGTGCAGCAGCACCACGAGCAGGTGGTCGTCCTCGGCAACCCGCGCCCCCGTCACCCGCAGCGGCAGTTCCTCGGCCAGGTCGAACGGGCGGGTGATCGCGTCGTGCACCAGCGAGTCCACATCGGACTCCCGCACCGGGACCACCTCGAAGGTCGGCTCCGCGTCGGAGACGATGCGTTGGAACGGCACGCCGTCCGCCACCGCGAACACCGTGCGCAGCGCCTCGTGCCTGCCGAGCACGTCGCCGACGGCGGCCCGCAGCGCGTCGGTGTGCAGCGCCCCCCGCAGGCGCATGACCAGTGGGAAGTTGTATGCCGCCGAGTTCTCGATGCTCTCGATCAGCCACAGCCGCTGCTGTGCCGAGGACAGCGGGATCTCCGCCGGGCGCCGCACCGGGACCAGCGGGGGCCGTGCCGTGCCGTTGCCGACCCGGCAGGCCAGTTCGGCCGGCGTGGGAGCCTCGAACAGGTCGCGGATCGCCAGTTCCGCCGACAACGCGGTGCGGGCCCGGCTGATCAGCCGGGTGGCCAGCAGCGAATGCCCGCCGAGGGCGAAGAAGTTGTCCTCGACGCCAACCGATGGCAGGTCGAGCACCGCCGCGAACAGCTCGCACAGCGTCTGCTCCGCACCCGGCCGCGGCGCCCTGCCCTGGGTGGTGCTGAACGTCGGCGCGGGGAGCGCGCGGATGTCCAGCTTGCCGTTCACGGTGAGCGGCAAGGTAGGCACCGCCACCAGGGCGGCGGGCACCATGTACTCGGGCAGCCGCTGCTTGAGGAACTCGCGCACCTCCGGCAGCACCGACTCCTCCGCCACCACGTAGCCGATGAGTCGCTTGGCGTGGCCGGAGCCGTCGGCGATGACGGCGGCGTGCGCCACCGCGGGATGGGCGGCGATCACCGAGGAGATCTCGCCGAGTTCCACCCGGTAGCCGCGGATCTTCACCTGGTCGTCGGTGCGGCCGAGGAAGTCCAGGATGCCATCGGGACGCTGCCGCACCAGGTCGCCGGTGCGGTACATGCGCTCGCCCGGAGCGCCGAACGGATCGGCGACGAAACGTTCGGCGGTCAGCCCGAACCGGTCGTGGTAGCCACGGGCCAGGCCGATTCCCGCGATGTAGAGCTCACCCGGTGTGCCCGGCGGCACCGGCCGCAGCGCGGCGTCCAGCACATAACCGCGGGTATTCCAAATCGGCCTGCCGACCGTCGGCGTCTCGCTGTCCACTGTGGAGGCGCCGAGGGTGTTGATGGTGTACTCGGTCGGCCCGTAGAGGTTGTAGCCGAAGGTGCCCTCGGTCTCCCGCAGCGCGGTCCACACCGAGTCGGACACGGCCTCGCCGCCCAGCATCACCAGCGGCGGGACGTGGCCTCGCAGCAGCCCCTGCTCGATGAGCAGCTGCGCGTAGGTGGGGGTCACGTTGACCACGTCGATGGCGTGCTCCTGGCAGTAGGCCACCAGTGCCTCGGCGTCGCGGCGCAACTCCTCGTCGCAGACATGCACCTCGTGGCCCTCCACCAGCCACAGCAGCTCCTCCCAGGACATGTCGAAGGCGAAGGACACGGTGTGCGCGATGCGCATCCTCCTGCCACCGGCCGCGGCGATCGCCGGGTCGAAGATCGCCTCCTGGTGGTTGAGCTGCATGTTCGTCAGGCCCCGGTAGGGGGTGAGCACGCCCTTGGGCTTGCCGGTGGAGCCGGAGGTGTAGATGACGTACGCCGGGTGCTCCAGCCGACCCGGCAGCCCCCGCGCGAACGCGGGCCGCTCCTCGTCGCGGATCTCCGCACCCGACAGTGCCGCCAGTTCGGCCCGCACCGCCTGCTCGTCCAGGCACACCGCGTCGTCGACCAGCCCGACCGCGGTGGTAGACAACACGCACAGCGGGCGGCCGTCGGCGATCATCATCCGCAGCCGGTCCGCGGGGTGGTCCAGGTCCAGCGGCAGGTAGGCGGCTCCGGTGCGCAGCACGGCGAACAACGCCACCACCATCTCGGTGGAGCGGGGCAGCGCCAGCGCGACGACCTGCTCAGGGCCCGCGCCGCGGGACAGCAACAACCGCGCCAGCCGGTTGATCCGGTCGTCCAGATCGGCGTAGGTCAGCCGCTGCTCGCCGAAGACCAGCGCGACCTCGTCCGGCGAGCGCTCGGCCTGCCGGGCGAGCAGGTCCGCGATGGTCTCGTCAGGCACCTCGTTGACGGTGGCGTCCCACCCGGCCACCAGTTCCCGCCGCTCGGCGGGCAGCAGCAGGTCGACCGCACCCGCGGGCTGGTCCGCGTTCTCGGCCAGGCGCGACAGCACGGTGGTGAAGCGCGTCAGCACCGCCTCGGCGGTGGCCGCCCCGATCAGGTCCGGCCGGGAGGCCAGCGTAATCCGCAGGCTGCCGCCGGTCGGCGTGATGACCAGCGTCATGGGGAAGTGCGTTCCATCCACATTGGACAAAGCAGTGACGCCGTACTGCTCCCGCAACGCGGCCGAGCGCTCATCGCCGTCCGCCGCGCGCAACACGAACAGGGTGTCGAAGAGCTGGCGGTGACCCGCGTCCCGCTGCAACTCGCCGAGGCCGACGTACTCGTACGGCATCAGGGCCGCGCGCTCGTCCTGGGTCCGCCGCAGCAACCCCGCGACGGACTCGCCGGGGCGGATGGTGACCCTGGTCGGAATGGTGTTGAGGAACATGCCGATCACGTTCTCGACGCCGTCGATCTCCGACGGGCGCCCCGCGACGGCGGTTCCGTACACCACGTCGTCGTTGCCGACGGTGGCCGAGAGCACCAGGCCCCAGGCCACGGACAGCATCGTGTTGAGCGTGACGCCGTGGCGGCGGGCCTGTTCCCGCAGGCGGTCGCCGAGTTCGGCACCGAGCGGGACGTGCCGCTCCTCCGGGATGACCGGTTCACGGCTGCGGTCGGCGCCCGCGACCAGCGTGGGCTGGGTCAGCCCGGACAGCGCCCGCCGCCAGGCCGCCGTCGCCGCCGCGTCGTCCTGCGCGGCCAGCCAGCGCAGGTAGTCGCGGTACGAGCCGGGATCGGGCAGGCCGCGGTCGTCGCCGTTGGCGTAGAGCGCGAACAGTTGCTCGAAGAACAGCCAGGCCGACCAGCCGTCCCACAGGATGAGGTGGTGGGTGATCACCAACCGGTCGCCCTCGGGGAGCCGGATCAGCAGGAACCGGCACAGCGGCGGTGCCGCGAGGTCGAACCGCTGCTTGCGGTCCTGCGCCAGCAGTTCGTCGACCCGCGCCGAAACCTCCGGCGCGGACAGCTCCGACAGATCCACAGTGGACAGCGGGATCTCGATGTCCTCGGCGATGAACTGCAACGGCTGCGGGACACCCTCGCTGGTGAAGCCCGCACGCAAACTGGGGTTGCGGGCCAGCACCGCCGCGGCCGCTGCGCGCAGCCGGTCGGGGTCCAGCCTGTGTCCGAAGTCGACGGTCTCCTGGGACTGGTAGACGTCCAGCCCGCCGGTGTCGTAGCTGGCGTGGAAGAACAGGCCCTCCTGCAACGGCGACAGCGGCCAGACCTCACTGCCCCCGACGCGTTCCCGTTCGGCCGCGCTGAGCAGCACCAGCGGCCGGTCGTCGGCCTGCTCCGCGGCCAGTTCGCGGGCGGTGTCAGCCAGGGCGCCCGGGGTGCGCTGCTCGAAAACGTCCTTGGGGCCCAGCCGAAGCCCGGCCGCGCGGGCGCGACCCGCCACGCTGATCGAGGAGATGCTGTCGCCGCCGAATGCGAAGAAGTCGTCGTCGACACCGACCTCGGGCAGGCCGAGAACCTCGGCGAAGATGCCGCAGAACAGGTGTTCCCGCTCGGTGCGGGGCTTGCGGCCGGATGTGCTCGCCACCACCGGCGCGGGCAGTGCGGCGCGGTCCAGCTTGCCGCTGGGCGACAGCGGGAAGTCCGCCAGCACGACGAAGGCGCCGGGCACCATGGGGTCCGGCAGTGCCTCGGCCAACGCGGCACGCAGGTGCGCCGGATCGGGTTCCGCGCCGGGGGCGGGAACCACATAGCCGACGAGCATGCCGTCACGGGCGATCACGGCCGCCCTGGCCACGCCCGGCGTGGCGGCCAGCGCAGTCTCGATTTCGCCGAGTTCGATGCGGTTGCCGCGGATCTTCACCTGGTGGTCGGTGCGGCCGAGGTACTCGAGGTTGCCGTCGGCCCGGCGCCGCACCAGGTCGCCGGTGCGGTACATGCGCTCGCCGGACGCACCATGGGGATTGGCGACGAACCGGTCGGCGGTCAGGCCGGGGCGGGCGTGGTACCCGCGGGCCAATTGCACACCCGCCAGGTACAGCTCGCCCGCGATTCCGTCCGGTACCGGCCGCAGCAGCGAGTCCAGAACGTGCAGCCGGGTGTTCCACACGGCGGCGCCGATGGGCGCCGCCTGGTCCTGCTCCCCCTCGCAGTGCCACCAGGTGACGTCGACGGCGGCCTCGGTGGGCCCGTACAGGTTGTGCAGGCCCACCCCGGTCAGCGCCAGCCACCGGTTCGCGGCCTCGCCGGGCAGGGCCTCACCGCTGCAGAACACGTTGCGGAGACTCACCGCCCATGCCGCGTCCGCGGTGACCTCGGGGGTCGCCAGGAAGCCCGCGAGCATGGACGGCACGAAGTGCATGGTCGTGACGCGGTGTTCGCGGATCAGCCCGGCCAGATAGGCGGGGTCGCGGTGACCGTCGGGTTTGGCGAGCACCACCGCGGCGCCTGCGCGCTGTGCCCAGAAGAACTCCCACACGGACACGTCGAAGCTGGCGGGCGTCTTCTGCAACACCCGATCCCGCTCCCCCAGCGGGAACATCGCCTGCATCCAGGCCAGCCGGTTGTCGATCGCGCGGTGCGTGATCAGCACGCCCTTGGGGCGGCCGGTCGACCCGGAGGTGTAGATCAGGTAAGCGGGGTCGTCGTAGCCGGGTGCGCGCGGCGCCACCTGCGTCGTGGGTGTGGGCAGGGCATCTACGAGCAGCCGTTCGACTCCCGCGACCTCGGGAAGCCTGTCTGCCGCCGAGGTCGTGGTGAGAACGGTGTCGGCGCCGGAGTCCACCAGCATGAACTCGACCCGCTCCGCCGGATAGTCGAGGTCGACCGGCAGATAGGCCGCGCCTGCCTTGAGCACACCGAACAGGGCGACCATGAGCTCGGTGGACCGGGGCACCGCGACGGCGACGATCGCACCGGGTCCGATCCCGCGTTCGGTCAGCGCCGCGGCAAGAGCGTCGGCTTTTCGATCGAGCTCCGCATAGGACAGCCGCTCGCCTTCGAAGATCACCGCGGGTGCGCGGGGGGACCGCACGACCTGTCGTTCGAACGCCTCCACCAGCGTGGTCGCGGGCACGTCCACCGCATCGCCCGCGAGCACCGGAACCGAGGCGCCGAGCTCGAGCCTGCCGACTGCGGTGTCCGGATCGGACCGCAGCAGCTCAAGCAGCTGCCCGGCGATGCCGCGCACGGCATCGGACCCGATGCGGTTGGCGTCGTGGTCGAAGCGCAGCACGGTGCGTTCGCCGGGGGTGAGGGTGATCTCCAGGGGGAAGTGCCCCACGCCGACGGTCTGCCGGTCGGCGATGCCCGCCACCGCACCGCCGGGGTAGTTCGCCACGGTCAGCAGGGTGTCGAACAGTTCCGTGTGGCCCGCGATGCGCTGAAGGTCCGCCAGGGCCAGGTACTGGTGTTCGAGCAGCTCGGTCTGCTGGTCTTGCAGGCGCGCGAGAACATCCCCCAGCGGCTCGTCCCAACGCCAGCGCAGGCGGACGGGGACGGTGTTGACGAACAGCCCGATCATCGACTCGATGCCCGCGACCTCGGCTTCGCGGCCGGAGACGAGCGCGCCGAGCACCACGTCGGTGCGGCCGGTGACGCGGCCGAGCAGAACACCCATCGCGCCGAGTACGACCGTGTTCAGGGTCAGGCCCCGCCTGCGGGCGCTGTGCGCCACCTCGGGCGGCAGCTCCACCTCGACCGCTTCGCGGCGCTGCTCCGCGCCTGCTGGTCCGCAGAGCCTGCTCGGCTCGTCCAGACCCGACAGCACCTCCCGCCACACGGTATGGCCTGCCTCCCGGTCCCGTCCGGCGAGCCACGAGAAGTAGTCGCGGTAGGCGGGTGCGGGCCGGAGCAGCTCGCCGCGGTAGAGAGCCATCAGCTCACGCAGCAGCACCGACTCCGACCAGCCGTCGCTGAGGAGGTGGTGGACGGTGAGGACCAGCACTCGGGCGTCGACCAGCGTCGCGCGCAGCAGCGGCGGCCGGTCGAGGTCGAACCGCCGTGAGCAGTCCTCGGCGAGGACCTCGTCGACGTCCCTGTCGCCGACTTCCCGCCACGGCACGGTCGCGTCCCGCGCGATGACCTGTACCCGCCGGTCGCCGACCTGCCGGAAGCCCGCCCGCAGCGAGTCGTGCCGGTCGACCAGCGCCTGGAGGGCTGCCCGGAGCGCGCCGGGGTCGACCGGCTCGGTGAACTCGATGCGCTGGCCGATCAGGTACTCGTCGGCGGCGGTGTCGTCGTAGACGGCGTGGAAGAACACCCCGTCCTGCAACGGGGCGAGCGGAAGCACGTCCGACACCGGTCCGAGTTCGTCCACTTCGGACTGGCTGAGGGCGACCATGGGGAAGTCGGACGGGGTGTGTCCGGCGGGGCCGCGGTAGGCGGCGATGGCGTCCAGGGCGTGCAGCCACAACTCGCCGAGGCGGGCCACCTCCCGCTCCTCGAACACGCCGTCCGGCCAGCTGATGCACGCGGTCAGCGTGGGACCGGTGTCGTCGCGCACGACTGCGGTGATCTCCAGCGTGTCGGCGGGGAGACCGAGCGGCTCCAGCCTCAACGGGTCCGCCTCGGGTGCGGGCATCCAGTCCTGGGCGCGGCAAGCGACCCGGCCGAGGTGGTTGAACACCACCCGGGGCTGCGACCCGGGGTCGTGGGCGGGCAGCGCCCGCAGCTGTTCCTTGACGGCTTTCAGCGGAGGGCCGAAGTCGCCCGCGGACAGCGGGCCCGGATCGAGGCGCACCGGGGATACGGTGGTGAAACACCCCACCGTGCGGGACAGATCGGCCTTGCTGGCTTCGCGGCCGTCCCGCACCAGGTCCAGCGACACCGGCAGCTGCTCGCCA
This sequence comes from Actinorectispora metalli, assembly GCF_056323685.1. NCBI lineage: Bacteria > Bacillati > Actinomycetota > Actinomycetes > Pseudonocardiales > Pseudonocardiaceae > Actinorectispora > Actinorectispora metalli. The sequence goes on from NZ_JBREYE010000001.1 coordinate 189,939, forward strand.
CGCCAGTCCCGGATGGCGAGTGCCAGCGCGGTCAGCAGGACGTCGTTGACGGTGCCGTGCACCAGATCGGGCACGGTGGTCAGCAGCGGAGCGGTGCTCGCCGAGGCGAGCGTGACCGCAAGCGACCGGGTCTCCGGTCCGCCCGTGCTGCGCGCCTCGAGCCGGCCCGCGTCGGTCAGCGACTCCGACCAACGCCGGAAAGACGTGACGGCAGGCAATTCGGCGTCCTGCTGCCACAGCAGAGCAAGGTCTTCCAGCAGGATGCGCCAAGAGGCGCGGTCGATCACCAGGTGGTGTGCGACCAGCAGCAGGCGCCGGGCCGCGGGGAACCACACGGCCTGGAACATCACGGCCTCGGCCGGGTTCAGCCTCGCCGCCGCCTGCGTGGTCTGCGCCGCGATGTCGAGATCTTCTTCGACCACAAGCAGGTCACCGGCGGACACCGAGCCCGTGGGCGGGATCTCCAACGTCCATTCCGGGGTCAGCCGAGCGCGCAGCACTCCATGGTGGTCGAGGATGGCCTGGAGCATTCCGGTGAGCCGCTCGGCGTCCAGTTCCCCAGGCACACTCAGCAGAACGGACTGGTGCAACCCGTCGATGGGTGCTCCGGAGGCGGCGAGCCTGCGAGCAGCCGGGGTGGGCTGCACGGTGCCGGTGCCGTCGTCGGCTGGTCGAGGGGTCGACCGCTCGGCACTCGCGGCGGCCAGGGCCGCGACGGTCCGCTGCCGGAAGACCTCCCGCGGCGTGATCGGCACCCCCGCGGCGCGGGCCAGGTTGACCAGTTGGATCGCGACGATGCTGTCGCCGCCGAGTTCGAAGAAGCTGTCGTGGATGCCGACGGTGTCCAGGCGGAGCACCTCGGCGAACAGGTCCGCCAGCACCCGCTCGGTGTCGTTGGTCGGCCGGGCGTCACCGACGGGGGCCGCCCAGTCCGGTTCGGGCAGCGCCGCCCGGTCGATCTTTCCGCTGGGGTTCAGCGGGAGGGGGCCTGCCATGATGACGACGGCTGAGGGAACCATGTACTCCGGCAGCGCCGCGGACACGTGCCCGCGCACCTCGCCCGCGTCCACCTCGCCCACGACGTGCGCGACCAGGCGCTTGACGCCGCGGTGGTCCTCGCGGACGGTCACCGCGGCCTGGGAGACCGCAGGGTGGGCGCGCAGCACGCCCTCGATCTCGCCGGGTTCGATGCGGTACCCACGGATCTTGACCTGGCTGTCGGCGCGGCCGAGGAAGTCGAGGCTGCCGTCGGCGCGCCACCGCACCCGGTCGCCGGTCCGGTACATCCGGCTGCCCGGCTCGCCGAAGGGATCAGCCAGGAAGCGTTCCGCCGTCAGGCCGAACTGCCCGACGTAGCCGCGGGCCAGCCCGCGCCCCGCCACGTACAACTCGCCGACGGCGCCGACCGGCACCGGACGCAACGCGGCGTCGAGCACGTAGCAGCGGGTGTTGGGGTCGGGCACGCCGATCGGGATGGGACCGCGCCAGTCCTGTTGGGCCTGCCACAGCGTGGAGTTCACCGTGGCCTCGGTCAAGCCGTAGGCCGCCACCACGCGCAGCCGGCTCGACCAGCGGTTGACCAGTTCGGTGGGCACCGTCTCGGTGCCGACCACGAGCAGCCCGCCCTCGGGCAGCAGGCAGTCCCCGGGTAACGCCGCCACCAGCGAGGGCGGCAGGATCATGTGGGTTGCGCCGTGCTCGGCCAGGTAGTCGGTCAGCTCCGCACCGGCCACCCTGCGCTCGGTCGGCACGACGATCAGCCGGGCCCCGGTGGACAACGCCATCACGAGGTCCCAGACGGCGACGTCGAAGCCCACCGACGCGAACTGCACGACGCGGCTCGACCCGGTGATGCCGATCCGCTCGGCCGCGGTGGCGATGAGGCTGCCGATGCCGTCGTGGCTCACCACAACGCCCTTGGGGCGTCCGGTGGAGCCGGAGGTGTAGATGACGTAGGCGGCCGCGTCCAACGACGCGGGTCCCGGCGGGTTGGCGTCTGTCGTCTCGGTGGCCTGCGGATCATCCAGCAGGACAAGCTGGTCCACCTCGGGCAGTGCCGAGGCCGAGCGCGAGGTGGTCAGCACCAGCGAACAGCCCGCGTCGGACAGCATGTAGGCCAGCCGGTCCGCCGGGTGGTCGGTGTCCAGCGGCAGGTACGCCGCGCCCGCCTTCATCACCGCGAGCAGCGCGACCACCGTCCGGGCCGAGCGCTCCACGGCGACGCCGACGACCTGCTCCGGTCCGACTCCCTCGTTCAACAGCCGCCAGGCCAGCCGGTTCGCCTCGGCGTTGAGCTCCGCGTAGGTGAGGCTCTCGTCCTCGCAGACCACCGCGATGGCATCGGGTGTCCGCTCGACCTGCCGTTCGAATGCGGCAGGCCAGGTCAGTTCCGGGGCGGGCATCGGGTCGGCGCCGAAGCGCTCCAGCACATCGCGTTCCGCCGGGGACAGCAGTTCCACTGAGCCCACCGGTCGATCCGGTTGGCTGATCACGGCGTCGAGCAGGCGCAGGAAGCGGTCCTCGTGCCCGGCAAGCCGTTCCCCGTCGCACACATCGGGCTTGGCGTCGAAGTGCAGGCGCAGACCCTGGTCCGCGCCGAGTTCGCAGCAGGCGATGGACAGGTCGTTGACGGGCCCGAGCGACAGGTTGACCAGATCGGCATCGGCCGTGCCGAAGCGCAGGTCCTGCCCGAAGCCCATCACGTTGACGGTGGGTCCGAACAGCGCCGCGAGCCCGGCCATCCCCAGTTCGCGCGCCAGGTCCTCTCCGCGATAGCGGTCGTGGGCGAGCAGTTCGCGGGTGGCCTCGGCCACGGAGGTGACCAGTTCGGCGAAGGTCAGCTGTGGGCTGACGGCCACCCGCAGCGGCAGCACGTTGGACGCCATGCCCGCCACCGCGCGGACGGCGGGATCGCGGCGAACGGCCACCGGCAGCCCGAGCACCACGTCGCCAGCACCGGTGGATCGGTGGGTGTACGCCGCCACCGCTGCGATCAGCAGGCGGGACGGCCGGACGTTGAGGCGCTCCGCGAGGTCACGCAGTGCGGCCGTCTTCGCCGGGGGAAGTTCGATGGTGCGCCGCAGCAGGCCGCGCCCGGTGGACAGCTCCAGCAGGCGGGCAGGATCCGGGCGGTCCGCGAGCAGCCCGTGCCAGTAGGCGCGGTCCTCATCGCGGCGAGGTGAGGTCTGGTAGTCCGCGTCGGCCTCGGCCAGCACCTGCGCCGAGCACAGCGGAGCCGCTGGCTGTCCACTGTAGATTTCGCCGGCGCGGCGGGTGATCAACGCGCAGCCGTAGGCGTCCATCACCAGGTGGTGATAGCGCTGGTACCACAAGATTCGGTCCGTGCCGACGCGCAGCAGCGCTTGGGTGGACAGCGGACCCGTCGCCGGGTCCGCCGTCCGCCCGAGGTCTTCACGCATCCAGGTCTCGGCCGCCCCCGGCTCGCCGGACAGGTCGAGAACGGTGACATCCGGCTCGGCGGCAGCACCGTCGAGCCGCACCGGGTTCCCGTCCTCATCCGTGTCGAACCGAGCGCGCAGGCCGTCGGCCTCGGCGGTTGCCTGCCGCACCGCGGCGGACAGCATCGCAAGATCGACATCGCCGGAGATGTCGGCGTACCACGCGATGTTGTAAACCGGGTTGTCCGGTTCCAGTTGCGCGGCCAGCCAGATTCCAGATTGAGCGGCGGTCAGAGGCCTGCCGAAGACCATGGAATGCGCTCTTTTCTACTTCGCCGTCACCAGCGGCAGAATCTGATCGATGGCGTAAGGGATAGACAGCACGGTGTTGAAGGAGAACGCCGCGCCGATGTCCGGGTTCTCGTAGGGCACGAACAGATCGCGCTTCTCCTGCGCCACCTTGAGCTTCTGGTACAGCGGCTCGGCCTTGATCCGGTCATTGGCCTCGGTGCTGGAGGTGACCCACACGACCCGGTCGGCGTCCACCAGGTCCAGCCGCTCCGCGCCGAACTCGGTGACGTTCTGACCCGGCTTCACCAGCTTGTCGACGTTCTCCGAGAGCTTGAAGCCCAGTTCCGAGAAGAAGATCGCCTTCGGGTCGGTCTTGGCGAAGGCCGAGTACACACCGGGCTTGAAGCTGTCCGCGACGACGACCGTCTGGTTCGCGAACTCGGGGTGGTCCTTGCGCACCTTGGCGAACTTGGCCGACATGTCGTCGATCAGCTGCTTCATCTTGGCCTCCTGGCCAAGGGCCTTGCCGATGTGCAGCGACATGTCCTGCCACGGCGCGGCGTAGTCCTCGAAGCCCTTGGGCTGGGCGACCACCGGCGCGATCTTGGAGAGGGTGTCGTACTGCTCCTTCTTCATGCCCGAATACACCGCGATGATCAGATCGGGCTGCAGGGAGGCGACCTTCTCCATGTTGTACTCGTCGCGCTCACCGACAAGCTCGGGCACGCCGCCCCAGCGGTCCTTGGCCCAGGGCCACTTGCCGTAGGGCTTCTCCTTGAACCACTCGATCGCGCCGACCGGCTTGATGCCCAGTGCGAGAACCGAATCGTGGTCGGAGAGGCCCAGCGTGATCACTCGCTGCGGCGCCTTGGACACCGTCGTGCTGCCGTACTTGTGCTCGACGGTGACCGGGAACGTGCCCTGGCCTCCGCCCGACTGGCTGTTGTTGGACGGCTGGTCGGTTCCGCCGCCGCATGCGGTCACCAAGCCCGCCAGCAGCAGGCCGAGCAGTGCCGCAGCACTCTTCCTTGCAGACATTCCTACCCTTCCGATACCCCATCTAGACGAGGCAAAGCTAACCTAAGTTAGGTCAGGCTTAATACCTACCCGGAGTGATTGTTATCGCTCGGCTACCAGCCCGGTTCCGGTTCGCATCGTGATCGAAAACGCGAGTTGTCCACAGGTCGCGGGAAGTGGCCACGGACGCGGGGCGAATGCTCCTAGAATCGCCCGGTGCCTTCCCCCGAAGCCGATCTTGAGTCCGAGCCGCTGCGGGTACTGCGCCGGGTTTTCGGCTATGACTCGTTCCGCGGACAGCAGCAGGACATCATCGACTCGCTGGTCGCAGGCGGCGACGCGCTGGTCCTGATGCCCACCGGCGGCGGCAAGTCGCTGTGCTACCAGATCCCCTCGCTGGTCAGACCCGGCGTCGGCGTCGTGGTGTCCCCGCTGATCGCGTTGATGCAGGACCAGGTCGACGCGCTCACCGCCCTCGGCGTGCGGGCGGGCTTCCTGAACTCCACCCAGGACCACGAGAAGCGCCGCCGGGTGGAGGAGGCGTTCCTGTCCGGTGAGCTGGACCTGCTGTACCTGGCGCCGGAACGGCTGCGGGTGGAGTCCACGCTGCGGCTGCTGGACCGCGGCAAGATCGCCCTGTTCGCCATCGACGAGGCGCACTGCGTCTCCCAGTGGGGCCACGACTTCCGCCCGGACTACCTGGCCCTGTCGGATCTGCACGAGCGCTGGCCCGACGTGCCCCGCATCGCGCTGACCGCCACCGCCACCGAGGCGACCCGCGCCGAGATCGCGACCCGGCTGAACCTGACCGAGGCCAGGCACTTCGTCTCCAGCTTCGACCGCCCCAACATCCAGTACCGCATCGTCCCCAAGAACGAGCCGAAGAAGCAGCTACTGCAACTGCTGCGCACCGAGCACGACGGCGACGCGGGCATCGTCTACTGCCTGTCGCGGGCCTCGGTGGAGAAGACGGTGGAGTTCCTGGTGGACAACGGCGTCAAGGCGGTGCCCTACCACGCGGGCCTGGACGCCCGCACCCGCGCCACCAACCAGTCCCGCTTCCTGCGCGAGGACGGCCTGGTCGTGGTGGCCACCATCGCCTTCGGCATGGGCATCGACAAACCGGACGTCCGCTTCGTCGCACACCTGGACCTGCCCAAGTCCGTTGAGGGCTACTACCAGGAAACGGGCCGCGCGGGCCGCGACGGCGAGGCCTCCACGGCCTGGCTGGCCTACGGCCTGCAGGACGTCGTGCAACTCCGCAAGATGATCGACAACGGCGAGGGCGACGAGGCGCACCGCCGCCGCTCCGGCAGGCACCTCGACGCGATGCTCGCGCTGTGCGAGACCATCGAATGCCGCCGCACCCAGTTGCTCAACTACTTCGGCCAGCAGGGCTCTACCTGCGGCAACTGCGACACGTGCCTGACCCCACCGGAGACCTGGGACGGCACGGTGGCCGCCCAGAAGGTGCTGTCCACCGTGTGGCGCCTCGACCACGAACGCGGCCAACACTTCGGCGCGGGCCAGATCATCGACATCCTGCTCGGCAAGCGCACCCCCAAGGTCGAGCAGAACCGCCACGAGGTCCTGAGCACCTTCGGCATCGGCACCGAACTCAATGACACCGGCTGGCGCGGCGTCATCCGCCAACTCCTGGCCCGCCAACTGCTCCGCGTCGAAGGCGAGTACTCGACCCTGGCCCTGACCCCCGAAAGCCAGGCCGTACTCCGCGGCGAACACAAGGTGCCGATGCGCCGCGAGCCCGAAAAGGTCCTCAAGGCCCGCACCGCCAAGGACGCCAAGTCCAAGCGCTCCGCACCCGCCGACCTCTCCCCCGAGGCCACCCCCCTGTTCGAACAGCTACGCGCCTGGCGCGCCGCCACCGCCAAGGAACAGGGCGTCCCCGCCTACGTCATCTTCCACGACGCCACCCTCCGCCAAATCGCCACCGCCCAACCATCCTCTTTGGACCAATTGGCCATCATCAACGGCGTCGGCGAGAACAAGCTGGCGAAGTACGGCGAACAAATCCTCGAGGTGCTGGGCGCCTAGGAATCCCGAGGCGCCCCCCGCCATGGCATTCCCGTGCTAGATTCTCCGTACAGCATACGCAGTTAGCTCGGGGGTGTGAGCATGACGATCTTGGTGACCGGAGCGACCGGCAGCGTGGGCAGGCTCGTGGTGAATGAGTTGGCGGACGCCGACATACGGGCGCTGACCGTGAACCCAAAGAAGGCGGCGCTTCCGGCCGGAGTGGAGGTGGCGGTCGGATACCTCGGCAAACCGGAAACCCTGCCCGCGGCGTTGGAGGGAATCGACACCGTCTACCTCGCGCCGCTACCGGCGACGGTGCGGGAATTCGCACAGCTGGCGAAGCAGGCAGGCGTGCGGCGAGTGGTCACACTGTCCGGCAGCGGTGCCGATGACGAAGCGAGCGGCGACCCCGAAACCTGGCACTACCACGCGGTCGAGAAGGCAGTGGAGGACGCAGGTTTCGAGTGGACGCACCTGCGGCCCGGCGCGTTCATGAACAACACCCTGGACTGGGCGGAGTCCATCCGCGCGGAGGGCGTCGTGCGGATGCCATACCCGGAGGCCGCCCAGACACCGATCGACCTGGGCGATATCGCCGCAGTGGCGGGAATCGTACTGCGGGACAACGTCTTCAGCGGCCAGAAGCTGGAGCTGAGCGGACCGGAGAGCATCACCCAGCGGCGGCAGGCGGAGCTGATCGGCGCGGCCATCGGGCGGGAGGTCCGCTTCGAGGAACTCACCCGCGAGCAGACTCACGAACTGTGGAAGGACAAGCTGCCTGCGGAAGTCACCGACTGGCTGCTCGACGGGTTCGAACTCAGCACCCACCACCCACAGGTACCCGTCGACACCGTCGAACGGGTCACCGGCCGCCCCGCGAAGCCCTACGCGCAGTGGGCGATCGACAACGCGGACCGGTTCAGCTGACCGGCGAGCAGGCCGACGTTCCTATCGTCCGAGGACAGGCACCATCCGCGCAAGCAAATAGGCGCATGCCCATCGAGATTCGGTGCCCTTGGGATTGACCGCGCCCTTAGCCAGCTTTGGCGCGAGTTTTCGCGGCTCGGGGATTGTGGTGGGGTCATCCGCGCCCCGAAGCGCGACCTTCCAATCGCACTGAGTGAGCCGGGAGATCTCACTCGCGACGATCAGTCGACGCACCTTGGGATCATTCTCCAGTACCTGGATCACCAGGTCGGCGTTCTGCCTGCCAGGCAGCTTGGCGACAACACTGAGGGAGTTGGTTCTCAGCGTCGCGGTGTCGCCTTCAACGGCCCACTTCCGAAACCACGCTGCTGCCTTCTCCGAGACGACATTGCCCAGGCTTACGTCCGTCCGGTGGGCCGTCGGCGTGTTCCGAAGTGGCCCGGGATCGCCCTGCTCAACTCCGGCGAGCAGCGTGGCACGGCTGGCCCTGGTCACGGTGAGCAAGTTCGAGTGCGTGATGTCCTTACGCCACATATGAACTCCTAGAACTCAAGGCACCGTGGCCTCGTCGAGGAGAGCGATGATCTCGTTCACCAAGCCGGGTGCGACGGCGATCGTGCTGGACGAGTGCTGAGCGTGTGGGTTTCCGGACTCGTCCAGCACGACAGCGCCTGCCTCCCGTGCTATGAGGACGCCCGCGGGGGTTTCCCAGGGGTTGTTGTCGAGCATGATGCTGGCGCCCAGGCGGCCTTCGGCGACCCACACCAGGTCGATGACGGCGGAGCCGAGCATGCGGATTCGCTGGGCGCGGGCGGCGAGGAGTTCGGTGAGTCGCAGCCTGATGCGGTTCTTTTCGGATGCTCCATGGCCCACGGCGTAGTCGCCGATGGAGACGATCGAGTCTTGAAGGCGCACTTCGTGACGCGCGGCGAGCCGCCCGCGACTGGAATACGCACCGTTGCCATTGGTCGCCCAGTAGCTCATGTCGAGGAAGGGCAGCGACACGACTCCGACAGCAGGCGCTCCATCCTGGACCAACCCCAATGAGATAGCGCAGAGCGGCAAGCCGTGGACATGGTTGGCTGTGCCATCGATCGGATCGAGCGCCCAGAACGTGTCCGTCTCACCGGGGAGCAGCTGCGAGATCTCCTCCCCGAGGAAAGCAATGTCAGGCTCCTGCTCGGCGAGATGATCTCTGATCGTCCGCTCCACGAGAAGATCAACATCCGACACCATGTCGCGGTCGCCTTTGGAGCGCACGACACTCGGGATGCTCCCTTGGACGAGTTTTGTGGCGAGCCGAACGGCGTCCAATGCCAACCCGAGTAGGTGATCGAGTTCTCTCACTGGCCCTCGCCCCCGTTCCACAGCGAATCGAAGTCTCGATTGAAGACGTCGTAGAGTCCCCCTGCCTCGGTTCTTTCAACCACGAATGTCGGGGAGTCGATACCGCGGGTGCCCGACAGGTAGGGCTGAACGACGCAAAGCCGCTGATCGATCAAGGTCAGATTGAGTCTGAGTGTTTCGTCGTGAACTCGTATCTCAAGGTTTTCCGAACCCCTTCCCACCGAGTCACGCACACGGAGCAGATGCTTCATGTTCAGCTCGGTGAGTGACGCGAGTACGCCACTCGGATGACCCTCTTCTCTCTCGCGGATCTTCATCGCCTCACCATCTGGCCTGAGGAACAAGGCCTGCGCCCTCCGGCCTTCCGACAAGAGCCGGACCAACGACTGATCAGAGTAGTTCTGGCAGAGGATGTTCAGTGAGAGGCCCGCTACCCGAATCAGCTGAGCACCATCGAACAAGACATGCGGAGGCAGGTGGTTCATGAACTCCGAACGGCTGATGAACACCGAGGAGAGGCCTTGGAGCTGGGCGGCTGTATCGGCCTCCGTCCGTATGGCCTGATCCGACTCGTTCGACCACGGAGCGAAGAGCTGCTCCGCAGTACGGTCCGGAAACATGCGAGCCAGCACACGACAGTGGTCTGGGAACGGCAAACCGCGCAGATCTCCCGAAAGCCAGCGGTAGAACTGCGCCTTGCTCGGATACGACGCTTCAAGGCCGGGATCGATCAGGCGTGCTGCCTTCCGGTACTCCTTGCAGAACGCCTGATGACTTTGCAGATGTCTCCGTTGCAACAAGAATTTGAGTACCGTTCCGGTTTCAGCACTCATAACCCGATCCTCCTCGTCGCGTTGTTCGACCCTAGCAGCGGGATGAGACAAGAACGCGACTACCAGAGCCCTCGCTACACCAGATGAGACATCCGCGCGCTCTAGATGCGACGACTTGATACCGACGCTTGTAGAAAGCAACCACAAGCGAAAGGGAGTGAGAGTGTGTCCTTCTACGTGATGGCTCAGCCGGATGAGTCCTCGGACGCAGCCTTCGTCGAACATGTGCCGGGGAATCCCTCGGCGATTCTGGGCTTCGGTGGCGGCCAGTTCGCCCTTCAGGTCCCGCAACCCGATGGCTACGCCACGGCGAGGGAATTCGCACTCAAGGCGAGTCAGGCGTTCCGCGACTTCGCCGTCCGTTGCGAAGAGCTGGCAGGCTTCCCGCCGCTCTCCCCGTTCGGACGGCTTCCCGATCTCGCTGCCGGGCTGCCGGGACTGGACTCCGGTGACGGGCCGTGCTGACCCTTCGGCTTGTCGCTTCGGCTGTCGATGCGTGGACGTGGACTGCCCCGCGGGCGCCGGTTCGGCGGCTTCCCATCGCCGCGGCCTGGTCCTTTCATGTCGAGCTCAAGCGGAAGGCCGAGGTGCTGAGTTTGCGGGTGACCGTTGCTGGCGGGCAGTTCACCAGGGAGATTCCGCTGGTCGACATCGCCGCGCAGGCGGACGCCTACAGCAAAGTCTTCCTTGTGCTCGAAGAGGTCAGGACGGCGATGTTCGAGCAGGAGGCGAAGATCCCGGCTCCGCCGCTCAGCGCTGTTGGTGGTCGGTGATGAGGCCGCGGACGAAGTAGCGCTGGGCGAGGAAGAACATCAGGATCATGGGCAGGGTCGAGATGGCGCTGGCGGCCATCACCAGTTGCCATTCGGCCTCGCCGCCTGCTTGGCCGAAGTTGTCGAGGACCACCTTCAGGCCGCGGGGCAGGGTGTATAGCTGGGGGTCGCGGAGGTAGATCAGCGGGTCCAGCAGTTCCACCCAGCTGTTCTTGAGCTCGAAGATGAACACCACGATCAGGCCCGGTCTGGCCAGGGGCAGGGCGATGCTCCAGAACAGGCGGGGGTAGCTCGCGCCGTCGATCCTGGCTGCCTCGAACAGGTCCGGGGGCAGGGCCAGGAAGAACTGGCGGAGCAGGAAGATGAAGAACGCCGAGCCGAACAGGTTTTGCGCCCACAGCGGGACTTGGGTGTCGGCCAGGCCAAGGGCGTTCCACTCCAGGTAGACCGGGACCATGGTGATGGCGGCGGGCAGCATCATGGTGCCGAGCACGAGTCCGAACGCCGCGTTGCGGCCGGGGAAGCGGAAGTGGGCGAAACCGAAGGCGACCATGGCGCTGGACAGGGTCACCGTGCCTGCGGCGGCGAGGCCGACGGCGGCGCTGTTGCCCAGCCACACCAGCATCGGGACCTTCTCCCATACCTCCACGTAGTTCTCCCAGGCGAACGGCCGCGGAAGCAGGGTGTGGTCGAAGACGAACTGGCGCTGCTTGAGGGATGCGGACACCAGCCACAGGAACGGGTAAATGAACGCCGCGGAGATCAGCAGCAGCGCGGCGCCCACCGCCCATCTGCGGGGGCTCACCGCTGGGCCTCGTAGTGCACCAGGCGGCGGCTCAGCCGCACCTGGATGACGGTGATCAGCAAGATCACCAGGAACAGCAGCCAGGCCAGTGCTGAGGCGTAGCCCAGCTCCAGGGATTCGAACGCCTGCTGGAACAGGTAGATCACGTAGAACAACGCCGCATCCCCCTCTTCGGAGCTCTGGGTGCCCGCGCCGAAGAACATCGCGTACGCCTCGCTGAACAGCTGCAGCGAGCCGATGGTGTTGACCACCACCGTGAAGTACACGGTGCCGCTGATCATGGGCAGGGTGACGTGCCGGAAGCGGCGCCACGGTCCCGCGCCGTCAAGGCGGGCCGCCTCGTACAACTCGGCGGGCACGCCCGCCAAGGCGGCGAGGTATATCACCGTGGTGGTGCCGACCGTCCACAGCTGCATGATGACGATGCCGGGCTTGATCCAGTTCGGATCGGTCGTCCAGTTCGGACCGTCCATCCCGAGCAGTCCGAGGAAGGCGTTGACCGCGCCGGTGCTGCCGTTGAGCAGCAGCAGGAACAACGCGGCCATCGCCACCGGCGGCATCATCACCGGCAGGTACAGCACGGTGCGGAAGAAGCCCGCGGCGCGGCCCACCCGGTGCAGCAGCACCGCCAGTGCCAGGGCCAGCGCGATGTTCAGCGGCACGTGCAGCGCTGTGTAGAACAGCGTGTTGCCCAGGGCTGTGGTGACCTTCGGGTCCGCCAGCAGCGTGCGGTAGTTGTCCAGGCCCGCGTAGGTCGGCGGGTTGATCAGGTCGTAGCGGGTGAACGACAGCGCCAGGCCCGCCAGCATGGGGCCCGCGGTGAACGCGGCGAACCCGATCAGCCACGGCGCGAGGAAGAACCACACCCACTTCCGCTCGCTCCGCACGGCTCAGCCCTCCCGTCTGGCCAGCGCGGCCAGTACTTCCCGCTGGCCTTGGCGCAGGGCTTCGGGGACGGTCTGCCGTCCGGTCAGGGCGCGGTTCAGGGCGGCTTCGTAGGCCTTGATCAGCTCGAAGCCGACCGGGCTTGCGGGCAGCGCGAAGGCCTTGTCCTGCAACGACAGGGCGACCCGGACACCGCTGTCGATGAGCGGATTGGACTGGGCGTTGTAGATGTCGGCGAAGATCCGCTCGTCGGCGACGCGGTTGCCGGTGTAGGTGCCCGAGTAGGTCCTGCCCTTCTTGGCCAGCGCGTCGCGGCGGGCCTGGGCGGCGCGTTCCCAGGTCTTCGCCGCGGTCATCGTGACGATGAAGCGGCAGGCTTCGGCGCGGTGGGCCGAGCCCTTGGGCAGTGCCCAGGCCTGGCCGGACGCCAAGCTGATCGGCCTGCCCTGGCGGTCGGTGAACGGGGCGACGGTGACCGGCACGTCCGGTGAGTTCGCGGCGAGGGTGTTGAGGTACCAGCCCTCCACCACCATGAAGCCCAGCTGTCCGGTGGTGAACTGGTTCTTGGCGCCGTGGAAGTCGAAGGAGTCCTTCAGCGCCTTGAACCGCGGCCAGCCGCCCTGCCGGTCCACCAGCCCCACCGTCAACTCGGCGGCCTCGATCACGCCAGGCGCGTCCAGCCTTGGGGTCCGGCCGTCCTCGCTGATCAGGTCTTCGCCGTTGGCCTTGGCCCACAGCGGGAAGTAGTCGGGTACCACGGGGTCGAAGCCGATGCGCCGCAGGGAACCGCCGGGGAGGTCGGCGAGCCGGGAGGTCACCTCCGGCAGACGCGACCAGTCGGCGACAGCCGCCTCGGCGGCCCGCATTCCCGCCGCGTCCAGGACGGGGTCGCTGCTGACCACCACCCGAACCATGTTGAAGTCGGGCAGGCCGTAGACGTGGCCGTCCAGGGTCACCTGGCGCAGCGCGGCCTGCCGGAACTGGGTGAGGTCGACGCCGTGTTCCCGCACGCAGTCGTCCAAGGGCTCGACCGCGCCGCGGGCGGCCAGGCTGCCCAGCTTGGCGCGGTCCACGTACAACGCGTCCGGCGGCCTGCCGCCCGCCACCGCCGACAGGAACTGCTGCTCCTCGAACTTCCCCTCGTTCACCCGCACCGGCACACCGGGGTTGGCTTCGCGGAAGGCCGCCACCCGCGCGGTGGCGTGCTCATCGGGCAGGCCGAAACCCATGGTGGTCACGCTGGGACCGGTATCGGCGGGTTCGCCGAACCGCACTCCGCCGCACGCGGTCAACAGCAGAGCGAAAAGCAGGCAGGGCCACCGCTTCATCTCCGCACTCCTCATCGCAGGTGAGTGAGCACTTCCCACGCACGCCTCACGCCGAAACCCACGCTGACATATCTACTTATCCTTATATACGCTATCCTTGATATATGGACGTGTTCGAGGCGGTTGCGGAACCCAGCAGGCGGGCGTTGCTGGACGCGTTGGCCGATGGGGAACGCTCGGCGGGTGAGTTGGTGGCGGGCCTGCCGCGGCTGACGCAGCCCGCGGTGTCGAGGCACCTGCGGATCCTGCGGGAGGCGGGTCTCGTGGAGGTCCGGCCGGATGGGCAGCGGCGGATTTATGCGCTTCGGCCCGACGGGCTGGTGGAGATCGCCGAATGGGTGCGGCGGTACCGCCGCTGCTGGCCCGAGCACCTCGACGCGCTCGAAGTCCACCTCGCGAAAGGACAGCGATGAGCGACAGCAACGGCAGCCTGCACATCGACGGGGACTACGCGGTCCTGACGTTTCGACGGCGGCTGCCCTATCCGGTGGATGCGGTGTGGGCGGCGCTCACCGATCCGGGGCAGCGGGCGGTCTGGTTCGGCGAGACCACGCTTGACCCGCGAACGGGCGGGAGCATCGACATGCAGCCGCACACCCCGGCGCCTCCGGACGCGAAGCGGTTGACCGGGAAGATCCTCGTCTGGGATCCCCCGCACGTGCTGGAGCACGAGTGGCGGCAGCGGATCGTGACCGACAGCGTGGTGCGCTACGAACTGACCCCGGAGGGTGATGGCACCCTGCTGACGTTGACCCACCGCGGGCTGTCCACGCGCGAGGCGCAGGGGTTCGCGCCCGGCACCCACGCCTTCCTGGACCGCCTGGAGGCATACCTGGGCGGCGAGGAGGTCCCGGACTGGGCCGCGCGGTACGAGCAGGTCGCGGGCGGCTACGCCTGACGTTAGTGAGCGGTGGTGCGGGCGAGAGCCGCGCCACCGCTCACCGGTGTCAGCCGTGCCGCTCGTGCCGTTTGCCCTCCTGGGCCTCCAGCCCGAGCATGGCCAGCAGGCTCGCGCAGTCCTCGGCGTTGGACGAGTGCACCGCGACGGTACGGGCTGCCCTGCTGTTCTGGATGTCGCTGTGCGCCTTCTCTGTCGCCCGAGCCTCGGCGAACCGGCCGTGCTCCTGGTTGAGACCTTCAGGTCGTGACAAGGTCATGCGCCACCTTCCTTCGTCACGCAAGCACCGGCGGCGGATAGGTGAGAACATCACCATTGACACCCGGGCGACGCCAAGGACCGCGAGTCCGGATCTCGTCAACGGGGAACACCCCGCCGGAGAGCTCAATCATGACAGCCCGCCAACGAGCGCAACAGACCGGCTCCGCTATCGACGCAATTCCGTCACGCTCCGGATTCAACCAACTCCGGTTCGCTGTCGAAACAGGAAGATCGAAAACCGTCCTGTTCGGACACTTCGCCTTCCTATGCTTCGCCGCTATGCGCCTCGATGCCGTAACCGAATACCGCCGGGGAGAAATGTGAGGCGATTTGGGGGAATGCATTTCCGGGCGACCGAACGGAGTATTTCGTAGAGCTGCTTCTCTCCCCCACTCGTGGGTGCGGTCCGTCCGAATTTGGCCTGCGGACTGCGCAAACAGGTGGCCTGAGATCACATTATGCGGCGTCGGGAGCAGTCGGATCGTCTCCGGCGAAACGGCATAAGTCATCAGGCGTTACAGGTTGTGATTCTCTCCATAGTTATCTGGCCGACTTTGTTTTGTGGCCGAACCGAAATTTATGCTGTTCATCCTCCCCGGTACTGGGGTTTTCCGACGCACGGAGGATGGGGCATCGTCGCGGGGGCTCGCGCGCGCATTGTGGCAATTCGACAGTCCGGGCGCCGAGCGGATTCCGCCGAGCGCAGGCTCAAACCGGTGAAGGTTTCCCGCTCCGACGGCAGGAAGTTCATCGCCGACAACGCGAGATGGCGCGAGTGCTTCGCGTCATCCGCCGAGATCCCGGTACCGAGCCGGGTCTTCGTCTGATGGGGGTCAACGCAGTGACAGGAAGAAGCACGCCCAAGGCGTGGATGACGGGGCTGCTCACCGCGGCGGTGGCGGCCGGGCTGCTCAGCGGCGCGCAGGCCCACGGCGTCGCGGGCGGCGATGCGGTGGCGGCGGGCAGCCACCCGTTCATCGCCAAGCTCGACATCGGCCCCGGCCCGCAGCGAAGCTGCACGGGCGCCCTGGTCGAAGCCCAGTGGATCGTGACCGCCGCGAGCTGTTTCGCCGAATCGGGTTCCCAGGTCCAGCCGGGGGCGCCGACGCTGCCGACTACGGCCACCGTGGGCCGGGAGGTCCTCTCCGGTGCGGCGCCGACCAAGGTCGACGTCGTCGAACTGGTGCCGCGGACCGACCGCGACCTGGTGCTGGCCAAACTGGCCACGCCGGTGGCCTTCGCGCCGGTGAAGCTGTCCGCCACCGCGCCGGCGCCGGGTGAGACGCTGAAGGCGGGCGGCTTCGGGCGCACCGCGACGGAGTGGGTCCCGGACAAGCTGCACCTCGGGGCGTTCACCGTGCAGAGCGTGACCGCCACCAGCATCGCGCTGGGCGGCGACGCGAGCCTGTGCAAGGGCGACTCGGGCGGCCCGGCCTACCGGGTGGTCAACGGGGTCATCGAGTTGGCGGCGGTGAACAGCGCGTCCTGGCAGGGCGGCTGCATCGGCGTGACCGAGACCCGCAAGGGCGCCGTGGACACCCGCGTGGACGACATCGGGGACTGGTTCCGCAAGCACGTCTCGAACCTGGCGATCACCTGCAAGCCCGCGGCGGATGTGTTCATCACCCGGCGCAACTCGGCGGGCACCTTCCACCTGTACCAGCACACCAGCCCTCGCGACGGTGAGTTCACCTGGGTGAACGGCGGCGGCAAGGAGATCGGCAACGGCTGGCTGGGCGCGCGCACCGTGGCAGGCCCGGACGGCCTGGTGTACGCGGCGGTGGACAACGGGCAGCTGCGCAGGCTCCGGTGGAACGGCAGCGGCTGGGACACCTGGGGCGGCGCGCAGTACCAGGTCATCGACCACGGCTGGGAGCGCTACGCGAGCGCGGAGTACCGCAACCGGATCACCGTGGACACCCGCGGCGCGATCTACACCGTGGAGCCGGACGGCAAGCTGCACTGGCGCAACTACGACTTCGCCACGAAGAAGTGGGAGCACCGGGTACTCAAGGACGGCTGGGGCCAGTACAACCTGATCGTCGCGGCTGGTGACGGCGTGATCTACGCCCGCGCCAACAACGGCAACCTGTACCGCAACGTCTACAACGCGGGCACCGGCGAGTGGACACAGGAGGCCAAGGCGGCCGGTGTCGGCTGGCAGATGTTCAACAGCATCTTCTCGGCGGGTGCGGACACCCTGTACGGCGCCCGCGCCGACAACGGCGGCGAATTGCTCTGGTACCGGTACCTGCCCTACAGCGAGAAGTGGGTCGACACCGGCCGCGGCGTCGGCAAGCTCGTCGGCACCGGCTGGTACGGCGAGTACAACCTGACGGCCGCCCCCGACGGGTGCCGCCTGTCATAGCAACCTCGACCGGAGAGGGCCTGGCACCCCGCCAGGCCCTCTCCGGTTTCGTCAGCAGGTGCCGTTGTTCGCGGTCAGGCTCAGCGGCTTCCAGGTGGTGCCCGCATCGCAGGTGCGGTACAGGGAACCGACCTGGGTGTCCTCGGCGTCGCGGACGAACACGCCTTGGACGGCGGTCTGGAATGCCAGGTCGTACAGCGGGAAACCCGCTTCGGCGAACGGGGTGTCCCACACGGTTCCGCCCGCCGTGCCGCGGTGGATGAAGCCCGCGCCGAGGCCTACCGCGGAGATGTAGGCGGTGGCGGACGGGCTGACGGCCAGGTCGATTGTGATGCCCTCCTGCGGGGCCTTGCTCACGGAGTCGAACGCGGTGCCGTCCTTGGAGGCTTTGAGTTCCTTGAACATGAAGCCCTGGCCCGGGTTCCAACTGCACGAGGCGAAGACGGCGGTGCCCGGTGCGGCGGCGAGTTCGACCGCGGCTTCCAGTGCGCACGGAGGCGCGTGCTCGCGCCACTCTCCCCCGCTGCCCACCCAGTAGCGGCTTTCCTCGAACACCCGCGACAGGCTGACGAACGCGCTGCCGTCGCGCACCGCGAGGTCGCCGTCGGCGGCGCCCGTGATCTCCACGCCACTCACCGGCACCCACTCATTGCTGTCCACTGTGGACCGCAGTAGTCGGGTGCTGTTGGCTTCGCCGCTGTGCACCAGTGCGTAGAACGCCGATTTGTCGGCCGCGATGGCGCCGATGGTGACCGGTGGGACGCCGAGTTCCACCGGCTTCCAGTTGCGGCCCGCGTCGTGCGTGCTGAAGACGCGTTCGCCGTCGGTGACCAGGCCGTTGCGGTCGTCGGCGAACACGATGCGGTTGCGGTCGCGCTCGGACCTGGCCACATCCGGCGCGGGCACGGGTTGCCAGGTGGCACCCGCGTCCTCGGTGCGCAGCACGGCCGCGCAGGTGCGGCCGGTGCAGATATCGGCGAATCCCAGCACCCAACCGGTCTTGGCGCTGGTCCACGACGTGGCGGCGACGCTGACACCTGCCGACTCCGCCTGGGCGGCCGGCGCGAGGAACGCCGTCAGCACCAGCAGTGCGAGCATGGGTCTACCCCAGAACTTCACTTCGATCACCCCAGTGTGAAATGGAACTTCCGTGCTTCCAGAGTGGCACAGGTCACTCAGGGGTGGAGGTCGGCGGGCCGGTCGACGTCATGCGGATCGGCCACGTCCTCGCAGGCGATCAGCCGCGGTGGGTGGATTTGCAGGTAGGGGCGGGCGCCTGCGTCGCCGACGGCGAGGCGGGACACCTCGGGCCAATGGGTGCGGCCGAGCAGCACGGGGTGTCCGCGGCGGCCGTGGTAGCCCGCCGCCACCAGCGCGTCCGGGCCGTCGGCGTCGGCGACGCGGCGGACGGCCTCAGGGGTCACGGCGGGCATGTCGACGGGGAGGATCAGCGCGGCGCTCGCGTCCAGTTCCTCCGCAGTGGACAGACCTGTGCGCAGCGAGCCGCCCATGCCGGTGGGCCAGTCGGGGTTGTCGACGAGTATCGCGTCGGGCAGTGCGGCTTGGCCGCGGATCTCCCTGGCGGCGGCGCCGAGCACGACGACCACCGGGTCGCAGCCGCCGTCGCGGAGCACCGAGTACGCGTGTTCGACCAGCAGCCGACCGCGCCAGCGGACCAGCGCCTTGGGCAGTCCGTAGCGGCGGCCCGCGCCGGCTGCCAGGAGCAGACCCGCAACGGTCACGGCAGGCCCTCGGCGATCCGGCGACCGAGTTGCCTGCGCTGACCGATAGCGGCCACGCACCGGAGGGCGAGTCGCCGCGGCAGGACGACCACCGTCACAGCCAGTCCCTGGCGATCTGACGGCCGATCTGCTGGAGCAGCGGGCCGGGGTCGGCCATGCAGCGCGCCGGGTCGGGCTCCAGGTCCGTCAAGGCGTATGCCGCCGAGATGCCCGCCAGGGCGAGCCGTTCGCGGGTCAGCGTGCAGCGTCCGCAGACCGCGATCACCGGCACCCCGGCCGCCTTCGCCGCCGCGGCGACGCCCGCGGGGGCTTTACCGCGGAGGGTCTGCTCGTCGAGCGAGCCCTCGCCGGTGATCACCAGCCCCGCCTCCCGCACCGCCTCGTGGAAGCCGAGCAGGTCCAGCATGAACTCGATGCCGGGCCGGAACTTGCCGCCGAGCAGCGCCAGCGCGGCGAAGCCGACGCCGCCCGCCGCGCCCGCGCCGGGGTGGGTGGACAGGTCGGCGCCCAGCGTCTCGGCGACCACCGTCGACCATCGGCGCAGGCCTTCCTCCAGCACCTGCACCTGCTCGGGCGTCGCGCCCTTCTGCGGGCCGTACACGGCGGCGGCGCCGTTCTCGCCCAGCAGCGGGTTGTCCACATCGCTGGCCAACACCAACTCGCGATCCCACCGCAGTTCGGTGAGGTCCAAGCGGTGCAGCCTGCGCAGTTCCGCACCGCCCGGCAGCAGCGCCCGGCCCTTGGCGTCGATGAGGCGGGCGCCCAGCGCACGCATCATGCCCGCGCCACCGTCGGTGCAGGCGCTGCCGCCCAGGCCCAACACCACCCGGCGGGCGCCCGAGCGCCGAGCGGCGCTCATCAACTGGCCGGTGCCGTAGCTGCCCGCGGTGAGCGGCGCCAGCTTCGGCTCGATCAGGCGCAGGCCGGATGCCTCGGCGAGTTCCACCACGGCGGTGTCGTCACCGACACCGATGCTGGCGGTGACCGGGTCGCCGGTGGGACCGAGAACACCCGCTCTGATCCGGCGGTACCCGGCCGCGATCACCGACTCCACGGTGCCGTCGCCGCCGTCGGCCACCGGCAGCTTGCGCAGCGGCACCGGTGTCTCCGCGAGCCCCGCGCCGAGGTGGTCAACCACCTGCGCCGCGGTCAGGGTGCCCTTGAACTTGTCCGGTGCGAGCAATACCGACCTGCTGGTCATCATGCCTTGACGTCCTTTCGCAAGCACCCAAGGCTAACCCGTTTTCAGGGTGGATCCGCGAACGGAAAGTTCGGAGTTCGCGCCGCTCGCGGCATATGCGGGGACAGGATGACCCGGACGCCGGGGGCGGGCCACCGATCGGGGGTGCGCAATTCGGACAGGTGTCGGATTTGCGGCGAATTGTCAGTTCAATCTGGAGCAGACCGGACACTTCTGAGCTTCGTCAAAAGGGTTGGACGGCCAGACGTAGGTGGCGCGGAACGAGCCTCGGCCGCAGACCGCGACAACCTCCACCGCACGGGCCCTCGGGGTCAGCGGTGTTCCGTTGATCGCGGCGGAGAGGTGAGTGCCGCCGTCCTGGCCGGTGTCGACGCACCAGAACCGATCCGCGGACGTGATCTTCACGTTCATGGGTTCTCCTCGTGGTCGCGGAAGGGCGCCGGGCGGCGACGCGTGCCGGGGTGGGAAGTACCGCCGCCGTCCGAGCCCGGGACCGGTCGAATGCCGGCCACCAACCTGCACGGTATGCACATATCGGGCAGCGAAGTGCCGAGGAAGTGACAGTCCGTTAGGGCTAATGACTCCTGGGTAATCACTCACGCGGTTCCGGTGCGGCGGAAGGACACCGGACCTCTGCGGTGCACGGGCCCGGCCATAGTGGACAGCGGGTGCCCGGTGCCGCCGCGGCGGAGCGCGACGATTTCCGCGGCGATGGCCAGCGCGGTCTCCTGCGACGTCCGGCCGCCGAGGTCCAGCCCGATGGGCGAGCGCAGCCGGGCCAACTCCAGCGGGCTCAGGCCTTCCCGGCGAAGGCGTTCCAGGCGGGCCTCGTGGGTGCGGCGGGAACCCAGCGCCCCGACGTAGCCCAAGGGTCTGCGCAGCGCCTCCACGAGCAGCGGGATGTCGAATTTGGCGTCGTGGGTGAGCACGCAGACCACGGTGCGGGCGTCGGTGTCGGTGCGGGCGAGGTAGCGGTGCGGCCAGTCCACGATGACCTCGTCGGCGCAGGGGAACCGGTCTCTGGTCGCGAACACCGCGCGGGCGTCGCAGACGGTGACGCGGTAGCCGAGGAATTTGCCGACCTCGGCGAGCGCGGCCGCGTAGTCGACCGCCCCGAAGATCATCAGGTGTGGCGGCGCGACCCAGCTTTCGATGAACACCCGCAGATCGGGGTCGCAGGTGCCGCGGCGGCCGAACGGGCGCAGGCCGTTCTGGGCGGTGTCCAGCATGACCCTGGCCTCGTCCACGATCGCGGCGTCAAGGCCGCGGTCGCCGGTGCTGCCGATGACCCGGTCCACGTACACCGCGAGGGCGCGGCCGACCAGCGACAGCGGTCCGTCCACCACCCGAGCCAGCGCCACCGGCAGGCAGTCGGCGGCCGCCTTCAGCGCGGCGTGCAGCCCGCGCTGGTCGGCGCGTTGGGCAAACACCTCTATCTCGCCGCCGCAGCTCAGGCCGACGGCCAGCGCGTCGTCAGCGGAGTAGCCGAACCGCTCGCGGCGCGGCATGCCGTCACGCAGTACCTCGGTCGCCAATTCGTAGACCACACCCTCGACGCAGCCGCCGGACACGCTGCCGATGGCCAGCCCATCCGAGCGGACGGCCATCGCGGCGCCAAGCTCGCGGGGTGCGCTGCCCGCGACGTCGATGACGGTGGCGACCGCGAAGCTCTCCCCCGCGGCCCGCCACTGGGTCAACTCGGTCGAGAGGTCGTACATGGCTCAGCCGGTTCCGGTGAGGTGCTCCGGCCGCACCGGCACCCTGGGCAAGGCGAGGCCGGTGGCGGCGCGGATGGCGGCCACGATGGCGGGGGTGGCGGAGATCGTGGGCGGCTCGCCCACCCCGCGCAGGCCGTAGGGGGCGTGCGGGTCGGGCCGTTCCAACAGGTCGACGGTCATCGGCGGCATGTCCAGGATGGTCGGGATCAGATAGTCGGTAAACGACGGATTGCCGACTTTGGCACCACTGACCTGGATTTCCTCCATCACCGCCAGGCCGAGGCCCTGGGCGGAGCCGCCGTGGATCTGGCCGAGCACGGCTTGCGGGTTGATGGCCTTGCCGACGTCCTGCGCGCAGTCCAGTGCGACCACCTTGACCAGGCCGAGTTCGGTGTCCACGTCCACGACGGCCCGGTGCGCGGCCAGCGCGTACTGCACGTGCGCGGTGCCCTGGCCGTTCGCGCCGAGCGGTTCGGTGGCGCGGGGCCGGAACTCGGCGGTCTCCTCGATGGCCTGCCCGCCGAGCAGGTCGGCGAGGTCGACCAGCACCTCCCCGCCCTCGGTGATCACCTTGCCGCCCTCCAGCCGCAGGGTGGACGGCGCGCGGCTGAACCTCGCCGCGGCCAGGTCGAGCACTCGGTCGCGGACCAGGGCGCAGGCGGCGCGGACGGCGCCGCCGGTGATGTAGGTCTGCCGGGAGGCGGAGGTGGAGCCGCCGTTGCCGATCCGGGTGTCCATGGCGTCGATGGTGACCCGCTGGACGCCGAGTTCGGTGCGGACGATCTGCTGCTTCACGGTGACCAGGCCCTGCCCGACCTCGGCGGCGGCGGTGTGCACGAGGACGGCGGGCTCTCCGCCGATGAGCTCCAGCCGCAGGCGGCAGGTCGAGTAGTCGTCGAAGCCCTCGGAGAAGCAGACGTTCTTGATCCCGATCGCGTACCCCACGCCGCGCACCACGCCCTCGCCGTGGGTGGTGTTGGAGACCCCGCCCGGCAGTTCCCGCAGGTCGTTCCCGCGGTCACCGGGCAGCGGCAGATCTCGCACCCGGTGCAGCAGTTCGGCCACCGGCGACGGTGAGTCGACAACCTGCCCGGTGGGCATGGTGTCGCCCTCGGACAGGGCGTTGCGGGCGCGCAGGTCGACGGGGTGCATGCCCAGCGCCTGCGCCAGCCGGTCCATTTGGGACTCGTAGGCGAACGCGGACTGCACGGCGCCGAACCCGCGCATGGCGCCGCAGGGCGGGTTGTTGGTGTAGACGCCCCAGCAGTCCACCGCCACGTTGTCCACTGTGTACGGACCGACGCCGAGGGTGGCGGCGTTGGCCGACACGGCGGAAGTGGTGGAGGCGTAGGCGCCGCCGTCGAGGTAGATGCGGGCGCGGACGTAGACGAGCCTGCCGTCGCCGGTGGCGCCGTGTTCGTAGTACATCCTCGCCGGGTGCCGGTGCACGTGGCCGAAGAAGGACTCCTCACGGCTGTAGGACATCTTCACCGGCCTGCCGGTGTGCAGGGCGAGCAGGCACGCGTGGACCTGCATGGACAGGTCCTCCCGGCCGCCGAACGCGCCGCCGACCCCGGCCAGGGTGAGGCGGGTCTTCTCCGGCGGCAGGCCGAGCGCGACGCAAAGCTGGCGTTGGTCGGCGTGCAGCCATTGGGTCGCCACGTACAGGTCGACGCCGCCGTCCTCGGCGGGGATGGCCAGTCCCGACTCGGGGCCGAGGAAGGCCTGGTCCTGCATGCCGACCTCGTAGGTTCCGCTGACCACCACCTCGGCGGCGAGCTCCGGGTCGCCCTTGCGGATGCGGACGTGTCGCACGACGTTGCCGCCCTCGTGGAGCAGCGGTCCGTCGCCGTGCGCGGCGGTCTCGGGGTCGGTGAGCGGGTCGAGTTCCTCGTAGTCCACGGCGATCCGCCTGGCGGCGCGGCGCGCGGTCTCCGGATGGTCGGCGGCTACCAGCGCGACGGGTTCACCCTGGTAGCGCACCAGGTTTTCGGCGAGCACGGGCTGATCGGCGTGCTCCAGCCCGTACCGGTTGCGGCCGGGCACGTCGGCCGCGGTGAGCACGGCGTACACGCCGGGCACCTTCAGCGCCTCGGCGAGGTCGATGCCGCGGATGCGGGCGTGCGGGTGCGGGCTGCGCAGGGTGGTGCCCCAGATCATGTCCTCGTGCCACAGGTCGGAGGCGAAGGCGAATTCGCCCTTGACCTTCAGGGTGCCGTCCGGCCGCTGCGGGCTCTCCCCGATGCCGCCGGTGACGCGGGTGTCGGTCCGCTGCGGGCTGCTCACGATGCAGCCTCCCTCAGCCGCCGGCTGGCGGCCCGCAGGTCGGCGGCCACGGCGGTCGGGTCGACGGTGCGGATCTCGTTGCCCGCCACCACCGTCTCCCCACCCACCAGCAGCAGCTCCAGGGGCGGCTGGGCGCCGAGCACCAGCGCCGCGACCGGATCGTCGATCCCCGCGTGCTGATAGCCGTCGATCCGCCACACCGCCAAGTCGGCGAGCTTGCCGGGTTCCAGTGACCCCAGCTCAGCCGCCCGGCCCAGGCAGCGCGCACCGCCCATGGTCGCCATATACAGCGCCTCCCGCGGGGTCAGCGCGGCCGGGCCGCCGCGTTGCCGGGCGAACAGCAGCGCCTGGTGCAGTTCCTCCGCCAGCCCGCAGGACTCGTTGGACGCCGCGCCGTCCGCGCCAAGCCCCACCGCGACCCCGGCGTCGAGCAGGTCGCGCACCCGCGCCACCCCCGCCGCGATGCGGGCGTTCGAGGTGGGGCAGTGCGCGGCACCGGTCCCGGTGGCGCCGAAGCGTTTCACCGCTTCGTCGGAGAGGTGGATGGCGTGCGCATGCCACACGTCCTCGGCCAGCCAGCCCAACTCATCGGCGTACTCGACGGGCGTGCAGCCGTTCTCCTGCAGGCACTGGCGTTCCTCGTCCACCGTCTCGGCGAGGTGGGTGTGCAGCCGCACCCCGCGGCGCCGGGCCAGTTCGGCGGAGCGGACCATGAGTTCCTTGCTGACCGAGAACGGCGAGCACGGCCCGACCGCGATGCGCACCATGGCCTCGGGAGCCGGGTCGTGGAAGGCATCGATGGCCTGTTCGGTGCCCAGCAGCGCGGCCTCGGTGTCCTCGACCAGGCTGTCCGGTGGCAGCCCGCCGTCGGACTCGCCGCGGTCCATCGATCCGCGCACCGCGTGCAGCCGGATGCCGACACTCCCGGCCGACGCCACCAGCGCGGCGATCTGGTCGCCCCCGCCGCGCGGGAAGACATAGTGGTGGTCGGCGGCGGTGGTGCATCCGGTGGCGGCCAGCCGGGTCAGGCCCGCGGTCGCGGCAGCGGTGGTGATGTCGGCGTCCAGGTGCGCCCAGATCGGGTACAGCGTGGTCAGCCATTCGAACAAGGTCGAGTCGGTGGCCAGTCCCCGGGTTGCCCACTGGTACAGGTGGTGGTGGGTGTTGACGAACCCCGGCGTGACCAGGCAGCCGGAGGCGTCGATGCGCCGCGTCTCCGATCGCGGCGCCGGTCCGGCGCCGACGGCGGCGATGCGGCCCGCCTCGATCACGAGGTGCCCGTGGGAGAACTCGGTGCCCACGCTGTCGACGGTGGCTATGGCGGCGTTCTCGATGACCATGCTCATGCCGGTTCCCCCTGTGCTTTCGCCGCCGCCAGCCGGACCGCGGTCATGATGTGCTCGTAGCCGGTGCAGCGGCACAGGTTGCCCGCCAGCGCCTCCCGGATGTCGGAGTCGGACGGTTGCGGCACCCGGCGGATCAGGTCGTGGGCGGCCACCACCAGGCCCGGGGTGCAGAACCCGCACTGCACGGCGCCCGCCTCGATGAAAGCCTCCTGCACGGGGTGCAACTCCTCCCCCGCGGTCAGCCCCTCCACCGTGCGCACCTCGCGGTTCTGCGCCTGGCCCGCGGCGACCAGGCAGGAACACACCGGCAGCCCGTCAAGGTACACCGTGCACGAACCGCATTCGCCCTGTTCACAGGCGTTCTTGGCGCCGGGCAGCCCGAGCCGTTCGCGGAGCAGGTAGAGCAGCGACTCGCCTTCCCAGACGTCGTCGGCCTGCCGCGGCTCGCCGTTGACGGTGACCCTCACGCGCATGCTCGCTCCTCGTCGCAGTAGTCCCGCCAGGCCCAGGACAGGGTGCGCCGGGCAAGGACGGCCAGCGCGTGCCGCCGGTAGGCGGCCGTGCCCCGAACGTCGTCGATGGGTGCGGAGGCGTCGGCGACAAGCTCGCCGAAGCTGTGCGCCAACTCCGCGGGCAGCGGCCCTCGGCCCGTCCAGTCCAGTTCCCGGTTCAGCAGCGCCTCGGCCGCAGGGGCGCGCAGCGGGGTCGGCCCCGCCGAGCCGATGCCGGTACCGACCCGCCCGCCGTGCAACGCCAGCGCGAACGCGCACACCGCGATGACCATGGCGTTGCGGGTGCCCACCTTGGCGAACTGCTGCGGCCCGGCCGCGGACTTCACCAGCACCGCGGTGATCAACTCGTCGGACGCCAGGGCATTGCGCTTGGGTCCCAGGTAGAACTCGCCGATCGGTATCCGCCTGCTGCCGCGGACCGACGCCACCTCCACCAGCGCGTCGGTGGCCAGCAGGATCGGGTGGGCATCGCCCGCCGGGGAGGCTGCACCGAGGTTGCCGCCGACGGTGCCCCGGTTGCGGATCTGCGGTGAGCCGACCGTGCGCGAGGCCATCGCCAGCCCCGGCAGCCGGTCCCCCAACTCGGTGATGACCCGTGCGTAGGTGACGGTCGCGCCAAGCCGGATACGTCCGTCCACATCGGACCACTGCGACAGCTCGGGAACCGCGGTGAGGTCGAGCACCGCCGGGGGTCTCCGGAGGTCGAAGTTGAGCTCGACCATCACATCGGTGCCGCCCGCGATCGGTACCGCCTCGGGGACGGCCGCCTTGGCGGCGAGCGCGTCGGACAGGCTGGTGGAGCGCAGGAAGTCCATCAGAACCGGGTCACCAACTTCCTCAGCCGGGAGTCAACGATTTTGGCGAGTTCCCTGCGGACCTCGTGCCGTTCGGCGAACTCCGGGTTGCCCAGCCGTCGCCTGCACTCCGCGAGCACCTGCTCGGCGGTCAGCCCGTCCACCCAGCACACGAACACGTGGCCGAAGCGGTGCTCATAGTCGACACCGGCCGCCGCGAGCCTGCATTCCAGGTCGCCCCCGCCCTCGGGTGTCACGACGCGCGGCTCGTTCTCCAGGCCTTTGAGCACGTGTCCCCATTCGAGGCCCACCAGCACCAGCGATGAGACGCGCCGCAGCGCGGGCAGGCCCGAGAACGGGCGTTGCGCGGCGACGTCGTAGGCCCACTCGGGCACCGGGCAGCACGTCAGGAGCTCGTGCACCAAACGGTCCCGCGGCCAGGCGTTCACCTGGGTCAGCATGCGCTCGCACCTCCCCCGACCAGCACATACCCGTCCTCTGGCGACTATCCCAGTACAGTGCGCTGCCTCACCACGCCACCAGCCATGAAAGGCATGAATCGGGCGGCATTTATCACCGATTGGTTTGTACTTTCCTCCAACTCCCGCGCAGTACGATGCCGAAACCGAGCACCGGGCGGGATGAATGAAACTCAAGTCCCTTCTGCACCAGGAAGACCTCAAGCTGACGCTGCTGACCGGCGGCGAAGCTGCGGACCGGGAGATCCGGTGGGTCTACACCACGGACCTCAAGGACCCCAGCAGGTACCTGACCGGCGGGGAACTGGTGCTCACCGGCCTGGTCTGGCGCCGGGACGCAGGCGACTCCGAGGAGTTCGTCTCCGCACTCGCGGCGGCCGAGGTCACGGCGCTGGCGGCGGGAAACGCCGAATTCGGAGCCATTCCCGACGACCTCCGACGGGCCTGCGAGAAACATGCCGTGCCGCTGATCGAGGTTCCGGTCGAGGTCTCCTTCGCGACGATCACCGAACGCGTCGTGCTGGAGCTTGCCGCCGAACGCGACCGCCGCGAGCCGCTGCTCACGCTGCTGGCGGGCGGCGCCACCTTCGACGAACTGCTGACCCACGCGGGCGGGCTGCTGGGCCGGGTCTGCCGGGTCGTCACCACCACCGGGTCGGTGGTGGCGGGCGCCGAAGCAAGCCGGGCGGCGGTACGCAAGTGGGTGCGGCACTTCCTGCTCGCCGACTCCCACCCGAGCACGGTGAAGACCGGCGAGGACACGTTCTCGGTGTTCGCCGCGTCAGGTGGCGGCAGCAGACTCACCGGGTGGCTGGTGGTCATCGAGGGCGACCACACCCGGTGGACGAGCACCGATCGCGCGTTGGCCGTCGAACTCGCCGATCTCGCCGGGCTGGAGCGGGCCAAACACGCCGAACACCGCGTCTTGGCCAACCGCCCGGCCGAGGGCATGCTGCGGCGGGCGATGAACGGCCATGACGCCTCGGACGCGCTGGCCGCGGCGGGCTTGGACCCGCACCGCCCCCTCACGGTGATCGCGGCCTCCGCGGGCACCCCTGAACTGGCGGCCGCCGTGCTCACCGCGGCAACGTCCAGGCTCGGCGCGCTGGTCGGCACCGTGGATCGGGAGCCGTTCGCGCTGCTGCGGGCCGATCCGACCACGGTGGACGAGGTCACCGACGCGCTGCACACCATCGAACCGGGGCTGGCCGACGCCCGGCTGGCCGTCGGGATCGGCGGCGTGGCCGAAGCCGACCGGCTGGGCGAGGCCATCGAGGAGGCACGGCAGGCCCGGAAACTGGCCGAACACCAGGCGGGCAGGCTCCGGCTGGTCAGCGCCGACCAACTGGCCTCGCACACGCTGCTGCTGAGCACCGTGCCCGCCGAGCTGCGGCGGGCGTTCCGGGACCGGCTGCTCCGGCCGCTGACCGACTACGACCGGAAACACAACTCCGCGCTGGTCGCCACGCTGCGGGCGTTCCTGGCCTGCTCCGGCTCCTGGAACCGCACGGCGGCCGAGTTGCACGTCCACGTGAACACGCTGCGGTACCGGATCGGCCGGATCGAGGCACTCACCGGACGGAACCTGTCCGCCATCGCTGACCGGGTGGACCTGTTCGTCGCATTGGAGCTCAACGCCGGTATCGGTGGTAACAACCGGGCGGCCGCGGTGGATGATGTGAGCACATAGGGCGGAGGAAACAGTGGAGCTCACCGAGCGCATGATCGAGGCGGAGCGCCTGCTGCTGGACGCGCCCGCCCACGACCTGTGTTCAACTCTGGAGACGGTGCTGCGGGAGCACTTCGCCGCGAGCCACGTCGAGCTGTGGCTGGCCGACTACCGGCTGCGGACCCTCGAGCCGGTCATGCACGACACCGACGCCGTGTCCGTCGACGGCGACGGGCCCGGCGAGGCGTTCCGCCAGCAGGCGCCGGTGCCGCAGCGGGATCTGCTGCACCTGCCGGTGAGCCTGCGCGGCAACCGCTTCGGGGCGCTCAGCGTCGACGCAGACCCGGACGCCGTCACCGAGCTTTGCCGGCTCACCGAGGTGCTGGCCAAGGCGATCACGCTCGCGGAGCGGATCACCGACCAGTTCCGGCTGGTGCGCCGGACGGTGCGGCTGACGCTGGCGGCCGAGATGCAGTGGCAGCTGCTGCCGGGGCGGGGGCTGCGGTGCCCGGAGTTCAGCCTGGCGGGCCAGCTCGAACCCGCCTACGAGGTGCGCGGCGACAACTTCGACTGGACCTTCGACGGCGAATACCTCACCCTCGCCGTCACCAACGGCATGGCCGACGGCGTCACCGCCGCCCAGCTCACCGGCTTGACCATCAGCGCGCTGCGCAACGCCCGCCGCGCAGGCCTCGGCCTCGCCGACCAGGCCGCCATGGCGGACCAGGCCATCTGGGCGCAGTACGGCGGGCAACTGCACGTCTCGACGCTGCTGATGCGGATCGAGGTGGCCACCGGCAAGACCCGGATCGTGGACGCCGGTTCTCCGCAGGCGTGGTGCCAACGCGGGGACGAGGACTTCACGCTGACCTTCGACGAGCAGCTTCCGCTCGGCATGTTCGACAGCACCGTGTACGTGGAGGAGGACCACCACCTGCTGCCCGGCGACCGGCTGTTCGTGTTGAGCGACGGCATTTTCGAGGCCGCCGTCGCCGACCGGCGCTACGGCGCGAACCTGCGGCAGGCGCTGCGCAGGGTGCGGCCGTTGCCCAGCGACGAGGCGGTCCGCCTGCTGCTCAACGACCTGGTGTCCTTCCACGGCGAGAACCGCTTGGACGACGACGCGGTCGCGGTCTGTGTCGACTGGCGAGGCCGGTAGGACGGCCGCTAGGGCAGAATGCACCGGCTAGTTCTTTGTGACAGAGGCGGGGCGGGATACGTGAGCACAGCCATCCATCGCAAGATCGCCGACGAACTCGGTGTGCGGGAGAACCAGGTGAGCGCGGCCGTCGGGCTGCTGGACGGCGGGTCGACGGTGCCGTTCATCGCCCGCTACCGCAAGGAAGTCACCGGCATGCTGGACGACACCCAGCTCCGCACGCTGGAAGAGCGGCTGCGGTACCTGCGTGAGCTGGAGGACCGGCGCGGCGCGATCCTGGAATCCATCGCCTCGCAGGGCAAGCTGGACGACGCGCTGCGGCAGCGCATCCTCGACGCCGACTCCAAGGCCCGCCTCGAGGACATCTACCTGCCCTACAAGCCCAAGCGCCGCACCAAGGCCCAGATCGCCCGCGAGGCCGGGTTGGAGCCGCTGGCCGACGGCCTGCTGACCGATCCGACGGTGCCTCCGACGGCGGCCGCCGAGGCGTTCGTCGACGCCGAGAAGGGCGTCGCCGACGCCGCGGCCGCGCTGGAGGGGGCGCGGGCGATCCTGGTGGAGCGCTTCGCCGAGGACGCCGACCTGATCGGCTCGCTGCGCGAGCAGATGTGGTCCCGCGGCAGCCTGGTCGCCAAGGTGCGCGAGGGCAAGGAGACCGAGGGCGCGAAGTTCTCCGACTACTTCGACTTCGCCGAGCCGTTCACCAAGCTGCCATCGCACCGCATCCTCGCCATGTTCCGCGGCGAGAAGGAAGAGGTACTCGACCTCAACCTGGACCCGGACGCCGACAACGGCACCTACGAGACCGACATCGCCGCCCGCTTCGGGGTCGCCGACCGCGGCCGTCCCGCCGACCCGTGGCTCAACGACACCGTGCGCTGGGCGTGGCGCACCAAGATCCGCGTCCACCTCGGCATCGACCTGCGGATGCGGCTGTGGCAGGCCGCCGAGGACGAGGCCGTGCGCGTGTTCGCCGCCAACCTGCGCGACCTGCTGCTGGCCGCGCCCGCGGGCACCCGCTCCACCATGGGTCTCGACCCCGGCTTCCGCACCGGCGTGAAGGTCGCCGTCGTGGACGCCACCGGCAAGGTGGTGGCCACCGACACGATCTACCCGCACCAGCCGCAGCAGCGCTGGGACGAGGCGCTGCACACGCTGGAGAAGCTGGCCACCCAGCACGGCGTGGAGCTGGTCTCCATCGGCAACGGCACCGCCTCCCGGGAGACCGACCGGCTGGCGGCGGAGCTGATCAAGCGGGTGCCGAAGCTGACCAAGATCGTGGTGTCCGAGGCGGGCGCCTCGGTCTACTCCGCCTCCGCCTACGCGTCCCAGGAACTGCCCGGCATGGACGTGTCGCTGCGCGGCGCGGTGTCCATCGCCCGCCGCCTCCAGGACCCGCTTGCCGAACTGGTGAAGATCGACCCGAAGTCCATCGGCGTCGGCCAGTACCAGCACGACCTCGCCGAGTCGAAGCTGTCCCGCTCGCTGGACGCCGTCGTCGAGGACTGTGTGAACGCCGTCGGCGTCGACGTGAACACCGCCTCCGCCCCGCTGCTGACCAGGGTGTCCGGTATCGGCGAGAACCTGGCGGTGCAGATCGTGGCGCACCGCGACTCGACCGGCCCGTTCCGCACCCGCCGCGCGCTCAAGGACGTGCCGCGGCTGGGCCCGAAGGCGTTCGAGCAGTGCGCGGGCTTCCTGCGCATTCCCGGCGGCGACGACCCGCTGGACGCCTCCAGCGTGCACCCGGAGGCCTATCCGGTGGTCCGCGACATCCTCACCGCCACCAAGAGCGACCTCAAGGAGCTCATCGGCAACTCCGCCAAGCTGCGCACCCTGCGCCCCGAGCAGTTCGCGAACGACACCTTCGGCGTGCCCACCGTCAGCGACATCCTGAAGGAGTTGGAGAAGCCCGGCCGCGACCCCCGGCCCGCGTTCAAGACCGCGACCTTCGCCGAGGGCGTGGAGAAGATCGGCGATCTGCGCCCCGGCATGGTGCTGGAGGGGGTCGTGACCAACGTCGCGGCCTTCGGCGCCTTCGTCGATGTCGGGGTTCACCAGGACGGCCTCGTGCACGTCTCTGCGATGTCGCGCACATTTGTGAAAGATCCCCGTGATATCGCCAAGCCCGGCGACATCGTACGGGTGAAGGTGCTGGAAGTGGACGTGGAGCGCAAGCGGATCTCGCTGACCCTGCGCTTGGAGGATGACGCCAAATCTGTTTCCGGCAAGCAGAACCAAGGGGGTAGGCGGCAAGATCGAGGGAGTAAGCCCCGCCAGGAACGGAGCGCGAGCCCAGCGGCCGGTTCGATGGCCGATGCGCTGCGACGCGCCGGTTTCGGGCAGTAACGCGAAACCTTTGCCCAACGGCAAAGTAATGTTTTGCCTGATGGACGAGAAAGGTGCGACGTGACCGGGTCGAGCGCAGCAACGAGCACGGCGAACGCCGTCGTGCCCAGCGCGCCGTTCGACCGGCTCAACGTGCTGCTCGTGGAGGACGATCCGGCCGATGCCTTCCTGGTCGGCGAGTTGCTGGCGGAGGTCGACAGCCCGCTGCAATTGATCACCACGGACAGCCTGAGCACCGCGATGGCCATGGTGTCCGCGGGCGGCGTCGACTGCGTGCTGCTGGACCTCGGCCTGCCCGATACGTCCGGTCTCGACGGGCTGCGCAGGCTCCTTGAGCTACCGCAGCAGCCCGCCGTCTGCGTGCTGACCGGTCTCGCCGACGAGCACCGCGGCGTCGAGGCCGTCGGCTGCGGCGCGCAGGACTACCTGGTCAAGGGCCAGGTCGACGGCAATCTGCTGACCAAGGCCATCCGCTACGCCGTGGAACGCCGCCGCGCTCAGGTCCAGCACCACCGCCTCCGCGACGCCGAACTGCGGCAGGCCGAGTCGGTGCGTCTGGAACGCGGCCTGCTGCCCCGGCCGCTGCTGCGCGACTCCACGCTGCGGGTGACCCCGTTCTACCGGCCCGGCCGCCAGCGGGCGCTGGTCGGCGGGGACTTCTACGACGTCGTGGAGCAGCCATCCGGCGAGGTCAATGTGATCATCGGCGACGTCTGCGGGCACGGCCCCGACGAGGCGGCGCTGGGCGCGGTGCTGCGCGGCGCGTGGCGGGCGCTGGTGCTGGCCGCCGTCGACGAGCCCGACGTGCTGCCCGCGCTGCAGAAGATGCTGGTCACCGAGCGGCATGAGCCGAGCCTGTTCACCACCGCCTGCACGGTGCAGATCAACCCCGAACGCAACAACGCCAGGATCAGGCTGGCGGGCCACCCCGCGCCGATCCTGAACCGACGCGACCCCGTCAACGACGGCAGGCCCACCGGCCGCCCACTGGGCATCGACGGCACCGCGGAGTGGCCGTCGCTGGACGTGGTGCTGCATCCGGGCTGGTCACTGCTGCTGTACACGGACGGGCTGATCGAGGGCGGCACCCGCGACCCCGGCGAACAGCTGTGGATCGAGGGCCTGCTCAAGCTCGTGGTGGAGGAGGTCTGCGCGGACGAGGCGCTGCCCCAGCGGCTGGTGGACCGGGCCGAGCAGCTCAACGGCGGCCCGCTGCCCGACGACGTGGCGATCCTGATGCTCGGCGGTGTGGGTGGCTGACCGCAAACGCCCCCGGCTGTGGCGTTCGCAGTGGACGACCTCAAGCTGGCTGACCGTGCTGCTGGCGATCACCCTGAGCATCCTGCTGGGCGGGGTGCTGATCGCGGTGCTGATGATCAACCGCACCTCCGAGATCACCGACCGGCTGTTCTTCACCATCGAACCCGCGGGGCTGTCCGCGGCGCAGATGGAGGAGGCGATGTTGAACCAGCCGCTGGGCCTGCACGCCTACCTGCCCGCAGGTGATGACTCCAGGCTGGTGTCCTACGACCAGGGACTGGCCGAGCAGCGGCGGGTCGACGAGCGGCTGCGGCACCTGCTCGACGGCCGGTTCGACGCCGACCTGGACCGGATCGACGAGCGCATGCGGCTGTGGCGCGTCGAATCCGCCGAACCGCTCATCGCGGCCGTGCGGACAGGCGGTCAGCCCGACCCAGCGCAGGTGAGGCTGGCGGGCGAGCGCTTCGAGTCGGCGCGCGCCGCGGTGTCCCAGTTGGAGGCCGATATCGGTGCCGAACGCGCCCAGGCCCGCGATGACCTGCTGAGTTCGCAGCGCTGGCGGGACGCGGGCCTGGGAGTCATCCTCGTGGTGTTCCTGGTCAACCTGATCATGGTGGCGCGCTTCATGCAGCTACGGGTGATCGCGCCGCTGCAGCGGCTGGGCAACGCCTCGCGCAACGTCGCCGCGGGCGAGTTCGAGCACCGGATTCCCAGCGAAGGGCCGAAGGACGTGCGCGAGATCGGCGCCGCCGTGGAGGCCATGCGGGAGCGCATCGTGGACGAGCTTGCCGTGGTCCGGCAGTCCCGCGAGTTGCTCTCCGACCAGACCGAGGAACTCCAGCGGTCCAATGTGGAGTTGGAGCAGTTCGCCTACGTCGCGTCGCACGACCTGCAGGAACCCCTGCGCAAGGTAACCTCGTTCTGCCAGCTTCTCCAGCGCCGCTACGCCGACGGGCTCGACGAGCGGGCCAACCAGTACATCGAGTTCGCGGTGGACGGCGCGAAGCGGATGCAGGTGCTGATCAACGACCTGCTCAACTTCTCCCGCGTCGGGCGCATGCACGAGGAACGGGTGGCGGTGGACCTGCGCGAGGTGGTGCGGGACGCGCTGGACCTGCTCGCCGAGCCCATCGAGAACGCGGGCGCCCAGGTGCTCTGCGACGAGATGCCCACGGTCGAGGCGAACC
Organism: Actinorectispora metalli; assembly: GCF_056323685.1. Lineage (NCBI taxonomy): Bacteria > Bacillati > Actinomycetota > Actinomycetes > Pseudonocardiales > Pseudonocardiaceae > Actinorectispora > Actinorectispora metalli. The sequence goes on from NZ_JBREYE010000001.1 coordinate 224,809, forward strand.
TGACGCTGATGGGCATGCTGTGGCAGAACCTCATCGGCAACGCGGTGAAGTTCCGCCGTCCGGACGCCCCGCCGCGGATCGAGATCGCCGTGACGCGCCGCGACACCGAATGGCAGTTCGGGGTGACCGACAACGGCATCGGCATCCCGCCTGAGTTCTCCGACAAGATCTTCGTGATCTTCCAACGGCTGCACGGCCGCGACAGCTATGAGGGCACCGGCATCGGTCTCGCGCTGTGCAAGAAGATCGTCGAGCACCACGGCGGGCGCATCTGGCTCGACGAGGACTACCACGACGGGGCCAGGGTGTGTTTCACGCTGCCCGTCATGGAGAACACCGAAAACAGTGATACAGCCGAGAACACCGAGGCGAGCGACCACGCCGAGATCGGGGAATCATGACCGACGTCCAACCCATCACCGTGCTCCTCGTCGAGGACGACCCCGGTGACGAGATGATGACCCGCGAGGCGTTCGAGGAGAACAAGGTCCGCAACTCGCTGCATGTCGCCCGCGACGGCGAGGAGGCGCTGGACTTCCTCTACCGGCGCGGCGGGCACAGCGAGGCGCCGCGGCCCGACCTGATCCTGCTGGACCTCAACCTGCCCAAATACGACGGCCGCGAGATCCTGGCGCAGATCAAGAACGACGAGCAGCTTCAGACCATCCCGGTGGTCGTGCTCACCACCTCGAAGGCGGAGGAGGACATCGTGCGCAGCTACCACCTGCACGCCAACGCCTACGTCACCAAGCCGGTGGACTTCGAGCGGTTCATCGAGGTCATCAGGCAGATCGACAACTTCTTCGTGAGCGTGGTCCGGCTGCCGCCCGCGAACTCTTAACCGGTCGCCGCGGCCTCGGCCATGCTGCGGAGAATGCAGAACTCGTTGCCCTCCGGGTCGGTGAAGACCACCCAGCCGGTGCCGTCGTCGTTACGGAAGTCGCCCGCCTCGGTCGCGCCGAGGTCGAGCAGCCGCCGCACCTCCTCGTCCCGGGTGCCCTCGGCGGGCCGCAGGCACAGGTGCATGCGGTTCTTGACCGTCTTGGGCTCCGGAACCTGCTGGAAGAACAGGTGCGTGCCGTTCGGCAAGGGGATCGCGGTCTCCTCGTCGCCGGGCGCGGCGGGTTGTTCCACGGGATGGCCGACGACCTTGCTCCAGAACTGCGCCAGCCCGTAGGCGTCGGCGCAGTCGAAGACCATGTTGTAGACGAAAGAACTCACCCGGCCCATCTTGGTGGAACTCGGGCGGATCGGCTATGCCATTACGCGGTCGCGGGGACGGTTGCCCTGCGCAGCGTGGCGAACACGAACTCGGTCCCCGGATAGGGCGACCGCGGGAAAGCGTCCTCGTGTCGCCCGCTGATCACCAGCCCGGTGCTGTCGGCGAGTCGGCGCAGTTCGCGGGCGCCGACACCGTGCCAGAGCGGCAGCTCCCGGCGGTCGCGCAGGTAGGTCCACAGGTAGCGCAGCGGCAGCCGACGGGATCGGCGCGTCTGGAGCAGCCCGCGCAGCAGCCTGCCCGGCCGGTTCCACTGGCCGTCGGCGACCAGGATCAGCCCACCTGGCGCCAGTAGCGCCTCCCAACTGCGCAGCGCCGCCACCGGGTCGGGCAGCGTCCACAGCACGTTGCGGGCGGCGATCACGTCGAAGCCGTTCGGCGGGACCGGTAGGCCGAGGGTCGCGGCGTCCAACACGGCCTGATGCCGGACGAACGGCGCCGCGGGCAGCCTGCGTCGGGCGTGGGTCAGCATGGACTCGCTCAGGTCGACACCCGCGACGCTCAACCCCGCCGAGCACAGCGCCTGGGTGAACAGGCCGGTGCCACAGCCGACATCCAGCGCGCTGCCCCGAGCACCTTCGGCGTGCAGCACGGCGGCGACCGCGGCGCACCAGTCGGCCTGGCGGCCGAGCGTGCTCGGTTGGGCGTCGTAGCTCTCCGCCCGTCGATCCCAGTAGTGGGCGACGGCCTCCGATGCGTTTCCCTGCATAAGCCAGGAGTATTGCATAGAAGTTGCAACAACCAACTGTCAGCACTAACACAGTCGCTACACAATCGCACCGGTTTTGCACACAAGAACCGCTAACATCTGTTTCGGCAATCCGGCAACGACTTCCCGGGAGTTCACTCGTGACACAGTCGGCGCAGCGGCTCCTGGACCGGGTCATCCAGCTTCACCAGCGGCTTCGATCAGCGGAAAGCCTTGTGCCGCAACCGGTCGTGAACCACGCCTTCACGGAGTTGGTGGAGCTCACCCGACACCGCCAGGGTGAGGATTTGTTGCACATCCTTCGCGACAAAGAACTCCTGGCAATTCAATCAAGTCTGCACGAACTGTGTGCCCGCGGAGAGTACGCACTGGAGGAACACTGGTCCCGGCGCATTTCCGCCGCCGCCGATCCGGAACGGGAATTGCTCCGTTTCCCCTATTTCGACAACTACCGCAGGCTGGCCCGGCTGGAGTACCACAGCCTCAGCGGCATCACCACGGTCCCGCTGCGGCGGGTGACCTTCGCCGGTGCCGGACCGCTTCCGCTGACCTCGATCGTGCTGGCCCGCGACTTCGGTGTCCACTCGGTCAACATCGACAACTGCCCCACAGCGTGCGAACTGGCGGAGCGCGTGGTCGCCAGGCTTGGTCTGACCGGCATCGAGTTCGACTGCCGCGACGCCGCCGACCTGCCCGCGACCCCCTCCCACTCCGATGTGGTGGTGCTCGCCGCTCTGGTGGGCCTGACCAGGGCGGAGAAGGCGGCCGTGCTCCTCGCCCTGCACCGCCAACTCCCCCGCGACGGCCTCCTGCTGGCCCGCTCCGCCGAGGGCCTGCGCACCCTGCTCTACCCGCGCCTGGACGTCCACGACCTGATCGGCTTCACCCCCGTCACCGTCGTGCACCCGATGAACGACGTGGTCAACTCGGTGATCATCGCCCGCAACACCCACTCGCACCTGCCGCCGCAGTCGGAACGCTCACCGTCCACCAGGGCGCTGATGCCGGTGTAGTGACCGACCAGGCGTGATCTGCAACTGGTTGCACTGCAACTCGGTGCATATTACTGTTCAGTAGCATGGCGTTGGAGCATGCGATCCTGGTGTCGCTGGCCGAGCAGGCGGGCAGCGGGTACGAGCTCGCGCGGCGGTTCGACCGGTCCATCGGCTTTTTCTGGTCGGCCACCCACCAGCAGATCTACCGGGTGCTGCGGCGCATGGAGAGCGACGGCTGGATCGCCGTCCAGCCCGCCGAGGAGAACGCGCGGCAGGACAAGAAGGTCTACGCGATCAGCCAGGCGGGCCACGCCGAGATCCAGCGCTGGATGGGCGAGACCGCCGAGCCCGAGGGCATGCGGTTCGAACTGGCCGTGAAGATCCGCGCCGCCGCCTTCACCGACCCCGCGCCACTGATCGACGAAGTCAGGCGCCACCGCGACCTGCATGCCGAGCGGCTGGACACCTACCGCCACATCGAGAAGCGGGACTTCGCCGAACCGTCGGCGGACCGCGCCAAGAACGTCCACCACGTCGTGCTGCGCGGCGGGCTGCTGTACGAGCAGCATCTCATCGCCTGGCTGGACGAGGTACTGGCTGTACTGCAACCCACCACCGGACCGCGATCGGAACAGCGATGACACCCTTCCCGCACCTGATGGAGCCACTCGACCTCGGCTTCACCACGCTGCGCAACCGCGTGGTGATGGGTTCCATGCACACCGGCCTCGAAGACCGGGAGAGCCACTTCCCGGAGTTGGCCGCCTACTTCGCCGAACGCGCCAAGGGCGGCATCGCGCTGGCCATCACCGGCGGGTTCGCGCCGAACCGGCAGGGCTGGCTGCTGCCGTTCGGCTCCCGGCTGGCCTCCCGGTCGGCGGCGGCCAAGCACCGGGTGATCACCGACGCGGTGCACGCCGAGGACGGCAAGATCGCGTTGCAGATCCTGCACGCGGGCCGCTACGGCTACACCCCGATCTCCGTCTCCGCCTCCGCGGTCAAGTCGCCGATCACCCCGTTCAAGCCGAGGGCACTGTCCCGGCGGGGCATCCGCTCGCTGATCGACGACTACGGCCGCACCGCCGAACTGGCGCGGGAGGCGGGCTACGACGGCGTCGAGATCATGGCGTCCGAGGGCTACCTGCTCAACCAGTTCCTCGCCACCCACACCAACAAGCGCACCGACGAGTGGGGCGGCAGCTACGACAACCGGATGCGGCTGCCGGTCGAGGTGGTCCGCTCCGTGCGCAGGGCCGTGGGCGAGGACTTCATCATCGTCTACCGCATGTCGCTGCTCGACCTCATCCCGAACGGCCAGACCTGGGACGAGGTCGTACGATTGGCCAGGGCCGTCGAGCAGGCGGGCGCGACGATCATCAACACCGGCATCGGCTGGCACGAGGCCAGGGTGCCCACCATCGTCACCTCGGTGCCGCGCGCCGCGTTCCGCGAGATCACCGCGAAACTCAAGCCCGAGGTGGGCATCCCGGTGATGGCCAGCAACCGCATCAACATGCCGGACACCGCCGAGGACATCCTGGCCAGCGGCGACGCCGACCTGATCTCGATGGCCCGCCCGCTGCTGGCCGACCCGGATTGGGTGGCCAAGGCCGCATCGGGACGCGCCGATGAGATCAACACCTGCATCGCCTGCAACCAGGCCTGCCTGGACCACACCTTCAAGAACCAGAAGGCCACCTGCCTGCTCAACCCCCGCGCGGGCCGCGAGACCAAGCTGGTCTACCTCACCACCCGCTCCCCCAAGCGCATCGCGGTGGTCGGCGCCGGACCCGCGGGCCTGGCCTGCGCGACGGTGGCCGCCGGGCGCGGTCACCAGGTGGAGCTGTTCGAGGCCGCCGACGAGATCGGCGGGCAGTTCAACCTGGCCAAGCGCATCCCCGGCAAGGAGGAGTTCAGCGAGACGCTGCGCTACTACCGCCGCCAACTGGAGCTGACCGGCGTCAAGGTCACCCTGGGCCACAAGGCCACCGCGGACGAACTGGCCGCGGGGGGCTACGACGAGATCGTGCTGGCCACCGGTGTCACGCCGCGGATCCCCGCCATCGCGGGCATCGACCACGCCAAGGTCGTGTCCTATGCGGACGTCCTCACCGGCAGGGTCACCGTCGGCGGGAAGGTCGCGGTGGTCGGCGCGGGCGGCATCGGCTTCGACGTCAGCGAGTTCCTCAGCCACGAGGTCTCCCCCACCCTGGACGTCGCGGCCTGGAAGCGGGAATGGGGCGTCACCGATCCCGAGCAGGCTCGGGGCGGCCTGACCACCAAGCAGGTCGAACCGTCTCCCCGCAAGATCTTCCTGTTGCAGCGCAAGAACACCAGCCTCGGCAAGGGGCTCGGCAAGACCACCGGCTGGGTGCACCGGACGGCGCTGAAGGACAAAAAGGTGGAGATGATCGCGGGCGCGGTCTACGAGCGGGTCGACGACGCGGGCCTGCACATCGGCTTCGCCGACCAGCCGGGACGGGTGCTCGACGTCGACCACGTGGTGATCTGCGCGGGACAGGAATCACGTCGCGACCTGCACGAAGAGTTGGTGAACGCCGGGTTGCCGGTGCACCTGATCGGTGGCGCCGATGTGGCCGCTGAGCTGGACGCCAAGCGCGCGATCAAGCAGGGAAGCGAGCTCGCGGCGAGTTTGTGACAGTACTGGACGCGACAACTATTCACATTCCATCCTGTCTCCGTGACCCGAACAAACCTGAGCCGGCGGGAGCTTCTCGCCGGCGCCGGCGCCCTGGCCGCCACCGCGGCCACCATCGGCCTGCTGCCCACCACCGCCCAGGCCGCGAGTAAGTTCCCGATGCCGACCGGCCGGGAGCTGACGGTGTTGATCACCGGCGATGCCGGTACCGGAGATGCCGCCCAGTACGCCGTGGCCAAGGCGGCCCGCCAGATCAGCCGCGAACGCGGCGTCGGGCTGGCCGTCGGCCTCGGCGACAACATCTACGAGGACGGCCCGGAGAGCGCGGACGACGACGAGTTCCAGACCAAGTTCGAGACCCCCAACGCGGGCATCGACGTGCCGTGGCTGATGGTGCTGGGCAACCACGACTGCTCGGGGATCATCCCCGGCAGCGGCGGCCGCCCCTCCCGCGGCGACCACGAGGTGGCCTACGCCCGCACCAGCCAGCGCTGGTACATGCCCTCCCGCTACTACAACCTGGCCCTGCCGGAGGTCTACCCCTACGTGGAGTTCTTCGGGCTGGACACCACGCCGCTGGCCTCCAGCGTCATGCAGACCGACCCGCACTACGCCTGGGACGGCCCGTACATGAAGCAGCAGAAGGAATGGCTGGTGCAGCGGCTCGCCCGGTCCGCGGCGACCTGGAAGATCGTGCTCACGCACCACCCGTACAAGAACAACGGCAAGCACGGCAACGCCGGTGCCTACGACGGCATCACCGGCGGCCACTACGCCAGCGGCATCCACCTCAAGGAACTGTTCGAGGAGGTCGTGGTGGGTAAGGCGGACTTCGTGTTGTCCGGCCACGACCACAGCATGCAGATCCTCAAGCCGATCCACGGCACGCAGCAGGTGGTGTGCGGGGCGTCGGCCAAGACCAACTCGGGCGCCAGCAACGTCACCAACCCCGCGGTCTGGCAGGACTTCGGCGCCCGCGGCTTCATGGTCGCCAAGATCACCGCGGAGCGGCTGACGCTGGACGCCTACACGGTGGACATCGCCTCGGCCACGCCGAAGCTCGCCTACCAGCACGTCCGGCCCCGCTAGGACTCACCGGGTCGGACACAGCGGGTGTTGGCAGAGTTGCCGCGGACCCGCCTCGTCCACGACGAAGCGAAAAGGCCGGTACCGCGCGGGTACCGGCCTTTTCAAGTCAGAAACTCAGAGCACGCGAACGGCGGTGGCCTGCGGGCCCTTGGGGCCCTGGGTCACGTCGAACTCGACGGCCTGGTTCTCCTCGAGGCTGCGGAAGCCGCGGCCATCGATCTCCGAGTAGTGCACAAAGACGTCCGGGCCGTTCTCCTGAGAGATGAAGCCGAAGCCCTTCTCCGCGTTGAACCACTTGACGGTGCCCTTAGCCATGCTGTATTCGCTCCTCACAGGGTCTGGACGGAGCCCGCACCGTGCGGTCCCCGGGCCGGTCTAAACAACTTCTCCAGAATCCTGAAGGCAAGCGTTCACAACATCGTTCTACGCGGGCGTGCTGATGACACGACACACAAAAACTACGGCCAACCCGTACCACGAACGATACACCAGATCAATTCGCCTTGTCCCGTAGATCTTTCGTCAAAGCCGCGTCCAGCAGGTCCAGGGTCGGCTCCAGGATCTGCCGCACCGCCTTCACCGCGAGGTCGGGCTCCCGGTGGGCGATGGCGTCGAACAGTTCCTGGTGCGACTGCGGATCCCCGTGCGGCAGTTCGGCGTCGGTGAAGAAGCCGTACAGCGCCTCGCGCAGCCGGTCGGCGAAGTAGCGGTAGGCCTCCAGCAGCACGGGGTTGTGCGCGGCCTCGGCCACCGCGAGGTGGAAGCGGGAGTCCTCGGCGGCGAAGGCCGGGATGTCGGAGGTGGCCACGGCGTCGCGGCGGCGGAGCAGGTCCGCGAGCCTCGCCAGGTCCTCGTCGGTGCGGCGCAGCGCGGCCAGCCGGGCGGCCTGCATGTCGTAGGCGAGTTGCACCTCGAAGATGTCGCGCACCCTGGCTCGGCGCAGCTTGCCGAGAAAGGCGGCGGGGTTCGCGCTGGTCAGCACGAAGGTACCGGTGCCGCGGCGCAGTTCGAGCAGGCCCAACTGCACGAGGCTGCGCACCGCCTCCCGGACCACCGGCCTGCTCACCGACAGCTGCTCGGCGAGCGCGGCCTCCGCGGGTATCCGCTGGCCCACGGTCCAAGAGCCGCTGGCGAGTTCCTCTTGCAGCGCCTCGATGACGGCCTCCACCGTCGAGCCCCGCCTGATCGGCTGCAACGGCATCCGCACCTCCCTGGCCGTGAGTTCTGTCATCGTACGGTTGCCAGGATAGACGTAAGACATAGGATGTCTGTCGTCTCGCCGTCACACAGATGGGAAGCAGCGTGACCCAGCTAGCCACGCCGCCCGAAGCCGCCCACGGCACCCGACGGGGCTCACTGCTGCTCATCTCCGGCATCGTGCTGGTCGCGCTGAACCTGCGTCCGCCGATCAGCTCGATCGGCCCGATCCTCGGCGAGATCCAACGTGACCTGTCGCTGTCGGCCACCGCGGCAGGGCTGCTGACGATGCTCCCGCTGCTCTGCCTCGGCGTGTTCGCGCTGCTCACCCCCCGGCTGCGCGATCTGCTCGGCGAACAGCGGCTGGTGCTGGCCTGCATGCCGGTGCTGCTGGCGGGCATCCTGCTGCGGATCATCCCCTCTGTGACCGCGCTGTACGCGGGAACGGTCCTGATCGGCGCCGCGATCGGCGTGGCGAACGTGGTGCTGCCCAGCGTGATCAAGCGCGAGTACCCGACGCGGGTCCCGCTGGTCACCGCGGTGTACACGATGAGCCTCACCTTCGGCGCGGCGGTCGCAGCGGGCGCGATCGTGCCGTTCGAGCAGGCCACCGGCTGGAACTGGCGCTACGCGCTGGCCACGCTGGCGGTGCTGGTGGTCATCGGCTTCCTCGGCTGGCTGCCGCACATCTCCAGCCGCAACGGCCACGGCATGCGCTCACCGACCATCCGCTCCCTGCTCGGCAGCAGGCTGGCCTGGCAGGTCACGCTGTTCATGGGCATCCAGTCGCTGCTGGCGTACACCGTGTTCGCCTGGCTGCCCACGCTGGCCGTCAGCCGCGGTCTTGACCAGGTGACGGCGGGTCTGCTGCTGTCGATGTCCCTGCTGCTCCAGGTCGTCGGAAACCTGCTGATGCCGGTCGTGGTCGGCCGCCTGCGCGATCAACGCGGTCTGACGGTGGCCATCGGCATCTGCGTTGCGGTGGGCTTCCTCGGCATCCTGCTCGCCCCGGTCGCCACCATCTGGCTGTGGGCGGGCCTGCTCGGTTTGGCGCAAGGCGCCGGTTTCGCCCTCGCCCTGACGCTGATCGGCCTGCGCGCCGCCGACCCGAGCGTCGCGGCGAGCCTGTCCGGCATGGCCCAGAGCATTGGCTACCTGATCTCCGGCCTCGGCCCGCTGGGCTTCGGCCTGCTGCACGACCTGACCGGCGGCTGGCTCACTCCGGTGCTGGCGATCGTGGTGTTCTGCGTGGGCCAGTCCATCGCGGGCTGGGGCGCGGGCCGCGACGCCCACGTCTCAAGTGTCCGCTGAGCAGTCCCTGAGCACGTCCAACACCGCCCGCACCGCGGGCCGCCTGCCGGTTTCAGCGCGCCAGATGGCATAGACGTGGCGGACCAGGGTCGGCCGCACCCGAACGATCCGCACCTCCGGCGGCACCCAGGTGCGGCCCAGCCTCGGTACCACCGCGACGCCGAGACCGGCGGCGACGAGGGCGAGGTGCGTCTGGTACTCCGGGGCGGTGTGCGCCACGATCGGCTCGACGCCGATCCCGCGGAGGGTGTGCATCAGCCAGGAGTGGCAGACCTGGCCGGGCGGCTGGATCACCCACCGCTCCCCCGCCACCGCCTCGAGGTCGATCAGTTCACGGTCGGCGAGCGGGTGGGCCGCGGGCAACACGAGATCGGCGGTGTCGTCGAGCAGCGCGGCGCGGGCGATGCCCTCGGGCACCTCCATCGCCACGTTCGGCCAGTCCTGGACCAGCGCGAGGTCGAGGTCGCCGCGGTCGACCAGCTGCACCGCCTCGATGGGCTCCAGTTCGATCAGCTCGACACTCAGCCGAGGGTGCAGCGCGTCGGCCCGCACGATGGCGTCGGCCAGCAGCCCGCGGGCCGCGGTGGCGAAGGCGCCGATGCGCAGATGCCCGATCACCGTGGTGCGGTGATCCTCCAGATCGGCCGCGGCCTGGCGGACCTGGGTGAGAATCCGGTCCGCGTGATCGGCCAGCAGCGTGCCTGCATCCGTCAGCCGGATGCCCCGGCCGTTGCGCTCCAGCAGCGGCTGGCCGAGCTCACGCTCCAGCTTGGCCAGTTGCTGCGAGACGGCCGACGGCGTCACGTGCAGCAGGTCAGCGGCGGACCTGACGGACCCGCAGACCGACACCGCGTGCAACGCCCGCAGACGTTCAAGGTCAAACACCTAAGCGACGCTACACGATGCGGTTAACGGATAATTGCTTGTTCTAAATAGTTATCCGATCGAATATGGGCGGTGTGACTTCCCGACACACCGCGCTCGCGGTCCTGATCGCCGCCATCTGGGGATTCAACTTCGTCACACTCTCACTGGGGCTGTTGGACTTTCCGCCGATCCTGTTCGCCGCGCTCCGCTTCGTGGCCGTCATCTTCCCCCTGATCTTTTTCCTGCCCAGGCCGAACGTGTCCTGGAAGTGGCTGGTCGCGACCGGCCTGACGCTGTGCGCCGCCCAGTACGCGCTGCTCTATCTCGCCCTGCGGCTCGGCATGCCCGCCGGGCTGTCCTCGCTGGTGTTGCAGATCCAGGCCTTGTTCACGGTGGCCTTCGCCGCCCTGTTCCTGGCCGAACGCCCGACCCGACGCCAGCTCGCGGGCATGCTCATCGCCTTCACCGGAATCGGCGTCGCGGCCGTCGACTTCGGCCAGGCAGGCCCACTCGGCGCGTTCGCCCTGGCCATCGGCGCGGCGGCCATGTGGGGCCTGGGCAACATCACCACCCGCAAGGCCAAACCGGACAACGCGGTGTCGTTCATCGTGTGGGTCAGCCTCGTCCCGCCGCTGCCGCTGCTGGCCCTGTCCGTCGCGACCGAGGGCGTTGACGCGATCACCGCCGCGATGACCAACCTGACCACGCGCGGGATGCTGTCCCTGGCCTACATCGCCTACATCTCCACGATCGTCGGCTTCGGCGCCTGGAGCTGGCTGCTCAGCCGCTACGGCGCCGGGCAGGTCGCGGTGTACTCCCTGCTGGTGCCGATCTTCGGCATGCTCTCGGCGGTGCTGTTCCTGCACGAGAGCATCGGCCCATGGCAGCTTGTCGCGGGTGTGCTGGTGCTGGCGGGCATCGCGCTCACCAGCCTCCGCCGCCGCACGCCCGCCCCGACGCAGGCGGCGGAGTTGGTGGCCACTACGTGACGGGTGCGCAGGAGGCGGACCCGAGGACGACCTCCCCTTCGATGGCCTTGGCCGTCGCGTTGCCCGCCTCCGGGATGGACAGCGTGAGGCGCAGCGCGTTGACCGTGATGCTGCCGTCCTGGTTGGTGATCACCTCGTTGAGCACGGCCTGAATCAACGGTTTGGCCGGATCGGCCGGGTTCGGCACCGTCACCTTGGTGTTCGGCTCGGGCTTGGCGGGCAGTGCCTTGGCGCCCACCACCGCCTCGACCAGCGCCGCGCTGCCCTTCACCTTCCCCGCCGCCGACTCACAGGTGGCCTCGGCCATCCGCACCCGGATGGTGGTGGCCGGGTTGTCGGTCAGCAGTTCCACGCGGCCGACCCCGCCCAGCGACAAGGCGGTCTTCTTCGCCGCGTCAAGGGTGGCCTCCCCGTAGACGAGGCGGATCTTGCCGACCTTCCCCAGGTCAGGTCCGACCTGGGCCTCCTGGTCCGACCCGCCCTCCCCCGGCGCGTCGACGCTGGAGAGCTGGGCGACCTGAAGCGAGTTGTTCGGCACCGCCGAGCCGCTGAGCTTGACGTCGGCGGCGAACGCCGAGGCGGGCGAGGCCGCCGCGGCGGCGGGCAGGGCTGCGGGCAGCGTCAGCAGGGCGGCGATACAGACGGCGCCAAGCCGCCCGGTGGTACGAGCAGAGCTCCGCATCGAGAAGACTCCTCCCGTGAAAGCGTTTCCCCCAGTGACGGTAAGCTCACCAGCCCAAACGGCAGCCTGTACCGCCCGGAACCGCCCATTCCGGTGACACGCTCCGCCCGAAAAGCACTTGCGCGTCCCCGCTAGGTTCCGTAAGTGCAGTCTCTGGGTTCCGCCTTCGCCATCGACCCGCATCCGATACACGAGCACCTGCGCGAATCGGCTCCCGTCCACCACGCGACGCTGCCGGACGGCTCGACGGCCTGGTTGGTCACGCGGTATGCCGATGTCCGTGCCTGCCTGGCCGATCCGCGCCTGTCGCTGAGCAAGGTCAACTCCACCGGCGGCTATACCGGCTACCGCCTGCCGCCCGCGCTGGACGCCAACCTGCTGAACCTGGACCCGCCCGACCACACCCGGCTGCGCGCCCTGGTGGCCAAGGCCTTCACCGCCCGACGCGTCGCGGCACTGCGTCCCCGGATCGAGGCCATCACGGCCGAACTCCTCGATGCCGTGGACGACCGCTCCGAGGTGGACCTGATGGCCGCGCTGGCCTTCCCGCTGCCGATCCGGGTGATCGCGGAACTGCTCGGCGTGCCGGAAGCCGGGCTCGCCGACTTCCGCACCTGGACCAACGCCCTGATCGCTCCTAATCCCGAACGACCCGCCGATGCGAAGCAGGCGGTGCTGAACATGCACGCCTACCTCGTCGACCTGATCCGCGGCAAACGTGCCCAGCCCACGGACGACCTCATCTCGGCAATGATCGCGGCCCGCGACTCCTCGGACAGCCTGTCCGAGGACGAACTCACCTCGCTGGCGTTCCTCATCCTGTGGGCGGGCTACGAGAACTCCGTGCACCTCATCGGCAACAGCGTGCTGGCGCTGCTGACCACGCCGGATCTGCTCGGGCAGCTTCGCGGCGATCCGTCGATGATTCCCTCGGCGGTGGAGGAACTGCTCCGCTATGACGCGCCCCCGCAGTGGGCGATCCGCCGGTTCCCCTTGCGGGACATCGTCATCGGCGGCGTCACGATTCCGGCAGGCCAGACCGTGCTGCTGGACCTAGCCGCGGCCAACCGCGATCCCCGCCGGTTCAGCGACCCCGACTCGCTGGACCTGGCCCGCTCCGACAACCAGCACCTCGGGCTCGGACACGGCATCCACTTCTGCCTTGGCGCCGCGCTCGCCCGCCTTGAGCTGGAGATCGCATTGGCGGCGCTGCTGGTCCGTTTTCCAGGACTGCGCCTGGCGGGTGAGGTCCGCTGGCAGCCGTCGTTCCGCAGCCGTGGGCTGCTGGAGTTGCCGGTGCGGCTCAGCGGGTGAGTGCTTCCCGCACGGAGGTCTCCCTCGGGCCTGCGAACACCGGCTCGGGGCGGACGATCAGGCTGTCCCACATAGCCTTCCACGCGCCGGGCACCTCGCGGGCATAGCCGCGGGCGGTGCCGGGGAGGTGGCCCGGCCACGAGTCGTGGCCGACGCCGACCGCGTCGACGCCGGCCTCGCGGCAGACCGCGACGGCCCTGGGCAGGTGGAAGTGCTGGGTGACGACGGTCAGGCGGGGCACGCCGAAGACGTCTTCGGCACGAACGCAGGAGTCCCAGGTGTCGAAGCCCGCGTAATCCCTGACGATCGCCTGCCAGGGAATGCCGTGGCGGTCGCGCAGATAGGTCCGCATCGCGCTCGGCTCGTCGTAGCCCTGCCTGCCGTTGTCCCCGCTCAGCAGCAGCACCTTCACCTTGTCGCGTCGGTACAGGTCGGCCGCCACGTCCAGCCTGCCCGCCAGGAACGGAGTGGGCCGTCCGTCGCGCAGGCCTGCCCCCAGCACCAGCGCGACCTCGGTCGCCGGGACGTCGTCGGCGTCGAACACCGCGGGGTGCGACGCGGCTCGTACCCATACGGATGGAGTCAAGGCGAGTGCCAACGCGGCGGTGCCCACCGCGATCAGCCTCGCCCACCTACGTCTTGTCATCTACTGCCCCCCTTGTCCGATTGACGCGTGGGGGGATTGCGGGTTGCGCGTCAGCACGCCCACCGATCGGCGTCGAGGGAGAGGTTCTTGCGCAGCGAGCTGAATCCCAGGGCTGTGGTGGAGGGGCAGAACTCCTCGGTGGACAGCTCGTACTCGACGTGGAAGACGGCCTTGCCCGCGGCGATGAACGGGGAAAGGCGGGCGCACTCGCCGTACTGGACGCACTGTTCGTTGATCGCGAAGTCGAACTCGTCGGCCAGTTCGAGCACCTGGTCGAGGTCGTTCTTCAAACCGATCGACAGGCCGCGGGCGTGGGCGAGGCGGACCAGCAGCCGGTTGAAGCGGAGTTGGTCCTCCGCGGTGAGAGGGAAGCCGGTTTCGGCCTGGTAGCCGTCGACCAGATCGGCCTCGACGGCGTCGAAGCCCTTGTCGCGGCACTGGTCGAAGCGGCCTGCGATGATCGGTTCCAGGACGTCAAGGCGCCGGATGTCGATCCACTTCTCGCCGGGCCAGCGGTTCGAGCGGCCGAGCACCTCGTCGGGGAAGCGGCGGTGGTCCGGGCGGAAGTCCTCCGCGGCGCCCACGTTGACGTAGCAGATGACCTTGCGGCCGCGGGCGTGCAGGTCGCGGACCACACCCGCGGAGTTCTCCACGCCGTCGATGTCGAAGACCTGGGCGTCCACCGCGGTGTCCACCCGGCCGTCCAGCTGCCACTGCCAGGTGAGGCCGGGCTTGGGCAGCCAGCGCTCGCCTGCCGGGCGCGCGGGCACCGGAGCCGCGGGCTCGCCGACCTTGGGCGCCTCGGGTGGGTCCGAACAGCCCGCTAGGAGGAGGCAGGCGACGAAGGCGGCGACGCCGAACCGGCGATGGCCAGCTGATCCGCGAAGTAACTCGGCAGGCCGTCCCACGGATTGGCTCCCCACCTGTCGGTCACGTACACAGTGTCGGCGCCCCGCTCGACCGCGAGCGTCACGGCGCGACCACACGATTCTGCCGGCGTCCCGTACACCAGGTGCCAGCACGCGGCCTCCGGCGCGGCGGGCAGTTCGGCCTGCTCATAGCGGCGCCACGGTCCTTCGAAGGTCACCACCGCGTCCGCGAGTTCGAAGTAGCCCGCGTGCGGGTGGACGCCGGGGTTCAGCACCAGCCGGTCGGTGCCCGCGGCGCGGACGCGTTTGACCAGGCGCCGGTACCAGCCGAGCTCGGAGTCCGAACTGGACACCTGGTCGAGGAACACCCCGGTGACGCCGTAGAACTCCTGGTAGCGGCGGACATCGGCGAGGATTCTCCACTGTGGACAGCGGCCGTAGCCGGAGTCCACATAGCCCAGCACGGTGATCCCGGCGGTGGTCAGCGGGCGGATCACCTCGGCGAACCACGGCTCCGGCGCGCCGCCCGGTCCGCTGTCGATGTTGACCACCACGGCCGATGGCGCCGCCGCGGGCAGCGCCCGCCAGTCCGCCGCGGACACGACGGGGTGGAAGTAGGCGGGTACCGCGACGGAGATCATGTGCCGCCGTTCCACAGGTCCCGCAGCGAGGCGCGCAGCGCGATCCTCGGCTGCCAGTGCAGATCCTCCTTGGCCGCCCGGACGTCGGCCTGCTGCCACGGCACCTCGCCCGAGCGGGCCGACCCCGCGCCGTCCTCCCGCACCTGCCCGGTGAAACCGGAGATCTGCACCAGTTCCTCGACCAGCGTGCGCACCCGGGTGGGGGCGCCGCTGCCCACGTTGTAGAGCCAGCCGGGCAGGCCGTCCACGGTGGCGGCGTTCACGACCGCAGAGGCGACGTCGCGGACGTCCACGAAGTCGCGGTGCGCGGTCAGTGACCCCAGCCGCACCGGCTCGGCATCGGCCGCCGCCCGCCGCAACTGAGCTGTCAGCCGTCCGGCGAGGCTGCCCGCGGGCGCACCGGGTCCGATCGGGTTGAACACCCGCAGCACCACGGCGTTGAGCCCGGCGGCCCTGGCGACCGAGATGAGCTGGGTGGCAGCCAGCTTGCTCACCCCATACGCCCCGACGGGATGGGTGGGGGTGTGCTCCCCGATCGGCTGGCCCACCGTGGTTCGGCCGTATTCGGCGGCCGAGCCGAGGTGGACCAGCCGCGCCATCGGGATGGCCTGCAACATGGCCTCGGCCAGAATTCCGGCGCCGACCGCGTTCGTCGCGGCCATCGCCGCGGGGTCGCCGCCGACGGCACCGGCGCAGTTGACGACCACATCCGGTCCCGCATGCGCGAGCAGAGCGGCCAGCGGGCCGATCTCCGCCGCGCCGAGATCGACCCGCAGGTGGTTGTTCTCTCCGACCGCGGTCCGGCCTGCGGTGATCACCGTCGCGGCCGGAACGCGGCGCAGCCCCGCATGGACCTGCCTGCCGATGAAACCGGTGGCTCCCAACAGCAGGAACCTCCTTGTCATGCCGCACTCCTCACAAAAGGCATGTCTTACGCGGGAACAACGAGCACTCAGTGCTGATGTTCCTTGAGAAGTACGGGGCGCAACAGGTCGAATTCGGCATTTGCCCGGTCGTAGTCATCCGGACGGCCGATATCCAGCCAGTATCCGTCGAAACGGAACTCGCCGGGCTCTTCTCTTCTGCCGAGGAGATCCAGCACCAGTTCGTCGAACCCGAGTGGCAGGCCGGGTGTGTATTCGGCGAGCGTGGCCCTGCTGACCCCGTACACACCCATGCTCACGCGGTAGTTCAACGTGGGCTTCTCGGTGAACTCGGTGACCCGTCCCGCCTCGGTCGCCAGCACCCCGAAATCGATCTTGACCTGCCGCTCGTAGGTGGCGACCGTGAGCGGGAACCCGGTGGCGATGTGCTGCCGCAGCAGCGCCGAGTAGTCCAGATCGGTGAGCACATCCCCGTTCATGACGAGAAAGTGCTCGGGCAATCTCTCTCTCAACAACAACAACGGCCCGATGGTGCCCAGCGGGGACTCCTCGGTGGCGTAGTCGACCCGCAGACCCCACTGGCTTCCGTCGCCGACATAGGACCGGATGATGTTGCCGAGGTGGCCGATGGCCAGCGTGACCGTGCGGAACCCGCCGTGGGCGAGTTGCCGCATGACGATCTCCAGGATGGAGAACTCGTCGCCGATCGGGACCAGTGGCTTGGGCAGGCAGGTGGTGTACGGACGAAGTCGAACACCCTTGCCACCGGCGAGAATCACTGCGTGCATGTCCGCACTCCTTATTGGTTGTACAGATCGGGCTTGTAGCGAGCGAGGTTGGCCGGGTCGCAGAACCACTCGATGGTCTTGGTCAGTCCCTCGTCACGGGTGTTGGCCGGTTCCCAGCCGGTCCGCTCGGTGAACTTGCTCGCATCGCCGACCAGCCGCATGACCTCGGAGTTCTTCGGCCGGATCCGGGCCGGGTCGGCGATGATCTCGGCGTCGGCGTTCATCAGCCGGGCGATGTCGGCGACCAGCTGCCCGATGGAGACCTCGGTGTTGGTCGCGGCGTTGAACACCTCGCCGACCACCGCGGCGGCCGGGGCGGTGCCCGCGGCGTGGAAGGCGGCCGCGGTGTCCTTGACGAACAGGAAGTCCCGGGTCGGGTCCAGCGCGCCCAGCTTGAGCAGGCGCGAACCCGCGGCGAGCTGGCTGACCGTGGCGGGGATGACGGCACGCGCGGACTGCCGGGGCCCGAAGGTGTTGAAGGGCCGCAGCGTCACGGCGGGCACGTCGAAGCTGAGGTGGTAGGACTCCACCAGCTTGTCCGCGGACAGCTTGGAGGCGGCATAGGGCGACTGGGTTTGCAGCGGGTGGCTCTCGCTGATGGGCACGGTGATGGCGGTGCCGTAGGTCTCGCTGGTCGAGGTGTGCACCAGCCGCGGGGTGCCCGCGGTGCGGACCGCGTCGAGCACGTTGAGGGTGCCGATCACATTGGTGTCCACATAGGACCGCGGCGCGCGGTAGCTGTATGGGATCGCGATCAGCGCGGCGAGGTGGTAGACGACCGAGGCGCCCTCCACCAGTTCGGCGGCGCTGGCCGGGTCGCGGACGTCGCCGAGCACGACGTCCACCTCGGACATCACCTCGGCGGGCAGCGTGTCCAGCCAGCCCCAGGTACCGAAGGAGTTGTAGAGCGCCATCGCCCGCACGCGGTGGCCTTGCGAGACGAGAAGCTCGACCAGGTGCGAGCCGATGAAGCCATCGGCTCCGGTCACCGCGACGAGCGTGTGGTTGCCGGACAAGGAACCTCCAGTGGATGGGTTAGAGGGCACGGACATCTCGGGGCACCCGTGCCATTCCGTAGCCGAGCAGCCCGGCGAACAGCGCCACGCAGCCGGTGAGTGTCATCGCGGGCAGTGGCACCCGCCAGTGCCCGAAGACCGCCAGCACACCGGCCGTGATCTCGGCTGCCAGCAGCGTCGACGAGGCGATGAGTACCGCGGCGGCGCGGCCGATGGACTGCAACAGCAGGCCGACGAACAACGCGGCGCCCAGTGCGAGGTACCCGGCGGAGCCCAGCATCTCGGCGGTGCTCGGCCAGGGCAGCCCACCGCCGAGGCCGATGAGTCCGATCAGGACGATCAAGGCGGCGGCCACCGCGATGTAGCAGGCGACGACGAGCGCCAACC
The DNA here is from genome assembly GCF_056323685.1 of Actinorectispora metalli. Taxonomy (NCBI): domain Bacteria; kingdom Bacillati; phylum Actinomycetota; class Actinomycetes; order Pseudonocardiales; family Pseudonocardiaceae; genus Actinorectispora; species Actinorectispora metalli. The sequence goes on from NZ_JBREYE010000001.1 coordinate 243,131, forward strand.
ACCGCCTGACCGCGGTGACGAAGCCGTCGAAGGAGGTCAGGTGGTGACGCAGCCGGTGCACCCTGGCGCGAAAGGAGCACATCAGCCACTCGGCGGCGCCCATGCTGGCCGACAGCGGCAGCGCCAGCAGCCCCAGCAGGACGCTGGGCGGGCCCACCACGACACCGGTCACCATCGGGAACAGCAGCAGTCCCGCGGTGAGCAGCCCGAACACGCTGTGCGGCAGGGTGTCCCGCAGGTCGAGGCGGGTGAGCAGCACCCCATCAGCCTTGGCGCCCGCGGTACACCACAGCGCCAGCGCGACCGTGCCCGCCAGCGTCAGCCCGACGCCGATCCACAGCGGCGTCAGGCCGCCGGGAAACACCAGCAGCCAGCCACCGGCGAGCGTGGCGGGCGCGATCACCCCGAGCAGACGCCATTCCGCGCCGCGCACCAACGCCACCGTGGCGGCCACCATGTACACGCTCTGCCCGGCGGCCATGGCGATCAGCCCGCCGGGAGCGCCCGCGAGCAGACCGGCCCCCACGATCAGCAGCACCAGCGCGGGACCGCCCGCCAGCAGGCCCCGGCGCAGCAGCAACGCGGCGGCCTGCGGGCGGCCCCAGCCGGTGCGCAGGTAGCCGAGGTAGGCCAGGCCCTGCGCGAACGCCCAGGACACCACCAGCGCGAAGACCAGCAGCGTCAGCCCGCCGTAGCCGCCGGTACCCGCCAGCGGCGTGATCACCATGAAGCTCAGCCCCGGCAGCGCGAACAGCAGGCCGCGCAGCACATGCCGGACCGGCACCGGCCGCCAGGCCGACGGCACGGGCTCCGGCTCGTCGGGCAGCCGGGGCGTCCTGGCGTACAGCTCTTCGGCGAGTTCGAACACGTCCGGGGCGCCGTACTGGCGCTGGGCTCCCTTGTCGGTCAGCCCGTCGGCCTCCAGGCCCGCGGCCACCTCGAAGGCGTCGACCGCGTTCGCGCACAATGTCATCGTTTCCGCGGCCAGTCCGTCGACGGCATCGTCGACGGTCCTGGTCGATACCGGTTCGGCTTCTGACTCGCCGAACTCGGCCAAGGTCGGCGCTCCCACACGCCTCACCCCCACTTCCTGCTTCAGTGCACCGGGCTCGACGCGGACCGCGTGAGCTCGGCGTAGATGCCGTCGAAGATCCCGATCGCCTTGTCGACGGTGAACAGCTCCAGCGCCCGAAGTCGGGCGGCGGCCCCCATCTGCCGCCGCCTGTCGTGCTCGGTGAGCAGCCGGTGGCAGGCATCGGCCATGGCCGCCGGATCGCGCGGCGGCACCACCAGCCCGGTCTCCGCCACCGCTTCCCCGCAACCCCCCACATCGGTGGAGACGGTGGGCCGCCCGCAGGTCATCGCCTCGATCAACGTGTACGGGAAGCCCTCCGAGATGCTGGAGAGCACCACAACATGCCCGGCGAAGTAGGCGTCCCTGATGTTGTCGACCCGGCCCTCGAAGGTGACGGCGTCATCGACACCGAGTTCGGCGGCCAGGTCCCGGCACCGCTGGAGGTAGGCCTCCCGGCCCGCCGGTGCGCCGCCGAAGATGCGGAACCGGGCCTCGGGCAGCTTCTCCCGCAGCAGGGCGAACGACCGGATCGCGGTCTCCAGGTCCTTGATCGGGTCGATGCGGCCCGCCCAGCTGACCGTGGGCACCTCCGGTTCGCCCTCCGCCGCTGGGAAGGCCGCGGGGTCGACTCCGTTGTAGACGGTCTGAATTCTGGTGGGATCGGCGCCGAGTCTCTCCTCCCAGCGCTGGTTGTACTGGTTGCCCGGCGCGATGAGGTCGGCGTGCCGGTAGGCCATCGAGCAGAGCCTGCGCTGGAAGGCCAGCAGCAACGCCTTCACCGGCCAGCGGTAGGGGCTCTTGCGCATGCCCAGATACCGTTCGCGCAGGTAGACGCCGTGCTCGGTGAGCAGGAACGGGCTGCCGAAGGACCATTTGGCGCCCAACGCGACCAGGGCGGCGAGCCCGTTGGCCACGCAGTGCACCACATCGGCGTGCACCGGCGTCACGGCCAGCGGCCGCAGCGAGTGCTCCAGCATCTCCACCGCCGAGATGGCGTCCCCCACCGTCGGCAGGATGTCGGTGCCCGACGCCGCCCACCGCTCCAGCAGCACCCGGACCGGGTACTCCTCGCGCAGCGCCGCGCCGAGGTCCTCCAGCTGTCCATAATGGAACAACCCCTCCAGCGCCTCCTCGAACCGCGGCTGCGCGGCCTCTGAGTCGTCCAGCATGGCGTCGACAAGCTGCGCCCAGAGCGCGGCGAACCAGCTTCGGCTGCGCCGGGTGGACCGCGAGCCGGTCGGCTCGCGGCCCCACAGCGGGATGGCTCGCACCGCGGACACGTTGCGCGGCAGCTCCCAGCGAACGGGTTCCTCGCCGGTGCTGATCAGCGCGACCACCTCGAAGCTGTGCCGGGCAAGGCCCTGCACGAGTTGGTCGCACCACACGCTCACCCCGCCGAACGCGTGCGGGTAGGTGCCCTCGGTGACAAGCGCGATCCTCATCAGTCGCTGCCTCAGAATCCCGTGGTGGCGGGCAGCCTGAGCTTCAGCCCGGATGCCAGCAGGCCCCCGAGCGGCTCATAGCCGGACCGGCTGCCCGCGTAGGCGCCGCCGAACTCCTCTCCCAACAGGCCGAGCAGCCCGATGTGCCTGGTGCCCGGCGGAACGGTGAGCGGGGTCTGAGTGCCGTTGGGACCCGACACGGTCAGCTCGGAATCGATGACGTAGGCCGACACACCGCCCTGCTGCGCCTTCCAGGTGGACGCCCGGCTCATCGCCGCACCCGCCTCGGGCATGCGCGGGTTGACCACCGGGGTGTTGGCGGCGAAGGCGTCCTGGTACTCGTCGAGGATCGCGCCGAGCAGCGGGTAGGCCAGCTTCTCCTCGGCCAGGTTGGACTGGTGGATGTAGTGCGGCCTCGGGTCGTTGTTCACGATGTGCCGCATCGCGATCGACACCTCGAGCGGGATGATGTGGTTCTCGAACCCGCTCGCCGGGTCCAGCGGCTGGATGCAAGTGGTGGTCGCGGGGTTGTCCTCGCAGATCCCGCTGCCGCCGTTGGCCCGTGAGGTGTAGATCCAGTTGTACTCGTCCACCAACTCGGATTTGGTGCCGACATTGAAGTACAGCGCCATCGGGTACCGCGGCACGGTCAGCGCGGTGCCGACCTTGCGCTGCTGCGGGTCACGGGAGGAGTCCGCGCCGATCGTGGTGATCTTGCGTTGGTTCAGCGCGGTGATGAAGTTCGGGTTGTCCACCCGCTGCTGCGGGAGGATCTTCAGCCCGGAGTGCTCACCGCTGAGCAACTCGGCCTTGTCGAGCGCGATCCCGTTGGACTGGGCCCACTGCAGGTTCTTGTCGATCTCGGCCAGGATCTCGTTCAGCGGGGTCCACAGGGTGTTCCCGCTCGCGTCGGTCTGGCACCGCCAGGGGATCACCGTGAAGTCCTGCCTGCAGCCGAGGAACTGGTGCAGGTAGGTGTGGTTGGCCCACCGGAACTGGCTCTTGTTCTGCAGGAACGCGGTGGTCAGCGGGTCGGAGCCGTGCTGGGCGATGTGCTCGACGCTGCCGACGGCGTTGAAGTACTGGTCCAGTTTGATGCCGCTGGTGTTCTGGAAGGCCACCGCCACCGGCACGTCCTCGGCCTTCATCCGGATCGGCGTGGTGGCGGGCACGCCGGGCGGGCAGTCGCCCTCGCCCGGGGTGCAGTTGCCGGTGACGCTCCACCGCGCGTCCTCGTGGAAGGTGTCGTCCACGTGCACGCTGAAGTAGTTGCGCTGGTAGCCGAAGTGCACGCCCCGGGTCAGCCAGCTCACCACGCCGTTGGCCAGCAGCCGGAACTGCCGCTGGAACTGGTTGTAGGCGAAGCTGACCACCAGCTGCTCCCGGCCGTCCGCCTTGTACACGCCCGCCAGCACGCCGTCGGTGGTCGTGTTCGGCACGCGGGCGGTGAGGAACGGGGTGAAGCTGGTGGTCGCGGTGTCGGGCAGCGGGGTCGCCAGGTAGCCGTAGGACTCGGGCACCGCGCTGTCGTTGTCCTCGAAACGCACCGGCCCGTCCAGGTAGCGAAAGGCACCGCTCCGGGCGGTCGTGGTGAGGTTGGCGGTGCTGCCGTCGATCGGGCCGGAGAAGGTGGGGTAGTCCATGCCCATCGTCGGGTTCGGCCAGCTGAACGAGTTCATCCTGCGGATACCGAAGGACCGCTCGAAGTCGGCCAGCGCCGTGAGTTCGGCGGCGGCAAGCTGTGCCGGGTCCTGACCGGGCAGCACCACGGCCTGGAACTTGGCCCGCTGACGTCCGCTCACGGTGTCGGAGAGGAAGGCGGGGGTGATCACGGGTCTGCCCGCGGCGTTCAGGTCGATCGTGGTGCTCGGCACCCCCTGACTCGCCAACTCCGCGCCGATGGCCTGCACCCACGGTGTGCCATCGCTGACCACGAGCACCCGGAGGTCGACTCGTTTGCCCGCGGCATAGGGCGAGGCGGCATGCGCGGCCGGTCCGATCGGGACCAGCACGAGTCCCACCGCGATGGCGGCGGCGGCGAAGACGGTTCCCCATCGTCTGCCCGCCGCAGCCAATAGATGCCTTCCTGAAGGCATGACGACACCAACTTTCCCAAGAGATTGCACCGGATGACGCATGCCTGGATCCCCACGCCGACATCGGGTTTGAGACGATCCCTATTACTGAGGAATCGGTAACGATCCGCATACCGACGAACGGAGCAGCGAACGGACACCGAACGCAGCATCGAGTGTGAACTTTGTTGAATCAATTATTGAGCTGTGGATAGCGTTTACTCACGACAATCCAGTGAGGGAATCGCTAACAAAGAATGGGATAGAATTTCAATCCAACCACAGCATGGTTACAATTCCTGCGACCCCTTGCGTACCCGCCCGACACGAACGCCCTCCTCAACGGCCAGGTCAACACCAGGACGTAGGTAGATCACAACCCGCCCCCGGCAATGCTGAACTCGCACCACTCGCCCTCTCATTCGTCGACGACTCTCCCGCAACAAGGCGTAGATAAGGTAACTAGACTGTGAATTCACCCATTCAGCCCCATAGCCGCGCTCGGCTATCGCACGTATTGATCCCGGCGAGGCCCAACCGATACCAATACAATGACCTATGACTCTGGCCACAAATATCGCCCTGGTTGCCGAGTTACCGGAAAACCGATTTCAACGAAAAGAAGGACCGGCCCGCATTGGCGGACCGGCCCTGGCCAGAGTGAAACTACTTAAACGTGCTCGGACGCACCTGCCTCGGCCACCGCGTCCAGCACCACGTCCACATCGGATTCGGTGGTGTTCGGGTTGAGCAGCGTGAGCTTGAGCCACACCGCGCCGTCGAACTCGGTACGGCCGACCACGGCGACGCCGGTGCGCAGCAGCCTGCGCCGCACCTCGCCGTTGACGAGATTCGCCTCGGCCACCGAAGGCCGCGCGCACCGGAACAGGACGGTGGTGAGCACCGGCTCGGCATACAGCTGGAGTTCCGGTCGCCGCGCCACGGCCGCGGCGGCGTAGCGCGCCAGCTGGTGGCAGCGGTCCACCATCGCACCGAGGCCCTCGACTCCCAAGGCCCGCAACACGACCGCGAGTTTGACCACGTCGGGCCTGCGGGTGGTGCGCAGCGAATGTCCCAGCAGGCTGCCGTATCCGGCGTCGGTGTCGTCGTCGGAGTTCAGGTACGCCACCCTGCGGTCGAGGAACTCGTAGGCAGCCTGATCACGCACCAGGAACATGCCTGCCGCCACCGGCAGCCAGCCCAGCTTGTGCAGGTCCAGACCCACCGAGTCGGCTCGCTCGATGCCCGCCAGCAGCGGGCGCAACGTCTCCGAGAACACCGTGCCGCCACCGTAGGCCGCGTCCACGTGCAGCCACACGCGGTGTTCCGCGGCGATCTCGGCGATCTCGGGGAGCGGGTCGATCGCCCCGAGGTCGGTCGTGCCCGCCGTGGCCACCACCGCCACCGGCACCCCATCGGTGTCCCGGAGCATGTCGCGGAGAACCGCCGGGATCATGCGGTGATCGGGACCGGTGGGCACCGCGACCACTGCGTCCTCGCCGAGCCCGATCAGCCCGGCGTTGCGGGCAACGGAGAAATGCGCCGCCGCCGAGCAGAACACGCGCGGCCGCACCCCGCCGGGCAGGCCTGCTCGGCTCGCGTCCGGCACCGCGTGGTCCCTGGCGAACAGCAGGCCCATCAGGTTGGACTCGGTGCCGCCGCTGGTCGTCACACCGTCAGCCCCGTCCGGATAGCCCAGCAATCCGGCCATGGCCTTGACGATCCGGGGTTCCAGCGCGCTGGTGGCGGGCGCCTGGTCCCAGGAGTCCAGGGAGGGGTTGAGCGTGGACACCGCGAGGTCGGCGGCCACCGCCACCGCCAGCGGCGGGCAGTGCAGGTGCGCGAGGCACCCGGGGTCCGCGGGGTCGGCCGCGCCCGCCGCGATCAGCTCGGTGACCGTCTGCAGTGCCTCACGTGACCCACTCCCCCGGCTCGGGACAAGCTCGCCGAGGGTGTCCCGCACCTGTTCGGCCAGCCGGGCGGGGGTCACGGCGGGGATCGGTCCGCCGCGGGTGGCCGCGCCCTTGGCGAGCGCGTCGATCACCACGTTGAGCAGCGGCCGCAGCTGTGCGGGGCCGTCGATGCCGCCGGCCAATTGGAAGGTGTACTCGTTCATTCATCGCCTCGCAGATTCCACATGCCCAGGCTCAGACCGACCAGCGCGAGCGCTATGCCGAGCAGTTCCGGGGCGGGCGGGACTTTCCGCTCGGCCGCGAACACGTAGCCCAGTGCCGCGACCGATTCGAACACCATGAGCTGGCCGAGCGCGGGCACGGACAGCCGTTGGGACGCCTTGTTCCAGCAGACGGTGCCCAGCCAGGACACCGCTGCACCCAGCACCAGCCCGCCGACCAGCAGCTTCGAGCCGCTCGCCGGACTCGCCGGGAGCACCAGCGGCGCGGCGACCACCGCGGGCACCAGCGTGGCCAGGCCGAGCAGGCCCGCCCAGTCCCCCGCGCCGACCGTCGGGTTGCGGGTGAGCACGTGCGCGTTGGCCACGCCGAACCAGGTCCACAGCGCGAGCGCGGCCAGCGCGAACCCGACCCCGACCAACTGCTGGGCCAGGCTTGGCGAACCGGCCTGCTGCCAGTCGATCTCCCACAGGTTGACCAGCAGCACGCCGGTGAGGATCAGGCCGACGGGCAGCGCGAGCCGCCGCAACGGCAGCCGGTCGTTGCCGCACACGGTGACCGTGACCGGCAGCAGGCCGATGATCACCGCCACCACCGCGGCCCCGACCAGCTCGATGCCGGTCACCACGCAGAAGTAGTAGGCCACCTCCCCCGCCGCACCCAGCAGCAGCGCCTTGACCAGCAGGCTCCTCGGGTACCGGGCGATCGTCCGCAGCCTGCCGCCCGCGGCAAGCACGATCAGCGAGACCACGCCGTAGCAGAGGAACCGGCTGACCGTGATCGCCGCGGCGCCCGCGCCGTCGAGCAGCACCGGCACGAGCACGTCCAGGCCCCACAGCAGGCAGGCCGCGACGGCGAAGACCGGGCCGACCGCCCGCACCGCAGGGGCGGGCGCCTTCTGCGGCAGAGCGCTCACCGCGGAACCGTGGCTCGCAGCGACTCCGCGAGCAGGCCGATGCCCTCGCCGAGTTGCTGCTCGGTCGCGGTCAGCGGCGGGAACAGCTTCAGCACCTCGTCGTCCCGGCCGCAGAGCTCGACGATCAGACCGCGGCGGAAGCACTCCCGCTGCACCCTGCGCGCCAGCTCGGCATCCCGTCCGAAGTCCAGACCGTAGGCCATGCCCCGCCCGCGGATCTGGATCGGATAGCGGTCGCTGACGTGCTCCTTCACCAGCCTCGCGACCAGATCCGCCCGGTCGGCGACACCGCCGACCCAGGCCGGGTCGGCCCAGAGGTCCAACGCGACGCAGGCGGTGGCCAGCGCCAGCTGGTTGGCGCGGAAGGTGCCGGTGTGCTCGCCCGGCGCCCAAACGTCCACATCGGACCGGATGAGCAGCACCGACAGCGGCAGGCCCATGCCGCTGAGGGACTTGGACAGCGTGATGAGATCCGGCTGGATACCGGCCGAGTCCAATGCGAGGAACGATCCGGTGCGGCCGCAGCCGCTTTGGATCTCGTCGCAGATCAACAGGATGCCGTGCCGCTTGCACAGCTCCGCCAGCGCGACCAGCCAGTCGTCCGGCGCCGAGTACAGGCCGCCGTCCATCTGCATCGGCTCGATGATCACCGCCGCCGGGGTGGCCATCCCCGATTTGCGGTCCAGCAGCATCCGCTCGAAGTAGCCGAGGCTGTCGAACGGACCCAGCGGACCCGTGGGGTAGGGCAGGAACGTGGTCTCGGCGCTCAGGCCGGTGTTGCCGCGGCCTGCCCAGTTCCCGCCGACGGCGAGGCTGCCGCCGGTCATGCCGTGGAAGCCGCCCGAGAAGGCCACCACGCCGCGGCGGCCGGTCGCCTTGCGGGCCAGCCGCAGCGCCGCCTCCACCGCGTTGGTCCCGGTCGGTCCGCAGAATTGCACCCGGTGGTCGAGGCCGCGCGGGGCGCAGACCACGTCGCCGACGCGCTGGAGGAACGCCGCCTTCACCGGAGTGTCGCAGTCCATCGCGTGCACGATCCGGCCGCCGCCGAGGTGCTCGATGACGGCCGCGACCATGGCGGGCGGGTTGTGCCCGTAGTTCAACGCGCCTGCGCCGCAGAAGAAATCCAGATAGCGCGTGCCGTCCGTGGAGAAAATGTGAATGCCTTCGGCCCGTTCGAAGGTCACCGGGAAGGAGCTACGATAGAAGCTGACTCCCGATTCGACGCCTGTCGGACGTTCGACCGATTTGACCGGCATGCCAAGATCCCGAAGCATGGAATTCCCCTTGTACGCGGGTTTCTTATCAATTCCTCAGACATTTTTAAGGTTATTCTTAAACTGCCATCCTTGCTGGTAGGACCATCTTGCTCCGGAGTATCGTCCGTGGTGGTTGTCCGCATGTGGACACTCACGTTGTCTGCTTCGAGGTGTGCGATGGCTCAAGCCCCACGCGAACTCACGCCATATGCCTCCACTCGGCATTTCTTTGGCGCCGAACTGCGCCACTGGCGGGAACTCCGCGAGTTGTCACAGTCGTCACTCGGTATTTCCGCTCACGTCAGCCCGGACTTTGTCGCAAAGGTTGAAAAAGCCGAGCGCTGGCCCACCCGCGATTTAGCGGAACGCTGCGACCGGGCACTCGACAGCGGCGGGGCACTGGCCCGGCTGTGGCCGCTGGTGGAGCGCGAGCGCACCCAGCGACCGCAGGCAGGACCCGATCCGGTGATCCCCGGCGTGCAGCTCATCTCCGATGAGCAGGGGTCCTGGCTGGTCCGGCTGCCCGCCGGGCGGGTGCTGGCGGCGTCGATGCTGGCCGCCCGTGTGATCCCGGTGAAGGGAACCGTCGGCACCCGGGTGCGCATCGGGGCGGTACCGGCGCCGATGGGGACGCGTCAGCTCACCATCGCCGAACAGGACGGTCCCGACGGCCCGAGCTACTACTGCACCAGCGTCGGCAGCCCCGGCGTGGAGCTGCCCCGGGAGTACCTGCTGGACGCGCTCACGCTGGCGATCCTGTGGGCCACCCACGCCGTGGACGACGGGCTGCTCGCCGACGACGTGTCGCTGCCGCCGAAGCTGCGGACCCTCGATGAGCACCTGGGCGCAGGCAACCCGGTCGCCGCGGGCGAACTGACGGCGGGGGTGACACCGGTCAGCAGGCTGTGGCTGGCATCCAACGCCTGGGGCCGCTACATCAGCCTGCAATTGCGCAGCGCCGAGCGGCTGGTCTCCTGGACCGCGGAGCAGAGCGGCGAGGTCGCCTGCGGGGCGCTGCTGTTCCCGCACCGCCTGGGATTCCTGCGTGGCATGAACCGGGTGTTCGCGGGCTCCGACCTCCGCCCGACCATGCCGCTGTGCCTGACGGAGGCGGTCGTACGGCGGGCCCCGCAGACCGACCGGCTGCTGATGATGCTGGTGGTCGCGCTGCGCACGTCCTACGGCACCGACGTTCCGGTGTGCCGCGATGAGGACATCGCGGAGGTGGGCGCGTTCGCGCTTCCCTCGGCGGACCGGGTGATCATCACCGACTGGCTGCGGCCCGACTCGCCGTGGCGGACCGAGGCGGTGCGCAGCCCCGGCACGGTCCGGCATTACACCGAGATCGTGCGACACGCCCGGGCCAACGCCATCAACCCCGGTGATTCACCGGAGCGTTCGCTGGCCGCTGTCGCCGAACACCTCGGGCTGGACTGGTCCTGGTTGTGCCGCCGCTGCCGTGAGCTGGCGGAGGTCGGCCTGGCCGGGCTGCTCAGGCCGCGGAGCAGGCTGGTGAGTGTGGAGGGTGTCGAGGAGGCCTGCCGGTATCTGGGATCGTTCGCACCATGAACCCCCAGCGGCCACTCGGGCAGCCCACCGGCCTGGTGATCGTGCTGCACGGCGGGCAGGAGCGCAGCACCCGGCCGGTCGGGCCCTTCTCTCTACCGTACCTGCGAATGGTGCCGTTCGTCCGCGACCTGTGTCGGGCGGGACGCCGGTACGGCCTGATGGTCTGGCAGCTGCGCTACCGATACCGCGGCTGGAACGAGCCCGAGCGCAGCCCGGTGGCCGACGCGGCCTGGGCGCTGCGGCAGGCCGCCCGACAGCATCCCGGTGTGCCGATCGCCCTGGTCGGGCATTCGATGGGCGGCCGGACCGCCCTGTGGGCCGCCGCCGACCCGGCTGTCCGAGCGGTGTGCGCGTTGGCGCCGTGGACCGAGCGGGCCGATCCGGTCGACCACCTGGCGGGCCGATCGGTGCTGATCGCACACAGCGACCGGGACCAGCTGACCAAGCCCGCCGACTCCTATGCCTTCGCCCAGCGGGTCAAGGAGGTGAACGAGCGGGTCTGCCGGTTCGACGTCCTCGGCGACAACCACGCGATGCTCCGCCGACCGGGCGCGTGGACCCGGCTGGTGCGGCGTTTCGTGCTCGGCGAACTGGGCTACGAGCCGCTCGCCGCGGACATCGAGGCGGCTATGCGACTACCCGCCCCGCAGGGGCTCGCGGTGCCGCTGGCATAAGACCAACTCGCCCCCTTCTGCGTATGCTGCTGCAATAACCGCTGGTACACCTCGGGAGGGCGTCCAGTGACCACTCGTCAAATTCCGCTGCCCAATCAGGGCGTCTGGCCCGCCCTGCACACCCCTCCGCACTCGCCGCTGCGGGCGGCGATGGCACGGGCCGTGTTCCGCAACGCCGTGCGCGGGCTGCCCGTGCAAGTGCTCTTCCCGGACGGCCGAAGGCTCGGCGCGGGCGGACCGGACTCGCCGCTGATGACCATCCTTCGACCGAAGGCCTTCTTCCACCGGCTCGGGGCCGATGTCAAGATCGGTTTCGGTGAGTCGTACATGGTCGGCGACTGGAACTCCAACCAGCTTGCCGAGTTGCTGACCCCGTTCGCCGAGCGCATGAACCGCCTGGTGCCCAGCGTCCTGCAGGGTGTCCGACGGTGGGCCGAACGCCGCATGCCCAAGTCGGAGGTAGGCACGATCGAGAACGCCCGCCAGAACATCCACCGGCACTACGATCTGTCGAACGAGTTGTTCGCGGCGTTTCTCGATCCGACGATGACCTACTCCTCGGCGCTGTTCTCCGAGGGCGCGCCCGATCTGGAGTCCGCCCAGCTCAGCAAGATCGACTCGGTGTTGGACCAAGCCGATGTCCGGGCGGGCACTCATGTCCTGGAGATCGGGACCGGCTGGGGCGCGTTGGCGATCCGCGCGGCGCAGCGGGGTGCCAGGGTCACGTCGCTGACGATCTCGGTCGAGCAGAAGGAACTTGCCGAGCGGCGGATCGCGGAGGCGGGGCTCGCCGACCGCATCCAGGTGCTGCTGCGCGACTACCGGGAGGCCAAGGGCCAGTACGACGCCGTGGTCAGCGTCGAGATGATCGAGGCTGTCGGCTGGGAGTACTGGGACACCTACTTCGCCGCGCTGGACCGACTGGTCAAACCGGGCGGGCGCGTCGGGCTACAGTCGATCACGATGCCGCACGACCGGATGCTGGCCACCCGCCACTCCTACTCCTGGATGCACAAGTACATCTTCCCTGGCGGCCACATACCGTCGGTCCGCTCGATCCAGCAGAACCTGCAGCGCACCTCGCTGCGCGTCTTGGCGCGCAAGGAGTTCGGACGGGACTACGCCCGCACGCTCGCGAGTTGGCGGCAGCGCTTCCTCGACAATTGGGACAACGTCGCCAAGCTCGGCTTCGACGGGACCTTCAAACGCATGTGGGAGTTCTATCTCGCCTACTGCGAGGCCGGATTCGCGGCCGACTACCTCAGCGTGTCCCAGTTCTCACTGGCCAAACCCGCCACCGCAGGACACTAAGTTCGCGAAAGCCGGGCGCCGAGGCGCGGGCGCCCGGCTCGCGTACTCCTCCAGGGAGATAACGCCTGGTCTACAGCGTCACCGGAAACAACGAACCGGCTTCGCAGACGGTTGCTGGACCGTACGGAGCAACTTCAGCCGCCTGGTGGGCCCATCTTGTGCGGGCATGATCACCAACGACCCTGCAAGATAGGAGCCATGGGAGACGACGCTGCCGAGCGTGAACAGCGCATCCTCACCGCCGCCGCCTCCGCGGTCGCGGCCGCCCGCGACGGCGATGATCGGGCGGTATTGGGCACGTTCACCAGGCTTGTTCGTCATTCGCCACATAGTCTCGCGGATCTTCGGCTGGTGGTGTCCGCCTTGTTGCGGGAAGCCAGCGGGATGGCCAAGCGGCTCTCCGACGCGGTGGGGACGCATGGGCTCGAGGTGCAGATCCACGACAAACAGGGCGGGCAGGTGCCGATCGACCAGGCCGATCCGCCGCTGCGCACCGCGGCTCGCGCGTTGCTCGCCCACACCCATGGCGATCAGCGGGGCGCCGAGGCCCAGCTTGACATCGCCTTCGACATGGCCCGTCCCGAGCAGCTGACCGCCATGGTGTTGCACGCCGTGCACTGGACGGCCGAGTTCGCGGCCGAGTGCGAGCGGCGGGAAGTGCCGTTGCCGGGATGGCTTGATCAGCCTTGTGATTGAGGTGCTTGGCGCCTAGTAGGTGGGCACCTTCCCTGAGTCGTAGTAGGCCCACCACTCGTCGTTGGTCCACTCCGCGGGCGGTTTGGGTCGCGGCTTGCCGGGCTCGGGAGCGGGGGCGGGCGGCGCGGGAGCGGGCGGAGGCGGCGCGGGCTTGTTCCCGCCGGGTGGCGGCGCGACCGGAGCGGAAGGCATCCCGTCCGCGGGCGGCGGCGCGACGGTTCCCGGCGGCGGCACCGGAAGGCCTGCGCCGGGGTCCAGTCCCCCGCCGGGAACTCGCGTGGCCTCGGTCGGCACGACCGACGTTTCGGGACGGTTCAGTTCGCCCGCGCGGTCGACCTCCTTGAGGTCGGCGGGGTTGAAGACCAAGGCGAAGCCGACACCCAGGCTGACCGCGACGCCGAGCACACCGATGACGCCCGCGGCGCGCTTGCGGCGCCCTGGGACGACGGCGGACTCGGCGCGGGGAGCGGGCGCCTTGGGTCGCCGGTGATCGGCGATCGCCGCCTTGGGGCGGCGGTGCAGACCCAGGCGAGGCTCGTCCGGGGTGACCTTTCCGTTCCGCGCAAGCAGCTCCGCGACGCTGATCTGCTCCAGATCCTCGTAGTCCTGCTCTGTGTTGCCCATCGACGGCCATCCCTTGAGGGTTCAAGTGACGCGCGCCAACCGCGCCCTAAACCATCTAAAGAGTCAGCCGCGTTCGGGTTACGCGGCGGCAGGCATCACTTCGTCGGGACCCTGCCGGTCCGGTTGTAGGTGAACCACTCGTCCAAGGTCCACTCGCTGACCGGCTTCATCCGCTCCTTGCGGGGAGCGGGCCGGGGGTCCTCCGGCTGCTGCGGCGGCGGGTTGGCACCGGGGGGCGGCGGCAGGGGGTTGCCCGGCTCGGCGGGAGGCGGAGTCTCGCCCTGTGCGGGGGGCGGGATGGGGAGACCCGGTCCTGGCGTCAGGTTGTCACCGGGCACCGGCCTGCCCACCTCGCTGGGCGGAGCGCCCGGCGGGAAGTTCGCCCCGGTTTCCGGCAGGGTGTCGGTCTGATCGCCGCTCTGCACGGTCATGGCGAGGGCGATCCCCACGCTGGCCGCCACGCCGAACATCGCCAGCACCAGCCGCAGCGGCACCTTCCTCGACAAGCCCTTCCGCCCGCGCGCAGGGGTCAGGCGGACCGGTGCGGCTTTGCCGCCGGCGACCCGGCGGTCGGTGGGTCGCTTGAGGCGGCGCTTGTTCGCCTCCTCCGCGGCGCGGCGCACGGCCTCCGGTGTGCGGGACGCCGTCCGAGCGGCACCATCGGCCGCTGCCGCCTGCCGCAGGCGAGCCACGATGTCGTCGGCCTCGGACGGACGCTTGCCCGCACCACCGCGGGCGGCCCTCGCCGCTTCGTCGGCCGCGCGGCGCAATCTGGTCACCGCGTCTTCAGTCGCGCTGCGGTCCGTCCGACGCGACCTCCGCGCGGGGTCAGTTGCTTCGTTGGTGGCCTCGGCAACGCGACCCGCGGCGTTCTCGGCTGGACGCGCCGTGTCATCGGGGGCGTCGGAATCGTCGGCCGCGGTCAAGTCGATGGGGTCCAGGCGGTCCTCGTCGGGGCGCCCGGCGGCTTCCGCCAAGCGGCGGCGCACCTCTTCCCATGGCATCGGGGGCTCGGAGCCTCCGCCGTAGGGAGGCAGAGAGATCCGCTCGTCCACATCGGACCGGGTGACGGTGTCCGCCTCCTCGCGGGGCGCGGGCGCCTCCCATTCGGTGGACTGCCGGAGGGCGACCAACCGCACGGGGCGGAGGCGGCCGTGGGTGCCCTGTTCGGACAGGTGCCAGGCGTCCGAAGGGGGCATCGCCGAGGCGCCGTCCAGCGCCTCCGGTTCAGCCTCCGGGGCGAACCAGTCGTAGCCGGTGCCCACGCGGTGCGGAGTGAAGTTCGGACGAATGCCCTGCCGAGCCAACAACTCCTCGATGCTCACCGCGGGAGTTGTCTCATCGCCCCAGGCCGACCTCGTCGTCGCCACCTATCGAACCCCTCTCGGCTAGACCATCACGCACGCACAGCGCAAGGCCCATCCTGTCACTCATTTAGGGGTATGACGTGGCATCTTTGAGGCATTTTTGGCGATGAGGCGCCAAGCCGGGGGCCGTGGTGGCATGGGACGCGCCCATGCCACCACGGTATCCCTAGGGGCGTGGCTCAGCAGTTGCCGAGGTCTCTCCACACGCCCCATTCACCTGTGGTTCCCGGCTCCTCACCCTGGGTCCACCACTTGGCCTCCCACCGCTTGCCGCTGTGGGACACCCGGTTGCCGCCGTTGTAGGTGGCCGCTCGGTCCCACACGGGGTCCGCGCAGGCGGGCGGAGCGGTCGTGGAGGTGGGCACCGACGACGTCGGCGTGGCTCCGCTGCCCGTACCCCGCGGATAGTCGACCAGGCGCAGCGAGTAGTTCGTGCCGCCGATGTTGACCGTCCAGTTCGACGGCGTCGCTATCGGCAGGTAGTACTGCAACTGGATGTCGGCGCTCGCACCGTTGCCGATCGCCTGCGGCAGGCGGAACGACACCCGGTGGAAGTCGCCCTTCAGGCCGCCCACGTTGCCCCGGGTGGGGTGATCGCTCTTGCTGATCCGCAGCTGCGCCCCGGACTGGTCGGTCATCGTGTTCGGCGCCGAGGTGCCGTAGTCGAACTCGAAGGTCGTGCCCGAGGGCAGCGACGCGCCGGACCGGTTGGTGATGCGCATCTTCGGGTTGATCGGGTAGTTCTGGTCGCCAAGGCGGAAGTTCACCAACTCGACGTTGATGTCCTTCGCCTGTGCGGGCACCGTACCGTTGGACTTCTTGTTGTTGTACGGCGTGGCCGCCTTGAACTTGTCCGCCCACAGCGAGGTCAGGGTGTCACCGATGTAGTGCTCGCCCTTGCCGCCCGCGCCGTTGTCCCGGTCGGGGTAGAAGTCGTAGTCGCCCGCAAGCTCCCAGAACATGACG
This sequence comes from Actinorectispora metalli, assembly GCF_056323685.1. Taxonomy (NCBI): domain Bacteria; kingdom Bacillati; phylum Actinomycetota; class Actinomycetes; order Pseudonocardiales; family Pseudonocardiaceae; genus Actinorectispora; species Actinorectispora metalli. Next base: position 259,234 of record NZ_JBREYE010000001.1, read on the forward strand.
CCGCCGATGCCCTTGTCGACGATGTACTGGGCCTTCTTCTGCACCGACTCCTCGTCCTCGGTGGAGAGGAACACCTTCTTCTGGCTGTTCCACAGCCACGGCGCGGTCAGCGTGCTGTCGTAGTGCCGCGAGTAGGTGCCGGTCAGCTTGTTCTTCTCGGCGTTGGGGTCGTCGACGTAGTCCTTGACGTAGCTGCCGAGGATGCCCTTCTCCAGGTTCTTCGCGTGCCACATCGGGTTGGAGCCGGACTCCTGCTCGGCACCGCTGGTCTCCAGCTTGTCGTGCCACAGGTTGTCGATGCCCTGCGCGCCTTCACCGCAGCCGACCTCGCCGGTGCCGGTGCCCGGCGGGCAGTTGTTCTGGTCCGCCGCGTCCGCCTTGCCCCACAGCCCGTTCGTGCCGCCGGTGACATTGCGCCAGCCCCGGGTGTAGTACGGGGCGCCCACGTTGATCCGCCCGGACTGCATCGCGCCGCGGAAGTAGTGGTAGGCCCAGTCGGTGTTGAGGTAGCCCAACCCGCCGTACACCTGCTCGGTGTAGACCTTCCAGTACGCGAGCTCGGAGTCCTTGCCGTCGTCGTACAGCGCGGCGTTCGGGCCGACGAAGCCGTTCCACGAGCCGTGCAGGTCGTAGGACATCATGTTGGCGAAGTCCAGGTACTGCGTGACCTGGTAGGTGTCCACGCCGCGCAGCAGCCAGCCGGAGGCGCTCACCGCGGCGGTCAGCATGTAGTACTTGCCGTCGGCGATGCTCGCCGCGTCCAGCTTCTCGCGCAGCACCTTCATCAGCACCGCGTAGCTGGCGACCAGGCCGCCGCGCCGCGCGTTGGAGACCGGGAAGTCCGCGGGGTGCCCGGCGTCCTTCCACGAGGTGGCGTACTCGTAGTCGATGTCGGCGCCGTCGAAGCCGTACTTGCGCAGGAACTCCACGGTCGAGTCGGCGAAGGTGTTGATGCCCGCGGTGTTCACCGAGCCGTCGGCGTTGGTGGTCATCGTGTAGAAGCCACCGCTGTTGAGCCGGGTGCCGTCCTCCTTGAGGTAGCCACCCGTCTCGGCCCAACCGCCGATGGAGATCAGCGAGCGCACGCCGGGGTTCTGCTTCTTGTACTTGTTGATCAGATTGAAGTGCCCCTTGTACGGCAGGCTCGGGTCCATCTCCGCGCCCGGAACGCCCGGCCACTCCATGCCGGTCGCCGGGTTGTTCGGACCGTCGGCGAGCACTCCGACCTTGTTCTGCTCGTTGACGTGCGCGAACGCGTAGTTGATGTGGGACAGCTTCTTCCAGGGGATGTCCTTGGCCAGGTACTGGGCCTGACCGTTCTTGCCGGTACGCCAGCCGGTGAAGTAGCCGATGACGCGGCGCTTGAGGTCGTTGGCGAGCTTCTCGCGGCCGTCGGTGTCATAGACCTGGCAGTAGTCGGGCTGCTTGCCCGGCGTGGTGTAGAGACCGTCGGGGCGACAGTCTTCGGGAGCCACGGCGGTCGCATGCGCCACCGGGACGATCTCCGCGGCCGGGCCTCCCACGGTCGCGGCGACCAGCCCGGTCACCGCGGCCAACAGGGTGACCACGGGTACCAATCTTCTTCTGAACACGTCCCGTTTCCTTCAGTCGAGGCGGCGGCCATCGATCATTAGGGCTTGCTGCGCGCCCTTTGTCCGCATTACGAGACAAAGTGGACGCAAATGCGCGCATGGCGCCGGGACGAATCGACTCGGCAGGGTCGACGAGCCTTTTCCACCCGGCAGGGATCGGGTAGTCCAGAAAAAGTATGAGGCCTAGACCAATACTGTCAATAGGTCTGGACCAATGACATCAAACGGGCATGTCGCATCGGAGACACCCCCTAGCTGAACCGGTTGTCTTAGCTCTAACGTATCCCCCCGCAACGGGCACTCAACGGGAGCGGACACCGATCGGGAACCCGGAGGCAAGATCCACGTAACCCGGCTGCCGTACTATGGCCCCATATCGAACGGGTGATATGTGTATCACAGTTCAATTAAGGTTGTGATGATGGCAGCAGGTGTAAACCCGACGCGGCGAGTGAGGTGTTCGTGACCTGTAAATCGCTCTCCAACATACGGGCCGCCCGCCTCCGGCAGGCGCTGGTGATCGCCCGCGGTGTCATCGCAGATCATCGGCGCGGCCGTGTCGAGGCCGAGCCCGACCCCGGCGGGCCCGCCCGGTTAGCCCTCCCTTAACCGACCTTTACCGCGCTGCGCATATCGCATGCGCGATCTTCAGGTCGTTCTCGATGAAAGCGCTGCCGGCGCGGGCGGCGCCTCGTTGAATCGGGCAACCGGGCCAAGTCAAAAAGGAGACAGACCGTGCTGAAGGCACGCAAGCAACTGCTGTACCTGGAAGACCAGAAGCGCATCGGCGACACCGCGCCGCACGAGAACAGTCCCCCGCCGCGAGCGCGCCTGGGCACCATCCTCCGGCACGACCTGCCCGCCTCGCTGGTGGTCCTGCTGATCGCCATCCCCCTCTCGCTCGGCATCGCGGCGGCCTCCGGCGCCCCGCTGGTCGCGGGCCTGATCGCCGGTGTCGTCGGCGGTATCGTCGTGGGCGCACTCGGCGGGGCACCGCTGCAGGTGAGCGGACCCGCGGCGGGCCTGACCGTCATCGTGGCCGGGATCATCAACCAGTTCGGTTGGCAGAAGGCCACCTTCATCTTCGTGGCCGCCGGTTTCGTCCAGTTGCTGCTCGGTGTGACCCGAGTGGGACGGGCCGCCCTCGCCCTGTCCCCCGCCGTGGTGCACGGCATGCTCGCCGGTATCGGCGCGGTGATCGTCGTCAGCCAACTGCACGTCGTGCTCGGCGGAAAGCCCCGCGAATCGCTGCTGGAGAACCTCGCCGACCTGCCCCGCCAACTCGGCAACTTCCACGACCACGCGGTGATCGTCGGCCTGATCACCATCGCCGTGCTGTTGATCTGGCCCAAACTTCCCAAGCTCAACACGGTCCCCGCACCGCTGGTCGCGGTCGCTCTTGCGACATTCGTGGCCAGCTACCACAACTTCGACCCGGCGCGGGTCGACCTGCCCGCGAACCTGTTGAGCAGCATCGCACTACCCACGATCCCCACCGAGAACTACGGCGGCGTGCTGATCGCCGTGCTCACCATCGCCATCGTGGCCAGCGTCGAATCACTGCTGTCCGCGGTCGCGGTGGACAAGATGCACTCCGGCCCCCGTGCCGACCTCGACCGCGAACTCGTCGGCCAAGGCACCGCGAACATGGTGTCCGGCCTGCTGGGCGGGCTGCCGGTCACCGGTGTGATCGTGCGCAGTTCCACCAACGTCGCCGCGGGCGCCAAGACCCGCGCCGCCGGCATCATGCACGCCATCTGGATGGCCATCTTCGTGCTGGCGCTGGGCAGCGTGCTGGAGCTGATCCCGCTGGCCGCGCTGGCCGGTGTGCTGGTGGTCATCGGCGCGAAGCTGGTCAACCTCGGCCACATGCGCCAACTCGCCAAGCACCGCGAGCTCATCGTGTACGCGGTGACCTTCGGCGGCGTGATGTTCCTCGACCTGGTCCAAGGCGTGGTGCTCGGTGTCGTGGTGGCGCTGGTGCAGGCCCTCTACCGGCTCACCCACTCCAAGGTCTCGGTGGAGAAGCGGGACGGCCGGACCTGGCATGTCACCGTGCGCGGCACGCTGGTCTTCCTCGGCGTCGGGCGGCTGATCAAGGAGCTTCGGGAGATCCCGGACGGCTGCCGGGTCGAACTGGACCTGCACATCGATTTCCTCGACCACGCCGCGTTCGAGGCGATCCGCGAGTGGCAGCACGGCTACGAGAACCGAGGCGGCCAGGTCGTCATCGACGAGGTGCACGAGAACTGGTACCACGGCGCGGGCAGCAAGGGGGCCGACCGCCGCAAGTCGCTGCCGGGCGCGCTGCCGCGCTGGTTCGCACCGTGGGAGCACTGGCAGCGGGACGACCTCGCACCGGCCCGCAACGGCAGCGGGAACGGCAATGGCCAGGTGGGCCACCATCCGATGCTGATGCGCGGCATGCACGAGTTCGCCCGTCGGGCCGCCCCGCTGGTGCGGCCGTTCCTCGCCGACCTCGCGGTGAACGGCCAGCGGCCGACGCAGTTGTTCATCACCTGCGCTGACTCCCGCATCGTGCCCAACCTGATCACCAGCAGCGGGCCAGGCGACCTGTTCACCGTGCGCAACGTCGGCAACCTGGTGCCGCGGGCGGACGACCTGGCAGGCGACTCCTCGGTCGGCGCGTCCATCGAGTACGCGGTGAACGTGCTGAAGGTGAGCCAGATCGTGGTCTGCGGCCACTCGCACTGCGGGGCGATGCAGGCGGTGATCAGCGGCGCGGCCGATCCGGCCTCCCACCTCGGTGCCTGGCTGCGCTACGCCGAGCCCAGCCTGATCCGCTTCCACGAGACCGGCATGCGGTTCGGGTCCGGCCCGGAGCAGGCCCCGCCGGTGGAACGGCTGTGCGTGGCGAACGTGCTGACGCAGCTTGACAACCTGATGACCTTCCCCGCGGTCCGCAAGGCCACGGAAGAAGGCGACCTGCGCCTGGTCGGGATGTACTTCGACATCTCGGCGGCCCAGGTGTTCCTCGTGGACAGGGCGAGCGGCGAGCTGAGCTCGGTGGGCAACCCGACGCCGTTGCCGTCCTGAATCGTCCGGTGAAACGGGCGGGCGCCTACCAGGTGCCCGCCCGTTCGCAATCCCACAACCGGTGGGTATCCCCGCTGCGGTGCGTAGATGGCTATAGCCGCTTGGACGTATTCAACGCGGCCGAACGTGTCTAATCCTGGACAGGTCCATCTTTTTCCGCCCGATTGGTGCCAGGGTCGGCGCAAGCCACTTTCCAGAACGGCGGTAGCGCCATGAGAGCACCAGAGCTGACCAGGCAGGCACCGGAGGTCAGGACACGCCCCGATGTGGTGGCGATGGTGCTCGGGGAGGCCGCCCAGCCGGGTGGCGCCACGCTGACCCGGCGGCTGGCGTCGGTGATCGGGCTGATGGACGGCCAGCGGGTGCTGGACATCGCCGCGGGCACCGGTGGCACCGCCCGCCAACTCGCCACCGAGCACCAGGTCACGGTGCTGGGCTTGGACCAGCGGGAAAACGCGGTGGAACGCGCCGACGTGCTGGCCGACCAGGCGGGGCTGGCCGCGCGGGTGTCGTTCTTCGCGGGCACCGCGACCGGCATCCCGATGCCCGACAACACCTTCGACGCCGTGTTCTGCGAGAACGCGCTGCGCACCTTCCGCAACGCGGGCCGCGCCTGCACCGAGATGGCCCGCGTGCTCCGCCCCGGCGGGAAGATCGCCATCAGCGACGTCACGGTCGCCTGGGGCGGCATCCCCGCCGAGTTCGGCAGCCTGGCCCGACACCTGCCGTGCGTCGCGCACGCCCGTCCGCTGGAGGAGTACGTCGACATCCTGGCTCGTGCGGGCATGCAGCCGCGGTTCGTCGAGCGCCACGACCACGAGTTGGCGCAGCTCATCGCCGACGTGGAGGTCGGCGTGAAGCTGATCCGCGCCAGCGCGCCCACCCGCCTCTCAGCCGCGGGTGTCGACGCCGACGCCGTCCTGCACCTGGCCGAGTTGGCCAAGCAGGCCGTGCGGGACGGCAAGCTCGGCTACGCCTTGGTGGTGGCGCAGAAGCCGGTGTTCCCCGGCCCGGTGCCGCTGCCGCGCGCGGGCTCGTGAGTGCGTTCTGGTCCTAATCGCCCGCGCCGGTGAGTGCCTAGGCTTCCTCGTGTGGAGATGTCGTCTGAGGAGTTCCGCCGCGTCGGGCACCAGGTGATCGACTGGATCGCCGACTACCGCTCGCGGATCGAGCAATACCCGGTGCAGACCACCGTCGAGCCCGGCTGGGTGCGGTCCAGACTGCCTGCCGAGCTGCCCGAACAGGGCACCGGCTTCGACGCGCTGCTGTCCACCATGGACGAGGTCATCGTGCCCGCCAACACGCACTGGCAGCACCCCTCGTTCTTCGGCTACTTCCCCGCGAACTCCTCCCTGCCCTCGCTGCTGGGCGACCTGCTCTCGGGCGGTCTCGGCGTGCAGGGGATGCTCTGGTCGACCTCCCCCGCCTGCACCGAGGTCGAGCAGCACCTGATGGACCAGCTTGCCCTCGCCATGGACCTGCCCGCGGAGTTCACCTTCCCCGGCGGGGGCGGCGGGGTAATCCAGGACTCGGCGTCCTCGGCGTCGATGGTCGCGCTGCTGGTGGCCCTGCACCGGGCCTCGGACGGCAAGTGGCGCCAGTCCGGCGTGGACGGCACGGAGACCGTGTACGTCTCGGTGCACACCCACTCCGCCGTCGAGAAGGCCGCCAGGGTCGCCGGTCTCGGCGCCGAGGCGGTCCGCGTCATCGAGGCCGACCCGTCCACCCAGGGCATGTCGGTGCGGGCGCTGACCGAGGCACTCCGGGCCGACGTTGCGGCGGGCCGACGCCCGGTGATGGTGTGCGCCACGATCGGCACCACCAGCACCGGCGCCGTCGACCCGGTCCGCGCCATCGCCGAACTCTGTCGCGCCCACGGAAGCTGGCTGCACATCGACGCGGCCTGGGCGGGTGTGGCCGCGCTCTGTCCCGAGCAGCGGGGCCTGTTCGACGGTGTGGAGCTGGCCGACTCGTTCTGCACCAATGCCCACAAGTGGCTGCTCACCGCGTTCGACGCGGGCCTGTTCTGGACGCGGGACACGGCGGCGCTGGTCGAGTCGATGACGCTGCTGCCGGAGTTCCTCCGCAACGCCGCCACCGAGTCCGGCGCCGTGGTCGACTACCGCGACTGGCACGTGCCGCTTGGCCGCCGTTTCCGCGCCCTCAAGCTGCTGGCGGTGCTGCACTGGTTCGGGCTCGAGGGCCTGCGCGCGCATCTGCGCCGACACATCTCCCTCGCCGAGGACCTGGCCTCCGCCGCCGCGGCCGACGCACGGTTCGAGGTGTACTCCCGCTCGCTGTCGCTGGTCTGCCTCCGCGTGGTCACCGGCCGCGGCCTGGACGCCGACAACAAGGCCACCAAGACCGTGCTGGCCGCCGTCAACGCCACCGGCAGGGCCTTCCTCACGCACACCGTGGTAGACGGGCGCTATCTCATCAGGGTCGCCATCGGCGGCGTCCTCACCGAGCGCCGCCACGTCGATTCGCTATGGGAGCTGCTGCGATCCGCGGCGCGTGATTCTTGACCCCTATCGGGTAATGGCGGTCCATCGTGCCGCGCGTTACGTTGGAGTCACTGGGGGAAGTACATTTCGCGTTGGTTGAAGCGCGTCATTCATTCGTGTGGCAATTCAGCTTCCCCCGGATGAGAGCGATCGGGGGAAAGCTCAATGTTCACTACGATAAAGCGTCTTTCATCGGCAGCGGTCGGTTTGGCGCTGGCAGCGGTAGTGGCGGCACCGCTGGGTGCGTCGGCCGCGCCCGCCGGGCCCAATCCCGAGGCGTGTCTGTTCAACGCGCCCGCGGCGGCGGGCGGATTCGGACACGCGGGCTGGGCGGTGACCAACGGCGGCGACACCTGGGTTGGCGGCGCGACCGAGGTCAAGGACAACGAGCACAAGGAAGCGGGCAGCTGGCTGATCAAGACGCACAGCAGCGCGGGGGCGATCTGGGATGCGTTCAAGAACCGACCGGAGCGCCGAGGCACTCCCTACACGCGGTTCCGGTGCAAGGAGGTGGACTGGGGCCATAACAACCGAGCGGCGTTCGCCTTCGAGAAGGCGATGGGGCGCGATTACCACGTCGTGCAGGACAACTGCCTCACCCGTTCCATCGAGGCGTTCAAGGCTTTCCACGACCGCATCGCGGGCGACGCGGTCGGCCAGGGTGTGCGGCCGAATGACTACTTCGAGAATTACCTCGGCGCGCAGGGCTGGGGTCCAATTCGAGGCATGTGAACACGCGGCGCTACGATGGTTTTCTTCGGCGATCGTGAGGTAAGTATTTGTGAATTCCGAACCGAACCGGCGAACGACACCCGCGGCGGTGGCGGGTGTGCTGTTGATGGACGCGGTTCTCCTCGGCGTCGGCTACTTCCTGGTGTCCATGATCATGGGGCACGGTGAGATCGACGCCGACAAGCGCCCCGCGGAGTACCGCCAGACCGTGTGGATCATGGTGGTCGTGCTCGCTCTCGTCGTCGTGACCTTGGTGTGGGCGATTCGCGGACGCCACAGGCCTATCGCGTGGATACAGGGTGTCCTGGCGGTGGCCTTGGCCGTGCTGCTCGCGCTGCACGTGTATTACTCGAACCACAACGACTCCGAGCCGTACCTGCCGCCCGCCGTGGGCGGGCCGTAGGTCGGGGCCGCGAAACCCTTAGGCCTTGGCCGTGACCGAACGGTCGAGGGAGACGAGCCGAGCTCGCTGGATGAGGTTGGCGCCGCGCGGACATGCGAGGGTCGGCTGGCCGACCAGGGTCAAGAACGGTCGAGTACGCGAAGCAGGCCCTCTTGGACGACGGTGGCGATGAGGCTGCCGTCGCGGGCGTAGAACCGGCCGGTGGCCAGGCCTCGGCCGCCGGAGGCGCTGGGCGAGGCGCAGTCGTAGAGGAACCACTCGTCGGCGCGGAACGGGCGGTGGAACCACATCGCGTGGTCCAGGCTGGCGCCGAGGATGGGGTCGATCCCCCAGAACACGCCGTGTCGCGCCAGCACCGCGTCCAGCAGCGTCATATCGGAGGCGAAGGCCGCCACGCAGACGTGCAGCAGCCGCTCGTCGGGCAGCGTGCCGTCGGCGCGCATCCATACCTGGTTGCGGGCCTCGCGGGGGCCCTTCTCGCGGGAGATCCACGCGGGCTCGGTGACGTAGCGGATGTCGATCGGCCGCGGCATCTTCGCGAAGCCGCTGAGCTTCTCCACGCCCGCGATGAGCTCGCCGTGCGTGGGCAGCGACTCCGGGTCGGGCACCTCGGGCATCGGCTCGGCGTGCTCAAGGCCGCCCTCGTCCAGCTGGAACGAGGCCGACAGCGTGAAGATCGGCTTCCCGTGCTGGATGGCGGTGACCCGCCGGGTGGTGAACGACCGGCCGTCGCGGACGCGGTCCACGTCGTAGACGATCGGCACGCTCGGGTCGCCCCCGCGGATGAAGTAGGCGTGCAGCGAGTGCACCTGCCGCTCCTCCGGCACCGTGCGGCCCGCCGCCACCAGCGCCTGACCCGCGACCTGGCCGCCGAACACGCGCATCGGCGACTGCGATGGGCTCACGCCTCGGAAGATGTTCTCCTCGATGCGCTCCAGGTCCAGCAGCGCGACCAGCCGGTCCAGGATCGGCTGGCCGTGCGGCACGCCATCGGCGGCGAGCGGCGGCGGGCCTGCCTTCTTGGCTTCCGGGTCCTGCGCGGCTGCCCTGGCCATCTCGGTCACGTGCACTCCTGCCTCAGGCCCGCCGGGGTGCTCCCGGCTGGTTCCACACTCACGGCGAACAGAATAAGCGCTTGCTCAGTTCGCTCGAGTGCACAGGGCTGAGGCGTGACGAAGGTCCCCCACGATCGAGCTTACGGGGAGGGTCCGACATTTCCGGCAGACCGGTCAGGCGTGGTCTTCCTCGCCGAGGCGGTGCACGCGGATGAGGTTGGTCGAGCCGACGGTGCCAGGGGGCGAGCCCGCCACGATCACGACGAGGTCGCCGGGCTGGTAGCGGCCGATGGACAGCATCGAGTGGTCGACCTGGCGGACCATGCGGTCGGTGGAGTCCACCTTGGGCACCAGGAACGTCTCGGTTCCCCAGGTCAGGGCGAGTTGGCTGCGCACCTCGGGCTCGGGCGTGAACGCCAGCAGCGGCAGACTGGTGTGCAGCCGGGCCAGCCTGCGCACCGTGTCCCCGGACTGGGTGAACGCCACCAGCGCGGCGGCGTTGAGGCGCTCGCCGATGTCCCGGGCCGCGTAGGAGATCACGCCCCGCTTGGTGCGCGGCACATGCGACAGCGAGGGGATGGTGTCCGGCGTGGACTCCGTCTCCACCGCCTCGATGATGCGGACCATGGTGCGCACCGACTCGATCGGGTAGCGGCCGACGCTGGTCTCGCCGGAGAGCATCACCGCGTCGGTGCCATCCAGCACGGCGTTGGCCACATCGGAGGCCTCAGCCCTGGTGGGACGCGAGTTGTTGATCATCGAGTCGAGCATCTGGGTGGCCACGATGACCGGCTTGGCGTTCTCGCGGGCGATCTGGACGGCCCGCTTCTGCACCACCGGCACGTACTCCAGCGGAAGCTCCACGCCGAGGTCACCGCGGGCGACCATGATGCCGTCGAAGGCCAGCACGATGGCCTCCAGGTTGTCCACCGCCTCCGGCTTCTCCAGTTTCGCGATCACCGGGACGCGGCCGCGGCCGACCCGGTCCATGACCTGGTGGACCAGGTCGATGTCGGCGGGCGAGCGGACGAAGGACAGGGCGATGAAGTCGGCACGCAGGTTGAGGGCGAACTCCAGGTCCTGCACGTCCTTGTCGGACAGCGCGGGCACCGAGACGTCCATGCCGGGCAGTGAGAGGCCCTTGTTGTCGCTGACGGTTCCGCCCTCGGTGACCTCGCACACCACGTCGGGGCCTTCGACGGCGGTCACGACCAAGGCCAGCTTGCCGTCGTCGACCAGCAGCTTGTCACCGACGCGGGCGTCGTTGGCGAGGCCCTTGTAGGTGGTGGAGACGCGGTCGTGGGTGCCGGGGATGTCCTCGACGGTCACCCGCACGATGTCACCGGTCCGCCATTCCACCGGTCCGGCGGCGAACCGGCCGAGGCGGATCTTGGGGCCCTGCAGGTCGGCGAGGATGCCGACGGCCCGCCCTATCTCGTCCGAGGCCTGCCGCACCATGTCGTAGACCTGCTTGTGGTCGGCGTGGCTACCGTGGCTGAAGTTCAGCCTGGCCACGTCCATCCCGGCCTCGACCAGCTCGCGAATCTTCTCCGGGGTCGAGGTCGCGGGGCCAAGGGTACACACGATCTTCGCGCGACGAGTCACGCGATAAGCCTAGCCGCCCACTGCTGGAACGATCAGGAAGACCGGTGGAATCGCAATAAATGTCTCGGTGTACGGACAAGTAACACCAAATGCAGGCACGATCGTGTGGTGCGCCGTCACATTCCGTTCCTGTTTGTCTTCGCGCTGAGCCTCGTGATGCTGTTCTCCCCCAGCTCCGGCACGCTCCCCACGTTCCCCGGCGCGGACAAACTGGTGCACACCGCGCTATTCGCCTTGCTCACCTATACCGCGCTGCGGCGCGACAGCATCCCGCATCCGGTGATCATGCTGACGGCCTACGCGGTGGCCAGCGAGATCCTGCAATCCCAGCTGCCGATCAACCGGTCCGGTGATCCGGCGGACTTGCTGGCCGACGTGATCGGCATAGCCGCGGTCGTGTTCCTGGTCAGGTGGCACCGCCGCGCCGGTTGAGGTTCACCGACTGTTCGCCGCCGCTTGACACCGGTCGCGGCATCGGGCAGACACGATCGTCTGCGACATCGCTGGGGAATGGAGCGCCAATGCTTCGGAGCTGGGCCCTGCTCGCCGCCGTCGTGACCCTGACCTCCCTGTCCACCGCGGCCACCGCGGACGCCGACTCCTCACGGTGCACTGTGGACAGTGCCTGTGCGGGCAAGGCCACCTTCACCTCCTACGGCGAGGTGCTGAAGGTCTTCGACCAGCAGGCGGACGGCCATTCCGCGGTCGCCCTGTACTGGCTGCCGGACGGTTCCGGCCCGCACCAGGTGTGGAGTTCCGGTGGCAACGGCACCAGCGTCACCGCGAACCTGGAGCTGCCCGAGGGCAGCTGGATCCACTACTTCGTCTGCCTCGGCGAGGGCGGCCCGAAACAGGTGCTGACCGAAACCTGCGGCGCAGGCGTCACCGACTACGCGTGAGGGGCCCGGTATGTCCACTGTGAACCGTCGATTGTTCCTGGGCGCGGGGCTTGCCATCGGCGGCGCCGCGGTGCTGTCGGGCGCCCCGATGGGGGCCGCCGCGTTGCGGTACCCGTTCGAGTTGGGGGTCGGCTCCGGTGATCCGCGCCCGGACGGCATGGTGCTGTGGACGCGGCTCGCGCCCACCCCCCTGATGCCGGACGGCGGCATGGGCAGCCAGGTCATCACCGTGGAGTGGCAGGTGTCCGAATCGGACACCTTCGCGACGCTCGTGGCCTCCGGCACCGAGCAGGCCGTACCGGCCGAGGGCCACAGCATCCACGCCGAGCCCCGCGGGCTCGCGCCGGGCCGCGAATACTTCTACCGCTTCCGTGCCGAGGGCCACCTCTCCCCAGTCGGCCGCACCCGGACCGCGCCCGCGTCCGGCACCGAGCCGTCGAGCACGAAGTTCGCGGTGGCCTCCTGCCAACACCTGGAGGAGGGCTGGTACCACGCCTACCGCGTGATGGCCGCCGACCGTCCGGATCTGGTGTTCTTCCTCGGCGACTACATGTACGAGAAGAAGTCCGGCCAGACCGGCCTGGTCCGAGGCTATGTGGAGTTCGACGAGGTCAACGTGCTGTCGGAGTACCGGTTGCGCTACGCCCAGCACCACCTGGACCCCTACCTCAAGCAGGCGCACGCCGCCGCGCCGTGGCTGGTGGTCTTCGACGACCACGAAATCCACAACAACTGGGCGGGTGCGGGCACCGCCACCCCGGCGCAGCGCAAGAAGGAGGCCTTCCAGGCGTTCTGGGAGAACATGCCGCTGCCCAAGTCGATGAAGCCGACGACCTCGGCGATCCCCCTGTACCGCCGCGTGCAGTGGGGTTCGGCGGCCACCTTCCACCTGATGGACACCCGCCAATACCGGTGGGCGCAGGCACCGGCGAACAACTGCGCCGAGATCACCCGCACCGACCGCACCCTCACAGGCACCACCCAGGAGCAGTGGCTGCTGGACGGTCTCGCCCAACGCTCCGCACGCTGGGACTTCCTCGCCCAGCAGGTGTTCTTCGCTCAGAAGGACGCCGACGGCGCCGCCTCCACGTGCGATGTCAGCACCGACGCCTGGGACGGCTACCGCGCCAGCCGCCAGCGGATCACCCAGGGCTGGATAGATCGCGGCGTCCGCAACCCCGTGCTGCTGACCGGCGACGTGCACCGCGCGTGGGCGAACAACCTGCGCCTGAACTACTTCAACCACTCCTCACCCATCGTGGGCAGCGAACTGGTCACCACGTCGATCACCTCCCGCAGCAGCACCACGGTGCCGCCCGAGTTGGCGCAGAACCCGCACCTGAACTACGTCGGCCACCAGCGCGGCTACCTCCGCGGCACGATCACCCCCGCGACGCTGACTGCCGAGTACGTGATGATGTCCTCGGTCACCGAGAAGGACCCGGCGAAGGTGACCTCCTCGGTGACCAAGCGCTTCGTGGTCCAGGACGGCCGTCCTGGCGTGGTCGCGTCCTGACCCGCAGCGGTCCGGTACCGGTTCCCGATGCGACGTGTGCGGGCTGCCCGGTTGATGGTCCGGTCGGCCCGCTGCTCGACGGTGCGCCTATCGGATGCTCCACTGCTGGTGGCCGCCGTGACAAGGCCACTGCAGAACTCCCGCACCGGGGTTGAAGCTTGCGTGGTCGACCTCGAGACACAGACCGCTGTGCCGGGCGACCACGGAAACGGGGCTCGCTGTCACCGCCGCGGGCGATGCCGCTGCCCGCGCGGAGCCGACCGCGGCCCCAGCGGCCGAGGCGGTCCCCGCCGTTGTCACAAGCAGGAACATCGCCGCGGCGATGGAACTTACGAGGCTGCGCCTCATGAATGACTTCACTGATTCCCCTCTGATGAACCACAGGTCGGCTGATGGTGCCGCCGTCGAGTGCCGGCAGGCAGCAGTCGGTCCGCTGAGCGGACCCGACATGTCAACCAAGGGGTGCGGCCTGCGCCTAGCGGGCGCTCCAGCGGGAGAGGTTGAAGCCGCGCCAGTCGTCGTCGTGGCCGAGGTCGATGCGGGAGCGGATCTCGGCGCGTTCCTTCTCGGGGAGGCGGTTCAGGGCGGGCACCACGTCGGCGGAGAGGGTGGACAGGTACCAGGTGTCGATGCGCTGGGTCGCCTGGTAGCGGTCGATGTTGCGTTCAGCGATGAGTCGCTCGGGGTCGACGACGGCCAGCGTGAGCAGGGCGGCCATGGCGGTGCCGACGATGGCGGTGGGCAGCCATCGGGTGCTCAGCCGGATGCCCGCGGCGATCACCAGCAGGTAGACCACGCCGAGCCACACCTCGCAGGTGAATACCAGCACGCGGAGCACGGTGAAGCCGTAGGCCTGCTGGTAGACCCACATCCGCGACAGTGCGGAGGCCACGATGACGAGGGTGAGGACCGACAGCGCGCCGAGCAGCCCGCGGAACCAGGCACGGTCCGATGTGGACTCGGTGGCGGCCCACCGGGCGGCGACGCCGAGCACCGGCAGGGTGAGGATCGTGACCGCCATGAGCTGCCAGAACCCGCCGCGGGCGTATCCCGCGTAGGTCAGGCCCTCGGTGCGCAGGACGTGCTCTCCCCCGCCGAACAACACGGTGACCTGCACGGCGACGAACAACGCGAACAGCACCACGAGCAGCCCGATGGGCAGCGCCCATTCGACGCGGCGCAGGGTCCGCCGCTCGGCGGCGGCCCGCTCGGTGAGCGCGGGCGAGCGCAGCATGGTGAAGCCCGCGCCGAGGGTGGCGATGCCGACGGCGAAGAACAGGAAGATCCACCGGGCCACGGTGGGGCCGTCCAGGGTGGGCAGCACGGCGGAGATGATGCGGTCGAAGCCCTCGTCGGCGGAGGCGAACAAGGCGCCGAAGACCAGCAGCAGCACAACACTCACCCCCACCGACCCGAGCAGCCGGACGCCCGCGGCGTTGCGCTCCAGTCCTTTGAGGCCCCTGGTCGTCCAGGGCAGCGCGCGCAGCGCGGCGAGCGGAACGGACACCGCGGCGAGCACCAGCGCCCGCACGGTCCGGCCGCCCGCGACGGCGAGTGAAGCGGCGACCAGCGCGGTCAGCACGCACAGGACGAACAGCCAGGGCGCGGCGCGGACCGCGCCGACCGCGAGCAACGCCAGGCCCGCGAACGCCCACGCCGCCCGGTCCCAGTGTCTGGCGAGGACATCCCCCGGGTCGTCCCACAGTCCGTTGACCTTGGCCGCGACGAGCAGCGCGGCCGTCACGACGAGTCCGAGCAGCACCCAGCCGATGCCCGCGCGGTCGAGCGGCACCAGCACGGCCGCAGCCACACCGGACGCCGCGGCAGCAGAGAGGACCACGGGTGCGGACTTCGTGGCCGGTGCGGGCCAGAACCTGTCGAACATCGGCGGTGGTGGCGCATACATCGGCATCGACGGGATCTGCGGTGTGCTGGTCATGACGTCTCCAGGTGTGCGAAACCAGCCGCTCGACAACAAGGCGAGCGGATCAATGGGAACAGAAAATTCAGTGCCGGTGACCGGGAAGCGTTATCCGAATTCGACAGGAGCCGCTGTTTCCGCGGGAATCGACCAGCTCGATGCGGCCGCCGTGCAGATCGACCACCCAGCGGCAGATGGCCAGGCCAAGCCCGGTGCCGGTGGTCCGCGCCGGTTCCCCTCGGGTGAACCGTTCGAAAATGCGCGAGCGGTCCTCGGCCGGAATTCCCGGCCCCTCGTCCTCGACCTCAATGGTCGGCCGGTCCCCGCCGGTTGCGGAAATGCGCACGGTGCCGTCGGGCGGGCCGTGTCGGACGGCGTTGTCGAGCAGGTTCAACACGACCTGGTGCAGCCGTTCCCGGTCGGCGTACACCGTGGCGTCCTCCGGGGTGACAGCCACTTCGAAGCGCGCCGTGCGGCCCATCGCGACCGCCGCCACCTCGGCTTCCTTCACCACATCGGCCAGCAGCAGCGCGACCGGAAACTCCTCGCGGTCCAGCCCCTGCACCCCGGCGTCGATGCGGGACAGGTCGAGTAGTTCGGTGACCAGGCGGCCGAGTCGCTCGGTCTGCGCCAGCGCGGTGCCCAGCGTCTTCGCATCGGGTTCGGCGACCCCGTCCACCACGTTCTCCAGCACCGCCCGCAACGCCGAGATCGGGGTGCGGAGTTCATGCGAGACGTTGGCGATCAGCTCCCGCCGCTGCCGATCGGCGGCCCCGAGGTCGGCGGCCATCTGATTGAACGCGTCGGCCAGCTGCCCGACCTCGTCGCGGGCGGTGGCCCGCACCCGCCTGCTGTAGTCCCCCGCCGCCATGGCCCGGGCCGCCGCCGTCATCTCCCGCAGCGGTTTGGTCATGCCGTGCGCCAGGATCTGCGAGGTGACCAGCCCGAGGATGATGGCGGTCACCGACGTCACGTGTGGAATCCAGCCCATCACGGACCAGAAGTAGATCAACGCGATCCCGCCCGAGGCGACGAGCAGGATGCCCAGCTTCAGCTTGATGGACCGGATCGGATCAAGCGGCCGGGGCAGTTGGTCGAGCAGGCTCACCGCGGCACCTCCAGCGCGTAGCCGACGCCATGCACGGTCCTGATCAGCTCCGCCCCCAGCTTGCGCCGCAGCGCCTTGATGTGGCTGTCGACCGTGCGCGGCGTCGAGGTGTCCGCCCACCCCCACACATCGGCGACCAGCCGTTCCCGCGGCAGCACCGCCCTCGGTCGCTCGGCAAGGTGCAGCAGCAACTCGAACTCGGTCGGCGTCAGATGCGCCTCCGTCCCCGCGTAGGAGACCCGACGCTCCACCGGATCGATCTCCAAATCCCCCAGCACAATGCGTCCGTTGTCGCTGTGCGCCGCCCGGTCCACCCTGCGCAGCAGGGCGTGCACCCTGGCCGCCAGCTCCCGAATCGAGAACGGCTTGGTCAGGTAGTCGTCCGCCCCCACCCCGAGCCCGATCAACACATCGGTCTCGTCATCACGCGCGGTGACCATCAGCACCGGAATCGGCCGCTGCGCCTGAATCCGGCGACACACCTCGATCCCGTCGAACCCGGGCAGCATCACATCCAGCACGACCGCGTCCGGCCGGTGCTTCTCGGCCGCGGCGACCGCGGCGGGCCCGTCATACGCCAGTTCCACCAGGTACCCCTCGGCGCGCAGCCGAGCCGCGATGGACTCCGCGATGATCGGCTCGTCCTCCACGACGAGAACAAGCCGCTGTTCTCCACCCATGCCGCGACTCTAAGCACCGTCGGTGAAGACGGCAGTCACAAAGTGTGGAGATTTCGTGGAGACCCGCTCCGAGTCAGATTCGGCCCTTGCCCACGCGCCAGGTGAAGACGTCCGCGCTCAGGCCGCATTCGGAGAGGAACTCGGTGAGCACGGCCTCTTGGTCCTGGGACTCCTCGGCCCACAGCTGGGTGCCGGGGAAGGGGTTATTGAGCTGGCGGGCCAGTTCGATCTTGAGGCCGGAGGGGAACTGGAGTACGGCGGCGTCGACCATGTCGAACTCGTCCAGCCTGCGTTGGAAGCGCAGCCGCAGCCTGGCGGCGAGCTCGGACGGTTCCAGGCCGAGCACGGCCAGCGGGATCGCCTGTCCAACGGGCCAGTCGCCGCGTTCCACCTGTCGCAGAGCCACCGGTTGCTCCCTCCTCACGCCGGATGTGAGCCTGGCGTGATCAACGATCCGGGTCAACCGGCCACCCGGTGAACGATAGACGCTCAGTGACGGTGATCGCTGACCCCGATATGACTTGCGGCCCAGTCGTTGAACTCCCGTACTTCACGCCACGCCTGGCGGACCCGGTCCGCGCAGATCGCCTCGTGCAGGACGTCGTCCGGTTCCCAGCCACGCATGACGTACACGGATTTGTATCGCAGCAGGTCCAGCCGCGGGTGGTCGGGGGCGACGTCGCGGGGCCTGGTTTTGAGCTGTTCGCCGAGCACGGACCAGCCGTCCTCGCGAAGCGTGTCGAGTATCTTCCGCAGCTTGCCGCCGCGGCGCGCGTCGGCGACCGCGGTGCGGTAGCGGGCCAGTTGGTCGGGGGCCATGTGGTAGCTGCCGCCGCCGACCCGCATGCCTGCGGCGCTGACCTCCACGTAGTAGGCCCCGCCGCCGCGGCCCTGTTCGACCACGCCGCCGCAGTGGGTCTTGTACGGCGACTTGTCGCGGGCGAACCGGACATCGCGATAGGGGCGGAAGACCTTGCCCACGCCGAATTCGCTTTCGAGCTCGTCCAGCAGCGCCCGCATCGGCGCGGCGACGTCGGTGTCGTAGACGTGTTTGTGGTCGGTCCAGTAGGCCTTGGAGTTGTCCGCCTCCAGACCGTCGTAGAAGTCGATGGCGTGCTCACCGAAGCCGCTGAATCCCACCCGGACACCCTATGCCTGTCCCATCTGGGCCGGCGTTGTCACCTACGGGACCTCCCTCGCGGTCAACAGGGAGCGCTCCGGATCTCGCTCCCGCCGCCGCCTCCGGATACGAGCGCCTTGGCCGGAGTCCCTGCATTCGCTCCGGAGGATTCATGCGCATTCTGCTCGCCGCCCTGTTGGCCCTCGGCTGGCTTCGCCCGCCGCGGCCGACGAGCGGGACGTCGGTCCGCTGATCGTGGACGGCGACCCGGCTTCCGAGACCTATCCGTGGATGGTGTCGCTGTACGCGCACGGCAACCACTTCTGCGGCGCCGTACTGGTCGGCTTCGACCAGGCGGTGAGCGCGACCCCGATCAAGCGGGCGGCTTCGCGGCCCTCGGTGGGCGCGGCGACGCGGATCATCGGCTGGGACAGACCTGTCCGGAATACGGCTGCACCGATCAGCAACTCGGGCTCCAAGGGCGCCTGCTACGGCGACTCGGGCGGACCCGCGGTGGTGAAGGGCGTCGGAGGCTGGGAGCTGGTCGGCACCACCAGCCGGACGGGCGGCGGCAGCAACCTCTGCGGCGCGGTCCCGGCGATCTACAACGACACCGTGCACTACGAAACGTGGATCAAACAGATCATCGGAGAAGGCACCTGAGCTGACCGGTATCGGCAAAGAGGCTGACCGCAGAGCGCTCCGACACGGTGACTCGGAGCGCCCTGCGGGGTGTAGTGTGAGGCTTGCGGGAGCACTTCGAGCGCCGGTAGTCACATCGGTGTCGTTCCCGCTGCTCACCAGCACCGGCCGATTCGGCCGGGAAGGGAGCTCCGGCATGGCGTCGGGCTCACATTGTCGAACATCCAACATCGCCGCTCGCCGAGTCAGGCGTCACGGTTAGCAATTTCAGCGACCCCACCTGTGCCACGTGTCCACATCCGTGGGGCAATCACGATCGAATCGCCGTCCGCTACTGCACCGCGACCGCGGCAGGCCGGTTCAACCGTGGTTGTGTCTGTGCCGGAAAAACACCAGAGAAAGAGGAATCCGATGTCGGTAAAGTTCGGAAACATCTCCCCCTATAGTCGTCGTCTCAACCTGGTCACGGAGACCCTGAAAAAGAACTCGACGCTGAGCGACAAAGCCTGTTCCGAAGTGGCCGTGCATGTGCTCGACGCACTGGACCACATCCCGGAGACCGTACGCTGAGCCGCCAGGGAGTCCATGTGGAGCCGTTCCGGCTCGGTATCATGTGCCAGTCGCGCAAAGAGAACGAGCGCAGACTGCCGATCCACCCCTTACACATCAACCGGATCAGCCCCGACCTGCGTGGACGCGTCTACCTGGAGCGTGACTACGGTGCACGGTTCGGCGTATCTGATGAGCAGCTGGCGCCGTATGTTGCCGGGCTACTCCCCCGTGAACAGCTCATCGCCGAGTGCGAGGGAATTCTGCAAATCAAACCCCTCGCAGCGGACATCGCTGAATTGCGGGCAGGCCAACTGCTGTGGGGATGGCCGCACTGCGTCCAGAACACAGAGATCACTCAGCTGGCCGTCGACCGGCGATTAACGCTCATTGCCTTCGAGGCGATGAACCACTGGACCGCCGACGGCGGATTCGGGCTGCACGTGTTCCACAAGAACAACGAGCTGGCGGGCTATTGTTCGGTGCTGCACGCCATGGAACTCATCGGCAGCACCGGCAATTACGGTCGCAGGCTGAAGGCCGCGGTGATCGGTTTCGGCGCGACGGCACGTGGAGCGGTGACGGCGCTGAGTGCCCACGGTGTGCACGATGTGCACATCCTCACCGCCCGCGGCGTGACGGCGGTCGGTTCGCCGATCCACTCGGCGCGCATCGTCCACATCGACCACGACGACGCCGATATCCGCCGCAGCCAGGTGCACAGCGACGGCAAGCGGGTGCCGCTGGCGGCGTTCCTCGCCGAGCACGACATCGTCGTCAACTGTGTGCTGCAGCAGCCCGACGCGCCGCTGACGTTCCTCGTCGAGGAGGACCTGGCCGCCTTCAGGCCGGGCAGCCTCATCATCGACGTGTCCTGCGATGAGGCGATGGGCTTCAGCTGGGCCCGCCCCACGACCTTCACGGAGCCGATGTTCACGGTCGGGGACAACGTCAGGTACTACGGCGTCGACCACACCCCGTCCTTCCTGTGGAACTCCGCCACCTGGGAAATCAGCGAGGCCCTGCTGCCGCACCTGCGGACCGTGCTCGCCGGACCGCGGGCATGGGAGTCGGATGAGACGGTCCGGCGGGCCATCGAAATCCACAACGGTGTCATCCGGAACCCGAACATCCTGACCTTCCAACACCGTTCACCGCAGTACCCGCATCCGGCCTACGAGGACGGCGCTCGGCCACGCCTGTACTCCGTGGGCGGGAACGGCGCGGCCCCGAGCAGCACCCGATCGACTGCGCCACACCTTTCTCCGGACGGTGCGGCTGCGATCGCCCACCAGGCCCCCACACCGTGATCGGTTCCCCAAGCGGGGTGGTGCGGCGGGCGGCGACTCGCCGTACCAGGTAGCGGGACTGGCCGGAGCCTGTCGTATCTGGGTCAGGTTCGTTGCGTCCCAACGTGGTGGGGAGTGCACTAGGTGTGCTCCGGTCTTGCTCCCCGCCGCCGCCTCCGGATTCGGGCATGTCGGTCGGAGTCCCTGCATGCGTACCGGAGGACCCATGCGCACCATCCTCACCCTGCTGTTGATCGTCGGGCTGGCCTCGCCCGCCGCTGCCGACAGGACGGGCGTTCACCCGCTGATCGTGGACGGCGATCCGGCCACCGAGACCTACTCGTGGATGGCCTCGATGCAGACCGGGCCCGGCAGGCACTTCTGCGGCGGGGCGCTGATCTCGCCCCGCTGGATCGTCACCGCTCTGCACTGCGTGCAGGGCATCGGCAACTTCCAGATCCGGGTCGGCAGCACGAAACGCAGTTCGGGCGGCGAAGTGGCCAACTCCTCGGCCGTCGCCGTGATCACCGGTGACTTCGCGATGGTCCAATTGGACCGGGCCGTGAGCGCGGCGCCCATCCCCCGCATCCCGGCCACTCCCGCCGATGGCAATGCCATCCGGCTGATCGGTTTCGGGCAGACCTGCGCGACGCCGAACTGCGGCGGGCTGCCGGAGGACCTGCGCCAGCTGGACACGACGGTGCTCCCCGACGGCGACTGCTCGGGCATCGACGGCCCGAGCGAACTGTGCGTCGCCAACGTCGGGCACAAGGGCGCCTGTTACGGCGACTCGGGTGGGCCCGCCGTGGTCAAGTCCGCCACCGGCTGGGTGTTGGCCGGTACCACCAGCCGGGCTGGCTACAACAGCTCCACCTGCGGCAAGGGCCCGGCCGTCAAACCCATGTGGTGGCCTACGAGGAGTACATCAAGCGCTACGAAAACACCTGATCAGAGACCGTGGGTGGTAACCGACGCCCACGCGTCGGTTACCACTCACTGGTGTCTAGCAGCGGATGTGGACGTCGGAGATGAGCACCGGCTTGGCGGGGGCGCCATCCTTGGAGCCTTCGGGGAGGATGCCGCCCGCGAGGATCGCGTCCAAGACCTCCAGGCCCTGGGTGACCTTGCCGAGGATGGTGTAGGCGGGCCAAATGTCGGCGTTGCCGTGGACCATGAAGAACTGGCTGCCGTTGGTGTCGGGGCCCGCGTTGGCCATCGCGACGGTGCCGCGGGGGTATTCCTCGTCCTCGGTGAGTTCGTCGGCGAACTTGTAGCCGGGGCCGCCTTCGCCCTTGCCGGTCGGATCGCCGCACTGGAGGACTCCCAGGCGGGGGTGGTTGGTGAGGCGGTGGCAGTTGGTCTTGTCGTAGAAGTCGCTGCGGGACAGATGGATCAAGTTGTGCACGGCGCAGGGGGCGTTGGCGCGGTCGAGTTCGATCACGACGTCGCCGTGGTTGGTCTTGAGCACGGCCGTGGCGGTGCCCTTGCTCAAGGCGTATGGGAGGGGTTTGCGCACCGGGCGGGCGGCGGGGTCGTCGGGGGTCGGGATGAACTCACATTTGGTGATGATCGCTTCGTCGCCTGCTTCGGCGGACTGGGCCGAGCCGACGGGCAGCACACACAGCAGGGCGGTCGCGATAGCGAGCGCTGACCAGCGAATTCTCATGCGGCAGAACCTAGCCGGGGGTGGCTTCGCCCGATATGCGCCGAACGCAGGCACCTGTTTCGCTTTTGCGCCATAACGCTGCCACCCATGCGACACGGCGTTGACGCGGGCGCCGATCATCGGTCCACTGGAATAGCTTCGGCCTGAGATGTTGGTCTTTCGACTTTTCGCCGCCTCCGAAAGCCCCGCATGCCGAAGTCCCTGCACAGCATCGACCGGAGGAGTCATGCGCCCACGGCGGCGATTCAGTGTTGTCACGTTCCTGGTTTCCCTCTTGCCGCTCGCCATCGCCATACCGCAGGCGAACGCGATCGAGCCCTACATCGTGGACGGTGACCCGGCCACCGAGGGCTACCCGTGGTCGGCCGCGATCCTCACGCCCAACGACGAGTACTTCTGCGGCGGCACGCTGGTCTCCCCCACCTGGATCGTCACCGCGACCCACTGCACGACGGCGGCCGAGAAGTTCGTGGTCCGGGTCGGGGACCGCAACCGGCACGCCGGTGAGTTGCGCGAGGTCAAGTCGACCGCGTTGATCAACCGCGACCTGTCGGCGGAGCTTGCGTCGCCGGTGAAGGCCACGCCCATTGCCCGCGTGCAGCAGGCCTCGGCGGCGCCGGGGACGGCGGTGCGGATCATCGGCTGGGGCATTCTCTGCAAGCACTACGACGACGACCCGAGTTGTCTGCCCGGCCCGTCGGACCTGCGGCAGTTGGACACGACGGTGGCCCAGGACAGCGGCTGCCGGGGCAACCAGTACGACCCCACCATGGAGCTCTGCATCTCCAACGTCGGCCGCCGCGGTGCCTGCTACGGCGATTCCGGGGCCGCCGCGATGGTCAAGCAGGGCCAGGGTTGGGCATTGATCGGCATCACCAGCCGCGGCACCCAGCGGGACTGCGGCCTCTCCCCCGCGATCTACACCGACACCTTCTATTGCGAGGCGTGGATCAAGCAGTACGCGGGCCAGTAGCCACCCGGTAGGGGAGTCTGCTCCCCCGGGTGAGGTCCCGACCGGAGCTGGGTGCCGGTCGGGTGGGGAGAAGGAGCCAAGCCCGCTGGAGTCACGACCTCAGCGGGCTTGGCTTCGCGGCTAGTCGACCTCGAACTCGCGAATCTCGACCGGGAGCTTCGGCAGGCCGTCCTGGGCGCCGTCAGGGCGGATGCCGCCTGCGACGATCTTGTCGAGGACGTCCATGCCGCGGGTGACCTTGCCCAGCACGGTGTAGGCGGGGCTGATGTTGGCGTGGCTGTGCACGATGAAGAACTCGCTGCCGTTGGTGCCGGGGCCCTGGTTGCCCATGGCGACGGTGCCGCGAGGGTAGGTCTCCTTGCCGGTGACCTCGTCGGCGAAGCGGTAGCCGGGCCCGCCGATCTCGGCCTCCCAGATGTCACCGCACTGGATGACGCCCAACCGCGCGGAGTTCGTGAGCCGCCAGCAGCGGCTGCGGTCGTAGAAGGTCTGGTTGATGAGACTGACCATGTTGTGCACGCCGCAGGGTGCGTTGCGGCGGTCGAGTTCGATGGTCATGGCCCCGTGGTTGGTCGTCATGCGGACCTCAACGGTGCCGCGGGTGCTCGCGCGGGGACGCGGCGGCTTGACGGGGCGGGCCGCCGGGTTGTCGGGGGTCGGGATGAAGTCGCACTTCACGCGGCTGCCGGTGGGCGCCACCTGATCTTCTGCCTGTGCGGCGCCGACGGGCAGCACGCCGATCAGGGCGACTGCGGCGGCCAGCGCCGAGAAACGAATCCTCCTCATGGACGGTGACCGTAAACGCCCTGCCTGCCGTTTGACAGGCCCGCTACCCGATTCGCCGGTCCGCGAAGTCCTGAAGCAGCTTGCAGTCCGCACCCGTCCCCCGGTAGATCTCCATGGCGTCGATCGCACCACAATCCATGCCTCTGACCAGGAAGGATGCGATGGCCTGCGCGGTCGCGGGCTCGTCCAAGGCACCGCTGCCCGACTTGTGGAGGTACGCCCGGAGCCGGGTGATCGCCTCGGGAAGACCCTGCCGGAAGAAGGCATAAGTCGCGGCGAACCGGGTGGGCAGATGGCCGGGATGGAGATCCCAACCCTGGTGGAACCCACGTTCCAGCGAGCGCCGGACAAGCCGCGCATGCTCCTCCCAGACCGCCCGGACGTTCTTCCCGATCGGCAGCAGGTTGGAGGAGCCGTCCGAGAGGTGCACCCCGGTACCGGCGGCGGCCACTTGCATGACGGCCTTGGCGTGGTCGGCGGCCGGGTGGTCCATCGCCTGGTACTGCGGCGCGATGCCCAGCGCGGCGGTGTAGTCGTAGGTGCCGAAGTGCAGCCCGAAACAGCGTCCCTCGGCGGCCCGGATCATGCGGCCCAGCGGCGCGGTGCCGTCGGTCGCCAGGATCGCCTGGGGCGTCTCGACCTGGATCTCGAACCGCAGCCTCTTGGGCCTCAGCCGGTAGGCGTGTTCGAGGTTGTCGCAGATCGCCGCCATCGCCGCGACCTGCTCGACCGCGGTCACCTTGGGCAGCGTGACGAGAAATCGTTCCGGCAGCGGCGCATTGGCGAGCAGCACGCCGAGGAACTTGTTCAAGGTACGCACACCCCGCTGCCGCGTCTCGGCTTCCAGGCCCTTGATCCGGATGCCGACAAACGGCGGCGCCTCCCCCGACCGCACCGTCACGGCCAGCGCGACCGCCGCGCGCTCCACGGACCGATCCTCATCGAGGTCCGTCAGCCCCCCGTACCCGTCCTCGAAGTCGATGCGCAGATCCTCGATCGGCTGGCTGTCGAGCTTCGCGGTCACCAACGGGTACACCTGCTCGGCAACGTCGTTCGGCACCCCGATCAGCGAAGCCAGCCCGTCGGCGCTCGGCGCAAGCTCGTCAAGCATCCCGCGAGCCTGCACCGACCAAATGGCGCACAGGTGCTCGGAGAACTTGTCGGCGGACACGTACACGGTGTGAATCGGCTGCCTGCCAACGCCCGGAGGCTCGGGCTGGTCCGTATCGACGTCCGCGAGCAATTCATCCAACTCGGCGAACAGCTTGGCCAATCGGTCCGGCATCCACGACCTCCTCAACACAATCCGGCCGCCCCGCGACCGACCACCGAATCACACCGGTCGACCACGACCGATCACCAAGTCAAGCGACCGATCACCAAGTCAGCCCGTCGACCGTGACCGGTCACCACATCACGCCGGTCGACCGCGACCGACCATCGGAACCCGAAAACGCCGTCCCGAACCTGAACGTCCGGCTATACCACAAGTCCCGCCCGGCTCATTTCCCAAGCAACAAAATCCCAGCGAGTTGTCCACAGCACCCCTCGCCATCCACAGATCGCATTTTCGCACTTCCCCTTCCCGCGAGAGCCGATAGGCTGGCGCAGGGCCGTGCCCCCGGGCGGGCGGGGGATGTCTTCTGTGGGGTTTCACCTGGATTTTGTGTGGTGGCGGTGGGGGCGCGGGGTCGGTTGACGGGCCCGGCGGGATCTCGTGGCAGATCTGGTTACCCGGTCGTGGGATAGGCGAAAGCCCGTCGTGGCGTAGCCGAAGCCCGTCGTGGCGTAGCCGAAGCCCCGTCATTCGGGGCGGCGGCTTCCGGTACGGCGGAGTGGGATGGAGTGCTCGCCGGGAGACGCCCGATCCGGCGCCTGGGGCCCTCGGCAACTGATCAACCGTTCTGCCCGGCCAACTTATAGGCTGGGCAAACGCGTAACCATGTGGTTACACTTCAGGGCGTGGACGAGGTTGCGGGCGCGATCGCGGACCCGGTGCGCCGGGAGATCCTGGAGTTGCTGCGCGGTTCCCGGCTGAGTGCCGGGGAGATCGCCGGGAACTTCGCGATCAGCAGGCCTGCGATCAGCAGGCACCTGCGGGTGCTGCGCGAGAGCGGCCTGGTCCGCGACGAAACCGTAGGCAGGCAACGTCTCTACGCACTGGACACCGGGCCGCTCGCCGAGCTCACCGAGTGGATGGCGCGGCTGAGCGCCCCGACCGCCTGGCAGCAGCGGCTCGACGCACTGGAGACCGAGGTCTACCGCACCCGCCGCGAACGCCGTTCAACACCCAACCCCGAGGAGAACACCGCATGACACCCACACCGACCGGCAAGCTCGTCCGTACCGACGACGGCTGGGACCTCGTGCTGCGCCGCACCTTCCGCGCGCCGATCGACGACGTCTGGGCCAGCGTCACCGAATCCGAGCGCACGGCACGCTGGTTCGGGCCGTGGAAAGGCGACGGCGGGACCGGCAACACCATCAGCGTGCAGATGGCCTACGAGGAGGGCACGCCCTGGTGCGACATGCTGATCACCGCATGCGAACCGCCGAGGCGACTCGCGGTCGCCATGAGCGACGACAACGGCGACTGGCTCATGGAGCTGCTGCTGACCGAGACGGCGGGCGGCACCGAGGTGCGGCTCGTGCAGCACCTCGAAACGACCGATCTGGCAGGCGAGACCGGGCCGGGCTGGGAGTACTACCTCGACATGCTGGTGGCCGCACATGAGGGCTCCGCGCGGCCGGACTTCGACGATTACTACCCGGCGCAGAAGGCGTACTTCACCGATCAGCGGTGACGAACTCGCCGCCCGCGGCGCGGCGGTGCGAGCGGACCAACAGCAGGAACGTCACGACCGCGCCCGCGGCGAGCAGGAGCGTGGTCAGCAGACTGCCCTCCAGGCCGAAACCGCCGCCTGTGATGAGGTCGCTGCCCTCCTTGCTCTGCTCGAAGTCCCACAGTGAGGTGGTGACCCGCAGGTTGGAGACCTCGGCGCCCCATAGGTTGCCCTGGCTCCAGTTCCACACCGCGTGGAACGCGCACACTCCCCACAGGCCGTTCTCGGCCAGCGACCAGAAGCTCAGGAACACCGCGACCAGCAGCAGGTTGACGATCGCCAGGACCGTGAGGCCGCCGTTGGTGGCGTGCAGGGCGGCGAACACCACGGTCTGGATCACCACCGCGGCGATCAGGCCCCACCTGCGGGCCACGGCCTGGGTCAGGTAGCCGCGGGTGAACAGTTCCTCGGTACTCCCTTGGATCGCGAAGCCACCCAGCAGGATCAGCGCGGGCCACGCGTTGGCCGTGTTCAGACCGCCGACGAGTTTGCCGTGGCCCAGCATCAGGTTGACGAAGACGATGGCCGCGGTGAACAGCAGCGCGATCAGGGCGCCGCGGGCGATCCTGCCGCCGATGTCGACCCGGAACAGGCCAAGGGTCGAGATGGGACGGCCTTCCTTCCACTTGACCCAGGCGAACAGCAGCACCGCCCCGCCCGCGAAGGTCGCGGTCGCCGTCAGCTGCGCCCTCATGCCGAGGACGTTGTCCGAGCCGGAGCTGCCGAGCTCACCCGGCCCGGCGATGACCAGCGCCAGCAGCGCCTGTCCGACGGCCAGCATCAACACGGACATCAGGATGGCCAGCGCCGGACCGGTTGGTCGCTTGGCGGCGAACATGCCGGTCAGCAGTATGCGGCGATCATCCATCGGGCGCTCTCCTCGGACGGTCGGTCAGTCCTGCCGATCTTGACCACCGGCCCGGGGATGAAACCACGGAACGCGCAGTGCGTCGGGAACATGTGCCCGATGGTGTGGTGGCTGCCTAGACGACCGCCAGCGGCAGCGCGGTGGGGTGCACGGGGGCGGGGAGCTGGGAGGAGCCGGTGAGGAAGGCGTCCACGGCGTTGGCCACCGAGCGGCCCTCGGCGATGGCCCACACGACCAGCGAGGCGCCGCGGTGGGCGTCACCGCAGACGAACACACCCTCCGCCTCGGTCTGCCAGTCGGCACCGCAGGAGATCACCCCGCGCGGGGTCAGGCGCAGGCCGAGACCGTCCAGCAGCGGCATGTGCTCCACGCCCTCGAAGCCGATGGCCAGCAGCGCCAGGTCGCAGGGCAGCTCCTCGATCTCCTCCGACACCGGGGCCACCACGCGGCGGCCCTCGGCGTCGCGCTGCACGCGGACCTTGCGCAGCCGCACCGCGCGCAGGTTGCCGGCGCCGTCGTCCACAAAGGACTCCACGGCGACGGCGAATTTCCGCTCCCCCGCTTCCTCGTGCGCGGGGTAGGTGCGCAGGATGTAGGGCCAGGTCGGCCACGGGGAGCGGTCGTCGTCGCGGGTGGTCGGGGGCTGCGGGTACTGGTCAAGTTGGGTCACCGAGAGGGCGCCCTGGCGGGTGGCGGTGCCGTAGCAGTCGGCGCCGGTGTCGCCGCCGCCGATGACCACCACATGCTTGCCCGCGGCGGTGATGGACGCGGGACCGTCGCCCTCGCATTCGCGGTTGCCCGCGACGAGGTGCTCCATGGCCAGGTGCACGCCGCGTAGGCCGCGGCCGGGGGTGATGGTGTCGTCGCGGCCGCGCAGGGCGCCCACCGCGAGCACCACCGCGTCGTACTCGGCGCGCAACTGCTCGACGCTGACGTCGGTGGTGTGGCCGCCGCCGACCTCGCAGTTGGTGACGAACCTGGTGCCCTCGGCGCGCATCTGCGCCAGCCGCCGGTCCAGGACCGACTTCTCCATCTTGAACTCGGGAATGCCGTAGCGCAGCAGACCGCCCAGCCGGTCGTCGCGCTCGAACACCGTCACCTCGTGGCCCGCCCTGGTGAGCTGCTGGGCGGCGGCCAGCCCGGCGGGTCCGGAGCCGACGACGGCGACGCGCTTGCCGGTGCTGATCTCCGAGCGCTGGGGCGCGACGATGCCGCTCTCCAAGCTCACATCCGCGATGGTCTGCTCGATGCGCTTGATGGTGACCGCGCCGCCGGACAGCGGGCT
Organism: Actinorectispora metalli; assembly: GCF_056323685.1. NCBI lineage: Bacteria > Bacillati > Actinomycetota > Actinomycetes > Pseudonocardiales > Pseudonocardiaceae > Actinorectispora > Actinorectispora metalli. The sequence continues at coordinate 288,327 of NZ_JBREYE010000001.1, forward strand.
GATCGCCAGTACACAGGCCGCCTCACAGGGCGCGGGGCACAGCCTGCCGGTGAACTCCGGGAAGTTGTTGGTGGCGTGCAGCCGGTCGCTCGCCTGGTCCCAGGCGCCGCGGCGGGCCAACTCGTTCCACTCCGGGATCAGGTTGCCCAGCGGGCAGCCCGCGGTGCCGCTGTGGCAGAACGGGATTCCGCAGTCCATGCAGCGGGAGGCCTGCTCGGCGACCTGCTCCTCGCGCTGTGCGGGGTCCAGGGCAGCGTAGACCTCGTGCCAGTCGCCGAGGCGGTCGTCGGCGGGACGCTTGGGGGCGTCCTTGCGGCCGTGCTTGAGAAACCCTCGGGGGTCAGCCACGGGAGGCCTCCATAACCGCCGCGTCGACATCGCGGCCCTCGGCTTCGGCGATGCGGATCGCCTCCAGCACCCGGCGGTAGTCGTTGGGCATGATCTTGGTGAACGCCCGCGAGCGGCGGGACCAGTCGCCAAGCAGCGAGGCGGCCACCGTGGAGCCGGTGAGCTTGTAGTGCCGCTCCACGGTGTCGCGCAGCCACTTCAGGTCATCGGCGTCGGGCGCCTGGAGGGACACCATCTCCTTGTTGACGCGCTTGGCGTCGAGGTTGAGCACATAGGCGATACCGCCGGACATGCCCGCGGCGACGTTGCGGCCGGTCTCGCCGAGCACCACGGCGCGGCCGCCGGTCATGTACTCGAAGGCGTGGTCGCCCGCGCCCTCGGCGACCGCGACCATGCCGGAGTTGCGGACGCAGAAGCGCTCGCCGACGCGGCCGCGGAGGTAGATCTCGCCCGCGGTGGCGCCGTAGCCGATCACGTTGCCCGCGATGACCTGCTGCTCGGCGGCGAACGGCGCCTCGGGGTGCGGGCGCACGATGATCTGCCCGCCGGACAGGCCCTTGCCGACGTAGTCGTTGGCATCGCCGATGAGGTCCAGGGTGATGCCGGGCGGCAGGAACGCGCCGAGCGACTGGCCCGCGGAGCCGGTCAGCGTGATGTGGATGGTGTCGTCCGGCAGGCCGGTGCCGCCGTAGCGGCGGGTGACCTCGGCGCCCAGCAGGGTGCCGACGGTGCGGTTGACGTTGCGCACGGGCAGTTCCAGCGTTAGCGGGTGCGCGTCCTCCAGGGCCGCCTCCGCCAACTGGATCAGCGTGTTGTCCAGTGCCTGCGCCAAACCGTGGTCCTGCTCGCGGACCCTGCGGCGGACCGGGCTGTACGGGCTCTCCGGGACCGCGAACACCGGTGTCAGGTCAAGGCCGGATGCCTTCCAGTGGTGGACGGCCTTGTCGACATCGAGCACCTCGGCGTGGCCGATGGCCTCGTCCAGGGTGCGGAAACCCAACTCGGCCAGCAGTTCGCGGACCTCGTCGGCGACGAAGCGGAAGAAGTTCTCCACGTGCTCGACCTGGCCGGTGTAGCGGGCCCGCAGGTCGGGGTTCTGGGTGGCGATGCCGACGGGGCAGGTATCCAGGTGGCAGACGCGCATCATGATGCAGCCCGCCACCACCAGCGGGGCGGTCGCGAAGCCGTACTCCTCCGCGCCGAGCAGCGCGGCGATCACCACGTCGCGGCCGGTCTTCATGGCGCCGTCGACCTGCACGGTGATGCGGTCGCGCAGCCCGTTGAGCACCAGCGTCTGCTGGGTTTCGGCCAGGCCAATCTCCCACGGGGTGCCGCAGTGCTTCAACGAGGTCAGCGGCGCCGCGCCGGTGCCGCCGTCGTGGCCGGAGACCAGCACCACGTCGGCGTGCGCCTTGGCCACACCCGCGGCCACGGTGCCGATGCCCAACTCGGACACCAGCTTCACGTGGATGCGGGCGTCGCGGTTGGCGTTCTTCAGGTCGTGGATGAGCTGGGCGAGGTCCTCGATGGAGTAGATGTCGTGGTGCGGCGGCGGCGAGATGAGGCCGACGCCCGGCGTGGAGTGCCGGGTGCGGGCGATCCAGGGGTAGACCTTGAAGCCGGGCAGCTGGCCGCCCTCGCCGGGCTTGGCGCCCTGCGCCATCTTGATCTGGATGTCGGTGGCGTTGAGCAGGTATTCGCTGGTCACGCCGAACCGGCCGCTGGCGACCTGTTTGACGGCGCTGCGCCGCATCGGGTCGTAGAGCCGTTCGGTGTCCTCGCCGCCCTCACCGGAGTTGGACCGGCCGCCCAGCCTGTTCATGGCGATGGCCAGCGTCTCGTGCGCCTCGGCGGAGATGGAGCCGTAGGACATGGCGCCGGTGTTGAACCGCTTGACGATCGACTCGACCGGCTCGACCTCCTCGATCGGCACCGGCTCCCGCTTCGAGTCGAAAGCGAACAGGCCGCGCAGCGTGCCGCCCTCGCGGCAGAGGCGGTCCACCTCGGCGGTGTAGGCCTTGTACGCCTCGGTCTTGCGGGTCTTGGTGGCGTGCTGGAGCAGGAAGACGGTCTCCGGGGTGAACAGGTGCAGTTCGCCCTCGCGGCGGTAGGCGTACTCGCCGCCGACCTCCAGCCGCCGGTGCACCCGGTCGGTGGGGTTCTCGGGGTGCGCCCTGCGGTGCCGCGTCTCCACCTCGGTGGCCAGCACGTCCAGGCCGACGCCGCCGAGCTTGGAGCCGGTGCCGCTGAAGTACTCGTCCACCAGATCCTGCGAGAGACCGACGGCCTCGAAGACCTGGGCGGCGGTGTAGGCGCCGACGGTGGAGATGCCCATCTTGGACATCACCTTCAGCACGCCCTTGACCAGCGCCTTCACGTACTGGCGGATGGCCTTCTCCGGTTCGAGGCCGGTGATCGCGCCGGTGGCGATCATGTCCTCGATGGTCTCGAAGGCCAGATAGGGGTTGACCGCGGCGGCGCCGTAGCCCAGCAGCAGCGCGATGTGGTGCACCTCGCGGGCGTCGCCTGACTCCACAACCAGCGCGACCCGCAGCCGCTCCTTGGTCTTGACCAGGTGGTGGTGCACGGCGGAGACCAGCAGCAGCGACGGGATCGGCGCCATCCGGTGGTCGGAATCCCGGTCGGAGAGCACCAGCACGCGGGCGCCGTCGGCGATGGCCTGCGACGCTTCCCGGCGGATGCGCTGGATGGCGTTGGACAGCGCCAGTCCCCCACCGTCCACTTCGTACAGTCCGGACAGGACGGTGCAGGCGAAGCCGGGCAGGTCGCCGTCGTCGTTGATGTGGATGAGCTTGGCCAGCTCGTCGTTGTCGATCACCGGGTAGGTCAGCTCGACGTGGCGGCAGGAGGCCGGGTTGGGACGCAGCAGGTTCTGCTCCGGGCCCATCACGCGGGACACGGAGGTGACGATCTCCTCGCGGATGGCGTCCAGCGGCGGGTTGGTGACCTGCGCGAAGTGCTGCTTGAAGTAGTCGTAGAGCAGCCGGGACCGCTGCGACAGCGCCGCGACCGGGGTGTCGGAGCCCATGGAGCCCAGCGGCTCGCCGCCGGTGGTGGCCATCGGCGCGAGCAGGACGCGAAGCTCCTCCTCGGTGTAGCCGAAGGTGAGCTGACGCCGCACCACCGACTCGTGACTCTGCACGACGTGCTCCCGCGCGGGCAACCGCTCCAGCTGGAGCAGGCCCGCGTGGGTCCACTCGTCGTAGGGCAGCTCCTCGGCCAACTGGGACTTGATCTCGCGGTCGTCCACGATGCGGCCCGCGGCGGTGTCCACCAGGAACATGCGGCCGGGCTGGAGGCGCCCCTTGGCCACCACCTGGTCGGGGGCGAGGTCCAGTACGCCGGTCTCGCTGGCCAGCACCACCCGGTCGTCGGCGGTCTGCCACCAGCGGGCAGGCCGCAGGCCGTTGCGGTCCAGCACCGCGCCGACCAGATTGCCGTCGGTGAAGGTCACGCAGGCCGGGCCGTCCCAGGGCTCCATCAGGCTGGCATGGAAGCGGTAGAACGCGCGGACCCTGGGGTCCATCTCGGTGTGGTTCTCCCAGGCCTCCGGGATCATCATCAGCACCGCGTGCGGCAGGCTGCGCCCGCCGAGGTGCAACAGCTCAAGCACCTCGTCGAAGGACGCGGAGTCCGAGCCGTCCGGGTCGCAGATCGGGTACAGCCTGGTCAGGTCGCCGGGGATCAGGTCGCTGGACAGCGAAGCCTCGCGGGCCCGCATGCGGTTGCGGTTGCCGCGGATGGTGTTGATCTCGCCGTTGTGCGCGACGAACCGGAACGGGTGCGCCAGCGGCCAGGACGGGAAGGTGTTGGTGGAGAACCGGCTGTGCACCAGGGCGATGGCGCTGGCCAGCCGCTCGTCGCGCAGGTCGGGGAAGAAGGCGGGCAGCTGCTCGGTGGTGAGCATGCCCTTGTAGACCAGGGTGCGGGCGGACAGCGAGGGGAAGTAGGCCCCGCAGCCCGCGCGGACGCTTTCCCGCTCGGCGCGCTTGCGCAGGCAGAACGCCAGCCGGTCCAGGCCGATCCCGGCCTCGTCCCGCTGGCCGGCAACGAACAGCATCGCGAAGTGCGGCATGCAACTGCGGGCGCTGGGCCCGACGTCGGCGGCGTCGGGGGCGACGGGCACGTCGCGCCAGCCGAGGACGACCAGTCCCTCCTCCACGGCGACGCGCTCGACCAACGCGACCGCGGCGCGGCGGGTGTCGGGCTCGGCGGGCAGGAAGGCGATACCCGCGGCGTAGCGGTGCTCGCCATCGGCGGCGGGAGCGGGCAGGTCGAAACCCGCCTCGGCGCGCAGCAGCTCGTCAGGCAGCTGGAGCAGGATGCCCGCGCCGTCACCGCTGGTCGGCTCGGCGCCCGCGGCGCCACGGTGTTCGAGGTTGGCCAGCGCTGTGAGCGCATCCGTGACGATGCCGTGTGACCGGCGGCCGCGGATGTCAGCCACCATCGCCACGCCGCACGAGTCGCGCTCGTCGGCGGGGTCGTACAGGCCCTGGGGACCTGGGATGGCGGAAAAGATCACGCGCAGACCTCCTCGTTGTCCTCGTGATGCGCAGAAGCTGTCTGGAAGCTGACAGCTACTGAGCGTGGTTGAAACGGGACAACGCCGGCCCGCAGAGAGAACGCCCGCGGAAACAACAGCGGGCGTGTGGCTTTGTCCGACTGTAACAGCCGCGAAACCCGTAAGCATCCCGTCAAAAGGTGATTTCGGCCTGATAGGCGTAACGATCGGGGTGATCGAAACGACATTGCACCGGACCGGGCGCTGTGTTTTCGTCCGCGGCCCGCGTAACAGGACGTACTGGGCCGTTCGGGTTAGTCGCCCTAGGCCGTGCTGATCACCCTCCGCAGCCAAGTTTAACTTTTCACGACCGGATGAAACGTAAATCGTGACCGGTTCGACGGCGCGCGTTTGCCTCTGTTTGCAGCACCATGGGGCGTCTCAATGGCGCACGGGGGAGAGGCAGCCATGGCACACGAGGATTTGGTCCTGTTGCGGGACCATTTGGCCGAACTTGCACGACCGGAGCAGTACCAGGGGGACCACGACGGACGGCAGCCCTTCGACCGCCGCGCGACGTGGCGGCGGGCCGCCGAGGCGAGCGCCGGGGCCGAGGGCAACGGGGTGGGCTCGCAGGCCTACCGGGAGTACATCGACCACTCCTGCGACCTCACGATGCGGGGCGGCACCACCAGCGGTGTGATCTACCCGCTCGCGGTGTGCGAGCTGGCCAGGCACTACACCTTCCGCTCGGTCGGCGGCGCGTCCGCAGGGGCGATCGCGGCGTCGGCGGCCGCGGCCGCCGAGTACGGGCGGTTCGCCGATCCGATCGACCCCACCGCGGAGCCCAGGGGCTCCGACTGGGTGCCGCCGGGCTTCCCCGGCCTGGCCGCCATCGTCGGCTGGATCACCGGCGGCGAGCGGGAGACCTGGCGGATGGCCAGGCTGTTCCAGCCCAGCACCGGGGGGCGCTCGCTGTTCCGCGTGATCGCGGCGAGCATGCAGGACGTCAAGCTGACCGGGCGCAGCCGCATCACCAGCCTGTTCTTCGCGCTGCTGTCGGCGGTGGGCTGGACGTCGCAGCTCGCGTTGATCCTGCTGCTGCTCGGCGTATGGCTGGCCGCACCCGTGCTGGCCACCTACTTCCTCGCGCCGTCGCCGGAGAGCCTCGGCTGGTTCTACGGCTGGAGCTGGGCGCTCGCCGTGCTGGCGGTCACCGCCGTCGCCCTGGCGTGGCTGGCGGTGATGAGACTCCGGAACAGATCCGCCGCGTCAGGGCTCAACCCGTGGACCGTGTTCTGGACCGTGGCCTTCGGCGCGGGCCCGCTGCTGCTCAGCGTGGCCGTCACCGTCGGGCTGCACGGCTCGCAGGCGTGGCTGTCTGCGATTTCGCTAGGGGTGCTTGCCTGGTTCGTCGGCACCTTGACCACCGTCGCCGGTCTCGTCGCGATCTACGGCATCGCGGGCGCCCTCTACCTCAAGTACCGGGTGCGGCAGCTGCACTTCGGACTGGTCTCCGGGGTGCGGGCGGACAACCCGACCTGGGGCATCCGCCTGATGGATCGGCTCGCGGGCATTCCGGAGCCGCGGGATGTGCCCGCGCTGAGTGAATGGCTGGCCGCGCGTCTCAACGAACTGGCCGGGCTGCGCAAGTCGGACGGGCCGCTGACCTTCCGGCACCTGTGGGACGGCCCTTCGGGGGAGGCAGGACCTGCGGCGGAGAAGGAGCCGGATCACCGGTTCGTGAACCTGGTGCTGATGACCACCAACCTGTCCCAGGGCCGCCCCTATCGGCTGCCCTTCACCGACTCGGGCGACGGCTGGCACTACTGCCGGGACTGTCTGACCAGCGTCCTGCCGGGCTGGGTGGTGGACGCCCTCGGCGGGGCGCCGGTGACCGACTGCCGGTGCGAGATCGCGGGCCACGGCGAGCTGCGGCCGATGCCGCACCCGCTGGACATGCCGGTGATCATGGCGGCCCGGATGAGCCTGGCGCTGCCCGGGCTGATCGGCGCGGTGCCGCTGCACCGCGTCGAGGTGGTGGAGCAGGGTTGGCTCTACGACGGGCGGGGCTTCGCCCTGCACGGCCCGCCGCCGAAGCCGAAGACGCTGTCCCGCATCCACTGGTTCTCCGACGGCGGGATCACCAGCAACTTCCCCATCCACCTCTTCGACACCCTGCTGCCCCGCTGGCCCACGTTCGGGCTGAACCTGCAGAGCTACCCCGAGGGCTGCCAATGCGAGGACCTGTGGCTGCCTGAGCAGGACGACAGCCCGGCGGTGGCGCACTGGGAGAGCATCAACTCCCTGCCGGGGATGCTGGGCGACATCGTCAACACCGCCCGCAACTGGCGGGACACGCTGCAGGCCGCGCTGCCGGGATTCCGCGGTCGGGTCCACCACGTGCGGCACCACCACGACGAGGGCGGCACGAACCTGTTCATGCGTCGGGAGGTCATCGCCCGGCTGGCACTACGCGGCATGAACGCGGGCCGGGAACTGCGGACGCGTTTTGTGGAGAAGGGCGGCACCGACCGCTACCGGTGGATCCGCGCGTCGCTGGCGCACCGCGAGTACCGCGACCTGTCCGTCGGCACGGCTCGCAACGCCGCCAACTACACCGACCTGATCAACACCTTCCCGATCCCGCGCGAACTGAGCAGCTGGTATCCCAGCCAGCCGCCCAGGCAGAACATGATCGCGGCCATCGCGGGGCTCGGCGCGTTGTCGAGTGTCGGCGGCCCGCTGCACATCGCGACCGACATCGGCCCGGACGAAGACCCGGACCTGCGCCTCACCCCATCGGAATGACCCCGCGCGACGCCAGGCGGGCTGCTCCACGGTTAGCCCGCCTGGCGTCGCCGCACTGTGTCGCCAGGCAGTCTCAAACCTCAACCAGACCGGAGGTCAAGCCGTCCGCTGTCGCCACGCCAGACATCCCCCGCCCGCCCGGGGGCACGGCCCTTCTCGAGCCTATCGGCGCGCCAAACACCGCGGAGGCCGGAAAGCCGAAGTTGTGGATAGCCAGGGCGGCTGTGGACAACACGCCGAGAGCGCGCGTTTCCACGCCTGCTCAGATGTCGTCCGACAGCCTAAGCAAACGTCGGCCCAATCGAGCATTTCGGATAGACGCACACCGAAAGACCTGATAAGCGACCGTGAGTGGTAACCGACCTTCAAAGGTCGGTTACCACTCACGGGTTCTGACCTGGTGCTGCTCAGTCCTTCTTGGTCGCCTCGGAACCGGGCTTGGCTTCCGAGGCCTCGGTGGCTCCGCTGGGCTCGGTGTCCGCGGGCATGCCTTCGGCGCGTTCGGGCTCGGCGTCGGCGGGCATACCCTCAGCGCGCTCCTCCGCGGCGGTGGCCGCGGGCTCGGCGTCCTTCGGGTCCGTCTTCGGGCCTTCGGAGTTCGGTTCCGGCTCCACCGGGGTCGGCTTGTCGCCGTTGCCGGGTGTCTCCTCGTCGAGCACGTCCGCGGGCATGCCCTCGGGGCGTTCCGTGCCCTCTGGCTCGAGATCCGCGGGCATGCCTTCTGCTCGCTCCGTCCCGCCCGCGGCGGCTGTTCGCAGGGCGGCCAGGTCTTCGCGGGGGCCCTTGACCACGATCAGATAGGCGACCGCGCCGAGGAACACCAGCACCGAGACGAAGACGTTGATGCGGATGTCGAAGAGCCGGGTCGCCGGGTCGGTGCGCATGATCTCGATCCAGAACCGGCCCGCGGTGTAGCCCGCGACGTAGAGGGCGAACGCGCGGCCCCGGCCGAGGCGGAACTTGCGGTCGGCCCACACGACCAGCGCGGCGACACCGAGGTTCCACAGCAGTTCGTAGAGGAACGTCGGGTGCACGACCGCGATCGGATCGTTGTTGATGGCTATGCCGTTGAGCATGTCCGGGATGCCGTTGGCGTCGAAGCGGTCGTAGATCTCCAAGCCCCAGGGCAGGTCGGTGGGACCACCGAAAAGCTCCTGGTTGAAGTAGTTGCCGAGACGGCCGATCGCCTGGGCCACCACGATGCCGGGCGCCACCGCGTCGGCGAAGGCGGGCAGTGGGATTCCCCTTCGGCGGCAGGCGATCCAGGCGCCGACGCCGCCGAGTGCGATGGCGCCCCAGATGCCAAGGCCGCCCTGCCAGATCTTGAGCGCGTCCACCGGGTTGGCGCCCTCGCCGAAGTACTTCGGCCAGTCCGTCAGCACGTGGTAGATGCGGCCACCGATCAGGCCGAACGGAACCGCGAAGACGGCCACGTCGGTGACGGTGCCGGGTTCGCCGCCACGGGCGACGAGGCGGCGTTCGCCCCACCAGATCGCCACGATGATGCCGGCGATGATGCAAAGGGCATAAGCCCTGATCGGTACCGGCCCGATATGCCATACACCCCGGTCGGGGCTGGGAATGTTCGCCAGGAACGTAGCCAGGGTCGCGTTCACGCCGCACACGGTAGTCCCTGCTCCCGGGGCCGTCACCAGCGGTCCTTGCTTCTCCTTCGACTCACTTGAGCGCTCAATTCGCTACCGGCATTGCGATGCACAAAGCGCGTACTCCGAGCGGGTAGCTCCCCTTGAGGCTTGCGCGAATCCGCACCATTATTCGGAAGATGTCGGTATAACTAAATCAATGAACTCGGCGGGGATGTTTTGGGGGAGCCGTGTCGGTCTCATACAAGCCGATCGTCAGGTCTGCGGACACACGCAAGGTCCACTTCGTACGGTGGCCTGCTGAACGCAGCAAGCGGGAACATTATCGGAGCCTGGGGGTGCCGACGTTATTGCTGGTGGAGGCGGGGTGTCCGCCACCGGTGTGCCGGGAAACCCGTGAGGACTGGGTCAGGACCCCGGTCAGCAAGGTGGACTTGGACGCCAGGATCAACGGGCTGCAGGCCCGGACCATGGCCAGCAACGTGCCGGAGGTCGACCCGGTCGGGGTCGTCCGCTACAGCTCGTCCTCGGTTGCGGTCTCGCCGACCGAGGCCGATCTGCTGACGTGCCTGGTCAAGAGCCTGGGGGAGGTCGTGGACCGGGACTCGCTGTTGCAGTGCCTGCCGGACCGACCGACCAATTCCCGGTGTAATGCACTGAATCTGCACATCATGCGGATCCGGCGGCGAATACAGCCGCTGGGGCTCACGATCCGCACGGTCTGGGGCAAGGGTTATTTGCTTGAACAAGTAGCCTGATCATTTGTTGGGGGTTTAGCGACCAAAACCGCGCCGCGGCACCGCCGGGCGGAACAGTTTTGGTCGCTAAACCGTGAAAACCTTTTCGCCTGGATCAACCTGACGTCCGCAGCGCGGACTCGGATGACCGCTGTCGGAACACCCTCGATGGGTTCACCGCGTCGGACACCGCACGAGTCGAGCATGAAGGCGCAAGGAATCGCAGTGGGCTAGGGCTTGGCGCGCACGCCCGCCGCCAGTTCGGCGGCCAAGGCTCGGACCGCGGATTCGCCGTCCTGGGCGGCGGTGACGAAGGCCGAGCCGACGATCACGCCGTCGGCGAAGCCCGCGACTTCGGCGGCCTGCTCACCGTTGCGGACACCCAGGCCCACGCCGATGGGGAGCCCGGTGTGGACGCGGGCCCGGCGCACCAGTTCGGGCGCCGCCGTGCTGACCGCGCTGCGGGCACCGGTCACGCCCATGACCGAGGCGGCGTAGAGGAAACCCCTGGTCGCGGCGGCGGTGCGGACGATGCGCTCCTCGGTGGAGGCGGGCGCGATGAGGAAGATCGGGTCCAGCCGGTGCTCGCCCGCGGCGGCCAGCCAGTCGTCGGCCTCGTCCGGGATGAGGTCCGGGGTGATCAGCCCGAGCCCGCCCGCGGCGGCGAGGTCGCGGGCGAAGGCGTCAACGCCGTAGCGGTGCACGGGGTTCCAGTAGGTCATCACCACGGCCCGGCCGCCCGCCTCGGCGACCGCCTCGACCGTGCTGAACAGGTCGCGAAGGCGGAACCCGGCGCGCAGGGCGGTGGTGCTCGCGGCCTGGATGGTCACGCCGTCCAGCACCGGGTCGGAGAACGGCAGGCCGACCTCGACCAGGTCGCAGCCGCCGTCGACCATGGCGCCGAGCAGCGACTTGGCGGTCGGCACATCGGGGAACCCGGCGGGCAGGTAGCCGATCAACGCGGCGCGGTTCTCCGCGCGTGCGGTTTGGAACACCGGGTCGAGCCTGGACTCCACGGTGGTGATCATGCCTGCACTCCGTTCTCCGGAACGTCCGCGGCTGCGGCGTCCCCTGCCGCATCCGCGTCCTCGGTGCCGGGCATCAGGCCGAACCAGCGGGCGGCGGTGTCCACGTCCTTGTCGCCGCGGCCCGACAGGTTGACCAGGACGACCGCGTCCGGGCCTAGTTCGCGGCCCAGCTTCAACGTGCCCGCCAGCGCGTGGGCGGACTCGATGGCCGGGATGATGCCCTCGGTCCGGCACAGCAGCTTGAAGGCGTCCATGGCCTCGGCGTCGGTGACCGAGCGGTATTCGGCTCGGCCGGTGTCCTTGAGGTAGGCGTGCTCGGGGCCGACGCCCGGGTAGTCCAGGCCCGCGGAGATCGAGTACGCCTCGATGATCTGGCCGTCGTCGTCCTGCAGCACATAGGAACGGGCGCCGTGCAGCACACCGGGCGTGCCCTCGGACAGGGTCGCGCCGTGCTCGCCGCTGTCGATGCCGTGGCCGCCGGGCTCGAAGCCGAACAGCTTGACCTCGGCGTCGTCGAGGAAGCCGTGGAAGATGCCGATGGCATTGGAGCCGCCGCCGACGCAGGCCGCGACCGCGGTGGGCAGGCGACCGCAGCGCTGGAGCACCTGCGCGCGCGCCTCCTTGCCGATGATCTTGTGGAAGTTGCGCACCATCATCGGGAACGGGTGCGCGCCCGCGGCGGTGCCAAGCAGGTAGTGGGTGTTCTCGACGTTGGTCACCCAGTCGCGGAAGGCCTCGTTGATGGCGTCCTTGAGCGTCCGAGAGCCCGCGCTGACCGGGATGACCTCGGCGCCGAGCAGCCGCATGCGGGCCACGTTCAGGGCCTGGCGCTGGGTGTCGACCTCGCCCATGTAGATCACGCAGTCCAGGCCGAGCAGCGCGCAGGCGGTGGCGGTGGCCACGCCGTGCTGGCCCGCGCCGGTCTCGGCGATGACCCGGGTCTTGCCCATCCGCTTGGTGAGCAGCGCCTGGCCCAACACATTGTTGATCTTGTGGGAGCCGGTGTGGTTGAGGTCCTCGCGCTTGAGCAGGACGCGCGCTCCCCCGGCGTGCTCGGAGAACCGCGGCGCGTCGGTCAGCGGGGACGGGCGACCCGCGTAATCCCGCAGCAGGCGGTTGAGCTCGGCGATGAACTCCGGGTCCAGCCGTGCCTTGTCGTACTCCGCGGCCAACTCGTCCTGCGCGGCGATGAGCGCCTCGGGCATGAACCGCCCGCCGTAGGGGCCGAAGTGGCCACCGGCGTCGGGATCGTGGCCGCCCGGTTCGTGGTCGGCGCGCAGCGCGTCCTGCTCAGTGGTGGTCACGGTGTCCCTTCGAATCTCAACGCGCGGGCCGCGGGCAGGCCGGATGCGATCCCGCCGTGACCAGCTCGCGCACAGCGGTGCGCGGGTTTCCGCTGGTCACCAGGCCCTCGCCCACGAGTACGGCGTCCGCGCCGTAGCCCGCGTAGGCAAGCAGGTCGGAGGTGCCCCGAACACCCGACTCGGCGACCCGCAGGATCGCGGGTGGCAGTCCCGGCGCGATCTTGCCGAAGGTGTCCCGGTCGACCTCGAGGTTGTGCAGGTTGCGGGCGTTGATGCCGATAACGGCGGCACCCGCCTCCAGCGCGCGGTCGGCCTCCTCGGCGTTGTGCACCTCGACCAGCGCGGTCATACCCAGCGACTCCACCCGGTCCAGCAGGCCGACGAGCGTGTTCTGCTCCAACGCCGCGACGATGAGCAGCACCATGTCGGCGCCGTGCGCGCGGGCCTCGTGCACCTGGTACGGGCTGATGATGAAGTCCTTGCGCAGCAGCGGGACGTCCACCCGCACGCGGACCGCGTCGAAGTCGGCCAGCGAGCCGCCGAAGCGGCGCTGCTCGGTCAGCACGCTGATGATCCGCGCTCCGCCGGAGGCGTATTCGGCGGCCAGCGCGGCGGGGTCGGTGATGGTGGCCAACTCCCCCTTCGAGGGGCTGCGGCGCTTGACCTCTGCGATGACCCCGATGCCGGGGGCGTGCAGGGCGGCACGGGCGTCCCGGGGTTGCGTGGCCTTCGCGGCGAGTTCCTTCATCTGCTCGAAGGGAATCTCGGCCTCGCGCACGGCCAGGTCAGCGCGAACACCGTCAAGGATGGACTCCAGGACGCTCATGCTCACGCCAGGTCCCCTTCCAACTGGGTGGGTAGCGACACGATGCTAACTCCGGCTTCCGACGCTTTTTTGCCCGGGGTAGGCAAATCCGGCCAGCTAGCCAAGGTTGTAACGACTGCATATCCACTGACGATTCGGCGTGTCAGCGGGGCCGTCGAGCATGATCGTCCGTCGGGTCGACGCCCTCGGAAAGGTCCTTCCAGAGTGCCTGATCGGGGTCCTTCGGCGGCGGTGTCGCCCCTGGTGCGCTGTATTTCGCGCCCAATCTCGGCATGCGATGCCCCCGCCAGGCCAGCGCCACGCCCACGGTCGCCAGCAGCAGCCCGGCCAGCGCCGCGAGCGCGGGCCCCGCCCAGTGCCGGACGGGATCGCCCGCGGGCACCGCGTCCGGGGGCAGGGTGTTCGCCAGGAACGAAAAGTCCGCGCCCGACAGCCAGCCGAAAGCGGCCCACAGCAGGCCTGCCGCCCCGGCGACGATGAGCAGGCCGACGATGCGGCGCACCCATCCCCCGGTGGCCAGCACCGCCAGCACGGCGGCCAACGCGGCCAGCGCCAGCGGCGCCAGTTCGGAGCGCAGGGTTCCGCCGTCCACGTCGACGGTGACCCGGCCTCGCAGTGCGCTGTCGTAGGCCGCGGTCAGCCACGGTAGCCGGGACGCGCCATAAGCCGCGCCCGCGCCCGCGACCAGGCCGAGCACCGACAACCAGAGCGCACGTTTCGCACTGATCACTCGGTGGCCAGCCTCAGCGTGTCGGCGGTGGCCACCGCGCTCAGCACCGCCTTGGCCTTGTTGAAGCACTCGGTGTCCTCCGAACGGGGGTCGGAGTCGGCCACGATGCCCGCGCCCGCCTGGACGTAGGCCACGCCGTCGCGGAGCAGGGCCGTGCGGATGGCGATGGCGGTGTCGGCGTCGCCCGCGAAGTCCAGGTAGCCGACGACGCCCGCGTAGAGACCGCGCCGGGTGGGCTCCAGTTCCTCGATGAGCTCCATCGCACGGGGCTTGGGTGCCCCGGAGAGGGTGCCCGCGGGAAAGCAGGCTGTGACGGCGTCGAAGGCGGTTTTGCCCTCGGCCAGTTCGCCGCTGACCGTGGACACGATGTGCATGACGTGGCTGTAGCGCTCCACGCGGAAGAAGTCCACGACGTGCACCGAGCCGGGGCGGCAGACTCGGCCGAGGTCGTTGCGGGCCAGGTCGACCAGCATCAGGTGCTCGGCGCGTTCCTTGTCGTCGGCGAGCAGGTCCTTGGCCAGCAGCGCGTCCTCGTCGTCGTCCGCGCCGCGCCAGCGGGTGCCCGCGATGGGATGCGTGGTGGCTTTGCCGTCCCGCACGGTGACCAGCGCCTCCGGACTGGAGCCGACGATGTCGAAGTCGGCCAGCCGCAGCAGGTACATGTACGGGCTGGGGTTGGTGGTGCGCAGCACCCGGTAGATGTCCAGCGCGTCGGCCTCGGTGTGCACCTCGAAACGCTGCGAGATCACGATCTGGAACGCCTCGCCCGCGCGGATGGCCTCCTTCGCGGTCTCCACCGCGGCGCAGAATTCCTCGCTGGTGCGGCGGCGGATCACCTGCGGCTCGGGGCGGGTGAACACCGAGGCGCTGGGGGCGGCGGGCCTGCACAGGTCGGCGCTCATCCGCTCCAGGCGGGCGACGGCCGAGTCGTAGGCGGCGTCCACTCGCTCCGGGGAGTCGTCCCAGTTCACGGCGTTGGCGATGAGGGTGATCATGCCTTCGTGGTGGTCCAGCGCGGCGAGGTCGGTGGCCAGCTGCATGACCAGCTCGGGCAGCTGGAGGTCGTCGACACACAGCTCGGGGATGCGCTCCAGCCTGCGCACGGCGTCGTAGCCGATGTAGCCGACCATGCCGCCGGTCAGCGGCGGCAGGCCGGGCAGCGGATCGGTGTGCAACTCGCGGATGGTCTCGCGCAGCACCTCGAGCGGGTCGCCGCCGGTGGGCAGGCCCGCGGGCGGCTCGCCGGTCCAGTGCGCCTGCCCGTCGACGACGGTGAGCGCGCAGGGGCTGTTCACGCCGACGAAGGACCAGCGGGACCAGGTGCGGCCGTTCTCGGCGGACTCGAACAGGAAGGTGCCGGGGCGGTCGTCGGCGAGCTTGCGGTACACGCCGAGGGGGGTCTCGCCGTCGGCGAGCAGCCTGCGGACCACCGGGATGACCCTGCGCTGCTCGGCGAGCGCGCGGAACTCCTCGCGGGTGGGGGTGATGGTGCCGATCGCGGGGCTCGCGCGGGTAACGATTGTGCCGACCATGACCCACATTCTGCCTGCCCGGTTGACCGCCGGTCGTCCGGGTTTTAGTTTTTCAGCAAGCGTTGAAAAACGGGAGGTGGCCATGGCCGCGATCGAGGTGGACGGTCTCTCGGTGCGCCGGGGCGGCCGAGAGGTGCTGCACGGGCTGTCCCTCTCGGTGGCGAAAGGCAGCCTGACCGGGCTGTTGGGGCCCAGCGGCAGCGGCAAGACGACCCTGCTGCGGGCCGTCGTGGGCCAGCAGAGCCGCGTGTCCGGGTCGGCGCGGGTACTCGGGCTGCCCGCGGGGCATGCCGACCTGCGGAGACGTGTGGGATACAGCACGCAGGCGGCCTCGGTATACCCGGACCTGACCACGCTGGACAACGTCCGCCACCACGCGGTGCTGCACGGCCGCGGCCGCGCGGCGGCGGACGCCGCGCTGGCCGAGGTTGGCCTGTCGGCGCAGGCCAGGCGGCTTGCCCGCACGCTGTCCGGCGGGGAGCGCAGCCGCGCGTCGCTGGCCTGCGCGCTGGTCGCCGAGCCGGAGTTGCTGCTGTTGGACGAGCCGACGGTCGGCTTGGACCCGGTGCTGCGCCGCGACCTGTGGGCGCTGTTCCGGCGGCTGGCCGCGGAGAACGGCACGACGCTGGTGGTGTCCAGTCACGTGATGGACGAGGCGGGCTACTGCGACCGACTGCTGTTGCTGCGCGACGGCGTGCTGGTCGCCGACGATTCGCCTGCCGGGCTGCTCTCCCGTACCGGCAGCACCGGTCTTGACGAGGCGTTTCTCGCTTTGGTGGAGGCATCATGAGCATCCGGCTCACGTTCGCGACGGCACTGCGGGTGCTGCGTCAGCTTCGTTCCGACCACCGCACCCTGGCGCTGGTGCTGGTGGTGCCCTCGGTGTTGCTGTGGCTGTTCTCCGAGGTGTTCGCCGCGCAGCCGGGGGTTTTCGACCGCGTCGGCCCCGCGTTGCTCGGCGTTTTCCCTTTGTGACGATGTTCCTGGTCACCAGCGTGGCGATGGTGCGCGAACGGACCGCGGGCACGCTGGAGCGGCTGCTCACCACCCCGCTGGGCAAGGCCGACCTGGTGCTGGGCTACGGGCTGGCGTTCGGGCTGCTGGCACTGGTGCAGGCGGGGGTGGCGACCGCGGTGGCGTTGGGACTGCTGGGCATGGCGGAGCCGAGTTCGGTGCAGGTGCTGCTGGTGCTCGCGGCGGCCGACGCCGTACTCGGGGCGGCGCTGGGCCTCGGCGTGTCCGCGCTGGCCAGCACCGAGTTCCAGGCGGTGCAGTTCATGCCCGCCGTGGTGTTGCCGCAGTTCCTGCTGTGCGGGCTGATCACCCCGACCGAAAGCATGGCAGGCTGGCTGGAAGTTCTGAGTAGGTTCATGCCGTTGACCTACGCGGTGGACGGCATGCGGGCTCTGGTTGGGGGGACCACTGTGGACAGTTCGGTGTGGATGGACGTGGGGATCGTGGTCGCGTGTGCGGTGGCCGCGCTGCTGCTCGGCACGGCGACCCTGCGGCGGAGGACGGCGTGAGCCTGACCGGCAGGCGCCGGGGCCGCAGACCCGGCGGGGAGGACACCAAGGAGGCGCTGCTCAAGTCGGCGATGGAGGTGTTCAACGAGCAGGGCTACGACAAGGCCACCGTGCGCGGGATCGCGGCGCGGGCCGGGGTGGACCCGGCCATGGTCAACCACTGGTTCGGCGGCAAGGAGGGCCTGTTCGCCGCGATCATCCAGTTGCCGATCAAGCCCGAGGAGATCACGCACACCATCCTCGACGGGCCGTCCGAGCAGGCGGCGGAACGCATCGTCCGCACGTTCCTGCGGGTGTGGGACGCCGCGGGGGGCGGCGTGTTCACCGCACTGGTCCGCAGCGTTGCCGGGCACGAACTGGCGGCCAAGGCGCTCAAGCAGTACTTCATCAAGATCATCTTTCGCCGCATCATGGTCGAGTTGGGCAGCGACCAGCCGGAACTGCGGGCGACCCTGTGCGCCACCCAGATGATCGGGTTGGGCATGGTGCGTTACGTGCTGGCGTTCGAACCGCTGGCCTCGGCCGACCACGAGACGATCGTCGCCGCCGTGGCTCCGAACCTGCAGCGCTATCTCACCGGCCCGCTTACCTGATCGCGACCCGCTCCGACGCAACCTTTCGCGGGGTTCGCGGCTCCGCGCGGAACGCGTGTGCCGCGGGCGGGGTTGCCTGTGACCTACAACATCAGACCTGGGTCTGACCTGCGTTGACTCTTCCTTTTCCGGACAACCACCCGGCGGTGCGCGACGTCTTTTCGGGTGGAGTCACGAACTGCGCCTCGTCGCGATGGGAGCCGCGACGGGGCGCGCCGGAAGAGATGAAGGGGAACCCATGAACATCCGCAAGCTGGCCGCCGGGGCGCTGCTGGGCAGTGTCGCACTGCTGTCCACCGCACCGCTGGCGATGGCGGCCGAGACCTCCGCGCCGACCTCCACCCAGGCACCCGCGCCGTCCCAGCCGTCCCAGTCGGTCACGCCGAGCCCGAGCGCGAAGCCCACCGAGAAGCCGCGTCCCACCCAGCAGCTCAAGGTGAACCCCGCCTCTGCCAAGCCCGGCCAGAAGGTCGAACTCAGCAGTGTGTGCGGGCACGACGGCATCAACGCCGAGCCGACCTCGCCTGCGCTGTCCGATGTGAAGCGGGTGCCGGAGGTGAAGGATCCCAACGTGAAGTGGACCGCGGCGGTGAAGTCCGACGCCAAGCCCGGCGGCTACACCGTGAGTTTCGACTGCGACGGCCAGAAGATCACCGGCAAGATCACCGTGGTGAAGGCCCCGGCGCCGACCTCCTCGCCCGCTGGCACCCCGAAGGGCGCCCCGGCCACCGGTGGCGGCGGCACCTCCGATGACGGCAGCACCACCGGCCTGATCGCCCTCGGCGGCCTGACCGCCGTCGCGGGCAGTGGCCTCGGCGTCTACGCGATGCGCCGCCGCCGCACGGCCGCCCAGCACTGAGCGGACTGGCGAGGGGAGTCGCCATGCCTTCCGTTCACCCCCAGCAGCCGGGTCGGCGTCCCGCGCCGACCCGGCTCCTGGCCGCCCCGCTGTCCGAGTTCGACCGCCAACAACGCGCCGCCGCCCGCGCCGCCGGCCAGCGACAAGACCCCGCCCGCGCCCCACGCCACGGCCCTGCCCAGGGCGGGTACCCGCAGCAGAACCAGGCCCCGGGCCACGTGGCCTATCCGCAGCCGGGCGCCGGGCTGCACGGCTACGACCTGCGCGGCTACCACACGCCCTCGGGCGGCACCCCGGTGCAGGGCCACGGCCGCGGACGGCCGGGGTACGGCCCGCCCGCCGGTGGGCCGCCGCGCCGACCGCTGCCGCCCCAGCCCGGCCTCCCGCCGCGCCGCCGCAAGCGCGGCAGGCTGATCGGCCTGCTGGCGCTGCTGCTGGTGCTGACCGGCCTGCTGGTGGTCCTGCGCGGCCTCGGCGTCGACACGTTCCTGAGCAGCGGGGTCTCCCCGCTGTTCGGCCCCAACGTGGCCGCCGCCTCCCCGCTGGACAAGTCCACCCCCGTCTCGGTGGAAATCCCCAAGATCGGCGCCAAGTCCTCCCTGATGTCCCTGGGCCTCAACAAGGACCGCACCGTAGAGGTCCCGCCGGTCACCAAACCCATGCAGGCGGGCTGGTACAGCAAGGGCCCAACCCCCGGCGAACGCGGCGCCGCCGTCATCCTCGGCCACGTCGACGGCCGCAACCAACAGGGCATCTTCTACCGCCTCAAAGACCTCGGCCCCGGCGACGAGATCCTGGTCCACCGCAAGGACGGCACCACCGCCCGCTTCACCGTGGAACGCCGCGAACAGGTGTCCAAATCGGACTTCCCCAGCGATGCCGTCTACGGCAAGACCGACCGCCCCGAACTCCGCCTCATCACCTGCGGCGGCACCTTCGACCGCGCCAGCGGCAACTACCAGGACAACATCATCGTCTACGCCGTCCTCTCCGAGCGCACCTGACAACACCCCACCGACAGCACCTGATCCACACCGCCACAGGCCACCCGCACCTGGCCAACACCGCCACAGCCGACCGCGCCCAACAATCGCCGCCGCGGCCAACCACACGGGGTCGCGGCAGGCTGCCCGGCACAACCAGGCTGGAATCGCAGCGTGCCTGTTTGTCTCGCGACCAAGACACCAGGCCGCACAACGGCGAGCCCACCCACACCCGGGCGGTCATCGACGCTGCCGAGGCCCGGTGCGGGTCAGCGACCTCCCGGCCGGACGGTTCTCCCGCTGCGGTCGGCACCCAGACCCAACTCCGGTGGAGCTTGCGGCAAGCGGCTGGCCATCTTCGCGATCAACGGGGAGAGGCCCCGGAGTGCGGGCGCCGATAACCGCAAATATCCCCTCGCCCCATCCCTCCGACCAGCACTAAGCTCGATTCGGGGGCAGCTTTCCGCCGTTGTGGCCCCAGGGCGTCATGATGTCGACGCAGGAGATCATGATGTCGACGCAGGGCGACATCACGCGGTTTCAGGGAGTTTCGGGGGCCAGCAAAACCTCTGCGTCGAAACACGTTCGGGTGCCGGTGTGGCAGGCGGCGCCGATTTGGTCGACGACCAGCAACACCGCGTCGCCATCGCAGTCCAGGCGAACCTCGTGCACATGCTGGGTGTGGCCGCTGGTCTCGCCCTTCACCCAATAGCTCTGCCTGCTGCGGGAGTAGTACGTGGCGCGCCGCGTCTCCAGGGTGCGGCGCAGCGCCTCGTCGTCCATCCAGGCCACCATCAGCACCTCGCCGGTGCCGCGTTGCTGCGCCACGGCGCACACCAAACCGTCGGCGGTCCGCTTCAGCTTGGCGGCGATCGCGGGGTCCAGGCTCATCGCACCGTCACCCCGGCGGACCGCAGCGCCTGCTTCACGTCCCCGATCCGCAACTGTCCGAAGTGGAACACGCTGGCCGCGAGCACCGCATCGGCGCCTGCCTGCACGGCGGGCGGGAAGTGCTCGGTGGCACCCGCTCCCCCGCTGGCGATCACCGGAACGTCCACCACGGCCCGCACCGCGCGGATCATCGCCACGTCGAAGCCCGCCTTGGTGCCGTCGGCGTCCATCGAGTTCAGCAGGATCTCCCCCACGCCAAGCTCCTGCCCCCGCGCGGCCCACTCGACGGCGTCGATCCCGGTGCCCTTGCGCCCACCGTGCGTGGTGACCTCCCACCCCGACGGCGTCGGCTCGCTGTCCGCGGGCACCCGCCGGGCGTCCACCGACAGCACGATGCACTGCGCGCCGAACCGCCGCGAAGCCTCCCGCAGCAGTTCGGGCCGCGCGATGGCGGCGGTGTTGAGGCTCACCTTGTCCGCACCGGTGCGCAGCAGCCGGTTCACGTCGTCCACGCTGCGCACCCCGCCGCCGACGGTGAGCGGGATGAACACCTGCTCCGCGGTGCGCCGCACCACGTCGTAGGTGGTCTCCCGGTCGCCGGAGGACGCGGTGACGTCCAGGAAGGTCAGCTCGTCCGCGCCCTCGGCGTCATAGCGCGCCGCCAGTTCGACCGGGTCTCCTGCATCGACGAGATTGGCGAAGTTGACACCCTTGACCACCCGCCCAGAGTCGACATCGAGGCAGGGGATCACGCGTACGGCAACCGACATAAGCCCAAGCCTATGCTTTGGGCTATGACCGACATGGAGCGCCTGGCCGCTGCCAAGTACGTGTTGCTGACGACGTATCGCAAGGACGGCACAGCGGTTGGCACGCCGCTGTGGGCGGCCAAGGACGGCTCCGCCATCGTGGTGTGGACACCGGCCGAATCGTGGAAGGTCAAGCGCATCCGCCGCAATCCCGCGGTGGAGATCGCGCCCTGCGACTTCCGGGGCAACCCGAGCGGACCCGCAGTGCCGGGTCAGGCCCGCCTGCTGGACCCCGGCGCGACGGAGTACGTCCGCACCTTGATCAAGCAAAAGTACGGCCTGACGGCCCGCCTGCTCATCTGGGGCAGCCGCCTTCGCCGTGGCAACCAGGGCACCATCGGCATCGCCGTCGAGGTGTGACGGTCACTCCGTCTCGGGTGGCGGCGCGGGCCGGTTGCAGCCCTCGTGCATGACCTGCGCGCCGTCCTCCTCGTCGTCACCGCCGCCGATGTCATGCGTGGCGTCGCCGATGATGGTCAGCGCGTTCTCGGAGTAGTCGATCAGCTCATCGGGACAGACCAGGATGTCACCGTTGTCGATCACGTCGCTGATCTCGAGGTTGACCAGCGGCTCGGCCTGCGCGGCCAGCCCGGTACCGAGGGCCAGGGCCAGCGTGGACGCCGCGACAGCCAGGGAACGGATCACAGCATTCTCCCGTCACTTGTGAGACTCGTATGTCCTCAACGAGCCGGCGACGGTCGCGTTACTGTTTCGTTATCTTTGATCTCGGCTCATGCCCGGTGACAGCGGTCAGACCGCCGCGAGGGCCTCGGGGAGGGTGAAGGCGCCCGCGTAGAGGGCCTTGCCGACGATGGTGCCTTCGACGCCGACGCCGGAGAGGGCGGCCAGGGCCTGGAGGTCGGCGATGCTGGACACGCCGCCGGAGGCGATGACGGGCTTGTCGGTCCGGGTGCAGACCTGGCGGAGCAGCTCCAGGTTGGGGCCGCGCAGGGTGCCGTCCTTGCTCACGTCGGTGACCACGTAGCGGGAGGCGCCGTCGGCGTCGAGCCGGGCCAGCACCTGCCAGAGGTCGCCGCCGTCCCGGGTCCAGCCGCGGGCCGCGAGGCGGTGGCCCGCCTCGGTGATGCGCACATCCAAGCCGATCGCGATGCGCTCGCCGTACTCGGAGATGGCCTTGGCGCACCAGGCGGGGTTCTCCAGGGCGGCGGTGCCCAGGTTGACGCGGGTACAGCCGGTGTCCAGCGCCGCCTGCAAGGAAGCGTCGTCGCGGATGCCGCCGGAGAGCTCGACCTTGACGTCCAGCTCACCGACGACCTTGGCCAGCAGCTCGCGGTTGTTGCCCCGGCCGAAGGCGGCGTCCAGGTCGACGAGGTGGATCCACTCGGCACCGTCGGCCTGCCAGGCGAATGCTGCGTCGCGCGGGTCACCGTATGAGGTTTCGGTACCGGCCTCGCCTTGGACCAGGCGCACGGCCTTGCCGTCGGCTACGTCGACGGCCGGGAGCAGTGTGAACGTCACTGCGACACCCTAACTACGCCTGGTCATAGCTTCGGCGAGGGGGCGCGCCTGAGCAGGCGCGCCCCCGGTCGTCAGTACCACCACTTGTGCCAGAGCTGGTTGTCGGTGCCGCGACCGAAGATGTCGATGCGGTTGTTGCCCCAGGAGACGGCGGCGGGTTCGGAGGTCAGGGTGCCGCCCAGGCTCTCCCAGCCCGACCAGTTGGGCGCCCACCACTTGTGCCAGACCGCGTTGTCGGTGCCGCGGGCGAAGACGTCGAGGCGGTTCGATGCCCAGGACGAGACCGCGGGGGCGGAGGTCAGGGTGCCGCCGAGACTCTCCCAGCCCGACCAGCCCGGTGCCCACCACTTGTGCCACAGCGCGTTGTCCGTGCCGCGGGCGAAGACGTCGATGCGGTTGTTGCCCCAGGAGACGGCGGCGGGCGCCGAGGTCAGCGTGCCACCCAGACTCTCCCAGCCGGACCAGCCGTTGGCGTACCACTTGTGCCACAGGGCGTTGTCGGTACCGCGGGCGAACACGTCCAGCCTGCCCGCGGCCCACGAGGCCACCGCGGGCGCGGAGGAGAGCTGACCGCCCAGGCTTTCCCAACCGGACCAGCCGTTGTTCCACCATTTGTGCCAGAGCGCGTTATCGGTGCCGCGGACAAACACATCAATTCTGTTGTTGCCCCAGGAAACAGCGGCGGGCGATGAGGTGAGCTGGCCGCCGAGGCTTTCCCAACCCGACCAACCATTTTGGTACCACTTGTGCCAGAGCGCATTGTCGGTACCGCGGGCGAACACATCGAGTCTGCCGTTGGACCACGAGGAGACGGCCGCCCCTGACGTGAGGGTGCCGCCCAACGGCTCCCATCTCGACCAGGTGTTTATGCCCGTTGAGGTGTCGTTTTTCGCTGCTGCTCCGTTGGCCGCCAGCACCGTTGGGCCGGTCAGCACCAACGCGAGGGCGGAAAAGAGCACACATAATCGACGCACATGACCTCCAGGTTTCGAAAACTCCCGGACGGGAGCCTGGAACATCATGCGACAGCGAATTATGAACGCCCGGCGGATTCATTCGTTGAGCGCACCGCTGATTGCACGCCGGTGAAATGTCGGTTCTATTTGGCGTTACGCCGATAGACTATGTAGCCGACAAGCAGGGCGGCGACGGCACACACCACCCACACCCACCACGGCACCTGGTCGGCGACGCCGAGGACGAGCCCCGCGATCAACGCGCCGATCGCCGCGCCCGCGGTCGCCGCCACCGAACGCCCACCGGGGCGCCGCCCGGTGTCCGCGGGCCTGCGGCTCTTCGCCGCACCGGTGCTGCGCGGCTTGGACGGCTTGCGCGGCGTGCTCATCCGACGACCTCTTTCAACCAGTTCCGCAGTAGGTGCGCGCCCGCGTCGCCGGACTTCTCCGGGTGGAACTGGGTCGCGGCCAACGCCCCGTTCTCCACAGCCGCGACGAAGTCCTGGCCGTGGTTGGCCCAGGTGACCAGGGGCGGCGGGATGGGCGGGCCGGGCTCCAACTCCCATTCGGTGACGCCGTAGGAGTGCACGAAGTAGAAGCGGGTGTCGGCGTCCAAGCCATCGAAAAGCACCGAGCCTTCGGGGGCGCGCACCGTGTTCCAGCCCATGTGCGGCAGCACCGGCGCATCGATGCGCCGCACGGTGCCTGGCCACTCGGCGCAACCCTCGGTTTCGATGCCGTGCTCGACACCGCGGTCGAACAGGATCTGCATGCCGACGCAGATGCCCAGCACTGGCCTGCCGCCCGCCAGCCGCTGGCCGATGATCTTCTGCCCGCGGACTCCGAGCAGGCCTTCCATGCAGGCGGCGAAGGCGCCGACCCCGGGCACCACCAGCGCGTCGGCCTCCAGCGCGGCGTGATGGTCGGCGGTCACCTCGACGGTCGCGCCGACGCGTTGCAGCGCACGCTCGGCGGAGCGGAGGTTTCCGGAACCGTAGTCCAGCACGACGACACGAGGCACCTGACCAGCCTACGGGGCGGCAGGTGCCTCGGGTATCGCAGGCTCAACCCAGGAAGTGGCGGATCGAGGTGGCGATGCCCGCCGCGTCCAGGCCGTGGGCGGCGTCGTGCTCCTGGGCGGTGCCGTAGGCGCGGAGTTCGGCGTCGCGGGCCACGCCCAGCGCGAGCAGGCGGTGCGGCATGCGCTGGAGCGCGTCGGCGACCTCGTGGCTGGAGGTGCCCCGCAGGTACGGCTCCACCAGCACCACGTCGGGGCGGTCGGCGGCCAGCAGCGCCGCGCGCAGACCGGCGCCGTCGAACGGGCGGACGGTCGGCGTGTACAGCACCGTCACGTCCAGGGTGGACGTCGCGTCCAGCACGCTGTCCAGCACCGGTCCGACCGCCAGCACCACCCCGGCGCGGCCACGTTTGACCTGCTGCCAGCCGCGGCCGAGGTGGGCGCGGGAGTTCTGCGCACTGGACAGCCGGAGGTAGACGCGGTCCTCGCCTGCTGCGGCCTCGCGCAGCAGCAGGTCCACTTCGGACGGGTGGCCGGGCACGTGGATCGTCCAGCCGGGCAGCGTGTCCAGCAGTGCCACGTCGCCGGGCGCCATGTGGGTGCGGCCCGCGGCGGCCGCGTCGTGCGAGGCGCCGATGCTGACCAGCACGGCGCCGACGTCCTGGTGGCCGAAGTCCAGTTTCACCTGCTCGAAGGGCCGTTCGACTAGGAACGGCGCGTAGGTGTGCACGATGGGCCGCAGGCCGGTCAGCGCAACCCCGGAGGCCGCGCCGATCAGCAACTGCTCTCGGATGCCGACGTTGATCACGCGGTCCGGGCGCCTGGCCTTGTCTGCGTCGAACAGCGACTCGGAGATATCGGCCAGCAGCAGCACCGTGCGGGGGTCGGTGTCCAGCAGTTCGCTGGTGGTCCGCGCGAACGTCTGCCGCATGTCCAGGGAAAGAGTGGCGGTCATGTCAGGACTCCTTGGGTTCGACGCGCGCCACGACGGCGAGCGGGCGGCCGGGGTGTTCGGCGGTGAACGCGCGGTACAGCGCGTCGTGGTCGCGGCCGTCGACGGTGACGGCCTGCCAGCCCTCGCGGGCGAATCGGTCGGCGATGCCGGACGGCCAGCCCAGCGAGGCTGAGCTGTTGTCCACCACGACGACGGTGAGCTGTTCCATGCCCAGCCGTCCGGCCACGGCGATGGCCTCGTGGTTGCTGCCCTCGTCGAGTTCGGCGTCGCCGAGCAGAGCCACCACCCTGGCGTGGTGCTGGCGGTGCACGCGCAGCCCGATCACCTCGCCGACGGCGATGGGCAGGCCGTGTCCGAGGGATCCGCTGCCGATCTCGACACCGGGCACCAGCACCCCGTCCGGGTGCCAGCCGAGGCGGGAGCCGAAGGTGGCCCAGTCGTCCAGTTCCGCGGGGTCGATGAAGCCCTTGGCGGCCAGCACCGCGTAGAAGGCCATCGGGCCGTGTCCTTTGGAGAGCAGGAAGCGGTCCCGCGCGGGGTCGTTGACCGTTTCGGGGCTCACGTTGAGCACCCGGTCGTAGAGCACCCACAACACGTCCAATGTGGAAGAAGCCGCGAGGTCGTGCTTCTCGTCCCCGGTCATCCGTGCCATCAACGCCTGCAGGTCGGCGTAGGAGAGATCAGTGGTCGTCGTCATGCCACCACCTTGAAACCTCTAGCTAACTTGAGGTCAAGTACTAGGCTGTGTGACATGACAGCACTGGCCAACTGGCTGACGATCGGCGATGTGGTGGCCCGCAGTGGCGTACCGCACAGCGCCCTGCGGTTCTACGAGGACAAGGGGCTGATCACCCCCGAGCGCACCACCGGCAACCAGCGCCGCTATCCCAGGGCGATCCTGCGGCGGCTGGCGTTCATCCGCAGCGCCCAGCGGGTGGGGCTGTCGCTGGAGGAGATCGCGGCGGCGTTGTCCAAGCTGCCGGAGAGCCGCACCCCGAACAAAGCGGATTGGGCGCGGCTGTCGAACACCTGGGCCAAGGAGTTGGACGCCAGGATCGAGGCGATGCAGCGCCTGCGGCAGAACCTGACCGGCTGCATCGGCTGCGGCTGCCTGTCGCTGAAGTCCTGCCTGCTCTTCAACTCCGACGACCGGATGGCCGAGTTCGGCCCCGGCGCCCCTCGCCTTCGGCCGACCGCGGAGGGCGGCATTCCCTGATCAAAACCGGCTGGACATGTGTGGTGTAGTTGGCCGGAAATGGATGAGAAGAGAATGATCGCCGTGTCGAAGAGGCTGTCACGGCACCTGCGGCACGGGCCACAGCAGATCGGCATCACGCTGGACGAGGCGGGCTGGACCGAGGTCGCGGGGCTGCTCGCGGCGCTGGGGCGGCACGGGTTCCGCGTCAGCAGGGCCGAATTGGACGAGGTCGTCGCCCGCAACGACAAGCAGCGCTTCGCTTTGGACGAGACCGGCACCAGGATCAGGGCGAGCCAGGGCCACAGTGTGCCCGTCGACTTGGCGCTGCACGACGCCGTTCCGCCCGCTGTGCTCTACCACGGCACCGTCGAGCGGTTTCTGGACGCGATCCTGACCGAGGGGCTGCGGCCGATGCGCAGACACGCCGTGCACCTCTCCCCCGATGTGGCCACCGCGACCAGGGTGGGCAGCCGCCGCGGCGCTCCGGTGATCCTCGAGGTCGACGCCGCGGCCATGGCGGAAGCGGGTCACCGGTTCCAGGTCAGCGCCAACGGGGTCTGGCTCACCGAGGCGGTGCCGCCCCGGTATCTCAACCGGGCCTAGGACAGGTACCAGGCGAGCGCGGCGCCGCCCGCCAGCACGGCACCGAGGAGCATCAGCATGGCGAAGGCCTTGGCCTGCTTGTAGGTCACCCACACGCCGCCGATGAGGAAGCCCGCCAGGGCTATCAGGGCCACGATGACGTACTCCGAAGAGATGCCGAACATGGCGCAGTTCTACAGCACGCCCTTGGTCGATGGCACACCGGAGGTGCGCGGGTCCAGTTCCACCGCGGCGCGCAGAGCCCTGGCCACGGCCTTGTACTGGGCCTCGGTGATGTGGTGCGGGTCGCGGCCGTAGAGCACCCGGACGTGCAGGGCGATCCTGGCGTGGAAGGCCAGCGACTCGAACACGTGCTTGTTCAGCACCGTCGGGTAGTTGTTGCCGACGGTGAAACCGACCATGACCTCGGGTTCGCCGGTGTGCACACAGTACGGGCGGCCGGAGATGTCCACCGCGGCGTGCGCGAGGGTCTCGTCCATCGGGATCCAGGCATCGCCGAAGCGGCGGATGCCCGCCGCGTCGCCGAGGGCTTGGCGCAGGGCCTGGCCGAGCACGATCGCGGTGTCCTCCACGGTGTGGTGGGCGTCCACCTCGATGTCGCCGCTGGCGCGGACCGCGAGGTCGAAGGAGGCGTGCTGGCCCAGGGCGTGCAGCATGTGGTCGTAGAACGGCAGTCCCGTCGCGACCTCGACCTTGCCGGAGCCGTCCAGGTCCAGTTCGACCACGATGGACGATTCCTTGGTGGTGCGTTCCACCCGTGCGGTGCGGCTCAACGAATCTCCTCACTCGCCGCCAGGAAGGCGTCGTTCTCCTCGGACAGCCCTATCGTCACCCGAAGGAAGGCATCAACGCCAATGTCGCGGATGAGCACACCGCGGTCCAGGTAGGACTGCCAGGCGGCTTTGCGGTCGTCGAACCGGCCGAAGAGGACGAAGTTCGCGTCGCTGGGCACCACGTCGAAGCCCAGATCGGTGAGTTTGGCCACCACCCGGTGCCGTTCGGCGATGAGGTGGGCGACGGAGTCGAGCGTGGAGTCGGCGTGCCGGATCGCGGCCCGCGCGGCGGCCTGGGTCAGCGCCGACAGGTGGTAGGGCAGCCTGACCAGCAGCAACGCGTCGATCACGGCGGGGGCGGCGGCGAGGTAGCCGAGCCTGCCGCCTGCGAACGCGAACGCTTTGCTCATGGTTCGGGTGACCACCAGCTTCGCCGGGAAGTCCGCGAGCAGCCGCACCGCGCTGGGCTGGGAGGAGAACTCGGCGTAGGCCTCGTCGATGACCACCATGCCGGGTGCGGCCTCGGTCACGGTACCCAGGTCGGCGAGCGGGATGGACTGGCCGGTGGGGTTGTTGGGGCTGGTCACGAACACGATGTCCGGCGAGCGCTCGGCGATCACCGCGACCGCCTTCTCCACGTCCAGCGAGAAGTCCTCGCGGCGCGGCGCGGCCAGCCACTCGGTGCGGGTGCCGGAAGCGATGATCGGGTGCATCGAGTACGACGGCTCGAAGCCGATCGCCAGCCGGTCGGGTCCGCCGAACGCCTGCAGAAGCTGCTGGAGGACCTCGTTGGAGCCGTTGGCCGCCCACAGGTTCGCGGTGGTCAACTCGACACCGGTGCTCGCGGTCAGGTAGGCGGCCAGATCGGCTCGCAGCGCCACCGCGTCCCGGTCCGGGTAGCGGTGCAGGTCGGCCGCTGCCGCCGCCACCGAGGACGCGAGGTCCGCGACAAGCTCGGGAGCGGGCGGGTACGGGTTCTCGTTGGTGTTCAACCGCACCGGCACGTCCAACTGGGGTGCGCCGTAGGGGCTCTTGCCCCGCAGGTCCGCCCTCAGCGGGAGGTCGCTCAGTGCGACGGCGTCGCCGAGGCTCACGTCGTGCCTCCGAAGCGGGCGGTGACGGCCTGGCCGTGGGCGGGCAGGTCCTCGGCGGTGGCCAGCGCGACGACCTTGTCGGCCACCTCGCGCAGCGCCTGCTCGGTGTACTCCACGACGTGGATGCCCCGCAGGAAGGTCTGCACGGACAGACCCGAGCTGTGCCGGGCGCAGCCGCCCGTGGGCAGCACGTGGTTGGAGCCCGCGCAGTAGTCGCCCAGCGAGACGGGGGCGAAGGCGCCGACGAAGATCGCGCCCGCGTTGCGCACCCTGGCGGCGACCTCGCTCGCGTCGCGGGTCTGGATCTCCAGGTGCTCCGCGGCGTAGGCGTCCACGACCTTCACGCCGTCGTCCACAGTGGACACCAGGACGCAGCCGGACTGGGTGCCGGTCAGCGCGGTGCGGATGCGCTCGGAGTGCTTGGTGGCCGCGACCTGGCGCACCAGTTCGGCGTCCACCGCGTCGGCGAGTTCGGTGGAGGTGGTGACCAGGACGCTGGCGGCCAAGGTGTCGTGCTCGGCCTGGCTGATCAGGTCGGCGGCGACGTGCACCGGGTCGGCGGTGTCATCGGCGAGCACCGCGATCTCGGTGGGCCCGGCCTCGGAGTCGATGCCGATCAGGCCGCGGAGCAGCCGTTTCGCGGCGGTGAGGTAGATGTTGCCCGGCCCGGTGACCATGTCCACCGGCGCCAGTTCGGCGCCGTCGGTGTCAGTGCCGCCGTATGCCAGCAGCGCGACGGCCTGGGCGCCGCCGACGGCCCACACCTCGTCGACGTCGAGCAACGCGCACGCGGCGAGCACCGCGGGGTGCGGCAGTCCGCCGAATTCCGCCTGCGGCGGGGAGCAGACGACCAGCGACTCGACGCCCGCGGTTTGGGCGGGCACCACGTTCATCACGACGCTGGAGGGGTAGACCGCGAGGCCACCCGGCGCGTACAGGCCGACGCGGGCCACCGGCACCCAGCGCTCGGTGACGGTGCCGCCGGGCACCACCTGGGTGGTCACATCGGTGCGGCGCTGGTCGGCGTGCACCAGCCTGGCCCTGGCGATGACCTCTTTCAGGGCGTCGGTGACCTGCGGGTCAAGCTCGTCCAGCGCCCGGCGCAGCTCGGCGGCGGGCACCCGGACGGTGGCCGGACGGACCTTGTCGAAGGTCTCGGTGTACGCCAGCACCGCGTCCACGCCGCGGTTCCGCACGTCGTCCACGATCGGCCGCACCCGATGGAGCACCGCGTCCACGTCCACCTCGGCGCGCGGTAGGGTGCCGCGCAGCTGGGCGGGAGAAGGTACGCGACCGCGCAGGTCGGTGCGGGAGAGCATGAACGTCCTCTCGGGTGGTGTCAGCCGTGCACAACCAGGGTACGGCGTGACTACCAGCGGGTTTTAGGTACCGCCTTGATGAGAACTGTGAAAAAGATACGTGCCTTCGGCACTACTGGAATTGGTCAGCTCTGAACCATTCTGGAGGGCAAATCCCTGCAAACCGAGAGGCACCGATGTCACGCTCCCTGCTGATCTCGGCACTCACCGTCGTTTCCCTGGTCATCGTCATACCCACCCCTGCGACGACGGCCGCCCAGCCCGAATCGGGTCCGCCGGTCTACCTGGTCACCGGCGTCACCGAATCGGGTGACCGTGGCCGGGTGGCCCACGCCGCCACCGACGTGCTCGGGCAGAGTCCGTCCGGGATGCGGATCAGGATCGAGGAGAACAAGGCCGAGGAACTGCGCAAGGCGGGTTACCGGCTGGAACGGCAGTCCGGGACATTCGACTTCCCGCCCGCCGATGCCGCCTACCACAACTATGGGGAAATGGTCGCCGAGCTCAACGCCGCGGCGAAGGACCACTCCCCCATCGCCGCCGTCACGTCGGTCGGCAAGTCCTATGAGAACCGCACCATCCCGATCATCAAGATCAGCGACAACGTCGGGACCGACGAGAACGAGCCCGAGGTGCTGTTCACCTGCAACCAGCACGCCCGTGAGCACCTGTCAGGCGAGCAGTGTCTGCGCATCGTCGCCCAGCTCACCGACGGCTACGCCACCAACTCCGCCGTCAAGACGCTGGTGGACTCCCGCGAGATCTACGTGGTGCCGATGGTGAACCCGGACGGCGTCGAGTACGACATCGCCACCGGCCAGTACCGAAGCTGGCGGAAGAACCGGCAGGGCCAGGGCACCGACCCCAACCGCAACTGGTCGTTCAAGTGGAACTGCTGCGGCGGCTCCAGCGGCAGCCCCTCCGCCCAGGACTACCGCGGCACGGCCCCGTTCTCGGCGCCGGAGACCAAGGCCGTCAGCGACTGGGTCAACTCCCGGGTCGTCGGCGGAAAGCAGCAGGTCAAGGCCCACATCGACTTCCACACCTACGGCGAGTTGGTGCTGTGGCCGTACGGCTACACCACCGAGGTCGTGCAGCCGGGCCTGACCGCGGAGGACGCCAGGGTGTTCTCCACGCTCGGGAAGCAGATGGCCCAGACCAACCGGTACGAGCCGATGCAGTCCAGCCAGCTCTACCCCGCCGACGGGGACATCAGCGACTGGATGTGGGGCGTCCACAAGATCTATAGCTACACGTTCGAGATGTACGGCGGGAACAACGGCTTCTACCCGCCGGGCAGCGTGATCGCCCGCGAGACCACCCGCAACGACAAGGCGGTCGAGATGCTGCTGTCGTATGCGGACTGTGTGCCGCGGGTCATCGGGAAAACCTGCTGAGAATGCACTCGGGGCCGGCGGGTCAGTCCCGCCGGCCCCGAGCACTCGCGGGAGCATGCGCGGCATCCTGGGAGAATGCCGCGACTGCTCACTTCTCGGTCTCGGTGCGGCTTTCCAGCACGACCTTCCGCTCGCCGAGCGGCTGGGCCAGGTCCACGGACACCGCCGGGTAGCGGATGTCCATGGTGCACATCTTCTTGGCTTCCGGCTTCGGCACGACCTCGACCAGCGCGATCTTCACCTGCTGATCGGTCTGCTCGACGATTTCGGCGTGGGCCTTGCCGCAGCCGCCTTCCTGTGCGTACGTGCCGACGGACTTGCCGTCGTTGGCCGTCCACACCACGGTCTGGCGGTCGTCGGAGTTGGCCGGGGGCGTCACGCGCTCCTTGGCGACTTTCACGGTGCCTTCGGGCGTCTTCACCTCATCGGGTGGTGCCTGCGATGAGGTGACCGTCGGCGGTTGCCCGCCGAAACCTGGTTGGGAGTCCGAGTCGGCGCACGCAGCCACCGCGAGGAGCAGGGCGCCCGCGCCCAGTAGCGTTCCAATGCGTCTCATGTCACAAGGACGGAGGCAGCCCGCCACCCGGTTGCACGCAAATTCGGGCGCGCTTTCGTGACGGACCTGCCTAGCCTGGGGATATGGCTATCAGCACGCTGCCCGGCAAGCAGGCAGGCATCCACCTGTGGACCCGACCCGATGAGGTCGAGCCCGCCGCGATGCGCCAGCTTGAGAACATCGCGGCGCTGCCCTGGGTGGTCAAGCACGTCGCGGTGATGCCCGACGTGCACTACGGCAAGGGCGCCACGGTCGGCTCGGTCATCGCCATGCGCGACGCGGTCTCACCCGCCGCGGTCGGGGTGGACATCGGCTGCGGCATGACCGCCGTGCGCACCTCGCTGCGCGCCGCGGATCTACCCGGTGACCTGCGTTCACTGCGGTCGGCGATCGAGAAGGCGGTGCCGGTCGGGTTCGCGCAGCACCGCTCCGAGGCTTTCAGCTCTCGCGACGCCGCCGACTGGGAGTCGTTCTGGAAGCGCTTCGATGCGCTGACGCCCGCTGTGCGGGACCAGTCCGAGCGGGCGTTGCACCAGATGGGCAGCCTCGGCGGCGGCAACCACTTCATCGAGGTCTGCCTGGACGCCGATGACATGGTGTGGGTGATGTTGCATTCGGGTTCGCGGGGCATCGGCAACCTGCTGGCTCAGCACCACATCGAGGTGGCCCGCGGGCTGGCGCACAACGCCGAGCTGCCCGACCCGGACTTGGCGGTGTTCTTGGCGCAGACGCCGCAGATGGCGGCGTACCGGCACGATTTGTACTGGGCGCAGGACTACGCGCGGCGCAATCGCGCGGTGATGCTGCGTCTGGTCAGCGATGTGTTGCGGGCGCGGTTTGCGCAGGTGGCGTTCGATGAGCCGATCTCGTGCCATCACAATTATGTGGCGGAGGAGCTGCACTTCGGCGAGGAGTTGTTGGTGACGCGCAAGGGTGCGATCCACGCCGGGCGGGGAGAGTTGGGGATCATCCCCGGCTCGATGGGCACCGGGTCCTACATCGTGCGCGGGCTGGGGAATCCGGAGTCGTTCTGTTCGGCGTCGCATGGGGCGGGCCGGAGGATGTCGCGTAACCAGGCGCGCAAGCGGTTCACGGCGAAGGATTTGGCCGCGCAGACGGCGGGCGTGGAGTGCCGTAAGGATGCGGGGGTGGTGGACGAGATCCCGGCCGCGTACAAGGACATCAACCAGGTGATCGCCGACCAGGCGGACCTGGTGGAGGTCGTGGCCAAGCTTCGGCAGGTCCTGTGCGTCAAGGGTTGACGCTCGTGGTCCCCGCAGGGACTGGGTCGATTTCGTGCGGTCCCATGTGCCGGGTGATGCCACTGGCGAACCGCACCGGGAGGGTTCGCCATTGGGCGCGCCGGGCCGCTGCTCGTAGTCGCTGACGGTGCCGACCTCTGCCACCCATTAGTTGGGCGAACTTCGTAACCGGCCTCACAACCAGCGATCAGCCAGAAGCGCTGTAGCGCAGTCGTCGGGCAGAGACCGCTCATTCGCAGCCTCTGCCCGACGGCGCTGTTTCGAAACCCCTGACCAGCCCGTCGTCTGGGGGTATCGCACTGCTCTGCGCAGCGGAAACTCCGACGTCTGAACTGCTCCATGTTGGGGCGGATGGGCAGGATGCGTTTTTTCCACCGACATCAGTGGCATTCGGGTCGAGATCGATACGACCTAGGAGCCGTGATGTCCACAGACATGATCGTCGGCGTCGTGATCGCCATTCTGATCGCGGTCGTGGTCGCTCTGCTGGCCGCAGCCCTTGTGCGCAGGCGTCGCCTGCAACAACGCTTCGGACCCGAGTACGACCGCACCGTGCAACGCAGCGACGGACGCTGGAAGGCCGAACAGGAACTCGCCGAACGCGAGCGTCGGCACGACAAACTCGACGTCCGTCCGCTGCGCGCCGAGGCCGCCGAGGGCTATCGCAAGCGCTGGACCACCGTGCAGGAGCTCTTCGTGGACCGGCCAACCGACGCGCTGCTGCGCGCCGATGAGCTGGTCACCGAAGTCATGCGGGAGCGCGGGTACCCGACCGACGGGTACCGCCAACAGATCAAGGACCTCTCCGTGGCGCACGCGTCCACCCTCGACCACTACCGCACCGCGCACGAAACCAAACAGCGCAGCGAACGCGGTGAGGCCACCACCGAGGACCTGCGCGGCGCGATGGTGCACTACCGCGCCCTTTTCGCCGAGCTTGTCGACCAAACCGACGGCGCGGGTGACCACGCCCGCCGCGCCTCCGGAGCCCCCGAGCAGCGAGGAACGGAACGACACCATGCAGGAAGACGCCCCGCGCAACAGCGAACCGATCCCGGACCCCAGACTCGGTGAATCGCGGATCGACGACGTCGAACCCACGACTCGGCCCGACGGACTGTTCGATCCGGCGGAGGTCGGGCGGTTCCGGGAGCGGTGGCAGGAACTCCAGGCCGCGTTCGTGGACGATCCGCGCCGCGCCGTCCAAGAAGCCGACCAACTGGTCGCCGAGGTGATGCAGAACCTGGCCACCACGTTCGCCGAAAACAAGCGGGAACTGGAAGACCAGTGGTCCTCCGACGGCGAGGGGCCGACCGAGGACCTTCGGCTCGCGCTCCAGCGCTACCGCACGTTCTTCCAGCAGCTTCTCGGCAAAACCTGATGCGGTGCCGGGCGGGCGCCCTGACCATTCCGTGCCCGCCCGGTACTCGGACAACAGAATTGGTTCCTTCGGCGGAATGCACAAACAACTATCACGTAGATTGTTATGTGCGCGTTACATACTGCCGCGAACACCACGGCAGGTGTTTCGCATGAGCCGGGCTGTCCCTGCCACGCCCGGCCGTACGAAAGGAACCCTGCCTTGCCACGACCATTACCTTTGCTGGCCGCACTCATCGGCCTTGCCACCACTGTGCTGGGACTGCCGGCCGTCGCGCAGTCCGGACCCGCCGCAGACCTCCGCGCAGACGTCGACCGAAACGGTTCAGTGGACGTCACCGGCATTTCCGACGAGAGCGGCGAGGAGCACTGGACCGCTCAGCGCGGCGCGTTGTTCCTTCCCAACCTCGACGATGACGAACGGCGTTGCAAAGTCACCGAGGCCGACCTGACCAGGAAGGGCCAGGAGACCGACCGTCGGTTGGAGGCCTGCAACGACGCCGCCGACGAGGTGCTCAACGGCCCTGTCGATCTAGCCGACCTCGCGTCGCTGCGGACCGTGCCCGCCGTTGTCTCCGATTCCGCCGCGGCGACCGTGGCCACCAGCGCCGAGAAATTCGTCCGCGTGTTCGTCAAACGCGCCGGGCAGTGGGTCGCTTTGGGCACAGGGAAGCTCGCCGCTGCCGAACTGCGTGCCGGTGCCGAGCTTGCGCTGGAAGGCAGGGACATCGTCCGAGACCCGGCGGTGTGGGACGGCTTCGCCGACGTGACGCTCACCGTCACCGACGCGGGCCAGGAAAGCCGGGACGTGGTGCGGATGAAAGTCGCACCGGTGATGTTGCAGAACGACCTGCGGCCCGCCCAGCAGGTGCTCACCTCGGCCGGTTCCTCGTCCAACGCCTACCAGCAGTTCATCGGCTCGCTGCGCAAGGCCGTGACGACGAGCGGGTTGAGCGAGCAGAACCTGACGCTGCTGAACACCAAGACCGATCCGTGGGTGCAGGACATCGTGGAACCCGGCACGGTAAGCGTGCCTGCCGCCGGCGGCGCACCGCACACGATGCGGCTCCTGCTCCGCACCGCCAACATCGGGCGGCCCGCGGACGGGGCCGGTGAGCTGCGGTTCGCAGGCAGGCAGCTCTATGCCAAACTGCGGGGCCCCGACATCGGCGTGGTACACCACTACACCAACGACCGTCCGTCCACGGTGGACGATTCGCTGAACTCGGGCGGGAACTGGGACAGCCTGCCGCCATATGCGGGCTTCCCGAACGGGCGCGTCCTGCACGGCATGACCCCATCACGGCAGGCCGACCCCGCCTTCACCAAGATGATCCACGCCCAAGGCGTGCAGCCACCGTTGATTTTGGACACGTCCTGGCTGGTCGTTGGACACGTGGACGAGACGACCCACGTGATCCCGGCGAAGAACGAACGCGGGTGGACGCTGGCGGTGGCCGACCCCAAGCTCGCGGTGCGGCTGTTGGCGGACGCCAAGGCCAAGGGTCACGGGTCGGTACGGCTGTTCACGGGAACATCGGACCGCGAGAAGCCGACCATCGACCAGGTGCTGGCGAATCGGACGCTGCTGTCGCACCAGGACACCGCCGCGGCGAGCATCGACCGCCAGATCGCCACGCTGACCAGCGCCACCGGCCTGAAGACGACCGAGTTGGTCCGGGTTCCGGTGCTCTACACCGCCTATAATTTTCAGACCCTCGGTGAGCTGACAGACGAGCAACTGGCCGGGATGCGAACCTCACGGGCGAGCATCGAAAAGCTGCGCGCCGAGATGAAAGCAGGACGGGCGCCCGCTCAGGTCTTCTACGCTCGCTCCCCTGCGATCGTGAACGGCATCTCGGTCAACGCAGTCAACTTCGGCGCACCCGACCCGCACGGCCCGGTGATCGACGGCACCGATCTGTTCAAGCAGGCAACCGTGGATGCGCTGCGCTCCAACTCGGTTACCGTGCACTGGGTTGAGGACTGGGATTATCTGCACATCGGCCTCGGAGAGGTGCACTGCGGCACAAACGCTCTGCGCGAGCCCACGCGGGCCGATTGGTGGAAATAACAGCGAACGGGACGGCTGTCTCCAGGGGCGGCCGTCCCGTTCCCACGCCCTTTTTCCGGTGAATTTCCCCGGCAGCCAAATGTATCGACTACAAATACGGTCATGCCGGCTTTTTCGAATGAGTCCGATCAGATCGTGCCGCCCGCCGAGGAGAAATTGCGGGGGTTGCTGGATGTCGTCACGCCGTGGGCGGTTCGGGTCGCCGCGACGCTGCGGATCGCGGATCTGCTGCGGGACGGGCCCCGGCCGGTCGGTGAGCTGGCAGCGGCGGCGGGAGCCGATGAGGACGCGCTCGGGCGGGTGCTGCGGCTGCTGGTGTGCCACGGGGTGTTCGAGGAGCCCGCTTTCGGGGTGTTCGGGATGACCGAGGTCGCGGCGCCGCTGCTCAGCGACCATCCGCACGGCCTGCGGCTCTGGCTGGACCTCGACGGGCCGGGTGGGCGGATGGACACCACGTACTCGACCGGCCTGCTGGCCACGGTGCGCACCGGGAAGGCCGCCTTCCCGGGGATCTATGGCAAGCCGTTCTGGGAAGACCTCGAAGAGCGGCGCCAAGGGCCGCTGTTCGACGAGCTGATGCGGAGCTGGGCCGCCGCGTGGATTCCCGGGGTCGTCAGCGGCTACGACTGGGGCTCGGTCGGCCATGTCACAGACGTCGGCGGCGGCAGCGGGGCCTTGCTGAAGGTTCTGCTGACCGCGCACCCTCACCTGCGCGGCAGGCTGGTGGACACCGCGGCCTCCGTCGAGGGCGGCAGGCGCGCGTTGACCGAGGCCGGGGTCGCGGACCGGGTGGAGTTCACGGTGGCCGACTTTTTCGATCCGCTGCCCGCGGAAGCCGACGTGCAGGTGCTGGCGCAGATTCTGCACGACTGGAGCGACGAGGATGCCGTGCGGATTCTCGGGCGGTGCGCTGAGGCCGCCGGGCCGGAGGGGCGGGTGCTGCTGTTCGGCCAGGTGGGTCATGGTCCGGCGGACACGGTGGTGTTCGCCGATATGAACGTGCGGATGATGACGTTGTTCGAGGGGAAGGAACGCACCCTGGCCGAGTTCACCGAACTGGGCGCGAAGGTCGGGCTGCGGCTGCGTTCCTCGGTACCGCTCAAAATCCTGTCGATCCTGGAGTTCGTACCCGAGTGAGCACCAGGTGCGGGCCGCCGTAGTGGTGGCCCTCGCCGGTGACCGTGAAACCCAGGCTCGCCGCGAACTCGACGCTGGGCGTGTTGTCCCGGTGCACCAACGCGATCACCTGGTACAGGTCCAGCGTGGTGAAGGCGTGGGCGAGTACGGCGGTGACGGCCTCGCGGGCGATGCCGCGCCGCCAGTGGTCCTCGCGGGTGTACCAGCCGATCTCGATGCGGCCGTCGCGCGTCTCCTCGCAGGGACGCAGGTCTCCGTGGCCGATGACCTCACCGTTAACGCGCTCCACCCAGACGAAAGCGCCCGTGCCCGCGGTTCTCGGTGTGGCCAGTTCCTCCTCGACGTTGCGCCGCACCGACTCGGCGTCGAAGCGGTCGAAGGGCAGGAATCGCAGCGTCTGCGGGTTGTCCAGCACGGCGTGTAGGGCGGGCGCGTCGGCGATCGTCAACTGGCGCAGCAGCAGTCGCGGGGTGAGCAGGTCGGGAACGGGCACCGGGTCACGGTAGGCACCGGCGGAGCTTGCGTCGAACGGGATTCACTCGGCGCGCAGGCGGGTGACGAAGCTGTAGCGGTCACCGCGGAACAGCCTGCGGACCCGTTCGATGGGGGTGCCGTTGTGGTCGTAGGAGACCCGGTTCAGCAGCAGCATCGGCAACGCCGGGTTGGTGCCGATCAGCAGCGCCTCGCGGGGGCTGGCCAGCAC
Source organism: Actinorectispora metalli (assembly GCF_056323685.1). NCBI lineage: Bacteria > Bacillati > Actinomycetota > Actinomycetes > Pseudonocardiales > Pseudonocardiaceae > Actinorectispora > Actinorectispora metalli. The sequence goes on from NZ_JBREYE010000001.1 coordinate 327,331, forward strand.
GGTCTCCACCCGCTCCTGGGCCTCGGCGAACATCACGCCCAACTGCCGTTGCAGGCAGGTGTGCAGGGAGGTGGACAGGTCCAGCACATCCAGCAGGGTGGGAAACCGCTGGGAGGGAAGGTAACTGGACTCCAGCCCGATGCGCTGGCCGTCGGCGAGCAGCACCCGCTCGATGTGCACCACGGTGCTCCCGGCGGGAATTCTCAGGTCGGCGGAGAGCGCGTCGTCGGCGACCAAGTGCTCCAGGCTCACCAGGTCGCGTCCTGGGCGCACGCCTTGGCGGCGCATGCCTTCGGTGTAGGACAGCAGCGCCAGCGGCTGCACGAGTTTGGGTGGCGCGACGTAGGTGCCGCGACCCTGGCGGCGCTGCACCCTGCCCTCCAGGACAAGCTCGCCCACCGCCTGCCGCAGGGTCGCCCTCGCCACCCCGAAGCGTTCGGCCAGCTCACGCTCGGGCGGCAGCGCCGCGCCGACCCCCAACTCCTCCAGCAGCGAGACCAGCTTGGCCTTCACCGCGTAGTACCTCGGGACGCGGCCATGTTCCGGCAGGCCTGCCCGAACCGGACCACCCGCCTTCGCGGACGGAATGCTCTGATACACGGGCACGGCTGGGGACGTTATGCCCAGCCGAAGGCGTAATGGCACCCATTTCCACCAAGGCCACACTTCCGAACGGGCAAGTTGATCCGGACAGCCCAACGACGGGTGATTCGCGCCGGACAATCGGGTGGTAGTGCGCCTACACACGTCGCTCGAGAGGTGATTCAGCGCAGCCTTCGGGGTGCCCAGGCCTGTCGGGAAGCCTGCGGCGCCAACACGATCCGGGTGCCCGCGATGTGCGCGCCGTCGCCCGCGGCGAGCACAGGCTGGAGCACCAGGTTGCGCACCTCGGGCAGGTCCTCGGCCAGCGCCGACACCCGGAGCAGCAGCTCCTCGAGCGCGTCATGGTCGGCGGGGATGCCACCCCGGTAGCCCGCCAGCAGCGGCGCCGCCTTCGGGGCGCGCACCAGGTCGTAGGCGTTCGCGTCCGACAGCGGCACGGCACGGTAGGCGCGGTCGCCGAGCAGGTCGCTGACCAGACCGGCCAGCCCGAAGGACACCAGCGAACCGAACGACGGGTCGTCCTGGAGCCCGACCACACAGGAGATTCCTTTGGGCGCCATCCGCTGCACGTACACGGTGTCGATGCCGGAACGCTCCCGCAGATCCGCGTAGGCGGCCTCGACCGCCTCGGCGCCGAACAGGTCCAGGCGCACCCCGGAAAGGTCGGTGCGCTGGCGCAGGGTCTCGCTGGCGGACTTGCAGGCCACCGGGTAGCCGAGGTCGTCCGCGGCGGCGACCGCCTCCTCGGCGTTGGTGGCGCGGCGGAACGGGACGAGGTGGATGCCGTAGCAGGCCAGCAGTTCGGCGCCCATTTCTGCGGTGAGCTGTCGCTGCCCTATGCCGTCGGTGAGCCACGTGCTCACCAGCGCCTGGGCGCCTTTGGTGTCGATGCCGGACGGGCGGATGAAGTGGCCTTGCGGGGCGGAGCGCCAACGGGCGTAGCCGGTGACTCTGGCCAGTGCCAGCATGGCCCGCTCCGGGCTGGGGAACGACGGCACCGAACCGTAGCCGGGCCAACCATCGGGCCCTGGCACGGCGAGCTCGGCGGGCACGCCCTCGGCGGCGAGGAACGTTGACAGGATGGGCTTGCGCGTTCGGCCCGGCTCGGCCCGCACGACCTCGCGCAGCGCCCTGGCGTAGGCCGTCGGCGGCACCGCGACGGGTGGCACGAACACCGCCACCAGCGAATCCACATCGGCGCGGTTCGCGGCTTCCTGCACGGCCAGCGCGAAGTCACCGGGACCGGCCTCGGCGCCGACGTCGATGGGATCACCGGCCAGTTGAAGACCTTCCGACAGCGCGGCGTCGGCGGCGAGCACACCCAGCGCCGAGGAGTTGCCGACGATCGCCACTCTCGGCCCGGCGGGCAGCGGCTGGTGGGCCAGCAGTAGAGCGGTGTCGAAAAGTTGGGCGAGGGAGGCGACCCTGATCACGCCCGCCTGCTCGAACACCGCGGCCACACTCGTCTCGTCGATCAGCACCGACGTGGCGGCCAGCCCCGGCCGCACGACATGGCGTCCCGACTTCACCGCGACGATCGGCTTGATGCGGGCCAGCCTGCGGGCGACGCGCGCGAACTTGCGGGGGTTGCCGAAGGACTCCAGGTACAGCAGCACCACGTCGGTGCTGGAGTCGGTCTCCCAGTACTGGAGCAGGTCGTTGCCGGAGACGTCGGCGCGGTTGCCCGCGGAGACGAAGGTGGACAGCCCGAGGCCGCGTTCGGCCGCGGCGGCGAGGATCGCGGTGCCCAGGGCACCGGACTGGCAGAAGAAGCCGGTGCGTCCCCTGCCGGGCAGCACCGGCGCCAGCGTCGCGTTGAGCCGAACCGCGGGGTCGGTGTTGGCCACTCCCAACGCGTTGGGCCCCACCACCCGCATGCCGTGGCTGCGGGCTTCCCGCACCAGCCTGCGCTCGGCGGTGAGACCGCCCGGTCCCGCGTCGGCGAAGCCCGCGCTGATCACCAGCAGTGTCTTCACGCCCTTGGCCAGACAGGCGTCCATCACCTCGTCCACGCTGGCCGCGGGCACCGCGACCACGGCGAGGTCCACGTCGTCGGGAATGTCCACAACGGAGGGATAGGCGCGGATGCCGCGGACCGCTCGGTGCTCGGCGTTGACCGGGTAGACGGGGCCGGTAAAGCCCGCGGCGAGCAGGTTCGCCAGCACCGCGTGACCCACCTTCGTGGGGTCGCTGGACGCGCCGATCACCGCGACCGAGCGGGGATGCAGCGCGTTGTGCACGCTGCGGGCCTCGGCGGCCTGCTCGCGGGCCATCGCCACCGCCACCGACTCGGCGGTGGGGTCGATGCCGAACTCCAGGTGGATCACGCCGCCTTCGATATCGCGGCTGATCTGGTAGCCGGCGTCCTTGAACACCCGCACCATCTGCGCGTTCTCCGACAGCACCTCGGCCATGAAGCGCCGCAGCCCCGACTCCCGCGCCGCGGCCGCCAAGTGCTCCAGCAGGATCGAGCCGAGCCCGCGGCCCTGGTGCGCGTCCTCCACCACGAACGCGGCCTCGGCCTGGTCGGAGCCGCCCAGCCGGTCGTAGCGGGCCACCGCGATGATCTCGTCGCCCAGCCAGGCGGCCAGGGCGACGCGGTCGTGGTGGTCGACGGTGGAGAACCGATCCACATCGCGCTGCGGCATGCGCGGGTACGGGCCGAAGTAGCGGAAGTAGCGGGTCCGCTCGGAAAGCCTGCCGTGCAGTGCGACGAGGCGGGCGGCGTCGTCCGGGGTCACCGGCCGCAGGTGGACGGTGCCGCCGTCGGAGAGCACCACGTCGGCTTCCCACTGGCGTGGGTAGTCGTACGGGTCGCGCCCGTCAGTCACGGGGATCGTCCGGGTCGAGGCCGTGCAGCGGGAACACCGCGTGCCGTGCCTGCCGGATCGCGGCGTCCACCAGTTCGGTGCGCGCGCTGCCCGCACCGTCCCAGCGCCGGAACTCCGGGTTCTCCCCGTCGGTCATGCTGGTGGGCAGCGGAACGGAGGCCAGGCCGGTGGTGCGCGCCATCCAGTCCGCGGGCAGCGGCTGGTTGGGGTCCAGGTCGCGGTCCAGCACCGTGGCCAGCAGATGCGTCCAGGAGCGCGGCACGACGCGGAACAGGGAGTATCCCCCGCCGCCCAGCGCCAGCCATTTGCCGCCGCAGATCTCCTCGGCCAGTCCGCGCAGCGTCCGGTAGGTCGCGCGGTGCCCGTCCACCGACAGCCGCAGGTCGGCCAGCGGGTCCTCGGCGTGGGTGTCGGCGCCGCATTGGGTGACCAGGATCTGCGGGCGGAAACTGCGCAGCACCGCGGGCACCACGGCGTCGAAGGCCCGCAGCCAGCCCGAGTCGGTGGTGCCGGGCGGCAGCGGGATGTTGACGGCGGTGCCGTGGGCGCCTTCGGTGTCCGGGTCGCCGAGTTCGTCGGCGTAGCCGGTGCCGGGCCACAGCGTCATCGGGTGCTGGTGCAGTGACACGGTCAGCACCCGGGGGTCGTTCCAGAACGCGGCCTGCACTCCGTCGCCGTGGTGCACGTCCACATCGAGGTAGGCGACTCGGTCGAAACCGTTGTCGAGCAGCCAGGAGATCGCCACCGAGCAGTCGTTGTAGACGCAGAAGCCCGCGGCGTTGCGGCGCATGGCGTGGTGCAGCCCGCCCGCGATGTTCACCGCCCGGTTGACCCTGCCCTCGGCGATCTGGCGGGCCGCCTCGATGGAGCCGCCCGCGATCCGCGCGGACGCGTCGTGCATGTGGTCGAAGGTCGGGTTGTCGGGGGTGCCGAGCCCGAACTCCAGCGCCATGTCGCCCTCACCGGAGGCCCGCACCGCCTCCAGGTATTCGGCGTCGTGGACGCGGCGCAGGTCGGCCATGCCCGCGGGCGCGGCAGGCAGCAGATCCACGCCCTCCAACACGCCCAGCGCCGAGGCCAGCCGCATGGTGAGGTCCAGCCGGATGGGGTTGAGCGGGTGGTCGGGGCTGAGTTCGTAGCCGAGAAACGCCTCGTCCCACACGATCGCCGCTTCGTGTCCCATAGGGGCACGGTACTGCGCGTTATGGCTCAGCGTCGGCCAATGCGGCGATCACCTCACCGGGTCGCCGCGGATTGGTCCGTCACCGACAGGGTGGGTGCGGCGACCCTCGCCTACGGTTGACAACACCGGCAGCCACCTGGAGGACGGGGGCGGTAGTGGGAACGTGGTGCGCTCGCGGACACCGGGCCGCGGCAACGGCGGCCCTCCTGTTGGTCGTCGGCTGCGGTGGGCAGGAGCCGGGCGCTCCCACGGCGGCCCCCAGCAGCCCGCCAAGCCCGACCAGCTCTAGCGGACCGCCTCCGAGCACCGATCCTGGTGACGGGCCGGTGGATCTGACCATCGGCACCCCCAAGCGCATCGAGGGCGTGGACAGTTGCGCTCTGCTTCAGCCCGCGGACTTCACGCAGGTCTTCGCCGCCGACGCCCAGCCGGGCAACGCCACAGCTTCGGTGTGCAGTTGGAACCTCGGCGGCGACGGCATCGTGGTGGTCAGCCCAATCGGCGGGTTCTCCGGAACACCCACGCTGATCGGCGGCAACACGGCGTCGGTGGAGGCAACCCCGCCGCATTCCTGCGTGGTGACGGTCGCCTTGAACCGATCCGCCCAGCCCAAGCCGGCGGCCGACCGGCTGTCGGTCAACGGGACGTTCTTCTCCGGCCGGTTCGAGCCGACCTGCGACAAGGTCACCGAACTCGCCCGCCGCGCCTTCGAACGGCTGCCCACGGCCTGAGCCCCGGGGGCGGAGCCCTTTTCGGCGGCACCCGTTGGTCAGTCAGACCACATTGGACGCCTTCGCAGTGTTGCGCAGAATCCCGGTGATCTCCGCCTCCCGGCCCCACGACCGGACGCCGGAGGCGAGATCAGGAGTGGTAGCGGTCGGCCAAAGCGCGCCAGAACATCAGCTCGTAGTCCTGGAGGAGCCTGCCGTACTCCCAGGCGGGTTGGAGATCCTCACCCGCGTCGAGGGCGGCGCGCACGGCGGCGAGGGCCTTGTCCTCCAGTTCGGGGGCGGGAGCGGCGAAGAAGTCGAAGAACTCCCTGGCCTGCTCGGTGAAGCCGTAGCGGTCCCGCAGCGCCGCGGAAATGCGACCGCAGTAGCCGCCCCACGCGGTGAGATTCGCGAGCATGGCGAGCACCACGCCGGTCGGCTCGCCGCCCAGGGCCAGCCAGCCCAGGTAGTGCGGATAGGCCTGGGCGCCCGCGAGCGGTCGGTACGACCGGAGCGCGGTCTCGTCCAACCCGCAGGCCGCGGCATACGCGGTGAGCTTGCCCAGCGCGATGCCCTCCCCCGCGGCGAGGAAGCTGAAGAACTCGGCGGTCTCTGCTCGCTCGCACCGGGTGGCCAGCACGGTGAAACTGCGCTGGTCGCTGGTGATGATCCGGTGCTGCTCGCCCGCCAACGCGGCCAGCACCTCCCGCGGCGCGGCGCCCGACTCGATCAGCGGCACCAGCGGGTTCGCCGCCTCCGCGGGCTGTAGTTCCCGCCTGATCTCCGCCAGAACCTGCTCGGCGTTCGGCATCGGCTGGATCCCCCTGTGCTGTGTCGGTGCTGCCCGGGTTTCGGACGTGTCAGCGGCCCGGCCTGCGCTGCTTGTGGCGGGCCCGGTCAGCCTGGCAGGTCGCCGCTCGCCGCGGGACGGGCAGGGTCGGCGGAGTACTCCGACCAGGAGCCCGCGTACAGCGAGCCCGTGCCCAGGCCCGCGACCTCCATGGCGAGCAGCACCGAGCAGGCGGTGACACCCGAACCGCAGTAGGCGCCCGCGCCTGCGGCGCTGTCGACGCCGAGACCCGCGAACCGCTCCCGCAACTCGGCCGCGGACTTCCACTTCCCGTCGGGGCCGATGTGCCCGCCGAACGGGGCGTTGCGCGCCCCGGGGATGTGGCCCGCCCGAGGATCGATGGGCTCGGTGTCGCCGCGGTAGCGCTCAGGCGCCCTGGCGTCCAACAGCACGCCTTGCCGGGCGAGGTCGGCGGCCTCCTCGGCGTCGAGCACCGGCAGCGCGCCGGGCCGCACCTCGATATCGCCCTCGACCGGTGAGGGAACCTCGGTGTCGACCTCGCGGCCCTCCGCCTGCCAGGCGGCGAAACCGCCGTCGAGCACCGACACCCGGTCATGGCCAGCCCAACGCAACAGCCACCACGCCCGCGCGGCGATCGAGCCGTCCGCGGCGTCGTACACCACGACGTCGCTGTCCGTGCGGACACCAGCTCTGCGCAGCGTCGACCGCAGCGCCGCCGGGTCGGGCAGCGGGTGCCGCCCACCGACGCGGTCGAGCCGGACCGGCCCGGCCAACTCGGTGTCCAGGTCGAGGAACACCGCGCCCGGCAGGTGGCCCCGGTCGTAGGCCTCACGGCCGGGTGGTCCGCCGAGCTTCCAGCGGACGTCCAGGACCACGGGCGGGTTCGCCTCGGCGTACCGCTCGGCCAGTGCCGCGGTGGAGATCAATGGCTGCACGAACCCATCCTGCCCCCTGGCCGATGGCGGCGAAAACCAGCGCCCGGGTGACCGTGGGCCGCCCCCGCAGCACGTCGCGATCACGGAACCGTCGGTGGGACGATTACCATTGAGGTAGACGAAGGGGAACGAGTTGTGAACGAGCTCATCGACACCACCGAGATGTACCTCCGGACGATCTACGACCTGGAGGAGGAGGGCGTCGTACCCCTGCGCGCCCGGATCGCGGAGCGACTCGGACAGAGCGGCCCCACGGTCAGCCAGACGGTCGCCAGGATGGAGCGCGACGGGCTGCTGACCGTCGCGGGCGACCGCCACCTCGAGCTCACCGAGGCGGGCCGGTCCAGGGCCATTTCCGTGATGCGCAAGCACCGGCTCGCCGAGCGCCTGCTGGTCGACGTCATCGGCCTGGAGTGGGAGCACGTCCACAGCGAGGCCTGCCGGTGGGAGCACGTGATGAGCGAGGCGGTGGAGCGCAAGCTCGTCACCCTGCTCGGCAACCCCACCACCAGCCCCTACGGCAACCCGATCCCTGGCCTGGACAAGCTGGGCGTCGGCGAGGCGGCCCTGCCCAACGGACCCGAGTTGCAGCGGCTGGACGACGTCGCCCGTAACGGCGGCGGCAAGGTGCGCGTCGCCTCCATCGCCGAGCACATCCAGGCCGACCCGGATCTGATGGCCCAGATCAAGGAGATCGGGATGGTGCCCGAGGCCCACGTGGAGGTGGTGGCCGCCACCGAGCCCGGCGGCGCCGTCACCGTCCGCGGCATGACCGACAGCACCCAACTCGATTCCAGCGTGGCGCATTCGGTCATGGTGGAGCCGCTGGGGGCGGTCGCGGCCGCTTGATGGAGTCGACTGTCGCAGCCCCACCGTCCCGCAGGGCGGCCGAGGCCTTCACACGTCTACATGGCGAAGCTCCTCTCGGTATTTGGTCTGCTCCCGGCAGGGTGAACCTGATCGGGGAGCACACCGACTACAACGACGGTTATGTCTTGCCCTTCGCGCTCGCGCACCGCACGGCCGTCGCGGCACGTCCCAGGACCGACGGGATGCTCACGGTCGCCAGCCTCACCCGCTCCGGTCGCCTCCAGGAGACGGAGCCGGTGCGGCTGGCGGGTTTGCGCCCCGGCGCCGTCACAGACTGGTCCGGTTACGTCGCGGGCGTCGCTTGGGTGCTGGCCGAGCAGGGCCTGCCGGTGGCGGGCGCCGATCTGATGATCGCCAGCGATGTGCCGACCGGTGCCGGGCTGTCCTCGTCGGCCGCACTGGAATGCGCCGTGCTGCTGGCACTGGGCGACCTCACCGACGAGACGGCCCTCGCGGCCGTGCCGCGTCGGACGCTCGCGAAGTGGGCCCAGCGTGCCGAGAACGATTTCGTCGGGGCACCGACCGGGGTGTTGGACCAGGCTGCCTCCCTGTGCTGTGTTGCCGACCATGGCCTGTTCATGGATGTGCGTTCCGAGGAGCAGCAGCAGATCCCCCTGCCGCTGACCGCTAACGGCCTGTGCGTGCTGGTGATCGACACCCAGGTCAAGCACGCCCATTCCGAGTCGGGTTACGGCGAGCGCCGCCGCGGCTGTGAGCAGGCCGCCGCCGCACTCGGTGTCGACGCGCTGCGGGACATCGCGGGTGACGACCTCGAGGACGCGTTGACGACGCTGCCGGACGCACTTCGCCCCTTGGTCCGGCACGTGGTCGCAGAAGACGAGCGCGTGCTGAACACCGTGCGACTGCTTCGCGAGGACACGCTGACCGGGATCGGACCGGTGCTCACCGCGTCGCATGCCAGCCTGCGGGACGACTACCGCATTTCCTGCCCCGAGCTGGATCTCACGGTGGACCTCGCGCTGCGCGCCGGCGCACTGGGCGCCCGGATGATCGGCGGCGGCTTCGGCGGCTCGGCCATCGCCTTGGTGACCGACGCCGACCTGGCGAACGTCCGGGACGAGATCGCCGCAGGCTTCGCCGCCGCCGGGTGGTCCGAGCCACGGATGTTCGTCGCCGTACCCGCAGCGGGTGCCTGCCGGGACGAGTGAGCAGAGTAAGTTCTCCCGCGCTGCCAACTAGGACGGAGAGCTGATCGTGAAGCTGCTGGTGACCGGCGGAGCAGGCTATGTGGGCAGCGTGTGCGCCGCCCGGCTGGTCGAGGAGGGACACCAGGTCACCGTCCTGGACGACCTCTCCACCGGGCATGCCGACGCCGTCCCCGAAGGCTGTGCCTTCGTCGAGGCCGAACTGTCCGAGGCCGCGCCCGCCCTGCTGGCCGACGGCTTCGACGGCGTGCTGCACTTCGCGGCCAAGTCGCTGGTCGGCGAATCCATGCAGGACCCGGCGAAGTACTGGGACGGCAACGTGCTGACGTCGCTGCGGCTGCTGGCCGCCATGCGCGAGGCGGGCACCCCGCGGCTGGTGTTCTCCTCCACCGCCGCCACCTACGGCGAGCCGGAGCAGGTGCCGATCAGCGAGGACACCCCGACCAGGCCGACCAACACCTATGGCGCCACCAAGCTCGCGATCGATCACGCGATCACCTCGTACGCCGCCGCCCACGGCCTCGCCGCAGTCAGCCTGCGGTACTTCAACGTGGCGGGCGCCTACGGCCGGTTCGGCGAACGGCACGCCGTCGAGACCCACCTGATCCCGATCGTCCTGCAGGTCGCCTCGGGCACGCGGGAGCAGGTGCAGATCTTCGGGGAGGACTGGCCGACCCCGGATGGAACCTGTCTGCGGGACTACATCCACGTGCTGGACCTCGCCGACGCGCACCTGCTGGCGCTGGAGCACGCCAAGCCGGGCGAGCACGAGATCTACAACCTCGGCAACGGCAGCGGTTTCTCGGTGCGCGAGGTGATCGAGACCTGCCGCCGCGTCACGGGGCACCCGATCCCGGCGCAGGTCAGCGCCCGGCGGGCCGGTGACCCCGCGGTGCTGGTGGCCTCCAGCGACAAGGCGAGGGAGCGGCTGGGCTGGAAGCCGCAGCGCGCCGACCTGCACGGCATCGTCGCCGACGCGTGGGATTTCACTCGCGGTCACGACGGCACCTCCTGACCACGCCGCTCGGACGCGGCCTGCCGATCCGCCTGGTTCGGCAGGCCCACCCGACCCGGCGGAGTGCGGTCGGGTGGCTCGTAGCGGGCCGCGCCCACCGATCGGTTTGATCGCGTTGGCTGGTGCGGGGATGCGGAGCCATCCGACGAGCGTGGGTGGTCCGGCACGCGCTGCGCAGCCTCGGAGTGCTGGGGCGAGGTGAGGGGGTCGTCCGGGCTACGGGGCTCATCCGGCTGAGGTGTCGCGGCGCGGTCCGTTGTGGGCGCTTCGTCGTCGTGCAGCAGCTGGTGCAACGCCTCGGCGGCGGAGGCCGCGAGGTCGCGGATGCGCTCCGCAGGCAGGCCGTTGTCGATGGCGATGCGCAGGATGGCGGTCATCCGATGTCCGGGCAGTGCTTCCTCGGCGGCGGTCAAGGCGATCGATGCCAGTGCGCCGTCGCCGTCGGCATAGGCGGAGAGGGCCAGCAGACAGGCCGGTTCCGCTCGTTCCGGGGCTGGTGCGCTTCTGGTGAGCGTGACGAACAGACATCGCGCGGCCAGCGGCATGCTGTGGATCATCCCGATGCACGCGTCACGGACGTGCGGGTCGCACAGGGCGAGGGTGAGGGTGATGATCTCGTCCTCGGAAAGCCGCGCGTCGCCATCGGTGAACCGGCGGGCCGCGGCGTGTACCGCCCGCACTCCCCACTCCACCGAACCGTCACCGAAGAAGGCCTCGTCGGGTTCGTCGGCGTCGATCAGCTCGTTGAGTTTCTCGGCCCGCGCGGCGATTCGACCGCCGTCATCCGGGGCGATCACCGCGGCGAGTTGGGCCCGGTCGGGGTAGGTGACGATGCCCGCGGCGGCGTTCTCCGCGGCGAGAGCACAGGATCGGCTGTCCTCGACGGCACCTGAGCAGGTCAGGTGGTCGTAGCAGAGCCAGCGCTCCCCGCCCGCGGTGCCCGGCGACCACAAGCTGTGGAGGACCTCGATTCCCTGCTTCCACAGGGCTGTTCGCAGCGATCGGACAAGTTCTCGTAGTGGTGGAGGCGGTTTCGACGCTGTGGGTAGCGACGGTGATATGCCGCCGATCACGAACACGGTGACGAGCTTGGCGCCATGGCCTGCCAGCGTGATCAAGAGTTGCTCGACCACCGCGGAGGAGTCGTCCGGTGGATCGGGGATGTCCATGCGTAGAGCGGCTTTCACCGTCCCGCGGTCTTCGGGGTCAAGGCTCAGCACGACCACCGAGTCGTGAGGATGGAAGCCGAGCAGATGTGGGATGCCCGCGAACCAGGCTCCTGGTCGGTCGAGATGGACGGCGGGTCGGGTGGGTGGGCTTGTGGTTGTCATGTCTCCACCGTGCTCGGCGGAGTGGGCGGCGTGGGGTTCGAACGGAAATCTGTGGATCAAGGGGTGTGCTGTGGACAACTCGCCGGAAATCGCGATGGGGCAACGGAAAATGTCGGGGGTGGCGTCTAGTGTGCGCGCCTTGCTTGGGAAGCGTGTCGACCTGCGGAAACCGCTCTGAACTCCCTCGGGACACCGTTGCCCGTCTGCACGATCCGAAGATCCCTGTGCTGGGTCTTGTCGGCACGAGAACGAAGGCCTCCAGGGCATTGGCGCGGCTGGATCGAATGAGGGGGAAGTCAGCATCACGGGACAACCGTGGGCTCATGGCCGGAATCCGCCGCCCCGTGCAAAGGCGGCCGCGGGCTAGGCAGGCGAAGAACTCGATAAGAGCCGTCGCCACCGTGCCCGCGGCCGCCTTGATCAGCCGATTTCCGAGCGGCCGCTAGCGGGACAGGGCGGCGTCGACGAGCTTCTGCCCGCCGATGGCCGGGATGGACAGGCTGGTCTTGTTGATCACGACGGAGAGACCCGTGCCCGGCTTCGGGCGCAGGGTGTAGTCGTGGTCGCTGGAGAGCAGCACCAGGCCAAGCTGGTGACCGGCGGGCAGCAGGTAGTCATCCGGCTGCATGGCGATGGTCAGCTCGTACTGCTTGCCCACCTCGATCGGCTGGGTCTTGCTGATCCCGCCGCGGTTCTGCGGGTCCGTCCAGCCACGGGTGATGACCGAGACCTTGCCGTCGGGCGCCCGGGACACCAGCAGCGCCGTCACATTGGCGGCGGGCTTGTCGAAGCCGACGTCCAGCCGCACCGTCGGGGTGCCGCTGATCCGCACCGCCTGCTTGGCGGGCACCGAAAGATAGGCCAGCCGGTTGCCCGAGCGCGCGGCACCCGCGAGCGCCTCGGCGGTCTGCGTCGCGTCATCGCGCAGGGACTCCGTCACGGCGCTGCCCGGCACCCGGTGCCGCGGGTCGAGTCCGCCCGTACCAGAGCCACCCGGCTGCGGGTACAGCGTTGCTTCCTTCGCATCCGCCGCGGGCCAGTCCGCCTCGTCGACCCACGATTTGTCCTCGCGCTGCACCGTGGCCTTCGGCTCCTTCTCAACCCCGTTGTCGATGCCCCACAGGTAATGCGTGAACCAGCGGTTCAGCGTGCGCAGCCACTCGTCCTTGCGCAGCGACAGCGGATCGGCGTGCCCCGACTGGTGCAGCCAGATCCGGTGCTCCACGTTGTGCTTGCGCAGCGCCTCGTACCACTGGGCGACGTGCTTGGTCTTGACGTTCCAGTCGTTGAGACCGTGCACGGCCAGCACCGAGGCCCGCACCTTGGATACGTCGTTGAGGTAGTTCCGTTCATCCCAGAACGGGCTGTAGTCGCCGGTGATCCGGTCCTGCTGCTTGGCCACGTCGTCGATGACCTTGCGGCAGACCGCGCGGTCGGCGCGGGTGTGCACGTACTCGGCGAGGACATCGGCGTCCTCGCCCTGGTAACCGCCCGGCGCCACGACGGCACCGTCCGCCCGGTAGTAGTCATACCAACTGGAGATCGCCGCGATGGGCACGATCGTTTCCAACCCCTGGACACCGGTGGAGGCGGCGGCGTTGGGGAGGGTTCCGTTGTAGGACACGCCCATCATGCCGGTCTTGCCGGTGGACCAGGCCGCGGTGACGGCCTTGCCGTCGGCGTCGCGCCCGGCGGCCCGGCCGTTGAGCCAGTCCACGACGGAGCGGGCACCGAGGGTCTCGTTGCGGCCGCCGGTGGTGGGGCAACCGGTGGACTTGCCGGTGCCCAGCGACTCGGCGTACACCACCGCGTAGCCGCGGGAGACCAGGTACTCCTCGTAGCGGGAGGTGATCGGCGCCGCGTTCGGGCCGACGGCGGCGCGGACGCGCTCGTCCCGGCTCGCCTGCCGGTCGACGCCGCGCTTCTTGCCGCCGGGCACGTGCAGTTCGACGTCCACGTTGTGGTTGGGCACGTCGTTGCCGCCGGAGAAATACGGGCTCATCGTGTAGACGACCGGCACCTTCAGGCCCTGCTCGGTGGCGCGTGGCCGCACGACCTCGGTGTACACCTCATCGTTACGCCCATCGCCGTCGCTGTCCGTCGGCACGGTCACCCAGAGGCTCTGCTTGACGACGTCCTTGGCGTTGAACACCGGCTGCGACTCGCCGCCGGTGAAGTCGGGCTTGGTCGGATCGGCGACCGCGACCGCATGGGTCAGCGGCAGCACCGCCAGCGCGGCTGCCGCCGCGACGGCTCTGACATGCCTCATGGGCATTCCCCTTGCTGTGTTCCGTGGAGATCCCCTGATAGGAGCTTCTCGCACCTTCACCTCAGGTGTGAGGAGAGTCAATACTCCGTTCGCCAGGTTCCGAAGTAGGACCCCGGCGTGACCCCGAAGGTCCGGCGGAACACGGACACGAACGCGCTGGGGGTCGCGTACCCGACGCGGTGTGCCACGGTCGCCACCGGCAGCCCCTCCGCGAGCAGCGGCAGCGCCGCACGCAGCCGGGCCTGCGTTCGCCAGCGGCCGAAGGTCAGGCCGGTCTCGGTGCGGAAGATCCGCTCCAGGGTGCGCCCGCTCGCACCAACGGCCCTGCCCCAGGACTGCGCACCGCGGTCGTCGGACGGATCGGCCAGCAACGCCTCGGCCACCGAGCGCGCCCGTTCGTCTGCGGGCATCGGCAGGCGCGCTGCCCGCACCGACAGCGGCCGCAGCAGGTCGAACACCACCACCTCGGCCCTGCGCCTGGCGTCCGCGCCCACCGCCGGGTCGGCCAGGTAGCGGATCAACTGGGCAAGCAGGCCGCCCACCTCGATCGGTGTCGGCCGCGTCCACTCCACCGGACAGTCGGTCGCCGGGTACAGACTGCGGATCACGGTCTCGCCGCTGGCACCCGTCACGTGCTCGACCCCGGGCGGGATCCATAGCGCCTGCGATGGCGGCAGCACCCAGGTGCCCTCCGCGGTGCCCACCGTGAGGATGCCCGACTCGGCCCACGCCAACTGCGGGATCGGGTGGTGGTGCCAGCCGGTGTCCTCGCGGTCGGTCAACTCGAAGCTGGCGACGAGGATCGCGGTGTCGGCTCGCACGACGATCTGTCGGTTCTGCGACACAAGATGTCAGGCTACGCCGTCGACGACACGATCGGGGCTGCCTAGCGTCAGGTTCATGGCGATGAACCTGGTGCACCGGTGGTGTTGCAGCTCAAAGGGATACGGGCAGGCGGTCGAGAAGCGGCTGCTGCCGTGGGTGCTGGACGGGGTCGAACTCGGCGCGGACGTGCTGGAGATCGGCCCGGGCTACGGGGCGACGACGAGGGCGCTGCTCAAGCGCTACCGCGGGCTGACCGCGCTGGAGGTGGACGCTCGGCTCGCCGAGCGCCTGCGGGAGCGGTACGGGGACGCGGTGGAGGTGTTGCACGGTGACGGTGCGGCGATGCCGCTGCCCGGAGGCCGGTTCTCCGGGGTGGCGTGCTTCATCATGCTGCACCACGTGCCCTCGCCGGAGGCCCAGGATCGGCTGTTCGCCGAGGCGTTCCGCGTGCTGCGGCCGGGTGGCGTCTTCGCGGGCGCCGACAACGTCTCGACCTGGGGTTTTCGGCTGATCCACCGCTGGGACACGATGGTGGTCGTCGATCCGGCGACGCTGCCGGACCGGCTGCGGGCGGTGGGTTTCACCGACGTCGAGGTGACGGTGTGGCCGAAGAGGACGTTCAAGTTCTCGGCCCGCAAACCGGCCTAGCATTCGGCGCGCAGCCGACATCGGGAGAAGTCGTGACGTATCTGGGGGAAACCGGGGAGACAAGCGCGACGCTGCGGACTCCCGCCGATGTGGGGTCGCTGCGGCTGGGCGAGCGGACCACTGCCCGGTTCGTCGCGACGGGCGAGTTGACGAACAACCTGTTCGGGTTGTTCCGGTGGGATATGGCACCGCAAGCCGGTGGCGCGGACCCACATTTCCACCGCACGTTTTCGGAGTCCTTCTACGTGCTGTCCGGAACCATCGAGCTGTACAACGGCGAGCGCTGGATCAAGGGCACCGAGGGTGATTTCCTGTTCGTCCCGGAAGGCGGCGTGCACGGCTTCAAGAACCGCAGCGACGAAGCCGCGTCGATGCTCATCCTGTTCGCACCGGGAACACCGCACGGCGCGGCGCCGCGACAGCGGTACTTCGAGGAGCTGGCCGAGGTATCGCGTACCGGCAGGAAGCTGTCCGATGAGGAGTGGCGGGAACTGTACGCCCGGCACGATCAGTTCATGGTGTGAGCACCGGCACATCCTCAGACAAATACATGGATATCCGACCGGAAAGCGACGCCGAAGCGTCGCTTTCCGGTCGGATGCCAGGTCACTTACCGCTCGCGTGGTAGGCGTCGAGCACCTCGGTGCTGATTCGACCACGGTCGGAAACCTTCAAGCCCTGCTTGCGCGCCCAGTCCCGGATGGCCTGTGTCTGCTCGCGATCCACCGACGACGGCCTGCCCTTGCGAACGGAGCCGAGCCGCTTGCGGCCGCCCGCCCTGCGCGCGCTGCCCACGTAATCGTCGAGGAAATTCCTGAGCTTGCTGGCGTTCTTCTTGGACAGATCTATCTGATACGCGACGCCGTCCAAGGCGAACTCGACCGTCTCCTCCGCCTTGGAACCGTCCAAATCGTCAACGAGCTCGACGTGGACCTTTTGCGCCATGACTGAACCTCCTGCACTCGCACAGCGCACCGGTCTGGAAAAGGATTCAGGCACGCTACGTTGTCGAGGGCAGCATAGGGGTATTTCACGGCCTGCGCATTTACGACAGGCAGAAAACCGGCGGGGAAACACCCGAGCGTGGCTAAATTTTTACTTCACCGTCGCGGTGCGTTGCCCGTGAACCGGTCACCGAGGACTGTTTCCGACCGAGGTCCGGCCCGGCCCATACGGGGCCGCGGCGGCGATTGTTCTTCGCCGCCGTCAGGCATGATCATTGTTCACTTGTCCTTGGATTGCCGCCGCTTTGCCGAAAGCGGCGGCGCTCGACCTCAGCCCTGCGTGATGTAGGCCTGCAGGTGCTGCTGGTTGGTCTCCAACTGGTCGATGCGACTTTTGACCACGTCACCGATGCTGACGATGCCGGACAACTTGCCGTCGGTGACCACAGGGACGTGCCTGATCCGCCGCTCGGTCATCAGCACCGTGAGGCTGTCCACGGTGTCGTCCGGGCCGCAGGTCGCGACCAGCTCGGTCATGATCTCGGCGACGGAAGCGGTCAGCAGCCCGGCGCCCCGCTCGGCGAGCCTGCGGACCACATCGCGTTCGGACACGATGCCGACCAGCTGTTCCCGGTCGTCGCAGACGACCATGGCGCCGATGTTGTGGTTGGCCAGTTCGGACAGCAGTTCCGAGATCGATGCGGTCGGCGACACGGTCGCCACCGCGGAGCCCTTGCTGCGCAACACGTCCGCAATTTTCATATTGATGCCTCCGTCTCATCGGCAAGCCGGTGACCGGCGTCACCTGAGATTACGGCCGAACCGGCCGTTTGTGGTAGATCGCTTGACCATTCGGCGCTGTTCAGTAAACATTTACTGCATGCGTGACACCAGGTCCCTCCTGCTGAATGCGGCGGCGGAGGAGTTCGCCCGGTATGGGCCGAAGGGCGCCAGGGTGGCCGCCATCGTCGAACGGTCGGGTGTGAACGAGCGGATGATCTACCACCACTTCGGCAACAAGGCGGGGCTCTGGCGGGCCACCCTTGAACACGCGTGGGGCGAGTTGTGGGCGGCCTGGGACCCGGCGGTGCAGCGGGCGGCCGAGATGGAACCACGCGCGGGCATCCGGCATGCGCTCACCGCGTTCTTCGACGCCTTCACCTCCCATCCGCTCGTACTCCCGCTGGGACTGCACGAAGTGCTCGGCGAGGAGGTCGTGCGGGAGCCGGTGACGGCCGACAAGCTGCCCGCCGGGCTACGCGAGCTTTACCGACGCGGCCTGGGCAGCGGCGTTTTCCGGGCGGACATCGACTTCGAGGTGTTCTACGTGTCCGCTCTCGGCGCGCTGACCGCGATGCCGATGCTCGGCGCGCGGTTCGCCGCCGTGCTCGGCACGTCCGAGCAGGCGCGGCGGCGGCTGCGGGATCAAGTGGTCGCGATGGTGTTGGACGGAATCTCGGGACAGCAGGGGGAAACGCCATGACCGTTCTGATCACGGGTGCGGGCCCGACCGGGCTGACGCTGGCCTGCGAGTTGGCGCGGCGGCAGGTGCCAGTGCGGATCGTCGACCGCGCGCCGCGGGCTCCGCACGGCTCCCGCGCCAAGGGGATGCAGCCGCGCAGCCTGGAGGTGTTCGACGACCTCGGCATCGTCGACGAGGTGATCGCCGCGGGGCGGTTCGGCCTGCCGTTCCGCAAGCTGCGCGGTACCGAGGTGCTGGATGAGACGGACCCCTTCGCAGCCGCTCCACGCGGCCCCGGCATCCCCTATCCGCACGGGCTGCTGATCGATCAGCCGAACGTGGAGCGCGCGCTGCGCGGCAGGCTGGCGGAGTGCGGGGTGACGGTGGAGTGGGGCACCGAGTTGATCGGCTTCACCGGAATGGAGGATCGGGTCTCCGTAACGCTGTCCACCGGTGAGGTGTCCGATGTGGACTACCTGGTGGGCTGCGACGGCGGCCGCAGCTTCGTGCGCAAGGCCTCGGGTGTGTCGTTCGACGGCGAGACCACCGAGACGATGCGGATGATCATCGCCGATGTGCAGGTGGACGGGTTGGAGCCGGACGCCTGGTACCAGTGGTTCGAACCTGCGGGAATGATCATGTTGTGTCCGCTGGAGGGTGGGCGGTACTGGCAGTTGCAGGCCAGTCCGGTGGTGGACGAGCAGGGCAACGACCTGCCGCTGTCGCTGGAGGTCTGCCAGGAGGCGTTCGACCGGTGGGCCCGGGTTCCCGGGGTGCGGCTGCACGGCCTGACCTGGACCTCGACCTGGCGGGTGAACGTGCGGATGGTGGATCGGATGCGCCTCGGCCGGGTGTTTCTGGCGGGCGATGCCGCACATGTGCATTCGATCGCGGGCGGGCTGGGCATGAACACCGGCATCCAGGACGGGTACAACCTGGGCTGGAAGCTCGCCATGGTGCTCGGCGGCGCGGCCGCGCCGGAATTGTTGGACAGCTACGACGCCGAGCGGCTGCCGATCGCGAGGTGGACCCTGGACACCAGTTCGGCCGCGGGCCGTGCGGTCATGGAGGCGATCAAGAAGGCGGGCGGCGGAGTGGACGCGGTTGTGTCCACCGACATCAGTCAGTTGGGCCTCGGCTATCGGTGGAGCGGGCTGTCTCGGGAACTGCTGCCGCGGGATGGTGTGCTGCGGGCCGGTGACCGCGCGCCCGACGCGCCTGGTGCGAGCGGTGCCCGGCTGTTCGACGTTTTCCGGGGGCCGCATTTCACTCTGCTGGGCTTCGGCGAGGGCTGTGCCCCGGCGCTGGCCGAGGTGTCCGGTGCGCGGACCTGCCTGGTCGCGCCTGGTGGGGAGTTTGACGATGCGGAGGGGCATGCTCGGCGCGAGTACGGGATCGACGGTGATGCCTTGGTGCTGGTTCGGCCGGATGGTTACGTCGGGCTGATCGCACCACCTGACGCGCAGGCTGTGCGGGACTACTTTGCCGGGCTGGGCGAGCACTCGGGCAGCGCCACTGTGCCTGCCTGAGTGCCCCAGTCTCGGACTCGGTGTCCAAGTCGGCGCCAGGACGTTGCTTCCCCGGATTTGGGCACCAGGACGCGTTGCCAGACCTCATCGTGGGGTCGCGGGGTTCCGCGGAGGCAGCGTTGCCCTTCAATGGGCGAACTGGCTGCCGAGCCAGGCGTGCAGGTCGTCGAGTGCTGCCCAGGCCATGGACGTCGCGTGCCCGGTGAAGCCATGAGGCGCGGCGGGGTAGACCCGCAAGTCGACATCGACGCAGGCTGCGGAAAGCAGCGCGGCCATAGCGAGGTTATCGCGCAACAAGATGTCCTCTTCCCCGACGATCATCAGCATCGGTGGCAGGTTCGCAAGGTCGGCGTAGATCGGGGAGATGTCCGGGTGGGTGCGGTCGGCCGCCAGACCTGCGTAGGCCTCGATGAAGTACTCATCGGCGATCAGGCGGCCGCTGGGTGTCTGTCCGCTGAGGTCATAGGTCCCGAACTGCAATACGGCGGCGCTGAACGCGGCGATCCCGCGATCACGGAGGCGAACGAGGGTGGTCATCGCGAGGGTGGCGCCTGCGGAGAATCCGCCGATGGCGAGGCGTCGTGTTCCGAACCGGCTCACCGCGTGTTCTGCGAGCCATAATGCCGCGGTCTCGCAGTCGTCGGGGGCCGCGGGCCACGGGTGCTCGGGCGCGAGTCTGTAGTCGACACTGACGACCGCGATGCCGAGTGTGTCGGCCAGTTCACGGTTGCGGACGTCGCTTTCCGCCGCGGATCCCATGTAGAAGCCCCCGCCATGGATGTCCAGGAATACGCCCTTTGGGGTGCTCGACGTTGGGAGGTGAATCCTCACCGGGGTCCTGTGGTCGGCTTGTCCGACCAATTCGACGATTGCAGGGGGGATCGATGGGACAGGAGGTTTCGCCGCATCGCGAACCGACCGCAGTTCGCTCCAGTTGCTCACGCCCCGGCCCACGCCGCGTTTCTCATAGAAGTCGCGGGTCGAGTCGACCAGCGGGATCAGCCGAGGGTCGATCAGCTGCGACAGCCCGAGCTTCATGGGCCCCCTTAGCGAGCAAGGGCGGAGTGGTCCCGCCGGTGGTTTGCGAAGCGGCTCAAACGCCGGCGTTGTGGCAGGCGCAGGCCGTTTGGGCGGCTGTGGCGCCCGCACCCGGTTTGTTGGCCTCGCGCTCGACATCGGCGAGCAGTTGCTTCCGGCGGCTGCGGTCGATCAGCTTGCCGCGCAGCATGACCGAGTCGATGCGGCGAGTGTTGCCGATGTCCGCCAACGGGTTGGCGTCGAGCACCACCAGGTCCGCGGCCTTGCCGACCGTGATCGTACCGGTGACGGCGTCGCGCCCGGCTCGGCGGGCCGCCTCGCCGGTGGCCGACCGCAAGGCCTGCGCCGGGGTCAGCCCGGCGTCGACCAGAAGCGCGAGTTCGTCGTGCAGGCTGAAGCCGGGCAGGCAGAACGGTGTCCCGGTGTCGGTGCCCGCGGTGACCGGCAGGCCCGCCTCGTACATGTCGGCGAGCAGGTTCTGCCGGTCACGGAAATGGAGGCGCTGGATGGCGGCCTGCTCCGGGGTGGAGGGCGCGATCGGCCTCATGAACTCGGCCCAGAACGCCCTGGCCGCGGGCGGCACGTACTTCAGCCGGGGATCGGCGGTCAGTTCGGCGAGTGGGGTGCCGAGCATCTTCAGCACCCCCAGCGTGGGGTCCATCCAAGAGCCCTCGCGCCGCAGCTTCGCGTAGAGCCTGCGGGCCTTCTTGCGGTCGTGGGTGGCCACCGCCTGCCGCTCGATCTCCCGTACCTGGAAGATCCACGCCGAGCCCTTGCCCGGCTCCAGCGGCAGCTCGGCGATCTTGGCGCGCAGGGCCCGCTCCTCGGACGAGGTGGACAGGAAGAAGCCCCACAGGTGCTCGAAACCGCGGTGTCCCGCGGTGCTGGCGTCACCCGCGCTGATGTGCTCCGACAGGTGCCCCACGACCGGCAGGCCCAACTTGTGGGCCTCGTCGGCCAGGGCGGCGTGGGTATCGGGGCGCAGGAAGGAGTAGGCCTTGATGAAGTCCGCACCCTCGTTCTTCGCCGTGCGCGCCGCCGCGCGAGCCTCGGCCTCCGTGGTGACGATCGTGGGCTGCACCGGGCCCGCGTCACTCAACGCCGAGTTGGGGCCGTCGATGATGCTGCTGGCCACGATCATGCGCGGGCCGAGCACCTCGCCGCGCTCGATGCGGCCGCGGAGGGTGTGCGTGTCCGGCTGCCCCCACATCTCCCGGATTCCGGTGACGCCGTTGGCGATCAGCAGCGGCACCTGCAGGATCTCGGTGGCGGGCGCGGTGATATGGGTGTGCATGTCCCACAGCCCGGGGATCACGTACTTGCCCTTGAGGTCGATGAACCGCACACCTGCCACCGGCGGGACGCCGGGGTTGGGGCCGAGGCCCACGATGCGCTCCCCCAGCACCACGATGGTCTGGTCCCGGCGCGGCGGCGAGTCGGTGCCGTCGATCACGGTGGCGTTGGTGAACACCGTGGCGGGCGGCTCGCCCGCGGTGGCCGTGCCCGCGAGCGCTTCGGGCAGCAGCCCGATCGCTCCGACCGCGATACCACTGCGCGTCAGCCAACTCAGCAGTTCCCTGCGGTTGAACTCCCCCGACATGCCCCGCTCCCCCCGGTAGCTGTGTCGGTGTCCACCCTCCCCGCACCGGGCTCAGGTCGACAACCGGATAAGCATTCGCGCATAACCCATCCGTTGGCGGCCTCGATATCGGCGACACGGGGCACCGCGGGCAGCGGTGGCCTGGCCACCATCACCACCGGTATCGCCAGTTCGCGGGCGGCGGTGAGCTTCGCGGCGTTTCCGCCGCTGTCCTTGGTGACGAGAAGGTCGATGCGATGCCGCCGCAGGAGTTCCAGTTCACCGTCGACGGTGAACGGACCACGCTGCCGGATCAGCTCACAGCGCAACGGAAGCGGTGGCTGCGGGGCCTCGACCGAGCGCACCAGGAACCACAGTGCGTCCAGATCCGCGAAGTCGGCGAGGCTCTGCCGCCCGGTCGACAGGAACACCCTGCTGCCCAGCCCGGGCAGCATCGCGGCGGCCTCGGCGGTGGATGCCACCCAGTGCCAGTCGGCCGTCTCGTGGACCCGCCAACTCGGGCGACGCAGCACGAGCAGCGGCACGCCGGTCGCCGCAGCGGCCTCGACAGCGGAGTGGGTGATCCGCGCCGCGAACGGGTGCGTCGCATCGACCACGGCACCGATGTCGTTCTGCCGCAACCAGTCCGCCAGCCCGTCCGTCCCGCCGAAACCACCGGTGCGCACCTCGCAGGCAGGCAGGAGCGGGGCGCCGACCACACCCGCCAGCGAGTACGTGACAGGCAGGCGGGCGGCCAGCAGGTCCGCCAGCCGTCTGGCCTCCGCTGTGCCGCCCAGCACCAGCACCCGTTTGCACACGAGGTGAGTTCTACCAGGTCAGGACGCCAGCATCCCGTCGTGCATGGCCAGTTGTCGGCCTGCGAAGCGGTTCCGGAAGCGTCGGTCGTGGCTGACCACGACGATCGCGCCGGGGAACGGTCCCAAGGCGTCCTCCAGCTCCTCGATCAACGCGGGTGAGAGGTGGTTCGTCGGCTCGTCGAGCAGCAGCAGGTCGGCGGGCGTGGTGAGCAGCCGCGCCAGCCCGAGCCTGCGGCGTTGGCCGACGGACAGCGCGCCGACCGGCACCCGCAGATCCTCCGGGCGGAACAGTCCCAGCGACAGCAGGCTCCCGGCGTGGTCGTCGGGATGCCCGCCCCTGCCCTCGGCGAAGGCCGCGAGCAGGCTGTGCCGCGCGGCGGTCACCGGCGTCTCCTGCGGCAGGTAGCCGATTCGGCCGCGGCGCCGGACCTCGCCGGTGTCCGGCCGCAATTCACCCGCGAGCACCCGCAGCAGGGTGGACTTGCCCGCGCCGTTCGCGCCGTGCACCAGCAGTCGGTCGCTGCCCGCCACCTCGAACTCCCCGATCCGCAGCCGGCCGGCGACCTGAACATCCCGCACCGACACCGTGGCGCCCTCGCCGCCCGCGAGCCGCGCCGCGAAGTGCAGCGGGTCGGGCGGCGGCGGCACCGGGTCGTCCCGCAGCCTGCGCAGACGCTCCTGGGCGTTGCGGACCCGGCTGGATTCCGAGCTTTGCACCCGGCCCCTGGCCATGCCGTAGGCCATCTTGTTCTTGTCCTTGATCGGACGGCCCGGCACCACCCGGTGTGCGGTGGTCGCGGCGAACACCGTGAGGCGGTCGATCTCCTCCTGCCACCGGTCGTAGGCCTGCTCCCAGCGGCGCCGGGCGGCGGCCTTCTCCGCGAGGTAGCCCGCGTAACCGTTGCCGTAGCGGGTCAGCGCGCGGCGGTCGGCGTCCACCTCCACGATCGCGGTCGCCACCCGCTCCAGGAACAGCCGGTCGTGGGACACCGTGACCACGGTGCCGCGGTGGGTCCGCAGCGCCTCCTCCAGCCAGTGCATCGCGGCGGCGTCGAGGTGGTTGGTCGGCTCGTCCAGCAGCATCACCTCGGGAGCCGCGGCGAGCAGGCAGGCCAGGCCGAGCCGGGCGTGTTCACCGCCGGACAGGCTGCCCAGACTGCGAGTCCTGGGCAGGTGGCCGATGCCGAGGCCGTGCAGCGCCTTGTCCACGCGGGCGTCGGCGTCATAGCCGCCGCGCAACTCGAAGGCGGTGAGCAGTTCGCCGTAACGGGCGAGTTGTGTCTGATCGGCTTGGGCGAGAACGGCTTCCGTTGCCCGCAGTTCCCGCTCCATGGCTCGGAGTTCGGTGAGTGCGACGTCGATCGCGGCCTGCACGGTGTCCTCGGCAGGCAGTTCCGGCGTCTGGCGGAGGTAGCCGAGGCCGCCTTCGGCCACGACGACGGCCGCGCCGTCATCGGGCTGTTCGGTGCCCGCGAGCAGGCGGAGCAGGGTGGATTTGCCCGCCCCGTTCTCGCCGACGATGCCGACGCGTTCGCCGGGGCGGACGCTCAGCGACACCTGGTCGAGGAGAAGGCGGTCGCCGTAGGACTTGCTGACGGCGTGCAAAGACAGCTGGGTAGACATGCGGAACCTCCGAAAGAACGCAATGCGAGTGGGGCGCGACTGCGTTTCAGAGGTCCATGTCTTGTGATGCCTCCCGGTTAATGCAACCCTTGTTGCGTTAGGGCGAGCATACGGCACGCCGCGGCGCGGGCGCAATGGAGATTTGGATGGGCACACGGCCCGGCGGCAGAACGGCGAGGACACGGGCCTCGGTGGTGGAGGCCACCCTGGCCGAACTCGCCGAGCACGGCTACCGGGGCCTCACGGTGGAGGGCGTCTCCGAACGCTCGGGGGTGCACAAGACGACGATCTACCGCCGCTGGAAGGGCCCCGACGGGCTGATGCTCGACGTGATGGACCTGTCCCTGGACGACGGGTGGATGCCGCCCGACACCGGCAGCCTGGCGGGTGATCTGACGGGGCTCGCCGAGGAGGTGTGGACGGTCTTCGGCGACCCTGTGCGGGGCGCCTCTGCCACCGCGTTCATCCAGGCCGCGTTCCACTCCCCCGCCATCGCCGACGGGATGCGCCGATTCTACGCCGACCGGCACGAGCGGTCCGCCGTGGTCGTGCGACGCGCGGTGGAACGCGGCGAACTCGACGCGTCGGTGGACGCGGGCGCACTGGTTCGGGCGGTCACCGCACCGCTGTACTTCCGGTACTGCGTCACCAGGGAACCGGTGGGGCGGGGGGATGTCGATCAGGCGGTGGCCGCGGCGCTCGCCGCGGTCGGGGTTTTCCGGCGGGCCACCGAACGGTAGGCCGATGGCGAGGTGTCGAAACGGTCCAGGAACGCCTGCCGCAGCGTCTCGGTGGTGCGGAAGCCACAGCGCCGCGCCACGGCGTTCAGCGGAAGCTCGCTGATGCTCAGCAGATTCGCCGCCGCCTCGGTGCGCACCGAGCGCACATATCGTGCCGGTGTTGTGCCCAGCGCGGCATCGAACAGCCGGGTGAGCTGTCGGGAACTCAGGCCCGCGACGGCCGCGAGGGCTTCGGTGCCCAGGTCGCCTGCGAGGTCGCGGTTGATATGTTCGGTCAGCCTCGCCACGACCGGGTGGTCCGGGCAGGGCGCGGCGAGGAACATGCTGACCTGCGCCTGGTTGCCCGGCCGCTGGAGGTAGGTGACCAGCGAGCGGGCCACCCGACGGGCGAGGTCCGCGCTGTGGTCGTGCTCGACGAAGGCCAGTGCGAGGTCGAGGCCGCTGGTGACACCGGCCGCGGTGTAGACGTTGCCGTCCTGCACCCAGATCGGCGCCGGGTCCACGGTGACCGCCGGGTACTTCGCGGCCAGCGCGTCGGCATAGGCCCAGTGGGTGGTGGCGCGCCTGCCGTCCAGCAGACCGGCCGCGGCCAGCACCGCGGCGCCGGAACACACCGAGGCCACCCGACGGCTCGCCGGGGCCAGCCGCCGCACGTGCCGAACCAGCCGGGGGTCCGCCGCCGCGGCTTCGGCGCCGAAGCCGCCCACCACGAGCAGGGTGTCCAGCCTGCCCGCGACACGCTCCAGCCGCTGCTGGGCGGACACCGTGATCCCGTTGCCGCACTGCATCGCCCGTCCGCCCAGGCTGACCAGTTCCAACTGGTAGGGCGGGGTGCAGCCCCAGCGGTTCGCGGCGTCGAGCACGTCGGCCGGGCAGGCGAGGTCGAGCAGTTCCATTCCGTCGTAGCCCACGATCACGACCCGTCGCATGGACCAACCATACATGGCATAAAGCCATGGTTCGCAGGATTTGCGACATTCGCTCCCCACCCAGCCGACCGGCTCGGGATGGTGGGGCCATGACCGAGAAAACAATCGCGTTCGTCGTCTACCCCGGTATGACGTTGCTCGACCTGGTGGGGCCGTTGCAGGTGCTGGCCGGGCTGTCGCAGTTCGGGTTCCGTGTTGTGACCGTCGGCCGGGCACGGGAAACCTCCGAGACGGACACGCCGCTGTCGGTGGCCCCCAGCCACACCTTCGACGAGGTGCCGCACCCCGCCGTGGTCGTGGTGCCCGGGGGCGGCGCACCCACCTTCCGCGCCATGGCCGACCCGCAGCTGATCGGGTACCTGCGCACGGCCGCGAGCACCGCCGAGGTCATGGGTTCGGTGTGCACGGGATCGCTGGTGCTCGGCGCGGCGGGCCTACTGGAAGGCAAGCGGGCGACAACCCACTGGTCCTGTCGTGACCTGCTGACCGCCTTCGGTGCGACGCCGGTGGTACAGCGCTGGGTGGCGGACGGTTCCGTAATCACCGCGGCCGGGGTGTCCGCGGGGATCGACATGGCGCTCGCGCTCACCGAGCGCCTGGCCGGGCTGGAGACCGCGAAGACGCTGCAGCTGCTCATCGAGTACGACCCGGAGCCGCCGCACGGCCTGATCGACTGGTCCACTGTGGACATGGCGACAGGTCGGGAATGGGCGCGTGAGTTCGCGCGGCAAGGCCTCGCGGATCACCCGGAGCTGCGGGACAAGCTGTTGGGAGCTGTGTCACACGCCGGTTGACCTCGACTTAGGTCGAAGTTGAACGGTAGGGCCATGACGGAGACGATGCGGGCGGCGGCCATCGAGGCCTTCGGGCCGCCCGAGGTACTGCGGCTCACCCCGCTGCCCATCCCGGCGGCGGGGCCGGGCCAGGTGCGCATCCGGGTCAGGACGGCGGGAGTCCAGCCGTTCGACACGGCGCTGCGCGGCGGGTGGCGGCCGGTGTACCTGCCCGAGTCGGCGTTCCCGATCGTGCCCGGCAACGAGTTCGCGGGCACGGTCGACCAGCTCGGGCCGGAGGCCGACGGGTTCGCGACCGGCGACGAGGTTCTCGGTTTCACTGTGTTGAACTGCTACGCCGAGTACGTGGTCGTGCCGTCGGGCAACCTGGTGCGCAAACCGCCTGGCATGCCGTGGGAGGTGGCGGGCGGTTTCACGGCGGGCGCGCAGACCGCGAGCCTCGCGCTGGAGCAGATCGGGGTCGGTGCGGGTGACACCGTGCTGGTCCACGCGGCGGCGGGCAATGTCGGCGGCTTCGCGGTCCAACTCGCGGTCGTGGGCGGCGCTCGGGTGATCGGCACCGCGAGCGAAGGCAACCACGACTACCTGCGTTCGCTGGGCGCCATTCCGGTGGCCTATGGCGAGGGGCTCGTCGACCGGGTGCGGGCGCTCGCCCCGGAGGGCGTGGACGCGGCGTTGGATGGTGCGGGCGGGGATGCGCTGCTGGCTTCGGTGGAGCTGGTGCAGGACCGGGACCGCATCGTCACCATCGGCGATGTGGCGCTGTTCGAGAAGCTCGGCGTGCGACGCATCGTCGGCGAACGCTCCGCCGCGCGTCTGGCGGACGTGGTCGACCTGTACGCGCGAGGCCTGCTCAAAGTCCATGTGCGCCAGGTGTATCCGCTGGCCGACGCCGCAGGCGCGCACCGGGACGTGGGACGCCGCCACGGCCGCGGCAAGGTCGTCCTCCGGGTGGCCGACTGACCCGGTGGCACGGGCTAACTGGGGGTGCCCGTGCCACCTCCCGGGTTTTCGCCGCCAGAGACCGCGCCAGGACTTCTGGCGGCGAAAGCCCCTCAGTGCAGTTCGCGCTCGATGAGGTCGGCAGCGAGAGCGGTGCCGCCCGCGGCACGTACCTCGTCGCGGACCTCCTTGGCCCTCCGCGCGATGTCGGGGTCGGTCATGATCCTGGCCGCGGCCGTCCGCAGTCCCTCGACGGTGAGCTGCTCCTCGGACAGGTGCACGCCGACGCCGAGTTCGGCGATGCGGGCGGCGTTGGCGTGCTGGTCCATCGCCTGCGGCACGGCGACCATCGGCACCCCGAAGTACAGGCCCTCCATGGTGCTGCCCATGCCCGCGTGGGTCACGAAGCCCGCCGCCTGGGACAGCACCGACAGCTGCGGGACCGAGCGGTGCGCCTCGACGTCCGCGGGCAGCGGACCCAGCTCGTCCAGCGCAGCGCCGACCGACATCACCACCCGCAGTCCCTGCCCGCTGAACGCCTCGGCGCAGCGCCGGAAGAACGACGGCTGGTCGTGGTAGATCGTGCCCAGCGACACCAGCAGCACCGGCCGCCCGTCGCCCTGCCACGTCCCGGCCCGCTCGCCAAGGCAGGGCCCGACGAAGCTGACGGTGTCCGGCACTTGGTCGGCATGGGGCTGCAACACCCGCGGGATGAGCGCCAGACAGCGCCGGGGCCGCCCGGTGAAGTCCGCGATGGACGCCTTGATCCCGTTGTCCCGCAACCACTTCTGGAACTCCGCATGCGCCGGGGTCGCCGCGGGGCCCGCGTCGCCGAGTTCGGCGCCGTCCCAGGAGACGAAGGTCGGGGACAGCTGCACGCACGGCCGCGACCACCGCGCGGCCAGGACAGGTCCGGCGAACGCCGCGGTGTCGTGCAACACCAGGTCGGGCCGGTCGGCGTCGAACGCGGCGGCGAGTTGGGGCAGCGCGGCCATCGCCTCGCGGAGGAAGATCGCCATCACCTCGGCGAGGTTCGTCGGCGCGACCCCCGACGGCTCGGCGGAGCGGTACACCACCGGCCGGGCACCCGCGGCCCGCACCTGGTCGGCGAACCGCTCGGGAATCGCGTAGCTGACGCGGTGCCCGCGGGAGGTCAGCTCCCGGATCACCGCCAAGCCAGGATTGATGTGGCCGTGCGCGGGCACGCCGACCATCGCGAGATGAGCCCCAGTGGATGTCATGACCGTACGGTAGCCGGCGCCACCAAGTTGATTTTCCGGTCGAGGGTGATGTCGGATTCTCGCCAGGAAATGTCGGTGCCTCGAGAGATGCTGTTCGTATGTACACCGACACCGAGCGCTGCGTGCGGGCCGTGCAGTCCAAGGACGCCCGGTTCGACGGCTGGTTCTACATTGCCGTCGTCACCACCGGCATCTACTGCAGGCCGAGCTGTCCGGTGGTGCCGCCGAAGGTGGAGAACATGCGGTTCCACCCAAGCGCCGCCAGCGCCCAGCAGGCAGGCTTCCGGGCCTGCAAACGCTGCCGCCCGGACGCCAGCCCCGGTTCCCCACAGTGGAACGAGCGTGCCGACCTGGTGGCCAGGGCGATGCGGCTGATCGCCGACGGCGTCGTGGACCGCGACGGTGTGCCGGGCCTGGCCACGCGCCTGGGGTACAGCACCCGCCAGATCCAGCGGCAGCTGCTGGCGGAGTTGGGCGCCGGACCGCTGGCGCTGGCCAGGGCCCAACGCGCCCAGACCGCGCGCCTGCTCATCGAGAGCAGCACCCTGCCGATGAGCGATGTGGCCTTCGCGGCAGGCTTCGCCAGCATCAGGACCTTCAACGACACGGTGCGGGAGATCTTCGCCCTCTCCCCCACCGACCTGCGCCGCCGCGCGGGCACCACGCCGTCCACCGCGGGCACCCTGTCGCTGCGACTGCCGTTCCGCCGCCCGCTGCATCCCGACAACCTGTTCGGTCACCTGGTCGCCACCGGTGTTCCCGGGGTCGAGGAATGGCGCGACGGTGCGTACCGGCGGACCCTGCGGCTGCCGCGCGGTCACGGCATCGCCGCGCTGGCACCGCGACCCGACCACATCGCCTGCAGGCTCACGCTCACCGACATCCGCGACCTGTCCACCGCGATCAACCGCTGCCGCTGGATGCTCGACCTGGACGCCGATCCGGTGGCCGTCGACGAGCAGCTGTCCACCGACCCGGTGCTGGCGCCACTGGTCGGCGCGGCCCCCGGCCGCCGGGTGCCGCGGACGGCGGACCCCGCGGAGTTCGCCGTCCGCGCGGTGCTCGGCCAGCAGGTGTCCACCGCGGCCGCCCGCACCCACGCCGCCCGGCTCGTCCTCGCCCACGGCGACACGGTCGCCGACCCCGAGGGCGGACTGACCCACCTGTTCCCAACGCCTACCGCCCTGGCGGCTTTGGACCCAACCGCCCTCGCGTTCCCGCAGTCCCGCCGCGTCGCGATCCTCGGCCTGGTCACGGCATTGGCCGAGCAGCGGATCGACCTGAGCACCGGCAGCGACTGGGACCAGGCAAGAGCCAAGCTCGCCGAGTTGCCGGGCCTCGGCCCGTGGACGGTCGAGTCGATCGCGATGCGCGCGCTGGGTGATCCCGACGCGTTCGTCGGCACCGACCTCGGCGTCAAGCTGGCGGCCCGCACCCTCGGCCTCGGCGGCACTCCCGCCACGCTGGTCAAGCGCTCCGCGGCGTGGCGCCCCTGGCGGGCGTATGCCGTCCAGCACCTGTGGGCCACCGGCGACCACCCCATCAACCGCCTTCCCGAAGCCGCTTAGGAGACACCGTGACCACCGCAACCCGTGCACACACACCACAATGGACAGTCCAGTGGGGACGCTCACCCTGGTTGCCGAGGACGGCACCCTGACCGGGATGTACATGGACGACCAGCGCTACCGCCCGTCGGCTGAATCCTTCGGCGAGGCCGACGCCACGCTGCTCTCCGCGGCGCGGGAGCAACTGGCCGCCTACTTCGCGGGCGAGCTCACCGATTTCGACCTGCCCATGACCATGATCGGCACCGACTTCCAGCGCCGCGTCTGGACCGAGCTGTGCCGCATCCCCTACGGCGAGACCATCTCCTACGGCGAACTGGCCGAACGCATCGGCCAACCCGGCGCCGCCCGAGCCGTTGGCCTGGCCAACGGCCGCAACCCCATCGGCATCATCGTCCCCTGCCATCGCGTGATCGGTTCGAGCGGCAGCCTCACCGGCTACGGCGGCGGGCTGCCTCGCAAGCAGTTCCTGCTGGCGCTGGAACGCCGGGTCGCGGGCCCGCCGGACCTGTTCAGCTGAGGCCCGCCACGAACTCCAGCACCCGCCGATCGACGCGCTCGCGGTCGGCAGCGGTGAAGTGGTGCCCGAGGTCCGGCCACAGCTCCACCTCGGCGTGCGGCAGCAGTCGCCTGGCCCGGTCGGCAGCGCCGGTCGCGTCGTGCACCACGCTCCGACCGGCGAACATCGCCAGCACGGGCAGACGCACCGACCGGATGGCGTCCTCGGGCGGCGGGAAGTGGTGCGGCAGGCGCACCCGGTAGGCGCGGATGCCCGCCAGCACCAGCCGGATCTCGGGCCGCTCCCACAGGTCCACACCGCCGCCCGACCAGCGCAGGAAACGCCGCCACAGCCACTGGCGGTTGAGCAGCGCCGCGGGCAGCCCATACCAGAGCACGCCCCGCGAGAAGGGCGCGGTCACCGTGGTCGCGTCCAGCAGGCTGACCGAGGCCAACCGCTGCGGGCGGTGGACGGCCTGGTTGAACGCCAGGTAGCCGCCGTTGGACGCGCCGACGAGGTGCACCCCCGTCAGCGCCAGCTTCGCCAACACCTCGTCCAACCACGCGGCCCGGGCGGCCGCGTCTGTGATCGGCACCGTCTGCACGCTCGCCCCAGGCTCCCCCAACGGGTCCACTGTGTACACCGGATGCGTCCGGGACAGTGCGGGTACATGCTCCGCCCACATGGCCGAGGTGGCGGACAGGCCGGGCAGCAGCACCAGTGGCGGCCCGTCAACCGGTCCGTGCCGATAGACCCGGACCGTGCCGAACCCCGTCGGCACGTCCAGCGTCTCCTCGGGAACCGGACCTGCGCCCGACACCGCCCGGTACACCTCGAGATACCGCTCCCCCGCGGCTTCATTTCGGAAGCCGCCGACACCAATTGTCGTCATGGCCCGAGGCTAAGAGCAGGCACGGAGCCGCGTCTTGGACAAATGGAAGCCCGTACCGTGGAGGTGTGACCGGCTGGACGATCGTCGCGCCGCGCGAGGAGATCGCGCGGCTGCCCGATGAGCGCGTCTTCGCCCGACCGAGTCCGCTGTTGGCCGCTCAGGTACTCGGTTACGTCGGGCACGACGACCGTCCCGGGCCGCCGATGCGGTGGACCGTCACACCGGGTGCGGCGATCACGGTGGTCATCGACTTCGAGGCAGCCACTCGCACCCTGGTGGGCGGTGGGTCTGTCCCGGCGTCCCCGGTCAGTGGACTGCGCGGTGCACCGTTGTCGGTCGAGCAGCGGGGCCGCGCACTCGGCGTCTCCATCGCGCTGACGCCCATAGGGGCCTACGCCCTGTTCGGGCTGCCTCTGCTGGAGTTGGCCGATACGCACGTCGGCTTGGCGGACCTGCTCGGCGCCGACGCCCGCAGGCTGACCGAACGAGTCGCCGAGGCACGCGGTTGGCCCGCGCGGTTTCGGGTGCTGGACGAGCAGCTGACCGCTCGCCTGCACGTGGGTCCGAAGCTGTCGGCGCCGGTCGAAGGCGCTTGGCGCCGTCTGATGACCACAGCGGGCGGGCTTCGCATCGCCACCCTGGCCGAGGAGATCGGCTGGACCCGCCAGCATCTGAACACCCGGTTTCGCCAGCAGATCGGGCTGAGCCCCAAGACAGTCGCCCGCATCGCCCGTCTCCACCGGGCAGCCCCGCTGTTGGCCCAGGCCTCGCACCGATGGTCGGAGATCGCGCACGCTTGCGGTTACGCCGACCAGGCACACCTCAACCGCGAGTTCCGCACCCTGACCGGCGAAGCACCTACCGCCTACCTGTTCGGCTGAGACGGCAAAGGGGCACCGGTCACCAGGACCGATGCCCCTTTCGCTCAGCTGCCGGGTCAGCTGCAACCGGAGGTGGAGCCGCAGCCTTCGCAGACGTAGCAGGAGCCCGCGGGGCGCATCTTGGTGCCGCAGGTGAGGCAGAGCGGGGCGTCGGCGGCCTTGCCCTGCTGGAGTTCGATCAGCTCGGTGGAACTGCCGACCTTGCCGGTCTCGCCCGACTTCGCGGGGCGGGGGTTGGCTTCGACGGTGGAGCGCAGGGCTTCCAGGTCCACGTCGGAGCCGGGGGCCGAGTAGTCGCCGTTGACCTGGGCGGCGCGTTCCTCGGCGGTGAAGACGCCGAGTTCGGCGCGCTTCTCATATGGCAGGTAGTCCAAGGCCAGCCTGCGGAACAGGTAGTCCAGCACGCTGGTGGCGATCCGGACGTCCGGGTCGTCGGTCATGCCCGCGGGCTCGAAGCGGTTGTTCATGAACTTCGAGACGTAGAACTCCAGCGGGATGCCGTACTGGAGGCCCACCGAGATGGACATGGAGAAGGCGTCCATCACGCCCGCCAGGGTGGAGCCCTGCTTGCCGAGCTTGACGAAGATCTCGCCGAGGCCGTCGTCGGGGTAGGAGCCCGCGTGCAGGTAGCCCTCGGCGCCGCCAACGGTGAAGGATACGGTCTGGCTGGGGCGCTTCTTCGGCAGGCGCTTGCGGACCGGGCGGTACTCGATGACCGTCTCGGGCTCTTCCTTGCCGCGGGCGGACTTGCCCGCGGACAGCGGCTGGCCGACCTTGCAGTTGTCGCGGTAAATCGCCAGTGCCTTCAGGCCGAGCTTCCAGCCCTGGTGGTAGATCTCCTCCACCTCGGCGACGGTGGCGTTCTCCGGCATGTTCACCGTCTTGGAGATGGCGCCGGAGATGAACGGCTGCACCGCGGCCATCATCCTGACGTGGCCCATGGGCTTGATGGAGCGCTCGCCCATCGCGCAGTCGAACACCTCGTAGTGCTCCTGGCGCAGACCCGGCGCGTCCACCACGTGGCCGTGCTCGGCGATGTACTCGACGATCGCCTCGACCTGCTCCTGCTGGTAGCCCAGTGACTTCAGGGCACGCGGCACGGTCTGGTTGACGATCTGCATGGAGCCGCCGCCGACCAGCTTCTTGAACTTGACCAGCGCCAGGTCGGGCTCGATGCCGGTGGTGTCGCAGTCCATCATCAGGCCGATGGTGCCCGTTGGCGCGAGGACCGAGGCCTGGGCGTTGCGCCAGCCGTTGCGCTCGCCGACCTTCAGGCCCTGCTGCCAGGCGTTGGTGGCCAGCTTGTGCACCGCGGCGTCGTTGCCGTGGTAGGTGCGGATCAGGTCGTTGGCGGCGGCGTGCTTGCGCATTACGCGCTGGTGGGCGCTCGCGTTGCGGGCGTAGCCCTCGTAGGGGCCGACGATGGCCGCGAGCTCGGCGGAGCGCTTGTAGGCGGTGCCGGTCATCAGCGAGGTGATCGACGCGGCCAGCGCGCGGCCGCCCTCGGAGTCGTAGGCGTGGCCGGTGGCCATCAGCAGAGCGCCGATGTTGGCGTAACCGATGCCCAACTGGCGGAAGGCGCGGGTGGTCTCGGCGATCGGCTCGGTCGGGAAGTCGGCGAAGCAGATGGAGATGTCCATCGCGGTGATCACGTACTCGACGACCTTGGCCATCGTCGCCGCGTCGAAGGTGTTGTCCTCGCGGAGGAACTTCATCAGGTTCAGCGAGGCCAGGTTGCAGCTGGAGTTGTCCAGGTGCATGTACTCCGAGCACGGGTTGGACGCGGTGATCCGGCCCGTCTCCGGGCAGGTGTGCCAGTCGTTGATCGTGTCGTCGTACTGAATGCCGGGGTCGGCGCAGGCCCAGGCGGCCTCGGCGATCTTGCCGAACAGCTTCTTCGCGTCGACCTTCTCCAAGACCTCGCCGGTCATCCGCGCGCGCAGGCCGAAGTCGCCTTCGGATTCCACCGCGCGCATGAACTCGTCCGAGACCCGCACCGAGTTGTTGGCGTTCTGGTACTGCACGGAGTTGATGTCCGCGCCGCCGAGGTCCATGTCGAAGCCCGCGTCGCGGAGGATGCGGATCTTCTCCTCCTCGCGGACCTTGGTCTCGACGAACTCTTCGATGTCGGGGTGGTCCACATCCAGCACGACCATCTTGGCCGCGCGGCGGGTCGCGCCGCCGGACTTGATGGTGCCCGCGGAGGCGTCGGCACCGCGCATGAAGGAGACCGGGCCGGATGCGGTGCCGCCGGAGGAAAGCAGTTCCTTGGATGAGCGGATCCGGGAGAGGTTCAGACCCGCGCCGGAACCGCCCTTGAAGATCAGACCCTCTTCCTTGTACCAGTTGAGGATCGACTCCATGGTGTCGTCGACGGCGAGGATGAAGCAGGCGGAGACCTGCTGCGGGGAGGTGGTGCCGACGTTGAACCAGACCGGGGAGTTGAAGCTGAACACCTGGTGCAGCAGCATCCAGGTGAGCTCGTGCTCGAAGATCTCGGCGTCCTCGGGCGTGGCGAAGTACCCGTGGTCGATGCCCGCCCTGGTGTAGGTCTTGACCACGCGGTCGATCAGCTGGCGGAGGCTGTGCTCACGCTTGTCGCTGCCCACGGCGCCGCGGAAGTACTTGCTGGTGACGATGTTGGTCGCGTTGACGGACCAGAAGTCGGGGAACTCGACACCGCGCTGCTCGAAGTTGATCGACCCGTCGCGCCAGTTGGTCATCACCACGTCGCGGCGTTCCCAGGTCACCGCGTCGTAGGGGTGCACACCCTGGCTGGTGTACACGCGCTCCATCTTCAGGCCGCCACCCTTGTTCCTCGTCGATCCCTTACGGCCGCCGGCCGTACTCCCCACGGTCTCCGTCATGACCCGTGCCTCTCCGTTCGAGCTTTCCTCGGCGGCGGCGCGCAATGCCTGTGCGCCCCGTCCGGCCTGTTGTGCTGACGGCTGCGGGCTCCCCGTCCGGCCCGCTGCCTCGGTGTTCTTGCGTCTGCCGATCATCGGCGCCCGTTCTGCTCGGCCGACTCGGCATCACGTGCCGTGCGCAGGCCCGCGATCTCCTTCTCGAAGTCCTCGACCGAGGAGAACGAGCGGTACACGCTGGCGAATCGCAGGTAGGCGACCTCGTCCAACTCGCGTAATGGGCCCAGGATGGCCAGGCCGACCTCATGGCTGGGAATCTCCGCGCTGCCGCTGGACCGGATCGTCTCCTCGACCCGGTGCGCCAACAGTTGCAACGCGTCCTCGTCCACCGGTCTTCCCTGGCAGGCCCGACGCACGCCGTTCACGACCTTGTCCCTGCTGAACGGTTCGGTGACGCCTGAGCGCTTGACGACGGCCAGCACCGCCTCCTCGACGGTGGTGAACCGCCGGGAGCATTCCGTGCAGGACCGGCGCCGCCGGATGACCTGTCCCTCATCGACCTCACGCGAGTCGATGACGCGGGAGTCCGGATGACGGCAAAAAGGACAACGCATACCGGCCCCACCCCTGTCCGAGCTCGACGTCACTGCGTGTCCGGAGCCGACCACGGATGGCCGAGTTGAGCACAAGGTGTGGACAAGTTATCCACCGCCAAACCCAACCTGTGGACTAACTACAGCGATGTAACTACTAGATGTTGGGGTAGACCGTAAGTCGCAAGGCATACGTGCGCAAGTCGGCACGCCTCACGAAGGGGTGACCTACGCCTCGATTCGCGCGGTCATCGGCGGCCGGTAGCAGCAGCCTCACGGATCGCCACCGGGGCGGCAACTCCGGCGGCGCGAAGAGGAACTCAGATGGCGTTGCTCAGCAGAGCGGCAAGGCCGATGGCGAAGATCACTACCGCGGATCCGAGCGCGACGGCCGCCATCCGCAGGATCTCGTAGCCGAGCGAGACACGCCGGGGAGTGGCACACGCGGCGGCGTTGCGGTTGAGTTCGCGCACGACACGCAGGTGCCGCGGCCTCCGCCTGGCGTTGGGCCGCCTGGGTGTGGTCCGACCAGGTGAAATTCCCGTGCCCGCACCTTGGGCCATGCGGGTGGACAGCCTGGGCTCGATGCCTGCCAGTACCGCCATGTCGGTGCCTCCTCGCCCGAGACGATCTTGGTCGAACAGTCGTTCGATCGAACGGTCGTGCGAATGTGTACCACCTACCCCCGACAAAAGTCGAGACTTTCCCGGCGTGTCCTTCGAACAGGTGTTTGATCTCTGTGTTGTCGCGAGCTACGGTCGTTACCGAGAGCACCTTGGGCGCTACCCGAGCGGTCACGGTGGTCGACCAGAGCCAGCGTTAGAAGTCGGACGGACTCCGACGTGCGAGGAGGCATACCGTGGCACGCAAGGCCGGGGACAGCACGATATCGGGTCAGCGCGAGGCCGAGGTCCATGTCCTTCCCGCGGTGGAAAAGGGCGAGGAGGCCCTCACACCCCGCCAGCGCGAGGTACTGGACGTCATCCGCGATTACCTGGAGAAGCACGGTTACCCGCCCAGCATCCGGGAGATCGGCGACGAGGTGGGACTGCACTCGACCTCGTCGGTGGCCTACCAGCTGCGGGCGCTGGAGCGGAAGGGCTACCTGCGCCGGGACGGCAACCGGCCGCGGGCGGTGGGCGTGATGTCGCCCGACGAGGACCCGGCGACCCCGGAAGTCGCCAAGCCCAGCCCCACCTACGTGCCGCTGCTTGGTCGGATCGCCGCCGGTGGCCCGATCCTGGCGGAGGAGGCCATCGAGGAGGTCTTCCCGCTGCCGAAGGAGATCGTGGGCGAGGGCGAGCTTTTCCTGCTCAAGGTCGTCGGCGATTCGATGATCGAGGCAGCCATCACCGACGGCGACTGGGTCGTGGTGCGCCAGCAGCCCGATGCGGAGAACGGCGAGATGGTCGCGGCCATGATCGAGGGCGAGGCCACCGTGAAGACCTTCAAGCGGAAGGACGGACATCTGTGGCTGCTGCCACAGAACCCGGCCTACCAGCCCATCGACGGTGACCAGGCCACCATCCTCGGCAAGGTCGTTGCGGTGCTCCGCCGCGTCTGAGGACTTGGGTTGAGGGTGTATCCCCGTCGAGCACACCGGCTCGGCGGAGATACACCCTCACACCTTCCCGGCGGCCTGCCCGCAGCGATCTACAGTCCAGAACGGCCCACCGCACCGATTCGAGACTCGCGCCGGCATTCTGACCGCGGACCTCGACGGCGGGGTGAACCGGGGTGGCTGGTGTTCCTCTTCATCGCGCCTGCCGCGTCTTGAATCAGGTTCCAGCTTCCGTGGGCGGCAGAGCCACAGCTCGAGGACGCCGGCTAGCGAGCCAGGTGGGCCAATAGGAGCCCCAAGACGAGCTCGAGGCTTCCCGCCCCCAACCACAAGAGGCGCGCGGGACACCGACGAAAAGTCGTGGTGGCCATCGCACCCTTTGCCAGGCCCCCTGCTCTGCCCGGAGCCGACTTCCGCCGAATCGGCATGGCGTGCAAGGGCGCCCGGGCGGCAACCGCTCCCTGAAGGCGCATGATGTCGCCCGGCGTCGTCATCATGCGCCCCCAGGAGATCATGATGTCGCCCTGGGGCGTATTCGTGATGAGCTACCCCCGAACCGATTCTCGCAGTTCAGGGGCATTGAAGGTGACAGCGACACGATCCGGGGCCCGCGCGCTGGAGCTAATGATCGGGTCGGGCCGAAGGCCGGGCTGGGCTGAGGCCAGGGCTGGACCGAAGGCGCCCGGTCACAGTCCGCTGTCCGGTGACGGGCTCGTTCGTCTACGTGCCCAAAGCGGCTGAACTTCGCGCAGAAGGCTGACGGGCTGTCGGGCTCGGCGGACAGGGGTGATGCTGTAGGTGCCCGCGACGCGCCGCGTGCCGGATGCTTGCTGCGCCTCGATGGCTCGAGCGACGGGTGAGGCTGACGACCGCCAATACGACAGTGCGTGCTGCGCTGATGGCTTGCGCGTCAGTTGCGGCGGGCGCGACGGATGCACCTGACGATCGCCAGTGCGACACGGGCGTGCTGCGGATCGGTGGCTTGGGCGTCAGGGCGGGGCGCGGCGGGTGAGGCTGGTGACGCCGGTACGAAACGGGCGTGCTGCGGATCGGTGGGTTGGTGGGTGTCAGTTGCGGCGGGCGCCGCGCACGAGGGTGACTTCCGCCAGTACGAATGG
Organism: Actinorectispora metalli; assembly: GCF_056323685.1. Classification (NCBI taxonomy): domain Bacteria; kingdom Bacillati; phylum Actinomycetota; class Actinomycetes; order Pseudonocardiales; family Pseudonocardiaceae; genus Actinorectispora; species Actinorectispora metalli. Next base: position 366,143 of record NZ_JBREYE010000001.1, read on the forward strand.
CGTGCTGCGGGTTAGGGGCTTGCGCGTCAGTCGGCGGGTGAGGCTGGCGAGGCCAGTACGAAATGGGCTTGCTGCGGATCGGTGGGTTGGGGGTCAGTTGCGGCGGGCGCGGCGGATGAGGCTGACGATTGCCAGTACGAAGAGGGTGGCGATGCCTGCGACGCCCAGGGACTTCCAGCTCTCCAGGGCGGGCTTGTCGGGTTTGGCCTCGGCTGCGGGGGTGGTTTCGGTGTTCTGGTCCGGGGTTGCCTTGGGTACGAGGGCGGCGGCGCCGTCTACGGCGCGGATGGGGTGCATCTTCTCCGAGCCGGACAGCAGGGTGCCGTCGGGCTCGAAGGCGATCGCTTCGCCCTGTGGTTCGTCGGGGAGCGAGATGCGGGTGGGTTTGCGTTTGAGGGCGGCTGCCACGTCGCCGTCGGGGGCGCTGAACAGGTAGGCCTCGGTGTAGGTGCGGAGTGCGACCACTGTGCCGTCGTCGGATACGGCTCCTCCGGTGACCATCACCGAGCCCAGGTCGCCGCGGACCGGGCCGCCGGTTGTGTCGGTGGTGCGCAGGGTGACTGTGCCGAGGCGTTCCAGCTTTGTGGTGGCGGTGGTGGACAGCTCGCCTGCGGGGCGGTAGATCTCGGCGGTGCCGAACGGCTCTTTGGTGACGATGTAGGGCGTGCCCTTGCCGTCCAGCAGCAGGGCCTCGGCGTCGTGGGCGCCGTCGGGGTAGCTCAGGCGGTACTGGCGGGCGCGGCCTTGCAGGTCCAGGACGTGCAGGGACACCGACTCGCGGCGGCGCTGGTTGTCGCCGATGTCCGCCAGCCACAGCGTGCCGTCGCGGCCGCGGGCCAGGTCCTCCACGTCGAATGGGTCGACCTCGTTGGTGATCACGCGGTCCACGGTGCAGTTCTTGCGCAGCATCAGGACTTGGAGCCGGACACCGCCGTCGGATACCGCGTACGTCCACTGGCCGTCCGAGGCGAGGCCGGACAGCTCGTTGAGCCTGCGGTCGGTGAACGTGCAGCGGGTGACCGGCTCGGCGGCCTGCGCGGGCAGGGCGGAGGCCACGACGAAGAGGGCGGCCAGCAGGGGCAGCCACCGGATGTATCGGGATGTCATCGCTTTCCAGTCTGACAGAACTCATCGGCCCCTGGCCGGGGCCGATGAGACCGCTGCGTTCACCCTACGGCCGCGAACTCCTCCAGCGCGCCCGCCAGATCGGGGCGGACCCTGGCCTTCAGCACGGTGCCGGTGGCGGTGTGCTCCTCGGTCAGGATTTCGCCCTCGGAGTGCACCCTGGCCACCAGTTCACCGCGGGTGTAGGGCACCAGCACGTCGACCAGCACATCCGGACGGGGCAGCCGTGCGCCGACCCGCTCCCGCAGTTCGGCGACACCCTGGCCGGTGTGCGCCGAGACGAAGACCGCCTCCGGCAGCAGGTGACGCAGCCTGGTCAGCGCTAGCTCGTCGGCGGCGTCGATCTTGTTGACCACCAACAGCTCGGGCGGGATCGGACGGTCGCGTTCCTTGTTGATCTCGGCGAGCACCTCGCGCACCGCGTTGACCTGGCGTTCCGGCATCGGGTCGGAACCGTCCACCACGTGCAGCAGCAGGTCGGAGTCGGCGACCTCCTCCAGCGTGGAGCGGAACGCCTCCACCAGCTGGTGCGGCAGGTGCCGGACGAAGCCGACCGTGTCGGTCAGCGTGTACTCCAGGCCGTCGGGAGTCAGGGAGCGGCGGGTAGTCGGGTCGAGGGTGGCGAACAACGCGTCCTCCACCAGCACCCCGGCGCCGGTCAGCGCGTTGAGCAGGCTCGACTTGCCCGCGTTGGTGTACCCCGCGATGGCGACGCTGGGCACCGCGTTGGCCTGCCGCTTGCCGCGCTTGGTCTCTCGCACCGTGCCCATGGCCTTGATCTCGCGACGCAGCTTGGAGATGCGGGCCCGGATGCGCCTGCGGTCGGTCTCCAGCTTGGTCTCACCGGGACCACGCAGACCCACACCGCCGCCCGCGCCGCCCGCTCGGCCACCGGCCTGGCGGGACAGCGTCTCACCCCAACCACGCAGGCGGGGCAGCAGGTAGCTGAGCTGGGCCAGTTCGACCTGCGCCTTGCCCTCACGGGACCGGGCGTGCTGGGCGAAGATGTCCAGGATCAACGCGGTCCGGTCGATGACCTTGACCTTGAGCTTCTCCTCAAGCTGCCGAAGCTGGCCGGGGGAGAGCTCTCCGTCGCAGATCACGGTGTCGGCGCCGCTGGACAACACGGTGTCCCGCAGCGTCTTGACCTTGCCGGAGCCGATGTAGGTCGCCGGGTCGGGCCGGTCGCGGCGTTGGATGAGGCCGTCCAAGACCTGGGAGCCCGCCGTCTCGGCGAGCAGGGCAAGCTCGGTCAGCGAGGCCTCCGCCTCGATGAGGTCGCCTTCGGTCCAGACGCCGACCAGGACAACGCGCTCCAAGCGCAGCTGTCGGTACTCGACCTCGGTGACGTCGGAAAGTTCGGTGGACAGCCCCGCAACACGGCGTAGGGCGGCCCGCTCGGCAAGTTCGAGGTCTCCGGTGGAGGGCACTTCCTCGTACCGGACCTCGTCAGGCGTTTCTTCGAAAATTTCGCTGGCTCCTGTCATTCCGCCTTCCATGGTCGCATGCCGCGCACTCCATTTTGGGCTTCCGTGATACGAATACCCCGCCAACGCAAGTAACGTCGTTATAGTTCGGGCGATTCCCTCCCCGCATCACCCGAATTGGTGAGTCCGATGGCGTCCGGCATCGTCGTGATCTTCTCCCCGGATTGCAACTGCCCGACGAAGCGGCAGGCCCACGTAATTGCGTTGCCCCCTCCGCGCCGGGGCCGTCAGAGTGCGGCCATGCGAGGGATGTGGACGTGACAGGGGCTGAGGCGCTGGTCGCGGGGTTGGTGGCGGGATACGCGATCGCTATCCCGGTGGGCGCGATCGGGGTGCTGATCGTCTCGCTCGCGGCGCGGCGGTCGCTCTCGGTGGGGATCGCGGCGGGCCTGGGCACGGCGGCGGCGGACGGGATCTACGCGTTGGTGGCGGTGGTGGGTGGCACGACCGTCGAGGCACTGCTGCGGCCGGTCGCGGGCCAGGCGAAGATCGCCGCCGCGGTGGTGCTGCTGGGAATCGCCGCCTACGGGCTCTACGGCACGGTCCGGAGGCTGCGCTCCCCCGCACAACCTGCCGTTCAGGTACAACAGGGCTCCGGTCCACCGCTCATGGCGTTCCTCCAACTGCTGGGGCTGACCCTGCTGAACCCGGCGACCGTGGTGTATTTCGCGGCGCTGGTGCTGGGCAACGACCTCGGCGACGTCTCCCCCGCCGCGGCGGGGATCTTCGTGGCGGCGGCGTTCGCCGCGTCCGCTTCGTGGCAGTGTCTGCTGGCCTTGGCCGGGTCGGCGGTGGGCAGGCTGCTGTCCGGGCCGCGCGGGCAGCTTGTCACCTCCCTGGTCGGCAACGCCGTGATCGCGACGCTGGCCATCAGCATGCTGTGACGGCACCGTGGTGCTCGGCCTTGGGAGGGCCGAGCACCACAACCGTCAGCCGTTCACACCAGCGGCGTGGCGTGCGAGTGGCCGTTGCCCAGCGCCGTGATGGCCTCGCCGTTGCCGTGGCCATCGGGGTGGCCGTTGCCCTCGCCGTGGCCCGGGTGGCCGCCGTGGTCGCCGTGCCCACCGTGGTTCTCGTGGTTGAACACGTTCACCTCGGGCGGGATCACGTTGAACGGGCGCATCATCATGTGGTCCTCGTGTTCGAGGATGTGGCAGTGGTACATGTAGAGGCCGCTCGCGCCCTCGAAGCGGCCGAGGATGGTGGACCGCTGGCCGGGCAGCACCTGGGTGGTGTCCTTCCAACCCTGCTCGTAGTCGCCCAACGGCACCGGATCAAGCTGCACGATCGGGTCGCCGAACTTGGTGCCGCCGCGCACCGGGGAATGTCCCGGGGCCAGCGGCACGAACTTGCCCTGCACGTCGAACGTGTCCCTGTTCAGCAGCTGGAATCGGGCCAGGTGCACGTGCATGGGGTGCATCGGACCGAGCGGGCCCAGGTTGAGGAACTGCCACTGCTCCCAGTCGCCCTCCTCGATGAAGAACTGGATCGCGTCCTGGAAGCGGACCGCCGTACGGCGGTAGGTATTCACGGTGGGCACGCCATGGTGGTCGAGGACCTTGAGCTGGATGATGCCGTCGATGACGGGTCGCTCCTCGGTCGGGCCGTCTTCTGGCTTGACCTTCACCATCTCCCACATTTCCGGGTGCTGGAGGGTTTCCACCGGCGGGGTCAGCACGATCAGGCGGTGGCCGTGCTCGTGGGACCCGTGGGTGAGCCGCTCGAAGGACGGGGAGATCACGGCGGGCAGCTCGAAGTCGTCCTCGAACGGGTCCGCGCAGACCCGGAACTCCATGACCGCGTCCTCAGACTGCGGCGTGGCCTGATCGACGTTCACCAGATGCACGGTGCGGCCGCGAAGCTCGGCGAAGTTGATCAGGATGTCGGCGCGTTCGGCCGAGGCCATCGACAGCTTCTTGTCCAGCGGAACGGGCTCGCCGAGCAGGCCCGACTCGGTGCCGATCAAGAACGCCGCCCCGGTGATCGGGGTGCCGTCGGCGTCCCGCAGCTCGAAGCCGTACGTGCGCGAGTTGGAGGCGTTGAGCAGCCGGAACCGGTACCAGCAGGCCTCGACGTCCAGGTGCGGCCATGCCACGCCGTTGACCAGGTTGACCGGTCCCAAGAACGGCAGCGTGATGCCCTCGGGGAAGTCGCGTGCCTGGGAGACCTTGTGCAGCAGCCTTCCGTCCGGCTCGCCGTGCTCGTCGGTCATCAGGTTGCGGTCGCAGAACACCAGTGGGATCTCGCGGTCGCCGCACGGCAGGTTCAGCGCAGCCTCCTCCTCGTCCCGGATCAGGTTCATGCCCGCCAGCCCGGCGAAGACGTTGAAGCGGGTGATGTGCATGGCGTGGTCGTGGTACCACTGCGTGGTGCAGGCCTGGTTGTTCGGGTATTCCGACAGCTGGGAGTCCCCGGTCCGGACCGCGTTCTCGGTCCAGCCGTCGTTGTTGCCGCCGGTCACCGCGCCGTGCAGGTGCACGACGGTCCAGGCGGGCAGTTTGTCGATGCCCTCGACCGGCTTCATGCCCGCGCCGCCCAGCGCGATGGCCTGCGCGGGTGTCGCGACGGTGCCCGCCGCGATTGGGATCTCGCATTCCAGCTCGTTCACCCAGCGCACGTGCAGCCGCTGGCCGCGCCGCACCTCGATGGTCGGGCCGGGAAATGTTCCCTCGTAGGTCCACAACGGGGTGGGCGGCAGCTCGGAGTGCAGCTGAACCAGCGCGTTGACCTGCCGGATCGTGAGCCGTGTGACGCCGTCCTCATCCGGCACCGGGCTGAGCATCTCGGGGATGCGCAGCGGGTCGAGGAACTTGCGGACACCCGTCGTCGGATCGATGGGCAGGTCCGTGGTGTCGGTGGTCGGACGCAAGACGTCGGTCATGAAACTCCCCCAAAACGCGTGTGAGTTCAGCTCACGGGCGCAGGGTGAAGACACGCACAGATGCGATCCCCCCGGATGCGACGGCGTCCCCCATGCCGTGAGTGGCATCCCCCAGATGCCACTACCGACTCTCCCAGCCGAGAAAGTATTGGCGCATCCAACTTTTGGGTGATATTGACCCTTTCAGCGGATTGACGCTTCTTTCCACCAGGCCCCGTCGATGTGTCCGCTCGCCAGCAGCACCGCAGGTCCGGTGAGGGTGCTGCCCGTCTCGGTGATCTCGACCCGCACGCTGCCGCCGGGCACGGTCACGGTGGCCGCACCGGTGTCACGACCCGCCAGGTGCAGCATCGCCGCCGTGACGGCGACGGTTCCGGTCCCGCAGGACCTGGTCTCTCCCACGCCGCGCTCGTGCACCCGCATCCGCAAGTCCTCGGGCCCGTGCCGGTTGACGAACTCGACGTTCACCCCGTGTGGGAAGGCGCCGGGATCGTGGCCGGGCGGCACCGAAAGGTCCAGTTCGGCGATGTCGGCGTCGACGGGGCAGACCAGGTGGGGGTTGCCGACGTCCACCGACACGCCGTCGAAGGCCGCTCCCTCGACGGTCGCGGTGGACCGCGGACCGATCCGCACCGGACCCATATCGACGGTAACCGCACCGTCCGGGCGCACCCAAACCGAGCGGGCGCCCGCCCTGGTGCCGATGGTGACCTCGCCGGTTTCCGCCAGCCCCGCCCGCACCAGGTAGGCGGCGAACACGCGGACGCCGTTGCCGCACATCTCCGCGGCCGAGCCGTCGGCGTTGCGGTAGTCCATGAACCAGGCCTCGGCCGCGACGTCGGCGGGCAGCGGCTCACCGAGCCGGCCCGCGCGCACCACCCGGATCACGCCGTCGGCGCCGAGCCCCGCGCGGCGGTCGCACAGGGCGCCGATGCCCGCCGCGGTCAGCTCCAGTTCCCCGTTCGGGTCAGGCAGCACCACGAAGTCGTTCTCCGTGCCGTGCGCCTTGACGAACTCGATGCCGCTCACGCGTTCAAGCCTACGGCCTGCACGTGCGCCAGCGCCGCAGCGGTCAAGCCTGGGGCGGCGGCGTCCTGCCAGCGGATTCGCCGGTCGCGGCGGAACCAGGAACGCTGGCGGCGCACGAAGCGACGGGTGGCCCGCGCGGTCTCCTCGGCGGCGACCGCGAAGTCGCCGTCGGCGTCGAGAGCGGCCAGCACCTGCTGGTATCCCAGTGCCCGGGAGGCGGTCAGCCCGTCACGCAGGCCGAGCTTCTCCAAGGCCCGCACCTCCGCCACCAGTCCTGCCTCGAACATGCGCTCCACCCGCAGGTCCACCCGCCGGTCCAGCTCGGCGGGGTCGCGGTCGAGGCCGATGAGCACCGCGTCGTAGCGGGGCGGGCCGGGTTTGGGCATGCTCGCCGAGAACGGCCGCCCGGTCAGCTCGATGACCTCCAGCGCTCGCACGATGCGCCTGCCGTTGCCGGGCAGGATGGCGCCCGCGGCGATCGGGTCCAGCTCGGAAAGCCTGCGGTGCAGCAAACCGGGGCCGACGGCGGCAAGCTCGGCCTCGAGCCTGGACCGGATGGCCGGGTCGGTGCCGGGGAACTCCAGCTCGTCCAACACGGCCTGGACGTAGAGGCCGGAGCCGCCGACCAGCACCGGGGTGCGGCCCGCGGCGAGCAGGTCCTCGATGATCCGGCGGGCCTGCCGCTGGTAGGCGGCGACGGAGGCGGTCTCGGTGACGTCGAGGACGTCCAGCAGGTGGTGCGGCACCCCGCGGCGCTCCGCCTCGGTGACCTTGGCGGTGCCGATGTCCATGCCGCGGTAGAGCTGCATGGCGTCGGCGTTGACCACCTCGCCGTCCAGGCGCAGCGCCAATTCGACGGCGAGCTCGGACTTGCCCGTCGCGGTCGGTCCGATCACGGCCACTGCTCTGTTCGACACGAACGAACAGCGTAGCTCGTTACTCCAACCCGGGATGGTCACCGCGACTTCACCGACCGTCCTTCCGGAATGCCGCCCTTCGGCCAACAATCACGATGACGCTCCTTCGCGAACTCCCTGCGCTCTGCGAAAGGAAGTAACCAGCAATGCATTCCGTACTCCGCCACTGCCTTGTCCTGCTCTGTCTGCTGACCGCGTCACTGGCCATTCCGGGCCAGGCCGCCGCCGCCGAACGCAACCCCGTGGTTTTCGTGCACGGGTGGAACAGCAACGGCGGGGTGTGGGACGAGATGGTCGCCGACTTCAAGTCCGACGGTTACCCCGCCGACCAACTGTTCGCCTGGACCTACAACACCACGCAGTCGAACAAGACCACCGCCACCCAGTTCGGCGAATACGTCGCCGGTGTGCTGAGCAAGACGAAGGCGGCCAAGGTCGATGTCGTGTCGCATTCCATGGGCGGCCTTTCCACCCGCTGGTACACCCGATTCCTCGGCGGCGATGCCAAGGTCGACGACTGGGTGTCGCTCGCGGGCCCGAACCACGGCACCGCCGTCGCGCGGCTGTGCGCGGGATTCCAGGCCTCCTGCGCGGACATGAGCCCCGGATCGGCGTTTCTCAACCAACTCAACGCGGGCGATGAAACGCCGGGCGCGATGAACTACGGGACATTCTGGTCTTCCTGCGATGAGGTGATCGACCCGCCGAAGAGCACCATCCTGGACGGTGCCAAGAACACGCAGACCGCATGCCTCAAGCACAGCGAGTTGCGTTTGGACGAGACGGTGTCCGGTCAGGTGCGCGCATTCGTGCGTTGAGCCGAATCGGTCGAATACCGGGGCGCGTGACGCGGTTGTCACGCGCCCCGCGGTTCATCGCGGTAGGTCGCGTCGCGGTGTCCGATCACGTACGCCTATTCGTACGCTGAGCGAAATCCTGCCGAACACAGCAGACGACGCACCGGCCGACGAGGGCACAGCACAGCTGTTACACAGGCTTCAAATCCACGGCGTCCAATACGCACTTCACGATAGGTCTAATCCGCCTCATGGCGCTGACCTGCGCGAAGTTCAGTCCCTTCGCCTCTCCTGCGATGCGAGAAGGTAGGCACCCACTGGTGCCAATGGAGGCCGTTCACCGCACGGATTCGGCCTCGGAGTACCAACCGGCTTCTTGACCTGTTTGAATGCGCCCACGGGTAGTGGCACGGACCCCAGTACCCGAGCGCGCAAGGCCCCGCTTGTCGGGGCGCCCGGAAGGGCGGGCCAGAGAGGATGCCGGCGATGACGGATCAGGTAACGACAACGGAAACCACCGAAAGCGCGGAGCAGGCAGTGCAGGAAGCTCCCCCCACGGGCGATTCCGGGACACCGTCGACACCCCCGCCGGTAGCCACCGCACTGTCGGACCCGACGCGGTGGGGTCGGGTCGACGCCGACGGCACGGTCTACGTCAAGACCGCGGACGGCGAGCGCTCGGTCGGCTCCTGGCAGGCGGGCGAGCCCGATGAGGGCCTCGCGCACTACGCGCGCCGCTTCGACGACGTGCTCACCGAGGTCCAGTTGCTGGAAGCCCGGCTGAGCTCCGGGGCAGGCGATCCGAAGCAGGCACTGACCAGTGCCAAGCACATCCTGGACGGGCTGGCGGACGCGGCGCTGGTCGGCGACCTCGCCGGGCTCACCGCGCGGGTCAAGTACGTGATCACGCAGTCCGAGCGGGGCATCGCCAAGGCGCGGGAGGCCAAGGAGGCCGCCAAGGCCGAGTCGGTCGCCCGCAAGACCGCGCTGGCCGAGGAGGCCGAGCAGATCGCCGCCGAGTCCACGCAGTGGAAGGCGGCAGGCGACCGGCTGCGCACGATCCTGGACGAGTGGAAGACCATCCGGGGTGTCGACCGCAAGACCGACGAGCTGCTGTGGAAGCGGTTCTCCAAGGCGCGGGACGCCTTCAACCGGCGCCGCGGTTCGCACTTCGCCGACCTCGACCGGCAGCGGGCGGGCGCCAAGACCCGCAAGCAGGAGATCGTGACCGAGGCCGAGGAGCTGGCGGACTCCACCGACTGGGCGACCACCGCGGCCCGGTACAAGGACCTGATGACGGAGTGGAAGGCCGCGGGCCGGGCGCCCAAGGACGTCGACGACGCCCTGTGGCAGCAGTTCCGCGCCGCGCAGGACAAGTTCTTCGCCAACCGGTCGGCCGCCTTCAACGAGCGCGACGCCGAGTTCGCCGACAACGCCCGCGCCAAGGAGGAGTTGCTGGCCGAGGCCGAGAAGATCGACCCAGCGGGCAACCTCGGCGCGGCCAAGGCGGCGCTGCACCGGGTCCAGGAGCGCTGGGAGCAGATCGGCAAGGTGCCGCGGGAACGCATCCGCGAACTCGAGGGCAGGCTGCGGGCCGTTGAGGAGCGGATCCGCAACGCCTCCGACGCGCAGTGGCGCCGCAGCGACCCGGAGGCCCAGGCCAGGGTCGCGCAATTCCGCGACCGCGTGGAGCAGTTCGAGTCGCAGGCCGCCAAGGCCCGCGCCGCGGGCGATGACCGCAGGGCCCGCAAGGCCGAGGAGCAAGCCGCGCAGTGGCGCGAGTGGCTGGCCGCCGCCGAACAGGCCGTCGCCACCCGCTGACCGACCTCGACGGCGGCCCCGGCTCACTCGCCGGGGCCGCCGTTCTGTGCGCGCCCGCGGATTTTGATCAAAGGGCTGGTCGCATCGCCGCGCCCGTGGTGTGGTTCACCGATGCGCCGCAACCACTTCCGCCACTCGGCTCCCGCGGAGGACCTCGACACCGCGCTCAAAGCCGTCGCCGAGCTGAACCGGAACATCAACTCGGCCGATACCAAAGCCGGTCTGATGCTGACCGCGCTGGGCATCGCGTTGACGGGTCTGGCTTCCAGCGCCAGGATCGCCGGGGGTGAACGGCTTCCCACCCTGCTCGCCTACGCCATTCCCGTGTTCTGCCTGGGGATTCTGGTCACCGTGTGCTACCTCGGTGCGGCGCTGTGGCCGCGGCTCAGCCGCTCGAACCAGCCCAACTGGTTCTCCTTCCCCGACTTCCCGTTGGCGGCGGGGGCGATCGCCCGCCGCCCATCGCAACGGGTGCTGGCGGATCAGGCCTGGCGTCAGGCGGGGGTGCTCGCGCAGATCGCCCGCCGGAAGTACCACCACCTCAGACGCGCCCTGCTGTGGGGAGCCGCGTCCTTCGCCTGCTTCCTGTCGTGGCTGGCGGTGATCCTGGTCTGGGCGTGGCCGGTGTGACGCCGTCCGACCACCGTCGAAAGGAGGTAATACCTGAATCGCCTTGAGGCGTTGGGCCGGCGGGCGGATACCGATACGGCATAGGGCGCGCTTAGCGTGACGGTGAACTTGGTATAGACCAATCCCTGAGTTCACCGTCCGTGGGTGCACCACCCTCGAACCCACGGATCTCCCTGCTGAGATCGGAGGGTTCCATGACCATCACCAGGGTCTGCCGCGCGGTGATCACCGCGCTGGCGTTGGCCGCCTTGACCACGGCACCGAGCATCCCCGCCGCAGCGACACCGTTCACCGGGGATCTGTCGGGCGAGTTGCTGAGCGCGATGCAGCGGGACCTCGGCCTGACCGAGGAGCAGGCACGCCTCGAACTCGGCGCCCAGGACCGGGCGGTGCGGACCGAACAGGCGGTGCGCCAGGCATTGGGCGCCGACCTGGCGGGCACCCACTTCGACCCGGCGAGCGGAACGCTCATCGCGAGCATCACCGACCCGGCGAAGGCCGGTCAGGTCCGGGCCGCCGGGGCGCGGCCCGAACTCGTGCGGCACTCCCGCGCCGCCCTCGATACCGCGATGGCGAGGCTGACCGACCGGGCACGCGTCGCAGGCAGCGGCGTGGCTTCCTGGGGCGTGGAGGACAAGACCAACGCCGTGTCGATCCTCGCCCTGCCGGGCCGCACCGAGGCGGCCCGCGAGTTCGCCCGCGCGGCGGGCGTCGCCGAGGACCTGGTCCGGATCGAGGAGGCGACCGCGGCACCACGGGTGGTTGCCGACTTCCAGGGCGGCGAGGCCTACCACATCAACGGAAGCTCACGCTGCTCGATCGGGTTCGCGACGCTGCGCAACGGGCAGCAGGGCTTCGCCACCGCGGGGCACTGCGGCAGGCAGGGCGCAAGCGTCACCGTGCGGAACACCGCGTTCGGTTCCTTCGGCGGGTCCACCTTCCCAGGTCAGGACATCGCGTGGGTGCAGGCCACCAGCGGAAGCTGGACGGGCCAGCCGACGGTGCAGTCGCACCCGCAGAAGGTGGCGGGCTCCCAGGAGGCCGCGGTCGACGCCGCGATCTGCCGCTCCGGTTCCACCAGCGGCTACCAGTGCGGGCGGATCGAGGCCAAGAACCAGACCGTGGACTACGGCAACGGCCAGGTCGTCCGCGGTCTGACCAGGACCAGCGCCTGCGCCTCCCCCGGTGACTCCGGCGGCTCGTACATGGTCGGCGACCAGGGCCAGGGTGTGGCCTCCGGTGCGGGCCCGTTCTGCTCGGGCGGCGCGAACCCCAAGAGCTGGTACCAGCCGCTGCCGCCGATCCTGTCGGCCTACGGCCTGACGCTGGTGACCGCGGGCGGCCAGGACCCCGACCCCGGCCAGGGCTGCGCGAGCCTCACCGCGTGGAGCACCGAGGAGGCCTACTCCCCCGGCCAGATCGTCACCCACGCGAGCACCAGGTGGGAGTCAACCTGGCACTCCCGCGGCGCCGAACCCGGCAACCCCGACTCCTGGGCGGTCTGGAAGAACCTCGGCCCCTGCTGATCTCCTGACTTGGTGTCCTAAGTCCGGCGAGAACCGGCTCCAGACCCGGGCTTAGGACACCAAGTCCGGGTCTGGCGCGCGGCGGCGGAGGACAAGTGCGTAGTACAGACCTGCCAGGAGCATGATCGCGGCGGTGACCAGGAGGCTGGGGCGGCCGATGACGGGGTCGGCGGCCAGCTGGTAGAGGACGTAGACCAAGGCGGCCAGGCCCGCCAGCGGGGGTAGCGGGAACAGGGGCATGCGGTAGGTGCCGTGGGCGGTGGCGCCGTTGCGGCGGCCAATGATCACGGCGACGCAGAGCAGCGCGTAGACCACGACGAGGGCGCTGCCAGTGAGCACCAGCAGCAGGGTCTCGTCGGTGAAGCAGACCGCGGCGGCGACCGCGCCGGTGGCGAGGGTGGCGGTCCACGGGGTGCCGAAGCGGGGGTGCACCACGCTCAGCGCGCCGTTCACGGCGCGGGGCCAGCAGCCGTCGCGGGCGGTGCTGAACACCAGGCGGGAGCTGAGCAGCAGGATCGCGATCACCGCATTGATGATCGCCAGCGCGATGGCGAGGCTGACCGCGGTGGTGACCTCGGGGCCGCCGCGCAGGGTCAGGAAGTCGCCGAGCATGTTGTCGGAGGCGAAGAGCGCGGCCAGGTCGGGGGCGCCGGTGAGCACCGCGGCCACCGGGATGATCTCGGCGGCGACCGCCACGACGAGCGACCAGAGCACCGCGCGGGCGATGTTGCGGCGGGCGTCGGTGGTCTCCTCACCGAAGTACACCGCGGAGCCGTAGCCGTTGTAGGCGAACACCGCCACCGCGGTGACGGCGCCGATCAGGCCGATGGTCACCGGCACCAGGGAGCCGCCTTGGAGTGCGACGGGTTCGGCGAGGACCTGCGGCAGCGAGCGTTCCGGTGTGGCGAAGCCCAGCGCGCTCACCACGACCAGCGCCAGCAGTTCGATGCCGAGGAAGACGCCGGTCACCACAGCGTTGACCTTGATGTCGAAGACGCACAGCACGGCGGCGGCGAGCACGACGACCGCGGCGATCACATCGCGGGGCAGGTCGGGGAACAGCACGCCGAGGTAGGTGCCGACGCCCAGCGCGATCACCGCGAGGATCAAAAGCTGGGTGATGAGCATCAGCCCGAGCGTGACGAAGCCGGGCAGCGGGCCGAGCACGCGGCCGATGATCGTGTACTCGCCGCCCGCCACCGGGTAGGCGGAGCCGAGTTCGGCGTAGACGAACGCCATGAACACGCCGACGACGCCCGCGGCGAGGAAGCTCCAGAGGGCTCCGGTGCCCGCGGCGGCGATGGCGCCGGGGGCGATGATGAACACCGACGAGGCCGGGGTGATGGCGGACAGCGTGATCAACACGGTGCCCAGCATTTTCAGTTCACGGCGCAGGGGTGGGGGCTCCGAGGGCATGTGCCACCTCGATTACCTGTTCAGCAGGGTCAGCAGGGTGCTCACCGGCAGGGCTGGTGAGCGGTGGCCGTCGCGGCCCGTCATGGGCTTGGCGGCGCAGAGCGCGTTGAGCACGGCTTCTTCGACGGAGTGGACGACGGCGGTGTAGACGGCGTCCATACGGCCCCAGGGCAGGAACCGCAGTGTCTCGTAGCCCGCGTCGGGGGTGGGGTGGAAGGCGCTGGTGAGTGCGCCGGGGTTGGCGGTGGAGAAGGCGAGGAACAGGTCGCCGGAGAAGTGCGAGCCGCTGGTTCCGGTGCGGGCCAGGCCCAGCGGCACCCGGCGGGCCAGCGCCTTGCACTGGCCGGGCAGCAGCGGGAGGTCGGTGGCCACCACGGCGATCACCGAACCGGCGCCGCCCGTGCCCACCCAGTCCTCGATGGGGTTGTCCTCGGCCAGCGCGGCGCCGACCGGAACGCCCGCCACCGTGAGTTCGCGGCGGGAGCCGAAGTTGGCCTGCACGAACGCACCCACGGTGTAGCTGTCGGGTCCGTGCTGGACGGTTCGGGACGCGGTGCCGCTGCCGCCCTTGAAGCCGTAGCAGTTCATGCCGGTGCCGCCGCCCACCGACCCCTCGGCCACCGGGCCGCCGCGGGCCGCGTCGATGGCCTCGCCCGCGTGCGCCGGGCGGACGTGGTCGCCGTTGACGTCGTTGAGGTAGCCGTCCCAGGTCTCTCCCACGACCGGCAGCAGCCACTGCCTGGCCTGTTCGGGCCGGTGCGCGGTGATCCAGTCGATCACCCCGCGGTGCACCGGCCCGACGGCGTGGGTGTTGGTGATCATGACCGGCACCGCGAGGGCACCGGTCTCCTCGATCCAGGCGGTGCCGGTGAGTTCGCCGTTGCCGTTGAGCGAGTAGGTGCCCGCGGCGCAGGCGGTGCCGATGCCGTCCCGGCCGCGCGGCAGGATCGCGGTCACGCCCGTCCGCACCGCGTCGCCCTCGATCAGGGTGCGGTAGCCGACCTGCACGCCCGGCACATCGGTGATGGCATTGCCCGGCCCTGGAACACCGGGCAGCGGCAGGCCGAGGTCGCGGGCGCGGCTCATGAGCGGGTGTACCCGTTGGCGATGTCCAGGGCCGCGTCGATCACGTCCAGGCCCTGCTCCAACTCGGCGTCGCCGATCACCAGCGGCGGCACGATGTGCAGCCGGTTCATGTGGGTGAACGGCCACACCCCGCCCTGCTTGCACGCCGCCGCCAGCCGGGTCATCGGCTCGGCCGCGGGACCGGCGGCGTTGAACGGCACCAACGGTTCCCTGGTGTCGCGGTCGCGGACGAGTTCCACCGCCCACATCAGACCGCGGCCACGCACATCGCCCACGCTGGGATGGCGTTCGGCGAGCTTGCGCAGGGCCGGTTCGACGACCTCGCGGCCGAGCCGCCGCACGTGGTCGAGGAGATTGTCGCGCTCGAACACCCGGATCGAGGCGACCCCGGAGGCGCAGGCCAGCGGGTGCCCCGAGTAGGTCAGCCCGCCGGGGTAGGGGCGTTGGGCGAAGGTGTCGGCCACCTCGTCGGAGATGATCACTCCGCCGAGTGGGACGTAGCCGGAGTTGACGCCCTTGGCGAAGGTGATGAGGTCAGGCGCGACGTTCCAGGCGTCCACCGCGAACCATTCACCGACCCTGCCGAAGCCGACCATCACCTCGTCGCAGATCAGCAGCGCGCCGAAACGATCGCACAGGTCGCGGACACCGGCGAGGTAGCCGTCGGGCGGGACCAGTACACCGTTGGTGCCCACCACCGTTTCCAACAGCACCGCGGCGACGGTGTGCGGGCCTTCGAGGGCGAACACCTCCTCCAGGTGGGCCAGCGCCCGCTCGCATTCCTGCGCGTCGTCACTCGCGTGGAAGGCGGAGCGGTAGGTGTGCGGGCCGAAGAACCGCACCACGCCGGGGATGCCGGGCTCGCTGCCCCACCGGCGCGGCTCGCCGGTGACGGTGATCGCGCCCGCGGTGGCGCCGTGGTACGAGCGGTAGGTCGAGAAGATCTTGGAGCGGCCGGTGTGCAGGCGCGCCAACCGGATCGCGTGCTCGTTGGCCTCCGCGCCGCCGTTGGTGAAGAACACCTTGTCCAGCCCGTCGGGTGCCCGCTCGGCGATCAGCCGGGCCAACTCGCCGCGCACGTCGTTGGCGAAGGACGGCGCGATGGTGCACATCCGCTTGGCCTGCGTCACGATCGCCTCGACCACATCGGGGTGCTGGTGGCCCAGGTTGGCGTTCACCAGCTGGGAGGCGAAGTCCAGGTAGCGGTTGCCCTGGTAGTCGGTGATCCAGCAGCCCTCCGCCGAGGCGATCGGCAGCGGGTCGATCGCGGCCTGGGCTGACCAGGAGTGGAAGACGTGGGCGCGGTCGTCCGCGCGGACCTGCTCCTCGTTCATCGGGCTCACCTGTTCCGGGGGAAGCCGAGGTCGACGGCGGTTGGGGTGGAGTCGGGCCAGCGGGTGGTGACGACCTTGGTGCGGGTGTAGAAGTGCACGCCCTCGGGTCCGTAGACGTGGGAGTCGCCGAACAGCGAGTCCTTCCACCCGCCGAAGGAGTAGTAGGCGACCGGCACCGGGATCGGCACGTTCACGCCGACCATGCCCGCGGTGACCTCGCGTTCGAACCGGGCCGCGGTGCGCCCGTCGCGGGTGAAGACGGCCGCGCCGTTGCCGTAGGGGTTGGCGTTGACCAGCGCCAGCGCTTCCTCGAAGCTGCCGGTCCGCACGGAGGTCAGCACCGGGCCGAACACCTCGTCGCGGTAGACCGCCATCTCCGGGCGGACCCGGTCGACGAGGCTCACGCCGAGGAAGAAGCCGTCGCCGTCGAAGGGCCGCTCCCGGCCGTCCACCAGCACGGTGGCGCCCTCTTTCACTGCATCGTCCACATAGGAGGCGACCCGGTCGCGGTGCTCCCCGGTGATGAGCGGCCCCATCTGCGAGGACGCGTCGGTGCCGGGGCCGATGACCAGGCCGTCGATGCGCTTGCGCACCGCGTCCAGCAGGGGTTCGGCCACCTCGCCGACCGGGACCAGCACGGACACGGCCATGCAGCGCTCACCGGCCGAGCCGTAGGCCGCCGACACCGCGGCGTCCGCGGCGGCGTCCACATCGGCATCGGGCATCACGACCATGTGGTTCTTCGCCCCGCCCAACGCCTGCACGCGCTTGCCGTGCGCGGAGCCGCGTTCGTAGACGTAGCGGGCGATCGGGGTGGAGCCGACGAAGCTGACCGCGGCGACCTCGGAGTGCTCGAGCAGGCGGTCCACCGCGACCTTGTCGCCGTGCAGCACGTTGAGCACGCCCGCGGGCAGACCAGCCTCGGTGAAGATGTCGGCGAGCAGCAGCGAGGCCGAGGGATCCTTCTCGCTGGGCTTGAGCACAAAGGTGTTCCCGCAGGCGATCGCGTTGGCGATCATCCACAGCGGCACCATCACCGGGAAGTTGAACGGCGTGATGCCCGCGACGACACCCAGCGGCTGCTTCACCTCGTGCACGTCCACCCCGGTGGCGACCTGCGTGCTGTGCCCGCCCTTGAGCAGTTGGCCGATGCCGCAGGCGAACTCCAGGTTCTCCAGGCCGCGGGAGACCTCCCCCGCGGCGTCGGAGAGCACCTTGCCGTGCTCGGCGGTGATCGCCGCGGCGAGTTCGTCCCGGCGCTCGTGCAGCAGGTGCCGCGCGGCGAACAGGATCTCGGTGCGGCGGGCGATGCTCACCTCCCGCCACGTCCGGAACGCCTCGGCGGCCGCCGCCACCGCGGCGTCGACGTCCCCGACCGAGGCCAGGTCGACCTGCGCCGTGACGGCTCCGGTAGCGGGATTGAAGACGTCGCCGGTCCGCCCCGAGCCGCCTGCCACGGACGAGCCGCCGATCAGATGGGAGATGCGTCGCATACCTCCATGAAAAAGCACACACTTGTCTAACACAATAGGAACTTTGTTACTGTACAAAAATGCTGAGTGCACCAGACCTGGCCGGGCGACTCTCCGACCGCAGCGCCGATGGCGTGGCCAGGGACATCGCCCGTCTGGTCAGCGCGGGCGAGTTGGTTCGCGGCACCCGGCTGCCCACCGTCCGCGACCTGGCCAAACACCTCGGTGTCAGTCCCACCACGGTGTCCGAGGCGTGGCAGACGCTGCTGCGCAACGGCGTCATCGAGACCAAGGGCCGCCTCGGCACCACCGTGCGTGGTCCCGCCCGGACCCCTGAGCCGACCCGGTGGGCGCGGCTGCACCGGGATGTGGCCGGTGCCGTGCTGGACCTGTCCACCGGCACGCCCGATCCGGAGTTGCTGCCCGACCTCGGGCGGGCGCTGCGCACGGTGGGCCGGCACGCCGCCACCGGCTCCTACTTCGACTCCCCCGTGCTGCCCGACCTGGCCGAGTTGCTGCGTTCGGACTGGCCGTTTCCCGCCGAGGCGATCACGGTGGTGGATGGGGCGATGGACGCCCTGGACCGCATCGTGGATGCCACGCTGGGCTTCGGCGACCGAGTGCTGGTGGAGAACCCCACTTTCCCGCCGGTGCTGGACGTGCTGGAGCAGCGCGGCGTCGAGGTGGTCGGCCTCGACGTGGACGCCGAGGGCATCGTGCCCGAGTCGCTGGCCGCGGCGCTGCCCGCGAAAGCCGTTGTCCTGCAACCGCGTGCGCACAACCCCTGCGGGCACACCATGACGCGGGCGCGGGCCGAACGGCTGGCCGCGCTGCTGGGGGCGCATCCGGACGTGCTGGTCGTCGAGGACGACCACTGGGCGGCGTTGTCCACGGCAGAGCCGGTGAGTCTGGGCCGGTGGCTGCCGACGCGCACGGTGCTGGTCCGCGGTTTCTCCAAATCCCACGGCCCCGACCTGCGGCTGGCGGCCGTCGGCGGCGCGGGCGCGATCGTGGATCGGGTGGTGCGGCGCAGGCTGCTCGGCCCGTCCTGGTCCAGTCGCCTGCTCCAGTCGCTGCTGCTGCACCTGCTCACCGACCCCGCCTCGGTGGCCGAGGTCGCGGCCGCCCGCACGACCTACGCGGCGCGTCGAGCGCGGCTGACCGAGGAACTGGCGGCCCGCGGGGTGCGGGTCAGCGGCACCGACGGCTTCAACCTGTGGGTGGAGGTGTGGGACGAGAAGACGGCGCTGATCACGTTGGCGGTCAACCAGATCACCGCCGCGCCCGGCTCACCGTTCCTCGCCGCCGCGCTACCGGCGGACCACGTGCGCATCACCTGCGCCGCGGTGGCCGACGGCATCCCGGAACTGGCCGATGTGATCGCCCGCGCTGCCCTGCCCGACCGCCGTGCGCACGGCACGATCTGAGCACCGAGGCTCTCGTCAGATGCCCTTCCGAGGCCGACAGCGCACCTCGGACCCTCGGGTGGGCTACTGCTCCTGGGCTGCCGCGGTGACCTCGGGCTCGGGGCGGGCGGCTTCCTCCGTGGCCTGGTCCGCGGTGCGCTGCTTCGGGATATCGCGGTCGGCGGGTTCGACCAGCAGCGGAGACGCCTTGCTCAGCGTTTCGGTGGTCGCCTTGAGCTGCCCGGCGATCGCATTGCGCACTGCCACCAGCTCTTCGGTCTGCCGCCCGATCTCCGCGAGACGCCGGTCGGCCTCCTCCAACGCCGCGGCGATCGCCTCGTCGGTCTCCGCCTTGCGGCGGGCGGCTTCCTCCTCGGCATCGCGCACCAGTGCCTCCGCGCGGGCGAGCGCTTCGGCTCGCCGCTTGGTCGCCTCGGCACACGCCTCGGCGCGGCGTTCGTTCATGGCGAGATCGAAGTCGACCATGATCTCCTTGCGCCGGTTTGCATCCTGCTCGTCCAGTTCGGCCCGCCGCCGCTCGGCCTCCTTGGTGAGCTTCTCCGCCTCGGCGCGGGACCGCTCCACCAGGGCGCGGTGCTCGGCGTCCATCTCCCGGTTACGAGCGTCCACTTCGGACAGCAAGGTGCGGTAACGCTCGCGCAGCCGCTCCGCCGAGGCCTGCGCGCTCGCCCAGCAGTGCTCCGCGGCCGCTTCGGCGCGAGCCACCATCTCGGCGGCCTCGTCCGCCGCCAGCACCAGCATTCGCCGAGTGCGCTCACCCAGCGCAGTGGGCGAGATGGGGGTGCGGCAGATGCGGTCGATCTGCGCGATGAGCTCGGTGTTGGTGCAGCGCAACGCATCCACCTCGCGGGCCAGCACCTCCGCCCGCTCGGCGCAGCAGTCGCGATCGGCCGTCAGCAGACGCAGATCGGCTTCCACCGACTGGACGTAATGTCTTACCTGGCGTTTATCGAACCCGCGCCAGACGCGGTCGAAGTCGGTCCGAAGCGGCACCAGCTCAGTGAAGTCCCTGCCGTCCATGGTGGCCACGCCCCACCTCGTCTCGTGTTAGAGACGTACTACCCGCCGGTTAAAGATTGCGCGAGCAAGCGACGTATTCGGTACCGCCGAGCGGGCTGGGCCATTGGGCCGAACGTGCATAGCTTGATCACCTCGAGTAGGACGAACCACCAATCGTGACGAGCGTTCATGCCTGAACGGCCCAACGCTGGTCCGTCTGCCGAGCTATCGAGGGCCACACGAATGGCCTAAACAGCGGCTGTTAACCAGAATTTCCAACACTTAGCGTGATTGCAGGTTGCGCGACCACTTGCTCCGCGAGGACACACCCCCCTTGATGTGTCCCCTGCATCCCTGGAGACCGTATGAAGCCCATCCGAGCGCATCGCCTCGCGTTCGCAGTCTTGGCCGCGACCGCCACCATGGCCGTCGGCCTGCCCGCGACAGCCACTCCCGCCGTCGCACCCGCCACCTTCACCGGTGAGCTTCCCACCGGCATGCTCGCCGCCCTGCAGTCCGACCTCGGCCTCTCCGAGGACCAGGCCCGCACCCAGCTCGCCCAGCAGTTCAGCGCCGCGGGCATCGAGAAGACGTTGAGCCGCAAGCTCGGCGCCGACTTGGCGGGTACCTTCTTCGACCCCGCCAAGGGCAAGCTGGTTGCCAACGTCAGCAACCGCGACCGCATGCACGAGGCCCGCGAGGCCGGTGCCGAGGCCCGCTGGGTCCGCAACTCCGCGCCCGCCCTCGGCGCGGTGTTCTCCAAGCTCAACACCAAGGCCAAGGAGGCGCCCGCAGGCGTCAGCGGCTGGTACGTCGACCAGCTCAGCAACACTGTCACGATCAGCGCTCAGCGCGGCAGGACCGAGCACGCGAAATCCTTCGCCAAGTCCCTCGGCGCGAGCGACGGACAGGTCAAGGTCGTGGAGACCGCCGCCCCGCAGCTGATGGCGGGCAACTTCTCCGGCGGCGAGGAGTACAGCATCAACGGCAGCGGCCTCTGCTCGATCGGTTTCCCGACGCTGCGCAATGGCGTGCACGGCTTCGCCACCGCCGGTCACTGCGGTCAGGCGGGCGCGGCGGTGAACGTGCGCAACGAGCGGTTCGGCTCCTTCCGCGGCTCCCGCTTCCCCGGCCAGGACATCGCCTACGTCGAGGCGGTCAGCGGCTGGACCGGCCAGCCCGCGGTGCTCCAGCACCCGCAGCGGGTGGCGGGCGCACAGGTCGCGCCGGTCAACTCGGCCGTCTGTCGGATGGGCCGCACCACCGGCTACCGCTGCGGCCGCATCCAGGCCTTCAACCAGACCGTCCGCTACGGGCGGCAGGACGGCGGCGTTGACGTGGTGAACGGCCTGACCCGGACCAACGCCTGCGCCGACCGCGGCGACTCCGGCGGTTCGTTCATCGCGGGCGATCAGGCCCAGGGCGTCACCTCCGGCGGCGGCCCGTTCTGCGGCCAGCCCGGCACGCCGCAGACGTTCTTCCAGCCGCTCCAGCCGATCTTGCAGAGCTTCGGCCTCACGCTGGTGACGACCGGTTCGCAGGCCAAGCCGCCGCAGCAGCAGCCCAAGCCCCAGCCCAAGCCGAACGCCAACTGCGCGTCCGCGAAGGCTTGGAGCGCTTCGGCCATCTACGCGCCGGGCGAGGTGGTCGTGCACAACGGGCAGAAGTTCGAGTCGACCTGGTACTCCTCCAACGCCAGGCCGGACGATCCAACTTCGTGGGCGGCGTGGCGCAACGCGGGACGCTGTTAGTTCCGTCGTATAGACAGCACCCGAATCACCACCGAGGGGCCACCGGCACACCGCCGGTGGCCCCTTCCCGTGCGCTAGCAGGTGAAACGGGCCTCGGCCCAGTTGCCGTGGTCGGCGTAGACACCGTCGCCCGCGTCGGTGAGGACGAGGTCGACGAACTTCGCCCCGCCGAGGTCGACGGAGACCTCGCGGGTGGGGGTGGACTTGCGGATCACCCCGCTGTCGAAGGCCTTGCGGTCATCGGCGTGCACCTCGAAGGTCACCGATCCGGTTTCGCTGCGGCTGTCGTCCACCCCGATCTTGGCGGTGAACGTCGAGCACTGGCCGCCGGTGTAGACGCGGACCTTCGACGGGGCGTGCGCGCCGAGGCCCTTGGCGTAGGCGACGCCGTCGAGGGTGAGCGGCCCGCCGTCACCGGTGGCGTTCTCCCCGTTGGCGCGGTCCCTTTCGACCGGGCCCCAGCCGTTGGACTCCTCGATGAACTCCAGTTCGCTCGCGAACGGCGTGCCTCGCGGTGCCGCCGGGAGCGTGCTGAGGGTGTCCCGGTCGGTGCTGCTCAGCGCACGGTTGCCGACCTGGTAGTTCGCCGTGGCCGCGATGGGATAGCTGTCCCGCTTGGCATCCGCGGGCACCGTCACGTCGAAGGCGAACTCGGCTTGTCCGCCCGGCGGCAGGAACTGGTGCGGCCTGCTCTTGCGCGATGGCGTTGCCGTCCAGCCCGCGGGCACCGCAAGCTCGACCTTCAGGTTGCGCAGCAGCTGCTTGTCGTCGTTGCGGACGGTGGTGGTGACGGTGGTCGTGGTGCCCGCGGGCACCAGGTCGTCCGTCGCGGCGACGGCGGCGACCACGGCGGGCTCGGGGTTGCGCCCGCCGATCGCCGAGGTGCCGTGCAGTGCCAGTCGGAACTGCCGGTCGGTGCCGATCGAGGTGGTCTTCACCCGCACCACCCCGCCGCGGTCGGCGGCGTCGAAGTACCAGCCCTGCGCGGCCTTCTCCCATTCCTGGCGGGTGCTGTAGCGGGTCAGCGGACCGCTGTCCAGCGTCACGGACGCGGGTTGCGAGCCGGTGTGCACCACGAACTCGTACGGCCTCGCCGTCGGCTTGCCCGCGTAGTCGCCCACGCTGGCACCGACGGTCAGATCCACGTTGCCCACACCGGACTCGGGGGCCTTGCTGGTGAAGCGCTGCTCGGCGAAGCGGCCCTTGCGGTGCTCCCGGGTCTGCTTGTCGTCCTCGTACAGCGTGAATGAGGACTCGCCGCTCGGGTAGACGTCCACCGTGAGGCGGGCGTCCGGCTTGACCTCGCGGTGGTTGTTGATGCCCTCGGGCCACATCGGCACGATCGCGCCGCCCTTGACCAGCAGCGGCAGCCGCTCCAGCGGAGCCTGGTAGCCGTTGAGGGTGCGGTTGCCGGTGTGCACCGCGCCGGTCCAGTAGTCCACCCAGCGCCCCGCGGGCAGGTAGATCCCGTCGCGGGTGGTGCTGTTCTGGTACACGGGCGCGACCAGGAACGACTCGCCTGCCAGGAACTCGTGCGTGGCGGCGTTGCCCCAGGTCATCGGGTCGTTCGGGTACTCCAGCACCAGCGAACGGGCGGGCGGGGTTCCGGTGCGGTGTGCTTGCGCGGCATAGGTGTAGAGGTAGGGCAGCAGCCGCTCGCGCAGCCGCAGGTAGTCGCGGTTGATCGAGGTGTAGGGCTCGCCGTAGTTCCACGGCTGCTTGTCCTTGGGCGCCCAGCCCGACATCGACATTAGCACCGGGCTGAAGGCCTTCCACTGGAGGTCGCGCACGTAGCTTTGCGCGCTGCCGCCGAAGATGCCGTCCACATCGCCCGCGGTCCAGGCGATGCCGGACAGGCCGGAGCCGTGGATGGCGGGGATCTGCCAGCGGATCGCGTCCAGGTTGCCGGAGTGGTCACCGGTCCACTGCACGGCGCAGCGCTGGGCGCCTGCCCAGCCCTCCACCATCCACGCGTAGCCGCGTGCGTTGCTGTGCCGCTCGATGCCGTTGTAGGCGTCCTCGCAGGCCGACAACGCGTGCCGGTAGCCGGGGCCGACCCAGGCGACGTCGAGTTTGCGCACTCGGACGCCCGCCTTGGCGACCTCGAACTCCTGGTTGGTCAGCGCCGACTCGGTCCACAGCCCCAGGTCGATGTTGCGCTTGCGCAGTTCCGCGCCCACCCGTTCCAGGTCCTGGTAGCCGCAGCCGTAGCCGTCGTTGACCAGCATCCAGCCGCGCGGCATGTCGTGGTCGACGAACCGCTGCGCGTAGGCGATCGCATCCGGGGTCTTCAGCTTCTCCGGGTGCTTCTCGCCCTTGTAGGCGGGGTTGGAGCGGTTGTAGCAGTCGGCGTCGCCGTACTCCATACCCGCGATCGGCGGCAGGAACGGCCGTCCGGTGAGCTCGGTGTAGCCGTCGAGCACGCCCTTGAGGTCGCCGAGGAAGTAGTAGGCGTCGAAGCGCTGCTCGGCGTGGCGGGTGTTGACCGGGCTGGTGAAGCTGTAGCTGCCGGGCGCGAAGGTGTTGCGCAGCACGCCGTATCCCGCGGT
The DNA here is from genome assembly GCF_056323685.1 of Actinorectispora metalli. Classification (NCBI taxonomy): domain Bacteria; kingdom Bacillati; phylum Actinomycetota; class Actinomycetes; order Pseudonocardiales; family Pseudonocardiaceae; genus Actinorectispora; species Actinorectispora metalli. The sequence goes on from NZ_JBREYE010000001.1 coordinate 390,390, forward strand.
GCTCATATAGAACGGGGAGGCGTTGGGATAGCCGCCGTCCACCCAGTTGAAGTTGCGTTCGATCTTGATGGTGCGGTCGCGGTGGCTGAAGCGGCCGTTCTGCATGCCGCCGCCGAAGTACTGCTCCTGCTCGCCCCGCGACAGCGCCTGCGAGGTGCCGTCGCCGGTCCAGCTCAGCGGCGCGGTCTCCGCCCAGACCTGCTTGCCCTGCGTCGTGAACAGGGAGAAGCGGACCGGATTCTTCGCCACCCGCAGCACCGCCTTGTCGGTGCGAATCTCGTAGCGGTCGGGCAGCTCGCTCGACTGCACCTTCGGGGCCGGGTAGTCCTTCTTGACGATGATGTTGGCCGCCGGAGCCTTCGGATCGGTCGGCGGGGTGTTGGCCGGATCGGTGAAGTTCCCGTCCGGCGCCAGCCAGATGCGGAACAGGTCGGCGTCGGAGAACACGACGCGGACCTTCGCCTTGCCGGACGAGATCGTGAACGTGGAGCCCTCGGCCTGGAAGCCGGTGATGGCGCCGAGCCTGCCGTCGGCGCTCTGCGCGTCGGCGGGCACGCCGAGGGTGGTGAGCACCATGGCCACCACCACCAGCAGTGCCGCGCTATGCGATTTCTTGCTCATTTGTCCCTCTATCCGAGCAGAAAATTGCAGGGGTTGTCAGGAGGGTACGAGCAACGCCCGCATAAGTCACTGGCCTTCCCGAGATTGGCGAAGACCGCCTCGACGCGGAAAGGCCTTGCCCGACACGGGATGCCCAATTTCCGCCCCGACCTGGGCCAACCGGACTTCCGGCTATGGGCCGTTGGAATGGCCTTCCACACCTTTCACAGTTACGGGTAAGGATTTTCAGAATTTAGGCTCCGCCCGTCTCCCTCACCCGATCGGGTGACGCCGGGAGGCGGGCGGTCCCTCACCGCCGACACCCGCGCGCCGCAGACCCCCTGCCGCGGCCTGCGGGCACCCTGCACGAGATCGGAGAGGCATGAGAAAGCACCTCGCGGGCCTCGCGGTCGCCGCCATGGCGATCGCCGGTTCCGCAGCGGGGCTCGGTGCTGTCGCCACCGCGACGCCGACCCCAACCCCGTTCGCGGGCGAGCTGCCCACCGGCATGCTGGCCGCGATGCAGCGTGACCTCGGCCTGAACGAACAGCAGGCCAGGCAGCGGCTGGGCCAGGAGGCCTTCGCCGCGGGCGCCGAGCAGAACCTGCGCCGCAGCCTCGGCACGGCACTGGCAGGCACCTGGTTCGACACCGCCACCGGCAGGCTGGTGGTCAACATCAGCGACGGCGTCAAGGCCGCCGAGGTCCGCCGCGCGGGCGCCGAGCCCCGGGTCGTGACCCGCTCGGCCCGCGACCTCCAGTCGACCCTGGACAAGCTGGCGGCCGGTGCGAAGGACGGCGTCGCGAGTTGGAACGTCGATCCGCGCGCCAACGCGGTCGTGGTCAACGCGCTGCCCGGCAAGGCCGACGCCGCGCGCAAGGCGGTCGCGGGCATCGAGGGCGTCACCGTGGAGGAGGCCAAGTTCGCGCCCACCCCGGCGGTGGACCTGCGCGGTGGAGACGCCTACTACATCAACGGCAGCGGTCGCTGCTCGATCGGCTTCTCGGTGCGCAAGGGCTCCACGGCGGGCTTCGCCACCGCGGGCCACTGCGGCCGGACCGGTGCCACGGTGTCGGCGAGTTCGGGCGGCGCGTCCTACGGCTCGTTCGGCGGCTCCACCTTCCCCGGCAGCGACATCGCCTGGGTCACCGCCGCGGGCTCCAACCCGCTGCCGGTGGTCAACAACTACAGCGGCGGCACCGTCAACGTCGCGGGCGGCACCGAGGCCGCCGTTGGCGCCTCGGTCTGCCGGTCGGGCTCCACCACCGGCTGGAAGTGCGGCTCCATCACCTCCAAGAACGCCACCGTCAACTACCCGCAGGGCTCGGTGACCGGCCTGGTGAAGTCCTCCGCCTGCGCCGACCCCGGTGACTCCGGCGGCTCCTTCCTCGCGGGCAACCAGGCCCAGGGCGTGACCTCCGGCGTGGAGGGCGGGTGCAGCCAGGGCGGCTACGTCACCTACTACCAGCCGCTGGCCGAGATCCTGCAGACCTACGGCCTGACGCTGGTGACCTCCGGCGGCAGCACGACCACTCCGCCGACCTCCACCACCACCCCGCCCGGCGGCACCTGCTCCAAGGCGAGCTACACCGGCTCCCTGAACAGCGGCGCCGTCGCCTACCAGCCCAACAACAGCTACTACCAGAGCACCACCTCGGGCACCCACCGCGGCTGCCTGACCGGCCCGTCCGGCAGCGACTACGACCTGTACCTGCAAAAGTGGAACGGGTCCGCCTGGACCAAGGTCGCCGAGGGCACCACCCCCGCGGCCAGCGAAACGGTCACCTACAACGGCACGGCGGGCTACTACCGCTGGCAGGTCCACGCCTACAGCGGCTCCGGCAGCTACACCCTCAACATCGACAATCCCTGAGGCCCCAGGCCTGTTCCCGGGCTTGGGACGCCACGTCCGGGAACAGGGCTCAGAGGTCGCGGGTGAAGGTGGTCTTGAACCACTGGATGGAGATCGTGAGGATGGCGATGGCGGCGAGGATGAGGCCGTAGCCGGGGCCAGGGCCGAAGGTCTTGCCGGGGCCGGTCTGGGTGGTCCAGATGGACAGCACGCTGATGACCACACCGAGGGCGGCGGCCCAGGCGGTGATCACGGCGAGGGCCCAGCGGCGGATGATCAGCGTGAGGGCGCAGAGCGCGACGATGCCGACGGCGAAGCCGGTGAAGACGCGGAGCACGGCGCTGATCCGGACGCCGGGGGTGTCCTGGCGGAGCAGGATCTGCCAGCCGCTGACGCCGCCGACCCAGGGCAGCACGAAGGCCAGCAGCAGGGCCAGCACCGCAACCGCCACCACGAGCGCCCGGTGACCGGGCTCGATGCGGCGCAGGGCGCTGCGTTCCACCTCGTCGATCTCGGCTCGCAACGCCGCCAACTCCTCGGGGTCTTCGGTCATGGGGCGGTGCAACCGCCGGTGGCGGCGGGCATCGGCGCGGGTGCGCCGAAGGCGGGCAGGCCCAGGCTCACGCCCTTGGTCCGCGGCGTGACGCCAGCTTCCCAGGCATCGCCCGCCCTGGTGCGGCGGTGGGACACCAGAGCACCGTCGGCGACCAGGTGGTGGGGCGCGCCGTAGGTGATCACGGTGTGTACGAGGTCGCCCGGCCGAACGCGGGTGTCACCGGGGTTGAAATGCACGAGCCTGCCGTCGCGGGCCCGACCCGACAGCCTGCGGGTGGCGGCGTCCTTGCGGCCCTCGCCCGCGGCGACCAGCACCTCGACCTCGGTGCCGACCATGCCGCGGTTGAGCTCCCACGACACCTCTTCCTGCAACTCGATGAGCCGGTCGTAGCGTTCCTGGACGACCCGCTTGGGCACCTGCTCATCCATATCGGCGGCCGGGGTGCCGGGGCGCCTGGAGTACTGGAAGGTGAAGGCGCCGGAGAAGCGGGCGGCGCGGACCACGTCCAGGGTGGCCTGGAAGTCCTCCTCGGTCTCGCCGGGGAAGCCCACGATGATGTCGGTGGTCAGCGTCGCGTCCGGCATGGCGGCCCGCACCTTGTCGATGATCGACAGGTACTTCTCGGCGCGGTAGGAGCGGCGCATCGTCTTGAGCACCCGGTCGGAGCCGGATTGCAGCGGCATGTGCAGCGAGTGGCAGACGTTGGGCGTCTCGGCCATCGCGGTGATCACGTCGTCGGTGAAGTCACGCGGGTGGGGGGAGGTGAACCGCACCCGCTCCAGCCCGTCGATGTCCCCGCAGGCCCGCAGCAGCTTGCCGAACGCGAGCCGGTCACCGAACTCGGCGCCGTAGGAGTTGACGTTCTGCCCGAGCAGCGTCACCTCGAGCACGCCCTCGGCGACCAGGGCGCGCACCTCGGCGAGGATCTCGCCGGGGCGGCGGTCCTTCTCCTTGCCCCGCAGCGCGGGCACGATGCAGAAGGTGCAGGTGTTGTTGCAGCCCACCGAGATGGACACCCAGCCGGAGTGGGCGGAGTCGCGGCGGGCGGGCAGCGTGGAGGGGAAGACCTCCAGCGACTCCAGGATCTCGACCTGCGCCTCGGCATTGTGCCTTGACCGCTCCAGCAGCGCGGGCAGTGAGCCGATGTTGTGCGTGCCGAACACCACGTCCACCCACGGCGCCCGGCGCACGATGTCGCCGCGGTCCTTCTGGGCGAGGCAGCCGCCGACGGCGATCTGCATCCCGGGGTGGGCGGCCTTCACCGGCCGCAGGTGCCCCAGGTTGCCGTAGAGCCTGTTGTCGGCGTTCTCCCGCACCGCGCAGGTGTTGAACACGACCACATCGGCCTCGCCCTCGGGCCGGGCGGGCACATAGCCCGCGTCCTCCAGCAGTCCGGCGAGGCGCTCCGAGTCGTGCACGTTCATCTGGCACCCGTACGTGCGGATCTGGTAGCTCCGAGCAGGCAAAGTCTCAATCCCTTTCCTATCCGTACCAGGGTACGACTCGAAAAGCGGAGATCGATGCCGGGATCAGGTCAGCGGGCCGTGGCGGGCGTGCGGTCCAGCGCGATGCTCGCGGCGAGCCCGGTCAGCACGGCGCCCATCGCGTACCGCTGGGCCCGCAGCCACGACGGTCGTCGCGCCAGGAAATTCGCCACCGAACCGGCGGTGAGCACGATGAGGGCGTTCACGGTCAGCGCCACCGCGATCTGGGTGCCGCCGAGCAGGAAGCTCTGCACCGCGACGTCGCCCCGGGCCGGGTCGACGAACTGTGGCAGCAGCGACACGTACAGGATCGCGATCTTGGGGTTCAGCAGGTTGGTGACCAGGCCCATGGTGAACAGCCTGCCCGCGCCGTCCCTTGGCAGGTCCCGCGGCGCGAACACCGACGCGCCGCCGGGCCGGACCGCCTGCCAGGCCAGCCACAGCAGGTACAGCGCGCCCGCCAGCTTGATCGCCGTGTACAGGCTCGGGACCAGCGCGAATACCGTCGCGATGCCCGCGGTTGCGGCCAGTAGGTAGCAGAGGAAGCCGACGGCGACGCCCGCCAGCGAGACCAGGCCCGCGCGGACGCCCTGGGTCACCGAGCGGGACACCAGGTAGATCATGTTCGGCCCCGGGGTGAGGACCATGGCGAGCGCCACGGCCGCGATTCCCAGGACAGCGCCGATGCTGAGCACGTAAACCCCCAGTAGTGGTTGTGATCCCTTCGTCGATCCCAACGTCGCCCGGTCGGGGGAGCTTCCCGGCCGAGCGGAGTAGATCATGCGCGTTTACGTAACGAGGTGGGTACCGGTGAGGTCACAAGCCGGGCACGACCCCGATCATCATGATTAGGGTGTCGCCATGAGCACTACGGCGACGCTGCCGCCCATGATCGACATGGTCGGAGTGAACAAGCATTTCGGGCCTCTGCACGTGCTCAAGGACATCAACCTGCAGGTCGCGGCGGGGCAGGTCGTCGTGGTGATCGGGCCGTCGGGCTCGGGCAAGTCGACGCTGTGCCGCACGATCAACCGCCTGGAGCCGATCGACAACGGCACCATCCGCGTGGACGGCCAGGAACTGCCCGCCGAGGGCAAGGCGCTGGCCAGGCTGCGCGCCGACGTGGGCATGGTCTTCCAGTCGTTCAACCTCTTCGCCCACAAGACGATCATCGACAACGTGATGCTCGCGCCGGTGAAGGTGCGCGGACTCGGCCGGGACGAGGCCCGCGAGTTGGCGCGCACCCTGTTGGCCAGGGTCGGCATCACCGACCAGGCGGAGAAGTACCCGGCCCAGCTGTCCGGCGGCCAGCAACAGCGTGCCGCCATCGCCAGGGCGCTGGCGATGAAGCCGAAGGTGATGCTCTTCGACGAGCCCACCTCGGCGCTGGACCCGGAAATGATCAACGAGGTGCTGGACGTGATGACCACACTCGCGTCCGAGGGCATGACCATGCTGGTGGTCACGCACGAGATGGGCTTCGCCCGCAAGGCGGCCAACCGCGTGGTGTTCATGTCCGATGGGGAGATCGTCGAGGACGCGCCGCCCCAGGAGTTCTTCACCGCGCCCAAGTCGAGCCGGGCGAAGGACTTCCTGGGCAAGATCCTGACGCACTGACGGGTACCGGCACGCGGGGTGGAAGTACCCGGCGTCATATCGAAAGGGAAGAGCACATGCGCATCACCAGAGTGCTCGGCGTCTGTATGGCAGCCGCCGCGCTGCTGTTCGCCGCGGCCTGTGGCGGCGGAGGCACCGGCGGCGACAAGTCGCTCAAGGCCAGGGCGGGCGAGACCAAGAAGCTCACCATCGGTGTCCGCTTCGACCAGCCCGGCCTCGGCCAGAAGCAGCCCGACGGCAAGATCGTCGGCTTCGACGTCGACGTCGCCAAGTTCATCGCCAAGGAACTCGGCGTCGACGAGGCGGGCATCACCTACAAGGAGGCGCTCAGCGCCGAGCGCGAGAGCCTGATCAAGAAGGGCGACGTCGACTACGTGACGGCGACCTACTCGATCACGGACAAGCGCAAGAACGAGGTCACCTTCGGCGGCCCGTACTTCATCGCCGGTCAGGACCTGCTGGTGCGCGTGGACAACACCGACATCGCGGGTCCGGAGACCCTCAACGGCAAGCGGCTGTGCTCGGTGAAGGGCTCCACCTCCGCCCAGGCGGTGAAGGACAAGTTCGCCAAGGAGGTCCAGCTTCAGGAGTACGGCCGGTACTCCGAGTGCGTGCAGGCGCTGCTCAACGGCACCATCGACGCGGTCAGCACCGACGACACCATCCTGGCGGGCTTCGCGGCGCAGAACACCGGCAAGCTCAAGCTCATCGGCAAGACGTTCACCGAGGAGCGCTACGGCGTCGGCCTGCGCAAGGACGACAAGGAAGGCCAGGCGGCCGTCAACGCGGCGATCCAGAAGATGATCGACTCCGGTGAGTGGAAGGCCTCGCTGGAGCGTCACCTGGGGCCCGCGAACTACGAGATCCCATCGCCCCCGCAGATCACCGAGAAATAGCAAGTCGGACTCCGTGAGTGGCAATCCGCATCGGGTTGCCACTCACGGGTCTTGAGGGAGACGTGTGCTGGACTTCCTGAGTGAATACGACCTGCTCGGCGCCTTCTGGGTGACCGTGCAGCTCACCGTGCTCTCCGCGATCGGCTCGCTGATCTGGGGCGTGATCCTGGCAGGCATGCGGGTCAGCCCGGTGCCGCTCATGCGGGGGTTCGGCGCCGCCTACGTCAACATCGTGCGGAACACCCCGCTCACGGTGGTGATCTTCTTCTGCTCGTTCGGCCTGTATCAGACCCTCGGGCTGAAGCTGGCGGGCGAGAGTTCAGGCACCTTCATCGTGGACAACAACTTCCGGCTCGCCGTGCTGGGGTTCATCGTCTACACGTCGACCTTCGTCTGCGAGTCCATCCGCTCGGGCGTCAACACGGTGCCCGTCGGGCAGGCCGAAGCCTCCCGCGCGGTGGGCCTGACGTTCGTGCAGACCCTGCGCATTGTGATCCTGCCGCAGGCTTTCCGATCGGTGATCGCCCCGCTGGCCAGTGTGCTGATCGCACTGACCAAGAACACCACCGTCGCGAGCGTGATCGGGGTGGCCGAGGCGTCCTACCTGATGTCGGAAATGATCGAGAACGAGAGTGACGCGATCCTGCTCGTGTTCGCGATCTTCGCGCTGGGCTTCGTGGTGCTGACGCTGCCGACCGGCCTCGTGCTCGGCTGGGTGGCCCGGAAGGTGGCGGTGCGCCGATGAGCACCAGCGTTCTCTACGACGCACCCGGCCCCAAGGCCAAGGTACGCAACGGCGTCTACACCGTGCTCTTCGCCGCGTTCCTGCTGGTCGTGGCGTGGTACACCTATCTCGGGTTGGACGCCAAGGCGCAGCTTGACGCCGAAAAGTGGACGCCGTTCCTGCGCGGCGACGTGTGGAGCACCTACCTGCTGCCCGGGCTGCTGATCACCCTCCAACTGGCCGCCGTGTCGATCGTCATCGCGCTGCCGCTGAGCGCGGTGCTGGGTATCGCCCGGATGTCGGACCACCGGTGGGTCCGGGTGCCCGCGGGCACCATCGTCGAGTTCTTCCGGGCCATCCCGGTGCTGATCGGGATGATCTTCTTCAACAACTTCTTCGCCTACATCCTCGACGTTCCCTCGGAGTACCGCGCACAGTTCGCCGTGGTCACCGCGCTGGTGATGTACAACAGCTCGGTGCTGGCCGAGGTGGTGCGCGCGGGAATCCTCGCGCTGCCGCAGGGGCAGACCGAGGCGGCCAAGGCGTTGGGCCTGCGCAAGACGCAGACGATGACCCTGGTGCTGCTGCCGCAGGCAGTGACCGCGATGCTGCCCGCGATCCTCAGCCAGATGGTGGTGATCCTCAAGGACACCGCGCTGGGCGGCGCGGCCGTCGCGGCACCGGACCTGTTGCGGCAGGGCTCGCTGGTGGGCACCCAGTTCAGCAACGTCATCCCCGCCTACCTGGTGATCGCGGCGATCTACATCGTGATCAACGCCCTGCTGACGTGGGCCGCGCATTGGCTGGAGGGCTGGCTGCGGCGGCGGAAGAAGGGCGGGACGGCGTTGAGCGCGGAGGTCATGCAGGACCAGGCGCCCGGCATGCCCCCCGCGAAAACCGGTGAAACCGCCAATTTCCTCTAGGCGCTACACGGGGCCGGAGAGCAGGTCGAGTGGTGCCGTGGCCAGGTGATCCGAATCGAGCAGTCGGGGACGTGGCCGAAACGAAGCTTGCCCTTGCGGTGCGGGGCATCATCGACAAGGCACGGCCGCCGACGAGGCCCGGGCAAGTGCTCCTTTTCGAAACGCGGGAAGGAAATATCCAACCGATTGTCAATCAGCGCCTATTTGGCGAGCTATGCCATTATTGCGTCGGAATCTGCTCGGGTGTCGGCAGTTCGGACTGCGTCGAACCCACCTGTGTGGCGTCGAATGCCCGACGTAGTCGACCGTCGCCGAGCGCGGTCCGCAGCAGGGAGTTGAGTGTGATCCGCAGTGCCCGGTCTTTGGCGGGCAGGCCGATGAATTCGGGTTGTCCCGCCACGATCAGATAGGGTCCGGCCTTCGCGACCGGCACCTCGCCGTCGGCCACTCCGCCGATGAGCAGGTCGACATCGCCGTCCCGAACCGCTCTCGCGCGCAGGTTGGCGGGCAGGTCCTTGAAGAGAACCTGCTGCTCGGACAGCCCGAACTCGACCGCGATCAGCCTTGCGACCTGCACGTCGAAGCCCGTCCATTCGCCGCCGTCGCCGCGCTTCGCCCTCGGGGCGAGCACACCGACGTGCAGCTTTCCGCGCTGGCGGACGCGTTCGAAGACCGGCGATCCCGGTACGCCGGGGGCGACTGCGCTGGTCACCGTGGCCGTCGTCACAGCCGTTGTGGGCACCCCGGGGGCGGGAGCCGGATCGCGAGCAGGCTCACCGCCACACCCCGCGAGCAGCAGACATGCCGCCAGCAGGGCAATCCCGTTTCTGATCACGGAACCATCTTAGCGAGCTTTAGCGCTCACTTATTCCGACCTCCACGAATGCCCATTCTTGCGCAGATGAGACACGTATCTTCCGAGACCAATCCCCGTTGTAGCAACCACAGGAGACCCTTTCTCTGGCGTTAGGGAAGAATCAATGGGACGTCACAGCTGGAAAAAGAAGAGCTGGTACGAATCAGACAAGGTCAACCCGCTCCGTCGTGCCGTTCTCGGTGGCACTGTGGCGGCCGGCGCACTTCTGCTGCCGTTGGGCGGCACCGCGATGGCCGACGAGAACCCTCCGGTTCCCGGCCTTGACCAGCTTCCGATTCCCGGCCTCGGAGAGCTTCCGATCGGCGGCGGATTCGCCGACCCGACCGGCACCGGCATCGTCATCGGGCAGCAGTTGGGCTCGCAGATCGGCCAGAACCTCGGTGGTATGGCAGGCACCGGGGCCGAGCAGGCCGCGGGCATGATCACCGGCAAGCAGGGTGACGGCAGCGGCAAGCAGCGCGGTGAGCAGATCGGCAAACAACTCGGCACCGTCGCGGGCGGCACCGGCGGTGGCGCGGCGGGCGGTGCGGCCGAAGGAGCGTTCGGCGGCGTGACCGGCACCGCGACCGGCACCGCGGACCCCGCGAGCAAGATCGGCAAGGCCATCGGCGGGCAGATCGGCGGCACGGCGGGCGGCATGGGCGGATCGATGGCCGGGAGCGCCATCGGCGGCATGATCGCACCCCCCGCGGCCCCCATCGGCGGCGCGATCGGCGGCGCCATCGGCAAGGCGGTCGGCACCGAGGGCGGCAAGCTCGCGGGCGCTGCGGCGGGCGGAGCGGCAGGCGGCGGCTTCGACGGCGCCCGCCGCGGTTTGGCCGAAAGCGGCGGCGGCGCGGGCCTCCCCGGCATCCCGGGCCTGCCCGGCGGTGGCGGCGGTCTGCTCCCCGGCCTGCCCGGCGGCGTCCCGAACGTACCCGGCGGCGACCTCCCTGGCGGCGGCGACGGCGCCGCCCCTGAACTCCCCGGCGGCGGTGGCGGCCTGCCCGGCCTGCCGGTCGGCAACCCGGGCGGCGGCGCACCCGACGCCGGTATCCCCGGCTTCCCCGGCCTGCCCGGCGGTATTCCGGGCGGCGGCGAGCAGCCTGGCGGCGGTCTCCCCGGCTTCCCGGGTCTGCCCGGCGGAATCCCGGGCGGCGAGCAGCCCGGTGGCGGTCTCCCGGACATCCCGGGCCTGCCCGGCGGTATTCCGGGCGGCGGTGAGCTGCCGGGTGGCGGCCTGCCGGGCTTCCCTGGCCTGCCCGGCGGCGGCGAGATCCCCGGCGGCTTCCCCGGCCTGGGTGACCTGCCCATCGGCGGTTTCCCCGGCGGCGACATCGCCCTGCCGTTCTCCGCCGCCGACAGCGGCGTGCCCAGCCAGCCCAGCCCCGGTAACCCTGGTGGCGCTCCGGAGCAGCCCGCACCGGAGAAGCCGGGCGGCTCCCCCGAGAAGCCGGGCATGCCCGGCGGCGAGAAGCCTGCCCCGGAGAAGCCCGGCGCCCCCGACCAGCCCGGCGGATGCCACCCTGGTCTGCCTGGTGGAGGACACCCGCCATTCCCCGGCGGTGACTGCCACCCCGGTCTCCCCGGTGGTCCCGGCGGCGGTCTGCCCGGTCTCCCCGAGCTTCCGGGCGGCCTCCCTGGCCTGCCCGGTCTGCCCGGCGGTGGTCTGCCCGGCCTGCCCGGCTTGCCTGGCCTGCCCGGTGGTGACGCTCCCGGAGCGCCCGACTGCGGCACTCCGGACGCGCCCGGCAAGCCCGCACCGGAGAAGCCTGCCCCCGGCGAACCCGCACCTGACAAGCCGGCACCTGGCAAGCCCGCGCCTGACAAGCCCGCGCCGGGTAAGCCCGCCCCAGGTGAGCCCACGCCCGAGAAGCCCGCGCCTGGCAAGCCGATGCCGGAGAAGCCCGCCCCTGGCGAGCCCGCTCCGGAGAAGCCCGCGCCCGGTCAGCCTGCTCCGGAGAAGCCCGCGCCCGGTGAGCCCGGCTGCCCGACCGGCCCCGGCGCCGGTCTGCCCGGCGACGCCCCCGCGCTGCCGATCGACGGTCTGCCCATCGGCGACATCCTGGGCGGTGGCCTCCCCATCGGGGACATCCTCGGCGACGGCCTGCCCATCGAGGGCACACTGCCGATCGACGGCCTCCCCATCGGGGATCTGCTCGGCGGTGGCCTGCCGATCGACGGACTGCCGATCGGCGACATCCTCGGCGGGGGCCTGCCGGTCGAGGTCTCGCTGCCTGTGGACGGGCTTCCCCTCGACGGCGCTCTCCCGATCGATGGGCTGCCCATCGACGCGCTGCCGATCAGCCTGCCTGCCGAAGCCCCCGGCGGAGCGCCCGAGCAGCCGGGCCTGCCCGGTCTCCCCGGCCTCGGCGATCTGCCGATCGACCTGCCCATCCCGGACCTCGGCGGCGGCCTGATTCCGCCGGGTCTGCCGGGCGGCGGCGACGGCGCCATCCCCGGTCTGCCGATCCCCACCCCGCCGAGCGGCCCCATTCCGGGCTTCGCGAGCGCGGGCGGCGACGGCCTGCCCGGTTCGCTGTTGATCTGACCCGTCGGGTGGTGGAGCGAACCGACCCTCGCTCCACCACCCGAC
>NZ_JBREYE010000001.1:402503-2101455 GCF_056323685.1 Actinorectispora metalli
GAGGGGCCCGAAGCCATGGCTTCGGGCCCCTCGGCACGGTCAGAGCTACTTCTTCTTGCGGCGGAACAGGCTGCCGACGGAGAACAGCGGGTCGTACTTGCGGTCCGCCACGCGCTCCTTCATCGGGATCAACGCGTTCTCGGTGATCGTGATGTGCTCGGGACACACGTCGGTGCAGCAGCGGGTGATGTTGCACAGGCCGAGGCCGTGCTCCTCCTGCGCCTCCCGCACCCGGTCCTTCGCGTCCAGCGGATGCATCTCCAATTCCGCCACCCGCATCAGGTACCGCGGGCCCGCGAAGTTCTCCTTGTTCTCCTCGTGATCACGCACCACGTGACAGGTGTTCTGACACAGGAAGCACTCGATGCACTTGCGGAACTCCTGCGAGCGCTGCACGTCCACCTGCTGCATCCGGTACTCGCCGGGCTCCACGCCTTCCGGCGGCGCGAACGACGGGATCTCGCGGGCCTTGGTGTAGTTGAAGGAGACGTCGGTGACCAGGTCGCGGATCACCGGGAAGGTTCGCATCGGCGTCACCGTGATCGTCTCATCCTCGGTGAACGTCGACATCCGCGTCATGCACAGCAGCCGCGGCTTGCCGTTGATCTCCGCCGAACACGAACCGCACTTGCCCGCCTTGCAGTTCCACCGCACCGCGAGGTCCGGCGTCTGGGTCGCCTGGAGCCGGTGGATCACATCCAGCACGACCTCGCCCTCGTTCACCTCGACGGTGAAGTCCTCCAGCGCGCCTTCACCCGCATCACCACGCCACACCCGGAAATGTGCCTTGTAACCCATCAGACCTGCCCCACATCGCCCGCGGCGGAGTGACCGCTCAACTCGTCGTCCTCGAAGTACTTGCGCAGCTCCTCGACCTCGAAGAGCCCCAGCAGGTCCTCCCGCACCGGGATCTGGTCCTGCTGCCGGAGTCGAACCTCATCGCCCTCGCCGGTGCACACCAACAGCTTCCGCCGCCAGGACGCGTCCATGCCGGGGTGGTCGTCCCGGGTGTGTCCGCCGCGGCTCTCGGTGCGCTCCAGCGCCGCCTTCGCCACGCACTCGCTGACCAGCAGCATGTTGTGCAGGTCCAGCGCCAGGTGCCAGCCGGGGTTGAACTGCCGGTGGCCCTCCACCTGCACCAGCTTGGCGCGCTGCTTGAGATCGTCCAGCTTCTTCAGCGCCAGCTCGATCTCCTCGCCCTTGCGGATGATGCCGACCAGGTCGTTCATCACCTGCTGCAACTCGATGTGCAGGCCGTAGGGGTTCTCGCCGGTGCCCGCGAACGGCGCCACCGCCCGCTCGGCGGCCTGGTCGACCAGCACCGTGGCGGGCTTGGTCTTGCCGGGCAGCTTCTTGACGTACTCGGCGGCGCCCGCACCGGCCCGGCGGCCGAAGACCAGCAGGTCGGACAGCGAGTTGCCGCCCAGCCGGTTGGAGCCGTGCATGCCGCCCGCCACCTCACCGCAGGCGAACAGGCCGGGAACCCGCGAGGCGGCGGTGTCCGGCTCGACCTCGATGCCGCCCATCACGTAGTGACAGGTCGGCCCGACCTCCATCGGCTCCTTGGTGATGTCCACATCGGCGAGTTCCTTGAACTGGTGGTGCATCGACGGCAGCCTTCGGGTGATCTCCTCGGCGGGCAGCCTGCTCGACACGTCGAGGAACACGCCGCCATGCGGTGACCCGCGGCCCGCCTTGACCTCGGAGTTGATCGCCCGCGCCACCTCATCGCGGGGCAGCAGCTCGGGGGGTCGGCGGTTGTTGTCGGGGTCGGCGTACCAGCGGTCCGCCTCCTCCTCGTTGTCGGCGTACTTGTCCTTGAACACCTCGGGGATGTAGTCGAACATGAAGCGCTTGTTCTCGGAGTTGCGCAGCACGCCGCCGTCACCGCGGACCGACTCGGTGACCAGGATGCCCTTCACGCTGGGCGGCCAGACCATGCCGGTCGGGTGGAACTGGACGAACTCCATGTTGATCAGCGCCGCGCCCGCGCGCATCGCCAGCGAGTGGCCGTCGCCGGTGTACTCCCAGGAGTTGCTGGTCACCTTGAACGACTTGCCGATGCCGCCGGTCGCCAGGATCACCGCGGGCGCCTCGAACAACACGAACCGGCCCGACTCGCGCCAGTACCCGAAGGCGCCGGTGATCTTCTCGTCCTCGACGATGAGCTCGGTCACCGTGCACTCGTGGAAGACCTTGATCCGGGACTCGTAGTCGCCCGAGGCGGCGAAGTCCTCCTGCTGCAGCGACACGATCTTCTGCTGCAGGGTGCGGATCAGCTCCAGGCCGGTCCGGTCACCGACGTGCGCCAGCCGCGGGTACTCGTGCCCGCCGAAGTTGCGCTGGCTGATCTTGCCGTCCTTGGTGCGGTCGAAGAGCGCCCCGTAGGTCTCCAGCTCCCAGACCCGCTGCGGCGCCTCCTTGGCGTGCAGTTCGGCCATCCGCCAGTTGTTGAGGAACTTGCCGCCGCGCATGGTGTCGCGGAAGTGGACCTGCCAGTTGTCGCCCTCGTTGACGTTGCCCATCGCGGCGGCGATGCCGCCCTCCGCCATCACCGTGTGTGCCTTGCCGAACAGCGACTTGCACACGATCGCGGTGCGCAGTCCCTGCTGGCGGGCCTCGATCGCCGCCCGCAGTCCCGCACCACCGGCACCGATGACGACGACGTCGTATTCGTGCCGTTCGATTTCCGTCATCTTGTCAAAGCTCCGTGGTTCAGTTGAAGAAACGCAGGTCGGTGATGGTGCCGGTGGCCACCAGCATCACGTATAGGTCGGCAAGGCCGACCGAGGCGAGCGACAGCCAGGCCAGCAGCATGTGGCGGCGGTTCAGCTTGCCGATCTGGGTCCACAGCCAATACCGCACCGGGTGCTTGGAGAAGTGCGTCAGCCTGCCGCCGACGATGTGCCTGCAGGAGTGGCAGGACAGCGTGTACGCCCAGATCAACACGACGTTGACGAGCAGGATCAGCGTGCCGAGGCCGATGCCGAAGCCGCCGTCCTTGCCGTGGAAGGCGATCACCGCGTCGTAGGTCAGCACCAGCGCGACCGGGATCGCGGCGTAGAAGAAGTACCGGTGGATGTTCTGGATGATCAGCGGGAACCGGGTCTCACCGGTGTACTTGCCGTGCGGCTCGGCCACGGCGCAGGCGGGCGGGGAAAGCCAGAACGCCCGGTAGTAGGCCTTGCGGTAGTAGTAGCAGGTCAGCCGGAAGCCCAGCACGAACGGCAGCACGAACAGCGGCGGCGTGACCAGCCAGCCGAGGTCGGGGAACCACTGCCCGAAGTGGCTGGAGCCCTCCACGCACACCTCGGAGAGGCATGGCGAGTAGAACGGCGCGAGGTAGTGGTACTGCGGCACCCAGTAGCCGGTGTTCATGAAGGTGCGGATGACGCCGTAGATGATGAAGGTCATCAGCCCCGCGAACGTCAGTAGCGGCGGCAGCCACCATCGGTCGGTTCGCAGCGTCCGCGCGGGAATCCGCGCCCTTCCTGGGGCCGTGGTGGTGTCGGTCATTCTCTCCTCTGTCTGTTTTCTCGCACCGGCGGAGTTCCATTCGCGGCCAGTCCGGGGCGTCGCTGTTCAGTTCGGGGAATGCCTTGCGGCACAAAGGAGTCGGTTCGGTTCGGGCAGGTGGTGGTGGTCAGCGCGCGTGACGCTGGTAGCCGCCGACACCCTCGTCGTCGGCTCCGTGCCAGAGCTTGGGGTCGTAGGGCTCGTCGGAGACCATGACCATCTCCGCGGTCCGAGGGGCCGGGGTGATCGAGGCATCGCCGAGTTCGGTGACGTCGATGTCCAGGCGTTCCACGTCGTTGGCGATCCGCCGCACCGACGGCAGGTCGCCGTACTGCTCGCGCAGCGCGGCAACGCATTGCCGCAGCTCGCCAAGGGCACGCCGCATCGCCGCCAGATCAGAAGTCGACATCCGCTACCTCCGCAAGTGCCTTGACCAGGGGATGGCTGTGTTTCGGCTCACGCAACACCGCGCCGTCGACTCTGCACCCTGTGCAGGCACTATGACAAGTGCCACACGCCGACATACCGGTTAAGCATCGGCAGGTTCGCAACCGGACTTGATCAAATCAGCCCGATCGGATGCATTGCGTGCCTGCGCATTCCAACCAGGCGAAAAGCGCCCCTCAGCACCCAAAACACCTGCCCCACAGAACCCCTCGTGCGGGGACGGTCGCGCAGCGTGAGGTGATCAAGCCCACGGCGCGGGCTGATAGCCCTTCGCGGCGAGCCAGTCGACGGCGCGCTGCTGTTTGCGTTGCTCGCGGAAATTGAGCCAGCCGAGCAGCACCTCGCCGGAGGCGTCCTCGACGACCTGCCGGAAGCGGTAGGTGTTCTCCTCCAGCGCGTCCTCCAGCTTGGCGCGGAGGTCGCGGTCGCGAACGGTGGCGGTGAAGGCCGCCATGTCCTGGCCTGCCTTGGCCGGCAGCCGCTCGAGTTCCAGCCACCGCTGGCCTGGCTCCTGCCCGACGAGGTCGCGGTCGTCCTCGGTGTAGAGCTGGCCGGTGTGCAGGTCCAGCAGCGAACAGGCGTACTGCGGGCTGCCCTCCAGGGACTCGGCGAGCATCTCGATGTCGACGGGTACGGCGCGAAGCGACTCAGGCGGCACGGGAGGAGCTTATGAGGCGCAGCGCCTCAGTCACCGAGTCGACCACCGGTCGGCCCGTCTTTTCCAGCGCGGCACGGCTGCCCATGCCGCTGGTGAGCAGGATGCACCCGGTGCCCGCGTGCTCGGCGGCGTCGGAGTCGTCGACGACGTCGCCGATCAACACGACCTCGCCGGGGTCCAGTGCCTGCTCGGCCAGGTGTGCCCGCAGGTGCTCGGCCTTGGAACCGCCACCGGTCTCCAGCCGCAGACCGTCCACCCTGGTGAAGTACTCGACCAGTCCGAGGCTGCCGACCAGGGTGGTCAGTTCCTGGTGGAACCACATGGACAGCAGCGACTGGGTGCGGCCAGCCGACCGCCAGTCCCGCAGCGCCTCCTCCACCCCGTGCGCGAGCCCACAGGTGTCGAGCAGCCCGTGGTAGGCGTCGTGATAGGTGCGGTCCAACTCGGCCCATTCCGCCGGGCTGAGCTGCCGGGCCAGCAGCCGCTCGTAGCAGGCGACGATGGGCCTGCTGAAGATCGTCCGCCACTCGTCGAGGGTGATCGCGGGCCGGTCGAATCCGGCGCAAACGCGGTTCACGGCTTCGAGCACTGCGTGGTTGTCGCTGAGGAGAGTTCCGTTCCAGTCCCAGACGATGTGCTGCGCGTTGATGTCCGTTCCCCTTCGCCCGTACGGTCTCCCACCTGGACTCTAAGCGATGAGCCACGCCGGTCAGAAGTGATTTTGGCCCGGCCGCGGTGTCGCTTCCCATTGCTCTTCGCACCAGCCACTGGTCCGCGGCAGGGATACGCTTGCGCCGAGGCGGACTGGTGACCAGGACCGCTAACGAATGGGTGCTGGTTGCACGCAGAGGACCGGGCACTTCGTGGCCCGACGACCTGACTGCTGACCAGCCGCGCGGATCTCGTGCGGGGCATGGCGTGATCTCCAACGGCCCGGCGGCGCTCGAGTATCCACCGGCACCGACCAGTCACGCGGGCAGGTCCATGGCGATCGTGTGGCCCCGCATACCGCCTACGCCGCCGCCCGCGGCGAAACCGCCATCCTCCGACTCGGCGTTGATTCCTGACGCCCATGGCTTGAGTCCTCGCCGCTGGCCGTTCACCGCCGAGGCACCCGGGCAATACGGCCGGGTCCGTTGGCGCTGACGGCCGTCGTCAGCGCAGGTCGTTGGTAGCCTCATCATCGGAAGGGCGGAGGTGGACCATGCGGACAGCCTGCGCCGCTCGTCGCCCCGTGGACCCTCCCGCCGGGTCCCAACGGCATCCAGCGCTGTTCGCGCTGGTCGGTGCGCTCTTCGCGCTATTCTCACTGATCACCCCCGGCCACACCGCCGATCTCGGCCGGTTCGGCACCACGGCGATCCGTGCCGCGGGCAGCGCGGGTTCCGCCCCGGTCTCGGCCACCCGCCGCGTGCAGGCGCCTAGTGTCGACAACCAGCGCACTGTCCAGTTCGGGGAACGCACCGAATCCGCCGGCCTGCACGAGGGTCTCGCCCTCTCGCCCGAACCTGCCGCGGCGCACTCGGCCCGCGTTGCCTTCGTCCACCTCCAGCACGTCCCGGCTGATCTGCCCGCACAGCGGGTCTGGTCACCCGCGGCAGGAAGGGCTCCGCCCGCTTTCGCGGTCTGACGAGCCCACTTTCCCGCCGTACCGGTCGCCGACCGGGTTTCCTGGAGGTTCCTCCGTTGTCCCGTACCGTCTTGTGGCGGGCGCTGTTCGCGTTCGCCATCATCGCCGCCTCGCTGTTCGCCGCGTTGTCCGCGCCCGCCCGCCTCGGCCTCGATCTTCAGGGCGGCACCCAGATCGTGTTGGAGGCCAAGGACTCCCCCACCGCCAAGGCCACCCCGGAAGCCGCCGACCGCGCCTTGGAGGTGCTGCGCCGCCGCGTCGACGCCCTCGGCGTCGCGGAACCGCAACTGGTCCGCTCCGGTGACCGCCGCATCATCGTCGAGCTTCCCGGCCTGCAAGACCCCCGCCAAGCAGCCGAGGTCATCGGCCGCACCGCGCAGTTGGAGTTCCGCCCCGTGACGGGGGTCGCCACCCCGCCCGCCGACGGCAAAACCCCGCCGCCCGGCCCGGACGGCAGCCGGTTGCTGCCCGACGAACAGGGCCAGTGGCTGCGGCTCGGCCCGTCGGCGCTGACCGGCGATGGCGTGTCCGACGCCGCCGCCGGTCCCGCTCAAGGCGTGGGCCAACAGGTGAGCGTCTCGTTCAAGGGCGACGGCCAGCGGGCCTGGGAGCGGATGACCGGCGCCGCGGCCTGCGCACCCGCCGGCGACCCGACCCGCCGGGTCGCGATCGTGCTGGACGGCAAGGTCATCTCCTCCCCCGGCGTGAACCAGACCGTGTCCTGCAACGTCGGCATCCTCGGCGGCTCGACCAGCATCACCGGCTCGTTCTCCGCGCAGGAGGCCCGCGACCTCGCCGCGCTGATCAACGGCGGTTCCCTGCCGGTGCCGGTAGAGATCGTCGAGCAGCGCACCGTGGGCCCGACCCTCGGCGCCGAAGCCATCGACGCCAGCGCCAAGGCCGCCATCATCGGCGTGGCCCTGACCGCGTTGTTCATCATCGCCATCTACCGGCTGATGGGCGCGATGGCCACGATCGCGCTGGCGAGCTACGCGTTGATCTCCTACGCGGCGCTGATCGCACTCGACGCCACCCTCACCCTGCCTGGCCTGGCCGGTTTCGTACTGGCCATCGGCATGGCGGTGGACGCCAACGTGCTGGTGTTCGAACGAGCGCGGGAGGAGTACGCGATACGCAACAACCTGGGCCGCGCCGTGGAGACCGGCTTCACAAAGAGCTGGAGCGCGATCCTCGATTCCAACGTGACCACCCTGCTCGCCGCGGGTCTGCTGTTCTTCCTGGCGTCCGGCCCGGTCCGCGGATTCGGCGTCACCCTGTCCATCGGTGTGCTCGCCTCGATGATCTCCGCGATGGTGATCAGCCGCCTGCTGGTCGCCTGGGCGGTGCAGCGCCGCTTCGTCCGCAACCGCCCGGCCCTGACCGGCCTGTCCGGCACCGGCGGGGTCCGCGCCTGGCTCACCAAGCGCAACCCCGACCTCATGGGCCGCCGCGGTCTGTGGCTGGTTCTCTCCGGTTCAGTGGTGGCCCTCGCGCTCGCCGGCATGGTGGTGCAGGGCCTCAACGTCGGTGTGGAGTTCACTGGCGGCAGGCTGCTGGAGTTCTCCACGGCGCAGCAACTCGACGCCTCCGCCGCCCGGACCGCGGTGTCCGATGCGGGTTTCCCGCGTGCCGTGGTGCAGGCCTCCGGCGACAACGTCTCGGTGCGGACCGGCGAACTGTCCAACGATGAGGCCCAGCGCATCGCCGACGCGCTGGCCCGCGTCGGCGACGGCGCAGAGAAGCAGCGGGACGAGCTGATCGGCCCCAGCCTCGGCGCCGAACTCCGCAACAACGCCCTGATCGCCTTCGGCGTCGCTCTCCTGGCCCAGCTGGCCTACCTGGCGTTCCGCTTCCGCTGGACCTTCGCCACCGCGGCGGTGCTGTCGATGTTCAACGCGGTCCTCGTCGTGACCGGGGTGTTCGCCTGGCTGGGCAGGCCCATCGACGGCGTTTTCCTGGCCGCGATCCTCACCGTGATCGGCTACTCGGTGAACGACACCGTCGTCGTCTTCGACCGCATCCGGGAAACCCTGCGCACCCGAAAGCGCTCCTTCGCCGAACTCGCCAACCGCGCGATCCTGCAAACCATCCCGCGCACGGTGAACACCGGTTTGGGCGCGCTGTTCATCCTCACCGCCTTGGCCGTACTCGGCGCCGACTCCCTGTCGGACTTCGCCTTCGCCCTGGTGGCGGGCGTCATCGTCGGCACCCTCTCCACGGTCTTCACCGCCACCCCACTGGCGATCATCCTCGAAGCCCGCCGGTCGGGTCGGGGCACCTCGCTCCCGCAGGCAGCCCGCCGAAGGACGAGCAAGTCCGAACCGCGTCAGCCGCGCGGCAAGGCACGCACCCATGCAGGAGTGGCCGGGAACTCGCCTGCTTAAGTGGCGGCGCCGATGGAAGCCGCCTGTCGTGTGCACGGCAGGCGGCTTCCGCCGGGCGGACCGACGCCTCCCAAGACGATCCGCAAGTCATCCATGGACAAGTAGTTGGATCAAACGGGTCGCTTGATCACAAGGGACAGGTGCTCTCGGCGTCAGCGCGGCCGTCGGCGGTGAGCAGGAGGCACTCCCCGTATTCGTCGCGGCCGGGAACGGCCACGACGGCGGCCTTGCTCTCACTGGAAGACAACGGGTTTGCCGCATGAACCGGCGCCTTCCGCAACCGGTTGGGATACCAGGCAACCTGCTCGAATGAACCGGTCCGGTGTCGGTTTCCAGCCGTTGACCGGGGATCGAACGGCACCAGCATGGATGCGTCGAAGTCGGGTGGCCCCGACAGTTCGCACGCTTCCGTGCCGGACATGGCGGTGGGAATCCAGGTGATCCACATGGCTGATCGGGTTCCTTCCGTGACGGTCACGGCGATGCGCCTTCGCCCGTGTTCCGGCCAACGCGGTCATCAGTGCTGTGCCCAGTGGCGGCGCAGATGGTCGGCAAGCTCGGTGGGGCGTTCGTCGGGGAAGAAGAGCTTCGCCCCGTTGAGCTCGATCACCTCGGTGACTCCGGGAATCGTGTCGCGCAGCCAGTACGCCCAGTCCAGCGTGAAAACGTCGTCGCTGGTGCCCCACACGACCAGGGTGGGCACGTCGAGTTCGCGTAGTCCTGCCTCCGCCGCCAACAGGTCCTCGGCCGTCAGCGAGATGAGGAACCGTTCGAATTCCCTGGCCCGCTCCGGCGTGCCGAACACCGGATCGAGGTAGGCGCGAATCGTGGCATCGCTGATGTCCTCGGGGTGTTCATATGTGCTGTTGAATACCGTGGCCCGTGCCGTCGCGGGGTCGGTCAGCGCGGCGGCGGTCGGCGCGAGTTCGCCGCGTTGCGCCGCCCGCACCGTGGGCTTGAACGCCTCAGGCGGCAGGTTGTCGTGCGTATCGCAGTTGGTGAGCGTGAAGGTGCGCAGTCGCTCGGGATGGCGAGCGGCGAAGACCTGGGCGATCGCGCCTCCGGTGTCGTGGGCCACCAGGTCGATTCCGGTGAGTCCGAGAGCGTCGCAGAAGTCCTCGATCGCTTCGGCGAGAGCGGGCAGGGTGTAGTCGCCCCGGGGTGGGGTGGCGCCGTGCAAAGGCAGATCGATGGCGATCCGGCGGTCGCCGACCTCGGCGATGACATTGCGCCACAGATGACTACTGGTGCCCACACCATGGACGAACAGCGCAGTCCTCCCCTCGCCCTCCTCGACGTACGCCATGTCACCGGACCGGGTGGTGACGGTTCGCTGCATTCTGAACCCCCTTGATTCCATACCGACTGTCGGTTTCTATATTCTAGACCGACAGTCGGTATGTCAAACTTCCAGCGGGATCAGGTATAGGTATGGACCATGAACAAGAAGGCCGAGCGCGGCCAGGCCACCCGCGAGCAGCTGGTTTCGATCGCCACCGGGTTGTTCGCCGAACACGGCTACGAGAACACCTCCATCGAGGCCGTTCTCACCGAGGCCGGGGTCAGCCGCGGCTCGCTCTACCACCATTTCGCGGGTAAGGAAGCCCTGTTCGAAGCCGTGATGGAGGCGGTGGAGATCCGGGTCGCCATTGACTTGGCGAAGGCTGTCGGTACCGTGACCGACCCTCTGGAGGCACTGCGGATCGGCTGCGTGACCTGGATCGAGCTTGCAGGCGACCCCGTCGTCCAGCAGATCGTGCTCATCGACGCGCCCTCCGTACTCGGCTGGCAGCGCTGGCGTGAAATCGAGGAGCAGCACGCGCTGGGGATGGTCAAGGCCGCGTTGAACCGCGTCGGGCGTCTTCCGGACCAGCTCGTGGATACCTTCGCGCACATGCTGCTGGCCTCACTGAACGAGCTCGCGATCCGCATCGCCCGGTCCACCGACCCCGATGCGGCCATGCGCGACGGCCAAGCCGCCGTCGAGGAACTACTCCACCGACTACTCGGTTCCTAGGCGGCACTTTGAGGCCGCAACGAGCACAACGGCCAGTCGCCGGACAGCGGGTGGGAACTACTCGCGGATACCCGTGGTGATCCGAGAAGGAACGCTTTGTGATGGCGCTGGGATCCAGAGCGACATGTTTGGTGATGGTCGGCTTCAGGGCTGGGATGGTTCGGAATGGCCGGAGCGCGGCCCCGGAATGAACCCTTGCCAAGTGGTCCTCGTGCGGCTCGGGCGCGGTGCTATTCGGGGAGCGGATCGTCCAGGGCGGCGGCTTCCTGGCCTGCTTGTCTGAGCTCGTCGCGGACCACGCGGTAGGACAGGCCTTCCGAGTAGCCCTTGCGGGCCAGCATGCCAACCAAGCGGCGAATCAGCTTCAGTTCGTCGGTTTCGGTGGTGCCGCGCAGGCGTTTGCGCACCAGGTCGCGGGCACGTTCCTCCTCTGCTTCCTCATCCACCGCGGCGACCGCTTCGGCCACCACTCCGTCGGCTACGCCTTTGCGGCGCAGTTCCACTCGCAACGCGCGGCGACCCATGCCCTGGTAGGTGTGCCGGGAGCGCACATACAGTTCGGCGAAGGCGGCGTCGTCGATCAGGCCCACCTCACCGAGGCGACCGAGTACTCGGTCGGCGATGTCCTCGGCGATCCCCTTGCGGAGCAGCCCTTGGTGCAGTTCCGCGCGAGTGCGCGGCCGCGCCGTGAGCATCCGCAGGCAGATCTCCTTGGCCTGTGCTTCCGGATCGGCAGGCGGTTCCGATGGCCGGTCCCGCCGACCGGCACGCCTTCCGTCCTGTGTGGACCTTCTTCTGCTTGGCGCTCGTTCGTCCGGAGAGGAGTGATCGGCCTGAGGTTGCGGGCCGGGTCGCCGCGTCGCCTGGGCTGCCTGCGGCACACCATCGGCCGCCGTGGGCGCCGGTGGTGCGCTGTCCTGCGGGTTTGCGGTCTGCGAGCGTCGGCGACCGCTGCGAGTGTCTGCTACCGAACGTCCATCGCCTGTCGTGTGGTCGCGTTTCGGCCGGGACCGGCTCCTGGTTGGAGTCGGTCGGGTGTCGTGGCCCGGAGCTGCCGCCGAAGGGTCGTGCCCGGGTGCCCAGCGGGTTGTTTCCGATTGCGGCTGTTCGTCCGGTGGGGGCCACGGGGCTTCGTCCGCTGTGTACTGGTCGCCGTCCGAACCGCGGTTGCCCGTCTCAGTCGGGGTCCAATGTTCGGGTGAGGGCGCCGACCACTGGTCCAGGTCCGGGGCCGGGTGCTCCGCGGGCCTGTGGTGTGGTGGGCGGGTACCGGCCGGTCCGGTCACGAGGAGTTGCTTGAGCTCCTCGAGACTAACCAGCCGACCCTCCGATGCCATGTCCGTGAACCGGTGCTAGAAGTCGACCGGGGCGGGCGCCGAGTCGTCGGCGTCCAGGACGACGCCGATGCCGAGCTTCTCCTTGATGCGCTTCTCGATCTCGTTGGCCACGTCGGGGTTCTCCCTCAGGAACTTGCGGGCGTTCTCCTTGCCCTGGCCGAGTTGGTCGCCCTCGTAGGTGTACCAAGCACCGGACTTGCGCACGATGCCCTGCTCGACGCCCATATCGATGAGCGAACCCTCGCGGCTGATGCCCTGGCCGTAGAGGATGTCGAACTCGGCCTGCTTGAACGGCGGCGCCACCTTGTTCTTGACGACCTTCACCCTGGTGCGGTTGCCCACGGCATCGCCGCTGTCCTTCAGCGTCTCGATACGGCGCACGTCCAGGCGGACCGAGGCGTAGAACTTCAGCGCCTTGCCACCGGTCGTCGTCTCCGGAGAGCCGAACATGACGCCGACCTTCTCCCGCAGCTGGTTGATGAAGACCGCGGTGGTGCCGGATGTGCTCAGCGCACCGGTGATCTTCCGCAGCGCCTGGCTCATCAGTCGGGCCTGGAGGCCGACGTGGCTGTCACCCATCTCGCCCTCGATTTCGGCGCGCGGCACCAGTGCCGCCACCGAGTCGATGACGATGATGTCCAGCGCGCCGGAGCGGATCAGCATGTCGGCGATCTCCAGCGCCTGCTCACCGGTGTCCGGCTGGGACACCAGCAGGTTGTCGGTGTCGACGCCGAGTGCCTTGGCGTACTCCGGGTCGAGCGCGTGCTCGGCGTCGATGAACGCCGCGACACCACCCGCGCGCTGGGCGTTGGCGACCGCGTGCAGGGCGACCGTCGTCTTACCCGAGGATTCCGGGCCGTAGATCTCCACGACACGGCCACGCGGGAGGCCACCGATGCCCAACGCGACGTCCAGCGCGATGGAACCGGTCGGGATGATCGCGATCGGCGGTCGGTTCTCCTCGCCGAGGCGCATCACCGATCCCTTGCCGAAGTTCTTGTCGATCTGCGCCAGGGCCAGTTCTAGGGCCTTGTCCTTGTCAGGCGCTGGAGGCATTTTCGGGTCACCCCTTGGGAAGACGAGCGGTTGGTGGGTCGTGTCCGACGCTACGCGGTGGGTCCGACAAGTTCGGCACCGCGTTGGCGATCTGTGGACAACTGACCTCGTTGTGGACGACATGCTAGACGAACAGATGTTCGACCTTGCGGCGACACGCCCATCACCAGCGGTTGCGTGTTCTTGATCGATTCTGAGGTCGGTGGCAAATGCGGTGCATCCTGCGCCGAAAGGCTGATGGGCGGACACTGGACACACCGACTTCAACGCGCGCGACGCAAGGCGAAGGAGGTTGCGCGATGAAGATGGATCGCTACCTGGCGGGCCACCCGCTGAACCGGGTTTACCGGTTTGGAGCGGCCTTGTTCGGCGCGGCGCTGGCCGTGTTCGGCATGCTGAGCCTGGCGAACAGCAACAGCATGCTGACCACCGAGGGCACCAGGCTCTGGGGCCTGAACACCAACGGTGCTCTAGGCGCGATCTCGGTGGTCGTCGGGCTCGTCCTGGTCATGGCCGCCGTGATGGGCGGAGCGCTGGCCTCCACGGTGACCGCGGGTATCGGCGCCTTGTTCGTCCTGTCGGGCATCGTGAACCTGGCGCTGCTGAACACCGAGCTCAACCTGCTCGCGTTCCGCTTCCCGAACGTCCTGTTCAGCTTCATCGCCGGGATCCTGCTGCTCACGGTCGGCTTGTTCGGGCGGGTCACCGGCGGTCTCGCCGACGACAACCCCTACGTCCGCGCCCGCCGCAACGAAAGCCCGGAGGCCGACCACTCCAGGGAACTGGAGGAGGAGCGGACACGGCTGGCCGAGATCGACGAGTTGGCCGAGGCCGAACTCGCCATGGCCGAGGGCCACCCGACGTTCCAACAGGAGAAGATGGTGCGAAAGGACGCCGCGCACCGGGCCGAAGAGGAGCGACGGGCGGCTTACCGGCGGGATCCAGATCGCAGGATCAGGGAACTCCGGGCCAAACGGGCCGAGGTCCCCGATCAGCGCAACGGCGCGCACCGCCACGTCCCGCCCACCGTCCCGAACTGACGTCGGCAGGCGCGTGAGCACCAAGCGGTCGCTCTCGACTTCGGAGCCACGGCCGAGCGGCCGGGCTGGGCGCTTCGGTGCGGGTCAGCGCCGATCGAAAGGAACGCTGAGGTCTTCGCAGATGGCCAACCACGTCTCCTTCGGCAGGTAACCCGCCTCCAGGGCTTGGTCGATCGTGCGTCCGCCGAGGGCGGCGAGAACATGGTCCCTGGCCAGCATCTCGGCCCGAACCTGCCCGAACTCCTCGGCCATCAACCGGCGAAAGACAGTAATACGCATCGCCGCCGAGCCTACGGCAGCGCCGTTTTCCGGATACAGAGTCGGAGGACGTCCTGCGGTCGGAGGCCGCGGCCGGCTACCATGCGGACGTGTTCGAAGCCGACTCCATGGGTCTGTCCTCCACTCTCGGCCAGCTTGCGATCGCCGCGACGCTGGTCGCCGCGATCGTCGTCGGCGTCCGCTGGTTCATCCAGAACCGGCGCCGCTGACCGCTCTGCTGCTTTCGGGCTGTCCGGGAACGCGACCGGCAACAGGTCGATGGCCTGACCCATCGTGCAGGCAGCGCACGTCGATTCGCGCAACGTGGATGCGGGCAGGCCGGCCGTCAGGCGGCCGATGACCGGCGGCGATGTCCGCCGCCGCGTCGTGCACGGGAGGCAGGGCGGCGGCAAGCCGGTGCCCGGCGGACTTCGACGTGCTCAGGGGCGGCGTGGTTGGGTGGCCCAGATGGCGATGACCAGCAGCGGCAGGGCGGAGGCTGCGACCAGCACCCCCAGCGCCTGATAGCTGAAGACGGCCACCACACCGCCCGCGGTCAGGCCCGCGACCAGGCCGCCGACGTTCATCAGCACATCGCTCAGGCCCTGGGCAGCCGGGCGGTCCTGCGCCGCCACCGACCCGGTGAGCAGCGCGGATCCCGCCACCAGGCAGGCGGACCAGCCGAGACCGAGCAGCAGCAGGCCCACCGCAAGCTGCGGAGTGGCGTGCGGTGCCGCGGTGCCCGCGACCGCGGCGGCGGCCACCAGCGTCGCCGCGCCGATGCCCAACACGCGGATGGCGCCGAGACGGTCGCTCATCCAGCCGAACAGTGGGCTGACCGCGTACATGCCAAGCACATGGGTGCTGATCACCAAGCCGATGACGGTCAGCGAGGCTCCGCCGTGTCCCATGTGGACGGGTGTCATCGCCATCAGGCCGACCATGCAGAAGTGGCCGACCACGATGCCCACCAGCCCCAGCTTGCCCGCCGTCGGCACCGTGAAGGAACGGGGCCGCGGCGGGGAGCCGCCGCCTTGCCGTGGCAGGGGGTCCGGTCGCAGCGCGGCGAACACCGTCAGGGCGGCGACCGCGAACAACGCGGTGGCCAGCAGGAAAGGTCCCACATCGGCGGGCAGACCGAAGGCCGCCGCGGCCGCGCCTGCCGGGCCGTCCAGATTGGGGCCGAGCACGGCGCCGACCGTGGTCGCCCAGACCACTGTGGACAGATCGCGGGCGCGCCGGTCCGGTGCGGCGAGATCCGTTGCGGCATACCGGGCGGCGAGCACGGCGGCGGAGGCACCGCCGGTCAGCACTATGCCCGCGAGCAGCCCCGGCCACCACCGCCCGTGCACGGCGAGTGCCGCTGCCGACGACCCGATCACCGCGACCAGGTAGCCGCCTGCCAGGGCGGTGCGCCTGCCCCAGCGCGCGGCGAGAAGGGCGATCGGGACGGCCAGCAGGCCCGCCCCCGCCGCCGAGCCGACCCCGCTCAAGCCGCCGATCGCGGCGGAGCCGGAGAGCTTGGCGCCGATCAGGCTGCTCACCGCCACCAGTACCGTGACCCCGGCGCCGCCGAAGACCTGGGTCGCGCACAGCACCCGCAGAACCCGACGCTGCACCGCGCGCGGCGCGGCGAGGACATCGTCAGCCGCGTGGATCGAGCCCCATCGAACGGCCAATGATCTCCTTCATGATCTCGTTGGTACCGGCGTAGATCGGCTGCACCCGGCCATCAAGGTAGTACTTGGTGATGGCGTATTCACTCATGAAGCCGTAGCCCCCGTGCAACTGCAGACAGCGGTCCGCGGCCCTGCGCTGGAGGTCGCTGGCCCACCACTTGGCCATCGAGGCGTCGGTGGCGGACAACTCGCCCTTGTTCAGGTCCGAGATGCAGCGGTCGACGAAGATCTGGGTGACCCAGTACTCGGTCTCCAACTCGGCCAGTTCGAACCGGGTGTTCTGGAAGCTGCCGATGGAACGCCCGAAGGCGTTGCGGTTCTTCACGTAGTCCAGCGTCAGGTCGATGACCGAACGGACGGCGGCCGCCGAGGCCACCGCGACGGAGAGCCGTTCCTGCGGCAGCATCCCCATCAGGTGGTAGAAACCGCGGTTCTCCTCGCCGATGAGGTTCTCGGCGGGCACCCGCACGTTGTCGAAGAACAACTCGGCGGTGTCCTGTGCCTTGAGCCCGATCTTGTCCAGGTTGCGGCCCCGGCTGAAACCCTCCATGCCTCGCTCGACGGCGAGCAGGCTGATGCCCTTGCTGCCGCGGGCCTCCGGGTCGGTCTTGGCCACCACGATCACCAGGTCCGAGTTGATGCCGTTGGTGATGAAGGTCTTGGAGCCGTTGAGGATGTAGTCGCCGCCGTCCTTGCGGGCATACGTCTTGATGCCCTGCAGGTCCGATCCGGCGGCGGGTTCGCTCATCGCGATGGCGGTGATCAGCTCACCGGAGCAGAACCCGGGCAGCCAGCGCCGACGCTGCTCCTCGGTGGTCAACTCGCGCAGATAGGGGCCGACCACGTCGGAGTGCAGGCCGAAACCGAGGCCGGTGACGCCCGCGTGGATGATCTCCTCGCGGCAGACCGCGTTGAAGCGGAAATCGGCCTGGCCGCCGCCCCCGTACTCCTCGGGCATATCGGTGCCCAACATGCCCAGCGCACCGGCGGCGGTCCAGATCTCCCGCGGCACGATGCCTGCTTTTTCCCACTCGTCATGGTGCGGAGCCACCTGCTCGCCGAGGAAGCCGCGGACGACCTCGCGGAACGCATCATGATCGGACTCGAATAGGTCACGGCGCATGGCCGAAATGCTGCCACAATAATGTTACTAAGCGGTAGCTCATTCGCTCGGAGGGCTTGGCGCGAAAATGTCGGACCTGACCAGCATGATGGCAACGTGACCAGCTCTCCCGACTCCGCGCTCACGGCGTTCTCGCCCGCGACCAGAGCGTGGTTCACCGGCGCCTTCCAGGCGCCCACCGCGGCCCAGGAAGGCGCCTGGTCCGCCATCGCCGCGCGGAGGAACACGCTGGTCATCGCCCCGACCGGCTCGGGAAAGACGCTGGCGGCGTTCCTCTGGGCACTGGACCGGCTGGCCACCGACCCGCCGCCGGAAGAGCCCCGCAAACGCTGCCGCGTGCTGTATGTGTCGCCACTCAAGGCGCTTGCTGTGGACGTCGAACGCAACCTGCGGGCCCCACTGACGGGCATCCGGCAAGCCACCCACCGCCTCGACCTGCCCGAGCCGTCCATCGAGGTCGGCATGCGCACCGGCGACACCCCCGCCGAGCAGCGCAGGGCCTTCGGCCGCACCCCGCCGGATGTGCTGGTCACCACCCCGGAGTCGCTGTTCCTGCTGCTCACCTCCGCCGCGCGGGACTCGCTGCGCGGAGTGCACACGGTGATCCTGGACGAGGTGCACGCAGTCGCGGGCACCAAACGCGGTGCCCACCTGGCGCTGTCGCTGGAGCGCCTCGACGCCCTGCTGGCGGCACCGGCCCAGCGCATCGGCCTGTCCGCGACGGTGCGGCCGGTGGAGGAGATTTCCGCGTTCCTGGCGGGCGGCCGAGAGGTCGAGGTGGTCAAGCCTGCCACCCCGAAGACCGTCGAGGTGCGGGTCGAGGTGCCGGTGCCGGACCTGTCGGCGCTGGGCGAGCCGACCCAGCCCGTCACCGACGGCGAACTGGAACTGCGGGCAAGCAGCGACCGGCGGCCCTCCATCTGGCCCGCCGTCGAGCAGCGGGTGCTGGAGCTGGTCCGGCAGCACCGCTCCACGATCGTGTTCGCCAACTCGCGGCGCCTGGCCGAACGGCTGACGGCCCGCCTGAACGAGATCGTCGCCGAACAGGACGAGTTGAACCTCGGCGAGCTGGCCACCAAGTTCCCCGCGGAGGCAATCGGCGAGTCCGGAGTGGCGACCGGGGCACCCCCGCTGGTGGCCAAGGCGCACCACGGCTCGATGTCCCGCGAGCAGCGGACGCTGGTGGAGGAGCAGCTCAAGACCGGGCAGCTGCCCTGCGTGGTGGCCACCTCCTCACTGGAGCTGGGCATCGACATGGGCGCGGTCGACCTCGTCGTGCAGGTGGAGGCGCCGCCCAGCGTGGCCTCCGGCCTGCAACGCATCGGCCGGGCCGGGCACCAGGTAGGCGCGGTGTCCCGCGGTGTGGTCTTCCCCAAGTTCCGCGGCGACCTGCTGGCCTGCGCGGTGGTCGCCGAGCGGATGGCAGCGGGCGCGATCGAGTCGATCCGCTATCCCCGCAATCCGCTGGACGTGCTGGCGCAGCAGATCGTGGCCATGGTCGCCATGGAGCCCTGGACGGTCACCGAGCTGGCCGCGCTGGTCCGGCGGGCCGCGCCGTTCGCGGGCCTGCCCGAATCGGCCTTGCACGCCACCCTGGACATGCTGGCGGGCCGCTATCCGAGCGAGGAGTTCGGCGAGCTGCGGCCCAGGATCATCTGGGACCGCATCACCGGTGAACTGCGCGGCAGGCCGAGCGCGCAACGCCTGGCCGTGACCTCCGGCGGCACGATCCCCGACCGCGGCCTGTTCACCGTGATGACGCCCGGCGGCGAGGACGGCTCCCGCGGCTCCCGCGTCGGCGAACTCGACGAGGAGATGGTCTACGAGTCCAGGGTCGGCGACACCTTCCTGCTCGGCACCTCGACCTGGCGGGTGCAGGACATCACCCACGACCGCGTGATCGCGGTGCCCGCCCCCGGCCAACCCGCCAGGATGCCGTTCTGGAAGGGCGACTCGCCGGGCCGCCCGCTGGAGCTGGGCCGGGCCATCGGCGCGTTCGTCCGCGAACTGGCCGCCGCCGACGGTGACACCGCGCGGAAACGGCTGGCCGAAACGGGTCTCGACCAGTGGGCCGTTGACAACCTGATGTCCTATGTGGAGGAGCAGCGGGAGGCGACCCGGCACCTGCCCGATGACCGCACGGTGCTGGTCGAGCGGTTCCGCGACGAACTCGGCGACTGGCGGCTGGTCGTGCACTCGCCGTTCGGCGCGCAGGTCAACGGCCCGTGGGCGCTGGCCATCGCGGCCAGGATGCGGGAACGCCGCGGGGTGGAGGTCAGCGCGGCCAGCGCCGACGACGGCATCGTGTTGCGGCTGCCCGACGCCGTGGACGAGCGCGGCGAGGAGGTTGTGCCGACCGCGGAGGACGTGCTGCTCGACGCCGACGAGGTGGAGAGCATCGTGGTCTCGGAACTGGCGAACTCGGCGTTGTTCGCCGCCCGGTTCCGGGAATGCGCCGCCCGCGCGCTGCTGCTGCCCCGCCGCGACCCGCGGCGGCGCTCCCCGCTGTGGCAGCAGCGTCAACGCGCGGCGCAGTTGCTGACGGTCGCCGCGCAGTACGAACAGTTCCCGATTGTGCTGGAGGCGATGCGGGAGTGCCTGCAGGACGTCTACGACATCCCCGGTCTGCGGGAGATCATGTCCTCGGTGGCAGCCCGCAAGACCAGGGTCGTCGAGGTCCAGACGAGCACGCCCTCACCGTTCGCCCGCAGCCTGTTGTTCGGCTACGTCGGCATGTTCCTCTACGAAGGCGACGCGCCGCTGGCCGAACGCCGCGCCGCGGCCCTGTCCCTGGACACCGCGCTGCTGGCCGAACTGCTCGGCTCGGAGGCCGTCCGGGAACTGCTCGACCCGGCCGCACTGGCCGACCTGGAAGCCACGCTCCAGCGGCTCACGCCCGACCGCGCGGCGCGCTCGGCGGAGGACGCCGCCGACTTCCTGCGTTTCCTCGGCGACCTCGGCGTGGACGAGGCGCGGCAACGCGGAATCCAGCCGGAGTGGTTGGAGGAGCTCGTCACCGCCCGCCGCGTCATCAAGGTTCGCATCGCGGGCGACGAGCGGTACCTGGCGATCGAGGATGCGGGGCGGGTGCGGGACGCGCTTGGCGCGGCGCTGCCGGTGGGTGTGCCGGAGGTGTTCACCGAACCGGTCGCCGATCCGGTCGGTGACCTGCTCGGCCGATACGCCAGGACACACGGGCCGTTCACCGCGGCCACCGCCGCACACCGCTTCGGTCTGGGTGTCGCCGTGGTGACCGGCGTGCTGGACAGGATGGCCGCGGCCGGGCGACTGATCCGCGGCGAGCTGAGGCCCATCCCGGAGGGCGGCGACACCGCCGAGGGCGGTTCGCACCTGGAGTACTGCGACGCCGAGGTGTTGCGGCGGCTGCGGCGGGCGTCGCTGGCCAAGCTGCGTTCCGAGGTGGAACCGGTGGAGCCCGCGGCGCTCGGCCGGTTCCTACCCGCTTGGCACGGCGTCTCCCGGCGTCTGCGCACCGCGCCGACCGCCGACGACGTGCTGTCCGCCGTGGAGCAGTTGGCGGGCGCACCGCTGCCTGCCAGCGCTTTGGAGTCGCTGATCCTCCCGGCGCGGCTGCCCGGCTACTCCCCCGCCCTGCTGGACGAGCTGACCAGCACCGGCGAGGTCACCTGGACCGGCTGCGGCACACTGGCGGGCGGCGACG
Organism: Actinorectispora metalli; assembly: GCF_056323685.1. Classification (NCBI taxonomy): domain Bacteria; kingdom Bacillati; phylum Actinomycetota; class Actinomycetes; order Pseudonocardiales; family Pseudonocardiaceae; genus Actinorectispora; species Actinorectispora metalli. The sequence goes on from NZ_JBREYE010000001.1 coordinate 423,331, forward strand.
GCTGGCTCGCCTTGGCCCCGTCGGACGTCGCGGACCTGCTGCTTCCCGACGTCGCCGCCGACCCGCCCGACTCGCCGCTGCATCAGGCCGTGCTGTCCGCTTTGGACGGTGGGGCGTTGTTCTTCCGCCAGCTTGCCGACCGCGCGGGCGGCACGCTGATCGCGGCGGGTGAGCCCGCGCCCGACGATGCCGCCGTGACCGCGGCCCTGTGGGACCTGGTGTGGGCGGGTCTGGTCGGCAACGACACCCTCGCCCCGGTGCGGGCGTTGGTGTCCGGCAAGGGCGCGGCCCACAAGCCACGGCGGGCCGCTCCCCGCGGCCGCTACGCGAGTCTGCGTGCCCGCCCGGCGCGGCAGGCGATGCCGTCCAGGACCGGTCCGCCGACGGTGGCGGGACGCTGGTCGCTGACGGTGGCGCGGGAGGCGGACCCCACCCGGCGCGCCCACGCCAGGGCCGAGGCGTTCCTGGAACGCCACGGGGTGCTGACCAGGGGCGCGCTGGACACCGAGCAGGTCACCGGCGGCTTCTCGGCGGTGTATCGGGTGTTGCGCGCGATGGAGGAATCCGGGCGCATCGTGCGCGGCTACGTCGTCGAAGGCCTGGGCGCCGCCCAGTTCGCGGTCCGGGGCGCCGTGGACCGGCTGCGCGCGCTGTCCCGCGCGGCGCTGGTCGATCCCCACGCCGAGGCCGTCACCACGGTGCTGGCGGCCGCCGACCCAGCTCAGCCCTACGGCGCCGCCCTGCCCTGGCCCGCCCCGATCGGCGACGTCAAGCACCGCCCCGGCCGCAAGGCGGGCGCCTTGGTTGTCCTGGTCGACGGTGTCCCCGTCTTCTACGTGGAACGCGGCGGTCGTTCGCTGTTGTCCTTCACCGAAGACGAACAGCCCCTGCGCGCCGCGGCAGGCGCCCTCGCCCAGGCCGTCCGCGATGGCTGGCTGGGGCAACTCGCGGTGCAGCGAGCCGATGGCGGCGCCGCCCTGCACTCGCCGCTCACCGAGATCCTCACCACCGCCGGTTTCCGCCCCACCCCCAAGGGCCTGCGCCTGCGCGCGTGAGATTCCGGCGTCGCCGGATCCGCGGGGGTCGATGGCCTCGCGGGCGAGAAGCCGCGTGGCACCGCCGTCAGCGTCGGCTCCGGGCTGGCGGTCCCGCATCATCCACAGCGCGCCTCTGGTGCCCAGCGCGCGTCGCCTGTACGGGCTGGGTCGCCACGTCGATATCGATCTCGGCGGCAGGCCGCCTGCGGCTGCGCGGCTGCGGTTTCGACGTCGGCGGGTCCGCGGGCGTCCTCGTCGGTGCCCCTTCGGCGGGAAGCCGGGTGGCACCGCCATAGATGTTGATCTCGGCGGCTGGCGGCATGCGCGCACGTCTCAGGTTCCGACCCCTCGGGCATCGATTGCGCAGTGGCGCAGAGGAGGCTTTGGTCGCTGAACGCCTCACTTGGTGGCGAGGCGGAGCAGCGCCCACAGCTGCGCTACCGCGTCGAGGCTGCCGCTGGCGTTGACGGCGTGGGTGGGGACGCGGCCCCATAGCCACAGGTAGACCTGCTGGGGGTCGCCGGTGACCACGGCTTCGGCGGTGGCCAGGCCCGCGTCCGACGCCAGGCGGGTGACGACGGCGGGCGGGCCTGCCTCCTTGCTGTCGCTGCCCGCGATCTTGGCCAGCCAGTGGTGGCCGCCGGTGCTGATGCCGACCACCGCACGCCTGGTTCCCTTCACGCCCAGGGTGTGCAGCCGGTAGCCCAGCCACAACTGCAGGACCTCGTCGACGCCGTCGACGGCGAACTCCGGCGTGACCGGCGCGACCTCCAGACCGATCGCGGACTGGACGTCGATGCGGTGCACCGTCGTCTCGTGCGCCATCCTGCGGCGCCAGAAGCCGAAGGTGCGGTCCTCCGGCCACCACGTTCCGCAGTCCGTGTCCGGTTCGGCTGCGGCCAAAGTGACGATCAATCCCTCCAATCCGCTGAGCAGGTAGCTGGTCAGGTCGCCGTCGGCGGGGCTGCGCAGCCAGTCCTCCGGTCGCTCGCCTTCACGCATCCACTCGGTGGCCACCCGGTAGACGCTGCCCAGGTGACGGACCGTCTCCCCGACGGTCAGCCCGGGACAGGACGGGACCGGTAACTCGTACCGGGCGGGATGGACCGCCTCGGCGAGCAGTTCGGCCTCGAACCCGACCGCCTCCAGCAGCTGTGCGTACTCGGTCAGTGCCTTCCCCATCGTCTAGCCCTTCAGCAGCCGCTCGACGATGGACACGAAATGGCCCGCCTGACGGACCAGGTCGTCGCCGTCCCGCGTCGAGATCAGCCGCGTGACCCCCGCCTGCGCGGCGGCACGCCGCGTCGAGCAGGAGGCGAAGAAACTCGCCCACTCCCGCAGCGGCGGGCACACCGAGGTCAGCAGCACCCACACGCTGGTGGGCCTGCCGCTCCGGCGCGGCTCCGCCTTGGCCGCCAGCACCGCGGCCGCCGCCCGCATCGCGGCGAGGTAGGCACCGCAGAAACGGTCGACGGGCGACGAGGCGTACTCGGCCTGGCGCAGGCAGCGCTTGGCCTGCTCCAGCAATCCCAACGCGGCCACCGGCGGCATCGGGCGTGGCGGGTCGAACGTCGGAAAGCGAAGTTGAATCGGCAGCGTGGCGGTCATGACCAGCCTCCTGGTTATCGGTGTCGTGCGCGTTGCGTCGACGACGCCGCCGAGGGGAAGCCGGCGGGGCCCGGCAGCGGGGCGCTTCCCCCGCCCCACCACCGGGCTCGTGTCCGAAACAGTCGTCCGAACAATGTGATCGAACAGCTGTTCGAACAACTTCAGGTTAGCGTGCCGTGGGGTCGAGTTCAAGGCGGTTTCGAATGCATGTTCGATGATCTCGAACCCATCGGCCGGATGCCGCCATGCTTGCCCGCCATGGTCTTATGAACCGGTGAGCTCAGCGCACCAGTCCTCAGATCGGTACGAACCGGCGGATCCGGGACGGCTGATCGTCAACCTCACCGCGGAGCAGCTGCGGCATCGACTGGACGAGGCGCTGAACCTGTACGTCACCGCGATGCGCTACCCCCGGAACACCGCGCAGCAGCGCGCCCCGATGTGGCTGGCGCACATGCTGCGCGACGGCTGGCGCTGCATGGCCGCCATCGACCCGCACGGAACACTGGTCGGCATCGCCTACGGCTACCGCGGCGCCACCGGACAGTGGTGGCACGAGCAGGTCAAACGCGGTCTGGCGATCACGCTGGGGCAGCCCGCGGTGCGGCGCTGGATGGACGACTACTTCGAGCTGACCGAACTGCACGTCCACCCGAAGGCCCAGGGCGCCGGTCTGGGCGAGCAGCTGCTGCGGGGCCTGCTGGACGGCGTGCCCAACCGCAACGTCCTGCTCTCCACCCCGGAGGGCACCAGCCGCGCCTGGCGGCTCTACCGCCGCACCGGCTTCACCGACGTGCTGCGCCACTACCAGTTCACCGGCGACCCCCGCCCGTTCGCGGTGCTGGGACGCCATCTCCCCGTCTCCTGAACACAGCTGTGGCGCCGACCGAAGCCGACGCCACAGTGCGGGAACGGGTTTTCTACAGCCTGGCCAGGTGGGTTTGCAGCGCTTCGAGACCCATCGTGCCCATGCGCAGCGCGTCGGTGTGGAAACGCTGGAGGTCGAAGTCAGCACCGTGCCGCCGGGTGGCCTCGTCCCGCGCCCGCAACCACAGCCGCTCGCCCAGCTTGTAGGAGGGCGCCTGCCCCGGCCAGCCGAGGTAGCGGTCGATCTCGTCGCGGACGTGGTCCTCCTGGGTGATCGTCCTGGTCAGCATGAACTCCAGCCCCAGCTCCGGAGTCCACCGCTCCCCCTCGTGGAACCCGGTGCCGCGCGGGATCTCCAACTCCAGGTGCATGCCGATGTCGACCACCACGCGGGCAGCGCGGAACAGCTGCGCGTCCAGCATGCCCAGCAGCTCGCCGTCGTCCTCCAGGTAGCCCAGCTCGCGCATGAGGCGCTCGGCGTAGAGCGCCCAGCCCTCACCGTGACCGGAGACGAAGCACAGCAGGCGCTGGAACTTGTTCAGCCGCTGCGACTGGTGCACCGCTGTGGCGATCTGCAGGTGATGCCCCGGCACACCCTCGTGGTAGACGGTGGTGACCTCGCGCCAGGTGGAGAAAAGCTCCTTGTCGGCCAGCACCGACCACCACATCTGGCCCGGCCGGGAGAAGTCCTCCGCGGGCGGGGTGTAGTAGGCGCCGACCCCGCCGCCGGGCGGCGCGACCTTGCACTCCAACGCCATCAGCTCGTCGGGGATGTCGAAGTGCGTGCCGCGCAGTTCCAGCAGCGCCTTGTCCGACAGCTGCTGCATCCACTCTTCGAACGCCTTCCGGCCGCGCACGTGGTAGCGGGGGTCGGCGTCGAGGGCCTTGGCGACCTCCGACAGCGGCGCGTCGGGCTTGATCCGCGCACCCACGCGCTTGATCTCGGCCTCCAGCGACAGGTACTCCTGCCAGCCCCAGTCGTAGGCCTCACGCAGGTCGAGCTTGGCACCCAGGAAGTACCGCGACCACAGCTGGTACCGCTCGGCACCGACGGCGTCCTTCTCCGGCGCCTTCGGGGCGAGTTCCTCGCGCAGGAACCGGGCGAAGTCGGCGTAGGCGCCCGCGGCCGCGGCGGCGCCTGCGGCCAGTTCGGCCCGCAGCGTCTCCGACGCGCCCTCGGCGCCCGCGATCAGCCGCTCGAAGAACGGCGAGTCACCGCTCTGTCCCGACCAGACCTCGCATTGCTTGGCGACCTTGGCGACCTGCCGGATCGCGGCCACGTTGCCCCGGCTCGCGGCGTGCCGCAACGAGCTTTCCAGCGCCGCGACCGCAGCGGGCATCGCGGCGAGCCTGCCCGCGATGTGCGCCCAGTGCTCCGGCGTCTCGGTCGGCATCAGATCGAAAATCTGGCGCAGTTCCTGAATGGGCGAGGCGATGACGTTGAGGGCGGCGGCATCCAGGCCTGCCTCGTGGATTTCGAGGTCGAGTCCCACCCGTTCGAGGAACACGTCCTTGCCGATCTGCTCGGTGTCGTCGGCGGCCGGTGTGGACTCCAGGTCCCGCACCGCCTTCGCCGACAGTTCCGCGCGGCTCTGGTGCCATTCCGGCGAATAGCCGGTCAGCTCGGTCTCCTGACCAGGTACGCCGAGGTAGGTGGCCAGATTGGGATCGTGAGCCACAAGATCGTCGACGAAGGTGTCACAGATCGCGTGAACCCCTGTGCTCGTGGATGCCATGGACGGCAGGCTAACGGGTCGGGGGGACAATGCCATCCTGATTTGACTCCTTCACAGCTTTTCCTAAGCGAGCGAAAGTGACCCCCGCCTATACCGTTCCCACGCTGCTCCGACCGGCTTACTGCGCCGCCGCGGCGGGTGTGCTGGGCCAGGTCGCGTTCCCGCTGGCGTCGGGCTCAGCGCGGGATGTGCTGACGGTCGGCACGGTGCTGCTGCTGGCGGCGGCCTGCCTGCTGCACGCGGCCGCGACCGGCGGCCCGGGATGGGCGGCGGCGGTGTTGGCGGTGACCTCGGTCGGCGGCGTCGCCGTCGAACTGCTGGGCACCGCCAGCGGATTCCCCTTCGGTGACTACGTCTACGGCGACCGGCTCGGACCGAGTGTGGGCGGGGTGCCGCTGCTGATCGGCGCGGCCTGGACGATGGGCGCCTATCCGGCCTGGTGCGCGGCCCGCCGGGTGGCGGGCCGAACCGCGGCGGTGCCGCTGGCGGCGACGGGGCTGGCGGGCTGGGACCTGTACCTGGACCCGCTCATGGTTGCCGAAGGCCACTGGCGCTGGCAGGCGGCGACACCGGCGCTGCCGGGTCTGCCGGGCATCCCCCTCGGCAACTACCTCGGCTGGCTCGGCGTCGCGCTGGTCATGTGCTGCTGTCTGGCATTGCTGGACCGGCGCCGCGACGGGCGTCCCGTCATGCCGATCGCGCTGTACTGCTGGAGTTGGCTGGGCAATGCCTGCGCCCAACTGGTTTTTCTCGGCATGCCGTTCTCCGCGGGCTACGGCTTCGCGGGTATGGGAGTACTCGGTTCGGCGGTGTTGTGGCGGATCATCACTCGCCCGGACGGGGTGAAGAGCGCAGATGCGAAATGTCGCTCCCGCGCACCCGGCACCGACCTGGCACGATGATCGGGTGCACCCTACGGTTCCCTCTCGTCGGCGGTGGCGGACGCTGCTGCTCGTCGCCCTCCTGCTGTTCACCGGACTCTCGCTGACCGGATGCCTGCGGGTGCGCGCGGCCATGGCGGTGTCGGAGGACGACCGCGTCTCCGGCGACGTCGTGATCTCCATGCGCGCCACCCGCGACGACGACCCCGGTCCGCGGCTTCAGGTTCCGCCGGAGCTGAAGAGCCGGGTGCGGGTCGAGCCGTACAAGGAGGACAAGCAGGTCGGCTCGCGGCTGATCTTCAACGGGCTGAACTTCGAGGAACTGCGGCAGTTGTCCAACAGCACCGGCAACACCCAGACCCGCTACAAGCTGTTGCTGCGGCGCAGCGGCGAACTCGTGGTGGTCGAGGGCTCGGTCGACCTGACCGGCATGCCCGCGGACCGCACCGACGTGAAGATCAAGATCAGCTTTCCCGGCGAGATCACCTCGACCAACGGCTCGGACGACGGTGGCACCGTCAGCTGGGAACCCAAACCCGGTCAGGTGACCGAACTGGCCGCCACCGCCGAATACGCAGGCACAGCCGGACGATCTTGGGTAGGGTGGCTGTTGTTGGTCTTCGCCATGGCGGGTGGAGTAGCTGTCCTCGTCGGTGTACTGGCGCTGTCCGCACATAAACGCAGTCGTCGCGCAGGCGCAGCAGAGTGAAACTCCCGGTACTCATCGGTAGCGCGCTGGCGACCGCGGGAACGATCAACGCACTGGTGAATAGGCAGTTCTTGCGACGCCCTCTGACGAATCCGCCGATCTGCCGGGACCGGGTGGCGGTCCTTGTTCCGGCACGTGACGAGGCAACGCGTATCGCATCCCTTCTCCATGACCTGCGAGCTCAGATCCACGTACCCGAGATGGAGGTGATCATTTACGACGACGACTCAACCGACAACACCTTTACCGTGGCGCGCGAGGCGATCGGCGCTGATCGCCGGTTCCGCCTGGTACGCGGCGACGGCCGACTTGTCCGGGGTTGGTTGGGCAAACCCGCCGCCTGCCAGGCCATGGCCGACCTGGTGCCGAACGCCGAGGTGCTGGTGTTCCTCGACGCCGACGTCCGGCTGTCGCGGCACGCCATCGCCGCCGCCGTGGAACTGCTGCACCGCAGCGGACTGGACCTGGTGAGCCCCTGGCCTCGCCAACTGGCCTGCTCGGTGGCCGAACGGCTGGTTCAGCCGCTGCAACAGTGGTCGTGGATGACCACGTTGCCGCTGCGGCTGGCCGAACGGTCCCCGCGGCCTGCGTTGGCCGCGGCCAACGGTCAGTTCCTGGTGCTGCGGGGCGCGGCTTACCGCGCGATGGGCGGTCACGCTGTGGTGGCCGAGGCGGTGCTGGAGGACTTGGCGCTGCTCTGGGCACTCAAGCGCAACGGCGGTCGCGGTGGGCCGGTGGACGGGTCGAGCCTGGCCCGCTGCCGGATGTACGAGGACGCACATGCGCTGCGGGCCGGGCACGGCAAGGGCCTCTGGGCGGCCTTCGGCTCACCCATGGGTGCCGCCGCGGTGTTCGCCGTGCTCGCGCTGACCTATCTGCTGCCGCCCGCCGCGGCGCTGCTCGGTCGCGGCAGGCTGCGGGCGGTAGGCATCGCGGGTTACCTGGCCGCGGTTGCCTCACGCTGGGTCTCGGCCTCGGTCGGCGGCGAGCGGACATGCCCCGACGCGTTCGCGCATCCGCTGTCGGTGCTCGCCTTCGGCGCGCTGCTGGTCGAGTCGCAGGTGAACCACCGACGCGGAGCGCTGACCTGGAAGGGTCGGCCCATCCGCTGACGGCGGCCACGCACCGACCGAGCAGCCTGTACGCGGTGGATCGCCGGGCTATCGCAGAGTGCCAAGCCTCGTCTCACGCATCGCCAGCTGCCCATCGGTCCGCCGCGACGCTCCCTTTCGTGACACCGGAGTCGGATACCTCAGGTCAGCCGGGTGTGGCGAGGCACGGGCGCGTGCGCCACCAAGCTGAAGACCTGCGTGTCGTCCGGCCAGGAGTCGCCGCTGACGACGAGGGTGCGGAAGTCGGTGCGGCAACAGTGAGTCTCACCGGCTGGGCCGGACCAGGCCAGCCTGGCCAGAACCAGCACACCCCGCACATGCCCCGGACGAAACTGCGGCCTTCAGCGGCAGGGCCGACTGCCGGCCCTTCACATCGGTCAGCGGGGCGTGGGTGCCACTCGGTGCAGGTGGCGCCCGGTCTGGGTGGCAGAGCGCTGTCGGGCGGGCAGTCGCGTTGACGCACCCACGGCGGGGCTGTTCCGGGACGCGATCACGTCGCCAAGCAGAGCCGTCTCGTCGTCGAGCAGCGCGTCGGGCACGTCGTCGAAGATCTGCAGATTCAGGTCGGTGGAGGAGCTTGCGATCACGCAGTCGACCGAGGACATGGCACGCACGAGTCGGACGTTGCCAGGGCCCGCCACCTGCCAGGCGACTTCCATGGCCAACGCGAGTCCGCGCTCGGACAACGCGGTCAGCCCACGCAGGTCCAGTACCAGGGATGGACGGCGGGGGCTGTGCTGCCGCAGCAGCAAGGTGAGCAGCTTGGGCACGGTGATCAGGTCGAGTTCACCGTCGGCGGCGATGATCACGGTGTTCCCGTGCCGCGATGTGGTCAGGTGCAGGGGTTCGGTGTCGAGCAGTTCCAGGTCATCGGGATCGGGGCAAAGAGTTTCCCTCTTCACCACCAGTGACAGCACCTGTGCGCACATCGTGCTCCTCGTAAGCTATTTGAAATTTTTTACAGTTTGACCGGGACAAACAGGACATGAGTCGTGATCTCCGGTGCGCGTCGTCAAACCTAAGCACAGCAACGCATATCGACAATACTCATCGGAAAACATATCCATACGGCGGCATAGCCCCACTAGAGACTGGCAGCCCTTTTGAATCTTGACTAAAAATGAGTACTCACCGACTGCGGAGCAATTGCGCGCAGGCGAGCAGAAGTAACGTAATTCCGACCGCGCCGGTCACCGGACCCATCCACTCGGCGTGCCTGGGCGCGATCACCGGGGCGAGCACCCCGATGCAGGTCAGCACGCATCGGCTAGGCCGCTCCCAAACGGTGAGGCGCCCGAAACCGCCGATCACCGCGCGCCATCCCTCGATCGCCACGCTGCCCACCGCGAGCACCGCGCACATCCACCACGGAACCCCGGCCAGCCCGAGTGCGGCGAACCAAGCGAGTTCGGCGATCCGGTCGGCGATCGAGTCGACCACGCGGCCGTACGCGCTCACCCGCCCGGTCGCGACCGCGACCGCACCGTCCAGACCGTCGGCGACCGCGGAGGCGATCACCAACAACACGGCGGGGACTCCGCCCGCGACGGGAGCCAGGAGCGCGAGCACGACGCCCGCTGCGGTGATGGCATCCGGCGCCACGCGCAGCCGAACGAGCGGTCGAGCCAACACCGAGATCAGCCGCAGCCATCCACGCAGCAGCGGGACCGAACCGGGGTCGATGCCGTGATGCTGCTCCCGCCAGCCCGAATGCTCAGGCACGCACCGGTGCCAGGTTGAGCCTGGTGACGACCTCACGCGTGGCCTTGGCCCGGTTCATCGTGTAGAAGTGCAGATTGGTCACGCCCTCGGCGATCAGGCGTTCGCACAGCTCAGTGGCGATGTCGATGCCCTCAGCGCGGAACGCTTTGGTGTCCTGCGCCAGCGGATCCAGCCGGTCGCGAATTGCCGCAGGCGCCTCGGCCCCGGACAGTTCGATCGTCTTGGCCAGCGTGCGCGGCGAGACCAGCGGCATGATGCCGGGCAGGATCGGCGCGTCGCAGCCGCGGGCGGCGACCCGATCCCGCAAACGGAGGAAGTCCTCGGCGGTGAAGAACAGCTGGCCGATGGCGAAGTCGGCGCCCGCCTGGAACTTCCGCACCAGGTGCCGCGTGTCGATGTCCAGGTCCGTCGAGCGGGGGTGGCCATAGGGGAAAGCGGCCACGCCGATACAGAAGTCGCCCAGCTCGCGGACCAGGTGCACGAGTTCCTCGGCGTAGGTGATGCCCTCGGGGTGCGGAATCCATTCGCCCATGGGATCGCCGGGAGGATCACCGCGGAGCGCGAGAATGTTGGAAATGCCGAGTGCGGCATACCAGCCGATCATGTTGCGCAGCTCGGAAATCGTGTGGTTGACGCCGGTCAAATGCGCCATCGCCACCAGGGTGGTTTCCTGCGCTATCCGGCCGGTCGTGCGGATGGTGAGGTCCCGGGTGGAGCCACCCGCGCCATAGGTGACCGAGACGAATGCCGGGTCCATGCGCTCCAAGTCGCGCACGGCACGCCAGAGCACCTGCTCATCCGCCGCGTCACGGGGAGACAGGAACTCCACTGAGAACACCGGCCGGTCGGTACTCAGGCGTTCCACCACCGAAACCATGAGTACAGGGTAGCGAGGGGTGATCTCGGCACGGTCCACTGTGAGGTTACGCATAACCGAACGACCCGGCTGCGCGCACCTCGAGCACAAAGCGCAGGATAAAAGGGTGAATCTCACGCCTGATGCCGATCTGCCCGGCCATGTGCACGGCGCGCTCCATCGCTTTCTCGACGAGCGCAGGACCGAGTTGGCCGAGCTGGACACCGACGTCGTCGCGGCGGCCGAGACGCTGTTCGGGTTCGTGCTGAACGGCGGGAAACGGATCCGCCCGACGTTCGCCTGGTGGGGCTGGCGGGGCGCGGGCGGCGATCCGACGAGCCCGGAAGCCCAGGGCGTGGTCACCGCGATCAGCGCTCTGGAGTTGCTGCAGGCCGCGGCGCTGATCCACGACGACCTGATGGACGACTCCCTGCTGCGCCGCGGCGAACCGACGGTGCATGTGCAGTTCGGACGGCTGCACGCCCGCGAAGGTTGGCTGGGCACTCCCGAACACTTCGGCCTCGCGGGCGCCATCCTGTTCGGCGACCTGGCGCTGACGTGGTCGGACGACATGTTCCACGTCAGCGGCCTGCCCGCGGAGACCCTGCGTAGGGCCGCCCCGGCCTGGCGGGCGATGCGCACCGAGGTACTGGCGGGCCAGTACATCGACGTGCTCACCCAGGCCCGCGGCGACGAGAGCCAGGACGCGGCGCTGCGCATCAACCGGTTCAAGACCGCCGGCTACACGGTGCGCCGTCCGCTGCTGCTCGGCGGCCTGCTCGCCGGCGCCGCCCCGGAGGTGCTGGCGGCCTACGAGCTCTTCGGCGCCGACATCGGCATGGCCTTCCAACTGCGAGACGACCTGCTCGGCGTGTTCGGCGACCCCAAGATCACCGGCAAGCCCGCGGGTGACGACCTCCGGGAGGGCAAGCGCACCCTGCTGGTCTCCCTGGGCCTCGAACTCGCCGCCGACAACCCGACCGCGGCGCAAGCTCTGCGCGACGCGATCGGCAACAGGGAACTGTCCGAAGCCGAGGTGGACGGCGTCCGGGACCTGCTGGTCTCCCTCGGCGCCGTCGACGCGGTGGAAGGCCGAATCGACCAACTCACCGAATCGGCGCTCTCGGCGCTGACCACCACCGCGATCTCCCCCGACGCCGCCGCCCAACTGGCCGACCTGGCCATCACGGCGACCAAGCGCAACCACTGACCCGTGACCGCACTGCGGGGCGCAGCGAAGACCGTGGCGGGGCCGACCGACCACGTGGTGATCGTGGGAGCGGGGCTGGCCGGGCTGTCGGCGGCGCTGTACCTGCTCGGTGCGGGGCGCGAAGTCATCGTGATCGAGCGGGCGGAGCACCCCGGCGGCAGGGCGGGCAGGCTGGATCTGGACGGCTACCGCATCGACACCGGGCCGACCGTGCTGACCATGCCCGATCTCGTCGAGCACGCCATGGCCGCGGTCGGGGAACGGTTGGCCGACCATCTCGACCTCGTCCCGCTGCACCCGGCGTACCACGCGCGGTTCGCCGACGGCTCGGCGCTGCGGGTGCACACCGACGCCGGTGCGATGGCCGAGGAGATCCGGGGGTTCGCCGGGCCGAAGGACGCCGCGGGGTACCGCGAGCTTCGGGAGTGGCTGACCGGGCTGTACCGGGCGCAGATCGGGCGGTTCATCGGCGGGAACTTCGACTCGCCGCTGGACCTGCTGGGACGCGACCTCGCGCGGCTGGCGGCGCTCGGCGGGTTCGGCAGGCTGGCGCCCTCCGTTGGCAGGTTCATCGCCGACGAACGGCTCCGCAGGGTGTTCACGTTCCAGTCGCTGTACGCGGGCGTCGCACCGCACAAGGCCCTGGCCGCCTACGCGGTGATCGCCTACATGGACACCGTCGCGGGCGTGTACTTCCCGCGCGGCGGGATGCGCACGCTGCCGGAGGCACTCGCCGCCGCGGCCGCCAAGCACGGGGCGAAGCTGCACTACGGGCGCTCGGTCGAACGGCTGGAGCGCACCGGCGGGCGCATCACCGGAGTGATCACCCACGACGGCGGGCGAATCGGCTGCGACGCCGTGGTCCTCACGCCCGACCTGCCGGTGAGCTACCGGCTGCTGGGACGCACCCCGCGCAGGCCGCTGCCGCTGCGCTGGTCGCCCTCCGCCGTGGTGCTGCACCTGAGCGGGGACACCCGGCTGCCGCACCACCTGATCTCCTTCGGCGGCGCCTGGAAACGCACCTTCCGCGAAATCATCGACGAGGGCACGCTCATGAGCGACCCGTCGTTGCTGGTCACCACCCCGACGGTTACCGACGCGAGCCTGGCGCCCGACGGCAAGCAACTGCACTACGTGTTGGCGCCCTGCCCGAACCTGCGCACCGCGCCCATTGACTGGGCACGCGTCGGCCCGCGGTACGCCGAAGAGCTGCTCACGCGATTGGACCTGAGGGCCGACGTGCAGCGGATCGTCACGCCCGCCGACTGGGCCGCCGAGGGGCACGCCGCGGGGACGCCGTTCTCGGCGGCGCACACCTTCGCCCAGACCGGACCGTTCCGGCCGGGCAACCTGCCGGGTGGGAACGTGGTGCTCGCGGGGTGCGGGACGGTGCCGGGGGTGGGGATTCCGCCCGCGCTGATCTCCGGACGGCTGGCCGCCGAACGAATCGCCGGGCGGCGCCCGATCGAGTGATCATCGGCGACACGGGTGCGCGAGTGTTTGCGCTGTTCGTGGCGTCGAACCAAGAATTTTCAAACATCACACCTCTGAAGCCACAGGCGGACACGCGGCGGTAACAACGTCTGTGCCACCATTGACATCGCGATGTCGACTACCTCGTCCGCCCCTCCGAGAAGCGCCGGGACTGACCCGGTGCTCTCTTCGCGCACCCTGCCCACGGCTGTTCCGACCCGTCGTGCGCGGGTGTCGGCGAGCACGTTGGCGCTGGGTGTGGTCGCCTCGGTGCTGTTGGCCTTCGGGGCTGTCGGCGCGGGCGGCATCCTGGTGCGCGATCCGCTGCTGTCGGGCAGCCCGCTGACCTGGGTTCGGTTCGGGCACGGTCAGGACCTGGCCACCTTCGTGATCTACGCGGGTGTGGCGTTGATGATCCTGGCGTGGGTGCGGCTGGGCCGGGAGGTCCGGCTGGATCAGGTGCGCGCCCGCGGCGTGCTCACCGCGATCGCGGCGTGGACGCTGCCGCTGCTGTTCGCGCCGCCGCTGTTCAGCCGCGACGTCTACAGCTACCTCGCACAGGGCAACCTGGCGCTGCACGACCTCGACCCCTACCAGGTCGGCCCCTCCGCCGCGCCGGGTCCGCTCTCGGACAACGTCAGCTGGGTCTGGCAGAACACGCCCGCCCCCTACGGACCGGTGTTCGTGCTGGTCGCCAAGGCCACCGTGTGGCTGACCGGGGACAGCCTCATCGGCGGCGTGATCGTGATGCGGCTGGCCATGCTGGTCGGCCTCGCGCTGCTCTGCTGGTCGTTGCCGGTGCTGTGCCGCCACCTCGGCGGGCGGCTGTCGGTGGCGCTGTGGCTGGTCGCCGCGAACCCGCTGATGCTGGTGCACCTGACCGGCGGCCCGCACAACGACCTGCTGATGATCGGCCTGATGGCCACCGGCATGGCGCTGGCACTGGACCGGCGGCACGCCTGGGGCGTCGTGGCGATCACCCTGGCGGTGGCGGTGAAGGCCACCGCGATCGTGGCGCTGCCGTTCCTGGTGTGGATCTGGGCAGCCCGCAAGACCGGCTCGCCGCTGTCCCGGTTCATCCGCGCCACCATCCTCAGCGTGGGCACCGCGCTGGGCACGTTCACCGCGTGCACGCTGCTCGCCGGGGTCGACCTGGGCTGGATCGGCGCGCTGCGGGAGTCCTCGGCGATCGTGAACTGGCTGTCGGTGCCGACCGGGGTCTCGCAGATCGCGCACTGGTTCACCAACCTGTTCTTCGACGCCAACGAGGACACGTTCCTCACCATCGGCCGCGCGATCGGGGCGCTGGTGCTGCTGGTCATCGCGGTGAAGCAGTGGTGGGCGGCCCGCGATGGCGGACCCGACGCCGTGCGCCGCGCCGCGATCGTGCTGCTGGCGGTCGCCGCGTTGTCGCCGCAGACGCTGCCCTGGTACTTCAGCTGGCCGCTGGTGCTGGCCGCGGCGCTGGCGTGGAGCACGCCTGCGTTGATGGCGGCGGTATGCGGCTCGGTGTGGTTGCTGCTGGTGACCTACCCGACCGGCGCGACCGCGCTGTACGACTGGGGCTACCTGCTCATCGCGTTCGCGGTGTCTGTGCTGGCCGCGGTCTCCCTGGTCAAGGTGGATCCGCTGGGGCTGCGCCGAACCCGCACCGCCGAGTGAGCGGCGGTCCCGACGAGCGCCTGCGCGCCTCCTACCGCCACTGCCGCGCGCTGCACGCCCGGCACGGCCGGACCTACTACCTGGCCACCCGTCTGCTGCGGCCTGCCCAGCGGGCAGCAGTGCACGCCCTGTACGGCTTCGCCCGCTGGGTGGACGACCTGGTGGACGAGTCGCCCGACCCGTCGGCGCGCGGTACGCAGCTTGACGAGGTGACCCGCCTGGTGAGGCCCGCCTTGGCGGGGCCGGTCGACCACCCGGTGCTGGCCGCGCTGGGCGACACGGCGCGCCGGTACGAGATCGACCCGCGGTACTTCACCGACTTCCTGACGGCCATGCGGATGGACCTGGAGGTCTCCGAGTACGCCGACCTGGACGCGCTGCACGACTACATGCACGGCTCCGCGGCCGTGATCGGCCTCCAGCTCCTGCCCGTGCTCGGCACCACCTGTCCGCGCGGCGAGGCGGAGCCGTACGCGGCGGCGCTGGGGGTGGCTTTCCAGTTCACCAACTTCCTCCGCGACGTCGGCGAGGACCTCGACCGCGGCCGGATCTACCTGCCCGGCGACGAGCTCGCACGGTTCGGGGTGGACCGTGAGCTGCTGGTGTGGTGCCGCCGCACCGGCCGTCAGGACGAGCGGGTGCGGCGGCTGCTGGCATGGTTGGTCGAGGTCGCGCACGGCATGTACCGGCAGGCCGAACCAGGCGTGGCGTTGCTGGCCGGGCCGAGCCGGGTCTGCGTGGCCACCGCGTTCACCCTGTACCGGGACATCCTGGACGAGATCACCCTCGCCGACCACCACGTGCTGCACCGCCGCGTGCGGGTCGGCGCGGCGCGGCGGCTCGCCGTCGCGGTGCCCGCGGCGGGCAGGGTGCTGGTGGAGAGGGTGCGCGCTAGAAGCTCATCGCCTGCGCTCGTCGCTTGATCTCCCGGGCGCGGTTGGAGCGCAGCACCTCGATGGGCGTGCCGGGAAGCGACTCGTCCATGGTGAACAGCCAGCGCAGGATCTCATCGTCGCTGTAGCCGCCGTCGCGCAGCAGCGTCACGGTGCCGGACAGGCCCTTGACGATGCCCTCCTCCGAGAGGAAGACCGCGGGTACCGCGATCATGCCGTCACGGCGCACGGCGAGAAGCTGGCCTTCACGCAACAGTTGATGGACACGGGTAATCGGCTGATCGAGCCGCTCGGCCACGTCGGGTAGCGGAAGCACCTCGACGTCGGCATCCAATACGTCCGATGCGACTGGGATGGAACTCACGTCATAAACATTGCCACAGGTAGTACGGCGATGCCGAGCAAATTGGCGCCACCTGAACGAATCAACTCACCCAGTCCGTACGATCTGGATGTGGAGCAGCGGACGGTCGGTCTGGTCGGCTCGGTACTCGAACGGCGGTACCGGGTTGACAGCCTGATCGCGCGCGGCGGCATGTCCACCGTCTACCGCGGGCTGGACATGCGGTTGGACCGGCCGGTGGCGATCAAGGTGATGGACTCCCGGCTGTCCGGACAGCCCGCCTTCGTGGACCGCTTCGTGCAGGAGGCCCGCACCGTCGCCCGGCTGCACCACCCCGGCGTGGTGGCCGTGCACGACCAGGGCGTGGACCGCAGCCCCGACGGCGACCAGGTGTTCCTGGTCATGGAGCTCATCGAGGGCGGCACGCTGCGCGATGTGCTGCGCGAGCAGGGCAGGCTCTCCCCCGCCCAGGCTTTGGCGGTGTTGGAGCCGGTGCTGTCCGCGCTGGCCGCCGCGCACCGCGCGGGCCTGGTGCACCGCGATGTGAAACCCGAGAACGTGCTGATCAGCAGCAGCGGCGCGGTGAAGGTCGCGGACTTCGGCCTGTCCAGGGCCATCGCCGACTCCAATGCCACCAGCGACCAGCTGATCCTGGGCACCGTCGCCTACCTCTCCCCCGAGCAGGTCACCACCGGTCTGGCCAATGCGCGCAGCGATGTGTACGCGGCGGGCATCGTGTTGTTCGAGATGCTCACCGGGGTGCCGCCCTACAGCGGGGACAGCCCCATGTCGGTGGCGTACCGGCATGTGAACGAGGCGGTCCCGACGCCGAGCAGCCTGGCGCCGGATGTGCCTTCGGCGCTGGACGAGATCGTCGCGGGCGCCACCCAGCGCCAGCCCGACCTGCGGCCTGCCGATGCCGCGCAGTTCCTGCTGGGTGTACAGCGGGTGCGGGCGGTGCTCGGCCTGGAACGGGCCTCGGTGCCGCTGCCAGCGGCCGCCGCGGCCGTGCCGCCCGACCCACCGCCGGTCCCGGAGCCGCCGACCAACCGCATCGCGTACTCCGTACCACCGAACCCGTCCGTGCCGCCCGGTTACGCGGGCCCGCGCGGCACGATGGCGCTGCCGCTGGCCGACCCGCCGACGGAGAACCTGCCGAAGGTGCCCGCGCACCGGTCGCCGGAGGACGAGCGGCGCCGCGCCCGCAGGGCGTTCATCACCTGGACCGCGTCCATCACCTGCCTTGGGGTGCTCATCGCGCTGCTGGCCTGGTGGATGGGTTCCACCCGCTGGGTGGAGGTGCCCGCCGTGCAGGGCATGGACCGGGCAGCGGCCACCCAGGCGCTGGAGGAGCGCGAACTGGTGGTCGAGGTCGTGAACCGGTACGACGACGGCGTTGCCGCAGGCAAGGTGATCGGCTCCGACCCCGGAGGCGGTACCAACGAACTGCGCGGGTCGACGGTGAAGCTGTTCGTCTCGATCGGCAAGCCCAAGGTGCCCAACGTGCCCGCGGGCAGCGATGTCGCCGATGCCGAAGAGGCGATCAAGGCGGCGCAGCTGACCTCGCGGCGCGGTGACGAGGTCTTCGACAACGCCGTGCCCGCGGGCAAGGTGTCCCGGCTGGAACCGGGCCCCGGCTCGACGCTGAGCATCGGCGCACCGGTCACGATCATCGTCAGCAAGGGCCGCGAGCCGATCCCGGTGCCGAACGTGATCGGCATCCCCAAGGACCAGGCGTTCGCCGCGCTCCAGCAGGCGGGCTTCCAGCCGTTCGTGATCGCCGAGGAGTTCTCCGACGACGTCGAGGGCGGCAACGTCATCCGCACCGACCCCAAGGCGGGCACCAAACCGTCCGACGGCCGCGTCGGCCTGGTGATCTCCACCTCGATCAAGATCCCCAACCTGCTCGGCCAGGACGTCCAGCAGGCCAGGGCACAGCTACAGCAACTCGGCCTGAACGTCCGCCTCAACGGCTTCGCGGGCGGCGGCCGGGGCGCCGTGATCGGCCAGTTCCCGCTGCCCGGCACCCTGGTCCGACGCGGCGAGACCGTCACCCTCACCACGTTCTTCTAAAGCGCCTTCTCGGGCTTTCCCGCCGCCGAAGCGCCATAATGATCTAGTGACAGCTCGTGCGGTATTGGTGACGGGAGCGTCCGGCGGGATCGGCGCGGCGATCGCGCACGCCTTCGCGGCGAATGGCGACCGGGTCGGGGTGCACTACGGATCTTCGCGGGAGCAGGCCGAGGCCGTGCTCGCGGCGCTGCCCGGCGAGGGCCATGTTGCGCTGCGCGCCGACGTCGGCGACCCCGAGCAGGCCTGGCAGTTGGTCGAGCAGGCGCGGGAGCGGCTCGGCGGGCTCGACGTGCTGGTCAACAACGCGGGCGTGGGCACCCCGCACCAGCCGATCCTGGAATGCTCCTACGAGCAATGGCAGGAGGGCTGGCAGCGGCTGGTGTCGGTCAACCTGCTCGGCGCGGCGAACCTGAGCTACTGCGCCGCCAACCACCTGCCGTCGGGCGGCCGGATCGTCAACGTCGGCTCGCGGGCGGCCTACCGCGGGATGCCGCGGTCGCCCGCGTATGCGGCGACCAAGGCCGGTCTGCATGCTCTCGGGCAGTCGCTGGCGGTGGCGCTGGCGCCGCGGGGCATCGGGGTGGCCGCTGTCGCGCCGGGCGTGGTGGACACCGGGATGGCGCTGCCGTACTTCCAAGACGAGGACGGCGGCGAGTCCTTCCGCGCGCAGAGCGGCTTACACCGGGTCGCCAAGGCCGAGGAGGTCGCCGCGGCCGTGCTGTACCTGGCCTCGCCGCTGGCGGAATTCACCACCGGCGCGGTGCTGGACCTGAACGGAGCGTCCTACCTGCGATGATGGATCACGCCGCCGCGCGGCGCTTCGCCGCGGAATGGGCCGCCGACTGGGCCTCCCGCGACCTGGACCGGATCATGCGGCACTACGCCGAGGACGTGGTGTGGCGCTCGCCGATGGTTGCGCGGCTGCTCGGCACGGACGGCGTCATCCGGAGCCGGGACGCGCTGCGCGCCTACTTCGCCGAGGGCCTGCGGCAGATCCCCGACCTGCACCACGAGGTGCTCGGCGTCTACGTCGGCATCGACCAGCTAGTGATCAACTTTCGGAACCAGGCGGGTGGGCTGGTCAACGAGGTGCTCACCTTCCGCGGCGGCGAGATCGTCGAGGGCGCGGGCACCTACCTCAGCGGGCGATGAGGTCGATCCGCACGCCGTCGTCGTCGCGGACACCGAACACGCTGTCGCGGCCCTTCTGCCAACCCGAGGGTGCGAGGAAGAACCGGTCGTCGGCCTGACCAGCATGCGCATCCCGAACCGTTGCGCCTCGTTGGCTATCGCGCGGCGAGGAGTTCGGAGACCTTGACGGGCTTGAGGCCCTTGGCGCGCAGGCCCTCGATGATGCGGGGCAGGGCTTTCGGGGTGAGGGGGGCGGTGCCGAGGGTGGAGTGCAGGACGATGATCGAACCGGGCTTGGCCTTGTCGACCGAGTTGCGCACCACGGTGTCGACGTCGGTGCCGAAGGCGTCGCCGCTGATCACGTCCCACTGGATGGCGGTCAGCCGCAGCGGGCCGAGGGCGGCCAACGCGTCGGGGTCGTGGCAGCCGCCGGGGAAGCGGAAGTAGGGCACCGGGTTGGGCAGCCGCTTCTGAATCGCCTCGTAGGAGCGCCGCACATCGGCCGCCATCTGGCTCCGCGGCACCGTGGCCAGGCCGTAGCAGGGTTCGGCGAAGGCGCGGTGGGAGTAGGAGTGGCTGCCCGCCTCGAAGCGCGGATCGGCGGCGATGCGCCGGGTGGTCTCCGGATACACCTCCACCCACATGCCGGTCAGGAAGAACGTGGCGGGCGTGTCCATCCGCTGTAGGACGTCCACGACCTCCTTGCCGTCATACGACGGCACCTGGCGGGTTTCCAGGCGGTGCTTCATCGCCTCGGTCATGTCCGAGTCGAAGGTCAGCGCGACCATGCCGGAACTCCGGCTGCCGTGCTCCACCACGGGCATCCGGCCCGCCGGGCCGGGCGGCGGGGTGGCGACCGGCGTGGCCGAGGGCGCCGACGTGCCTGCGACGGTGGGGGCGGTGGTCGGCGGAGCGGAGGCCGGGGCGGGTGCCTCAGCTGAACAGGCGACGGCGGCGAGCACCAGCCCCAGCGCCGCCGCCGTGCGGAGTACGGAGCTCAGGACCGGAGCATTTCCGCGACGAGGAAGGCCAGCTCCAGCGACTGCTGGGTGTTCAGCCGCGGGTCGCAGGCGGTCTCGTACCGGCCGTGCAGGTCGTTGTCGGAGATCTCCTGGGCGCCGCCGAGGCATTCGGTGACGTCCTCACCGGTCAGCTCGATGTGGATACCGCCGGGGTGGGTGCCCAGCCCGCGGTGCACCTCGAAGAAGCCCTGCACCTCGTCGACGATGCGGTCGAAGTGCCGCGTCTTGTAGCCGGTGGTCGACTCGTGGGTGTTGCCGTGCATGGGGTCGCACTGCCAGATCACCTGGTGGCCGGAGGCGGTCACCTTCTCCACGATGGGCGGCAGCACATCGCGGACCTTGGTGTTGCCCATGCGGCTGATCAGCGTGAGCCTGCCGGGGACGTTGTGCGGGTCCAGCCGCTCCACGTACTCCACGGCCAGCTCGGGCGAGGTGCCGGGGCCGATCTTGAGGCCGATCGGGTTGGCCAGCAGCTCGGCGAAGGCGATGTGCGCGCCGTCCAGCTGGCGGGTGCGCTCGCCGACCCACAGGAAGTGCGAGGACAGGTCGTAGAGCTTGCCGTCCTCCAGCCGCAGCATGGCCCGCTCGTAGTCGAGCACCAGCGCCTCGTGGCTGGCGTAGAACTCCACCGTGTGCAGGCTGGAGTCGTCCACCCCGCAGGCGGACATGAAGCGCAGGCCGCGGTCGATCTCGTTGGCCAGCGCCTCGTAACGGGCACCGGCGGGCGAGTTCAGCACGAAGTCGCGGTTCCAGTCGTGCACTCGCGTCAGGTCGGCGTGCCCGGCGCTGGTCAGCGCGCGCAGCAGGTTCATCGCCGCGCCCGCGTTGGCGTAGGCGCGGATCATCCGCGACGGGTCGTGCACGCGCGCCTCGGGTGTCGCCACCAGCGAGTTGATCATGTCGCCGCGGTAGGAGGCGAGGCCGAGAGCGTCGGTGTTGGAGGAGCGGGGCTTGGCGTACTGGCCCGCGATCCGGCCGACCTTGACCACCGGCATGCTGGCGCCGTAGGTGAGCACCACGGCCATCTGCAGCAGCGTGCGGATGTTGCCGCGGATATGCGGCTCGGTGTTGTCGGCGAAGGTCTCGGCGCAGTCGCCGCCCTGGAGCAGGAAGGCGTTGCCGCGGGCCACGTCGGCGAGGCGCTCGCGCAGCCGGTCCACCTCGGAGGGCACCGTGACCGGCGGCACGCTCTCCAGCACCGTGCGAACGTTGCGGACCTGCTCGGGGTGCGGCCAGCTCGGCTGCTGCGCCGCGGGCCGCGCGAGCGCGTCGTCCAGCTTGCCGCGCAGCTCGGCCGGGAGCGGCGGCAGTTCGGGGAGGGTGTCCACCGGGACGTCAACTGTCCAGTTCACGACGCCAAGAGTATTCGGTCCCGCCACCGGGTTTGCGGCTGGGAGGCCTCTCTCACGTCGTGAGATGCGGAACTGTCATAGCTGCCTGCCGAGCTTGACGGATGCAGTTGTGTACCGATCAAGGTCAGCGACTCGTCGCGGACTTCACCGTCGAGCCCGCGGTTGATCATTTCGCCCTGGTCATCGCAGAGTGTCGGCGGAAGGAATGAGCACCTGACCGCGGTGTCCTATCGCTACCGGGTACCAGGAACCGGCGGCGTAACACGTTCGTTGTAACGTCAACTGGCACCCAGCGTAAGGAGAACCGGTGGAGATCAGCAGCATCATCGGGGCGGTCATCATTGGCCTGGTCATCGGTGCGCTGGGGCGGCTGGTGGTGCCCGGCAAGCAGCGGATGGGCTGCATCTCGACGATGCTGGTCGGCATCCTCGCCGCGTTGCTCGGCACGTTCATCGCCAGCCGCTTGGACCTCGCCGCGACGGACGGCATCGACTGGATCGAACTGGCCATCCAGGTCGGCTTGGCGGCGCTGGGCGTCGCGGCATTGGCGGGCGGAACCCGGTCGCGGCGGCGCTGAGTCGCATCCATCGGAGCATCACGGCAAAGCGGGCACTTGCGCGGTCGGAGCACCGGCCTGGCTGCGCTGCGTGTCCGCTTTGATCCGTTTGGCTTCTGAACACACGTCCTTTAGGTAGTCCTCACCGCCGACTCTTGGCGATCAGCCGCTCAGCCAACATGCTGATTCGACGGTGACGAGATCCGCGTGGCCCGTCTCATTGCCGCTTCCGGGCGTGGGCTCGTACCAACGAATGTCGAACACCATTCACTTTTACTCAGAAGGAGTATGGCGTGGCGTCCGCGCATGCGCATGGGTTGCAGGCGATCGCCGCGACGAGTTTCCCCATTGGGAATTTCCGACTCGACAGGCGGAGGTGTGGTCTCCTGTTCGGATATTGATCCTCCCATCCACCCACGCGAGTGATCGGAAACAATCCCCACCCCTCGTCACAGAAAACCTGGCGTCATGTCGGATTTTGCTTCGCTTCGTGCTTTTTATGTGGACGACATAACTTCTGAGCCCAGCCGATTTCACATCTGGGAGCGAGGGGAGGCGGTGGGCGATTCGGTCACGCCTGCCACCTACTCCCCCGCATATCGCAAATGGATCACCGACGTGGTGCGCGAGTTGCTGGATGAGTACTCGGGGTTGCTCAGCGTGGGTTGCGGCAATGCCGCCGTCGAGGCGGAGCTGCTCGACGACTGCCGGGTGCTGGCGATGGACCTGATGCCGGAGGCGGTTGAGCTGGCGCGGCTCAAGAATGTCGCCACCGTCGTCGGGGATCTCCGCACCTGGACGCCGCCCGCCGGTCCGTGGCACGTCGTCTTCGCCGACGGCGTGCTCGGGCATCTTTACGAACCGGGCGCGCTGCCCGTGCTGGGTCGGCTGCACGCATGGCTGGCGCCGGGCGGGCACGTCGTGGTGTCCATGGACGGTCCGCGCAACGGTCGCTTCACCGAACCGCATCCCGACGCCCCCGGCTTCCAGTGGCTGTCCGCGGAGTTTCTCGCGGTGCAGTTGCGCGACCACGGTTTCCTCGACATCGCCTCGGCGTTCTTCACCTATGAGCGGCCCTGCTCCGGGGCTCAGGACCGGGTGGTGCTGACGGCACGCAAGGCAGGTGCTTGATGGCGCGGTTGCTGCTTCCCGAACCCCGCAGCTCAGAACCGGCGGCCCGGCGGGTCACCGTGTTCGGGATCGTCACCGGACCGCCCGACGGGAGCGCGTTGCAGGCGGGTGTGTCCGCGTTGGAGGTACGAGCGGACCTGATGACCGAGGCCGAGGTGGCGCGCTGGCGGCGCGAGTTCACCGGCACCCGACTGTTCTCGCTGCGCAGCGCGCCCGCGGGCGGGGCCAGCACCGAGTCGGACAGCGTGCGCCACGCCAGGCTGCTGACAGCCGCCAGCCACGGCGACCTGGTCGACCTTGAGGCGGGTCGGGACCTCGCGCTGCTCAGCCAGATTCCGCACCACCAGCGAGTGATCTCGGCGTTTCCGTCCACATCGGACCTGTCGTCGCTGCGCAGGCTCCGCAACGACCTGCTGACGCTGCCGGCGCGGCTGTGTCGGCTGGCGCCGCTGGCGGGCTCCACGGCGCAGGCGCTGGTCGCGTCGAAGCTGTTGCAGGAGGCGGGGCGGGACAACTTCACCGCGTTCGCCCGCGGGCCTGCGGGCACCTGGACGAGGGTGCTGGCGGCGCGATTCGGCGCCAGGGTCGCCTTCGGCAGGCTGCGGCGGGGTGACGGCGATCTGTGGACGCCGACCGCGGCGCAGTTGTTGGGCGACTATGACGTCAAGGCCATCGCCAGGGTGGACCGGCTGTACGGGGTCGTCGGCGGGCAGGTGCGCAATGCGCTGTCGCCGCGACTGCACAACGCGGGCTACCGCGCGTTGGGGATTTCGGCGCGGTACCTGCCGTTCACGGCGGCGGAACTGCCGATGACGCTGGTCGCGTTGAGCACCGGCTTGGCCGAGATCGGACTCCCGCTGCTGGGGCTGTCGGTTCAGGCGCCGCACAAGGATGCGGCGCTCGAGTTGGCGGGCGAAGCCAGCGCGCTGGCTCGCCGGTGCGGGGCGGCGGGCATGCTGCTGCGTCGGGGCAACGGTTGGTGGGCGGATGTGGAGGCGGCCGGTGTGGTGGCGACGCTGACCCGGCACGGGGTGACCCTCGGCGGGCGGAAGACCGCGGTGATCGGCTGCGGCGGTGCGGGCCGTGCGGCTGCGGTCGGGTTGAAGCTGGCCAAGGCCAAGGTGACGCTGGTCAACCGCGATGCGGCGAAAGGAAGGCAGGCCGCGGCGCGGCTTGGACTGCCCTTCGTTCCACTGCGGGAATTCCGGCCCGAGGAGTATTCGCTGGTGGTGAGTGCTGTTCCGGTGATGGACGAGTTGCTGTTCCGCCCGTCGCGACCGGATGGGATGGTGTTGGACCTGGTGTGTGGTGAGACGGAGACCGCGCTGGTGGCGGCAGCTCGGCATGCCGGGCTGCTGGCGCTCGACGGACGGGAGGTGCTGGCGACGGAAGGCAGCCGCCAGTTCCGTCTGATGACCGGCCACGGCCTGCCGCCGAAGATTGTGGGCGCCGCGCTGGATCGGGCGGTCTCGGTGGGGTGAAGCGCTTGCAGGATGACAAAACAATCCTCGAGTTGCCTTTGAGAACGGAGAGTGGCGTTGTCATCCCGGATGCACACTGCCGCATCGCGTGGGCGGAGCAATTGGGCAGGAGCGCCACCGAGGTCTCGCACCTCGAGAACAGCCTACGCGGCGAGACCGCAGTAACTCCCACAACTTCTTTCCGCTTGCGGAGCCAAGTTTCGAGAGCAACGAGGATCTGCGTATCCATCGCAACGAGTACTTCGGCTATACCGTGGTGCCAAGTCCCGCGCCGACCCGATCGAGAGTCCTACTCCAGGGCTGTAAACAGAGGATTTCGTTCGAGGTGGAGTTGGTCGAGCCGTTCGGCGACGAACCACTACGCCGACTACGACCTGGCCACGGTGGAGAGCGGGAATACAAGTGGAGCGGCTGGGATGAGCTCATCGAGAAACCGCAGCCGACGTGAATCTGCATCAAGTCACGAACAGTCGATCCAACTGCGCGTCCAGCAGTTGGACGGCTGTCTCCGGTGGGTAGCGGCTGGACAGGACATGGAAGGTCAGGCCGTCGGCCAACGCGAACAGCAGGGTCGCATCGGCCTCGGGATTGCTTGAGGCGCTGTCGGCCAACTGCTCCACCAGGTAGGCCACGCCTTGGCGGTGGCCGTCCGAGAGATACGCCGCCACCCGTTCGTCCAACGGGGCCTTCGCCAAGAAAGACAGGAACACCTGGGCTTCCAGGCGGCGTTCCGCATCCAGCGGCAGCGACTCCAAGAACACCGCGCGCACCCGCTCGCGTGGTGACCCGCAGTCCGCCAGCCTCCTGGCCATCCGGGCGCCGACCTGTTCGGTCATGCTGCTCAACGCGAAGTGCAGCAACTCGTCCTTGTCCTTGAAGTAGTGCTGCACCATCCCCATCGACACGCCCGCCTCTGCGGCGACGTGTCGCAGCGTGGCCTCCTCCAGCCCCCGCCCGCTGATCACCCGCCACACCGCATGCGCCAACTCGCGTCGTCGCGCCCCGTGATCCACCTGCTTCGGCAACCTCACCACTCCGTTCCAATGCACTCGCATTGCAACCCTGATACAATGCGAGTGCATTGTAATAGAGAGGGGTACAAGATGGGGCGAGGACAACGCCTGTGGAACTGGGCCAGCCGGAACAGCCGCTGGACCGAGCGATGGGACGGCGAGCTGGGCCGCATCATTCGCCGTGAGCTCGACATCCAGCCGGGACACCGCGTGCTGGAGGTGGGCTGCGGCACCGGGCCGAACTTCGCCGGGCTGCGCGATGCCGTCGGACCGGACGGTCATGTGCAGGGCATCGACATGAGCACCGGCATGGTCGAACAAGCGAGAGCCCGAATCGCGCAGCACGGCTGGGCCAACGTGGACGTCGAGCAGGCCGACGCGACGACCCTGGACTACCCGCCTGAGGCCTTCGATGTGGCGGTCGCCTGCTTCGCGATCAGCGCCACCCACGATGTACCGGCCGTGGTCGAGGGGGTCTACTCGGCGCTGCGGCCGGGCGGCAAGCTGTTCGTCATCGACATGCGGCTGGTGCCCAGCGGAGCGATCACTCCGCTGATCCACGCACTGCGCTGGCTCTACCGCCGTCTCGCGGGCTGGACCGGGGTCGACGTGCTGGAGACCATCCGGTACCGCTTCGACGCCGTCGAACTCGTGCGGCCCGACGGCGGACGCTACACGCAACTGCGGCCGTGGCCGCCGTTGACGATGCTGGTGGCGGAGAAGAAGGCGTCCGTCAGTCCTGGTTGAGGACGAGTTCCAGGGTCTTGGCCCAATGGCGGGCGATCTTCTTGCGGCGCTTGCTGTCGTCGGACAGCACGTTCGCCAGGCCGAGGCCGCGCGCCAGGTCCAGAGTGGCCTGGACGGTCTCGCGGACGCCAGGCTTGGACTCGTCGGCGCCCAACAGGTCCACCGCGGCGCGGTGGGCGGCGCGGCCGACCCAGGCCTCGACCGAGACGATGCGATTGCGCAGGGCCTCCTCTACCGAGGCCGCCACCCAGAGTTGGAGGGCGGCGCGGAAGAGGGGGCCGGTGTAGACCTCGAACAGCATGTCCACGATGGCTTCGGTGCGGGCGCCGCCGGTGGGCAGGCGGGCCACCGCGCTGGTGATCTCCGCCAGCCGCACCTCGGTCATGTGCTCGATCACCGCGGCGAACAGGTCTTCCCTGGTCGGGAAGTGGTGCTGGGCGGCGCCGCGGGACACGCCCGCCCGTTCCGCGACCAGCGACACCGTGGTCCCCGACCAGCCGAGCTCGGCAAGGCATTCCGCGGCGGCCGCCAGCAGCCGCTGCCGGGTGGCACGGCTGCGGTCCTGCTGGGGCCTGCGGAAGGCTAGCTCGGTCATGCGCGCAAGCCTACGAAACGCGCCCGTAGGACTTGGGCAGGCCGAGGCTGTACTGGGCAACGAAGTTGAGGATCATCTCCCGGCTGACCGGCGCGACCCGGCCGACGCGGGCGGCGTTGATCAGCGGCGCCAGGCCGTACTCGGCGGTCAGGCCGTTGCCGCCGAGGGACTGCACGGCCTGGTCGATGACGCGGATGCTGGCCTCGGCGGCGGCGTACTTGGCCATGTTCGCGGCCTCGCCCGCGGCCATGTCGTCGCCCGCGTCGTAGAGCGCCGCGGACTTCTGCATCATCAGCTTCGCCAGTTCCAGCTCGATCTTCACCGTGGCCAGCGGGTGCGCCAGGCCCTGGTGCGCGCCGATCGGCGTGCCCCAGACGTTGCGCTCCTTGACGTAGGCCACCGCCTTGTCGAGTGCGTAGCGGCCCATGCCGATGCCGAACGCGGCGGCCATGATCCGCTCCGGGTTCAGGCCCGCGAACAGTTGCAGCAGGCCCGCGTTCTCGTCGCCGACCAGCGCGTCGGCGGGCAGCCGCAGGTCGTCGATGAACACCTGGAACTGCCGGTCCGGCATGATCAGTTCCATGTCGATGGGCTTGTACTCCAGGCCAGGCGAGTCCAGCGGCACCACGAACAGGGCGGGCTTGAGCTTGCCCGTCTTGGCGTCCTCGGTGCGGCCGACGATCATCACGTTGTCGGCGGTGTCCAGGCCGGAGATGAACACCTTGCGGCCGTTGAGGATCCAGTCGCTGCCGTCGCGGCGCGCGGTGGTGGTGATCTTGTGCGAGTTGGAACCCGCGTCGGGTTCGGTGATGCCGAACGCCATGATCGTGGAGCCGTCGGCCAGCGGCGGCAGCCACCGCTGCTTCTGCTCTGGCGTGCCGAAGCGGGAGATCACCGAACCGCAGATGGACGGCGACACGATCATCATCAGCAGCGGGCTGCCGGTGGCGCCCAGCTCCTCGCTGACCAGCGCGAGGTCATACATGCCGCCGCCACCGCCGCCGTACTCGACGGGCAGGTTGACGCCGAGGTAGCCGAGCTTGCCCGCCTCGTGCCACAGCTCCAGCACGTCCTCTTTGGCCTTGGACTTGCGCATGAAGTACTCGTAGCCGTATTTGTTGCCGAGTTCGCGCACCGCGGCCCGCAGCGCCCGCTGTTCGTCCGTCTCGATGAAGCTCATGATTCCTCCACAGTGACTACCGCGAGCACGGTGCCCATCTCAACCTGTTGTCCTGCCTGCACATTCAGCTCGTCCACGACCCCTGCCGCGGGTGCGGCCACGGCGTGTTCCATCTTCATCGCCTCCAGCCACAGCAGCGGCTGACCGGCATCGACCTTCTCGCCGGGGGCGACGGCGACGCGGAGCACCGTGCCGGGCATGGGCGCCACCAGCGATCCCGGCGCCACCAGCGTGGCGGGGTCGGGGAAGCGCTCCACCGTTCGCAGTGTCACCGCGCCCAGCGGCGAGTCCACGCACACCAGGCCCTGGTAGCGCGCGACGTCGAACGTCCGCCGCACGCCCGAGATGTCCAGCGCGACCTGCTCGGGTGCGAGGCTGATCAACGCGACGTCCGGGTGCCCCTCGGCGGTCAGCCCGCCGCGGCCGAGCACATAGGACACCTCGTGTTCGCCGGTGGCGGAGGTGAACTGCTTGCGTTGCGGCTGTGACCGCACGTTGCGCCACCCGCTGGGGAACCCGCCCGCGTTGACGCGGTTGGCCGCCGCGGTCGCGAGTGCCGCCGCGAGTGCGCCGAGCGCCTCGGTGTCCTTGTCCGCCAGCGGTTCGGTCAGGGCGTGCCTGTCGAAGAAGCCGGTGTCGGTATCGCCCGCCAGGAACGCCGGATGACGCAGCACCCGGACCAGCAGGTCGCGGTTGGTGGTCAGACCGTGCACCTTCGCAGCACTCAGCGCGGCGGCCAGGCGGCGGGCCGCTTCGGTGCGGGTGGGCGCCCAGGAAATGACCTTGGCCAGCATCGGGTCGTAGTGCACGCCCACCGCGTCGCCGTCCACCACACCGGAGTCCAGCCGCACGCCGGGGCGGTCGAGCAGGCCGAACTCGGTGGTCACGCCGGGCACCGAGAGCCGGTGCAGGGTGCCGCTCTGCGGGCGCCAGTCGTGGGCGGGGTCCTCGGCGTAGAGGCGCACCTCGATGGAGTGGCCGCGGTGCACGGGCGGGTCGGCGGGCAGGCGTTCGCCCTCGGCGACGGCCAGTTGCAGGGCGACCAGGTCCAGGCCGGTGGTGCATTCGGTGACCGGGTGCTCGACCTGAAGGCGGGTGTTCATCTCCAGGAAGAAGAACCGGCCGCTGTCGTCGGCGAGGAACTCCACCGTGCCCGCACCGACGTAGCCGACGGCCTTGGCGGCGGCGCGGGCCGCTTCGTACAGCCGGGCGCGCATCGCGGGCAGCCGCTCCACCAGCGGTGACGGCGCCTCCTCCACGACCTTCTGGTGGCGGCGCTGGATGGAGCACTCCCGCTCCCCCACCGCCCACACCGTGCCGTGCCGGTCGGCGAGCACCTGCACCTCGATGTGGCGGCCGTTCTCCAGATACGGCTCGCAGAACACCGTCGGGTCGCCGAAGGCCGACGCCGCCTCGGCCTGCGCGGCCTCAAGCTGCGACGGCAGGTCGGCGAGGCTGCGCACGATCCGCATCCCGCGCCCGCCGCCACCGGCGGAGGCCTTCACCAGCACCGGCAGGTCGGACTCGGCTGGACTGTCCAGTTCGGACAGCACCGGCACGCCCGCTCCGCTCATGAGCTGCTTCGCGGCGATCTTGGAGCCCATCTGGTCGATGGACTCCGGGGAGGGGCCGATCCAGATCAGACCGGCCTCGGAGACGGCGCGGGCGAAACCGGCGTTCTCGGAGAGGAACCCGTAGCCGGGGTGCACCGCGTCGGCGCCCGCGTCCAGCGCTGCTTTGACCAGCAGGTCGGCCCGCAGGTACGTCTCGGCGGGCGTGTTGCCCGGCAGCCGCACCGCCGCATCGGCCTCCCGCACGTGCGGGGCGTTCGCGTCGGCGTCGGAGTACACCGCCACCGTGGAAATGCCCAGTTCCCGGCAGGTGCGGAAGACGCGGCGGGCGATCTCACCGCGGTTGGCGACCAGCACACTCGTGATCATCTGCATCACATCCGGAAGACGCCGAAGCCGTCCGCGCCCTTGACCGGGGCGGAGTGGATAGCGGACAGGCACATGCCGACCACGGTCCTGGTGTCCCGCGGGTCGATCACGCCGTCGTCGTAGAGGCGGCCGGACAGGAACATCGGCAGCGACTCGGCCTCGATCTGCTGCTCGACGGCGGCCCGCATGGCGGTGTCGCCCGCCTCGTCGTAGTCCTGGCCGCGGGCCTGGGCGGCCTGCCGGAACACGATGGACAGCACGCCTGCCAGTTGCTGCGGCCCCATCACCGCGGACTTGGCGCTGGGCCAGGCGAAGAGGAACCGCGGGTCGTAGGCCCTGCCGCACATGCCGTAGTGGCCCGCGCCGTAGGAGGCGCCCATCAGCACCGAGATATGCGGCACCTTCGAGTTGGACACCGCGTTGATCATCGCGGCGCCGTGCTTGATGATGCCGCCCTGCTCATAGTCCTTGCCGACCATGTAGCCGGTGGTGTTGTGCAGGAACAGCAGCGGCGTGTCGATCTGGTTGGCCAGCTGGATGAACTGGGTGGCCTTCTGCGACTCCTCGCTGAACAGCACCCCGCGGGCGTTGGCGAGCACGCCGATCGGATAGCCGTGCAGCCGCGCCCAGCCGGTGACGAGGCTGGAGCCGTAGCGGGGCTTGAACTCGTCGAAGTCCGAGCCGTCGACGATGCGCGCGATCACCTCACGCGGGTCGAACGGGGTCTTGAGGTCGCCGGGCACGATGCCCAGCAGGTCCTCCTCGTCGAACAGCGGCGGCACGCTCTCGGCGACCGGCCCGCCTGCCTTGCGCCAGTTCAGGCGGGCGACGATGCGACGGCCGATGCGGATGGCGTCGCGCTCGTCCACCGCGAAGTAGTCGGCGAGGCCGGAGCGGGTGGCGTGCATATCGGCGCCGCCGAGCGACTCGTCGTCGGACTCCTCGCCGGTGGCCATCTTCACCAGCGGCGGCCCGCCGAGGAACACCTTGGACTGCTCCTTGATCATCACCACGTGGTCGGACATGCCCGGCACGTAGGCCCCGCCCGCGGTGGAGTTGCCGAAGACCAGCGCGATGCTGGGGATGCCCGCGGCGGACAGGCGGGTCAGGTCGCGGAACATCCGCCCGCCGGGGATGAAGATCTCCTTCTGGCTGGGCAGGTCCGCGCCGCCGGACTCGACCAGCCCGATCACCGGGAGCCGGTTCTGCAACGCGATCTCGTTGGCGCGGAACGTCTTGCGCATGGTCCAGGGGTTGCTGGCGCCGCCGCGCACGGTGGGGTCGTTGGCCACGATCAGGCATTCGACGCCTTCGACCACGCCGATCCCGGAGATCACGCTGGCGCCGACGGTGTACTCCGAGCCCCACGCGGCCAGCGGTGAGAGCTCCAGGAACGGCGAGTCCTCGTCCAGCAGCAGCTCGATGCGCTCCCGCGCCAGCAGCTTGCCGCGCTTGTGGTGCCGCTCGGTGTACTTGGTGCCGCCGCCGGCCAGCGCCTTGGCGTGCTCGGCGTCCAGCTCGGCGAGCTTGGCCAGCATGCCGTCCCGGTTGGCCGCGAACGCCTCCTGAGAGGTGTCCACTGTGGACGTCAATGCGGTCATGGCAGCAGTACCTCCGGAATGTCCAGCTCACGTGCGCGCAGCCACTCCCCCAGCCCCTTGGCCTGGGGGTCGAACCGCGCCTGTGAGGAGACCCCTTGGCCGAGAATCCCCTCGACCACGAAGTTCAGCGCCCGCAGGTTCGGCAGCAGGTGCCGGTGCACGGTGAGTTCCGCGGTCTCGGGCAGCAGACGTTGGAACTCCTCGACGGTCAGCGTGTGCACCAGCCACCGCCACGCCTCATCGCCGCGCACCCACACGCCGACGTTGGCGTTGCCGCCCTTGTCGCCGCTGCGCGCACCCGCGACGAGCCCCAGCGGCACTCGCCGCGTCGGGCCCGCGGGCAGCGGCTCCGGCAGGTCGGGCGCTGCTTCACCGGAGTCCTCCGGGACGCGTTCGCCGTCGGGGTTCTGCGCGCTGAAGGGGATCAGCGGCTCGATCCGGGTGGGTGTGCCGTCGGGGAGTACCGCGATGTGGTCGATCTGGTCGGCGGCGACGTAGGCGGCGGTGAAGATGCCGTACGGGGTCGCCTCCCCGGGCGGGGCGGTCAGGTGGAAGCCGGGGTAGCCCGCCAACGCCAGTTCGACCGCGACGCCGGAGAAGGCGCGGCCGATCGCCTTGGGATCGGGGTCCTTGACCACGCAGCGCAGCAGCGCGCTGCCGCGCTCCTGGGTGTCGGGGTCCTGGCGGTCGTTGCGGGACAGCGTCCAGCGGATCTCCGCGGGCGGTTTGCCCAGCGCCGCTTCGAGTTGACGCTGCGTGAGCTGGGCCTTGGCGTCGATGTCCAGGCCGGTCAGCACGAACGTAACCTCGTTGCGGAAGCCGCCGAGGGTGTTCAGCCCGACCTTGACGGTGGTGGGCGCGGGCTCGCCGCGCACCCCGCTGATCCGCACCCGGTCCGGACCGTCCTGGGTCAGCTCGATGGTGTCGAACCGCGACGTCACGTCCGGCCCCTCGTAGCGGGGGCCCGCGATCTCGTACAGGAGCTGGGCGGTGACGGTGCCGACGGTGACCGCGCCGCCGGTACCGGCGTGCTTGGTGATCACGCTGCTGCCGTCCTCGGCGATCTCCGCGATGGGGAAGCCGGGGTGGGTCAGGTCGGGCAGTTCGGTGAAGAAGGAGTAGTTGCCGCCGGTGGCCTGCGTGCCGCACTCCAGCACGTGACCGGCGGCGGTGGCGCCCGCGAGCGCGTCGTAGTCCCGCGGTCCCCAGCCGTACAGCGCGGCGGCGGGGCCGACGGTGAGCGAGGCGTCGGTGACGCGGCCGGTCACCACCACATCCGCGCCCGCCCGCAGGCAGCGCGCGATGCCCCAGGCGCCAAGGTAGGCGTTGGCGGTCAGCGGTGAGCCGAGCCGCAGTTCGTCGGCCCTGGGCAGCAGGTCGTCACCGGTCACGTAGCCGACCTTGATGTTCAGGCCAAGGTCCCCGGCCAGTTCTCGCACGGCCTTGGCCAGGCCCGCGGGGTTCAGGCCGCCCGCGTTGGTGACGATCTTGACGCCCCGTTCGGTGGCCAGCGCCAGGCTCTTCTCCAGCTGCCGCAGGAACGTCTTGGCGTAGCCGCGGCTGGAGTCCTTGAGGCGGTCCCTGCCGAGGATGAGCATGGTGAGCTCGGCGAGGTAGTCGCCGGTCAGCACGTCCAGCGGCCCGCCCTCGAGCATCTCGCTCATCGCGGAGAAGCGGTCGCCGTAGAACCCGGAGGCATTCCCGATCGTGATCATGCCGATCCCCTCGGCTCGCGGCCTGCGCCCGGCGGCCCGGCGAAGGCCTGCGCGATGTCCAGCCACGCGTCGGCCTCGCTCCCGACCGCGGTGAGCGAGGTGTCGGCGCGGTGCCGCCGCTGGGTGACCAACAGGCAGAAGTCCAGTGCGTCCCCGGTGACGCGCAGGCTCGCGTCCTCGGGGCCCCAGGCCCAGATCTGGCCGTCCGGCGCGGAGAGTTCCACCCGGAACTCCTCGGCGGGCGGGGTGAGGTCACGCACGAGGTAGGCGAAGTTCCTGGTCCGCACGCCCAGCCGCGCGATGTGCCGAAGCCGCTCGGTCGGCTCCCGTTCGACGCCGAGCGCGTCGGCGACGTCCTGGCCGTGCGCCCAGGTCTCCATCAGGCGCGCGGTGATCGCCGAGGCCGGTTTCATCGGCGGCCCGAACCACAGCAGTTTGGCGTCCTGCGGGGTGCCGAGCAGCGTGTCGGCGAGTCGTTTGCGGCCGTCGCGCCAGCGGTCGAGCAGCTTCCCCGGCTGCTCGCGGGCACCGGCGGCGGCCCCGTCCTCGACGTAGGTCGCGGCGTGAGGCGCGGCCCGCTGGAGTTCGGCCTGGAAGCCGTCCGGGTCGGCGGCGGAGAGGATCAGCAGGTCATCGGTCCAGGCGAGGTGGCTGATCTGATGCGCGATCGTCCACCCCGGCGCGGGGGTGGCCGTGGCCCAGCCCTCGGCGGGTAGTTCGGCGACCAGCCGGTCCAGCGCCTCGGATTCCGCGCGCAGTTCCGCCAGCAGCCCCGCCAGGTCAACCACAACGGCCTCCTCGTCTCCGTGCCGACCCTGCCACTCCCATTCGGCGAAAGCAAGCGTGTGTGCTTGTTTTGTGTTGACCTTGCCTCCCCGGTTCGGCCTGTGGGATCGGCGTTGACAAGCAGGCATGAGTGCTTTTTTCTGAGCGCATGCACGTGGCGTCGCCCATTCCGGCCGAACCCAGCGCGGCCAGCCTGCGGTTCGCGCGGTTCCTGGCCGCGAACTTCCGGCCGGTCGGTGACCGGCTGTCCCCGCGCGGGCGGCAGTTGCGCGCTGTGCGGACCATGTCCGACAGCTTTGGGCTGGTGCGGCTGCCGCGCGAGACGAAAGCCTGGCCCGCTCGCTACGGCACGGTCCGCGGCGTGTGGATACAGGCGGGGAACGCCGCTCTCGCCAACGGCGTGCTGCTGTACCTGCACGGCGGCGGTTTCGTGTTCGGTTCACCGCGCTCGCACCGGCCACTGGCCTACCGACTCTCCCGCGCCACCGGCATGCCGGTGTTCCTCGTCGACTACCGACGCGCGCCCGAGCACCCCTTCCCCGCCGCACCCGACGACGTGCTCGCCGCCTACCGGACGCTGCTCGCCAAGGGCATCCCGGCGGACCGGATCGCCGTGGCGGGCGACTCGGCGGGCGGCCACCTCGCCGCCGGGCTCCTCGCCGACGTCTCCCGGCTCGGTCTGCCAAGGCCCAGGGCGGCGCTGCTGCTCTCGCCGTTCCTGGACCTGGACTGCACCGAGGCCCACGACCGCGACCGCGCGCGGCGCGACCCGTTCACCCCGCCCACCTACGCCGCGAAGTGCCGGGACGCCTACCTCGGCGCCACACCCACCTCCCACCCGCGGGTGGCGGTGCTCGGCGCGGACAAGACGGGCTGGCCGCCGGTGCTGATCCAGACCGGCGGCACCGAATGCCTGCTCGGCGACTCCGAGCGGATGGCCGCGTCACTGACGGCCGCGGGTGTCCACTGTGAACTCCAGGTCTGGCCGGAACAGGTGCACGTGTTCCCCGCCTTCGCCGACCGGGTGCCCGAAGGCCGCGCCGCGATCCGCTACGCCGGACGCTTCCTCGCCGACACCCGGTAGCCCCGTCAGGTGTCCAGCCAGGCCAGGTTTCCGCCGATCAGGTCCGCGGTGCGGCGGACGGCGGGGGCGATGGCGGGCAGCCGCCGCCGGTCCAGCACCGTCGCACCCAGCGCCGCGACGACCTTGCCCGCCGGGGTGCGCACCGGGGCGCCGACGACGGCGATGTCGGGCGAGCAGAGGCTTTCGAAGGCAAAGACCGCGTCGTTGGCGCGTACCTCCGCCAACTGCCGACGCCACTCCCTGGCGGTGAAGCGTTCAGGTGGCTCGGCTTCCGGCAGGTACGCCGAGAACACGCGGTCGGGCACACAGCCGCTGGGCAGCGTGACGCCCGCGCGGAGCGGCACCACATCGTCGGCCTCGCCGGACACCGCACCGACGATCAGCGTCTCCTGCCCGCTGGGCACCCCGATGGACACCTGCGCTCCCGGGTGGACCGCGGCCAGTCTGCGCATCGGCTGCCGGGACACCGACCGCAGCCTGGGCTGCCAGGCCATGCCCAAGCGGTACATCTGCGACCCCATCAGGTAGTGACCGCGTCTTCGCTCCACCGCACCAAGCCCGACAAGCTGACTCAGCAGCCGGTGCGCGGTGGCCTTGGGCAGACCGGTGGCCTCCGCAAGCTGTGTCAACCCGATCGGCTCCGTCTCCCGCGCCAACACCTCGAGCAGCAGAAACGAACTCTCCAACACGCCGCGACTCATGCTTTCCCCCTTATGCGTGGTCCGGTCAGCGGACCGGACCCTGTTCGCAAACCCCCTGTAGCGCCCATGCTCTGCCACGGCATCGCGGGAGTACATACCCGCTGCAATCTCCATGAAGGGGGAAACATGAACGGAATCGGTCTGCTGAGACGGCTCGCCCTGGGTGCCGCCACCCTTGGCCTGCTCATCGCGGGCACCGCGCCCGCCGTCGCGGCGCCCGCCCAGCCGGAGGTGCTGTACTACAACATCAAGCCGACGCACGTGGCCAACAAGTGCCTGGACGTCGAGGCGGTGTCCCAGGCCAACGGGGCACGTGCGCAGCAGTGGGACTGTCTCGGCCCCAACCAGAACAACCAGGTCTGGCGCCTGGTGGACGCGGGCGGCGGCCTGTACAACATCGTCGCCCTGCACAGCGGCAAGTGCCTCGACGTCTCGGGTGTGTCCACCGCGACCGGCGCCGCCGTCCAGCAGTGGGACTGCCTCGGCCCGAACCAGCACAACCAGCGCTGGAACGTCGTCTACTCGGGCAATGGCCGGTACCGCATCGTGGCGGCGCACAGCGGCAAGTGCCTTGACATCACCGGGGTGTCCACCGCCAACGGGGCCAAGGCCCAGCAGTGGGACTGCCTGAGTGAAGGCCAGCTCAACCAGCGTTGGACGCTGGTGACCATCTGATTGTTCGACCGGGCGGCCACCTCTCTCGGTGGCCGCCCTCGCCATGCTCAGCCGAAGAAGACCTCGGCCTCGGCGTAGCGCTCCAGCGGCACCGTCTTGAGCTCGGCGGTGGCCTCGGCCAGCTTGACCCGCACGATGTCCGTGCCGCGCAGGGCGACCATCACCCCGAAGTCGCCCTCATTCACCGCGTCCACCGCGTGCAGCCCGAACCGGGTGGCCAGCACCCGGTCGTAGGCGGTCGGCGTGCCGCCGCGCTGGGTGTGGCCGAGCACCACGGCGCGGGACTCCGCGCCGGTGCGGTGGGCGATCTCCTCGGCCAGCCAGGTACCCACACCGCCGAGGCGGACGTGGCCGAATGCGTCCTTCTCACCGGTCGCCAGCACCTCGGCGCCGCCCTCCGGCAGCGCCCCCTCGGCGACCACGATGATCGGGGCGTACTCCTTCTCGAAGCGGCGCTGCACCCACTGGCAGACCTTGTCCACGCTGAAGGGCCGCTCTGGCACCAGGATCACGTTGGCCCCGCCCGCCAGGCCCGAGTGCAACGCGATCCAGCCCGCGTGGCGGCCCATCACCTCCACTACCAGCGCCCGGTGGTGCGACTCCGCTGTGGTGCGCAGCCGGTCCACCGCCTCGGTCGCGATGTGCACGGCCGTGTCGAAGCCGAAGGTGTAGTCGGTGGCGCCGAGGTCGTTGTCGATGGTCTTGGGCACGCCGACGACGTTCACGCCGTCGTCGGTGAGCTTGTTCGCCACGCCGAGGGTGTCCTCGCCGCCGATCGCGATCAGCGCGTCAACGCCCTGTTCGGCGAGCACCTGCTTGATCCGCCCCGGCCCGCCGTCGACCTTGTACGGATTGGTGCGGGAGGACCGCAGGATCGTGCCGCCCCGGGTGAGGATGTGCTCGACCTCCGGGAGGCCGAGCGGCACGGCCTTGCCCTCCAGCGGGCCCGCCCAGCCGTTGCGGAAGCCGATGAACTCGTGCCCGTAGACTTCGACGCCCTTGCGGACCACCGCCCTGATCACCGCGTTCAGGCCCGGGCAGTCGCCGCCGCCGGTGAGCACCCCAATGCGCATCTACTCGCCCCTCAAGTCTCGGGTGTTCCAGGACACACCTAACCCTGCCATGGACTTGATCGGTCCAGCAACGGGGTTCCCCACTCCCTGATGTCAAGACGGAACAATCACCCGAGGAGACGAGAACCAAGATCCTTTCCGCGCGCCGAGTGACCGAGTCGCCGCTTGGGTACGGTCCTGGATATGAGCGCTGACGTGGTCGACCGGGCTCCCAAGGGCATCTTCATCGGCGGGCGGTGGCGGGACGGCGAAGCCACGTTCGCGGTGGAGGATCCCGGCACCGGGCGCACGCTGTGCGAGGTCGCCGACGCGGGTGAGCGGGAGGCACGCGCCGCGTTGGACGCGGCGGTGGCGGCGCAGGCGGGTTGGGCCGAGACGGCGCCCCGCGAACGCGGCGAGATCCTGCGGCGGGCGTGGCAGCTCATGACCGACAACGCCGACGACCTGGCGTTGCTGATGACGTTGGAGATGGGCAAGAGCCTCAAGGAGTCCAGGGCGGAGGTCGTCTACGCGGCGGAGTTCCTGCGCTGGTTCGCCGAGGAGGCGGTGCGCGTGGAGGGCCGCTACGCCCGCAACCCCGCGGGTTCCGGTCGGATGCTCACCATGAAGCAGCCGGTGGGCCCGTGCCTGTTGATCACGCCGTGGAACTTTCCGCTCGCCATGGGCACCCGCAAGATCGGGCCCGCGCTCGCGGCCGGCTGCACTATGGTGATCAAGCCCGCCCAGCTCACCCCGCTGTCGATGCTGCGGCTCGCCGAGATGCTGACCGAGGCCGGGGTGCCCGAGGGTGTGGTCAACGTGGTGCCGACGACCTCGGCGGGCAAGACCACGGGGCCGCTGATCGCGGACCCGCGGCTGCGGAAGCTTTCGTTCACCGGGTCCACCGAGGTCGGGCGGTCGCTGATGGAGCAGTCGGCGAAGGGCCTGCTGCGGCTGTCGATGGAGCTGGGTGGCAACGCGCCGTTCCTGGTCTTCGCCGACGCCGACGTGGACAAGGCCGTCGAGCAGGCGGTGGTGGCGAAGATGCGCAACAACGGCGAGTCCTGCGTGGCCGCCAACCGGTTCCACGTTGCCGAGGAGATCGCCGAGGAGTTCACCGCGAAGCTGGCTAGGCGGTTGGGGTCGATGAAGGTCGGCCACGGCACCGAGGACGGCGTCGAGGTGGGCCCGCTGATCAGCCGGGACCAGCTGGAGACGGTGCGCGAGCTGGTGGATGACGCGGTGGGCAAGGGCGCCAAGGCCATCGCGGGCGGGTCGGTGCGCGAGGGTGCCGGGTACTTCTTCCAGCCGACGGTACTGTCCGGGGTGAGTGCGGACGCCCGGATCCTGCGGGAGGAGGTGTTCGGGCCGGTCGCGCCGGTGACCACGTTCGCCGACGAGGACGAGGCGCTGCGGCTGGCCAACGACACCGAGTTCGGCCTGGTGGGATATGTGTTCACCGCGGACCTCAGCCGCGCGCTGCGGGTCGCCGAGCGGATCGAGACCGGCATGGTCGGTGTGAACACCGGCTTGGTGTCCAACGCGGCCGCGCCGTTCGGCGGCATCAAGTCCTCTGGCTTCGGCCGCGAAGGCGGTTCGGAGGGCATCGAGGAGTATCTCGCGCCCAAGTACGTGGCCATCGCGACGGACTGAACGGCAATTGTTTCGAACACGGAAACAATGTATTTGAATTCGCAACAAGTCTCCTTGTGGCCAAAACCCGCTGGCCAGAGCATCTTCCCGAAACGCTGAAACATGAAGATGATCACAACTACTTCATGTTTCGACTACCGAGCGTAGCTGTCATCCCGCCTGGGCCATGAGGGCCAAGTTTTCACCCTTTAGGCCTAGAACTTGATCACGGTGCGAACTTTGGGTTGCCGGAACACGACCTTGCACCCTCGATTCACCGACTTTCGAGCGACACGCGCGCAAACACTACCGCTCGGTAGTAACGCAGAGTGTGGTCTACTGACACCTGGCAAGGCTGTCACTCCTGGGCCGTACCCCACTTCATTGGACGGAGTGCAAGCACATTTCGGGTCGACCCACGGACGAAATTGCCCTGCCGTCCTACCCAATCGACAAATGAAAAGGGGAAGACGCAGTGCCAGTATCAAAGGACAGGGTCATCAGGTCGATCGCGGTCGCCGGTGGAATCGCCTGTCCTCGTTCAGCGGTTCGCCGGGCCGCGCAGACCACGGACGGGTCGGTCGATCAGCGGCGCGCGATGCTGTGGGCGAGCGTGATCGACGATGACCAGTAAGGACTGGGTGCTGTTCAGCACCTTGATCGTGATCGTGTCGCTGCTGGCCACGGCGGCGATCGTCGCCATGTTCGGCGGCAAGGAGCGCACCGCCCCCGCGATCAGGGTTCTCACCGTGACCGCAGGCCTGGTCACCGCCGCGATGTTGTTGATCGGCAAGTACTACCCGCCGGTGTAGGGAGCGTGCGGCGCCCGGTCATACCCCCAGAGATCGGGCTCCGCAAAGAAGACGTAGAACCGGAGCCGGGGATCTTGTCCACGCGGATCCCCGACCGATCTGATCGACCGCATGGGCAAGCGAGCGCGCAAGAAGCGGTCCCGTCGCAAGAACGCGGCCAACCACGGCCGCAGGCCGGGTCAGGGCTGAGGCCTCAGCGGGCGGTGCTGAACTTGGCCTGCCACACCCTGTCGATCACCTTCCACCGCGCCAGGTTGTGCCGGGCGTCGGCGATGGCGTCATGGGCGTTGCTCGGCGCGGACGGCAGCCGCGGCTTGCCCACGTCCTCCCAGCGCTGACGCAAATCCCTGGTGAACCGCGGGATCTCCATCGGCAGCGTCGGCATCGGCCCCCACAGCTGGGCCAGCGCCACA
This sequence comes from Actinorectispora metalli, assembly GCF_056323685.1. Lineage (NCBI taxonomy): Bacteria > Bacillati > Actinomycetota > Actinomycetes > Pseudonocardiales > Pseudonocardiaceae > Actinorectispora > Actinorectispora metalli. The sequence continues at coordinate 464,132 of NZ_JBREYE010000001.1, forward strand.
TGGTCGTAGGCGGCGAACCAGGCCCACAACTCGATGTCCTGGCCCGGCACCGTCAGGAACTCCAGCAGCCGCCTGCGGATCTCGGCGCGCCCACACCAGAGTTCACTGGACGGCGGGGGAAGCTTGGGCAGCACGTGCTGCCGCACCCACAGTCCCGCCTTGTCCGGATTGAACTCGGTGGACACGGCGTAGAACTCGCGGCCCTCCTCGTCGACGACGCCGATCGAGACGAGGTCGATCGTCACGCCATCCTCGATGAACTCACAGTCGTAGAAGTACCGCACCCGTTAAGCCTAGAACCCCGTTGATCACCCAACGCGAACGGTGTTCCCGATCCCCCGGATTTGGCGTCCGAAACCCGAGCATGACACCGTCATGTCGCAGGTCAGCCTGCTTTGGTCCCGGCGAGGCGGGTGGCGTCGAGGGCCTCGGAACTGGTGGGCTGCGCGGCGATCGGGGTTTCCTTGAGCTTGGCGGCGTAGATGTCGACGTACTCCTGGCCGGACAGCTCCATGATGGCGTACATGATCTCGTCGGTGACCGAGCGCTCGATGAACCTGTCGCCGGAAAGCCCGGCGTAGCGGGAGAAGTCCAGCGGCTCGCCCACCACGATGCGGATCGGGTGCGGCCGCCACATGGTGGAGCCGATGGGGTTGGCCTTGTCGGTGCCGAACATCACCACCGGGATCACCGGAACACCGGTCTCCAGCGCCATCTTCGCCACCCCGGTCTTGCCCTTGTAGAGCCTGCCGTCCGGTGATCGGGTGCCTTCGGGGTAGATGCCCAGCAGCTTGCCCTCCCGCAACAGCCGCTCCCCGGTGTCCAGCGCGGCCTGCGCGGCGCCCGCGCTGGAGCGGTCGATGGGCACCATGCCGATGCCCGCGAAGAACAGCTTCTTCAGTCTGCCCTTGATGCCGGGACTGGTGAAATACTCCTGTTTGGCCAGGAAGGTGACCTTGCGCGGCACCTTCAGCGGCAGGAAGAACGAGTCGGCGACAGCGAGGTGATTGCCCGCCAGGATGGCGCCGCCGGTGGTGGGGATGTTCTCCAAGCCCTCGATGCGAGGCCGGAAGAACAACCTCAGCAACGGACCGATAAAGATCCACTTCATCAGCCAGAACATCATGGACGTGCCCCTCCGCCGCGCCGGTGCTGGTCAGCCTAGAGATCCGCACCCTGCCCCTACAACGATGCCAGGCTTTCCGCAGCAACGGTCACAGTTGCGACCCGCCATCGGCAGAAGGTAACTCCTCCCCTGCGGGGGTCCAGTCATGCGAACATGGCAGAACCGTCATCCGTATCCATGACACCAGCACAACCAAGACCGTCTATATGGCGTTGGTCTGGCAAGCGCAGGCCAAGCGGACAGCGAGCCGGGATGAACAATCGCGCGGGTAGGCCGGACGGCCCCGAGGACGTCGATGCGGCGTTCGCGGAGATCGTCGCGGACCTGCAGCGGGAAGGCGTCGGCCGAGACTGGTCGGAGGAGCGCCTGCTCGCCGAGGAGAGCACCGCTCCGCTGCCCGCGATGACCACGCACGAGCCCGCGGCGCGCGACCGGATCGACGATGACGACCACTACGTGCCCCCGGAACCGCCACCGCTGCCCCCGCTGCGCAAGCCGACCGTGGTCGCGCTGGTACTGCTCTGCATCGGCTTGTTCCTGATCATCGCCCCGGGCTTGATCGGCCTGGGCCACCAGGTCGCCACGCCGCTCGCGTTGATCTCGCTGAGCTGCGGCATCGGCCTGCTGATCCTGCGTGTGCGGCAGGGCCCGTCCCAGGACGACGGCTGGGACGACGGCGCGCGGCTCTAGACGCGGAGCCTCTCCACCCGCTCGTGGGTGTGTGCCTCGATGTCCATCGCCGCGGTGTGCACCAGTTGGTGCGACAGATCCGACAGCGCCCTGGCCACGGCCAGCTCGTCGCCGATCGCGGCGACGTTGTCATCGGCGGGATTGCACCGGGCGGTGCCCTCCCCCGTCAGCGCGGTCGCCGGTCCGGTGAGGCGGGCCTCGGCGCGGGTCATCCGGTCCACCTCGGTGATGGTGATCTCTACCTGCCAGGTCTTGGCCGCCATGACGCACCTCCTCGTCACCGCGACGGTAACGCCGCCACCCCGGAGCCGCTGGTTGATCAGACCCCGCCAAACAGGAAGGCCCCGACGACCAAACCCGCAGACCTTCGCCCCGCACGCCCTGGAGACACCCCCCGCCCGCCCGGGGGCTCAGCCCTTGTCGAGCCTATCGGTCCCATATCGCGGTGCAAGATCGAATAGTCGATCCGTGGATGAGTAGACCCGTTGTGGATAACTCACCGAGAAAGGCCGTTTCCGAGCGATGGCGTACTGGGAGATGTGGTAAAGCGAGTGGGCACCGGGCCGGTGGTCAGCAGTGTTCGGCCGCCACCGTCGCGGCGCCGATGATGCCTGCGTGTTCGCCCAGTTGGGAGACCCTGATGCGGGCCAGGGGTCGGTGGCCCGCGCCGGTCATGATGCGGGCGTAGTGCTCGCGGGCCTCGTCAAGGAACAGGGTCGCCGAACCGGCGACACCGCCGCCGATGACGATCAGCTCCGGGTCGTAGACGTCGGCGACCAGCGCCAACCCCTCCCCCAGCCAGCGCGCCAGTCCGGCGACGGCCTTGACCGCGAGCGGGTCGCCCTGGGCCGCGGCGGCGGCGACCCGGCGGCCGGTGACGGCCTCTGGGTCGGATACGGCGAGCCTGGCCAGGTCGCCGACGGCGTGGCCCGCGGCCAGCAGTTCCAGGGCGTCGGCGGCCAGCGCGGTGCCGCTGCAGTAGCGCTCCCAGCAGCCGCGCCGCCCGCAGGAGCAGGGTCGACCGCCCGGCACCATCCGCAGGTGTCCGAGTTCGGGCGCCACACCGTGCGCGCCGCGGAACACCTCGCCGTCGATGAGCAGCGCGCCGCCGATTCCGGTGCCCAGCGCGACCAACGCCATCACGTGCGCGCCGCGGGCCACGCCGAACCGGTACTCGGCCACGGCGGCGGCGTTGACGTCGTGTTCGAGCACCACCGGCAGCCCGAGCCGCCGGGTCATGTGCTCGACCACCGGTTCGTCGCGCCAGGCCAGGTGCGGGGCGAAGTACACCCGCTGCCGGTCGGCGGTCACGAACCCGGCGGCGGCCAGGCCCACCGAGCAGACGCCGGGATGTTCGCGGGTCAGCCTGCCGACCACGCCCTCGATCGCGGCGGCCAACGCCTCCCGGCCCGCCGGGGTGGGCGCGGATCTGGTCTCCAGCACGGTGCCGGTGGCGTCCACGACGCCCGCGCGGACGCTGGTGCCGCCGATGTCGACACCGATGGTGACGCGACGGCTCACCCTCGCTGGACCTGGATCTTCTGCACCTTGGCTTGAGGAGAGGGCCGGGCCGGGGGTTCCGGGGCGGGAGGCTGCGGCTCGGTGCTGACCGCGGCGCGCAGCGTGGCGAGCAGTCCGGTGAGCTGCTCGGCGGCTCGCACCGCGAGTTCGGGCCGATCGCCGCGCAGCAGCGCGATGCCCGCGCAGACCGGGCACCAGTCACAGGTGGCGGCGTGGCCGTCGTGGGCGGTGGCGGTGGGCACCTCCTGCAGCTTGCTCAGCAGCGGGTCGCCGCGTTCGGCGACGGCCTTCATCAGCAGCCGGAACTCGTCGGCGACCTGGCCGAATACGTCGTCGGAGTCAGTCATGGGAACCGTTCCAGTGTTCTGCGTCGGATGTTGGCCATCCCAGGTGGTGACGCTCGGAGCCGTCAGTCAACCCAACCACCCGCTGTCGCGGGCCACGTGGCCGGTGGGTCTGTCGTGCGATCCGGACCATCAGCCGCTCATCCAGAGGGCGGGGTTGGGGCGGAAGCTGACCGTCAGGCCGTCCCGGGCGGCGTTGGCGCCGGTGATCACGCAGCGGGTGAGCACCGAGGGCAGCGAGATCAGCCTGCGGCGGCCGTCGATCGTGACGGCCAGTTCGTCGCCGACCCTGGCCAGATCGAGATCGGCGTCGTCGGGCAGTGGCACGGCGATCCGCAGCCGGAACTCCGCGTCCAGGTCACGGCCCTTGCCGGTGACCTCCAGCAGACCTGCCCGCTCGCCGGTCGAGGCGTCGGGGTCGCTATCGCCGTAGAGCTGTTCCGCGACGCCGAGCAGCGCCGCCATGCCGATCGGCTCGGCGGGCAGGTGGGTCACGGTACGCAGCCCCGGGGTCAGGCCGCGCATCTCGGCGAGCACCGCGTCCTGCTCGGTGCGGCGGGCCCGCAGCCAGTTCGCCGCCGCGCCGCGGCCCGCGCCGGGATCGGGCAGCAGCCGGTTGGCAATCACGCCGTCCACCGCGATGCCCTGTAGGGCCAGCGCGGTGAGGGTGCGGCGGGTTTCGGCGGCGACCACCCGTTCCGGGGTGAACACCAGCCGCACGGTGGTGGTCGCCGGGTCGGTGAGGTGTTCCCGCAGGGTGGTGAGGCGTTCCAGCAGCCTGCCCACGGCGTCGGCGACCTGGTCGAAGCCCTGGCCGTTGCGGCTGCCCGCGATGCCCGCCAGCATGCCGCGCACCACGCGGCGGTGGGCGGGGAACAGCCGCTCCAGGTAGCCGCCGACGGCCTCGGGCAGCGCGAGCAGGCGCAGCGTCTCCGCGGTCGGCCCGCAGTCCACGACGACGGTCTCCCACAGTCCGGAGGCGGCCGCGTCGAAGACCTGGGTGAGGCAGAGCAGTTCCTCGACGCCGGGCAGGACGGTCAGCTCCTGGGCGTCCAATTCGTCGACGCCCGCGCCCGCGAGCAGCGTCGCGAGGTGGCCGCGCAGGTCCAGCCAGGCCTCATCGGCCAGTGACCGCGGGTCGGCCTGCGCCGCGAACAGCCCACCGTCCACTTCGGAGGGTTCGCGGGTGAGCGGCAGGTTCAGCGCGTCGGCGAGGGAGTGCGCGGGGTCGGTCGATACGACCAGCGTCTTACGGCCCGCTCTGGCAAGCGCGGCGGCGGTCGATGCGGCCAGCGTCGTCTTGCCGACGCCGCCCTTGCCTGTGAACAGCAGAACACGCACGGGGATCTCCGTTGCCTAAGAGGCGTTCTCCACCCGCTTCTTCAGTTCCTTCAGCGCGGTGTCCATGATCATCTTTTCGGCCTTGCGGCGGAACAGACCGATCATCGGAATAACGAGCTGGACGGCCAGCGTGTATGTGACCTTCGTCGAACCGTTCTGCGGCTCCATGAGGTAGCGGCCGTTCTGGGACTTCTGCATCTGCCCACTGACCAGCTTCCAGCTGACCGAGAGCCCGTCCGGCGCCCAGTCGTAGACGAGCACGTACTCGTCCTTGATGGCGCCCGCGTCCAGTTCGAAACGCACCTTGGAGCCGCGCCCGTCCGGGGCGTGTTCGAGCACCTCGGTGCGCTTCATCGCGTTGGCCCACTCCGGATACGCGGCGAAATCCGCGATCACCGCCATGATCTCCTTCGGGGCGGCGTCGATGACGATGGACTGCGTGGACTCGTCGGCCATAGGCCGCAGGCTACCGCGAGTAGGGCCGTATTTCTCCGGGACACCCTGGCGCCGAGATGCTCACCACCGCAACACGTAGGGCTTCGCGATGCGCTTGAAGTGACCGACATTGACGCATTCGGTGCGCCCGATCCTGGTTCGCCGCGCCAGCGGCTGGTGCACATGGCCGAACAGCGACCACCTCGGCTGGTCCCGCCGAATCGTCGCCAACAGCTCGGGCGACCCGAATTCCTGTCGGCGCGCCACCACGTCATAGGTCAGCTGCGGCAAAGCGGGCGGGATGTGCGTGCACAACACGTCGACTCGACCGAGCCCGTCGATCGCCGCGGCCAATTCCTCCCGGGTCCGCAGGTAGGGCGCCCACCCCCGGCCCCGCCGCATCGGCGCTCCCGGCGGCAGCAGCGCACCCCCGGCGAACCCCCAGCGCAGCCCACCGATCTCGGTGCCCTCCCCGTCGAGCACCGTCAGCTTCTGCCCGCCGAACTCGGGCATCAGCTCGGGCACATCCACGTTGCCCGGCGTCGCATAGGTGGGCGCGGTCAACGACCCGAACATCGTCGCGTACTGCTCGTACACCGCCTCGGACACGATCTTCTCGGCGTCCTCGAGCCCAGCCCACAGCGACTGCGCGTACCCCACCGAATCCCGCCGCCGCCCCTGCTGCCGAAGCGCCACGAAATGCGCCACCCGGTCCGCCCCGAACACCGCCCCCATGATCCCGCCCGAGTAGTCGGTGTAGTCGATGAAGTCCAGCAGGTCCCCCAGGATCACCAGCGCATCGGCCCCGTCCCCGGCCCGCGCCAGCGCTTCGGCATTCCCATGCACATCGGCCACCACATGGACTCGCACACAGCCAACCCTAATCCCCACCAACGCCGCCCACACCCGATCGACGGCGCTCCCGCTCCCCGACCGGCCCCAAACCAGGCCTTCCCACTCAAGCAACCCGGCGGCGACGACGGTCGTTGCCGAACCGCGGATGGGGGCCTGCCTCGCGGCGAGCTTCGCGCCGAGGCGCTCGCGGGCTCGAATTCACCCGGCCGATAGATCACGATTTTCGGCGGATCTCCCTGGGGCGTCATGACGCGCCCCTGGGGGCGCATCATGCCGACGCAGGTCGACATCATGCAGTCCTGGGGCGAAAAGGGAACAAGGCACCCCCGAATCGAGCCTAGTGGAATCGGGAGTGGAGGCGGAGGGGGCTGCGGAACGGGGTGTCGGGGCTCGAACCCGATCTCGGCCGCGAAGACCGGGCCGGGCCCAGGCGTCGATCACCGCGCCGAAGACAGGTTCGGCCGCAAACAGTTCGCGTCCGGCCCCAAGATCCGCCTCGGCCGGTTCCCCGCCGGACCGGTGGAATGGCGGACCGCGTCGCATCCCGCTGGGAAGCCGACTGCCCACCGAAAGGCAGGTCCACAGCTCGTCCCGCGCAAGCCCACTCTCTGCCTCCCACGACCCTGCTCCGCGGACGCGTTTCGATGCGGCCCCCACCGCACCCGATTCCACTAGGCTCGATTCGGGGGCGCCCTTTTCCCGTTTCGCCCCAGGGCGACATGATGTCGCCCCGTGTCGTCATGATGCGCCCGCGGGGGCGCATGATGACGCCTTAGGGAGATCCGGTGAAAGGCCGCGGCCCATCGGCAGGGTGAATTTCGAGCCGGGGTGGCCCTAAGCGGGAGGTTCGCCGGGGGCGCGGCCCGCTTCCAGGCGCTGCTTCAGGTCGAAGGCGAGGGCCTTGGCGGCAAGTCTGCGGCGGGTGGCTTCGCGAACGGCGTGTTTCGGCGGCAACGGCCGCGTTTCCGCCCCGGCGCCCGCGGGCGCGTCGGCGCGGAGGTAGTAATGCAGGACTGTGCCGTCGAGCACACTCTCCAGCCAGATCTCCATCGTGCCGACCAGGGCACCGCCCACCGTCCAGCGCAGGCCCTCGGCGCCGCGGTCGGCGTAGACCGACAGCCGCAAATCCGGCCACCACCGGGTCCACTGTTCGGGACTGCCCAGCTCAGCGGCTACCGCTACCGGCGGTACCGCGAGGAAGGTCTCGTCCATAACGTCCACACTGGCCATATCGGCAACACTTTCCCACGTCTCGGCACAGGTCGATTACGGGGCTATCTTGATCGGTTACCGCAGGCTATGTTCCTCACCAGTAACAATGGGTCCGGAGGTTGACGTGCGCGAGTTCAGCGTCCCGGCCACCACGACGGTGACCGAAGAGGAAAACCTCACCGACATGGTGTGGGCGAATGCGGAGCGATTTGCCAGTGCGGTGGCGTTCCGACGCAATGTGGGTGATTCCTGGGTCGAGATGACGACCAAGGACTTCGCCGCGCAGGTGCTGGCGGTGGCCAAGGGCCTGATCGCGGCGGGAGTGCAGTACGGGGACCGCGTCGGGCTGATGTCCAAGACACGGTTCGAGTGGACGCTGCTCGACTTCGCCATCTGGTCCGCGGGCGGCATCGTCGTGCCGATCTACGAGACGTCCTCCGCCGAGCAGGTGGAGTGGGTCCTGTCCGACTCCGGTGCCAAGGCCTGCGTGGTGGAGACCGACGACCACCGTGCCACGGTGGACAGCGTGGTCGGCAGCCTGCCCGAGGTCCGCAACGTGTGGCAGATCGACGGCCCGGCGGGCAACGGCGCGGCGGGCGCGATCGACGAGTTGACCGCGCTGGGCGCCCAGGTCGGCACCGAGCAGGTCCACGAGCGCCGCCAGCAGCTGCGCGCCGACGACCTCGCCACCCTGATCTACACCTCGGGCACCACCGGCCGCCCCAAGGGCTGCGAGTTGACGCACCGCAACCTGCTCGCCGAGATCCGGGCCGCGGTCGTCGCGTTCCCTCGGGTCATGCAGCCGGGCAACTCGGTGCTGATGTTCCTGCCGATGGCGCATGTGTTTGCCCGCGCGATCAGCATCAGCAGCGTGTACTCCAGGATCACGCTGGGCTTCACCGCGGACATCAAGAACCTCGTCGACGACCTTCAGGCGTTCCGGCCCAGCTTCGTGCTGGCCGTGCCGCGGGTGTTCGAGAAGGTCTACAACGGTGCGAAGCAGAAGGCGCACGCCGCGGGCAAAGGCAAGATCTTCGACGCCGCCGAGGCCACCGCGGTGGCCTACAGCGAGGCGCTCGACGCGAGCGGCCCGTCGTTCGGGCTGCGGGCCAAGCACGCGTTGTTCGACAAGTTGGTCTACAGCAAGCTGCGGGCCGCGCTCGGCGGCCGCTGCACCGCGGCGGTCTCCGGCGGCGCCCCGCTTGGTGAGCGGCTGGCGCACTTCTTCCGCGGCATCGGCGTGACGGTGCTGGAGGGCTACGGCCTCACCGAGACCAGCGCCGCGGCCACGGTGAACACCGAGGACGCGCTGAAGGTCGGTACCGTCGGGCGGCCCATCGCGGGCACCAGCATCAGGATCGGCGAGGACGGCGAAATCCTCATCGCGGGCGACGTCGTCTTCCGCGGCTACTGGCACAACGAGGCCGCGACCAAGGAGGCGTTCACCGACTCCTGGTTCCACACCGGCGACCTCGGCTCGCTGGACGACCAGGGATTCCTGCGGATCACCGGTCGCAAGAAGGAAATCATCGTCACCGCGGGCGGCAAGAACGTGGCCCCGGCGACGCTCGAGGACCGGCTGCGGGCGCACCCGCTGATCAGCCAGTGCATGGTGGTCGGCGACCAGAAGCCCTATATCAGCGTGCTGATCACCATCGACCCCGACTTCTTCCCGGCGTGGAAGGAGCAGAACGGCCTGCCCGCATCCGCGACGGTGGCCGACCTCGCCAATGACGAGGTGCTGGTCGGCGAGATCCAAGCGGCGATCGACGAGGCGAACAACGCGGTGTCCAAGGCGGAGTCCATTCGCAGGTTCCGCATCCTGCCGGTGGACTTCACCGAGGCGGGCGGCGAGTTGACGCCGAGTCTGAAGTTGCGCCGCAATGTCGTCGCGTCCTCCTACGCGGACGACATCGCGGCGCTGTATACGTAAAGAATTGGCGAGTGGCCCATCCCCGCAAGAAGCGGGGGGGCCACTCGACCCCCAGTGACTCTCAATCTGCCCGATGCTGCTGACGTTTCGCTGACATCAGTCGAGCAAGAGTCACGAGGGTTCCATCAGGAGTCGAGAAACCGGGCGAACCTGCTGGTCAGATCGTCCCAGTGCCACTGCCTGGACATCCAGCGCCTGCCGTTGGACCCAAGCAGGCGGGAGAGTTCGGGATCGGCCAGCAGGTCGCCGCACACCTCGGCGATCGACGCGAGGTTGCGGGGGGTCAGCACGAACCCGGTCTCGCCGTCGGAGACCGTCTCACTGGCCCCGCCCGCGTCCCCGGTCACCACCGGCAGCCCGGTGGCCGCGGCCTCCAGGTTGACGATGCCAAGGCCCTCCACGTCCAAGCCCCAGCCCCGGGTGCGGCAGGGCATCGCGAACACGTCGCCCGCCGCGTAGTGAGCGGGCAGTTCCTCCCACGGCACGGTGCCGGTGAACGTGACCCGGTCCGCGACACCCTCCTTCTTGGCGAGGCCGCGCAGGTAGTCCCGGTGGGGGCCGCCGCCGACGAGCAGCAGCGCCGCCTCGGGCACCTGCTGGCGGATCGCGGGCATGGCCCGGATCAGCATGTCCTGGCCCTTGCGCGGCACCAGCCGCGAGACACACAGCAGCACCGGCCGGTCGCCGAGCCCATACCGCGCCCTGATCTGCTTGCGAGCCGCGTCGTCGGGGCGGAACACCTCGGTGTCCACACCCGATGGCAGGTGTTCCAGCGCCGCCATCGGCCCGAACGCCGAGGCGAACCGCGAGCGGGTGTAGTCGCTGACATAGGTGATGACGTCCACCGACGACCCGATGCGCCGCAGCAGCCCGCGCGCGCCCGGCAGCATGGACCAGCCCACCTCGTGGCCGTGCGTGCACGCCACGACGCGCCGCGCGCCCGCCTTGCGCAGGGCGGGCGCCATCAGCGCCAGCGGCGCCGCGGCGCCGAACCACACCGCGTCGCAGCGCTCCTCACCGACGATGCGCGCCGCCTCGGCGACCACCCGCGGCGTGGGGAGCATCAGCTCACCCGGGTATCGGATCACCTTGAACGGCTGGGCCGCGTCGAACTCCGCCGCCCGTCCCGCCGACCCGTTCCAGGTCGAGGCGTACACCACCAGCCGGTCGGCGGGCAGCCGCAGCGCCAACGCGTGCAGATAGGCCTGGATTCCGCCCGGCCGGGGCGGGAAGTCGTTCGTCACCAGCAGAGTGCGCCGCACCTGTAGCAGGCTAGCCGGCGGCTACTTGAAGGTGCGCTGCAGGTAGGACTGCCATTCGGCGGTGAGGGTGGGGCGGTCCAAACCTGTGGAGTCGCGCAGCGCCTGATCGACGGTGGCGTTGTCGGCGCGGCCCGCGCCCGCGATGCGTTTGTACAGGTCGACCAGCTTCTGCTCGCCGACGCGGTCGGCCAGGAACAGCATCACCGACCAGGAACGCTGGTAGGCCAGGTCGATGCGCTTGTCACCGGAGTGGAAGTCGGTGTCGGCGGGCAGGTCGACCTGCGTGCCGTCGCGGACCTCGCGGGCGAGTTCGGGTGCGGCCTGGCTTTCGGTGATGCCGCTGCCGCGGTAGCCCACGTAGTCGGCGAAGCCCTCCAGCAGCCACATCGGGGCGCCGTCCACGGTGTAGGCGCGGGCCGCGATGTGGGTGACTTCGTGTCGCAGCACCACGCGCAGCGCGCTGGGCGAGAGCCGGTTCGCGGTGCGCGGGTTGAGCACCACGCGGGGCCCCTCGACCACGCGTTTGTCGATGTCGACCTTGTCTGCGACAGCGACCGCGGCGATGTTGTCGACCGCGAACTCGGGGCCCACGATCGAGCGGAGTTCGGCGGTGTCCTCCGGCAGCACCACCGCTACCCGCTGCGGCCAGTCCGCACCCCACACCTCGGACACGGCGCGGACGGCGCCGTCAAGCTCGCGGGCCACCCGGCCCGCCAGGCCCTGGTTGCCCGCATGGCCGACGATGAGACCGAGATCGGTTCGGATGATCTTGCACGGCGCGAAGTCCCACGGCCCGCGCCAGGTCTTGCGGCCGCGGGCCTCCAGCGCGCTGTCCGACAGGAGGTACCAGGAGTCGCCGCGGCGGGCGAAGAGGTAACCCATCTGACGCGAGGTCGGCACGGTGTCGCCGCCAGTGAGGGCGTAGCGCAGCGACACAGCGGGCGCCCACAGCTCGTCGGGGGCGTCGCTGTTGCGGATCAGCGCGGGCGGGCGGACCTCCTCCGCCGCGTCCAGCCGGTAGCTCCACTCCTGGAGCGGCACGCCGTCGAGGTTGCTGAACAGCGAGTCCTGCGCCTTGCGGAAACCGTCGTCGGCGTTGGGGTCCAGGGTGTCCAGGAACGCGTCCCGGTCCCGCCTGCCGATCGCCTCGGCGCGGCGTCGCAGCAGGTCGGTGACGGCGGCGGCCCGGCTGCTCGCCTCTTCGGCCGCGGCGGCCTGCTGTGGTGGCGCGGGCCTGCCCGCCCCGTCCACCGAACTGGTCGGGGCGTCTTCGGCCCGCCGGTCGGTCGGCGCCGACACCACTGCCACTCCGGACAGCAGCACGACGGCTATTGCGGCGACCAACCAGGCGCGGCGCGGTGCGTCCCCGGTCATAAGTACTGATCTTATGCCGTCCGGCGGTTGTGTGGGGTCGCTCCCACACTACCGGGGACGATCATCACCGACTTTCTCACCGGGGTGACAACTCCGTGCCCGCCCGCACCTGCCGCGTGTTGGTCCTGTCACACCCTCTCGATGCATTCTTCGACGATGTAGCGCGTGGCGCCGTTGTAATGGATCGGCCGCCACGCGTCGCTGCCCACATGGGCACCGCACTGGGGGCCGTACCAGTCGCCTGCGACATTCGTGCACCCGGGATTGAAGAAGCGCTGCCCGCGTTGCGCCTGACCGACGCTGGTGGAATTCGCGCTGGGGCGCGTGCGGATGTTGATCCCGCTCTCGATGGCGGCGATGGTGCAGTCGACCGCCATTGGCGCAGGCGACGCCCCGGCGGAGCCCGCGGCGACGGAGAACCCGGCCAGCAGACAGGCGGACAGCAACGGCACGGTGAAACGGCGAATTCTTGACACGGGAACCCCTCACTGGAATCAGGACTCCCATAAAAATAGCAAGATTCGAAATACGCACTTTATTGCTATTTCGAACCTCTGCAATCTGTTCCGAATTCAACAGAATGCGCTGATAAATGTCGAGGGCCGGCACCATCGGGTGCCGGCCCTCGACAAGGTGGTTGCTCGCTCAGCTGACGCGGCGGATGCCGGTCACCTTGCCCCACGGGATGGGCGTGATTCGTACGGTGTCACCGCTCTGCACCGCGTTGAGGTAGCGGCTGCCGTCCACCGCGATGCCCACGTGGTACACGGGGGAACCGAGGAACACCAGGTCGCCGGGCTGGATCGCGCTGCGCGGCACGGCTGCTCCCACGCGTGCCTGCTCGCGGCTGGAACGCGGCATGGACTTGCCGTGCTTGTTGTAGGCCCACACGACCAGACCGGAGCAGTCGAAGGTGGTCGGACCCTCGGCGGCCCAAACGTACTTGCTGCCCTGCTTGTCGAGAGCCGTGCGCAGGGCCGCGGCGGCCAGGCCGCTGCCGGGGACGTTGATGCCCTCGATGGGGAAGCCGGGACGGCCGTTGGGGTAGAGGCGGTTGAGCTGCGCCTTGACCTGGTTGATCTTGGCGTCCATGTCCTTCTTGCGGACCTGGAGCTCTTCCTTGATCTTGGCGGCGGCGTCCTTGGCCTCCTGCGCCTTGCGCTGGTTCTCGGCCGCGGTGCGCTCTGCCTCGGTGGCCTTGCCGGTCACCGCGAGCAGCGCGTCCAGCGCCTCCTTCTGATCACTGGCCACCATGTCCAAGCGGGACATGGTCTCCAGGTAGTCCGAGGCGGACTTGCTGGACAGCAGCGCCGCGATCTGGTTGGGGCCGGTTCCCTGGTACGAGGAGCTGGTCAGCTCATCGACCTTGGTGCGGAACTGCCCTTCCTGGCCACGGGCCTCCTCGAGGACCTTCTTGGCTTCCTCGACGGTCTTGGTGGCCTGCTCCAGCTCGGCTTCCTTGGCCTTCAGTTGGTCGGTCGCCGCGTGGTAGTCCTCGGTGAGCTTCTCCGCCTCGTGGTTGAGCTGGGAGAGCTGCTTCTCGGCCTCCGAGGCGTTGGCGGGAGGTTCGGGGTCGGCGGTGGCGGGGACCGGGGTCATGCTGATCGCCACTGCGACCACGGTTGCCGCCAGCGCTCCGCGCATACCGCGCTTCAGTCGTTGCGACGCCACGTCGCGTTGTGCTCCTTCGTCCTCCGGCCGCCTACCGGGTTAGCTGACGGGTTCGGGCGCCGAAGAAAGCCCTACCGCCACCAACATCGCCGGTTCGCGGCGACGCAGGGGCGGATACACCCCACTAACGTGGTTCCCCGGTTCGGCTCCCCGACAAAGCCGATTCGGCGGTGACCTACGGGCCGACCCTTACTGGGCCGGACTGCCCTCCGCAGGTGCCCGGCTAGGCTACGAAAAGTGAGGACGCTCGTCCAGTACTGCACCCATAAAAGCCGCGCAACAACTTGCGGTAGCTCGTTTGGGTGCACTTGATGTGCTGGGCGTGACCGCCGTAACCCGTCAGCTCACCTGCCTTTGTGACCGTTCGGCGCAGCAGGATGACCGCTGGGCGCAAGGCCTTGTGATCTTGCGCGTGGCATCACAATCGCAGCCGCCGGAATTGGACACCAGACGCAGCCGGGGAACCATACCGGCATCGGCCAGCGCATGGATCGCGGCCCGCTCCGGACCGTCCAGGGTCCCGCTCGAGGGGGGACCGAGCAGCACGCTCACCACGCAGTCCCGGCACGCGTCACCCCGGACGACACAGCTGTCGCAATCGATGATCTTCATCGCGAGACTCCTCAACCCGACATGCAATCGAACAACTGTTCGCACAGTAGCGGAGTCCACCGACAGAACGCGCTCAGGCCCCGGCGAACTCCCAGTGCCACGGCTCCTCGCGGCCGCGGCCGGGTTGGGCCCAGGGCGGGTTGATCCAGCCGAAGGCGGGGGCGTTCGCGGCCATCCAGCCGTACTCCCTGGTCCCGAACGACGTGATTCCGCCGCACAGGTCGACCGCCATGCCCCAGCCGTGGTTGCTGGTACCGGGCACGGCGGCCAGCGCGGGCTTGCGGGCGTAGAGGGTGACCTGCGAGTCGAAGGTCCGGTAGGAGTCGGTGATGCACAGCGCCCGCCCGAAGGCGGCGGCGAACGCGCCGGACAGCGCCTGGTACGCCGCGGCCGCGTCACAGCGCAGCCGGTGGCCCTCAACGCCGATCGTGCACAGCGCCGCCGAGGGGATCAGGCCGTTGGGGAAACCGCCCCACGCGCCCGCGGCGCCGATTCCGGCGTCGGCGGGCACCACCACTCCCCCGCACCGGCGCTCCAGGCCGGTCGAGGTGCGGGCGGGCGCGGGCTCGGGATTCCTGGCGCCCAGCGACGGGCGGGCGAAGCCGACCACCGCGTCGCCATCGGGCACATCGGTGACCACGACCGAGGCCGAGCGGGCGTCCGCGGCGAGCATGGCCTTGCCGTCGAGCAGCAGCCCGACGTGCTGCACGCCCTCGGCCGCCGGGCCGAGGAACACCACGTCACCGGGCTGCGCCGCCTCCCGCGGCACCGGGGGAAGCACGGAGAACTGTTCGGCGGCCGCGCCGGGCAGCGGCACGCCCGCGCGAGAGAACACCGCCTGGATCAGGCCGTCGCAGGAGTAGGACACCGGCCCCGAGCCGCCCTTGCCGGGCACGTAGGGCTTGCCCATCGCCTCCATCGCCGCGTCGACGGCGGCGATGGTCTCCTTGGGCAGCACCAGCAGGCGCTCGCCCGTTGGCAGCGAGGTCTGGGCCGCTCCCCCGGCGTCGGACAGGCCCAGCAGGCCTGCGGGCAGCCTGGCCACGTCCTGCAGCGCCGACCGCGGCGGCGGGTCCACCCCGGCGGCGGTGAGCTTGTCCTTGTACCCGCGCCAGTTCGCCGCGGTGCGCTCGTTGCGTTCCTGCTGGGCCTTCTGCATGGCGACCACGGCCTGGTTGGTGTTGGCCAGCACTCCCCGCAGCTCGGAGGAGACCGCGGTGGCCCGGTCGGTGGCCCGCGAGGTGCGGTTGTCCAGATCGGCGCGGCGCCCGTCGGCGGCCTGCCTGGCGCGTTCGGCCTGTTCCTCGGCGGCGACGGCGGCGCGCTGCACGGTCAGCACGGCGGTCAGCCGCTTGTTCTGCTCGTCCCGCACCGCGGAGACCAGTTCGTAGCCGCTGAGCAGGTCTTCCTTGCCGATCGATGACAGCAGCACCCGCATGCCGCTGGGCGGGCCGAGGCCGGTGTAGATCTCGGCGGCGTACCGGTCGATCTCGTGTTGGATCGCGGCAACGCCCGCGTCGGCCTCGATGCGACGGGCCCTTGCCTCGTCCAGGCGGGCGGCGGCGGAGTCCACGTCGGTGCTCGCCGTGCGGACGTCTTCGGCGAGCTTGGTCAGCTCCTGCTGGGCCGCGGCGGCGGCGCGCTGCAACTCGGCCACCTCGGCGTTGGCGAAGGCGTCACCGGGGCGCGGATCGCCCGCCGGTGCGCCGGGCCCCACCCCGGCCTCGTCCGGTGGCTGGGCGCCGACGGGTACGGCGATGAGCAGGGCGGCTGCCAGTGCGCATGCCAGGCCGCTGCGGAGGGAACCGGCCCGCAATCCTCACCTCCGGCCGGATACGAGATTGCGATTTCCAGTGGTGGAAATCGTGTGCTGTCCACTTTCCACGGACCGAACAACGCAATCCAACGGTTGTGAATGAAGTTCACCCAGATTACTGACCGGTCGGTAACAAAGAGTTCACACCCGCCCCAGCCTGGCCAGCAAGACGGCGGACGGCACCGGATGCGCGCCGCGGCGGCGGACCGAATCGGCCACCGCCCGGTCCGAGGTGACCACGACGACCGGACGGCCCTCGGGCTCGGCCGTGACCAGCGCGCGGATCACATCGTCGGCCAGCACCCCGGGGTCGCTGAACAGCACCCGCACCCCGCGTGGCGCCGCGGTGGGCACCGCGACCACCCCCGCCCCGTCGTAGACGACGGTGACCTCGGCGCGGGTCCTGGCGGCCATCACGGCAAGCTGGTGGTTGAGGCGCTCCCGCTGCTCGGACAGCGCTAGCTCGGGATAGCCGGTCTTGGTGACGTTGTAGCCGTCCACGACGAGGTGCACCGAGGGCAGCGCGAGCAGCCGGTCCAGTGCCGCCGGGTCCTCGACCCTGCCCACCGCGCCCTGTGCGGCGGTGGCTCCGCGCACCAGGTCGGCCGGTCGGGGCCCGCCGCCGCCCAGCGCGAGCTCGCGGCGCAGGCCGGTGACCGCGCCGTCCAGGGTCTCCACCAACAGCCCGAGCCGGACCTCGTCAGCCTGCCGGGCTTCCCGCGCGGACTGCCGGGCGACCTCGGCGTCGGCCAGCGCCCGCGCCGTCTTGGCCCGCTCGGCCTCGGCGCGTTCGCGGTCCCGGTCGCGTTCGGCCCGCAGCGCGGCCACCGTGCTCGCCGCCTCGGCCTTGACGCGTTCCAGCTCCTCGCGGGCCTGCTCGGCGGTGTCCTTGGCCTCGCGCAGCTTCACGCCCTGCTCCCGCAGCCGCTTGCGCAGCCGCTCCAGTTCGACGTCGCTGTCGGCGCGTGCGTTCTCCGCGGCGCCGAGCGCGGTGTCCAGGTCCCGGCGCAGCCTGGCCAGTTCACCGGCGAGGCGGTCGGCCTTGCCGACGGCGGCATCGCGTTCGGCACGCAGCGCCGATTCGGAGACCCGGCGCGCCACCAGTTCGACGTAGTGCACCGCAGAGGGTCTGCCCAGCAGCACGGCGGCGGTCGCCACCGCCACCGGGTCGGCGGAGTCGAGATCGATCGCCGACGGCCGGTGCTCGCGAGCCCACTCGACCACGGCGGTGCGGAACGGCAGCGATTCGCCGAGGCCGTTGACCAGCGGCGCGGCGCCCAGCCTGGCGCGTTTGGCAGGCGCGAACTTCGCCACCGCGCGCAGCGGGTTGGGCACGTCCACCTTCGCCAGCGAGCTCAACGCGTCGGCGGCGACCTCGGCGAGCCGGGTGCGCACCGGCTCCGGCAGTTCGGCGAAGTCCACAGCGGACTCCTCCTCGAGGCGCGACTCGTCCACCGAACCGTCCACGGTGGACGGCTCAGGCCATTGGCCTGCCGATTGCCGATCGGTCGCCGGATTTGTCTGCGCCACGCGGTCAAGGCTATCTGTCGCGCGCCCCGCGTACGCATCGGTAATCCACCGGGCACGGCCGGGCGGTCCGAAAATGTCAGGGGTGCGGCTTAGCGTCGGCGGCGATGATCACCGAACAGCTGACCTTCGACGAGTTGGGCACACCCCTGCGGGAGACCACGTTCGTCGTGTTCGACCTCGAAACGACCGGAGGCAGCGCGGCGGAGGACGCGGTCACCGAGATCGGTGCGGTGAAGGTGCGCGGCGGGCAGGTGCTCGGTGAGTTCGCCACGCTGGTCGACCCTGGGCGGGGCATCCCGCCCGAGGTGGTCGCGTTGACCGGGATCACCCAGAACATGGTCGCGGGTGCGCCGCCGCTGGAGCGGGTGCTGCCCGCGTTTCTGGAGTTCGCCGCGGGAGCGGTGCTGGTGGCGCACAACGCCGCTTTCGACCTCGGCTTCCTGCGGGCGGCGTGCGCCCGGCACGGGTACGGCTGGCCGAAGCCGACCACGCTGTGCACCGTGCGGCTGGCGCGGCGGGTGCTCAGCAAAGAGGAGGCGCCCAGCTGTCGGCTGTCGGCGCTGGCCCTGCTGTTCGGCTCGAGCACCTACCCCAACCACCGTGCGCTCTGCGACGCCAAGGCCACCGTCGACGTGCTGCACGCGCTGCTGGAGCGGGTCGGACCGATGGGTGTGCAGTCGTTGGAGGAGCTGATCGGGTTCCTGCCGGAGGTCACGCCCGCGCAGCGCCGCAAGCGCGAGTTGGCGGCGCATCTGCCGTCGCGGCCGGGGGTGTACCTGTTCCGCGGGCCGTCGGAGGAGGTGCTCTACGTCGGGACGGCCTCGGACCTGCGGCGGCGGGTGCGGCAGTACTTCACCGCGAGCGAGGGCCGCGGCAGGCTGCGGGAGATGGTGGCGCTGGCGGTGCGGGTGGATTCGGTGGAGTGTGCCCATCCGCTGGAGGCCGCCGTCCGGGAGCTTCGGCTGCTCGCGGCGCACCGGCCGCCGTACAACCGGCGGTCCAAGGCTCCGCACAAGGCGTGGTGGATCTCCCTGACCGAGGAGGCGTTCCCCCGGCTGTCGATCACGCCGCGGCCGCGGGACGGCGCGTTCGGGCCGTTCCGGTCGAAGTTGACCGCCGTGCAGGCGGTGGAGGCGTTGCAGGACGTCGTGCGCATCCGGCCCTGCACCGAGCGCATCCCGGCGCGGGCCGCGCGGGGCAGGCCGTGTGCGCTGGCGGAGATCGGGCGCTGCGACGCGCCGTGCGCGGGACGGCAGAGCGTCGAGGAGTACGCGCCCGCGGTGGTGGCGGTCGAGGAGCTGTTCCGCGGGGTCAGTGCGGACCCGCTGGACGCGCTGGCGCGGGAGTTGGACGACCTCGCCGCCGCCGAGCGCTTCGAGGAGGCGGCGGCCCGCCGGGACCGCATCGCGGCCCTGGCCCGTGCGCTGGCCCGAGCGCAGCAGCTGACGGCGCTGGCGGGCATTCCCGAGTTGGTCGCCGCGCGGCCCGACGGGGCGGGCGGCTGGGAGCTGATCGTGGTCCGGCACGGGCAGTTGGCGGGCGCGGCGGTGGCGCGCCGCGGTGTGCACCCGATGCCGGTCGTGGACCAGCTGGTGGTGGGCGGGCAGACGGTGCTCCCCGGCGCGGGTCCGCTGGCCGGTGCCCCGCATGAGGAGGTGGCGGTGATCCGGCGCTGGATGGCCCGCCCCGGCACCCGGCTGGTGCGCGCGGAGCGGCCGTGGGCCGAGCCCGCGCGCTGCGCGGCGTCGTGGCAGGACTGGATCAAGCTCGCCGAGGACGGACGGGCGGGTTATGCCGCGGCGGACTGAGGTCGTTCTCGCGGGGGAGGTCGGTCCCGCCGTGGGTTGAGGTGCCGTTCGCCAGGGTTCGGCAGCGTGTGCGTCGTCAGGTTCGGTGACGACGTTGGGGGTAGGCGATGCGCAGGACGATCATGGTGTTGGCGCTGGTGGCGGCGGTGATCGCGGTGCCGGGGGCGCAGGCGGAGGGCGATCCGCCGGTGGTCGACCCCGCCAAGTGGGCGGCCAAGGGGGACGCGCTGATCGTGTTCCCCGGCAAGGACTACGCGCGGTTCGAGATCGACGCCCGCGGTGCGGTGACCGAGGCCAAGGGGACGTTCCACTTCCGGCACATGCTGCCGGACGGCACGGTCGTGTTCCGGGCGTGGGCCGAGGTGGACTGTCTGATGGTGGGCGGGCGGAACGTCGGCGTCACCGGGAAGGTCATCCGCGTGGAGACCGACGACCAGGCGACAGCGGACCTGGTGCGCGACAAGCGGGTCGGCGTCTCGGTGCACGCCGACGGCAGGCGCAGCCACGTCGGCTACACCTGGGAGCTCAACGGCTACAAGGAGGACGTCCAGCCCTGCATGGGCACGGTCCCGTTCTTCCCCACCGACCGCGCGAAATTCACGATCAACCCCGGCACCCGCTGACCGGCCCGCTCTCCCCGGAACGACATCATGCGCTCCTGGGAGAACATCATGCGCCCCTGCGTCGTCATGATGTCGACGCAGGGCGTGAACCGGGGTGAGCATCCCCCGACTTCCAGTCTAGGGGTCTGCGAGTCGGGGGCTGGTGAGGCCGGCAAGCGGCGCGTCGGCCGCACGCAGCCCGGCGCTCACCACACCACCGGAAAGAGCCCCCGGAGTGAGGTCCGGGGGCTCTTTCCGTGCTCGCTTGGCCGGGGCCGCGCTGCGGTGGGTGGATCAGTCCTTCGGGTGGGAAGGTTTGCCGGACAGCTGCCTGCCGCTCAGCGGGCTGGTGCTGTCGTCGGTGTTGGTGCCGTGGCCGTTGTGTTGTTCGGCCCTGGCGCGTTCCAGCGCGACCGTCTCGTCGATCGGGTCGGGCTTGGTCATGCTGCCGGGGAGCGGGGCGCCCGCGCTGCCAAGCTGGTTCATCTTCTTGGGCACCGGGGCGCCCTGGTACTCCAGCGGGAGCGGGTGGCCGTGGTCGTCGACCGGGCCCAGCGGCTGGTGCACCTCGATGAACTCGCCGTGCGGCAGGCGCTTGATGATGCCGGTCTCCACGCCGTGCTCCAGGACCTCGCGGTCCGCGCGTTGCAGGCCGAGGCAGATCCGGTAGGTGATCCAGTACGCCAGCGGCGGGGCAACGACCAGCGCGACGCGGCCCATCCACGTTGTCGCGTTGAGCGAGATGTGGAACTTCAGCGCGAAGATGTCGTTGCCGCCGGAGATCAGCGTGACCATGAAGAACGTGATCGCCATCATGCCCAGCGCAGTGCGCACGGGCACGTCGCGGGGACGCTGCAACAGGTTGTGGTGCGCCTTGTCGCCGGTCAGCTTCCGCTCGATCCACGGATAGAGCGCGGCGATCGTGGTCAGCAGCGGCAGACCCATCATGAACGGGATGAACGGCGCCGGGATCATGTAGTCGCCCAGGTAGGTCTCCCAGGCGGGCCAGAGCCGGATGATGCCGTCGGTCCAGCCCATGTACCAGTCCGGCTGCGAGCCCGCGAGGACCTGCGATGGGTTGTACGGGCCGAACATCCAGATCGGGTTGATCTGGAAGATGCCGCCCATGATCGCCAGGATGCCCACCACGATCGCGGTGTAGCCGCCGCCCTTGGCCGCGAACACCGGCATGATCCGGATGCCGACGACGTTGGATTCCTTGCGGCCGACGCCGGGGAACTGGGTGTGCTTCTGGTACCAGACCAGGCCGAGGTGCAGTGCGATCAGCGCCAGGATGATGCCCGGCACCAGCAGCACGTGCGCGATGTAGAGCCTGGGGATGATCAGTTCGCCGGGGAACTCGCCGCCGAACGCGGCCCAGTGCGTCCAAGTGCCGATCAGCGGGATCGACAGGATCAGGCCGGACATGATCCGCAGGCCGGTGCCGGAGAGCAGGTCGTCGGGCAGGCCGTAACCGGCGAAGCCCTCGAAGGCGCCCAGCGCGAACAGCGTCACGCCGATCACCCAGTTGACCTCGCGGGGGCGGCGGAACGCGCCGGTGAAGAACACCCGCAGCATGTGCGCCACGATCGCGGCCATGAACAGCAGCGCCGCCCAGTGGTGCACCTGGCGGGCGAACAGGCCGCCGCGAACCTCGAAGGAGAGGTTCAACGCCGTCTCATACGCGCGAGACATGTGCACGCCGCGCATCGGCACGTAGGCGCCCTGGTACTCGACCTCCATCAGCGACGGGTCGAAGAACAGGGTCAGGTAGGTGCCGGTGAGCAGCAGCACGATGAAGCTGTACAGCGCGATCTCGCCGAGCATGAACGACCAGTGCGTCGGGAAGACCTTGTTGAACTGACGCCGCATGCCCTTGGCGAGGTGGTACCGGTCGTCGACCCAGCCCGCCGCACCGGCGGCAGCCCGCGAAGCGGCGCTGGCCGGTTTCGTTGGCGTTGTGATGGCACTCATGACTTACGCTCCCAGAACGCCGGGCCGACCGGTTCGATGAAGTCACCGGTCGCTACGAAGTATCCGTCCTCGTCAACCGTGATCGGTAGCTGGGGCAGCGCGCGGGTGGCGGGGCCGAACACCGGCTTGGCGTAGGTGAACACGTCGAACTGGGACTGGTGACACGGGCAGAGCAGGCGACCCGTCTGCTGCTCGTACAGCGAGGTCGGGCAGCCGAGGTGGGTGCACACCTTGGAGTAGGCGTAGTAGTCGCCGTAGTTGAAGCTCTCCTGGCCAGCCCGCTTGACCACGTGCTGGCCGGGGCGCAGCCGGATCAGCATGACCGGGTTGTCCGAACCGCGCAGCGACTTGATCAGCGCGTGCTCGTCGTCGCGCTCGGACTGACGGAACGGGAACACCGTTTCGAAACCACCGGCGTCGATGTCCTCCGGGCGGGCCAGCACGATGTCGTGCGGGTCGCCGGTGTCCCGGCGCAGGTAGATCTTCTCGCCGTTCTTCGGGGTCCAGCCGGACACCCACAGGTCCGACTTCTCCCGCTTGCCGAACGGGTCGCGGAGCAGGCCGCCGAGGGCGAACACGCCGACCGCGAGGCCGACGACACCGGCCCCCGCCGCCGCGGCGCCGGTGATCATCGAGCGGCGCTTGATGCCGCTGCGGTCGCCCGCGTCGGCCAGCAATGCCACCGTGGTCTGCTTGTCGACGTCGGCGGAGCCGCCGTCGTGGCGTTGCTGGACCGCGGTCTCCTGCGGCACGAAGTTCTTGGCGTAGGCGATCACGCCGATGCCGATGGCCAGTACCGCGATACCCAGCGTTGCGCCCACCAGCGGGGTGTACAGCAGGTACACGAAGTGGGCGGTCTCGTCGGTGACCGGCTGGTACTCCCACGGCCAGAACAGGTAGACCCCGATGAACGCCAGACCCGCCAGGGCGGCGAGGGCGAACCAGGCGGCGACCTTCCGCTCGGCCCTGCGCTCCGCGCGGGTGCCCTTGACCGGCCAGCGGTCGTGGTACTCGACCAGCTCGACGCCGTCGAGGTTGGTGCCGAGCTTGACGAGCTCGTCGCGGTCCATCTCCGCGAGCTCGGCCTCGCTCGGCAGCTTCGGCTCCTGCTCGCTGCTCATGCCTTCGCTCCGATCCACATCGCCACGCCCATCGCCGCGGCCAGCCCGACGATCCAGGCGATCAGGCCCTCGGGCACCGGCCCGAACCCGCCGAGCGGGTGGCCACCGGCGGCGTTGTTGCCGTTGGTGACGGCCTTGATGTAGGCGATGACGTCCTTCTTCTCCTCCGGCGAGAGCTGGCGCTCGGAGAACTTCGGCATGTTCTGCGGTCCTGACAGCATCGCCGAGTAGATGTCCAGCTCGGAGGCGTGGTCCAGCGGCGGGGCGAACTTGCCGGAGGACAGCGCGCCGCCCTGGCCGCTCGCGCCGTGGCAGTTCGCGCAGTTCAGCCGGAACAGCTCACCACCGCGGGCCGAGTCGCCGCCGATCAGCTCCTTGCCGCGCTCCTCGGGCAGCTTGGGGCCGCCGCCGCGGCTGTCGATGTAGGCGCTCAGCGCGTCGATCTGCTCCGGCGTGTACTTGGCGGGCTTGCGCAGGGCCTGCGCCTCCTGGCGGGCCATCGGCATGCGGCCGGTGGACACCTGGAAGTAGACCGCGGCCTCGCCGACCCCGATCAGGCTCGGGCCGCGGCCCTCGACGCCCTGGAGGTTGTCGCCGTGACAGGACAGACAGGTGTTGTCGAAGAGCTGCTTGCCCTCCTGCACCTTCACCGAGTCCTCCGCCGCGACGGCGGTCTGCGGCTCCGGTGCGGCCAGGCTGTACAGCACGCCGGCAGACAGCAGCGCGATACCCAGCGCCAGCGCGCCCGCGACCCGGCGCCGGAACTTGGTGCGGGCCCGCATCCGTTGGTTCATGGTGGTCATGGTGTGTGGAAACCCTTTTGGTCGAGTTCGGGGTCGAGCGTGGTGGTGTCTACCGGCTAGGGAACGAAGTAGATCACGGTGAACAGCCCGATCCACACGATGTCGACGAAGTGCCAGTAGTACGACACGACGATCGCGGCGGTGGCCTGAGCAGGCGTGAACTTGCTGAGCTTGGTGCGCACCAGCAGGTAGACGAAAGCCACCAGACCACCGATGACGTGCAGGCCGTGGAAGCCGGTCGTCAGATAGAAGACCGTGCCGTACGCGGACGCCTGGATCGTCGTGCCCTCGGCAACCAGGTTGATGTACTCACCAGCCTGACCGGCGACGAAGATCGCGCCCATGATCAGCGTGATGAGGTACCAGAGCCGAAGTCCGAACACATCGCCCTGCTCCGCCTTGAACACACCAATCTGGCAGGTGACCGAGCTCGCCACCAGAATGATCGTGAAGAACAGCGCGTAGGGGATGTTGAGGTGGGTTGGCGGCGGCGGCCAGTGATCGCTCTGGTTCTGGGCCTTCACCGTGAAGAACATGGCGAAGAGGCCTGCGAAGAACATCAGTTCGCTGGACAGCCAGACGATGGTGCCGACGCTGACCATGTTGGGCCGGTTCAGCGAGTGCACGCGTTGGCTGATGGAGGGCGCTGCCGTTGTCACGCGCAGCATTATGTCCTCATGCGCGCCCAGGTGGCCGTTCGGGGCAGGCGTGGCCCACAGCACACCATGGGGTGACGCACCCTTCCCGACGCGCCCCGATGGACATTTCGGGCGAGCGTCAGGCTTGAAAACGGGCACCGGCCGGGTGGTTCTCCCCACCTCGCCGGACTGCGCCGATCGGCGCAGTCGCCGCGGCCGCTCAGCGTGATTTTGTCGACCTCATAAGGGTGGCGGGCCCTTGTTGCTCATGCGTTGCGTGTGTTGAAACACCAGCGGGCTAGCATCTGGTGTCGCCGGAAAAGCAGTTTCGGAGGATCGCCACGATGAGCTCGCCCATGCTGAACATTCTGGTCTTCAGCCACCGGCCGGAGGTGCGTGAGGCCATTATCACAGCCGTGGGTCGCCGCCCGGCGCCCGATTTGGGGCGGGTGCGCTATATCGAGGCCGCCACCATCGCCGAGGTGCTGTACCAAGCCGACAACGAGGGCGTCGACCTGGCGATCCTCGACGGCGAGGCGCAGCCCACCGGCGGCATGGGGCTGTCCAGGCAGCTCAAGAACGAGATCGACAACTGCCCCCCGATCGTGGTCGCGGTGCGCCGCAAGGACGACCGCTGGCTGGCGACCTGGTCGCAGGCGGACGCGGTGATCGTGCACCCGCTGGACCCGCTGGCGGCCGCGGAGACGGTCGCCGAGGTGCTGCGGTCGACGACGGCGGCGCAGGTCGCCCGAGCCGCCAGGTAGCCGATATGGCCGACCGGACGTGGCCGCTGCTGCTGGGCAGGCTGATCAAGGGCACCTCGCTCGCCGCCGAGGACACGGCGTGGGCGATGGACCAGGTGATGACCGGTACGGCCACCCCGGCGCAGGCGGTGGCCTTCGCGGTCGCGCTGCGGGCCAAGGGTGAGACCGCCGAGGAAATGCTCGGCCTGGCCGAGACCATGCTGCGGCACGCCCGCCGGGTGCGGATCGACGGCCCGGCGCTGGACATCGTGGGCACCGGCGGCGACCAGTCGCATACCGTCAACATCTCCACGATGAGCACGCTGGTGGCCGCGGCCGCGGGCGCGCCCGTGGTCAAGCACGGCAACCGGGCCGCGTCCTCCCGCTGCGGCACCGCCGACGTGCTGGAGGCACTCGGCGTCGCGATCGACCTGCCCCCCGATGGCGTGGAACGCTGCGTCGCCGAACTGGGCATCGGGTTCTGCTTCGCCCCGACCTTCCACCCCGCGCTGCGGCACGTCGGGGCCGCGCGCCGGGAGATCGGCGTGCCGACCACGTTCAACTTCCTCGGTCCGCTGAGCAACCCGGCGCAGCCATCGGCCGGGCTGATCGGCTGCGCGGACCGGCGGATGGCACCGCTGATGGCCGCGGTGTTCGCCGCTCGCGGCAACAGCGTTCTGGTGGTCTGCGGGGACGACGGACTGGATGAGATCACCACCACCACGACCACCTCGGTGTGGGTGGTCTCCGACGGCTCGGTGCGCGAGTCCACTGTGGACCCCGCCGATCTGGGCGTTGCCCGGTCCGAACCGGAGGCGCTGCGGGGCGGCGAGATTCCGGTCAACGCCGAGGCGGTGCGCGACCTGCTGGCGGGCAAGCCCGGCGCGGTCCGGGACGCGGTGCTGCTGAACAGCGCCGCCGCGCTGGCGGCGTTCCACGGCTTCAGCGGCGATCTGGTGGCCGATATCCGCGCGGGCTGGGAGCGGGCCGAGCAGGCCATCGACTCCGGCGCGGGTGCCGACCTGCTGGCGCGCTGGGCCGCGCTGTCCACCTCGCTGCACGGCTGAACCCACATTGCCGTTTCGGTGATCACCCCGATAGGGTCAGTTCAACAAGCGAACTTACAACTTGGGGGTTGCTCAATCATGCTGCGGTACGAGGACGGCCCGTCCGTTTCGGTGGAGATCGAGGTGGCCGCTCCGCCCGCCTCGGTGTGGGCTCTGGTCGGCGACATCTTCATGATGCCCAGGTTCAGCCCGGAGCTGAAGGAGGTCGGTTGGGCGGAGGGCTGTAGCGCGCCCGAGGTCGGCGCCCGGTTCTGGGGCCGCAACGCCAACGAGTGGGCCGAGTGGGAAAGCACCTCCACCATCCTGGCCTACGAACCCGAGCGCACGATCTCCTGGACCCCGGTCGAGCCGGACATGGTGACCTGGGCCTACGAACTGACCCCCACGGAGGCGGGCACCCGACTGCGTCAGTGGGTGCGCGTCGGGCCCGCCAAGAGTCCCTTCTACGAGACGGTCATCGCCCCGAACCCCGAGCGCGAGTCGGAGATCCTCGAACGACGGCTGAACTCCCTGCGGGCGGCCATGATCGCCAACCTCGAGGGGTTCAAGGAACTGGCCGAAGCGGGTCCGCTGCGCTACTCCGACGGGCCGTCCATCGAGGAGGAGATCGAGGTCGCCGCGCCGGTGGAGAAGGTGTGGGCGCTGGTCAGCGATATCTCGGTGATGCCGAGGTTCAGCCCGGAACTGGTCGCGACCGAGTGGACCGAGGGATGCGCCGAGCCCCGGCTCGGCGCGCGGTTCCTCGGCCGCAACACGCGTGAGGGCTTCGGCGAGTGGGAGACCACCTCCACGATCGTCGGCTTCGAGCCGGGCAGGCTGTTCTCCTGGGCGCTGGGCGAGGTCGGCGAGCAGCACTCCACCTGGGCGTTCGAGGTGGAGCCCGCGGGTGAGCGGACCGTGCTGCGCCAGCGCTTCCGGATCGGGCCGACGCCGGGACCGTTCTACCAGCTGTACATCGCCGACCACCCCGAGCGCGAGCACGACATCCTCGCCGCCCGGCTCGGCCAGCTCCGCAAGGCGATGCGCGCCAACCTCACCGGCATCCGCGACCTGGCCGAAACGGCCTGATCAACACCCGTGAGCGGCAACCGGGGTTAACGCCTCGGTCGCCGCTCACGGGCGTTAGCCTGGGTTTTGTGAAGCGGACGGCGTTCTCGGAGTTTCCCTGCACGATCGCGCGCACCATGGACCTGCTCGGTGACTGGTGGACGCCGCTCGTGCTGCGTGAGCTCTACTACGGCCGCAGGCGCTTCGACGCGATCCAGGCGGCCCTGGGCATCGGGCGCGCGGTGCTCACCCAGCGGCTGAACCGGCTGGTGGCCGAGGAGATGCTGCGCAAGGTGCCCTACCAGGACCGGCCGGTGCGGCACGAGTACGTGCTGACGCCCAAGGGCGCCTCGTTCTTCCCCGTCATCGCGGCCATCGCCAGGTGGGGCGACGAGTGGATGCCGGGCAAGCCGCCGACGGCGATACTGACCCACACAAGCTGCGGTCACCGACTCTCCGCCGTCGTGGTGTGCGAACACTGCGAGCAGCGGTTCCGGCTCGCCGAGGTGGGGGCCGAGGAGACCGACAGCGCGGCCGACGTGCCCGACTAGGAGGATTTGGTGCTCACCGCGATCGTGTTGATCCAGGCCGAGGCAGGAAGCGTGCCGGAGATCGCCCAGGCCATCGCCGACATCGACGGCGTGGCCGAGGTGTACTCCTGCGCGGGCGATGTCGACCTGATCGCGATCCTGCGCGTCGCCGACCACGAGGCGCTGGCCGACCTGGTGCCCGCGCGGATCAGCAAGGTCGCGGGCGTGTTGAGCACGGACACCCACATCGCCTTCCGCTCCTACTCCCGCAAGGACACCGAGGCCACGTTCTCCATCGGCATGGACGGCTGAACCGTCTACTCGCCGCGCAGCCGGGCGTGCAGGTGCACGTCGTGCCAGCCGTCGGCGTGCCGCAGGCAGCGGCGCAGAGTGCCCTCGGTGACAAACCCCGCTCGGACCGCGGTGCGGCAGGAGGCCTCGTTCGCCGTCGAGTGCCGCAGGTACAGCCTGTTCAGGCCCACCTGGTCGAAGCTCCACCGGGCCAACGTCCGGGCGGCCCGCCAGGCGATGCCCGCCCCGCGTTCGGCGGGTACCACCCAGTAGGAGACCTCGGCGCTCGCCTCGCGCAGGTCGAGGGTGCGCAGGCCCACCTGGCCGAGCGGCCGGTCGCCGGGGCCCACCACGGCCCAGCCTGCGTCGGTTTCGGCCGCCCACCGCCGGGCCCAGGACGCGGTCCACTCGCGTGCCTCGTCGTCACTGTCCAGCCGCCGGATGTGCCAACGCTGGATGTGCGGGCAGTCGAACGCGGCGCGGACCGTGGGGGCGTCCTCGACGCGCCAGGGCCGTATCCACAGCTCGTCGCCGACGTCGAGACAAGGCTGTTCCAGTGTGGCGAGCGAACCGGCGGGCAGGGCGGGGTCGACAAGCAGCGGCACCCGAACATGATGACGCCCCGGTGCGCCGGATCGGCACGCCGGGGCGTCGGCAAGACCCGTGTCAGTGCTTCTGCGGACCCACGTGGTACTCGAAGACCAGGCCCGCGACCATCACCAGGATGAGGGCGACGGCGATGACGAGCAGCCACATGTAGAAGAAGGCCAGCGCGATGCCGCCGAGGGCGGCGGCGAAGGCCAGCCCGATGGGCCAGTAGCTGCCGGGGCTGAAGAAGCCCAGCTCACCGGCGCCGTCGCTGACCTCGGCCTCGGGGTCGTCCTCGGGACGCAGCTCAAGCCGCCGCGCCACGAAGCGGAAGTAGGTGCCGATGATCAGCGTCAGGCCACCGGTGAGGGTGATGCCCACGATGCCGACCGGCTCCTTGGCCCAGAACCCGTACAGGATCGCCGCCGCGAAGAAGAACGCGGTCAGCAGCTCGAAGATCCTGGCTTCGACCTTCATTGCGTTCGCTCCTTAGCGGTTGCCGCCGTTGCTCGCCTCGCGAGCAGTGCGATCGGTGTTGTAGACGAAGGTGGTCGTCGCCTGCGGCTTGCACAGGTCGCCACAGCTCTTGTCGTCCTGGCCGAGCTTCTCCAGCGCCTGCGCCGTGGTGTACGGCGCGTCGGTCACGGGGTTCTTGCTCTGCCGCAGCTTCATGAACTGGTCGAACCGCTCCGGGGACAGCACGCGGAGCTCGAAGTTCATCATCGAGTGGTACGTGCCGCACAGCTCGGCGCACCGGCCGACGAAGGCGCCCTCGCGGTCGACGGTGTTCTGGAACTGGTTGTCCTGCCCGTTGCGCTCCGGGAAGGGGAAGGTGTCCCGCTTGAAGTTCCAGGCGGGCACGAAGAAGGAGTGGATGACGTCCTTCGAGGAGATCGTGTAGCGCACGTTCTTCTCGGCGGGGATCACCAGCAGCGGGATCTCACCCGGCGAGCCGACGGTGTTGACCACCTGGCCGTTCTCGGCCTTGAACTCCGGGTAGCGGAACTCCCAGTTCCACTGGAAGGAGACCACGTCCACGTTCAGCTCGGGCTGCTTGGACTTGTCGTTGACGAAGTTCTGCGCCACCGCGGTGAAGTAGAACAGCACCACGACGATCACCAGCGGGATCACCGTGTAGACGATCTCCAGCGGCAGGTTGTACTGCGTCTGGCGGGGCAACTCGTCGCCGTCGCGGCGCTTGCGGTGGAAGACCACCGGCCACAGGATCAGCGCCCACACGAGCACACCGACGACGAGGGCGGCGACGACGGACCAGGTCCACAGGTCGCGCATCTGGTCGGCCTGCGGCGTGATGCCCTCCGGCCAACCGAAACGCAGGATCTCCTCGCCGGAGCAACCCGTGGCCACCATGCCCACCAGAGCGACCAGACCCGCGACCTTTGCAAGCCTTGCCGACCTGGTGCCTTCAGTCAGGCCCACGCTGCACGCCTCCTCGATGCCTACCAAGTTCAGATGGCCGCCCCGATCAGCTCGACAGCCCCGCGGAACAGGGCCGGACCGGCCGGTAACAGCCACGCGGGAGCCTAACCCAGTACAGGCGCTATCACCCGTGTGGGGTGAGCGGTCACGCACTCGCGTGTTTGGGCATACTGGCGCCACGGCGGGGCGGTTGGGCCCCGGCGCGAAAATCTACGCGGAAGGTGCGCAAAACCCGTGTGCGGCCTTGTTGGACTGGTAAGCCCATCCGAAACCGACGCCGCCGGTGCCCGCTCCGCGGTCGCGGACTCGCTGCGCTGCCAGCGCCACCGCGGGCCGGACGAGAGCGACACCTGGCAGGGCGGCGAGGTCGTGTTCGGCTTCAACCGCCTGTCGCTGATCGACCTGGAGCACTCGCACCAGCCGCTGGTGTGGGGCCCGCCGGAGGCGCCGACGCGGTACGCGCTGGCCTTCAACGGTGAGATCTACAACTACCTGGAACTGCGTGCCGAGCTGACCGCGTCGTTCGGGACGAAGTTCAACACCGACGGCGACGGCGAGTCCATCGTCGCGGCCTACCACCACTACGGGCCCGCCGCGGTCAACAAGCTGCGCGGCATGTTCGCCTTCCTGATCTGGGACAGCGAGAAGCGCACCGTCTTCGGCGCCCGCGACCCCTTCGGCATCAAGCCGCTGTTCTACGCCGCGGGCCCCGGCGGGGTGGCCTTCGCCAGCGAGAAGAAGAGCCTGCTCGGCTTGGCGCCCACGCTGGGCATCGAGCCCAAGCTGGACCGCAAGGCGCTTCAGCACTACCTGATCCTGCAGTACGTGCCGGAGCCGGAGTCGCTGCACGACGCGGTGCGCCGCATCGAGTCGGGCACCTCCTTCACCGTCTCCCCCGGCGGCGAGGTCGTCGCCGAGCGCTACTTCTCCCCCGTCTTCACCTCCCGCCGGGTCGCGGGCGAGGCCGACGCCGACCTGCTGCACCGCGAGATCGGCGACGCGCTGCGCGATTCGGTGGCCAAGCACATGCGCGCGGATGTGACGGTCGGCGCGTTCCTCTCCGGCGGCATCGACTCCACCGCGATCGCGGCGCTGGCCAAGGAGCACAACCCGGACCTGATCACCTTCACCACCGGCTTCGAGCGGGCGGGCTACTCCGAGGTGGACGTGGCCGCCGAGTCGGCCGCGGCGATCGGCGTCAAGCACGTGGTCCGCACGGTGTCCCCGGCGGAGATGATGGAGTCGCTGCCGCTGATCACCTGGTACCTGGACGACCCGGTGGCCGACCCGGCGCTGGTGCCGCTGTGGTTCATCGCCCGCGAGGCCCGCCAGCACGTCAAGGTGGTGCTCTCCGGCGAGGGCGCCGACGAGCTGTTCGGCGGGTACATGATCTACCGCGAGCCACTCTCGCTGGCCGCGTTCGAGAAGGTGCCGGGGGCGCTGCGCTCGGTGATGGGCAAGGTCTCCACCAAGATCCCCGACGGGGTGCGTGGCAAGGACCTGCTGCGGCGCGGCGCGCTGACGCTGGAGGAGCGCTACTACGGCAACGCGCGCATCTTCCGCGACGACCAGATCCAGGCCGTGCTGCGCGGCTACGACCCGCGCGTCACGCACATGGACATCACCGCGGGCCCGTACCGGGACTCGCAGCACTGGGACCCGGTGACCCGCATGCAGCACGTCGACCTGTTCACCTGGCTGCGGGGCGACATCCTGGTCAAGGCCGACAAGGTGACCATGGCCAACTCGCTCGAGCTTCGGGTGCCGTTCCTGGACCCGGAGGTCTTCCGGATCGCCTCGCAGGTGCCGCTGGAGCAGAAGATCACCCGCGAGACCACGAAGTACGCGCTGCGCCGGGCGCTGCGTGACATCGTGCCGCCGCATGTGCTGCACCGCCGCAAGCTGGGCTTCCCGGTGCCGATCCGGCTCTGGCTGCGTGACGAGATGCACGATTGGGCCCGTGACATCGTGGCGTCCTCGCAGACCGACGCGTTGATCGACAAGCGCGCCGTGCTGCAACTGCTGGAGGAGCACCGGTCCGGCATCCTGGACCACAGCCGCCGGATCTGGGCGCTGCTGGTGTTCATGCTGTGGCACGGAATCTTCATCGAGGAGCGCATCAAGCCGATGATCCCCAAGCCGCAGTACCCGGTGAAGCTCTGAAATTCTGCTCTTCAACGGCAATTCGCCTCCAAGAATCACTCACCGGAGGCGAATTGCCGCTTTTTTGCGTGCGGCATCAATTTCGAAAGAATGATTCAACGCGTTCGAATACGTGGTGAATCGCTCACGGAGCTTCGGCGTGGGTGCCGGTGAAGCCGCGAGCCACCGCCCAGCGCGCGACCCGCTGCATGGCGGCGTCGGTGGCCGCACGGTCCCAGGTGCTCCAATGCCCGGACAGCCCCAGCGGCTGCGGCGGGGCGAAGGACTCGCTCATATGCGCCGCGGTCGGCTGCATGGCCTCGAACGGCAGGCCGGGAATGGTCTCGCGGCCGGTCCACCAGTCCCGCAACACATCGGTGAGCGAGCCGGTCGGCTGGATCTGCGCGTCCCCGGCGCGGGACACCACCACGACGGGCCAGGCGGCGGGGTCGTCGCCGGTCCGCCAGCCGAGGTAGTGACCGTCCAAAGTGTCCGCGAAGAACAGGACGCCGCCCGGTCCTGGCCACACGGTGTGCTTGAAGCTCTGCGGATCGCCGGTCCTGGCGTGGGCGTAGGCGTCTCCGGCCAGCTTCGCGAAATCCACCAGGCCGCGGCGCGGGCGCAGCGGGTCGGCGAAGCGAAGCCAGCCGGAGCCCGGCACGTCCCGGCCATAACAGCTCATCAGCGCAACATAATCCGGCGGCAGCGGGGTGCCCAGCAGGTCGAACAGCTCCGACCACGACATGACGCCCAAACGGGGGCGCCCGGACGGCGGCACCAGGGACCGGAGGTCCTCGAGCGCGCAACAGCGTCCCGCCGGAACCGCCGGGTGGCGGCCGTGATCAGGAAAGACACCTTCTCCGATCACGGTCGCCTCCATAACTACGTCATTGGCGGCCGACATTACCCAGTCGAGGCGCGATTGTCTGCCCTACGACTGGAGTAAATCATTCAGTGTCGAAAACAGTGATGAGCCCGCGACTTCGACGTATTAAACCGGCAACAAGCTGCCGATTTCCGTCGCGGACTCCGGGCCGTAGGCCTCGGCGACGCGTTCGATGGCCACCTCGCGGTCCAGCGACCACTCTTGAGGGCCGTCGCTTTCCAGCACGTGCACCGCGATCAGCGAGCCAAGCTGGGCCGCCCGCTCCAGGTTCAGGCCACGGCTGATGGCGGCCACGAAGCCCGCCCGGAAGCCGTCGCCGACACCGGTCGGGTCCACCTTCGAGGTCTCCGGCACCGCCGCGACCTCCAGCCGCTCCACCTCGCGGCCGACGATCTCCACGCCCTTCTCACCCAACGTGGTCACCCGCACGCCGACCCTGGACAGGACCTCGCCCTCGGTCCAGCCGGTCTTGCGCAGCAGGAGCTCCCACTCGTAGTCATTGGTGAACAGGTACTTCGCCCCGTCGACCAGCTGCCGCACCTGCTCGCCGTCCATCCGCGCGATCTGCTGGGAGGGGTCGGCGGCCAGCGGGTAGCCGCGCTCGCGGGCCTCCTCGGAGTGCCGCAGCATGGCGGCCGGGTCGTCCGCGCCGACCAGCACCAGGTCGATGCCGCCCACCCGCTCGGCGATCGGGGCCAGCTCGATGTTGCGGGCCTCCGCCATCGCACCGGCGTAGAAGGAGGCGATCTGGCACATGTCGTCGTCGGTGGTGCAGACGAAGCGGGCGGTATGCGCGACCTCGGAGACGTGCACGCCATCGCAGTTCACGCCGTGGCGCTCCAGCCAGGAGCGGTAGTCGGCGAAGTCCGCGCCGACCGCGCCGACCAGCACCGGGGCGGTTCCCAGCATGCCGAGCCCGAAGGCGATGTTGGCGGCGACGCCGCCGCGCCGGACGGTGAGGTCGTCCACGAGGAAGCTCAGCGAGACCCGGTCCAGCCGCTCGGCGACAAGCTGCTCGGAGAAACGGCCCGGGAAGTGCATGAGGTGATCGGTGGCGATGCTGCCCGTAATGGCGACCGGCACGTTGAACTCCCTGCAAAGTTGGGTGTCGGTTGATGGGATGAAAACCACCCGGTCGGGTGCTTACTGGTCCGTGCCGCTGACTACTGGCCAGTAAGCCTGTCCTACCCCGCCAGGTGAGCTTACCGTCGATCGCGTGACTACTGGTGAACCGGACTCAATGGACGAATTGATCCATGACTGTGAGGACATTCCGGTCCAGTTGCAGTACCGGCTCCCGGTACTGCCGGTCGATCGGGTGACCATCCCGTGGCAGATCGACGAGGCCTGCCTCGCACAGGTGGATGACCTGGACGAATTCGTCTGAGCACGCGATCTAGGACCCCAGCGCCACCGGCTCCGGGGCCTCGATCAGCGCGGCCAGCATGCGGTCCAGGAACAGTTGCCGCTCGATACCGACGGCCAGCTTGACGGGCCGTCGTTCCTCCGATGTTGCATAGCCCGCGGCCCGCTGATCGACCAGCGTCGCGCCGCGGGTGTGGCTGCCGCGCAGCTCAACGGTGATCACCGCGTCCTCATAGCTCGCCATGGCCGGGTCCAGCAGGATCGCGGCGGCCAGCGGATCGTGCAGCCAGCAGGTACGCACACCGCCCAGGGCTCGGGAGTAGACGTCGAGGTAGTGGTCCAGCACCGCGCGGACGTAGCGGGCGCGGTCGGAGTCGTGGTTTTCCAGCCTGCCCAGCCAGGCCTCGTCGGCATTGGCGTGCGCCGTGACGTCCAGGCCGACCAGGGTCAGCTCGAAGCCCGCGGCCAGCACCAGGTCGGCGGCCTCCGGGTCGTGCCAGATGTTGGCCTCGGCGAACGGGGTGATGTTGCCAGGAGCCCGCACCGCGCCCCCCATCACGATCACCTCGCGCAGCAGTCCGGGCAGCCGCGGCTCCAGCAGCAGGGCCAGCGCCACGTTGGTGAGCGGACCCAGCGCCAGCAGGCTCAGCTCGCCGGGGTGGCGGCGGGCCAGCGCGACCAACTGCTCGGCGGCGGAGACCTCCACCGGGCGCCCCGCGGGCGGCGCCCCGGCCATGCCGCCGAGGCCGTCGTCGCCGTGCACGAACTCGGCGGTCTGCAACGGCTGGGCCAGCGGGCTGTTCGCGCCGACGGCGACCGGCACCTCCGGCCGCCCGATGCGCTCCAGCAGTCGCAGCGCGTTCTCCGCGGCCAGCGGCGCGGGCACGTTGCCGTGCACCGAGCCCACCGCGACAAGCTCGGCGAGCTCCGGGTACGCGGCGAGGTAGAAGAACGCGAGGGCGTCATCGATGCCAGGATCTGTATCCAGCACGATTCGCTTGACCGCAGGCGCCAAGTGCACTCCCCAGTTTTGGCACGGACACGTCCGGGTGAGCGTAAAAGACGGCGCCCGGGAGCGCGATGCTCCCGGGCGCCGTCAGGCCCAGATGATGCTCAGTTGAAGCTGTCGCCACACGCGCACGACCCCGTCGCCTGGGGGTTGTCGATGGTGAAGCCCTGCTTCTCGATGGTGTCCACGAAGTCGATGACCGCGCCCTGCACGTACGGGGCGCTCATCCGGTCGACGACGACCGTGAGGCCGTCGAAGTCGACCGCGGCGTCTCCGTCCAGCGAGCGCTCGTCGAAGAAGAGCTGGTAGCGCAGACCCGCACAGCCACCGGGCTGAACCGCGATGCGCAGCGACATGTCGTCGCGCCCCTCCTGGTCCAGCAGCGCCTTGGCCTTCCCTGCGGCCGCGTCGGTCAACGTGACGCCGTGGGTGGCCACGGTCACATCAGAAGACGTGGTGTCGGAAACCGTCATGACTCTCCCTCGCGGTTTGGCTCGGCCTGCCACAGCACAACACTGCCGACCGCTTGTTTTGTTCCCGGCTATGCGCCTCTTATCCATGGTGACACACCCGGTGGGGTCAGCGTCCGCCCCACTGGCCCGCCACCTCCGCCGCGAGGTCGGGCAGCCGTCCCTCATAGGCGGCCTGCACGCCGATGGCGGCGGCCTCCCGGCGGCCGACCGTGACTTCTTCGGCCAGCACCAGGCAGGGCAGACCGCGCTCCCCCGCGGCGGCTGCGAACTTCGCCACAGTCGAGTCACGCAGTGCCTGCCAGTCGAACACCGCCGTGACCACGACCACCAGCTGGGCGTCCCCGATAGCCGAGGGCTCGGCCATCACCGTGAGCTCATCGCCGGGCGCGGCCACCCGCCAGCCGTCCACTACCGGCCGCGGGTCGTCCGCGGCGATCACTACGCGCACATAGGGCACCGTAAACCAGAACAACCAGGGCGATTAGGCTTGGCCGCGTGAGGTTCCTGCGCCGTAGCACCGCCGAGAAGAACTCGACCGACAGTGATGTCGCTGACGCCGAGGTGGTGGTGCCTGCCGAGGAGAACCGGACCCAGGGCAAGGGCAGGCCGACCCCCAAGCGCCGGGAGGCCGAAAGCCGCAGGCGCGGCCCGGTGCCGCCCCCGCCGAGGACGCAGCGCGAGGCGATGCGGCGGATGCGCGGCAACAAGGAGGAGCGCCGCAAGGCGACCTCCGAGCGCCGCGAGCGGATGATGGCGGGCGACGACCGCTACCTGATGCCGCGCGACCGCGGCCCGGTGCGGGCCTACGTGCGGGACATCGTCGACTCCCGCCGCAACGTCATGGGCCTGTTCATGCCGCTGGCGGTGGTGTTGTTCGTGGTGCTGCTGGTGCCGAGCCCGGCGATCCAGCAGTACATCAGCCTGTTCTTCATGCTGATGATGATCGCCATGATCACCGAGGCGGTGCTGCTCGGCCGCCTGGTCACCCGGCGGGTGCGCAACAAGTTCCCCGAGGCGCCCGACAAGGCGCTGAGCCTGGGCTGGTACGCCTTCAGCCGCGCCACCCAGCTCCGCAAACTCCGCGTCCCCCGCCCTCGGGTGACCTACTCCGACGCCGCCAACCTGGGCTGACCCGGCCTTGCCTGCCTGTAGCTGGAGTTGGAGCCGACTCCAGATAGTTAGCGGAGCTAAATGTGTCGGGGTAGTGTCGAAGGCATGGAGTTCCGTCGCCTTGGCCGCAGTGGCCTCAATGTCAGTGAGATTTCGTACGGCAACTGGATCACCCACGCCTCCCAGGTGGAAGAGGAGCAGGCCGCGGCCTGCGTGCGGGCGGCGCTGGACGCGGGCATCACCACCTTCGACACTGCCGACATCTACGCCAACACCGCCGCGGAAGAGGTGCTCGGGCGGGCGCTGGCCGGTCAGCGCCGGGAGAGCCTGGAGATTTTCACCAAGGTGTTCTGGCCGACCGGGCCGGGCGGTCCCAACGACAAGGGACTCGGGCGCAAGCACATCACCGAGGCCGTGCACGGCTCGCTGCGCAGGCTGAAGACCGATTACATCGACCTGTACCAGGCGCACCGTTACGACCGCACGGTCCCGCTGGAGGAGACCATGTCGGCCTTCGCCGACCTGGTCCGCCAGGGCAAGGTGCTCTACATCGGCGTCTCGGAGTGGAACGCCGAGCAGATCACCAGGGGCGCCGAACTGGCCCGCGAGCTGAACGTGCCGTTCATCTCCAACCAGCCGCAGTACTCGATGCTGTGGCGGGTTATCGAGGACCAGGTCGTGCCCGCCTGCGAGCGCGAGGGCATCAGCCAGATCGTCTGGTCCCCCATCGCCCAGGGCGTGCTGACCGGCAAGTACCTGCCGGGCCAGCCGCCGCCCGCGGGCTCCCGCGCCACCGACCAGCAGGGCAGCGGCTTCATCTCCAGGCTGCTCACCGACAAGGTGCTGGAGCAGGTGCAGCAGCTCAAGCCCATCGCCGAGGACGCGGGCCTGTCCATGGCCCAGCTCGCGGTGGCCTGGGTGCTGCAGAACCCCAACGTCGCCTCCGCCATCATCGGCGCCTCCCGTCCCGAACAGGTCGCCGAGAACGTCAAGGCCGCGGGCGTGAAGCTGGACGCGGAGATCCTGGAGCGGATCGACAAGACCCTGGAGGGCGTCGTCCAGACCGACCCGCGTCTCACGCAGACGCCGTAACCGCAACCGAGTGAGTGCGGCGCGGGGTCACTGCGCCGCACTCACCACGTTGTCACGGCACCCCACCGGTCTCGTGCCGGTGCGTTTCGGCGGGTCAGCGCAGCGTGATCTCGTAGCCGTTGCCGCGGACCGTGATGCCGTTGGTGTGGAGGTCGACGGAGCCGTCGTGGCCCTCCCTGTCCTTGCCGCGCAGGGAGATGCCGTCCTTGTTGAAGCTGACACTGCCTTCGCCGCCGAGGCCACGCAGGTCGATGCGGTGGTCCGGCGCCGGTAGGCGGGCCTTGCCGGACACGGCGGCGACCTGCTTCCTACCGGTCGCGACGGGCGGCTGGACGGGAACTTCGACGTTTTCGGGGGCAATCACCTTGCCGTGCAGCGATCCCGCCGCGACGCCGGGCTGCCAGTGTGCGCCACCCATGGACAGCACCACGGCGGCCGAGCAGGTGAGCAGGGCGACCTTGCTCATCACATGGTCCAAGCGCATGTCGTACTCCTGATCCAGGCGAGAACCTCACCGAGCCAACGAGGTTGAGGGCGGGAGGTTCCGGCCAGGAGCGGTATTGGGCGGCTTTCCG
This sequence comes from Actinorectispora metalli, assembly GCF_056323685.1. Classification (NCBI taxonomy): domain Bacteria; kingdom Bacillati; phylum Actinomycetota; class Actinomycetes; order Pseudonocardiales; family Pseudonocardiaceae; genus Actinorectispora; species Actinorectispora metalli. The sequence continues at coordinate 503,158 of NZ_JBREYE010000001.1, forward strand.
CCCAATACCGCTCACCGGGCTCACAAGGGCGACCGCCACGGTTGGCCGCCCCCGCGAATCGGCTTCCGCGATCAGCTCAGCGAGCCGCCGAGGGAGCCGCCGAGGCCGCTCTTGCCGCCCTGGGCGGACAGGGCCAGCTCACCGGCGTGCACGTGCTCGCCGTAGCCGCCACCGCCGCCGAGAACCGCGTCGGCGTAGAGGTTGCCCGCCTTGTCGTAACCGGCGTCGGCCACCGCGGCACCGGCCGCGGCGAAGTCGCCGTAACCACCGGCGAGCTCACCGGCGAAGCCACCGCCGTGCTTGCCGAGGTCACCGGCACCCGCAACGGCGGCGTGACCGCCCCGCAGCGTCCCGCCGAGGGCACCGCCGCCCGCCAGGCCCTGCTTGTTCACGACGCCTTCGAAGGCACCGGCCGCGCCGTTCTCACCGCGAGCGACCTCGAACGCGCCGTCGACGAGCCCACCCTGGCGGGTGAGCTGCGCGCAGGCCTCGCCCGCGGCGGAGCCGCCGAACGCGCTGCCCGCACCGGCGAGGCCGCTGTGCAGGCCTTCCCGGCTGACGGTGTTGTGGGTGTTGCCGACGAACTCGCCCACCTTCTTGTGCGCGCCCGCGATCTCGCCGCCGAGCGAGCCGCCCTGGGCGCCCAGTGCCGCGGCACCGCCGCCGAGGAACTCGCCGCCGTGTGCCGCGCCCTTGCCCGCCAGCTCACCAGCGATGCCGTGGGCGTCGCCTGCGCCGGTGAGGACGCCTTCGACGTACTCGCCGTGCGGGCCGAAGCCGTCGAACGCACCGTCGACGGTGCCGCCGCCGGTGCCGCCACTACCGGCACCTGCGAGCGCGAAACCCGCCTGCTTGGCACCCGCGGCGAGGGCTGCCGCGCCCGCGAGGCCGTCCGAGGTGGGACCGCCCGCGAGGTTTCCTTCGAGGTACCCACCGGCGTCGTTCACCGTGCTGCCCAGATCCTGGGCGGCGTCACCGTCGATGCCAGCGCCTGCGTGGGCCATGCCCGCGCCCAGCGGCAGCACGATCGCGGCGGCCGCGCCGATCATCGCGGACCTGCGGGCCAACCGGTTGAAGGTCATGCTTGGTCCTTCCTGTTGCTTGCAATGCAGGGTTGCCAGGAGGTAACGGATTTGAGTCCGATAGCCTCCAACCGGGCCCAACGAGACGGCGGGACACCGGTTACCCCCAAAGGGTGAAAATCGGTAGGGATTGCGCCAAACGGCCTAACTACTCATAATTCACTTAACGGTCTCGTCTCCGATCACTCACTCCGGCGACAGTTCCCGTTGCCGCCACTGCGCTTTCCGGCGGCTCGGCCGGGGTCAGGTGGGACCCGGGAGGCGTCATGCGGATGGTGCGGCTGGTCATCGCAGTACTGGCGGCGGGTGTGTTGTCGCCGGGAACCGCCTGCGGCACCCCGGCGTCGCCGGTGTCGCCGCTGACCGGGCTGCCGGTCACGGAAGCGACCCCGGTGCTCGCGGTGAAGGTGGACAACGCCAGGCAGGGGCGCCCGCAGACAGGGCTGACCCAGGCCGATCTGGTCTATGTCGAACCCGTCGAGGGCGAGTCGTCCCGCTACATCCCGGTGTTCTCCACCCGGTCGCCCGAATCGGTCGGTCCGATCCGCAGTCTGCGGGAGACGGATCTGCGGCTGCTGCCGATGTTCGGTCGCCCCGCGGTGGCCTACTCGGGCAACGCCCCCGAACTGGCGTCCGCGATCGAGGGCTCGCCGGTGATCTCCGTATCCCCGGCGCACACGGGCGACGCCTATTTCCGCGACCCCGACCGGAAGGCGCCGCACAACCTGTATGCCAGGACCGCGGGACTTCGCGCCGCGGCCCCGGAGGCGAGCCCGGCCCGGGACATCGGCCTGGTCTTCTCGGACCGCCCGCCTGACGGTGGTCAAGTCACCGAGCAGCACACGCTGCGCTTCGGTGCCGAGACATTCACCTTCGCCTGGACACCGGCGGAGGACCGGTGGCAAGTAGCGGTGGACGGCACGCCCGCAACCGCGGCCGAGGGCGGCAGGCTCGGCCCGCGGACCGTGGTGGTGCAGTACGTCCCGGTGCGCGTCACCACGATCCAGGACAGCACGGGCACCCCGTCGCCGTTCGCCGAGACCGTCGGCTCCGGCGAGGCACTGGTGCTGCGTGACGGACTGGCGTACCAGGTGCGCTGGCACCGCGACTCTCCCGACCGGGGCACGGAGTTCACCGGGCCCGACGGGAAGCGGCTGCCCTTCGCCCGCGGCCAGACCTGGATTCTGCTGGCCTCGAAGTAAAAAGGTGTGGCCCGGAGCAGGGGGCCGGGCCACACCTACCGCGGTTCAGTGTCCTGAACGCGGCCCAGGACGTCTCTTGGCCGGTTCAGGACACTGAACCCACATCTCTCAGGTGGTCAGCGACCAGGACTCCAGGTATCCGACGTCCTGGCGGTAGACATCGCGGACCCGCAGCGTCCAAGTGCCGTTGGCCGCCGCCGCGGAGGCGTCGACGGTGTAACTCCTGGCGATGTCGTCACCACTGTCCGAACTGGACTTCTGTAGCGAGTGCACGGCGCCGCCCGGGGCCACCAGGTCGATGGTCACATCGCCCCGCCACGGGTGCTTGATCACCACGTCCACCTTGGTGGTGGCCGAGGCGTTGCGGTTGCAGGCGGTCACGTTGATGGTGCTGGTCACCGCCGGACCGGCGTCGGGGATGTCCACCCTGGTGTTGTTGCTGAACGGCCCGCAGCCGGTGGGCGGCGGGGTGGTGCCGCCCGCGCCGGTGTAGAGCAGCTTGTTCGGCGAGCCGGTGCCGGGGTTGGTGACCTTGCCCGAGGTGGCGGCGTTCACCAGTGCGTCCCGCACCTGCTGCGGGGTCGCGCCGGGGTTGGCAGCCAACACGAGCGCCGCCGCGCCCGCGGTGTGCGGGGAGGCCATCGAGGTGCCGCTGATGGAGCGGCTGGCGGTGTCGCCGCCGATCCACGCCGAGGTGATGCCGACGCCCGGCGCGAAGATGTCAACGCAGGTGCCGTGGTTGGAGAACGACGCCCTGGCGTCCTTATTGTCCGTGGCGCCCACCGTGATCGCCTCCGGGGTGCGCGCGGGCGAGACGTTGCAGGCGTTCTGACCCTCGTTGCCCGCGGCCAGCGCGTAGGTGATGCCCGCGGCGATGGAGTTCTTCACCGCGGTGTCCAGGCTGCTGGACGCGCCGCCGCCGAGGCTCATATTCGCCACGGCAGGCTTGGTGGCGTTCTTGGTCACCCAGTCGACGCCCGCGATGACGCCGGTGGTGCTGCCGCTGCCCTGGCAGTTGAGCACCCGGACGCCGACCAGTTTGACGCCCTTGGCCACGCCGTAGGCGGTGCCGCCGACGGTGCCCGCGACGTGCGTGCCGTGGCCGTGGCAGTCGGTGGCGTTGCCGTCGTTGTCCACCGTGTCGGTGCCGCTGACCGCGCGGCCGCCGAAGTCGCGATGGCTGTTCAGGATGCCGGTGTCGATCACGTAGGCCGTGACGTTGGCCGCGGTGGTGGCGTAGGTGTACTTGGAGTCCAGCGGCAGGTCACGTTGGTCGATGCGGTCCAGGCCCCAGGACGGCGGGTTGGGCTGCTCGTCGGCGAGCGTGACCACCCGATCCTGTTCGACGTAGTCCACCGCAGGATCAGCGGCCAGTCGGCGGGCCTGTTGCTCGGTCATCGTCGCGGAGAAACCGTGGAAAGCGTGTGAGAAAGCCGACCGCAGGGTGCCGCCGTATTTCCTCAGCAGAGTGGGGGTGAATGCCTGCGAACTGGAGACCGCGCCGGTCTTCAGCGCCACGAGGTAACTGCCCGGGATCGCATCCGCCGCCTCCGCGGCGCGAATCGGGCCTTCAGCGGGTGCGGCGGTGGCGGGTGCGCCGAGCATGACGGTGGCCGCGGCCACCAAGACGGTAAAACCAATTTTCATTTTCACGAGAACCTCGCAGCAGGGGAATGCAGACGCCCCGGAAGGGCGGCGGCAAAACGGGTTCTATCGGCCCGAGCCCTCTTCGGAACCATTACGAGCGTGACAAGAGGTAGAAAATGGTGGCAATACGACAAAGCGTGTGAAGTGCTTCCAAGTTTCATTCACCGGCCTTCACAGCCCGACGCGACAGTGATGGACCGAGGTGATGGTCCGTCAGGCGCAGCAGCTCACCTGCCTGGCGCAGCGCGGTATCAGGCTAGGTCACTGACAGATCTCGATCCCCTGGTCCGAGCGGGGAAACCCTGGCTTGGGCGGAAGAAAACCGGCAAGGTTGTCCTGTTTCACGAATTTCTCGCGCATCTGGTGTGTGTCACCGAGAGGAAGGCGGGAAAGTGATCGGGCAGGGCGAGGTCGCACCGCGGGGAATCCTGCACCCGGTTCCCTCCCAACACGCCGCGAGCCTTTCCACAGCGCTGCGCGACGGCCCCTTCCACCGAGCCCTGCACGACGCGATCCAGGCCAGCGGGCTGAGCCTGGAGAGCGTGCGCCGCAGGCTGCTCCAGCGCGGCGCCCGGATCAGCCTCACGACGTTGAGTTATTGGCGTTCCGGCCGGTCCCGCCCGGAACGCGAGTCCTCGCTGCGCGCGCTGAGCACGCTGGAGGAGGTGTTGCGCATCCCGCCGCGTTCGCTGGTGCGGCTGCTGGAGTCCGACCCGGGCCGCGGCGGCAAGCCCGATGCCGTCCAGGTGCTGAAGCTGGACGAGATGTTCAGCCGCAGCGAGCGGCTGGCCGATGTGCTCGCCGAGATGCAGTTCCCGCTGTCTGATGGTCTGACCAGGCTCAGCGTGCATGATCTGGTGCGGGTGGACGCCCACCGCTGCGAGCGCAGCGTGCGCACCCGGCAGGTGCTGCGAGCCGAGTCCTCGCGGGTGACGCGGTGCCTGACGATCTATACCTCCGAGGACACCGCCCGCCCCCTGCCGGAGTTCAACGAGGTCAGGTATTCAAGGCTGGGCCGGGTGCGCCGCGACCAGGACAACGGGTTGATGGCCTCGGAGATCATCCTGGACAGCGTCCTCGGAAACGGTGACACCACTGTTGTTGAATTCGAGCTGGGCTTCGCCCCCGGCCGCGAGTTCACCGAATACGAGCGGCTGCTGCGGGCGCACACCCGCGAGTACGTCATGCAGGTGCAATTCGACCCGGCGGCATTGCCGGTGAATTGCTACAGCTGGCGAAAGGATTACAACAACGGCCCGCGCTACCAGGTCCAGCGCCTGTGGATCAGCGCCTCGCACACTGTGCATATCGTGTGCAACAACCTGCCGCCAGGGTTGGTCGGGATCAGCTGGGAATGGGATTAGCGCGTCACTCGGCGGGCTGGAGGCTCATCGGGCCGTAGACCTCGGCCTCGCCGTGTAGCAGCGTTACGTGGGCGACGCCGTCTGCCAGGAGTTGGGGCCAGGTGTCCTCGAGCCAGGTCTCGGCGTCGAACTGATCGCCGAAGGTGTCCTCCGGGCCGGTCACGTCACGGCCAGACGCATCCTGGTAGCGCCAGCGGTATACCACTGCAGACCCCCTTTGGTCGGCGTCGTATCGATAGGCGAGCTATCACCTATGCGAACGGTAACCTCCGGCGCGGGCAGGCCCGCCGTTCAGGTGATGGGAGACACACGCATGGCCGTGTTGGTGCTGGGTGGGGCGCGTTCCGGCAAGTCCGCCCACGCGGAAGGACTCGTGTCGGCGGCCGAGGACGTGACCTATCTGGCGACCGCGCGGCGGCATCCCGGTGATGCCGAATGGGACGCGCGGATCGCCGAACACGTGGCGCGGCGGCCCCCGCACTGGCGCACCGAGGAGGCCGCCGATCCGGTGTCGTTTCTGCCCGGCGCGACCGGAACCGTGCTGCTCGACGACGTGGCGACCTGGCTGACCGGGGTGCTGGACGATGCCGGCTGCTGGGACGGCCGCCCGGTCGGCCCGGCGCGGCGGCGTTGTGACGAGCTTGTCTCGGCGGTGGCGGACTGCCCCGCCCGGCTGGTACTGGTGTCCGCGGAGGTCGGCCTGGGCGTCGTCCCCGCGACCTCGGCCGGCAGGCTGTTCCGGGACGAACTCGGCAGGCTGAACGCCGCCTTGGCCGAGGTGTGTTCCGAGGTCGTACTGCTCGTCGCGGGCATTCCGCTGCGGCTGCGCTGAAAGACGGAGGTTCGAGGTGTCCGAAGTGGACTCCGATATCGACGCTGTGGACGCTGTGGAGGTGCCTGCCTTCGGCCCGGTGACCGCTCCCGACGAGCAGGCCCACCGCCAGGCGGTGGCCCGGCACGACCAGCTCACCAAGCCCGCCGGTTCGCTGGGCAGGCTCGAGGAACTGGGCGTGTGGATCGCGGCCTGCCAGGGCACCTGCCCACCCAAGCCGTTCGCCCGGCCGCGGGTGGTGGTGTTCGCGGGCGACCACGGCGTTGCGGCGCACGGCGTTTCGGCCTACCCGAGCGAGGTCACCGCGCAGATGGTGGCCAACTTCCTCGGCGGCGGCGCGGCGGTCAACGTGCTGGCCGGGGTCGCGGGCGCGTCGGTGCGGGTGGCCGACCTCGCCGTGCTCACCGACACCACGGCCTCGGTGAGCGGGCACAAGGTGCGGCGCGGCAGCGGTTCCATCGACCGCGAGGACGCGTTGTCGGCGGCGGAGGTGATCGCCGCGGTCAACGCGGGCAGGCTGATCGCCGACGAGGAGGTCGACAGCGGCACCGATCTGCTGATCGCCGGTGACATGGGCATCGGCAACACCACGCCCGCCTCGGTGCTGATCGCCACGTTGACCGGCAGCGAGCCGGTGGCGGTGGTGGGGCGGGGCACCGGGATCGACGACGCGGGCTGGATGCGCAAGACCGCCGCGATCCGCGACGCGCTGCGCCGGGCGCGCAAGGTCAGCGCCGATCCGGTCGCGCTGCTGCGGGTCGCCGCGGGCGCCGACATCGCCGCGATGGCGGGCTTCTTGGCCCAGGCGGCGCTGCGCAAGACGCCGGTGCTGCTGGATGGGCTGATCACGGGGGCCGCGGCGATGGTCGCGGAGGAACTCGCGCCGGGCGCCCGCGAGTGGTGGGTGGCCGGGCACCGCTCGGTGGAACCCGCGCACACGCTCGTGCTCGAGCACCTGGACCTGAAGCCGCTGCTGGAGTTGGGTCTGCGGCTCGGAGAGGGCTCCGGCGCGCTGGCCGCGCTGCCGCTGCTGAACATGGCGGCCCGCGTTCTCGGCGAGATGGCGACCTTCGGCGACGCGGGCGTCAGCGGGCCCGCCACTCCCCCGCCGCCCGCGCCGTCGGAGGCTGAGTGAGCGGGGCGTGCTCGAGCCGCCGCCCTCTCGAGATGGAGCAACCCCCGATACACAGCCTAAGACTCGGGTCTGACACTTCCGGAGGCTCGGCAGTAGGCATCTTCGGATGCGCGGCGATCGCCGGTTTTAGGTGTGTGGAGACAGGCGCCTTCAGGTGCGTGGCGGCCTGATGCGGCTCGCGCTGACCTGGCTGACGGTGCTGCCGCTCAACGCGGGGGCGGTGGATGGCGCGGCCTGTCGGCGGGCCATCGCCCTGGCGCCGATGGTGGGACTGCTGCTGGGCGCCGTGGTCTCCGCCGCGTGGTTCGGGCTGACGACCGCGGGTGCCTCTCCCCTGTTGGCGGGGCTGCTCTCCATCGCCCTGCTGGCGCTGCTGACCAGGGGCATGCACCTGGACGGGCTGGCCGACACCGCCGACGGGCTGGGCTGCTACGGACCGCCCGAGCGGGCGCTGGCCGTCATGCGCGACGGCGGCGCCGGACCCTTCGGCGTGGTCGCGTTGGTGCTGGCCGTCGGCATCCAGGCCACCGCCCTGGCGGACACGCCGCACTGGGCGGTGCCGCTGCTGGCGGTGGCCACCGGGCGGGCGGCCTTCGCGCTGTGCTGTCGCCGTGGCGTTCCCGCGGCGCGGCCCGAAGGGCTGGGCGCGCTGGTCGCCGGATCGCAACCGCCGGCGGTGCCGATCGCCTGGTTCGCCGCGCTCGCCGCTGCGGGCGCGTTCGCGCTGCCGGACCGCCCCTGGCTGGGTCCGCTTGCCGTCGTGCTCGCGGCGGGCGCGGTGTGGTTGCTGTCCTGGCACACCCGCCGACGCTTCGGCGGGGTCACCGGCGATGTGCTCGGCGCGGCAAGCGAAATCGCCACCACCATCGTGCTCGTGGTGCTTTCTCTGCACGGCTGAGGTGTGCGGGCAACCCGAATCAGGCTGCCCGCACAGGGAGGTCAGAACTTTCCGCAGTTGCCCGGGGCGGGCTTGCCCGCGAACCGGTCGGCCAGCCAGGTGGCGGCTTCGCCGGAGGCCTGCGTCATTCCCATGGCGTGCGGCAGCAGGGGAAGCGCCACCGCCAGGTCGCGGAATTCGGTGGCGGCGCCCTTTCCGCACCAGTCCTTGGCCAGCTGCTTGCCCTGGGCGTAGGGCAGCACGTCGTCGATCGCAGCGTGCTGGACCAGAACCGGGGCGGCCGGCTTGAGGTTGCCGATCTTGTTCTCGGCGACGATGGCGGCGAACGGCGCCTGGGACAGGTAAGCCGAGACGGGCTTGCCCTCCTTGGTGATGGTGCTGGTCTGCTTGAACATGTACTTCATGACCCCGTCCATCGTGCAGACGTTGCGGGCCTCCAGGAACATCTTGGCGCCCTCGGGGTTGGCCAGTTCCAGCATCTTGGCCTCCGGGTAGGCCTCGTTGATGCCGATCAGCGCGAAGCCGAGGAAGCCGACGTACATGCCGCCGTCCAGCGACTTGGCCAGCACGGACTTGTCCGCGGCCGGGGCGCCGACGTAGGCGCCCTTGATGGCCAGTTCCGGGGCGTAGGTCGGCGCCAGCTCGGCCGCCGCGGCGGAGGCACCGCCGCCCTGGGAGTAGCCCGCGATCCCGACCGGGCCGCCCGCGGGGACATCGCCGCCGAGCCGCTGTGCCGCGCGCACCACGTCGAGCACCGCGTGCGCCTCGGCCGCGCGGATCACGTAGGTGTGCTCACCCGGCGTGCCGAGGCCCTGGTAGTCGGTCTGTGCCACGGCGAAGCCCTTGGCCAGCAGCGCGTCCACGAAGGTCTTCTGGAAACCGGCCGCCATATCGGCCTGGCCCTCGCCCGCCAGGGTCTTCGAGGTGGCGCACTGGTCGCCCATGCCCGCGGTGAAGGGCGCGTAGGCCACCAGCGGTCGCGGGCCGGAACCGGTCCACGCGGCGGTCGGCACGATCACCGTGCCGGTGACCGGGATCGGCTTGTTCTTGGCGTCCCGGGTCAGGTACATGATGCGGGTGGCCTTCGCGCCCGCGTAGGTGGAGGGCTGCTTCTTGATCACGTCACCGTTGTTTCCGGCGGGAAGCGGCGACGGCGGGACATAGATGCTCTCCTGGGCGCTTGCCGTGGAATTGCCCACGGCGAGAAAAACGGCCACCACCACGGCGGCGGATGCGGCGATCGCGATGCGGCGCAAGGCCGGAACACGCATATCTGCTCCTGGGTCGAGAGAATTGCGTACGACGTTTGGCACAGCCTGGAGCGGGGCTGCATGGCTGTAAAGAAAGTGTTCCGACCGCGTTTCGAAGAAGGCACCCCCGTGACAAAGCGGCTTACGTCGAATTGGCCTTCAGTGACCGTGTTTCGCGTTCCTGCTGGTCGACGAGGCCACGCGCGATGATCTCCACGGTGAGAACCACGGCCACCGCCTCGACGGCGAGCAGCGCGATGAGCACCACCAGTTGGACGGCGCCTGCCTCCAGGGGCGAGGCCCCGGCGAGCAGCATGCCGACGAACGCGCCCGGCAGCGTGACCAGGCCGACGGTGCGGGTCTGGTCCAGCGCGGGCACCAGCGCGCGACCCGCCACCGGGCGGCACACCAGGATCAACGCGTCCCGCCGGGGCAGGCCCAGCGCCAGCGCGGCATCGACCTCGCCGCGGCGGGCGGTCAGCTCGTCCAGCATGCGCTGCGCGGCCAGCGTGGTCGCGGTCATCGCCCCGCCCAGCAGGATGCCGCCGATGGGCACCAGCACCGCACCGTGCGCAGGCGCGGCTCCGGTCCCGAACAGGATGGCCAGCGCGGGCAGGGCGCCCGCGGCGATGGGCAGCGCCGTCCACAGGCCGCGGCGGCCGGTTCCGGTGCGGCCCGCGCTGGTCGCGGTGGCCACGACCAGCATCAGCAGCAGGAACGCCGCCGTCCACCACAGCGAGGCGAGGATCGCGGCGATCAGCAGCGACACCACCGCAAGCTGCGCGACCGCCCTGGCCACCGCGGTGAGCACCGCGCGGCCGTGCCCGAGCCCGCCGTAGCCCGCGGCCGCGGCGGCGATCAGCACGAGCAGGCCTGCCGCCACCAGCAGCGGCAGGCCGATGTCGAACATGTCAGGCCAGCGGGGTCAGCCAGTGGCGCGCGTCGGGGCGGGCCCCGCGCTGGATGGAGGTCAGCGCGTCGCGCAGCTTCATGGTGACCTCGCCGGTGGCGGCGTTGTTGATCAGGTATTCGCCCTCGGCGTGCTTGACCCGGCCGACCGGGGTGATCACCGCGGCGGTGCCGCAGGCGAACACCTCGGTGATCTCGCCCGAGGCCACGCCCTTCTCCAGCTCCTCGGTGGAGATGCGGCGCTCCTCGACGGAGGCGCACTGCTCCGCGGCGAGCTCGACCAGGGTGCGGCGGGTGATGCCGGGCAGCAGCGTCCCGGTCAGCTCGGGCGTGACGAGTCGGACGTCCTCGCCGGAACCGAAGACGAAGAACAGGTTCATCCCGCCCATCTCCTCGATCCACCGGCGCTCCACGGCGTCCAGCCAGACCACCTGGTCACAGCCCTGCTCCGCGGCCTGGGCCTGCGCCAGCAGCGAGGCCGCGTAGTTGCCCGCGAACTTCGCCGCGCCGGTGCCGCCGGGGGCGGCGCGCACGTACTCGGTGCTCAGCCACACGCTGACCGGCTTGATGCCGCCCGCGAAGTACGAGCCCGCCGGGGAGGCGATGAGCACGTACAGGTACTCCTTGGCGGGGCGGACACCCAGCCCGGCCTCGGTGGAGATCATGTACGGCCGGAAGTACAGCGACTCCTCGCCGCCCGCCGCGGGCACCCAGTCGCCGTCAACGGCGAGCAGCTCGCGCAGCGAGTCGAGGAACAGCTCCGCGGGCAACTCGGGCATGGCGAGCCTGCGCGCGGAGGCGTTCAGCCGGTCGGCGTTGGCCTCGGGGCGGAACGAGGCGATGGAGCCGTCGGGCTGCCGGTAGGCCTTGAGTCCCTCGAAGATCGCCTGGCCGTAGTGCAGCACCATTGCCGCCGGGTCCAGGCTGATCGGGCTGTAGGGGACGACGGCCGCGTCGTGCCAGCCCTGCTCAGGATTCCACCTGATGGTGACCATGTGGTCGGTGAAGTAGTTCCCGAAGCCGGGGTTGGCCAGAATCTCCGCCCGGCGCTCCGGGCTGGTGGGGCTGGGGTGCTCGGTCTTCGAGAACGGCAACGCTGACGTCATGTCCTTACGGTAACGCCTCCTCGGTAACCCGAAAATCGCTGTTCCGAGGTTTGGACGTCCTACTGTTACAACTCGGCCACAATGAACGGCATGAAGCGCATCGACTACGTGCTGCCCGCGGCCTGGCTGGTGGCACTCGTGCTCCAGCTGTCGCTGGCCTTCACCTGGCTGGACTACCCGGGCCTGCTCGGCGAGTGGACCACCGTGGTGCTGCACGTGATCATGCCGCTGATCCTGCTCGCGCTGCCCATCACCGGCCTGCGCCGCGGCCGCCGCGACACCGCGGGCACCCTCGCCTACGCCACCCTGCTGGTGATCAGCGGCATCGTGATCGCGATCCGCCCGACGATCATCTGGGCGGCCTCGCTGCTGGTGCTCGCGGCGTTGGACTAGACGCGCACCGCCTCGGGCAGCTCCGGGCGTTCCCAGGACGGATCGGGGCGGAAGTCGCAGTGGGTGCCGTCGAAGGGGAACGCGCCCGCCTCGGCGAGGGCGATCATGCGTTCGCCCTCGGCGCGCAGGCGGACCAGCTGGTCGGGGGTCAGCCTGCCGGTGGCGAGCGCGGGCTCGATCTCGTCGGCGTCCTTCCACTCCCAGGACAGGTCCGGGTGCACCACCACGTCCAGGATGCCGTCCATGCGGTCCACCCCGGACTCGGTGCGGCCCAGCGGGGTCTCCAGGTTGACGTACCAGTTGCGGAAGCTGCCGTCGGCGTTGAAGAACCAGTACACGCTCGACCAGGTGTCCTCGGGGATGAGCCGCAGGGTGGAGGTCTCCCGCCACTCCTCGACGAACATCCGCCGCGGCGTGGCGAAGCGCTCGGCGATGGGCAGGTATCGGGGGTCGCTGCCGTCGGGCAGCCGCGAGAACAGGCCGCGGGTGCCCGCGGGGGCCCAGCCGAGCAGCCGGGCCCCGTCGTCGGAGATCACCCGCATCGGCAGCGCGAAGCCCACCGATGAGTCCGGGCGGATGAAGCGCAGCAGCGCCCGCTCCCCAGTGGAGAACATCACTTGGTCTTGGCCTGCACGAACGGCGGCTTCACGACCTCGCAGCGCAGCCTGCGGCCCCGCACGTCGAGCACCACCTCGGTGCCCGGCTCGACCGCCGCGGCGCTGTCGATCATGCCCAGCGCGATGCCGGTCTTCAGGCTCGGCGAGAAGGTGCCGGAGGTGGTCTCGCCGATGGCGTTGCCCTCGGCGTCCAGCACGGTCATGCCCGCCCGCGGCACGCCCCGCTCCAGCGCCTTGAGCCCACGCAGGCGACGCGCCGGGCCATTGGCCTTCTCCGCGCGCAGCGCCTCGTGCCCCCAGAACGTCTCCTTCTTCCAGCCCACCGCCCAGGTCGCGCCCGCCTGCACGGGGCTGATCTCCGCGGACAGCTCGTGGCCGTGCAGCGGGTAGCCCATCTCGGTGCGCAGCGTGTCGCGGGCACCAAGGCCCGCCGCGCGTCCGCCCTGCTCCCCCGCGGCCGCGATCAACGCGTCCCACAGCGGGCGGGCGTCGGTGGCGCGCGGGATCAGCTCATAGCCGTGCTCGCCGGTGTAGCCGGTGCGGCACACCCGGACCGTGCCGCCCTGCCAGTCGGCGTCGGTGTAGGCCATGTACTCCATGTCGCCGGGCAGGCCCAGCTTGGCCAGCACCTCGGTGGAGCGCGGGCCCTGCACGGCCAGCACCGCGAACTCCTCGTGCTGGTCGGTGACCGTGATCCCCTCCGGCGCCGCCTCCGCGAGCAGCCGCGCCACCTCGGCGGTGTTGGCCGCGTTGGGTACCAGAAACACCTCGTCCTCGCCGACCAGGTAGGCGATCAGGTCGTCGACCACACCGCCGGTGGGCGTGCAGCACAGCGTGTACTGGGCCTTGCCCGGCGCGATGCGGCGCAGGTCGTTGGTGAGGCAGGCGTTGACGAACTCCGCGGCACCAGGGCCTGCGACGGTGGCCTTGCCGAGGTGGGAGACGTCGAAGACGCCGACGGCGTCGCGCACGGCGGTGTGCTCGGCGACCACGCCGCCGTCGGAGTACTGGATCGGCATTTCCCAGCCGCCGAACGCAGCGTTGGTGGCGCCCAGGGCGACGTGTGCGTCATGCAGCGGGCTGTGCTTGAGGTCGGTCACAAGATTGCACCGTACCTCGGCTCACCGGCCCGCCAATAATGTCACAAACATCGAACCCCCGAGCACGATCGCGATCGTGCTGCCGATGACCATCACGGGCAGGCTGACCAGCAGCAACACACTCAGGCCGAGTCCGAAGCAGGCGGTGCGGACCCACCAGGTGCGGTCGTCGTCGGGCAGCAGCCGCGCGGCGGCGTTGGTGAAGGCGCAGTAGACGAGCAGGCAGCCCGCGGACAGCATGATCGCCGAAGGCACATCCGCCAGCAGCACGATCGCCGCCGCGATCGCCGCGGCGATGCCGTCCGCCGTGGCGGGCACCGCGGTCAGCCGCACCGGCAGGTCGCGGAAGTCCGCCATCGCCAGCGCCGTCCGGCGGAAGCCGTGCAGCTGAAGCAGGATCGCCGAGCAGCACAGCAGCACCACGACACCGCCCAGCGCGGGCAGCAGCGGACTCCCGTCGGCGGCGGCCAGCATGTCCCGCACCGCGGCGGGCGACAGGCCCAGCCGGGTCGGACCCAACTGGCGGAGCAGGGCGGCGGCGAACACTCCGTAGGCCAGCAGCGCCACCACGATCAACGCGGGCACGGTGTACTTCAGCCTGCCGTAGACCCGGCGTTGTTCGCCGGTGTGCGGGGCGGTGAGCTGCTCGAACCCGGCGAAGACGAAGACGAGCGCCGCGGCGGCGCCGGTGATCCCCAGTGCGTTGTCGCCGGACCGCGGTTCGGCGAACGTCGCCTGGGCGGGTTCGATGACGAACCCGATCAGCGCCACCCCGCCGATCACCGCGGCGCCCGCGATGGTCACCACGATCGCACCCCAGCGTCCGACGCGGAAGTTCACCGAGGACAGCGCGGTGAGCCCCAGGATGAGGATCAACGCGGCCGCGGTCTTGGCCGTCGGCACCACGTAGGCGGCGAACACGCCCGCCGCGGCGGCGATCGCGGCGGCGCGGGAGAACAGTGCCGCCACCCCGGTCATCCGGCCGGGAAAGGAACCGAACTGCCCTCGGACGTAGCGGTACCCGCCGCCCGGTCCCGGCAAGGCGCGGGACTGGTCGGCTGTGGAGAAGGCGGTGCACAGCACCAGGAGGGCGGCGACGGCCAACGCGGGCAGCAGGAATCTGCCCGCCATGGCGGCGGCCGGGGCGAAGGCGCCGAGCAGGCCGACCCCGAACATCGAGCCCAAGCCCAGTGTCAGCGCGCCCGTCATCCCGTCCCGCCGCGTCCGCAGCGGAGAAGTCACGCCGGACATGGTCCCGCATCCCCTGGCCGCCATGTCAGGCGGCATTCGATCGGTTCTTTGCGCGACCATCGCGGACGCGCGATACCCGCGGTAGGGAAAACCTCGGGGCAGTGCCGATAAGCTGGCCGGGGCTATCCGAGTAGGTCATAGCGCGTAACTCTCTGAGCAGGGAGTTCTATTGTCGGACCTGCCTCATGGTTAGCATGCCGAACGTCTTGGAGTTCCGCGGCTACGACCTAAGAGCAAGGTGCTCGATGTCCAACACTGCCGCGCACCACTACTGGCAGGAGGAGCCGCACGTGAGTGCACCCAAGCTTTCCTTGGTCACCGCCGACGCCACGGAGGTGAACACCGACGCGTTGATCATCGGGGTGATCCAGGGATCCGACGGACCGGAACTGGGGCCCGGCGCCGAGTCCGTCGACGAGGCCTTCGACGGCCGACTGGCCGAGACCCTCGCCGTCCTCGGCGCGACCGGGAAGGCCGACGAGGTCACCAAGCTTCCTGCGCGCACCGCGGGCGCGCAGTTCGTGGTGGCCGTCGGTCTCGGCGCGGCCGATGAGGACGGCGGGGTCACCGCCGAGCAGGTGCGCCGCGCCTCCGGTGCCGCCGCCCGCTCGCTGGGCGGCGTGGCGAAGGCCGCGACCGTGCTGGCAGGCCTCGACCTGGCCGCCGCGGTGGAGGGCACCCTGCTGGGCCGCTACACCTTCACCGAGTACAAGTCCGACAAGGGCAAAGACGCCGTCGGCGAGATCGAACTGCTGGTGCCCGACGCCAAGGACAAGCACGCCAAGGCGGTGCTGAAGCACTCCACGCTGATCGCCGAGGCCGTGATCACCGCCCGCGACTTCGTCAACACCCCGCCCAACGACCTGTACCCGGCGAGCTTCGCCGAGCGCGCCCAGAAGCTCGCCGCGGACGCGGGCATGGACGTCGAGGTGCTCGACGACAAGGCGCTGCGCAAGGGCGGCTTCGGCGGCATCCTCGGCGTCGGCCAGGGATCGGCGCGCCCGCCGCGGCTGGTCGTGTTGCGGCACAAGGGCCCCAAGGCGGCCAAGAAGGTCGCCATCGTCGGCAAGGGCATCACCTTCGACACCGGCGGCATCTCCATCAAGCCCGCCGCCAACATGGAGGAGATGACCTCCGACATGTCCGGCGCCGCGGCCGTGGTGGCCACCGCCGTGCTGGCCGCGAAGCTGAAGCTGCCGCTGGAGCTCAACGCGTTCGTGCCGATGGCGGAGAACATGCCCTCCGGCGACGCCTACCGGCCAGGTGACGTGCTGACCATGTACGGCGGCAAGACCGTCGAGGTGCAGAACACCGACGCCGAGGGCCGCCTGATCCTGGCCGATGCCATCACCAAGGCCTGCGAGGACGAGCCCGACTACCTGATCGAGACGTCCACCCTGACCGGCGCGCAGCTCATCGCGCTCGGCAAGCGCACGCCCGGCGTGATGGGCACCGACGAGTTCCGCGACCGCATCGCCGCGCTGTCCCAGGCCGCGGGCGAGGGCGCGTGGCCGATGCCGCTGCCCGACGAGCTTCGCCCCGACCTGGACTCGAAGCTGGCGGACCTGGCCAACATCACCGGCCACCGCTTCGGCGGCATGCTCGCCGCGGGCATCTTCCTCCGCGAGTTCGTCGCCGAGAACGTCCAGTGGGCGCATATCGACATCGCGGGACCGGCGTACAACACCGCCGGGGTGTGGGGCTACACCGGCAAGGGCGGCACCGGCGTCCCGGTCCGCACGCTCATCGCGGTGCTGGAGGACATCTCGGCCAACGGCTGAGCGCGTCCGGCGGGGTCGTGGGTGCTTCAACCGGGCACCCACGGCCCTTTTTCATGCCCGCCTGTGTGCCCCGGGCTGCCCGCATTCGACCGGTCTCAGCCGTCCTGCCGCTTGCGCAGCAGCCGTTGCCGCTCGGTGTAGTCGCGCATCCGCTTCGGGTAGCCCACCCGCTGCACCTCGTACACCGGAATGCGCAGCTTGCGGCCGAGCCGGTACGCGGCGTCCACGTCGGAGATGCGTCGACGCGTCCACTCACCGTCGTGTGCGATCAACACTACTGTGGTGTCGGTCACCGTGGTCTTGGGCTCGACGTAGGCCTCCACACCCTGGTGCTCGGCCGTCCAGCTCTCCAGATGAGTGGCGTCCTCGCTACTGGCCGCACGCAGCGTGCCAGGACGTTTGCGTCGAAATCGGTCTAACAGGCCCATCCGGCACCTCCCTGTCCCTACTCCGATGTTGCCAGGCCTCACCGACATCCAGCCGTGATCCAGAGGAAGTGGATATCGCCTCGAAACACTTGCGTCGCCCGCCACACAGCCCGCGTCGCGCGCACGTGGCCAGAAGTGACAAGATGGCGGATGCCGATCGCAACCTGGGGGATCGGCGAGTAGACCTGATCAGCCAACGATGCCTGGAGACCTCGTGACCGACACCTCCGCCGACCTGATCATCCTTGGCGGCGGCTCGGGCGGGTATGCGTGCGCGCTACGCGCCGCTCAGCTCGGCCTGTCCGTCGTCCTGGTGGAGAAGGACAAGCTCGGCGGCACCTGCCTGCACCGCGGATGCATCCCGACCAAGGCGCTGCTGCACGCGGCCGAGGTCGCCGACTCCGCACGCGAGGGCGACCAGTTCGGGGTCAAGTCCTCGCTCGAGGGCATCGACATCGCGGGCGTCAACTCCTACAAGGACGGCGTCACCAGCAGGCTCTACAAGGGCCTGCAGGGCCTGGTGAAGTCGCGCGGCATTACCTACGTGGAGGGCACCGGCCACTTCGCCGGTGGCACCACCGTCGAGGTGAACGGTGACCGCTACACCGGCAAGAACGTGGTGCTGGCCACCGGCTCCTACGCCCGCAGCCTGCCCGGCCTGGAGATCACCGGCCGGGTCATCACCAGTGACCAGGCCCTGAACCTTGACTTCGTGCCGAACAAGGTCGTGGTGCTGGGTGGTGGCGTGATCGGCGTGGAGTTCGCCAGCGTGTGGCGCTCCTTCGGCGCCGAGGTGCACATCGTCGAGGCGCTGCCGCGGCTGGTGCCCGCCGAGGACGAGTTCTGCTCCAAGCAGTTGGAGCGGGCCTTCCGCAAGCGCGGGATCAAGTTCTCCACCGGCGTGAAGTTCACCGGTGCCACCCAGACCGCCGACAGCGTCACGGTGGACCTGGAGGACGGCAAGCAGCTTGAGGCGGACCTCCTGCTGGTGGCGGTCGGCCGCGGCCCGAACAGCGCGGGCCACGGCTACGACGAGGCCGGGGTCACGATGGAGCGCGGGTTCGTGCTGGTGGACGAGAACCTCCAGACCAACCTGCCGAACGTCTACGCCGTCGGCGACCTGGTGCCGGGCCTTCAGCTCGCCCACCGCGGTTTCCAGCAGGGCATCTTCCTCGCGGAGAAGCTCGCGGGCCAGAGCCCCCGGATGATCGAGGACGCGGGCATCCCGCGGGTCACCTACTGCGAGCCCGAGGTCGCCTCCGTCGGCCTCACCGAGGCCGCGGCCAAGGAGAAGTTCGGCTCGGCCGAGACGCTGGTCTACGACCTCGGCGGCAACGGCAAGAGCCAGATCCTCAAGACCCAGGGCGCCATCAAGCTGGTCAAGTCCCCAGACGGTCCCGTCGTCGGCGTGCACATGGTGGGCGCGCGGGTCGGCGAACTGATCGGCGAGGCCCAGTTGATCTACAACTGGGAAGCACACGCGGACGACGTGGCGCCGCTGGTGCACGCACACCCCACCCAGAACGAGGCTCTCGGCGAGGCCCATCTCGCCCTGGCAGGCAAGCCGCTGCACGCGCACGGCTGACCCGGCCCGATAAGCCAAGCGAGCACTAAGCACGAGGAGTCAGGGAGAGATGGCCTTCTCCGTCCAGATGCCGGCACTCGGCGAGAGCGTCACCGAGGGAACCGTGACCCGGTGGCTCAAGCAGGAGGGCGACCGGGTCGAGCAAGACGAACCCTTGTTGGAGGTGTCCACCGACAAGGTCGACACCGAGATCCCCTCGCCCGCCGCGGGCGTCCTCCAGCGGATCGTGGTGAGTGAGGACGAGACCGTCGAGGTCGGCGCCGAGCTCGCGGTGATCGGTGACGGGGACAGCGCGCCCGCTCAGCAGCCGCAGCAGGAACAGCCGCAGCAGCAGAGCGCGCCCGACCCGCAGCCGGAGCCGCAGGCCGAGCCGGAGCCCGCCCCGCAGGCGCAGGCCCAGCCCGAGCCGCAGCAGCAGGAGCGGCCTCAGCAGGGCGGGGGTGGTGATGGCACCCCGATCACCATGCCGGTGCTCGGCGAGAGCGTCACCGAGGGCACCGTGACCCGCTGGCTGAAGCAGGTCGGCGACTCGGTGGCGGTGGACGAGCCGCTGCTGGAGGTCTCCACCGACAAGGTGGACACCGAGATCCCGTCGCCGGTTGCGGGCACGCTGCTGGAGATCAGCGTCAACGAGGACCAGACCGTCGAGGTCGGCGCCCAGCTGGCCGTCGTCGGCTCCGGCGCCCCGGCGCAGAGTGCCCCGGCGGAGAGTGCCCCGGCGGAGAGTGCCCCGGCGGAGAGCGCTCCGGCGCCCGCCCCGGAGCCGCAGCCCGCGCAGCAGCAGGCACCGCCGCAGCAGGCCCCCGCGCCCGCACCGCAGGCTCCCGCTCAGCAGCCGCAGGCCCCCGAGCCCGCGCAGGATGAGCAGGCGGAGTCCACCAACGGTGAGGCGCCGTACGTGACGCCGCTGGTGCGCAAGCTGGCCTCGCAGCACGGCATCGACCTGAATTCGCTGCGCGGCAGCGGCGTCGGCGGTCGCATCCGCAAGCAGGACGTGCTGGCCGCGGTGGACGCCGCCAAGGCCGCGGAGGAGCAGCGCAAGGCCGCCGAGCCGGTCCCTGCGCCCGCTGCCAAGTCCGGCGGAGCACCGGCACCGGCCAGGTCCGCCGCCCCGGCGTCTGAGCTGCGCGGCCGCACCGAGAAGCTGCCGCGGCTGCGGCAGATCGTCGCGCAGCGGACCCGCGAGTCGCTCCAGGCCTCCGCGCAGCTCACCCAGCTGTTCGAGGTGGACGTCACCAAGATCGCGCGGCTGCGGCAGCAGGCGAAGAAGAGCTTCGAGGCCCGTGAGGGCGCGAAGCTGACCTTCCTGCCGTTCTTCGCCAAGGCCACCGTCGAGGCGCTCAAGCAGCACCCGAAGCTCAACGCGTCGATCAACGAGGAGGCCAAGGAGGTCACCTACCACGGTGCCGAGCACCTGGGCATCGCGATCGACACCGAGCGCGGCCTGCTCAACGCGGTGATCCACAACGCGGGCGACCTGAACCTGGCCGGTCTCGCGCACAAGATCGCCGACCTGGCGGCGCGGGTGCGGGCCAACAAGGTCACGCCCGACGAGTTGGCGGGCGGCACCTTCTCGCTGACCAACCTGGGCAGCGGCGGCGCCCTGTCCGACACCCCGATCATCCTGCAGCCGCAGGTGGGCATCCTGGGCGTCGGCGCGGTCGTGAAGCGTCCGGTGGTGATCAGCGGCGAGGACGGCGACACCATCGCGGTGCGGTCGATGGTCTACCTGTCGCTGACCTACGACCACCGCCTGGTCGACGGTGCGGACGCGGGCCGCTTCCTCACCACGATCAAGCAGCGCCTGGAAGAGGGCGCTTTCGAGGCCGACCTCGGCCTGTAGCCATTCCCCGTCGACGGCCGTCCACCTCGTGGTGGGCGGCCGTTCGGCTGCGTGGGCCGGTGTCGTGCGGCAGGATCAAGGCATGCGAGTCGTCATTGCCGGTTCCTCCGGCCTGATCGGATCGGCGCTGATCGAGGAGTTGCGGGGGCACGGGCACGAGGTGCTGCGCCTGGTCCGCCGCCGCCCCAGCGCCCCCGACCAGCGCGGCTGGGACCCGCCCGCGGGCACCCTGGACGACGGTGCCTTGGACGGCGTCGAGGCCGTGATCAACCTGTGCGGCACCGGCATCGCCGACAAGCGGTGGTCGGCGGCCCGCAAGCAGGAACTCTGGGACTCCCGCATCACCCCCACCGAGGTGCTCGCCGAAGCCGTGGCAGAACGCGGCATCCCCACCCTGGTCAACGCCTCGGCGATCGGCTACTACGGCGATACCGGCGAGCGCGTCGTCGACGAGACCGCCCCCGCGGGCGAGGGCTTCGCCGCCGACCTGGTCCGAGGCTGGGAAGAAGCGGCCGACCCGGCCCGCGCCGCGGGCGCCCGGGTGGTGCACACCCGCAGCGGCCTGGTCCTTTCCCGTCGCGGCGGCCTGCTCGGCCCGCTGCGCCCCCTGTTCCGCTTCGCCTTGGGCGGCAGGCTCGGCAGCGGCAGGCAGTACATGTCCTGGATCGCCGAGTCCGACGAGGTGGCCGCGATCCGCTTCGCCATGGAGACCCCGGCGATCAGCGGCCCGGTCAACCTCACCGCCCCCAATCCGGTCACCAACGCCGAGTTCACCGCGGCGCTCGGGCGAGCCGTCCACCGCCCCGCACCGTGGGTGGTCCCCGGCTTCGCGTTGAAGCTGGCGCTGGGTGAACTCGCCGAGGAAGGCGTCTTGGCGGGCCAGCGGGTGACCCCCGCGGCCCTGACATCGGCGGGCTTCACCTTCACCCACCCCACCATCGACACCGCACTGTCCGCCGCGACCTGACACCCCATTCCACGGCGAGTTATCCACAACCGCCCCGCTTATCCACAGCTCCCGCGAAATCGCAAGCGCCGACCGAAACTCGCCGATAGGGTTGACCAGGGGTCGCCCCCCGGGCGGGCGGGGGCTGTGCTTGGTGCGGCGTGACTGTGTCGCCGCAGGTAACGGCGTGGTGGGGCGCGGGTAAAGTCGTGGCGTGAGCCTTGAGACGTCGTGTCGTGAGTCAGCCGAGCCGGTCGTGATCCGCCACCTCGGGATGATCGACTACCTGGAAGCCTGGGAACTCCAGCGCAGGCAGGTCGCCGCCCGCGCCGAGGGCACCGCGCCGGACACGCTGTTCCTGCTGGAGCACCACTCCGTCTACACCGCGGGCAAGCGCACCTCGCCCGAGGACCGCCCGCAGGACGGCACGCCGGTCATCGACGTCGACCGCGGCGGCAAGATCACCTGGCACGGGCCCGGTCAGCTCACCGGCTACCCCATCGTCAAGCTGGACCCGATCGACGTTGTCGACTTCGTGCGCCGCCTCGAACAGGCCCTCATGCAGATCTGCGACGAACTCGGCGTGACCGGCACCGGCCGCGTCGAGGGCCGCAGCGGCGTCTGGCTGCCCGCCGACGACACCCGCCGGGAACGCAAGATCGCCGCCATCGGGCTCCGCGTCCAGCGCGGCATCACCATGCACGGCTTCGAGATCAACTGCAACGCCGACCCCGCGGTCTGGGACAAGATCATCCCCTGCGGCATCGCCGACGCGGGCGTCACCTCCCTCACCCAGGAACTGGGCCGCGACGTCACTGTCGCCGAGGTCATCCCGATCGCCGAACGCGCCATGCTCGCGGCCATCGACGGCACCCTCCCGGTAGCCACCCGCGACATCCCCCGGCCCACGCCCACCACGGCCCCCGGCATCACCTTCGACCTGGCGCCTGCTCGCTGAACAAGCCGGCTCGCCAGAACCGCGTCATGACGCCGCAGGGCGACATCACGTCCCCGCGCGGCGACACCATGACCTCCTGGGGCGTAACCCGGCGGATCACCGCACTCACGTGAGTGCGTGCCTGTGAGGTCGCGGCACGCACCGGACTGCGCAAGATCGCCCGTCCGCGGGCGTGTCGGGAGTCAGGCTTGTGACTTGTGCGGCATCGGCCGTGAGGACGACCCGCCCCATCCGTAGCCACCACGTACCAAACGTGACAACCACTTGTACCGGCGCTGGTCGGGGCCCCGGCGACGCTGATCGCTCAGCGTCGGCGGCGGGACCGGTGGCGGGATGGGCGGCGCGAGCGATCCTCGTCGTCGTCCGCCTCATCCGGAGCGTCCGCAGCGCCGCGGCACAGCCCGTCGAGCACCGTTTCGAGGATCAGACCGACCTCGGCGCTCATCTTCTTCGGATCGGAGGCCTCGGCGATCGCCGCCGCGCCTGCCGAGAGGGAGCCGAAGAAGATCCTGGTCAGCGGCTCGGCGGGGAGCTCCTCCATCAATCCGGAGGTCGCCAGGCTCTCGATCGTCTGGCGCACCAGACCGTAGGTGAAATGGTTCTCGGCCTCGCGCCAACGCTCCCAGCCCATCACCACCGGCGCCTCATGGACCACGATGCGCTGGTACGAGGGGTCCAGGCAGACCTTCAGGTAGGCCCGGAGGGCGTTACGCACCGTTTCGAGAGCGTTCTCACCCGCGGAAACAATCTTTGAGAGCTTCTCTACGACATCGGTTTCCACGGCGTCGAAAGCGGCCTCGAACAGAGCTTGCTTGCCACCGAAGTGGTGGTAGAGCGCGCCCTTGGTCACCCGAGCCTTATTGGCCACCTCGTCAAGGGAGGTACCGGCATAGCCCTTCTTCGTGAAGAGCTCGATAGCACTCGCCACCAGCGCTTTTCTGGTGCTTTCCGAGTACTCCAGCCGCCTTGGGCGTGTTGTCACCACGCTCACAAGACTAAGCCATACCCAAAGTACGTACTCGCGGTATGCTTCACTCGTAGGTACATACCGGCGGTATGGCCCACACCACGGGTATGACCGCCGACACAAGAAAGGAGGCGAGCGATGGGT
Organism: Actinorectispora metalli; assembly: GCF_056323685.1. NCBI lineage: Bacteria > Bacillati > Actinomycetota > Actinomycetes > Pseudonocardiales > Pseudonocardiaceae > Actinorectispora > Actinorectispora metalli. The sequence goes on from NZ_JBREYE010000001.1 coordinate 526,596, forward strand.
TGGACCGACTTCTACCAGCGTCGTGAGATCACCCAGGCCGTACTGAGCCGCGCCGCCCGGAATCCCGCGGGGTCTCTCCCCTTCGATGAGATTCCCGGTGCCGCCGAGCACTTCAAGACTCCGGCCGGACTCCTGCTCGCTCTGCAGTACAAGTGGATGCAGCAGCTGACCGGCATGGTCGGCGTCGCACTGGAGGACGCCACCGACGACACCGTCGAGGCTGTCTCCGCGGCCTGGCGCGCGCTGGCCAGGGACCAGTGGGTGCTGCGCACCGTGCTGGACGCCAACACCGACACCGACGACGAGTCGCTGGCCGAGGCCATCACCCGCGAGGGCCGCTTCCTCGCGCTGGCCGCGGGCCTGGTCACGCCGTTCGAAAGCCCGGCGGAGATCGACCGCGTCGGCAAGGCATTCCTCGGCCTGCTGCGCATGCCGAGCAGGGTGGACGCGGACCGGATGGCCCGCGCCTGACCCTGGCGCGGCTGATGACCGACGGGTAGGCATAGCGCATGGCGAAGTGGACCGCGAACGACGCGCCCGACCAGTCGGGCCGCACGGTTCTGATCACGGGCGCGAACTCGGGTCTCGGGCTCGCCTGCGCTACCACCCTGGCCGAGAGGGGCGCGCGGGTGCTGCTGGCCTGCCGCTCCACAGAGCGGGGAACCCAGGCACTGGAGAAGGTGCTGGCCAGCGGCGGCGACGCGGAGTTGGTGCGGCTCGACCTCGCCGACGACTCCGCGGTGGACGAAGCCGCCGCGCAGGTCAGGGAGCGCACCGGAGACCGCCTGGATGTCCTGATCAACAACGCCGGCGTGATGGGCCCGCCGCTGCAGCGCACCGAGGGGGGCGCCGAGCTGCAGCTGGCCACGAACCACCTCGGCCACGCGGCGTTGACCTGGCGACTGATGCCCGCGCTGCGCAACTCGCCCGCCGGACGGGTGGTGACGATCTCCAGCATCGCGCACCGCAGTCCGGGCTTCGATATCACCGATCTGAACTTCGAGCACCGCGCGTACCGAGCGTGGACGGCATATGCCCAGTCCAAACTGGCCAACCTGCTGTTCGCCTTCGAGCTGGACCGCAAGCTGAAGCAGACCGGCACCAGCGTGACCAGCGTCGCGGCCCATCCCGGTTCGACCGAGACCGAACTCGGCACCACGATGGGCCGCGCGCATGGTCGCGTGCTGCTCGCCGCAGTCAAGGCGTTCAACGTCTTCGGCACCCAGTCGGTGGAGCAAGGCAGCCTGCCGCAGCTCTACGCGGCGACCATGCCCGACGTCCGGGGCGGCGACTTCTGGGGCCCGAGCGGCCCCGGCGAACTGTTCGGCGCCCCCAAACGGGTTCGTGCCCGCAGTGCCGCCTACAACCTCGACCTGGCCCGCCGCCTCTGGCTGCTCACCGCCGAACTCACCGGTACCAACCCCGACCCCGCCTGAGCCCGTGGGTTCGGCACCCAAACCGCGAAGTGACACCGGTTATTCCAGGGTTTGGGCCGCTGGACCGGAGAAGTAGCGGCGCGAGGCGTTACCGACGAGTGAATGCTCGGTTGTGGATGGTGAAGGCGTAAGGTGGAGCGGTGACCGTCGCACCTGAGGGACGCAAGCTGCTCCGGTTGGAGGCTCGCAACAGCGAGACCCCGATCGAGAAGAAGCCTTCGTGGATCAAGACCAGGGCCAAGATGGGGCCGGAGTTCACCGAGCTGAAAAGCCTGGTCCGGCGGGAAGGCCTGCACACGGTCTGCGAGGAAGCGGGCTGCCCCAACATCTATGAGTGCTGGGAAGACCGTGAGGCCACCTTCCTCATCGGCGGGGAGCAGTGCACCCGGCGCTGCGACTTCTGCCAGATCGACACCGGCAAGCCCGCCGCCCTCGACCGCGACGAACCGCGCCGGGTCGCCGAGTCGGTGCAGGCCATGGGCCTGCGCTACTCCACAGTCACCGGCGTCGCCAGGGACGACCTGCCCGACGGCGGGGCCTGGCTCTACGCCGAGACGGTCCGCCAGATCCACGCGCTCAACCCCGGCACCGGCGTCGAACTGCTGATCCCGGACTTCAACGCCGACCCCGCGCAGTTGGCCGAGGTGTTCGAGTCCCGGCCGGAGGTGTTGGCGCACAACCTGGAGACCGTGCCGCGGATCTTCCGCCGCATCCGGCCCGGCTTCCGATACGAGCGCTCGCTGGAGGTCATCACCCGTGCCCGCGAGTTCGGCCTGGTCACCAAGTCGAACCTGATCCTGGGCATGGGCGAGACGCCGGAGGAGGTCAGCGAGGCGCTGGCCGACCTGCACGGGGCGGGCTGCGAGATCATCACGATCACCCAGTACCTGCGGCCGAGCAAGCGGCACCACCCGGTGGAGCGGTGGGTCAAGCCGGAGGAGTTCATCGAGCACACCCGGACCGCCGAGGACCTGGGCTTCTCGGGTGTGATGGCCGGTCCGCTGGTGCGTTCCTCCTACCGCGCGGGCAAGCTCTACGCCCAGACCGTCCGCAAGCGCGGCGAGGAACTGCCCGCCAACCTGGCCCATCTCACCGAGTCGGGCCCCGCCGCGCAGGAAGCCTCGGCGCTGCTCGCCCGGTAGTGACTTCCCGTCGTCAAGGGAGTCCATTTTCGCGCACCCGGCTGCTAAGCTACCGCTAAGTAACATAGGCGGAGGTGCGCGGATGTCCCAGGTCGTCGAACTGTACGAACGGGCGTTGAAGGTCCCGGTGATCGGGCGCAGGCTGTTCTCGGTGGTCTTCTCGCTGAAGGCGCCCTACTTCCGCACCGTGCGGCCGTACTTCACCGAACTCCGGCCGCACTACTGCGAGCTGAAGCTGCCCAAGCGCTGGTCGGTGCACAACCACATCGGCACCGTGCACGCCATCGCGGTCTGCAACGGGTTGGAGGCCGCCATGGGCGGGCTGGCCGAGGCCACCACCCCGCAGGGCAAGCGCTGGATCCCCAAGTCCATGCAGGTCAACTACACCGCCAAGGCCAGCTCGGACCTCGTCTGCGTCGCCGAGACCGACCCGGCGGACTGGGCCGAGGGCGGCGAGGTGCCGGTCCGGGTCCGCGCCGAACGCACCGACGGCACCGTGGTCACCGAGGGCACCATCACCATCTGGGTCAGCGACAAGCCCAAGAAGCCCTGACCGAACGCTCGGGTAGCCGTCGCGTAGGCGCGAGGCGGGCGCCGTATCCTGACAGGTATGGCAGCGAAGCAGGACAAGGCGGCCGCCAAGGCCGCGTCACAGGCGAAGCGCGCGGAGTCGCGGGCGCGTCGCAAGCAGATCTTCGAGGCGTTCAAGATGCAGCGCCGCGAGGACAAGTGGCTTCTCCCGCTGATGCTGCTGGCCGTGATCGGCGCGGCCGCGGCCGCCTTCGGCATCGGCTTCATCTGGGGTGTGCACTGGCTGGTGCTTCCGCTGGGTGTCGCGATCGGACTGCTGCTGGCCGTGGTCATCTTCGGCCGCCGCGTGCAGCGCAATGTCTACGGCAAGGCCGAGGGCCAGCCGGGCGCCGCGGGCTGGGCGCTGGACAACATGCGCGGCAAGTGGCAGGTCACCCAGGCCGTGGCGGGCACCACCCAGCTTGACGTGGTGCACCGCGTGATCGGCCGCCCCGGGGTCGTGCTGGTCGCCGAGGGCGCTGCGCACCGGGTGAAGGGCCTGCTCGCGCAGGAGAAGAAGCGCATCGCCCGGCTGATCGGCGAGACGCCCATCTACGACGTGATCGTCGGCAACGACGAGAACCAGGTGCCGCTGCGCAGGTTGCAGCAGCACCTCGCCAAACTGCCGCGCAACATCAGCAGCGCCCAGGTGGTGACCATCGAGAAGCGGCTGGCCGCCCTCCAGGGCAAGGGCGCCGCGATGCCGAAGGGCCCGCTGCCGCAGGGCGCCAAGATGCGCAACGTGCAGCGAACAATTCGGAGGCGCTGACCGTCGCATCGGCGCTACCGTGCCGTCCGTGACGAGCACCGACGCGTTGTTGCGCAGGATCGAACGAGCCAGGCTGACCGGCCTGGGCCGGGTCCGCGAGGTCGTTCCCGCGGGCCCCTTCACGGCCTTGCTCAACCCCGGTGCCCCGGAGGCCTTCAACTACGCGGTGCTCGCGGACTTCGATGCCACCGAATCCCAGGTCGCCGACGCCATCGAACCGCTACGCGCGGCTTTCGCACCGAACCCGGTCCGGCTGGAACTGGTCGAGGACCTCAACCCCGCGGTGGTCGGCCCGCTGGAAGCGGCGGGCATCACCGTCGAGCGGCGGGTGCCGATCATGATCGGCGACCCGGCCGCGATGGCGCCGCCGCGACTGCCCGAGCAGGTCGAGATCACCGTGGTGGCCACCGACGAGGAGATGGCGACGGCGCACGCGGTGGCCAACACCGCGTTCGGCGTGGAGGGCCCCGGCACGAGCCCGGTGCCCGCATCGCACCGCGACGGCGGCGCGGTGCTCCTGCACTGGGACGGCATCCCGGTGGCCACCACGTGGTGGACCGCGGTAGAGGACGGGGTCACCGAGATCGCCGGGGTCGCCACGTTGTCGGAGTACCGGCGGCGCGGGCTCGGCGGCCTGGTGACGGCCGCGGCCGTGTTCCGCTCGGCCGAACTGGCCGGGGTGGGCCTGCCGTGGCTCACGCCGGGCCACGACGACGCCTGCCGGGTGTACGAGCGGGTCGGCTTCACCCGAGTCGCCACCGCGGTGCACCTGGTGGAGATCCGTCCGAACGAGACTCAAGACCAGCAAGAAGGGTGACGCCCGGCGGACCGCCCCGTCCTACGCTGAACGATCATGGACCTCAACCCGCTCGCGGTGCTCGTCGCGACCGTCGTCGGCTTCGGAATCGGCGCGCTCTGGTACGCCCCGCCGGTGTTCGGCAAGCTGTGGCAGCAGCTTTCCGGGGTGACCCCCACCGGCAAGTCCATCGCCCCGGCCATGATCGGCAGCTTCCTCGCCACGCTGGTCGGCGCGCTGCTGCTGGCGTACTCGCTCGGCACCGAGGTCGGCCCCGGCCACGGCGCGCTGGCCGGGCTGCTGATCGGCGTGGCCTGGATCAGCACCAGCTTCGTGATCACCTACCTGTACGAGGGCAAACCGCTCGCGCTGGCGGCGGTCAACGGCGGCTACCTCACCGTCGCCTACACCGCCATGGGCGCGGTGATCGGCTGGATCGGCTGAGCCGCCGCCGCGCGCTGGGCTAGTGTCGAAGGACGATGCCGGGCTGTCCTCGGGGGAACGCGTGCCAGCAGATCAACGTCGGATCCGCCCGGTCCGGCGGCCGAAGACCGACGCCGCGACCGAGCGCCCCGACGTGATCCCGCCCGCGCCGCTGACCAGTTTCCTCGGCCGCACCGACGACCCGCGTCGGCCGGCCGAGCTGACCGGCGCCCACCGGCTGGTCACGCTGACCGGGCCCGGCGGCACCGGCAAACCCGGCTGATCGACGAGTGGCCCGGGATGAGTGAGCGGCTTAATCGGTGCGGTCAGTGGGCGCGCTTTGGGCAGAATGCAGGCGTGGCCATCCGCATCAACCTGCTCGGCCCGCTGGAGATCCGTGATCCCGGCGGGGCGGAGGTGGTCGTCGCGGGCAAGCGGCTGCGAGCGCTGATCGCGTTGCTCGCGCTGGATGCGGGCGGGGTGGTGCCGTTTCCGCGGCTGGTCGACGGGCTGTGGCCGCAGGACCCGCCGCGGGAGGCCGCGAACGCGCTCCAGACGCTGGTCTCCCGGGCGCGGCGCGCGGTGCCGGGACTGTCGATCGTGGCCGAGCCGACCGGATACCGGCTGGACGTGCCGCCGGAGAACGTCGACCTGCACCGCTTCGAGCAACTGGTGGCGGGGCTGGGCAACGGCGCGCGGGACAAGGGCGGACTCGCCAGGTCGGCACTCGCGCTGTGGCGCGGGCCCGCGCTCGCGGACCTGGCCGAGACCGAGATCGCGGTGCCGGTGGTAGCGCGGCTGGAGGCTCTGCGGCTGGACGCCGTCGAGGAGCACTTCGCCGCCGAACTGGACGCGGGCAACGCCGCGCACGTGGTCGGTGAGCTCACCGAACTGGTGGCCGCGCAACCCCTGCGGGAGGGCCTGCACCGCACGCTGATCCGCGCGCACCGGGCGGCGGGCCGTCAGGCCGAAGCGCTGGCCGCCTACGACCGGATGCGCCGGGCGCTCGCCGAGGAGCTGGGCATCGACCCCTCCCCCGAGTCCCAGGCGCTGCACCTGGAACTGCTGCACGCGGTGCCGCCGCCGCGCAGGCGCGCAGGCCTGCCCGCCGCGCTGACCAGCTTCGTCGGCCGCACCGACGATCTGCGCACCGTCGACAAGCTGACCCAGGCGAGCAGGCTGGTCACGCTGACCGGACCCGGCGGCTCCGGCAAGACCCGGCTGGCCGTCGAGTTCGCCAGGACCGCGGGCCCGGCCTGTCTGGTCGAACTGGCGGGTCTGACCGATCCGGAGATGCTGCCGCTGGCCGTGCTGGACGCACTCGGCCTGCGCGAGGCGCGGCTGGTGCCGCGGCACCAGCCGCAGGAGGGCATCAGCCCGACCGAGCGGCTGTTGCAGGCGCTGCACGAGGCCGACCTGCTGCTGATCATGGACAACTGCGAGCACCTCATCGACGCGGCGGCGGTGCTGGTCGGCGAACTGCTGACCGGCTGCCCCCGGTTGACCGTGCTGGCCACCAGCCGAGAACCGCTGGGCATCACCGGCGAGACGCTGTGGCCGGTGCGGCCGTTGGCCGTGCCCGCACGCGGTGCCTCGGAATCGGAGGCGGTCACGGCGTCCGCCATCAGGCTGTTCGCCGACCGGGCCGACGCGGTGTCGCCGTCGTTCCGGCTGGATGAGTCGACGGTGGATCTGGTGGTGGAGATCTGCCGGGAACTGGACGGCATCCCGCTGGCCATCGAGTTGGCCGCGGCCCGGCTGCGTTCGCTGCCGCTGCCGCAGGTCGCGCACCGGCTGTCGGACCGGTTCGCGCTGCTCACCGCGGGCAGCCGGACCGCGCTGTCCCGGCACCAGACGCTGCGTGCGGTCATCGAGTGGAGCTGGGACCTGCTCACCGAACCGGAACGGGTGCTGGCCCGCAGGCTGGGGATCTTCCCCTCGGGGGCCTCGCTGGACGCGGTCCGGGCGGTCGGCGGGCCTGCCGCGGAGGACCTGCTGTCCTCGCTGGTGGAGAAATCGCTGCTGCTGGTGGAACAGCAGAACGGGCAGCCCCGGTACCGGATGCTGGCCACGATCCGCGCCTACGCCCTGGAGCGGTGCCGGGCGGCGGGCGAGGAGGACGGGCTGCGCAGGATGCACGCCGAGTTCTTCACCGACCTCGCGGTGAGCTGCGAGCCGATGTTCGAAGGCCGCGAGCAGATCGCGGCGCTGGATCTGTTTGGCACCGAACACGACAATCTGCACGCCGCGCTGGCCTGGGCCATCGACACCGGCGACGCCGACCTGACCTGGCGGTTGGCCCCGGCGCTCGGCTGGTACTGGATACTGCGGGCCCGAGGCGGCGATGCCAACGTGCTGGTCAACCGCGCGCTGGCCCGCTGGGAGGGCGCGAAGACCGTCGGCTACGCCGAGGTGATGTCGGTGGCGGCCATGCTGGCGCTGAGCCAGGACCACTTCGACGATGGTCTCGAGCGGTTCACCGTGCTGCGCGAACTGATCGGCGAACTGCCCGCCGAGGAGGTCCGACGCAGCACCTGGCTGGTGGTCGTCGAGCCGATGAGCGATATGTTCTCCGGCCGCGACGAGGAGGCGCTGGTGAAGCTGGAGCGCCTGCTGACGCATGAGGACCCCTCGATCAGGGCGTCCGCGCTGGGCTGGAGCGGGCATGTGATGGTCAACCTCGGCCGGCCCGCGGAGGCGGAGGCGCGGATGGCTGCGGCGCTGCGGGCATCGCAGGAGCTGGGCAACCTGTGGAGCGAGGTGCACGTCCGGATCGGCCTGGCCGAACTGGCCGCGCTGTCCGACCGGCCGCGGGAGGCGATTGAGCAGCTTGGCGTCGTGCTGCGACACGTTGCCGAGCTGCGTGCCGCCGAGGAGCAGCCGTTCGTGTTGCTGCGCAGAGGGATTCTGCACGCGGGCCTGGGTGATTTCGCCGCCGCCGAGCGGGACGTGGCCAGGAGCCTGGAGCTGGCGCACGACCTCGGGCTGCCCGAGTACCAGGCGGCGGGGGTGGCCGCGTGTATCGACCTGGCCCGCTGGCGGGGCAGGCTGTCGGAGGCCAAGGGCTTGGCCGCGGCCGACGGCTACCGGCCGGTCAGCGGCACCGGCTTCAACTTCGGCTGGATCTGGCTGCAGGCAGCCAAGGCGCGAGTGGCGCTCGCCGACGGCGATATGCCCGCCGCCCGCGGGCTGCTGACGGCGTGCGGGGAGGCGGTCCTGCCCACCAGGGACGGGCCGGTGATCGCCGAACAGCTTGGCACCTCGCTCGCCATGGCCGCCGGGGTGGAGGGCCGCTTCACCGAGGCCGCGGAACTGCTGGGCACGGCCCAGCTGGTGGGCGGGATGCACGGGCCGACGACCCCCGACAGCAGGCGGCTGCACGACGATCTCACCGACGCGCTGGGCGCGGAGGCACTGGCCGCGGCGCTGGCCAGGGGCCGCGGCCGCACCCGCGCCGACGCCCTCGCCGCGCTGAAGGACGCACTGCGCTGACCGCGCGGTGCCGTGCCCGGACGTCGGTCGCCAGTGCTGCGTTGGTCCAGGCCGTATCCGCGCCGATGCCGGCACCACGCTCCGAGGCGCGCCGCACCGACCCGTGGTGGCCTGCTCGGACCGAACCGCTGCGGCAGCCACGCCCGCCAACCCGCAGCATTCGAAAAGCCCGCCGACCCCCAGCCGGCGGGCTTTCGAAGTACTTGTCAGGCTCGGCGGCGCAGGGCTCGGACCGCGAGCGGGGCGAAGACGGCGGTCACCGCGAGCGCCCACACGCCGGACCAGAGCGCGTTCTCCAGCACCGGGCCGCCCCTGAGCAGCCCGCGGATCGCGTTCGCCAGCAGCGTGACCGGGTTGACGTCCACCCAGGCGCGCAGCCAGTCGGGCATCGTGTTGCCGGGCACGAACGCGTTCGAGGTGAACGTCAGCGGCATCATGATCACGAAGCCGAAGGTCATCACCTTCTCCGGTTCGGAGACCACCACGCCGATGTAGACGGCGAACCAGGAGAACAGCATGGTGAACGCGATCAGCAGCAGCAGCGCGAGCACCGTCTCACCGAAGCCCGTGGTGATACGGAAGCCGATCAGCGCGCCCACGCCGAGGATCACCAGGAACGACCAGAGCTGCCGCACCGTGTCGGCCAGGATGCGGCCCGCGAGCGGCGCGCTGCGGGCGATCGGCAGGCTCCGGAAGCGGTCGTAGACGCCCTTGGTGATGTCCGTGCTCAGCGCGAGGCTGGTGTTCATCAACGCGAACAACGCGTTCTGCACGACCATGCCGGGCAGCATGAACTGCAGGTAGTCCGAGGGCGTTCCGCCGATGGCACCGCCGAAGACGAACGTGAACAGCAGCACGAACATGATCGGCTGGATGCTCAGGTCGCCGAGTTCCATCGGGTTGTGCCGGATCTGGGCCAGGCAGCGCCAGGCCATGGTCGCCGTGTGCCGCAGAGTGGCACCGATGCCGACCGAGTCGGCGGGCGTCGGCGCGACCCCGGTGTCGGGCACCGCGGTGTCACGGGTTGGAGAGTAGGTGGTCATGCCACGCTCCTCTCGGTCTCGGTGGTCTTGCCTGCTTCCGTGCCGTTGCCCGCGCGGTGCCCGGTGAGCACGAGGAACACCTCGTCCAGGCTGGAGCCGCGCATGGACAGCTCGGCGATGCGGATTCCCGCGTCGTCCAACCTGCGCACCATGGCGGGCATCTGCTCGGGGTCGGCGATGGGGATGAGCATCGAGTCCCCGTCCCGCTTGCCCTCGGCGCCGAGGACAGCCGCGGCGACCGTGTTGATGGCGTCGTAGTCGTCGGCGAGCGCGGGCCGGATGGCCAGCGTCTGCCCGCCGACGCGGGTCTTGAGGTCCTCGGGCGTGCCGCCCGCGATGACCCGGCCGTGGTCGATGACCACGATCTCGTCGGCTAGTTGGTCGGCCTCCTCCAGGTACTGCGTGGTGAGCAGCACGGAGACACCGTCGTTGACCAGGCCGCGGACCATGTCCCAGAGGTCGTTGCGGCTGCGCGGGTCGAGCCCGGTGGTCGGCTCGTCCAGGAACAGCACGCGTGGCCTTGTGACCAGGCTCACGGCCAGGTCGAGGCGGCGGCGCATGCCCCCGGAGTAGGTCTTCACCGCTCGTCCCGCGGCGTCGGTCAGCCCGAACTGGTCGAGCAGTTCCCTGGCGCGGGCCCGCGAGTCACCGCGGGACAGTCCGATCAGCCTGCCGACGAGCAGCAGGTTCTCGGTTCCGGTCAGGGTCTCGTCCACCGAAGCCTGCTGGCCGGTGAGCGCGATGAGCTGACGCACCTGGTGGGCCTGTCGGACCACGTCGTACCCGTAGATCGTGGCGTGCCCCTCGTCGGGGGCGGTGAGGGTGGCGAGGACGCGCACCGCGGTGGTCTTGCCCGCCCCGTTGGGTCCGAGCACCCCCAGCACCGTGCCCTGTCGCACGGCGAGGTCCACGCCGGACAGGGCGGTGGTCTCGCCGAAGCGCTTCACCAGCCCTTCGGCGCGGATGACGTCGTTCATTACTGATATCTCCCCAAGTTGATACACATTCGTGGGGAGACCATGCCGGCAACCACTGACATTTCACGCACACGGCGCGGGCGGCGGCGAAAACGCGTGTCAGCGGCTGCGGACGACGATGGTGCCGGTCAGCTTGTCGTGCAGGCCGCGGTTGTCGGCGTCCCAGATCACGGCGGGGATGATGAAGAAGATGAGCAGTGTGCGCGGGATCGCACGGAGCAGGCCGACCATGGTCGAGCCGTCGACGCGGGCCACCCGCATCCCGAGCAGCACCATGCCGGGGGTGATGCCGAAGAAGGCGGTGGGCAGCACGGTGATGACCGCCCAGGACAGCAGGCTCCAGTTCTGGGGCAGCTCCGGTGCGGTGAACAGGCCCGCGACCAGGCCCGCCAGCACGACGTCGACGATCAGCGCCACCGCGCGGCGCAGCGTGGACGGCACCGAACCGGGCCCGTTCTCGGGCAGCCCGAGCCGCTCGCCGCGCCACTTCTGGCTGGGCCGGTCACCCGCGTCGGCGCCCGGTTCCAGGGCCGCGCTGGGCCCGGAAAGCCACGATCCTGTCCATCTAGCCACACAATCAGGGTAAGCCTCGGGTTCCACGCTGCGAGAGGCAGGCATTCCAGGGCAAACTCCCGCCCGTTAACGTCCGTGAAACATGCGGGTGATGACCGGGCAACACCACCCGCTTAGCGTCGGGCCGAGCTAAGCGACCGGCATTCGACCACAAAAGGAGCCAGCGAGGGTGTTCAAGAGTTCCGACGAGGTCCTGCAGTACATCAACGAGCAGGGCGTGAAGTTCGTCGATGTCCGGTTCTGCGATCTGCCCGGCATCATGCAGCACTTCACGGTGCCCGCGGCGTCCTTTGACGAGGACGCGTTCAATGAGGGTCTTGCGTTCGACGGTTCGTCGGTGCGCGGCTTCCAGCAGATCCACGAGTCGGACATGCTGCTGCTGCCCGACCCCTACACCGCGCGCATCGACCCGTTCCGGGTTGAGAAGACGCTGATCCTGAACTTCTTCGTGCACGACCCGCTGACTCGCGAGCCCTACAGCCGCGACCCGCGCAACATCGCGCGCAAGGCCGAGCAGTACATCACCGAGTCCGGCATCGCCGACACCGTGTTCTTCGGCCCCGAGGCCGAGTTCTACCTGTTCGACTCGATCCGCTTCGACACCACCGAGAACGCCTCGTTCCACGAGATCGACTCGGAGTCGGGCTGGTGGAACACCGGCGCGGACGAAGAGGGCGGCAACAAGGGCTACAAGGTCAAGTACAAGGGCGGCTACTTCCCGGTGTCGCCCACCGACCACTACGCCGACCTCCGCGACAAGATCGTGCTGAACCTGCAGGACTCGGGCTTCACCGTGGAGCGGGCGCACCACGAGGTGGGCACCGCCGGTCAGGCCGAGATCAACTACAAGTTCAATACGCTGCTGCACGCGGCGGATGACCTGCAGCTGTTCAAGTACATCGTGAAGAACACGGCGTGGCAGGCGGGCCGCACGGCCACCTTCATGCCGAAGCCGCTGTTCGGCGACAACGGCTCTGGCATGCACTGCCACCAGTCGCTGTGGAAGGACGGCGAGCCGCTGTTCCACGACGAGAGCGGCTACGGCGGCCTGTCGGACGCGGCGCGGCACTACATCGGCGGCATCCTGCACCACGCCCCGAGCCTGCTGGCCTTCACCAACCCGACGGTGAACTCCTACCACCGCCTGGTGCCCGGCTTCGAAGCCCCGGTGAACCTGGTGTACTCGCAGCGCAACCGTTCTGCCTGCGTGCGCATCCCGATCACCGGCAACAACCCGAAGGCCAAGCGCGTCGAGTTCCGCTGCCCCGACTCCTCGGGCAACCCGTACCTGGCCTTCGCCGCGATGATGATGGCGGGCCTGGACGGCATCAAGAACAAGATCGAGCCCCCGGCCCCGATCGACAAGGACCTCTACGAGCTTCCCCCCGAGGAGGCCCGCAACGTCCCGCAGGTCCCCAGCTCGCTGGACAAGGCGCTGGACAACCTGGAGGCGGACCACGACTTCCTGCTGGAAGGCGGCGTCTTCACCCCGGACGTGATCGAGACCTGGATCGCCTTCAAGCGCGAGAACGAGATCGACCCGATCCGCCTCCGCCCGCACCCCTACGAGTTCGCGCTGTATTACGACGTGTGAGCCCGAGCCGGGTTTGACCTGGCAGACGCGTGTTTCGACGAACGGCCGGTTCCGCCTCCGCGCGGAACCGGCCGTTCGTCGTTGCGCGGCAACCGATCGGGTCTACTGCGGACTATGCCGATACCGTCCGAGAACCTCGGGGAACGGGGTGGCTTCGCGGTAGCGTGAGGAGGGCAGTGGCGCCGAGACCAAGGAGCGAGCTTCCCGTGACGGCCTCGGCCCGGTTGCATGTCAGCGACGAATTTCCCGCGGTGCTGAGGCGAATCGACGCGCTCGCCGGGGAGCTTGAGGCGAACGCGGACGCGGCGGAGAAACTCGGCAGGCTTACCGACGACACCGCGCGGGCGTTGCTGGACACCGGGGTCATCAGGGCCGGGCTGCCTGCGAACCTCGGCGGCTACGAGTTCTCGCCGCGGCAGGTGATCGAGACGATCGAGCGGCTCAGCTATCACGACGCCTCGGCCGGGTGGACGATGATGGCGTTGCAGATGGTCACCGGCACCACGGCGGCCTATCTCGGTGCTGACGCGGCGGCCGAGCTGTTTCCCGATGTGGCGGGCGGTCATTACGCGTTGCTGGCGGGGCATGGCACCCGCGCTGGGCGGGCGGTTCCCGTGGACGGGGGCTATCTGGTGAGCGGGAGTTGGCAGTTCGCCTCCGGGATGGCGCTGGCCACCCATGTGCACAGTGCGATCCAGGTCGAGGGCACCGGGGAGTTTCGAGTGCTGTCGATGCCGAAGTCGCGGGTGGAGCTTGTCGACAACTGGGATGTGCTCGGTCTGCGCGCCACGAGCAGCATCGACTACCACTGCGCCGATGAGTTCGTCCCGGCGACGCACACCTATCTCGCGGCCACCACGACGCCGGCCAATGGTGGCGCGATCTTCCGCGTGGGGGTGGTGAACATGGCCGCGATCGGGCACACCGGCTGGGCGTTCGGGGTCGGGCGGCGGCTGCTGGATGAGCTGAAGCTGGTTGCCGCGGCGAAATCCGGCACCCGCAATGCTGCCACCGACACCGCGCAGTTCCACGCCGAGTTCGCGACCGCCGAAGCCAAGCTTCGTTCGGCTCGGGCGTGGGGGATGCAGGTGTGGCAAGGCAACGAGGACATTCTGGCCGCGGGCGAGCCTTTGAGTACAGAGCAGGACACGCTGATCAGGCTGGCGCTCAACCACGCGACGTGGACCGTGCAGGACATCGGCCAGACGGTGCACCGATGGGCGGCGACGGCGGCGATCCGGCGCGGGCCGATCGACCGGTTCCTGCGTGATCTCGGCACCGGCACCCAGCACATCACCTCTGGCCCGGTGGTCCTGCAGAACTGCGGGAAATGGCTCAGCGGCGCGCATCCCGAAGGGCACTGGGAGTTTCTCGACTTCGTGTCGTGATCACATCGCCACCGGTGTGCGGCGGATCGCGGCACGACCGATGAGTTTCGCCTCGCCGCGGTGTCTACATGTCGGGCCTTGTACGCCTGTGGAAGGCCCGGCATGAGATGACAAGGAGCGTGCACACCCGTGGACCAGGAGAACTTGACCGCCGCCCTGACTGTCGCCGCGCCCGTCGACAGGGTGTTCGCGGTGCTGGCGGACCCGACGACCCATTCCGCGATCGACGGCACCGGCTGGGTTCGGAAAGCCGCCGACCAGGCGCCGCTGACCGAGGCGGGGCAGGTTTTCCGGATGAACATGTATCACGCCGACCATCCGGACGGTGACTACCGGGTGGCCAACAAGGTTCACGTGCTGGAGGCGCCGCGTGCCATCGGCTGGCTGACGGGGGAAGAGAAGGACGACGGCAGCCTGGAGTTCGGCGGCTGGAGCTGGCGTTACGACCTGGCGCCGGTCGGTCTGTCCGAAACCGAGGTCACGCTCACCTACGACTGGTCGGCGGTGCCGCAGTCCATCCGGGAGTACATCCAGTTCCCGCCTTTCGACCCTGCGCATCTCACCAACTCGCTGCAGCACTTGGCCGAGCTCGCCGCACCAACGCCACGAGCCTGACCGTGGCGATCGGTCCCGGCCCTGTCGTCACTGGCAGGTTTCCAGGACTTTGATCACGGCGCAGGTCGCCTGCATGCCGGGCACGATGCCGACGAGGAGCACGTGGTCACCCGCCCGGATCTGGCGGGAGGTCCACAGGTGTTCGAGGCCCGCGAGTTGGTCGATGGTTCCCGCGTGGCCGGTGGTGCGGTGGAATTCCCAGCTTGTCCTGGACTCGTCGATGCCGAGGGGTTCGAGGAAGACTTCGCGGAGGGCGGGCAGGTTGAAGCCGGGGTGGGTGACGCGGGTGATTTCGGACATCCGCACGCCCGCGTCGGCGAGTGCTCGGGCCGCGGTGTCGCGCAGGAGCTTGCCGACGTCGCCGATGGGCGGCAGGTTTCCCTTGGCCCACTCCTGTTTCCAGTAGAGGTGGCGGGCCTCGATGTCGAGGCGGGCGCCGATGGTGATGCCGGGCGGGAACAGGGCTTCGCCGCCGCGGTCGAGTGGTTCCAGGTCGGGGTCGGACATGGAGCTGACGGAGAGCAGCTGGGCGAAGCCGGGGTGGCGGGAGACCAGTACGGCGGCGGCGCCGTCGCCGAGGACGAAGTTCCTGCTGGTGGTCCAGCGGTCCACGATGGGGGTGGAGAAGTTGTCGCCGCCGACGACGAGGACGGCCTCGCGGTACGGGTCCGCGCCGAGGTGGTTGGAGGCCAGTTCGAGGCAGCTCAGCATTCCGTTGCAGCCCTGGCGGATCTCGACCGCCGGGATTCGGGTGCCGAGGGTGTTGCGGAGGATGTAGTGCTGGGGGGACCAGGAGTCCGGTCCTTGGTAGTGCACGGCGGTGTGGAAGAGGGCGGCGATGGCCGATGGCGGCAGGGGTGACTTCTTGAGCAGGTCGTTCACCGCCGTGACCGCCATGTCGGGGGCGGGCAGGGTATCGGCGACGGCGACCGACTTCAGGCCCGCGCGGTCGGCGGCGTCCTGGTCGTACCAACCGCTGTGCACGGCGTGGGCGGTGTCCACCAGGTCCGGCAGGTAGGTGCTGATACCGGCCAGGTAGGTGTCGGTGTGCATTGCTTCTCCTCGTGTCAGCCGGTCAGAAAAGCGTGACTTTCCGAAGGCGGGTCGGCCTGCGGGGTGGTGAGGCGGTCGGCGAGTTCGCGGGCGAGGGCGGCGACGGTGGTGGCGGTCCAGAGCAGTGCCGCGGGCAGGTCCAGGCGGAGCCTGCGTTCCAGTTTCCGACGGATCGCCAGCATCATCACCGAGTCCAGGCCCAGTTCGGGGAGGGGGCGGTTGAGGTCAAGGTCCTCGGCCGGGGTCTGCGTTTCGGCGCCGACGATGGCGACGACTTCGCTGGTCACGCGGCGCAGCAGTTCATCGGGGGCGAGGTCGGCGGTGAACTCGGCCACGCTCTCCTCGGTGGTTGCCTGCCTGAATTTCAGGGCGCTCAGGAGGGGCAGCGGGGTCCGTCCTGGTGGGAGGTCCACTGTGGGCATGACCACCGCGTACGGGATGTCGGTGCGGTGGGCCAGTTCCCAGGCGCGGAACGCTTCGGCCGCGGAGATCGTGCCGACGCCGGACTCGCGTAGTTCTTGCTCCACGGTGTCGTTGGCCGCCATGCCCATGCCGCGCCACGAGGTCCAGGCGAGGCTGATGGTGTCGCGGTGCCCGGTCGAGCGGCGGTGCCGGGCGAGCGCGTCGAGAAACGCGTTGCCGCAGGCGTAAGCGGCTTGGCCGGGCAGACCGAGCAGCAGGCCGTTGGAGGAGAACAGGGCGAGGAAGTCGAGGCTGCCCGGTGGGAACAGGGTGTGCAGGGTCAGCGCTCCGTCGACCTTGGGACGCATGACCCTGCGCAGCGATGCCTCGTCCAGGTCGCGCAACATGCGGTTGTCCAGTACGCCGGCGGCGTGCACGACGCCCCGGATCGGCGGCAGGCCCGGTTCGGCGCGGAGCAGGCGGGTGCTGGTTTCGAGGTCGGCGATGTCGAGGGCGAGGGTCCGCACGGTGACGCCCATTGCCTCCAGGCCGCGGATCGCGCCGGTTCGGGCGCCGTCGGGGTTCTCCGCCAGGGGGGTGCGGCCTGCCAGGATGAGGTGTCGTGCGCCGCGCCCGGCGAGCCAGCGTGCCACCTCGAGTCCGAGGGTGCCCAGGCCGCCGGTGATCAGGTAGGCGGCGTCCGGCAGGCATTCCAGCTCGGACCCGTCGGGATCGGCGGCCGGGGTGAGGCGCGCGGTCTCGACCTCGCCTGCCCGGATCGCGAGGACGTCTTCCTTCGGGCGGGCCGCGATCACGGCGGTGAGCGCTCGGAGGTCCGCCGGTCCGGGTGCGGTGGGCAGGTCCACGATGCCGCCCCACAGTTCCGGGTGCTCGCCTCTGATGACTCGGCCCAGTCCCCAGCTGGGGCCTTGGGCGACCTGGTCGAGGTCGCCGGGTTCGCGTTGGCCCGTCGTCACCGCCCAGAGCCTGCTACCGCGGATGTCGGCCGCGCCCATGACCTGTGCGGTTCTGGCCAGGCGCCATGCCCCGGCGGCCGCGGCCGGTCGGTCCGGGAGCACCAGGACGTCCACAGCGGAGGCCGCGGCGGCGAGTTCCTCGGGTGAGTCGAGCACGGTGTGTTCCACTCCCGCCGTCGCGAGCCAGTCGCCGAGCGACGCGGCCAGTCCGCCCCGGCCGCCGACCAGCAGCACCGGGCGGGACGCTGCCCGCGCTGGAGCGAGGGGAACCCAATTCAACTGGTGCACAAGCTCACCCGGGACGCGGTCGGCCAGGCCGCCGTCCAACCGTCCGAAGCGCAACTCGGTCATCCGCAACAGGACATGGCCCGCTTCGTCGGACACGACGACGTCCACTGTGTCCTGAGCGTCGGTGGCCGACACCTCGATGATCGCGGTGCCGGACGGGACACGGCCGCCGACGGCGAGCGCGCGCAGGTAGCGGGGCATCCGCAGCACGGGTTCGCCGGGAAACACCAGCGGCGCGACGGCCAGCACCGCGTCCAGCACCGGCGCCCACGTGGTGGGGTCGTGGTCGACGCGGACCACGGCGAGGACTCCCGTGTCCGAGGTGCGAAGCTCGGTCGGCTCCCACCGGAAGCCGGGGGCGGCGCCGACCTCCGACAGGTGCCGGTGCACGTCACCGGGTGCGCGGCGGTTCGGATGGCGGTGCGACTCCCCCACGTCCACCGTCTCGTCCAGCGCTTCGGCGTCGGTCACCGCCATGCCGGTGGCGTGGGTCAGCCACGAGTCGTGCCCGTCGCCCGCGCGCCGGGAGGCGAGCCGGATGCCTGAGTTGGTGGACACCACCTGGATGTCGTGCGGTTCGGTTACCGGCAGCGGCATGCTCAGCGTCACCTCGGCGAGCCGAGGTGACCGGGCCGCGGCCAGGAAGGTGTTGAGCACCACCGAGGCGGGCACGACCTCCACTCCGTGGATGGTGTGCTCACCGGAGTAGGGGCGGTTCTCGTGGTCCACCCTGGTGTGCCACAGCCGCATCGACGGGGTGCCCGCGACGGTCGTGGCCGCGCCCAGCAGGGTGTGCGAATCCGGGTCGTGGTGCTCGGTGCCCGTTCCCGGCGAGAGTGCCGGGCGGCGCCAGAACCGCTTGTGTTGCCAGGCGACCGGGGGCAGCGACACGAGGTTCGCGGGCTGGTCCACGGGCCACCGCACCACGGCACCGTGGGTGTGTAGTGCGGCGAGGGCACCCAGCAGGGTGGATTGCTCCGGCCTGCGGCGGCGCAGGGCACCCGTGGCGAACCCGTCGTCGGCGCCGCGGTGGGCGAGCGTCTCGGCGATCGAATGGGTCACCACCGGGTGCGGCGCGATCTCGAGGAAGAGCCGGTGACCGTCGTCCAGCGCGGCGGTGACGGCATCGGCCAGCCGCACCGGGTTGCGCAGGTTCGCCGTCCAGTAGGCGCCGTCGTGCCGGGGCCGGGCGCGCGGGTCCGCCAGCGCCGTCGAGTAGAAGGGCAGGTGGGGTTGGAAGACCTCGAGGTCCTCGGCTGCGCTTTCCAGATCCGCGAGCAGGCAGTCCATGTGCGGGCTGTGGAACGCGACGTCCGAGGTGACCTCGCGGACGGGGAGTCCGTCGGCCCGCCAGCGTTGCGTCACCGCCCGGACGGCGGCCGCGGCGCCGGAGATCACGGTGGAGGTGGGCGACGCGGAGATCGCCGGGACCACGTCCTGGCTGTCGCCGAGAAGCTCCCGGACCTGCTGGAAGGGCAAGCCGACCATGGCCATGGCGCCGTCGCCCGCGACCTTGCGCAGCAGGACCGACCGGCGGCACACCAGGCGGGCGCCGTCGAGCAGGGTCAGCGCCCCGGCCGCGACCGCGGCGGCGATCTCGCCCACCGAGTGGCCGATGACGGCGGCCGGGCGAAGGCCCTTGGCGCGCAACACCCCGGCCAACGCGACCTGCACCGCGAAGATCATCGGCTGGATGCGGGCGACTTCCTCGAGGGGGTCCTCGGCCAGGGCCTGCCGGGGGGCGAATCCGATCTCGGCGGTGAAGACCGGCCCCAGCGCGTCGATCACCTCGGCGAAGACGGGTTCCGCCGCCAGGAGTTCGCGGCCCATGCCGACCCACTGCGAGCCGTGTCCGGAGAACACCCACACCGGGTTCGCGGGCGTGGCCGGGCCGATCCCGTGAATCTCCTCGTCTGTCAGTGACCGCAACCGCTCGGCGAGGTCATGTCGGTCGTGGGCGACGACCGCGGCGCGGTGGGCCAGATGGCTGCGGCGCGCGAGCAGGGTGTGCGCCACGTCCGCGAGGCGAGCGTCCGCGCCGCTGCCGTCGAGCCAGTCGGCCAGCCTGCCCGCGTACTGGCGCACCGCCGTGGGGGTGGCCCCGGACAGGGGGAACAGCCACGGTCCCGCGTGGTCCGCGCTGCGCCGGGTCGCGGGGGTCGGGACCGGCGGGGCCTCTTCGAGGATCAGGTGGCCGATCGTCCCGCCGTAGCCGAAGGCGGAGACACCGACGCGGCGCGGCGACTCCCGCTCCGGCCAGGGCCGCAGCCCGCGGACCGGGGCCAGGCCCGCGGCCACCCAGTCGATGTGCGGGTTCGGTCGGTCCAGGTTCGCGATGGGCGGGATGCGCCCATGCACGAGTGCGAGCACGGCCTTCAGCACGCCCGCGACACCGGCGCCCGCCTCCAGGTGGCCGATGTTGGACTTCACCGAGCTGATCTGGCAGGGGTTCGCGGCGTCGGGTCTGCCGTAGACGCGGCCCAGGGCGGCGGCCTCGATGCGGTCGCCGATCCGGGTTCCGGTGCCGTGTGCCTCGACGTAGTCCACGGTGTGCGCGGCCACGTCGGCTTGGCGCAGGGCCTGCCGGATCACCTGTTCCTGGGCTTCGTCGCTGGGCGCCATGATCCCGTTGGTGCGCCCGTCCTGGCTGACGGCGCTGCCGCGGATCACGGCGAGCACGCGGTCGCCGTCGCGTTCGGCGTCGGCCAGCCGCTTGAGGACCAGGACCGCGCAACCCTCGCCGCGGCCGTAGCCGTCGGCGGCGGCGTCGAAGGACTTCGACCGTCCGTCGGGCGAGGTGGCGCCCGCGGCGTCCAGCACCATCGTCAGGCCCGGCCCGGCGATCACGTTGATGCCGCCGACGATGGCCATGCTGCTCTCCCCCAACCGCAGGCTGGCGCAGGCGAGGTGGGTCGCGACCAGCGAGGCCGAGCAGGCGGTGTCGACCGCGAGACTCGGGCCGCGCAGGTCGAGGACGTAGGAGACCCGGTTGGCCACGCCGCACAGAGCCGAGCCGATGCCGGTCCAGGCCTCGATGCCGGGCAGGTCCTCCAGAAGCTGCCTGCCGTAGTCGTCGGAGCCGACGCCGGTGAAGACACCGGTGGCGGTGCCCGCGAGGCTTTCCGGCGGCACCCCCGCGTGTTCCAGTGCCTGCCAGGCGACCTCGAGCATGATGCGCTGCTGCGGGTCCATGAGCTCGGCTTCCCGCGGGGTGATCCCGAAGAAGTCGGCGTCGAAACCCGCGGCATCGGCCAGGAACGCGCCCCGCCGGGTGGTGCCGCGCATCGCCCGCGCGTCCCGGGGGTTGGCGGTGTAGGCCTGCCACCGGTCCTCGGGCAGGGTGGCGGTCGCCTCTCTGCCCTCGCACACGAAGCGCCAGAACTCCTCCGCCGAGTCCAGACCGCCCGGCAGGCGGCAGCCAAGGCCGATGACGGCGATGGGTTCGCTTTCCGGCGCGCGGTCGCTCCCCGAGTGCCTCATCATGTGCGTTCCTTCCGCGGGCGAAGGTCGTGGTCGAGAAATCAACAGACAAGGGGCGGTGTCACGATTTATTCCGTGCGCACCGAATAAATGAAGCGATTGGCTCGAGGTCAAGTTACGAGTGCCGGGAAGCTTCGTCAACCGCTTGCGGGGTAAGCGCAAACCAGCCAGGTCACCGGGATGATGACAACAACGCAGACGGTTGCTCACAAATTACTAGTCATAAAGCACTAGCCATAATGGGCCGAGTAGAAAAACACTGCTTTGCGGACCCCATTAAGCATGGTTTACTCCACCGGAAAGGCGCCGCCACCCTGTTGGGCACGAGCACACCCATTATGTGCGATTCGAGCGCAATTTGAGGCAAAAGCGAGATATCCGTTCTCGACTTCCGGGAGGAGTCTTCAGTGTCGATGGTGAAAGACGATCAGGGCTTGGAGCTGGGAACCGTGGCGCACATTCTCCTGCGCGCCGCGGCCACCCGTTCCGCTTCCGGCCTGTGGTACGAGTCGGAGGCCGGTGGCGACGCCGCCTTCCAGTCCTACCCCGAACTCCTGGACGAGGCGGGTCGAATCCTGGCGGGCCTGCGGGCCCGCGGGCTGCGGCCGGGTGACACGGTGGCGCTGCTGCTGGAGCGCCCGCCGGACTTCATCCCGGCCTTCTGGGCCTGCGTGCTCGGCGGTCTTGTGCCCTGCCCGCTGGTCCCGGTGCACGGCGACCCCGCCCGGTGGAAGACCCAGCTCGCCCACGTGAACGAACTGCTCGGTGGCCCGCTGCTGATCACGACGGCTCGGCTGCGGGAGGAGCTGCCGACGGTGCCGGGCAGCACCGTGGTGTCCCTGCCCGAGGTGCGCCTCGATGAACCTGACCAGGTCGTTCACGAGGCGGCCGCCGAGGATCTCGCGGTGCTGGTGCTCACCTCCGGTTCGACCGGCAACTCCAAGGCGGTGATGCTCACCCACGCCAACCTGCTCGCGTCGATGGCGGCGAAGGCCGAGCGCCAGCCGCTCGAGGCAGAGGACACCGCCCTGAACTGGATCTCCTTCGACCACGTCGCGGCGCTGCTGGAATGCCACCTGTTCCCGATGTTCGCGGGCGTCACCCAGGTCCAGGTGGAGCCCGAGGTCATCCTGGAGCAGCCGATGCGGTTCCTGGAGCTGATCGACAAGCACCAGGTGGCCATGACCTTCACCCCCAACTTCCTGCTGGGGCACATCAACCGGCAGGCCACCGGCGGGGACGCGCTCGACCTTTCGCCGCTGAAGTACATCGTGTCCGGCGGGGAGGCCGTCGTCCGCGCCACAGCGGAGGCGTTCCTGGACCGCTTCGCCTCCTCCGGACTCCCCCGCGGCGCCCTGCTGCCCGCGTTCGGGATGACCGAGACCTGCGCCGGGAGCGTCTATTCGCACGACTTCCCCGACATCGACGCGGGCCAGGAGTTCGCCTCCCTCGGCCTGCCGCTGCGTGACCTGCGGCTTCGGGTGACCGACCCCGCCGACGCGCCGCTGCCTCCCGGTGAGGTCGGCGAACTCCAGCTTCGCGGCCCCATGGTCTCGCCGGGGTACTTCAACGACGACAACGCCACCGCGGCGGCGTTCACCGCCGACGGCTGGTTCCGCACCGGGGACCTCGGCAAGCTGGACGAGGCGGGCAGGCTCACGTTGGCGGGCCGCAGCAAGGACAGCATCATCGTCAACGGGGTCAACTACTTCAGCCACGACCTCGAAACGGTGCTGGGACTGCTCGACGGGATCGAGAAGTCGTCGGTGGCCGTCTTCCCCACCAGGGAACCGGGCAGCGACACCGAGCACCTCGTGGTCACCTTCGTCCCCGCCGTCTCATCGGACGACGAGCGCGAACTGCACCGGGTGATCACCACCGTCCAGGAATGCGTCGTGCGGCACTGGGGATTCCGGGCCTCGCTGGTACTGCCGCTCACCGGGGACGCGGTGCCCAAGACCAGCCTCGGCAAAATCCAGCGCTCGGTGCTGCGGAAGCGGTTGGAGGCGGGCGAGTTCGACAAGGTCCGGCAGCAGGTCAGGGAACTGGCCGAACGCGGGCGCGAGGACCACGCCGAGCCGGTGGGAGCCACCGAGATCGCGCTCGCCGAGATCTACGGCGAGATCTTCGACGTCGACCCCGCGTCGGTGAGCGCGACGGCGAGCTTCGTCGACCTGGGTGGCACCTCGCTGGATGTGTTGCGCCTCAAGCGGAAGGCGGAGCAGCGGCTGGACCTGGCCGACCTGCCGATCAGCTGGATTCTGCGGGCGCCCACGGTGCGGGCTCTCGCGGAGCGGCTGGCCGAGGGTGCCGGGCAGCAGCCGGGTGTGTACGACCCGCTGGTCACGTTGCAGTCCACCGGGGACAAGACGCCGCTGTTCTTCATCCACCC
Source organism: Actinorectispora metalli (assembly GCF_056323685.1). NCBI lineage: Bacteria > Bacillati > Actinomycetota > Actinomycetes > Pseudonocardiales > Pseudonocardiaceae > Actinorectispora > Actinorectispora metalli. Next base: position 550,006 of record NZ_JBREYE010000001.1, read on the forward strand.
CGGCTCGGGCGAGGTGCTGGTCTTCGTGAACCTGGCGAAGTACTTCACCGACGAACGGCCCTTCTACGCGCTGCGGGCGCGTGGTTTCGGCAAGGGCGAGCCGTATTTCACCAGTTTCGGCGAAATGGTCGAATGCTACGTCGCGGCCATCAGGAAGAAGCAGCCCACGGGCCCATACGCCATCGCCGGGTATTCCTTCGGCGTCGCGGTCGCCTTCGAGATCGCGAAGCTGCTGGAATCCGAAGGCGAGCGCGTCGACTTCGTCGGCGCCGTCAACCTGCCGCCGCACTTCAAACAACGCATGGAGCAGCTGGATTTCATCGAGGGCGCGGTGAACCTGGCGTTCCTGCTCTCGCTGATCGAGGCGGAGAAAGTGGCCGAGCTGCCGAAGCAGCTCCGCGGCAGCCTTCCCGACAAGAGGCACCAAATCGACTACCTGATGAGCCTCGCCGAACCGGACCGGCTCGCCGAACTCGACCTGGACACCGCCAAGTTCGCCGCCTGGAGCGAACTGACGCAGTCCCTGCTGAGCATCGGACGGCATTACGAGCCGAGCGGGAATGTCCGCGGCATCAGCGTCTTCCACGCCATTCCCCCGCTGGGCGGGGACCGGGACACCTGGCTCGACCAGGTGCACAAGTGGGATGACTTCAGCCGGGAACCCGGCCGCTACTTCGAGGTCCCCGGCGAGCACTACACGGTGATGGGGCCGGAGCACGTCGCGGAGTTCCAGGCGATCTTCCGCGGGGAACTGCACCGGGCCTTGGGTGGCAGATAGGTCGACACACGGGACAGGCGGTGTGCGAGCACACCGCCTGTCACCGTCAGGAGAACGAGGTCACTGCTGCGGCGAGGTGCCGCGGAAGCGGTTGATCGCGGACTCGTGCCTGGCGCGGAACTCGGGGTCGTCCACCCCGCCTCCCTCGCCGCGGGCCAGGCACAGCACGCCGACCTTGCCGTGGTGGCGGTTGCGATAAACCTCGTCCACGGCCTGACCCACCTCGGCGAGCGGGAAGGACTGGGACAGCGTGGGGTGGATTTTGCCCTTCACGATCAACCGGTTCGCCTCCCACGCCTCCCGGTAGTTGGCGAAGTGCGAGCCGACGATGCGCTTGAGGTACATCCAGAGGTAGCGGTTGTCGAACTCGTGGCGGTAGCCGGTGGTGGAGGCGCAGGTCGTGATGACCCCGCCGCGGCGGGTGACGAACACCGAGGCGCCGAAGGTCTCGCGGCCGGGGTGCTCGAAGACGATGTCCACGTCCTCCCCGCCGGTCAGCTCGCGGATGCGCTTGCCGAAGCGCTTCCACTCCGCCGGGTCCTGGGTGTTCTCGTCCTTCCAGAACCGGTAGTTCTCCTCGCTGCGGTTGATGATCGACTCGGCGCCCATCTCCCGGCAGATCTCGGCCTTGTGGTCGTTGGACACCACGCAGATCGGGTTCGCCCCGCCGGCCAGCGCCAGCTGGGTGGCGTAGGAGCCAAGGCCGCCGCCCGCGCCCCAGATCAACACGTTGTCGCCCTGCTTCATGGCCGCGCCGTTGGAGGACACCAGCTGCCGGTAGGCGGTGGAATTCACCAGTCCTGGCGAGGCTGCCTCCTCCCAGTTGAGGTGCCCGGCCTTGGGCATCAGCTGGTTGGCCTTGACCAGCGCGAGTTCGCCGAGGCCGCCGTAGTTGGTCTCGTAGCCCCAGATGCGTTGCTCGGGGTCGAGCATGGTGTCGCCGTGCCCGTCGGCGTCCTCCAGCTCCACCGACAGGCAGTGCGCGACCACCCGGTCGCCCGGCTTCCAGCGGCGGACGCCGGGACCGGTGCGCAGCACCACGCCCGCGAGGTCGGAGCCGATCACGTGCCAGGGCTGGTCGTGCCGGGCGGCAAGGCCGCCGGTGCGGGCGTAGCGCTCCAGGAAGGCGAAGGTGGGCACCGGTGAGAACAACGCGCTCCACACCGTGTTGTAGTTGATCGAGCTGGCCATCACCGCGACGAGCGCCTCGCCGGGGCCGGGTTCGGGGGTCGGCACGTCGTGCAGGTGCAGCGCCTTGCTCGGCTCGCGGTCGCGGGTGGGAATCCCCTCGAACATGTGCTGCTGGTCCTTGAACAGCACCGCGGCCCGGTAGTGCTCCGGCACGGGCAGCGAGGCGATGTCCTCGCTTGTCGCTTCGGCGGATTCCAGCACCTCAACCAGTTCGGATGTCACGAAACAAACTCCCATCCAGGCGATTCCGGCACGGGCACCGCGCGGGGTGTGCGCAGCGTCGCGGGCCCCCAGCCTCACCAGTGGAGCAGCCCGACGGCTCCGCCTTTCTCGACAATCACTCGACGACCGCTCAAGTGCGGGCACGACAAGGGCGGGGCCCGCCAAGCCGCGGCTTGGCGGGCCCCATTGAGGGGGGAGGATGGTCTACATGCTGCGGGAATCCGAGCTGCGGCGTTCCAGCTGGTAGGCCCGTGCGATCAGCGCGATGCCGATCGCGGCGGCCGTCAGCACGGCGAACACCCGCCAGCCGGAGAAGCCGGTGAAGCCGTGCATGAACGGGTTGAGCCAGGTGAAGATCCGGGAGAACGGCCACCACTCGCTGAACACCCGTGCCTCGGGCGGCAGATAGGCGACCATGTTGAACCCGCCGCAGACGAAGAACGTCACCATGGAACCGAGGGTGATGATCGGCTGGGCGGCCCGGAAGTACTTCAGGTAGTGACCCGCGAAGATGCCGATCCCCGCGCAGGCCACCATGACCGGGATCATGATCGCGTAGACGCCGAGCACGTGCAGGAAGTCCACGTGGAACTCGGCTATCCAATACGACAGCCCCAGTGGCAACAGTGACAACAGGATTGTCACCACGATCGCCGAGAACACGTTGGCCAGCCCGGCGATGATCGGGTTGAGCGGGGTGAGCAGGATTTCCTTGCGGGTGGAGTTCTCCCGTTCCAGCAGGAACAGGTTGGAGGCGATGAGCATCGCGCCGAAGAACAGCGCCAGCAGCACCGACGATCCGCCGAGGAACGCCGACCGCCAAACGTCGTGCTGGCGGGCGCCCACCATCTCGTTGCTGATCCGAAGCTGCGCGCCCGCCACGTCCGTGCCGTTCAGCACCATCTGGAGCCTGCCCGCGGTGTTCTTCACCGCGTCGGAGTTGACGTTGTAGTTGCGCACATGGACCTGGTGCGTGGTGGCGTAGTCCGGCGGGATCGTCACCACCATCTGGAGCCTGCCCCAGTCGACAAGCTCCTGCGCCTTCTTCTCGTCGTCGGCGACGATGTCGAACCACGGCGTGATGTCCGAGCGCGCGTCGCGGATCTTGTGTTCGAGCGCCTGGGCTTCTTTGCTGGTGGACTGGTTGACCAGCCCGATGCCGTAGGCGTCGCCGAACCCGCCGTAGACCAGCGTGGCGAGGATCAGCATCGCCACCGGAACGATCGCGGCCTGGATGAGCAGGGCCTTCTGCCTGCGCAGCAGCATCAGGTTCCGCCTGTGCACCGCGAGGAACGCGTGCAGCGTAGTCATGTCGAAAGTCTCCTTCTGCCCGGTGCCGTCACTGGCCTTGGGTGAAGCGGAGCTTGCTCCGCAGCACCTTGATCGAGATGGCGACCAGGGCCACGATGAGCAGCGACAGCCAGAGCAGGTAGTACTGCTGCGTGTAGAACGGCGTCAGGCCCTCCACGGTGAAGCGGATCTGGTCGATGGCGGCGCTCACCGGGAAGAACCTCGCGCACCACCAGAGGAACTCCACGAGCCCGTCGTGTGCGTAGCCCCGCATGTAGGACTCGAAGCCGAACACCAGGAAGTGGATCAGCGTGAGCACCGCGGCGATCGGCACCAGCGGCAGCGAGCGCCGCAACGCGACCCCGAGCAGCACCCCGAGGGCGGACCCGTAGCCGAAGAACAACACCAGCGGTCCCCAGGTGCCCGGCCCCAGCTTGCCGATCGGATAGCCCAGCGCGAGCCAGAGCGCGAGTACCACCAGCACCATGGTGATCAGCGTCTGGATGAACGCGGTCACCCACTTTCCGATCACCAGCGGCCAGGTGCCCCGCGGCGAGAGCACCAGTGCCTTGGCGGTGCGGTCCTCCCACTCCCGCGCGATCAGGCTGCCGGTGTTCACCATCGACGCGTACAGCACCGCGAACATCAGCAGGCTGGCGCCCATGTACCGGGTGAAGCTCATATCGGTGAACCAGCGGTTCTCCTCCCGGATGTTCACCACGTGGGCGGGGTCCAGTTGGCGCTGCATGGTCGCGATGGCGTCCTGCATCCGCAGGCCGAGGTTCTTGGTGATGTCCGAGTTGATGTTCTGCACCACGACCTGGGTGCTCGCGCGGCCGTTGTCCACATCGGACTCAAAGGTGGCCGGGATGACGACGAGGCCAACGGTCTCGCCTTCGGCGTACATCCGGCGGGCCTCGGCGGGGTCGGTGGTCCTGATCTCCCAGGCGTCACCGTCCTCGCCGCGCATGTCCCGGATGATCGACATGAACCGGTCGGTGTTCGGGCCCTGTGACTCGATCGCGAACCCGAGGGGCGCGGTGGTGGCGGTCTGCACGATGAACGCGTACAGCAGCACGAACAACAGCGGCACCAGCACGCCGAGGACGAAGAAGACCGGATTGCGCCTGGACACCAGCAGGTCCTTGGACACCAGGGCGCGAACTGCGGTCAGCATGAGCAACTCCCCCTCTTTCCGCGCGGGCGTCTAGTCGCGCAGCGCACGGCCGGTGAACTGCAGGAAGACGTCCTGCAGGTTCGCTTCGGACAGCTCGAAGGCCTCCAGCCGGTCGCTCAGCGTCGCGCTCGCGCGCAGGTCGCTGATCACCGTCATCGCCTCCTTGGGGTTGCCGAGGAAGACCTCGACCGTGGTCGACGAGCCGCCCGCATGCGAGGCGTCCGGCAGCTTGGCGATCGCCTCCTCGGCGGCGGTCGGGTCGTCGAAGTGCAGCAGCAGCCGCTGCTGGGAGACCTTGGCCTTGAGCTCCGGCAGCGTGCCGTCCACGACCTTGCGGCCGTGGTCGATGATCGTGATGTAGTCGGCCAGTTCCTCGGCCTCCTCCATGTAGTTGGTCGTCAGCAGCACGCTGATGCCGCTGTCGGCCAACTCGCGCACCCGGTCCCAGAGGGCCCGCCGGGACTGCACGTCGACGCCGAGCGTCGGCTCGTCCAGCAGCAGGGCTTCCGGCTGGGTGAGCAGGGCCCTGGCCAGGGTGAGCCTGCGCTGCATGCCGCCGGAGTAGGTGCCGACCCGGTGCTTGGCCCGGTCGGTGAGCTGCACCAGTTCGATCACGTGGTCGACCAGCTTCGGCAGCTTGCGGGAGTCCACGCCGTAGTAGTGGCCGTGGAAGAGCAGGTTCTCCCTGGCGTTGAGACTGTCGTAGAGGCTGGTCTCCTGCGGCACCACGGCGATCTTGCTCAGCGTCTGGGTGCGGTGCTTGCTGGGCGTGTGCCCGAAGACGCGGATGTCGCCCTCGGTGGGCGAGAGCAGGCCGCTGATCAGGTTGATGGTGGTGGTCTTGCCGGAACCGTTGGGGCCCAGCAGGCAGAACACCTGCCCGCGGCCGATGCGCAGGCTCAGGTCGTGGATGGCGATGAACTGGTCGGGTTCCTTGCCGTAGCGGACCCAGACGTTGTCCAGGCTGATCGCCAGGCCGTCGCCGAGGCCGGTGCCCACTCCCGCTGGGGTGGCGCTGGTCGTGGTGGTTGTCATGATCCTCTCCTGTTCAGGCTTGTTCGCCGAGAACGCAGCAGGTGACGAAGAACTTCGCGTGGCCGCGCGCCAACTCCAGGCCGAGCCTGCGGTCGGCGGGGGTGGCGTCGGCGTGCAGGTAGACGAACCGCGCGTTGGCCAGCGGGGCCAGCAGTTCCCACACCAGCTGCGGCGAGTCGAAGTCCGTCCGCAGCCGACCCGCCTCCGCCCACGCGTGGAAGGGCTCATGCAGTTGCGCCTGCACGGCCGCGATGGACTCGGCCAGCGTCCGGCCGCCGGTGGCCGCGCCGAACAGGCCCTCGCGCATCATCACGCTGGCGAACATCCGCGCCCGCGGCTTGTCGAAGGCGGCCATGATCTTGTCGACCATCTCCGGCAGCACGATCGCCGGGTCCTGCCGCGCCAGCGTGTCGGGCTGGTAGCCCAGCAGGCACAGGTCCAGCAGGCCAGCCTCGACCATCAGCGAGTCGAACATCTCCTGCTTGCTGGCGAAGTGGGCGTAGATGGCGCTGTTCTGCACGCCGACCTCCGCCCCGATCTGACGCAGCGAGGTCTTCTCGAACCCCTGCTTGGCGAACAGCGTCAACGCCGCCTCCAGGAGACGTTCCCGGGTGTTCGTCAGCTCGTCCCGGCGGGGTCGGCCGGGGCGGCGCTTCGCCGCGGGCTCCGTCGGTGTCCGCTTCGCTCTCACGCGGATTAATTTAATGATTGCTCAGTTATTTTTCAAGTCCTGGGATCGTCCCAAGTGACGAGAAGGGTCGTCCCTGGGTGCCGCCGAGGTCACCAGTCAGAAGGACGTACCGCGAGGCGGAAGCTCATACGGTGGATGGCGATCGCCAAGGTCGACAGGGGGAGCCATGTCAGACACCCGAGAGCTGCGGGACGTGCTCGGTCAGTTCGTCACCGGTGTGGTCGTGGTGACCGCCGAGGGCCAGGCCGGGCCGGTGGGCATCACCGCGAACTCGTTCACCTCGGTCTCGCTCGACCCGCCGCTGGTGCTGTTCTGCGTGCACAACCGCTCCCGCGTCCGCGACAGCTTCGCGACCTCCGGCTGCTTCGGCGTGAACATCCTGTCCGAGCAGCAGGAGTGGGTGTCCCGCCAGTTCTCCAAGCCCAGCGACAGCCGCACCGACGGCCTGGCCTTCCGCCGCGGGCAGACCGGCGCCCCGCTGCTCGTGGACGCCCTCGCCTACCTGGACTGCGAGCTGGAGCAGCAGATCGACGCCGGTACCCACGTGATCGTGCTGGGCCGGGTGCGGGACCACAAGATCCAGCGCGCGGGCCACCGCCCCCTGACCTTCTTCTCCGGCCGCTACACCCGGCTGCACGGCGAGGAGCCGGTCCCGGCCACCTGATCCCGGTGGCCGGTCGCGGCAGCGGTGGAGTTCAGTGGATTTCAGAGGAACAGGCCGCGCAGGTGGGACCGGACGGCGGGCAGGTTGATCCGGTCCTCGCGGTAGGCGATGTAGTGGTCCGGGCGGATGACGTACACGGCGGGCTTGTCCTCCGCGCCGTAGCGCCGGTGCAGCGCTCCGGAGGGATCGAGCAGCACCTCGGCGGGCGCCTTGGCGAGCGGTCCGCGGACGATGACCCGCGCACTGCCGTACTCGCCGACCGCATCGGCCGCGCGGGCGCTCAGGTCGGTCAACTCGTCGGCGTCGTCGAGGTAGTGGGCGAACACCAGCGCCGTGTGCTCCCCCGCGGCGAGCAGCCCGCGCAGCCTGCGGACGTCCGGCCCGTCGTGCAGGTAGCCGTCCGGAGCGAGGTCGCCCGCCCGCGGGATCGGTTGGCCGAGCGCGGTTTCGTCGGCGGCGTCGTGCCACCGGTCGGCGACCAGCGGGCTGGTGCGGTAGTCGATGCCGAGTTCGGTCAGCCCCTTGGCGACCGCGGACTGCACGCCCGCGAGGTGGCTGGCCAAGGCGACCACGCGCTGGCGCAGCGCCGCGGGCACGATGCCGCGGAAGGTCACCATCTTGGTGGCGGTGCCGGTGAACTGAAGGACGCCGTCGGCGACCTTGGTGCGCTCCGCCGAATAGCTGTCCAGCAGCCCGTCCCCTGCCTTGCCGCGTAGCACCAGCGCGAGCTTCCAGCCCAGGTTGAACGCGTCCTGGAGGCCGGTGTTCATGCCCTGGCCGCCGATCGCGCTGTGCGAGTGGGCGGCGTCGCCCGCGATGAGCACCCGCCGCAGGCGGAACACCTCGGCGCGGCGCTGCCAGCTGGCGAACTTCGTGGTCCACACCGGGTCGAACAGGTGCGGGTCCAGCGGGGTGCGCTCGCGGACCAGGCGGGACAGCAGGGCGAGGTCGGGCTTGTCACCGGGATCGCCGTCGTAGTCGGCGAGCACCCGCCAACCGTCCTTGTGCGGCATGGGGATCAACGCGAACGCGCCGTGCGGGTTGACCCAACCGTGCAGCGAGTTGTGGTCGAGGTCCCAGTCGGCCGAGCAGTCGGCCAGCACGAAGGTGTGGTTGAGGTTCTCGCCGTGCCGCTTGATGCCCGCCTCGTGCCGCACCGTGGAATGCGCGCCATCACAGCCCGCAACCCACGCCGCGCGGGCCTGTTCGGTCCTGCCGTCGGTGTGCTCGAGTTCCACCTCGACGTGGTCGACCCGCTGGGTGAGCCCGGTCAGCCGCACTCCCCACTCGATCTCAACGCCCTGGCGCCGGACGTGGGACACCAGGACGTCCTCGGTCTCGAACTGCGGGATCGACAGCCCCATCGGGAACTGCGACTCCACGGTGTCGATGTTGATCCTGGCGGTGGTCTTCTGCTCGTAGTGCAGCGTGAGCGCGCGGATCGGCGTGCCCCGCGGGATCACCTCGTCGATCAGGCCGAGATCGTCGAAGACCTCCAGGGTGCGCGCGGCGACCGCGAGCGCCCTGCTCTCGTTGGGGACTCCATCGCGGGCGTCGATCAGCCTGGGGCTGATGCCGTACCGGCTCAACACCGCCGCCAGCATCAGCCCGGTCGGACCGGCGCCCACGATGAGCACCTCGGGTGTCACATCGGATTCCGTCGTGGCCATTGAATTGCTCCTGGACTCGAGCTCGCATGCCACAAGACACCCTAGCGCCAATAACGGCGCGGTAAATACCCCGCCCGGCACAAGGTGATCGTTCCTTTTTTCAGTACCCGATGATTACCGACGATCAGAATTCGACATCCTCACCCAGATCGTTCATCAATTGCTGGTACCGGGCCGTTTGCAGGGTCAGCATGAGCTCGAGGAGTTTGGCCTTGTCCCCCGTCACCCGCATGATGCCCTTCATGAACGCCGCCGCGGCGTGCTGCTCTCCGGTGTTCAACTGGACCAGGTCCCGGTAGTCGACGTCGATCCGCAGCTGCGGCGCCGGGGTGGTGCCCAGCCGGGCGTCGACGATCCGGCCTCGAGCGATCCTCAAGTAGTACAACAGGGTGACGCCGGGCGCCTCGGTGACGGCGTATTGGACGTCGACGTTGGCCCGCTCGATCTCGGGGAGCTCCTGGGCGCGCTCGCGGAGCACGGCGAAGTAGTCCTCGCTGAGGAAACGGACCTTTCGGGCGGTCTTGAGATCTGTCACGGCACGCTCCTCATGCTGTGGTCACGCTGATTTCCAACGACTCCACCCCGCGCAGCGTCAGCCGCGGCCGGTATGCCGGTTCGGCGGCCAACTCGATACGCGAGAACCGCTTCAGCAGGGTGGTGTAGAAAATCTCCGCCTGCAATTTCGCGAGCCGCCAGCCGAGGCAGGTGTGAATACCGGCACCAAAGGAAATGGACGGGGACTCGTTGCGGTCGATGCGGAATGCGTCGGGGTCGGTGAAATGCGCCGGGTCGTGGTTGGCGGCGCCGATCACCAGGATGAGCTGGGCGGGCGCCGGGATCTCCACCCCGCCGATGACGTGCGGCTCGCCGAGCATCCGGGGGGCGATCTGGACGGGGGCGTCGAACCGCAGCACCTCGTCGATGGCCCCGTCCAGCAGGTCGGGATTCGCCCGGAGCTTGGCCATTTCCCCCGGATTCGAGGCCAGCGCGCGCACGCCGTTGCCGAGCATATGCGTGGTGGTCTCGAATCCGGCGCCGATGATCATATTGCAGACACCGATGAGTTCGACGTGGCTGAGCGCGTCCCCGTCGGAGTCCGAAACCTCGATCAACGCGGACACCAGGTCGTCGCCGGGCTCCCGGCGCTTGCGCTCGAGCATCTCCGCGAAGTAGTCGTCGGAGAACTGCGCGCCGACGTCGGCGGCGTGCAGTTCCTGCGCGGTGAGACCGAGTTCGAAGGTGCGCTGGAAGTTCCGCATCGGGTCGCGCATCAGCGGCGCGTCCTCCAACGGCATGCCCAGCAGCGAGGCGACCACCGACAGCGGCAGCGGGTAGCAGACCTCGTTGACGATGTCCCCGCCGCCCTTCTCGGCGATCGGGGCGAGCAGGTCGTCGAGGATGCGGCCGATGCGTTCCCGCTGCTTGGCCACCATCGCCGCGGTGAAGCTCTGGTTGACCAGCCTGCGCAGCCTGGTGTGCATGGGCGGGTTCGCCCACAGCAGGGAGGTGCCCATCCGGCGCAGCGCGGCGTGCGACCACCAGTCGCCGCCGAAGCGGCCCTGCATGAACGCCTCGACGTTCTTGCCGATCGACTTGTTGCGCAGCGTGGACAGCACGTCGTCGTACCGGGTCAGCACCCACATGCCGAGGGTGCTGTGGTGAACGGGGCTGGCCTCGCGGAGCGTGTGGTAGAAGGGGTACGGGTTCTGGTTGCCCTCCGGGGAGAACAGGATGCTGGCGAACGCGGCGTCGGCGGCGTGCGCGTCACCAGCGATCGGGGCGAGTTCCTGCACCGTCATGTTTGATCACGCCTTCGTGTGTTGAGAGGCTGGTCAGAAGGGTTTGCGGCCCGCCGCGAGGGACCGGACGACCTCCTCGGCCTGGCCGAGGAACAGCCCGCGCATCTGCTTCGGTGCCTGGAGCGCGGCCCAGGAGAACATCCTGGCCAGGGTCTTGCTGGTGGGGCGCAGGAAGCGGTGGTCGATGTCGGCGAACCCGACCGGCGGAATCCAGTCCGCGGTCTTCAGCTCGGCGAACAGGGTGTCGGAGGCCTGCTGCGGGGTGACGGTGCCCGCCTCGACGGCCGCGGTCTGCTGCACCATCAGGTCGAACACCCGCTTGTACCCGTCGTGGTCGGGCCACCACAGGCCGACGTTCGGCGGGTTCTCCAGCGCCTTCAGCGGGGCGTCGCTGCCGGTCCGCTTGAACGCGGTCATGGCCCGCTGCAACCGGTTCGCGCCGACCACCGAGCCGTAGGCCCAGATGCGGAACACCGCGCTCCACAGCGGGTAGTGGTCGAAGGAGATGAACGCGCTGTTGACCACCGCGTCGTTGTAGTCCAGCAGGCCCTGCTCGAGCTTTTCGACGTACTCGAAGCGCTCCGGGGTGAACTCGTCGTCCCGCAGGGCCTCCAGCAGCCGCCAGCTCAGGACGTTGATGACCTCGGCGGTGTTGGAGATGCCGCGGGAGAAGAGCGGGTCGATGAACCCGGCGGCGTGCGACATCAGGCACCACCGCGCGCCGACCGACGCGGTCGAGGAGTACTGGAGGCGACCTGTGCCGACCCATTCCCGCACCGAGCGGGCGTCGGCGAACTGGCGGCGCAGGGCGGGGAACTTCTCCACCCAGGACCAGAACTCCTCCTCGGGCGTCATGTTCTCCGGCTTGGGGTACTTCCGCTCGTCCATCGTGACGCCGACGCTGCACAGCGGGTTGGCCGAGTGCGGGTTGTTGTCGAACGGGATCACCCAGAACCAGCCGCGGTCGAACAGGTGGTGCATGGTGCCGTCGTGCCAGCGCACCGGCGGGCGCTGCTCGGGCGAGTGCCAGAACACCTCGTCGCTGGGCTTGACGCCGATCATGTGGCTGAAGATCGACCGGGAGTGGTGGTTGAGCCGGGTCGGCTGCTCGCGCAGCTTGAGCTTCTCGGCCAGCGGCGAGCGGAAACCGCTGGCGTCCACCAGGAAGCGGGCGGTGTGCTCGGTGCCGTCCTGCCCGCGCACCATGACGCCGTCGTCGTCGATGTCGACCTCGGTGACGAGGTAGCCCAGCTTGGGCTCGGCCCCGTAGCGGACGGCGATGTTGAACAGGTGGTAGTCGGTGTCCTGGCGGAACAGGTGGCCGGTCTTGTTGAACACGCCGGGCGTGTTGAACTGGGTGGCCTCCCACCAGTTCGGCTCCTGGCCGGGCTCGTGCCGGATGAAGCCGAAGTTCTTCTTCCAGCCGAAGCTGTGGTTGATGTTCTTGGTGCACGCGTCGAAGGAGGACAACGTGGCGATCTCCGGGACGTCGTAGCGCATCGCCACCGAGCGCAGCGTCAGCAGCGTGTAGGGGATCATCGACTCCCCCACCGCGAACTTCGGGTGCGAGCCCGCGTCGACGAGCAGCGTCTTCGCCCCGTGCCGGGCGAGGATCGCGCCGAGCATGGAGCCCGCGATCCCGGCGCCGAGGATGATCACGTCGTATTCGGGTGCTGCCTTCGGGCCGGCGGGTGGCTGCTTCCTGCTCTTGGTTGCCATGAGTTCTCCTGTGTTCGGGACGTGATTCCGCCGGGCCTGCTAGTGCAATCCCCGTCCGAGCGGAGTCTTGGCCAGGACCTTCTTGACTCCGGCGGGAACGGGCAGCTTGTTGAGGGGGTGGGTGACCGCCAGCAGCGCGCCCCGCACCAGTGCGCCGACCTCGGGGTCGGCCTGGGTCCGCGTCCACTCGAGCACCGCGCGGATCTCCGCGGGGCCGGGGTTGTAGAAGCGGGCGCCGGGGTCGCCGAACCCGAAGGGCAGCGGCGCGAAGTCGCTGCTCCGGATCGCCCGGAAGATCTCCTCGGCGGCGGTGTTCGCCTCGGTCCGGCCCGCGGCGACATCGGCGCAGCGGGCTGCCGCCGTGGACAGCAGCGCGGCGTAGCCCGCGTGGCCGGGGAAGTAGCTGCCGAGGTGCTCCCCCGACTCCCGCCCGCGCAGCAGCTCACCGCGGCCGGTGCCCGCCAGTTCGCCGAGGGCGCGGCCGAGCTGGAAGGTGCCGAGCATGGTGCCCAGGGTGATCACCTTGAGCGCCGCGGTGAACAGCCGCGGCGAGCGCAGCGAGTCGAACACCATCCGGTTCATCGTGTCGGTGGCGTCCAGCAGCGCGGTGGCCACCCGGCGGTACGGCTCGAAGTGCTCGGTGCGGTAGTCCCGCCGGTTGGCGGCTGTGAGCAGCCGGTGCGCCAGCACGTTGATCATCTCGGCGTCGCAGGTGAGCGAGCGGGACAGCAGCCCGTCGGCGACGCCGGTGGCCTCGCCCAGCAGGCACCACCGCTCGCCGATCAGGGTGGGCGTGCCCGCCCCGGTGTTCTCCGTGACGCCGAAGTGCTGCACCGCCTTGGCGTCCGCCAACTGCTGCTTGAGCAGCGGCACCCGCTCCAGCAGGGCGGTGAACTCCGCGCGCGGGTCATCGCCCGCGGGGAAGCGCTCGGCGTCGACGCAGAAGCCGACGCTGGTCACCAGGCTCACCGCGCCGGGGTGGTTGCCGAACGGGACGGTCCAGAAGTAGCCGCCGTCGAACAGGTGGTAGGTGGTGCCGGAGTTCCAGCCGTGCGGGGACTGCCTGCCGGGACCGGACACCTCGTCGAAGGTCGCGGCCTTGACCATGTGCGTGTACACGCTGCGGGTGGCGCAGCGCCGCTCCCCCGCCTGCTCGCGCAGGCCAAGCTGACGCACCAGCACGGAGTCGGGGCCGGAGGCGTCGACCAGGTAGTCGGCCTCGAACACCTCGTTGCGGCCGGTGGTGATCCGCACTCCGTCCTCGCCGAACTCCACCTCGGTGATCTTGCGGCTCTGCTTGACGGTGGCGCCGTAGCCGATCGCCGCGTAGAAGATCCGCGCGTCGATGTCCTGCCGGAACAGGGTCGCCTCGGCGGGCAGCTGCTTCGGGGTGCTGATCTGTCCCAGGTCCGCGGGGCTCTGGCTGCCGTCGGGGCCGTAGGGGACGAAGCCGACGCTGCGCCCGAGCCCGGACTGCTTGCTGATCTTGGCCTGCACGGAGTCGAAACCGGCCAGGTTGGCCAGCTCCGTCACCCGGTAACGCTCGCCGAGGATCTTGAACAACAGCGAGGTGTGCGGGATCGGGGTCTCCCCGACGGCGAACCGCGGGTGGATCCGCTCATCGATCAGCAGGGTCGCGATTCCGTTCCTGGCCAGGATCGCCGCGAGGGCCGAGCCCGCGAACCCGCTCCCGAGGATCGCCACCTGCCAGCGCCGAAGCGCCAGGTCCGCCTTCATGCCTTCCTCCAAACAGCTTCGCCGAGACCACTCGCGCAAGCGTCGTCGTTGTCTGTGTTGTGCCTGCCCTGTTCCGGGCATGGCGTTGGGTGTTCCGAGAGGTGGTGGGAGACCACCGGAATCAGCCGGGTCACCAGTTCGGCTGCCGGGCACTGGACCAGCGGTTCGATCTTGAGGACGTAACGCAGCAGCGCGACGCCGAGCAGTTGGGCCGCGGCGAGGCTGTTGTCCACCGATGCCCCACTGCTGGGCTGCCTGCCGTGGACTCTCCACAGTGGACCGTCGATGAAGCCGCGCACCACATCGGCGGAGTCGTCGTGGGTGGCGGCGGAGCGCAGCAGGGCGAGCAGCTTCTCCCGCATGGCCTCGGTCTCCCACAGCCGCAGGAAGTGCTCGGTGATGCATTCGGCGCGGGCGTAGTCGTCGCGTTGGGCCTGCGGGGGCGGTGTGACCAGTCCGCTCGGGTCGTCGACGCCGACCGCGGCGCTGAACAGTTGGGATTTGGAGCCGAAGTGGTAGTGCACGGCGGCGGGGTCCACCGCCGCCTCGGTGGCGATCATGCGGATGCTCGTGCCGCCGTAGCCGTGGCGGGCGAAGAGGGCGCGGGCCACGCTCAGCACCCGGCGGGCGGTGTCCGGGTTGCCTTCCGGCCTGCCCCGCCTAGTCTGCCGCACCGGCATTTCCGTCCTCCTTGCCCTCGTGGTCGGCCTCGAACTGGGCGAGCAGCAGCTCATGCCAGAACTCGGCGGAGATCTCGAAGAAGTCGCGGGTGGACACGGTGGACAGCGCCAGCTCGGCGCGGAACCGGTCGATGAGGCTCATCGCCATCAGCGAGTCGAAGCCGAGTTCGATGAGGTCGGAGTCTGGCGAGGTGGTGCCGCGTTCCAGATGCAGCATCGTGTCGATGGAGCCGAACACGTACTCGAGCAGCAGGGCCAGCCGTGCGGTGCGGTCGGGTTCGGCGAGCAGCGCGGTCAGCACCGGGTGCGCTGGTCTGGCCTGCGGTTCGGCGGTGTGCTCGGTCGGGGCGTGGTCGGTGCGGTCGAAGAAGTAGGGGCGCCTGGTGAACGCCGTGAGCGGCAGCGGGATGCGGCGCTTCGGGGTGGTGTCGTGCACCCGCGCCCAGTCCAGGTAGGCGCCCAGCAGGTAGGTCTGGCCCGCGGAGCGCAGCAGCAGGTCGCGTTCGGGGATGCCTTTGCGCAGCGAGCTGATCCAGTAGCGGTCGCCGTCGGGCAGGCAGCGGCGGCCCATGGCGAGCATGGCGCGGCCGGGGCCGACCTCGATGAAGGTGCTCATGCCCTCCTCGGCCAGGGTGCGCATGCCGTCGGCGAAGCGCACCGGCTGGCGGGCGTGCTCGGCGAAGTAGTCGCCGCCGCGCATCCGGTCCGCGGTGAGCAGCTCGCCGGTCAGGTTGGACACCAGCGGGATCTGCGGCTCCCGCACCTCGATGTCCGCGGCCTCGGCGCGGAACCGGTCGAGGATGGGGTCGAGCATTCCGGAGTGGAAGGCGATGCCGACGGACAGCACGGTGTGCCGCACGCCGCGCCGGGTGAGTTCGGCGGCCAGGCGTTTGACGTCCTCGGCGGGGCCCGCGACCACGGTGTCGGTGGGGCTGTTCACGGCCGCGATGGACAGTCCGGGGAAGTTCGCGTCGAGTTCGGCGGTGACCTGGTCCTCGGGGAGCGACACCGCCACCATGCCGCCGCTGTCCACTGTGGACATGAGCCTGCCGCGGGCGGCGACGAGTCGGGCGGCGTCGGGCAGGCTGATGCTGCCCGCGACGCAGGCCGCGGTGTACTCGCCGATGCTGTGCCCCAGCACCGCGGCGGGCCGGATGCCCCAGGACTGCCACAGCATGGCCAGCGCGTATTCGACGGCGAACAGGGCGGGCTGGGTGTAGGCGGTGTGGTCGAGGTCGGTGCCTTCGGTGTCGAAGACGACCTCCAGCAGCGGCCGGTCCAGGTGGGGGTCGAACAGGCGGGCGCATTCCTCCAGCACGGCGCGGAACGCCGGTTCGCTGCCGTGCAGTTCGCGGGCCATGCCGGGGTATTGGGAGCCCTGGCCGCTGAACAGGAACGCCACCCGGTTGCGGTGGCGCGGCGCCATCGCGCCGGTCAGCAGCGTTGCGTGCTCGGCGCCTTCGAGGTAGGCGCACAGGCCGTCCAGCAGGGCGCTGGTGGACTCGCCCACCAGCGCGATGCGGTGTGGGCTGTGCACCCGGCCGGTCGCCGCGGTGCGGCACAGCACGGCCGGGTCGGTGGCGGGGTCGACCTGCTCCACGTAGCGCTTGACCTGTTCCCGCAGGCTCTCGGCCGTGCGGGCGGACAGCGGCAGCAGGTGTGGGCCGGGGCCGCTCTCTGCGGGGCGGTCGACGGCGGGCGGCGCCGACACGATCACGTGCACGTTGGTGCCGCTGGCGCCGAACGAGCTCACACCGGCGTGCCGGATGTCCTCGGCCAGCGGGAGGGCCGTGGTGGGCACCTCGACGGAGAGCCGGTCCCATTCGATGTTGGGGTTGGGCTCCTTCAGGTGCAGGTGCGCGGGCACGTAGCGGTGCCGCAGCATCAGCACCGTCTTCATCAGCCCTGCGACGCCCGCGGCTGCCTCGAGGTGGCCGATGTTGGTCTTCACCGACCCGACCAGCAGCGGTCGCGTGCGCCCGGTGCCCAGCACGGCGTCGAGGGCGTGCATTTCGATGGGGTCGCCCAGGGCGGTGCCGGTGCCGTGGGCCTCCACGTACCCGATCTCGGCGGGGCTCAGGCCCGCGTCGGCGAGTGCGGCGCGGATGACGTCCTGCTGGGCGGCGCCGTTGGGGACGGTGAGTCCGCTGGAGCGGCCGTCGTGGTTGACTGCGGTTCCGCTGATCACGCCGCGGATGTCGTCGCCGTCGGCGCGGGCGTCGGACAGCCGCTTGAGCACCAGCACCCCGCAGCCTTCGCCGCGGGCGTAGCCGTCGGCGGAGGCGTCGAAGGCCTTGCACCGGCCGTCCGGGGAGAGCGCCCGCGCCTTGGCGACCAGCACGAACTGGTACGGCGAGAGCAGGGCGTTGACGCCGCCCGCCAGCACCAGGTCGCTCTCGCCGGTGCGCAGGCTCTGGCAGGCCAGGTGCACCGCGGTCAGCGAGGAGGAGCAGGCCGTGTCCACCACCATCGCGGGCCCGCGGAGGCCGAAGGTGTAGGACACCCGGCCCGCGATCATCTGCGCCTCGCCGAACAGCTGGTAGGCGTCCACATCGGACATCCGGCCCTGCTGCTGGCGCATGCGCACGTAGTCGCTGGTGCTCGCGCCGAAGTAGACGCCGGTTCGGCTGCCTTGGAGGCGGTCGGGCGCGATGCCGGTGTCCTCCAGCGCCTCCCAGCAGGCCTCCAGCACGATCCGCTGCTGCGGGTCCATGGCCTGCGCCTCGGTGCCGGAGATCCGGAAGGGCACCGGGTCGAACTCGTCGATGCCGCGCACGAACGCGCCCCGGTCCACATAGGACTTCCCCGGCGCGGAGGGGTCGGGGTCGTGGTAGGGCGCGAAGTCGCCGCGTTCCGGCGGGAACTCCGAGGTGGCGTCCACGCCGTCCAGCAGCAGGTTCCAGAACCTGGACGGGGTGTCGGCGTCCGGTGGGAGCCTGCACGACATGCCGACGACGGCGATCGGCTCGGGCCGGGCGGACGGCCGCTCGTCCAGCTTGGCGCGCAGCAGGGAGACCATGTCCAGCGCCTTGCCCAGCTTCGCGCGCAGGTCCTCGGAATCGGCGGTTCGCGGCGCGGAGCTCATCAGTGGGTCTCCCTTCGCATCGCCACGTCGGCCGCGGCTATCTCCCGCTCGAACCGCTCGAGCAGGTCCTCGGTCTCGATCTGCGCCGGCACGCTCTCCTCGACGGAGGGCTCCTGCTGGTCGAAGCCGAGCAGGACCGCGACGTGCGCGGCGAGCGCGGCGGGTGTCGGGTGCTCGAAGGCGACCGTGCTGGGCAGGTCGATCCCGAAGCAGCGCTGCAACCGGACCCGGAGTTCCAGCGCGCCGACGGAGTTCATGCCGAGCGCGAAGAAGCCCTCTTCCGGCTCGATCTCCTCGGCTTGCTCCACCCCGAGGACCGCGGCGAGTTCGGTGCACACCATCGACAGCAGCCGTTCGGCCCTGGTGGCCGCGCCGAGGCCCGCGAGCCGTTCGACCAGGCCGTCGGGACCGGGCTCGTCCTGGAGTCCCTCGGCCAGTTCGGTGAACAGCGGCCACCGGCCCGCTTGGGAGTACATGCCGACCAGCAGCGGGCGGTCGGCGTCCACCACCGCCGCGGCCGTGGACTCGGTGGCCACTAGGTGGTCAAGCACCGCGACGGCGTCCGCCGCCGACAGCGGCCGCAGGCCGGTGCGGGCGAGGTTGCGTGCCGTGGTGGCGTCCAGGCCGTCCGGCTCCTCCCACGGCGACCACGCGATCCCGGTGACCGGCTGCCCGTTGGCGGCGCGCTGGTCGACCAGGGCGCGCAGCATGCCGTCCGCGGCGGCCTGGACGCCGATTCCCGAAGCGCCCCAACCGCTTGCCGCGGCGCTGAACACCACGAACAGGTCCAGTCCCGCGCACCGCTCGTGCAGGTTCCACGCGCCGCGGGCGCGGCGCATCGCCGCCGCCATCGCTGCCGGTTCGGCGGCCTGCTCG
Organism: Actinorectispora metalli; assembly: GCF_056323685.1. Lineage (NCBI taxonomy): Bacteria > Bacillati > Actinomycetota > Actinomycetes > Pseudonocardiales > Pseudonocardiaceae > Actinorectispora > Actinorectispora metalli. The sequence continues at coordinate 568,620 of NZ_JBREYE010000001.1, forward strand.
TACACCCGCCAGTCGACACCGGCCCAGACCGCGCCGCGCACCGGCCTGCCCTCGGTCCGGAACACGTGCGCCAGCGTCGACACCGCCGTCGGGTCGGCGAGGTCGTGCACCTCGACGCGGATGTCGACGCCGCAGGCGCGCAGCATGTCCAGCCGGGTCTCGTCCTGCGGCTGCCTGCGTGAACCGCAGATCACCAGGTGCCGCGCGCCGCGCTCGGCCAGCCAGCCCGCGACGGTCGCGGCGACCACCGGTTCGGCCTCGGCGATCAGGTAGGTGGCGTCCGAGGCCAGCCGGGTGGGGATCCACACGCCGGGCGCGGTCTGCTCGGAGACGACCCTGCGCACCAGGCGGGTGACGCCGCGCAGGCACACGTGGTCCTCGCCGTCGCCCGCGGTGATCTGCGCCAGGATCTCCTCGGCCGCGGTGCGCCGGTCCTGCTCGACGGGGTCGAGGTCGATCAGGCCACCCCAGAAGCCGGGGAACTCGATGGCGCACCGCCTGGCCGTGCTCCACACCGCCCGCGCCGCCGGGGAGGCCCCGGCGCGCCGCTCCGGGTAGGCGCCCCTGGTGACGAGGTGGTACCGCGGGCCGCTGCGCCCGCTGCCCGCCGCCAGTTTCGCGATGTCCGCGACATCGGACTCGGCGTTCTCGATGGAGGCGTCGATGGAGGCGAGGTGGATGACCGCGTGGTGCCCGTTCGCCCGCACGCCCTCGGGCTCTTCGACGAGCACCGCGTCGTCACCGCGTTCGGCCAGCAGTTTCCGCAGTGCCGTGCCCAGCCCGTCGGGGTCGCCAACGATCAGCCAGGGCCGGTCGGCTGCCTGCCATTCCGGGGCGGGCTCGGGCAGCGGGGCCTCCCGCCACTTGTCCCGGTAGAGGATCTCGCCGAGCCGCTGCCGCCGCGTGTCGTCCAGGCGCACCAGCCGGGACCGGGCGATCCGCACGTCCCTGGCGTGCACCAGCCAGTCGCCGTGCTCGTCGTGCAACGCGACATCCGCGGTGACGTGGGTGCCGAGTTGCGCGATCCGGTTCACCCGCAGCGTCCACCGGGCGGCCCTGGGGTCGTCGAAGCGGGCGGCGACGGTGAGGCTCGCGATACCGGCGATCTCCAGGTCTCCGGTGAGGTCGCCGTGCTCCCGCGCGGCCATCTCGACGGCGCGCAGGCAGGCGGCGATCGGGTGGTGCTGGCTGCGCAGCGCGGGCCGGGCACCCGCCTCGATGACCAGGTCGACCCCGTCCTCGCGGCGGTGGGCGGCGGTGACGCGCAGACCGGCGGGCAGGACGAACTGCTCGGGCAGCGCGAGCGTCATGCCGTCGGGCACCGGCTGGACCGGCGCGGGCCCCAACGGACCCGCGCCGGGGCTCAACAGGCCCGTCAGCCGCTGCCGGGTCGGGCCGTCCTCGGCGTTGCGCGAGCTCACGGCGACCACGGCGTTGCCCTGGGCGGGATGCAGGGTGACCTGGGCGGTGCGCACCTGCTCGGGGCCGATGACGAGCGGCTCGGGGAAGCGCACGTCGTGCAGGGTCAGCGCGGTGGCGGGGTGGCGGCGCTGTCCCAGCGCGGCGACCATGGCGACCAGCGCGCCGGGCGGACACACGCCGTCCGGGCCGAATCTGCGGGCGGCGGTGGCGCCGAGCAGCGAATCGTCCACTGTGGTCTGTCCATGCCAGACGCCGTCGAACTCCAGGCAGGAGTCCAGCAGCTGGCCGCTGGGGATGCGGCGGGCCGAAACCTCCGCGCTGTCCACCCGGTAGGACCGGTGTTCCCAGGAGTAGCGCGGGATCGGCACCCGCCGGGCGCCCGGCAGCAGCACGCCGAAGTCCACATCGTGGCCGCGCACGTGCAGGCGGGCGGCGTTCGCGGCCAGTTCGGCGTGCTGCGGGCGGGAACGGGTCAGCGAGCCGACCACCACCCCGTCGGTGCCGCCCAGCGCGAGTTCCTGCTCGATCGCGGTGCTCAGCAGGGGATGCGCGGACAGCTCGACAAATGCCGCGTGGCCGTCCGCGGCCAGCGCGCGGACCGCGGCGTCGAAGCGCACCCGGTCCCGCAGGTTGCGGCCCCAGTAGCGGGCGTCGAGGGAGTCCTCGACCTCGCCGGTGACCGCCGAGTAGAACGGGATCCGCGGTGTGGTGGGGCGCAGCCAGTCCAGTTCGGCGACCAGGTCGGCGGCGAGGTGCTCGACCAGCGGGCAGTGGCCCGCGCCGCCGGAGTTGACGCGGCGGGAGAACACGTTGCGTGCCTTGAGCCTGCCGAGCACGGTGTCGATGGCCGCGTTGTCGCCGGAGATCACCGTGGACTGGGAGCTGTTGGTGACCGACACCCACAGCCGGTCGGCGAAGTCGGCGATCTCGGCCTCGACGCGGTCGGCGTCCATCCCGATCAGGGCCATCCCGCCGTTGCCCATCAGCTTGCCGACTTGCCTGCAGCGCAGGAACATCAGCCGCGCCGCGCTGTCCAGGTCGAGCGCGCCCGACAGGTAGGCGGCGGCGGGTTCGCCCATGGAGTGGCCGACCACGGCGGAGGGCCGCACCCCGCGGGACATCCACAGTTCGGCGAGGCCGATCTGGATCGCGAACACCAGCGCCTGCTGGTCCTCCTCGGCCTCGATCGCGCTCCCGTCGGCGATCCGCCGCGCGATGGACCAGCCCAGATGCGGCCGCATCGCCTCGGAGCAGCGGTCGACGGCGGCGGCGAACACCGGCTCGGTCCGGTACAGGTCGGCGCCCGCGCCCGCCCAGAAGCCGCCGTGTCCGGAGCAGACGAACACCACCGGGTCGCCGGGCTCGGCGTCGACGGCCCCTGCGAACTGGGTTCCGCTGCCCTCTTCCGCGCCGGCCAGCACACCGAGGGCGCTGATCAACTCCTCGCGGTCGGCGCCGATCGCGACGCCGCGGTGCTCGAACCGGGTGCGGTGGCGGTCCGCGGTGAAGCACACGTCGGCGGCGTCCACCTCGGGATGCTCGACGAGGTAGTCGCACATCGCACTCGCCTGCGCCGCCATCCCGGTGCGGGTAGGCGAGGACACCGGCAGCGCCAGCACCGCGGGCCGCGGCCGCGCGGCGTCGGCGGCGGGCCGCGGGTCGGGCGCGCGGAGCACGACGTGGGCGTTCGTGCCGGTGAAGCCGAAGGAGCTGACACCCGCCACCGGCGGTCCGTCCACGGCCAGCGCGGTGTTCTCGGTCGCCACCCGCAGCGGCACTTCCGACCAGGGGATCTTGCTGCTAGGGGTGGTGAAGTGCAGGCTGCGGGGCGCCGTGCGGTGGCCGACAACGAGGATGGCCTTGATCAGGCCCGCGACCCCGGAGGCCGCCTCCAGGTGGCCGATGTTGCTCTTCAGCGAGCCCACCAGGCAGTCGGCTTCGCGGCCGGGGGCGTCGAGGACCGCGCCGAGCGCCTGCACCTCGATCGGGTCGCCGAGTGAGGTGCCGGTGCCGTGGGCCTCCACGTACCCGACCCGCGCCGGGTCGACCCCGGCGTCGGCGATCGCGCCGCGCAGCACGGCCTGCTGGGCGGGTCCACTGGGGACGGTCAGTCCGCTGGACGCGCCGTCGGAGTTGACCGCGGTGCCCAGCAGCACGGCGTGCACCCGATCGCCGTCGGCCAGCGCGCGAGCCAGCGGCTTCAGCACCACCACGCCGGCACCCTCACCGCGCACGTATCCGTCGGCGGACTCGTCGAAGGTCTTGCACCGGCCCGCGGGCGACAGCGCGCCGAGTGCCTCGCAGGAGCGGTGGATCGTGGAGCGCAGCATCAGGTTGACGCCACCGGCGATGGCCAGGTCGCTCTCCCCCGAGCGCAGGCTGCGCACCGCGAGGTGCACCGCGACGAGTGAGGATGAGCAGGCGGTGTCCACCGCGAGGTTGGGGCCGTGCGCGCCGAGGAAGTAGGACAGCCTGCCCGCGCTGGCGGAGAAGGAGTTGCCGGTGCCGTAGAAGCCGTCGAGCGCCTCGGGGTCGGCGCTGGCCAGCGCCGCGTAGTCGTGGGAGTTCATGCCGACGAACACCCCGGCGCTGCCGCCCGCCAGTGCGGGGGCGGTGATGCCCGCGTCCTCGAGCGCCTCCCAGGCCACCTCGAGGAACAGCCGCTGCTGCGGGTCCATCACCTTGGCTTCCTTAGGCGCCACCCGGAAGAAGCGGGCGTCGAAGCCGTACACGTCGTCGAGGTAGCCGCCCGGGTAGGGGCCGGGGTCGTCGAAGCGGCCCGGCGGGGCCTGGCCGACGGCGTCGGTGCCCTCGGTGAGCAGCCGCCACAGGTCCGCGGGCTCGAACACCCCGCCGGGCAGCCTGCATCCCATTCCGACCACGGCGATCGCGCCGTCCGTCGACTGTGGACTTTCCTGCCGGGGCTCCGCGGTGACGGCGGCGCGCCGCTCGGCTTGGTTGGCGATGTGCTCGGCCAGGTGCGCGGCGAGCCTGCGCACGGTGGGGTGGTCGAAGGCGGTGCTGGCGGGCAGCGAGATGCCCAGCTGTCCGCCGAGCAGCTTGGTGAGCTCGACCGCGGTGAGGGAGTCCATGCCCATCTCGGCGAAGCCCTGGCCACGGCGGACCAGCTTCACCGGCAGGTCAAGCACAGCCGCGACCGCGCCCGCCACCATGGTCTCCGCGTCCCGCTGACCGGACGCTGTGCTCGTCGGCGGTGCCTGCACCACCTGCGGAGCGGCTGCCTGCGGTACCGGCGCGGGAGCCGGTTGCAGCGCCGGTGCCGGTGTCGGTTGCGGTGCGGGAGCCGGTTGCGGGGATGGGGTGTGCTGGTCGAACCAGTAGTGCTCGCGCTGCCACGGGTAGGAGGGCAGCTTGGCCCTGGTCTGGATCTCGCCGCCGACCTCGGCCCAGTCCACGTCCAGTCCGGCGGCGTACAGGGCGCCGAGCGCGGCGAGCATCGTCTGCTGCGCGTCGGTGTCGGCGCGCAGCGACCCGGTGACGACCTTGTCGCCGTCGCCGACGCAGTTCGCGATCGGCCGTTGCAGCACCGGATGCGGGCCAAGCTCCACGAACACCCGGTAGCCCTGCTCCGCGAGTTCGGCGACGCCCGCGCTGAAGCTCACCGGCTCGACCACGTTGGCGGCCCAGTGCTCCGGGCCGAACGGGCTCACCGCTTCGGCGGGGCGGGTGGTGGTGATGACGGGGATCTCCGCGGGCCGCGGCTGGATGTGCGCGACCGCCTCGGCCAGCGGCGCGGCGTAGGGCCGCATGCCCCGGCTGTGGAAGGCGTACTCGCCGGGCATGCTCCGCGCCTTGACGCCCGCGGCCTCCAGCCGTGCCCGAACCGCGTCGACGGCTTCGGGCGGACCCGCCAACACGCACAGGCCGGGGGCGTTCACCGCGGCGAGGTCGACGTCCTCCCCCGCCTGCGCCAGCGCCTGCTCGGCCGGGAGTTCGACGGCCAGCATGCGGCCCTTGCCGTGCGCGTCGGCGAGCAGCCTGCCGCGCTGCACGATCACGTCGACCGCGTCGGACAGGCTCAGCACCCCGCCGAGGTGGGCGGCGGCGACCTCGCCCATCGAGTGCCCGATCACCGCGTCCGGGCGGATGCCCCACTCCCGCCACTGCGCGGCCAGCGCCACCTGGATGGCGAAGATCACCGGTTGGGCGAACTCGGTCTCGGTGGGAAACCGCGGCCGCTCCGAGTCCAACTCCTCCAGCACCGACCAGCCCGCCCGGTCCGCCACCAGTTTGTCCACTTCGGACAGCGCGGCGGTGAACGCCGGTTCGTCGCGCAGGGCGCGGGCCATGCCCGGCCACTGCCTGCCCTGACCGGAGCAGACGAAGACCACACCCCGCGGGCGGGGCGCCTCCTCCTCGGCGTCCTGGAGGTCGCGGGTCAACTCGGCAAGGCCCGCGCGCAGGTCGGCGGCGCTGGTTCCGGTCACCGCGGCGCGGTGCTCGACGTGGTGCTCGGCAAAGCGGCCCGCCGTCTGGGTGTAGTCGGCGAGCCGGTCGGGCGAGGTGAGGTCAGCGAGCGCGTCGTGGTGGCGGGAGGCCAGTTCCGCAAGCGCGGCCGGGCGCCGCGCCGACAACGGCAGGATGAGCCGCTCCGGCAAACGGTCACGGCGCACCGGCCGCGGTTGCGGGGGCTGCTCCAGCACCACATGGGTATTGGTGCCGGACAACCCGAATGCGCTGACACCCGCCAGGCTCGGCCGGTCGGGCCGGTTGCCCAAGGGCGTCAGCGTGGTGGGCACGGCGATCGGCCAGGTGTCCCACCGGATTCCTGGATGGGGCGTGTCCAGGTGGAGGTGCGGCGGCACCTGCCGCCGGTTGAGCACCAGCGCGGTCTTCAGCAGACCCGCCAGCCCGGCGACGGTGTCGGTGTGGCCGAGGTTGGTCTTCACGGAGCCGACCAGCAGCGGATGCGCCCGCCCGGCCGCCGCCAGGGCCGCGGCGGCGGCGCCCATCTCCACCGGGTCGCCGAGTGCGGTGCCGGTGCCGTGGGCTTCCAGGTAGTCGATGTCCTGCGGGTCCACCCCTGCCCCACGCACGGCCTCGGTGATCAGCATGCGCTGGGCGGCGCCGCTGGGCACTGTCAGGCCCGCGCTGCGGCCGTTGTGGTTGACGGCGCTGCCCCTGATCACGGCCATGATCCGGTCGCGGTCGGCCACCGCGTCGGACAGCCGCTTCAACACGACCGACGCGGCGCCCTCGCTGCGAACCGTGCCGTCGGCCGCGGCGTCGAACACCTTGCACCTGCCGTCGGGGGCAATCGCGCCCACCTTCGACATGAACATGCTCAGCTCCGGCGACAGGATCAGGCTGGCCGCGGCCACGATCGCCAGGTCGGTCTCGCCCGAGAGCAGCCCCTGGCAGGCCAGGTGCACGCCGACCAGGGAGGACGCGCAGGCCGCGTTGAGGGAGAAGGCCGGGCCGGTGGTGCCCAGGAGGTAGGCGATCCGGCCCGGCCCGAAGCTGAACTCCTTGCCGGTGGCGTACCAGGGGTCGATCCCCGCCAGGCCCGCCGACCTGCCGTGCATGACGAGGTAGTCGGTGGCCAGCGCGCCGGTGTGGATCGACGTCCTGGTGCCCTCCAGCGACGAGGGCCGGATGCCCGCGTCGGCCAGCGACTCCCAGCAGACCTCCATCAGCATCCGCTGCTGGGGGTCAAGCTGGCGGGCCTCCCGGGGCGCGATGCCGAAGAAGTCGGCGTCGAACCCGCTGATCTCGTCGAGGAATCCGCCGAAGGAGTTGTTCATCTTCCCCGGCTGGGTCGGGTCTTCGGAGTGCAGGGCCGCCCGGTCCCACCGCGTGGCAGGCACCTCGTCGATCGCCACGCGACCGGAGGCGAGGAAGTCCCAGTAGTCGCCGACCGAGTCGATGCCACCGGGGAAACGGCAGCCCGCGCCGACGATCGCGATTGGTTCCCGCTCGTACCTGCTCACGATGAACTCCCCCTTTTGCCGCCGGGATCAGAACAAGGGCGCGAGCGCCGGGGCCTTGAGCGTGCCCAGGTGCTTGTGCCACAGGTGATCGGGGTTTTCCTCGACTTCCTTGGTGATCTCGCGCATCTTCGTCAGCGCCGCGGGCTCCGCGTCGTCGTAGACATCGCCCTGCAGAAGCTGGAGAACGTCCAGCCGGTAGCGGGGATCGGCGACGAAAGCGGTGAAGAGAATGTTCAGCCGGTAGTAGATCGAGATGAACTCGTACCAGTTGGACACACCGCGACGCAGCTTCTTGGCGTAGTTCTCGAAGCGGCTCTTCTTGAAGTCGCCCGCCTCGGCGGCGGCGATGATGTCGGCGCAGGCGATACGCGCGGAATTCATCGCGACCGAGACGCCACTGGAGAAGATCGGGTCGACGAACCGCGCCGCGTCGCCGATCAGCACCCAGTTGTCGCCACAGATCTCGTTCATTCCGTAGCTGTAGTCGCCCTCGACCTTGAAGTGCCGGATCTGCTCGCTGGCACGCAGCGCGTCGTGCAGTCCCGGCCGGGAGGCGACGCACTCCCAGAAGAACTCCTCGCGCCGCTCACCGGAGGCCTGGAAGCGCTGTTTCTGGGTGACGACGCCGACGCTGGTGATGGTGTCGGTGATGGGGATCTGCCACACCCAGGAGTCGGTGATCGGCAGGAAGTGGATGAAGATGTAGTCCGCCTGATCCCCGGTGGCGGCCACCGCGTTGCGGTCCAGCCCCTCGAACCAGGTGTGGATGGCGTACTGGTTGAACACCGGGTCCGGCACCTTCAGCTTGAGCTGCTTGCCCAGCAGGGTGTGCCTGCCGGAGGCGTCGACCACCATCCGCACCTTGACCGGCAGGTCGCTGCCGTCGTTGCGGGTGTTGAGCACCGGGAACTCGCCGCTCTCGTCCACCGAGCGGACACGCACGCCCTCGAAGACCTTCGCGCCAAGCTCGGCGCTGTGTTGCAGCAGGATCTGGTCGAACTTCGCGCGGTCGACGTGGTAGGTGTAGTCCTGGTTGACACCTTCCTGGTCCCGCTCGCTGAAGTCGATGGTGGCCTGCTGGAACCCGTAGGTCAGCCCCTCGAAACCGTTGGTGGGCACGGTGTTCTCCACCGCCGATGTCCACGCCGCGCCGTACTTGCGCGGGAAGCCCGCCTGGTCGATCTTGGCCAGCGCACCGATCTCGTCCAGCACCGGCGTGGTGGCGGGCACCAGCGACTCGCCCACGTGCTGACGGGGGAAGTGCTCCGCCTCGAACACGGCGACGGACAGCCCGGCCTTGGCGAGGTAGGAAGCAGCGGTGGAACCGGCAGGCCCGCCACCGATAATGCCGATATCGAAATCAACGTCACTCATCGCCAGCTCCTGTTCAGGTCGGTTCGGGATCGGATCACACGCGAGCGTGCGGATCGGCGTTCAGTTCGAGTAGCAGATCCGCGATGCTGTTCAGATCTTTGAAATTCGAACCGACGATTTTTTCGGCGGGAACGAAAAGGCCGAAATGCTCCCGGATATGGCTGATCAGCTGCGCCGTCGTCAACGACGTGAGCACGCCCCATTCCAGCAGCGGTGTGTCCTCGGTCAATTCGGTCGAGCGGTCCTTCAGGACGTTGTTCTCCAGATAGTCCTTGAGATGCGCCGTCAGCGCGGACTTTTCCACGTCGTCTCCCCATGGTGATGCTGATCGCGGGCACCCAGCGGGAATGAACGCTACGCACGGCGTCAGGGCCGGGCTTCGGCCGACGTGCGGATCTGCCACACCGATTTACGGTGGCCCGCCTACTCAATCCGGCAGAGGAACGGCCCCCGTCATCCGCCGAAATGATGAGACGCGAATCGTTCTCGCTGCGGGCGCCGTCGAGTACTGCGGCGGAAGATTCCGCGAGGCCACGTCCATACGTTGATGCCTGTTGAGCTCGCACCGAACGATCGGTGGCCGACGTGTGAGGAAGGTATTCGTGGATCAGCTCCAGATGGCCGCTGAACGCGGCACCGATCGGCGCCAGAGCACGGGCCGTGCGCTGCTGGCGTACTGCGTCACCGTGGCCGTGCCCGCGATCGTCATGACCGCGCTGCTGTGGCGGTCGGACTCGCCGCCCAACAACGGACGCGTCGGCGGCGAGGAGTTCTCCTCGACCGCGAGCTTCCTGATGGCGCTGGCCGTCATCGTCGTCGCGGCCCGCCTGCTCGGCACCGTCTCGGCCCGGTTCGGCCAGCCCAGGGTGATCGGCGAGATCCTCGCGGGCATCGCGCTGGGACCGTCCCTGCTCGGCCTGATCCCCGGCGCGACCGAACTGCTGTTCCCGGAGCGGATCACGCCCTACCTGAACACGCTGTCCCAGTTGGGACTGGTGTTGTTCATGTTCCTCGTCGGCACCCACCTGGACCTGGGGCTGCTGCGCGGCAACGCCAAGGCGACGGTGGTGCTCGGCCACGCCAGCATCGTCATCCCCGGTGCGCTGGGCGCCCTGCTGGCGCTGGAGCTGCACTCGACGTACGCCCCGCCCGGCGTTGGCCTGCTGCCCTTCGCCTTGTTCTTCGCGCTGGCGTTCGGGATCACCGCGTTCCCCGTGCTGGCGCGCATCCTCTCTGACAAGGGCATGTACAACACCCCGACCGGCACGATGGCGCTGTCCGCCGCGGCGATCGCCGACGTGACCGCGTGGTGCCTGCTGGCGCTGGTGATCTCGCTGCTGGGCGGCGACACCGCGACCTCCGTGCGCACCATCGGGCTGTCGGTGCTGTTCTGCGCGGTCATGGTGCTCGCCGTGCGGCCCGCGATGCGCTACGTCATGCGCGCCAAGCTCCCCGACTCCGCCCTGTTGGTCCTGGTGGTCAGCGGTGCGCTGCTGGCCGCGCTGGCCACCGACCTGATCGGCGTGCACACCATCTTCGGCGCGTTCCTGTTCGGTGCGATCCTGCCCAAGCGCGGCGCCAACACCACCGGGCTGCAGGCGGCGAACGCCAAGCTGGAGACCTTCTGCCTGGCGTTCCTGCTGCCGGTGTTCTTCACCCAGCTTGGCCTGAACTTCCACATCCTCGACATCGGCGGCAGCGCCGAACTGTGGCTGGTCTGCCTGGCGATCGTCGGCCTGGCCACCGTGGGCAAGCTGGGCGGTTCGGCGGTCGCGCTGCGGATGTGCGGCAGGCCGTGGCGGGAGTCGGCGGTGATCGGGGCGCTGATGAACTGCCGTGGCCTGACCGAGTTGGTGGTGCTCAACATCGGCCTCCAGCTGGGCATCCTGGACCGCACCCTGTTCACGCTGCTGGTGATCATGGCGATCCTCACCACCGTGGGCACCGCTCCCCTGGTCGCCCTGCTGTACCGCGGTGAACCGGCCGCGCCGACGACCGACTTCCTTGATCCGGCAGCCATGAGGGGACACAGGTGAACTTCGACTTCGACAAGCAGCAGCGAAAACTCGTCGACGACCTGGCCGCGGTGGTCGCCGCCTGGCCCGCGCACCCCGGGGAGTTCTTCACCCGCTCGCGCTGGCGCGAGTGCGGGGAGGCCGGGCTGCTCGGCCTGTCCGCCCCGGCCGAACTGGGCGGCGGTGGGCACGACGCGGTCACCACGGCGGCGCTGGTGGAGGCCTTCGCCACCCACCACGACGACCTCGGCTTGGTCTTCGCGGCCTCGGCGCACCTGTTCGCCTGCATCATGCCGATCGTGGAGCACGGCAGCCCCGAACTGCGGGCCCGGATGGTGCCCAAGCTGGCCTCCGGCGAGTGGATCGGCGCGAACGCCATCAGCGAGGACGCCGCGGGCTCGGATGTGACCGCGCTGGAGACCACCGCGGTGCGCGACGGCGACCACTACATCCTCAACGGGCGCAAGAGCTTCGTGTCCAACGGGCCGGTCGCCGACCAGTTCGTCGTGTACGCGGTGACCGACCCGATGTTCAAGCACCTCGGCGTGAGCGGATTCGTGGTGTCCAGGGACACGCCCGGTCTGACCGTGGGCGAACCCTTCGACAAGATGGGGCTGGGCGGCTGCCCGGCGGGCACGGTGGAGTTCACCGACTGTCGGGTGCCCGCGGCGAACCTGCTCGGCGTCGAGGGCCGCGGCGCCTCGATCTTCCAGTCCTCCATGCGGTGGGAACGCAGCTGCCTGTTCGCCGCCTACCTCGGGCTGCTGCGGCGCCTGTTCGACCGGTGCCTGGAGCACGTGAAGCAGCGGCGCCAGTTCGGCAAACCGCTGGCGGCCAACCAGGCGGTCGCGCACCGCGTCGTCGACCTGCGCGTCAAGCTCGACGTGGCCCGCCTGCTGCTGTACCGGGCGTGCTGGGAGATGGACCAGGGCAGCCCCGCCACCCTGTCGGTCGCCATGGCCAAGCTCGTGGTCAGCGAGAACGCCGTGGCCGCCGCCACCGACGCGTTGCAGCTGTTCGGCGGCGCCGGGTACCGCGTCGAGGCGGGCATCGAACGCGCGCTGCGGGACGCCATGCCCAGCCGCATCTTCTCCGGCACCTCGGAGATCCAACGCGAACTCATCGCCAAGGAGCTCGGACTATGACCACGGTGGACACCCTGCTCACCGCGACGGCAAGCAAGCGGCCAGGGGCGACCGCGGTCGCCGACGAGCACACCAGCCTCACCTACCGGGAACTCGACGAGCACACCACCAGGGTCGCCCGCGGGCTGGCCGAGCGCGGCGTCGGCACCGGCGACCGGGTGGTGATCTGGGCGGAGAAGTCGGTCACCGTCGTGGTGGTCATGCAGGCCGTGCTGCGCCTCGGCGCCGCCTACGTGCCGGTGGACCCGAACGGTCCGGTCGGCCGCGCCGCGAAGATCGTCGACGACGCGCGGCCCGCCGCTGTGGTCACCACCAGTGGGCGGGCGGCCAAGCTCGCCGCGGAAGACCTCGCCTGGATGCCGCAGGTGGTCGTCATCGACCCCATCCGGGGCGACCTGGCCGCCACCGAGTTCCCTGTGCTGCCCGGGGCCGCCGAACCGCTGCCCGCTCCGGATGTCACGGCGGACTCCCTGGCGTGGGTGCTCTACACCTCCGGTTCGACCGGCACCCCGAAGGGCGTGTGCATCAGCCACCGCAACGCGATGGCGTTCATCGAGTGGGCCGCGGCCGAACTCGACGCGGGTCCTGCTGACCGGTTCGCCAACCACGCCGCGTTCCACTTCGACCTGTCCGTGCTGGACATCTACACCGCCTTCCTCTGCGGCGGCTCGGTGCACCTCATCCCGCAAGACCTGTCGTTCGCGCCCCGGCTGCTGGTGGACTTCCTGCACGACCGGCGGATCACCGTGTGGTACTCGGTGCCGTCGGTGCTGATCCTGATGATGCGCGACGGCGACCTGCTGGCGCGCCGCCCCGAACCGCTGCGGGTGATCCTGTTCGCCGGGGAGCCGTTCCCGATCAAGCACCTGCGCAGGCTGCGGGAGAGCTGGGACGGCATGCGGATGCTCAACCTGTACGGCCCGACCGAGACCAACGTCTGCACCGCCTACGAGGTCACCACGATCCCGCCCGATCGGGACCGGGCGGTGCCGATCGGGACCGCCACCTGCGGGGACCGGGTGTGGGCAGAGAATGACGACGGCGAGGTCGTCGGGGTCGGCGAGGAGGGCGAGTTGGTGGTGGACGGGCCGACCGTGATGCTCGGCTACCACGGCCGCGAGCCGCAGGGCGGCAAGCCCTACCGCACGGGCGACCGGGTGCTGCTGGAGCCGGACGGCAACTTCACCTACCTCGGCCGCAACGACGACATGGTCAAGGTCGGCGGGGTGCGGATGGAACTCGGCGAGGTTGAGGCCGCCATCGCGGGCCACCCCGAGGTCAGCGAGGTGGCCGTCGCCGTCCAGGGCAGCGGGTTCGAGGCCTGCCTGGTCGCGTTCGTGGTGCCCGCGGACGGCCGGGCGCCGTCGCTGCTGTCGGTCAAGCAGCACTGCGCGAAGCGGCTGCCGCCGAGCATGTCGATCGGCGCGGTGCGCGAGGTGGACGCCCTGCCCCGCAACGGCAACGGCAAGGTGGACCGCAGGCGTCTGCTGGCTGTCCTGAACAGCCCCGAGACCGTTTCGTCATAGCTTCGGAATCGGACATGCCTTGCGTCAGGCGGGGCTTTTTCACCGTTCGAGGAGGACTTGAGTCATCTCGCGCGACTGTTCACGTAATTTCGCCAGTGGGTGATTTCACCCGCATGAGAACCACCTGGGGGATGGGCCATGCACGGCGGAATCCCGTGAGCAGGAAGGGCCTTGGATGGCGAGTGGCAACCATTCGGTGCTGGTCGTGGACGATCGTCAACTATCCAGATCCGCGTTGTGCGGAATGCTCGCCGCGCAGGAGGGAATCGAGGTCGTCGGGGAGGCAGGCACTGTCGAGCAGACCATCAGGATGACCAGCACGCTGCGTCCCGATGTGATCCTGGTGGACTCGCAGTCCCGGTCGATCTGCCCGGCGACGGTGATCCGCACGACGCTGGAGCGTTGCGAGACCATCCGCCCCGCGATGCTGGTGCTGGCCAACGACATCGACAGCACGGTGTCCAAGGCGCTGGCAGCGGGCGCCCATGGGGTGCTGCTGAACAGCCTCACGGTGCAGGCGATGGTCGCGGGCATCCACATCGCGGCGGCGGGCTACCTGGTGGTGGCGCCGTCGGCGGAGCAGACGAAATTGCGGCGGGAACTGGGTGACGCGTCCGCAGGGGTGCGCGACACCACGGTCCTGGAGGTGCTCACGGCGCGGGAACTGGACGTGCTCAAGCTGATCGCGGAGGGGATGACCAACGCGGAGATCGCCTCAACGCTGTCGCTGAGCGAGAGCACGGCCAAGTCCCACGTCCAGCACATCCTGACCAAGCTGGGGCTGCGCAACCGGGTCGACGCGGTGATCTTCACCTACGAGGTGGGGCTGACCACGATCGGCAGGCGACGGCAGGAACGCGGCAGGGGGCAGTTCGCGGTGGCCGCCGCGGGCTACCGGCTCAAGCGCGCCGGATGACCTCGCCGACCACGCGCACCACCTCGGATTGCCGGTCCTGCACGAAGAAGTGACCGCCGGTGAACTCGTGCGGGCCGCCCAGCGCCCGCGCAGCGTGGGTCCACGCGGCGAGACCATCCGCCGACACCAGCCCGTCGGACTGTCCGGTGAACACATGCACCGGGCAGTCCAGCGGCGCTCCGGCCTCCGCCCGGTAGTTCTCCACGACAGCCAGGTCGGCCCGCAGCACGGGCAGGAACAACTCCCGCAGTTCGTCCCGCTGGGCGATCTCCGGTGGGATGCCGCCGAGGCCGACCATCGACCCCCAGAGGTCGGCGTCGCTCATCCGGTGGAACAGCGGCAGGAAGTCGGGTGCCCACGGCGCGTCCCGGCCCGCCACCAGCAGCGCACGAGGACAGGTCTCGTACTTCTCGACCAGATTCCGCGCCACCGCGTAGGCGACGGCGGCGCCCATGCTGTGCCCCCAGATGACCAACGGCAGGTCATCCAAGGTCGCGACCTCGGGCGTCACCGCGGCCACCACGGAGTCCATATCGGACAGTGGCGGCATGGCGAGCTTGCTGCCGTGTCCCGGCAACTCGGCGCCGTACACGGCGACCCCGGGCAGCCGGGCGGGCCAGGCCCGGAACTGGGCGATGCTGCCGCCCGCGTTGGGAAAACACACCAGCCGCGTGCGCACCTGGCCGGTCGTGGTGAAGGCGTGCAGCAGTGGTCTCGCTTCGGTGTTCACCCGCAGGCCCCTCTTCCCTGGGCGGAACTTCGCGGTCCCCGCCATCACACCGCCGGCGGGGGGACCGCGACAACCTCACAAAGCATGAGTTCACGACCCCCTTCGGGAGGGGGCGGGCCGCAGGCAGGCGGGCGGCCGTGACAGGGGCCGCGGTCTCGGTCGACAGCGACCCCGACACGCTCGCGCCGAGGAACGCGGCGGTTCAGCCGAGTTCTCCCCGTTCCGCAGGGGAAAGGCCCGCGGACAGCAGCGCCTGGTCGTAGGCGTCCATGGCCTCGGCGTGCCTGCCGTGCAGGCGCAGCAGGGTGCCGAGTTCCCGCCAGGACCACGTGGTCGATGCGCCGCCCGGCTGTCCGCGCAGAATCCGGGCGGCGGAGTCCAGCCACTGCGTCGCCTGGTCCGGAAATCCCGCCTCGTGGCAGCCCTTGGCGAGCAGCAGTTGCGTGCGGGCCAGGGCTGGGCTCGATCGGTGCGGCAGCCGGTCCAACGCGCGCTGCGCATAGCCGGTGCAGTCGGCGAACCGCTTGCCGAGGGCGGCGGCCTGGGCCAGCGCGGTCTCGCAACCCGCGATGTCCTCGGCGCCGCAGTGCCGCAACAGCACCGGGTAGGCACGGTCCAACGCGGCACCCGCCGCCTCGTGTTCGGCGGGGTAGGAGTCCAGCAGCACCGTCGCCGCCACGAGCACGAGGCGGGCGGCTTGGCGGGCGTCGACGATGTCCTCATAGGTGGAGATCGCGCGTTCGGCGAGGACGACGGCCTCGTTGATGCACCCCGCGACATGCGCGCGTTCCACGGCGGCGACGAAGTGCTCGGCCCGCCGGGACTCGGCCTGCACCATGGGCGTGGTCAGACATCGCCGGGCCCGCTCCAAGGTCACCACCCTGTCCCGTCGGCACGGCTCGGCGAGCAGGCACAGCAACAGGTCCGAGTGGCAGGCCAGTTCGGTCATGCCCAGCCGTTCGACGACCGGCAGCGTCTCCAGCGCGACCCGCTCGGCCTCGGCGTACTGCCCCGCGGCGTGGTGGCACCGGGCCAGTGCGACGTCGATGTTCAGATAGCTCGGCGGGTAGTCCCCCATGCCGGGGATGCCCTCGCGCATCGATTCCAGCGCGGCGATGGACTCCGCCAGTTCGCCCTCGGCCTCGTGCACGAGCGCCCGGCCCAACCGCGCGCGGATGCGTAGGTGGTGTCGCAGCGAGGTGTCCGCGACGGCGGCGTCGAAACGCTGCCTGGCGAGCACCAGGTCACCGGAGTGCAAGGCGATCTCGGCCTTGAACAGGGCGAGCACGGCGACGCTCCCGGACGTCCGCTCGACACCGTCGCGCAGGTACTCCACGCTGCACCCGAGCCGCTGTGACAGCAGCTCGAGGGTGCGCTGGGTCGGTTCCCGCCGGTCCGACTCCAACAGCGAGATCGCGCTCGCCGACAGCGTTTCTCCCGCCAGCGCCGCCTGGGACAGGCCCAGCTGCAGCCGCAGGCCGCGCAGCCGTTCACCCAGTGAGATCGGCTCGTCGGCACCCGACTCCGCCTGTTCCGCAGCCCCGCCGTCGCCTTCAGGCGGAGACAGCCGCACCATCACCCAGCACCTCGTTCACACAACAGATGTCATCACCGCTGTCAACCCGTCTCGACAGAGTTCCGTGACATCACGACATCGCCCGAGCATAACTGCTTGGCAGAGGCAACAACACGAGGCTCACCTCTTCGGCCGCGAGGAAATTTCTAGATCCTCTCGTGCCGATACAAGTGTCCTGCTCAGCAGGCATGAAACATTTTTTTAATACCGAATCGCGAGATATGACAGCTGTCATGTTGCGCTGACAGCTGATATATAGATAGGGTGTCAAGAGAAGTGGGTGATCGAATCGTTAACAGCTTGGAAACGATCCAAGTACCTGGATTAGGAACACTTCAACTGGGGAGTACGAAGTGCACGTCAGTATTCTCGGCCCGTTGGCGGCTTCTCACTGCGGGGCGGGCGTGGTGCCCTCCGCGCGCAAGCCAAGGCAGATCCTGTCGCTCCTGCTCCTCAACGACCGCCAGATGGTGCCGGTGTCGGCGCTGATCGCCGAGCTGTGGCATCCAGAACAGATCCCGAAGAGCGTGCGGACCACCCTGCAGACCTACATCCTCCAGCTGCGCAAAGGGCTGGCGAAGGCGTTGGGGTGGAAGGTCGACCGGGTGGCGCGGGAGCTGCTGGTGACCCATAACGGCGGGTATTCCTTCGAGATCGACCCGAGCGCGCTGGACCTGCACCACTATCACAAACACCAGTCGACGGGAGACGCCGCGCTGACCCTCGGCGACCACGCGACGGCGATCACCTGTTACGGACGGGCCTTGGGACAGTGGCGCGGACCCGCGCTGGTCGACGTGCACCACGGCGCGATCCTCCAAGCCCAGGTGGCCCGCCTCGAACAACAGCGGCTGACCACCATCGAATGCAAGATCGAGGCCGAGCTGGGTCTCGGCCGGTACCACGACGCGCTCGCCGAATTGGCCTCGCTGACGATCGAATACCCGTTCCACGAGCACCTGCACCGGCAGTTCATGATCGCCCTCTACCACTCCGGGAACCGGCAGCGCGCGCTGGAGGCCTACCACCGCCTGCGCGGCACGATGATCGCCGAACTCGGCCTGGAGCCCTCCCCCGAACTGCAAGCCCTGCACCAGGACATCCTGACGTCCGTGCCGCTGCTCAACGTGCCCGCCGTGCGCAGAGCCCACGAACGTCCTGTCGGCAGCCTGAGCAGGCTCCAGCACAGCGCCATGTAGGCAGCACCTCGGATTTTCCGGCACCGGATCGGCGCCCGTGCTTTCCTCGCGGCCACGGCCGCACCCCGCGACCCGCCTGAGAACGACTGTCACCAACTGGGGGTCGGTGTGCTGTGGGTCCGCTCTCGGGCGGACCCACAGCACGCTGCGGTCAGGACGCTAGGCGCCCATATCCATATCCAGCCATCACGGAACCTCCCCCTTGGTTGGATGGCGTTTCCCCCGGTCACTTACTGGAACGTCTCGATCACGGAATGCGTTGCATCCCGATCGGGTGACTGGGGACGCCCTGTTGTGGAGCAGGCCCGGCTGAGGGGATGCGCCGGGTCCTGCCAGCGACGCCAGCGGACCGGATTTCGGACCGCGAGCTGCGACAATGCCGTCGGGGTAGGAGGCACGGGTTGCTTACGCGCGAACGCGGCCGGTGTTGCAGAACCGGTTATACCTCTTCGTCGGCTTCGGTGACCTCAGCGACCTGGCCGCCGGTCACGCGCACCAACTCGTCGAAGGTCGTGGACAGCACGTGGTGCTTCTCCCCCGCCCCCGCCCACAGCAGTTCGTACTTGCTCAGCCAGGTGTCGATCACGGTGCGGATCGGTTCCGGGTGCCCGACCGGGGCCACACCGCCGACGGCCTGACCGGTGGCGACCAGGACGAATTCCGCGCCCGCCCGGCGGAGCCTGGTGTAGCCGAGGGTCCGGGCGAGCAGGGCGGTGTCCACCCGGTGCGCTCCGCTGGTGAGCACCAGCAGCGGCTCTCCGTCGGCGGAGAACAGCACGCTGTTGGCGATGGCGCCGACCTCGCAGCCCAGAAGCTGCGCGGCGGCGGCCGCGGTGGGGGCGGGTGCATCCAGGCGGCGGAGCTCCCCTGCCATGCCCAGCCTCCGCATGGCCTCGGCTACCCGCGCGACCGCGGCGTCCGAATGATCTTCCATGGCGGAAGAATGTATCGCCTTGCGTTGGGCCTATTCGCCCGGGAGTTGGATTTCCCAGACCACGGCCGGGGGACGGACCGCGGCGCAGAGCGGCCCGCCGTGACGGTCGGTGAGGTCGAGGGTGGCCTGGAGTCGCCCGTCGCGTTTGGCGGCGCGCAGCATCTCCTCGGAGTCCAGCCCGTCGAGCATCAGCTTGGCCGCGCGGAACATCTCGAAGTGGCCCTCGGTCATGGTTCCCCAGGTCAGGCAGAGGAACCGGTCACCGGGGGTGCCGCGCACATAGGTGCCCCGGTAGTCGGCGCCGCCCGCGCGTTCCACGACATCGACCTCGAGGTCGAAGATGACCGATTCGGCGTCGCCGGGGACCAGGTTCACGACCTCTCTGCCCCGCTGGACGCCGATGAAGATCGGATCGTAGTCACCCCAGCGCACGCCGGGTAGATGACGACCGATGATGCGCACGTCCACTTGGATACTCCTCCTCGCCCAACCCCATGATCCTCGTCCTGTTGGGAGGGCACAATGGCCGCTGGCCGTGGAAGGCGATTCGAGGGGGCTTTGGTGCGGGTTCTTGTCTCTGTCGACATGGAGGGCATCGCGGGCGTCGCAGACGGCCAGGACATCGTGCCGGGCAACCCGGAGTACGAGCGGGCCCGCGTCCTGATGACGGAGGAGGCCAACGCCGCGGTGCGGGGCGTGTTCGCCACCGACGCGGGGGCGCAGGTGATCGTCAGCGACGCGCACGCACAGTTCCGCAACCTGCTCCAGCAGCGCCTGGACCGGCGGGTCTCGCTGGTCCGCGGCAAGCCCAAGCCGTTCGGCATGATGAGCGGTATCGACGCCGCCACGGATGCCGTGGTGTTCGTCGGCTACCACGGCAAGGCGGGCACGGCCCGCTCCGTGCTGGCCCACACGGTCAGCGGCGCGGTCATCGCCGATGTCCGCTGCGACGGCCGCTCACTCGGCGAGATCGGCCTCAACGCCGCCCTGGCCGGGCATTTCGACGCGGTGGCCGCGCTGGCCACCGGGGACGACACGGTGGCCGTCGAGGCGGCGGACCTGGGCATCGCCGCGGTCACCGTGAAGCAGGCCTGCGGCGGCGGCTCGGCCATCTCGCTGCACCCCGAGGAGGCCTGCGCCCGCATCGAGGCCGCCGTGCCCCACGCACTGGCCGCGGCGCACACCCCCTTCACCATCGACGGCCCGGTCGAGTTGGAGATCGACGTCCTGCGCCCGTGGATGACGGAGTGGCCGGAGTTCATCCCCGGCGTCACCCGCATCGCACCCTGCACCGTGCGCTACCGGGCGGAGACATTCGTCGACGCCTACCACCTGGTGCAGGTCGTGGCCCACCTGAACAGGCCGTGAGCGGCAACCGACGTCGGCAGGTCACCGCTCACGGGCTGTCCACAGGTCAGAAGCAGGCCTTGTCGAAGCGGTGGGCCTTCGCGGTGGGGCCTTCGTAGAAGTCCTTGTGCAGGGCGACGCCCGAGGGCGCGGCGTCGTCAGGTTTGGACAGCAGGCTGCGGCGGAACACGGTGTCCTGCGGGGTTCCCGTGTAGTTGCCCGCCTCGGCGGGGAGGATGCCCTCGTAGTCGACCTTGTCCAGCGACTTCACCGCCTTGAGCAGGCCATCCCTGGTCAGGTCGCCGTCCTTGACGGCCTTCTCCAGCGCCGCCTTCAGCGGGTAGGACCACACCCAGCCCGCGATGTAACCGTCGTTGGGCGAGACGTTGCCGATCGCCGCGCGCATGGCCTGGTGCCCCGGGGTGTCGGCGCCGAAGGGAGCCCACGGCCCCGACTGGAGGTACAGCGCCTTGAACGCGGCCGCGGCGGGGCTCTTCAGCAGCGCCGGGTTCCAGGTGGGGCTGGTGCCGATGAACCGCCCCGTATAGCCCGCGGCGGCGGCCTGCCCCACGATCACGGCGGCGTCGGTGGGCCCGGTGGTGAGGATGACCAGGTCGGGCTTCTTACCGACCACCGCGCGCACCGCGCCCGCCTGGTTGTCCTGGCCGGACGGCGTTTCGACGTCCTCGAAGGTCATGCCGCGGGCCTCCGCCGCCACCTTCGCGCCCGCCGCGGCGTCGTCGCCGTAGTCACCGGCGTAGTGCACCGCCATCACCGACTTGGACTTGAGCTCGTCGGCGGCGTAGTCCACCGAGTTCATCGCCTCGAAGCAGTAGTTGGTGCCGGACTCCACGATGACGTCCTCGAACGCCCACGCCGAGGTCCACGAGGCGGGCGCGGACACGATCTTCTTGGACCGCAGGTCCCCGATGATCGCGGCGGTGGTCGGCGAGCCGAGCGTCTGCGCCAGGCCGAGCACCTTGCCCTCGATCTCGTTGAACACCTGCTTGTGGGTCTCCGGGTTGTACTTGTTGTCGCGGACATAGGTGGTGACGTCCACGTCATACCCGCCGATGCCGCCCGCGTCGTTGACGCGCTTCAAGAACGCCTTCTGCGCGTTGGTGATCGGCACCGACAGCGCCGCGAACGGGCCGGAGGTCAGGTCGGAGATGATGCCGAGGTAGATGCAGCCGTTGTTCTTGTTCGGCGTGTCCGGGCAAGCTTCCTTGGTGACTCCGGTGCCCGCGGCCTTGTCGCCACCGCCGCCGTTGTCGCGCAGCCCGCAACCGGAAACCACCAGCACGGCGGCGGACAGCACCGCCACCACGGTTCTCAGGGTCATGACGCCTTCCTCTCCCCGGCTCTGGTCAATAGGAGAAGGGCCAGGATTTCCAGTAGTTGCGGATCCGGATCCAGATACCGAACAGACCACGCGGCTCCAACAGCAGGAAGCCGATGATCAACAGGCCGTACAGGACGGTCTCGACCTGGAACACGTTCAGCGGCGCGGTGACATCGGTGGAGACGAACGGCATCAGCGTCGGCAGCTCCCTGGTCACCTTGGGCAGCATGGTGATGAACACCGCGCCCATGATCGAACCGGAGATGCTGCCCACGCCGCCGATCAGCACCATCGCGATGTACTGCACGGACAGCAGCAGGTTGAACGAACCGGGCTCGATGAACCCGGTGACGGTGTAGAGCAGCGCGCCCGCACAGCCCGCGTAGAAGGAGGACACCGCGAAGGCCAGCACCTTGTACCTGGTGAGGTCCACGCCGATCACCGAGGCGGCGATGTCCCGGTCCCGCACCGCGGCGAACGCCCGACCCACCTTGGACCGCACCAGGTTGCGGGCGAGCACCGCGAAGACGATCAGCAGCACCAGCGCCAGCAGGTACAGCTTCTGCTCACCGGTCAGGACATCGGTCTCGTTGAGGGGGTAGCCGAACAGCGTCGGCACCGCGGCGGGCCTGCCCACGCCGGGGCCGCCGGTGAGTTCCTTCCACTCCTTGAAGATGTGCTCGCCGAGGAACACCAGTCCGAGCGTGACGATCGCCAGGTACAGCCCGCGCAGCCGGGTCGCCAACGGCGCCACCAGCACCCCGAAGAACGCCGCGACCAGACCCGCGGCGGGCAGCCACACCAGCAGGTTCGTCACCCCGAAACCGATGGTGCGGCCGTCGGGGTCGCCGCTGAGCGCCGCGGCCGTGTAGGCGCCGATGGCCAGGAAGAACGCGTGCCCCAACGTGACCTGACCGGCGTACCCGGTGACCAGGTTCAGCCCGATCGCGCCGATCGCGGCGGCCAGCGCCAGCGCGAGCAGACGCAGCGTCTCGTCGTCGTAGACGAACGTCAGCGCGAACGCGACCAGGCCGAGCAGCAGCACCGCGAGCCGCTTCGGGCGGGTGTTGAACATCCGAAGCTGTTCGGCGTAGGAGGTGTAGAGCTCCGGTCGGCCGCGCAGGGTCATGACTGTGCCGCCTCCCCGGATTTCACGCTTGTGGTTGCGTTGGGTTGGCATGGTTCGGTTCGGTGTCTGCCGGTGGCTCGATTGCGTCTCGGTCCCCTTGGGTGCGGTTGGGAGCCCGTGCGGCTCATCCAGCCCTGGGTTGACACAAGTTGTGTCATACCCGTTCCACCTCCCTGGTGCCGAACAGCCCGTACGGTTTGATCAGCAGCACCAGCAGCATCACCGCGTACGGCGAGACCACCGAGAAGTTCTGGCCGAGCCACGGCGCGAGGTCCTGCTGGTAGGCGGACACCAGCGACTCCACCACGCCGATGGTCAACCCGCCGACCACCGCGCCGCCGAGGGAGTCAAGGCCGCCCAGGATGATCGCGGGCAGCGCCTTCAGCGTGATGATCCACAGCTGCTGGTCGACACCGGCCCCGGTGGCCAGGAAGGTGCCCGCGACGGCGGCGAGGGCGCCCGCGAACGCCCAGGACAACGCGAACACGGTGCCCACCGACACGCCCTGGGCCAGCGCGGTCTCCTGGTCGTAGGAGGTGGCGCGCATGGCGAGGCCGAGGCGGGAGTACTTGAAGAACCCGAACAGCACCGCGACCACCACCGCGGTCGTGATGATCATCGCGAGGTGCCGCTGCTGCATCCCGATGCCCAGCACCGTGAGCCCGTCCAGGCCCCAGGGGTCGCCGACCTGGCGGACGTCGTTGCCGATGAAGCCGTTGATGACCACCCGCAGCGCGATGTCGATGCCGAGGGTGATGATCGCGACCACGAACACCGGGCGGCCCACCATCGGCCGCACCACCGAGCGCTCGACGCCCAGCGCCAGCAGCGCGACCCCGGCCACACCCGCGGCGAGCGCGAGCCAGAAGCCCAGCGGGCCGACCAGGTAGCTGACCAGCACCGCGCCCGCCAGCATGAACGCGGGCTGGGCGAAGCTCACCACCCTGGTGGCCTTGTAGACGATCACGAAGCCCAGCGCCAGCAGGGCGTAGGCCGAGCCCGCGCCGAGCCCGCTCAGGACGTTCCGCAGCAGGTCGCTCATGACGCCCGCCCGTACATGGACTCGACCAGGTCGCCGAACTGCTCGGCCAGCGCCGCCCGCTTCACCTTCTGCGTCGCGGTGAGCTCGCCGTCCTCGTGGTCCAATTCCTTGGGCAGCATGCGGAACGTCTTGATCCGCTGCGCCTCGGCGTAGCGCGCGTTGACCTTGTCGACGATGCCCTGCACGAGCTTGCGCACCTCCGGGCGTTCGGCCAGGTCGCGGTAGGTCGTGTACGGGATGCGCCTGCGCTGTGCCCAGTCGCCGACGGTGTCGAGTTCGATGCCGACCAGCGCGGTGAGGAAGGCCCTGCGGTCGCCGATCACCACGGCCTCGCGGATGAACTCCGAGGCCTTCAACGCGTTCTCGATCTCCGATGGCGCGACGTTCTTGCCGCCCGCGGTGATGATGATGTCCTTCATCCGGTCCACGATCCGGACGTGCTCGCCCTCCCACACGCCGACGTCGCCGGTGTGCAGCCAGCCGTCGGCATCGATCGCGGCGGCGGTGGCATCGGGGTCGCGCCAGTAACCGGCGAAGACGCCTGCGTGGCGGGTGAGGATCTCGCCGGTGGCCTCGTCGATGCGCAGGTCGATGCCGGGGTGCGGCTCGCCGACGGTGCCGAGCCGGACCCGGCCGGGGCGGTTGGTGGTGGCGATCGCGGTGTTCTCGGTCATGCCGTACACCTCGTGCATGGGCACCCCGATGCCCATGAAGAACCGCAGCACGTCGGGTGCGATGGGCGCGGCGCCGGAGGCGGCGTAGCGGACCTTGCGCATGCCGATGCGGTCGCGCAGCGCGCGGAACAGGAACGGCTGGCCCGCCGCGTACAGCAGCCGGGTGGTGAGCGTGTGCCTGCCGCCGGTGCGGACCAGGGTGTCGGCGATGCGGTCCGCGACGCGCAGCCAGAACCGGGCGAACAGGCGCTTGAGCGGGGAGGCCGACGCCAGCTTGATGGTGATGCCCGCCAGGATCTTCTCCCAGATGCGCGGCACGCCGAACAGGATGGTGGGCTGGACCTCGCGCAGGTTGGCCTGCACGGTGGCGATGGACTCCGCGAAGTTGATCTGCACGCCCGCCGATGCGGTGAACCAGGTGGTGAAGATCCGCTCGGCGACGTGGCACAGCGGCAGGTAGGACAGCAGGATGTCGGAGTCGTTGGGCGGCGGGTCGGTGAAGCCGCCGCTCTCGATGAGCCGCTCGATCGCGAACTCCACATTGGACACCGTGAGCATGGCGCCCTTGGGCGGGCCGGTGGTGCCCGAGGTGTAGACCAGCGTCATCACGTCCTCGGGGCGGGCGGCGTCCATGCGCTCGGCGACCGCGCCGGGGTGCTCCTCGCGGTGGGCAAGGCCCAGCGCCAGGAAGTCCGGCCAGAACAGCAGCTTCGGGTTGTCGTAGCGGCGGCGGATGCCGCGCGGCTCCAGGTAGACGATGTGCTCCAGGTCGGGCAGCCGGTCCAGCACGGACAGCGCCTTGTCGACCTGCTCCTGGTCCTCGGCGATGAGAATCCTGGACCCGGAGTGCGACAGCAGGTAGGCGACCTCGGGCGGCGGGTTGGTGGGGTACAGCCCGACCGTGACGGCGCGGACCGCGACGGCGCCGAGGTCGCTGTAGAGCCACTCGCGGCGGTTCTCGGAGTGCACGGCGACCCGGTCCCCCGGCTGGATGCCCAGCGCCAGCAGCGCGTGGCCGACCAGTTCGACGGTGTCCCAGTACTCGCCCCAGGTGACCTCCTGCCAGATGCCGAGGTCCTTCTCCCGCATGGCGACCTTGCCGGGCACGCGGGCGGCGCGGTCCCGAATCCTGGTGGCGATGGTCTTGGTCGATCCCGTCATGCGACCGGCTCCTGTCCCAGGTAGGCGCGGATCACGTCGGGATGCCGCTGCACCTCGGCGGGGGTGCCGGTGGTGATCGGGCGGCCGAAGTCGATGACCATGATCCGGTCGGCGAGGTCCATCACCAGGCCCATATCGTGCTCGACCATGATCATCGGGATGTCCAGCTCATCGCGGATGTCGAGGATGAACCGGGCCATGTCCTCGGTCTCCTCCAGGTTCATCCCGGCCAC
This sequence comes from Actinorectispora metalli, assembly GCF_056323685.1. Classification (NCBI taxonomy): domain Bacteria; kingdom Bacillati; phylum Actinomycetota; class Actinomycetes; order Pseudonocardiales; family Pseudonocardiaceae; genus Actinorectispora; species Actinorectispora metalli. The sequence continues at coordinate 594,336 of NZ_JBREYE010000001.1, forward strand.
CGGCTCGTCCAGCAGCAGCAGCCGCGGCTCGGCGGCCAGCGCCCGGCCCAACTCGACGCGCTTCTGCACGCCGTAGGGCAGCAGACCGACCGGGTGGAACCGCCACTGCTCGAGTTCGAGGAAGTCCACGATGTCCTCGACCGCGGCCCGGTTGGCGATCTCCTGCCGCCGCGCGGGGCCGAACCAGGCCAGTGCGGACAGTGCGCCGTAGCGGATGTGGTTGTGCCGCCCCAGCATCAGGTTGTCCAACACCGTGAGGTTGCGGAACAGCTCGATGTTCTGGAACGTCCGCGCCAGGCCCAGCGCGGCGATCCGGTGTGGACGAAGGCCGGTCAGGTCGACACCGTGGAAGGTGACGCCCCCACGCTGCGGGCGGTACACCCCGGACAGCACGTTGAAGATCGATGTCTTGCCCGCGCCGTTGGGCCCGATGACCGCGAAAAGCTCGCGGTCGCCGACCTCGAAGGACACCCCGTCGATGGCTTTCACGCCCGCGAAGGACAGGTGCACGTCGTCCAGGCGCAGGATCATGACAGCCACCGCTTGCGGCGCTTGTAGTGCTTGACGTCGCGGAACGACTTCACCGCGCCCTCGGCGCCCAAGCCGAGGTAGAACTCGCGGATGTCCTCGTCGTCGAGCAGTTCCCGCGCGGGCTTGTCCATCACGATCTTGCCGGTCTCCATGACGTAGCCGTGCTCGGCGATGGACAGCGCCATGGTCGCGTTCTGCTCCACCAGCAGCACCGTGGTGCCCTGCCGGTTGATCTCCACGATGAGGTCGCGGATCTGCTGCACCAGCAGCGGCGCCAGCCCCAGGCTCGGCTCGTCCAGCAGCAGGTAGCGCGGGTCGGACATCAGCGCGCGGCCCATCGCGAGCATCTGCTGCTCGCCGCCGGAGAGATACCCCGCGGTGGCCTTCTGGCGCTGCGCCAACACCGGGAACAGCCCGTACACCCGCTCGGTGTTGGCCGTGAGCTGTTTCGGGTTGGCGTGCGCGCCGACCCGCAGGTTCTCCTCCACCGTGAGCTCGGCGAAGATCCGCCTGCCCTCCAGTGCCTGCTTGACGCCGTGCCGCACGATCCGGGTCGGGTTGCTGCGGTGGATCGGCTCCCCGTCCACGGTGACGGTGCCCTTGGTGATCTTGCCGTAGTGGATGCCCAGCAGCCCGGAGATGGCCCGCAGCAGCGTCGTCTTGCCCGCCCCGTTCGCGCCGAGCAGCGCGACGATCCTGCCGTCCGGCACGTCCAGGCTCACGCCCCGCAGCACCAGGATGACGTCGTCGTACACGACCTCCAGATTGCGGACGGCCAGCATCCAACCTCCCCACGTGGCATGAGGTCGATCACACACTAAGTGAGCGGTTTTCAGCTTGCGCTATTCGGGGGAAATGAGCATTCGGGCGATGGTTCGATTACGAGACGATTTGGTCACGAAGTACCGATCGTGCCTCGATCAGCGACGGTCCGGCCCAGGTCAGGTGGCGCCCGGACACCAGAGCGCAGCGCAGGCCGGGGAAGGCTTCCGGCCCGTCCTCGGCGGTGAACTCGTAGGGTTCGTCGGGCAGCACGACCAGATCGGCATTACTGGCTGTGAGCTCGGTGAGGGGCGGTCGGGGATAACGCTCGGGATGGTGCGCGTAGGCGTTGGCGATGCCGAGCCTGCGCAGCACGTCGCCCGCGAAGGTGTCCCGGCCCAGCACGATCCACGGCCTGCGCCACACGGGTATGACCGCGGTCGCGGTGACGGGAGCGGTCTCGGCCCACATTCGCTGCGCCTCGGCGAGCCAGTGGGGATCGGTGCGGAAGACCTCGCCGAGCAGCCGCCCGATCGAGGTCAGCGCGGCGGGCACGGTGGCGGCGGCCTCGGTGACCCACACCGGGACGCCCGCCGCGCGCAGCGCCTCGACATCGTCTTTGCGGTTCTCCTCGGCGTTGGCGATCACCAGGTCCGGCGCCAGCGCCAGCACGCGGTCCAGGTCGGGGTACTTGGAGCCGCCCACCCTGGGCACCTCCAGCGTGGGCGGGTGGGTGCAGTAGTCGGTGGCACCGATGACCACGCCGGGCACGCTCACCGCCAGCACCTCGGTCAGGTTGGGCACCAGCGAGACCACTTTGGACGGCGCGGTGTGGAGCTCGGTGCCGAGGTCGTCCCTCACGCGAGTTCGGCCAGCACGTCGGCATGGCAGCTTTGCGGCGCGCACCAGCACCCCAACGCCTTGCCGGTCAACTCCCCGCCGCGCAGCCGCGCGAGCAGCTCCGGCTGAGTGGACAGCCACTGCCAGTACCGCCCGATCGCGCCCTCCCGGTCGCTTCTGGCCTGCCCCACAAAGGGGTTGGCGAAGTCGGATGCGGACCAGTCGTGTCGGGGTCCGCTGTGTCCGACGTAGACGAGCAGTTCCCGCTCCAACAGCCACGGCACCAGTCGCCGGTGCGGCCCGCCCTTGCGGACGTTCACCACGATGGTCTCGCCATCCAACACCCGCCGCGCGAGCGCCCGCTCCTCATGGCTGAAGTCGACGGGAAGGCCGTCGCGCGGCTCGGCGAGTTCCAGCGGCAGTTCGGACTCGGTCATCTCACCTCACAAGCGTTGGGAGGCAGCGCTTGTCGGTCGCGCCCGGTCAGGCTGTGTATCCGCGCCGGGCGACGCCGCTCGGATAGGCCCGCCCGTCCGGTCAGGCATGTTCGAACAGGACCGCGCGGCGCTGCCAGTCCGCCTCCACCAGCCGGACCCGGATGCGGGTGCCCTCGGGCAGGCCGTTGCCGCGGCATTTCGCCACCACCGGCGGGTCGAGCAGCAGCACCTCGCCGCCCTCCTCCCCCGCCTTCAGCACCACCGCGTCGAACTCCTGCCCGACCCGGTCCGCCAGCACCCAGGCCTCCACCAGGTCAAGACAAGCCCGCTCCACCTTGCCCGCCAAGCTGTCCGAGCCCTCCATGATCGCGGGCAGTTCCGGCAGCGCGACCCGAACCCACTCCGGCACCGGCTCCCCCGCGGTCACCGCGAGGCACACCTCCGACCCGAAACGGTCCACCAGCCGACGCAGCGGCGCCGTCACATGCGCGTACGGCGCCCCGATCCCGGCATGCCCGGTGATCGCGGGCCGCTCGCCGTCGAAGGCGGTGTACCCGGCGCCGCGCAGCAGCCGCGTCGCGTCGTTGAACATCGCCATCGCCGCGGGCTGCACCGGGTCCAGCCCGGCCAGGAACTCCGCGGGACTCTGCCCCTCCGGCCAGGTCAACCCGAGCGCCTGCGCCGCCTTGCGGACATGGGCGATCAGGTCCTCATCCGGCGGCGGCAGCGTCCGCAGCAGACCGACCCCGGCGTCCAGCATGATCCGCGCCGCCGACATCCCGGTGAGCAGGCTGATCTCGGCGTTCCACGCGTCCACCTCGGTGCGCGGCCGCACCACCAGCTTCCACGCCGAATCACCGTCGGGAACGATCTCCTGTTCCGGCAGCTCCAACTCCACCGCACCGCGCTCGATGGCGGCCTCGCGCCGCAGCCTGCCGATCTCCGGCAGCAGCGCCACCGAAGGGTGCGGGTTGCCCGCGTCGAAGGTGGCCTGCACGCCCGCATAGTCGAACTGGGCGGTGGAACGCACCATCGCGCGCCGCACGTGCACATCCACCGGCTCGCCGTCGGCGTCGGTGTCGATCGTCCACAGCACCGACGGCCGAGTGCGGTCCGGCAGCAGGCTGCCCGCACCCTCGGACAGCAGCGGCGGGTGCAGCGGCACATTCCTGTCGGGCAGGTAGTACGTCTGTCCGCGGCGCCGCACCTCGACGTCCATCGCCCCGTCCGGCACCACGAAGGCACCGAGGTCGGCGATGGCGTAGTGCACCCGGAACCCGCCGTCGGTGCGCCGCTGCACCAACAGCGCCTGGTCCAGGTCCTTGGCGCCGGGCGGGTCGATGGTCACCAACGGCAGGTCGGTGGCGTCCTCCCGGGTGCCCCCGGAGGGATGCGCGGAGGCGGCCCGCTCCGCCTCGGCCAACACCGCGGGCGGGAAGTCGGCAGGCAGGCCAAGCTCCGCGCGGACGGCGTCGAAGTCCAGCCCAGCCTCATCGGTCCTGATCTGGAAGGTCGGCACGCAACGACCCTAGTCCCCCGCCAGGAGCCGGGTCAGCCGTCCTTCCACTTCTGCTCGGTCTTGTCCCACTCCTCGGTTCGCTCCCGCGCTTTGACCAGCGCGTTCGCCGCCTCGGCCTCGGTGGCGTACGGCCCCATCCGGTCCGCACCCCGACACCCGTACCCAGGCTCCACCGTGTTGTGCTTCAGGCAGAAGTACCACGCGTTCGGATCAACAGCCATGGCTCAAGCCTGGCATGCGCGATCACGCATGTCATCCGCTACCAGGACTGCTGCGGCGTCGGGCGCGGCGGGACCTCCCGGACGTGGTGTCGGGGCAGCGGGTCGAGGCAGGACACCAGCACCGCCTTGGTCTCCGGGTTGTCGATCTTCTTGCCGCTGCGGTCCCGGTAGACGAGTTCGCCGTCGCCGTCGATCTCCACCAGGCAGCCGACCTCCGCCAGCTGCTCCTCGTCGAGGTCGGTGAGCAACTCGTGGCGGGAGGGCACCACCCGGTACACCGGCCACGGGAGGTGGGCGTGGCCCTGGTGAAACTCCGCGAGGAGGTTCACCAGCTGCTGCTGCCAGCCCAGCGGCATGGACTCCACCAGCGCCCTGGGCAACACGACGTAGCCCTTGTCGACCCCGTGGCGGGCGCCCGCCAGGTAGTCCTGAAGCGGGGTGGTCGATGCCGGCGGACCGGACGGACGCGGAATCGGGTCACTGGTGTACATACTGCCCATTCCTCCCTGAATACCTCTGCCCATCAGGAACTTCAGCGCAGGCCGAAGTCCCTATCCGCCTGGGGCGGGCGTTCGTGGTGCCGCGGCCGGGGTGCGGTTCGGCAGCGGCGGGATCTCCACCGGCACCGAGACCTCCCAGCTGGACGGCACGGTCGGCGTCGTGATCGAGGGGATCAACGGCGGCGGCGTGCTGCTGCTGGTCGACGGGGGTGCCGTGGTTGATGTTGGCCCAGACGACGGCGTCGCGCTCGCCGAGGGCTGCTCGGGCTGGTGCGGCGCGGGGCGGACCGCCAGCGGCATGAGCTCGCGCTCGGTCATGCTGAGCTTGCGCTGCGAGATCGGCTTGCCCTCATAGGGGGCCTCCACGATCTGGCCGTCGCCGACGTACATCGCCACGTGGTGGATGGTGCCGGGGTTGGCCCGGTTGTACGCCCAGAACACCAGGTCGCCCGCCTGCAACTGCTCGATCGGGACCTTGGGGAGCTGCGCGTACTGCTCGCGGGAGGTCCGCGGGATGCGCACACCGGCGTTGCGGTAGGCGATCATCAGCAGGCCGGAGCAGTCGAACTCGTGTGGGCCGGTGCCGCCCCACTCGTAGCCCTTGCCCTTCTGGCCGAGCGCGAAGCCCATCGCGGTGTTCACGACCTCGCTGGACGGCTTGGCGTCCTTGCAGCTCAGTGGGTCCACGACCTCCTCGACCACACCGTCGATGAGCAGCGAGGCCATCGCCTCCCAGCGGTGGTAGCGCTCGGGGAACGCCGAGCGCTCCACGGCCTGGGCCGCCTCACCGGGGCGCATGGCCTGCCAGTTGGGGATGCGGTAGAGCCGCTCGTAGAAGGTGGTGATCGCGTAGTCGATGTTGGTGACCTGCGATGGCGAGCCCCAGCCCATGGACGGGCGCATCTGGAAGATGCCGAGGGAGTCCCGGTCGCCGTAGTTGATGTTGCGCAGCCCGGACTCGGTCTTGCCCGCCTGGATCGCGACCTGCCACGCCTTGGGCTCGTGGCCGCGGTCCTTGCCGATCTCGATGATCCGCTGCGCGATCTGCTTGGACTCCTCGCTGAGCTTGGCCGCGTCCTGCGCCGCGGTGTCCTTGCCGCCCGCGATGTTGAACATGACCGAGACGTTGCACTCGCCCAGCGACATCAGCCGGTTGGCGGTCTCGATCTGGAGGAAGGTCATCATGGCCATGCCGATCAGGCCGACGATGCCCGCCAGCGCGATCCCGACGACGATCCAGGCGCGTCTCATTGCTGCTCCGCCTTGGTGTACTTCGCCACCCGCCAGCCCTGCGGGGTGGAGATCACCGACAACACGATGTCACCGCCGTTGGTCGGCAGCAGGATCTCGGCGGCACCGGCCGTCGAGCTCAACGTCTTCGGCTTGCCGGTGACCTGGTCCGGCACGTTCGCCGGATCGACCGAGGCCATCACCGGCAGGTACTCCTCGGTGGTGTAGGGGCGCAGCCGCTCAAGCCACTGCTGGGCGGTGGTGCCCTCCGGGTGGTTGGTCCACGCCTTGCCCCACGCCTCCGCGATGGCGAGCGCGTCCCCGGAGACCGGCGCGGGCGGGGGCGCGGCCTGCGGCACCGACTCCTGTGGCGGCGCGGGTTTGAACCCGGTCAGCGGAGCGCCCGCTCCGGTGCTCGGCGGCGGCTTGTCCACGGTGTAGCTGGTGGCGGTCCTGCCGCCGTTGGCGCCGGGGTCCTTGGCATCGGGCAGCAGGTTGCCGAACACGAAAGCCAGCACCGCCAGCCCGACCAGGGTGGCGGCCAGGTGCTTGGGCGAACGCAGCGGCCAACCCCAGAACCTGCGGTAGACCGCGGCCCTGCCGCGATGCGTGCGAATCGGCACTACTGCCCCCCTCCCGAGTCCCCGACCTCAAGGCCGCGCGACGGCCGGTAGACAACCCATACCGGCTTGCCGGACACCACCTCAAGCTCTGCGCGCCGAGGAGCGCGACGGGTACCGGATCGGCCGATCCGCGAGGGCACCACCACCGCGTCCTCACCCGTCCGGTCCCAGCTGCGGTCCGACACCGGAGCGGTGTCCACCATCCGGCTTGGCGTGTTCGCGGCGGGCAGCGCGGGCAGCGACGCCCGCCCCTCGATCGCGGTGGAGGACGAGCCCGACGGCAGCGCCGCCGCCTGGGTGCCCGAGGGCAGCGCGGCCCGGTTGCGGTCCAACCGCTGGGCCGCCGCCATCACCGGGTTCATCGCCTCGGGGCGGTCGCGGCGCGCGGCGCGGCGGGCGTCCGCCGCGTCGGGGTCCATGCCGCGGACCTGGTCCCAGAACTCGTCCTGCGCGGTCGGCTGACCCTTGCGGCCCAGCCTGCCCAGCAGCCCCGGCGGGCTGGACGGCAGTGCGGAGCTCACGCTGCCCACCGACAGCTCCACCATCTGCCACATGCGCTTGACCGGCTTGCCGATCAGGAAGAACACCAGCGTGATCAGGCCCGCCAGCAGAAGCTGGGTGAGCAGCGAGAAGCCGCGGGTGGGGTTGAAGATCCAGCTCAGCACCAGCGTGTGCAGACCGGCCAGTACGGCGAGGATCACCACGTTGAGCACCGAGGCGCCCGCCATCCGGCCGATGCCGCGCAGCAGGTCGTGGTAGATCATCGCGGCCAGGCCGATCAGCGGCCCGGCCAGGATCAACACCCGCAGCAGCACCTGCGCGAGCAGGATGGACGCCTTGGCCAGCAGCTGGAACGAGGCGTAGGCCACCCCTTGCAGGCCCGCGAGGAAACCCGCGCCGAGTCGGCTGCCCTCCTTGCCCTGGAAGTAGCCATAGGCGCTGCCGGTGCGGCCCGCGATGTCCTTGTACGCCTGCTTCTTGGCCTCCGGGGAGCCGCCGTCCTTACCCTCGGCGACCTCCTGCTTGGACCAGGCCTGCGCCCGCACCAGGTCGCGGCCCAGCTCCTGGGCCTGCGGCGAGTCGGGCGAGCCGAACTCGCCGCGCAGCCAGTTGCGGTACACCACGTTGTCGTGCAGCACGGTCGGCAGCGCGTTGCGCTCGTCGATGCCGACCTCCTTGAGGAAGCCCGCCTGCGCCTGCGAGGTGCCCGCGATCAACACGTCGTCCAGCACATGGGTGTACAGCAGGGGGGTCAGGTAGGTCGCCGAGGCCAGCCACAGGCCCGCCAGCGCCCACATGCCCTTCTTGCTGATCGTGGCCAGGTCGCCGCGCCAGATGTGGCGGAACAGGAACACCGCAAGGATCACCGCGACCACGCCGAACCAGGGCGCGAAGATGCTGTCGTACAACGCGGCGGTGCCGGTGACGATCAGGTCGTCCAGCGGTTTGAGCAGGTCCCCGCCCAGCAGCGCGTAGTGCAGCCCGTTGGTCGCGCCGACCAGGTTCTTGCCCAGGTTGAACAACTGGTTCCCGGCCCAGGTGTCGATGGTGGCGTTGGGGTTGGTGACCCCGCCGGGACCGCAGCCCAGGTCGTAGGTGTGCCACACCAGACCGGCGTAACCGACCTCGTCGTAGACGCTGCCGGGCTGGCCGGTGCCGATGGGCGCCGGGTCGATCGCGCCGACCATGCCCGAACCGGGGCGCTCCGGGTTGGGCGCCTCCTTGCAGTCGAACGGCTGCTGCGCGAACGCGGGCGCGCCGATCACCGTCTGCAGGCCAAGGATGCCGACCACCAGCAGCATCGACACACGGCTGCGCCGACGACCTGGGGCCGCCGGCGCAGAAGTGGTACAGCGAGAGGCATTCCCGGCAATTCGGGCGGCCCTACGTCTGTGGCGCAGCCCCGCCGCGATCACCCCCGCGGCCATGACCAACACCAACGCGAGTGTGATCATGGCACCTCCGCGCGAGAGTACGTCCGTCGGCCGCTCATGCCGCGCTGCCCCGGCCTGATCCCCGCTTGGCGACGCCCGCACCGGGTCCGCCGTCGGGGTGGTGTCCGTTGCCTGAGCCGTTGTTACCGCGGTTGGACCCGTTCGGGCTGACCTCCACGTCGAGGTCGTCGGGGTCCAAACCCACCTCCAGCAGTTCGGCCTGGAGTTCGGCGTCAAGTTCGTGGTCGGAGCCGCCCGACTCCACCGCCCGCCGCGGCGCGCCCTCCAGGCCTTCCGGCGAGGAAACCTCCGCGGGCTCGAGCGCGGCGGGCTCGCCGCGCAGCGCGTCCGGGGTGGTGTCCAGGGCGGCACGCAGGTGCGACAGGTGCGGACCGGAGAAGTCGATGCGGATGCGCTCCACACCGCCGGCGCCGTCACCGAAGACGAACTGGCGCGGCGCGCGGTCCCGCTCGGTTGACCCGCTGTTGGCCACGCTCGGCCTGCGGCCCAAGCTTGCCAGCACCTGCTCGTACCCGGCGCCGGTCGGCACCTTGAGCAGCTTCAACGCGTCCCGCTGCGACTCGTCGTCGTCGAGGCGGCCGACGAAGACGGAGTCCAGCAGGGTGGCGAAGCCCTGGATGCGCAGGAAGTCCGCGGGGATCTGGCTGGACAACAGCACACGCACGTTCCACTTTCGCGAGTCACGCGCGAAGCGGTTCATCAGCACGCGGCCGGTGGGCACCTCGGAGAGGAAGAACGCCTCGTCGATCCAGACGCCCTTGCGCAGGTCCTTGGGCCGCTCGTAAATCGAGCGCTGGGTGAGCCAGGCCGCCAGGTTCAGCATCTCGACGCCCAGCGCCTCGGCGTCGGTCCAGTGCTCGCGGCCGACCCCGTCCTTGGGCAGCGTCAGCCCGGCCATGGTCAGCACCGTCAGCCGGTCGTCCCGCGTCTCGGAGTAGGGGTCGGCGTCGACCTCGGGGATCAGCAGCGACATGCGCTCGCGCATCTCGTCCAGGAAGTCGGCGACCACGACGGCGTGCTCGTGGTGCTCGCTGGCATCGCGGCGCAGCGCCTCGAAGACCAGGCCGGGGTGCGCGTCGGGTCGGCCACCCACGGTGCGTACGGCGCGCAGCAGCACGATCCTGGTCTGCGGCAGCCTCGCCACCTCATACGGCAGCAGCCCGGACAACACGTCCAGCACCAGGCGGCGCCGGGTCGCGGCGGCCAGTGCCCGCTCGCGGCGCCAGGCGCGCTCGGGGTCTTCCTCGTCCAGGAAATGCTCAAGCTGCGGTTCGGCGACCACCCGGTACGGGTTGAGGATGCCCGCCTGCGCGTTGAGCAGGTTGATCGGCCGCGCGTATCTGCGCAGCTCTGGCAGGTCGCAGAGCTTGGCCAGCGGTCCGGAGGGGTCCAGCAGCGTCCAGTAGGCGCCCGCCCGCAGCGTCTTGTAGACCAGGCCGCCGCCGAGGAACGACTTACCGGCGCCCAGTCCGGCGACCATGGCGGTCAGACCGGATGAGTCCCGGATCTCCTGCGCCATCCACGGGTCCCAGGCGACGGGACGCCGGGTCGCGGTGCAGGTCTCGCCGAGCAGCACGCCGCGCCGGTCGCCGACCTCGGCGGTCGCGGTGGGCACGGCGGAGGCCGCCCACACCACCGATCCTCGGCGCAGGTAGGCGCCGGAGGACAGCGGCTCGCCGGGGATGAACTCCCTGGCCAGCGCGTACTGGGCCTCGGGGTGCTCGATGGCGATCTTCGGCTTATACAGCTCAAGAAGCTGCTGGGCCAGCCGCAGCGCCTCGCGTTCGGTGTTGCCCGAGACGGCCAGCCGCCACCACGAGCGCACCCTGGTGGCCAGCGCGGTGAATCCGGTGGTCATCTCGTCGTCGATCTCCAGCACCCGTGCGGCCTGGCGGGCCAGCGACTGGGGCGGTTCGATCTCGTGCTCTTCGGTGTAGTGCCGGACCTGCGAGCGCACCTTGTTCATCTGGCGGCCAAGCTCGTTGGCCACGTCCTCGGGCCTGCGCACATAGATGCGGGCCGACCACTCCACCGAGCCGGGCAGCCGATCCGCGCGCTGCACCCAGGGGTCGTCCACCTCGGGGATCTGGAGCCCGTGCATCACGCCCACGGTGAGCACCGCGACGTGGCGGGTGGCACCCGCGTTGGAGCCGGTGCGGCCGCGCACGGTGACCGTCGGCGCGTAGGGCTCCTGGTAGAGGTCGGCGGCGTCGGTGAAGCTGGCCAGGTCCTCGGGCTCCCAGGTGGCGCCGGGCACCGCGGGCAGGTTGCGCGGCGCGGGCAGGCCGAGCGAGCAGGACCGGTGCATCAGCCAGGACATCTCCTCGGCGGTGACCGGCCGTCCCTCCAGCCCGGAGGCGCCGATGACCTGGTCGAGGTGCTCGACCTCGCTGTCCAGCGCGATCAGCTCGGCGTCCACGGCCTCCGGGAAGACCTTGCGCAGCAGCGGAGCCGCGCGCTCGACGGCGCGGTCCACCACGTTGCGGGTCTGCACCTGGACGCCGAGGTAGACCTCTTTCTCCGCCATCGAGCGGCCCATCAGCTGCTGCTGCTCGCCGATCATGTAGTCGTCGAAGCTCAGCGCGCCGGTGGAGTCGGGCATCCGGCTCACGGCGTTGTGCACATGCGCCTCGGCCCACATCCGGATCGGGTAGGGGCGGGTGGTCACCCGCAGGTGCAGCCAGCGGCCCTGCAACTCGGCGTATTGACCAGCGATGGCGTGCACCAGGTCTTGGCGCTGCGAGTCGGAGCGGAACGACCAGCGCTGCGGGCCGAGCCGGTACCAGGCGTAGACGTCCTGGCCGGTGCGCAGCAGGTGGCCGTCGATGCTGCGGGCGGAGATCGACGGGGTGTAGTTGGGTGCGGCCTGTTCACCGGTGAGCCTGCGGTTGCGGCGCAACGCGCGGTTGTCGATGGTGACCTCGGTCCGCCGGTGCGCGCCCCGTCGAACGGAGCCGCGTGGCTGCGGCTCAGGGTCCTTGCGGCGTCCGAACACCGGCGACCTCCCTCGTGCGCATGTGTTGTGACTGCTTTCGCCTGCTTCTGCGGGACGGGCGGGTGGTGTTGACCCGAATCCGGGCCGCGCTCACCGCTCCGCCTTTGCCCGCGGAAGACTGACGTGGCGCGGTCAGTTCCCGGACCCACATCGCCGCGACCGCGGACAGCGGCCGCTCGTGGCTGATGCGGGCGCAGATGACCCGGGTCAGCACAATCGTGATCACCAATGCCCACGCGGTGGAGAAAAAGCTGAATCCGATTCCGATACGTCGTTCCACGGTCAGCACAAGCAAGAAGATGCTAATGCCGATGCCCCAGGCCACATACCTGGTTCGCCAGGGAAAGGTGGCCTTGGGTGGGCCGAGCCACACGGCGTCGACCCGGTAAACCTCGTCATCGGTGCGAATTCGCACTTGCTATCACCCGCTGAACAGGCCGGCGAGCCATTTGCCGACATCCACTCCTGCGCCGGTAACAGCGAAACCGATCAGTCCGAGTGCGACGAAGACACCGATAATGCGGCGCATCACGCCTGCGTTGTCACCTTTGCTGCCGCCCAGCCAGAGCAGCAGGAGCGCCACCGTGAGCAGCAGAAGCGGAAGGAGGTTGTTCAGGATCCAACCCCGCAGCCCTTCGGTGTTCAGTTCGCCTTCCTGGGCAAGCATGACAAGGTCGGTCGCGGTCATGACGAACTCCTGAGTGCTAGGAGTGCAGTGGAAATAGTGCGAGGGCAGGGTCGTGCCGTCCGCCGGTCCGAACCCGCGCTACGAGTAGACCATGCGCGGCTTGGCGCGTGTAGGGGCGAGAGCGCCGCTTGCGAACCCACTGGCGTTCTCCCTGCGTGAACACAACCTTGAAATACGTCCCACTGACCCACACATGATGGGCGCGAGGGGCAGCACAGTGAACTACCGACGCGGGTTTCTCCCGGTTGCGGCCCTAGTTCACCCGTCTGCCGACCCTCTCATCACAGAACGTATTCCTACCGTGAGCTTAGGCACACCTTGCCTGGTGTCAACACCCACCGTCAGAACCGCCGTGAGCCAGATGTCAGTGAGCGGTCAGACGGCCCTGACACCTTTTTGTGTGCAGTGGGGTTTTGGGTCCCCGCCGCACACGGTGACTGTGCTTCCAGGAGGTGCGCCTATGGCCGCATTGGCCAAGTCCGGGCCCGATATCGACATGAATGGCGGTACCGGATCGGACGATGATCAGCCTAGCGGCTCGGACACGCCGCAACGAGCCAGGGTCCAGCGAACGATCAACTTCGACCGGGACCTGCTGGAGCGGGCCCGAGCAGCAGCGACATACCTGTCGGCGTACGAGCCGCACTCCGGTGTGCGCAGCCTCGCCGACATCGTCAACCCGGCGGTGGCGAAGTGCGTTTCGGAGTTGGAGAACCGCTACAACGGGGGCGAGCCGTTCCGCCCTGTGAGCCGGATGCCCGCGGGAAGGCCGTCCAGCGGCGCCCGCCGTCACCCGCAGCAGGACTGCCCCTGCTGATCCCGATCAGGTGATCCCCCAGTTCACCTGATCGCTGCCAGGCCTCGCGAAGCCGACCCCTCCCCGGCATTCGCGAGGCGCTTCGGCATTCGGCACTCGCAATGTGTGTGAGTGCCTGGGGAGCGGCGCAACTCCCCAGGCAGCGTTGATCAGTCGATCAGGAATCAGCCCGCCCGTCGCCGGACACCGTGACCATGAGAATTCCCCCTTCACCTGGCCGGAACTTGCAGTTCAAGCCTATCCAGGGGGTCTGACATTTTCGGGCTCGCCCACCACGTTCCGAAACAACGTTTCTGCGATTCTGGAACAGCGGAAATGCGTAAGAAAATATCGCCGCGAAGAATCAGGCGGCGACCGGCGTCTTTTCGTAGGAGTCGATGTAGTCCTGCTCCGACAGCTCCAGGATGGAGTACATGATCTCGTCGGTGATCGACCGCAGGATGGGCTGGGAGTGCTCCATGCCCGCATACCGGGAGAAGTCCAGCGGCTTGCCGAAGCTGATGGTGAAGTGACGGACCTTGGGCAGCGTGGCGCCGACGGGAAGCAGCGCGTCGGTTCCGGTCAGCGCGATCGGCACGACGGGTGCGTTGCACTCCAGGGCCAGCCGGGCCACCCCGACCTTGCCGCGGTGCAGCTTTCCGTCACGGGAGCGGGTGCCCTCCGGGTGGATGCCGAAGGCACCGCCGGAGTTGAGTACCTGAGCCGCGGCGTCGAGAGCCTCGCGGGCCGCGCGGCCCCGGCCGCGCTCCACCGGGATCGCGCCAAGCGAGGCGAACCACCACTTGGTGAGCTTGCCCTTGACGCCCTTGCCCTCGAAGTACTCGGCCTTGGCCAGGAACGCCACGTGCCGAGGCACGATCAGCGGCACCAGGAAGCTGTCCACGACGGAGAGGTGATTGGCGGCGAGGATGACGGCGCCGGTGGCGGGCACGTTCTCCGCGCCCTCCACGGTGGGCTTGTACACCACCCGGACGATCAGACCGAGCAGTTGCTTGATCGCCCAGTACAACACCGTTGCCTCCTGTTCACCTGCTGACCATATTCGAACCTACCCCGCTATACCGTTTTCGGAACATCGGTCAGGCCGGTGGACCGTGGTGCGTTCCGTCACCCCTGCCAGGGTGACATGCCGGTATGGCATCCAGGTGACACTCGGATGGCAGAGCCTGAACAACAACGATCCCCCGCGGGATGGCCCGCGGGGGATCGTCTGGTCTCACACCCGGATCAGGGTGAGCACCACGTTCAGCACCGAGGCGGCCTGCGGGTACTGCTTGCCGTCCAGCAGGTGCGCGACCGCGCACAGCAGGTTGCCGAGCAGGTTCCCGCTGCCGGGCACTGCCTTGATGTTCAGGTGCACCTTGTCCAGGTGCACCTTCAGGCCGAGCAGGTCGAGGTCGATGGGCCGGATGACGAGGTCGAGGATCTGGCAGTCCTTGCTCGCGGCCCCACTGGCGAGCGGGAGCGTGACGGGGTTGTCGACCGCGCCGATCTCCTTGCCCGTCGAGTCGGTCAGGGTGCCGGTCAGGACACCGTGGGCCAGCACGCCGTCGGGGGTGGCGCGGAACTCGGTCGGGGCGAACTTCCCGGTGAACTTGCCGGTCCCGCCGGTGGCGTCGGTGAAGGTGCCGCCCACCTCGGAGGTGAGCTCACCGATGGGGTCGGCGGCCGAAGCCGAGACCCCGAACATCGCCATGGCGCCCATCGCCAACAGGGTCGCGGTGAACCAGGCGCCGAAACGGCGGAGGAACGGTCTCGTTCGCATAATTGTCCTTTCCAAATTCGGGGAGCGAACGAGCGGCGGGTTTCCGCCTATTCCGAGACGAAAACGGCCCAATCCACGATTTTTGCCACCCGGCCGGCATTGCCACCATGCGGTCCCGACGGTTGCTGTCACTCAGCGCAGATCAATGCGCCGTGCGGCAGAAATCGGGGAACGTCATAAGGAGAGAAAGCTATTGAGCGCGCGAGCGAATTCGTCCGGCTCGTTGGCGTGGACCTCGTGACCCGCGTCGATCGTCACGAGTGTCGCGTTCGGGATTCGATCCGCCAGTTCCGCGATGCGCTCCTGCGGCAGGTGACTCCGCGCCCCGCCCGCGATGACCAGGGTGGGCGCGGTGATCTCGGTCAGCTTCTCCCACCATTCGGCGGGCGGATTGTTGCGTTGCGGGGTGAGTGCCGAGACGACGTTCCAGTCGAACGTCAACTCCCCCTCGGGTCGAGCGGGCATCGGCCGGGGCGGTTCGGTGGGCAATGGCGGGAGCGGGTCTTCCAGCACCAGCCTCGCGATGGTCTCCGGCCTGGCTTGGGCGACCAGATAGGCCAGCACCGCGCCCATGGAGTGGCCGACCACGGTGACCTCGGTGTCGAGCTTGTCGATCAACGCGAGCACGTCGTCCCGCATCGCCTCGAACCCGTACTCGCCGGGCCGACTGCTGCGCCCGTGGCCTCGCAGATCGAGGGCGTACACCCGGTACCGCCGCGCCAGCGCGGGAATGAACGGCGCCCAGGTCGCACCGGTGTCGCCGAGCGCGTGCAGGAGCAGCAGCGGCGGGGCCTCGGGGGCGCCCGCCAGGTCGCCCACGAGCCCGATGCCATTGAGCGTCAGGTGGAACTCGGGCATGGCACCGACGCTACAAGCCTGCGCGGATGAGTCGGCCTGTAAGCCGGATCCTGTTCCCGGACGAGTGTCCGGGTGGCGGCCATCCATCTCGGCCTGCCGTTGCCGACAGGCTCCAGCGGCCTACCCGCAGGCATCGGACGGGCCGTCCTCAAACGCCTGCGCGAACACCCTGGGGTGTTCTTCTTGGCCTTGCTCCGGGTGGGGTTTACCCAGCCACCCCGGTCACCCGGGGTGCTGGTGGTCTCTTACACCACCGTTTCACCCTTACCTGCGCGAACGCAGGCGGTCTGCTTTCTGTTGCACTTTCCCGCGGGTCGCCCCGGGTTGTCGTTAGCAACCACCCTGCCCTGCGGAGTCCGGACTTTCCTCGGCGGGCTCTCGCCCGACGCGGCCGCCCGGCCGACTCATCCGCTGACCACCATTCTACGAGGTCACCACGGGCCCGTCCGCGCAGGCCCGGAGTGATGATGGTTGCGGTGCGAACGATTTCCGGGCCGGGGTGGTAGACACTGCGTAACATCGACGTCGTCCATCAGGGTGGGCCCAAGATCACTTACGGGTCCGCCGCTCGCTGTTGAGGGGGCAGCCGTGACTCGAACGGTCGTCTGGCTGACCGCGGAGAGCTGGCAGGCTTGCGTGGACGCCGCCGCGGTGGTGGCGGGGCCGGACACGGAGATCGTGCTGCTGCATGTCGCCGAGGAGGCGCTCAGCACCGCCCTGCACAGCGCCGTGGCAGGCCTGGACTGGCCGACGCCCAACGCCCATCTCAACGGGCACCGCCCGCTGTCGACCACCACAGCCGCCGCCAACCTGATCGACCAGGCGGAGGAGCGGCTGGGCCGCACCGCTCAGGCCGACCTGCGCTTCGGCCAGTTCGAGACCGAGGTGCTCGACGCCTGCGTCGGCGCCGACGTCCTGATCTGCGGGCGCGACGGCGACCAGTCCGAACTCGGCCCGGACAGCCTCTCCGGGCGCACCCGCTTCGTCATCGACCACGCCCCCTGCTCGGTCCTGCTGATCTGGCCCAACGGCGTCCCCGCCGACGACGACTGACCCCGCCTCAGGCCAGGTGGGAGGTGTCGTTGAAGAGGCGGACGGAGGCGTTGTCGTCGGGGTAGAACTCGGTGAGGGAGACCGACGCCAGGTCCAGGTGCATGCGGTAGAGCAGCGACGGGCCCGCGGCCAAGGCGTGGCGGAGGATGCTTTTGATCGGCGTCACGTGGCTGACGACGACGATGGTGCCGCCCGCGTACTTGGTGATCAGTTCCTCGCAGGTGGTCACCACCCTGGCGTGCACCGTCTCGAAGCTTTCGCCGCCGGGGGCGGGGAACGCCGAGTCGGACAGCCAGGCGCGGTGTTCCTTCGGGTAGCGCTGGGCGGCTTCGGTGAAGGTCAGGCCCTCCCAGTCGCCGAAGTCGGTTTCGATCAGGCCGTCGTGGGCGACCAGCCGCGCGTCCACCGCGTCGGCGATGGCCTTGGCGGTCTGGCCCGCGCGCATCAGCGGGGAGGTGATGACCGCGGCGATGCCTTCGATAGGCGCGAGCCTGCGGGCCACGGCGGCGGCTTGGCGTTCGCCGACGGGGGTGAGCGGGGGGTTGCCGCGGCCGGAGTAGCGGCGCTGCACCGACAGTTCGGTCTGACCGTGGCGGACCAGGATCAGCTTCGTCGGCTCGCCGCTGACACCCGCCCACGCGGCGGCGCCGCCGGTGTGGGCGGCTTCGGCCGCCTCGACGGGGGCGGTGTGTTCGGCGGTGTCGACGGGCGCCGCGGGCGGCTCGTCGGCTGTTCCGGTTCCCTCCGCGTGGTCGCGGAAGTCGCCCGGGTCCGTGGGTCCGCCTGCCAGGCGGTCGGCGGTTGTTTCCCGCCGCGAGTCGGTTCCCCCTCCCTGCGCGAAGTCGCGGGACACACCCTCGCCCGCGTCCATGGCCTCATTGGCCAGACGGTCGGCGGCGGTGTTGCGGGCGCGGGGAATCCACTCGAAGTGCACCTCGTCGAAACGGGCGATGAGTTCCCGGGCGGCCTGCGCGAGGGGTTGCAAACCAGGGTGTTTGACCTGCCAGCGGCCGCACAGCTGCTCCACCACCAGCTTGGAGTCCAGCCGGGCCTCCGCTTCGGTGGCGCCCAGTTCCAGCGCCGCCCGCAGACCCGCGAGCAGGCCTTCGTATTCGGCGACGTTGTTGGTGGTGCGGCCGAGGAAACCGGAGCGTTCGGCCAACACCTCGCCGGTGACGGGATGGCGGACCACGGCGCCGTACCCGGCGGGACCGGGGTTGCCGCGGGCACCGCCATCGGCCTCGATGATCACCTTCACAGACCGGACTCCGCGGTGCGGACGAGGATCACACCGCATTCGTCGCAGCGCACGACCTCGTCGCCGGGCGCCACCCGGATCTGGTTGACGAAGGTGCGGTCCAGTTCGAGGCGGCAGGCGCCGCAGCGGCGGGCCCGGATCAACGCGGCGCCGACACCGCGCTGCGCCCTGATCCGCTCGTAGCCCGCGGCAAGCTCGGCGGGGACGCTTTCCAGCACCTTCTTGCGGTCCGCGGCGTGCCGAAGCTCGGACTCCTCCAGCTCGGTCAGCGCGCTGTGGTAGCGGGCCTTGGCGTCGGTCAGCTTCTCCTCGGCGGCGGCGAGTTCCTGCCGGGAGTGCGCGAGGTTGGTCTCCTGCGCCTCCCGCTGCTCCATGACCTCCAGCAGTTCGTCCTCCAGCACGCCCTGCCGCCGCTCCAGGGTGGCGAGTTCGTGCTGGAGCTCCGAGAGCTGCTTGGCGTTGACGGTGCCGCCGTCCATCAGCTTGCGGTCGCGGTCCTCCCTGGCCCGGACCTGGTCGATCTCGGTCTCCAGCCGCGCGGCGTCCCGGTTGGTGTCGCCGAGCGTCATCTCGGCGTTGACCACCGCATCCCGCTTGGCCTGCATGCCCCGCTCCGCCTCGGTGATCTCGGCCAGCTCGGGCAGGGTCTTGCGCCGGTGCGTGATGCGGCTCAGGCTGGCGTCGACCTCGGCGAGGTCGAGCAGCCTGCGCTGGTCTGCCGGTGAAGCTTTCACGTAAGACGTGTCCTTCCGGAGTGGGCGTGCACGGTCCAGGAATCGGTGCGGCGCGTGGAGACGAGGACTTCGACCGTACCGCGAACGGCGCCCCGAACGACCTCCGCCGCCTGCTCGCACCAGGGCCACTCACTGGCCCAGTGCGCCACATCCACCAGCGCCGGCCCGCCCGCGGCGAGGTGCTCGCTCACCGGGTGGTGCCGGAGGTCCGCGGTCACGTAGGCGTCCACGCCCGCCGCCACCGCCCGCCCCAGCTTGCCGTCACCCGCGCCGCCGCACACCGCGACTGTCCTGATCGGACGGTCCGGGTCACCCGCGCCGCGCACTCCCCATTCGGTCGCGGGCAGTGCGTCGGCGACCCGCCGCACGAACGCCGAGAACGGCTCGGCGCTCGCCAGCTCACCGATCCGTCCCAGGCCTTTCGCCGACGGCAGCTCGGCCTGTTCGTGCAGGTCGAAAGCGGGTACCTGGTACGGGTGCGCGGCGCGCATCGCGGCGACCACCGCCGCCCGGCACCTGCGGGGGAACACGACCTCGATCCGCTGCTCGGCCACCCGCACCAGCTCACCGACCTCACCGACGGCGGGCTCGGCCTCACCGACGGGCCGGAACTGCCCGGTCTGCGGCGAGATCAACGCGGCGTCCCGATACCCGTCGAACTCCCCCGCCCCGACGGCGTGCATGGCGTCGAGCACCTTGTCCGCGTGCTCGGTGGGCACGCTCACGGCCAGCACGTCCACCGGTTCGGCAGGCGCCGGGTCCAGCGGCCCGGTCACCCGCAGCCCCAGCGCGCGGGCCAGGGCATCGGACACCCCGGGGTCGGCGGAGTCGGCGTTGGTGTGCGCGCAGAACAAGGCAACGCCGCCGCGGATCAGCCGGTGCACCGATCGGCCCTTGGGCGTCGTGGCGGGCACGCCGTGCACCCCGCGCAGCAACAGCGGGTGGTGCGCGACAAGCAGCTGGACATCGCGCTCCAGCGCCTCGTCGACCACCTCGGGCAGCGGGTCGACGCAGACCAGGACGCGGCGCAGCGGCTCGTCGGGGTCGCCGCAGACCAGGCCGACCGCGTCCCACGACTCGGCCAGCGCGGGCGGGTAGGCGGCTTCGAGGGCGCGGATGGCATCGCCGACGGTGTTCACCGCAGCACCTCCCGCAGCGCGGTCACCAGTTCGATCGCCTCCTCGGGTGCGCGGACAGCCACCCGCACATGATCTCGCGTCAGCCCGGGAAAGGTGTCGGCGCGTCGCACCGCGATCTTGCGCTGCCGCAGCCCCGCCAACGCGGCAGGCCCGTCCGGCAGTCGCAGCAGCAGGAACGGCGCCTCGGCGGGCAGGCTGACCGCAACACCGTCGACCGCGGTCAGGGCGTCGATCATCGCTCGGCGGTGCTCGTCGAGTTCGGCAGCGGCCCGTTCCGCCTCGGCCAGGGCGGCGGGCTCGCAGCAGGCGGCGACCGCCTCCAGCACCAGCGTGCCGACCGGCCACTGTGGACGCCCGTGCTGAAGCCGCCGAAGCAGTTCCGGCTCGGCCAGCGCATAGCCCGCCCGCAGCCCGGCCAGTGCCCAGGTCTTGGTGAGGCTGCGCAGCACCAGCAGCCCGGGAACCGACCGCGACGCGACGGATTCCCGCTCGGCGCGGGTGGCGTCCATGAACGCCTCGTCCACCACCAGCACCCGCCCCTGCCCGCCCAGCGCCAGCACCCGCTCGGCTGCGTGCAGCACCGAGGTCGGGTTGGTGGGATTGCCCACCACGACGAGGTCGGCGTCCGAGGGCACCAGTTCGGGGCGCAGCACGAAGTCGTCCAGGATCACCCGGCTGACCCGCACCCCCGCGTCCCGCAACGCCACCTCGGGCTCGGTGAACGAGGGGTGGATCACCACGGCATGCCGCGGTCGCAGGTTGGGCAGCAGCGCGAAACCCTCGGCCGCCCCGTTCAGGATCAACACCTCGGCGGGATCGCGGCCATGCCGCACCGCGACCTGCGCCCGCGCCGCGGCGTCATCGGCGACCGAGGGGTAGCTCCCGACCCGCAGCAGCGCCTCGGCCAACCGCAGCCGCAGCCACTCCGGCGGGCGCCGCAGCCGCACGTTCACCGCGAAGTCCGCCAGCCCCGGCTCGGCGTCGACATCCCCGTGGTGCCGCAACCGCTCCCGGTCGTTCCGCCAGTCGTCCACCGGGACGACACTATCCTGCCTGACGTGCATGTCTGCTTCGTCTGTACCGGCAACATCTGCCGCTCCCCGATGGCCGCGATCGTGTTCACCGAGCGCCTGCGGGACGCGGGTCTCGCCGACGAGGTCACGGTGTCCAGCGCGGGCACCGGCTCCTGGCACGTCGGCGACCCCGCGGACTCCCGCGTGGTCCGGCTGCTGACCGAACACGGCTACGACGCCGAGCACACCGCCGCGCAGGTCGGCGAGCAGCACTTGGACGCCGACCTCCTGATCGCGCTGGACGCCGGGCACCTGCGGGCTCTCACGCGGCTGGCGGGTCCAAACCGCGTGCGGCTGCTGCGTTCCTTCGACCCCGACGCGTCGGGCGATCTGGACGTGCCGGACCCCTACTACGGCGGACCGGAGGGTTTCCGGGAGGTGCTGAACATGGTGGAGGCGGCCATGCCAGGCCTGCTCGCCTGGGTAAAGGAGCGGCTGTAGATCAGTCCGCGGCGCGGGTGACCTCGATGTGGTGGATGCGGACCGAATCGGTGCCACCGCCCGCCGGGTCGTAGGAGATCACCAGCGGCGGCCGGTGGTAGGTGTCGAAGGCCGAGACGTTCTGGGCGCCCGAATACGAGGAGGCGGGTTCGCCGAGCTTGGAGCGGACGACGGCTTTGCGGTCCTCCCAGGTCAGGCCACCGGGCAGCGGCCCGGAGAAGCCGCCTGCCACGCCGGGGAAGCCGGGGGCGAACAGCACCGCGCTGGACACCAGCCGCCCGGCGTCGACGTTGAGCTGGATGCCGGGGCAGAGCCAGATCGCGCCCTGCCGCACCACCGCCTGCTGGCAGCGATGGGCGGTGAGGAACGCCGAGACCTCGGGGTCGTCGAGGCTGCGGCCCAGCAGGGGCTCGTACGCGCCGGGCGCCGATGACGTGGGCTGGAGGCTGCTGAGCTGTTCATGCCAGGCCGAGGAGCCCGCCACCGCGGGGGCGGAAGCCGTGGGTGTGAGGGACACGACAGGGCCGCTGGCGCCACCGGGACCGCAGGCGGCCAGGGCCAGCAGGGCTGCGAACAGCAGGCGAGGAAACGCCATCTGAAAACGATAGATCCGCGGGGTCACCAAAAGCGAAACGCTCGAGACTCTCTTCGACAACGGACCCTGGCTGCGCGGGGCGTGCCGCGCCGCTTACGGTGGTGAGGTGCGAAGGCTGTTCACCCCCGGTTGGATCGCGTTGACGGTCGGCGTCATCGTGTTCGCCGCGGTCAGCTTCACGCTGCTGGCGCCGTGGCAGTTCCGCAGGCACGACGAGCGCCAGGCCCAGAACGCCGCCATCGAGGCCAGCTTCAACAGCCGGCCCGTGCCGGTGGAGCAGCTGTTGCGACCCGATCAGCGCCCCGAACAGGGCACCGAGTGGCAGCAGGTTTCGCTCACCGGCCGGTTCCGGGCGCAGGACGAGGTCGTGGTGCGGCTGCGCACCGTCCAGGGGCAGCCCGCGTTCGAGGTGCTGACCCCGTTCGACCTGGCGAACGGCGGCACGCTGGTGGTCAACCGGGGGTTCCTGCGGCCGCAGACCGCGACGAAGGTGCCCGCCTACGATCCGCCGCCCACCGGCCAGGTGACCGCCACCGCGCGGGTCCGGCAGGACGAGACCGATCCGCGGCACCGTGAGGCCTTCACCGACGACGGGCACCGGCAGATCTACGTGGCCGACTCCCGGCTGGTCGCGAAGGCCGCGGGCATCCAGGCCCGGCCGGGCTACTACCAGCTCAACGCCGACCAACCGGGGGTGTTGGGTCCGCTGCCGTTGCCGCAGCTGTCCAGCGGGCCGTACCTGGCCTACGCGTTGCAGTGGATCGCGTTCGGCGTGATGGCCATCGCCGGGTTGATCTACCTCTGCTGGAAAGAGGTGGTCACGCCGAATCCGCGGCGCGACGCGGGCCGCGCTGCCGTGCGAGCAGTGCGATCACAGCCGACAGACCCGCCGCGGCAAACCCGATCACCCGGGACAGCTCCACGCTCCGTGTGAGGTGACCCGCGTCCGGCGCCCGACCGTCGCCCAGCACGGGCCGCTCTTCGGCGCCGTGGGCGTACACGGTGCGACCGCCCAGTCGGATCTCCAGCGCCCCGGCGAACGCGGCCTCGGCCTGGCCCGCGTTGGGGCTGGGGTGCAGGTGCGCGTCGAGTCGCCAGGTGCGCCACGCGTGCGGCGCCGACCCGCCCACCACGGGCGCGCAGGCGGCGGTCAGCAGGGCGGTGGCCCTGGAGGGCAGCAGGTTCAGCAGGTCGTCCAGCCGCGCCGAGGCCCACCCGAACCGGCGGTAGCGCTGCGAGCGGTGCCCGACCATGGCGTCCAAGGTGTTGACCACGCGGTAGCCCACCAGCCCCGGCACGCCCGCGACCGCGCCCCACAGCAGCGGCGCGACCACGGCGTCGGAGGTGTTCTCCGCGATCGACTCCACGCTGGCCCGCGCCAAACCGGCGGTGTCCAGCGCCGATGGGTCGCGGCCGCAGAGCGACGGCAGCCGCTCCCGTGCGTCGTCCAGCCTGCCGTCGGCCAGCGAGCGGGCCATCGCGGTGCCCTCGGTGGCCAGCGACGATCCACCCAGCACCGCCCAGGTCGCCGCTGCGGTGGTGCCGATCTGGAGCAGCGGATGCCTGCGCCCCAGCCGCTCCAACGCGACCCCCGCCAACACCGCGCCGCCCGCGAGCAGCCCCGTGTACGCCACTCCGGTGGCCTTGTCGTCGCGGTAGACGCGGCGCTCCACGTCGCCCGCCAGCTTGCCGAACGCCGCGACCGGGTGGCCGCGCCGCGGGTCGCCGAGCACCCCGTCGGCCATCACACCCAGCAGAAGTCCGATTGCCCGTGCCGCGCTCACACCGGCACCTCCCCACGTCGGTTCGGCAAGGACAGTAGCGAAACCGGATCACCCTTCCGAGCACAGGTCGCACGTGTCGATCAGACCCCGATTAAGGTGGCCCATCGTGGAGCAGCCAGTAGACCCTCGCGCCGTGGCAGAGACGCGTCTGCAGCTCTACGCCTATCTCCAGCCGCGCGAGCACCACCGCACCTATCTGGCGATCATGCGGCTGTTCACCTCGTCCCTGCTGGCGGACCTGTCGGCGGGCGAGGTCGCGACCGCGTTGGCCGCGGCCGAGCGGGACGGACTGGTCGAGATCGGCGAGTCCAGAGTGGACACTGTGATCGCGCGGCTCAAGCAGCTGGTCGAGTGGGGCAACCTGGTCCACGGCCGCCGCGAGACGATCGCCACCAGCATCGCCGAGTTCCAGCACGGCAGCGTCCGCTACCAGGTCAGCAAGCTGGCCGTGCGCATCCAGCGCGACGTCGACGAGCTGCTGCGGGTGCCCGAAGGCGCGCGTGAGGTGTCCCGCGAGCTGCTGCCCGCCATCGAGCGCGGCCTGCGCCAGCTCGGCCGGACGCTGGCCAAGGCGGTGCTGGACGACAGCGCCGCCAAGGAACTGCTCGCCGAGCAGGTCACCACGCTGTTCCTGCAACACGCCGAGCTCGCGGTGACGGTCCGCGACTTCTACGCCTACCTCGGCCAGATGGTCACCCGCCACCACCTGGACCGCGAGGAGATCTCCGGGTTCCGCAACCTGCTGGTGGAGTACATCCAGATGGTGGTGGAGGACGTGCTCCGCTACACCCCCGCCATCGCCGACGCGCTCGCCAACCTGGCCAGGGCCCGCTCGGAGCTGCTGCGCATCCTCGGCCCCACCGAGCGCCTCGGCGACGCGGTGGAACGGGCCCGCGGCCGGTCCGAGGCCGACTGGCAGGAGCTCACCGACTGGTTCGCCGACCGGCCCGGCCTGCCCAGCCAGGTCACCGCGCTGCGCGAGGCCACCGCCCGCGCCATCGGCTCGCTGCTGGCCAGCGTCAAGCGCGCCACCTCCGGCGGCGGGCTGCTGCCCGGTCGCCGCGCCGAACTGTTGAAGCTGGCGCGGTGGTTCGACGACGCCGATCACGATGCGGCGCACACCCTCTACGCCGCGGCGTTCGGCCTGTACTCCTGCCGCAACCTGCTGCCCGCCCCCGCGCACGACGGCGACGACGAGCACACGCCGTGGCGGGACGGGCCGATCATCGACGTGGTGGTCAGCGTGCGCAGCCGAGGCGACCGCGGCGCCCGCGGCCGTCCCTCCCGCATCCTGGACGACCCGATGACCGAGCACGTGCTGCGCAGCGAGGCCCGCGCCGCCGACGAGCGCAAGGCCGCCGCCGTCGCCGAACTGGCCGACGCGGCACCCAAACTCGGCGAGGCCAGGCTGTCCTCGGAGGCGCTCGGCGTGCTGTGTGAGCTGCTCACGCTGGCCATGGCGCAGCGCGAACGCGACACCGACGCGGGCTCGGCCACCGACCCGGTGCGCGGCCTGAAGCTCACGGTCACCCCGCTGAACGGGCACATCACGCGGATCAGCAGCGCCAACGGCACCCTCACCCTGCACGACGCGGAGATCTCGCTGGAGGCCGCCAGATGACCGCGGCGCTGGACAAGCTCTCCGATATCGACGCGGCGAACGTGGTGCGCTGTGCGCGGGTGCTGCTGCGCCGTCCGCTGCTACGCGCCGAGTCCACCGACGGCGACCTGCTGCCGCTGATCTACCGGCACCGGATCACCCTCGCCGACCTGTTCGCCGAGACGCTGGGCTACCGCCTGGTGGTGGAGCGCCGCTTCGCCCGCCTGTACAAGTCGGGGCCGGGCCGCGACGCCAGCCGCGGTGAGCCCGGTCTGACCCCGCGGGGCTACGCCTACCTGTCGCTGTCCATGGCCTGCCTGACCGGCATCGGCCCGCAGGTGCTGCTGTCCCGACTCGTGGAGGACGTCCGCGCCGCGGCGGTGGAGGCCGGGCTGAAGGTCGCCGACACCCTGCCGGACCGGCGGGCGCTGGCCGCGGCGCTGCGTCAGCTGATCGCGATGGGCGTGATCACCGAGACCGAGGGCACCGTGAACACCCTCACCGGCGACGGCGGCGGCGAGGCGCTGATCACCATCGACACCGACCTGCTCGGCCAACTGTTGTCCGGTCCGCTGGCCGAGGCGGAATCGGCCGAGGAGCTCATCGCGCTGGCCGCCCGGCCCGGCCCCCGCGGCATCGACCACACGGTGCGGCGCAAACTGGTGGAGAACCCGGTGGTGCTGCACGCCGACCTGCCCGCGGAGCAGGCGGACTGGCTGCGCACCCGGCAGCGTCGGGAGGCGCTGCTGCTGGAGCGGTGCTTCGGCCTGGCCACCGAGATCCGGCTCGAGGGCGTGGCGATCACCGACCCCGAGGAGTACCTGACCGACCTGGCCTTCCCCGGCGCCGGCACGGTGCCGCGGATCGCGTTGCTGGCGTTGCCGATCCTGCTCGGTGACACCGACCCCGACGCCCACGGCAGGCACACGGTAACGTTCGGCGCACTGCGCGAGGTCTGCGCCGGGCTCGTCGAGGATTACCCCGCGGCGTGGTCCCGGCAGGCAACCGACAACCTCGACGAGCTCACCGTCGAGGTCGTCGACCTGCTCGCCAGGCTCGGCCTCGCCACGGCACCCACCGCGTCCAGGCGGCATTTCGCCGCGGACGCCGAACTGCTGATCAACCCGCCCGCGCACCGCTGGCTGCCCGAACCGGACGCCACGCCGGGACCGGGCGCGGCGCCGCCGAGCGAGCCCGAACCGGACGAGAACACGCTGTCGCTGTTCGAAACCGAGCTGCCCGACCCGCCGGAGAGCGGGGAGTACGAGCCGCCGGGAGAGGAAGAAGAGCTGTCGTGACCCAGGCGAAAACCAGCCGGAACCGCAACGTCGTGATCATTGCGGTGGTCGCGAGCCTCCTCGCACTCGCGGTGCTCGGCATCTTCGCCCTGGCGACCATGCGCGGCGAACTCACCGGCGGCGCGCCGAAGACCCAGGACCTGTCGAAGTGGCAGCCCAGCGACACCAACAAGGACCCGTCGCAGTCCATCCCAGGTGTCGTCGTGCAGCGCTACACCAAAATCGAGCATGTCAAGGATGGTCAGCGGGTCGCTTACGACGTCATCCCACCCATGGGTGGCACTCACGACCAGATCTGGGCAGCGTGCACCGGAATCGTGTACGACAGGCCGGTGCGCGATGAAAACATGGTCCACTCGCTGGAGCACGGCACCGTGTGGATCGCCTACCACCCGGACCGGGTCTCCGGTAGTGACTTGGATCTGCTGAAGGAGAAGGTCGAGGGCAAGGAGTACCTGATGCTCTCGCCGTACCCCGGTCTGGACAAGGCGGTGTCGGTACAGGCCTGGGAGCACCAGCTTCGGGTGGACAGCGCCGACGACGAGCGGATCGACCAGTTCATCACCGCGCTGCGCGCCAACAAGTACACGGCACGGGAGCCCGACGCGCGCTGTGACGCGATCACCGGCTACTTCGACGTGGGCAACCCGCCCGCCTTCGACCCCAGCCCCCGGGGAACCGACGCGGCACCGGTCGGGAAGTGAGCATGGAGCAGACAGCGCACAAGGCCGACCGCTGGCGGCTGCACCGCGGCGGCATCGTCAACATCTGGCACTACGCCGAGCAGTCCTTCGACTTCTCCGGTGGCCGCGCGATCTTCCAGGGCACCAACGGCTCCGGCAAGTCCCGCACCCTGGAACTGCTGCTGCCGCTGTGCCTGGACGGCGAGCTGCGTCAGCTGGGGTCCAAGGGCTTCGACACGGTCAGCATCCGGCGATTGATGCTGGACGACTACGACGGCGGCCCCAACCGCATCGGCTACGCCTGGGTCGAGCTGGTCCGCGGCACCGCCGACGCCCCCGAGTACCTGACCTCGGGCATCGGGGTGAAGGCGTCCAAGACCTCGCAGCAGATCACCGACTCCTGGCGGGTGATCACCACCCGCAGGGTCGGCATCGACTTCGAACTTGCCGGACCGGACCGGGTGCCGGTCGGCCCCGCCCAACTGCGCGAGACCATCGGCGCGGACTGCGTGCTGGACGAGGGTCCGTTCCGGGCGCGCATCGCCGAACTCGTCTACGGCATGCCCGCGGCCCGCTACGGCGACCTGCTGCACCTGCAACGCACCCTGCGCAACCCCGACGTGGGCCTGAAGGTGTTGGAGGGGCAGCTGGAGCAGATTCTCTCCGACGCGCTGCCCCCGCTGGACTCGAGCCTGATCGAGCAGCTGGCCGGGTCCTTCGACGACCTGGAGTCGATCCGGGAGAACATCATCCGGCTGTCCACGGCCGATTCGGCGATGCGGGCGTTCCTGTCCAGCTACTCCGGCTACGCGCTGGGTTCGCTGCGCTCGGCCGCCGACCGCGCCGCCGCGGCCCGCTCCGGGGTGGAGTCGCTGGTCACCGAGGTGTCGGCTCTGGACTCCCGGCTGGCATCCACGCTGACCAAACGGGCCTCCGCCGAGGAGGAGGTCGCCCGGCTGGAGGCAGCCGAGGGCGAGCTGGAGAACCGCATCGACGCGTTGAAGTCGCTGCCCGCCTACTCGGGGCTGCGGGACCTCGCCGACCGCGAGCAGCTGGTGGCCGGTGCCCGCGGCGCCGCGCAGTCGGCGTTGGAGGGCGCTGCCCGGCAGCGGGCGCAGGAGGACCGCGCCGTCGACTCGACGCTGGCGGTGCTGCGCAGGCTGGAGCAGGACGTGGCCTCGGCCGGAGCGCTGCTCGGCCAGACCCGGCACCTGCTCGGCAGTGCCGGGCTCGAGGCCGCCTGCCCGCAGCTGCCCTCGGTGCCACCGGCACAGGCCGAGGTGGTTGGCGAACGGGTGCGCGCCAAGCCCGACCCTGAGGCCGAGCCGCTGCTGGTGGACCGCCGCCGCCCGCCGGAGTGCGACGCCGACACGTTGACCGCGGTGTTCACCGAGGCGGGCAAGCAGATCAGCGAGGCCGCCAAGCTGACCAGGCAGCGCTCGGCGCTGACCATGGCGCTGCACCAGCAGGCCAAGGAGCTGGGCAAGCAGCAGCACGGCGTTGACGAGTCGCAGCGCAACGCCCGGCAGGCGCAGATCGCCGCGACCGAGGCCGCGGGCCGCCGCAACGAGGCGGGCCAGCAGCTTCAACTGGTGGCGGAGCTGTGGACCGAACGCGCCGCCCGCTGGGCGGGCGAGGGCCCGCTGTCGCACTACGACGCCACGCTGCCGAGCGCGGCGGACCTGGTGTCCTCCCGGGACGCCGCCCGCGGCGCGCAGGCCGAGCTCCGCCAGTGGGCCGCACCGCAACTGTCGGAGCTGCGGCAGCAAGTGCCCGCCGCCGAATCCGACCTGGCGGAGCTGCGTCGCGCCCGCCAGGAGCTGGCCACCGAGCGGGACGGCCTTCAGGGCGGCGTCGCCCAGCACCCGGCCCGACCCCACCACCAGTCCGCCCAACGCGATTCGGCCTCGGGCGCCCCGTTCTACCGCCTGGTGGACTTCCAGCCTCAACTGTCCGATGTGGACCGCGCCGGTCTGGAGGCCGCGTTGCAGGCCAGCGGGCTGCTGGACGCGTGGGTCACCGCTTCGGGCGAGATCAGCGACCCCGACTTGGCCGATGTGCTGGCCACCCCACGCGCACCGGTCTCGGGTCGCACGCTGACCGACGCGCTGGTGCCCGCCGCCGAACCGGACTGCCCGGTGTCCGCCGAGGTGGTGTCGCGACTGCTGGCCTCGGTGGCGTTGCTGGACTCGGCCGACGGCGCCGAGGGCCTGGCCGTCGGGGTGCGTGGCCGCTGGCGGGCAGGCGTGCTGACGGGCGCGCTGCGCAAGCCCGCCGCCGAGTTCGTCGGCACCGGCGCCCGCGAGGCCGCCCGGCAGCGCAGGCTGTCCACCATCGCCGACGAACTCGCGGCGCTGAACGAGCGGATCGGCGCGGCCGAACGCGCCGTGGCCGCCGCCAACGGCGAGATCCGCGCCTGGGAGGAGCACCTGGACTCCTTCCCCGACGACGGTGAGCTGATCGCCGCGCACGCCAAGCTGGTCGGCGCGCAAGAAACCGCCGCGGAGGCGGAGCGCCGCGCCCGCCAGCTTCGCGAGGACCACCGCCGCGCCGACGAGCGCTTCCAGGCGGCCCGCGCCGAACTGGTCCAGCAGGCGAGGGCGGCGGGCCTGCCCACCGAGTTGGACGAGTTGGACCGGGCGCACCGTGCCGTGGCCGAGGCGCGCAGCAGCGCGGAGGCGCTGCGCGAGGCGCTGGCCGACCGCTGCGCGGGCACGGCGGCGCACCTTGCCGACGCCATGCACCACTATCAGGCCGCCGTCGCCGACCGCATCGAGGCGGAGCAGGCCGCGGAATCCCGCTGCACCGAGTACGCCGAGAAGGCCGCCGCGTTGAGCGAGCTGAACTCGGCGATCGGCGCGGAGGCCCAGCAGATCACCGAGCAGCTGTCCACACTGGAGGAACAGCGCCGCGCGGCCCGCCGTGAGCTGCCGCAGGCCAGGGAACGCGTGGTGTCCCTGCGCGAGCAGGCGACCAAGACGGAGACGCAGCTGGAGACCAAACGCGGCCAGCTCACTGGCCGCGAGCAGGACGCGGACCGCAGCGAGGCGGCGTTCGCCGCGACGCTGTCCGCGCCCGGCATCTGGTCGGCCGCGATCCCCGACTCCCCCGAGGCGCCCGCCGAGATGTCGGAGGCGCTGGCGGTGCTGGCGGGCGTGGAACGTCGAGCGAGCTCGGAGTCCACGGTGATCACCAAGTTGCAGGCGTTGCAGACCTCGCTGGCGGGCAGCCACGACATCGCCGCCGAGCAGCACGAGGGCATCCTCACCGTCACCGTGACCGGCGACGAGGGCCCCCGCCCGGTCGCCGACGCCGCCCGCCGCGTCTCGGAACGCCTCGCGGAGCAGCGCGGCTACCTCGGCGAGCGGTACCAGAGCATCTTCGCCACCTACCTGATCCGCGACCTCGCCGAACGCCTGCGCAACCAGATGGGCATCGCCGAGGACCTGTGCCGCCGCATGAACGAGGTCCTCGACCAGGCACGCTCCAGCCAGGGCGTCCACGTGCAACTCGAATGGCGCCCCTCGGCCGCGCTGGACGACGACACGCGCGCCGCGCTGGACCTGGTGCGCACCCCGTTCGCGGACCGCTCGAAGTCCCAGGACGAAACCCTGCGCCGGGTCTTCACCGACCGCATCGAAGCCGAACGCGACGCCCACTCCAGCGGCTACGCCGAAATCCTGGCCCGCGCCCTGGACTACCGGAACTGGCACTCCTTCACCGTCCGCGTCCGCGACTCCGGCCCCGACGGCAAACCGCGCGTCCGCAGGCTCCGCCAACTGTCCTCCGGCGAAACCCGCCTGGTGTCCTACGTGACCCTGTTCGCCGCCGCCGCGTCCTTCTACGACGCGGTCAGCACCCCCACGGAGTCCGACGGCAAGGTCGGCGGCCCGCTGCGCCTTGCCCTGCTGGACGAGGCCTTCGAGCGCCTGGACGACCCCACCATCGCCCGCATGCTGGGACTGCTGGTGGAGCTCGACATGGACTGGATCATCACCTGGCCCAGCGGCTGGGGCGTCTCCCCCAAGATCCCCCGCATGCACATCTACGACGTCCTCCGCCCCAAAAACGGCCGCGGCGTCGCCTGCACCCACACCACCTGGGACGGCTCCGACCTCTCCCGCGACGACCCGTAAACCGATGCACTAACGCAATCTCTTGAGAATGCGCTTCTGGGCTCGCTCGCTGAGTTGGGTCGACAGGAATGTATCCAGCCGTTCGGGATCCGGATCGGTCCGCCGGGCAGGTTCTCTCTCCTCCCACGATTGGAAATCGCCCGGATCTCCAATCGTGACGACACCGATTCCGTGCGCTCTCGCGACCTCGGCCACATCCTCGACGCGTTGGTCTAGTTCCGTGGCCCGCTGCTGGGGCACATGCAGTAGCACATATGATCGAGTCGCAGCCCGCCGGTGGGCAAGCGCTTCATAAACACCTTGCACATTGATGGCATCAGCCGTTTTGACCTCGAACGTGGTGACTTCCAGATGCTGCCCCGGCACAAATGAGAAGGTGCGAACCTCGACCATGACAACATCGGGCCGTGACCACATCCCACCCGTAGCCCGACGCCCCTGAAGTGCAGTGACTTCGACAGCAAGTGGCTCTGCGCCGCGATCCTTCGACCAGTCTCCCGCCACTACCTCTCGTATTGGCTCATAGAGCACGAGTTCTCCTTGAACGACGGCTTCGATCTGCTCGGGCTCGAGATCGGTGGGCACGGCGATCGTCTTTTCCGACGCGAAGCTCCCGGTGTATCGGCGCGTTGTGCCCCCTCGTCCACGCCCTTTGACTGCGGCTCCGCGTTCGATCAAGTTGTTCCGTGTGCGGAAATAGCGGTCCGTGTCCCAACCCAGTTGCCGCATCAGCGTGTTGTTTCCCAGTGGCGAGCCGTCATCCGGCAACTGCGCCAGCAAACACTGCTCGTCTTGATTAAGGTCTTCCACCACCGTCATGACACCCACCCCGCTCCCGAGAGGACAAGCAGCCCATTCTTCACATGGGAGATAAATTTCAGGTCAAGGTCGGGAGGAGTTCCGGGGAGGTTCTGCCGCCGTTGGCAGGCTAGATGCCGCGGCTGGTGAGGAGGGGGGACTTGGCTTTGGCGTTGAGTTCCCACCGGGGTCTTCGGTGCAGGACGAAGTGGGCGAGTACGAGGGCGGCGCCCGCGGTGGCGGTGATGACGACGAGCACGACGCTGCCCAGCAGGGCGGACAGCACGACGAGGCTGAAGGTCAGCAGGTGCAGCAGGAACATGGCGTTCGTGTCGGACCGCCACACCCAGCGTCTGCCGTCCCTGACCTCGGCCAGCAGGGCTGACGCCTCGGCTTCCAGGCGGGTGTCGCCGGTCCGCAGCTCCAGCAGTTGGCTGGCGCGTTGTTCACACTCGCGGAGCTGCGCGGCGCTGGCGATGACCAGTTCGCCATCCCGGGCGTGTGCGCGGACCGCGATGCTGCGCAGGTGCAGCGCGACCGCGAGGTAGTAGTCGATGGCGGGGTTCTGTCGGTAGCGCGAGCGGATCTCGGCGACGATCGCCAGACCTTGTTCGGTGGATTCCTGTGCCAGCAGCGCGATGCACAGTCCCAGGTAGGGGATCGGGTGCTCCGGGATGAGTTCGATCGCCGTCTGGTAGCAGCGCCGGGCGACCTCCCAGTCACCGCAGGCGGCGAAGACATCACCCCGGATGACGTGGTGCAGGGGACCGCCCAGCGGCTCGGCGAGTTCGGCGGCGTCGCCCCAACGGGCACTCGACAACGCGGCGAGCGCGGCGTAGCGGGCTGCCTGCGGTTCCGCGCTCTCCTTGCCGCCGTTGGGCAGGGCGGCACCGGGGACCGGCGCTCCCGACTCGACCTGGCGCCGGGCGAGACCCCGGATCGCGGGCACCTCGTCGAGCTCCCACTTCATCCACAAATTGCGCCATTGCCGGTCCGCGACCCAGCCGTCCAACCTGCTATTCCCCATCAGTCCCCGCAGATTCGTTTGACTCGGAAATCAAGCATTGAGCCGCTGGTGATCGCGCGGATGGACAGATTAACGTATGTGCAATGCAGCTTTGGGAGGAATCTGGGGACTCCCCACGGACACCCGGCGATCCGGGACCTGACCGGAAAGCGCATCCCGACGCGGGGTGGAGTTCCTGGCGGTTGGGGGCGGTTTTCGCGGGGGCGTATCTGGTGTTGGCGGCCGCGGTTTCCACGCTGATCATGTGGTCCCCCACCAGTCAGGCCACCCCTCCTGACACGGGTCTTGGCCAGTCCGCGCACCCATCGCCTGCGGACACCACGACGCCCACCACATCCTTGTCGCAGACGGCGACTCCGGATGGGTACCAGTACGTCGACAGCTTTCAGGGCTTCGAGACCGTGGTTCCCTCCGGTTGGCAGATCCGTCCGCTGAACGACCCGGGGATGTTCGAGGCGACCCACCCGCAGAACCCTGAACTCCTGGTGCGCTACGGCGTGCTGCCGGAAACCGTCAACGACATCCGCCTCCATGTGGAAAACGCGCAGCGCGACCGCCAGACCGCCCTGCCGAACTTCACCCCCATTCGTCTCGACTCCCTGACGTTCCACGAACTCCCCGCGGCCCAGTGGGAATTCGAGTTCAACCGAAACGGACAGCGTCGCGTCACCGCGCTCTACTGGTCCAACAACGGAACCGCCTATTTCATCTATGCGAGCGCGCCCGCGGATCGGCAGGACGAGATCCTCGGCGTGTTCGAGACCATGCGGCAGCACGCGCGGCCGTGAATCGCAGCCAGGCGATCGAAGCGGGCGATCCCGGTGTGGCGTCTCCGTCGACGCCGCCGGAAAACCTTGACGACTCCTTGCCCTTCCCGACGCTGAGGAACGGCCTCGACAAGCACTTCCCAGGCTCAGAAGGGTCCGTCGTCACGCGCTGCTTGAACAAGGCACTGATCAGAGTTCTTCTTCACGAACAATGTCGAGGTCCACGAACCGCGGGGGCTCCGTGCACAACTGGACGAACCGCTCGTGAATGTCGTTGGTGGCGGGTAGCTGGGAGTTGTGCATGGCCTTCTCGCGGGAAGGGAACTCCAAAATCTCCACAAAGTGCTGTGCATCATGGGAGTCGCGCCCGACCCGAGTGCGTGTCGCGGTGCGCTGCCCTTCGCTCGTTGTCATCCATCGGGTCAGTAGTTCATCAACGGCCTCAGGCTGCGCGGTCCGGTACTCGATGAGCTGAACGAAAGTCACAAGGCACTCCTATCCTGGTTTCGCAGTCCGCGTTCTCTATCGTAGAAGTTGGCAAGATTGAGCAGGAAGTCGATTTCCTCCTCGAAATCATCGCCACCCACTTCGGCTATCTTTTCCGTCTGCGTGACCGGCTCACTTCCGCGCCGCTGATTGTCGAGTGCGGTGGCCAGCCAACTGGCCGTGACACGGGCTTTGGCGACATCTGCTGGTACGCCCTGACGGGCGACGTGCGCCTCAGCCGCCTGGATCTCGTCGGCGTCGACATAGTCCCGAAGGATCATGATCGCGTCCCGAACCTCGACAACCCGGCGGTACAGTCGCAGCCGCAGCGAGACGACGGTTACCCCAGTTCCCGGCTCGAGCAGCCGCACCTGCGGGACCGCATCCGTGAGCGACCGCCACAACGGACCCAGGCGTCGATAGGCGATGCCGTGACGAATCCACTGCTTGACCGCGAATATCAGCGGCAGAGCGGCACCCGCGGCGATACCGAAAGCCCCGATACCGTCGATCTGGGAGAAAAACGCGATCCACGCTTCATCATGGGTGATCAACCACACCAGGTTGAGCATCCAAGGCAGAGCATTGGCAGTCCAACCAACAGCCAAAGCGAGTAGCGACCAACGGATTGCCCAGTGATTCGCCTGCCGCGCACCGTAAACGCACACCACCGTACAGCAGACGAGCGCAATAACATTGAATCCGCTGAGAAGTATGAAATACCCCAGCGGCAGCTCCGGCGCGTAACCAGGAGTCGGCGCCCGCGGACTCATGGCGGTATAAACCCAAACGACCACGCACGCGACGACCGCAGCAATCGCGTACGGCAACCGTGCGTGGCGACGATAACCGTTGGCGAGCAAAACGAAGTGGAGTATCGCCGCCGAGCTGATAATGGTCATCAGGTGCGTGCCCAGATACGTTGCATATCGACCTGCGAGAGCCGCAAGTGCCTGCTGGGCCGCGCCAAGGTAGAGGGTGGTCACCACGGTGATGAGCACGACAGCCAGCCACAGTTGGCGCTGCTTCTGATCGCGGATCACCTGTGGCAGCCGAAGGATGACCACCAGCCACATGCAGGTGATTCCCACCGTCTCCAGCGACAAGTTCATATTATCGAATCCGCTAGGTCGGCCGGCGAAAACCGAGGGCGGTCTCCAGATTCCCCTGGAGATCGGTATCCGGCAAGGGAGCTCGCAAACGATCGATTTGCTCGAGCAGGAGCGTCGCAATCATTTCGGCTTCTTGCTCCTGTCGTGAGTTGTATCGGATACGGGGCAAGACCTGAGGAATCCAGTCAGGATCATCCCCTGTCAATTGCCGATATAGGTACTGGTCTTCCTCCACACCAACCCCGTCATGTCCGCACACTATATGGCCGATCTCATGCAGAATGATGTGGAGACAATGAAGACCAGATGTCTGCGCATCGTAGAAAATGTAATCACTACGCTTGGACGCCAGCCACATTCCGCTGGGCGTGCCCGGAGGCGTCGGCTGCGGTAGCGGATTGAGGCTCAGGGGCCTCCCCCGCTGGGCGGAGATCAGGTCGCAAAGGGCGGGCATGCTAAACGGCTGCGGCAGTTCGAGCGCGCGAATGATCTTCCTACATCGTCGCCGTAGGCCGGTCACGATCGCGCTCCCCCATTACGTGCGGGAATGACGCGCGCAGGTCGCTCCGCGTCAATCCGTCTCACCGTGCGCTCACGTCCCCAGTCTCGGTCAGAGTCTCCACCTCGTGGGAAACGCTCACATCGCCCTAATGGGTGATCATCACCCTGCTCAGCTTGCTCATATAGGCGAACACACGGCCCATCTGACGTTCTGGGCAGCACCCCGGCTATGCCATCAGCCGTCGCGGTTTCAAATCTTTCCGTCCGCCGACACCAACGTGATCGTGCACTGCGGCCGTCGGCTGTCCCGCGTGATCGGTGGCCTGCTCGACCACTCCGGCTCCACCTTCCGACCGGCCCAGCCCGCTCTGAGCACAACGTTGAGGCCAATTCCGCCACCCCCATACCCCGTCTGGCGCCTCTGCCCCGCCTACAGCGGCTGGATCTCCGGCGGCGGTTCGCCATTTCGCCAGCTTCTCCCCTGTGTGACCAGACGTTCCCCATATTCGGGCCGCGGTAAGCCGTTGTTCACACGTTGCGGGGCAGAGGGATTCGGCCGCCGGGGCAGGGATTCCCGGCGGCCGATTGGTAGTGAGGTGGCTTGCTCGCAGGTCAGCCCTGCTGGTCGATCCACGCCTTGAAGGCGGGCACCTTCTCGGAAATGGACGGAGCCTTGGCACAGTCCGCCTGGGTGACGCCGCCACGGACGACGGCGCCTGCGAGTTCCCAGCGGCCGTTGACCTTGACCACTACTGGGCCACCGGAGTCGCCGTAGCAAGCGCCGTGGCCGTTCGGTCCGCCGACGCACAGTTCGAGCTCGGGTACGAAATTGGCGACGCAGCCGGTGACCAGGGTGGTGTCCAGTTCTTGCACTATCTGCGGCGCGGTGTCACAGCCTGGGGTCGGGCAGGTCTGGCCGTGGCCGATCATGCGGACCGCGGTGTCCTGGGCGAGCGGGTCGCTGGTGATCGGGATCGGCGTGGACGTCGCGTCACGCTCCAGCTTAAGAATGGCGAAGTCGGGCTTGGTTCGCGCGGAGCCGACGACCTGGATCTCCTCGCCACTGTCCAGCGTGCGGCCGCCGACGCGGACCGAGGTCACGCCTCTCACGCAGTGCGCGGCGGTCACGACGCGGTTGGCCTTGACCAGCGAACCGCCGCATTGGAACCGGCCGTCTTTGGAGAACAGCTTGACGTGGAAGGGGTAGTCCTCGGTGGCATCGCGGCCACCGACGATATAGGGGTTGTACTCGGAGCTGTTATCGGCGACAGCGGATGGAGCGACGAATAGCGCACCGGCGAACACTGCCGCCACGAACACTCCGACTTTACGAAGCAACATCGAGACTTCCTCTCTACAGACGCAAGGGCACCGGGACGGACAGGAATTCGCCCCGGCGTTCTATAGACGTCGATCACATTTCGATAAATACGCAATCAGCCTGAGTTCGAACGATAGGACTTGCCGTCCGGTTTCAGCCATAGCGACTCGGCATAATTCTCACGTCGATACCGCCGGGACTCAACCCAACACTGCATTCCACCAGGCAAAACCCGATCAGATCGCCCGCCGAAAAGAGCACGCTCGGGGGTCACAACAATAGGGAGTGTAATCATTGGCAGACCGACAACGGTCCCGTCGATCGCAGATCACGGGTCCTTTACAAAGGCGGTAGTGGTGCCGCCGGGCGGGATGGGGCAAACGATCTTCGCGATCGAAGAGCCCTTGAGAGCGACCACTGTTTCGGGAGTCGTCTACCACTGTGGGATTCATCAAGCGGATTTCGCGATGGCCCTATTGGTGACCGATCACATGGTTCGGGTGGCCACTTTGAGTCATTTCCCAATGCGCTGCTCGGCGCGCGCCGCGCATCATCTGCCTACTGGCGGCTAGCTGGAGGCAACGATGCCACGACAGCGCGGGATCGGGACGGCAATCGCAGTGGTGGCGATGCTGGCGGCATTCGCGGTGCCCGCCGTGGCCGGGAAGACGCTCGACTACGTCGCGCTTGGCGACTCGTCGGTGTCCGGCAGCGGGGTCCCGATCCAGGACGACCTGGTGTGCACGCGATCGCGCCGCAACTGGCCTGCGGTGGTCGCGAACCGGCTCGGCGCCCGGCTCACAGACGTGAGCTGTGGCGTCGCGACAGTGGCCGACTTCTCCGGGCGGCAGTTCGGGTTCGTCGCGCCGCAGTACGACGCGCTGCGGCCGGACACCGATCTGGTCACGCTCACCATCGGCATCAACGACATCGGCCTCGTCCCCACCGCGCTCGGCTGTCTCAACGTCCTGCCGGAACCCGCGGGCACCTCGTGCGCCGACAGGCTGACCTCGGGCGGCGTCGACTCGGTGTCGAAGAAGATTCAGGCGTGGGCACCGCGACTGGGCACGGCGCTCGAGGAAATCCACCGGCGGTCACCGAACGCCGAGGTGATCGTGGCCGGCTACGGGACCTACATCCGCAAGGACGGCTGCCACCCGAGGCAACCGATCTGGGCGAGGGACGCGAATTACATGCAGGCCAAGGTCGATGAGCTGAGCGCGGCCATGCGCACGCAGGCCCGCGCCCACGGGGCGACGTTCGTCGACTTCGCCCCGGTGACCGTCGGACACGACACCTGCGCGCCGATCGGCACCCGGTATCTGGAGGGTCTGGTCCCGTCGGTCCAGCCGACCGCCCCACTGCACCCGACGGCAGAAGGTTTGGCGGCCTTCGGCGCAGCGGTCGTCCGGGTCTTCGGGTCCACCACCAGCAGCTCGTCCGACGTCGCGCGCCAAGCCTCGGTGAAGTCGTGTACCACCCGGTCCCGGGTCGCCCGCTGCGCCTGCGCGCGGGCGTGCGGCACCCGTTCCGCCTTCGTCGCCGGGCCGGGCCGGGCTACCCGCACCGAGATCAGGTACTCACACGGCAGGCGGAACGGCAGCGTCGGCGAATCGTGCTCCCTCTCCCGCGCCAACAGGGACTCGTCCGGCTCCTTGATCTCCACGTCGTCCGGTGCCCGCCACGCCAGGTACTGCGCCACCAGCCGGGGATGGTGCGTGCCGCTCGTGACCCGCCGCCCGTGCATCCGCAGCACACCCGGATCGACACCCGGTTGATCCACCAACCGCCACCGACGTCGTCGCGGCCCCACCGGTGAGCGGCGGTCACGAGATCGAAGCGGCCCACGCATGGAA
This sequence comes from Actinorectispora metalli, assembly GCF_056323685.1. Lineage (NCBI taxonomy): Bacteria > Bacillati > Actinomycetota > Actinomycetes > Pseudonocardiales > Pseudonocardiaceae > Actinorectispora > Actinorectispora metalli. The sequence goes on from NZ_JBREYE010000001.1 coordinate 633,739, forward strand.
CAGATCACTCTGGAGATCGGGCGAACTCGTCTGCGCCCCAGGCGAGATCGCCACTTACCTGCCTTGGGCCTGCTGGCGGTTGTCGGCGCCGCAGTGTGCGCAGTCCTGATCATCGCCCTTGCCGGCTGGTTGCACGGTGCCATTGGCAATGGCCGCCTCTGCGGCTGCCCTTCTGACGCCGGACGAAGCCGGGTTGCTGGGCTTGTTTTAGCTGCCTCGACGGATCGAGTGCCCGTGGCCTCAAGTCCGGCGTCTCATGGGCGCACGGTGTCTTTGTGGCGGCGTAGCCAGTCGAGGTAAACGGGGCTTCGGCGCACGGCCGCCTGGTACACGTTCTCCGCCGATCGGATCAGGCGTGCCGCATGGGCATCGAGTGGGTTGTCCTGCCGCCATACCAGCGCGTGACGCAACCACAATGGAGCGTGCTCCAGCGGCACGACGGTGATGCCCGGGGTGTGGCGGAAGGTCGCCTGGCCCACTCCGATCGCGTGTGCGTGCCTGACCAGATCGGTCATTCCGCCCAACTCTGCTTCGAGCCGTAGCCGGGGGACGAAGCCTGCCGCGGCGCAGATTTGCGCGAAGTACTCGCGGAAGCGGTTGTCATCGGGTGGACGCAGCACCCAGTCCGCACCGGCAAGATCGGCGAGGGCCACCTGGGTGGCTCTGGCGGCAGGGTGATCGTCGGCGACAAGCACGAACATCGGTTCCGTCACCACGGTGTGCCTGGTGAGGCCGGCCCGCAGCGGGAGTTCGAAGCCAGGAAACTCGGTCAGGGCGGCAAGGTCCAACCGACCCGCCCCAACCAGGTTGATCAGCGTGCTGTTCGATTTCTCGGTGCGCATGTTGACTTCGACGCCGGGTACGAGCTCGCGCAGATGAGGCAGCAGGCCGGCAGCGAACGGGCTCTCCGCCGCGCCATAGCGAACCAGGCGCGAGCTCACGCCTCGCTGGCACGATGCCGTGTTGATCTCATCCAGCACAGGTAGCACGACATTCGCCCTGGCGAGTAGGTAGCGGCCGAGCTCGGTGGGCCGGGCTCCCTTGCGATCGCGGATGAACAATTCCCCGCCGAGGGCCTGCTCCAGCCGGTGGAGTTGACGGGAAAGCGCGGGTTGCGGCAAACCGAGAGCGGCCGCTGCTTTCGTGAGGCTGCCCTCGTCGGCAATGGCGCGAACCACCCGCAGGTGTCGTCCCTCGACTTCCATACCGTGAGGGTATGGGAAATAGGCAGTTGTTGTACTTCAATCGGTCCTAAATCCTACTCACAGGGCATGAGTCGGTGCCGGTATCCCTGTAAGTAAAGGAATCGTTAACGTGAAAAGCAATGCATCGTTGGTATCCAGACTGGTTGCGCTGGTGGCCACTGTGGCCGCGGCAGTCGGGGTGACCATCGCGGCCGCGGCGTCGTCCGCCGCGGCCGAGCCGCAGGCGGGGTTCCGCCATGTGGCCACCGGCCTGTGTGCCAGCACCTACAACACGTTTGGCTCATTGTTGCTGGACACCTGCGACGAGCACTCACCGAACCAGGCCCTCGGCTACAACGAGAGCACCAAGCGCATCACCCTCGGATCCACGATGTGCCTCGATACGCTTCTCTCACCCGATCAGAGTGACAACGTCATCTTCCAACACTGCTCCGGCCTTCAGGGCGACCGCGGAGTGTGGCACCGTGGCGACGGCACCTTCGCCGTGGAGCACGACGGTCGGCGGTACTACCTCTGCGGAACGCAGCACGGAAAGCATCTGAGCGTGGAAACAAGCATGACCGCGAACTGCAAGTGGAACACGAACTGAGCACACTGCCAACGGCGGAGACAACGCATTGCTAGCAGCCGCATAGCAATTCAGCTTGTTCGGCAACCTCAATTCCCATTTGAGGTTGCCGAACAATATATTCCTATCGCGCACACCCCGATCACCGTCAACCAGGAAATCTCAACGTTCGGCGATCAGCCGTCGAGGAGTCGATGTCGTCGATGGCGAGGTCGGGTCTTAGGCGATGCACGCGGGGCCGCAAGCGGTCGGCGAAAGACTCCCCGGAGACCTCCGCCCGCGCCTCCGCCACCAGCATCGGGTGCACGGGCTGATACTCGGTGCGGGGCCGCCCGAAATACCCGACTGGACACCTGGCCCCGCAGAGCACCGGTCAACCGGACCTGCTGTCCGGCCTGGTTTCGCACAGAGGCGAGAGCGGCAGTGATAGCCCGATTCGCCGCAGTTCGCCAGTACCGTCGGGTCGGGCCAACACCAGCTCCTCGGGTCGTTCCAACACGCCGGCGACTCCGATGACCACCGCGTCGACCGCCATGGTGTGCCGAGCCTTCACCGCATCACAAATTTCCAGAGCTGGTCATCTGCCCTGAAGTTGGGGTTCGACCAAGCTCAGATGAGACCTAGTGAGATGTACTTCCCATCATCTACATGTGGGGCACCGTCATGCGCTCCTGTGCGCGCGGTGTGGTGACTTGCTCGGCCGCGATGCGAGCACCGGTGACCCATCCGGCATCGTACGGTGACCTTGGCGGGCTAGTGGATTGCTACGGTCGGAGGGCCGCGGTGATCGGGAAGCCGGTGTGAGTCCGGCGCGGTCCTCGCCACTGTAATCGGGGAGCACCCCTCGTCTGCGCCACTGCCCAGTATTTCCAGTGCCGGGTGGGAAGGCCGAGGGAGCGTTGATCCGGGAGTCAGGAGACCGGCCGCGGCGACATGCAACCGTTCCACGAGAGATGGAAGAAGGTTTGATCGCCATGACGTCGCCTGCTCTCAGTCGACAGCCCGCGATTTCCGTTCCGATCTGGGCCTACCTCCTCGCCGTTGTCGGGCTGGTGGTGGCCTACCTGGCGCTGCAGGAAAACGGGCTGCTGCTCGCGGCCAACGCCCAGGTGCTGCACGAGTTCTTCCACGACGGCAGGCACGCGCTCGCCGTTCCGTGTCACTGACGGGACGCCACATGACAGACAAGACGCTGTCCTTTGGCGCCCTTTTCCGCAGCACGCTGCTCGGTGGTCTGGCCGCCGGGTTGGTGGCCGCGCTGGTCTCGCTGCTGGTCGTCGAGGTGCCGATCCGCAAGGCGCTGGCCATCGAGGAGGCCCGTGCCGGGGCGGGTCACTCCCATGCGGAGGCCGGGGCGGGCCATTCGCATGCGGAGGAGTTGGTGTCCCGGCCGATGCAGATCGTCGGCGGGATGCTCGCGGTGCTGATCGTGGCGCTGGTGCTCGGCGCGGTCTTCGCCGTCGCCTTCGCGCTGCTCAGGACCGGGCTGCCGGGCCGGACCGACTTCGGTCACAGCGTGGCCCTCGCGACCGCGGGCTTCGTGGCGGTGGCGCTCCTCCCCATGATCAAGTACCCCGCCAATCCGCCCGCCGTCGGTGATCCGGAGACAGTCGACCAGCGAACGCTGTTCTATTTGGCGTTCATGGCCGCGAGCGTCGCCGTGGCACTGTTGGCGCTCGCACTGCATCGCAGGCTGCCCACCACCTGGCAGGAGTCCCTGCGCGCGACCGTGACCGCGGTCGTCACCGTGGCCGCGTACGCACTGCTGATCATCGTGTTCCCGGCGAGCCCGGACACGATTCCATCGGACGTGCCCGCGGCGGTGATCTGGGAATTCCGCCTCGCCTCACTGGCGGAACTGGCCGCACTCTGGGCCACCCTCGGACTGGTCTCCGGCCTACTTCTGGAACGAGCGACCGGCACCCGCTCGGATTCGGCCAGTGCGAGGTCCGTGGCCGCGCTCTGATCCGACAGCGGACCGAAGTCGTGCGGCCGTCGACCATCGACGCCGCACGGCTTCGGTCTTTCGGGGTCGCGGCGGCAGGCCGCGCGCCTCCCTCGCTCGGCGCACAAGCGCTGGACGAAGGACTTGACCTCGGTGTTGCCCTGCGTGGTCTTGGTCTGGCCCAAGTCCCTGTGCACCAACATTCCGCGGAACTGGGCATGATGCCGCAGGTTGAACCACTCCACTTCGGTCGCGAAAACCAGCGGCTCGGCGACCCGCGTTCTTAGGCCACGATCGCGGGATAGAAGGGTTCTGCTGGGGCGCCTTGGGCTACGTCTTCGCGGGCCAGGGTGATGCGGCGGACGGCTTCGGTGAGTTGGTCCGGCGCCGCGGTGTAGGGCAGGCGGAGGAAGCGTTCCAGGGTGCCGCCGAGGCCGAAGCGGGGGCCGGGGACAAGGCGGACGCCGTGGGCGCTCGCGGCCCGGACCAGCGCGGTGCTGATCGGGGCATCCAGTTCCACCCAGAGGGAAGCGCCGCCGGGTGGTACCGCGAAGCGCCAGTCGGGGAGGGCCGCGCGCAGGGCCGTGGTCAGTGCGTCGCGGCGTTCACACAGTGCCTTCCTGCGCAGCCCCAGCAGATCATCGGAGTCCCGCAGGAGTTCAAGGGCGACAAGCTGATCGAGCACGGGACCGCACATGTCGGCGGCCAGCCGGATGGGCGCGATCCGTTGCAGCACAGCCGGGTCGGCGCGGATCCAGCCAATGCGCAGCCCACCCCATAGGGGTTTGCTCAAGCCGCCCAGGGTGATCACGCGGCCGCGGCGGTCGAAGGCGGCGACCGGGGCGGGCATGGGCACGTCGTCGAGGCAGAAGTCGACGAAGCTCTCGTCGATGACCACGTCGGTGCCCGCGGCGTGGGCGGCCTCGACCACCGCCCGCCTGCCGGGCTCGTCCATGAGGTGGCCGGTGGGATTGTGGAAGTCGGGCAGCAGGAACGCGAGTCGCGCCCTGGCCCTGGTGATCGCGTCGGTCAGCGCCTCGATGTCCCAGCCGTCGTGCGGCAGGCCGTAGCCGACCATCCGGGCGCGGGCCACCTGTAGGGCCTCCAGCGCGTTGGGGTACGTCGGCATCTCGGTGAGCACCGCGTCGCCGGGGGCGACCAGCAGCCGGAGCACCAGGTCCAACGCCTGCTGCGCGCCGTTGGTGATCATGATGTGGGCTTCGGTGGTGGGCAGGCCGCGTCGTTCATAACGCGCGGCGATCGCGGCGCGCAGTTCGGGCAGGCCGAGCGGGAAGTAGCCGTGGGAGCCCGCGTAGACATGGATGTGCTCGGCGGCCTCCCGGATCGCGTCGGCCAGCCGCGGCGGCGCGGGATGGGTCGCGCAGCTGAGGTCGATCACCTCGCCCTCACCGGTGGCGACCCACTGTCCGCTGGGGTGCACCTCGCGACCGGGCGGCAACGCCGTCCAACTGCCCGCGCCCTTGCGGCTGAGCAGGAACCCGGCGTCGCGCAGCCCGCTGTAGGCGGCGGTGATCGTGTTGCGGCTCACGCCGAGCACGTCGGCGAGTTCGCGTTCGGCAGGCATGCGGACGCCGGTCGCCAGCCGGCCGTCGATGATCAGGCCGCGCAAGGCGATGGCCAGGGTGAGGTATGTGCTACGGGCGGCACCGGTGTGCCAGTTCGCGAGCAACCGGGCCAATTGGGAACCGCTTGCTCGAGTATTGGCACCCATATCAGGCCACTTTCTTGAGATTGGCTCTCCAAATCGTGGAGATTGGCCCCCAGAGTGGCTCCTATGGGCCTCAAAGACAAGGTGTCCGGTCGGAAAATGCCCCGGCGACTGATCCAACTGTTCCTCGGTCTGGTGCTCTACGGCTTCAGCATGGCGATGATGGTCGAATCGAGCCTGGGCCTCGACCCGTGGGACGTGTTCCATCAGGGCCTCGCCGAGCACACCGGGCTGCGTTTCGGTTGGGTGGTCAACATCGTCGGAGCAGTCGTGCTGCTGCTGTGGATTCCGCTGCGGCAGCGCCCGGGCATCGGCACCGTCAGCAACATCGTGGTGATCGGCTTCGCCGCGGATGCGGGCCTCTATCTGCTGCCCGTACCTGAGGATCTGTGGCTGCGGGCGGTGTTCCTGGTCGGCGGCATCGTCCTCAACGGAATCGCCACCGGCGCCTACATCGGCGCCAACCTCGGCCCTGGGCCGCGAGACGGCCTGATGACCGCTTTGGCCGCTCGTGGGCACTCCATCCGCGTGGTGCGGACCGCCATCGAGGTAACCGTCCTGGGAGTCGGCTACCTCCTCGGCGGCACCGTCGGCCTCGGCACCGTCCTGTACGCGGTCGGCATCGGGCCACTCGCGCACATTTTCATCCCGCTGCTCAGCATCAAGAACGCGCCGCGCGCAGCCGCACCTGCCGAGTCGTCCGATCCCGGCCTTGGACAACAGCCGCGTGGCAGGCTCGACTCACCGAAGGCGGCACCATCGACGTCGAGGAGCACGACGGGCAGTCGCACCGGCCTGACCACGCATTCGCCGAGCACCAGACGCGATCTTCCCGTCTCCCAGGAACACGATGGGCCCTTGGCTACCAGCCGCCAGTCCCTCGGTATGGCGGGCGAGCGGGTGCTGCCGATGGCGATGGGCGAGGAGTTCGGCCCCTCCGACGGAGAACCAACGGCGGCGCCGAAGCCCGCCGACTGATCGGCCCATTGCACCGCGGGGCGGCAGGCCCGAACCCAGCAGGGCAGGTGCGGTGATCCCCGGGACGTTCCGGATCTCCATCATCCATCGGAGAAGGACTCACCGACCGGCGTGGCCTCCGCCGTCGCGGCGGGCTGCATGACTCGGGAGTACCTGCCGTACGCGCTCACGCCCTCGATCCTGTGGGCGCCCCATGCCGTCGACGACGGACTACTTGCCGCCTGGAGACGAGCGACGCGCCCTTCGCCGCGGTCACGCGGCGACGCCGGGTCGCCGACCACCCGCCCGCCGCGTTGGCGCGAGGCAGGCTGGGCACGGAATTGGCTCCACGCGGTGTTTCGGCGAGCCCACCCTGTCATCCCGGCCTGGCCCGACCAACAACCAGCCGCCGACCCAGGCGACCAACATGCCCAGACCGCCCATCGCCCCGGAACGCGGCGGCCATTTCGCGGGTGCTGTGCAGCGACGGCTCGCCGATCAGCGGACTTTCCCGCCGCCGACCCAGACGACCAGCGTGCCCCCGACCTCCCATCGCCCCGGAACGCGGCGGCCGTTTGGCGGGTGTTGTGCAGCGACGGCTCGCCGATCAGCGAACTTTCCAGCCGCTGGCCCAGGCGACCAACGTGCCCGACCGCCCATCGTTCGCGGAACGCGGCGGTCGTTTGGCGGGTGTTGTGCGGCGACGGCTCGCCGATCAGGGGAACTTTCTAGCCTCCGGTTGGTGCGTGGCGGAGGAGCGGGCCGAGTTTCACGCCGTCCAGTTCGGTGACGTAGGTGGCACCGAAAGCCGTGGCGGGGGTGTGCGCGCCGGGCTTGACGGTGGCGATGCGGGTGGCGATGCGGACGGTGGAATCCGCGGTGAGGGCGTAGCCGTTGGGGGCGGTCAAGGTGGCGGAGACCTCGGCACCGGCGGCGTTGCGGACCTGCGCCCACACTTCGCTTCGGCTACCGGTGCGGCTGCGTTCGTTGGGGCCTGAGACCGTCCAGTCGATCAGCTTCTTGCCGATCTTCTGCCCCAGCGAGGTGCGGAGGAACGGCTTACCCAGGTTTTGCAGACGGCGGGCCGAGCCTGCGGAGCCCGGTACCCGGGTGTAGGTGGTGATGGTGGGGATTCCGGTGCTGCGGTAGGCGCTGGCCAGATCTCCCCACGGGATGGAGATCACCGAGCGCTCGCCCGAGGGGAAGCCGACGGTGCGGGACTTCCAGGCGGGCGGGACGGTGCGCAGCACACCGTCGACGCGGGCCCGGCCGCCCTGCGAGCCGCCCTCCAGCATGCTCTTCATGGTGCCGGGACTGATCCCACCGCCCGCCACGAAGGCCAGTTCCAGCGAGGTCGCGTCGGGGAGTTCCGCGGCGACGGTGGCGGCCAGGCAGTCGGTGGGCACCACGTCGAAACCGGCGCCGGGCAACAGCACCACGCCCGCCGCGACCGCGGCCTCGTGCTGGGCGAAGACCTGTTCGAAGACGTCCACCTCGCCGGTGATGTCCAGGTAGTGGGTGCGGGATGCGATGCAGGCAGCGACCATCGGGGCCGAGGTCGCCGAGAACGGGCCCGCGCAGTGGGCCACCGCATCGATGTCCGAGAGGGCCGCGAGCAGCGCGGTGTGATCGGCCAGGTCGGCGATGCGGTAGTCGAGGCCGAGTTCCGCGGCCAGCGCGGCAACAGGGCGTTCGGAGCGGCCGGCGAGAATCGGGCGTTCGCCCCGTTCGACCGCCAACCGGGCCACAAGTTCACCGGTGTAACCGTTGGCTCCATAAATCATCCACGCCATATCGGCGGAGTTTAGGTGACACGGTGTCAAGTTACCAGTGGGTAACTCATGGGAACGTTGGGCCACGCGCGTGATCGGGTGCGTCGATGACCTCGGACTTGTCGCAGAATCGCCAGGTGGCAGGCTAGTTTTGGACCGTGGCCAGACATCGGCGACCCGCCAGCCAGACCGCCTCTCGTGCGGTCACCGCCGCCGCGTTGATCACGCTCGCGCTGGGGGCGATCGGGGCGGTGGTGGCCATGCTGTCACTGCTGCCGCTCGGCATGGCAGGCGGCGGCTGCGCGGCGTCCACCACCCGGCCGATCTGCTCCGACACCGTGCAGCTCATCACGGTATGGCTGCCGTTCCTCGGCTTGGGCGTCGGGCTGATCGTCAGCGTGTTCGGCGGCGCCACGGCCCGCGACCGCAACGCCTCCCCGGTGCAGTGGGCGATCAACGGCTGGCTGATCTTCGCCCTCAGCCTGGCCGCCGCCTTCGTGCTGGCCACCTGGCCCTGAGCGCCCTCGGCCGCAGGGCCACCTCCTTCGAGACGCCTTCGCATTGTGCAGTGCCAGAACGGGATCAGCGGCGTCTGCGACAGTCAAGGTCTGGCTCGGGTCCCGCCGACTTGGCCTGTGTCCGCTTTATCCGCGAGCATGGACGGCGATGACCCCCACTGACTCGGTTCCCCAGCGCGCCTATGGCGGCAGGTCGGCGGCTGATCGCCGCGCCGAACGCCGCGAGCGCCTGATGGACGCAGGCATCCAACTGTTCGGAACGGACGGCTATGTCGCGACGTCCATCGAGAAGCTGTGCTCCACGGCAGGAGTGTCGACCAGGAACTTCTACGAGGAGTTCCCCGGTCGCGAGGCGCTGCTGATCGCGCTGCACGACCGCATCCAGGCGTCGGCGATGGTCGCGATAGCCGACGCGCTGGCGGACGCGGAGAACGAAAGCTTCGCCCGGCGGGTGGAACTCGCGGTCACCGCCCACATCACCACCGTCGGATCGGACCCGCGGTGGGCGCGGCTGTCCTTTGTGGAGGTGGTGGGCGTCAGCCCGGCCGTCGAGGCGCACCGGCTGTCCCGCCGGGACCAATGGATCGCGTTCCTGGCGGCGGAAGGCGAGCGGGCCGTGACCAAGGGTGAAGCCACGCCGCGTGACTTCACCCTCGGTGCCATCGCCATCATCGGCGCGGTCAACGAACTGGTGTATCGCTGGTCGCTTGACGGCAACCGGTTCGGCTTGCCCGAGGTGATCGGCGAGGTGGTCCGACTGGCCACCGCCGTGGTTCTGGCGCCCTGACCCAAGTGACACCCACCGTGTTGATCCGACAACAAAGAGCGACCGGCAGCTCCGCGCCGCCCTCGGACAAGGGGCCTCAGGCACTCAGAGCTGGGTGTCCTCGGTGGGGAGGACCAGGCGCAGGTCTTGGCGGGTGGTGACGCCGAGCTTGTGGAGGACGCGGCTGACGTGCTGCTCGACCGTCCTCGGGGACAGGTTGAGGGTCTCGGCGATTTCGCGGTTGGTGACGCCCGCGGCGGCCAGGCGGGCCACCTCGGCTTCGCGGGGGGACAGGCGTTCGCCGTAGCCGGGGCGGCCGCGGCGGCGGGGTGGCAGGGCCGCGTGCCTGCGCAGCAGGTCTCGGCACTGGTCGGCCATGGCCGAAGCGGTGAGGGCGTCGAACATCTCCGCGGCGAGGGACAGTTCGCCGATGCCGATGTCGTCGCCGGTGGCGAGCAGGCAGCGCCCGCGTAGCTGGTGTAGCTGGGCCACCGATTGGGGGCGGCCCGCGGCGGCGTAGCGCTGGCGGGAGTCCTCGTACCGCGCCATGGCGGTGTGGTGGTCACGCTCGCGTTCGGCGATCAGGCCTTGGCAGAGCAGCACGGCGGCCACCGAGGACGGGCAGTCCAGGCCCTTGATGCCCTCCGCGTACTGGCTCGTGAGCAGCTTGGCCTCGTCCAGGCGCTCGGTGCCCGCGAACAGCTCCACCGCGATCGGCACCGCCTCCGGACCCCACACCCACATGCCGGTGTGCCGCAGCAGTTCCACGGCCTGCTCGGCGCCGCGGATCGCGGCGGGCATGGCGCCGCGGCGCGCGTCCAGCACGGCGATCAGGGCGCTGGCGGTCGCCGCGGCGGGGCGCGGCGCCAGCAGTCCACTGGCTACGTCCATTTTGGACAGGTGGGCGCGGGCGGCACGGCCGTCGCCCGCTGCCATCGCGAGGGCGCCCGCCACCAGGTGGTACTCCGAGGCGACGCGGGGCAGGTCGGTGTGCATCTCGGCCAGCGTCTCGGCGCGTTGGCGCAGGCCGGGCCAGCGGCCGGAGGCCCAGTCCAGCAAAGTGCTGGTCACGTCGAGCAGCCGCGGGATGTACTGGGACTGCGTCGGCCGTACGAGTGACTTGCCGTGGCGCAGGTAGTGATCCGCCTGCGCGTAGTGGCCAAGCCATACGGCGCTGTCGCCGACGTTGAGGCAGCCGCGCACCCACTGCCCGGCCACCTCGTCGTCCTCGGGCTCCTCCAGCAGCCGGGTGGCCAGCGCCCACCCCTCCGGGCGGCCGGTGTGGATCATCGCGGTGAGGCGGTTGACCTCGACGCGGGCCAGCACGGCGCGGCCGGTCACCTTCGGCATCAGCCGCTCCACCTCGTCGAGCCACCGCATATGGCTGTCCACGTGCTGGTGGCCGGTGTAGGCGACGGCCAGCACCGACATGGTCAGCGCGGCCAGGTCCGGTCGGGTGTCCACCAGGTCGGCGGCGCTGAGTTCCAGTTCGCGGAAGCCTGCCTGCGGCTCCCCCGCCTGTTGGAGCAGCAGCAGCCCAAGGTGGTAGCGAAGCTCGCCGCGGACCGCCTGCGGGATGCGGGGCTCGGCCAGTTGCTCCTGAAGCACCTCGATGGCGCCGGTGTCGGCCAGGCCGTTGGTGGCGACCTTGCCCAGCTTGAGTGTCAGCCGCACCTGTTCCTGCTCGGCCAGGGTGGTGTCGTCCAGCAGTTGGCGGAACAGCCGGACCGCCATGCCGACCTCGCCTACCTGCACGGCGTGGTCGGCGGCCAGTTCGCTGTGCCGCCGCCAGCCCGCACGGTCGCCCGCCTGCATGCAGTGGTGCGCGATCTGGAGGTGCGCCGGCGGATCGGTGCGCAACAGCGCCAGCGCCGCTAACTCGTGGCGGCGGTGCCGCTGCGGGCCCGCCAGGCTCTGGTGCACCGCCTCCTGGGCGAGCGCGTGCCGCAGCGCGTAGCGGTCGGGGCCCGTTTCCCGCAGCATCCCGCTGTGCAGCGCCGAGGTCAGCGCGCCACGCGCCGCGTCGGGTTCCAACTCGGCGACGGACGCCAACTCGTGCTGCGTAGCGCTGCGCGCCAACACCGCGGCCGCCTCGACCATCTGGCGGGCCTGCGGCGGCAGTCCGGCCAGCCGCTCCAACACGGCCTCCCGCAGGCCCGCGGGCACTCCGAGTTCGGCGAGCAGGCGCCTGCTGTCGGCCACCGAGGTACCGCCGCGGGCCTGCAACGCGCGCATGACCTCGTCCACCGCGAACGGCACGCCCGCGCTGCGTCGGTGCACGGCGCTGGCCAGCTCGGGGGACGCCAGGTCCGCGCCGAGCACCGCCTCGGCGAAGGCGGAGACATCCGCCTTGCTCAGCGGCGCCAACCCGAGGGTGGTGACCGCGATGGGCAACGCCGAGGCGGGCCGGGTGAGCGCCGCGCGGACGGCGTCGGTGCGTTCCTCGTCGTCCCGGTAACCCGCGATCAGCGTGAGCTGCTCGGGCATGCGGTCCACCAGGAAGCGCAGGAACTCCAGGCTCGCCTCGTCCGCCCAGTGCAGGTCGTCGAACACCAACACGACCGGCGCGGCCTGCACGATGGCCTCGCGAACGGCGCGGAAGGTGCGGTAACGCTCGGCCCTCGGGTCGCCCAGCGGGGCGGGCGCGGGCGGAAGCTGGTCGGAGAACTCGGGCAACAGCACCCGCAGCGCGCCGAGCAGGGGATTGCCCTCCGCGCTCCACAGCGGCTTGTCGATCGAGCACAGCGCGTCGATCACGGGGCCGAGCGGGAACGGCTCACGCAGCCGGTGGCAGGTGCCGAACAGCACCGTGCGGTCGGTCAGTGCGGGATGGGACATCAATTCGGCCAGCAGACGGGTCTTGCCGATGCCCGCCTCGCCCTCCAAGCGGACCACGGCGGGCGGCGCGTTCACCGCAGCGAGCAGGTCCGAAAGTGGTCTGGCGCGACCGATCAGCGGCGCCCAGCGCCCGGACTCCGGACGGGAATCCCGCGTTTCGCTCCGACGCCGAGCTGCCACACCTGGAAGGTAATGGATCTCACCCGGTGTGGCGAGCACGGCGGCGGGAAATGAGGTCCGTCAGTAACCGTAGGCGGACGGAAGTGGGCAGCTTGCGACGAAGCCATAGCCGTACCCCCGTCGTCCGGTGGCAGTACGGTTGTTCATCGCTCCTCCAGGGTGGTGTGGTCGCAGGTGGCGGTTGCGGCTTTTTCCAACTGACTTGAATATGGATGGCGGGCCGCGCGGGTGACAATCCGCACCACGCACCTATTCAATTCGGGGCCATACCTACGAAAATCGGGTTTGATGCCGTACCCCCGGGCAACCCACTACTCGTGGACGTCAACATCGCCCTGCCGGAGGTGGAGCTGTCCGGCGACTTGGTGGTCCCGGCGGACGCCGTCGGGATCGTGCTGTTCGCGCACGGTTCAGGCAGTTCGCGGCACAGCCCGCGGAACACGGCGGTCGCGGAACACCTCCAGGGGGCGGGGTTCGCGACGCTGCTGCTGGACCTGCTGACGCAATCCGAGGACTCGCAGGACGAACTGCGCTTCGACATCCCGCTGCTGGCCCGGCGACTCATCGGGGCCGTGGACAAGGTGGGCGCCGGGGAGCGGACGGCGACGCTGCCGGTGGGCCTGTTCGGCGCCAGCACCGGAGCGGCCGCCGCCCTGCTGTGCGCGGCCGCGCGACCCACGGTGCGGGCGGTCGTGTCGCGCGGCGGGCGACCCGACCTCGCCGCCGAGGTGCTGCACCGGGTGAAGGCGCCGACTCTGCTGATCGTCGGCGGAGCGGACGACCAGGTGCTCAGACTGAACCGGTGGGCCGCCAAAAGGCTGGCCGCGCCCGCGGAGTTGACAATCGTGCCGGGCGCCACCCACCTGTTCGCCGAACCGGGCGCACTGGAAGCGGTATCGGTACTCGCGGCGGATTGGTTCCGAAACCACCCATAACCGCCAGTGCACATTGCACAGTCAATCGCTGACGTCCGTGCGGCAATTCGGTGGCAATTTCACAGTAAACACCCCGAATGGTGCAGCAAATGTGCATGACTGTGCTATCCGCACATTGAAACAACGGGCGGCGGCCTGCTCAGTTCCCACAACGCAGGGGCCGATGAGCAGGCGGGCCGGGCGGACCCCGAGGGGGCTGGCTGGTCCTCAGGTCTGGCGGGCGGTACGTAGTGCGGCGAGGCGGGCCTCGGCGCCGTCCAGGCAGCGGTCCACTGTGTACAGGTAGTAGTTCTCCTCGTAGGACCGCAGCGAGGTCTCGTCAAGATCGCGGCCGCGGAGGGTTGCCGCGGCGCGGGCAAGGCCCGGGTGGTCCTCGCGATTCTCATAGGGCGCAAGCACTTCGGCCATCGCGCGGCGGGGGTCGTTCTCGTCGACCAGGGCCACCTGCGTGAAGGCGCTGTTGAGCAGGTAGGCGTAGACCAGGAAAGCCTCGTCGCCGAAGCCCGCACGGGCGAGCACCTCGACGCCGCGGTCGATGATGTGCAGCGCGGAGGCCACGCGCGGACCGCGCAGCACCAGGCGGCGGGCCACGCCAGGGTAAGCGCTGAGCACACGGCGGCCGTCGACCAGCAGCGAGCGGAACCATTCCCGCCACGGCAGGTCGTTGTCGGGCACGTGCATCTTGCCGACGACCTGTTCGGTGACCGCCTCGTGCACGGTTTCCCGGTCGCCGACGTGGTGGTAGACCACCGCGGGCCAGACGTCCAATTCGGCGGCAAGCTGACGCAGCGTCCACCCCTCCAGACCGCGCTCCGCGGTGAGCCCGCAGGCCGCTTCGACGATCTGGGCCGCCGTGATCGGCGGCAGGCCGGCAGCCCAGCGGGAACGCGCACGTGCAGGTGTCGCCATGTGAAAAACCTTAGCTTCCTGCCGAATTTCCTTGCGGAACGCAGAGGTCGTCCTAAGTTCTTGCACTTTGCTCAACCAAGCCTTCTGACCTGCGGATTCCTCGGGTTGGACTGGGAGGAAGGCAACTCGACGCAGGCCACTCACGCCGTTGCGGAGGCGGAAAGCCGCCCGCGGAACGCGTTGCTGCCGGCGTACCTCGCGGTGTTCGGCGGGTTCGCGGGCCGGCAGATCCTCACGCCGATCCTGCCGCCGCCTGCCAGGGAGTTGCGGCCGAGCGAGATCCAGATCGGGCTGGTGATGACGGTCGCCGCTGCGGTCGCGGTGTTCACCAGCACTTCTGGGGCCACGTCACGGAAACACGCGGGCGCAGACCGGACATGGCGTTGTCGCCTTGTTCGTGTTCGTGCTGGCGCACCCCGGGGTGTGTCACGTGCCTGCCGAAGGTTAAGCCCGCGCCCCGCGGCGAGTCAGTTCTGCTTGCAGCGCAAGGCAGTCGCGGGCGTAGGGGCGGTAGAACAGCAGCGTGTACACCCCGTCGATGAGTGCGAAGATCACCACGAACCAGAGGAACGTGGTCTTCATGCCGATGGCCTCGCCGAAGTAGCCGACGATGAGGCTGAGCAGCGCCCCCGCCGCGGCCTGGATGGAGTACACGAGGGCGAAGGCGGTGCCGCGGAGTTCCGGCAGGACGACCGCGGCGACGATGGGGCCGATGACGGCGAGGGTGGCGCCGCCGAGGATGGCCAGCACGGTGTTGAACGCCGCGAAGATGGCGATGTGGCCCCAGTCGATCTGGGTGGCGAAGAACGCGAACCCCGCGAACACCACCGCGATGAGCTGCTTGAGCAGGATGCGGCCGCTGCCGGGGCGGGCGCGGTGCACGCGGTCGACCACGATTCCGCCGACCACGGCGCCGAGCAGAAAACCCAGCGCGGCGGGGAAGCCGACCAGCGAGGCGGTCGCGGTGTCGAAGTGGTAGACGTCGACCAGGTACACGATGCCGAAGCTGAACAGCAGACCCGGCCCGGCGCCGATGAGCTGCTGTCCGAGCAGCAGCCCGTAGGTGGGGGTGGCGAGCAGCTCACGCATCCTGGCCACGGTGATGCGGGCATCGGCCTCGCGTTCCCGGCGGCTCAGCGCCGCGAGTTCCGGCTCCGCCGCGCCGAGACCGGGGTCGCGGAAGTACAGCAGGACGAGCACGCCGAACAGGATGTTGAGGGCGCCGGTGGCGAAGAAGCCGATCCGCCAGCCGTCGGGCACCCTGGACAGCTGGCCGACCAGCGGCCCGAGCACCGCGGTGGCCACCGCGCCGACCGCGGTGAGGTAGCCGACGGCCCGGCCGCGTTCGTGGTCGTCGTAGAGGTCGGACAGGATCTCCGAGACGATCGGGACGGCACCGGCGAAGCCCGCGGCCGCGATCGTGTAGAGCACCAGAAGCTGGGTGAAGTCCTGCGCGAAGCCTGCCGCGATGCCCCACACGCCCCAGGCCCCGCTGCACACGACCAACACGACTTTGCGGTTGGTGCGGCGGGCCAGCAGCGCCCACAGCGGGCCGAAGATCACGCCCGCCACCTTCGACACCGCGACGAAGGTGCCCAGGGCGGACAGCGGCAGACCCAGCGCGGTGCGGATCACCGGGAACAGGGTGGTGATCACGCCGGTTTCGACGTTGTCGGTGACGATCGTGCCGCTGAGCAGGCCGAGGTCCCGCAGCCGGCGTCTCTTCGGCGGACCGCCCGCGGGCGGTGGCCGGAGTTCCGGAGCGGTAGTCGACATCGGCGGCTCCCCCGAGTGAGACACGGAGCAGCCACTCTGCCTCGAATGCAGTAATGCCGCAACGTTCTACAGGTAACGCGGTGGCAACCAGTATGCGGATGCTGATTTTCGCGTTCCGAATCGGAGCAATGTTGTTGTCCGGTGTTCAACGAGCGCCCGTTAGAGGGTGACCAGGCCGAGGGCCACGATCGCCAGCGCCCACCATGCCGACAGGGGCAGCGCGAGGCGTTTCCTCGGTGCCCGCGGCATCGGCGTTTCAACTGGTCCGCGTTCGGCGGTGATGGGGACGCCGAGGTAGAAGAACTGGCCGAGGCGATTCCAGTAGTCGCGCTCGTCGCGGGCGGGGTCGTCGGGGTCGTGGCCGAGGACGGTCATGAGGTCGCGGCGGTGCAGGTCGAAAGCCACCCGGATCAGATCGCCGTAGCGCAGGGCGCCCGCCACCGCCGCCCGGTAGGCCAACCACGCCAGCAGGGTGAAGCCCCACAGGCAGGCCAGGCCCGGAGCGCCGGGCAGGTAGAGCACGGCGGCCAGTGCGAAAAGCTGCGACAGCAGCGCGAGCGTGAGGAAGCGGTCCAAGTCACTGCGGGCCTCGGCCACGGACTGCACCAACCGCTCGGGCAGCAGTTGGAACAGCCTGGGCCACAACACGGTCGGGTCGATGCCGTACCGGCTCCGCGGGTACACCTCGGCGGCCCGCAGCACGTTGCCCAGGGTGGTCGGCATGACGGCGTCCGGCCTCGTCGGGTACCGCGCGTACGACTTCCGCATCGCAGCGGGGTCGGTGCGCCCGGCCAGGGACGCCAGCCGCGTCCGGTGCCAGGGCCGACCGAGCCAGGCCATCGGTGGGAAGTAGCCCTCGAACAGCCGCAGCAACGCGATGGTCAGCCCGCCGAGGAACATCGCGGTCAGGGCGGCGACGGCGAAGAATCCCGCCACCGCCACGAGCTTGAGGTCGGCGTCCAGCGCGGAGAATCGGCGCACCGCGCCCGGCAGGCCCCAGCGGTCCTGGGCGACCAGGATGATCGCGAGCAGGCCGAACCCGAGCACGGGCAGCAGCAGGTCGAGAAAGAAGCGACGCCCGGCGATGCCTGCGGATTCCTTCAGCAGCGCTCCCAGCACGCCCTACCCCCTGCGTGGTTCGACGGCGTGCGCGGGCGGGGCGGGGTTGGCGCAGGCCTGCGGGACGTCCGGGTCGTAGAAGGCGAGGGTATTGAGGTGCCCGCAAGACGCGCAGATCACTCGAGCCGCGAGCGTCAGTGGATCACCGCCCAACTGGCCGTCGGCAACAGCACCGTGCCTGCGCTCCGGCGGCTGGTAAGCACCGGAATCGAGTAGCTCTTCGAGGACTTCGGTGGCCACCACGCCCACTATCTCCTGGTCGGACACCACCACAAGTCCGCGCGGGCGCAGGTCCAGCAGCCAGACGGCCTGGGTCTCCAGGAAGTCCCGCGCGTCCAGGTCGGCGCTCGCGACGATGACCGGCGGCAGTCCGGCGCCGGGGATGTCGTCGGCGGTGATCAGCGAGAGCACCTGACCCTCGGCCAGGACGACGCCGAAACGCTCGCCCGCCAGGTCCGGCTCGGCGGTGACGGGCAGCAGCACGAACGAGAAGTCCGCGAAATCCGCAAGAGGTGCGCGCACCGCCCACAGCGTAACGACCTCCGATGACGAACTGGACCAACCACCTGTTATGGGGTCGTTACCCAAGAGGCGATGAGTTCCGGTCGGCCCGATGGTCCAACCTGCGAAGCGTCAATACAGAACCGAAAGAGGAAGCACCATGGCCACCAAGATCTTCGTCAACCTGCCGGTAGCGGACCTGCCCAAGTCGACCGCGTTCTACACCGCGCTGGGCTACGAGCAGAACAAGGAGTTCAGCGACGACAAGGCCTCCTGCATCGTGATCAGCGAGGACATTCACGTGATGCTGCTGGCGGAGCCGTTCTTCAAGAGCTTCCACGGCAAGGACGTGGTTGACGCCAAAACCTCCTCCGAGGTCATCGTGGCCCTGTCGGCGGACTCCAAGGAGCAGGTAGACACGGTGGCGAACAAGGCGCTGGAGGCGGGCGGCTCGGCGGGCGGCTACCAGGCCGACGACGGCTTCATGTACGGCCGCAGCTTCCAGGACCCCGACGGCCACATCTGGGAGATCCTCTACATGGACCCCAGCGCCATGACTCAGGAGTCGTGAACCCCCAGGTCAACCCTCGTGAGTGGCAATCACGGTTCTAACCTCGGTTGCCACTCACGAGCCCTGACCAGGCATTTTGCCCAGAAACGCGCGCCAGCTTGCGGCGCCGAAGGCAAGCACGGGGCCGCTGCGGTCCTTGGAATCTCTGACCAACACACCTGTTGCGACCGAGCCGACCTCAACGCACTCATCGTGTGCGCTGTGGCTACTCACTCGCCAGAGGATGTCATCCTGCTCCCGCTCGGTCATCGCCAACCTCAATCCGGAGAGAGTTCCTTCGCCCGCGCCGCAATCGCCTCTCTTGATTCTGCTTCACTGAGGGCTGCTTCCGCCAGCAAATCTAGGATGGCCTGAAACTCGGCCACTTCCTCCTTCCCCTCCACAAACAGGTTGGACCGGTACTTCTCCATGAACACAACTGGCTTGTACTTGGCGGATTCCAGCAACCGGAACGAACCATTCAGCGCAGGATGGGCGCCCCACGATTCGGGAACAACTCGAATTGTGATGTAGTCGCGCACAGACATGCGAAGTAGGTGGTGGAGCTGACCAGACGTGATCTCGTCGCTGCCCACCCGGACTCGGAGGCACCAGTCCTGAATGAAGTATCGACAGCTGGGCGGATGCTTCCGATTGAAGATTTCCTGCCGAGCTAGCCGAGTTGCTACTCGGTTCTCGAGATGGGCAGCCGGAATGCTCACCAGACGGCTGATCCATGCCCGAGCATAGTCGGCTGTCTGAAGCAACCCCGGCATTGCCGCCATCTCGAATTGCGAAATTGCCTTGGCCTTCTGCTCGAGATCGATCAGCGTCCGGAGCTTCTCAGGGGTCCAGGGTGCGGCTTGCTGCCACCAGTTTTTCTCATCGACGGTGCCGCACAGGCGCACCAATCGATCGTACTCAGGGCCACCGGCAATCCCACAGACCGCTAGGAAGGCCTTCACCTCGTCAGCGTTTCCGCCCCGCTTGCCGGTAAGGAGCTTGTTCGCTCGGCCGCGACCCCACTTGAGGTGGCGCTCAATCTGAGCACCAGTGAGCTCCGCCGCCTCCATGATCTTGCGTAGTCCATCGCCCAGCTCTCGGCTGCGAATCGTTGGATCACGATCCTTCATGGATTCGAACATAGATGCCCCAGGGACAACGCAAGACCTCTTTCCAGCAGATCTCCCGGATCGGGGGTCTGCACTGTCCCGGGGACAGTCGGTCTACTTGATACTCATGGACTACGACCCCGAGACCGAGGCTTACCAGAACCTCTATCTGGAGCTGAAGAGCCACCTCAACCGGACACGCGACTTGGCCACCAAATTCACCGACCACGACAACGCGGAAATCAAAACCGCGGGCCGCGTCATCAGCAACCTCACCAACACCCTCAATCTCCTGGTGTCCGAGCATCGGCGCTATCTCGTGCCCTACTGCCGCAAGTGCGCCTGTGCATGGCCATGCCCCGTCACCAAGACCATGCTCGACACCGCCAAGACCCAGCGGCGGCACTTCGCCAGCCTCATTCCCGCCGAACCGGCTACCTTGGGGTAGGTGGATCTCGCCGAAGCGAAACAGTTCACCGCCGCCGCAATCCAGGCGATCGCAGGCGCCGAAGGCATCGACGACGACGCTCTCCCGCCGTTCGAGCCACGCCCCATCCCGCTGCTCCCCCGCACCCCGAGCGTCCCGGCCCCCGCAACGCAACCCTGCGACCTCGGCGTCATCGACGCGGCCCTGGCGATCCGGCGCGGTGAACTGACCCCCACCGAACTCCTCGAATCCTGCCTGTCCGCGATCGGCTCCTCCGAGCCGGTGATCAGCGCCTTCCCCCATCTGATCACCGACGCCGCCCGCGCACAGGCGGACCTCGCGAACGCGGGACCGCCGACCGGGGTGCTGCACGGCATCCCGTTCGCCGCCAAAGATCTCCTGGACACGGCGAACGCCCCGACCGAATACGGCAGTCCCGCGTTCGCGGGCCGTCAGCCCCGCTGGGACGCCACCGTCATCACCCGCGTCCGCGCGGCAGGCGGCATCCTCGTCGGCAAAACCCACACCCACGAGATCGCCTACGGCGTCTCCACCCCGCAGTCCCGCAACCCGTGGAACCCGGAAAAGATGACCTCCGGCTCGTCCGGAGGCTCCGCCGCCGCGCTCGCCGCCCGCAACGTCCCGATGGCGCTGGGCTCCGACACCGGAGGCTCCCTCCGCCTGCCCTCCGCCTTCTGCGGAACCACCGCCCTCCGCCCCACCTTCGGCCTCGTCCCCCGCAGCGGCGCGATGCTCCTGGCCCCCTCCTTCGACACCGTCGGCCCCATGGCCCGTTCCGCCCGCGACTGCCTGCTCCTGCTCCAGGTCCTCACCAACGACGCCCCGCCGACACCCCGATTCCCCACCGTCGACCTCCGCGAACTCCGCATCGGCGTGCTCAACCCCGTGCCGGAAGTCCCCGAGGTGCTGCGCGACCTCGGAGCCGAGGTCATCGAGGTGACCCTGCCCGCGCTGGAGATCACGCAAGCAGCAGCCAGCGTGATGGTGTTCGCCGAGGCGTCAGCGCGGTTCCGGGAGCACCTCAACCGGGGCGCACGGTTCGCGGACGACATCCAGGCGTTCCTGGAGGCGGGCCTGACCGTGCCCGTGGCGGACTACCTGCACGCGCGGCGGGTCCGGGCGGCGATCACGCGGGACTACCTCGAACTGTTCAGCCGCATCGACGTGCTGCTGCTTCCCACCAGCCCGATCAGCGATCTGCCGCACGGCATCTCCGAGGTCGACGGGGTTCCGCTGATCCCGGTGCTGACGCCGTTCACGTTCCCGGCGAGTCTCGTGGGGCTGCCCGCGGTGGCGTTCCCGTGCGGCTTCACCGACTCGGGGATGCCAGTCGGCGCCCAACTGATGGGTCCCCCGGGCACCGACGCCCTGCTCACCGCCGTTGCCGACGCGTATCAGCAGTGCACCGACTGGCACGCCCGCTCCCCGTCGCGGCCGTCCGGCTTGTGCTAGCCCCCAGGCAACACAAACCGGGCACGGGGCCGCGTCCGCGCTGTCCCCCCAGACATCGCGAACGCGGCCTCCACAGGACTGTCCGGTGATCGCTTTCGCACAGACTCCCCAGAATGCGCGAACCCGACCGCCGAGGCAGTCCGCATATAACCCGCGTTGTGATATGACGAGAGCCTCCGATGGAGGCTTCCGAATCTCACGCCTCCATCGTGGACAAGCGGCCTTGACGGCCCCTGACTGCAACCTGAACGACCAGCTTGGGAGCGGGGTGAAGTGGAGTTTCGCGTTCTGGGCTCGTTCCAGGTGTTCGACGCGAACGGTCCCCGCAATCTCGGCACCCCGCAGACCAAGGCACTGCTCGCGGTCCTGCTGATCCACTCCGGCCAGGTGCTCAGCGTCGATCGGCTGGCCACCGAACTGTGGCCGGAGGAGCAGAGCGGCGGCGACCCGCGCCCCACCATCCACACCTACGTCTCCCGCCTGCGCCGCATCCTCGACGAGGGCCGCCTGGTCACCCAGCGCCCCGGCTACGTGCTGCGCGTCGAACCGGGCGAACTGGACCTGCATCGCTTCGACCACCTGATCGCCCAAGCTCGCGCCGCCCGCAACGCAGGGGACGCGGCCGAGGCCGCCAAGCTGTTTCGCGCGGCGCACGCCCTCTGGCGCGGCGAGCCGCTGGCCGACCTGCCGCCTGCCCCCAGCCTCCTCGCCGAGGCCACTCGCCTTACCGAATACCGCCTGGCCACCCTGGACGAACTGGTTGAAACCGAACTGTCCCTGGGCAAATCGGGCGAGCTGATCGCGGAACTGACCGCCCTGGTCGACCAGTACCCGCTGCGGGAACGCTTCCGCGCCTCGCTGATGCTCGCCCTCTACCGGGCGGGCCGCCAAGCCGAGGCGCTACAGGCCTACCAGCAGGCCCGCACGATGCTCCTCGAGGAACTCGGCGTCGACCCCGGCCCGGAGTTGCGGGAACTCCACGAACGCATCCTCCGCGCCGACCCCTCACTGGGCGGCGCTCCCCTACCCGTCGACGCTCCGCCACCGCCTGCCGAGCGGGCCCGCACCCAACTGGACCACGCCGCGCAGGCCCTGGCCATCGCCGTGACCCGCCAGTGGACCGTCGAGGCGCAGTCCCGTTCCCTGCACCGCCCCGAACCGGTGCATGTGCGCTGGTCCAGCACGGGTCGCCCGGTGGCCGCCATGGCCGCCGCCGTCCTCGGCGAAGGCACGCAGGAACAACTGGCCCTCTCCGGTGACCTCCGCGATGTGGTCGGCAAGTTCCGCGGGCTGCCCGCCCGCCAGCTGGTGGTCCTGGGCGAACCCGGCGCGGGCAAGACCGTCCTGGCGATCCTGCTGACCCTGGGCCTGTTGGAAGACCTCCACCCCGACGAGCCGGTCCCGGTGCTGCTGCAACTGTCGTCCTGGGACCCCCGCCGCGAGCACCTGCACACCTGGCTGGCCAACAAGCTCGCCGAGGAGTACCCCGGCCTGGCGAACCGCGCCAATTACGGTCCCAACGCCCCCACCCGCCTGGTCGTGGAAGGCCGCGTCCTGCCGGTACTGGACGGGCTGGACGAAATGCCGCCGGGCCTGCACGCCGCCGCGGTGGACGCCCTCGACCACGCCACGGCCTCCCCCTTCGCGCCGAGGTCCGAGCCTCCCGATGAGGACACCCAGCAGCCACCCGCCACACGCCCCGCATCCGTGGGCACCACGTCCATGAGCGAGACGTTCCGGCCCGGCCGCCCCACGCCTCTGGGCCAGGCGTCCTGGCCCGACCCAGGCCCCACGTCTGCAAGCCAGACGTCCCGGCCCGACCCGCACTCCACGTCCGCGAGCCAAACGTCCCAGCCCACCCCACGCCCCACGTCCGCGAGCCAGACGTCCCAGCCCACCCCACGCCCCACGTCCGCGAGCCAGACGTCCCGGCCCAGCCCAGGCTTCGCGTCCATGAGCCAGGCGTCCCAGCCCACTTCCCGCCACGGCGACGGCACCGCCACAACACCGGAGCGCGAGGTCCGGGCGCTCACCCCGCTGATCGTCACCTGCCGCAGCACCGAATACGAGAAAGCCGTCAACCACCGCGGCGCGTTCCTGTCCCGCGCGGCCGTGGTGGAACTGGAAGCCATCGGCGTCGACGACGCGATCAAGTTCCTCATCGCCCGCCAGCGGCTCGGCGACACCCGCTGGGAACCCGTGATCGGGCACCTGCGCCGCCACCCCGACGGCCCGCTGGCGACAGCGCTCTCGACACCGCTGATGGTGGACCTGGCCCGCACCGCCTACGCCGCCCCCACCACCAACCCGTCCGAACTGTTGGAGTTCACCGAGGCAGAGGCGATCGAGGAGCACCTGCTCGACGCGTTCCTGCCCGCCGTCTACACCCACCGCCCGCCACCACCCTCGCCCGACAACCGCCCACCCCCACCCGCCTACGACCCGCAACCGGCGGAACGCTGGCTGACCTTCCTCGCCAAACGCCTGCGCGCCGCGCACACCGGCGACCTCGCCTGGTGGCAACTGGTCAGAGCCCTCCCCCCTGTGACCAGGGGCCTGCTGTTCGGCCTCCCGCCCGCCCTGATCTTCGCCATCACCGGCCTGCTCGCCGCAGGTCCCAGGGTCGGCTTGATCTACGGGCTGGCCTTCGCCTTCGCGGGCTGCGTCACCCACGCCGTCGGCACCCGGCCCGGCCCGCTGCGCGTCGAGTTCCGACTCCGCGGCAGCGGCCGACGCTTCCTGATCCGCTGCGGGATAGGCCTGGTCATCGGCATCGCCCTCGGCTTGGACTGGACGCTCGGCTTCGATTTGGTTCTGCTGCTGGCACTGGTGATCAGCCTCGCGCTGGGCGTGCACGTCTGGCTGGACGCCCCCGCCGACGCCACCCGCGTCGCGGGCCCGCTGACCGTGCTGAAACAGGACCGCTTGGCCGCGGTGGCCTACACTCTGTCGTTCGCGCTGTCGCTGGGCCTGTTCTTCGGCATGGCCTACACCTTCACCGACCAGCAGGGCATCGTTCCCGTCTTCAACGGCACCTTCGACCTGGCCATCGCCGCGGCGGGCGCCGTCGCGGGCGGACTGCTGGGCCGCTTCCTGTTCGGTCGCCTCGGCAGCATCGTCTACGCCATCGCGGGCGCGGCCGTCATCGGCGGCCAGTCCTTCCCGCCGTCACCCCCGCTGACCACGGCGCTGCTGGTCGGCGCCACCTTCGGCCTCGGCGTGGCGCTGACCGTCGGACTGTCCCGCTCCTGGGGCGCCTTCGCCCTCACCCGCCTGTGGCTGGCGGTCCGCGGCAAAACCCCGCTGCGCCTCATGCGTTTCCTCGCCGACGCCCACACCAAGGGCGTCCTCAGGCAGGCGGGCGCGGTCTACCAGTTCCGCCACGCCCGCCTCCAGGAACGCCTCGCCACCCGCACCTGACATCCTCAGCACCGTGCACGTCGAAGCGCTCCCCACCACCGACGACCCCTACGTCGAAGACGACCTGGTCGAGATCCTGCTCCGCTGCGTGGCCGACGGCGCCAACATCGGGTTCCTGGACACCCTCACCGAGCAGGAAGCCCGCCGGTGGTGGCAAGCCACCCTCAACGAGCCCAACGCCCTGACCTGGATCGCCGTGGAACCGGCCGACCCGATGCCCGATCCGCTCCTGGACGAGCGCGAAGGCCGGGTGCTCGGAGTGATCCGGCTGATCCTCGCCACCCTGCCCAACAGCCTGCACCGGGCGACCGTCGCGAAACTCATGGTGCACCCGGACTTCCGGGGACAAGGCATCGCGAGCCAACTTATGGCCGCCGCGGAGGCGGGCGCCCGAACCTTCGGCCGCTCGCTGCTCGTGCTCGACACCGCCACCGGGAGCCCCGCCGAGTCCCTCTACCTGCGCCGCGGCTGGCAGTCCGTCGGCACTGTCCCCGACTGGGCCGCCACACCCGAAGGCACCCTGGCGCCCACCACCATCATGTACAAGAAGCTCTGAGCTCAGGGCTTTCGGGCGACGCCCACGATGGCGTGGTTGTTCATCTCCGGGTTGTGGGAGAAATCGCCGGGGCCCGCTCGCCACGCGCCCGCGCCCACCATGCCGGGCTCCACCATCTCGAAGCCTTCGAAGAAGCGGGCGATCTCGTCGCGTTCACGGCAGGACAGGCGGTCGACGGTGCGGAGGCGCATCTGCTCGGCCAACTCGGCGCTGAGCGTGCGCCGGTACTCGAAACTCAGGTGTGAGATCGCCATCCAGCTTCCCGACGGCAACGCGTCGCGGTAGGTGCGAACCAAAGCCCACGGATCGTCCTCATCGGACACCCAGTGCAGCAGGGCGATGAACAGCAGACCGATGGGCCGGTCGAAATCCAGTAGTCGGGCCTCCGCACTGCCCAGGATCGACTCCGGATCACGCATATCGGCGCGCAGCGCTTCCGCGCGGTCGTTGTCCGCCAGCATGAGCTCGCTGTGCACGACGGCGATGGGGTCCTTGTCCACGTACAGCACCCGACTCGACGGGTCCACCGCCTGCACAAGCTCGTGCACATTCCCCATACCGGGAATGCCCGATCCGATGTCCAGGAACTGTCGGACACCGTGATCGGTCATGAGCCGCACCGCGCGCCGCATGAAAGCGCGGTTGATCTTGCCGAGCCGTCCGATGCCGGGCATCATCGCCTCGAACTTGCGCAACATCTCGCGGTCGGCGGCGAAGTTGTGCGCGCCGCCGAGGCTGAAGTCGTAGATGCGCGCGACATTGGGCACCGTCGGATCGATACCCGCGGGTATCCAGTCCATCGCGCCAGTCACCGGGTTCCCCGTCAGGGCTTGCGGCCGACGCCGACGATCGCGTGGTTGTTGATCTGCGGGTCGTGGGAGAAGTCGCCGGGGCCCGCACGCCAGGTTCCGACACCGGCCAGCCCGGGTTCCACCAACTCGAAGCCCTCGAAAAACGCGCCGACCTCAGCCGTGGAGCGGCAGGACAGCTGCTCACTGCTGCGGCGCTGCGTCATCAGGTCGGCCAACTGGCCGGTCAGCACGTCGCGGCCGTAGTCGCTGGACATGTGCGAGACGACGAGAAAGCTGCCCGGCGCCAGCGCGTCCCGGTAGCGGCGCACCAGCCCGTGCGGATCCTCCTGGTCGGGAATCCAGTGCAGCAGGAACAGGAACAACAGGCCGATCGGCTGGTCGAAGTCCAGCACCTCCCGCGCGACGGCGCTGTCCAGGATGCTGCCGGGGTCACGGGCATCGGCCCGGAGCACCACCGCGTCCGGGTTGTCCACGAGCAACATCTCACTGTGCGCCACCGCGATCGGGTCCTTGTCGACGTAGACCACCTTGCACCGGCTGCCGGTGCTCGCGGCGATCTCGTGCAGGTTGCCGACACCGGGGATACCCGCGCCGATATCCATGAACTGGCGGACACCGGCCTCGACCATGAAGCGCACGGCGCGGCCCATGAAGGCGCGGTTGAGCCTGGCGAAGGTGACCAGCCCCGGCATTACCTGCTTGGCGGCCTCGACCAACGCGCGGTCGGCGGCGAAGTTGTGTGCTCCGCCGAGCGCGTAGTCGTAGGCACGAGCAGGATTGGGCACCGTCGTGTCGATGCCTTCCGGCACCCACTCCAAAGGATCTGTCACCGCGTCGGCCTCCTTGTGAACGGAGCAAGGTTACCGATCCCGGAGAACACAGTTCGCCACCCATAGCATCACTATTAGTACCCGAATGAGTACTCATTGCTAGGGCACACTGTACGACTGGGTTAGGCCATTTTGTTGCGCCACAAGCGCCAAAAGGAGGAGTCATGGCCGAGGTCCGCGTGGCACCAGGGCGGTTACCGCTGCTGGGACACACGCACTCGCTGATACGCAAACGCTTCGGGTTCACCTCGTCGCTGCGCAGACACGGGGACCTGGTGAAGATCTACCTCGGTCCGCTGCCCTCCATCGTGGTGACGGAACCGGAACTCGTGCACAAGGTGATGGTCACCGAGGCGGCCAAGTTCCACCGCGGCATCATGTTCGACCGCTTCCGCCCGTTCCTCGGCGAGGGTCTCGCGCTCACCAGCGGCGCTTTCCACCTGCGGCAACGCCGTTTGATGATGCCCGCCTTCCACCGCCAGCGCATCGAGCACTACGCCACCACGATGGCCGTGGTGGCCACCGAGGTCGCGGGCTCCTGGCGGGACGGCGAGGAACTCGCCTTCGACCACGAGATGCAGGCGCTCGCCATGAGCATCGTCGGCCGCACCCTGTTTTCCACCCGTCTGGGTGAAGAAGCCATCAAGGAGGCCCGGCGCTCGATTCCGATCGTGCTGAAGGAAGGCATGATCCGGGTGCTGTCACCCGGTGTGGTGGCGAAACTGCCGCTGCCCATCAACCGGCGCTTCGACACCGCGGTGGAACGCCTGCGCGACATCGTCATGCCGGTCATCAGGGAAAGCCGCGATCAGGGCGTGGACCGCGGCGACATGCTGTCCATGCTGCTGCTGGCCCGCGACGAGGACACCGGCGAGCAGATGAGCGATCAGCAGGTGCACGACGAGGTGCTGACCGTGCTCACCGCGGGCACCGAGACCGCCGCGCTGGCGCTGGCCTGGATGTTCCACGAGGTGGCGAAGCGGCCCGAGGTGGAGCAGCGGCTGCACGCCGAGGTGGACGAGGTGCTCGGCGGGCGGCCCGCGACCTTCGCCGACATCCCGCGGCTCAAGTACACCAATCAGGTGATTAACGAGACGCTGCGGAAGTACCCGATCTGGATTCTGATGCGGCGCACGATCACCGAGGTGCGGCTGGGCGAGGCGACCCTGTCGCCGGGCACCGAGGTGACCATCAGCCCCCACGCGCTGCACCACGATCCGCGCTTCTACCCGGACCCGGAGCGGTTCGACCCGGACCGCTGGCTGCCGGAACGAGCCCGGGTGATTCCCAAGGGCGCCTACATCCCGTTCGGCACCGGCGCCCACCAGTGCATCGGCCACGCCTTCGCCCGCACCGAACTCACCCTGGCCGCGGCGACCATCGCCGCGCACTGGCGGCTGGTGCCGGTACCAGGCAAAACGGTGCGGGCCAAGGTCACCAGCGCGGCCTATCCCAGCCAGTTGCCGATGATCGCCGTCAGTCGCACCACGTAACGCACCAGACGCCCCGGGTGACCACCGTCCCGATGGCGGTGGCACCATGTCGGACCCCGACTCCACTCCCGGAGGAATCGCCGTGCGCATCACCGAACTGATCCGCAACGCAGGTACACCCCGGAAGCCGTTGCGCCGCAGGAGCTTGGTCTTACTCTCGGCCGTCGGCCTCGTCGCCGCGCTCGTCCCGGCCCCGGCCGCCGCCGCGACTTCGATCAGCTGCCAGGACCTGAAGTTCCCGGTCTCGGTGCTGGCCCAGAACCACAAGATGTACGGCAAGCTGTGCGTGCCGACGGGCGCCAAGACCGTCCAGGTACTGGTGCCCGGCGCCACCTACAACCACACCTACTGGGACACCGCCTACACGCCCGCGACCCGCAACTTCCGGCTCGCCATGAACAAGGCGGGCTACGCGACGCTGACCGTGGACCGGCTGGGCAGCGGCAGGAGCTCCCGGCCCCTCGCGGGCGCGGTGACCGCGCTGATCCAGGCGCAGGCGGTAAACCAGGTGGTCAACGCGCTGCGCAAGGGCAGCCAGAGCCCGAAGTTCGAGAAGGTGATGATCGGCGGGCACTCGCTGGGCTCCACCATCTCCATCCTGTCGGCGGCGACCTTCGGCGATGTCGACGCGGTGCTGCTCACCGGGGCGACTCACCGGCCGAACCCGCTTCCCACGGTGGGCATCTTCGGCGCGTTCATGCCCGCGATGCTGGACGCGAAGTTCGCGGGCGACTACATCGAACCCACGTACCTGACCACCAAGCCGGGAGCGCGCTACCAGGCGTTCCACGCGCCGGGTGCCGAGGACGCGGGGGCCGTCGCGTACGACGAGCGGACCAAGGACGTGTTCTCGGCCGCCGAGGCAGCCGACGGGCTGCTGATCGGCATCCTCAGCCCGTACTCGCGGCTGATCAAGGTGCCGGTGATGTCCGTGGTCGGTGACGACCCGGCACTGTGCGGCCCGCTGGCCTCGGACTGCACCACTGCCGAGACCCTGCGGGCGAGCGAGGCACCGTACTTCTCCCCCGAGGCCCGCCTGCACACCTACGTGCTGCACGGCTTCGGCCACTCCATCAACTACGCCCCGAACGCCCCGCTGTACCACGACGCCGTCATCGACTGGGCGGACGACGTGCTGGGCACCTGACCGGTTGCAAGCACCAAAACCCGCCCGGACGCGTCTGTCCGGGCGGGTTTTGGCTGCTGAACCGGTGATCAGGAAACCGGGGTCGCGATGTCCCATCCAGCGCCGTCCCAGGCCTGGTGCGCATCAGGAGTCGTGAGTCCTGGGATCACCAACCGACGCCGCGATCGCCGCACCCCAGTGCGTCTCTTCAGGGCTCTGCGCCCCGGTGATCAGGGCTTGCGGCCGACCGCGACGATGCCGTGGTTGTTGATGGCCGGGTCGTCGGAGAAGTCGCCGGGGCCTGCGCGCCAGGTGCCGACGCCGACCAGGCCGGGGTCGACCAGTTCGAAGTCGCCGAACAGGGCGCCGATCCGCTCGCGGGTGCGGAAGGACAGGTGGTCGAGGGTGCCCTGCTTCCGGATCTCCTCGCTGACCTTGCCCAGCACGTCCTGACCGTAGTCCGCGGTGAGGTGCGAGATCACCAGGTGGCTGCCCGATGGGAGCGCGTCGCGGTACCGGGAGAGCAGCCCGACCGGGTCGTCCGAGTCCGGCACCCAGTGCAGCATGAACAGGAAGAACACCGCGATCGGCTGGTCGAAGTCCAACAGCCGCCGGGCCTGCGGGCTGTCGAGAATGCCCTCGGGGTCGCGCATGTCGGCGCGGAGCACGTCGGCGTCGGGGTTGCCCGCGAGCATCAACTCGCTGTGCGCCACCGCGATCGGGTCCTTGTCGACGTAGAGCACCTTGCTAGGCGTGCCCGCGCGGGCCGCGATCTCGTGCAGGTTGCCGACGCCGGGGATGCCCGCGCCGATGTCGATGAACTGGTGGACGCCCTCGTCGACCAGGTAACTGGTGGCGCGTCGCATGAACGCGCGGTTCATCCTGGCGAGCTTGCCCGCCCCCGGCATGGTCTTCTCCACGCCCGCGAACAACTCGCGGTCGGCGGCGAAGTTGTGGCCGCCGCCCAGCGCGTAGTCGTAGGCGCGGGCCACGTTCGGCACGGTCGTGTCCAGGCCTGCCGGAACCCATTCCAGCGGATCTACCACCGCGACCTCCCGATCTGGCTACAGACCTCAACCCTAACGGCGCGATAGTGGTCGAACACGAGCCGTCCCATTACCTTTCGTACCCGATCGGGTACAGCGTGCTAGCCCCGGGTGACCGGCACCGGGGCGACGGTGGCAGCATGTCGAACCCCCGACATTCCACTCCCGGAGGAAACCGCGGTGCGAACCTCTCAGTCGCTCCACAGTGGACACAGGCCCTCGCGGCACCTGGCGATGGCATTACTCACCGTTCTCGGCCTGCTGGCCGCGCTCACCCCCGCGCAGGCCCAGACCAGGTCCGCCACCGGCTGCCGCGATGTGATGGTGCCGGTCACGGTGCTCGCCCAGAAGCACAAGATGTACGGCGAACTGTGCGTTCCCTCCGGTGCCAAGGCCATCCAGGTGCTGGTGCCGGGTTCGACCTACAACCACAGCTACTGGAACGTCGCCTACACCCCGCAGACGCGTTCCTTCCGGCTCGCCATGAACAAGGCGGGCTACGCGACCCTCACCGTGGACCGGCTGGGCAGCGGCCGGAGCACCCGGCCGCCCGTCGGCCTGGTGACCTCGCTGATCCAGGCGCAGGCGGTGCACCAGGTGATCAAGGCGGTGCGAGCGGGCGGTGTCGGGCCGAGGTTCGACAAGGTCCTCATCGGCGGCCACTCCCTCGGCTCCGCGATCGCCATCCTGGAGGCGGTGACCTACGGCGATGTGGACGGCGTGCTGGTCACCGGGCTGACCCACAAACTGAACCCGGTGCCCGCGGCGGCGCTGTTCGCCTCGCTGATCCCCGCGCCGCTGGACCCCAAGTTCGGGGACTACCTGCTGGCGCCCACCTACCTCACCACGCAGGCGAACACGCGTTACCGGACTTTCCACGCGCCCGGCCCCAAGGACCCGGGAGCGGTGGCCGCGGACGAGCGGACCAAGGACGTGTTCACACTGACCGAGGCCGTCGACGGTTTCGGCGTCGCGCTGACCCCCATCACGTCGTTTCTGAAGAAGCCGGTGATGCTGGTGATGAGCGACTCGGACCCGCTGCTGTGCGGGCCGATCGCCACCGACTGCAGCAGCGCCGAGGCGCTGAAGCGGGTCGAGGGCCCGCACTACGCGCCGGAGGCGAAGCTGCGCACGTTCGTGCTGCCGAACTTCGGCCACTCCTTCAACTACGCCCCGAACGCCCCGCTGTACCACCGCGCGGTCATCGACTGGGCGGATGATCTGACCGGCAACTGAGCCGTTCGAGTGGCCCCGGCCCGGTGGCCGGGGCCACCGACCACCGATCTATCACGGTGACATCATCCAATGGGCCATAAACCGGCCGGTAACCAACGTTCTTGCCGCACAGCAACCGATCATTCCGTATAGTTCTTAGGCGGTGTCCTCGGCGCCCCGAATTCCCGCCGTAGGTGAACCAATACTGGGGTCCAGTCACATGGCGAGGTGAAAAGGTGACGCTTCCGCTCCCCGAACCGGAAGATCGTCTCGGCCAGGATGCCGTGCGGGAACGCGCGAAGCTGGCCAAGAAGTGGGCGTATTTCGCCACCGACGCCGCCTGCGTGCCGTACTCCTACACCGAGCTTGAGCAGCTACTCTCCGCCCTGGTCGACCGCGTTTTCGCGGTGGTGCACGGCGAGCCGTTCGACGCCTCCGACGCGAACCGGGTGGGTGCCGAACTGGTCGAACTGCGTTTCACCGAGGCCAGCAGCCTGGAACGATCCCTGGAGATTCTGACCAAGGGACTGCTCACCGACAGACCGCGCGATGATCGTTATGCCGAAAAGGTAGCGCTCACTTTGAGTGCAATAGCCGTCGGATTCACGGCGGCAATGCGTGAATTCCTTTTCGATCAGCAGCGGAATCTGAACGCGGCGCTGGCCAAGGCCACTCGCGACGCGCACCGCACGCTGCGGGCCACCGAGGCCAGGCTGGAAGAGGTCATCGCCTGCTGCACCAGCGGCGTGGCGATCACAGGCTTGGACGGCCGCTTCGAGCAGGTGAACAAGATCCTGGAGGACTTCGTCGGCTACACAGGCGCCGAACTCGCCCACCTGCGGCTGTTCGACCTGGTGCACCCCGATGACGTCTCGCAGGTCCGCAACGCCTACCGCTGGCTGCTGGAAGGCCGGGGCGACCGGATGCCGCCCCGCATCAAGCTGATCCGCAACGACGGCGAGGTCGTGCAGGCCGGGCTGAACGTCGCCGTGCTGCGCAACCCCGAAGGCCTGGTCGGCAGTTTCCTGACCATGGTCGACGATCAGCAGGAGCTGATCTCGCTACAGGGCGAGTTACAGCGTCAACTCACCCACGACCGCGTGACGGGCCTGGCCAACCGGCAGCTGTTCCTGTCCCGGCTCAGCGATGCGCTCCACATCCACGATGTCACCGTCTACCACCTGAGCGTGGACGCGTTGACGCTGGTCACCGGTGGTATCGGCGCGCAAGCCGGTGAGCGACTGCTCTACACCGTCGCGGAACGCCTCAAGGCGGCCTTCGCCGAGGAGCGCGCCCTGGTGGCGAGGCTGTCCTTCGGCGAGTTCGGCGTGCTGGTCGAGAACGGCCCGAACACGCCGGACGTGGCCACCATGATCGGCCGGATCGACGATGAGCTGGCCGACCCGATCTACGTCGGCGACAGCGGCATCGCCACCTCGGCCACCATCGCCGTCGTGCACCGCCCGCCGTTCGGGATGGAGGCGGAGGAGCTCATGCGGGCCTCCGAGGTGACGATGCGCCGGGCGGCACGCAGCGGCCACCGGCAATGGGAGCTGTACGACCCGGCGCTGGACGAACAGGACAGCCGCGAACTCACGCTGGCCGCGTCGATGCCCGGCGCCTGGCAGTTCGGCGATCTGGACCTCGAGTTCCGCCCGGTGATCGCCTTCCCCACCGAGCAGGTGGTCGGCTTCGAGCCGCGGCTGCGCTGGGACCACGCCACGGAGGGCCTGCTGTCCCACGAGCGCTGTGTGGCGCTGGCCGAGCACACCGGCATGATCCTGCGGCTGGGCGAGTCGATGCTCAAAGCGGGCTGCGAGAACTTCCGCCGCCTGCCGCAGGACACCGAGCAGTTCATCGTGATCGCCCTGTCCGGCTGCCAGATCGCCGACCCGGACCTGCACGGCAACGTGCACCGCGCGCTGGACGCCATGGGCGTGAGCCCGCACCGGCTGCTGCTCGGCGTGCCCGCCGAGCCGATCCTCACCGAACGCGGCGCCACCATTCACAACCTCACGCTCCTTTCCGACGACGGTGTGCGGCTCGAGTTGCACGACTACACCGGCGGCGTGGCAGAACTGGCCTGCCTGGAACGCTTCCGCTTCGACGGCGTGCGGGTCTCCCGCACCCTGCTGGCGGGTGCGGGCAAGGACTCCCACGCCGAGCGGGCACTGGTCGACCTGGTGCCCGGCGCCCACCTGGCGGGCCTGACCGTCACGGTCGACGGCATCGAGACCCGCGACCACGCGGACTGGTGGCGCCGCATCAACTGCGACCGGGCCGCGGGCCCGTACTTCCGGAACCCCGCCTAGGCAACCCTGCCCGCACCGCCGTGGAATCAGGCCGGTGCGATCGTTTCCCGACGCATGAGTGACGGCTTAATCGTTGATAGGCCGTTTGGCGGGCTGTTTCCGCGCGAATTGATGGTTAGCCTGAGCGCGTATGCCTATATCGATTTAACGGTATCGGCATAACCCTGCAATCCGGACATTCAACCCTGCTAATGCCGGAGGTAATTCATGCTGTCCGCACGACGCGGCCTGCTGGCTGGCTCTCTGGGCTTACTGCTGCTCGCCGCCCCTGTGGTGCACGCGAACAGTTCCGAGGAAACCGACCGCACCGGCGCGTTTCTGGTCCGGTTCGACGGCAGTCTCACCGATACGGAACGCGGCCAATTGCGCGCACTCGGTGCGCGAGTAGGCGCCTACACCGCCAATTTCACGCACGTCCTCCGAATGAGCGAGAACACTCGCAATTCTGTGGAAAAACTGTCATTCGTGAGCGCGGTCGACGAGTATCGCGCCGCCGACAAGGTCGACAGCGAATCGACCGCGTCCCGCGCGGCCACCGGCCGATACCTGGTGATGCTGGTCGAGCAGAACCGCGAGGACCAGCGCGCCGTCGCGAACCGGGTTCGCGCGCTGGGCGGCACCCCGGAGGTCGTGTCGGACAGCGCCCAGTACGTCACCGCCCTGCTCGGCCAGTCCCAGCTGACGGCGCTCAGCGCCATGCCGGAGGTGCTGGCGATCAGCGCCGTGTCCGAACCCGGCCACGATATGGACAACGCCCGCAACGCCAGCGGGGCCAACCACATCGAGTCCGCGGGCGGCTACCGGGGTCAGGGTGTGCGCGGTGAGGTGATGGACGGCGGGCTGCGGACCACGCACCAGGAGTTCAAGGCCAAGGCCCCGATCCTGCACGGGTCGAACTCCACCAGCACCAGCCACGGCACCTCCACCTACGGCCAGATCTTCGCCTCCGGGGTGAGCGCGCAGCGGCGCGGCCTGCTGCCCGAGGGCCAGGGCATCTTCGCCACCAACAAGAACGGCGCCGACCGCTACGCCCACACCAAGCGGCTGGTGGACCCGGCGGGCAACTACCGCGCGGTGTTCCAGAGCAACAGCTGGGGCGGCGGCCTGACCACCTCCTACACCACGGTGTCTGCGGAGATGGACAAGATCGTGTTCGACCACGACATCCTGATCTGCCAGTCGCAGAGCAACGACGGCACCCGCCGCTCCCGCCCGCAGGCGTGGGCGAAGAACGTGCTGTCGGTCGGCGGCCACTTCCACTACAACACCGTGGACCGCGGCGACGACAAGTGGGGCGGCGGCGCCAGCATCGGCCCGGCGGCGGACGGAAGGATCAAGCCGGACCTGTCCAACTACTACGACAGGATCGACACCACCTCCAGCACCAACGACACCAGCTACACCACCAGCTTCGGCGGCACCAGCGGCGCAACCCCCATCACCTGCGGAAACGCAGGCCTGCTGTACCAGATGTGGGCCGACGGCGTGTTCGACGGCGGACCGGGCAAGAACCGCGACGTCTTCACCGCCCGCCCGCACGCGGCCACCGCCAAAGCACTGCTGGTCAACACCGCCAACCAGTTCCCGTTCAGCGGCGCCACCCATGACCAGACCCGCACCCACCAGGGGTGGGGCACCGCCAGCGTGCGCAACCTGTACGAGACGGCGAAGGCCAACGGCTGGAAGCTGCCGGTGCTGGTCAACGAGACGGACCTGCTGACCACCGGGCAGACCAAGAAGTACACGGTCACCAGCAACGGCAGCAGCCCGCTGCGCGCCACGCTGGCCTACACCGACCCGGCGGGCGCCCCGTCCGCCTCGGTCGCGCGAGTGAACGACCTGACGCTGAAGGTCACCGCCCCCGACGGCACGGTGTACTACGGCAACAACGGCCTGAACACCGGCGTCTGGTCCACCGCGGGCGGCTCCCCCAACAAGCTCGACACGGTGGAGAACGTGTTCGTGGAGAAGCCCACCGCGGGCACCTGGACGGTCGAGGTCCTGGCCGCCGAGGTCAACACCGACGCCCACATCGAAACCGACGCGACCGACGCGGACTACGCACTGGTCGTGCAGTGATCCTCGGGGCGGGGGCCGCCCACCCGGCCCCCGCCCCCCGGAGCAAAGCCCTGACCTGCCCCAAGACATCCGCCGCCCGCCCGGGGGCACGGCCCTGTGCCAGCCTATCGGCTCCGCGAAGCCCGGCCAGAGCGTTGCGGAAATCTGTGGATAGCCCGCGCTCCTGTGGACAACACGCCGAGAGTCAAGCCTCGACGATGCCTCTCGCGCAGGCGTTGTGGTAGAAGCGGCGGCCTTCTCGGGCAGCAGGAACAGCCTGGTGGGCCGAGGACTTCAGACGCCGGAATGGACCCGCTCCGGCTCCTCGGGCGCGGCGGAGCGCTTGCGGGCGCGCAGGATCAGCACCACGACGACCGCGGCCGCGACGCCGACGAGCACCATCCCGCCGGTGCTGAGCATCTTCTCGATGCGCTGCGCCGCCTGTCCCAGCGCGGCGCCGATCGCGATGTGCAGCGCGGACCACCCGGCCGCACCGAGCACCGAGGCCACCACGAACTGCCGATACGGCAGCGCCGAGGTGCCCGCCGCCGCGGGGGTCAGCGTCCGCACCACCGGGAAGAACCGAGCCACGAACACCGCCCACGCGCCGCGCCGCCGCAACATCCCCACGGCCTTGTCCCAGCCGTCGGTGCCGTAACGCCGGATCAGCTTCGTCTCCCGCAGCCGCACCCCATAGCGCCGCCCGACGAAATACCCGATCGAGTCCCCCACGCTCGCGCAGACCGTGACCACCACCCACAGCACTGCAAACCGCGACCCGCTGGTCGCCGTGGTGGACGCGAT
Source organism: Actinorectispora metalli (assembly GCF_056323685.1). Lineage (NCBI taxonomy): Bacteria > Bacillati > Actinomycetota > Actinomycetes > Pseudonocardiales > Pseudonocardiaceae > Actinorectispora > Actinorectispora metalli. The sequence goes on from NZ_JBREYE010000001.1 coordinate 670,691, forward strand.
GAGCAGCCCGGCCTCCCCCGGCGCGACGAACCCCAACCCGATCGTGCACTCGGCCAGCACCAGCAGCCCGGTGGCCGCCACCAACGCGGGCTGCGGCAGCCCCTGTAACCACGCCAAAAAGTCGGCGACGAAACCCATGTCCCCCGGTCCTCCCCGTGTTGCCGATCAGCACCACGAGGCTAGGAGCGGAGCCGCGGGCCACACATCGCCTCTGCGGCTGGCCCGCCGTCATCCTCCGGTCCCACCGCCGCTACGCCTGCGGGCCGACGCAACCCTGACTCTGGTGACTCGGCCGCCCCAGCCGCACCCGGTTCGGCGGTGGCGACAGCGGTTCGCTGTCCCCGCCCTTACCGCTGGTCAGAGCCTGAACCAGCTCTGTGAGCGCCTCGGTCGCGCCGTGCCGCGGCGCCCACCCCAACTGCCGCCGCGCCCTCCGGGTATCCACCAGCGCCGCCTGATCGGCCAGCCGAAGCCACGCGGGATGCAGCGGCGACAGCCCGAGCCGCCACCCCACCCACGCCACCGCGCCCAGCACCCGCCAGGGCACCGGCACCCGCCGCCCACCCAACGCGGCCGCCACATCATCGGCATGCAGCACCGGCTCGGCGGCCAGGTTGAACGCCCCGCCCGCCCGTCCGGCCACGATCCGCCGAATCGCCTCCGCCACATCCTCGGCGTGCACCACCTGCAACCGCAGATTCGTCCACAGTGGAACCGCCACCCGCCCCAACAACGCCCGAGGCACCAGCGGACTCCGCACCCACCCATCAAGCTGCGCCCCCGAAGCGGCCTGCACCACCGCACACGGCCGCACCCGCGCCACCGTCACCTCGGGGTTCTCCAGCTCGAACCGGTCAAGCTGCTTCTCCAACTCCGCCTTGTCCGCGCTGTAGGCACTCCCCGGCACCCCGCCACACGGATGGTCCTCCTCAACCCGATGCCACCGCCCCGCAGGCGTGTACGCGGCCACCGAGGAAGCACAGACCACCTGCCGCACCGCCGCGGCCGCCGCCAGCAGATTCGCCGCCCCCACCACATTCGTCCGATACCGATCGGCCTCATCGGACCGCGGATGCACGGCCCACGCCAAATGCACCACCACCTCGGCCCCCGCAAACACCTCGGTCAGCACATTCGCCGCAGACGGCGCCCCGATATCACAGGGCACCCACTCAACCCAGTCGTACGGCTCCACCGCCGCAGGTCGCCGCCGAGCCACCCCCACCACGTCCCAGCCCTGCCCCCGAACAGCCCGCAACAACGCGGTCCCCACGTTCCCACTGGCCCCGGTGATCACGACCTTCATGCCCGACGGATACCCCGCCCCCACCCGGGTACCTCCCCCGAATGGACAAGTTTCTCGCCATCTACCTCAACGACCAGCTGGCCCTCGGCACCGCCTGGCGAGAACTCGCCCGCCGAGCCCACCGCCACAACCGCAACACCGAACTAGGCACCGCCCTCACCACCGTCGCTCAAGCCATCACCGAAGACGTCAACACCTTCAAATCGATCATGCAAAAACTGAACTTCCGCCCCAACCCCGCCAAAACCCTCGCCGCCCAAGCCGCCGAACGCCTAGCCCGCCTAAAACCCAACGGCAACCTGATCACCTACTCCCCCCTCAGCCGCTTCGTAGAGCTCGAATTCCTGATCATGGGAATCGAAGGCAAAAAGCAGCTCTGGACCACCCTCCGCGACCTGGCAGCCCTGAAAACCCGCCTCCCAGAAATCGACTTCGACCACCTCATAGCCCGCGCCGAAGCCCAACGAGCCACCCTGGAGCCCTACCGAACCACCACGGGCACCCTCGCCCTAGCCCCAGACTCCATCGGCACGTCCGCCGACACCGCCAACGCGCCCGACGAGCACAGCTGACCAAGAACATCCGTCACCGGCAACAACGACCAGTAGAAGACCAGCGCAAGTGCGACATCGAGAGAACGGATGCTGATCCAGACGCAACGCAATCACGCTGGGTCGAGAGGAGCTCGCACCGTGGGGGGTTTGGGGGGCTCGGCCCCCCAACATTCGACGGACGACCCGGCGAAGGTGGCGAAGCCACCGAACAGGGTCGTCCCGAGGACGTGGGCGCAGCAGGATTCGAACCTGCGACCGCTCGGGTGTAAACCGAGTGCTCTCCCGCTGAGCTATGCGCCCTCGGCGGTGCCGCGACAGCTTAGACGCGTCGCGGCACCGGCCGGGAATCCGGGGCTCAGAGCTCCTCGGCGGCCTCGCGCCAGGCGTTCTGGTCGCGGGCCTCGCCGGGCTGGTTCTCCTCGGCGAAGCGGATCTTGCCCTCGATGTCGATCAGGAAGGTGCCGCGGTTGGCGATACCGGCCTTCTCGTTGAACACTCCGTAGGCCTTGGCGACCTCGCCGGTCGGCCAGCGGTCGGACAGCAGCGGGAAGGTGTAGCCCTGCTGCTCGGCCCACGCCTTGAGGGTGAAGTTGGAGTCGATCGAGATGCCAAGCACCTGGAGCTTCTCGTTCTGGTACTGCTCGATCTCGTCCCGAACCTGGCAGAGCTCGCCCTGGCAGATCCCGCTGAACGCGAGCGGGTAGAACACCAGAAGCACGTTCTTCTTGCCGCGGAAGTCCGACAACGAGACGGTCTCGTTGTTGTAGTCCTTCAGCGTGAAGTCCGGGGCGTCTGCACCGACCTCGATCGGCATAGGAGATCTCCTGTGGGTCTAGGGCGTACGCGGGTAGCGGGCCCTGTGCACATCAGGCCCGCCGCTTGGACACTAACCGCTTCGACCCTACTTTTTCTTCCCGCCCCGCCCAACGAGACGGGTCGCACCCCACTCGCCGGAAAGCGAGAGCACAGATGTCTGGGAAAGGCCTGCGATGTCCGCGGCCTCAGCGATGTCGCTCGGCTCCACGTACCCGTCCCGGCCGGTTTTGGGTGTCAGGACCCAGATCACACCGTCATCAGCCAGCGGCCCGATGGCATCGACAAGTGCGTCGGTGAGGTCACCGTCGTCCTCTCGCCACCACAACAGGACCACGTCGATGACCTCGTCGGCGTCCTCGTCGAGAAGCTCGCTCCCGCAACGCTCCTCGACCGCGGCACGCAGGGCGTCGTCGACGTCCTCGTCCCAGCCGAGTTCCTGGACCACCATGTCGGGCTCGATACCGAGCTTCTCGGCGACGCCGACCTTACCGACGTCTCCCGCGGCGACCACGGCTTGCACTCCTCCATCTGAGCAGGTGTGACGGCCAACCAGCCGACCCACTGTTGAACACAGAGCACGATGGCTCCTCTTCGACCCATTGTGTCGAACGCCATCGTGCTGAGGTGCTCTATTACCAACATCCGGTCAGTGCAAAGCGAACACCCCCGGGCCGCGCGGCGCAACCGCCGCACCCATGACACGCCGTCCGGGCATCCAGAAAGGCTCAAATGATGCGCTTTCCACCCGTCCTGGACGCGATATCGATTACCTACTGACCAGTAAACGTGACGTCCTGCGCCCCGCGTAGAAGGATGGGGGACGATGGGTGCACGAAAGTGAGCACAACCGCCCCCACCAGTGGCAACGCAGCCTGACGCCGCGGATTCGACCGGTCACGTTGCGCTGTGCCGAGACACGTCGACAAACGCAGGCCAGGAGAACTTTTGTCCCCGCAGAACACCGGCAGTGCTCCTGCCGACAAGGCCAAGAAGACCCCGGAGCGCGTACACGTCATCCGGGACGGGCTCGCCACCTACCTCCCGGATATCGATCCCGAGGAGACGGCGGAGTGGCTGGCCTCGTTCGACGCGGTCGTGTCCAACCTGGGCCAGCAGCGGGCTCGCTATCTGATGCTGAGGCTGCTGGAGCGGGCGCGGGAGAACCGGATCGGCATCCCCGCGCTGACCAGCACGGACTACGTCAACAGCATCCCCACCGAGCAGGAGCCGTGGTTCCCCGGTGACGAGGAAACCGAGCGCCGCTACCGCGCCTGGATCCGCTGGAACGCGGCCATCATGGTGCACCGCGCGCAGCGCCCCGGTATCGGCGTCGGTGGGCACATTTCGACTTATGCCTCTTCCGCCTCGTTGTACGAAGTCGGCTTCAACCACTTCTTCCGCGGCAAGGACCACCCCGGCGGCGGCGACCAGATCTTCATCCAGGGCCACGCCTCCCCCGGCATCTACGCGCGTGCCTTCCTGGAGGGCCGCCTGTCCACCGACCAGTTGGACGGCTTCCGCCAGGAGTACTCGCACGGCGGGCCGGGGGCGGGTCTGCCGTCCTACCCGCACCCGCGGCTGATGCCGGACTTCTGGGAGTTCCCCACGGTGTCCATGGGCCTTGGCCCGATGAACGCCATCTACCAGGCCCGGTTCAACCGGTACCTGCGCGACCGGGGCATCAAGGACACCTCCGACCAGCAGGTGTGGGCCTACCTGGGCGACGGCGAGATGGACGAGCCGGAGTCGCGCGGCCTGATCCACGTCGCGGCCAACGAGGGCCTGGACAACCTCAACTTCGTGATCAACTGCAACCTCCAGCGGCTGGACGGGCCGGTCCGCGGCAACGGCAAGATCATCCAGGAGCTTGAGGCGTTCTTCCGCGGCGCGGGCTGGAACGTCATCAAGGTCATCTGGGGCCGTGAGTGGGATGCCCTGCTGCACGCCGACCGCGACGGCGCGCTGGTGAACCTGATGAACACCACGCCCGACGGCGACTACCAGACCTACAAGGCCAACGACGGCGCCTACGTCCGCGAGCACTTCTTCGGCCGCGACCCGCGGACCAAGGAACTGGTGACCGCGCTCAATGACACCGACATCTGGAACCTCAAGCGCGGTGGCCACGACTACCGCAAGGTCTACGCCGCCTACCAGGCCGCGGTGGACCACGTGGGGCAGCCGACGGTGATCCTGGCCAAGACCATCAAGGGCTACGGCCTCGGCCCGCACTTCGAGGCGCGCAACGCCACGCACCAGATGAAGAAGTTCAAGCCGGAGGATCTGAAGCTGCTGCGTGACTCGCTGCGGATTCCGATCACCGACTCGGCGCTGGAGAACGACCCGACGCTGCCGCCGTACTACCACCCCGGCCAGGACTCGCCGGAGATCCAGTACCTGGTGGAGCGGCGCCGTCAGCTTGGCGGCTTCCTGCCGGAGCGGCGAGGCAAGTCCAAGGCGCTGGTGCTGCCGGGCGACAAGGTCTACGAGGGCATCCGCAAGGGCTCGGGCAAGCAGGAGGTGGCCACCACGATGGCCTTCGTCCGCCTGCTCAAGGACCTGGCCAAGGACCCGGAGATCGGGCCCCGGTTCGTGCCGATCATCCCGGACGAGGCGCGGACCTTCGGCATGGACTCGATGTTCCCCTCGCAGAAGATCTACAACCCGCAGGGTCAGCTGTACACCTCGGTGGACGCGAAGCTGATGCTGGCCTACAAGGAGAGCGAGCAGGGCCAGATCCTGCACGAGGGCATCAACGAGGCCGGTTCCACCGCGTCGTTCACGGCCGCGGGCAGCGCGTACGCCACCCAGGGCGAGCCGATGATCCCGGTCTACATCTTCTACTCGATGTTCGGTTTCCAGCGCACCGGCGACGGGCTGTGGGCGGCGGCGGACCAGATGTGCCGCGGCTTCATCCTCGGCGCTACCGCGGGCCGCACCACGCTGACCGGTGAGGGCCTGCAACACAACGACGGCCACTCGCTGCTGCTGGCGTCCACGAACCCGGCGGTGGTGGCCTACGACCCGGCGTGGGCGTTCGAGATCGCGCACATCGTCAAGGACGGTCTGCGCCGGATGTACGGCGAGCAGGCCGAGGACATCTACTACTACCTCACCATCTACAACGAGCCCTACCAGCAGCCCGCCGAGCCCGCCGACCTGGACGTGGAGGGCCTGCTGCGCGGGTTGTACCGCTACGACCGGTCGCAGGCGGAGGGGGTGCCCGCCCAGCTCATGGCTTCCGGTGTAGCGATGCCCGCGGCGTTGAAGGCGCAGCAGATGCTGGCCGAGGAGTGGGGCGTGGCGGCCGATGTGTGGTCGGCGACCTCGTGGACCGAGCTTCGCCGCGAGGCGCTGGAGATCGAGCGGCACAACCTGCTGCACCCGGAGAGCGAGCCCCGCGTGCCGTATGTGACGCAGGCTCTGTCCGGTGTGGACGGTCCGGTGGTCGCGGTCTCGGACTGGATGCGCGCGGTGCCGGACCAGATCCGCCAGTGGGTGCCGGGCGAGATGGTCACCCTGGGCACCGACGGCTTCGGCTTCTCCGACACCCGGCCCGCCGCCCGCCGCCACTTCCTGGTGGACGCCGAATCGGTGGTGGTCGCCACGCTGGCCGCGCTGGCCCGCGAGGGCCGGATCGACCGCTCTGCGGCCGTGGAGGCCGCGCGCAAGTACCGCATCGACGACGTGCAGGCCGCGGGACCGCAGACCTCGGACCCGGGCGTCGCATAATCTCGGCTCGACACCTGTGAGTGGCCACCGAGGCCTGGGAGGCCTCGGTGGCCACTCGCGGCTTATCCACAGGGGGAATGGTGGACGGCTTCGAGGTCTCGACCGATGCGTTGCGTCAGGTCGCGAGCCTGCTTCAGGGATCGGCGGCGGATCTGCGGTCGGTGCGCAACGAGTGGGATGACGCGGTGCTGGACGGGGCGCGGGTGTTCGCGGTGTCCGAATGCGGGGACCGGTTCACGGCGTTCCAGCAGGAGCTGTTCGACAACCTGCGGCAGCGCATCGAGTTGTTGGAGGAGTTGGCGGGCCGCGCGAACGACAGCGCCGTGCGGTACGCGGCAGCCGATGACGCGGGGGCGCAGCGGTTCGACGGGGACATCCTGTGAGCGTCGGAGCTGGCGAGCTTCAGGCCAGGGCAACGCGGCTGGCCACGCTGGCCGCGGAGGTGACGCCGGAGAACGTGACGGCGGTCCTTCCCGAGGCGCTGCGGCAGCTTGGCCATCTCGACGGCGACCCGGCGGGGCTGGAGAACCTGGCGGCGGCGTTCACCGAAGCCGCCGAAGGGCTGCGTACGGTGGGCGAGGACACCGCAGGTGACTCGGCCTCGCGGCTCAACGAGGCCTGGTCGGGCGCCGCCGCGGACGCGGCGAGCGCCAGGATCGCGGGCGACGGCCGGAACGTGGCCACCGACGCCGAGGTTTTTACCGGGGCCGCGGCCACCCTCAGCGCACTGGCCGGGCAACTCCAGGCGGCGCAACGCGAGCACGCCGACCTGGCGCAGTACCTGGTCGACCTCGGCCACGACGCCGCCACCCTCGGCACCGCCGCCGCACCGGATGTGGTCGCGGCGCTGGGCAATTCGCTCCGGGCGGGTGCCGTGCTGCTCCAGCGGGTGGTCGCCGAGCACGAAGTCGCCGCGGCGCGGTTCACCACCTTCGCGGTGCAGGCCGACCGGTTCGTCTCGCAGACGGTGTCTTTCGCCACCGCACGTAAACCGCTGGAGGACATCCTCCGCGAGTACCAGGTCGACGACGACCCGGACGGCGTCACCGAGTACCCGAGTTCGGGCTTCCGCGGCTGGCTGGCCCGCCAACTGGGCATCCCGGCGACCACGGTCTCGGCGAGCGAAGCGCGGCTGCTGGACGGGCTGGACCTGTTCCAGTTCAAGACGTTCTACGACGGCTACAAGAACGCGCTGCATGTCGGCAACATCTGGTACAACGGCGCGGGCGTGACCGACGGGCCATCGGACGCGCTGCGGCACGCGTACTGGAACGCCACCATGACCCGCCAGTTCGGCGAGGACTGGGCGGCCAAGTACGCCACAGCGCACGAACGCAAGCCGGGTGCGAACACACCGATCGCCGAGGCGATGGACCTGCACAACAACGAGGTCGGGCGCCGGATCGCGCGGGACAACCCGAACGCCTCGCCGGAGCGGCTGTTGTGGCTGGTGGACCAGGCGGTGCGCAACGGTGAGATGGTGGTCATCAAGGACGGGAAGCTCGCCTACAGCAACGAGGTGGAGATCCCGCAGACCGGCATCGGCAAGGAATACGACGAGAAGTACGGCGGGTAGGCCATGGGCCGATTGGTTGTCGCGCTGCTCGGCGCGCTGGTTCTGCTCACCGCCTGTGGCGACAAGGGGACTCCGTTGGACCGCGATGACGCACTCGACCGGCGGCTGGTCAGCCTGACCCGGGAGGGCGGCAGCGTGCCGCTGCGCGAGTTGGTGCCCGGCCGGTGGGATGCCGTGTACGTCTTCTCCACCGAGTCCGCCACCCGTGAGTCGGTCGAGCGGCAGGTGGGCGGCGAGGTCGAGATGGGCGAGGTGTACCTCGGCAAGGGCAGCATCCTGGTGTTCAAGGCGGGCGAGGACATCGAGCGGGCGCTGGTCACCTTCGATGCCTATTTCTCGCCCGCCACTCTCGGTGGAGAGCCGCTGGTGGTCAACGAGGACGGGCGCCTCTACCTGCGTTGAACCCGGGCGAGGCGCCTCAGCAGGTTGGGCGCGGCTGCGCCGCGACCAGGTGGTAGGACGCCCTGGCGTCGAGCAGCAGCGGGATCAGGGGTCGGGTCGGCTGCGCCATCCGCACCAGGCGCCCGTTCCCCTGCGGTTCGCTGTGCACGCCGTGCAGGTCCAGCACCGGCCCCACCGAGGCGAACTGGGCGGCGGTCAGCAGGTAGCCGCACGGCGGGTTCTTCTCGACCTTGTCCGCGGGCGGCGGCTCATTGTCCGCCCCGCCGAAGTAGATCGGGTCCACATTGGACGCCGCCCGCCCGCGGCTCAGCGCGGTGGCCATCTCGATCCTCGGCTGCCGCTCGGCGACCAGGCGCAGCGTGCCCTGCAACGCGATGATCTGCGTGCCGACCCTGCGCTTGCGGTTGCTCACTGCGTCCTCGCCGGGCGCCTTGTCGACCTTGGTCTCCACCAGCATGCCCAGCGCGTGCTTCAGGCCCGCGGTGTTGCGCAGGATGCGCTCCTGCCCGTCGCCCGCCACCTGCTTGATCGGCTTGCCCGTGTCCGGGTCCGTCCAGATGCCGTAGATCCCGGTGGTGTACCCGGCCTTGCGCACGTCGGCCAGCGCGTAGTCCTCGACCAGCCGCACCGACTCGTCGTGCACCCGCTTGCCCACGTTGAGGTTCCGCGGCCACAGCGCCAGCACATCGCGGTCGTACACCTTGGCCGTGGCGCCGTACTCGTGCAGATCGTGCAGGACATCCGGCCGGTGGTCTCGGATCACCGCCGCGAAGGCCCTCGCCTCGGGCGAGGCCAGCGCGATGTGGTCACGGTTGATGTCGACGCCCTCGGCGTTGGTCCTGGTGTTGGCCTCGCGGCCGTCCGGGTTGACGGTCGGCACGAACAGCACCTTCGCCTTGCGCAGCAGCGGGTCCTCGCCGTAGGCCAGATCACGCAGCGCGGACAGGCAGCCCTCGCGACCGGAGGGCTCGTCGCCATGCTGGGTGCAGCCGAACAACACCACCGTGTCGCCGGTCTGCTGCCCCACGGTGACCAGCCGCAACGGCCTGCCGCGAACGCTGGTCCCGATCTGCTCCACGCGCGCCTTGCCGCTGCGCGCGATCTCGGCCAGGAACGCCTCCTCTTCGGCGAAGGTCGTCCAGCGGGTGCCGCCGGATTTCTCGAAACCGGTGGTCGGTGCGGTGCCCGCGCCCGCGGGCCCGGGCAGCAAGGTCAGCAACAGCGCGCCGGTCAGCGCGGCAAGCGGTAGTCGGAACATCGGTGTCCCCAATCGGGAGAGCAGGGTCTCTCCCTGGAACACACCAGCCCGGCTCGACGCGGGTCAAGGCTTGTCTGTTGACAAAGCATGACTTGTCACCTGCTTGCGCGCGGTGCGCTGCCAGTCCAGCCAGCCGCGGATCACCAGCACCGCGAACACGATGTAGACCAGCGCGCTGAACCACAGGCCGGAGGCAAGCTGTAGCGGCACCCCGACGGCGTCCACGGCCAGCCACACCAGCCAGAACTCCACCAGGCCCAGTCCCTGGGCGGCGAAGGCGACCAGGGTGCCGACGAAGATCCAGGCATCCGGCCACGGCGCCCACGACGCGTCCAACGCGTCCAGCACCAGAGCCATCGCGGCGGTGCCCCCCAACTGGACGCCGACCAGCGCCCACCGCTCCCTGGTCGATGCGGTGCGGACCACCAGGCCGTAGACGGCGTCGCGACGGCGGGTCCAGGCCCACCAGCCGTAGACGGAGATCAGCAGGATCGCGATCTGCCGGGAGGCGAGGCCGCCGAGGTGTGCGGCGGCGTACACGCTGAACAGCAGCACGGTGGCGGTGACCTGCACGGGCCAGGTCCACAGGGTGCGGCGCTGGGCCAGGAAGACCACGACCAACGCGCACACCTGGCCGACAAGCTCGGCCCACGACACGTGCTGGCCGAGGATCGTCAGCCCATGATGCAGAAACCAGTCCACGTCCACTCCCCCAAGTCCGGCCCGTCGACGGGTGCAACCGGCTATCGATCGTGCTTCTTCCCACCCCCGCGAAGCAATCCGGATCGGGGCAGCCTCGACAGTTTTCGAGGGCAGGCACGACCGTTTAGACTCCGCGATCAGACTCATGAATCGAACACAAGTGACCTATTCGCGAGACAACAGGGCGGAGCTGCTGCACGACGCGGTGCGGCGGTCGCCGAGTCTGACGTGCCTGCATGGCGAGGCGGGCATCGGGAAATCGCACCTCATCGACGCCTTCCGCCGCGGCCGCGGTGCGGGTGCGCCGCCGGTGCTGCTGGCGCACTGCCTGCCGGGGCTGCCGCCGCTGGAACCGGTGCTGGAACTCATCCGCCAATCGGCATTGCCCAGCCCGCTGCACCCGGTCGCGGGCGCGCTGCGCGGACACCTGCCCGAACTGGCCGACCGCCTGCCGCCGCGGGTGCCACCGGGCGCGGATCGCAGGCACCAGACCCTGCGCGCCGCGCAGGCCGTGCTGGCCTCGCTGCCCGCCGCGGTGATCGTCGTCGAGGACCTGCACTGGGCCGACGATGACACCCTTGACCTGCTGCGGATGCTGCTCACCACGCCGCCGCGCGGGCTGGCGGTGGTCCTCACCTACCGAACGGCGGAACTGCCGCTGGGCGGAGCGTGGACACCGGGTCCGCGGCTGCACCGGACCACGATCACCGTGCCGCCCTTGGACGCCGAGGAGGTGCGGTCCCTGCTCGGCGTCGAGCACGCCGCCGCCGAGGACTTGGTGCGCCGAACGCGCGGCATCCCGCGCCTGGTCAAAGACCCCGCAGCCGCGCACGAGACCGCCGCGGCGCTGCTCGCCGAACTGGCCGCGGACGCCGTCGACGTGGTGCGGGCCGCGGCCGTCCTCGCGGAACCGGCCACCGAGGCCACCCTCGCCGCTGTCGCGGGACTGCCCGCCGACCGCAACCATCCCGCGCTGCTCGCCGCACTCGGCGGCGGGGCGCTCGCCGAGGCACCCAGCGGGCACTACGGCATCCGCGTCCCGGTGATCGGCGAAGCCGTCGCCGCCTGCGTCCCCGGCCCGATCCGCCAAGCCATGCACGACCGGGCAGCCACCCATCTCGCCGCCCTGCCGACACCGCCGAGGGCCCGCCTCGCCCGGCACTCGCGGGAGGCAGGGCGGCGCCAGGACTGGCTGCGGTTCTGTGAGGCGGCCTGCGATGAAGCGCTGGTCCGCCGCGACACCCAGGGCGCCATCGCGCTGCTCCAAGAGGCGCTCGCGGACCGGCGGATGTGCCGGTCCACCCGCATCCGCCTGATCACGAAGCTGGCGGGCGCCGCGACCGTGGCGCTGCGGTCGACGGCCACCCTGGACCTGATGCGCGAGGTGCTGGCCGAGGACGGCCTGCCGCCTGAGGTGCGTGGCGAGATCCGGCTCAACATCGGCCTCGTGCTGTCCAACCAGGTCGGTCTGACCTGGGAGGGCTGGGCGGAGTTGGAGACCGCCATCGAGGAGTTGGCGGACCGGCCCGCGCTCGCCGCCCGCGCCATGGGCGTGCTGGGCATGGCCTACATGGCGCCCGGCACGCTGGCGGAGAACCGCGCCTGGATGGAGCGCGCGGTGCGCACGGCCGAGCGGAGCGGCGACCCGGCGATCCGCACCGCGGTGCTGGGCAACCACGCCACGCTGGTCGTCCAGACCGGAACACCGGCCGCCCGGCGGGAGGCCGTCGAGCGGTTCCCGGTGGACCCGGTCTCGCCCGAGCAGCACCGGCAGCTGGGCCGGGGCTATGCCAACCTGGCCGACGCCTCGGTGCGGATCGGCTGCTATCGCGACGCGCGGCGCTACCTGACCGAAGCCCGGCGGATCAGCCTGCGCTGGGGCGCGCCCTATTCGGCGCACCTCTCCGACGCCACCGGACTGCTGTTGGACTACGCCACCGGCAGTTGGTCCGGTTTGGCGCAGCGGTGCACGGACCTGATCGCGCTGCCCGGCAGCACACCGTTCCCGTGCGGGGACGCTCACCTCATCCGCGGTCTGCTCGCGCTCGCCGCGGGTGATCGGGCGGGCATGCGGCGGGATCTGGGCGTGGCCGGGTTGGACGACCCCGACAACGCACCCGTTCCGCTGCTGGCCATGGCCGACGGCGCCGTGATCCGGCTGCTGCTGGCGGCCGGTGAGGTCGAGCGGGCCGCCCCCGACGCCGCGGTGGCGATGGCGCGGCTGCGTCGCAAGGGCGTGTGGGTGTGGGCCGCCGAGCTTGCGCCCGCCGCCGTGGAGGCGGTGTCCCGCCAACAGGGCGTCGGCGCCGCCTGCGAGCTTGTCGGCGAGTTCGCCGAGGCGGTCGCCGAGATCGAGGCGCCGCTGGCCGAGGCGGCGCTGCACCGCTGTCGGGCGGTCACCGCCGAACGCGCAGGCCGCTTCCCTGCCGCGGCGCACCACTACGACCGGGCCGAACGGGCCTACGCCGGGCTGCCCCGGCCGTATGAGGCCGCCCTGTGCGCGGAGGGCGCGGCCCGCTGCCTGTTGGTCTGCGCTCGGTCCCAGGACGCCTTCGACCGGCTCGGTGCCGCCATCGCGGGATTCACCGAACTGGGCGCGAACTGGGATGTGGCGCGCTGCAACGGGATGCTGCGCGCCAACGGAGCCGCGCCCGCCACCCCTCGGGGCAGGCGCGGCTACGGCAACCGCCTCTCCCCGCGCGAACGCGAGGTGGCCGCATTGGCCGCGGCGGGTCAGAGCAGCCGGGAGATCGCCGCCGTGCTGGTGCTCTCCCAGCGCACCGTGGAGCACCACGTGGCGGGCGCCATGCGCAAGCTCGGCATCCGCTCCCGCAACGAACTGGCCGACGCCCTCCGCAGCGCTCCCTGACACCGCCTGCCGCTGTCATGGGCCTCGACGCGGACCCGCCCGAGCGCGGCGGCCCACGCCCTCGAGCGGAGTCCGCGAAGCCATCGGCACCTGCGCGCGGCCTTTCCCACCGCCTCGGGGCGGGGCCCGCGGCGCCCCTGTTCGCCGCGGACCCCCGGCGCCCGGCCGTCCACAGTGGCCCCTTGTGGCGGGCCGGGCATGCGCCCCCGCGATCACTGTGCGCCACGGGCCTGCCGGGAACAATTGCGCTGCTTACCGGTACCTCTACCTATCTATTGCGGGGTCCACCATCACGACGCGAAGCTCCCCCGGCACGTCGACTCTCTGTCGCGGAAGGACGCGAAACAATCGCGGGAACAGTGCGTACCGGTACTTAATCAATGCGCTGACCAGCAGGGGAAACGCTCTCAGGCCACTGTGGACCTGGGCATGCAAGCGTGAGGGGTACCGGGCGGCGCCCGGTACCCCTCAACGGTTCTGGTTATCGCTCAGCGATCGGAGCGCGGCGGGTTGCCCGTGTGGGCGCCATGCCGGGACTCGTGGTCGGCCACCCGCTGACCGGGAGCACCCATATCGGCCTGCTGCTGCCGAGCGGTCGCCTGCGCCGCGTTGGCGTTGGCGGCGCGCAACTCGCTGTTGGCCCGGTCCAGCCAGCCCTCCCAGCGCTGCTGCATGGGCCTGATCAGGCCGCCACCGAGGCCGACGACGAGGATGCCGCCGATGGTGGCCAGCACGGTGATCAGCACCGGCAGCGTCACCGAGATCGCGATGCCCATCTGGTTCAGTGCCGCGATGACACCGAGGGCGATGATGAACACCTGGGCCGCGGTCGCCAGGAACGCGCCGAAGGAACGGCCGCCGAGCGCGGAGCGGATGACGTCCCGCACCGCACGCCCGATGGCGCCCGCGATCAGCACCAGCACGATCGCCACGATGATCTTCGGCAAGAACGCGACCACATCGTTCAGCAGCTGACTGACCGCGTTGTTCGCGCCGAAGGCGCCGAACGCGAACTGCAACGCGATCAGCAGAATGAAGTAGTACACCAGCTTCACAATGAGACCGGTCACGTCCAACTTGGACCGGTCGAGCATCCCGCCTAGGCCAGACTTTTCCACCAGGCGGGGGAATCCGGTCCGGGTCAGCAACAGCTGAACCGCCTTGGACACGCCCTTGGCGATCAGCCAGCCGATAAGCAGGATGAGTAGGAAGCCGAGAAGCTTGGGTACGAACGTGGCCACTGCGGTCCACGCCGCTCCAAGTCCATCACGGAGTTGTTCGCCCACGATTCCTCCTCACCACAGCAATGCAAATCCTTGTGTTTGTGATCGTTTCGCAGGTGGAACGGCCTAGCAAGCCGAGGGGTACCCCCTTCGGGTGACCGTCAATCAATTTCCCTCTCACCAGTTTCGCCTCACTCCACAGGGGAATCCTCGATCTTCCGCATTCAAGATCCGGTGTCACTGGACCGCCGGAATACGAAGTGCCTTCGACTCCAGGAATTCGCCGATATCCGTCGGCTTCTGCTCTCCCGCACCGCCCGGCCTTGGCTCACCGGGGCACGTCACCCGGCTCGGCGGCAGCACTCCCTCCAGCAGGTATCGGTTGACATGCTGGTTCACGCAGGCGTTGCGGGTGTAGAGCCCGTGCGTGCCGTCGTCGGCGACGGTGATCAGGTGGTTGTTCAGCCGCACCGCCATCGCGGGACCGCCCGGGTACTGGGTCTGGGTGTCCCCGTCGGCCTGCACCACCAGTCCCGCCGGGTAGCCGTCCCGTTTGATGGCGGGCACCTGCTCGGACGGTGTGTAGGAGCGGTAGGTGCACGGCCACGGCGCGGCCCGCACCACGCCGTAGCCGTAGGGGTAGCGGTCCCGGTAGATGCGCATGTCCTCGAAGTAGGTCTGCTCGTCACGCGGCCAGTCGACCTCGCAGGTCACCGTGCTGAACACACCGGGGCGAAGCTCCTCGAGCGCCGAGTCGGCCATCAGCGACCCCGCGGTCTTCGGGTCGATGCCGTCCCGCAGCTTGGTCACGACCTCCGCGAGGTCGTCCCACAGCGGCCGGTACCGCGCGCCGACCCCGACCGTGCCGTCGAACGCGGTCCGCGTGTACTTCCCGATCGGAGCGGCGCTCAGCTTCTGCGCGACCACCTCCACCTGCGCCAGCACGGCTTCCGTCGAGTTGCCAAGCTGCATGACGCCGTGCCGCTCGGCGGCCCAGGCCGCCCACTTGTCCACGTTCTGCCGGTAGGCCATGGCCTGCGCCATGAACTGGTGCCGCCAGATCCACTCCGGGTGGACCGAGGAGTCCAGCACGCTGCGGTCCAGCCGGTTGGGGAAGATGCTGCCGAACACCGCGCCCAGGTAGGTGCCGTAGGAATAGCCGACGTAGTTGATCTTCTCGGCGCCCAGCGCGCCGCGGATGACGTCCATATCGCGGGCCGTGGTCGGCGTGTTCACGAACTTGCGCAGGGCCCCGCCGCCCTCCGAGCAGCCCACCTCGGCGGCGTTGGCCGACGCCGCCCATCGGGCGAAACTGTCATCGGTGGGACGGGAGTCCAACGCGGCGAAGTCCGGCTTGGTCTCACAGAACAGGCCGGTGGACCTGCCGACACCGCGCGGGTCGAACCCGATGAGGTCGTAGGCGGTGTTCAGCGGGGTGTCCTTGAAGAACTTCGGCATGCCCAGTCCGCTGCCGCCGGGACCGCCCGGATTGGACAGCAGAATTCCGCGCCGTTCGCCGGTGGCTTTCATTCTGCTGATCGCCAGCGAGATGCGTTCCTGCTGTGGCTTGGCATAGTCCAGCGGTACCACGATCGTCGCGCATTCGATGGTTTCCCCTGCCCGGCAAGGACTCCACTCGAGCTGCTGCGAGTAGAACTCGTCGAGATTGCGCGACGCGTCCTCGGGGAAAGCTCTCGCCCCGTCGATCGAAATGGTCACCATGACAACGGCCGCGGCCGCCAGTATTCGGCGTGTCCAACCCGGCTGAATTGCGCGCACGTAAACCTCCCTGCCAATGGTTTGTGCGTGAGCGGCATGCTGACCTAATCGCGCCGGTGGCCGCTCCGCATCGCGGATGCCCACATTCACCCCGACCGGGTGGCCGCGCTCCTCGATAGGCGGACCGCCCGTCGGCCCGCTCGCCGCGCTCGGTGCATGCGATTCTGGACAGGTGAGCAGCAAGTCCCCGGTAGAGCCGGACCCCGTCGACACAATCGACCAGGCCCGGCTGCCGGCACACAACGGTGCAGTTCTGTCCGCGGCCACCCTCCGCGACCTCGACCACGCCTCGGGGGAGATCTCCACCGCGAGCCTGGCCGCGATGGAGGCCAAGTTCACCTGGTTCCGCAGGCTCCCCGCGGACCAGCGGGCCAACGTCCTGCTGGTCACCCAGACCGGCGTGACCAGCTTCGTGTCCTGGCTGCGCGACCCCAGCCACACCATCCGCCTGACCGCCGAGGCGTTCCGGGTCGCGCCCCGCGACCTGGCCCGCTGGGTCAGCCTGCGCCGCACGGTCGAACTGGTGCGGGTGGCGATCGACGTCTTCGAGCAGCGCATCCCGGTGCTGGCCGCCGACGACTCCGAACGTGCCTCGCTGACCGAGGCGGTGCTGCGGTACGGCCGCGAGATCGCCTTCGCCGCCGCCACCTCCTACGCCGCGGCCGCCGAGGCCCGCGGCGCCTGGGACGCCCGGCTGGAGGCGCTGATGGTGGACGGCATCGTGCGTGGCGACGCCGAGGAGTCACTGCTCTCCCGCGCCGCCGCGCTCGGCTGGGACCCCGCCGCCGAGGCCACCGTGCTGGTCGGCAACCCGCCGTCGGACGACCCGCCGACGGTGGTCTACGAGGTGCGCAGCCGCGCCTCCCGCGCGGGCCGCGCCGCGCTGCTCAGCGTGCAGGGCTCCCGGCTGATCGTGGTGCTCGGCGGCCCGGTGCGCAGCCCGTCGGACAACGACGTGCTCGCCAAGATCGCCGAGGCGTTCGGCGCGGGACCGGTGGTGGCGGGCCCGACCACCCCGAACCTGGCCGAGGCCTACCGCAGCGCCGCCGACGCGCTCTCCGGGCTGCGGGCGGTGGCGGCCTGGCCCGCCGCGCCGCGTCCGGTCCGCTCCACCGACCTGCTGCCCGAACGGGCGTTGGCGGGCGACCCGCAGGCCGAACGGCTGCTGGTCGAGCGGGTGGTGCTGCCGCTGACGGGTTCCGGCGGGGCGCTGCTGGAGACGGTGGACGCCTACCTGGAGACCGGCGGCGTGTTGGAGGCGTGTGCCAAGCAGCTGTTCGTGCACCCCAACACCGTCCGGTACCGCCTGCGCCGGGTCACCGAGCTGACGGGCTACTCGGCGTCCAATGCCCGCGACGCGCTCGTGCTGCGCCTCGCGCTGGCGGTCGGCAGGCTCGCGAAATCCCGCGGATTGCTGTAATCGCAGTTCAGCAGGGTTAACTGGGCCATCTGAGTGAACGCGCGGCAACGTCAAGTGACACCGGGATCACACCGCGGCCCTCGTTGACCTCCACAAGTATTTCCCCCGGTCGGGACACGTTCCGGGCTCACAGTTGTAGACACTCGACAACGATCCGGGTCCGGTATTCGTACCCGGCGGCATGCCAGCGGTGCGGGGTGACCGTGTTCAGTGGGCAATTGTGATCGCGCTCCTCGCGCCCGGACAGGGCTCCCAGTCGCCAGGCATGCTCAAGCCCTGGCTGGAAACGGACGGCGCCGAAGCCCGCCTGGCCGGGTGGTCGGAGGCCATCGGGCTGGACCTGGTGCGGCTGGGCACCGAGGCCGACGCCGACGAGATCAAGGACACCGCGGTCACCCAGCCGCTGGTCGTCGCCACCGCGCTGCTCGCCTTCGAGCAGCTTCGGACGGCGGTGCGGCTGCCGGAGACGATGATCGTGGCCGGTCACTCCGTCGGCGAGTTGGCCGCGGCCGCCATCGCGGGGGTGCTCTCCCCTGACGACGCGGTGGCGCTGGCCGCCGTCCGCGGCGCCGAGATGGCCGCCGCCTGCGCGCTGGAGCCCACCGGGATGTCCGCGGTCATGTCCAAGAACGAGCAGTCCATCCTGGACAAATTGTCCGAGTACGGCCTCGACCCGGCCAACCGCAACGGCGCGGGCCAGATCGTGGCCGCCGGCCAGCTTCCCGCTTTGCAGAAGCTGGCCGACAACAAGCCCGAGGGCGCCAGGGTGATCGCGCTCAAGGTGGCGGGCGCCTTCCACACCCGCTTCATGAAGCCCGCCCAGGACGCGCTGCGCGTCAAGGCCGCCGACGTGCGCACCGCCGACCCGAGCCACACGCTGCTGTCCAATGCCGACGGCGCGGCGGTGGCCGACGGCGCCGAGGTGCTGCGCAGGCTGGTCGACCAGGTCACCCTGCCGGTCCGCTGGGACGAGTGCATGCGCACCTTCGCGGCCCGCGGCGTCACCGCGACCATCGAACTCCCCCCTGCGGGCACGCTGTCCGGCCTGGTCAAGCGCGAGCTGACCGGCACCGCGACGCTGCCCGTGAAAACCCCAGCCGACCTGGCCAAGGTCGCGGAACTGATCGACGGAGCCGCCCAGTGACCAGCCTGACCGTGCGCCAACCGACCGGAAACAGCCGCATCCTCGGCTTCGGCAGCGCGCAGCCAGACCGCGTGGTCACCAACGACGACCTGGCCAGGACCGTCGACACCAACGACGAGTGGATCCGCGACCGGGTCGGCGTCATCGAGCGCAGGCTCTGCACCCCCGACCAGTCCCTGGTCGACCTGGCCTCGGAGGCGGGCGCCAAGGCCATCGCCAACTCCGGCCTCACCCCGTCCGATGTGGACACCGTGCTGATCGCGACCTGCACGATGGAGACCACCATCCCCAACGCCGCGGCGCAGACCGCGCACCGGATCGGCATCAAGGCCGCGGGCGCCTTCGACCTCAACGCCGCCTGCGCCGGGTTCTGCTACGCGCTGGGCACCGCATCCGACCTGGTGCGGATGGGCACCGCGGGCAATGTGCTGGTGATCGGCGCCGAGCGGTTCACCGACTGGATCGACTGGACCGACCGGGCCACCTGCATCATCTTCGGCGACGCCGCCGGTGCCGCCGTGGTCGGCCCGTCGGAGACCCCGTCCATCGGCCCGGTGACCTGGGGCAGCGCGGGCGAGTTGGCCGAGATGATCTACGTCAAGGACCGGCGCTCGTTCATCCACCAGGAAGGACAGTCGGTCTTCCGTTGGGCCACCACCCAGATCTGGCCGACCGCGTTGAAGGCGGTGGAGGCGGCCGGGCTCACGCCCGCCGACATCGACGTGCTGGTCCCCCACCAGGCCAACCTGCGCATCATCGACGCCATCGCCAAGAAGCTGCGGGCGGCGGGCGCCAGGGAGGACATGGTCGTGGCCCGCGACATCCAGTACTCGGGGAACACCTCGTCGGCGTCGATCCCGCTGGCGATCGACCACATGCGCGGGGCGGGCGAGATCGAAAGCGGTGATGTCGCGCTGCTGGTCGGTTTCGGAGCGGGCCTGTCGTATGCGGCCCAAGTGGTGATCTGTCCCTGAGTTTCACCAGAAGATCTTCCGGCGGCGCAGCCGCGGATGAGAACCAGAGAGAGGAACGTACGTGGCGAACGAGGACATCCTGAAGGAACTCGCGGCGATCGTGGAGGAAGTCGCGGGCGTCGACAAGGACGACGTGACGGAGGAGAAGTCCTTCGTGGACGACCTCGACGTCGACTCGCTGTCCATGGTCGAGATCGCGGTGCAGGCGGAAGACAAGTTCGGCGTCAAGATCCCCGACGACGAGCTGGCCAACCTCAAGACCGTCGGCGATGCGGTGAACTACATCGCTTCGAACGCATGACTGACGTCGTCGTCACCGGGCTCGGCGCGACGACACCGCTCGGCGGTGACGTCGCGTCGACCTGGGAAAACCTTCTGGCCGGCCGCAGCGGAGTCCGCAAGATCGAAGCGGACTGGGTCCAGGAGTACGAGCTGCCGGTGCACTTCGCCGCGCAGCTTGTCGTCGACCCCACCGAGGTGCTGCCGCGGGTCGAGGCCCGTCGGCTGGACCGCTGCGAGCAGGTCGCCATGGTGGCCGCCCGCCAGGCGTGGGCCGACGCCGGACTCGACGGAGACCCCAAGGTCGAGTCCGAGCGGCTGGGCGTGGTGATCGGCACCGGGATCGGTGGCGCGCTGACCCTGCTGCACCAGGACCATCTGCTCAAGTCGGCGGGCCTGCGCAAGGTCTCGCCGCTGACGGTGCCGATGCTGATGCCGAACGGGCCCGCCGCCCACGTCGGCATCGACCTGCAGGCCAAGGCGGGTGTGCACGCGCCGGTCTCGGCCTGTGCATCCGGTGCCGAGGCGCTGGCCTGGGCGTTCCGGATGCTGCGCAGCGGCGAGGCCGACGTGGTGCTCGCTGGTGGCGCCGAGGCCTGCATCACCGCGATCCCGCTGGCCGGGTTCGCGCAGGCCAGGACGCTGAGCACCCGCAATGAGGACCCGGAGCGGGCATCGCGTCCGTTCGACGTCAACCGGGACGGCTTCGTCCTCGGTGAAGGCGCCGGAATCCTGGTCCTGGAGCGTGCCGAGTTCGCCCGCGCCCGCGGCGCGAAGATCTACGGCAAGCTCGCGGGCATCGGCCTGAGCTCGGACGGCCACCACATCACGGCCGCCGACCCGGAGGGCATCGGGCAGTCGCGGGCCATCACCGCCGCGCTGCGCAACGCCGAGCTGGACCCGGCCGACGTCGGGCACGTCAACTGCCACGCGACGTCCACCCCGGTGGGCGACGCGATCGAGCCGCTGGGCATCAAGCGAGCCATCGGCGACCACCCGGTGCTGACCGCGCCGAAGGGCGCCCACGGCCACCTGCTCGGGGCCTCGGGTGCGGTGGAGGCCATCAGCACCGTGCTGTCGGTGCACGACGGGGTCATCCCGCCGACGCTGAACCTGGACAACCTGGACCCGAGGGTGCAGTTCGACGTGGTGACCGGTGAGCCACGCAAGGTCGAACTGGCCGCGGCCGTGAACAACTCGTTCGGTTTCGGCGGCCACAACGTGGCGCTCGCCTTCACCCCAGCCTGATTCGCACGCTTCGCGAGGGAGCACCATGACCGCACTGGCCACCCGACCGGATAGCCAGTTGACCGACCACGAGCCGGATCCCCGTGATCCGGAAGTCCGGCTCGGACAGCTTCTCGACCCCGACACGCTCGCGCCGCTGCGTCCCCGCGACTCCAGCGGTGTCTACGCGGTGCGCGGCCGCATCGACGGCGCCAAGGTGATCGCCTACTGCACCGACGCCACCAAGATGGGTGGCGCCATGGGTGCCGAAGGCTGCCGCCACATCGTCGAGGCCATCGATGTCGCGGTGCGGGAACGCTGCCCGGTCATCGCGGTCTGGCACTCCGGCGGGGCGAGGCTGGCCGAGGGCGTGGAAGCCCTCGACGGCGTCGGCCAGGTCTTCGCGGCCATGATCAGGGCGTCCGGCCGGGTACCGCAGATCTCGCTGGTACTCGGCCCCTGCGCGGGCGGCGCCGCCTACGGCCCGGCCCTGACCGACGTGGTGATCATGGCGCCCGAGGGCCGGGTGTTCGTCACCGGCCCCGACGTGGTGCGCAGCGTCACCGGCGAGCAGATCGACATGGAGGCCCTGGGCGGCCCGTCCGCGCACGGCAAGAAGTCCGGCGTGGTGCACATGGTCGCCAAGAGCGAGGCCGACGGTTACCTGCGGGCCCGCAGCGTCACCGGCCTGTTCGCCCGTCCCGGCCTGTTCAACCTGGCGACCGTGCAGTCCGAGGACGACCTGCGGGCGCTGCTGCCCGAACAGCCGCAGCGCGCCTACGACGTGCGCCCGCTGATCCACCGCATCCTCGACGACACCGACCCGACCGACAGCCAGGCCGCCGTCTTCGAGGAACTCCAGCCCAAGTGGGCGCCGAACATCATCGTGGGCCTTGGCCGTCTCGGCGGTCGCACCGTCGGCGTCATCGCCAACAACCCCCTCCGCATGGGCGGCTGCCTCGACTCGGCGTCGGCGGAGAAGGCGGCCCGCTTCGTCCGCATGTGCGACTCCTTCGGCGTCCCCCTGCTGGTCTTGGTGGACGTCCCCGGCTACCTCCCCGGCGTAGGCCAGGAATGGGAAGGCGTGGTCCGCCGCGGCGCCAAACTCCTGCACGCCTTCGCCGAGGCGGTCGTCCCCCGCGTCACCCTGGTGACCCGCAAGTCCTTCGGCGGCGCCTACATCGCCATGAACTCCCGCTCCCTGGGCGCCACCGCCGTCTTTGCCTGGCCCGAGGCCCAGGTAGCCGTCATGGGCGCGAAAGCAGCAGTAGGCATCCTGCACCGCCGCAAACTGGCCGCCGCCTCGGACGAGGACCGCGACGCCCTGCACGACGCATTGGCCGCCGAACACGAAAAGATCGCAGGCGGCGTCAACCGCGCCCTCGCCATCGGCGTGGTGGACGAGGTGATCCACCCCGCCCACACCCGCCGCCGCCTAGCCGAAGCCCTGGCCGCCGCCCCCGCAGGCCGCGGCGCCCACGGCAACATCCCGCTGTAGCAAGGACGCGAGGTGCCGGGCGCCCCAAATCGCCCGGCACCTGCCAGTTTCCGGCCCAACTCCACCCCGCTCCACCGCACAGTGCGGCCGGCGGGACCGAGGTCATCGCCATCAGCGGAGCCCGGCAGCACCCCATGCCACGCTGCAACAGACGAGCGCGCGCTCTCATACCCGCTCGCCCTGCTCGACGGGCGGAGGCCATCGCCATCAGCGGGGTTCAACTGAAAGCCCGCGGAGAGTGCGGCAGGCGATGGACGCGGCCCTACACCACTTGATGAGATCGGCGAGGGCGGAAGCCATCGCCATCGGCGACGTACGGTTAAAACCTCAGGCCATGGTGCGGCAAACCCACAGCGCTCTTCCACGCCGCCCTCAGCACCTCAGCACCTCAGCACCTCAGCACCTCAGCACCTCAGCACCTCAGCACCTCAGCACCTCAGCACCTCAGCACCTCAGCACCTCAGCACCTCAGCACCTCAGCACCTCAGCACCTCAGCACCTCAGCACCTCAGCACCTCAGCACGGAAACGGCCTACCATCTCCGCCAAATCGAGCGCCCGCGAATCCGAATACAACGCGCGGGCGACCCTCTTCGGACAAGCCACCGCGCAATTCCGTCGATCCCAACGATCCTCCGATGCCCGAATCCACGGCTGATGCCCGAATCCACACAGCGCGTATGTCCACCGAATCCGCCGCTACCGGCCCTAGACTGTGAATTCGGGGGCGCCTGAGCACAAACCCATGATGTCGCCCCGCGTCGACATCATGACGCCGCAGGGGAACACCATGCTCTCCCAGGGCGACATCATGACCGCCGGGAGAAGTGCCCGGGTCGCTCCCCCGGATCGGTGGCTCCGGAAGTCGCTCTCAGCGTGAAATTCACTCGCAGCGGCGGTAGATGGCACTGTGCG
Organism: Actinorectispora metalli; assembly: GCF_056323685.1. NCBI lineage: Bacteria > Bacillati > Actinomycetota > Actinomycetes > Pseudonocardiales > Pseudonocardiaceae > Actinorectispora > Actinorectispora metalli. The sequence continues at coordinate 694,364 of NZ_JBREYE010000001.1, forward strand.
GCTGGCCTGCGTCGAGTTTGAGGGTGCCGTTCTCGCGGACCGCCGAGTAGGCGACGTGCCAGTTGAGGCAGTCGAACTGGGCGTCGGGTGGGCCGTCCTCGGGATTCTGCGTGCTGGTGAGCGTCATCATCAACGTCAACGCGCCCTGCGGGCCCGCTTCGATGCGGTGGATCACCAGGCTGCCGTCCTGAGTGGACCGGAACTCCTCCCGCCACTTCGACTCCGGGTTGTCCCGCACCCGGCGGGAGATCACCGTCGTCTTCCACACCTCGTAGTTCCGGCGGTTGATCGCCTCGAAGTGCAACAGGATCAGCGAACGGACCTCACCGGCGTTGGGGTGGTCCGAGGCGTCCGGCGAAAGCTGCGGGTTGAGCGGACCCGGTGGCGGGCCTGCGGGGGTGGTGATCACGGTGGCCGAGGGCGCGGGCGAACCCGCCTGGTACACCGAGCGGGCCAGCAACCCGGTCAGCACGGCGACGACGGCCACGACCCCCACGAACAGGGGCAGCCATCGGAGCACCGCACCACGCATACCCGCAGCCTGCCATAGCGCCCGAGCCGATCAGCCCACCCGATGCAACCACGTGACCGGCGCGCCGTCACCGGCATGGCGGAACGGCTCCAGCGCGTCGTCCCACGCCGCGCCGAGCAGTTCCTGGACGTGGTGAGCGAAGGCCTCCGGTCCCCTGCTGCTCGTCACCAGGGCACGCAGCTGGTCCTCGCCGACGACGATGTCGCCGTTGGCGCTGGCCTTGGCATGCCACAGGCCGAGGCCTGGCACGTAGCAGAAGCGCTCGCCGTCGTTGCCGGGGCTGGGTTCCTCGGTGACCTCGAACCGGGTCATCGGCCAGGCGCGCAGAGCCGACGCCAGACGTGCGCCGGTACCGGCGTCGGCCGACCAACCGCACTGCGCGCGCAATTGACCCGGCGCTGCCGGCTGAGCGGACCACCGGAGATCCGCCCGGATACCCAGGGTGCCCGAAATAGCCCACTCGACGTGCGGACAGACCGCAGACGGCGACGAGTGGACGTAGATCACCCCACTGGTGCTGCCACTGGTGCTCACCTGCTGACCTCCGCTGTTCGACGAGGGCGCGTCTTCCCCTACGGCCTCTTCGGACAAGCGGGACGATCATTCAGCGATCAACCAGCTACGTCATTCTGCCCCGGAACCCATCGGGTTCGCCAGAACAACCCCACTATGCAGGGTGAATGTGGATCATGGTCACTCCATCAGGTGAACTGTAACCAAATCTGTCCCGGCGGGTGCGGCGAATTGCACAAAAAGCCGCACCCACCGCTAACAGATCTACGGTTTGGCACCCAGTGATGACGCAGCGCCGACAACATCGACCAGCCCGGTGCCCTTGTCATGACTGGTCAAGTACCCACCGTGGGACACATACACCACACCATCGGAGTAACGGTGCGCGGTGGATTTCAGCGCATGCTCGATCTGCGCGGGAGTCGCCTGTGGACTGGCCTGGAAAAGCTGGGCGACGATGCCCGCGATATGCGGTGCGGCCATCGATGTTCCGCTGATCACGTTGTACGTGCCCAGATCCAACGCACCCGGTCCATTGGCGGGCTGCAAACCCAGCGAACACACCGCCAGCAGGGGCCTGCACGCCGACAGAATCCTGTTGCCGGGCGCCGAAATGTCCGGCCAGGTGACGGGGTCGGCGGCCGCGCCCCGCGAGGAGAACGAGGCGATCCTGCCGTCCCGGCTGCCGGTGCCGAGATCGTCATAGGCGGCGACGGAGACCACGCCGGGCGTGGGATCGGTGCCTGGCGGGTTGGACAGGCTCTGGCTGCCATCCCCGCCGTCGTTGCCGTTGGCCCACACCACCACGACGCCCTCCTGCACCAGCCTGCGCTGGAGCTTGACGGTCGTGGAGTTCGGGTCGAAGGCGCCGCCGCCCGCGGGCCCCCAGGAGTTGTTGATCACCTTGATCGGCGGGCACTCGCTGAGCGGCTTCGCGTCGCCGCAGGGCTTGGCGTGGTTCTCCAGCACCCAGTTCAACGCCGAGTCCGCGCCGAGGATCAGGATGGCCGCGCCGGTCGAGATGGACACCACCTTCGCGCCAGGCGCCGCTCCACTGACGTCCCGACCGTCGGTCAGCCGCACCGGCCCACCGGCCGCGATGCCGGTGACGTGGGTGCCGTGGCCGCCGATGGACAGCGTGTCGGTGTCGGTCGAGCCCGGCACGTCGAAGACGCAGCCGGTCCCGCCGGTCTCGTCCAGGCACACCGCCTTCAGGTTGCGCACGATCCGGCTCGCCCCGCCCGCGCCGCGGAACGCCGGATGATTCGGGTCCACCCCGGAGTCGATCACCGCGACGGAGACCCCGGTGCCGTCCAGCGCCAGCCCGTTGGCGCCCTTGAGCGTGTTGATCGCCTCCAGCCCGCGGGTGGCCTTGTGCGAGGAGTCGTTGAAAAAGCGGATCGGCTGATCGCCCTCCAGGTAGGTGACACCCTTCGCGGTGCGCGCCGCGGTGATCTGCGCCGCGGTGGCGCGTGCCGCCACCACGCCGATCTTGTCGAAGCTGCTCATCTTGGTCATCCCGGTGTCCCGGACGGCACGCTCGGCGGCCGCGAGATCGGCACCGTGCACCATCACGGTGAGCGACCCGGTGAGGTGGTCCAACTGCTGGGCGAGCACCGCGGACAGCGGCGCTCCTCCGGTCTGAGCAGCGGCGGGTGCTGTCATCGCGGTGACCGCGAGCAAACCCGCGACCAGCACCCCGGTTCTACAACGAGACCTTCGTGCGCTCACTTGCCCTCCTAGGAGCACGGTCCGGCGACAGGGATCGCGGCGGAGGGCGCAGGGGGTGAACCCTCCATCGTGTCTCGATCAATCAGGCGAAAAGCTCACTAAATGTGACATTGGTTCGCAATCGATGTCCAGTGCTGTAGACCGTCCGGCCGGGCGATACCGTTGCTCCGACAGGCGTGGTGATCGCCCTAGGAGGTGGCAGGCAGTGCGGCTGGTCCGGCTGTCGACGGAGTCGCAGGGGGCGGGATCTGCCGCCGACCTGCGGGCCGCGCTGGCCACCATGGGCAGTGCCGACGAGGTGCTCGGCGGCGTAGCCCTGCTGGGTGGTCCGATCACCGGCTGTGCCCAGCCGGTGGACGCCGTGCTGGTCCTGCCGCGCGGCGTGCTCGTGGTAGTCGGAGTCGACCTCCCCAACCCCGCGGTCCGCCTGGACGCACCACTCACCGAGGGCTGGAAGTCCGACGGTTGGCCGCTGGTGCGCCCCGACGGCGCCGTCAACCCGATCGCCGAGTCGCTGACCGCGGTCGCCCAGATCACCCGCAGGCTCCAGGTGGCGGGCACCGAGCCGCTGCCGGTCAGCACCGTGATCGCGGTCGGGCCCTACGTGCAGCAGGTGCTCCAGCCGACCAGCGACCTCAACCGCGGCATCCGCGTGCTGCACCCCACGCCCGCCTCACTGCTGGGTGCGGCGCGTGAGCTGGCCACCTGCGAACGCCCGTGCTCGGTGGACGGCGCCCGCCAGATCATCGCCTCACTCACCCCGGACGCGCGTCTGAGCACCGCCGAACTGATGGCCGAGGGCTTCCCCGACGCGGTCACCGCCGACCTGGCCACCGCCACCACGACCCTCATCCCCCGCGTCACCGACGGCACCCCGCCCACGCGCCCGCGCCGTCCCCTCTGGCACTACCTGCTGCCGGCGGCCGCCGCCGCCCTGGTGGTGCTGGTCCTGGTCGTGGGCATCCTGGTGGGCAGCAGGCCGGACCCGGCGGCGGCCCCGCCGTCCACAGTGGCCGCCGAACCCTCCGATGTGGAGGGAACCCAGTTCACTCCGCGCGGTTCGTCCCGCGACATCGACTGCGCGGGCAACGCCTACGGCGACGCCCAGGTGTGGCTGTCCCAGCATCCCTGCGGCGGTCTGATCCGCGGCCTGTTCGAGGCCAAGGTCGGCGAGCGGCCCGCCGCGGTCTCGGTAGCGATCGTCCGCCTGACCGACGCCACGGCGGCCGAGGAGTTCCAGAAGCTGGTGGACACCCCCGGCTTCGGCTCCGTCAACGACCTGGTCCGCGCGGGAAAAAGCTGGCAGGGCGGCCCCGCCTCGTTCGACGCCGCCGCCTACACCAGCTCGCGCGACGGCGCCCGAGTCCGCATTGTCCAAGCGGTGTGGCTGAACGAATCGACCAATCCCGAGGACATCGGCCTGAAAACGCTCCTCGAACGCGCCCTCCGCGTCCCCGTCACCGGCTGATCAGCCCGCGAAAGTCACAGGCCGTAGGACTCCAGCAACCTGAGCCAGACCTCGCTGATGGTCGGGAACGCGGGCACCGCATGCCACAGCCGGTCCAAGGGAACCTCCCCCGCAACGGCGATGGTCGCGGCGTGCAGCATCTCCGCGACGTCCTGGCCGACGAAGGTGAGGCCGACGATCACCCGGCGGTCCTCGTCCACGACCATGCGCGCCATGCCCTTGTAGTCCTTGGCGTGCAAGGCCGAGCCCGCGACGGCGATGTCGCTGTCCACGACGCGGACCCGCAGGCCGTCTTTCTCCGCCTGGGCCGCGGTGCGGCCGACGAAGGCGACCTCCGGGTCGGTGAACACGACCTGCGCCACCGCGGTGTGGTTGGCGGTGGAGGTGTAGCGGCTCCACGGCTCGTCCAGCCCGGATTCCCCGTTGGCGCGCGCCACGATGGCGGACCCGACCGCCCGCGCGGCGTACTTGCCGTGGTGGGTGAGGGGCGCCCACTGGGTGACATCCCCCGCCGCGTACAGCCACTGACCGTCCACAGCGGACACCAGACCGGTGTCGTCGGTCTTGAGCGCCTCACCCGGCTTGAGGCCGACCGCCTCCACCCCGATGTCCTTGGTGTTGGGCCTGCGGCCGGTGGCGACGAGCAGTTCCTCCGCGGTGACCGTGGTGTCGCCCAGGTCGAGGCTGACGCCTTGGTCGGAGCGGCTGACCCGCCCGACCTTCGCGCCGAGGTGCAACACGACGCCATCGGCACGCAGGCCATCGGCGACGAGGTCGCCGACGAAGTCCTCCATGCGCTCCAAGGGGCGGTCCTCGACGGCCACGACGGTGACTTTCGAGCCCAGCCGCGCCCAAGCTTGTGCCAGTTCGACGCCGACAACGCCCGCGCCGAGGACGGCGAGGCTCGCAGGTACCTGCTTGGCGGAGGTGGCCTCGCGGGAGCCCCAGGCCCGCACCTCGGCCAGCCCGTCGATCGGCGGCGCCCACGGCACGCTGCCGGTGCACACCACGACGGCGTGGCGGGCACGCACCTCACGGTCGTCGACGCTGACAGTGCGTTCCCCGGCGAGACGGGCGTGGCCGCGGATCACGGTGATATCGGCGCCTTCCGCCCATTCAACCTGGCTCGCGTCGTCCCAGTGGGAGGTGAACTCGTCCCGACTGGCCAGCACTTGGCCCGCGTCGAGACCGGTCGCGCTCACCCCGGGAACACGGCGGGCCGCGGCCAAGGCGTGGCCGGGGCGCAGCAGGGCCTTGCTCGGCATACAGGCCCAATAGGAACATTCACCGCCGAGGAGTTCGCTCTCCACCAGCGCCACCCGCAGGCCGCCCTGCGCGGCGCGGGCCGCGGCGTTCTCGCCGACCGGGCCGCCGCCGATCACCACAACATCGAATTCCACACCCTCAGCCCACCGCACGAACCGGTGCGAGGCAACACGAATCAACATGTGAGAGGTATTCGCATTCTCAGCCGGATGGGCTAGCGTCAGAATTGTCGACTTCCGCGGGAGGACCGGTGGCGATGAGGGCAAGGCTGCGCGAGGTGACAACCCTGCTGCTCGCGGCGGTCGCGGGCGCGGCGGTGTTGATCAGCGGCCCGGCGACGGCGGCGCCGGAGCCGTACCTGGTGGGCCGGGGCATCGCCGACATCACCGGCGAACCCGCCGAAAACGGCATGATGGGATACGCCCGCCCGGAGCAGCGAACAGCGGGCATCCACCTGCGTCAGCGCTCCCGCGCGTTCATCGCCGTGGACCAAGCGGGCGGCAAGCGGGTCGCACTGGTGACCGCGGACCTAGGCCAGGTCTTCGGCAGCGTCAAGCAGGCCGTGCTGTCCCGGCTGGCAGCACGCCACGGCAACCTGTACACGGATGAGAACCTGCTGCTCACCGCCACCCACACCCACGCGGGCCCCGGCGGGTATTCGCACTACACCCTCTACAACATCACCACGCTGGGCTTTCACGGCAAGACCTTCGACGCCATCGTGGCGGGCATCGTCGAGTCGGTGAACCGGGCCCACGACGATCTCGCCCCCGGCACCCTGTCCACGGCCACCGGCACCCTGACCGACGCGAGCGTCAACCGGTCGCGCCGGGCGTTCAACCGCAATCCCGACAAGGACGCGTTCCCGCAGGGCATCGACCCCACCACCACGCTGCTGCGGTTCGATCGGGGCGGTAGCCCGGTCGGTGCGCTGAACTGGTTCGCCACCCACAACACCAGCCTGACCGGCGAGAACACGCTGATCAGCGGGGACAACAAGGGATATGCGGCCTACCACTGGGAACGCGAGGTCGCGGGGGTGGACTACCGCGCGGGCGAACCGGGCTTCGTCGCGGCGTTCGCGCAGACCAACGCGGGCGACATGTCGCCGAACCTGGTGCTGAAGCCTGGCACCGGGCCGACCGAGGACCAGTTCGCCAACACCCGCATCATCGGCAGCCGCCAGTTCGAGGCCGCCAGGAACCTGATCAACGGTCCGCAGCGAGCGCTCACCGGCGCCATCGACTCCCGGCTGTCCTATGTGGACATGGAGAACGTCGCGGTGCGACCGGAGTTCAGCGGGGCGGGCGAACAACACACCTGTCAGGCGGCGCTGGGCGCGAGCTTCGCGGCGGGCAGCACCGAGGACGGCCCCGGTCCGGGGATCTTCAAGGAAGGCGCCGGGAACAACCCGCTGATCGGCCTGGTCAGCAAGGCGCTCTACGTCGCGTCGCCACAACTGCGGGAGTGCCAGGCGCCCAAGGACATCCTGCTCGCGCCGGGGGCGCTCGGCTGGACGGCCCGTGCTCTGCCGCTGCAACTGGTGCGGATCGGCGACCTGTACCTGGTGGGGCTGCCGCAGGAGGCGACGATCATGTCGGGGCTGCGGCTACGCCGCACGGTCGCCGCGCAGGTGGGCGTCCCCGTGGAGCAGGTGGTGCTTGCGGGTTATGCCAACGACTACGCGGGCTATCTGACCACGCCGGAGGAGTACGACCAGCAGGACTACGAGGGCGGCCACAGCATGTACGGCCGGTGGGCGCTGCCCGCCTACCAGCAGGAGTTCGCCCGAATCGCGGGCGATCTGCGCGACGGTCGGGCCTCCGCGGTCGGACCCCGCCCGGACGCGGGCGCGCATCCGGCGTCGTTGCAGCCGGGGGTGGTGCTGGACTCCGATGCCTTCGGGCCCGGGTTCGGCGCCGTGATCACCGCGCCGAACGCTTCCTATCGGGTCGGGGAGCAGGTGCGGGTGCAGTTCTCTGGCGCCCATCCCAACAACGACCTGCACCGCGGCGGCACATACCTGGAGGTCCAGCGCCTCGATGACGGCTGGCGCACCGTGGCCGACGACGGCGACTGGTCAACGAAGTTCGCCTGGTCCCGCCGCGGCATCGCGGCCTCCACCGTCACCATCACCTGGGACATCCCCTCAGGCACACCGCCCGGCACCTATCGCGTCGTCTACCGCGGTGACGCCAAGTCACTCACCGGCAGGATCACGCCCATCACCGGCACCAGTCCCGCGTTCACCGTCCGGGCCGGGTGAAGGACGGGTTCAGCCGGGTTCGCCGCGGTACTTGCGGTAGGCCACCCAGCACAGGTCGATGGCGGCGATCACGGCCAGCACGATCAGGGTGATGGTCAGCCAGTCCAGGTCGGTCCGGGCGGCGAAGATCGCGGCGCCAATACAGAAGACGAGTCCGAAGCCTGCGAGCCACAGGCGCAGCGTCAGGGCGCTGCGGGCGGGGGCGGCGCCGCCGAAGCCCGCGGTCGGGTCGTGGTAATCGGGCAGGCCCTTGCTGTAGTCCGGACGTGGGCGTTCCATGACCGAGGGCTACCCCGAGGCGTCGCTGTCGGAACCGATCCGCTGCCGCGGCCTGACCGACGGGCCGGGTGCCCCGCGGGGCGGCGGGATCAGGTGCACCGGGATAGCGGGCCGCACCCGCGTGGGCGGGCGGGTCAGATACGGCCCCACCAGGCGGGATACCACCATGGCCGGTGCGAGCAGCGGCACGGTGGCGGTGAGCGCCGCCGCGGTGACGGCGGCGGTGGCCACATCCCTCGACACCAGCGTGATTCGACGATCGACGAATGGTCGACGGTTGAGCGAGGCGAGTGCCCATAGCGCGAGCATGAATACGGCCATCGCGCCGAGTGCCCGATATAGCGCCGCCTGATAGCCAATTCCTTGCGCCGCGAGCATCACCGCGAGCCAGCCGAATTGTCCGGACAACTGCGTGCGCGCACCGGTCGCCGCCCAACACAATCCGCCGATGTAGGCAACACCAATCATCGCTGTTCGTCGTATCGGGTCGGCCAGCCATTCCGCCGGACGATTCAACGCCGCGGTCACGTCGATGCCCAGCCAGCCGAGCAGGCTCCGCGCGATGTCCAGCGGTGACGTCGAAGTCTGTCGGTACGCGGCAACGAAGGTGCCGGTCAGCCAGCACAACACGAGCAGCGAGATGGCGAAAGCCAGCACACGCCGCGGGCCTCGGCGGGCCATCGCGACATCCCAGAGCGCCACCAGTTCCTGTCGCTTGGACAGCATCCACCGCTCCCCGGGTCAAAGAATCCTGCACAGACGATCGTGGGGGAAGTCGGCGGGCATATCTAGGCCCCGAAGGGTCAACTCACGGTGATACGCGACTACTAAATGCAACGATCAAATCGTGCATTACGCCTCGCGACGCATCTCGAAACGGGTAAGAGGGTGCATAGTGTGCGAGTTATGCCAGGGAGGGATTAGATCGGAAGTGAAGTCTGAGTAATGCTTCAGGTACGAAAACGTTGCTGCACAGCACGGACATACTGCCGAGCCGCTCCCCCGTTGTCGGCAGACGCCGCCGTCCCGGCCGTCCTGTGATGCTGGCGCAGTTTAGTGAGCCGGTCGGTGCGTTTCCACAGGCCGCACCGACCGGCTCCCCCGGGGTTCACGATACCCACTCCCACCTGCGCTGATCGCTTGTCGGCATACCCACTCCGTTCGGGGGTGGAGCGGCAACCAACTTTTCCTCGGTCGAGAATTTCCCTACCTTCGGCCTTCTTCGGCAATTTCCACCGCATTCCGGATAGCGCCGTCAACTATCACGAAACCATGCCGGCCCGATGCCATTACGGTGAGCAGACCGTTACGGCCGATTGACGGAACGTGATTAAACGAGGAGCGTCGAATCCCCGAATCAGCGACATGGGGAGGTGCTCGCGATGACCGGGGTGAAGACGGCTGACGGTCGGTACGAGGGCAAGAACGATCAACTATTCGTGGATCTACGACTGGACGAGCACGGCGCCGGAGTGGTCAGCGCCGATGTCTACCGCAACGACAACCACTACGTCGCCTCCGTGCGCACCGCACCTGGCACGAAGATCACGTTGGACGACGACCGGTGGTCGGCGGTCTGGCAGGACAGCAACGGCGAGGTCTGCACCGGCTCGGTCGCACTCGCCGAGACCGCGGAGAACGGTGTGCTGGCCGCGACGTTCCGGCTGGACAAGCGGCTGCAGGGACTCCCGCCGGGCGCCGACATCGAGGTCGACGTGCGCCGGGCGGGCGACACGCTGCGCAAGCTGGGCGTGGAGATGGAGGTCGAACAGCAGGTCACACTGCCCGGCGCGGTGGCGGTGAACGGATCGACCCACACCTTCGAGGAATGCGTGTCCCGAGCGGGCTTCGAGGTGCACGAGGTCGGCACGCGCACCGACATCCCGGCGCAGCCCCAGGGCTGGAACGGCTCCACCATCTTCACACTGCTGCACGACCTGATGGCCGACACGGCGCAGACCGCGCTGACCTCGCCGCTGTGGGAACTGCACCTGCTGATGCTGTCCAAGACCACCCGCGGCGGGCTGCTCGGGATCATGTTCGACTCCGCCGACGAACTGCCCAGGCAGGGCGCGGCGGTGTTCGTCAGCGAGATCCGCAAGCTGATCCCGACCGACACCGACCGCAAGATCATCCAGACCACTGTGCACGAGTTGGGTCACGCCCTGAACCTCGCGCACCGCTTCGAGCGCGCCGTGGGGCGCGCCGACTCCACGTCGTTCATGAACTACGACTGGCGCTACCTCGGCGGCAACAAGGCAGAGGAGTTCTGGAAGAAGTTCAACTTCACCTTCGACTCCGACGAACTGGAGTTCCTGCGGCACGCGCCGAGGTCGGCGCTGATCCCGGGCGGCGCGGCGTTCCACTCGATCAACTACTGGGCGGAGGGCACCGGCGGCTATTCGCCGTATGTACCCGAGGTGCCGCTGCCCGGCTTCCGCCTGGCCCTCACCCCGCCCGCGGCGGGCCCGATCTTCGCCTTCGGCCAGCCGGTGTTCCTGGAGATCAGCCTGCAGAACCTCGGCGAGGAGGCCATCGAGTTGCCGCCCGAGGTGCTGGACCCGAAGGCGGGCTTCCTGGAGATCCTGGTCCGCAGGCGTCGCGGCGGCGTCGCCTCCGGCCTGGTGGACGCCGTGCCGTTCGTGCCGATCATGCAGCGCTGCTTCGACCTCAGCGCGGCGGAGATCTCGACGCTGGGGCCTCAGGAGACGCTGCGCAACAACCTCAACCTCACCTTCGGCTCCGCAGGCTTCGCCTTCGCCGAGCCCGGCGAGTACGAGATCATCCCGCTGCTCGGCTTCAACAGCCGCAACGCGGCCGGGGAGGTCGTCGAGTTGGTGATCCGCGGCGAGGCCCTCCGGCTGCGGGTGGCCCACCCGCTCGGCATGGACGAGGAACGCGACGCGATGACCCTGTTCCGCTCCGACGTCGGCGCCTGGTTCGCCCTCGGCGGCAGCGACTGCCTTGAGAAGGCACACGACTCGCTGCTGGAACTCTGCGAGCGCCGCACCGCCCGGTCCGGCACCGCCGACCCGGTGGCCGCCGCCATCGTGCGCGCCGAAGGCATCCACGCCGGACGTCCTTCGCTGCGTTACACCGACGGCCGCTTCACCTCCGCCGACGGCGACCCCGACCGCGCGGTCGAACTGTTGACCAGCCTCGACACCCGAGCGCTCGCCAACTTCGACCCGCACACCGCCGAACACACCCGCGACCTGGCCCAGACCTACACGACCTGACTCGCAAGGGGGCTGTCGCCACCGGCGTGGCGAAAGCCCCCTTCATGATCACGGGTACTGGACGAGCGCGCTGCCGCCTCCTCGGCGGGTGGGTTCGGCGACCGCCTGAACCCGGCCGTCGGGGAGGAACTCGATGGCGGCGACCGCGCCGATCTCCGGGTCAGGGTGGAAGGTGGTGGCGGCGAGTTCGAACTGGTGGCCCTTGGCCTTGAGCGCGTCGTGCTCGGCGGACTTCAGGAACGGCGACTCCACCTCGGTCTTGGCGCGGTTGCGCTGGGTGAGGCGAGCCGCCGCGACCGCGTCGGGCAGGGACATGCCCAGGTCGATGCGGTACATCAAGATCTGCAGCACGGTGGTGATGATCGTGGCGCCGCCGGGCGAGCCGATCGCGCCGACCGCCTTGCCGTCACGCAGCACGATCGTCGGCGACATGCTGCTGCGCGGGGTCTTGCCGCCCGCGGGCAGGTTCGGGTCCGGCACGCCGGGCTGCAGCGGCTCCAGGTCGAAGTCTGTCAGCTCGTTGTTCAGCAGGAACCCGCGCCCCGGCACGGTCAGCGCGCTGCCGCCGGTGGCTTCGATGGTCAGCGTGTACGCCACCACGTTGCCCCAGCGGTCCGCCGTGGTCAGGTGGGTGGTCGACGGGCCCTCGTAGGCGCTGTTCACCGCCGCGGGCCGGGCGTCGCCGCAGGACGGCACGTTGTTGACATCCACCCAGGCCGCGGGGTGCGCGACCGCGGTGTCGTCCTTCATCAGGCACGCGCGCTGGTCCGCCACCTCCGGCGAGAGCAGGCGGTCGGGGGTGGTCGTCATCCACCGCGGGTCGCCGACCCAGCGGTTGCGGTCGGCGAAGGCCAGCCTGCTGGCATCCAAGTACCGGTGCAGGGCCATCGTCTTGCCCTCGGCGGCGAGGTCGAAGCGGGACAGGATGTTCAACGCCTCACCCACGGTGGTACCGCCGGAGGACGGCGGCGCCATCCCGTACACCTGCAACCCCCGGTAGTCGACCTTGGTCGGCGCCCGGTCGGTGGTGCGGTAGGCCGCCAGGTCCGACGTCCGCATCAGCCCGGGGCGGAAGTACATGCCCGAACCCGGCACCGTCGGCGGATGCTGCACGGTCCGCACGATGTCCTCGGCCATCGCCCCGTGGTAGAAGGCGTGGGTGCCGCGGGTGAGCAGCTCATAGGTGTCGGCGAGAGCCGGATTGCGGAAGCGGGTGCCGGGCTGAGGCGGGGCGCCGCCCGGGAGGAACAGCTCGGCGGTGGGCGCGACCGCGGCGAACCGCTTGGCGTTGGCCGCAGTCTGGTCGGTGAAGGTCTGGTCCACGACGAAGCCCCTGCGCGCCAGGTCGATCGAGGGCTGCAACAGCGTCCGCATGCTCTTGGTACCCCAGCGCCGCTGGGCGGCGGCCCAGGTCGCGGGCGTGCCGGGCACGCCGACCGAGAGCCCGGAGTTGACCGCGTCCTGAGTGGGCAGCGCCTTGCCGGTGGCCGGGTCGATGAACGAGTCCTCACGCATGGTCGCGGGCGCCTTCTCGCGTCCGTCGATGGTGTACACGCGACCGGTGGAGGCCTGGTAGTACATGAAGAAGCCACCGCCGCCGACGCCCGCCGAGTACGGCTCGGTCACCCCGACGGCGGCCGCGGTGGCGATCGCCGCGTCGACGGCGTTGCCGCCGCGTCGCAGCACGTCCATCCCGATCCTCGAGGCGTCGTAGTCGACGCTGGACACGGCCCCGCCGTGGCCGACCGCGGTCGGCTGCTTGCCCTTGGCGGCGGCCTGCGGTGTGGCCACCAGGCCCGCCGCCACCACCACGGCGAACAGCGCCGCGGTGAAACGGTATCGTGACGATCGGTTGATCATGACCCCTCCCCCAAAAACCCTGCTGTCAGGCGCGCGTGACCCTCGCACCGTCCCGCAGTCGGAGCCGCCGTGCAAGCGGCCGACCGGCTCTCCAACGTGTGATCGGCTGTTTCATGAGGTTGGAGTATCGATCGTGGTTCACGTTTCACGGGCCGTGAACATGATCTCTCAGATTCACACTCAACGAGTGATCCCATTGCCATTTCGCGTGATCCCCGGAGTGGGGACTAGGGCGATTGCTATTGCTGCGGTGAACTACCTATTGGTGATCAATTTCTCGGCACGATGCACAGCCCACGATACTGATTTTGACCGGATCGGATTCCTTGTCGCGGAAGGAGCAGCACAGTGATACCGATGCACCCCGGATTCGACACATCCTTCCGCGGTTTCCATCGTCGGCAGGTCCTGGATCACGTTGAGTCGCTTGAAGAGCAGGTCAAGCTCCTCGGGGAGGAGCGCAGCGACGCCCTGAAGCAGGCGGAGAACCTGCGCAGGCTGCTGGACATGACCCGGCAGGACCTCGAGGACGCCCGGCAGCGGCTGGACCGCCTGGAGTCCTCGCCGAGCACGGTCGCGGGCCTCACCGAGGGCCTGCGGCGGATGATGATGCTCGCCGAGGACGAGAGCGTGACCCTGCGCCACAAGGCCGAGGAGGAGGCGGTCCACCTCCGTGAACAGGCCGAGCAGGAGGCCGCCGCCTCCCGCGAGGAGGCCGCGCGCCGCTCCGCTGAGCTGGACGAACGCGAGGCGCGGCTGGAGCGGGAGCACGCGCAGCGGAGCACCGAGCTTGCCGACGAGTACCAGCAGCTGAAGGACGCGCTGCTCGCCGAGCACCGCGCCGCGATGGAGCAGGTCGAGTCCGACGCCCAGCGGCTCATGCGGGAGACCGCCGAGCAGTGCGACCGGTACGAGGCGGAGTCCGAGTCGCGGATCGAACGCGCCGAGCAGGAGTTCCAGGGCTCGGTGGCCTATCGCGCCCAGGTGGTGGAGGAGAAGCTCGCCGAACGCGAGGCGATGAGCACCGCGCGGGCCAACTTCCTCATCGCGGTGGCCGCGCAGGAAGCCAGGCGGCGTATTGCCGACATCAATGAACGGTTGATCGAGCTCACCGAACTGAAGCGCCTTGTCACCTCTCAGGTTTCCACCGCATACATCGCGCTGACCGAGGCGGAAGCGGTGGACCAGCCGATTCCGCGGCAGGAGACGGGTGAGCAGATTCAGCTCACGAACAGCAACTCGACAGGTACCTACATTCCGGAGCAGCAGAATCCGGTCGTGGCGTGAGAAGGAATTGAGAACCCGTGTTATCCGACTTATGCAGATGGCGGTGATCGGCCATGTCCCCTCCACGCGACTCCACGCGACGCACGGTCAGGTGGATCCCGCTGGCGGTGGCCGTCGTCGCCGTTCCCGCGTTGGTGACCCTGGCCGCGCAGTTCGTGCCGTCGGGTCCGACGGTCCGGCAGGCCGCCGAGACCGGGTCGAGCGCGACGACCCGTCCGCTGAGCATGAGCATCGACGGCAACACGGTGTCGGTTCGGGCGCAGACCGCGGCCAAGAGCAGCGAGGAGCAGTTGCGCGGCGTCATCACGCAGCAGGCCCGGGGCCGGGAGCTGATCATCAACGTGACCAGCGGGCCGGAACACCGGCTGCCCGCCGACCCGGCCACCGCCAGTGGCCTGGTCACCGCGGTGCTGGCAGAGGACCTCAAGCAGTTCACTGTGGACTGGCAGGCAGACCGGTTGCGGATAGCGGGCACGGTGTTCGACCAGGCGCAGTCGGCCCGGCTCGAAGCGGCGGGCCGAGCGGCGGCGCCCACGGCAGCGCTGGACAGCCAGTTGCGGCTTTCGCCGTACCTGCGGGACGGCACGCTCGACGCGACCGCGCTGCAGATCGCGGTGAAGAAGCTGTTCAGCGAGGCGGGCGCCAAGGGCATCACGTTCACGCCAGGTGGCCACGCGTTCGCGGGCAACGGCGCCCTGGTCCAGGACGGGTTGGCGAACCTCCTGCTGGGCGCGCCCAAGGCGCGGCTGAAGCTCGTCAGCTACGCCTGGTCCGGGGAAACCGCCTCGCACCGCTGCGACGTATTGGCCAGGGAGCGGGCAGGTCAGGTCCGCGCGTTCCTCGCCTCCCGCGGGGTGTCGGTGGAGGGCATGAGCACCCGGGTCATCGTGGAGCCCACCTGGGGCGGCCGGGACGAGGCCGGGCCCGAGATCGACGTTCTCGTCGGCTGAGGGGCGCCTGATATGACGGATGCAGCCGCCTTATTCGCGGCCTGCCTGGTCTCATTCCTGACCGGAGTCGGCCTGACAATGCTTTTCGTGGCGGTGCCGCTGCTGCGAAGACGGCAGATGCCGGTGGAATCCGTTGCGATTCCGGCCTCCGCCGAACCGGTCGCCACACCGGGGCCGGGCGAAGAATGTGAAGCAGTTGCGGAATCCACCCGGGCGGTGGAACCCGCACCAATCGCGGAACCGATGCCTGCCCGGGCGGAAACGGAGGAGGAGCCGACTTCCCCGCCCGTTGTGCTCGTGGTCGAAACGGCCGCGTCGGAACAACCGGATCAGGACGAGTTCCGGCGGCGATACCTGGACAGCTTCGCGGCGGCCAGGGCCAGAAACCGAGAGCAGCGCGGCGGCTGTACCACCGATTCGATCAAGCAGATCGGGTCCGAAGGGTCTAGTCCCAGGTAACGGCGCAGATGACAAGTCGGTAACCCACAAAGATCAACAATCGGTAAGCGTCTACCGACCTGCCCGGGAAACCGGATACAGAGGGCAGCCGGCACTCCCTCCACAGAGTGATTCGATTTGTTGACGGATCGGAGCATCCCGTGACTGAGGGGAATTACCGCCGGTGATGCTGATCTTACTGCGGGTTGGTACCGACGGGCAAGGGGTACTCATTTTGCGTGACAGAAATAGACGACTATTGACTTTTCCAGAAGGGCAAAAATGGCCAAGCGGCCACCAAGATCCGAACTAACGGTTAGATATACACCACAACAAGCCACACAAATCATGATTCAATTGCTGTCATGAGTGGGAGGGAGAATGAAGTGGTACCTCTGTACCCCGGATTCGAAGTGACCCTCCGAGGCTTCCACAGGCGGCAGGTTCTCGATTACGTCGAATCCGTCGAAGATCAATTGAAGGTCCTCGCCACGGAACGGACCGATGCGCTGAAGCAGGCCGAGAACCTGCGGAAGCTGCTGGAGATCACGCGGCAGGACCTGGAGGACGCCCGGGCGAGACTCGACCGTTTGGAGATGTCTCCGAACACGGTGGCGGGCATGGGCGAGCGCCTGCGCCGGATGATGTTGCTGGCGGAGGACGAGAGCTCATCGCTGCGACGCAAAGCCGAACACGAGGTCTCCGTGCTGCGCAAGCAGGCCGAGCAGGAGGCGGTCGAAACTCGCGAACTGTGCGCCAGGATGACGACTGAGCTGGAAGAACGCCGAGTTCAGCAGGAGTCGGAGCACCAGCACCGGACCGAGCGGCTTGAGGCGGACTACCAGCGGCTGCACGATGAGCTGAAGGCGGAGCACGAGGCCGCGATGGAGCAGGCGCAACGGGACGCCGAGCACCTGATGATCCAGACGGCCAAGCAGTGCGATCAGCTGGAGGCGGACGCCGAGGCAAGGATCACCGCCGCGCAGCACCAGTTCGAGCAGAAGATCGAGCGCCACCAGAACGCCGTGCACGCGCAGCTGTCCGAGCGCGAGGCCATCAGCGCCAAGCGAGCCGAATTCCTGATTCGCATGGCCGCCCAAGAAGCCAAGCGGCGCATCGCGGAAATCATGGAGAAAAGGGAGCAATTGGAAAAGCTCCACCAATTGGTCTCCGTTCAGCTCGGAGCGGCCCACGCCGCAATCTCCGATGCCTGCGGTCAGGTCGGCCCGCCACCCCAGCAGGGAAATGGCCGGGTGAATGCCGAACAGCAGCCCGCGGCGACGAACGGGCATAAGGCCGCCGAGCCGAAGAAGCCGATTCCCGCCCAGCAGCCGGGGCGGAACAGGAAGACCAAGCCGAGGAGCGCGGTGGCCTGACCACCGCTCTCGGGTGGGGCGAGCGCACGACGGGGGTGCTCGCCCTGGCGACAGGGACATCGCGTAACCCCACCGCCGAAAAGACACCCCAATCGTGTTCCGAATCTTTACGGCTCAGTTCTCGTGCGGGTGATCCGTGTGTCGAGGTCTGCGAACAAGGAGGCCCACCATGGGCTGGTCTCTCGGATTGATTGTGCTGCTGTGCCTGGCCTCGTTCCTCTGTGGATGCGTGCTGACGGGCGTGACGTTCTTCTACCCCATGCTGCGATTGCGCGGCGGCCTCGGCATGGCCTTCGACCTGCCCACCGAATGGGAAAACGCACCACCTCCTTCGCCGCCCACCGCGATGGAACACACCGGTCCGATGGATCTCACCGAACTCACCGCCGACCGCCGAACCGACCCGACTCCGGAGCTGCCCGGCGCGGGCACCCGCACCGACGGCAGGCGCCCGCAGGCCGAGGAACCGCTGGTCGGCCCCCAATTCCCCGAGCAGGATGTCAAGCGCCCGGCAGCGGCGAGCCTGCCGTCTGCCGCGGAATCTCCGGCCGGGTCCGGTCAAGGCGAGTCGATCGATCAGCAAGATGCGGCACCCGCCGAGAGCACGGCTACCGAGCCCCGGCAGTCCACGCCGGATGCCCAACGCCCGACACCGCGCGATGTCGAGCGGGCGGCGAAAGCTCGCCGCGCGCGGCGCAACGGCAGGAAGCCGTCGGCCAAGACCGCCCCGACCGCCGCGAATGGGTCGGCCTCTGCCGAGTCCGAGCACTCCCCGCCCGCCGAACCCGCGCGGGCAGTTTCCACGCAGCCAGACAAGCCCGCCGTCGACGCTGTGCCAGAGCCCGCGGGGTCGCCCCCTGTGTCTGTCAGCAAGTCCGGAGGGCCAACTCCCGAGGCAGCCATGTCCGAGGAGCCCGGGTCCGAGCCCGGTAAAACCGGCGCTTCTGCGCAGAAGCCCGTCCAACCGGTTGTCGCGGATGACGAATCCGCACCCGCCGAAGCCGAGCGCTCTGAGCAGGACGCCGAAGTCGAACCCAACGAAACGTTTGCCGCCGTAGCGGCCTCCCCTGACCAGGCACCAGACGAGGCGTCGGCGAAACAGGTGATCGAGCCGCCAGGGCCCGCGGCTCCGCTGGTCGACAACTGCTTCCGGGAGCGCTACCTGCAGCAGTTCGCCGACGCTCGCCGACGCTCCCGCGAACAACGCCAGCACCACGCCGAGATCAACTGATCTCCTCATCGATTTCAGGCGTCATCGCAGAGGAGCAAAAGTCGGGTGCGGCGGATCTCGTGCGATGACAGGATTCCCGGGTGCGAGGTGGTCAGGCCGCGGTAGGAGCGGCGGTCGAAGAGCTGTACTCCGCGTTTGCGTGCCCTCGGCCGCGCACAATCGACTACTGCTCTCACTGCTGGACGGAGGAGGAGGCGCGGACACTGCTGGCGCACGACACGTTGCGGGAGATCCCCGCCAACGAACTTTGGTCCTATGCGGGCGACGTTCTGTTAACAGTCGGCAGTGTGGAGGACTTTCGGTACTTCCTTCCCCGGCTGTTCCACATCGCCGTCACCGAGGACTGCGGCCTGACCGATCTCGAATCGCTCAGCGGCAGGCTCCCGATCGCGCAGTGGCGAGGCTGGGCCGAGTCAGAGCAGCGAGCCATCACCGATCTGTGGCGTGCCTTGTGGGCGGACGCCCTCGCTCGGTTTCCCATCGACCAGGGTGCACTTAACGTGCACTCGGTCCTGTGTGCCATCGGCGCGTCCGGTGAGGACCTCACCCCGTACCTCTCGACATGGGAGAACGCGCTCACACGTCGTGGGGGTGCCGGGCATCTGCAGGAGTGCCTTCAGGAGCAGGCGATCAGGTCAGGGTCTGGCTGGGAGATCCGCCCTGGATATCGGCACGACCACGCGGATGTGGTCGAAGCCTGGCTGAACAGCCCGGGACCGTGCATCGCGGTGGCGGACGCATCCGACAACGCCGAAGATGAAGACACCCTGCAATCGCTCAAGGACATCCTCACGATGCTCTGACAGCAGCTTCCCGGAGCCCTGCCTGCTGCAACTCGGGTCCGGGGTCGGGTGCCGAGTTGTTGAGTGGGGTGGACACGCAAGTTACTCTCCGGTAATCAGGTGATTGCGTGGTTGGTGGCGGGGTCGGGTACGGGAGTGGCCGTGGTGGGTCATGATCGTGGTCGGCCGCTCGGACCTGCGGGAGAAGCGTGAGCAAGCGGATTCTGATCACCGGCGGGGCTTCGGGGCTCGGGAAGGCGATCGCGCGCCGGTATGCCGCCGCGGGGTGGCGAGTGCTGATCACCGACGTCAACGAGGTGGCGGGGGCTGCGGCTGCCGATGAGCTCGGCGTGGAGTTCCGGGCACTCGACGTGCGGGACCGCGAGGCGTGGCAGGCCGCAAGGAGCTGGTGCGAGGACCGGTGGGGCGGGCTGGACGTGCTGGTCAACAACGCGGGCGTGGCGACCGGCGGGGCGTTCGCGGACACCGACCTCGCCGACTGGGACTGGATCCTGAGCATCAACCTGATGGGCGTCATCAACGGGTGCCACACGTTCGCGCCGCTGTTCGGCAGGCACGGCAGCGGGCACTTCGTCAACATCGCCTCGCTGGCCGCGCTGATGAACGCGCCCACGATGAGTTCCTACAACGTCAGCAAGACCGGGGTACTGGCACTGACCGAGACGCTTCGGCACGAATACAGCGGGACGGGTGTCACCGCGACCGTGGTGTGCCCTGGCTTCGTGCCGACCAACCTCGGCGACACCATGCGCTCGCCCGACCCGGACGCGAAGAAGCGGCTGGATCGGATCATGGCCGCCTCGAAGGTCACCGCGGACGACGTCGCCGAGGCGGTGTTCGAGGCGGTGCGGAAGAAGCGGTTCCTGGTGCAGACCCACCGGGACGGCAAGGTCATGTACGCGGTCAAGCGAGTGTCCCCGGCGCTGTTCAGACTCATCATGGGCAAGGCGGCCCAGCGGCTCGGCACCCAGCGCAAGGAGAGCACCCGATGACCCGGCAGAACATCCTGATCACCGGCGCCAGTTCGGGGCTCGGTGAGGGCATGGCCCGGCTGTTCGCCGCCAAGGGGCGCAACCTCGCGCTCTGCGCCCGCCGCACCGAACGGCTCGAGGCGCTGAAGGGCGAACTGCTGGCCAAGCACCCCGGCATCACGGTGAGCCTGCGGGCCCTGGACGTGAACGATCACGACCAGGTGTTCGAGGTGTTCACCGGTTTCCGCGAGGAATTCGGCACGCTTGACCGCGTGATCGTCAACGCGGGCCTCGGCAAGGGCCAGCCGATCGGGACCGGGTACTTCTACGCCAACGTGCAGACCGCGCAGACCAACTTCGTGGCCGCGCTGGCCCAGTGCGAGGCGGCCGTGCAGATCTTCCGCGAGCAGGGGCACGGGCACCTGGTCGCGATCTCCTCGGTCAGCGCGATGCGGGGCATGCGCGGCAACATCACCGCCTACGCCGCCACCAAGGCGGGGCTGGCCACGCTCGCCGAGGGCATCCGCGCGGACCTGCTCAAGACGAAGATCAAGGTCAGCACGATCTTCCCGGGCTACATCCGCTCCGAGATGAACGAGAAGGCGCCGAAGACGCCGCTCGTGGTGGACACCGACACCGGCTGCCGCGCGCTGGTGAAGGCCATCGAACGCGAACCCGTCCGCGCCTACGTGCCCGCCTGGCCGTGGCAGCCGCTCAGCTTCGCGCTGCGGCACCTGCCGCTGAACGTGGTGGCGAGGCTGACGTGAGCGAGGCCATCCGGGCCGTCCGCGCCGAAGACTCCTTCAACGTCGGCGCGGTCAACCGGTGGCTGCGCGCACAGATACCGGACCTGGCGGGTGAACCGCAGGTCAAGCAGTTCTCCGGCGGCGCGTCCAACCTCACCTACCTGCTGTCCTACCCCGACCGCGACCTCATCCTGCGCCGCCCGCCCAAGGGCACCAAGGCAAGCTCCGCGCACGACATGGGCCGCGAGTACCGGGTGCAGAAGCAGCTCAAACCGGTGTATCCCTATGTGCCGGAGATGCTCGCGTTCTGCCACGACGCCGAGGTCATCGGCAGCGACTTCTACGTGATGGAACGGGTGCCGGGCATCATCCTGCGGGCCAACCCGCCCGCCGACTGGGACCTGTCCGCGGACCGGACGAAAAAGCTGGCGTTCGAGATGATCGACCGGTTGATCGAACTGCACCGGGTCGACCCGGCGAGTGCGGGCCTCGGCGACCTCGGCAAAGGCGCGGGCTATGTGCGGCGCCAGGTCGAGGGCTGGACCCGCCGCTACCGCAAGGCCCGCACCCCACGCTCCCCCAACGGCGAGAAGGTCATGGACTGGCTCGCCGCCAACGAGCCCGCCGACGTCGCCACCTGCGTGATCCACAACGACTACCGCTTCGACAACGTCGTACTCGACGCCGAGAACCCGCTGCGCGTCAACGGCATCCTGGACTGGGAAATGTCCACCCTGGGCGATCCGCTGATGGACCTCGGCGGATCGATGGCGTACTGGATCCAGGCCGATGACGACGCCATCGCGCGCAGGCTGCGGCGGCAGCCCACCCATCTGCCGGGCATGCCGAGCAGGCGCGAGGTCGTCGAGTACTACTGCGACCGGATGGGGTTCTCCACCGAGAACTGGCTGTTCTACCAGGTGTTCGGCCAGTTTCGGCTGGCGGTGATCGCCCAGCAGATCTACTACCGCTACTACCACGGCCAGACCCACAACCCCGCGTTTCGCCACTTCGGGCTGTGGGCCCGCTACCTGGACATGCGCTGCCGCAGGTTGATCAAGAAGCGGCGCTGGTGATGGCGGCCGTCTACCTGGTACGCCACGGGCAGGCGAGCTTCGGCGCCGACGACTACGACGTGCTGTCCACAGTGGGCGCCGAGCAGGCCAAGGTGCTCGCCGAGGCGTTGACCGACCGCGGCGTCGTACCGGACATCGTCCGTACCGGCACGCTGAACCGCCAGCGGGACACCGCGACCGGTTACCTGTCGGCGTCCTGTGTGGATGTTCCGCTGGGCGAGGATGAGCGGTGGAACGAGTACGACCACCTCGACCTGCTCACGCACTACGGACTCGCCGACGGTGTTGGCGGCAGGCCGCAGGACGTGCTGGACGCCGCGCTGGTCCGCTGGATCGAGGCGGGCGCCGACTCACCCTGTGCGCGCAGCCACTCCGACTTCACCGACACCGCGAGCGCGGCGCTGGCCGACCTGCTCGCCGAACTCGGCTCCGGCGGCACCGCGGTGGTGTTCACCTCCGGCGGGGTGATCGCGGCGCTGAGCGCGACGTTGCTCGGCGGTCCCCCGCCAGTTTTTCTTGCGTTGAACCGCGTTTCAGTCAACTGTGGCATAACGAAGGTCGTACACGGACGCGGCGGCGCCAGCCTCCTGTCCTTCAACGACCACGCCCACTTCGACGGCCGCCACCGAGAGCTGCGCACGTATCGCTAGAGGAGCCGCAATGGAGCGTCCACAGTTGAACCCGGTGGTGTGGGATCCTCCCGTCGCTCCAGCCAGATCCAGGATCAAGGCGTCCGCGGTCCCCATGCCGCCGGTGCGCACCGTGCGGCTGCCCGGCGCGGGCCCCGAGGACGTGGCGGTGGACGAGAACGGCCAAGTCCTCACCGGGCTCGCCGACGGACGCGTCCTGCGGGTCAACCCTGGCACCGGCACTGTGGAGGAGCTGGCGAACACCGGCGGCAGGCCGCTGGGCATCGAGGTCTATCCCGACGGGCGGCTGCTGATCTGCGACGCGCACCGCGGCCTGCTGCGGCTGGACCCTGCGACCGGCGCGCTGGAAACGCTGGCCGACACCGTCGCGGGCACGCCGATGAAGTTCTGCAACAACGCCGCCATCGCCGCCGACGGCACGGTGTACTTCACCGACTCCTCGCAGCGCTTCGGCATCCACCACTGGCGGGCGGACCTGCTGGAGCACTCCGGCACCGGCAGGCTGCTGCGCCGCGACCCGGACGGCGCCATCGAGGTCCTGGTGGAGGGTCTCCAGTTCGCCAACGGAGTGGCGCTGGCCCAGGACGAGTCGTGGGTTGCCGTCGCGGAAACCGGCTCCTACCAGCTGCGACGCCGCTGGCTCTCGGGTGAGCGGGCGGGCACCGTCGACGTTCTGGTGGACAACCTGCCCGGATTCCCCGACAACATCGCCCTCGGCACCGACGGACTGGTGTGGATCGCGCTGGCCATGCCCCGGCACGCGCTGCTGGACATGCTGCACCGCACCAAACCGGCGATCCGGCGGGCGATTTGGTCGCTTCCGGAGGCGCTGCAACCCAAGATCAAGAAGACCACCTGGGTGCTCGCCGTCGACGCGGACGGCACGATCGTGCACGACCTACAGGACCCGGGCGAGGAATTCTTCCTGGCCACCGGGGTCCGCGAGCACCACGGCACGGTCTACCTCGGCAGCCTCGAGGCCTCCTGCATCGCCCTGTTCGACCTGTAAGGAGGGGATGGGTGCGCGAGGGCCGCACCCATCCCCCGGGTGAAACGTCAGGCCGCTGCCCGGAGGCCACCGGCGAAGGCGCGCTCGACCGCGGCTTTCTCGGCGGCGTTGGGGACGGAGTTCTTGCAGGAAATACCAGGGCCGTGGCCCGACATCAGCTCGCTGCACGGACCCTCGTAGTGATCGCGCAAGGTAAGGATGTGGCCGATCTCATGGGCCATGATCCGCAGCGGGAAGTGGCCGTCGCGAACCGCCTGGCGGCCCATGTCGACCCGGCCGCGGCCCGGACTGGAGACCTGGGCGCTCGGCCAGCCGTCGGTCGCCACGATGCGCAGGTCGGCCGCGCCGCCGGAAGCGGGCTGCAACTGCACGTTCTTGACGTTCTCGTTCCAGATCTTGGCGACCTCGTCGGCCTCCTTCGTGAACTCCGCCGCCTGGCTCGCGTCATATCGCACGATGCGGGCGGCGCTCTGCCCCGCCTCGGCGGCCTGGGCGGGCACGGCGGTCAGCGGCAGGAGCAGGGCCAGCGCGCCGAGCACCAGTCGCGAGGTCTTCGCTGCGAACACGGTGTCTCCTCGTCTTGCAGGGTTTCAGGCCGACGAACGGCCTCAGGGAGACGCCGCTTGCCGGAGCGAGGATTGCTACCAACGATGGTTGGCAACACTAGGTGGCCTGCCAGAACCATGTAAGCGCCTGCCGCATAGCACTTCGTGATAGTCCCGTTATCCGGACAGGGTGAAAACAGTTGTCAGTAATAGCGGCCTCTATACGCGAGCCGGGCCGCCGCGGTGGCGGCGTCGACATTGCCCGCCGCGAATGCCGCGCGCAGCGCCTGTCCGGTTTCGGCGTCGATATAGGCGGGCCGAGGCAACAGCAATCTACGCAAATCCACCCGATGCCGGAGTATTCGGGACAACAGCAGACCGCCCAATACCTCGAGATCCCAGCCGTCGGAGACGACAAAATTCACCTCGCGGTGCGGATAATGGCCCACCCGGTCCAGCACCGGGTCGATCAGTGCCTTGGTGGTGTCCACCAGCAGCTTCGGCCTGCCGATGAGTTCGTCCCGCACCGGCTCCAGGGTGCGGTACCAGCACTTGCCTGCCGCGTAGTCCCGTTTGCCCAGTTCAAGCCGGTGACTGTCCAAGTAGGAGCGCAGTCGTGGATAACGCCGCAACGGCACCAGACGGCCCGCCGCGTCCCACGGGTTGATCAGGTAGGTGCCGCCCCAGCTGAATCGGCCCGCATACGCATCGCCTGCCAGGGATAGCGGGACCAGTCGGTCGGATTCGACGATTCCCGTTTCGCGGGTCAGGAAGACCGCGTCCGCGCCGGTGTCGATTCCGCGGCTGATCCTGGTGCCGGAGAACGGATGTTCCAGAGAAATCAGAAAGTGGTCGATGGCGTGTTCGCCCATCGGCGTCCCGGTGGCGGTACTCCCAGTCGGCTCGGCATCGGTGGCAATCTCAGCCTTCGGGACCGCATGGTCAAGCTGGATCATCCGGCGACAATAACGAGCGGATAAACGCACCCGCTGACGCTTGACGCACCAACCATCATTACGGGTGAGCACTCAGGCGTAGCGCGCTAACCAGTTGGGATGACGCTCCGCCCAGGGGGTGCGCGAGGTCCACTGTGGTCAGAGCTCGGCACGACACGAAGTTGGAACCGATGTGATCGGGATTTAACCCGCCGAGGGGTGCCCACAGGTTCAGTTAACGGTGTAAACATTCCCCATGAATGGACTGTCTCGACGCCGTCTTCTCGGACTGACCGCCCTGAGCGCGGCGGGTGGCCTCGCTTCGATCGGCGGGCAGGCCGCCGCGGAGCGGGACTTCCACCAAGCCGTGGTGATCGGAACCGGCTACGGCTCCGCGGTGACCGCACTGCGCCTGGGCGAGGCGGGTGTCCAGACGCTGATGCTGGAGATGGGCAGGCTGTGGAACGAACCTGCCGCGGACGGGAAGGTCTTCTGCGCGATGACCAAACCCGACCGGCGGTCGTTCTGGTTCAAGGACCGCACCGAGGCGCCGCTGGCCAGTTTCCTGTGGCTGGACGTGGTGAACCGGCGCATCGAGCGGTACGCGGGCGTGCTGGACAAAGTCCACTTCGGAGATATGTCCGTCTACGTCGGACGCGGGGTGGGCGGCGGTTCGCTGGTGAACGGCTCGATGGCCGTCACACCGCGGCGGTCCTACTTCGAGCAGGTGCTGCCGAGGGTGGACGCGGAGCGGATGTACCGGCGCTGGTTCCCGCTGGCCAACGCCACGCTCGGGGTGAACTCGATCCCGCCGCACCAGTTCGAGAGCTCCCGCGCCTACCAGCACGCCCGCACCGGGCGGACGACCGCCGCCAAGGCGGGCTACGACACGGTGTTCGTGCCCAGCGTCTACGACTTCGACTACCTGCGCAGGGAAGAGGCGGGCACGGTCGAGCGGTCGGCGCTGGCACCGGAATGCATCTACGGCAACAACCACGGCAAACGCAGCCTGGACAAGTCCTACCTGCCGCTGGCCCTGGGCACTGGGAAGGTCTCCATCGCCCCGCTGCACACGGTCGACGCCATCCGCCAGGAGCGGGACGGCACCTTCGTGCTCACCGTGACCCGGTCCGACGAGTTCGGCACCGTGTTGGCCCGCCGGGAGATCGGCTGCCGCAGGCTGTTCCTCGGCGCGGGCAGCCTCGGCACCACCGAACTGCTGCTGCGGGCCAGGGAGACCGGCGCGCTGCCCGACCTGAGCCCGGCGATCGGCCGGGGTTGGGGCACCAACGGCAACATCATGACCGCCAGGGCCAACCACGCCTGGCAGCCGACCGGCGGGCTGGCCTCGCCGATGCCGACACTGGCCATCGACGCCTGGGACGACTCGACCGACTCGGTGTTCGCCGAGGTGCCCGGCCTGCCGGTGGGCGTGGAGACCTGGATCAGCATGTACCTGGCGATCACCAACAACCCCGAGCGCGGCACGCTGCGCTACGACGCGGGCCGGGACGCGCTGGGCTTGGCGTGGACCCGGGACCAGAACGAGCCGTCGGTGCGGGCGATGAAGGCCGTCTTCGACCGGATCAACCGGGCGAACCGGACGGAGTACCGCCACGACCTGTTCGCCGACGGCAAGTCCTATGCGGACACCTTCACCTACCACCCGCTGGGCGGTTGCGTGCTGGGTGCGGCCACCGACGATTTCGGGCGGGTCCGCGGCTACCGCAACCTCTACGTCAACGACGGCTCGCTGATCCCCGGCTCCATCGGCGTGAACCCCTTCGTGACGATCACCGCGCTCGCCGAGCGCAACATCGATCGGGTTCTCAGCCAGGACATAGGGCACGAATAGGTCGTTGCCCGCTACGCCGTACGGGTGATCGTTGCGGAGCCGGTTGCCGACTCCGCAACGCCGCCCGGACCCGCCCCGGCACCTCGGCACGGGTGAATCCGCGCGGAAACCGCACACGGGGTGGAAAGCAGTTACAGGTCAAGACAACCATGCGGTGGGAATTCACCACCGAAACGAGCGCGGCCCGGTTCGGAAGCGTTCGCCCGCCCGTCGCCGCACGTCAACGGTCCGGACGGCGCCGCGGCCACGGTTGACCTCTTGGTTCGCCGAGTGTTCAGGACGAGCGCGGGATGTGACGCGAAAAATCCATTTCAAGGGAATACAGCGTGCGCGAACAATTGCGGACAACGTCGTTGTCAACGCCGTCCTAATAAGATCGTGATCCGAGCTTGATGATCACATGGCACGAGAAGGCCATATTGACAGCGCTCGCCCGACCTCACGATGATTTGACCCGTGAAGCCGCGCCTGCTGCTAGTGGCTCGTCGCTATCGCGATCTTGAGCGCCACGCCAGTTGTCTCTAGTTCGCATGCCGGAGTTCGGGTGTCTCCGACTCGCGGTATGCGAACTTCTTCGCGGCGCCCAGCCAGTCCCTGACCAGCTCAAGCATGGTCCAGTGACCACGGCAGGGTAATCCACTTCCCTCGATTCAGCGTGGACGGCACTGCCTCCCACGCCGACCTGTGACGTTTCCCCGGGCCATGGGACGCGTCATTGCGAGCGGAATTGGTGCCGCGCGTCGGAACACCCTTCTCCCTTCACATCAG
This sequence comes from Actinorectispora metalli, assembly GCF_056323685.1. Taxonomy (NCBI): domain Bacteria; kingdom Bacillati; phylum Actinomycetota; class Actinomycetes; order Pseudonocardiales; family Pseudonocardiaceae; genus Actinorectispora; species Actinorectispora metalli. The sequence continues at coordinate 722,158 of NZ_JBREYE010000001.1, forward strand.
GTAAGTGATCCCCCCTCATGGGAGAAGTGATGTCATTGCAATCCCGAGGCCGCAAACGCCTTGCGGCCGTGGTCACCACACTGTTGGTGCCTTTGGGCGCGGTGATTTTCCCCAGTGCTCTGCCCGCCGCGAACGCGGGCATCCTGGAGAAGGTCTCGCAGCTCACCGGCACCGACGGCAAGAACTACTCGGTGACAAACCACCTCGACAACAAGTTGCTGTCCCAGGGCCGCACCGCTGACGGCAAGCGCAAGGAATGGCTGCTGGTGTGGGCGGGCGATGAGAACATCGCCGACACCGCGGTGAAAACGGTCAAGAGCCTGCCCGGTTCGCTGAACGTGGACGTGCCCGGCCTGGTCGAGGACGTCAACAACGCCCTGCCCGGCCCGGACTTCCTCGCGGTCATCGACGCCACCAAGGGCTCGCCGACCTACGGCAAGGTTGTCAACACGGCCACCGTGGGGCCGCTGGTCGAGAACGAGCCGCACCACATGCAGTACGTCTGGCACAAGGGCGACAAGATCTTCGCCGGTGGCCTCTTCTCGGCGGCGACCTACGTCTTCGACGTGAAGAAGCTGCCCGAGCTGAGCCTCTCCGGTCTCAGCCTGCCGACCGACACCCTCGGCGGTTCGGTGCCGGACGCGTACTGGGTGCTCAAGGACGGCACCGCCTACGGCACCTACATGGGCGGTCCGGTCGCACCGGGCCCGTACACCTACTCCGACGGCAAGACCGCCGTCGGCAACGGGTTCGCAGGCGCACCGGGCTCGGTGGTGCGGTTCGACGAGAAGGGCAAGGTGCTCACCCAGATCTCCGCGGCAACCCCCGGCAAGGGCGACGACCCGGCGCAGTGCCACAACCTGCCTGCCCTGGGCTCGCCGACCTGCGCCAACCCGCACGGCATCCAGGTCCGCGAGGACCTCAACCGGATGATCACCAGCGACTACGCCGAGCCGCGCACGATCATCCTCGACCCGGTCAAGGCTCCCTCGGCGTTCCTGCGGCGGCCCACGGTCCGCCTCTGGGACATCAGCGACCGCAACAAGCCCAAGATCGTCTCGGTGGACTATCTGCCTAAGGGCCCGCGGTCTAACCCGGAGGACCCGCTGCGCAACGAGAACCGCGCGGTGATGGAGGCGACGGTCACCAACAAGCCCGGTCACAAGGGCGCGTTCGTGTCCACCATGTCCGGTGGTGCCGTGTTCTACACCCCGGACATCACCGCGTCCAAGCCGCAATGGCGTGAGGTCTTCGACGACACCACGGCGGCGTCCACCAAGTTCAACGCCGGTCAGTTCCCGGCGGGCAACGACGGTGCGGGCTGGATCCAGACCAGCCCGGACGACCGGTTCCTCTACCGCGCGATCATCGGCCGCCCGGCCGGGACCTACGGGCCGGACGACAAGGGCTCCCCCGGCTACATCCTCACCCTCAACATCGAGAAGCTGTTGGCCTCCGGGAACGACCCGAAGTGCAACATCGACTCGCCCGATGAGATCGCCGAGGGCGGGGCGGAGGCCGACTGCCCGGCCATCTCCGGCATCCAGCAGATCGACGGCGGCCCGCACTGGGGCGCCTACGACAACTTCACGCTGGGTTCGGACGGCTACTACCACGAGACCGAGCAGCCGGAGCGGATCGCGACCTCGAACTACTTCGTGGCGCGCACCGGCATCGACGGCAACCACAAGGTGTGCGTGGTGAACCTGGGCCGCAACGGCGAGCTCTCCCTGGACAAGACGTTCCGGGACGAGAACGAGGGCACCCCGTGCGTGAACTTCAACCGCCAGAAGTGGCCGCACGGCAACTTCGGCAACGCGAAGCCGCACTCGGAGCTGTTCGTGGTGGCTGACGAGGACGTCAAGTAATGACGGCCGCGGATATCCGGTGGCGTCACCCTTCGGGGTGGCGCCACCGCCTCGCGCTCACAGCGGCGCTTCTGCTGCTGACGCCGACGCCGGCGCTGGCCCACGGCGGGCATCCCGGTGCGGCGGTGGTGGACCCGGTAGTCGACGCGGTGGTGCGGATCGCGCTGCTCACTTCGTCCACCGTGGTCGCCGGGCTGGCGCTGCTGCGCCCGGTGGCGGGCGAACCGGGCCCGGCGACCCGCACGCTGGGCTGGTCGGCGGCGGGCATCGCCGCGGCGAGTTGCCTGCTCAGCGTCGGTGGCGGCGTGCCGTTCCCGGTCGCGCTGGGCCAGGCCCTGCTGACGTTGTTCGCAGTGCTGCGGCTGGGTTCACGCGGCTGGTCGGTGCTGTTCGGGACGGTGTTGACCGTGCTGGTCGCGGTCGAGGCCGCGCTCGGGCTGTCCGGCGCCGCGCGCTGGTTGGCGATCGGCCACAGCCTCGCGCTCACGGTACTGACGGGTGTCGCCGCGGCGGTGGCACTCCGCGAACGGGGCGTCCCCGCCGAACGCACGAAACCCGCGCGTCGGTTGGCGATCCCGGGTGCGGTCGCGGCCGCCGTGGCCGCGGGTACCGCGGTGGCGGGCGCCGGGATCGAACTCGACGGCGCGCTGGGGGTGGTCATCGCCGTGGAGCTGACGATGATCGCGGGCGCCGCCCTGCTGATCGGCCTGCCGGTGCCCGAGTGGGTGGCGAAGGCCTCTGTGGCCGGGGCCGCGCTCGCGGTCGCCGCCGCCGCGGTGGTGCCCGCGCTGCCCTCCTCCGCCGACGATCCGGTGCCGGGCAGCCCGCAGCTGCACCGGGTGGACCTCGCGGGCGGACAGGTCCCGGTGCTGGTCACCCCTGGCAGGCCGGGGCCGAACCTGGTGCATGTAGCGGACACCCAGGTATCGGTGGGCACGCACCGGGATCGGCTGGAACGGGCCGAGTCGCGGGACGGCGCCTCCGGTGGCTGGGCCGTGCTCGACCTGCCCGCGGGCCGCAGTGACCTGTGGGTTTCCCGGTCCGGCGAGACCACTTCGGTGTCCATCGCCACCGCCGACACCCCGGGGCGCCCCGCCCCCGGTGTCGTCGGTCCCGATGGCCCGGAGTGCGCCAGCGTCGCGCTCGCGGCGGTGCTCACCAACCCCAGCTCCACTGTGGACAGTTGTCCAGCGGACCGGCTGTCCGGCGAGGACGCCGCCTCGCTGCGGGGCATGGTGAACTTCCTCGCGGAGCGTGGCGTCACCGCGCTGGCCATCGCGAGCGACACCACACCGCGGTCGCGGGTCGCCGACGGAGTGGTGCGGCAAGCGGCGGCGGCGCGAGGCATCGCGGTGGTTCCGGGCGCCGAGGGTGCGCTGGTGGTGCTGTCCGGCTGGGAGGCCTCGGCACGGACCCTGCGCCAGGTGGCCGTCGACCAGGCGGGCGCGGTCCGCTACCCGGCGGGCACGTTCCTGGCACCGTGGCTGCTCTCGCCAGCGGCCTCGGAGCTGTCGGGGTCGCTGGTGCCGCTGCGGTTCAGCCCGCACGAACAGCTGCCCGCCGCCTACGCCAACCTGGTGCAGCGCTCCTTCCCCGGCGAGGCCCCGACCGCATCCGGGTTCGCGCGCTGGCTGGCCGCCCAGCCCGAGGGCGCCCGGCAGCTCGCCCCGCCGCAGCTGTACGCGTCGTCGTTGGTGGCGTTCCTGCCACAGGAGTTCGGCAAGCACCACAACGGCAGCGCCACCGGCTGGTTTCCCGGCGGCACGGTGGTCGCTGTCAGCCCCGCCCTTTCCACGACCTAGGAGGCAAGCCATGTCCCTTGTGGACGAACGGGTGCGGCCGTTGCCCGCGGCGGCTCCCCCACCCCGCTACGGTGTGATCGGCATCGGCGCCGTGATCGCGTTCGTACTCGGCTGGGCTGTGCTGGGCACGGCGGGCGCGAAGTTCCTCGCGCTGTTCGCCGTCGGCCTCGCGCTGGGCCTGGTGCTGTTCCACTCCCGCTTCGGTTTCACGTCGGCTTGGCGCCAACTGGTCGCGGTTGGCCAAGGCGCGGCGATCCGGGCGCACTCCCTGATGCTCGCGGTGGCGTGCGTGTTGTTCGCGGTCATCCTGGGCACCGGCACCAGCCTGTCCGGCACCCCACAGCCGCTGGTCCAGCCGGTGGGACTCGCGGTGCTGATCGGCGCGTTCCTGTTCGGCGTCGGCATGCAGATCGGCGGCTCCTGCGCCTCCGGCACGCTGTTCGCGGTGGGCAGCGGGCAGACCGCGATCCTGTTCACCCTCGGCGGGTTCATCGCGGGCTCGGTGCTGGCCATCCACCACTTCCCGTTCTGGACCGACAGCGTCCCGACCGGCAAGCCGATCCTGCTGTCGCAAACCTTCGGATACCCAGGTGCGCTGGCCGTCTCGCTGGCGGCGCTGGCCGCGATCGCCGGGCTGTCCTGGTGGGTGCAGCGCCGCCGACGGCCCCCAGCGATCGAACCCGCCCCGGTTGCCGCAGGCTGGTGGCGGATCATCCGCGGCGCCTGGCCGCTGTGGGCGGGCGCGGTCGGTCTGGCCGTGCTCAACGCCCTGACGCTGTTCATCTCCGGCGGCGCCTGGGGCATCACCTTCGCCTTCGGCCTGTGGGGCTCAAAGCTGCTGGCGTTCGCAGGCGTCGACGTGGCGAGCTGGCCCTATTGGCAGGTGCCCCGCAACGCCGCGGCCCTGCACGGCTCGGTGCTGGCGGAAAAGATCTCGGTGATGGACTTCGGCATCATGGTCGGCGCCCTGATCGCCTCCGCGGCGGCGGGCGCGTTCGTCCTACACCGCCGAATCCCCTGGAAACTCGCCGTGGGCGCGGTACTCGGCGGCATCCTGATGGGCTACGGCGCCCGCCTCGCGGGCGGCTGCAACATCGGCGCCTACTTCTCCGGCATCGCCTCGTTCAGCCTGCACGGCTGGCTGTGGGGCGCCCTCGCCCTGATCGGCACCTGGTTCGGCCTGTTCCTGCGCCCAATATTCGGTTTGACCAACCCCAAACCAACCGACGCGGTGTGCTGAAAGCCCAACGAGTGGTAAGGCGAGTTCCAACTCGCCTTACCAACCATCATCTCTGACCTGCGACTTTATAGAACATTTCCGCAAAGGTGACCTGCACGCTCGACCCTTTTCGGTACCGTTGCTGTTCGCGGTTGGTCGATGACTTACAGTGCTCATCAAGGGGTTGTGGTGGCGGCGAGACGGCGTGGCTTATTCGCGGAACTCCAAAGGCAGCAAGCCCAGCAGCAGCGCAGAGCTGCTCAGGCGCAGCGCGAGCAGCAGCGGCTGGTCAACCAGCAACTTCGCGAGGCCCAACGGGCCGAACGAGAGCATGCGCGGCTGAGCGCCCAGGCAGAGCGTGAACGCAAGATCCAGTACGCTCAGCAGCGGGTAGCCGAAGCCGCGTCATTGACCAAAGCGGTCCAATCGCGTGCGTCGGAATTGGAATCGGTGCTCATCAGCGGACTGGACCGGCCCGTTCAGATCCCGTTCGAGCAGCTCCGTAGACCGATTCCGAACTCTCCGTTTGAACCCGGCAAGCTCGCGAACCCGATTCCGGCGCCGCAGTGGGAGCAGTTCGCTCCGCCCCCGCCTTCCATGATGACCAGACTATTCTCTGGTGACAGCCACAAACGAGCTGTGGCCGAGGCTGAGCAGCGATTCCATAACGCCATCGCTTCGCACCAGGCGAAAGAGCACCACCGGCAGCAAACACTTGCCTCCGCCCATGCCCGGCACATGGAGGAGCTGCGAGCGGAGCGCGAGCGCGTTCTGCAGATCAATGCAGAGGTCGACCAACTGAAGAACGGCTTCACCAGCGGAGATCCAAGGGCTGTCGAGGACTATCTGGAGCTGGTCATCGAGGCTTCTGATCTGCCTGAAGACGTACCCATCGACGTGGAGGTGGCTTACCAGAGTGAGTCTCGAAGGCTCCTGGTCGTCCGCGAGCTTCCGAACGTCGATGTCGTTCCTGAAGCCCGTGAGTACGTCTATGTAAGGACCCGCGATGAGATAGACGTGCGACCGCGGCCTGCAAAGGACGTCAAGCAGATCTACGGCAGCCTGGTCGCGCAGCTTGTCCTGCGGACGATGCGTGAGGCGTTCGAGGTACGACCGCGTAACCTCATCGACCAGGTTGCCGTCAATGGCCACGTCTCCACACGGAACAAGGCCACTGGCAGACCTGAACGGCCGTGCCTAGTCAGCGTGTCTGCAACCAGGGAACAGTTTGACCAGCTTGTTCTCCGCGACCTTGATCCTGCCCAATGCCTCCGTCATCTCAACGCACTCGTGTCGCCGCACCCCTACGAGCTTGAACCGGTTCGCCCGGTCTTCGATCCCGACCTGTCCAAGTACCGACTAGTGGACGAGGTTGATGCGGCGGCGAGCCTGGACGCGCGCCCAGTACTACTCGAGTTGAGTCCGACCGAGTTCGAACACTTGATTCGGCAATTGTTCGAGGCGATGGGCATGAAGTCATGGACTACTCAAGCGTCCCGTGACGATGGCGTGGACGCTGTCGCGGTGAACGAAGATCCGATCATGGGTGGACTCTGCGTTATCCAGGCCAAGCGCTACAGCGGTGTGGTGTCCGCCGAGGCGGTCCGAGCACTCGCAGGAGTGATGGACGACAAACGCGCAAGCCGAGGCGTCCTTGTCGCCACATCCTGGTTCGGCAAGACCACCCATGATTTCGCTGCCCGCCACGGGCGGATACAGCTCATTGAGGGCACCCACCTCGTTCACCAGCTCAAGGAACACCTCAATCTCGACGTAGTGATCGGCCAGCTCAAGCGCCGCAGCAGGAGTTAACTGTCCACAGTCACAGGATCGGATTCGGTCGCCTGCGTCGGAATGACCGTCCCAAGGTCCACTGGAGGCGTGGTGGGCTGCCAGAAGGCGGGGTCGCTTTCGACGACGAGGCCGGTGTCGAGGCGGACGCGGAGCATTTCCTTGTCGAAGCGGGCGAGTTCGGATTCGCGGTCAACGAGAGCCTTTTCCGCCTCGTCCAGCTTTTCCTTGGCCAGTTTGTAGGCGCCCGCTCCGGCGCGGGCCTTGCGCAGCAGCTCGATTCTGGTTATCGCCCGTTCCACATTGAGGAAGGCGAGTTCGAGTTTGGTGTCGGCTTCCTCGCGGGCCTGCTGCCGGGCCGCGCTCTCCGACAGGACCGTGCCGACCAGGCCGGACGGCAATGTGACGGTGAAATGTTCTCCGGTGGCCATCAGGATGTCCTTGGCCAGCTCACATCGGTCCCCAACGTCCATTGCGGTGCTCCCAATCACGAGTCGTACCCCATCCCAGAAATCCAGAACAGAACGGGCAGCGCAACCCCAATGGCGTTCTTTCACCCCGTGGGAATAGCTGGGCTAGCCTGCGGGGTATGGGGGACGGCGGCGCGGTGCGGCGGGTGTGGCGGCTGCTCGCCGGGATGAGCGTTGGCGCGGTGACCGCGCTCGTGGAGCTGGGTTGTCTGCCCGTGCTGCCGTTCGCGCGCCGGTTCGCGCCGGTGGGCGCGGGTGTGCGGCGGCTGAGCGAATGGGACCGCCGCCGAGTGGCATGGGCGTTCGGTGGGCAGAGCTCCGCCGACTACGGCACCGGTCAGGCCGTGAAGTACCTGGCGCTGCGGCTCTGGGTGGGTCTGCTCGGCGGCGGTGTGCTGTTGCTGCTGGTCTACGGGGTGTTCGCGGTCGCCGCGATGCTGCTGGCGTGGCTGCGGGACTCCGGGGTCACGCTGTTGGACGAGCCCGCCGGACGGGTCACCGCGGGCACCGTGCTCGCCGTGGGGCCGCTGGGTGTGGTGCTGCTGTTCCTCAACATCATGGGCTTCATCGGCGTCGCCGAACTGGAACGGCGGCTGGCCGGGCGCTACCTCGGACCGAGCGAGACCGAACTGCTGCAGCGGCGGGTCAGCGAGTTGGCCACCAGCCGGGCGGGCATCGTGGCGGCGGTGGACGCGGAGCGGCGCCGCATCGAACGCGATATCCACGACGGCGTGCAGCAGCGGCTGGTGGCGTTGGGCATGCTGCTCGGCCGGGCCCGCCGCCTGGACGGCACGCGGCGGGACGCGCTGCTCACGCAGGCGCACGAGGAATCACAGGCGGTGCTGCACGATCTCCGCGAGGTCGCCTGGCGGGTGTATCCCACGGCGCTGGACCAGTTGGGGCTCGCGGACGCGCTCGCCGCGGTGGCGGAACGATCGCCGGTGCCGGTGCGCATCCGCCATGAGCTGCCCGAACGGCCGCCCGCGTCGGTGGAGACCGCGGTGTACTTCGTGGTGTGCGAAGCGGTGACGAACGCGGCCAAGCACGCCGACGCCACCACCGTCGAGGTGACGCTGAGCAGGCGCGGGACGCTGATCGTGGTGCGGATCGCCGACGACGGGCTGGGCGGTGCCGATCCGGCGGGAGCCGGGTTGGCGGGGCTGGCCCGGCGGGTGGCGGCGCTGGATGGAACGTTCACCGTGGACAGCCCGACCGGCGGGCCGACCACCCTGACCGCGGAGTTGCCGTGCGCGTGATCCTGGCCGAGGACTCCACCCTGCTTCGCGAGGGGCTGGTCCGGCTGCTCGCCGAGGAGGGCCACGAGGTGCCCGCGGCGGTGGGCGATGCGGCCGCGCTGCTGGCCGCCGTGGCCGCGCACCGCCCGGACGTGGTGGTGACCGATGTCCGGATGCCGCCGACGCACACCGATGAGGGTCTGCGGGCGGCATTGGAGATCCGCCGCCGTTGGCCGGACACCGCGGTGCTGGTGCTGTCGCAGTACGTGGAGAAGCGGTACGCCGCGCAGCTGCTGGCCGACGGCTCCGGCGGGGTGGGCTACCTGCTCAAGGACCGGGTCGCGCAGGTGGAGGAGTTCCTCGACGCGCTGGAGCGGGTGGGGGCGGGCGGTGCGGCCTTCGACCCGGAGGTGGTGCGACAACTGCTGGCCCGCACCACCCACCGCGACCCGTTGGAACGCCTCACGCCCCGGGAGCGCGACGTCCTCGACAGCATGGCGCAGGGCCACACCAACGCCACGGTCGCCGCGCGCCTGCACATCTCGCAGAGCGCGGTGGAGAAGCATGTGAACGCGATCTTCGACAAGCTGGGCCTGTCACCCGGCGAGGGCTACAGCCGCCGGGTGTTGGCGGTGCTGCGTTACCTGGAGTCCTGAACTCGGGAGCGGCGCAGCCCGGCGATGACGAAGCCGATGATGGCGAGCAGCACCCCGACCACGACGGCCTTGCTCAGCACGTCGGTGTAGCGCTGCACGAGACCCCAGTTCTCGCCAAGGCCGTAGCCTGCCAGCACGAACACCGTGTTCCAGATCAGACTGCCCAGCGCGGTGTAGCCGAGGAAGGCGCCCATCGGCATCCGCGACACCCCCGCGGGCAGCGAGATGAGGCTGCGGAACAGCGGGATCATGCGGCCGAAGAACACCGCCTTCGCGCCGTGCCGGGCGAACCACGCCTCGGTTTTGTCCACGTCGGACAACCGCACCAGCGGGAGCCGGGCGGCGACCGCGCGGACGCGGTCCCGGCCCACCAGCGCGCCGAGGTAGTACAGGACCACGGCGCCGACCACCGAGCCCAGCGTGGTCCAGAAGATCGCGCCCGCCAGGCTCATCGCGCCGCGGCTGGCGGCGAAACCGGCCAGCGGGAGGATCACCTCGCTGGGGATCGGCGGGAACAGGTTCTCCAGCGCCACCACGATGCCCGCCCCCGGCGCGCCGAGCGCCGCCATGATGTCCGTGACCCACCCGGCCGCGCCGTCGGTGGTCACCTGCGTTTCGTTCATGCCCGAAACGCTAGGAACGCCAGGGCTTTCCAACCATGAGGTGCGGCGCAGAGATCACCTGCGGAAAACCACACCTACTCCCGGACCCACACCGCCAGCGGCCGCAGTCCCTCGCCGCGGGCGGCGAGCAGGTGCGGGCGGGTCTCCCGCCACAGCAGCTCCATGACCTTGGTGAGCTGCGCGGCGAGCCGGATCGCGTCCTCGGCCTGCTCACCCGCCAGGTCCACCAGCCGTCGGCGCAGGTACTCCTGCCGAAGGTCGGCGGGCGGATGCGTGGTGATCCGCTGGTGGTCCTCCTCACCGGTGTCCAGCAGCGACACTCCACGCTGCACGATCGACATGACGGTGAAGTACAGGTCCGCACCCGCGTAGGACAGGCTGAGGTCGTAGCCCTCGTCGAGCTGCGCCCACAGCATCAGCGGCAGGCCGACCGCGTCGGCAGCCAACTCGTCGCGCCAGCTGTAGAGCAATTGCTCGGGGATCTCGTCACCCTCGACAACCCCGTCGAATTGCGCCACCGGCTTACGCTCGCCGAGGTGCTCGAGAATGATGTGCCCGTATTCGTGGCCGAGCGCGAACAGCTCCATCGAGTCACGCAGCGACTCCGACAGCCTGGTCAACTCCTTGCTCTGCATGTACTGCGGAGCGTTGCCGGGTTGCCCGGTCACGATGTAGGCCAGCACCACTTCCCGGAACCGCCGGGTGATCTCCGGTTCGGCCCGCAGCCGCGCCCGCAGCTGTTCGTCGTCAACGCCGAAGGTGTAGGCGCCGTCCTCGGCGCGGCTCATCGGCAACGTTTCGGCCAGCGCCTTGGCGGAGAGGTGCGCGAACAGCAGCAGTTCCCGCTCGAAGGCCACGATGTATTCCTCGCTGCCCGGCACAACCAGCGTCATGGCGTTGACCTGCCCGGAAGGCATGGTGGCCAGCAGTGGCCGGGGTGGCAGCTCGAAGCCGCGGTCCGCGGCTGCTTTCTCGAGTCGGGCTGCCAGCGTATGAAGCCAATGGATGCTCGTCGCCGATTCGTATCGGCTCACCAGAGGCTGAGCGGCCACCGCGGCGAAATAGCTGTCCACACCCTCCTGCAATCGAGCGATCTCCTCATCGGAGAGGCCCTTGGTGTGTTCGGCATAGAATTGCTTCACCACCGACGGGTGGATGCCCCGGCGAGCCGGATCGGGCAGTTTTTCGCCGACGCTGTCGTAGACGGCTTTCTGCAGGCTTTCCAGGAACCGGCCTGCTTCCGGCGAGGCCATCAGGACAAGTCTGGTTTGGTGGGCAGCGATTCGACGTGGGTGACCGCCCGGTCGCCCACGGCTTCCTTGGCCGCCTGCGCGATCGCGTCCACACTCGCCTCGCCCAGTCCGCTCACCACCTCGCGGACGACGTCGATGACCTGCCCGAACAGCCCTCGCGGCTCCTTGACCTCGACGGTGACCTTGCCGTCCTCGGCGTAGATCACGATCAGGCCGTAGATCACGTCGGGCGAGCGGTACACGGCGCGCGGTGCGCCGGGCCGCAGGTCGATGACCTGACCGCCCTTGTTCTTGTCCAGCAGGTAGACCACGGTCGCCACCGACATCGCCCCGCCGAGCAGGATCAGGGTGGCGGTGAGCACCGGCTCGATGCCGTGCCGCGGCAGTTCGGTGACCGTGACGCCGTGCTCGGCGGAGACGGTCTTGGCGAAGGCGACGTCGACGCGGTCCACGACCACGATTTTCTGCAATTGATCCCGTTCCGACATGAATCAGCTACACTTCCCCAAGCCGTTGCCCATACGTGGCAAACCCAGATTCCCCCGGATGCCGTAAAACGCTAACCACCAGCGTAGCGGCCGGCTATAGGCCTTTCCGGGGAATGCCGGTCACAATTGCGCATAAGCTAAGGCGCGAGGTTCATCGCATAGGCGCCGAGAAGCAGTTTCACGCAGAATTCGGCGAGTTCTCCGCGATCGGCCCGCAGCGTACCGTCCAACCAGCGGCTGAACAGGTTGGTCAGCGCGCCGATCACGGCCATCGAGGTCATCTCGCGTTCCAGTTCGCCGACGCCCGCGGGCAGCTGCTCCAGGATGAGCTGCGAGAACGACGGCAGGGTCTCGACGCCGCGCCTGCTCAAGGTGGGGTCCGCCAAGGGTTCCAGCAGCAGGATGCGCCCCTTGCGCGGGTCGGAGGCGAGCAGTTCGATGAACGCCGCCACCGCCGCCCGGATGATCGCCATGGTGTCGCGGCCCGCGGCGGCCACCGCGGCCGAGAGCACACTCCTGGCCTCGTCGGCGACCTCGTTGTAGACGGCGACGACGAACTCGTCGCGGTCGGCGAAGCTCTCGTAGAAGTAGCGGTCGGTGAGCTTGGCGTGCCTGCACACCGAGCGGACGGTCACGGCCGCGCTGCCCTCGGTGCCGAGCAGCGCGATCCCGGTGTTCAGCAACTGTTCCCGACGGGCCGCGCGCCTGGCCTCCAGCGTGGTGCCGCCCCAGGTGGGGCGCTCCTGAGCAGACAACCTTCCCCCCCTATTGACGACAGCTGTCCTCAATTTTACCCTGAGGACACCTGTCCTCAGTTGGCGAGAAACACGATCGGGGGCCTGACCAGTGACCCAGGACGCGGCTGTGAATGTGTCCGCCGAACCGATCCCGCTCGGCCCCGACTCCCTGACGTGGAAGTACTTCGGCGACTGGCGTGGCCTGCTCACCGGCCTGTGGGCGGGCGCGATGCAGAACATGCACCCCGAACTCGGCGCGGGCGTCGAGCAGTACTCCAAGTTCTTCACCGAACGCTGGCAGCGGCTGCTCCGTTCGCTGTACCCGATCGGCGGCGTGGTCTACGACGGCCCGCGCGCCCCCGAGACCGCGCTGCAGGTGCGGGGCTACCACAACCTGATCAAGGGGGTGGACGCCAAGGGCCGCCGCTACCACGCGTTGAACCCGGACACCTTCTACTGGGCGCACACCACGTTCTTCATGGGCATCGTCAAGTACTGCGAGTACTTCGGCGACCGGCTCTCCGAGGCGGACAAGCGCACGCTCTACGCCGAGCACATCCAGTGGTACTCGCTGTACCGGATGAGCCTGCGCCCGGTGCCGCCGACCTGGGAGGCCTTCCAGGAGTACTGGCAGCACATGTGCACCGAGGTGCTGGAGGTCAACAAGGCCACCCGCGACGTGCTGCGGCTCGACACCCTGGCCAAGCCGCCCGCCCTGCGCCTGCTGCCGGATTTCGCCTGGACCCCGCTGCAACGCCACATCGCCCGCAACTTCCGCTGGCTGACCATCGGCATCTTCGACCCGCCGATCCGGGAGAAGCTCGGCTATACCTGGTCCGAGCGGGACGAACGCAGGCTGCGGCGCCTCGGCAGGGCCGTCGCCCTCGGCTGGCGGCTGGTGCCGCGCCGGATGCGCTACCACCCACGCGCCAAGGCGGGCATGGACCGGGTGGCGGGCCGGATTCCGGCCGACGCTCCCCTGGTGGAGACGCCCGCACGCAACCTCCCGCCGGTGTCCGAACGCGACAAGCCATGGCACTACACCGGCAACCATTGATCGCCGCCCGCTTCCAGCATGTTTGACCTCAAGATAACTTGAGGTCTTAGCGTTGGCGCCAGATGGCCGGGGTCGGACAAATCAGTCGTAAAATGTCGGACCTCCGCCATACCGTGTCACCAACGCTGCGAGCAGCCGTGCCTGCCTCGCTGTACGGCTGGAGGGGAAGCGTCATGAGCATGGAAATGGCCGCGTGGACCTCGCTTTACCACGCGATGCACCAAACCGACGACAAACGACCGTTCTCGAAGGCGACGCTGCGGCGGATCGCGAAGTTCGCCGTCCCGCACCGCAGGCCGTTGACCGGCTTCCTCGTGCTGTCCGTGATGACCGCCGTGCTTGCCGTGGCCACCCCGGTGCTGGCGGGCCGGGTGGTGGACGCGATCGTGCACAGCAAGCCGCTGAGCATCGTGCTCGGCATCGCGGCGGTGATCGCGGTGATCGCGGTGGCCGAGGCGGGGCTGGGGCTGCTGGTCCGCTGGCTGTCGGCCCGCATCGGGGAGGGCCTGATCCTTGACATGCGCACCGCGGTCTTCGACCACGTGCAGCGGATGCCGATCGCGTTCTTCACCCGTACCAGGACCGGTGCGCTGGTCAGCCGCCTGAACAACGACGTGATCGGCGCGCAGCGGGCGTTCTCCGACACTCTGTCCGGGGTGGTCAGCAACTTCGTGGCGTTGATCCTGACCTTGGTCGTGATGCTCAGCTTCTCCTGGCAGATCACCCTGCTGGCGCTGCTGCTGCTCCCGGTGTTCGTGATTCCGGCACGCCGGATGGGCAGCAAGCTGGCCCGGCTGGAGCGGGAGGCGGCCAACCACGACGCCGCCATGAGCACCCAGATGACCGAGCGCTTCTCCGCGCCCGGCGCCACCCTGGTCAAGCTGTTCGGCCGCCCGTCCCGGGAGTCCGCCGAGTTCGCCCTCCGGGCGGCGCGGGTGCGCGACATCGGCATCCGCACCGCGATGCTGCAGTGGGTGTTCATCACCGCGCTCACCCTGGTCTCGGCGCTCGCGCTGGCGGTGGTCTACGCCCTGGGCGGCTTCTACGCACTGGCGGGAGAGTTGGAGGCTGGCACGGTGGTGGCGCTGGCGCTGCTGATCACCCGGCTGTACTCCCCGCTGACAGCGCTGGCCAGCGCCCGCCTCGAGGTGATGACCGCGCTGGTGAGCTTCGAGCGGGTCTTCGAGGTGCTGGACCTCAAGCCGCTCATCAGCGACCGCCCCGGCGCCCGTCCGGTGCCCGCGGGCCCGGTGTCGTTGGAGTTCGACTCGGTGCGCTTCGCCTACCCGTCGGCCGACAAGGTCTCGCTGGCCTCGCTGGAGGAGGTCGCCGCGCTGGACACCCGCGGCGGCGTCGAGGTGCTGCACGATGTGTCGTTCCGCGTCGAACCCGGACAGCTGGTGGCCCTCGTCGGCTCGTCGGGCGCGGGCAAGTCCACCATCGCGCAGCTGGTGCCGCGTCTGTACGACGTGGACTCCGGTGCGGTGCGGCTGGCCGATGTCGACGTCCGGGAGCTCACGGCGGAGTCCATCCGCGACACCGTCGGCATGGTGACCCAGGACGGGCACCTGTTCCACGAGACGATCCGCGCGAACCTGCTGCTGGCCCGCCCGGAGGCGACCGAGGAGGACCTGTGGGAGGTGCTGCGCCGGGCGCGGCTGGCGGACCTGGTCGAGGGGTTGCAGGACGGGCTGGACACGGTGGTCGGCGAGCGCGGGTACCGGCTCTCCGGCGGTGAGCGGCAGCGGCTGACCATCGCCCGGTTGCTGCTGGCCAGGCCCCGGCTGGTGATCCTGGACGAGGCGACCGCGCACCTGGACTCCACCTCGGAGGCCGCGGTGCAGGAGGCGCTGGCCGAGGCACTCGACGGCCGCACCGCGCTGGTCATCGCGCACCGGCTGTCCACGGTGCGTGCGGCCGACCTGATCCTGGTGGTCGAGGCGGGCCGGGTCGTGGAACGCGGCACGCACACCGAGCTGCTCGCCCTCGGCGGGCGGTACGAGGAGCTCTACCGCACCCAGTTCGACACCGCGGCAGGCGAGCCCGCCGCAGTCTGACGCACGGCACGTGGCGGCCGCCCTCGCAGCGAGGGCGGCCGCCGCCGCGTCAGGCCACCTCGCCTTCCAGGGCGCGTGCATGGCCCGCGTACTGCTGGGCGAGCACGGTGTCCAGCACACGGTGCAGCGCGCGCTGGTAGTCCTTCAGTGCGCGCCTGCCGAGCAGGGTGTCCATGAAGTTGGTGAACGCGAACAGGCCCTCGTGGTGCCGGAAGAACCAGGTGCGGGCGTCGCTGGTGTTGCTGACCCGCAGCATGGTCGTGGTGTTCCACCGGTGGTCGTGCTCGCCGTGCGGAAGCTTGCGGTAGTCCAGATAGGACACATGCGTCTGCGCGCCCAGCGGCCGGAAGGTGTGCATGCCGCGGGGGTTCTGCGAGCCGAAGCGGTCGAACAGCGCCGACAGCGGCACCCCGGCGGTGCACAGCGCGGACCGGAAGTTCTCCTGCGCCTGGCCGATCAGCAGCGGGAACTGCTCGGCGGTGCCCGCCTCGATCTCGATCGGCAGCAGGTTCACGAACCAGCCGATCGCGTTGCGCCACTGCTCAGCAGGCCGGTCCGCCACCGGGACCACGACCCGCAACCGGTCGGCCCCGGCGATCTCCCGCAACGCGATGGCGGTGACCGTGAGCAGGCCGCTGAACATGCCGCCGCCCAGCGAGCGGCAGTAGGTCTCGAACAGTTCGGTCTGCGGTGCGTCGAGCAGCTTGATGGTGTCCAGCCGCGCCGGGTACCACTTGCCTGGCACGCCGCGCAGGTCCACCGGGTAGTCGGTGAAGATGTGCCCGTTGCGGGCCACGAAGCCGTCCCACAGTTCGGTGCGCGGCTCGTGTGCGGCCAGCGGGCGCTGGTCGAACTCGGCGCGCTGCTCCGCGCCGAAGTCCAGGTAGCTGCCCACCTCGGGCAGGACGGGCTCGACTCCCGCCGCGAGCGCTTCGTAGGTGGTGCCCAGTTCGTAGGCGGTGATCGCGGTGGACATGCCGTCGGTGATCGCATGGTCCTTGGCGATGTAGGCGACGGACTTGTGCTCCCCGATGACCACGCCCATCACGTACAGGGGGCCCGCGATCAGGTCGATGCCGTTGTCGATGCGGTCGACCAGCACGCGGCGGATGTCCTCCGGGTCGTCGAAGTGGCCGAGGTCCACCTCGTCGAAGGCAACGGCCTCCGGGGACAGCACCCTCGCCCGCAGCCCCTCCAGCCCCATGGTGAACTCCGCCCGCAGGCACTCGTGCCGTACCGCGAGCCTGCGGAAGGACTCGGCGACCAGCGCCGGGTCCAGCAGCCCGGGCAGTTCGATGGTCGCGCCGAGCCATACGGACAGCGGCCCGTCGATATCCCGCGCGATCGTGGCGGCCTGTTCGAAATAGAGCTGCTGAGTGGTCGACGGGGTTTTGTCCGCTTCAATGGGATTCGCGCAGTCCAGCCGGGAAGACGGCCGGATCGTCCATTCCACGATGCGACCGGCGGGGAAATCGACGTCGACAAAGGGGAGCATTTTCATGTTCGTCACCGCATCTCGGGGCAAGCAGGGGAACCCGAGCTCTCACCAAACGCGCACACCGCTTTTGCGCACGAGAGTGCTAGGGATGCTTTCGGATGTACCCGGGTACTACGCCGTCCGGGTGCAGGGATGCTACGACAAGCGGACAGACCCCGGCAATGTGCAAGATCACACAGATTTACACCGACCCGGCGGGGCGTTCCGTTTAACCGTCGGGAAAGCACACCGATTCGCACTTTTAACAGTCTGGCAATTCCATACGAAGACATACCCGAACAATCCAGTGCAAAGCGGACACAAAATCGACGCCTGGATTGCGCCGGGTAAACGTTGGCGTGCAGGCGCCATCACGGCTGTGCGCTAGTCTTCCGCGAATGCATGTCGCGATGGCGGTTCCCACGGCATTCGGGCACGTCAACCCCACTCTTCAGCTGGTGCGGGAGCTCGTCGCACGAGGTCACCGAGTGACCTACGGCACTGGCGAGGCAATGGCGGCGGTGGTGGCCGAAAGCGGTGCGGAGCCGCTGACCTTGCCGACCATCCTCCCGGAAATCGAGCCGGGCAGGCAGTCGTTCCCGGTGGAGGTTCTGGTCGCCGCGTTCAGATCATTTCTGGCGGAGGCGAAAGAGTCCGTTCCGCTCATGGTGGATCATTACCGCGCGGATCCGCCGGACGCGGTGTGTCACGACGTGGGCAGCTTTGCAGGCCGAATCCTCGGCGAGGCTCTCGGCGTTCCCACCATTGCGATGTTCCCCACATTCGCATCCAACGAGCAGTTCTCGATGGAGACGGCGACGATCTCCGAGGAAATACTCGTCGACCCACTGATGCACACGTTCCGAACGGAGCTGGACGAGTTCGCGGGCGAGTACGGCTTCAGCTTCGGAATGGAACGCCTCACCGGCCCGGTGAGTAGGCGGAACCTGGTATTCCTGCCACGCGAGTTCCAGATCGCGGGCGATACCTTCGACGATCGGTTCTCCTTCGTCGGGCCGCTGATCCGTGCGGACGATAGCAGTTGGTCACCACCCGCCGATTCGGTGGTGTTGATCTCGCTGGGCACCCTGTTCAACAACCAGACGGCGTTCTACCGGACCTGCCTGGACGCGTTCCGCGACGGGCGGCACCACGTGGTGATGGCCATCGGCCACGCGGTCGACCCGGCGGATCTCGGCCCGATCCCGCCGAATGTGACGGTGGCGGCCCACCTTCCACAGACCCAGGTGCTGCGGCACACGTCGGTGTTCGTCTCGCACGCGGGCATGAACTCCACCATGGAGTCGCTGGCCGCCGGGGTGCCATTGGTCTGCGTTCCGCAGATGCCCGAGCAGGACATCAACACCTTCCGGGTGGTCGAGTTGGGCCTCGGCGTGACAGTGGACTCGGCCGCGGTGACGGCCGCACGGCTTCGCTCGGCGGTCGACCTGGTCGCCGGTGACCGGCTGATCAGGCAGAACGTGCAACAGCTTCAGAAAGTGATCGCCAACTGCGGCGGCGCGGGCGAAGCCGCCGACGCCGTGGAGGAATGGGTCTGTCGTTAACCCGACCGCCGCGCTGCTGGGGTTTCCCCCGACCCGGCTGAGTCCGCCGGTCCATAACGTCCGTCGAGCACCCTCCCTATAGCCCCACGACGAGTGAAGGGGCTCGGCATGTTCGAACGAAGGGCCGCCGTCGTGGCGACCGTCGTCGGCGTCCTCACCGCATCGGCCATCACCGTCTCACGCTGTCCGGCTCCGACCCGGTGGCGTCGGCGGCGACAACCACCGTGGCCGCGAGCGCGGACACCTACGTCGACAGCGGTGCGGCGGGTACCAACTTCGGTACCTCCGGCCGGCTCGATGTGGACAACTCCCCCATCAAGCGCATGTTCCTCAAGTTCAACGTCAGCGGTGTCGGCGGCACGGTCAGCAGCGTCAAGCTGCGCGTGCACACCGACAACGTGGCAGGCGCCGCCTCCCTCAGCGGCGGCACGTTCAAGCGCATGACCAACACGACCTGGTCCGAATACCGCCGGAAGGTGGCGGTGCGAGATGTGAGCCTTGCGGCATGGATCTACAGCTTGCCGACAAGATCGCGGTCGTCACCGGCGGGTCGAAGGGCATCGGCCTTGCCGTGACCCGCACCCTCGTCGAGGAAGGCGCCAAGGTCGTCGCCGTCTCCCGCAAGATCAGCCCCGCCTTGGCTGAGCTTGTGGGCCCGAACCTCCACCACCTCGCGGCGGATCTGATGGACCCGGCCGCACCCGCCGCCGCGATCAGCCACGCGGTGGCCGACTTCGGCGGACTCGACATCCTCGTGAACAACGCGGGCGGTCCGCCGCCCGGCACGGCGCTGCCCCGCTTCTCCTTCCTAGCCCTGACCGACGAGGACTGGCACGACATGCTCGAGTTCAACCTGCTCTCGGCGGTCAGGGCGATCCGCGCCGCGCTCCCGCACCTCCAGCGCCGCGGCGGCGCGATCGTCAACATCTCCTCCGCGGTGGCCCGGCAGCCCTCGGCGGTCAACGTCGACTACAGCGCGGCGAAAGCAGCCCTGACCAACCTCACCAAGGCACTGTCCGCCGAGTTCGCGCCGCAGGGAGTCCGCGTCAACACCGTCTCCCCCGGCCCGGTGCACACACCGTGGTGGACCGACGAAGGCGGCGCCGCCGACATCTTCGCCGCCCACGCGGGTTCCACCCGCGACACCGTGCTCACCGAGTTGGCGCCGCAACTGATGAACCTGAGCACCGGCAGGTTGGCCACCGCACAGGAGATCGCCGACGTCGTGGTCCTGCTGGCGTCGCCGCGCTCGGCGAGCACGACAGGTGCCGACTTTTCGGTGGACTCGGGGATGCTCAAGGAAGTCTGACTTGAAACGCAGCTTCCGATCCTGGCGATTCACCGAAGGACAGTTCGGCAAGGCGAGCGGAGCGGGAACGACGGCTATGACGACGACCCGCAGTTCCACTACAGCTGGGACGACACCGTCCCGAACCATGCTGCGCCCAAGCCAGGAGACGTGATCGCCTTGTGGGATAAGGAGATTCTCCTCGGCGCGTCGGTGATTGAAGCCATCGATCACGGACGACAACGCAACGACCTGCATCGATGCTCGAAGCGCGGCAAGGCGAATATCAAGGCGCGGGCCACCATGCGCCCGGTCTACAAGTGCTACGCATGCGGGGGTGTCTTCGCCGCACCCGTCACCTACAGCCAGGAGGTCAAGACGTACCGAACGCGTCACAACTCAGGATGGGTGGACCTCGCAGGCCAACTCACGGGAAATCAGCTACGCCAGTTGTGCCTACATCCGAAGTCACAACTCAGCATGCGTCAGCTGGATTACGTCCGTTTCCGCGAGGCCGTGCGCTCGTTGCCTTTTCCGCCTCCGCTGTCGCCGATCGAGGCCGCCCTCGAAAGCCTGATCAGCGGACACCGCAATCGATTGGTCCGGGTGCGGGTCGGACAAGGCTCCTTCCGCCATCGACTACTCAAGCAACAGGGTCACATCTGCGCGTTCACTGGTGCGGCACCCGCAGGAGCACTTGAAGCAGCCCACCTCTACAGCTACGCGGCAAACGGAGTCCACCACGATGAAGGTGGTCTGCTGCTGCGTCGGGACATCCACAGCCTGTTCGACCTCGACCATCTCGCCATCCGTCCGGCAGACCAACTGATCGACGCCAGCGAGGAAGCACGACAGTACGCCGAGTACCGCCGTCTGCACGGCGAGCCGCTGTTCACGTCGCTTTCCGAGCGCCATTTGGGTTGGGTGCGCGCCCACTGGTCGATGCACCGGGCGGCATCATGATCGGTCGCCCACGGCAGGGCGGGTGAACGACGATAGCTGCGCGCACAGGTCGGCGACGGAGTAACTACGAGTGCGATCGTGACTTGCCGGGTATCGGCGGGTGGGAGGCGGTGGGGCGGGTGGGACTCGAACCCACGGCCAAGGGATTATGAGTCCCCTGCTCTAACCGGCTGAGCTACCGCCCCAGAGAACAACTCAGGGCCAGTCCGTTGCGGACTGGCCCTTTATGCTGTTCTGCTCCTCCAGCTGGACTCGAACCAGCAACCCTTCGATTAACAGTCGAATGCTCTGCCAATTGAGCTATGGAGGAATGTTCACTTGGCCTGTCAGAGCTGCTCACCCCGACGACGTGTAACTCTAGCGCATGCTGGGAACCCGGTTACAGCACCCCCCGCCGCGTCGACAGGGACGGCGGGCGGGGTGACCGAACAGCTCCGAAGATCGCTGGAGGACAACGTGATGAAGGCGTTCCTACTGGGTATGGCCGCCGGATACGTTCTCGGCACGCGCGCAGGGCGGGAGCGCTACGAGGACCTCGTACGGACTTACAAGTCGCTGGCCGACCACCCCACCGTGCAGGGTGCGGCGGGGGTTGCCAGGGCCAAGTTCACCGAGATCACCGGGATGGGCAAGGAATCGGGGGCTGAGCACCGCGCGGTGCCCAGCCCGCCGCCCGCCGCGACGTCGAGCACCACCACGACGCCCGCTCCGCGCAAGGCCACCACCGCCGCCACGAAGAGTGGCTCAGCGGTGACCGACGGCAAAGATGCGTCGGAACGGAAGCCAGGTGCCGCCGTCAACCCCACGCGGGTAGGCGGCAGCTAACCTCGGCGCCAGTTCGGCTCTGAACTGCGCCCAGTCCGCGTCGCCCAGTGCCTCGCGGACTGGGCGCAGTGCTGTGCCGGATACCCAGTCCAGGACGGGGTTCTCGCCCTCCAGCCGCTGGAGGTAGGTCGTTTCCCACACGTTCGCGTGCCAGCCCGCGCTGGTGAACAGGTCGCCGTATTCGGCGGGCTCCGACTGGGCGCTGGGGACCAGGTGGTCTAGCGGCACCAACGGGCTCCACCGAGGCTGCCGGACGAGTTCGTGGATGATCGTGTGGGTGGAGTCGCGGTGATTGCCCGGCACCTGCAGGGCGAACCAGGCGCCGCCGGGCATAGCGGTGAGCCACCGACGCAGCAACTCCAGGCGTTCGGGCACCCAGTGCAGCACGGCGTTGGTGATGACGACATCGGTGTCGTCTGCGGGCATCCAATCCCGGATGTCGGCGATCTCCGCCGCGACGCCCTGGCTTCGTGCGGCGGCGACCATGTCGGGTGAGGAGTCCAAAGCCGTCAGCCTGCCACGCGGCCAGCGCTTGGCCAGCAGGGTGGTGAGGTTGCCGGGGCCGCAGCCCAGGTCGACCACGCCACGCGGGTTGTCCGCCTTGACCTGGGCGAGCAGGTCGTGGAATGGCCTGCCGCGCTCCTCCGCGAACTTCAGGTACTCATTCGGATCCCACATGGCCCCTCCAGTTAACCAAACCGTACGTACGTATTGTGAACAGGAAAGTGCCGTGGAGGCAATCCGCGCGAGGTAAGGGCATTAGCCGTTCACGGGTTGTGAATCGCGGGGATGCGTTCGGCGGCTCGTGCTGCCACGTCGGCGAGCACGGCTTCATCGGTGCCGGGGTCGGGACGGACTTGAAGTTGCACCCCGTCGCGGCCGACGATCCGGCGCTGGACGAACCAGGCGCCGCCGCCGGGAAGTTCCTGGTAATGGCGGGCGGTGATGGAGCCGGTGACCCGCGCGTGCACCACATCGGGCACGGTGGCCGCGCGGTCGAAGGTGAGGCGCCGCGGCGGGAGGTCGCGCAGCAGCACCGCCGCGCCCGCGGCGCCGGTCTGCTCGGCGATGATCAGCGTCAGCGTGTCGGCGTTCCAGGTGGCCTTGCTGACCAGGTGCCAGTCGACCCGGCGCATGCCCTGCGGCTGCCGGCACCACAGGCCGTGGCTGGTGGCGACGGCGTGGCCGCCGCCTCGCACGTCGGCGACGGCGAGCACTCGCTCGGCTGCCTCCAGGTCGAGTTCACAGCCCTTGGGCAAGCGGTCGCCGAACAGGCGGGAGAACAGGCTCATCGGGACTGCCATTCGCCGATGGCCTGGTTGCGCAGGGCCTTGTGGTACTCCTCGAACGCGACGAGGTCGCCCCAGAGCGCGCGGTAGTCGTCGGGCTGTTCCACCGGGGACAGCCGCTGCAGGCGGGACTTGATGTCGGCGATCTGCCTGCCGACCAACTCCTTCTGCAGGCCTGCCAGCACCGCCTCGACATAGCGGGCGTCGTGCTCGTCCTTGGTGGGCAGCGTCTCCACCGCCAGTTCGCTCACCAGCGTGCGCACGGTGCCGAACCGGCAGTGCTCGCTGACCGCGTCGACCAGCGCGGGGCCGGACAGCCCGCTTCCGGTGCCGCCTGCGGCGCGGATGGCCTGGTGGACCACCAGGTAGGCCTCGTCGGTGAAGGCTTCGTCGGGCAGCGCGTCGTACACCGGGCCCGCCATCGCGGGCAGTTGGAGGGCGGCTTTGAGCACATCGCGCTGAGCGCGCAGCCGGGGGTCGCGGCGGTCGGGCCGCGGTGGGCCGTCCACGTCGACGGCCAGCGCACCCTGGTTCGGGTCTGGGGTGGGTAGGCGGCGGTTGGTGCGGGGTGTGGGGGCGTTGCCCGCCTCCTCGCGGACCCTGCGCAGCACCGTCGGCACGTCCTCCCATCCGACCCAGCCTGCCAACTGGCGGGCGTACTCGTCCCGCAGCGACACGTCCTTGATCCGCGATACCAGCGGCACCGTGCGGCGCAGTGCCTCCACCCTGCCCTCGGCGGTGTCCAGGTTGTGCTCGCCGAGCATGGCCTTGATCGCGAAGGTGAACAGCGGCTGCCTGCGCGCCACCAGGTCGCGGACGGCGACCTCACCCTTGGCCTGGCGCAGCTCGCAGGGGTCCATGCCGTCGGGGGCGACCGCGATGTAGGTCTGTGCGGCGAAGCGCTGCTCGTCGTCGAACGCCTTGAGCGCGGCCTTCTGGCCCGCGGCGTCACCGTCGAAGGTGAAGATCACCTCACCGCGGAAAGCGTCGTCGTCCATCAGCAGCCTGCGCAGCACGCCGATGTGCTCGCCGCCGAAGGCCGTTCCGCAGGAGGCCACCGCGGTGGGCACGCCCGAGGCGTGCATGGCCATCACGTCGGTGTAGCCCTCCACCACCACGGCCTGCCTGCGTTTGGCGATCTCCCGCTTGGCCTGGTCGAGACCGAACAGCACCGTCGACTTCTTGTAGATCGGCGACTCGGAGGTATTGACGTACTTGGCCTGGATGGGGTCCTCGTCGAACAGCCTGCGGGCGCCGAAGCCGACCACGTCGCCGCTGAGGTCCTTGATCGGCCACAGCAGCCTGCGGTGGAAGCGGTCGATCGGGCCCTGTCTGCCCTCTTTGGACAGGCCCGCGGTGTACAGCTCGGACAGCTCGAAGCCGCGGCCAAGCAGGTGCTTGGTGAGCTTGTCCCAGCCCGCTGGGGCGAAGCCGCAGCCGAAGGTGGTGGCCGCGGTGGCGTCGAAGCCGCGCTCGGTGAGGAATTCACGCGCCGTCTTGGCGTCGGGGGTGCCCAGCTGTTCGGCGTAGAACTCGGCGGCGACCCGGTGGGCGTCGATGAGCCGGGAGCGCGTGCCGCGGTCGCGCTGCACGCTGGAACCGCCGCCGACGAAGGTGAGCCGGACGCCGACCCGGTCGGCGAGCTTCTCGACCGACTCGACGAAGCTGAGGTGTTCGATCTTCATCACGAAGGCGATCACGTCACCGCCCTCGCCGCAGCCGAAGCAGTGGAAGGTGCCGTGCGTCGGGCGAACGTTGAACGACGGCGACTTCTCGTCGTGGAACGGGCAGAGTCCCTTGAGCGCACCGCCACCTGCGCGGCGCAGCGCGACGTACTCCCCCACCACGTCGTCGATCCGGCTGCGCTCGCGTACCTCGGCTATGTCGCTTTCCCGGATCCGTCCTGCCACAACAGCGGAGTGTACTGAGGTCACAGTGTTCGGCGGCGGCCGCAGGTGCAGGATGGGCACTGTGCAGCACAGCTTCGAGGAACACCGCGGTCATCTGTTCGGCGTCGCCTACCGGATGACCGGTTCGGTGGCCGACGCGGAGGACGCGGTCCAGGAGAGTTGGCTGCGCCTGAACGGCCTCGGCGACGTCGAGCGCGCCGCGCTGCGGGACCTGCGGGCCTGGCTGACCACGGTCGTCGCGCGGCTGTGCCTGGACCGGTTGCGTTCGGCGGCGGTCCGCAAGGAGAACTACGTCGGCTCCTGGCTGCCGGAGCCGCTGGTGGCGCGGCTGGGCGAGGGCGAGAACCCGCTGGACTCGGTGGTCCGCGACGAGGAGTTGCGGATGGCGGCGATGGTGGTGCTGGAGTCGCTGACCCCCGAGCAGCGGGTCGCGCTGGTGCTGCACGACAGCCTGCAGATGCCCTTCGCCGAGATCGCCGACGTGCTGGGCTGCTCCTCCGCCGCGGCGCGGCAGCACGCCTCCCGGGCGCGCAAGGTCGTCGCGGACGCCGATCCGCCGCGCCGCGCGCCGCTGGCCGAGCAGCAGGAGATCCTGGACCGCTTCATGGCCGCCCTCGCCGAGGGCGACGTCCAGGGCGTGGTCGCGTTGCTGCACCCCGACGTCGTCGCGGTGGGCGATGGTGGCGGCCAGGCCGCGGCGGCCCGCCGCCCCATCGTCGGCGCGCAGGCGGTCACCCAGTTCTTCCTCGGTCTGATGCGCATCTACCGACAGCGCATCGGTTCGCTGGAGAACGTGCTGATCAACGGCGATCCGGGGGTGGTGTTCCGGCTCGCGGAGGACGCGAAGGCCACCCGCAAGCCCACCGATGTCGGTACCTCGGTGTTCGTCGTCCGCGACGGTCGCATCGCCGCGATCTACAACACCACCAACCCGGACAAGCTCATCGGCGTCTGAACCGCCTTGATGGCGGGCGGCGGCCTGCGCGTCCGCGAGGCCTGGTTTGGTCAGTGGTCGCCGGTGCTCCGCCGATCAGTTGGCGACGGGATAGGGGACGCGGCAGGCCGCACCCGAGGTGAAGCCCTGATCGGTGATGCCCAGGGCGTGGTTGTAGCGGGCGCGCAGGTTCTCCATCGCGATGGCGAAGGTGAGCTCCACCAGGCCCTTGTGCCCCAGCCTCCGGTCAAGCTCGGCGACCTGCTCTTCGGTGACCGTCATGGGTTGGTTGGTCATGGCCTCGGCGTAGGCGAGCACGAGCTTCTCCAACTCGGTGTAGTGCGCCGAGTTCCGGTAGTCGTGGATCTCGGTGAGCCGGTCGATGTCCAGGCCGTCGTGCTTCTGCAGCATGGTGCCGAAGTCGACGCACCAGGAGCAGCCGACCTGGACGGCCACCTGGTAGTAGGCCAGTTCGATCAACGCCTTGGGCAGCGTCTTCTGCGACCGTTCCGCACCCGCCTCCGCGATGGCCATGCTGACCATCAGCCTCGGGTGGTTCGCGGTGACCGCGAACGGCTCGGGCACCGCCCCGAAGCGCTTCTTGGCGAACCGGTAGAGCAGCCGGACCACCCAGCCTGCGTCCTTGGTGGGAACCGCGGGGATACGAGGCATCTCGTCCTCCTGTGAAGTCGTGTCATCAGGAGGACGAGCCGCCGAGCGGATTTGTGACAGCGCAGGTCAGGGGTTGGTCACCCGGGCCATGAAGTAGATGGCTCCGGTCTCGCGGTGCTGCACCAGCAGCAGGAACGGCCGGTCCACGTCGACCTGGACCGGCTGGTCGGGCAGGGCCATGCTCAGCCGCATCACCATCGCGGTGGCCGCGGCACCCTCCATGCCCTCCTCGTCGACCCGCAGCACGGCCTCGTGCACGGCCGCGGACACCATCAGCGGCACCTCCCCGGTGATGCCGGAGAGGTCGGCCTGCTCGGTGAACAGCTCGTTCACGCCCACCTTGCCCAGCACCCGGTCCAGGTCGTAGCGGCCCTTGATCTTCAGCTTGGGCAGCCGCAACTCGACCTTCTGCAGCGACGGCGCGTCCAGCAGCCGCCGCAGCACCTCGGAACTGAGCCTGCCCTCCGCTTCGGACAGTTCACCGTCGGGCAGCAGCACCGTCGCGGTCACGCCGCCGTTGGCGGGCAGCGACACCACCTGCCAGCCGTCGGTGTGGGCGTAGCCGAGGTCCTCGGCGAGTTGCATGGTCTGCACGTCGCGGGTGCCGCGCCGGGTGTGGAAGGGACGCAGCAGGGTGCCGCCGCGTTGGAAGCGGTGCCGCCAGCCGGTCTTGAGGTACAGGGCGTTGACCAGTGCGGCGACCGTGAGCTTCTCGATCGTGCCGGGCTGGAGCAGTTCCGGGATGAGCTGTCGCGTGGTTTTGGCGACGTCGGCGTTGATCAGCCTGCGCGCCGACTCCGGGTCGTGCTGGAAGGGCGCGAGCTGGGACGACCCGCCCGGCCAGGCCACCAATTCCGCCGAGTAGGCGTCCTCCACCGGCACGTCGTCCCTGATCCACAGGGTGTTGGACACGGCGAGCACGGCGTCGTCGTCGGCCAGTTTGCCCGCCTTGTTGAGCAGCTCGGCGTGCCGCCCCAGTCCGTCGTCGTCCCCGCCCGCGATGAGCGCCAACAGTTCCTGGCGGGTCTTGCCCGCGGCGCCGGTCGCGGTCAGTCCCAGCGCGCTGGCCACGGACACCGGCGACCAGCAGAGGTCGTCGTCGGCCGTGCCCAGGGCCCGGTGCAGGGTCAGGGCGAAATCCACGTGCTCGGTCACTCGGCCTCCAGGGTTTGCGGTGTACCCGCTCCCCCTGAGGACGGGAGCACGCGGGCTATGGGTTGCGTCGGGAGTCCGGGAGCCGGATGTTCGTCGGCGGCTTCGGATCGGGTTTGGCACCCGCTCCGGCCACCGGGCCGACCGGGAGCGGCCTGCGGGGTTCGCGAACCCCGGCGGCACCGCCGCCCGACTCACCACGGCCTCCACGGTTCGTCACGCCTGCGGGAACCCGCCTGCGGAACAACCGGCGAAGGCGCGAGCGCAACGCACGGAGCAACCCTCTCGCCATAACCCCGAGTGTGCCACTCGAACGAGTGTCGGCGTCGGTTTTCGCTGACAGCATGCGGATTGACCTGTTTGCGGACATCCCGGTTCGCGAAGCAGGCCGCGGGACGGAGGTGCACAGAACCATTCTTCGCAAATAGACATCGCCACAAACGATCGATCTGATGCGCCTGCACCGCTACCGATCCCGGACTGGCCATCGCGACTGCCTGCTCGTTCTGCCCGGTCGGCCTACTGCTGCCCCATCACGGACCTGGTCGGATCGCCGGCATCGGTCGGACAACCAGGCTGGTCCTCGCCGCACCCTCAGGCCATGGGGAGATGTCGCCTGCCTCCATGAATCGGTTCCGCACTCCGCGACTCCGCCGCTGTCGGGCCTGGCTAATCAGATTGGTGGCAGCACAGTTCGCGGTGCCAGCGGAATGCCTGGAAGTCGGTGAGCAGACTGACCTGGTCTATGACCACCCGCAGGCGGGCGGCGTCGTCGGTCGCGACGTCCCAAGCGGGACGGAACGACGGGTCCAGGGCGAGCGGCGCGCGTTCGGTCAGCGTGTGGACCAGGTCGGTGAGCAGTTGCCGCTGTTCCAGCTGCACCTCAAGGCGGCGCGGATCGCTCATCACGTACCGCAGCGCGACCGCCTTGAGCACCGCGACCTCGGCCGCCACCTGCGCCGGGATCTGTAGGTCGGCGGCGTACCGGGACAGCGGCTCCGCGCCGTACTTCGCCCTGGTCGCGCCGACAGCGGCGGAGGCGAAGCGGCCGACGAGTTCGCTGGTGAGCCGCTTCAACGCCACCGACGCCGCGAGCGAACCGTCGTACTCCCGCTCCACAAGGCCCGCCACCGCCTCCACGTCGAGCAGCCCCTCGGCAGCGGCCTCCAGGTCCGCCGCCGACTCGACGCCGAACGCCTGCGCGGCAAGCCGCGCGATCGCGGCCCGCTCCCCCGCGTCCGCGAGCGTGGGCAGCGAGATCCGACCGGACACCACCCCGTCCTCGACGTCGTGCACGGAGTAGGCGACATCATCGGACCAGTCCATGATCTGGGCTTCCAGGCACCGTGCCCCCGCGGGCGCCCGGCCCCGCATCCACTCGAAGACACTCAAGTCGTCGTCGTACACCCCGAACTTCCGCTCGTTCACCTCCCGCGTCCACGGGTACTTGGTGGAGGCGTCCAAGCTGGCTCTGGTGAGGTTGAGGCCGCGTCCGAGCCCGTCGGCGCCCAGGTACTTGGGCTCCAGCCTGGTGAGGATGCGCAGGGTCTGCGCGTTGCCCTCGAAACCACCGCAGCCGCGCGCGATCTCCGCCAGCGCGTCCTCGCCGTTGTGCCCGAACGGCGGGTGGCCGATGTCATGGGCCAAGCCCGCGGTGTCCACGACATCGGGATCGGCACCGAGTTCCTCGGCGATGCCCCGGCCAATCTGGGCCACCTCCAGCGAGTGGGTCAGCCGCGTACGCGGCACGTCCCCCTCCCCCGGCCCGACGACCTGGGTCTTCGCGGCGAGCCGCCGCAACGCGGCGGAGTGCAGCACGCGGGCACGGTCCCGCGAGAACGGGCTGCGGCGGGTTCCGTCGCTGCCGGGCAGCGCCGCCGTCTTCGGTGCCTCGGGCAAAAGCCGCTCGGCGTCATGCTCGGTGTAGCCGCTTTTCACCACACCAGCATGTCAGCCCAACCCGTCGCCGGTCCCCTCGGCCGAGGCATGCGTGAACCGGTAGTACAGCAGCGCCGCCGTTTCGCGCAGGATGTACCGGATCTGCCGGATCCGGGTCTGCACGACCGGTCCTCGCCGTGTCGGCGAGGTCCAACTCTCCAGCCCGGCGTCCCGGGCCATGGTGCGGGCCCGCAGCGAATGCCACGGATCGGACACGATCACCGCCGAGTTCCAGCCGCGCCGCTGTGCCTCGGCTGCCACGGCCTGCAGGCTGCCGAGGGTGTCGGCGCCCGCCCCGACCGCCACGACTCTGGAGGCGGGAACGGCGTTCTTGGACCTGCCGGAGGTGCGTTCGGTGCCGAGCAGCCACTTCCGGCCTGCTTCCGCCTCGGTGTACTTGTCCCCGCTCTGACCGCCGCCGACGGTGACGATGGTCTTGGCGACCTCGGTTTCGAACAGCCGCTGAGCGTGTTGCAGCCGCGCCTCGAACACGTCCGATGGCCTGCCGTCGTACTGCGCCGCGCCGAGCACCACCACCGCGTCGACCGGTTGCCGCTCATCGGACCGCGCGACCTGCCACACCCGGAACGAGGTACCGCCCACCAGCAGCAACCCGATCATGACGGCACCCACCACCGCCCGTCTGACCAACCGGACCGACATCGATCCGGACGGCGTCAGGCGCATGCTCACCACCCCATGGTCGCAGACCCGGTTACCGCTGTCTGAACACCCGGTTGCGTGTCCACCACCCTGATTCTCCCCACCCGCGCATCCGACAGCGAGGTAAGGCCCGCGGATAGCGGAGTGAATACGTTTCGGCCGAATGAACGTCGCCGGATGTGCTCAGGCGAGTTGCCACGATTCTTTCTCCGTTCCTGGGGCGTGCAGACGGGCCGGGAAGGGGATCAGCGGAGCAGGCGGGAAGCGAGGCGGCGCCGGTGGGCCGTGGGGTGCGCGGTCGGCGAGCGAGATGACGTTGGCTTCGGTTTCGCCGGGCTGTGCCGCATCGGAGATGGCTCCTTTCAGAGTGGCGGGGTGGTCGATGAAGCCCCGGAGGATTTCGCGTGGCAGCCAGGAACCTCGGGCTTGGGGCGCCAGCATCGCCAGCAGCGCCGGTGGGGTTCCGGCGCCCCGGGCGATCGCGGCCGCCAGCAGGATGCGGACCTCGGCGGCGATGCAACCTCCGAAGGACGAGGTCTTGGTGTAGGTGAGGCGGCGGCAGGCGTCCAAGACGGCCCTGGCCATGGGGACGGCGGGGATCGCGGCGATCGGGCAGGGCTCGGGCATATCTCGGGTGCGTTCGATGTGGACGAGGTCGTTGCCCGCCGGATGGCGGCGCGTCGGGACGAGGACGTGGACGGAGGTCGTGGCGGGTGGGGGAACCACGCGGTGCAGAGCCAGCGCGTCCAGGCCTGTGATGGCCGCGTCGGGGCCCGCGTGCAAGTGGGCGGCCCGCATCAGGTGCAGTGGCCCTGGGGGCGCGTGACTGAGCAAGACGATGCCGGGCAGCAGGCGCTGCCACGGACCGCCCGGTTTGCAGCGGCGGGAGATCGTGGACGCGGTGAGTCCGCTCGCCACCAGGTCCGAGGAGCGAGCTACCGCGTAGGGGAAGCGGTGGGGCAGGTCGGGCTGTGAAGGGGTCATGGGTCCAGCCTTCGCCGTCGGCGGGGGCGAAACCAGCAGAAGATCGGAATCTGTGGATGGCCGGGGGTCCTGTGGATAACACGCCGAAAACGAAGGAGTGATAGGGCGGGAGTGTCGGGCGGGTCTGGTAGGGGGCGCCGGCAGGATTCGGGGCATGGGCGCACCGGAACCGACGATTCTGGCCACCTCCGGCGGGTGGCGCCGCGGCGGCAGGATCACGCTGGAGTTCGGACCGCTGATCCACCACGCGCTGGAGCTGTCCGGGGTGGACGGTCGGCGGCCGAGGCTGTGTCACATCGCCACCGCGGGCGGCGACCAGCGGTACTTCAACGCCTTCGTGTCCGAGGCGGGCGAGCACGCGGGGGTGGAGGTGAGTCACCTCAACCTGTTCCCGCAGCCGCCGACGGCAGACCTCGCCGACTACGTGGGACGCAACGACGTCGTGTGGGTCGACGGGGGTTCGGTGGCCAACCTGCTCGCCGTGTGGCGGGTGCACGGCCTGGACGCGGTACTCCGCAAGGCGTGGCTGGACGGGGTGGTGCTCGGCGGGGTGTCGGCGGGGTCCATCTGCTGGTACCTCGGCGGCTCCACCGACTCCTTCGGTCCCGAGTTGCGCATCGTCACCGATGGGCTGGCCATGCTGCCCTACGGCAACGGCGTGCACTACGACTCCGAACGCAACCGGCGACCGGTCATCCACGCGGCCGTGGCCGCCGCCCAACTGCCTGTCACACACTGCACCGACGACGGCGTCGGCTTGCTCTACCGAGGCACCACGCTCGTCGAGGCGGTCGCCGAACGCCAAGGCGCGGGCGCCTACCAGGTGGAACGGTCGGCTGACGGCAGCGTCACCGAGCATCGGCTGGACGTGCGGCGCCTGCCCGGATGAGAACAAACGGTTCCGCGCAGAGCACCACCTCGTTCGGCGCGATCAGCAGGGACGTCGTCCACGGCGGTCATCTCGCCGACTGAATCCGGACACGTCGGGAGCGGCGTTCTCGCCGGGCAGCCTGTGGACCGACCACGGAAACGGAAGGTCGATGATGACCTTGCCGACCAGGTCGGCGAGGCCCGGTTGATTTCATTGGCAGGCCATGGGCCTGGCGCAGGCCACACAGGTCGTGGCTCAGCTGTCACGACCTGCCCATGACGTTGGTCAGCAGCCCAGCAGAGGACCTGCCAGGTAGGACTCGACCTTGTCGAGCGCGACCCGCTCCTGGGTCATGGTGTCGCGTTCGCGGATGGTCACCGCGTGGTCGTTCACCGTGTCGAAGTCGACGGTGATGCAGAACGGCGTGCCGATCTCGTCCTGCCTGCGGTAGCGGCGGCCGATCGCGCCCGAATCGTCGAAGTCCACGTTCCAGTGCTTGCGCAGCGCGGCAGCAAGGTCGCGGGCCTTGGGCGAAAGCTCGGGGTTGCGGGACAGCGGCAGCACCGCCACCTTCACCGGCGCCAAGCGGCGGTCCAGCTTCAACACGACCCGCTTGTCGACGCCGCCCTTGGCGTTGGGCGCCTCATCCTCGGTGTAGGCGTCCAGCAGGAACGCCATCATGGGCCTGCCCACACCGGCCGCGGGCTCGATGACGTACGGGCGGTAGCGGGTGCCCTCGGCCTGGTCGAAGTAGGACAGGTCCACACCCGAGTGGTTGGAGTGCGTGGTGAGGTCGAAGTCGGTGCGGTTCGCGACGCCCTCCAACTCGCCCCACTCCTGGCCGCCGAACCGGAAGCGGTACTCGATGTCCACCGTCCGCTTCGAGTAGTGCGACAGCTTCTCCTTCGGGTGCTCGTACAGCCGCAGGTTGTCGGCGTTGATGCCGAGGTCGGTGTACCAACGCAGCCGCTCGTCGATCCAGTACTGGTGGGTTTCCTCGTCGGTGCCCGGCTCGACGAAGTACTCCATCTCCATCTGCTCGAACTCGCGGGTGCGGAAGATGAAGTTGCCCGGGGTGATCTCGTTGCGGAAGGACTTGCCGATCTGACCGATGCCGAACGGCGGCTTCTTGCGCGCGGTGGTCATCACGTTCATGAAGTTGACGAAGATGCCCTGCGCGGTCTCCGGGCGCAGGTAATGCAGGCCCTCCTCGGACTCCACCGGGCCAAGGTGGGTCTTGAGCAGGCCGTTGAACATCTTCGGCTCGGTCCACTGGCCGCGGCCGCCGCAGTTGGGACAGGGGATGTCGACCAGGCCGTTCTCCGGCGCGCGGCCCTTGCGCTCGGTGAACTCCTCTTCGAGGGTGTCCGCGCGGAAACGGCGGTGGCAGGCGGTGCACTCGACCAGCGGGTCAACGAAGGCCTCGACGTGACCGGAGGCCACCCACACCTGACGCGGCAGGATCACCGAGGAGTCCAGACCGACCACGTCCTCGCGGCCGGTGACCATGTACTTCCACCACTGCCGCTTGATGTTGTCCTTGAGCTCCACACCCAGCGGGCCGTAGTCCCAGGCCGAGCGGGTGCCGCCGTAGATCTCGCCGCACGGGTACACGAAGCCCCGTCGCTTGCAGAGACTCACGATGGTGTCGATCCGATCGGCGGCCACTAGCGCTCTCCTGGTGCAGGTCAGTTCGGGGGATTCCAGCCTAGCCAGCAGCGCAAAGCCGATTCGACGCGGCCTCGACTACGCCCCGGTCTCACCCATTGGGAGCAAACAGCTGCCTCCTTTTGACATGCATGGATACGCATATGACGATGGCTCTGGCGTTACCGAAACGAGATTCAGGAGCGATCATGCTGACCGAGCACCGTCAGGCGGAGAAGCACAGCCACACCCACGGACCGGGCTGCGGTCACGACGCGGTCGTGCACGGCGACCACGTCGACTACCTGCACGACGGCCACGTCCATCGGGAGCACCGCACCGATCAGGGCGTGCACTACGACGAGTGCGCGAAGTGCTCGTGCTCCAACTGTTCCGACACCTGCGCGGCCTGCGATTGCGCGGACTGCACCTGCCCGACCTGCAACCACAACTCGTGCAGCTGCTCCAACTGTTCGGACTGCCGGTGCACCAACTGCACATGTGCCGACTGCAACTGCGCGACCTGCGCGCACGCCGCCTAGTCAGCGTGGCGGGATCGACGGGCCTGCCGCCTCGCCGAGGCGGACCCGGCCTGCATCGGAAGCAAGCAGGCTCGTCTCCCTCTCAGTGGCGCCGTCCCGCGCCCGGGTGCGGACCTCGTAGGCCGCGGGCTCATCCGCCAACGCCTCGGACAGCAGCGGAACCACGTGCTCACGCACCTCGAACGGCGACATGGCACGCCGGTAGGCGGGCACCGACTCGAAGCGGACCGTGAGCAACCAGCGCTCGGCGTCCTCCGTCGAACGACCCAGTTCGCCGCCGAGGCAGCCCGGCTGCGCGGTGAGCAGTTCCAGTGCCCGCTCCGCACGCTCGGTGAAGCGTACGGCTTCCGCATCGGGGACCGTGAACCGGCAGTTGAGAAGCACAGTGCATGCTAGACCGGTGACGTCACGACGCCTGATTCCCGGCGACGGCCCGCTGGCGCGGGTCCGTCCGCTTGCCGTGTTCCTCGTCGTCGCCGCCCTGTTCGGACTCGGCGTCTGGATCAAGGGTGCGGCGGGCGCAGGCCTGCTCGGTCTGCTCGCCGCGGGCGTGGTGGCGCTGCTGGCCGCCACCTGGTCCCGTCTGCGCCCCGCCGAACGCGCGCTCCGCGTGCTGGTGCTGTTGATTCTGATCGCCGTGGCGGTCTCGGTCGTGCGGTAATGGTTCTACGATGACTAGGCACGCTGGCGAGCTCGCGCGGTCCACTGACGTAGGTGCTGGAGATGACGATGGCTACCCCCGACGCTGTTTCGACCGAGCACGACGGGCTGCCGGGCGTCGAGGAGCACTCCACGGAACGCAGCGCCGCCAAACCCGCCCCGGCGAGATCCCAGCGCACCCTGGAGGCCGCGGGTGACCTGCTACGCGCACTGGCCGCACCGGTGCGGATCTCCATCGTGCTCCAGCTCCGCGAGGCCGAGCGCTGCGTGCACGAGCTGGTCGACGCCCTCGGCGTGACCCAGCCCCTGATCAGCCAGCACCTGCGCGTACTCAAAGCCGCGGGGGTTGTCTACGGCGAACGACACGGCCGCGAGGTCATCTACCGGCTGGTGGATGATCACCTGAGTCATATCGTGGTGGACGCGGTCGCCCACGCCGAGGAGAACCGGCCGCGAGGGGAGGACGCGTGAGCGCGGAGAGAGTCGCACCGGTACCCGGCCTGCGGGCCACCCGGCAGCGCGCGGCGGTGTCCCGGCTGCTGGATCAGCTTTCCGACTTCCGCTCCGCCCAGGAGATCCATGAGGAACTCCGCCGCCGCGGTGAAGGCATCGGCCTGACCACCGTCTATCGCACCCTGCAGACCCTGGCCGATGCGGGCGAGGTGGACACGCTGCGCACCGACAGCGGCGAGGCCATCTACCGCCGCTGCTCCAGCCACCACCACCATCACCTGGTCTGCCGCGAGTGCGGCCGCACCGTCGAGGTCGAGGGCCCTGCCGTCGAACGCTGGGCCGAAAAGGTGGCAGCCGACCACGGCTTCGTGCAGGTCAGCCACACCGTCGAGGTCTTCGGCACCTGCGGCCCCTGCGCGGGCTGACCGCCTGGCAGAGAGTGATTCGCGTCTTAACCCACTTTGGCGGAACCGCCGCGCCCTGAGCTGCGTCATTGCTAGCGTGACCCTGGACGATTCCAGCAAAGGGGGGTTCCGGTCATGCCATTCGGCCCTATGCCGGCCCAGATGCCCAGCCATGGCGGCGCGGCGCCCACCGCGGGCGCGCCCACCGGCGGCGGCAATGTGGTCATGCGCGTCAACCCGGAACGAGTCGTAGCGCTCAAGCGGGAACTCGAGGACGTCCGCAACGACATCGCCAACTTCATGCAGTCCAAGGGCAGCGACCTGCGCGTGCCTCCGATGGCGGGCGACCCGGTGTCGGGCGACGCCTCGAAGGAGTTCACCGGCAACGCCCAGCTGGCCATCCAAGTCGCGGACCAGTACATCCGGGAGTTGGAGGCGACCATCAGCGGGCTTCAATCGGCTGTGGACAACTACGGCTTGGCCGAAGAAGACAACACCACGACGATGCAGGACCGGAGCTGACCATTTCCATGCGTTCTCTTGCCTGGCTGCCCGCCATCGCCCTGGGGTTCATCGCGCTCAGCGCCTGTGGGAACGGGGAAGGCGGCGATACCTCGACCACCAGCGCGACCACCACGACCAGCCCATCGAGTTCGCAGCAGGCTCGGCCGCGCGAGATCAAGCTTGATGGCGCCGACCCCTGTGGATGGTTCGACCCTGCGAAGCACACCGAGTTCAAGATCGATGTGCAGGGCAAGCCTCATGACGACACATCGTCGCTGAAAGCCAAAGAATGCGTGTGGAACGTGAACGGGGCTGACTTCAGGCTGAGCTCGGTCACCGGCAAGGGAATCGAGCACTGGACCGCTCCGGGTGGGCTCTGGCAGACCTCCCCGGGAACCGTCCTCGACTTCCCCGCGGTCCGGGTCGTCCATTCCACGCCCAAGGAGCGGTGCGACGTGGCGGTGGACGTGGCGAACGGGCAGCACCTGTTCGCCAGCGCCACGGTTCGCGACACCACCAAGTACCCGCAGCCCTGTGATGCCGCCGAAAAGATGGCGACCTCGGCGATGACCGCCCTCGGCGCGGGGCGGTAAGCAAGCTTTGGAACGACCCATGTCCTGGAGGGGATGACGATGGGCCAGTGCTACAACTTCGACTCGTTCAGTCATCAGACCATGTACGACTGGATGCACAAGGGCGACACCATGTGCACCGCCGACGGGAACGTGGGTGGGGCCAAGGTGAGTGAGGGGTCCATGAGTGCCTGGAAGGAATTCCAGGCGTTGATGGCCAATGCCCAGGAGCGGGTCAACACGGCACTGGCCAAGGCGGCGCCCGAGTGGGAGGGGCAGGCCGGGAACGCCATGCAGGGTGGGGTCGCTCCGCTGGCGCAGTGGGCGGCGGACGCTCACACCGCGGGTGGCGAGACGCAGGGCAGCCTGACCAGGCAGGACACGGATGTGGCCGAGACCGCCAAGAACGTGCCGCCGCCGGTGCAGGTGACCTCCACCGCCAACAGTGACTACCTGGGGATTCCCGGTGGGTTCACGCATTTGTTCGGCGGGCAGACCGACCAGGACAAGCAGGAGCAGGCCGCCAAGGACGAGAAGGCCAAGGCCGTCCGGGCGATGCAGACCTACAACGTGCAGACCGGGCAGAACACCGGCGGGGTCGGGCAGTTCACGCCGCCGCCCACGGTGGCCGTCGAGGTGCCGCCGCCGTCGACCGGAACCACCGGTGTCAACGGGCGGACCGGCGGGCCGACGCAGCGGTCCGCGGGGACCGGTTCGCGCACGGGTGGCAGCACCGCGGGCACCGGTGGGCGGGCGGTGCATGACACGCCGACGCTCAACGGTGGTGTGAACACCGGAGGCAGCGGCATCCCGGGGCACACCGGAGCGCAGAACGTCACGCCGACGCCGCCGATCACCGGCAACCCGAACGTTCCGCTGCCGAGCCCGGGCGGTCCGCCGAACACGGGCAACCCGATTGGTCTCCCCGGCCCGGTACCCGGTGGCCTCCCACCAGGGGCCGGCGGCGGCAACGGGACCGGTGGGGGCCGGTTCGGTGGGGCAGGTGGCGCGGGCGGGCTGCGTGGCGGTGCGGTTGCGGGTGGCTTCGGTGGACGTGGCGGGCTCGGCATGGGCGGTGCCGCGGGTT
The DNA here is from genome assembly GCF_056323685.1 of Actinorectispora metalli. Classification (NCBI taxonomy): domain Bacteria; kingdom Bacillati; phylum Actinomycetota; class Actinomycetes; order Pseudonocardiales; family Pseudonocardiaceae; genus Actinorectispora; species Actinorectispora metalli. Next base: position 759,814 of record NZ_JBREYE010000001.1, read on the forward strand.
TCGGGGCCTTCGACGACGGAGTGCAGAACCGCGGAATGCGCGGGGCGCCTGGGCAGCCCGGTATGGGCGGTATGGGTGCGCCTGCCGCGGGGGCTCGCAAGGAAGAGGACAAGGAGCACAAGCGCGCCGAGTACCTCGAGGAGACCGACGACACGATCTGGGGTGACAGGGACTTCAAGGTCGCGCCGCCGGTGATCGGGGCGTGACCGGGCGGTTCGTGCTGTCCAGGCTGGAGTACGACGTCTGCTGGGAGCAGCTTGGACTCGGCGAGTTCCCGACCTTGTTGAACATGAACTCGCACGGCACGACGATGGACGAGCGGACCGAACTGTCGGTCCGGGCGTGGCAGTCGCTGCGGGCCAAGGGCTACATCGACGGGCCGCGGCGGCTGCATCCCGACCTGGAGGACGCGCTCGGCCTGCTCGCGCGGCCCGAGCGGGAGGTCGACGCGCGGTTGCGGCTGGACAAGCACGGGCCGATGTTGCGGGCGCTGGCCGGGGCGAACGGGCAGTTCGCGGCGATGGCGGTGCTCAGCCACCAGGATCTGACCGTACAGCTGGTGCAGGCGGACGGGTTGCCGCAGGCGGTGGTGGGCCTGCTGCCGCCGCACCCGCCCGGGCCGAACCGGTCGGTGAACATCCTGGCGGAGAACCTGGACCGGGCCGCGGCGCAGTCCGGGGAGTCCGCGGAGGTGTTCGAGAACGCCCTCGCTCAAGAGGGGCTGAGCCGCGGCGATGCGAAGTTCGTCGCCGAGGTCATGGGCGATGTGGTCAGGATGGGCCAGTTCGGCGTCGGGTACCGGCCGCGGGTCTCCGGTCGGCGGGAGCGCGGCGAGTACGTGGTGTCGTTCTACGACAGCTCGCGGGGTCGCTACCAGTTCACCCGCAAACCCAGCAACGGCCGACTGTGGTGCACGCTCGCGCCCGGTGACCACGCGCGGTTGACCAGGTCGGTGCAGGAGCTGCTGACGAACCTGGTCAACCGGCTCGAGTACGCCTAGAACTCGTACGGGTCGGCGGGCGTGGCGATCGGGTTGAGCTGCTCCACGTTCAAGGTGGGGACGTAGTTGTTGGCCTCGGTGGCGGTGCCGGGCTGGAGTTTGCCGATCACCTCGACCCAGCTGTCCTGGGACAGCGTCGACAGGTCGGCGCCGTCCATGCGAACGCGGATGGGTCGCGCGTCGCCGACGCAGCAGGCGATGGCCATCCGGCCGACGAAGGTGGTGCCGTTGTCCTGCATGATGAAGCCGGTCAGCTTGACCGAGCGCTTCTCCAGACTGCCGGACTTGTCCCACACCGCGCGGGTGACGAAGTCGGTCATGCGCAGCGCGGGGTTGTCGCCGGGCGGGAGTTCGGCGAACTGGCTGCTCTGCTGGTTCTGCGCGGCGAAGTTGTTGGTGGTGGACTTGCTGGCCGCGGCGGCGCCCAGGGCGGGCGGGGCGATCAGGAAGATGGCCAGCACCGGCAGCAGCAGCATCCACGGGCTGCGGGACTCGTCGTGGGAGTGGTCGTGCTCGCTCGCGCAGACGGCCTCCACCGGGGCTTTGTCCTTGCGGAAGTCATGCAGGATCGCCAGCGAGGCCAGCACCACCATCACCACGCCGGAGCCGATCAGCCACGGTTGCAGGCTGGGCTTGACGTAGTTGAGGTAGGTGCCGGTCAGGGAGATCTTCAGCAGCGCACCACCGAGCAGGATCAGCAGGATGTTCTGCGTCTCGCGTTTCATCGGAAGCCTCCCAGGACGACGAACCCGGCGGCGGTGGCGCACAGGATCGCGACGACAAAGGTGGTCGGGGCGAAGCGGAAGGCGAACTTCCGGCCGAAGGTGCCCGCCTGCAACGCCATCAGCTTGACGTCCACCGCGGGGCCGACGACCAGGAACACCAGTCGCGGGAGCAGCGGCAAGGTGGAGAAGGAGGCCGCCACGAACGCGTCGGCCTCGCTGCACAGGGCCAGGATCACCGCGAGCGCAGCCATCACGATGATGCCGAGTGCGATCTGGCTGGCCAGCGAGTTGAACCAGGATTCCGGCACGACCACCTTGAGCACCGCGGCGAACAGGCCGCCGAGCACCAGGAACCCACCGGCCTGCACCAGGTCGTGGCGGGCGGTCTCGGCGAACACCATCCACTTCGACTGACCCGGCTTGGACTCCAGGCGCTGCAGTGCGCGCTCGGCGATCCACTCGGACTTGCCGAAGCGGGTCCACAGCCAGCCCATCACGCACGCCGTGAGCAGCGAGCCGACGAAGCGGGCGACCACCATGCGGGGCTCGCCCTGGAACGCCACGGCGGTGGACACCAGCACGATGGGGTTCACGGCGGGCGCGGCGAGCAGGAAGGTCAACGCGGCGGCGGGGGCGATGCCCTGCTGCATGAGGCGGCGCGCGACCGGCACCGAGGCGCATTCACAGCCGGGCAGCGCGACGCCTGCGATACCCGCGATGGGCACGGCGGCGGCGTTGTTCTTCGGCAGCGCCTTGCGCAGCGCGCTCGCTGGCACGAAGGCGGCGATGAAACCGCTGATCACCACGCCCAGCACCAGGAACGGCATGGCTTGCACGGTGATGCCGACGAAGATCGTGGCACCGGTCTGTAAGGCGGTGGTGTCCAGCAGGTCGGCCAACTGGCTCTGCAGGGCGATGGCCAGGATCAGCAGGACGCACAGCAGCTCCAGGGAGCCGGGGCGCCAGCGTTCCTTAGGCGGTCCGGGTATCGCATCCGGCTCCACCTGCTGGGTGGTGGTCGTCACGGCGCCCATGCTGTCATGCGCATCAGCGGAAACGGAACACCCTCCCCCATCGCAGCAGGTCGTAGTTCGAGCTCCTTCTTTAACTGTTTAGCCCCGTCGTGTTTGCCGTTTGTACAGCTGCGGTACTAAAGCTGCCCTGCATGAGCCCTGTTTCCCGACGCCGACTGCTCGGCGCCACCACCGCGGTCGCCGCGGGCACCACCGCCGCCTCGCTGCTGCCGCCCTCCCTGCACCGCGCCATGGCCGAACCGCTGCGCCGCGGCGGCCTGAACGCCGTCGAGCACGTGATCGTGCTGATGCAGGAGAACCGCAGCTTCGACCACTACTACGGGCGCCTGCGCGGGGTGCGTGGCTACGGCGACCGCACGCCGCTGGTCCTGCCCAACGGCAACCCGATCTTCCGGCAGCCCGCGGGCACGGGCGAGGTGCTGCCGTTCTCGCTGCGCAAGGCCGCCGAGGAGGCGGGCCGGGACAACGCCGCCATCCAGTACCTGGGCGATCTCGACCACAGCTGGAACGGCAGCACCACAGCGTGGGCGCAGGGCTGGAACAACGACTGGATCGCCGCGAAGACCGCGGCCACCATGACCTACTACGAGCGGCAGGACATCCCGCTGCAGTACGAACTGGCGGACACCTTCACCATCTGCGACGCCTACCACTGCTCGGTGTACGGGTCGACCAACCCGAACCGGAACTACCTGTGGACCGGCACCACCGGCTTCGAGCCGGGCACCTCGAAGCGGGCCGTCACCAACGCCGCGTACTCCTATGACCACGCCGGATACGAGTGGACCACCTACCCGGAGCGCCTGGAGCAGGCAGGCGTGTCCTGGCAGATCTACCAGGAGTGGGACAACTTCACCGACAACCCGGTGGAGTACTTCCTGCCGTTCAAGAAGATCGGCCGCAAGATCCTGGCCGCCGTGGACGGCAGGTACCGCACCACCGAGGAGTTCTACTACGCGGTGCTCGGCAAGTCCGCCGAGGAGCGCGCGAAGCTGCTGGCGCAGTTCGACAAGGGCCTGGCCTCGCTGACCACGCCGGAGCGCAGGATGTTCGACCGGGCGATGTACCGCAGCGAGCCGGAGTCGCTGGTCACGCGGCTGCGGGCGGACATCAAAGCCCGCAAGCTGCCGAAGGTGAGCTGGCTGGTGCCCTCGGCGGTGGACTCCGAGCACCCGGGTAGCTCCACCCCGGTCGGCAGCGCGAACCTGATCTACGACGTGCTCGACGCCATCGCCGCCGACCCGGAAACCTGGTCCAAGACGGTGCTGTTGATCAACTTCGACGAGAACGACGGCTTCTTCGACCACGTGCCGCCGCCGGTGGCGCCGCGGCCGTCCTCGGGCGGCGGCGACGACTGGTACGAGGGCAGGCCGATCGGCCTCGGGCCGCGGGTGCCGATGACGATCGTGTCGCCGTGGACCATCGGCGGGCACATCGACTCGCAGGTCTTCGACCACACCTCGGTGCTGCGTTTCTTGGAGCGCTGGACCGAGGTGAAGGAGCCCAACATCAGTTCGTGGCGGCGCACCGCCTGCGGCGACCTCACCTCGGCCTTCGACTTCGACCAGGCGGGCAAGCCGAAGCAGCCCGCCAAGCCGGGCGCGGTACCCGCGCCGATCAGCCGTTGGCGTCCCTCGGCGCCCGCCCAGCAGTCGCTGCCCGGTCAGGAAGAGGGCCGCCGCCCGGCCCGCGCCCTGCCCTACCAGCCCACAGTCACGGCCGCGCTCACCGACGCCACGCTCGCACTGACGCTGCGCAACGGGGGCGCGGCGGCCTCGCACTTCGCCGTCTACCCCTACCGCGGCGAGTTCCCCCACCCGGTGCACGTCGACGTGGCGAAGGAGCATGTCGAAAAGGTGCGGGTCAAGGACGAGTACCGGCTCGCCGTGCAGGGTCCGAACCGCTTCTGGGCCGAACTCGCCGGTTCGGCGACCGGCGCCAACGTCGAGGTGTCCACCAGGAGTTCCCGCTGGCGCGACAAGATCGCGCTGACGCTGACCAACGCGGGCAAGACTTCGGTCACGCTGCGGGTCAAGGCACTGGCCTACGGCGGCACCGATGAGAACGTGCAGCTCAAGCCCGGTAGGACGCACGAGGCCGCGCTGGCCACCGATCAGGGCTGGTACGACGTGGAGGTCACCGCGGCGGAGGACGCCAAGTTCCGGCGGCGGCTCACGGGTCGCGTCGAGAACGGGCGGCCGGGAGTAACGGCCTAATCCCTGGTGAACACCCGTGAGTGGCAACCGAGGTTGCCACTCACGGGTGCCCTACTTGACGCTGGCGAGCAGCTCGGTGCGCAGCTGGGAGGCGTTGGAGACCACCAGCATGAGCAGGGTGCTCAGCGCCTCGTTGCCGAGGCCGTCGGCGGGGAAGGCGTAGCGCAGGGTGACGTCGTAGTTCTTGTCCGCGCGGACCACGCCGAGCGTGCCGAACAGGCCTTGGCCTGCCCGTTCGGCCACCGAGATGGCGAGGGCATCGGTGGCGGGCAGGTCCCAGGCCACCACGCAGGTAAGGCTGAGCACGGTGAGGCCGTCGGACAGCTCCATGCACTGCACGGCGCAGGGCACCCCGGAGTGCTGGAAGCTCAGCGCGCCGTCGTCGTCGACATGCACATCGTGGTAGCGCTCCAGCGCCTCGCGGGCCGCGGTCAGCAGCTTCCCGGTTCGCAGTGCCTCGCTCATCCGGTGCCTCCCATCGCCTCGGGGGTGTCCTGCGCGCCGCCGAACCGCCGGTCGCGGCGGGCGTAGGTCTCGCAGGCCGCCCACAGGTGCCTGCGGTCGAAGTCCGGCCACAGGATGTCCTGGAACACCAGCTCGGCATAGGCGGACTGCCAGAGCAGGAAGTTGGAGATGCGCTGCTCACCGGAGGGCCGGATGAACAGGTCCACATCGGGCATGTCCGGCTCGTCCAGGTGCTTGGCGATCGTCCGCTCGTCCACCCGGTCCGGGTTGATCTTGCCCTCGGCGGCGAGCCGGGCGATCTCGCGGGCGGCGTCCGCGATCTCGGCGCGGCCACCGTAGTTGACGCACATGGTCAGGGTGAGCACGTCGTTGCGCTTGGTGCGCTCCTCGGCGACCTGAAGCTCGGTGACGACGCTGCGCCACAGCCGCGGCTGCCGCCCGGCCCAGCGGACCCGGACACCCAGCTCGTCCAGCTCGTCCACCCGGCGGCGGATCACATCCCGGTTGAAGCCCATCAGGAAGCGCACCTCTTCGGGGCTCCGCTTCCAGTTCTCCGTGGAGAAGGCGTACAGCGAGATCCACTTGACGCCGATCTCGATGGCGCCGCGGACCACGTCCAGCACCACCGCCTCGCCGCGCTTGTGACCCTCGATGCGGGACAGGCCGCGCTGGTTGGCCCAGCGGCCATTGCCGTCCATCACGATCGCGACATGGGCGGGTACGAACTCCGCCGGGATACGCGGCGGTGTTGCACCCGAAGGATGCGGGTCGGGCGGTCGGACGCCGGTGTCACCGCGTCCACGCAACCGACGCAACATGCGGTTCTCCATCCCCCCGCGCGAGGGTCAACTGGCGTTGCCGCTCACGGGTCTCTTGCGCTCAACCAACGGCAGCGAGCGTAGCTGTCGCTCCAGATGCCACTGCAGGTGAGCGGCGACCAGGCCGCTGCCCTCCCGACGGGCCGCGGCCACACTCGCCTCCGCCACCGTCCAGTCGCCGTGGAGCAGAGCGACCATCAGCGCCAACGTCTCCTCGGCCGGGCTGGCCGAGCCCGCGGGACGGCAGCGAACGCACACCGAGCCGCCCGCGGGCACGGAGAACGCGCGGTGTGGGCCGGGTGTTCCGCAGCGGGCGCACTCGGCCAGCGCGGGTGCCCAGCCCGCCTGCGACATGGCCCGCAGCAGGAAGGCATCCAGCAGCAGCGTCGGCTCCCTGGTGCCCTCGGCCAGTGCCCGCAACGCCCCGCAGACCAGCAGGTACAGCTTGAGCACCGGCTCGCCCTCCTCGGCGGAGAGCCGGTCGGCGGTCTCCAGCACCGCGCAGCCCGCGGTGTAGCGGGGATAGTCGTCGACCATGGTGGAGCCGAAGGCGTCCAGGGTCTCGGCCTGGGTGATGACGTCCAGCGTGCGGCCGGTGTAAAGCTGCAGGTCGACGTGGGCGAAGGGCTCCAGGCGGGCGCCGAAACGCGACCGGGTGCGGCGCACGCCCTTGGCGGCGGCGCGCAGCTTGCCGTGGCGGCGCGTGAGCAGGGTGATGATCCGGTCAGCCTCGCCCAGCTTCTGCACCCGCAGCACGACTCCGCAGTCCCGATACAGGCTCACCGGCTTATCGTCGCATTCAGATGCGGAACCAGAGGAAAGGCTCGACCGGCAGGTTGCGCACAACCCACCACACCATGACCAACGCGCCGAGCGTGAACAGCAACGCCGTGCCCGTGCGGCCCGCGGGCCAGAAGCGGCGGCCCCAGCCCAATTCGGTGCGGGCGAAGGCGACCAGCACAGCGGCGGCCACCGGCACGAGGACCAGCAGTGCGAAGGCGTTGAAGTGCAGTGCCGCGGTGAAGTCGCCCTCCAGCAGCGCGCCTGCCATCCGGCTGCCGCCGCAGAACGGGCAGTTCAGGCCGGTGAGCAGCCGGAACGGGCAGGGGATGGCGACCAGCCCGGTGCCCAGCGCGGCGCCGACCGCACCGGTCGCGCCGAGGATGATCGCCGTCTTGCGCAGCCGGAAGATCACGGGCGTCTGGGCAACGTGCACGGCTGGGCCTCCCTATCGGATCGCGATGACCACGGTACCGGCGGCCATATCGTGCCAACCCTGTTTGCGGCGGGAATCGAACAGCGGCGACAGCCACAACAGCGCCACGAAGATCGAACAGGCCAGCGCCACCGCGTACGGCAGCGCCGCCCGACCCAGGGCCTGGCCGTAGTTGACCGGCCCGCCCGTGCGGGAGTCGATGATCTTGATGCCCATCCACTGCTTGCCCAGTGTGGCGCCCCACGCCGCGACCATCAGCCACTCGTACAGCGGCGGCCCGAAGATCCAGAAGACCATCAGGACGATGAACACGGCCACCGCCAGCGGCGGCGGGGAGTCGTGCTCGAAGCCGCCGCCGAGTCCGACGACAAGGAACGCCAGCACGGCGGGCAGTACGTTGACCAGCAGACCGTCGAGCAGTCGCGCCACCAGCCGCTTGCCCATCGAGGCCAGTCGCACCTCGCCGACAGCGGGTAGCACGAGCCGCTCGCCGGGCACCACGACATCCAGATCGCCCGCGGCGTAGGCGGCCGGATGCATCGGGTACGGATAGGGCTGTCCGAGGTGCGGCGGCGGATACGCCGGATAGGACTGCTGACCGTACTGAGCGGGCGCGGGTGGGTACTGGCCATAAGGATCTTGCGGATCGTGACTCACGTCGGTCTTTCTGTCCACGCTCCGGCGCCTGCATCCGCCCGGAACCCCGTCGACGACACTAGCTCGGCAACACCCGACGCGGGTCGGGATCGCCGTTCGGCATAAAGCATTCGGCCACACCAAGGGTCAGCGCCGCGGCCGTCATTCCCGCACATTGCGAAGGCTTCGATCGGATGCTCTTCGATCGAAGCCTTCGCGGTGCGAATTCGTTTACTTGGTGCTGATCACCACGGTCTTGGCGACCTTGTCGTGCCAACCCTGCTGCTTGCCGGACTTGTCGAAGAAAGGCGAGATGTAGACGACCAGCTGGCCGATACCACACACCAGGGAACCGACCATCGGAATCACCCAGCGCAGGACCGCGGGGCCCCAGCCGGGCACCTGTCCATCGGCCTCGCGGACGACCTTGAGCCCGAGAATGGACTTTCCGAGAGTCGCACCCCGGACCGCGATCAACACGATTTCGTACAGGATGGCGACGATGCCGACGAAAGCGATCGTCCCGAAGTAGGCCGCGAAGAATCCGGCGCTGGGCTGGCCACCCGCTTCGAAGTTCTCCTGCTCGTTCACCGCCGCGCCACCGATCAGCAGGGTGGCCAGAATGGAGACCGGGATGCCGACGATCAGAGCGTCCAGGATGCGCGCCAGCAGTCGCTTCCCCATGCTCGCAACGGGAATCTGTCCATAGCCGGGGTGGGGCTGTTGCCCTCCTGGAGCGCCATAGGGCTGTTGGCCATAGGGAGGCGTGGTCACCGTGACTCCTCGCGTTGTGTTCTGGTCCGGAGGAGCAAGGCGAGTTCCCCCAGAATTTCGCTGCGCGGAATGTACCGACAAACCCGGAGGCAGGCAGGCGAAATAGATAAAGCTTTCATCAACTTGGGTCAAAGATCAGGCATGAGTGACCGCTGGTGATCGTCATGTCACGGAGACGACCACGGTGCCCGCTGCCTTGTCGTGCCAACCCTGCCGTTTCAGCGAGTCGAACACGGGCGAGAGGTGGATCAGCGGCATCGCGACGAAGCAGAAGCAGGGGAACCAGCCCAGCGCCGTGATCACCCAGCGGACCAGCCCGGCGCTCCAGCCGGGAAGCTGCCCGTCCTTGAGCCGGATCGCCCGGATGCCGGTGAGCTGCATGCCCACGGTGGCGCCGCGCAGGGCGACGGTGCTGATCTCGTACAGCGCGCCGATCAGCCAGAGCGCGCCGATGCCCAGGTAGATCACCGGGCCCATCTCATTGAACTCGCTGAGCTCACGCAGGTTGACGGCATCGCTAAGGCCCCGCCAGAGGTAGGCGATGTAGGCAGCGACCGGGGGCACGATGGTGAACAGCGAGTCGATCAGCCGGGCGAGGAACCTTTTGCCGAAGCCCGCCAAGGGCAGCGTGCCCCGGCCCGGCACCGTGATCTGGCCGGTCGGACGCAGCGCGAAGCCGGGTTGGAACGGGGGTCCTGCCTGCGGGTACGGCTGGGCGGGGTACTGCGGTGGTCCCGCCTGCGGGTACTGGCCGGTCTGGGGGTGCTGCGGCCCGGTCTGCGGGTACTGCGGGTAGGGCTGTTGCCCGTACGGCTGCGGAGGGTACTGGCCGTACGGATCGTGCGGGCTGCTCACCGGTGGTTCCTCTCCCCTGGATGGCGCAGCGCACGATACCGTTCTAGAAGCCCAGCTTCCGCAACTGGCGCGGGTCGCGCTGCCAGTCCTTGGCGACCTTCACATGCAGGTCCAGGTAGATCTTGCTGCCCAGCAGCGCCTCGATCTGGCGGCGGGCGTCGGTGCCGACCTTGCGCAGCCGTTCGCCGCCCTTGCCGATCACGATGGACTTCTGGCTCTGCCGCTCCACGTAGAGGAAGGCGTGCACGTCGATGAGGCCCTTGTGGCCGTCGCGGGGCATCATCTCCTCCACCACCACGGCGATGGAGTGCGGCAACTCGTCCCGGACACCCTCCAGCGCGGCTTCCCGGATCAGCTCGGCGACCAGGGTGGCCTCGGGCTCGTCGGTGAGCTCGCCGTCCGGATACAGCGCGGGCCCCTTGGGCAGGCGCTTCACCAGCAGATCGGACAGGGTGTCGACCTGGAAGGACTTGACCGCCGATACCGGCACGATCTCGGCAAAGTCCATCAGGTCCTGCATGGCCAGCAGCTGCTGGGCGATGGTCTTCGGCTCGGCGAGGTCGGTCTTGGTGACGATGCCGATCACCGGGGTGCGCTTGGCGACCTTGGCCAACTCGTTGGCGATGAACTTGTCGCCCGTCCCGACCGGCTGGTCGGCGGGCACGCAGAAGCCGACCACGTCGACCTCGGACCAGGTCTCGCGGACCAGGTCGTTGAGGCGGCGGCCGAGGAGCGTCCGCGGCCGGTGCAGACCGGGAGTGTCCACGATGATCAGCTGTCCGTCGGTGCGGTGCACGATGCCCCGGATGGTGTGCCGCGTGGTCTGCGGCTTGTCCGAGGTGATCGCCACCTTCGCGCCGACCAGCGCATTGGTCAGCGTCGACTTGCCCGCGTTCGGTCGTCCCACGAAGCAGGCGAAGCCGGAACGGTAGTCATCCTGGCTCTCGCTCATCCGTCACATTCTGCTGCCAGGCCGCTAACGGCGCGGTGGCGGGGTGATGCGGTGCAGTTCGAGGAGATCCGGCACGGCATCCGCGTCGCCGCCCCGCCGCAACCAGTCTTCCATGCTGTTCACGGTGGTGTCGGCCAGCACGAAGCCGAACCACTGCGGCCTGCCCCTGCCATGCACGACAACGACATTCGAGTGCTCACAGGAGTCGAGGCAGTCGGCTGTCCGGACGGTGATCCGGCCCCCGGACTCGGCCGCCAGCGCCCGCAGCCTGGCCAGCTGACCGTCATGGTCGACGTCGGGGTGCTTGTGCCGGGTGCCGCAGCAGCAGTCGCGGCACACCGTCACCCGCAGGGGCTTGCTCATCGAGTTCCCGCCTGTGGAGGAAGTGGATCAGCAGTATCCTCCCCGCCCGGAGCCGGGCCGCGATCATGCTGTACGCCACATCGGGGCCGGTCTAGGGTCGGCCCATGCTGATCATCGCAGGCTGGTTGCGGGTCGACCCGGCGACGCGGGCCGAGTACCTCGAGGGGTGCCGGACGGTCGTGGAGCAGGCGCGGGCGGCGGCGGGCTGCCTCGACTTCGCGCTGGACGCCGATCTGCTGGAGGCGGATCGGATCAACGTGTACGAGCGGTGGGAGTCCGACGAGGACCTGCACCGGTTCCGCAGCTCGGGGCCGGACCCGGAGCAGACCGTGCAGATCCTGGACGCTTCGGTGGCGAAGTACCGCATCTCGGCCACCGAGGCCCCTTAGTCCCTCACCGCGCGCCGTGGACCTGGCCCTTGGCGTCGGCCAGCAGCAGGGCCGCGTCGGTGGTGAGGTCGCGGACGGCGGCGGCCGAGGCGTCGTCGATCCGGTCGGCGTCGGTGACGACGGCGGCGGCTTCAAGGCCCTCGGCGCCGCTGGACACGGCGGCGGCGACCGCGGCCTGGAGCGCGGTGAGCTTCAGTGAGGGCAGGCTGACGGTGCTCGCGGCGTAGGCGCGGCCATCGGTGTCGCGGACCGCGGCACCCTCCGCGGCGCCGGTGCGGGCGCGGACCGAGCGGGCCAGCGTCACGATCTTGGCGTCTTCGGCGTCGAGCTCGATCTGGTCAGTCACCCTGTCCGTTTCCTTCCGGGTCGGCGGAGCGGTCCACCAGCACCGTGGTGATTCGCATCCGGCCTCGGTTGTCCTTGCCGCCCTCGGCCCGCAGGCGCAGGCCCGCGAGCTCGGCCTCGGCGCCGGGCAGCGGCACCCGCCCCAGCCGCTGGGCGAGCAGGCCGCCGACGGTCTCAACGTCATGATCGCCCAATTCGATTCCGAACAGCTCGCCGAGGTCCTCGATGGGCAGCCGCGAGCTGACCCGGTAGGCGTCGGTCTCCAGCTGCTCGACCGGCGGGCGTTCCTCCTGGTCGTACTCGTCGGTGATCTCGCCGACGATCTCCTCCAGGATGTCCTCGATCGTCAGCAGCCCTGCGGTGCCGCCGTATTCGTCCACGGCGATGGCCAGGTGGTTGCGGGACACCTGCATCTCCTTGAGCAGCCGGTCCAGCCGCTTGGAATCGGGCACGAAGGTGGCCGGGCGCATCAACTCGCGGACCGCGGGCCCGCCGTCGCCGTGTTCGGCGTGTTCGATGGAGGCGCGGACCAGGTCTTTGATGTTGATCACGCCGACGATGTCGTCGACGGTCTCGCCGATGGCGGGCAGGCGGGAGAAACCCGTGCGCAGGCACAGGGCGAGCGCTTGGCGGACGGTCTTGGTCTGCTCGATCCAGACGATCTCGGTGCGGGGCACCATGACCTCGCGGGCGATGGTGCCGCGGAGCTCGAACACCGAGTGGATCATCTCGCGCTCGCCCGCGGCGACCACGCCGCGCTCCTGCGCGAGGTCGACCAGTTCGCGGAGCTCCACCTCGGAGGAGAACGGCCCCTCCGGGAAGCCCTTGCCGGGCGTGATCGCGTTGCCGATCAGGATCAGCAGCTTGGTCAGCGGGCTGAGGATGGTGGCGAGCAGCCGGATCGGCGCGGCCGCGATCAGGCCGACCCGGTAGGGGTGCTGGCGGCCGATGGTGCGCGGGCCGACCCCGACCAGCACGTAGGACGCGACCAGCATGCCGAGGCCCGCGACGAGCACGCCGAGCCACGGGGGCTGGAGGAGTTCGAGGCAGGCGACGGTGACCAGCACGGTGGCGCCCAGTTCACTGCCCAGCCGCAGCAACAGCAGCAGGTTGATGTGCCGGGGCCGGTCGGCGAGCACCTGGGCGAGCTGTTTGGCGCCCGCCCGGTCACGGCGCACCAACTCGTCGACGCGGGCGCCGGAGGCGCTGCCCAAAGCCGCGTCGGCGGCGGCGAAGCAGCCCGCGGCGAGCACCAGCAACACGGCGAAGATCAACAGTTGCACGGCGCCGCTGATCATCGACTACCGTCCCGGTTCTTCCCCGGAGGGCGGTTCGCCGGTGTCGGCGAGGCCGACCGCGCCGAGCATCCGCAGGTCGGCGTCGCGCTGGGCGGCGACCGTCGCCGCGTCCTGCACGGCCTGCCGGTACTCGGTGAGGATGCGGTTCTGCAGCGCGAACATCTCCCGCTCCTCGGCGGGCTCGGCGTGGTCGTAGCCGAGCAGGTGCAGCACGCCGTGCACGGTGAGCAGGTGCAACTCGTCGGTGAGGCTGTGGCCCGCCTTGCGGGCCTGGTCCTTGGCGAAGGCCGGGCACAGCACGATGTCGCCGAGCAGCGCGGGCCCGAGGCCCGCGGCGTCGGGCCGCCGCGCCGAGTCAAGCTCGTCCATCGGGAAGGCCATCACGTCGGTCGGCCCCGGCAGGTCCATCCACCGCTCGTGGAGGTCCGCCATCACGTCCAGCTCGACCAGCAGCACGGACAGCTCCGCCAGCGGGCTGACACCCATTTTGTCCAGGGCGAACCGAGCCGCGGCCACAATCGAGGACTCCTCGACCGTGACACCGGACTCGTTGGCGATCTCGATGGTCACCGGCCAACCTTAGTGTTCAGTTCTTCAATCGCACTCAGCGGCCGCGTCGCCCGAACTCCCGCTGCCTCCCGTCGCCGACAGCCGCGTTGGGGTGCCTGCGAGCGTGCCGGTTCTGGTAGATCGGCGCCTGCTCCGCTGCCTCCTGCGCCGCCTGCCAGCGGTCATAGGCGTCCACGATGTTGCCCACCAACCGGTGCCGAACCACATCGTGGCTGGTCAGCATCGAGAAGTGCACGTCATCCACACCGCCGAGGATGTCCTGCACAACCTTGAGCCCGCTGCGCTGCCCCCCGGGAAGGTCGATCTGGGTGATATCACCCGTCACGACGATCTTGGACCCGAACCCGAGCCGGGTGAGGAACATCTTCATCTGCTCGGGCGTGGTGTTCTGCGCCTCGTCCAGGATGATGAATGCGTCGTTGAGCGTCCGCCCACGCATGTAGGCCAGGGGCGCGACCTCGATCGTCCCCGCTTGCATCAGCCGCGGAATCGACTCCGGCTCGATCATGTCGTGCAGCGCGTCGTACAACGGACGCAGATACGGGTCGATCTTCTCGTACAGGGTGCCCGGCAGGAACCCCAGCCGCTCCCCCGCCTCCACGGCAGGCCGCGTCAGGATGATGCGCGTCACCTGCTTGGCCTGCAACGCCTGCACCGCCTTGGCCATCGCCAAGTACGTCTTGCCCGTACCGGCGGGCCCGATGCCGAACACCACGGTGTGCGCGTCGATGGCGTCCACATACCGCTTCTGATTCAGCGTCTTCGGCCGGATCGTCTTCCCCCGCCGAGACAGAATGTCCAGGCTGAGCACCTCGGCAGGCGATTCACCGGTCCCAGCGGACAACATCGCGATAGTCCGCCGCACGGTATCCGGCCCCAACTGCTGACCCTTACCCGCCAGCGCGATGAGCTCGGCAAACACCCGATCGGCAAAAGCCACATCAGCAGGCGTACCGGACAGGGTGATCTCATTCCCCCGGACGTGCACGTCCGCGGTAAGCATCTCCTCGGCAACCCGAAGGTTCTCGTCACGAGAACCCAGCAGGGTGAGCACCTTCGCGTCCGGTACGGCAATCCTGGACTGGGCCGACGCCGCGGCCAGGTCATCGGACCGCTGCGAGCCGGTCACGTCGGCGGAATCGGCGGAGTCGTTCCCAGTAGGTTGTGCGGTAGGTCCGGCCACGAGGCCCCTTGCCTGCTTCCTGCGCATCGCCTGCGCATTCGGGTTGGGTGTCGACACCGATGCTAGCGGTGCCCAAGCCCAAAACGCAGCGACTTAACCCCCGTGTCAGCTCGTAGGCCCACCCAGCCGTCCCATCGACCCCCATGCAGTTGTCACAACTGTGCTAAGAAGAGACCGTGCCAAAGGTGGTCGACCACGACGAACGGCGCCGAGAGCTGGCGCAAGCCCTGTGGCGAGTAGTGGAACGGGACGGAATCGAACACGCTTCGGTACGAACCGTAGCGGCCGAGGCCGGCTGGTCCACCGGCTCACTCCGCCACTACTTCCCAACCCAGGAAGCCCTGATCGGCTTCGCCGCCGAACTGGTAGGCGACCAGTTCACCCAACGCATGGACGCCCTGGTGGCCCGCTTCACCGGCCGAGACCTGCTCCGAGCCTTCATACTCCAGCTACTCCCCCTGGACGACCAGCGAAAACTGGAAATGTCCGTCTGGCTCTCCTTCTCCGCCAGATCCCGCTACGACGAAAGC
Organism: Actinorectispora metalli; assembly: GCF_056323685.1. NCBI lineage: Bacteria > Bacillati > Actinomycetota > Actinomycetes > Pseudonocardiales > Pseudonocardiaceae > Actinorectispora > Actinorectispora metalli. The sequence continues at coordinate 775,183 of NZ_JBREYE010000001.1, forward strand.
CTCCGCGAGGTAGAACACAAAGCCAACGCCGCCATAGCAACGTCCTACACCGACGCCATGCACCACTTCGCCGCAACCGGCACCCTAAAACCCAACGCCGACCCCACCCTGGAAGCCCTGCGCCTACAAGCATTCGTAGACGGCCTGGCCATGCACGCCCTACTGGCCCCCACCCGCTTCAACGAGGCCACGGTAACCAAATTGGTAGACAGCCACCTCAACGACCTGCTACCCACCCCACCCCAGCCACAACCTACCCTCGGTGAGGCAACGGAATAACCATTAGCCTGCGGGCATGGATTGCCTGTTTTGCAAGATCGTGGCGGGAGAGATTCCAGCAAGCGTGGTCGCGGAAACCGAGCACGCCCTAGCCTTCCGGGACATCAACCCGCAGGCCCCCACGCATGTGCTGGTAGTACCGCGAAAGCACTACGAGCATGCCGCGGAGCTAGCCGACGCGGACCCGCAACTCGCGGCCGAACTGCTGAGCCTCGGCGGCAAGGTCGCCGAACAAGAGGGAGTGGCCAGAAACGGGTACCGGCTGCTGTTCAACACGGGCCGCGAGGCGGGCCAAACGGTGTTCCACGCCCATCTGCACGTACTGGGCGGAAAGCCACTAGGCGCAATGCTCGTGTCGTAACTGGAGCGCGAAGCTCGGATCGCAATCTGAATAAGCACCACACCAACGAAAATCCCCAGCTAGCCACCCAAACGAACAGTCCCAGCTAAACCCAAACGTCAGCACACACCCAGCCCCCCTCACCACAAAGTGGGGGTCCGGGGGCGAAGCCCCCGGCTGGGGGTCTGGGGGGCTCGGCCCCCCAGAGCAATCCAGTGCGGAATAAGGCGAAGAGCGAAGCTCGAGCACCACCCACCCAATTACGCACTGTGGCGGGGCCTGGGGGTCACCCCGCCACAGCGCTACCCCACCGGACCGAGGGGGGAGGTGTCCGGCGGTCCTCCGGGTGCCCGTCACCCGAGGCCTCTGGGAATCGATTTCACTACTGTTTGGTTACCAGTTGTGTTCCGACCCCGCTGAAGCCAAAGCCTATCCCGTTGCCGCCGCTGAGCGCTACATCTGCTTGCCGGGGTATTTCAGCTGCGAGGCGAAAGCCCAGGTCAGCAAGGTCAAATACCACCTCGTGGGCGACAACTTCACCTGGTGGCGGCACCCCAAAACGCGCCTGTCGGAGGGCATCCGCGGGTCGCTGGCGGCCACGACCCGATATCAATCCCACAAAGGTTGCATAACCCTGACAGAAGTCAGTTCCACCGCTCGGTCAGCACCCCAATGGCACCCAGCGCGACCGCGGCGGCGGTCGAGGCGCGAAGCACGCCCGGCCCCAGCCTCACCGCGTGCGCACCCGCCGCGAGCAGCACGGACAGCTCCTCCTCGGAGATCCCGCCCTCCGGTCCCACCACGATCATCAGCTCGCCGTCGGTCGGCAGCTCAAGCTCGCTGAGCCCGGACCCCGCCGCCTCGTGCAGGACCAGCGCCAGGTCGGAGTCGTCGATGCGCGCGGCAAGCTGCCTGGTGGTGACCGGCGGGTCGACCTCGGGCAGGCGGCTGCGGCGGGACTGCTTGGCGGCCTCGCGGGCGGTGGCCCGCCAGCGGGCGAGAGCCTTCTCCCCGCGCGGGCCTTCCTCCCAGCGCGCGACACAGCGCTGCGCACGCCAGGGGATGATCGCGTCGACGCCCGCCTCGGTGGCCAGTTCGACGGCGAGTTCGCCGCGGTCGCCCTTGATCAGCGCCTGAACCAGCGTGACCGCGGGCTGCGGCGCGGGATCATGGCGCTTGGACAGCACATCCAGCTGCAAGCTGTCCCGATCGGCTTGGGCCACAACGCATTCCGCCACTCCCCCGCGCCCGTCGGTGACGAGCAGGTGCTCACCGGGCTTCAGCCTGCGCACGGCAGCGGCGTGGTGGCCCTCCGGCCCGTCCAGGACGGCGGAACGGCCCTTCGGCAGTTCGTCGACGAGGAAGACCGGCAGGCTCACCGGAACGATTCACGCAGCCGCGAGAACAGGCCGCCGCGGGAGGTGCTGGCCAGCTGCGGCTCCTCTTCGTTGCGCAGCCCGGCCAGCTCACGCAGCAGTTCGGTCTGGCGGCTGTCCAGCTTCGTCGGCACCATGACGTCCATGTGCACATGCAGGTCGCCGTGCCCGACCACGCGGCCGTTGGACCGCAGCTTGGGCATGCCGCGGCCGGGCAGCACCCGGACCGTGCCGGGCTGGGTGCCCGGTTCCACGTCGAGTTCCTCCCTGGAGTCCAGGGTGGCCAGCGGAACGACGCTGCCCAGCGCGGCGGTGGTCATCGGCAGCCGCACCGTGCAGTGCAGGTCCGCGCCATCGCGGGTGAACACGTCGTGCAGTAGCTCTTCGACCTCCACGTAAAGGTCGCCGGGCGGCCCGCCGCCGGGGCCGACCTCGCCCTGGCTGGCCAGCCGGATGCGCATGCCGTCGGCGACGCCGGGCGGGATCTTCACGTTGATCGTGCGCCGCGCCCGGACCCGGCCCTCGCCGGTGCACTTCTGGCAGGGGTCGGTGATGACCTCGCCGAAGCCGCGGCAGACCGGGCAGGCCCTGGTGGTGACGACCTGGCCGAGGAAGGACCGCTGCACGGACTGGATCTCGCCGCGGCCGTCGCAGGTGTCGCAGGTGGTGGGGTTGGTGCCCTTGCGGCAGCCGCCGCCACCGCATTCGTCGCAGAGGACGGCGGTGTCGACGGTGAGCTCACGGTTGCCGCCCGCGGCGCAGTCCTCCAGCGTCAACTGCATGCGCAGCAACGCATCCGAGCCGGGCTGCACGCGGGAGCGGGGCCCGCGGGAGCCCGCGGTGGCCGCGCCGAAGAAGGCGTCCATGATGTCGCCGAGGCCGAACCCGGCGGTGCTGAACGGGTCGCCGCCGCCGGGACCGCCGCCGCCCGGGCTGAGCGGGTCGCCGCCGAGGTCGACGATCTGCCGCTTCTTGGGGTCGGAGAGCACCTCGTAGGCGGCCGTGACCTCACGGAAGCGCTGCTGGGCCTCGGCGTCGGGGTTGACGTCCGGGTGCAGCTCGCGCGCCAGCTTCCGGTAAGCGCGCTTGATGTCTTCGGGCGTGGCCTGTTTCGCCACACCCAGAATGCCGTAGTAGTCCCTGGCCACCGTTTCGTTTCCTCCTGCCGCGCAAGCGCAGCCTTCGGGGGTCGCCCCCCTCGCAGTGTTTCAGCTCTTCTGCCTGAGAACGTCAGGCGTTGGCAAGAATCTCCCCGACGTACGCGGCCACCGCGCGCACCGCGGCGATGGTGCCCGGGTAGTCCATTCTCGTCGGTCCGACCACGCCCATTCCCCCCAGCATGGTGCCGTGTGCGCCGTAGCCCACCGACACCACCGACGTGGTGCGCATCGGCCCATCCTCATTCTCCTCACCGATGCTGACCCGTACCTTGCCGGTGTCGGTGACGGCGGCGAGCAGCTTGAGGACGACGACCTGTTCTTCCAGCGCCTCCAGGATCTGCCGGAGGGAGTGCGGGAAGTCGGCGACGTTGCGGGTGAGGTTCGCGGTGCCGCCCAGCAGCAGCCGTTCCTCGGGGTGGTCCACCAGCGTCTCGATGAGCACCGTGGCGACCCTGGTCATCGCGTCGCGAAGCTCGTTGGGCGCCTGACCGGGCAGTTCGGAGACGCGCACGGAGGCCTCGGACAGCCGTTTGCCGACCATCGCGCTGTTCAGCACGCCCCGCAGCCGCGCCACGTCGTCCTCGACCATGACGTCGCCGAGGTCGACCATCCGCTGGTCGACCCGGCCGGTGTCGGTGATGAGCACGAGCATGAGCCGGGCGGGGGTGATGGGCACCACTTCGAGGTGGCGCACGGTGGCCCTGGTCAGCGTGGGGTACTGCACGACCGCGACCTGCCGGGTCAGCTGGGCGAGCAGCCGCACGCTGCGCCGGAGCACGTCGTCGAGGTCCATGGCCCCGGACAGGAAGTGCTCGATGCCGCGCCGCTCGGCCGTGGACAGCGGCTTGACCTGGGACAGCCGGTCGACGAAGAGGCGGTAGCCCTTGTCGGTGGGTACCCGACCCGCGCTGGTGTGCGGCTGGGCGATGAGCCCCTCTTCCTCCAGGGCCGCCATATCGTTGCGAATTGTGGCACTGGACACACCGATGCCGTGTCGTTCGACCAGCGCCTTGGACCCGACGGGCTCATTGGTGGACACGAAGTCGGCCACAATGGCACGCAGCACCTCGAAGCGGCGGTCCTCCGCGTTCACTACCGGCTCACCTCCGCAGTTCTCTCGCCTTGGCGTCGATTCTACGGTTTCGACGCAGCCTCCTCGGCCCGTGTGGCCCCGGCTACGCTGCTTGGCGGAGGTAGTGCGTGATCTTCTCTGACGTTCGGGACGGGCGGCCATACCCGGATCACGGCCTGTCCACCCGTGACTGGGCCAGAATCCCGCCCCGTCAGGTGCGCCTTGACGAGCTCGTCACGACCACGAAGGTTCTCCAGCTCGACCGTCTGCTGTCGACGGACTCCACGTTCTTCGGGGACCTCTTTCCGCATGTCGTGCAGTGGGAGGGCGAGCTTTTCCTGGAGGACGGGCTGCACCGCGCGGTCCGAGCCGCGCTTCAGCAGCGCTCCGTGCTGCATGTGCGGGTGTTCGAACTGGACGCCCTGCTTCCCGACTAGACCTTCTCCGCGCCCTTGAGCAGGCGGCCGGAAAGCCAGTCGACCAGGCGGTGCACGAAGATCCTCATCGCCTTTCCGACCAGTCCGTTCGCGGTGAAGCTGCCTTGCCAGTGCAGGTTCGTGCCGCCGTCGGTCCGCCTGCTCAGCAGGACGGTCGCGTGGTAGTCCTTCATCGGGGTCTTCGAAACCATCCGGTACTCGTGGCGCTCGGGCTCAACGGACTCGGTGATTTCCTCCAGCAGCGCCACCGGCCAGCCACCCACTTTCCGGATGGCTCCCTTTCCGCCCGGCGCGGGAGTTCCCTGCCTCGCCCACTCCGCTTTCCTGATTTGCGGGCTTGCCCAGGTCGGCCAGGTCGTCACGTCCGAAAGCAGCCTGAACACCGTTTCCGGAGCGGCTTTGGTGGTTTTGTTTATTTGGTACTGGAAAGTCGGCATCGTGGTCCTTCTCGATACGGCCTGGCAACGGGGCGTGGATTATCACACGCTCACGACAAAAGGCGGTGAACAAGCCCGTCCGCCAACAGCCGCCCGCGGCGGGTGAGCACACAGCGGCCCGCGGCCAGCGCGGCGGCGTCGAGAAGGCCCTCGGCGGCGGCCGACCGGGCTTCGGCGAGACCGGCGGCGGCGAGGACCTCGGCTGGCAGCCCGGAGGCAAGCCGAAGCTCCAGCATGACCCGCTCGGTGCGCCGGTCGGAGTCGGACAGGATTTCCCGCCCCGCCCCGGGGGACAGCCCCTCGGCGAGCAGCGCCGCGTATGTGGCGGGGTGTTTGACGTTCCACCAGCGGACCCCGCCGACGTGACTGTGCGCGCCGGGTCCGGCGCCCCACCAGTCCCCGCCCTGCCAGTAGCCGAGGTTGTGCCTGCAGGCCCCGTCGGCGTCGCGCGCCCAGTTCGACACCTCGTACCAGGAGAACCCGTGCAGGGCGTCGTCGATCTGCTCGTACCGTTCGGCGAGGAGGTCGTCGTCGGGCATCGGAAGCTCGCCGCGGGCGATCTTCCGCGCGAACGCGGTGCCGTCCTCGACGATCAGCGAGTACGCCGACACGTGGTCGACGCCTGCGGCCAGCACCACGTCGAGGGACCGGGCCAGGTCCTCGGCGGTCTCCCCCGGCGTCCCGTAGATCAGGTCCAGGTTCAGGTGGTCGAAGCCCGCGGCTCGCGCCTCTGTGGCGGCCGCCGCGGGGCGCCCCGGTGTGTGGCGCCGGTCGAGGATGGCCAGCACATGCGGTGCGGCCGACTGCATGCCCAGCGATACCCGGGTGTAGCCGGCGTCCCGGATGCCGGCGAAGAAGGCGGGGTCGGTGGACTCCGGGTTGGCCTCGGTGGTGACCTCCGCCCCCGGTGCCAGGCCGACGCTGTCGCGGACAGCGGCGAGCACCGCGGCCAGGCCGTCGGCGCCGAGCAGCGACGGCGTCCCGCCGCCCACGAACACGGTGTCCGCGGGCGGCGGGTCGCCAAGCACCTTCGCCGCCAGGTCAAGCTCGCGACGAAGGCCGTCAAGCCACGACCCCGGCGAGGCCTGGCTGCCAAGCTCGCCGGGGGTGTAGGTGTTGAAGTCGCAGTACCCGCAGCGGGTCGCGCAGAACGGGACGTGCACGTACACGCCGAACGGGTTCCGGGCCCGCACGCCGGGCGGCAGCGAGCCGTCCTCGGGTACGGGGTCACCTGGTGGCAGTGTCGATGGCACCCGCTCAGTGTCTCAGCAGGTCCGGGTCCACCGCCCGGGCCATCGCCTGGTAGCCGGCGTCGTTGGGGTGGATCCAGTCGGCTTGGAGGTCCTTGCGGATCCGGTCCGGGTCCGCGGGGTCGGCGACGGCGCGGTCGAAGTCGATGACCCCGTCGTACTCGCCGCTGGTGCGCAGCCACTGGTTGACCCGCTTGCGAAGCTCGTTGCCGCGCTCGGTGTAGTAGAAGTCGAAGCCCTTGTACGGCGTCAGGGTGGCCCCGATGATCTTCAGGCCGCGGGCGTGGGCACGCGCGATGAGGTCCCGGTGTGCCGCGATGAGCTGGTCGAAGGTGACCTGCGGGTTGGGCGAGAAGCACGGTTCGCCGCTGACCTCGCTGAAGCCGATGTCGTTGATGCCCTCCAGCACGATCACGGTGTGCACGCCGGGCTGGTCCAGCACGTCCCGCTCATACCGGGCCGCGGCGCGCTCTCCGAAGCAGGTGGAATCGCTGATCAGGCGGTTCCCGCCGATGCCCGCGTTGATCACCGGGCGGCCCTTGCCCAGCTCGCGCAGCCGCTCGGCCAGGTCGTCGGGGTAGCGGTTGTTCGCGTCCACGGTGGAGGCGTTGCCGTCGGTGATCGAGTCGCCGAGGGTCGCCACGCCGCCGCGCTGGACACCGCCCGCGACGTCGACTCCGGCCAACGCGTACCAGGACTCGGTGCGATCGGTGAACGCCGTGGCGTCGGCGTCGCCGCGGTGATCGCCCTTGGCCAGGTAGCTGGTGGCGCGGGCGTCCCAGTGCACATCCACCGGCCCGGTCGGGGCGTCGAAGTACAGGTCGATGGTCAAGCTCTGCAGGGCGCGCACCGGCAGCACGACCGGGTCGCTGCTGAGCTGGGTGCCCGGCTGGATCACCGTGCTGGTCGAGTGGCCGAAGGTGAGGTCGCGGCGGGAACCCGGCTGGATCGCGCCCTTCTCCCCCGCCCTGGCCACCGAGGCCGCGGTGATCCGCAGTGGCTTCGTTCCGTACACATTGGACAGACGTACTCTGACCAGCGGGCCCGCGGCGGTCGATCTCACCACTTGGCGCAGGGTCTGGTCGGCGAAGCCCTGGACGGACCAGTTGCGGGCGAAGGTATCGGTCGGGCCGTGCGGCGAGGCCGCCCAGGACGCGGTCCACTTCGGACTCGCCCCGGCGGCCGGTGCGGTGATCAGGCCGGCGAACATCGCCGTCAACAGCAGGAACAACGTGACAGGTCTGGCGCGCATGAAGGACCCCCAGTCTGAGTGCGCCGATGACGATCAGACTCAACGTCACAAAGATTTCACGCATTCCCACGCCAGGAAGCCGCCCGCTCGGGTGAGCGGGCGGCCCATGCGGAGCAATCAGACGCCGGAGACCTGGCGGATCCAGTCCCGGTAGGTCGCCACGCTGGTGTAGGCGGCGTTGGAGGAGCGGTCGCTGGTGGAGCACACGCCGACCTGGACACCGTTGTGCTCGGCGGGACCACCGGAGTCACCGCCCGCGGTGATGCCGTTGCCGCGGCGCAGGCCCAGCGCGGTGCCGCCGTAGTAGTCCCTGGTCAGTCCGGTGAAGGTGGTGGTGGCCGTCTTCAGCGTCGGGGACTGGCAGCTTGCCTCGGGCTTGCACTGGGAGGTGGCGCCCCAGCCGTAGATGTCGATCGTCGAGTTCACCGACGGGTTGGCGCTCGCCAGCTTCGCGGGTGCCAGGTTCACCGAGCGGTCCAACTTCACCAGCGCCAGGTCGGCCACCGAGTGCTTGGTGACCGAGGTCCCGTTGGCCTTGGTGCCGCCGGTGGAGCTTGTGCTGCCGATGCTGAAGCTCAGGTTCCCGCCGACGCAGTGCCTGGCGGTGAGGATCCAGGTCGGCGCGATCAACGTGGAGGTGCAGTTGTGCTGTCCGTTCAGGAACAGCCTGGCCGCGTAGGACTTCGCCGCGGCCTGCTGGCCGCCGATGATGTAGCCCTCCGGGTTGTCGTTCGCGGTGGCCGCGGGCGCCATCGCCAGCACACCCAGGACGGCGACAGCCGCCGACGCGATCATTTTCGAAATACGCATTTTCCCTCGTTTCAAAGACATTGCCGCGCGTGGTGCGCGGCAGCAGGGTTGTCTTTGCAGCGCCTGTCTACCGTCGGCGCTTCGAGGGCGACAATCCTTGACTTTTCTGTTGTCGAGAGGATTTCACCGTATTTCCGCCAGACAACGCGGAAACCCGCTGTCACGTTCTAACTGTCGACACCCGCGGGCCGCTCCCGCTCCCGAAAGGCGGGAGCGGCCCATGCCGGCCGCGCTGACTCAGACGCCCGCCACCTGGCGGATCCAGGAGCGGTAGTCGGCGATCACCGTGTACTGGGTGTTGTTCTGCCGGTCGCTGGTGGAGGCGACGCCGACCTGGGTGCCGTTGAACTCGGCGGGGCCGCCGGAGTCACCACCGGCCGCGATGCCGTTGATGCGCTGGAGGTTCAGCGCGCGGCCACCGTAGGCGTCCCGGGTGAAGCCGCTGAACCGGACGTTGGCCGTCTTCAGCGTCGGCGACTGGCACTGGGCCTCGCCGCCGTTGGGCCGGTAGCAGGTCGCGCCCCAGCCGTAGATCTGCACGGTCGAGCCGACGGCCGGGTTGGCCGTGGCCAGCCGGGCGAAGCCGGTGTTCACGGACCGGTCCAGCTTGACCAGGGACAGGTCGGCGGTCGAGTGGTTGGTGACCGAGACGCCGTTGGCGGGCGTGCCGCCGGTCGAGCTGGCGCTGCCGATGCTGAAGCTCAGGTTGCCGCCGCCGACGCAGTGCTTGGCGGTCAGGATCCACTGCGGGGCGATCAGGGTGGACGTGCAGGTGTGCCGCCCGCCGCTGAACAGGCGCGCGGCGTAGGCCTTGGTGCCCGCCTGGCTGCCGCCGATGATGTAGGCGTTCATATCGTCGTTGCCGGACTCCGGCGCCGCGGTGGCGGCGGGGACGGCGCCCAGCACGGCCAGCAGGGCGATCGCCCCGGTCGTGATGATTCGTGTCAAACGCACGATCGTTCCCTCGTTTCAAAGACGCGCGGCGCAGGGGTGGCCGCAACAGGGTTGTCTTTGCACGGGGATTCTTACATTAAGTTTCCACAGTTGAACAGACTATGCCGAAATCATGATTCAGGCCCATAAGAGGAAAAACGCATGCCGCGGACCGCTTTCGCCGATGCAGAAAGGCGAAAGCGGTCCGCGAGCGTTCAATCGCGCAGCGTCAGACGCCTGCCACCTGGCGGATCCAGTCGCGGTAGTTGGCGACCGCGGTGTACTGGGTGACCGTGCGGCGGTCACTGGTGGAGGCCACGCCCACCTGGACGTTGTTGTACTCGGCGGGGCCACCGGAGTCGCCGCCCGCGGTGATGCCGTTGCCGCGCCGCAGGTTCAGCGCGGTGCCGCCGTAGTAGTCCCGGGTCAGGCCGGTGAACGTCGTGGTGGCGTACTTCAGCGTCGGGGACTGGCAGCCCGCCTCGTTGCCGGTGCAGGTCGCGCCCCAGCCGTAGACGTTGACCGTCGCGTTGGTCGGCGGGTTGGCGGTGGCCAGCGGCGCGTAGCTGCCCTGGACCTCGCGGTCCAGCTTGACCAGCGCCAGGTCCGAACCGGAGTGCTGGGTGTTGGACACCGCGTTGGCCACGGTGCCGCCGCTGCCCGAGTTGTTGCTGCCGATCCGGAAGCTCATGTTGGCGCCGATGCAGTGCTTGGCGGTGAGGATCCAGGTCGGCGCGATGATGGTCGAGGTGCAGACACCGCGCCCGTTCTGCATCAGCCGTGCCGCGTAGGGCTTCGGAGGCGCCTGGCCACCGTCGATGATGTAGCCGCCCGCGTCACCGTTGGGCGCGGGGTCGGCACCGGCCGGGACGGCCGTTCCCAGTGCGGCCAGCAGGGTCACCGCGGCCGCCGTCACAACTCGTGAAAGTCGCACTGTTGTTCCTCGTTTCAAAGACCTGCGACCGGATCACGGCCGCATGCAGGGTTGTCTTTGCGCCTCTGTGTACATCTGGGCGAGTTTCAGGAACAACACTTGACATTTTAGTTCGCTTCTTGATTTAAAACCTGGCTGCTCTGTTCGGAGCAGCGCGAGCGACTTCGCGGTCCCATATCACCTTCCCACTGTCTGTTCACGGTATGCGGAGCGCTTTCAGCCGCTCTCAGGTCACGACGAGGACACGAATGCCTTGTTGATCAGGTGACGCTGGTCCCAGGGCGCCCTGAGCGCTAGACCTAAGTTGTCCCAACATGGCATCTTTGGGATATGTCTGCGCTGAAACTCCGTCTCGTGGCCCGCCGCCACGTTGATTTCCGACGGGTTTCCAGCGCTATGTGCCGACGGATGGCCTAGCCCCGCCGGCATTTTCTTGATCTTGTCCAGCCGGCGCAGGGTGCGCCGCTGGAGGCTTCCCCCGACCACCACTTCCGGGGCTTCGACGGTGCGCGCAGCGCCCCCGCGAACCCGGAGGAACATCCGATGGTCACCCCCACCAACGCAGCGGCACGCAAGCCCAAGCGGCGCCGTGGCGAGGGGCAGTGGGCGCTCGGCTACCGCGAACCGCTCAACCCGAACGAGCGCTCGAAGAAGGACGACAACCCCCTCAACGTCCGGGAACGCATCGAGACGATCTATGCCCACCAGGGCTTCGACTCGATCGACCCCGCCGACCTGCGCGGCCGTTTCCGCTGGTACGGCCTCTACACCCAGCGCCGCCCCGGGATCGACGGCGGGCGCACCGCGACGCTGGAGCCCGAGGAGCTCGACGACAGCTACTTCATGCTGCGGGTCCGCTCCGACGGCGGCGCGCTGAGCACCGAGCAGCTTCGGGTGATCGGGGAGCTGTCCCAGCTTCACGCGCGCGACACCGCCGACATCACCGACCGGCAGAACATCCAGTACCACTGGATCGACATCAAGAGCATGCCCGAGGTGTGGCGTCAGCTGGAGGCTGTCGGCCTGAGCACCACCGAGGCCTGCGGCGACTGTCCGCGCGTGGTGTTGAACTCGCCGTTGGCGGGCATCTCCGACGAGGAGATCATCGACGGCACGCCCGCGATGAACGAGATCGTCCGCCGCTACATCGGCGACCCGCAGTTCTCCAATCTGCCGCGCAAGTTCAAGACCGCGATCTCCGGCCTCCAGGACGTGGCGCACGAGATCCACGACATCGCCTTCGTCGGGGTGAACCACCCCGAGCACGGCCCCGGCTTCGACCTGTGGGTCGGCGGCGGCCTGTCCACCAACCCGATGCTGGCCAAGCGGCTGGGCGCCTGGGTTCCGCTGGAGGAGGTGCCCGAGGTCTGGGCGGGCGTGGTCAGCGTGTTCCGCGACTACGGCTACCGGCGGCTGCGGATGCGCGCCAGGATCAAGTTCCTGGTCAACGACTGGGGCGCGGAGAAGTTCAGGGATGTCCTGGAGACGGAGTACCTCAAGCGCAAGCTGATCGACGGCCCGGCGCCCGAGGTCCCGCGGCACCAGCACGACCACATCGGCGTGCACCGGCAGAAGGACGGCAACTACTACGTCGGCGCCGCCCCGGTGGCGGGCCGGGTGTCCGGCTCGACCCTGGTCGCGGTGTCCAAGGCCGCCGAGCGGGTGGGCTCCAAGCGGGTGCGGCTCACGCCGCTGCAGAAGATCGTCGTGCTGGACGTGCCCGAGGCCGAGGTCGAAAGCCTGGAGAGCGAGCTTGCCGCGCTGGGGCTGTCGGTCCGGCCGTCCATCTGGCGGCGCGGCACGATGGCCTGCACCGGCATCGAGTTCTGCAAGCTCGCGATCGTGGAGACCAAGGGCCGAGCCAAGTCGCTGGTACCCGATCTGGAGACGCGGCTGGCGGACCTCAACGCCCAGCTTGAGCAGCCGATCACCATCAACATCAACGGCTGCCCGAACTCCTGCGCCCGCATCCAGGTCGCCGATATCGGCCTCAAGGGCCAGATCGTGGTGGACAACGACGGCAACCAGGTCGAGGGCTTCCAGGTGCACCTCGGCGGCGGGCTCGGGCTGGACGCGGGATTCGGCCGGAAGCTGCGCGGCCACAAGGTGACCGCCGAGGAGCTTCCCGACTACGTGGAGCGCCTGGTCCGCGGCTTCGTCGCCCAGCGCACCGAGGGCGAGCGGTTCGCGCAGTGGGTGGCGCGGGCCGACGAGGGCGATCTCCAGTGAGCGCGGCTACCGGATTTTCAGACCAGGGAACAGGTCAGCGGGCGGTCCCGTTCTACTGCCCGTACTGCGGCGACGAAGACCTGCGCCCGCACGAGGAGCCGCGTTCGGCGTGGCTGTGCGGTAGCTGCCGACGGGTCTTCACGGTCCACATGACCGGCCTCGCCCTGCGCGACACGGAGGTTCCCGAATGACTCTCACCGCCACCAAAGAACAGCACCGCGCCCTCGCTCTGCAGGCGCAGAAGGACCTCGCCGACGCCTCCGCCGAGGAGGTGTTGCGCTGGGTCTTCGACACCTTCGGGGACCGGGTGATCGTCGCGTCCAACATGCAGGACGCGGTGCTGGTGCACCTGGCGAGCAGGGTCCGACCGGGCGTGAAGGTGCTGTTCCTGGAAACCGGCTACCACTTCGCCGAGACCATCGGCACCCGCGATGCCGTCGAGGCCGTCTACGAAGTGGAGATCGTCAACGCGATTCCCGCACAGACCGTGGCCGAGCAGGATGCCACCGAGGGGAAGAACCTCTTCGAACGCGAGCCGGACCGCTGCTGCCATCTACGAAAGGTGGTACCGCTGCGGAAAACGCTGGCCGAATATGACGGTTGGGTAACGGGAGTTCGCAGAGTCGAGGCCCCCACCAGGGCGAACACCCCTCTCGTGACCTGGGACGAACGTAACGGGCTGGTCAAGGTGAACCCGCTGGCCGCGTGGACCGACGAGGAGTTCGACGCCTACATCGCCGAGCACGGCGTACTGGTCAACCCTCTGGTCGACGCAGGTTACCCGTCCATCGGCTGTCAGCCATGCACCGCGAAACCGGCCCCCGGCGCGGACCCGCGCAGCGGGCGCTGGGCAGGACGGGCGAAGACCGAGTGTGGTCTCCATGGGTAGGGACTGCTTACCCGCCACCAGAGCTGAGGGGCAGATGACTGTCACCACCGAGGTTGCGCAGCGTACGGACAACCTGGACGCCTTGGAGTCCGAGGCGATCCACATCTTTCGCGAGGTCGCGGGCGAGTTCGACCGCCCGGTGATCCTGTTCTCCGGCGGCAAGGACTCCACCGTGCTGCTGCACCTGGCGCTGAAGGCCTTCTGGCCCGCGCCGGTGCCGTTCCCGCTGCTGCACGTCGACACCGGGCACAACTTCGACGAGGTGATCAAGTTCCGGGACGACGTTGTCGCCCAGCACGACCTGCGGCTCGTGGTGGCGCACGTCCAGGACTGGATCGACGACGGTCGGCTGACCGAGCGGCCCGACGGCACGCGCAACCCGCTGCAGACCGTGCCGCTGTTGGACAGCATCACCGAGCAGCGCTATGACGCGGTCTTCGGCGGCGGACGGCGCGACGAGGAGCGCGCCAGGGCCAAGGAGCGCATCTTCAGCCTGCGCAACGCCTTCGGCCAGTGGGAGCCGCGCCGCCAGCGCCCCGAGCTGTGGAACCTCTACAACGGCAGGCACAAGCCTGGCGAGCACGTGCGGGTGTTCCCGCTGTCCAACTGGACCGAGTTGGACGTGTGGCGCTACATCCAGCGCGAGCAGATCCTGCTGCCCTCCATCTACTACAGCCACCAGCGCGAGGTGTACCTGCGGGACGGCATGTGGCTGACGTCGGGCCCGTGGGGCGGTCCCCGCGATGGCGAGGACGTGCAGGTCAAGACCATCCGCTACCGCACCGTCGGTGACGGCTCCTGCACCGGCGCGGTGGAGTCCACCGCCGCCACGGTGGAGGACGTGATCGCCGAGGTGATGGCCTCCCGGCTGACCGAGCGCGGCGCGACGCGCGCCGACGACCGGCTGAGCGAGGCCGCCATGGAAGACCGCAAGCGGGAGGGCTACTTCTGATGACCGACCTGCTCAGGCTGGCCACGGCGGGCAGCGTGGACGACGGGAAGTCCACGCTGGTCGGCAGGCTGCTGTATGACACCAAGTCGGTGCTGGCCGACCAGCTCGACGCGGTGCACCGCGCCAGCGTCGACAAGGGACTGTCCACACCGGACCTGTCACTGCTGGTGGACGGGTTGCGCTCGGAACGCGAGCAGGGCATCACCATCGACGTGGCCTACCGCTACTTCGCCACGCCAAAGCGCAACTTCGTGCTCGCCGACACCCCAGGGCACGTGCAGTACACCCGCAACACCGTGACCGGGGCGTCCACCGCGCAGCTCGCGGTGCTGCTGGTGGACGCGCGCAAGGGCGTCATCGAGCAGACCCGCCGTCACGCCGCGGTGCTGGCGCTGCTGGGTGTGCCGCGGCTGGTGCTGGCGGTGAACAAGATCGACCTAGTCGACTACGACGAGGCGACCTACACCGCGATCACCAAGGAGTTCCTGGCACACGCCGCCGCGCTGGGCTACCCCGCGGACTCCGTGGTCACCATCCCGGTGTCGGCGCTGGTCGGGGACAACGTGGTCGACGTCTCCGAGCGCACCCCCTGGTACTCCGGGCCGACGTTGCTGGAGCACCTGGAGAACGTGCCGGTCGCACCCGACCCGCACGACGTGCCGTTCCGGTTCCCGGTGCAGTACGTGATCAGGCCGCGCACCGCCGAGTTCCTGGACTACCGCGGCTACGCGGGCCAGGTCTCCTCGGGCGTCGTGCGGCCGGGCGACGAGGTGACCGTGCTGCCGATCGGGCTGCGCAGCCGGGTGGTCAAGGTCGACACCCCGGACGGCGAGCTCGCCGAGGCCACCGCGGGCCAGTCGGTCACGCTATTGCTCGCCGACGATTTGGACATTTCACGCGGCGACTTCATTGTGGCCGCGGATTCCACTCCTCGTATAGTGGAAGAATTCGATGCAACGCTGTGCTGGCTGGCCGAGAAAGATTTGCGTCCAGGCGCCCGGGTATTGGTGAAACACGGCACCAAGACAACTCAGGCAATCATTGTCACGCTGCGGTCGCAATTCGATGAGCAAACCCTGTCGACCGTGGACAATCCGGATACCTTAGGGCTGAATGGTATTGGTCAGGTTTCACTGCGGGTGGCGGAGCCGCTGCCCGTGGATGACTACTCGGTCAACCGCCGTACCGGCGCGTTCCTGGTCATCGACCCGGCCGACGGCAGCACGCTGGCCGCGGGCCTGGTAGGTGACCCGCTGCCGGTGCCCGACGCCGACCGTACCTCGGAAAATACTTCCAGCGGATCCGGGAATACCCCCGACGTATTTTCTCCCGGCCCATAAGGCAGCACGACTCGGAGGCTTGATATGCATCCCGTCTTACGGCGCTTTCTCGCGCTCGCGATAACGGTTCCCTTGGTTGTGGCTGTTTCCTCCTGCACGAGGCAGGAAGCGCCGAAGACGGATGTGCAAGCGGAAGGCCCGGCGAAGGAACTGCGGCTGGGCTTTTTCCCGAATATCACACACGCAGCGGCGCTGCTCGCCGCAGAGCAGGATTTCATCAAACGCGAGCTGGACGAAACCAAGCTCACCACACAGACGTTCAACGCGGGGCCCGCGGCCACCGAGGCGCTGCTCGGCGGTTCGATCGACGCCGTCTACATCGGGCCCAACCCGGCCATCAACACCTTCGCCAGGTCCAAGGGCGAGGCGGTCCGGCTGGTGGCGGGCGCGACCTCGGGCGGCGCCCAACTCGTGGTCAAGCCGGAGATCAACACCCCGGCGGACCTACGCGGCAAGTCGCTCGCCTCGCCGCAGAAGGCCAACACCCAGGACGTGGCGCTACGCAAGTGGCTGCTCGACCAGGGCCTGAAGACCGACTCCACCGGCGGCTCGGATGTCAAGGTGCAGACGCTGGAGAACGCGTTGATCCTCGACGCGTTCCGCAAGGGCGAGGTGCACGGTGCCTGGGTGCCGGAGCCCTGGGCGTCCCGACTCGCCATCGAGGCGGGCGGCAAGGTTCTGGTGGACGAAAAGCAGCTGTGGGACGGCGGGCGGTTCCCCACCACGGTCCTGATCGTGCGCAAGGAGTTCCTCGACAAGCACCCCGCCACGGTCAAGGCGCTGCTCAAGGGCCACGTCTTCGCCGTGCAGTGGAGCAAGGGCAACCCGGAGCAGGCCAAGCAGTCCGTCAACGCCGCGCTCGGCAGGCTGGCGGGCAAGCCGTTGGCCCCGGCGGTGCTGGAGCGCGCCTTCACGGGCATCGAGATCACCAACGACCCACTGGCGGCGCTGTTCCCTCGGCTGGCCGAGGACGCCAGGAAAGCGGGCGTCGCCACCGAAGTGCCCGACCTGTCCCGGCTCGCCGACCTCACGCTGCTGAACCAGGTGCTGCGGGAGAACGGCCTGCCCGAAGCCGGCTCGGCCGGGAACTGAGGGGGCTGACATGACGGCGACACTGGACCGAACTCGGCGCTCGGCCGACAGCAGCACCCCGATCGTTCGCCTGAGCGGCGTCGACAAGACCTTCGGCCGCGGCAGCGCCGCGGTGTCCGCGCTGTCCGATGTGGACCTCGAGGTGGCCCCCGGCGAGTTCGTCTGCCTGCTGGGTGCCTCCGGCTGCGGCAAGACCACACTGTTGAACCTGGTGGCGGGCTTCGACAAGCCCACCACCGGTAATGTCGCGGTGTCCGGCGGCCGACCCGCGGTCGTGTTCCAGGAGCCCGCGCTGCTGCCCTGGCTGACCGCGGCGCACAACGTCGAACTGCCCCTTAGGCTGCGCGGTGTCGGCCGGGCGGAGCGGCGTGATCAGGCCGCGGCCCTGCTGGAGCTGGTCCGGCTGCGCGATGCGGCGGCCAAGCGGCCGCACGAGCTTTCCGGCGGCATGCGGCAGCGTGTCGCGCTGGCCCGCGCGCTGGCCACCACCACCAGCGATGAGGCGGGTAGCCCGCTGTTGCTGATGGACGAGCCGTTCGCCGCGCTGGACGCGATCACGCGTGATGTGTTGCAGGCGGAACTGCTGCGCATCTGGGAGCAGACCGGCACCGCGGTCATCTTCGTGACCCACGACGTCCGCGAGGCGGTCCGGCTTGGCCAGCGGGTGGTGCTGCTGTCCTCACGGCCCGGCCGGGTCGTCCGCGAATGGCGGATCACCGAGCGGACCGAAGCGGTCACCACCGAGATCACCGCCCGCCTGCGGGAGGTGATCAGCAGCCATGCCGCCGCCTGACGCCGCCGACACGCTGGCCTCCCGGCCCAGCGACCTCGCCTCGGTCGAGGCCGGGCTGGACGCACTGGACACCCCGACCGTGCGGGCCAGGCGCACCTCGCAGTGGCTGCTCACGGCGCTGCTGCCGCCACTGGTCGCGATCGGTGCGGGCCTCGGTGTCTGGCAGTTGCTCTGGTCGCTGGCGCTGTGGGAGGAATACGTCCTGCCCTCGCCGGGACAGGTGTGGAACCACACGACGAAGCTGCTCGCGGAAGGCGTCATCGGCGAGGTGCTGTGGACCTCCATGCACCGGGCGGTGCTCGGCTTCGCCGCCGCCGTGGTGATCGCGGTCCCGCTCGGAATGCTCGTCGCCAGGACGCCCCTGATCCGCTCGGCGATCGGGCCGCTGCTCAACGGTCTCCAGGCCATGCCCTCGGTGGCCTGGGTGCCCGCCGCCGTCGTATGGGTAGGGCTCAACGACGGCTCGATCTACCTGGTGATCCTGCTGGGCGCCGTCCCGTCCATCGCCAACGGCCTGGTCGCCGGACTGGACCAGATCCCGCCGCTGCTGTCCAGGGTCGGTCACGCACTGGGCGCGACCCGGCTCCAGCAGGTGCGACATGTGTTGCTGCCCGCCTCGCTGCCGGGCTTCCTCGCCGGTCTCAAGCAGGGCTGGGCGTTCTCATGGCGGTCCCTCATGGCCGCCGAGCTGATCGTCCGCTCCCCCGACCTCGGGACGGGCATCGGCCAACTGCTGGACGACGGTCGGATCCTCGGCGATATGCAGCAGATCCTGACCGCGATGCTGCTGATCCTGGCCATCGGCATCGGCATCGAACTGCTGCTGTTCCGGCCGCTGGAGCGGCGGGTGTTGCGCGCCCGCGGACTGGCAGCCGCGCTGTGAGAAGCACTGTTCCCCCGCTGGTCGCGGTTGCCCACGGCAGCCGCGACCCGCGGTCCGCGGCCACCGTCAGCGCGCTGGCCGACGTGGTGCGCCTGCTGCGCCCCGAACTCGACGTGCGGGTGGCGTTCCTCGACCTGTCCGCGCCGAGGCTGGTGGACGTGCTGGCCGCGGTGGACGGCGACGGCCACGACGAGGCCGTGGTGGTGCCGCTGCTGTTGGGCAGCGCCTACCACGCCAAGGTGGACGTGCCAGGCCTGGTGTCCGAGGCACGGACCGCCTGCCCGCGGCTGCGGGTCAGGACCGCCGAGGTGCTCGGCCCCGACGAGCGGCTCTCCGCGGCCGCGCTGGGGCGACTCTTCGACGCGGGAGCGGTACCCGGCGACACCTCCCTGGGCGTGGTGCTGGCCGGTGCGGGCTCCTCCCACGCGCCCGCCAACGCCGCGGTTGCCGCGGTGGCGGCGGAGTGGGCGCGGCGCTACGGCTGGCACACCACCGCCGCATTCGCGGCGGCCGCCCCGCCCCGGGTCGGCGCCGCGGTGAACGCGTTGCGCCGCAGGGGCGCCGCCCGCCTCGCGGTGGCCGCCTGGTTCCTCGCCCCCGGTCTGCTGCCGGACGGCGTGATCAGGGACGCGCTGGCGGCGGCGCCCGACGCTGTGATCGCCGAGCCGATGGGCGCCGATGTCCGCGTCGCGGAGCTGATCGTCGACCGCTATCTCGCCGCGCTGTGCCCACTTCCCCAGCTGGTAGCCCTCTGACGTGCATATTCACCCTTAAAACTGAAACCTTGTTTGGCTTGCTACCGACGGGTAACACTGACCTCGCCTGGGGAACGCTGATCAACTCAAACCCTGCGAGGAGATCATGGGTATCCGTCCACTGTGGTGTGGTGGGGCCGCGATGGCCCTGCTGTGTGCGCTCGCGCTGCCCGCGTCGGCAGATCCGCACACGCTGAACTACAAGTGCCGTTCGAAGGCGCCGACCGGGGATGTGCTCACCCCGCTGGAGCAGAAGCTGACCGCGACCGCACCCGCGTCGGTCGCTCCCGGCGGCGAGCTGACCGTCGTGCTCGACCCCGAGCCCGGCAAGGTCCCCGCCGAGGCGGGCGGCCGCAAGATCCGCGAGCTGAAGGACCTCACGCTGGAGATCCCGATCCCGGCGAACTCCGGTCACGTCTCCTCCAAGCTCACCGGCGGCAACGGGCTGGGCAGCGAGCCCAAGCTGGAGGTCAAGGACAATGTCGCGAACGTGACGCTGGCGGGCCCGATCAAGGGCGGCGCCGACTTCGAGCTTCCGACGATCACCTTCCAGCTCAAGGCGGGCCAGTCCGGCACCATCGTGACGAAGATGGGCGGCACCAGCTACGACGATCCCGGCCTGACCTTCACGGTCGTGGTGGACACCCTCGTCGGACCGGTCAGCGCTCCGACCGGCTGTTATCCCGACCCCAACCCGGCGCTCACCACGACGACCATCGGCTAACCTCCGGCGGCATGACCGATGAGCTGGTGCACATGGCCGTGCGGCGGGGGATCGCCACCGTCACGCTGGACTCCCCCGCCAACCGCAACGCGTTGTCCGCGCAGCTTCGCAGCGAGCTTCGCGGTCACCTGACCGCGGCCGTCGAGGACGACGCGGTGCGGGTGATCGTGCTGGACCACACCGGACCGGTGTTCTGCGCCGGGATGGACCTCAAGGAGTCGCGCGGCGCGGGCGCGCAGAACCAGGGCGTCAACGAGTTCCCGCAGATCCTGGAGCAGATCTGGACCAGCCCCAAGCCGGTGGTCGCCAAGCTCGCGGGCCCGGCCCGCGCCGGCGGTGTCGGCTTGGTGGCCGCCGCCGACATCGCGGTCGCGGTGGACACGGCGACCTTCGCCTTCACCGAGGTCCGCATCGGCGTGGTGCCCGCGGTGATCTCGGTGACCGTGCTGCCCCGGCTGCTGCCGCGGGCGGCACACGAGCTGTTCCTGACCGGCGAGAACTTCGACGCGGCGCGGGCCGTTCGGGTAGGCCTGCTCAACTCGGCTGTGCCCACGGACGCGCTGGACGCCGAGGTGGACCGCTTCGCATCCATGCTCGCCCTGGGGGCCCCGAACGCCTTGGCGGCCACCAAGGCCATGCTCCGACGTCCCCGCGCGGAGGGCCTCGGCGAGCAGTTCGCCGACATGCTGGAACTCTCCGCCCGCCACTTCGCCGGCGAAGAGGGCCAAGAGGGCATCCGCTCCTTCATCGAAAAGCGCCCCGCCTCCTGGGTGCCCCAGGACTGATCGTGTGCCGGTGAATCCAGCGGGCCCCGCTGGATTCACCGGGGTTCTCGCTGTGGCTTCACGCGAAGAGGTGACGCACACAGTCCGCTTTCTCGGCGTGTTATCCACAGGGCCACCGGTTATCCCCAACCCGGCTTTTCGATCTTGCCCTCAGCCGCGAGGCCGATAGGGTGGACCAGGGGTCGTCCCCCCGGGCGGGCGGGGGGTGTCTTCCGTCAGGTGGGGGCTAGGCCTCGGTGAGGATGAGGGAAACGTTGCGGCCCTCGTGTTTGCAGGAGCGGGGAGACGCCGTCTCAGGAATCGGTGAGAACGACGGAAAGGCTGCGGCCTTCGTGTGCGCCGAAGTTCGCCGCGTCGGCTAGTACGGACCGGATGGCGTCATAGCCAACTGGGTCATGGGTGCGCAGCGTGTCCGGCGACGACCAGCGGAGGACGTGCTCGCCCTCGGGCAGCCAGTGCAGGTCCGTGAGCAGGTCGTAGAGGGCGTCCAGGTTGTGGCCGAAGTAGTCCGGGAAGTCCAGGGCCTTGGCGATCTCGGTGAAGAACTGCTGCTTGCCGCGGATCTCACGGCCGTCCAGCCGGTGTTCGGTCATGTCCTCACCGCTTCGGGTCGACTGCGACGAAGGACTTGTAGTGATCCCCGGTGTAGTACAGCTCGCTGCTCTGCCCGGTGACCAGCCTGCGCGCCCCGCGGTCGTTCTCGCCGGGCGTCGGCACGGTGTACTCGCGGTAGTAGCCGCCCTGCTTGCGGGGCAGCAGCTGTTCCCGGTTCTGGAACACCACCCCGTCCCGCTCATACGGGAACGGGCCGTTGCTCTGGATGAGCTGCCAGGTCTTGGCCGCCTCCGGCGGAAGCTGCGACAGCGGTGTGACCCGCAGACCGCTCACGGTCGGCCGCTCCGACGGCGGTGGCAGGTGCACTCGGGTCTGGGTTGTCTGCCCGCTGCTCGGCGCGGGAGAGGGCTCGGTGGCCACGTTCTGCACGACCCAGCCGATGAGCACCAGGGCGATCAGGCCGAGCAGCGCGAGGGTGATGCGCCTGCGGGAGGTCACGGTGCCAGCCTAGGAAACGAGCTCGTCGGACCGCACCGGAGGCTCGTCCCGCCTGCCGAAGCGCGCCGAGACCAGGTCCACGACCCGGTCGATGCCCCACGCGGCCAGCCAGCACAGCGGCAGCACGATCAGCAGCACGAGCGCGATCTGCAGCGGGTACCAGAGCTGGACAAGCCACAGCTCCACCGAGTCCCACCAGTTGCCCAACCACTCGAACACACCGCGAGCCTAGCCTGGTGACCGGCATCACGGGCCGGGCGCCGTACTACCCGGTAACGTCGTCGACCATGTTCGCCGTGTACGCCGCTGAGCCCAACCGTGACGATCCGCTGGCCAGTCTCGTGGTCGGCGAGCGACCCGAGCCGCAGGCACCCGAGGGCTGGGTGCCCGTCACCGTTCGGGCGGCAAGCCTGAACATGCACGACATCTGGACGCTGCGCGGGGTCGGCATCAAGCCGGAGCAGTTCCCGATGACCCTGGGCTGCGACGGGGCGGGCGTGCTGCCCGACGGCACCGAGGTGGTGCTGCACTCCGTCATCTCCGACCCGTCCTGGAGCGGCGAGGAGACCCTCGACCCCAAGCGCACCCTGCTGACCGAGAAGCACCAGGGCAGCTTCGCCGACACGGTGGTGGTGCCCGCCCGCAACGCGCTGCCCAAGCCCGCGGGCCTGTCGTTCAGCGAGGCCGCCTGCATGGGCACCGCCTGGCTGACCGCCTACCGCATGATCTTCGTCAAGTCCGGCCTGCGCCCCGGCCAGACCATGCTCGTGCAGGGCGCCTCCGGTGGCGTGTCCACCGCCTTGATCCAGCTGGGCCGAGCCGCGGGCCTGCGGGTCTGGGTCACCGGCCGCACCGAGGAGAAGCGCGCGCTGGCCGAACAGCTTGGCGCGCACCAGACCTTCGAGTCCGGCGCCCGCCTGCCGGATCGGGTGGACGGCGTGTTCGAGACCGTCGGCAAGGCCACCTGGTCGCATTCGATGAAGTCGCTCAAGCCCGGCGGCATCGTGGTGATCTCCGGTGCCACCAGCGGCGATGCGACCGCGGCCGAACTCCAGCGGCTGTTCTTCCTCCAGCTTCGGGTCGTGGGCTCCACGATGGGCACCCGGGAGGAACTGGCCGACCTGCTGCGCTTCTGCGAGCTCAACGACGTGCGTCCGCAGATCGGCGCCGAGTTGCCGCTGGAGAGGGCCCGCGAAGGCTTCGAGCACATGCTCGCGGGCGAGACCGCGGGCAAGATCGTCTTCACCCGGTCTTAGAGACGTCCCGTTCGACATACTCCGCGATCATGGGCGGCAGGTCGTCCAGCGCTTCCGCCATGCGGGGCGCGAGTTCACGCCTGCCGCCCCACGCGTAGGAGAACACCTCGGTCAGCAGCACGCCGTGCGCGGGGCGGCTGAGCACCTCGATCCCGTCACCGGCACGCAGGGTGCCCGGTTGCTCCACGGCGAACATCACACCGGTGCGGTTGGCCAGCGTGAAGCGCCTGACCCACTGCTTCTCCCCCAGCCAGTCGGCGAACACCCGGCACGGGCTGCGCGGCATCGTGGCCCGCAGCACCACATCGCCGATCCGCCAGCGCTCGCCCACCACGGTGTCGCCCGCGTCCAGACCGGAGATCGTCAGGTTCTCGCCGAATTTGCCGGGCTCCAGCGGCCTGCCCAACTCCTCGGACCACTCCGCCAGGTCCTCGACGCTGTAGGCGTAGACGGCGCGCAGGTCACCGCCGTGGTGCTTGGTGTCCTTGATGCGGTCACCGGCAAGACCCAGCGGACCGACCTCGACGGGGCCGGGCACCGGCCGCTTGTCGATCCCGGTGCTGCCCTGCTTGCCCACCCAGTCGGCCGTGATCAGCCTCGCGACATTCACCGATTCGACGCGTCCCATGGCATGACGCTAGCGAGGCCCGTCAACTGATTTGTCGGTTAACGTTCTGGCCGCAACCGGGGAACTACAGGAGGGCAGCGTGGCCATCTCTGAAGGCAATCCGAGCCTGTCCGGCGGGACGGGCATCTTCCGGCGCAAACCGATCGGCGAGATCGATCCGGCGAGCAGCGACGACCGGCTCAGCAAGACCCTGGGGCTGTGGCAGCTCACGGCGATCGGTATCGGCGGCATCATCGGCGCCGGGATCTTCTCCCTGGCCGGTGCCGTGGCGAACAAGACCGCGGGGCCCGCGGTGCTGGTCTCGTTCCTGATCGCGGGTGTGGCCAGCGCGGCGGCGGCGTTCTCCTACGCCGAGTTCGCCGGGCTGATCCCCAAGGCGGGCTCGGCCTACACCTACGGCTACGCGGCGCTCGGCGAGATCGTGGGCTGGTTCATCGGGTGGGACCTGCTGTTGGAGTACACCGCGATCGTGGCGGTGGTCGGCATCGGCATCTCCGGCTATTTCGGCTTCCTGCTGGGCCAACTCGGCATCGACCTTCCACTGTGGATGCTCGGGGCGCCGGGCACCGAACCGGCGGGCGTGCCGTCGGGCAGCTACAAGGTCGACCTGTTCGCCGCGTTGCTGTGCCTGTTCATCGCCTACATGCTCAACCTCGGCATCCGCAATGCGGCGCGTTTCGAGACCATCGTGGTGGTGCTCAAGGTCGCCGTGGTGCTGGTCGTGATCGTGGTCGGCTTCTTCTACATCAAGGGCAGCAACTTCCAGCCGTTCTTCCCGCCCGAGTTCGGCATCACCGGCGCCTTCACCGGCGCCGCCACGGTGTTCTTCGCAGTGTTCGGCTATGACGCGATGAGCACCGCCGCCGAGGAGTCCAAGGACGCCCAGCGGCACATGCCCAAGGCGATCATCTACTCGCTCGCCGTATCGATGGTGCTGTATGTGCTGGCCTGCCTGGTGCTCACCGGCATGCAGCACTACACGCAGATCGACCCGCGCAGCGGGTTCTCCTCCGCCTTCGCCTCGGTGGGGCTGTCCAGCCTGGCCACCGTGATCGCGGCCGGTGCGGTGATCGGCATCCTGACCGTGATGTTCACCTTCATGCTGGGCGTCACCAGGGTGTGGTTCGCGATGAGCCGGGACGGCCTGCTGCCCCGGTGGTTCGCGGGTGTGCACCCCAAGCGCCAGGTACCGCACCGCGTCACCTGGATCGCCGGTGCCGCCTCCGCGGTGATCGCGGGTTTCCTGCCGATCAACGAGGCGGCCGAGCTCACCAATATCGGCATCCTGCTGGCGTTCGTGGTGGTCTGCGCCGCGGTGATCGTGTTCCGCTACCGCCGCCCCGAGCTGCCCCGCACGTTCCGCTGCCCCGGCATGCCGGTGGTGCCGATCATCGGCATCGTGTTCTCGATCTGGCTGATCACCTTCCTGACGCCCACCACCTGGCTCCGCTTCGCGGCGTGGTTCGCGCTCGGTCTGGTGATCTACTTCGCCTACAGCTACCGCCGCTCCGCGCTCAACCGGAACTGACGCGTTCGGCGACCAGGGCTGCCTCCGCGCAAGCCCTGGTCGCCGAACCGCGTGGTCAGGTCTCCGCGGGGCCGAAGCGCTTGGCGGCCCTGCCGACGGCCGAGCGCAGCTGCTCGTCGAGGCGTCGCACGATGTCCGCGGCGGGCAGCGCTCGCGTCAGCGGGTAGGTCTGGCCCGCCCACAGGTGGACGGCTTCCGGGTCGCCCTCCTCGGCGGCGGCGACGCGGACCGGTTTGGTCAGGTGGTGCACCTGCGGGTATGCCGCGGGGGCGAGCTCCGAGTAGTCGCTGAGCAGGTCGTTGACCAGGCCGCGCGCCGGTTTTCCAGTGAAGGCCCTGGTGAGCGCGGTGCCGCGGTCCTCGGCCAGCGCGGCCCGGTGGATGGGACTGGTGCCCGCCTCAGTGCTCGCCAGGAAGGCGGTGCCCAGCTGCGCGGCGACCGCGCCGGCGGTGAGCACGGCGGCGATGTCCGCGCCGTGCGCGAGTCCGCCCGCGGCGATCAGCGGGGTGTCCACCGCGGTGGAGACCAGCCGCAGCGCGGCCAGCAGCCCGTAGAGCGGGCCGCCGCCCTCGGACTCCTCGTCGTCCTCGAACACCCCTCGGTGTCCGCCCGCCTCCAGCCCTTGGACGCAGAGCAGGTCGGCGCCGGTGGCCGCGGCCTGCCTGGCCTCCTCGGGGGTGGTGACGGTGATGACCACCTCGGTGCCGTTGTCCTGCAGCCGCCGCACGGTGTCGCGATCGGGACAGCCGAAAACGAAGGACACCACCGGCACCCGCTCGGCGAGCACCAGCTCCAGCTTCGCCGGGTAGCCGTCGTCCTCCCAGCGCGGATAGCCCAGCCGCACGCCGTAGACCCGGGCCAGCGGCTTGAGCAGATCGCGGTAGTCGGAAACGTCCACAGAGGTCTGCTCACCCGGCACGAACAGGTTCACACCGAATGGCCGGTCGGTCAGCGATCGGGTCTCGCGAATCCCCTCGGCAAGCGCTTCCACCGACACATATCCGCCGGGAAGGAAGCCGAAGGCACCGGTTTCGCTTACCGCGGCAACCAGTTGAGGTGTGGAAACCCCGCCTGCCATGGGTGCTGCCACGATCGGAATCCGCAGCTCGCTGATCATGATTCCCGACCCTACCCTCGCGGGATGCCGATGGGCACCCAATGCAAGTTTCGCCACGAAAGCCTTGCGATCGATCTTTTCGTTCTTCTCATTTGCGCCATATTGTTATGACCGGCATTCAGGTCATTGGCGCTGCCTCGGTTCGGTCCAACAGCCCCAGGACATGCCAGGTACTGTGTGTGTCTGCGACGCCGGGAAAAGTAGTTCCACCGGGTGGTTGGGCCGGTGGCCTCTTCCCTGGCGGGGACAGGGTCGTCAAGCTCAACGGATACGCACGAGCAGTAGGAGCACCATTGTCCGGTCCCGACCTCCCCGAGCCAGATGAGCCGTTCACGGCCGAGGTATGGACGCACCGTTGGCCGACCTCCGCGGAGAAGACGGAGCTCATCGACGGTGTCCTGCTGTTCCAAGGCGAGTTCGACGAACGTGACGTCGAGATCGCCGAACGCACCTACCCCGGCCGCGCCGTCGTCCTCAGCCAGTTCGGCCTGGAGATCCGCCCGGCGGGCCGCCACCGCGTGCGCTAACTTCGATCATTCGCGTCGGGACCTGCCGAGAAGTCGCCCCGGCGGAATGCGCACGGGGAAGGGCCGCTCGGTTTCGAAGCAGTCGTCAGCCTTGAACTCCCCGACCCGCACGTAGGTTCCGTCCTGGCCCAGGTCGAACACCGTGAGCTGAAGTTCCTGGGAATCGATCACCCAGTAGCTGGGCACGCCCAGCCGCTGATAAGCGGCCTTCTGGTTGTTGAGCAACATCACCTGGTGCGCCCAGCCCGGCACGGGGCTGACGAGGAGTGCCCCGTCGATAAGCTCGTAGCGACGCCCGTCCTCAGGCGTCCCCTCAAGGTCATGAACCGTGAAGGGACGGCTGCAATCAACATCCACTGCCATGTCGTGCCTCCAGTCGAGTCCGCGCCAACCCTGGCGGGCGGGAGCGACAAAAACGGGAGAAACTGGCGGCCGTCAGTCTGCGATCACTCGATCGAACGAATCGGCTACTTCTTGCCCTTGTTTTTGTCCGGGGACTCGTCGGTGGACAGGGCGGCGACGAAGGCCTCTTGAGGGACCTCGACGCGGCCGACCATCTTCATCCGCTTCTTGCCTTCCTTCTGCTTCTCCAGCAGCTTGCGCTTGCGGCTGATGTCACCGCCGTAGCACTTGGCGAGCACGTCCTTGCGGATGGCGCGGATGGTTTCGCGGGCGATTACCCTGGCGCCGATGGCGGCCTGGATGGGCACCTCGAACTGCTGCCTCGGGATGAGTTCCCGCAGCTTGGTGGCCATCTTGGTGCCGTAGGCGTACGCGGCGTCCTTGTGCACGATCGCGCTGAAGGCGTCCACCGGCTCGCCCTGCAGCAGGATGTCCACCTTGACCAGCTCGGCGGCCTGCTCGCCGGACTCCTCGTAGTCCAACGAGGCATATCCCCTGGTCCGCGATTTCAGAGCGTCGAAGAAGTCGAAGATGATCTCGCCGAGGGGCAGTGTGTAGCGCAGCTCGACGCGGTCCTCGGACAGGTAGTCCATGCCGCCAAGCTGGCCGCGCCTGCTCTGGCAGAGCTCCATGATGGTGCCGACGAAGTCCGCGGGCGCGATCACGGTGCACTTGGTGATCGGCTCGTACACATCGGCGATCTTGCCCTTGGGCCAGTCCGATGGGTTGGTGACGATCTGCTCGGTGCCGTCGTCCATCGTGACCCGGTACACCACGTTGGGCGCGGTGGAGATCAGGTCGAGGCCGAACTCGCGCTCAAGGCGGTCGCGGGTGATCTCCAGGTGCAGCAGGCCGAGGAAACCGCAGCGGAACCCGAAGCCCAGCGCCGCCGAGGTCTCCGGCTCGTAGGCGAGCGCGGCGTCGTTGAGCCGCAGCTTGTCCAGCGCCTCGCGCAGTTCCGGGTAGTCGGAGCCGTCCATCGGGTAGAGGCCGGAGTAGACCATCGGCCGCGGCTCGCGGTAGCCGGCCAGCGGTTCGGTGGCGCCCTTGCGTTCGGCGGTGACGGTGTCGCCGACCTTGGACTGGCGGACGTCCTTCACACCGGTGATGAGGTAGCCGACCTCGCCGACGCCGAGGCCGGTGGTGACCTTGGGCTCCGGGGAGATGATGCCGACCTCGAGCAGCTCGTGGGTGGCGTTGGTGGACATCATCCTGATGCGCTCGCGCGGGGTGATCTTGCCGTCCATCACCCTGATATAGGTGATGACGCCGCGGTAGGTGTCGTAGACCGAGTCGAAGATCATCGCGCGGGAGGGCGCGTCGGCGTTGCCGACGGGCGCCGGGACCTTGCGGACCACCTCGTCGAGCAGCTCGCGGACACCGAGGCCGGTCTTGGCGGAGACGCGCAGCACCTCGTCGGGCTCGCAGCCGATGATGTGCGCGAGCTCGGCGGCGTACTTCTCGGGGTCGGCGGCAGGTAGGTCGATCTTGTTCAGCACCGGGATGATCGTGAGGTCCCGTTCCAGCGCCAGGTACAGGTTCGCCAGGGTCTGGGCCTCGATGCCCTGCGCGGCGTCGACCAGCAGGATCGCGCCCTCGCAAGCCTCCAGCGCGCGGGAGACCTCATAGGTGAAGTCGACGTGGCCAGGGGTGTCGATCAGGTGCAGGACGATGTCGGTGTCGTCCAGCTTCCAGGGCAGCCGGACGTTCTGCGCCTTGATCGTGATGCCGCGTTCGCGCTCGATGTCCATCCGGTCGAGGTACTGGGCGCGCATCAGGCGGTCCTCGACCACACCCGTGAGCTGCAGCATGCGGTCGGCCAGGGTCGACTTCCCGTGGTCGATGTGCGCGATGATGCAGAAATTCCGGATCTGCTCCGGGGGCGTGAAGGTGGTGTCGGCGAACGAGCTCATCAAGTCCCTTGGTGAAACGAACGAGTGACGCCCTATAGTCCCATGCCACCCGGCGTGCTCGCCGAGCCCTTGGTCGTACGGTCCGTGCTCCGACCCAAAGGCGGCATTTGTCCGGCGTTGACCTCCACAAGCCGGGTTTGCCCGGACTGGGCAGGCGATCGAGGGCGTCACGATCACGTCAAAAACGACGCCGGAAACGGCATACGTCACGGTGAGTTTACCCGCTGTACGCCTAACCTCGATCAAGCCGAGTCCTCTCGGCGTGATCGCAACCGAGATGAACGGAAGTGAGGTGAGCGGCACATGACGAGTGACAGTTGCAGTCGATCACGTCGGCCGCTTGCCCGCCGCCCGGTTGTGCACTGATCTTGTCGGTGCCCGGTATCGGGCAATCGGCTGATCGACCTCTTCCCTCGTTTGTGCGCGCACCCCTCCGCTGAAGGAGGAGGACGTGTGATGGTCAACCACGCCCGGAATTCGGACCGACTGCGTGCTCGCTGGGTGGTGTGCTGGGACCCTCGGGACGCCGCCGGTTGGAGATGCGGTGGGAGAGCCGGTCGGCGGGTGCCGACCGGCCCGCGGCTTAGCGCCGACGACCGTGAGGTGCGGGGCAGCCCGCACCTCACGGCGATTTTCGGGGGAAACCCCGAGGCGGGTGATCCCGGAGCGTGCTGTGCTGGTGGGGTGCGCGAGATGATGATGCGGGTGTTGGACGCGGCCTTCTCCCGGCCGCGGGGGCTGGTCGGGCGGATCGGCGGCGCGGTGATGGCGCGGATGAACGAGGAAGCCGAGCTGTACGTGGTGGCACTCGCGCAGCTACAGCCGACCGATCAGGTGCTGGTCGTCGGGTTCGGCCCCGGGGTAGGGGTCTTCGCGGCGGCGGAGAAGGTCGCCCAGGGCCGGGTTGTCGGCGTCGACCCGTCACTGGTGATGCGTGACGTGGCCGCCGATCGCTGTGCGGCCATGATCCAGGAGGGCCGGGTCGAATTGCGCGACGGCTCCGCCGCGGACACCGGCGCCGCGGAAGCGTCGGTGGACAAGGTGATCTCGGTGAACAACGTGATCTTCTGGCCGGACCGCGCCGCGGGCTTGGCGGAACTGCACCGGGTTCTGCGGCCGGGCGGCAGGCTGGTGCTGTCCATGCATGAGCGTGGCCTCCGGTTCGCCGAGATCACCGCCGATGAGCTGCATGCGGAGGTGCGGGCGGCGGGCTTCGACCAGGTCGTCGTGTCCCGCCGCGAGTTCACCGGCAAGGTGGGGCCCGCGATCCAGGTCACCGCGGTCCGGTGACCGACGCCTGCTTCCTGAGGTTCTCCGCCGCCTTCGGTCGGTCAACACCGCAGGCAGCGGTCACGTCGGAGGCCGGAGGTCCTTGCGGATGGGGTGGTCCTCGGGGATCTGCACCAGCACGATCCGCAGGCCGTCGGGGTCGGCGATCCAGGCCTCGAGCAGCCCCCAGGGCTCACGCCTGGCCTCGCGGAGCACCGTGACTCCGCTGGCGGACAGTTCGGCCATCGCCGCGTCGAGGTCGCGCACCTGCAGCCAGAGTTCCACCGCGCCGTTGGGTTGGGCCGATCCGCGCCCCGAGACCTCCAGCAGACCCTGGCCCGTGAAGAACACCGTGCCGCCGGGGAACTCGCGGCTGATCGCCAGACCGAGCACGTCGCGGTAGAACTCGGTGGCCCGCTGCGGGTCGGGCGAACGCAGGATCACACGGCTGCTCAAGAACTCCATGCGTTGTTCCTAACCCGCGCCTGCCGGGTCAGGCCAGTTCCGACAC
This sequence comes from Actinorectispora metalli, assembly GCF_056323685.1. Classification (NCBI taxonomy): domain Bacteria; kingdom Bacillati; phylum Actinomycetota; class Actinomycetes; order Pseudonocardiales; family Pseudonocardiaceae; genus Actinorectispora; species Actinorectispora metalli. The sequence goes on from NZ_JBREYE010000001.1 coordinate 806,109, forward strand.
GGCCATCAACCCGATGTCTTGTGCTTCATTCCCACCCGAACCGCAGGCGGCGGTGGTGGTAAGCCCAGCTCAGATCGCGTGATCTGCTGAAACGGGCTGCGAGGACACGGTTTGACGGCTTGCTGGCTCGTGGCCGGAAAAAGTGATATCACTTTGATAGTAGCCACGATGGCGTGGCTCCAGGGGAGGGAGACAGCCATGACCGAAGCGATCACCACGGACCTGCCCAGGCCCATCACGCCCGGGGTGTCCGAGCGCGACGCGTTCGCCGTCGCGGGTATCCCGATGTTTCTGTTCGCGCTGGCCGCAGTGGTGGGGGGAGCACTGCTCTTCGTGTTCGGCATCACCAACGACGGAGTGGTCCAATTCATCGTCGGTCTGGTGATCATGGTGGGAGGCCTCATCACCTTCGCGGGTCTCACCATGGTCGCGCCGGGGCAGGCCAGGGTGGTGCAGTTCCTCGGTCGCTACGTGGGCACCGTGCGGGAGCCCGGCCTGCGCTGGGTGAACCCGCTGACCACCCGCAAGGCGGTGTCCACCAGGATCCGCAACCACGAGTCCGCGGCGCTCAAGGTCAACGACGCGGACGGCAACCCCATCGAGATCGCCGCGGTCGTGGTGTGGCAGGTCGCCGACACCGCGCAGGCCAGCTTCGAGGTGGACAACTTCGTCACCTTCGTCGAGGTGCAGACCGAGACCGCGGTGCGGCACATCGCCAACACCTACCCCTACGACAATCACGGCGAGACCGGCCTCTCGCTGCGGGAGAACGCCGACGAGATCACCGAGAAGCTGTCTGCCGAGATCACGCTGCGCGTGCGGGCGGCGGGCGTCCGGGTCATCGAGTCCCGGTTGACCCATCTCGCCTACGCACCGGAAATCGCGCAGGCGATGCTGCAGCGGCAGCAGGCCAGTGCCGTGGTGGCCGCCCGAGCACGGATCGTGGAGGGCGCCGTCGGCATGGTGGAAATGGCCCTGCAACGCCTAGCCGAGCAGGACGTGGTGGAACTGGACGAGGAGCGCAAGGCGGCGATGGTGAGCAATCTGCTGGTGGTGCTGTGCGGTGATCGGTCGACGCAGCCGGTGGTCAACGCGGGCTCGCTCTACCACTGAGCCGGACATGCCTGATCGCAAGAGCTTCCTGCTGCGGCTGGACCCGGCCGTGCACGATGCGCTGACCCGCTGGGCGAACGACGAGTTGCGCAGCGTCAACGCCCAGATCGAGTTCCTGCTGCGGCGGGCGCTGGCCGAGAACGGCAGGCTGCCCGCCAAGGCGACTCCCCCGCGTCGGCCCGGCCGTCCCCGCAAGGACGAGAACGGCTAGGCGCACGGTCAGCTCATCCGAGGTTCGTCCGTCCTTCAATGTTCTGATATCGCAGCGATAAGCAGGCTTCATAGTCTCCCGTTGTCGCGTCGATTCTCCGGTGACGCGCATTCGGTGAATTTCCCTATTCACTCGGGAGACTCGTGTGCCTGCGACAAGAAAGCTCGGCCTGCTTTCCGCTTTCCTTCTCGCACTGACATCGGTCGTGGCCTCGCCGCTGCCCGCGGCGGCCGCGACCGATGCGGAGCTCGCGCAGTACTGGGCTCCGGTGCATTATCAGGACACCGACAGTTCCGATTACGACGCCGACTACGTCAGCACAGTCGATTTCGACGCCGAGTGGAACACGCTCAACAACTGGGAGCACCAGGACGACAACCCGGCCTGGCTGAGCGGCACCGTCTACTACTCGGTGGTGGAGACCTCGACACACTGGTTCGTGGTGTACGGCTACTACCACCCGCGGGACTGGGAGGACGTCTCCGACCCGTTCAACCTCTACACGCACGAGAACGACATGGAGGGCGTGCTGCTCACCATCCGCCGCAACGGCACCACCTACGGCGCGTTCGAGGCGATGGTCACCGTGGCGCACAACGACTTCTACTCCTACACCCCCGCAGGCAGCCCTTACCAGGGTGGCCAGGAGAACATCGACGGTTCGGTGCCGATGCGGTCTTACGGCGGCCACGCGCGACCGACCACGCGGCAGGAGGCCAAGGGCCACGGCGTGTACGCGTGGGACGGCGCGGGCTTCCCCGGCGGGGACGGCGTCGTCTACTACCCCAGCGGGACCGCGGAGGTCCCCTCCAGCGGCACCGACACCTTCGTCGGGTATCGACTGGTGAACATCTTCGACGCGGGCGGCATGTGGGCCCGCCGCTTCAACACCGAGACCTTCGCGAGTTTCGGCACGTTCCGCGGGGACAACGGCAAGGACAACGCCGCCAACGCCCCGTGGGGCTGGGACGACCAGAACGACGGATCGGCCCTGCAGCGCGGTCTGCTGGCCACCGTCCCGGCGAAGCTGGTGTCGATCTACTTCGCCAACGAAGGCGCCTTCTCGCTGTCCTACACCCGCAACAGCTACCGGTAGCGCTGTCAGTCCGGCCGCTCGGCGCCACGATCCGCCTGGGTCGTGGCGCCGAGCCGCCACAGCGTGCTCCGGCACAGCGCAGTCGCCTGGAGCTCCATCGACATCGGCCCAGCGGGGTCAGCCAGTCCAGCCCCCGAGGGACGCGGCTCGCTTTGGGCAGACATCACGACAGTCCCTGGGGCCGTCGCGGCGCGTCGAGACGACGAGCGACGCTCCGTGGCGGCATTCCGCGGAAGGCACCCCGGCCCACTGTGCTCGATCGCGTCGGTGTTGAGCCTTCGCCGTACCGCCTGGGTCAGCTTCCGGTCAGGAGGCGGACACCGAGGGTGGCACCGAGGCCTGCGACCACGGTGAGGAAGACCTTGCGCACGAAGGCGGAGCCGCGGCGCACCGCCACCGAGGCGCCGAGCACGCCGCCGAGCAGGTTGAACACGCCCATCAGCAGGCCGAGGCCCCACAGCACCTTGCCCTGCGGCACGAAGTAGAACAGCGCACCCAGATTCGTGCCGATATTCGCGATTTTCGCGGTCGCTGAAGCGGACAGGAAGCCGTAGCCGATCAGTCCGACCAGGAAGAACACCAGGAAGGACCCCGTGCCCGGCCCGGCGATACCGTCGTAGAAGCCCAGGACCACGCCGCCCAGCGCCATCAGCAGCAGTTGGGTCGGCCCGGAGTAACGCATCGTCTCGGTCATGCCGAACTGCGGTTGCCGCCAGGTGTAGAGGCCGACCACGACCAGCGCGGCGAGCACGATCATCAACAGCACCCGGGGCGGCAGCAGGTCGGCGACCCAGGCCCCGGCGAAGGAGCCGCTCAGCGCGGTGACCGCCATCGGCACCGCCACCCGCCAGTCGATGGTGGTGCGGCGGGCAAAGGTCGCCAACGCCGCCGAGGTTCCGGTGATCGAGGACAGCTTGTTCGTGGCCAGCGAGTACACCGGCTCGCCACCGGGCATGAACAGGAACAGCGCGGGCAGCTGGATCAGGCCCCCACCGCCGACGATCGAGTCGATCAGGCCCGCCGCGAACGCGGCGGTGATCAACACGAACAGAGCGAGCATCGACAGATCGGCGAAGCCAGGCCACCCCAGTGCGGTTGTCACGAGGAAACCCTAGGTTCGAGCTTAACCCGATCGGGTGACAAGAGACGCAGGTGACAGCCTTGCGGACCGCCGCGCATAGCTCATCCGGCCTGCTGTTAGCATTTGCGGTCAGTACCGTGCGGCATTCCGTCATGGAGGAAAGCCGTGCCTGCCGGTCGGCGGGCGCGGAGCCACTACGGCGCGGTGCGAACCCGACTCCTTCGAAAGAGGCATTGGCATGGCCAATATCAAGTCCCAGCAGAAGCGGATCAAGACCAACGAGAAGGCGCGACTCCGGAACAAGTCCGTGAAGTCCGCTGTCAAGACGGCCGTCCGCAAGTTCCGTGAGGCCGCTGCCGCCGGTGAGAAGGACAAGGCGATCGAGCTTGGCCGCGCCGCCAGCCGCGCGCTGGACAAGGCCGCCACCAAAGGCGTGATCCACGCCAACCAGGCCGCCAACAAGAAGTCCTCGATCGCTCAGCAGGTCAACAAGCTCTGACGTTCCAGCTTCGCGAAATGCCCCGTCATCCGACGGGGCATTTTTTGTAGGTGCAGACGTTTTTCCGCCGAACTCGCACGGTGACAGCCTCTGTTGCAGAAATCCGCCCTGAAGTCTGCTTTCCGGGCTCCGTGGCTCACCCTGCGCTGACCTCCGTGAGCCCGAACACACATTTCCCCCGTGCACTTACACCGTGTGGGTGCCTACCCACAAGCGTTACTGCGTGCACAGGATTACTCCTATGAACGTCCTCACTGTAAGTACAAGGCGATTCATACGTACCCCTCGTGAGGCGCTCACAAGCGCCGAGGAACACACTCCTTACGACGATCTCGAAGGGACGCATTCACCATGCTTCGCGCTAAGCTGCTGGGCCTTGCGCTGCTCGCGGCAGCAGGCACCCTCATCTCGGGTGTGCCGGCGTCGGCCGCGGCCGAGCAGGACACCTCGCTGGTGCTCACCGTGACCGAGGACTACGCCGAGCCGGCCACCACGCAGGTCTTCAGCCTGACCTGCGACCCCATCGGCGGGCAGCACCAGCAGCCCGGCCGTGCCTGCCGCGAGTTGGCGAAGGTCGACGGTGACTTCACCAAGCTGGAGGTCGCGCAGACCAGCGGCGGTTGCCCGTTCATCCTGTGGCCGATCACGGTCACCGCGAACGGCACCTGGAAGGGCAAGCCCGTCTCGTACCGGGAGACCTTCGCCAACTCCTGCGTTTTGGAGTACCACACCGGCCCGGTCTTCCAGCGCTGAATCCACTCCCACCAGCCTCCCGACTTCCACGCCTTGGAAAGGACGATCATGTACGCCAAGAAACTGCTGGGAATGGCCTTCATCGCCGCCGTCACGCTGACTCCCGCGATCGCCGCACCCGCCGCCGCGGCACCGGCCTCACAGCTCAGGTTGACCGTCAGCGAGGGCGAAAAGCCCGGGCAGAACGCCAAGCACGCCGTACTGCACTGCAAGCCCAACGGCGGCAACCACCCGAACCCGGCCGCGGCCTGCGCTGAGTTGGCCAAGGTCGCGGGCGACATCTCCAAGATGGATGTCGAGCCCGGCACCGCCTGCACGATGCAGTACGAGCCGATCACGGTGACCGCTCGCGGGCGCTGGGAAGGCAAGCCGGTCGAGTTCGTGAAGACCTACGGCAACCCGTGTGTGCTGCGCACCGCCACCGGGCCGCTGTTCTCCTTCTGAGACCCGCACCACAGCTACGAAAAAAATCGGATACCGGTGTGAGCACCGAGCGGCTCATCCGTACTGAACTACGGAGCGCAACGTACGACGGGCTGTTGCAGGGACAGTTCCGTTCGGAAAGCGCTCGGCGGGCGTTTCTCCTGCGCCCGCGATGGCCGCACAGGGAAAAACGAGGGCGGAAAGAGTTGGAGCTTGGGATGACTGCGTATTGCAGGGATACCCGGTCGGAAGTCCGTTAGCTTCACCACCGCTCGACTCGGGGTGTCTCGCTGGGGCAGGGCCAGCGAGGCACCCCGTTCCTGTGTGGTCCACCCTCCAAGACCCCCGGACGCCGCCGCCCCGTCTCGGTAGCGTGCACCGCCCGCGCGGCGATCTGTTTCCGTGCGGCCCGCTGCCAAAGCCACTCGAACGCGACCGTGACCTGCCCAGTTGTCGTCGTCACAAGCGTCAGTGATCTGTTTCGTGCGGCCTGCCGTCCAAGGCCCACCCGGAACGTGACCCTGCCTGTTCGGGTGCCGTGCTCATACCCGTCGGCGATCTGGTTCTGCGGGTCCGCCCCGACGACTCGGGTGCGGCCCGCTTCCATCGCCGTTGTTGCAAGGGTCAGCTACTTGTTCCCGTAGTCCTCTCGAACGCGGCCGTTATGCGAGCGTTGGCGATCTGCTTTCGGCGGGAAAGCGCCTCCGTGCGCGTTTCAGACCGCGCCCCGCACACCCGCGGACGACCCTGTATCGAAGGCTTGCTCAGTTGCTGTTGTTGCGAGCATCGGCGATCTGAAACACGGCGCGTTCCAGCGCGTAGTCGGCATTCGCGGCGACGCCCTTGACATCGGCGTTGAGCGCCGCGACGACCTGCATGGCTGCGGCGATGCCCGTCGGCGACCAACCACGTGACTGACCCTGCGCCTTCTTGATCTTCCAGGGCGGCATGCCGAGTTCACTGGACAGCCGGTAGGGGTCCGCGCGGCCAACCGCCGACACCCGCCCGATCGTGCGGACCGCATCGGCCAGCGCGTCAGCGATGAGCACATGCGGCACGCCGGACTGCAGCGCCCAGCGCAACGCCTCCAGTGCGGCAACCCGGTCGCCGGTGACGGCCTTCTCCGCCACGACGAAACCGGTAACCTCGGCCCGGCCGCGGTGGTAGCGGCGCACCGCGGCCTCATCCACCTTTCCGCCGGTGTCGGCGACCAGCTGGGACGCGGCGGAGGCCAACTCACGCAGGTCCGATCCGATGGATTCGATCAACGCGCCGACCGCGGCCGGTTCGACCTTGCCTCCCGCGCGCCGCACCTCGTTGCGGACGAAGTTCTCCCGATCCGACTGCTTGGTGACCTTCGGGCACTCGGTGACCTCGGCTCCCGCCTTGCGCAACACGCCCGGCAGATCCTTGGCCGCCTTGGAGCGTCCGCCCCCGGAGTGCACCACGACCAGCACGACCCCGTCGGCCGGGTTCTTGCTGTAGGCCAGCACCGCCTCTGCCAGCTCCTTGCCGATCTCGTGAGCGCCGTCCAACACGATCACCCTGCCCTCGGCGAACAGCGAGGGACTCAACAACTCGGCCAGCTCCGCAGGGGTGATGTCACTCACCTTCACCCGGCGCAACTCGGCCGCGGAATCAATCACCCGGGCGGTGCCGAGCGCGTCCGCGATCACGCGCTCCACCAGCAGCTCTTCCTCGCCGACAATGAGCTGGAGCTGACTCTGACGCACGGTTGGAGCGGTCACGCCGGACATCCTTTCACGTCGCGGGTCGGATCCCGTGGAAGCCGATGCGACTGTTGGCGGTGGCCATCCATATGGGTGTGCCGTAGCGTGAACGCCACAACCGAATATTGCTCATCCAGAGGGGTAGAGGGATCGGCCCTACGACACCCCGGCAACCGGCGCTGACGAATCCGTGTTTCTCACGCGAGGCCCAGCGATCACGGTGCCAAATCCGGCCCGCCGCGCGGGAAAGATGAGGAGAGACCTCGCGATGACGACTGTCCTAGAGACCCACTCGACCTTCGACCTCGGTCCGGCCCGTGCCCTGTCCTGTCGGGAGTGCGGTCACGAGATTCCCCTTGCCGCCGAGTTCGCGTGCTCGGAGTGCTTCGGTCCCCTCGAGGTGGCCTACGACTTCGGCAAGATCAGCCGCGAGGACATCGAGGCCGGTCCGCGGTCCATCTGGCGCTACCGCGGCCTGCTGCCCGTACCGTCCGATGTGGACTCCCACCCCAACACCCAGCCCGGCCTGACCCGCCTGGTGAAAGCCGACCGTTTGGCGCAGACACTGGGCGTGAAGAACCTGTGGGTCAAGGACGACACCGGCAACCCGACGCACTCGTTCAAGGACAGGGTGGTCGCGGTGGCTCTCGGCGCCGCCCGCCAACTCGGGTTCCGGGTGCTCGCGTGTCCCTCGACCGGCAACCTGGCCAACGCGGTCGCGGCGGCCGCCGCCCGCGCGGGTTGGGAGTCGGTCGTGCTGATCCCGTCCTCTCTGGAGCGGGCGAAGGTGCTCACCACCGCCGTGTACGACGGCGCGCTGCTCGCGGTGGACGGCAACTACGACGACGTGAACCGCCTCGCCACCGAACTCGCGGCGGAACACGAAGACTGGGCGTTCGTCAACGTCAACGTCCGCCCGTACTATGCGGAAGGCTCCAAGACACTGGGCTACGAGGTCGCCGAGCAACTCGGCTGGCGGCTGCCCGACCAGGTCGTGATCCCCATTGCCTCGGGCTCGCAGCTGACCAAGGTGGACAAGGCCTTCCGCGAGTTCACCCAGCTCGGCTTGGTCGACGAGCGGGCGTACAAGGTCTACGGCGCCCAGGCGACCGGCTGCTCCCCGGTGTCGGCGGCGTTCAAGTCAGGCCAGGACGTGGTGCAGCCGGTGCGGCCGGACACCATCGCACGCTCGCTGGCGATCGGCGCCCCCGCCGACGGCCCCTACGTGCTGGATGCCGTGCGTCGCACCGGCGGCGCCATCGAGGACGTCTCCGACGAGGAGGTCATCGAGGGCATCCGTCTGCTGGCCCGCACCGAGGGCATCTTCGCCGAAACCGCAGGCGGCGTCACGGTGGCGACCTTCAAGAAGCTGGTCGAAACCGGTCAGATCGACACCGACGCCGAAACGGTCCTGTTGATCACCGGCGACGGCCTCAAGACCCTGGACCCGCTGCAGGACCGCATCGGCCCCAAGGCCACCGTGGCCCCCACAGCCAAGGCGGTCCACGAGGCACTCGGCTTCTGACCCACCACCGGGCGGGCAAGACCCGAACCTCCAGGTCGGGGGTGCGAGGTCGGAGCCGCTGGGCTCCCCTCCCACCCTCGGCGCTGGTTCCACCAGCGTCCCGACGTTCGGCGCGGGTGATCCGTACTTGAACAGCCAAGTCGGACAAGCGCGGTGCGGATCTTGTCGGCCCGATGACGCAGGGCACCAGGCCATCGGAACCTCTCCGCCGGCATGGCGAGCCGTTCATGGGCTCACCGAAGGCGCCATCGGAAAATGATCTCCGTCAACGCGGAAACCTTGGCCACAAGGCGGTGGATCATCCCTGCCCACGGGACTTCGTCGTTCGCCCGATGTGGCGTTGCGGGTGTGGCGTTGGTCAGCGCTGGGTGAAGAAGAGCATGGGGTTGTCGCGGCCGGTGTGGACGTGCCCGGTCAGCCCCAGTTCCTCCTTCAGTGCGGTCAGCCTGCGGTTGACCGAGTGGGCCGCGGCGCGGGATGGCGTGAAGTAGCCGATCCCGCGGTCGGCCAGCCAGTTCAGCAGGACCTTGCCCTCGCTGATCGGCCAGGGCCGCCGGTGGTGGAAGACGTCGTGCACGCTGACCGGAGCGCCCGCGGGCACGGTCGGGAACAGTTCGGCCGTGTACCAGCGGGCGAAGCTGGTCGTGTGCGCGGCGTCCACGTACAGGTAGTCGATCTTGTGGGGGTGGTCGGCGAGCGTCTCGCGGGCGTCTCCGTGCACGAAGGTCCACCGGCCCTCGGCGAGTTCGGCGGGCACGTTCCGCTCGGCGTTGTCGATCAGGTCGTGGGTGAAGAGATGACCGGTCCCGTTGTCCCGCAGCGCCCGCAACATCCACGTGGTCGACCAGCCGTGCAGGGAGCCGATCTCCACCACCGTCTCCGGGCGGTGCTCCCGGATGAGCAGATAGGTGATCTCCGCTTCGAGGTCGTCCAGCTGCGCCTTCATCGTGGGGCGGGTCGCCCGCATCGCGCGCTGCTCCTCGCGCACGGTGCGTAGATCGTCGGCGAACCTCCGGTACAGGTCCTCGATGTGGTCGACGGTGAACTCGTCCGCTCCGGAAGTCATGCCTCAGCTCTACCCGCTCGCCTGGTTCGTCCCTGCTGGTGAACGCCGACGATACTGGACCGAATCCGCTCGGCGGTGCTCGTGCTCCGTGCCGTCTGCCCGCCCTGGGACCGGCTCTGGCCACCTCCATTCCCTTGTCGGTCGACAGCACCGCCACCGAGCCGTCGACGTCGGTTCGCAACACCATGGCGCCCAAGCCCTGCAAGGCGCCCACCACCAACGGGTTGGGGTGGCCGTACCGGTTCCCCGCACCGACGCTGACCAGCGCCACCCTCGGCCGCACCGCCGCCAGGAACTCCGGTGCGCTGTACCGGGAACCGTGGTGCGGCACCTTCAATACCTCCGCTCTGATGTCCACGGCCGAGCTCAGCAGCGCGGCCTGTCCCGCCAGTTCCACATCGCCGGTCAGCAGCACCCGCCCAGCCGCGGTGTGCGCCCGCACCACCAGCGAGGCGTCGTTGATCAGCGTTCCGTCCTCCCCTGTTCCCTCCCGTGCCCGCCGCGCCGGTTCCGGGCCGGGCCCCAGCACCTCGACCAACAGGCCTGGAAGCTGCATCCGCTGGCCAGACTGAAACTCGGTCAGCTGGATCCCGGCCGCAACCGCGAACCGCTCGACCTCCTCGGCGGCCCAGCGCGGCTGCCGAATCCCGCCGGTGGCGAGCACGCCCACCCGCCTGCCTTCCGCGACTCCTGACAGCCCTCCTATGTGATCGGCGTGCAGGTGCGTCAAGATCACCAACGGCACCGAGGTGATCCCCGCGTGCCGCAGGCAGGTATCGATCGCCAACGGCTCCGGGCCGGTGTCCACGACCACCGCCTGACCGGGGTGACCGGTCGCGAGCAGCACCGCGTCTCCCTGTCCCACATCGCAGGCCAGCACCGCCCAGCCGGTGGCGGGCCACGGCACGAGTGCCTGCCGGACCGGTACCAGCAGCAGAGCGACCACCAGCGCGAGCAGCGACAGCAGCCGCACCCGCGGGCTGCGCATCGCCAGCACCAGCGCCGTCAGCAGCACGGCCATGGCCAGCCCGCCGCCCACCCCGCCCGGCCACGGCACCTGGGTGCCGGGCACGGCCGCCACCCGGCGGGCCACCGTGATCAGCCAGCGCAGTTCGGGTTCAGCCAGCCTGACGAGCAGGCCTGCCATGCCCTCGTGCACACCCGCGGTCACCGTGGCCAGCACGCCGAGCACGGTGGCCGGTGCCACCACCGGCACCGCGACCAGGTTGGCGACCACCGCGAGCACACCCAACTGCCCGGTCATGCCCACGATCAGCGGTGCGGTCACCAGGAACGCGACCAGCGGCGCGACGAGCAGTTCGGCCAAGCCCACCGGCACGCCACGGTCCCGCAGGCGCTGCGCCCAGTTCGGGGCCAGCACCACCAAACCCGCGGTGGCCACCACCGACAGCGCGAAGCCGAGGTCGACACCGAGTCCCGGCTCCACCAGGAGAAGCACGATCACCGCACCCGCCAGCGCGGGCAACGCCGACCGCCGCCGTCCCAACACCAGCGCCAGCAGGGTGATGCCGCCCATCACCGCCGCCCGCAGCACGCTGGGCTGCGGTCTGGCTATGATCACGAACCCGACCAGCACCATCGCCGCCACTACCGCGGCCAGACGCGGGCCTGTGCGCAACATCCGGCCGAGGAGCAGCACGGCCCCGCACACGATCGCCACATTGGCACCGCTGACCGCCATCAGGTGCGACAGTCCCGAAGCTCGGAACTCCTCGATCAGCCTGGGCGAGAGGCCGCTGGTGTCCCCGACCACCAATGCGGGCAGCAGGGCTGCGGGCTCCGGAGGCAGGACCGCCGCGGCTCGCACGAGGCCTGCGCGGAGGTCACCGGCCCAGCGTTGCCACCACGGAGGGCGGTCCAGCAGCGTCGGCGGGCCGCGTACCCGCAGCACCGCGACGGTGAGGTCGCCCCCGCGAGCCGGTGCAGGCGCCGCACGGGCACGCACCAGCTGGCCTGGCAGCAGGCCCTGCCAGCCGACGGTCGGAGTCAGCAGGAGTGCCTCGGCGCGGCGGCTCACCACCCGCCCGTTGACGTCGGCTCTCTCCACGACCACCGGCACCGCGAGCGTGACGGCACCACCGGGACGGGAGCCGTAGCCCGCCGCCTGGAGCGCACGTGGGTCGTCCCGCACCCTGGCCTCCACCGTGACCTGGTGGCCGCGGCTGTTCTCGGTGGCTGCGTCCTCGGCCGCGGTGCGCAGTGGGTGGGTGGCCGACCGCCAGGCCACGGTCGCGGTGACGGTGCCAGCCGCGGCGGTCAGCGCCAACACGATCAGCAGACCCGCGGTCGGGCCGCCACGTGGTCCGCTCGACCATCGGTGCCAGGTCAGCAGCAACACCGTCACCAGCACGGCCGAGAAGGCAGCCGGTATGGCTGCGAGCGACCAGCCGCCGAGCAGGCCACCCAGGGTCACCGCCCAGACCGAGAGAGCCGCCGGGATCAGTCGCAGATCGGTCCGGCCGCGGGGCGACCTGATGGGGCCGGTCATACCGTCACCAACTCCCTGAGCTTGGCGAGCTTGTTCTCGCCGATTCCCTCGATCTCGCGAAGCTGGTCCACCGTCCGGAATCGCCCGTGCCGAGTCCGCCAGTCGACGATGCGCTTGGCGGTGACCGGGCCGATGCCGGGCAACGCGTCAAGCTGTTGTGCGGTGGCCGTGTTCAGATCCGCCTTGGCCGGGGTCGCCCCCGTGCCGTCCGACTCGGCGGCCGCCGCCGGTGCGGGAACGCCGACATGCACCTGCTCGCCGTCGGCGAGACGCCGTGCCAGGTTGAGTGAGCTCAGGTCGGTGTCCGGCAACGCGTTTCCGGCCGCCTGCACGGCGTCCGCGACCCGCGCGCCAGCCGCCACCGTGACCAGGCCGGGTCGGGCGACCCTGCCCACCACGCTGACGACAAGCTCGTTGGTCGGTGTGCTCGGCGGGCTCACGGCCGACGTCAGCGCGACCGGCACGGCCGCGGCCACCGGGGTGACGGGTTCACCGCCAGAGCCCCTGGGCCACAGCGTGATCGCGACGATCGCGATCACCACCGCGGCGAGTGCCGAGGCGGCGGCAGCGCTGGTCCGGCTTGGTGCGAAACGTGTCTCCGGGCGCCAGCGCTGGGTCAGACGGGCAAGCCAGCCTGCCGAACATGCCGTGGCGGGCGGCGGATCGCCTGGTGGGCTTTCCGCCTGCTGTTTCTCGGATCTGGCTCGGGCCATCATGCCTGCGAGCCTGCGCTGGGCTTGGTCGGTGGGAACGTCGGAGATTCCGGGGTGTCTGCTCATGTCCACGACGCTAGGACCGACGGGGGGCCTCCGCCTCCCTTCAAGATCAACTTGTGGAGAACGGGGTGTCTTGTGGACAACTTCGAGGCCGAAGGCCATGTCTCGACACGTTTCCGCAGGTGAATGCGTTGGGGCGGTTGGCAAATGCGGTGCATGTTGCGCCGAACGCGGGTAAGCATCGGACATAGGGACACGCCGGGTGTGCGAAACACCGGCGTTCAGGCCGGAAGTCTTTGTGCGATCGGGGGATCGCCGGGGCGGTCCGATGCGGTCAGTAACCGCCGGGGAGGATGACCACGCCGAGCATGCCCGGGCCGGTGTGCGCGCCGATCGCGGCGCCGACCTCGGAGACGAGGCAGCCGCCCGCGGCGGGCAGCCGCTCGTCGAGTTTGGTGGCCAGGTCGGCCGCGCGCTGCGGTACCCCGAGGTGATGCACGGCGATCCCCACCCGCGAATCCGACTCCGCGGCTTGGGCGGCCAGGTCCACCAGTCGCAGCACGGCACGGCTGGATGTGCGCACCTTCTCCAGCGGCTCGATGCGGCCCTCGTGGACGTGCAGCACCGGCTTCATGGCCAGCGCGGTGCCCAGCAGTGCCGCCGCGGCGCCGATCCGACCGCCGCGCCGCAGGTGCTCCAGTGTCTCCAGGCAGAAGTACGCCTTCGCCCGCTCCGCCACCGCGGCCGCCACCGCTTCGACATCGGCGGGCGCGGCGCCGTCCTCGGCGGCGGAGGCGGCGGCCAACACGGCGAAGCCGAGTCCCATCGCGGCCGAGCGTGAGTCCACCACCCGGACCCGGTCGGTGCCGATCTCCTCGGCGGCCAGCACCGCGGCCTCCCAGGTTCCGGAGAGCTTGCTCGAGATGTGCACGCCCACCACACGGTCGGCGTCGGCGAGCGCCTCCCGGTATACCGCGCCGATCTCCGCGGGCGTGGGCCGCGAGGTCGAAACCGTTCTGTGCTCGCGCATCGCCGCGGCCAACTCGGCGGAACCGAGGTCAACGCCGTCGAGCCTGGTCTGGTCGTTGACGGTGACATGCAACGGCACCACCCTGATCCGGTTCCGGGCGGCGAAGCCCTCCGGAAGGTAGGCGGTGGAGTCGGTGACCACTGCGACGCGCACGGTGGACGAGCCTAGATCCGACGACTGCGGGGACGGCACCGGGGAGAGCTCCTAACCTGCACCGAAACGATTACGACGCGCTGATCCGCACGAGCCCGGCGAGTGCCTCCCCAACCGCCTCGTGCGCCTGCCATCCCCAGTGCATACCGTCCGGATTGCCCTCGCCCGCGCGTATGTGCGCGCCGACCAGCAGCGGCAGGTCCAGCAGCGGGACATCCCGCGACCGTCCCCATTCCACCACCGCGGCGACCGCCCTGGCGTGTCCGGTGTGGACGAATCCGTACTCGGCGCTGTGGTGCACCGAGGGCACCACCCCGACCACCGGCAGATCGGGGCGCACGCCCCGCAACGCGGCCAGCGACCGGTCCAGGTAGTGCACGGTCAGTTCCGCGGGCAGCGCCACCGGATGACCACGCAGCATTCTGGACAGCGCGGGCAGCATCGCGAGGTAGGCGTTCCTGGCCCACCGCCGCAGGCCGTCGGGACGCAGGTAGCGCAGGCCTTCCCGCAAGTAAGTGGGCAGCGGTGAGGGCAGCGTGTCCATGCTTCCCGTGGCGAGCACCACGGCGTCGACCTTCGGCATCAGCGCCCACACCCGTGGGTCGCGGGTGATCGCCCACCAGGCGTCCCGCGCCGTCCAGCCGAATCCGGCGACGATCTCGGCGCTGCCGCCGAGGCGGTTCGCGGCGACCTGCGGCCACAGTCGTGGATCGTCGGCGGGGCGGGCGTCGGCGGGGCCGTGAAAGGTCAGCGAGTCGCCGACGACCAGCAGCCTCAACCCTCGATACCCGCGTTATGCGAGATCAGCCGCCATTGGGGCTCGTCGGCGGAGCGCCGGGCGAGCACCGTCCACCGGCAGTTGCCGGGGCCGGAGAAGTTCGGCCAGCACTCGACCGGAAGCCCGAGCAGCCTGCAAGTCAGCCCCATGATCAGGCCGCCGTGCGCGCACAGCAGCGCGGTGCCCTCGTACAGCAGGTCCAACTCGGCGACGACCTCCGCCGCACGGGTGGCCACATCGATCCTGGCCTCGCCGCCGGGCGGCGCCCAGGTCGGGTCCGCCCGCCAGGTTGCGATGCCGCCCGGCCAGCCCAGTTCGACCTCGTCATGGGTCAGGCCCTGCCACTTGCCGACGTGGGTTTCCCGCAGCCGCTGGTCGAAGGCCACCGGGATGCCGGTGGCCTCGGAGAACGCCGCGGCCGTGGCGGACGCCCTGCGCAGGTCGGAGCTCAGCACCACGGTGGGCTCGAAGATGGCCAGCACCGGGGCGGCCAGCCGCGCCTGGTCGATGCCGACCGCGGTGAGCTCGGAGTCGAGATGCCCCTGGATGCGGCCCGCCGCGTTGTGATCGGTCTCGCCGTGCCGCCATAAAACCAACCGTCGCAGGGTCACTCTTCGCTGTCCTCGTCGGCCGGACCGCCCTGGTCGGTGAACTCGATGCGGGGGCAGTCCTTCCACAGCCGCTCCAGGCCGTAGAAGCTGCGTTCCTCGTTGTGCTGCACGTGGACCACCACGTCGACGAAGTCCAGCAGCACCCACCGGCCCTCGCGCGCACCCTCCCTGCGCACCGGTTTGGTGCCCGCGTCGCGGAGTTTCTCCTCGACGTTGTCCACGATCGCCTGCACCAGCCGCTCGTTGGGCGCCGATGCGATCACGAAGCAGTCGGTGATGACGAGTTGATTCGACACGTCGAGCACGACGACGTCCTGGGCCTTCTTGTCGGCGGCCGCTTGCGCCGCGACCAACGCCAACCGGCGCGCCTCGTCGGTGGCTGTCACCTTTCTCCTCCCCGCGCGGGACCGTGAATGGACCCACACGAGTCAGAGAGCCTACTCGGGAGTCGGACGAGCGCTGTGGTACGGCCCGTGGGGTGCGGCAAAGGTCGTTCGACAACCAGGACGAAAACATGACCGGGATGAAATGTTGCGGTCGGAACATTTAAGACATGAGTTCTTCCGAGGACAACCTGGAGCCCGACGACAGCCACCTCTGCTGGAGATCGGCGGGCATGGTCGAAACCTGTCTCAGCTCGGCGCCTGAAACCGTTCTGGTGCAGGCGGAGTACCATGAGTTCCCGGGCAGCCCGCCTGCTTGTTACGTCACCGTCTCGCGGGTCGTGGACGGCCGGGCGCAGGACCCGATCCTGCTGGCTCCCTCGGCGGCTCGAAGCCTGGCCCGGCTGCTGCTCGACACCGAGGAGAAGGCCGCGCAGAACAACTGCCTGTGCGACCGGCGCGGCGGGGCTCAGTCCTCCGCGGCCTGATACAGGCTGCGCTTGTTGATGTACTGCACCACGCCGTCGGGCACCAGGTACCAGACGGGTTCGCCCGCGGCGACCCTGGCCCGGCAACTGGTCGAGCTGATCGCCATCGCGGGGACGTCGACCAGCGAGACCGTCCCCGCGGGCAGGTGGTCGCCGTCGAGGTGGTAGCCGGGGCGGTTCACCCCGACGAAGTGGGCGAAGTCGAACAGCTCGTGCACGCGGTGCCAGGACAGGATCTCGGCCAACGCGTCCGCGCCGGTGATGAAGAACAGCTGCGCGTCGGGGTGCTGGGCGTGCAGGTCCTGCAGCGTGTCGAAGGTGTAGGTCCGGCCGCCACGGTCGATGTCGACGCGGCTGACGGAAAACCGCGGGTTGGACGCGGTGGCGATGACCGTCATCAGGTAGCGGTCCTCGGCTGGGCTGACCACGCGGTCCGGCTTGTGATAGGGCTGGCTGGTGGGTACGAAGATCACCTCGTCCAGCTCGAATCGGGTCTGGACCTCGCTTGCCGCGACGAGGTGTCCGTGGTGGATGGGATCGAAGGTTCCGCCCATCACGCCGATTCGCCGCCCGTCAGCCATAGCTGATCAGCCTAAACGAACGCAGGGACCGCGGGGTGCCCACGTGCTGGGGGCCACGTCGGGCGCCCCGCGGTTTCCAGGGAGGTGCCCGGCGGACAAGGGAGGCGTCCGCCGGGCGTTGGGCCGGAACCCATTTCGCGAAGAAGAGACGCCTTCGTCCCCAACGCATGACGGCAGGACGAAGTGACGTGGCGCACTGTTCGATTACCGAACATGTTCGTGCGAATAATTGTGTCCGAAGCCTTCAGTTCGCCACACGGCGTCGGCATACTCGATCGGGTGACGAACGCGACACAGTGGAAGCCGATCCACGGGCAGCCCTACGAGCCGGTGCCCTACCACCCGCCCCGGATGCCGGTCGAGGAGTCGCTGGCGACCGCGGCCCGGTTGCGCGAGCGCATGGACGAGCGCCGCACGGTGCGGATGTTCTCCCCCGACCCGGTGCCCGAGCAGGTCGTACTGGACGCGATCGCGGTGGCCGCCACCGCACCCAGCGGCGCGCACCAGCAGCCGTGGACGTTCGCGCTGGTCAAAAACCCCGACGTGCGCCGGGCGATCCGGGAAGCCGCGGAGGAAGAGGAGCGCATCTCCTACGCCGGGCGACTCGGCGAGGAATGGCTGGGCGCGTTGCGGCCGCTGGGCACCGACGACGTCAAGCCTCACCTGACCGACGCGCCCTGCCTGATCGTGGTGTTCCAGCAGCGGTTCTTCATCGAGCAGGACGGCACCACCCACAAGCACTACTACGTCGACGAGTCGGTGGGCATCGCGGTCGGCATGCTGCTTACCGCGCTGCACCTCGCCGGTCTCGCCGCGCTCACGCACACCCCGTCACCGATGCGGTTCCTCGGCGAGGTGCTCGACCGACCGCGCAACGAGAAGGCGTTCGCGGTGATCCCGGTCGGTTATCCCGCCGAGGATTGCGTGGTGCCCAACCTGGTGCGTAAGTCCCTGGACCAGGTGATGGTGACCGTCTAGGGCTCTCGCGGCAGCGTCACGTGCGCAGTCTCGGCCATGATCTCCTCGATCGGCTGGGTGAAGCGGTCGAGCAGCCGGGCGAACTGCTCGCGGTCCTGCGGGCTCCAGCCCGCCATCAGCCGTTCGAAGTAGGAGTAGCGGTACTCGCCCATCGTCTCGGCGAGCTTTTCGCCCTTGTCGGTCAGGCGTAGGCAACTGCGCCTGCCGTCCTGCTGGGAGGCCACCCGCTCGACGTAGCCCGCCTCGATCGCCGAGCTCACCTTGCGGCTGGCCCGTGACTGGTCGCAGCCCAGCAGCGCGCCGATCTCCCCGACGCTGATCTCGGTGGCGGGGTCGCGGCGTGATTCCCTGCTGAGCACCCAGACCACGCCGAGGTCCTCCGCGAACACCCGAGGTCCGCCGTTGAGTACCGCCCAGCGGGCCGCGGTCTGCCTGGTCTTGCTGCGGAAGATGCGCAGCAAGGCCACATCGATCAGGTTCAGCAGCGCCCGGTCCGTGCTCACGAGGCCAAGAATATCGCTCGACGCATGTCATCGGCACTTATATGCTCACAGCATTCATTTTCTTGATGCTGGGGGCTTTGAGTGACAACCGTGACGCAGCGCCAGGACAGCAGCCGGATGGTCGTTTTCGCAGGTCTGCTGGTGGCGATGCTGCTGACCGTGCTGGACACGCAGATCATGGCGAGTGCGCTGCCGACGATCGTCGGCCAACTCGGCGGGCTCGACCAGTACTCCTGGGCCACCACGGTGTACTTCCTGGCCTCCAGCGTGACCATGCCGATCTACGGCAAGCTCGGCGACCAACTCGGCCGCAAGCGTGTCTTCCTCTTCGCGGTCAGCACGTTCCTCATCGGTTCGGCGGCCTGCGGCTTCGCCGACTCGATGTGGCAGCTAGTCGTCTTCCGCATCGTCCAGGGCATCGGTAGCGGTGGGTTGATCGTCCTGATGTTCGCGATCATGGCCGACCTGTTCGAACCGCGGGAGCGGGCGAAGTACCAGGGCTACAGCTCGGTCGTGCTGCTGGTCGGCAGCCTGCTCGGGCCACTGCTGGGCGGAGCGCTGACCGACCACGTCGGCTGGCGGTGGATCTTCTGGATCAACATCCCGCTTGGCGTCCTGGTGCTGGCCGTGGTCACGCTGAACCTCAAGGGCAGGCAGGAGATCACCCGCAAGGCCATCGACTACGCGGGCGCGGGGCTGATCGCAGGCTCGGCAGGCTCCCTGCTCGTACTCACCAACCTGAGCTGGGACTCCCCAGAGGCGTTGGTGATGCTGGTGGCCACCCTCGCACTCGGCGCGGGCTGGCTCTTCTCGGCGGGCCGAGCCGCCGATCCGGTGCTGCCGCTGCGGCTGTTCCGCAACCGGGTGGTCGCGCTCGCCACCGCCATGGGCTTCCTCAACGGTTTCACGACGCTGGGCCTGCTGTCCTTTCTGACGTTGTTCGCGCAGGTGGTGCTCGGCTCCTCTGCCACCGGTTCGGGGGCGGCGCTGCTGCCGATGGCGGTTGCCATGACGGCCGCGTCATCGCTGGCGGGGCGGGCGATGTCCCGCACCGGCGACTACCGCTGGTACCCCATTGCCAGCGCGGGCGCAGGCCTCACCGCGGTCCTGCTGCTGTCCACCGCGGGTCGTGGTGACTGGGGGATCGTGATCACCGCGCTGCTCCTGCTCGGTTCCTCGGCAGGCCTGTCGAACCAGGCGCAGTTGGTCGCGACGCAGAACGCGGTGCCGAAAGCTGACCTCGGGGCGGCGACCGGGCTGGCCACCTTCGGCAGGCTGCTCGGCGCCACGCTGGCCACATCGCTGCTGGGTGTCGTGCTCACCGTGGGGCTGCGACACGGTGATCAGACCGCCGCACTGTCCTGGGTGTTCCTGGCGGCCGCGGTGCCCGGCGTGATCGCGCTGGTCACCACGTTCTTCCTGCGCCCCGCACGATTGGCGGCGTGAGCTCGGCCGATCCACCCCGGGTGAGCGCTCGGCGGTCTACTGACAGCCGGGGTTCCCACCCGCGTGCCTGGGTTCGGCACGCCCGAAAGGCGGTGCCGGGGCTCAACGCGATCGTGCTGGTCGGCGGGCGCGGCTAGGAGGCGGAGCGGACGTGCCCGTCGCCCCACACGATCCACTTGCTGGAGGTGAGCTCCGGCAGTGCCATGGGCCCGCGGGCGTGCAGCTTCTGGGTGGAGATGCCGATCTCGGTGCCCATGCCGAACTCGCCACCGTCGGTGAACGCGGTGGAGGCGTTGACCGCGACTGCCGCGGCGTCGACCCTGGCGGAGAACCGGCGGGCCGCGGCGACATCGTTGGTCACGATGGCCTCGGTGTGACCCGACCCGTGGCGGTCGATGTGGGCGATGGCGTCGTCGAGTGAGTCCACCACCGCGGCGGCGATGTCCATCGACAGGTACTCGGTGTCCCAGTCCTCGTCGCGGGCGGGCACCACCGGGCACATCGCCAGCGCGGCCGCGGCGAAACGCTCGTCGGCGTGCACGGTGACCCCGGCCGCGCCCAGTTCGCGAGCGGCCTCGGGGATGAAGTCGGCGGCGATGTCGGCGTGCACCAGCAGCGTCTCCGCCGAGTTGCACACGCCGGGCCTGCGCACCTTGGAGTTCAGCAGGATGCGCACCGCGGTCGGCACATCTGCCGCGCGGTCGACATAGACGTGACAGTTGCCGACACCCGTCTCCAGGGTCGGCACGGTGGCGTGTTCGACGACGGCCGCGATCAGTCCCGCGCCGCCACGCGGGATGACCACATCGACCAGCCCCCGAGCGGTGATGAGGTACCGCACGGAGGAGCGGTCCTCACACGGCAGCAACTGCACCGCGTCGGCGGGCAGCCGAGCGCTCTCCAGGGCGTCGCGCAGGATGGCGGTCAACGCGGTGTTGGAGTGCTGCGCAGAGGAGGATCCCCGCAGCAGCGCGGCGTTGCCGGACTTCAAGGTCAGGCCCGCGGCGTCCACGGTGACATTGGGGCGCCCCTCGTAGACCATGCCGACCACACCCAGCGGAACCCGCACCTGCCGAAGCTCGAGGCCGTTGGCGAGCACGCCGCCGCGCAGGACCTCGCCGATCGGGTCGGGCAGACCCGCGACGGTGCGCAGGCCGTCGGCGATGCCGTCCAGCCGGGACTCGGTGAGCGTCAACCTGTCCAGCAGCCCGTCGGACATGCCGTCCGCTCGGCCCGCTTCGACATCGCGCTCGTTGGCTTCCAGGATCTCCTTGGCCCGGTCGAGCAGCGCCTGCGCCATGGCCGCCAGGCCCGCGTCCTTCTGCTCGCGGGTGGCCTGGGCGAGGTCGGCGGCGGCGATGCGGGCCCGGCCCGCCGCCTCGTGCACCTGATCGCGGATCTCGGTCGTCACAGGGCAAGCCTACGGGTGCGCGCCAGGCCGTTTTGCTCCCCGCCGCGAAGTTGTCAGAGCCATGCGGCAGGGTGGGGGCATGACCCAACTCGCCCTGCGTGAACTGGCGGAAGAGCGGCTGCGGGCACTCGCCGGGAGTGATGCCAAGCTGCGCGAGGACCAGTGGACGGCGATCGAGGCGCTGGTGGAGCAGCGCCGCAGGGCGCTGGTGGTGCAGCGCACCGGGTGGGGCAAATCGGCGGTGTACTTCCTGGCCACCGCCCTGCTGCGAGCCCAAGGCGCCGGGCCCACGGTGATCGTCTCGCCGCTGCTGGCGTTGATGCGCAACCAGGTCGAGGCGGCGGCGCGGGCCGGTGTGCACGCGGCGACGATCAACTCGGCGAACATCGGCGAATGGGACGGCATCCAGCAGCGGGTCAACGACGGTGCGGTGGACGTGCTGCTGGTCAGCCCCGAACGCCTGAACAACCCCGACTTCCGGGACCAGGTGCTGCCGAAGCTGACCGCGTCGGCGGGGATGCTCGTGGTGGACGAGGCGCACTGCATCTCCGACTGGGGCCACGACTTCCGCCCCGACTACCGGCGGTTGCGCACGTTGCTGGCCGAGTTGCCTGACGGCGTTCCGGTGCTGGCCACCACGGCCACCGCGAACGACCGGGTGGTGCATGACGTCGCAGAGCAGTTGGGCATCGGCGACCAGGCGGCGCTGGTGCTGCGCGGCACCCTGGACCGGGAGAGCCTGCACCTGGCGGCGCTGCGGCTGCCGTCGGCCGAGCACCGGCTGGCCTGGCTCGGGGAGAAACTGGCAGAACTGCCGGGTTCGGGGATCATCTACACGCTGACGGTGGCCGCGGCCGAGGAGATCGCGGGATTCCTGTCCTCCCAGGGGCATCCGGTGGCGTCCTACACCGGGCGCACCGACGCCGCCGAACGGGAGCAGGCGGAGGCCGACCTGCTCGCCAACCGGGTCAAGGCGCTGGTCGCCACCTCGGCGTTGGGCATGGGGTTCGACAAGCCGGACCTCGGGTTCGTGGTGCACCTCGGTGCCCCGAACTCGCCGATCTCCTACTACCAGCAGGTGGGTCGCGCGGGCCGTGGGGTGCGGCGGGCGGAGGTGCTGCTGCTGCCGGGTCGGGAGGACGCACAGATCTGGGCGTACTTCGCCTCCTTGGCGTTCCCGCCGGAGCAGGTGGTCCGCACCCTGCTGGCGGTGCTCGCCCAAGCGGACCGCCCGCTGTCGACGGCGGCGTTGGAGCCGCATGTGGAGCTCAACCGCACCCGCCTGGAGGTGGTGCTGAAGGTGCTCGACGTTGACGGCGCGGTCCGCAGGGTGCGCGGCGGCTGGGAGTCCACGGGGCGGGAGTGGAGCTACGACGAGGCGCGCTATGGGCGGATCGCGGTGGCGCGCAAGCAGGAGCAGCTCGCCATGCTGTCCTATGTGGACACCGAACGCTGTCGGATGGAGTTCCTGCGGTCGCAGTTGGACGATCCGGAGGCGGCGCCCTGCGGGCGGTGCGATAACTGCACGGGACGCCGCTGGTCGGAGGAGGTGTCCCAGCAGGCACTGGACGCGGCCAGGCAGTGGCTTGGCCGTCCTGGAGTGGAGATCTCGCCGCGCAAGCAGTGGCCGAGCGGAATGGACGCGCTGGGAGTGCCGGTGTCCGGCCGCATCTCGGCGGACCACGCGGCGCAGCCGGGTCGTGCGCTGGGCAGGCTGACCGACGTCGGCTGGGGCAACCGGCTCCGTGACCTGCTGGCGTCCGACGCACCGGACCAACTGGTGTCCGATGAGCTGTTCACCGGATGCATCCAGGTGCTGGCCAAATGGGACTGGGAGCAGCGGCCCGCGGCGGTGATCGCGCTGGACTCACAGCGCAGGCCGAAGCTGATCGGCAGCCTGGCCCAGCGGTTGGCCGAGATCGGCAGACTTCGGTTCTTGGGCACGGTCGGCTACGCCGGGCCGGACGGGGTGCGCGGCGGCTCGGCCAACTCGGCGCATCGGGTGGCCGCGGTGTGGTCGGCGTTCCGGGTCGACGAGGAACTCCGCGCCCGGTTGGCCGAGGTCGACGGGCCGGTGCTGCTGGTGGACGACTGGGTGGACACCGGGTGGACCATGACGGTGGTGGCCAGGCGACTCCGGGAAGCGGGCGCGACCGCCGTGCTTCCCTTCGTGCTGGCCACCACCGCCTAGCGGGTCAGCGCATACCCCGACCGCGGTAGTTGGTGTTCTTCGCCGACACCTGGGAGGCGCGGCGGGACTGGGCGGCGTTGCCGCCGTTCTTGTTCGCCATGGCCTTGGCCCAGTACGGCGGTACGGCGGAATCCTTTTTCTTGGCAGGCATGAGTCCTCCTCGCGGGAATGTGCGGCGCGAGCCGCGAAGCAACGGGCGATGCGAGTAGGTGAGTTCGAATGTGAATCACCGCGTGCGGCCTGCTGGCAGCGCACACCTGATGAGCGTCAACTAGACGCTGGGAAGCCCGACCGGCTCAGAGAAAAAGCAAAGTGCCCATGGACTGCATGGTAGAGGGCGGACGGCGGGGGCGCATCCGATTTAACGGTTCGCCGTCACGGCCGAGTTCGAGTGGCGACTCGCCCCGGCTTCGGCGGTCGGCCCGCGGGGTGCCGCAGTGCGGGTCGGCGAGGGCAGGTGTCGCCGTCCGGGGCCGGTGACTACCGTCGGGCGGGTGACGATCGGAGAGCGGGACATCATCGTTGTCGGCGCGGGCGTCATCGGCCTGACCACCGCGATCACCCTGGCGGAAGCAGGTGAGCGGGTGCGCGTGCTCAGCGCGGACCCTTCCAGGGACACCACCTCTGCGGTGGCGGGCGCGGTGTGGGGCCCGGTGTTCGCCGAACCTCACGACAAGGTGATGAAGTGGGCGCGGCAATCGCTGCGTGAGCTTCTCGCCCAGGCCGAGGAACCCGGCACGGGCGTCCGACTGGCGGGCGGCATCGAGGCGGCCCGCACGTATGGCGTCGAGGCTCCGCCCTGGCTGGCCGACCTGGGGTCGGTCACCACCTGCGCGCCCGAGGATCTGCCGCCAGGTTTCGTCAGCGGGTACCGGTGCGTCGCGCCCGTGGTCGACATGCGGCGGTATCTGGACCACCTGGGCGAACGGCTACGGGCCGCGGGTGGGCACATCGAACAGCGGCGGCTGACCGGTCTTGCCGAGGTTGCCCACGAGGCGGCGGTGGTCGTGAACTGCTCCGGTCACGGGGCCCGCGCCCTGGTGCCGGACCCGGAGGTCGATGTGCTGCGCGGCCAGCACGTGATCGTGGAGAACCCGGGGCTGACGGAGTTCTTTGTGGAGAACCCGGCGGTATCGGAGTGGATCAGCTTCTTCCCGCATGAGGACCGCGTGGTGCTGGGCGGCATCGCGCTGCCCGGCGAGTGGGGCACCGAGCCCGACCCGGCCACGGCGGAGCGGATCCGACGGCGCTGCGCGGAGGTCGAGCCGAGGCTGGCGGAGGCGAAGGTGCTCGCCGACGAGGTCGGTTTCCGTCCCGTGCGGCCCTCGGTTCGGGTGGAGGCGACGCGGCTCAACGGCAGCACGCTGATCCACAACTACGGCCACGGCGGCGCGGGCGTCAGCCTCGCCTGGGGCTGCGCCGCGGAAGTGGCGGGTTTGCTGCCGTGAGAACGCACCGGGAGACCACAAGCCCGCCGACTCCGCGAAACCGCATCATGTCGCCGGCGGGGCGCGTCATGTCGCCGCGGGGGCGCATGATGTCGACCTGGGGCGACATCATGGCGACTGGTGTGCAGGCGCCCCCGAATCGAGCCTAGAGGCACGGCGGGGAGCGGAGATGGATCGGCACGCGGAAGCTGACTCGCGGTCCTGTGTCGCCCGTTGCCGGTAGCCGGCCGAGTTGCGGATCATCGACGGCGCGATCGCCCGCCCGCGCCGTCGCGCCCACCGCACCCGGGTGCACGAGGCGGATCTCGGTTACCGCCGCCCAGCGCTGTGCGCCACCATGGCCGCCACCAACCGCTACGCCACTAGGAAATCGGGACCGAGTGCCTCCAACTGGCGCAGAAGCCCTCACTCCGGCCCGTACGCATCACAGGCAGGCCCGGTCCCGCCGGCGGGTGGGCGGGCGATGCAAGAGCGGGCGTCAGCATGCGGGGCGGCGGTTGGTGGAAGGGCGAGACGGTCAGCGCACAGGTCGCAAGCAGGGCGAGGGCGCGAATGGGGAAGGCGGCATCTCAGGCGAATCACCCCGCGCCCCGGTGCACGGGCGAGGCGGTCAGTGAAGGGGGACGAGGTCGTCGGCGTGGACTACCTCGCGGCGTTGGTCTTCGGGGAGTTGGTGGGTGGAGCGGCCGATGAGGTCGGGGAGTTCGACCGCGTCGAAGGCCACCACTCCCCTGGCCACGACGGTGCCCGTCGGGTCGAGGAGGTCGACCACGTCGCCTGCTTCGAAGTCGCCGTCGAGGCCGACGATGCCCGCGGCCAGCAGGGAGCGGCGGCGGGCCACTACGGCCGAGACGGCGCCGTCGTCCAGGCGGAGGCGGCCTGCGGCGCCCGCTGCGTAGCCGAGCCAGAAGCGGCGGGCGGACATGCGGCGGCCGGTGGTGGCGAAGGCGGTGCCCAGGTCGGCGGTGGTGAGGGCCTTGGCCGCGTCGGCGGCGGCGGCCAGCAGGACCGGGATGCCCGCGGAGGTGGCCAGGCGGGCGGCGGCCAGCTTGGTGGCCATGCCGCCGGTGCCCAGGCCTGCCGCGCCCGCGCTGCCTGCGTTGACGCCGTCCACCTCGGACCAGTCGGTGACCTCGGGGATGCGCTGGGCGCCGCCGCGGCGAGGGTCGCCGTCGTAGAGGGAGTCCACATCGGACAGCAGGACCAGGGCGTCGGCGCCGACCAGGTGGGCGACGAGGGCGGCGAGGCGGTCGTTGTCGCCGAAGCGGATCTCGTCGGTGGCCACCGTGTCGTTCTCGTTCACCACCGGCACCGTGCCCAGGGCCAGCAGTCTGGAGAACGTGCGCTGGGCGTTGCGGTAGTGCGCGCGGCGCACCACGTCGTCGGAGGTCAGCAGGATCTGGCCGACGGTGAGCGAGTAGCGCGCGAACGAGGACTGGTAGGCGTGCGCGAGTTGAAGCTGGCCGACGCTGGCGGCGGCCTGCTGGCTGGCCAGGTCACGCGGTCTGCGGAGCATGCCCAGCGGGGCGAGGCCCGCGGCGATGGCGCCGGAGGAGACCAGCACCACCTGGCTGCCCGCGGCGACCCGCGCGGCGACCGCGTCGACCAGCCCGCCTAGCCGGTCCGGGTCAAGGCCGCCTTCCGCCGTGGTCAGCGAGGAAGATCCGACCTTCACCACGATCCGGCGGGCGGCGCTCACCGCTGCCCGCGTGGGAGAGAGCGGCTGGCTCATTGCTCCTCGTCATCCTCCTGCACGTCCAGACCGCGTCGGGCCCGGTGGGCCGCTTTGCGGTCCGCGGCGCTCGGCCGGTGTGCCAGGCCCGCGCCCTCCAGCCGGGGATCGCTGCCCCTCCCGGTCATGGTCATCGCGATGCCCGCCGGTGTCGACGGTTCCCAGTCGAATGTGACCGGGCCGATGGTGACCGGGCAGCCGGGTTGGGCGCCCATCTCGGCGAGCACGTCCTCCACGCCGAGCCTGGCCAGCCGGTCGGCGAGGTAGCCGACGGCCTCGTCGTTGCCGAAGTTGGTCTGCCGCACCCAGCGCTCCGGCCGGGAGCCGCGCACGATGAAGCCGCCCTCCTGCTCGGGGTCGGCCTCGACGGTGAAGCCCGCCTCGTCCACGGCGGTGGGGCGGAGCACGACCCTGGTCGCCTCCGGGGCGGGCTGCGCCGCCCGATGCGCCTCGACGATCTTGGCCATCGCGAAGGTGAGCTCGCGCAGGCCCTCGCGGGTGGCGGTGGACACCGCGAACACCGGCAGGCCGCGAGCCTCGAAGTCGGGGCGGACCAGGTCGGCGAGGTCGCGGGCGTCCGGCACGTCGATCTTGTTGAGGACCACCATTCGCGGGCGGGAGGCCAACTCACCGCCCAGCGACGGCGTGTAGCGAGCGAGTTCCTCCTCCAATGCCTCGAAGTCCGACACCGGGTCGCGGTCGTTCTCGTAGGTGGCGCAGTCGATCACGTGCACCAGCACCGCGCAGCGCTCGATATGCCGCAGGAAGTCCAGGCCGAGGCCCTTTCCCGCGCTGGCGCCGGGGATCAGGCCGGGCACGTCGGCGACGGTGAACACCGCCTCGCCCGCGGTGACCACGCCCAGGTTGGGCACCAGCGTCGTGAACGGGTACTCCGCGATCTTGGGGCGGGCCGCGGACAGCACCGAGATCAGCGAGGATTTGCCCGCAGACGGGAAGCCCACCAGGCCGACGTCTGCCACCGACTTGAGCTCGAGCACCAGGTCGCGGGCCTCGCCCGGCTCGCCGAGCAGCGCGAAGCCGGGCGCCTTGCGGGCCTTGGAGGCCAGCGCGGCGTTGCCGAGCCCGCCGCGGCCGCCTTGGGCCGCGACGAAGCGGGTGCCCGCGCCGACCAGGTCGGCCAGCACCTCGCCGTCCTCGGTGAGCACCACGGTGCCGTCGGGCACTTTCAACTCCAGAACGTCACCGTTGGCGCCATCGCGGTTGGCGCCCTGGCCTTGGCGGCCGTTCCCACCGGCGGCGTTGGGCCGGTAGTGGAAGTCCAGCAGCGTGTGCACGCCGGGGTCGACGACCAGCACGACATCACCGCCGTTGCCGCCGTTGCCGCCGTCCGGGCCGCCCAGCGGCTTGAACTTCTCCCGGTGCACCGAGGCACACCCGTTGCCACCCGCGCCTGCGGCAACGTGGATCACTACCCGGTCCACGAATCGGGACACCGGTCCTCCAAAGTTTCTGTGCTGAAAAAGCGGCGAGGGGCGGGTACCGGATGACCGGTCCCGCCCCTCGCCGGGGTCTAGCAGAGCGTTCCGGGCCGGATCAGGCCTCGGCCGGAACGATGTTGACGGTCTTGCGCCCACGCTTCACGCCGAACTCGACCGCGCCGGGGGCGAGGGCGAACAGCGTGTCGTCACCGCCGCGGCCGACGTTGACGCCCGGGTGGAACTTGGTGCCGCGCTGCCGGATCAAGATCTCGCCCGCACTGACGACCTGACCGCCGAAGCGCTTCACACCGAGGCGCTGGGCGTTGGAGTCACGGCCGTTGCGGGAGCTGGACGCGCCCTTTTTGTGTGCCATGGCTGCTCAGGTCCTCACTTCTTGATGCTGGTGACCTCGACCTTGGTCAACCGCTGGCGGTGACCCTGGCGCTTGTGGTAACCAGTCTTGTTCTTGAACTTGTGGATGCGGATCTTGGGGCCCTTGGTCTGTTCGACGACCTTGCCGGTCACCGAGAACTTTCCGAGAGCGGCGGCATCGGTGATCACATCGTCGCCGTCGACGACGAGCAGCGCCGGGAAAGAGACCTCGGCGCCGGCCTCACCATCGAGCTTCTCGACCTCTACGACGTCACCGACAGCCACCTTGTACTGCTTGCCGCCGGTCTTGACGATCGCGTACACGGGTCACCTGCCTGACTGCATGGGAGCCGGCTCTGTGACCGGCATTCGGGCTTTCGCGTCTGCGCAGACTCGTCGTTCTACCGGCGGTCGCGCGACGCAGAGCTCAGCCCACCGAACGGCGGGCCGACGACTAGGTTACGTGGCGCCCCGAACCGAGGTCAAACCGGCCCCCCGCTCGCCCGTGACCAGGTTGTCAGCGGTCTCTCAGGTGCCATGTCGAAAGATGGTGTTTGCGCTGGCAGTCGGTTTCGTCGCGGCAGGTGGGAGTAACGGGATGATCACAAGGACGGGTGGTCGGAGTCGTCCACTGCACCCCATGAGGTCGATTGCTACCGTGACGGGACTCATCAGCGACAAGCGGCATGACAGTAGCGAAACAGCAGCGAAGGCGGGCATGGCATGACTGGTCCTTGCCGGAACCGGCTCACCGCACCGTGCGGATGACGGCAGGCGTGGACACTCCCCCGGCCCCGCCGGTACGGCGGTGGCGGGCCGACCTGCTCGGCGGTGCCTTCGTGCTCTGCGCGGTCGTGCTGGCGGGCTGGGCACTGCAGAACCGCAGGGACGAGATGCTCTCCGCGGTCTCCACCATCGGCTGGGGCCGCATGATCCTGTCAATCGTGCTGGTCGCCTCGGGCCTGGTGGTGACCGCCCAGGTGTGGCGGGCCAGCCTGGCCGCGCTGGGCCAGGAGGTCAGCGGCCGGGTCGCCCGGCAGGTGTTCTTCCCCGCCCAGGTCGGCAAGTACGTGCCAGGATCGGTGTGGCCGTTCCTCGCCCAGATCCGCCTCGCCCACCAGCATGGCGTGCCCGCGAGCACCGCAGTGCTGGCGGGCACCGTGTTCATGGCGGTGCACGCGGTCACCTCCGCGATCACCGCGGCGATGCTGCCGCTGGCGGTGCCCGCGTTCTCCGACCGCCTGCACTGGGCCGCGCTGTTGCTGCTGCCGGTGATCGCGTTGCTGCACCCCAAGGTGCTGCTCTTCGTCATGCGCAAGCTGCCGCAGAAGGCGGATGTGAACGGCGAGCGGCCGCCGCCGCCCGAACTGGGCTGGACCAGCCTCATGCGCCCCATCGCCTGGATGTTTCCCGCCTGGGGCCTCTACGGCGCGGGCGCCTTCGTGCTGGCCTCACCGCTGACCCAGGACGACGCGCGGCTGGCCGTGGTGTGCACCGCGGCGTTCGCACTCGCCTGGATCGTGGGCGTGCTGGTGGTGATCGCGCCCGCGGGCGTCGGCGCCCGCGAGGCGGTGCTGGTGCTGGCCATGGCCCCGCTGATCGGCGCGGGAGCGGCGACCTCGGTGGCCCTGCTGTTGCGGGCCAGCCACACCGTCGCCGACATCGTGCTGAGCCTGCGCTACGGCCTGCTGCGCCGCCGCCCCTGACCCTGAACACACCGCTGCCCTGCCGGCTGGTTTCCGGCAGGGCAGCGGTTGTCATGGGTCCAACGAGCTCCAGATTCGGCCTGCCTCCGTGAGCGTCCGGCTCAGACGCTCACGGAGGTTGCCGATCGCTCTTCAAACCTCTTTGACGGCGTGCTGCGGCGGGCCCGCGGGGCGGGAGGCGGCGCGACGGCGGCGGGTGCCGGTAAGCACGGACACCGTGGCACGCTGCTCCTGGGACTCGGCCTGTTCCGGCGTCGCCGGTGCGGCTTCGGGCTGCTCCGACGAGGCGGGCTGCGGCTCGGGCCGGGACTCGGTCTCGGGCTTGGACTCGGTCTTCGGCTCGGGTGCCTCGTCGCGGTCCGCGGGCTGCGGGGCAGGCTCGGAAGCCTGCTCAGCTGCCGTTTCCGGCGCCGGGGCGGCGGGGGTCTCCTCCGCCTCCTCCGGCTCCTTGCGGACGGCCTCGGCCACCTGCTCCGGGCCGCTGCCACGGCCGCGGTGCCTGCGTCGGCCGCCACCGCCACCGCTGTTGCCGCCGCTGCCGCCACCCGACTGCTGCTGGGCGGCACCGTTGGACTGGTTGCCCGCGGCGGGCGTGATCGACACGGGCTCGGTGGAGACCAGGACACCACGGCCGCGGCAGTGCTCGCAGGTGGTGCTGTAGGCCTCCAGCAGGCCGGTGCCGACGCGCTTGCGGGTCATCTGCACCAGGCCGAGGGAGGTGACCTCGGCGACCTGATGGCGGGTGCGGTCCCGGCCGAGGCATTCGGTGAGCCTGCGCAGCACCAGGTCCCGGTTGGACTCCAGCACCATGTCGATGAAGTCGATGACGATGATGCCGCCGATGTCGCGCAGCCTGAGCTGGCGGATGATCTCCTCGGCCGCCTCCAGGTTGTTCCTGGTGACGGTCTCCTCCAGGTTGCCGCCGGAGCCGGTGAACTTGCCGGTGTTGACGTCGATGACCGTCATGGCCTCGGTGCGGTCGATCACCAGGTAGCCGCCGGAGGGCAGCCAGACCTTGCGGTCCAGTGCCTTCATCAGCTGCTCGTCGATGCGGTGCTCGGTGAACACATCGAGCTTGCCGACGTGCTTGCGCAGCCTCGGCACCAGGTCGGGCGCGACATGCCGCACATAGGCCTCGATGGTGTCGTAGGGCGCGCCGCCCTGGACGACCAGGCCGGAGAAGTCCTCGGTGAACAGGTCGCGGATGACCTTGATCAGCAGGTCCGGCTCTTCGTACAGCAGCGCGGGCGCGGAGGCCTTCGGCTGGCCGTCGGTGCCCTCGGCGCGGCCCTTGATGACCTCCCACGAGGCCTGCAGCCGACGCACGTCGCGGTCCAGTGCCTCCTCCGCGATGCCCTCGGAGGCGGTGCGGATGATGACGCCCGCGTCCTCCGGGACGATGCGCTTGAGCAGGTCCTTGAGCCGCTTGCGCTCGGTATCGGGCAGCTTGCGGCTGATACCGGTGGCGCCGCCGCCTGGCACGTAGACCAGGAAGCGGCCCGGCAGGCTGATCTGGGTGGTCAGCCGGGCGCCCTTGTGGCCGACCGGGTCCTTGGTGACCTGCACCAGCACCGAGTCGCCGGTGGACAGCGCCTGCTCGATCTTGCGGGCCTTGCCCTCCAGACCGGCGGCGTCCCAGTCCACCTCGCCCGCGTAGAGCACGGCGTTGCGGCCGCGGCCGATGTCGACGAACGCCGCCTCCATGCTGGGCAGCACGTTCTGCACCCGGCCGAGGTAGACGTTGCCGACCAGCGAGCCGCTGCCCTGGGCGGTGACGAAGTGCTCGACGAGCACCCCGTCCTCCATGACGGCGATCTGGATGCGGTCATCCTGCTCGCGCACCACCATGACCCGGTCCACCGCTTCGCGGCGGGCCAGGAACTCGGCCTCGGTGAGGATCGGCGCCCGGCGGCGACCCGCCTCGCGGCCGTCCCGGCGGCGCTGGCGCTTGGCCTCCAGGCGGGTGGAGCCCTTGACGGCGCGCACCTCGTCGTCGGAGCTCATCAGCGCGGGCTCCGGCCGGACCTCGCGGACGTGCACCACCGTGTTCGGCGGGTCGTCCTCGCGGTTGGGGGCCTCGTCGTCCCCACCGGCCTTGCGACGACGGCGGCGGCGCCTGCGGGTGCCCGCGAGGCCACCCTGGTCGGCGTCGGAGTCCTCGGCGTCGGCGCTCTCGGCGGCCTCGCCCTCGCCACTCTCGTTGTCGTCGGTGTCGCCGTCGAACTGGCCGCCCCGGCCGCGTCCGCGGCCCCGGCGACCCCGACGACGGCGGCGACGGGTGGAGTCGGCGGAGCCGTCATCGTCCTCGTCGTCGTGCTCGTCGACGACAGGACGGTTGGGGGCCTCGTCCTCGACGACAGCGCGCTTCGCGGCCTTGGCGGGCTTCTCCGCGCGGTCCGGCTTCGCGGCCTTCTCGGGCTTGGCCTGCTTCTCCGCCTTTGCGGGCTTGTCCGGCCTTGCCGCGGCGGGCTGGGCGGGCAAGAACAGCGGGTCCGGCGCGGCGAACAGCGGGACCAGCGGCGGGGCCGCACCCGAGGTGGGTGCCTCGGCCGCCTGCTCCGCGGTCTCGACCGGCACCGCGTCGGCCTCCAGCAGCTCGGGGCGCAGCGCCGCGATCACGCGGATCGCGGTGTCCCGGTCGATGCTGGACTGGGCACTGCGCACGGCCTCGCCCAACTCGGTCAGCACGGTGATGACCTGCTTGCTGTCCGAGTCGAGCATTTTCGCCAGGGCGTGTACCCGCAGCTTGGAAGGAAGGTCGGTGGCGAACCCGCCACCGGTCATGGATGTGGTGGAATCCCCGCCGATGCTTTCGGCGGGTCCCTCGTTGTCCGACATGCAGCTCCTCCGCCCCCGGGCGCGTCCCTTATGGCTGGAACGCGGCCGCGCAGGGGCCTTTCTTTCGTCTTTCGTCTCCACCGCGCCGTGCGCGGCGAGAATCCTGCCGTCCACCCGGTCCCCGGAAGCTTCGCCGGGGCGCACAGGCGGCTGGGTCTACAACGACGCGCTGGCCCGACTTCTAGGCTCCCGCACCAAGGGCTCCCCGCCCCGGCAGGGATACCACACGATCCGCAGCGAGCGGATCGGCGAGGCCTCCACCATCGTCGAGCCGACCCTGCGCCAACCGGGTCGCCTTTGCGGCTACCGGCGGCTCCAAATCGGCGACCACGCGAAGCGCGCTCAGCACATCGTCAGGTCGAACTGCAGGTGTGCTCTGCCGAACGACCGTCATGAGTATCCCATACGGTCCGACCTGGTTGAGCCAATCGTCCACTCGGGGGGTTGTCGCAGTCACCGGATCGTGGTCAACGTCCCGGTCTGCCCCCGATTCAGCTAATTCCGGTGCGGCCATTTCGGTGAATGCCGTGTGTCTCACATCTCGCGGCGGGTCGGGCGGTCCAAGATTGGAAGGTTGTCCCCCCGCGATCACCTCCGCGCTGACAATCGCGGGGCGCGCGTCGATCGGCTTCCGCCCGTTCTTGGTGAGCTTCTGCACCTCGATGTGCTCGGCGGCCAGCAGCCGCTCCGCGGCCACCCGCAGCGCCGCCGCGGACACCCCTGGCAGTTCGATTCGCCACAGGCTGGCGTCGATGCGCTCGGCCAACGACCCGGCGCTCGCGGTCACCACCTCGAGCACGACCAGACCCGGGGGCAGCGCCGTGTCCAGTTCGGCCAGCAACGCCGCCGGGTCGACCGCCTCCACCAGCGAGATCTCCACGTACTCGGCCTCGCTGGCCGCCCCGGTCGGCGCCGCACCCACCCAGGAGATCTTGGGGTGCGGGCTGAAGCCCTGCGAGTAGGCCATCGGCACACCCGCCCTGCGCAGCGCGCGCTCGAACGCCCGCGCCACATCGCGGTGCGAGATGAATCGCAGCGGGCCCCGTTTGGCGAACCGGATCCGCAGCTTCTGCACCGCCGACGCGGACGGGTTGGGCCGATCTTGCGTGCTCAGCGAGGTTCTCCTTGTCAGGTCAAGGCCGGGTTGCGGACCGGGGTGCCCTTGCCCACCGGGCTGATGGGCAGGAGCTTGCGGTCGGTGGGGCCGATCTGGATGTCGGTGTCCATACCGGGGCAGACACCGCAGTCGAAGCAGGGTGTCCAGCGGCAGTCGTCCTGTTCGCGCTCGTCGAGGGCGTCCTGCCAGTCCGCCCACAGCCACTCCTTCTCCAAGCCGGAGTCGAGGTGGTCCCAGGGCAGGATCTCGGTCTCGCCACGCTCACGGGTGGTGAACCACGGCAGGTCGACACCCAGCGGTGTCAGCGCCGCCGCCGCGGAGTCCACCCAGCGCCGGTAGGAGAAGTACTCGCTCCAGCCGTCGAAGCGGCCGCCGTCGCGCCAGACGGCCTCGATGACGCGGCCGACGCGTCGGTCACCCCGGGAGAGCAGTCCTTCGATCAGCGTGGGCTGGCCGTCGTGGTAGCGCATGCCGATGTTGCGGCCGATGCCGCGGTCGGAGTTGATCGCGGTGCGCAGCTTGCGCAGCCGGTCGTCGATGGTCTCCGGATCGCACTGGGCGGCCCATTGGAACGGGGTGTGCGGCTTGGGCACGAACCCGCCGATGGAGATGGTGGCGCGGATGTCCTTGCGGCCGCTGGCCTCCCGGCCCGCCCGGATGACGTTCTGGGCCATGGTGGCGATCTGCAGCACGTCCTCGTCGGTCTCGGTGGGCAGCCCGCACATGAAGTACAGCTTCACCTGTCGCCAGCCCGCCGAGTAGGCGGCCGAGACGGTGCGGATGAGGTCTTCCTCCGACACCATCTTGTTGATCACGCGGCGGATGCGCTCGCTGCCGCCCTCGGGGGCGAAGGTCAGCCCGGAGCGGCGCCCGTTGCGGGACAGCTCGTTGGCCAGGTCGATGTTGAACGCGTCGACCCTGGTGCTGGGCAGGTTGAGGCTGGTGTTGGTGCCCTCGTACCGGTCGGCGAGGCCCTTGGTGATCTCGGCGATCTCGGTGTGGTCGGCCGAGCTCAGGCTGAGCAGCCCGACCTCCTGGAAGCCGGTGGCCGCCAGCCCGTTCTGCACCATCTCGCCGATGCCCTGCAGGGACCGCTCGCGCACCGGGCGGGTGATCATGCCCGCCTGGCAGAACCGGCAGCCTCGGGTGCAGCCGCGGAAGATCTCCACGCTCATCCGCTCGTGCACGCTCTCGGCGAGCGGCACCAGCGGCTTCTTCGGGTACGGCCAGTCGTCGAGGTCCATGGTGGTGCGCTTGACCACCCGATCGGGCACCCGCTCCCGGTTGGGTGCCACCCGATCGATCTCGCCGTCGGCGCGGTAGGAGACTTCGTAGAAACGCGGGATGTAGACGCCGCCGGTCTCGGCGAGCCTGGTGAGCAGTTCGTCGCGTCCGCCGGGGCGGCCCTGCTCCTTCCAGGCCCTGATGATGCCGGTGACCTCCAGCACGGCCTCCTCGCCGTCGCCGAGGACGGCGGCGTCGATGAAGTCGGCGATGGGTTCGGGGTTGAACGCCGCGTGTCCGCCCGCGAGGACGACGGGGTGGTCCTCGGTGCGGTCGGCGGCGTGCAGCGGCACCCCGGCGAGGTCCAGCGCGGTGAGCAGGTTGGTGTAGCCGAGTTCGGTGGCGAAGCTGACCCCGAGCACGTCGAACGCGCCCACCGGACGGTGCCCCTCGACGGTGAACTGCGGCACCCCGTGTTCGCGCATCAGCGCCTCGAGGTCCGGCCACACCGCGTAGGTGCGCTCGGCGAGCACATCGGGCAGCTCGTTGAGGATTTCGTAGAGGATCATGACGCCCTGGTTGGGCAGCCCGACCTCGTAGGCGTCCGGGTACATCAGCGCCCAGCGGACCGTGGCCGAGTCCCAGTCCTTGACGGTGGCGTTCAGCTCGCCGCCGACGTACTGGACCGGCTTGGAGACCTGCGGCAGCAGCGTCTCCAACTTGGCGAATACCGACTCCACACTCACAACGCCCCAGGGTAACGGCAGTGGGATGGGGGTCGGTTCCCCGGTGGCGGCCGCCTGCTCGGCCGGACCGTGGCGATGCGACCGCTCGATAGGGTACGAACGTAACGAGACTTCCGTGCACCCGCGAGCGATACCGGAGGAGAAACCGGTGACCGATGTCTGCGTTACCCGGCGGGAAACGTTCAATTCCGGCCACCGGTTGTTCAACCCCGAGTTCTCCGATGAGAAGAACTGGGCCACTTTCGGCAAATGCAGCAACCCGCACGGACACGGCCACAACTACGTGCTGGAAGTCACACTGCGCGGCGCCATCGACCCGGCCACAGGATTTCTGTTCGACCTGGACCGATTGGGCACCATCATCAAGGAACAGGTGATCGACGAGCTGGACCACAAGAACCTCAATGTCGAAGTCCCGTGGCTTTCCGGCCAGATTCCGACAATCGAGGTACTGGTCGAGAACATTTGGCAGCGCCTGGACGAAGCGGTGCCCAATGGATTGCTGTTCAGCGTTCTGCTGCGGGAGACCGAATTCAACTGGGCGACCAGATACCGGGGTGCGGAGTGACCCAGCGGTCCTGGTTGCCGGACCGAATCGGCATCGTCACCGGAGCGAGTAGGGGAATCGGCCGCGCCATCGCGGTGGCACTCGCGCGGGCGGGCGTCCGGGTGGCGTTGGCCGCCCGCGACGAATCGGCATTGCGGGAGGTGGCGGCGGAGATCGACGCGGCGGGCGGCCACGCGCTTCCGGTGGCCTGCGATGTCGCGTCCGCGACGGACGTCGAGTGGCTGTTCGGGACCGTCGAACGCGAACTGGGCGATCCGACCCTGTTGGTGGCCGCCGCCGGTGTGCTCGGCAAGCACCCCGTGTCCGAGGTGGACGAGCCCCGGTGGGCGGGCGTGCTGGAGGTCAACCTCAACGGAGCGTTCCGGTGTGCGCGTCGGGCGTGGGAGCCGATGACGCGGGCGGGCGGCGGGCGGATGCTGTTCGTGTCCTCGATCGGCGGCATCTACGGCACCGACAAGTTCCCCGGCCTCGCCGCCTACACCACCAGCAAGGCCGGTCTGGTGGGCATGGTGGAAAGCCTTGCGACAGAGGGCAGGGACACCGGCATCAGCGCGATCTGCCTGTCCCCTGGCGCCGTCGACACCGCGATGCTGCGTGAATCCGCCCCGGACCTGCGCGCCGGGCTCACGCCCGCCGAGGTGGCCCCGGTGGCGTTGGCGATGATCGACCACCTGCTGCCCGCGGCGAGCGGGGCCAACGTGCCGCTGTTCTCCAACCGCTGACGCTCACTTGAGCAGCAGCTTGTGCAGTCGGCGGGCCGCCACGACGGCTCCCACCGCGCCCATCACGACGAAATAGGAGAGGTGGCCGAGCAGGCCCCAGCCGAGGATGCCGGTGGTGAGGCCGCGCATCAGCTCGATGGCGTGGTACAGCGGGAACACCTGAACCAGCACCTGGATGGCCCTCGGGTAGATCTCCAGCGGGAAGAACGTGGTGCTGAACAGGAACATCGGCAGGGTGGCCAGGATGATCAGGTCGAAGTCCTGCCAGGTGCGCAGGAACGTCGCGCAGGCCATGCCCGCGGCGGCGAAGCCGAAGGCCACGATGAGGGCGGCGGGCAGGGCCAGCAATGCCCACGGCGAGTGGGTCAGGCCCATGCCGAACATGACGGTGATGAAGCCGACCGAGTACATGCCGCCGCGCAGCACCGACCACCAGATCTCGCCGATCGCCACGTCCACCGGGCCCAGCGGGGTGGCGAGCATACCGTCGTAGACCTTGGCGTACTTGAACTTGAAGAACACGTTGAAGGTGGATTCGGCGATGGCACCGTTCATCGCGGAGGCGGCCAACAGGCCGGGCGCGACGTAGGCGGCGTAGCTGATGGGGCTGCCGTCGGGGCCGGTGAGCCCGCCGCCGACCATGCTGCCGAAGCCGACGCCGAGCGCGAACAGGTAGAACAGCGGCTCGAAGAAGCCGGTGACGAAGGAGTACCAGCTTCGGCGGTTCACCATCAGGCTGCGTTCCAGCACCGCGTGCGGGCGTCCGACGTACAGGCCGGGCGGCACGATGCGCAGCAGCAGGCCTGCGCGCTGCTGCCCGCGCCTGCCCGCGGGGCGGGTGATCGTGTCGGTCATCAGGTCACCAGCCGAACTCGGAACCGCCACTGGCACACCGCCGCACCCACCGTGACCATCGCGATCAGGTAGGCGAGGTGCCCCAACGCGGGGACCGCGCCCAGGCCGCCCAGCACCAGGCCGCGGGCCAGTTCGTTGCCGTGCCACAGCGGGGTGATCCAGGCCAGCGGCTCGATCCAGGCAGGCAGGCGGGAGACCGGGAAGAAGGTGCCGGCGAACAGCATCATCGGGAGCAGCACGAACCGGTACAGCACCTCGAACGCACCGCTCTCGCCTTTCAGCGTGGCCGAGAGCGCGACGACCGGCGCCGAGAAGGCCATCCCGGTGAGCACGGCGATGAAGACCGTGCCGACCGCGGCGAGGTTGTCCATGGCGCCGAGCAGGTAGGCGATCACCAGGTAGGCGATGGCCGAGGTGAGCAGGCGCAGCGCGATCCACAGCAGCAGCCCGTTGGCCAGTTGGGCCGGTGTGATGGGCGTGGCGGTGACCGCGAAGTACTGCCGGTGCCATTTGAAACCCGCGTTGATCGCGTAGGTGGATTCGAAGGTGGCGTTCTGCACCGCGGCCGCCACGAGCAACGCGGGTGCGAGGTAGTGCAGGTAGGTCAGTCCCGGGTAGCCCTCGACCTCGGTGACCAGCGCGCCCATGCCAAGGCCCATAGCCAGCAGGAACAGCACCGGCTGCACGACGTCGGAGACCACCGTGGCCCGCCAGCCGCGCCGGTACCAGGTCCAGGACCACTCCACGATCAGCAGAGCGGCCTTGACCGGGCCGACGACGCGGCCCCCCGCGCGGGTGAGCACGGTCGCGGTCATCAGTCGACCAGCCTTCGGCCGGTGAGGCGGAGGAACACGTCCTCCAGGGTGCTGCGGCGGACCAGGCTGGAGATCGGCTGCACCCCGCGCTGGTGCGCGGCGGCGAGGGCGCCTTCGCCGTCGGCGGTGTAGAGCAGCAGCCGGTCGGGCAGTTCCTCCACCCGGTCGGCCAGCCCGTCGACCTTGGCGAGCACCCCGGTCTGCTGTCCGGGCGGGAAGCGCAGTTCGAGCACCTCGCGGGTGGAGTAGCGGGCGATCAGCTCCGCCGGGGAGCCTTCGGCGGCGATCTGGCCGTCGTTCATCACCACCAGCCGGTCGCACAGCTGCTCGGCCTCGTCCATGTAGTGGGTGGTGACGATGAGCGTCACGCCCTGCTGCTTGAGCCGGAACAGCCGGTCCCACAGCACATGCCGCGCCTGCGGGTCCAGCCCCGTGGTGGGTTCGTCCAGCAGCAGCAGTTCCGGGTCGTTGATCAGCGAGCGGGCGATGGTAAGCCTGCGTTTCATGCCGCCGGAGAGCGGGTCCACGCTCGCGTCGGCACGCTCGGTCAGCTGCGCGAATTCCAGCAGCTCGGCGGCCTTGGCGCGCACCTCGGAACGGGAGAGCCCGAAGTAGCGGCCGTAGATGTGCAGGTTCTGCCGCACGGTCAGCTCGTTGTCCAGGCTGTCCTGTTGAGGCACCACGCCGATGCGGGCGCGGATCGCCGGGCCCTCGGTGTCCGGGTCGAGGCCCAGCACCGACAGCGTGCCCGCGGTGCGCGGCGAGACGCAGCCGATCATCCGCATGGTGGAGGACTTCCCGGCGCCGTTGGGCCCGAGGAAGCCGAAGGCCTCGCCGCGTCTGACCGAGACGTCGATCCCGCGGACCGCGTCGAGGTCCCCGAAGCGCTTGGTCAGGCCTTCGGCGTGTACGAGGTGTCCGTTGTCCCCCACGACGCACACGATAGGCAGGAGCACCGACAAAATCGCGTCGTTTATGACTACTTCCGGCGGCACCGCCGTTCGAGCTGGTGCCATCACACCCGGTCGGGTCTAGGCTCCCGGGTGTGTTGATCAGGCGAATCGGATCCGTTTTGATGCTCACGGCTCTGCTCGGGGCCTCCGCGTGCACCGGTGACGACGCCG
The DNA here is from genome assembly GCF_056323685.1 of Actinorectispora metalli. Taxonomy (NCBI): domain Bacteria; kingdom Bacillati; phylum Actinomycetota; class Actinomycetes; order Pseudonocardiales; family Pseudonocardiaceae; genus Actinorectispora; species Actinorectispora metalli. The sequence continues at coordinate 846,090 of NZ_JBREYE010000001.1, forward strand.
GTAGCACCACCAACGTGCCCGCGGGCGGTGAGCTGCTGCAGAAGTCCTCCGCCGCGATGAAGGAGGTGCGCTCGACGCACCTGCAGATCCGCACCGAGGGCAAGCCGTCGCTGCCGCTGCGCGAACTCGACGGCGATCTCGCCGACAACGGCGACGCCAAGGGCACCGCCAAGCTGGACCAGGTCGGCCAGCTGATCGAGTTCCAGTTCGTGCTGCTCGGCGACAAGCTGTACCTCAAGGGCGCCACCGGCGGCTACCAGCAGTTGCCCGCCTCGGTGATCGGCACCGTCTACGACCCGCGCAAGCTGCTCGCCCAGGGTGGGCTGTCCACGCTGATGGCCAAGGCCAAGGACGCCAAGACCGAGGCCAAGGACAGCATCGACGGCACCGACACCTACCGGATCACCGCGACGGTGGACCGCGAGTCGCTGTCGGCGTTGATCCCCACCGCCACCTCGGACGTGACCTGCCAAGTGTGGACGGATGCGAACAACAGCCAACTCCTCCGTGCCACCTGTCCGCTGCCCGGTGAGGGCGCCAAGCTCACGGCCACGTTCACGGACCTGAACAAGCCGGTCACGGTGACCCCGCCGGCAGGCTGAGGATGGGCAGTCGCCGGGCCACCGCCATCGGCGTCGGCGGGGTGGCCGTGCTGCTGGCCGCGCTGGACGCCTACGTGGTCGTGACCATCCTGGTGGACATCGTCCGCGATCTGAGCATCCCGCTGAACCGGCTGGAACGCGCGACCCCGCTGGTCACCGGGTATCTGCTCGGCTATGTGGCGGCCATGCCGCTGCTGGGGCAGCTCTCCGACCGGTACGGCCGCAAACCGCTGATCCACCTGTGCCTTGCGGGTTTCGCGCTCGGCTCGGTGCTCACCGCGGCCGGTGACTCGCTGACGCCGGTGGTGGTGGGCCGCGCCATCCAGGGCATCGCGGGCGGCGCGCTGCTGCCGGTGACGATGGCGCTGGTCGGCGATCTGTGGGCGGACCGGGGCCGCGCCACGGTGCTGGGCGGGCTGGGCGCGGCCCAGGAGCTGGGCAGCGTGCTCGGACCGCTCTACGGCGTGGCCGTCGCCGCCCTGGTGGGTTGGCGCGGGCTGTTCTGGCTGAACGTGCCGCTCGCGGTGATCGCCATGATCGCCGTGCACTTCTCCGTGCCCGCGGGCACCCGCGCCGAGACGCGGCGGGTGGACTACGTCGGCGGGCTGCTGCTGGCGTTGTCGTTGGGGCTGATGGTGATCGGGTTGTACAACCCCGATCCCGCGCGGGGTGTGCTGCCGTCCTGGGGCCTGCCGGTGCTGCTGGCCGCGGTCGCGGTGCTGGTGCTGTTCGTGTGGTGGGAGCGGCGGTCGACGGTGCGGCTGCTGGACCCGGCGGGTACGCGGATGCGGCCGCTGCTCGCCGCCTTGGGCACCAGCCTCGCCGCGGGCGCGGCGCTGATGGTGACGCTGGTGGACGTGCAGCTGTTCGCGCAGACGCTGCTGGGCCGCGACGCCGCGGGCGGTGCGGCGCTGCTGTCCCGGTTCCTCATCGCGCTGCCGATCGGCGCGGTGCTCGGCGGGCTGCTCGCACCCCGGCTGGGCAACCGCCTGGTCACGGTGGCAGGTCTGCTGATCGCCGCCGCGGGCTATGTGCTGATCGGCCGCTGGCCTCGGGAGGTGCTCGCGGCGACGCACGACCTCGGCGTGCTGCGGCTGCCGGTGCTGGACACCGATCTGGTGATCACCGGGCTAGGCCTCGGGCTGATCATCGCGCCGGTGGCGGCGGCGACGCTGCGGGCGGTGGACGCCGCCCAGCACGGGGTGGCCTCGGCGGCGACGGTGGTGGCGCGGATGGCGGGCATGCTGATCGGCATTTCGGCGTTGTCCGCCTACGGTTTCGCCCGGTTCCAGCAGCTCACGGCGGGGCTGAACACCCCGCTGCCGTTCGGGGTGCCGCCGGAGGAGTTCCAACGGCAGCTCAAGGCGTATCAGGACGCGGTCAGCCAGGCGCTGCTCACCGAGTACCGGGAGATCTTCCTCGTCACGGCCGCGATCTGCGTGCTGGGGGCGCTGGTCGGGCTGCTGCTGGATGGCCGGTCAGGCGTATCGCGTCCGGCTGAGGACGCAGCCGTCGGCGGGTAGCGGGTCCACCCGCTGGTAGAACCACACCTCGTCGCGGTCGTCGCCCTTGGCGACGCGGACGCCGCCGGGGAAGCGGCCCACTTCCTTCCAGCCGCGCCGCGCGTAGTACTCCGGCAGGCCGGTGCCGTCGCGGGCCGAGAGGTACAGCTGTTCCAGGCCGAAGTCCCTGGCCAGGTCGAGACAGGCGGTGAGCAGCCGGGCGCCCCACCCCTGGCCCTGGATGGCCGGGTCCACCATGAGGCGCTTGACCATCGCGCGATGGCGGACCACGTCGTGCGAGCCGGGCTCCAGCAGGACGACGCCGAGCAGGTCGGTGGTGCTGGTCAGCACGAGCAGGTGCGAGCGGCGCTCGGTCACCTCGGCGACGACCCGGACGGAGGCGGCACGCACGGCGTCCGGGTCGACATCGGGGCGGAAGTCCACCGCGCCGCCGCTGCGGGACACCCGCAGCCACAGTTCGGCGAGGTCTTCGACGAGACCCACCGGCGGGTGGTCCAGATGCGTCGGTCCGAGGATGGCGGCGGTGGTCATGGCGCCTCCGCCGGTACCGAGGCGGAGGCGTGTGCGGCGCCGTCGCGTAGACCAGGCACGTCGGCGCTTCTCATCAGAGGCTCACAGGTCGGGGAACCACAGCTTGATCTCCCGTGCGGCGGATTCCGGCGAGTCGGAACCGTGGACCAGGTTGAACTGGACCTCCAGACCGAAGTCACCGCGAATGGTGCCGGGGGTGGCCTTGTCGACCGGGTCGGTGCCGCCCGCCAGCTGGCGGAACGCGCTGATCGCCCTGGTGCCCTCCACCACAGCGGCCACCACGGGGCCGGAGGTGATGAACTCGACCAGCGAGCCGAAGAACGGCTTGCCGTCGTGCTCGGCGTAGTGCTGCTCGGCGAGTTCACGGTCGACCGTGCGAAGTTCCAGGGCGGCCAGCCGCAGGCCCTTGCGCTCGATCCGGCCGATCACCTCTCCGACAAGCCCGCGGCTGACACCGTCGGGCTTGACCAGAACAAGAGTGCGCTCACTCACGGTCTCGGGTTCTCCTTCGTGAAAAGTCCTTCGAACGCGCGCAGCGTAGCCGGGTGTACCCGGGGTGTGGGTAGGCGACCCGACAGTGAATATGTGCGCTGCCGTTCCATACCGACCTCCCCGTCGGCACGGTCTGTGAAGTCGGGGGCACGCTAACACCGCGTGCTGTGCGTTGTCCGCGTCAAACCAGGGAGAACGACCAATAAAGTCGTTGAACGGACAACTTTGTCAGTCGAGCGGACAGACCGATTCTCCGCACAACAACAACGACGCCAACTAATCGGCGCTCAGCGTTGTGCTCCACAGCGATTTTCCGATTCCGTCCCGCAGATGGACGGTGAACTCCCCGTGTGCGGAGATCTCCACCTCGCCGAAATGCAGGTAGCCGTCGAGCGGCGAGGCGTTCTGCGTCGGCGGCGCCCGGTGGTAGACGACCTCGGGTCCAAAGGTGGGGTCCAGCTTGCCGGGACCGAAGGCGCCCGCGTTGGCAGGTCCGGACACGAACTCCCAGAACGGCGCGAAATCACCGACCGCGGCGCGCTGCGGCGAGTAGTGGTGAGCCGCGGTGTAGTGGACGTCCGCGGTCAGCCAGACCACATTGGACACCTCCGCGGTGTTGCGCAGCACCCAGGCGATCTCCGCCTCCCGGCCGGTCGGCACGCCCGGCCGGTTGTTGGCCACCGCCTCGATCGCGGTGCCGTCCGGCACGACCAGGCCGATCGGCATGTCCGCGGCGACGACCTTCCAGGTGGCGCGGGAGCGCTTGAGCTCGCGGACCAGCCAGCGGGCCTGGGCATCGCCGAGGATGCGCTCGTAGGCGGCGGTGCCGGGCGAGTTGGCGTCCCGGTAGGTCCGCATGTCCAGCACGAACACGTCCAGCAGCGGACCGTGGCCGACCTTGCGGAAGATCCGGCCGTCCACCGCGTCTTGGCGGCGCACCGGCATCCACTCGTGGAAGGCCTGGAAGGCGCGCTCGGCCAGCACGTCGACCCGCTTCTCGGTGTAGCGGTCGTCGGCGAGCACCTCACCGGGGTACCAGTTGTTGACCACCTCATGGTCATCCCATTGCATGATCATCGGCGCGGTGGCCATCAGCTCGCGGTAGTGCTTGTCCAGCAGGTTGTAGGCGAACTGGCCGCGGTACTCGGCCAGCGTCTCGGCGACCTTGGACTTCTCCTGCGTGACCAGGTTCCGCCAGATCCGCCCGTCGGGCAGCGTGACCTGCTCGGTCAACGGGCCGTCGGCATAGACGGTGTCGCCGCTGTGCAGGAAGAAGTCGGGCCTGCGGGCGGCCATGGCGGAGAAGATGGTCATGCCGCCGAGGTCGGGATTGATGCCGTAGTTCTGGCCGACCACGTCACCGGACCACACGAAGCGCACCGGCTGACCAGACCGCGGCCGGGTGCGGAAGCTGCCGGTCAGCGGTTCGCCACCGCCGCGCCCGTCCAGCCCTTCGGCGGTGACCCGGACATGCAGTTCGCGGCCCGGCGGCAGACCGGGCAGCAGTAGCTCGCCGGTGCCGTCGGTGCGCGGGGTGAGCAGCGGTCCCCGCAGCCTCCGGGCGCGGCGGAACTCGGGATTGTCGGCCACCTCCACCAGCAGCGAGGACGGCTGATCGGCGCGGGCCCACACCACGACGCCCTGCTCGGACCGGCCCAGTTGCAGGCCGTGGGTCAACACCGGGCGGTCGCCGCGCACCAGGCTCGCGGCACCCGCGGGCGCGGCGGGCAACAGGCTTGCCGCGCCCGCGAGGGCCGCGGCCTTGAAGATCGTCCGGCGGTCGACGGTGTTCTCCCCAGGAATTCGCACGGCCCGGTTCTACCTGATCAATTCGACCAATGCGAGACCGTCAGATGAACTGGGGTCGACTCTCGGCGCGAGCCGAATGGCAGAGCGGGCGCGGCAAATGTCGTAACCGAGAAGCGAATCATTTCGCAGGACACTTTCTCGACCTATTTTTGGCCACAGTTCGCCTCCGGTGTTCGGCCGCCGCCATCACAGGAGTTGCCATGCGTGCGTTACTGATCGCGTTGACCTGCGCGGCGCTGGGTGCGGGCGGCACGGCGGCCGCCGCTCCCGCGGGAACCTACATCGTCGGCGGGAACGAGGCTACCTCCGCGCCGTGGGCGGCCGCGGTGCTCTACGAGGGCCATTTCGGCTGTTCCGGCACGGTCATCGCACCGGAATGGGTGCTGACCGCCCGCAACTGTGCCCGGTCCGGCGCGCTGACGGTGCGGGTGGGCAGTGTGCGGCACGCCGAGGGCGTCGAGGCGGTGGTGGCGGGCTTCGAACTCGGCGAGAACGGCGCCGACGCGGCGTTGTTGCGACTGGCCACGCCCGTCGAGGCGATCCCCGTGCGCCTTGCCGAAGTGGACCCGCCGGTGGGTGCGGTGACCGAGTTGTTCGGCTGGGGCGCGACCAAGGTGGACGATCCCGCCGCCTCGCCCGTGCTGAAGGTGAGCAGGGCCAAGGTGACCAGCACCGAGTGCCGGGACTGGGACCGCAAGGCGCGGGCGATGTGCAACGAGAACCTCGACGGCGCGCCGACGGTCGGCGACGACGGCGGACCGCAGTTCCACGAGGGCAACCAGGTGGGCTTGGCGTCCTGGGGCACCGAGAAGGAGTCCTACTACGTCAGCATCGCGGGAATCCGCCCATGGATTCGCAGGATTTCGGGTGTGTAAATCTGTGAAATCGGTCTGATGCTCGGAAGTTTCCCGGCACAACGTTATGGTACTTGCATCCCTGCAACAATCGAATACAAGGAGCGCTCATCATGCGTTTCAGGACGATCGCGGGCCTTGCCGCGTTGTTCTCGGCCATTCTGCCCGGTACCGCGAACTCCGTTGTGGACGGCACGACGGCATCGGAGGCGCCGTGGGCGGCGCACGTGCTGGCCAAGGAGTTCGGGCCCTGCTCGGGCACCATCATCGCCGCCGACTGGGTGCTGACGGCCCGGCACTGCATCGAAAGCCTCAAGACCGGCGAGAACTCGAAGTCGGTCAGCGTGCGCGTCGGCAAGGTCCGGCACGCCGAGGCGCAGTCGGTCGCGGTGGCCACGATCATCGAGCACACGGGCGCCGACCTCGCGTTGTTGAAGCTGGCCACGCCGGTGCAGACCACCTACTCGAAGCTCGCCGACACCGAACCCGCGGCAGGCGCCACCAACCGAATCTTCGGCTGGGGCCTGACCGCCTGCACCAACGGCGGTCTCTCCCCCGCCCTCAAGACGGCGGATGTGAAGATCAGGTCTGTCACGGACAAGGACTGGTACGGCGGCTCCGCGATCGGCAGCGTCGGCGTCACCGGCCACGCCCACACCGGCGATTCCGGCGGACCGCAGTTCTCGGACGGCGTGCAGGTCGGCGTGCTGTCCACCGGAAACTGCGGCCAGAAGGCGCAGTACTACACGAGTGTGCCCAAGTACCGACAGTGGATCACCCAGCATTCGGGCGTGTGATTTCCCTTCCTACGCCGACGTTATCGGGAAGAGTTATCGCGTTTGCCTGACCGTTTCCCGGTGCGTGCCAGGCCCGGCACGGTCGTCCCGGCGTGCCCCTCGCGCCGGGACGACCTCCGGTGCCCGCTAGGGAAAATGTCCGAATCCAATTCCGGGGATTTGTCGACGAAAGGCGGTATAGGGCACCGGCGATATCGCCTTCCGTCGGCCTTATACCGGTTTTCTCGCGCCGGGGCGTGCATTACGTTCCAGTCATCCGTCGAGAGACGGTGTAACCCTGCACAGACGATTTTCCGGCCGCAGCCCTCGCGTGGCCGGGAAGGGAGTCTCCCTTGCGTCGCACACTGTTCGCCGCGATCACCGCCACCGCACTCGGGCTGTCCCTCGCCATGCCCGCCACCGCCACCGAAGTCGAGCCCTACATCGTGGGCGGCGAGAACGTCAGCTCCGCTCCGTGGGCGGCGGCCGTCTACATCAACGGGCGCTTCAGCTGTTCCGGCAGCGTCATCGCCGCCGACTGGGTGCTCACCGCCCGGCACTGCCTCGGACAGAGCATGAGTGTCCGGGTGGGCAACGTGGTCAAGGAGCAGGGCCAGCAGGCCACCGTCGCCTCGACCCAGGCCTACTCCAGCGGTGACCTCGCCCTGCTCAAGCTCGCCAACTCGGTCAGCGCCACCCCCGTGCGGCTGGCCGACCAGGACCCGCCGACGGGCTCCACCAACTACATCTACGGCTGGGGAGGCCAGGACTGCAACGGCACCCTGCCCGGCCAGATGAAGCGCGCCTCGGTACGGGTGGACGGCATGGACACCGACGCCTACAACGGTCCGGCCATCGCCACCACGGGACAGAACGGATACGCCTGGAAGGGCGACTCCGGCGGCCCGCAGATGTACAACGACACCGTCGTCGGCGTCGCGTCCACCGCCGACTGCTCCGGGCACCAGTGGTACGCCAGCGTGGCCCGCGGGCATTCCTGGATCCGCCAGATTTCCGGAGTCTGAGTTTCTCCGCGGCGCCCGGGACTTTCCGGGCGCCGCTTTTCGCGCACAGGCCGCCGCCGAATCGCGATGCGTATCGCGTGAGCGAGGAGTTGCCTTGCGTTTGACAATCAGCACGGCCTTGGTCGCACTCGGCCTTTCCGCGGCCGCACCCGTCTCGGCGAGCGAGGACATCAAGCCCTACATCGTCGGCGGGGAGACCGTGTCCTCCGCGCCGTGGGCCGCGCCATCTACTGGGATGAGCAGTTCGTGTGCTCCGGTTCCGTGCCCGCCAAGCAGTGGGTGATCACCGCGCTGCACTGCTTCAAAGAGACGATCAACGTCCGCGCCAGGAAGCGACCGCGAGCAGGGTCAGCGGCTCGCGGTGGCGTCCTTCCGCAAGCACCACGCGGGCGACCTGCTGCTGTTGAAGCCGGCTGCGCCGACCGATGCCACGCCGATCCGGATGGCTACGCAGAACCCGCCGGTGGCCTCGATCAACCAGATTTACGGATGGGGGTCGGACAACTGCGACACGGTCAACCCCCTCGGTGATGAAGACCGCCAGGAGCAGATGCAGTGGTACGCGAGCGTGGCGGGCAACCGTTACTGGATCGACTGGGTGATGGGCGGTTGAACGAGGTGTTCAACTGTTGAATCATCGTCGATTCGCTTGTGCCGCAGACGAACTTGTTGTTCCTGACTCGTTATTCCGTGGGTTACGGTTGGCGTGCGTTGTCGTGCTTCCTGCGCGCGTCGACGCTTACCCTGCCGGACGATTTCCGGCCGTCCCGCCATTTGGTCGGCCGGGAAGGGAGTCTCCCTTGCGTCGCAAACTGTTCGCCGCCCTCACGGGCACCGTTCTCGGGCTGTCGCTCGCACTGCCCGCCACTGCCACCGCCACTGACGCCGAGCCCTACATCGTGGGCGGCGAGAAGGTCACCTCCGCGCCGTGGGCCGCGGCCGTCTACATCGGCGGCCGGTTCAGCTGCTCGGGCAGCGTGATCGCCCCGCAGTGGGTGCTCACCGCCCGGCACTGCCTCGGGCAGAACATGACCGTCAAGGTCGGCAACCCCATCCGCGAGCAGGGGACGCAGGCCACCGTCGCGACCCAGCACTCCTACTCCAGCGGCGACCTCGCCTTGCTCAAGCTGTCAGGCTCGGTCAACGCGGGCGCGGTCAAGCTGGCCACCCAGGACCCGCCGGTCGGCTCCACCAACTACATCTACGGCTGGGGCCGGGAAAGCTGCAACGGCACGCCGCCCGCGCAGCTCAAGCGCGCCTCGGTGCGCGCGGACGGCACCACCACCGACGCCTACCGCGGCCCTGCGCTGCGGTCGACCGGGATCAATGGCTACGCGTGGAAGGGCGACTCCGGCGGCCCGCAGATGTACAACGACGAGGTGGTGGGCGTGGCGTCCACCGCGGACTGCGCCAACCACCAGAACTACGCCAGCGTGGCGAAAGGCCGGTCCTGGATCAAGCAGATCTCCGGCGTCTGAACCTGATTCGCGAGGGGGCGGGCTTCGGCTCGTCCCCTTTTTTTCACCGTTTACAGGCTCTATTCAGTTGAATTTCGGGCTTTCCGAATTGATGTGCTGGATTCGGTGTTGATGAGATGTCTGTTCCCTATTTCACATCCTTGAGTTACGGTCGTGCTGCCGTCGCCGCCCGCCACGAATTCCGGTGTTCCCCCCTGCTCACCGGCCCGTCGCGGCGGCGAGGGCATCCCTGCACACCACATTCCGGCCGTCCCCTGCTTTCGGCCGGGAAGGGAGCATTCCTTGCACCGCAAGATCCTGGGCGCCCTCGCGGGCGCCGTCCTCGCCCTGTCGCTGAGCGCAGGCGTGGTTCCCGCCGCATCCGCCACCGTCAGCCCGCTCATCGTGGGCGGCTCGTACGTCAGTTCCGCTCCATGGGCCGCCGCGATCTACATCGGCGGCCAGTTCAACTGCTCCGGCACCGTGATCGGCTCCCGCTGGGTGCTGACCGCGGACCACTGCACCGGCAGCAACGCCACCGTGCGGGTGGGCAGCGCCTACCGCTCACGGGGCACCTCGGTGACCGTGCGCGTCCAGCACTCCTACTCCAACGGCGACCTGGCGCTGATGGAGCTTGCCCAGTCGGTCAGCGCAAGCGCGGTCACCCTGGCCGACAGCGACCCGCCTGTCGGCTCCACCAACTACATCTACGGCTGGGGCCGCACCAGCTGCAACGGCTCGGCCCCCGACCAGATGAAGACCGCGTCGGTGCGTGTCGACAGCACCACCGCTCGCGACTGGGAGGGTGGTCCCGGCATCTACTCCACCGGCATCAACGGCTACGCGTGGAAGGGTGACTCCGGCGGCCCGCAGTTCTACAACGGCAGGCAGGTCGGCGTCGCGTCCTCGGCCAACTGCGACTACAACCAGACCTACGGCAGCGTGGCCAAGGCCCGCTCCTGGATCAGGTCCGTCTCGGGTATCTGACGTTCACCGACCGAGAATCCCCGGGGCAGGCGCTGCGCCCCGGGGATTCTCGGCGTTTCAGACCGGCAGATCGCGCAGACGGCCGGTGATGAGCTGGAAGGTTGCCGGGGCGATGGTGAGCCAGGGCTGGCCATCGGAGCCCTTCTGCCGCTCGGTGAGCCACCGGCCGTTCTCCTGGATGTCCACGTAGGACAGCGGGTCGGCGGTGCGCTGCTTGCGGCCGAGGTGATCGCGGGCGGCCTTGATGAGCTGGCCGCCGCCGGTTCGGGGCTGGCCCATCAGCTGCTTGACCTGCTCCACGAGCCGGGCGTCGCCCTGGGTGCGGCTGCCAACGCTTTGCAGCAGGCCGCTGCTGGCGGTGTTGTCCTGGTAGCGGCTGCTCTGCCCGCCGCCCTTGAGCACGCTCTCCGGCAGCGAGATGACCTGCCCCTTGCCCGGCGGCACATTGGGCAGCACCGACACCGCGGCCTCCACGGCCTGGTCGGCGCGCACCTCGTCGATGGTGAAGTTGTTGGCCTGCTTGACGATGCGCACCGCGTTGCTGCGCCCAACGCCGACGAAGACGGTGTGCTCGTCATCCTCGCTGGTCGGCCAGAAGTATCCGTAGTACTCGACGGCGGGCTTGGCGACCAGCATCAGCACATCGGCGAACTCGACATCGACGCGCCCACGGGCGGCGAGGCCCTTGTTGTCCAGCTCGTCCCAGCCCCTGCGCTCCAACTCGGACACCTCGGCGCCGTGGTTGGGCTCGGCGAGCAGCGCCTGATGCGGCTCCTGGTAGCCCTCGGCCAACCAGGCCGTGTAGAACGCGATCCCCGAGATGGTGACTTTCCCGCCGGGCAGCACAGGTTCCCCCTGTTCCAAAGCCGTGAGTGGTAGGGCTCGTCCTACCACTCACCTGTCGTGCACTGGTATCCCACTCGCCGGACATGCCCGGCACTTCGCCCACCCGAGCGGCCGATCATCGTGGCGTGGCCTGCGCCGCCCGGCGTGGGCGTCGCAGGCCATTGCCGTTGTCAGCCGCCAATGACCGGCGGGACGACCTTGGGCAGGTCGCCGACGATCTCGTTGCCGTGGTCCTCGCTGACCAGGTAGCTGGCGGTGCGGTGTTCCTTGTCGTCGTCACCGCCGCGGCCCGCGCCACCACCGGCGCCCATGCCACCCATACCGCCCGCACCTGCTGCACCGCGGGCACCGGCACCACCCGCACCGCTGCGGGCGCCGCCAGGTCCATCGGGGTCGAGCATGCCGCCCGCGCCGCCGGGGCCGAAGCCCGCGCGACCCGCACCGGCACCGCCGAACCCGCCGCTACCGGCCGGGCCGAAGCGGTTACCCGCACCGCCCGAACCACCGCCGCTGCCTGAGGGGCCGAAGCCACCGGGTCGGCCCATGCCGCCGGGACCGGTTCCGGGGCGATTGCCCTGGCCACCGGGACCGCCGGGTCCATTGCCCGGACCACCCGGCCAACCGGGGCCGATGGGGCCGGGCGGGTACGGACCGGGTCCGGGGCCAGGCCCGGGGCCGGGTCCGATCGGCGGAGGCGTGGGTCCGATCGGTGGGCTGATCGGCGGGATCACGTTCTGCTGGCCCACGCCGCCCGGCTGGTCACCGATACCCGGGATGGAGCCGACGCCGCCAGGCGTGTAGTTCCCGCCGCCATCGGTACCGGTGCCACTCCGCCCCGTGCCGGTGCCCGGCTTGGACGGAATCCTCGGCCGCTTACCCGGCGGCTCCGGCGGAGGCGGCGGGGTGAGCGCCTCGGTGGTCACCTGGGCGGGCGTCTTGAACGCCTGGATTCCACCGATGTTGCTGGCGTTCGAGGCGGAGTACTGGTTGTAGATCCGCGCGTTGTGCTGGTCCGCCTCGGCGTTCTTGCGCTTCGCCTCGTCGTAGTCGGTCTCCCACCACGCGAGCCCGTTGAGCATCGGCTTGTCGGGGACGTCCGGCGGATTCTGGACGTTGTTCTTCGCCCAGGTGAAGTTGGTGGCCTCGAGGCCTATTGCCCCCGAGGTGGAAGTCCCCGTCGAGCGGGTCGCCTCGGCCCACTCCCCCATCGGGGTGATCGCCTGTTTCGAGGCGTCCGCGGCCTTGCCCTCCCACACGGCGTAGGTGTTCATGGCCTTGTCGATGCGGTCCTTGATCTTGATGTAGCCGTTGGCAACGTTCTGCCATTCCCGGCTCGCATTGTTGAGCGCCTCGGATCCGGGGCCCGCGTGGAGTTGGTTGTAGACCTCTTTACCGTTGACCGTGCCGTAGCACTGGTTGCCCGTGTACTCAGTCATCAACTACCCCCCTTTTGGAGATTGGCGATCACGATCGCGGCGACCCTCTCACCGGCCTTGCAGGCCTTGCCGTCGCCGTAGTCCGGTGACTGGCTCTTCGCGAAGATGCTGAAGTCAAGGACAAGCTTCTTGCCGACACCGACCGCGGTGGCGCAGTCGCCCTTCTTGCCGTCAAGGGTGTCGTAGTTCAGTCCGGGGTAGCCGCTCACCGTGGTGGGCTCGGAGAATCCCCAGCGATCCTTCTGCTGGTAGTAGCTCTCCAGGCCATCGCCCTTGGTGATGAACTCAACGTAGATGTCGGTTCCCGTGGAGAACTCGGTTGCATCGAAGATGCACTGGCTTCCATCGTCGCTCGGCCGCTTCTCGCCGGGAGCCTTGAGCTTCAGAGACGCCAACTGCTCAGGAGTGAAGATCGCGCAGGGGTCGCTTTCGTACTTGCCGAAGCTCAGCTCGGGACCGGTGACCGGGGGAGCCAGCCCGCCGCTCGACGAGGTCGGAGCGGTCGAGGAGTTGCCATCGGGCTTCGTGCCGCCATCCCCGCAACCGGCGAGGAGCGCCACGGCGGCGAACAGTACGGCTACCGACTTCAACTTCACTGCTTGCTCCCAAGACCAGACTGGTTGTTCGCTTCGGTCGTTTCGTAGTTCTGCAGCACGGCGTTGAGATTGTTGATCATGTTTTCCAACGCCTGGCGTGCCTGGAGGTTGGCGTGGCCATGCATGCCCGGATCATCCGAACCCAGCTTGACGAGCCGCTCACGGGTGGCCTTGCTGACGCCGTCTTCACCCGCGGGTGGCGGCTGGATCTTCCTCGCGTCCTGATACAGCAACTGAAGCTCGCGGTGAGCCTCTTGCAGCTCGGTAACGAGCTTCTTGGCTTCCGCGGGGTCGACCTGGAAGCTGTGAGTGACGCCGCCTGGCGTCTGGCCGCTGAACGTAAGCTTTTCCGACATGCGAGCGCTCCCCTCCGCACAACTCTGCGGAAAGCATGCCAGATCGCCCGAACGCGTGTGGCGGGAATGGGCCTAATCAGTTAGTCGGATTTGACCACCCGCGAGGCCCGCCATCCGCGCGCGCGAAGGGCATGGCGCTCGCAGGCCGGCGGAATAGGTGTTTTACCCGGTCAAGCACCCAAGCGGGTGGGCTCACTGCTGCTGGCTGGGGAGGCGGCCCTCGGCCATGCGCTTGGCCACATCCTTGCGGAGCCAGAGGAAGTAGATCCACACCAGACCGAACAGGACGCCCAAGCCGCCCAGCGCCGCGGAGAAGATGAAGCAGGCGATCATGAAGACTTGGAGGGCCAGGGCGAAGTGCAGGCCCCAGGGGCGTCGTTGGAGACCGCTCGCGACGATCAGCAAGGCGATCAGGGTCAGTACGGAATAGAACTGCCAGGAGCTGATGCCGCCGCCGAGGCGGACCACCACCGGGAGGGCCAGGCCCGCGACGATCGCCTCCAGGATCAGGGTGCCTGCCTGGACTCCGCGCAAACCCTTCCAGGGATCGGGCGCGGTCATGACGGCTCCTTGCCGAACAGGGTGCGGGCCTCGCCCGCGGTGACCACCGAGCCGGTGATCACCACGCCGCCGCCGGACAGCGGCTCGTCGGGGTCCTCGGTCTGCTCGGCCAGCCGCACGGCGGTCTCGACGGCGTCGACCAGGTGCGGCTCGACCACGACCCGGTCTGGGCCGAAGACCTCGCGGGCCACCGAGCCCAGTTCGTCGGGGTCCATCGCACGCGGTGAGGAGTTGCGGGTGACCACCAGCTCGGTGAGCACCGGCTCCAAGGCCTCGACGATGCCGCTCGCGTCCTTGTCGGCCATCACGCCGAGGACGCCGACGAGCTTGCGGAAGCCGAACTCCTCCTCCAGCGCGGTGGCCAGGGCTACGGCACCCGCGGGGTTGTGGGCGGCGTCGACGAACACCGACGGCGCCGTGCGGACCCGCTCCAAGCGGCCCGGCGAGGACACCGAGGCGAAGCCCTCGCGGATGGCGTCGATGTCCAGTTGGCGCTGGGCGCCCGCGCCGAAGAACGCCTCGACCGCGGCCAGCGCCACCACCGCGTTGCTCGCCTGGTGGGCGCCGTGCAGCGGCAGGAAGACCTCGTCGTAAACCCCGCCGAGGCCCTGCAGGCGCAGCATCTGGCCGCCGACGGCGATGGTGCGTTCGAGGACACCGAACTCCATGCCCTCGCGGGCCACCGTGGCGTCCACCTCAACGGCCCGCTCCAGGACGACCTTCGCTGCTTCGGCCTGCTGGTTGGCCATCACGACGATGGAACCGGGCTTGATGATGCCCGCCTTCTCGCGGGCGATGCCTTCGAGGTCGCCGCCGAGGTACTCGACGTGGTCGATGCCGATGGGGGTGATCACGGCGATCCTGGCGTCGGCCGCGTTGGTGGCGTCCCAACTGCCGCCGAGACCGACCTCCACCACCGCCGCCTCCACGGGGGCGTCGGCGAACGCGGCGAACGCCATGCCGGTGAGCACCTCGAACTTGCTCATCGGCACGTCCGAGCGAGCGTCCACCATGAACACGTACGGCTCGATGTCGCGGTAGGTCTCCACATAGCGCTGCGGGTCGATCGGCGCGCCGTCGGTGTTGATCCGCTCCGTGACCAACTGCAGGTGCGGGCTGGTGTAGCGGCCGGTGCGCAGGCCGATGCGGGTGAGCAACGCGTCGATCATGCGCGCGGTGGACGTCTTGCCGTTGGTGCCCGCCACGTGCAGCACCGGGTAGGAGCGCTGCGGATGCCCGAGGACATCCAGCAGCAGTTCGATGCGTTCCAGCGACGGCGCGATCTTCGTTTCGGGCCACCGCTTGTCCAGGACGGCCTCTACCGCCCTGAGCTCCTCGACAACGGGCTCGGTCAACGCGCCGACTCCGGGAGTGCGGCCAGCCGGGCGGTCAGGCGCTCGATGTCGGCGACGGCGGTGTCGCGGCGGGCGCGGATCTTGTCCACGACCTCGGCCGGGGCCTTGCCCATGAACGCCGGGTTGCCGAGCTTGGCCTCGCAGCCCTTGAGCTCCTTCTCCGCGGCGGCCAGGTCCTTGGCCAGTCGTTTGCGCTCGGCGTCGACGTCGATGGCACCGGACAGGTCCACCTTGACGATCACCTTGCCGGTGGGCAGCGGCACCTCGAAGGACGCGCCGGGGTTGAAGTCCTCGCCCGGCGTCTCGAAGCGCACCAGCGCCCTGATCGCCGCCTCGTGCGGGACCAGGCCTGCGCAGCAGGCGCCGGAGAGCTGGCCCTTCACCTTCTGGCTTGGCTTGATGCCCTGGTCGGAGCGGAACCGGCGGATCTCGGTGACCAGCTTCTGCACCGACTCGATGCGCTGCGCGGCACCGGTGTCGAACTCCGAGGCCTGCCGGGTGACCTTGGGCCATGCGGCGATCACCAGGGACTCACCGCCGGTCAGTGCCTTCCACAGGGTCTCGGTGATGAACGGGATCACCGGGTGCAGCAGGCGCAGCACCACATCGAGCACGTTGCCGAGAACGGCGCGGGTATTGCCTGCGATCTCCGGATCGGCCAGTTGGACCTTCGCCAGCTCCAGGTACCAGTCGCAGAACTCGTCCCAGACGAAGTGGTAGAGGCCCTCGGTGGACTTGGCGAACTGGAAGTCCTCCAGCAGCGCGTCGGTCTCGGCGACCAGGGCGGCGCTGCGGTCCAGGATCCAGCGGTCGGCGTCGGTGAGCAGCGCGGGGTCGATCTCGGCATGCGAATCGGCGCCGTTGAGCATCGCGAAGCGGCTGGCGTTCCACAGCTTCGTGCAGAAGTTCCGGGAGCCCGCGACCCAGTCCTCGCCGATCGGCACGTCGGTGCCGGGGTTGGCACCGCGAGCCATGGTGAAGCGCAGTGCGTCGGTGCCGTAGCGGTCCATCCAGTCCAGCGGGTTGACCACGTTGCCCGCGGACTTGGACATCTTCTTGCCGTGCTCGTCGCGGACCATGCCGTGCAGCGCGATCACGTTGAAGGGCTGCTTGCCGTCCATCGCGTACAGGCCGAACATCATCATCCTGGCGACCCAGAAGAAGAGGATGTCGTAGCCGGTGACCAGCACGCTCGTCGGATAGTACTTCTCGAGATCGGCCGTCCGGTCGGGCCAGCCGAGGGTGGAGAACGGCCACAGGCCCGAGGAGAACCAGGTGTCCAGGACGTCCTCGTCCTGACGCCAGCCGGGACCGGACGGCGGCTGCTCGTCGGGTCCGACGCAGACGACCTCGCCGTTCGGGCCGTACCAGACCGGGATGCGGTGGCCCCACCACAGCTGGCGCGAGATGCACCAGTCGTGCATGTTGTCGACCCAGTCGAAGTAGCGCTTGGCCATCTCCGGCGGGTGCACCGCGACGCGGCCGTCGCGCACGGCGTCGCCCGCCGCCTTGGCCAGCGGGCCGACCTTGACGTACCACTGGAGCGAGAGCATCGGCTCGATCGGCTCCTTGGACCGCGAGCTGTGGCCGACGCTGTGCAGGTAAGGGCGCTTCTCGGCGACGATGCGGCCCTCGGCGGCCAGCGCCTCGCGGACCGCGACGCGGGCTTCGAACCGGTCCATGCCGTCGAACCGGGTGCCGGTGCCGGTGATGCGGCCCTGCTCGTCCATGACCGTCAGCATCGGCAGGTCGTGCCGCTTGCCGAGGTCGAAGTCGTTCGGGTCGTGCGCGGGCGTGATCTTCACGGCGCCCGAGCCGAACTCGGGGTCGACGTAGTCGTCGGCGACGATCGGGATCTTGCGGCCGGTCAGCGGGTGGTCGATCAACGTGCCGATCAGGTGCCGGTACCGCTCGTCGGCGGGGTGCACCGCGACCGCCGTGTCACCCAGCATCGTCTCGACCCGGGTGGTGGCCACGACGATCGAGGTCTCGCCGTCGCCGTAGCGCATGGAGACGAGTTCGCCCTCGACCTCGATGTGCTCGACCTCGATGTCGGAGAGCACCGAGCGCATCTCCGGCGACCAGTTGACCAGCCGCTCGGCGCGGTAGATCAGGCCCTCGTCATAGAGCTTCTTGAAGATCGTCAGGACGGCCTTGTTCAGGCCGTCGTCCATGGTGAAGCGTTCGCGGGACCAGTCGACCGAGTCGCCGAGGCGGCGCATCTGCTCGAGGATCTTGCCGCCGTGCTCGGCCTTCCACGCCCAGACCCGCTCCACGAAGGCCTCGCGGCCGAGGTCGCGGCGGCTGGTGCCCTCGGCGAGCAGCTGCTTCTCCACCAGGGCGTGCACCGCGATGCTCGCGTGGTCCATGCCGGGCAGCCACAGGGCGTCGTAGCCCTGCATGCGGCGGCGCCGGGTCAGCGCGTCCATCAGCGTGTGCTCGAAGGCGTGGCCGATGTGCAGGCTGCCGGTCACGTTCGGCGGCGGGATGACGAGGCTGAACGGCGGCTTGTCTGAGGACGGGTCGGCGGTGAAGTAACCGGCGTCTACCCACTCCTGGTACAGCTTCCCCTCGGCCTCGGCGGGATTCCACGCCGAGGGAAGGTCAAGAGTGTGCTGTTCGGAAAGGGTCTCGGTCACAGCACATCAGTCTAGGGCGGGGATGCGACCCGAAATCGTCACCCCCGGACGCCCCGCTAGTTGTACCCGGAAACCGTGCGCGACCGGGACGGATTGCTGCTCGGTATCACAACTCGGGATAGCAGCGATGGCTTGGAGCGCACACGGATCGGGACTACCATCCACACTTGGTAACCCATCTGGGTGACAAGTGGGACTCGTTCTGCTCAACACGGAGGACGACTTGGGCGCTGAGGGTGGCGACAGACCACAGAGGGGTACCGGACTCTCCTCGGCAACGTCTGAGGTGAAGGCACGGCGGATCGCCCGTCTTCGCAAGCAGATCGCGGCCTTGGAGGCCGCGGGCCACGAGAACCCGCGCGCGGCCCGCGAGCAGTCCCGGAAGCTCCAGGCCGAATTGAACAGGCTGACCCGCGAGGAACAGCCCGCGACGGGCGCGAAGTTCAGCCGGGCGCCGGTGCGCAAGCCGGGTTCGGTGCCGGTGTCGGTGCTGCTGAGCCAGGCCAGGCAGCCGGAGCGGCCACGCAGGCCGCAACCGCGCACGAAGTTCGTCTCCGACGACGACTACGCGGGCTTCGACGAACCGGCGTCGGTCACCGCTCCGGTGGCGGACCCGGCGTTCGCCTCCTACACCCCGCCGCCGCGCAAGCAGCTCAACATCCGGCGGGCGACAGTGCTGACCGTGGTGGTGCTGTCGCTGGCCGCGTTGTCCGTCTACGCGCTGACCCCCGTGGTGGCCCACCTGACCGACGCGGCCAACACCAGGGTGCCCATCACGACCTCCGCCACGCCGACGCCGACGGAGACCCAGCCGCGTCCCTCGGCCCAGGTGAACCTGGCCCGTCCGTTCCTCAAGACCCCCGCGGCGGGCCTGCCCGACGGGCCCGCGGGCCTGACCACCCCGCCGCCCGCGCCGGTCGGTTCGTTCACGCCGGACGACGTGATCAAGGCGACCGAGCAGGTGCGCAAGGCGATCACCGCTGCCCGGATGGACCCCACGGTGCTCGCGGGTGACCGGGAGCCCTATCTGGCGCTGCTGGCGCCGACGGCCCGGAACAAGGTCAGGGAGATCCTGGCCAAGAAGAAGGGCCCGCAAATCGCCAACTACGTCTCGACGTTGGCGCCAGGGCAGCGGCTGCTTGCCATGCCGCCCAAGGTGAACGGGGCGATGACCACGCAGTTGGACCCCAACGGCGCGCTGCTGGTGCGGGCGAACTACGTGATCGGGTACGCGTTCGACCCTGGCAATGCCAAGGTGTCCGATCCGCTGGACATCGTGTTGATCGAGCGGTGGCAGGCCGACTACGTGGTGCTGGACGAACGCTGGCAGGAAGCCGACCGCGGCGTGTGGCCCGGGCCCGCGAAGGCGTTCGGGTACTCGATCTCCTGCGCCGCCTACGCCAAGGGCCTGCTGGCGCCCGCTCTGGCGGAGAAGGGCAGCACGATCGGACTGGACCCGGCGGAGAAGTACTTCGACCTGGACCGTCCGCTGCCCGTGGAGAACGGCTGCGACAAGGCCAACCGGACCGGCACCACGCCTCCCGGCAGTTCGACCGGTGCGCCGCCGTCATCGGGCCCGAAGGACGACGGTGGCCTGCTGCCCGACGACGCCGTGCCGCCGCTGCTGCCCGAGGGTGGCGGCCTCGAACCGCTGGTTCCGCCCAAGAGCTGACCGCGCTACCCCTTGGGCTTGAGGGTGTCGCGGAAAACCCACCAGCGGCTGAGCGTGTAGGTGAGGGTGGCGACGCAGGCGCCCGCGACGAGACGGGCGATGGGGGTGGGCACGCCGATCGCCTTCAGGCCCGTCGTGACCCCGAGGGTGACCGCGAAGTCGGCACCGACCACGACGCTGTAGCGGACCGCCTGCGGGCCGACGGGGGCGTGGGATTTGAAGTTGAGGCGGCGGTTCAGCACGAAGTTGACGCTGAACGCCAAGATGTAGGCGACGCTGACGGCGACCGGAAAGGGCAGTGCCGTCCACCTGTCGAAGATCACCAGCAGGATGACGTCGATGGTGAAGGTGAAGGCGCCCAGAATCGCGAAACCCACCAGCTCGCGGGGCAGCAGACGACGCAGCCGCGGTGGCAACCGATCCACCCAACCGGTCAGCAACTCGGCGATGCGCTCGGCGCGCGAGACGGTGGCGGTGGTGTCGGGAGCCCCTGGATTCACGTTTCCAGCGTGACACACGGCTCTCGAGACCCGCCTGAGAACTTCCTTAACGCGCGCCCTAAACACGCAAAACGGAAACGACAGCCCAACCTCCGGCGTCCGGGAGGTTACGTCGCGGTGGCCCATCCCCGTTGTGCGGAGCGGCGCAACAACGCGGCGGCTCATGGTGCAAATCGGCACCCGGCCTTAAACAAGCCGTGACGCGGTGGCTACAAGCCGTCGATACCGGATAAGGTTTCCTATCATTACGGCGCAAGCAGGCATAGCATTCTCCGCCTATAGGCCCAACACATAGCGACAGTTGACACATCGGGGCGTCAGGTCGCGTCATTCGGAGGTGGCATGTGGGGCGGCCCAGCCAACCTGCCAACCGAAAGCCTGCGGAGTTGCCGGTCGGGGAGGTCTTGGCCCGGCGGATCGCGGAGCTCACCGAACCCGGTGTCCGGGTGGACGAGGTTGTCTGTGACTACGAGCCGCCCACCGAGCCCATTCCCGTCATCGCCCACGACGAACGCCCCGCGCGGGGCGTTCCCAGGCTGCTCACCCTGGCAGGCGTGTTCCTGGTGATCGGCCTCGCGGTGGGGCTGCTGGCGGGTGGCGTGATCCCCGGCGGGCCCCGCCTGCTGGGTGCTTCCTCCGAGCCCGCCGAGACCAAGGCACGCGACCTGCTCGACTTCATCATCAGGGAGACCGGCAGCGGTCAGAGCACCGAGACCGCTCCTGTTCCGGTGCCCGGGCAGCCGGTGCCGATCGACCCGGCCACCGGGCAGCCCGTGCCCGGTACGTCGACCGCACCCGGCAACCCGGTGACCGGCCTGTTCCCCGGCCTGCTGCCCAACCCGGCACCGGGCGCACCGCAGCCGGGCAAGCCGCAGCCACCCCAGCAGCAGCCGCCGCCCAACAACCCACCGCCGCAGCAGCCCCCACCGCAGCAGCCCCCGCCGAACAACCCGCCCCCGGAGACGACCAAGCCGCCGCCTCCACCGCAGCAGCCCCCGCCCAGTCAGCAGCCCCCGCCCTCGGACACCTGGGACTGCTGGGACTGGTGTCCGTGGTGACCGCAGCGCAGACCCACATGGAGGTGAGCCGTGCCTGATCCCGGCAGCTCGAGCGGAAAGCGGTACGGCGATAGTCCCAGCGCCGTCTCGGTGGCCGATTTGATCGCCAAGACCACCGAGGTGCCGCCCAACCGCACCTCGGCCGAGATGCTGGACCGACTGGCAGTGCCCGCGCCCCCGCCTGCCGACCCCCAGCCGGAGGAGCGCGACAGCAAGGTCCGCATCGTGGTCGCCGTACTGGCCGCCAGCACCGTGCTGGGCCTGGTGCTGGGGATCATCCTGTTCTCCCCCGGCCCCGGTGAGCGTCTGGGCCCCGGCGACCCGAGTTGGAACAGCACGCCCGCGGCCACCTCGGAGACCGCGCCGCCCCCGGCGTCCATCATCGAGCCGCCCGTGGTGCCGACCACCGCCCAGCCACTGCCGCCGCCCGTGGTCCGCACCCCCGCGAAGCCGCCGCGCCAGGAGCCGCCGCCGCCCGAGCAGGCGCCTCCTCCGCAGCAGAAACCGACGCCGACGAAGTGGAACTGCTGGGGCTGGTGTCCCTGGTGAGCTCACCCCGCGTTGATGTTGGATCACTCCGCGTCGATTAGGGATATAGCTTGCTTCCCCTATCTGTGGGGTATCACACTAATATTTGTCACCCGATAGTGCCGAGCCATAGCAGCAGTGTTGCTCTCATCTCGGAGGTGGCGTGTGGGACGGCGTGATCAGCCTGCCCGGCAGATGGCGATTACGGAACAAATCACCGTCCGGGAACTGCTGGACCGGCTGGAGGCCGAGAAACCCTCACCCAAGCCCGCGAGGTCGTCGGCGAGGCTGGTGAACACGCTGTGCACGGTGGTCATCGTGCTGTCGGTACTGGTCGGAGCGCTGGCCGCGGGCGTGGTGGTCGGCGGACCGCAGGTACTCGAGCAGATCGGGATGACGACCGGCTTCGGGGAACTCGACGGGCAGGCACCGCGGAAGAAGCCGGTACCGAGCACCGGGCCCATCTCCTCCGCGCCATGGGCATCCGTCCCCGCGACCGTGACCACCGATCCCGTCACCGGCCTGCCGATGGACCCGCTGCCGCCGGGTCTGCTGCCCACCGGGCTGCCTTCGCTGCCGACCTGGCTGCCCACCGTGCCCCCGCTGCCGACCGCCAAGCCGGTGCTGCCGCCGCGGACCACGCCCAAGCCGACTGCCGCCCCGCCTCCGCCGCCGCCCCCACAGCGGCCGCCGCCGACATCGGCTCCGCCCAAGCCCGGCATCGGCTGGTGGAACTGCTTCGGATGGTGCCAATTCCGCCGCTAGCGGGATCGTGTTCGACGGGAACCCGCGGTCTGTCGACTCCGGGAGCTTTGCGGAAAGCGGTGAGATCCGGCCCGGGTTTTCGACACTGTTTATCCTGTGCGTCCAGGTTTTTGCCTGCTGCACCAGAGAAATTCGACTCAACGAACCCAAGGCGAGCCCGGCCCGATACCGTATCCGGCATTCCGCGAGCCGAGCCAGGTGGAGGTGCCAGTGTCCCCCGCGGACGCCGACATGGACTACCAGCCCGACAGCCCCGACGACGGCATCAGTAAGACCCGCATCGTCATCGCCGTGCTCGCCGCGAGCACCGCGCTGGGCATGATCCTTGGCGTCATCCTCTTCGCGCCCGGACCGCGGCCGCCGCAGGAACCCGAGTTGGTGGGCGCGAGCGCCGCGTATCCGCCGCCGGGCTCGATCGTCCCGACCACCACCGCGACCCGCGAGGCCGTTCAGCAACCGCGGCGGGACGAGCCACCGCCGGTGGCACCCACCACCGCCCCGAAGCGGTCTCCGCAGCCCACCTTTCGAATCTGGCCACCGCCGACCCCGGTGGGGCCGGGACCGTGGAACTGCTGGAACCGCTGTCAGTGGTGACCTGCACCTCATTCGGACGAACGATCTGATTACGGTCGGGCACGAAACCGCCCAATCCCTCACCCAACTCAGCTATACGTGACACCGAACGACAAGCCCGGGGCGGCAAGTGCGGAGGTCGCGAAGGTGAACGGTTCCGAGGCGGACAACGGCCGACATCGAGCAGGTGGTGGGGTGCCGGTGAGCGAGGTTCTCGCTCGCTTCGGCAGGGAAACCCCTGCCACCACCACGGCGACCGCCTGGCCCGTCCAGGCACCCACCCGACTGCTGCCGAGGCCGGTGCCCGCTCCGGTGGTGGCCGAGCCGAAGCCCAACCCGCTGCGCAAGCCCGTCGGCAAGCTGCCCGCCTCGATGCTGGCCGCACTTGTCGGCGTCGGCATCCCCGCGGGCCTGATGGCCACCGGCGGCTTCGACGCCCCTTCCGCCGCCAACCTCGGCCTCGAGCTCAACGCACCCACGCAGTCCTCGCCGGTGTACAAGGGCGAGGGTCCGCGTGATCTGGCGGCACCCCAACTCGGCGACGCCGCCGCCGTGGAGTCGCCCGCGGTCACCGATGCCGCGGCGGTCGTGGACCCGCAATCCCGCACCGCGCCCAGCTCCGACCTGCTGGACGCCGCGCTGCCCGGCAGCATCGCGGGCGTGCCGACCGGTCTCGGCGGTTCCTCGGAGAACAGCTGGACGAACCGCCCGCCCGCCGCGTCGGATCCCGCGCCGCCCGCGGCGGCGAAGCCGACGGTCAGCCAGGCACCGGCGCCCGCACCCCCGCCTGCTCCGGCCCCGGCCCCCGCGCCGACAAGCTCGCAGGCACCGGCTCCCACCACGCAGCCAAGCAAGCCCGGCGGCGGATTGTGCCTGCTGGTGCTCTGCCTCGGCGGCTGACACTGGCATATTTGCGCAGCCGGTGAACGCAATTGCATTACCGAATGCCTTTACCTGTCACCAATGCGCAATTATGTTTTGTTGAACACGCTGTTAACGGCGTTGCATTCGACTAGTCTCGGCTCAGCAAAATACAGCAATAGGCTGAATGGACTAGCGGCGATGGAGCAACAATTGCGCATCGCGTTTCGGAGGCTTGTGACGTGCGAAAACAGGAGGCCGACCCTGGTCGGCATGACGTAGACCGCGGTGCGGGTGTTTCCGTGCACGAACTTCTCGCCATGCATGGAATGGGGATTCCCGCTGGTGAAACCACTTTAGGACGCTGCGCCGGACCCGAGGATCTGCCCACGGCGCCGATGCCCGCGCTGTCCGCCGAACTGGAAGAGGCGCTGGCGGCCGACTTCGAACCCGTCGAGCAGTTCGCGGACTACACCGAATTCACCGCGTTCACCACTCCCCCCGAGTTCGACGACGGCACCGAGCAGCACGACACG
Source organism: Actinorectispora metalli (assembly GCF_056323685.1). Classification (NCBI taxonomy): domain Bacteria; kingdom Bacillati; phylum Actinomycetota; class Actinomycetes; order Pseudonocardiales; family Pseudonocardiaceae; genus Actinorectispora; species Actinorectispora metalli. The sequence goes on from NZ_JBREYE010000001.1 coordinate 870,428, forward strand.
GTCGTCGCGCCGGTTCCCCGCCGCAACCGCGCGTTGGTCTCCGCGGGTGTGCTGGCCGCGCTGGTCGGCCTCGGTGTGCCGATCGGTCTGGTGGCAGGCGGCTGGAACGACAGCGGGCCCAACAGCGCGGCGGGCGGAGTGAGCCCGATGGGCGACCGGTCCTCCACCACCATCCCGCCCACGAGCGAGGACATCAGCCTCGGCGACGCGGTCGCGTTGCCCCCGCCGCCGCAGCCACCTGCCCGCAAGCCCGTGTCCACCCGGCCCAGCACCACCCCGCCCGGCTCGACGTCGGTGCCCACGCCAAGCACCCCGCCGCGCTCCAGCGCTCCACCCACGAGCAGCGCGCCCCCGACAAGCCAGCCGCCGTCGAGCACGGCGCCGCCCTCCAGCAATACCCCTCCGTCGTCGACACCGGCGCCGCCGTCCACCTCGGCCTGTCTGCTGGTGATCTGCCTGCCGAAGTAGCGGCGAGGCAGTGGTGCGTTCGCCTGTCTGTTGGCGCAGGATGGGGGCATGGTTCGCAAGGCGCCGCGGCGGGATGTAGACGAGTCCGAGCTGGAAGTCGGCACGCCCAAGGACTGGGCGGCGGGCGTCACCGGCGTGAAGGTCGGGTTGGCGCGCGGCCTGTCCCAGATGGGCGCGGTCCGAAGCTGGCAGACGCTGAAGGTGCTCAACCAGCAGGGCGGCTTCGACTGCCCCGGCTGCGCCTGGCCCGAGCCGGAGAACCGGCACCTGGCCGAGTTCTGCGAGAACGGCGCCAAGGCGGTGGCCGAGGAGGCCACCAAGCGCACCGTCGGCGCGGCGTTCTTCGCCAAGCACCCGATCGCGGAACTGGCGGGCAAGAGCGACTACTGGCTCGGCCAGCAGGGCAGGCTCACCCATCCGATGGTGCTGCGGCCCGGCGACACCCACTACCGCCCGATCCCGTGGCCGGAGGCGTTCGAGGTGATCGCCACGCACCTGCGCGGACTGTCCACACCGGACGAGGCGGTGTTCTACACCTCGGGGCGGACCAGCAACGAGGCGGCGTTTCTGTACCAGCTGTTCGCGCGCAGCTACGGCACCAACAACCTGCCGGACTGCTCCAACATGTGCCACGAGTCCTCCGGTGCCGCGCTGGTGCAGACGATCGGCATCGGCAAGGGCTCGGTGAGCCTCGCCGACTTCGACCACGCGGACCTGATCGTGGTGGTGGGCCAGAACCCCGGCACCAACCACCCGCGGATGCTGACCGCGTTGGAACGGGCCAAGGCGCGCGGTGCGGGCATCGTGGCGGTCAACCCGCTGCCCGAGGCGGGCCTGATGAAGTTCAAGAACCCGCAGACCGTGCAGGGTGTGGTGGGCAGTGGAACGCCGCTGGCGGACGAGTTCTGCCAGATCCGCCTCGGCGGCGACCAGGCGCTGTTCCAGGCGATCGGCAACCTGATCCTGGCCACGGGCGCGGAGGACCGGGAGTTCATCACCGAGTACACCCATGGCTTCGACGACTACGCCGCCCACATCCGCACGCTGGACTGGTCCGCGGTGGACACCGCGACGGCGCTGCCGCGCGAACAGGTCGAGGCCGTGGCGCAGCGGTTCGCGAGCGCCGAGCGGATCATCGTGTGCTGGGCGATGGGCCTGACCCAGCACAAGCACGCCGTCGCGGGCATCCGCGAGATCGTCAACGTGCTGCTGCTGCGCGGCATGATCGGCAAGCCGGGCGCGGGCGTGTGCCCGGTGCGCGGCCACTCCAACGTGCAGGGCGACCGGACGATGGGCATCTGGGAGAAGATGCCGGAGCCGTTCATGGCCGCGTTGGAGTCCGAGTTCGGCATCCCCATCCCCCGCGAGCACGGCGTGGACACCGTCGACGCGCTGCGGGCGATGCGGGACGGCCGGGCGAAGGTGTTCTTCGGGATGGGCGGCAACTTCGTCTCGGCCACCCCCGACACCGCGGTCACCGAGGCTGCGCTGCGTTCCTGCGCGCTGACCGTGCAGGTGTCCACCAAGCTGAACCGCTCCCACGTCGTGCACGGCGAGACGGCGCTGATCCTGCCCACGCTGGGCCGAACCGAGCGGGATGTGCGGGCATACGAGGACGGCACCGAGGTCGAGCAGTTCGTCACCGTCGAGGACTCCATGTCGGTGGTGCATTCCTCGCTGGGCAGGCTGCGCCCCACCAGCAACTACCTGCTGTCGGAGGTGCAGATCGTGTGCGCGCTGGCCGAGGCGGTACTGGGCGCCGAGCACCCCGTGCCGTGGGTGTCCTTCGCAGGCGACTACGACCTGATCCGCGACCGCATCGCCAAGGTGGTGCCGGGCTGCGCGGACTACAACAGGCGGGTGCGGGAGCCCAACGGTTTCGTACTGCCACACGGCCCGCGGGATTCCCGGAGCTTCCCCACCTCGACCGGCAAAGCCAACTTCACCGCGAATCCGCTCGTGGTGCTGCGGGTTCCGCCAGGTCGCCTGCTGTTGCAGACGCTGCGCAGCCACGACCAGTTCAACACCACCATCTACGGCCTGGACGACCGCTACCGCGGGGTCTCCGGCGGGCGCCGGGTGGTGTTCGTCAACCCCGACGACCTGGCCGAACTGGGCATCGGGGACGGCGCCCTGGTCAACCTGGTCAGCGAGTGGCCAGGCCGAGCCGGTGTGGACGAACGCCGCGCGGAGGGTTTCCGTGCCGTCGGCTACCCGACGGCACGGGGCTGCGCCGCCGCCTACTTCCCGGAAACCAACGCGCTGGTACCGCTGGATGCCACCGCCGAGGAGTCCAACACCCCCACCTCGAAGTCGATCGTGGTCCGGCTGGAAGTCGTCTAGGTCGTCACCAAGGCCAGAACCAGCGCAGCCAGTTCTGCTGCTCGGCGGGCGGGTGGTGGCCGTGGGAGCGCTGCGCGGCGACCGCGGCGTCGGCCTTGAGCTGCTCCTCGGTCACGGTCGGTGCCTGCTGCATGCCCGCGGGCGCCTTGCCGAACACGACGTCGGAGCAGGCGTAGAACGCCTCGGCGCTGTCGGGCAGTTTGCGCTGCCACACCGTGTAGATCAGGTGCCGCCCGGTCTTGCCCTTGGGCAGGTTCACATCCAGCCGGTAGGCGCGCTGGTTCGATGGCACGTGCGCCTCGCCGAAGGGCTTGTCCTCGAGGTCGGACCACTTCAGCGGCTTGGTCACGTCGTAGCCGTCCTTGGTCACGTAGAACAACCAGTACGAGGGCTGGTGGCCGACGCTGATCACATAGGTCATGGTGCGCTTGCTGCCGTCGGTGGGCAGCACGGTGGTCGCCCAGTCTGTGCGCGGCAGGTCGAGGCCCTTGAACTTGTCACGGCCCGCACTGCACAGCTTGCCGTCGGGAATGATCTCCTTGTGGCGGCCGTTGGCGTCGCCGATGTTGACCTCGTTCCAGTCGTACAGCGGCGCTGAGCCCATTTCGGCGATGGCCGCCTTGCAAGCCGCGGACGTGGGTCGCTCCGGGTTCTCCCGGTAGCAGGCGTAGATGCGGCTGATCGGGTCGCCCATCGTTCCGTGCGCCTGCGCGGGCACGGCGGCGACCATCGTGGACAGGATGAGGAATGTGCCCGTCAGCCCGGCGAGCACGGCAGGGCGCCTCATGAGTTCCTCCAGGGTTGGTCTACAGCGGCCAGAACCAGCGCAGCCAGTTGCGCTGCGGGGCGGGTGCGCCGTGGTGGTGGGAGGCGGCGGGAACCTCGTTCGTGCTGACCGGCTCGGCACTCGCCGACCCGAACACCACGTCGGAGCAGGAGTAGAAGGCCTCGGCGCTGTCGGGAAGCTCGCGCTGCCAGACCACGTAGATGAGGTGGCGGCCGGTCTTGTTGGGCAGGTTCACCTTGAGCTGGAAGCCGCCCGGGCCGCCGGGTGGGTTACGCAGGTAGGCGAACGGCTTGTCCTCCAGGGCGGCCCAGGTCAGCGGCTTGGTGGCGTCGTAGCCGTCCTTGGTCACGTACAGCTCGAACCAGGACGGGATGTGGCCCGCGCTGATCGCGTAGGTGAAGGTGTGCGCACCGCCGCCTGCGGGCAGCCGGGTGGCGGGCCAATCCGCGCGGGGCAGGTCAAGGCCCTTGAACTTGTCGCGGCCCGCACTGCACAGTTTCCCGTCGGGAATGATCTCCTTGTGGCGGCCGTTGGCGTCGCCGATATTGACCTCGTGCCAGTCGTAGAACGGCGCGGTGGTGCCGCTGGCCGCGATCGCGGCCTTGCACGCCGCCGACTTGGGGTATTCCGGATTCTCCTTGTAGCAGTTGTAGATCCGGCTGACCGGATTGCCCATCGAGCCGTGGGCATGCGCCGGAGCGGCGCCCAGCAGGGCGGAGAACGCCAAGAACGCGCTGGTGACCGCGATCGTCCTCGTGATCACGTGAACCTCCGGATGCAGGGGTGCCGGGCGGCGGCCTGAACTCCACGGCCCCGGTGGTTGCATCCGAGAGTAAACGGTTGCGGCTCGGTAACGAACCTCCTCAAGTAGGTTCACATTCCTCAACTTGACGACTAAAGCGCCCCGGACCGCGAGGTGAGAGTTACAGATTCGCCAAATCGATTTCGGTGAGTTCCATCATATTCCGATTTCCTCGGCGCACCCCGGAAAGGGGTTTTCGGGATTGTGAAATAACGCCTGGTCGTTCGTACAATCCGCCCGGAATGCATAGGGGCATCCACGATTCTGGGGGACATATGGACATGGGCGCTCGCGCGCTGAGACCGCGCGCGGTAGCAGGCCGCTTCACGGTGATTCTGCTGGTGATCATGTCGATGGTGCTGGCGACTCTCGGCGAGGCCGTCGAGAACACCGCGGTGCGCACCGTCGCCGAGGTCGGCCAGACCGATCGCGAGAAGGCGGTGGAGCTGCTCAGGACGGGCGGCTCGGCCACCCAGCGGGCCGCGGAGGCCGCGCTGCTCGGCTCGGACGAACAGGTCCGTGACTTCCTGGCCAACGGTGCCCCGGTGGCGCTGGCCCACGACGACCGGATCAGGACCGGCCAGATCATGGCGGTGGCGGGCCGCAACGTGCGCGAGGCCGCGGCCGCCGCGCTGGGCGGGACGCCCGCCGACGTCAAGCGGTTCCTGGCCGAGGGCTGGCAGGAGCCGCACCGCCGCGACCAACGGATCCAGGTCGGGCAGATCATGTCCACCAACGGCTCCGCCACCCAGGCCGCGGGCAACACCGCACTCAACGGCACCCCCGATGACGTGCTGAAGTTCCTCGTCTCCGGTCAGTACGAGCCCGCGGTCCGCGACCGGCGCAAGCAGGTCGGCGTGATCATGGCCGTCGGCGGGCCCGAGGTGAACAAGGCCGCGCAGATCGCGCTCGACGGCGGCGACGAGGACGTCAAGGAGTTCCTGGACAGCGGCCAGCACGCGGCGCGGGCCAGGGACAACGAGCAGGCGAGCATCACCGAGTTGGTGAACCTCGCCAAGGCCGCGGGTGCCGAGGCCGCGCGGGAGACCGAGGCCGCCAAGGAGGCCTCCGCCCGTGCGGTGGCCGCCGCCGAGCAGGCCAAGCAGGCCGCGTTGAAGGCGACCGAGGAAGCCGCCGCGGCCAAGGACGATGCGGCGAAGGCCGCCAGCGCGGCCGGTCGGGCGGCAGACTTCGCCAACCGCGCGGCCCGCGCGGCGCAGGAAGCCATCTCCGCCGCCAACGCCGCGAACCGGGCGGCCAAGGTCGCCTCCGACGCGGCCATGCGCGCCGCTTCCGCGGCTTCCGCCGCGGCGCAGGCGGCATCCACCGCGCGCAACGCGGCGGCCGCGGCCGCTGGCGACGCCGGTCAGGCCCAGGCGGCGAGGGAAGCAGCGCAGCGGGCCCGTGATGTCGCAGCGGGTGCGCAGAAAGCCGCCGACGCCGCGAACGCGGCGGGCAACGCGGCCACCGAGGCGGGCAACGCCGCCCGCGCCGCGGCCAGTGCGGGCGCGAACGCCGACCGGGCGGCATCGGCCGCCGAGGACGCGGCCAACCAGTCCGGGGTCGCGGGCGCCGAGGCCGACCGCGCCCGACGGGCCGCGGCCGACGCGCATCGCTTCGCCGGTCAGGCCAACCGCGCCGCGAACGCCGCGGAGTCGCTGGCCCGCCAGTCCGCGCAAGCGGCGCGGGATGCCCGCGATGCGGCGCTGAGTGCGGCGCAGCACGCGCTGAACGCGGCGCAGGCCGCCGACGAGGCCGCCGCCCACGCCGGTCAGGCGGAGACGGCGGCCCGCGAGTCGGAGAAGCACGCGCAGGCCGCGCTGCAAGCGGCGGAGACCGCCACCAAGGCCGCCGAACTGGCCGCCACCATCGAGAACAACGCCCGCGAGGCCGACAAGAACCGCCTGCAGCAGTTGCAGGACGAGGGCATCGCGGCGGCGGAGAAGGTCAAGGCCGAGCAGGACAACAAGGCTGCCTTCGAGGCGGGCGAGGCCGCCCGCCTCGACGAGGAGACCCGGCAGCTTTTGGAGCGGGCCACCGCGCCTGGCGCCGACACCGCCACCGTGGTCTCCAACGGCCGTCAGGCCGCGCTGCGGTTGCGCAGGGAGGGCGGCTCGTGGAGCCGCGCGGCCGCCGAGCAGGCGCTCGCGGGCGACACCGAGGAGATGCTGTCCTGGCTGGACTTCCGCCGTGAGCGCGCCGCGCAGGCCGACGACCAGACCAGGGCGCTCTACATCGCGCAGTCCACCACCAACGAGCGGAAGAAGGCCGCCGCGATGGCGGTCTACCTCGGCGACGGCGACGGCGTGTCGGAGTTCGTCCGCACCCAGAACTACGACGGCAAGATCACCGATGACCGCAAGCTCGTCGGCGAGATCATGGCGGGCGGCGGTCCGGCCACCCAGCGCGCGGGCCAGAAGGCGCTGGAGGGCACGCCGGAGGACGTGGTCCGGTTCCTGGCGGAGGGCCAGTACACCGCGGCCAACCAGGACGACCGGATCCGGATCGGCCAGATCATGGAGGCAGGCGGCCCCGAGGTGAAGGCCGCCGGTCAGATCGCGCTCGCGGGCCCGCCGTCCTACGCGCGGGACTTCGTGCAGACCGGGCAGCACAAGGCCGCGCAGCGGGACGCGCTGACCGCGTCGCACGTCGCGCAGGTCCGCCGCCTGGTGGCGGAGGCGGCCAGGATCGCCGCGACCGCGCGGGAGAACGCCGCCGAGGCGTCCCGGGTGGCCGCGGTGGCCCGCAAGGCCGCCGACGAGGCCGCGGTGTGGGCGCAGAAGGCACGGGACTGGGCCAACGAGGCGGCCGAGTACGCCAAGCAGGCCAAGGCCTCCGCCGACGCCGCGCAGGAGTCGGCGAACAGGGCGGCCGAATCGGCTCGCACCGCGCGGGCCGCGGCCAACCAGGCACAGGCCGCGGCGGACGCGGCCTCGGTGTCGGCGTCCCGGGCGGCGAACTCGGCAGCGCAGGCCAGGGCGTCGGCGGCGGACGCGGCGCAGTCCGCGAAGGCCGCCCGCGATTCAGCCACCCAGGCGGGCAAGGACGCCGCGCTCGCCCAGCAGGCCGCCGACGAGGCCTACGACATCTCGATGGTCAAGAAGCAGGCCGAGGAGCAGGAGGCACACCGCGGCACGCTGAACCAGGCGGAGTGGGACGAGCTCAAGGCCATGTGCCAGGGCGACATCGCCTGCATCGACAAGTACAAGGCCGCGATGGTCGATGCCAACAAGAGCCTGTTGGACTTCCTCAAGGAGGAAGGCGTCGAGTTCATCCTCGACTTCATCGGCTACAACGACGCCGTCAAATGCTTCAGCCAGGGCGACGTCGAGGCCTGCATCTGGACCGTCGTCAACGCCCTGACCCTGGTCAACCCGTTCGCGTTGATCGGCAAGGGTGCCAAGCTGGTCTCGGCCATCGGCAAGATCGCGGGCAAGGCAGGCAAGTTCCTGCGTCGCTCCGAGGAGGCCAAGAACGAGCTCAAGGCGGGCCGCGAGGCCATGGAGCGGGCCAACTCCAAGGCCTGCCGGATCGTGCCCGGCCGAAGTTTCACCGCCGCCACCCGGGTGCTGATGGCCGACGGCAGCCGCAAGGCGATCAAGGACGTGGTGGTCGGCGATCAGGTGCTCGCCACCGAACCGGAGTCCGGTGCCACCGGCCCGCGTCCGGTGGAGGCGGTCATCGTCGGCAAGGGCACCCGGCAGCTGGTCACGGTCACTGTGGACGGCGGGGACAGCGTCGAGGCCACCGGCAACCACCCGTTCTGGAGCCCGGACCGCCGCCGCTGGGTGGAGGCCTGGGATCTGCGTGACGGGGAGCACGTGCAGACGCCGTCGGGCAGGCTGGTGACCGTCACCGAGGCGCGGCAGCACGCCGAGGAGACCAAGGTCTACAACCTCAGCGTGGCAGGCGTGCACACGTTCTACGTGCTGGCGGGCAATGTCCCGGTGCTGGTGCACAACGACAGCAAGACCACCCGCCAGGAGTTCACGATCGCGGGTGACTACCACGGGCGCGTCGACCGGTTCAAATACCGCGGCGGGCAATACTTCGAGGTGCACGTGTACCACAAGGGCGTCGAGGTCGGGATCTACGGCAGCAACGGGTGGATCGGCAAGCACGGCCACTCCGCCGATATGAAACTCGACGACGTGGTGGAGAACCGGATGAAGGGTGTGGCCATCGGCGAGATGCGGGCCGCGGAGCGGCTGCCCTCGGACGCCGACGTCAAGGGCGACGCGTGGCGGCGTCCGCACGTGGACAAGCCGTGCGGCGGATGAGGTACGTCAAGGTCGATCCGGTCGACGAGGGCTGGGGCGGTTGGTCGCTGGACCCCGAGGAGTACCTGCGGGTGCTGCCGGGGCTCGCGGCCGACCTGCCCCCGGGCGCCCGCGCGTTCGCCGAGGACGCCGAGCACTACAACTTCTTCGGCCTGCGCTGCGTCAAGGACCTCAAGGTCGGCCGGATCTCCCTGACCGACGGCAACGACCGGCTGTCGTTGGAGATGGTGTTCGCGCCCAACCGGTTCAAGCACGACGATGAGCTGGTCATCGCCTACACCGACGTGGTCGAGTTCGCCGTCGAAGTGTCGGCGGCGGCCCGCGACAAGCACATCTATCCCGAGACGCGGCGGCTGGGGGACTTCCAGCTGGACGAGATCCTGCCGCACGAGAAGGGGTGCAGCCACGAGATCGCGTTCACCGGCGGCGCGATCCGTGTCGTGGCCGCCGACCTGCACGCGCACTGGCGGACACCCGAGCAGTGAGGTGAGTGGCCCCCGGTCCGCCGGGGGCCACCCATGCTCGCTAGCGCCGGGTGACGCGCAGCGTGAACCCTTCCGGCTTCATGGTGAGCAGCTCCTGAATGCGCAGCCGGTAGTTCGGGTCGGGACGCAAGTCGTAGCGCTGCAACACCTTTCCGAGCACCAGCACCGCTTCGTGCAGTGCGAACTGGCGACCGATGCAGGCCCGTGGGCCGGACCCGAAGGGCTTGTACACATGGCCGGGGCGGGCCCTGACCTGCTCCGGGGCGAAGCGGTCCGGGTCGAAGCGCTCCGGGTCCTCGCCCCACACGGGGTCGCGGTGCACCATCGGGAGCAGCACGACCATGCCCTGGCCCTTGCGCAACGGATAGCGGTCGCCGAGCACCGTGTCCTCGCGGGCCTCCCGACCGAAGGCGGGGGCGGTCGGCCACAGCCGCAGGCCCTCGTCCAGCACGCGGCGCACGTAGCGGAGCTTGGCGATCTGCCCGAACTCCGGTTCACCGACGCCCCAGACCTCGTCCACCTCCTGCTGCGCCCTGCGCATCACCTCGGGATTGTCGGCCAGGTAGTACAGCGCGAAGGACAGCGCGCCGGAGGTGGTCTCGTGGCCCGCGATCAGGAACGTGATCACCTGGTTGCGGACGTTGACCTCGTCCAGCCTGTTGCCGTCCGCGGCTCCGGTCGCCAGCATCAGGCCAAGCAGGTCCTGGTGTTCGGCGCCGCTGCTGCGGCGGGAGCGAATCACCTCGTCCACGATGCCGGTCATCAGGTCGATGTCGCCGTGGTAGCGGCGGTCGGAGGGGCGGGTGAGGAAGTCGGGCAGCATCACCCTGCGCTGCGACTCGCGCAGCGCACCGAACATGGCTTGCACGAACGGGTGCGGCCGGGTACGGCGGAAGGAGTCGAAGGAGTAGCCGAAGCCGGTGCGGCCGATGGTCTCCAGCGTCACCCTCGTCATGTCGTTGGAGACGTCCACAGTGGACGCCGTATCCCACAGCCGGGTCAGCTCGCCAGCGACGTCGAGCATCGTGTCGTGGTAGGCGCGCATGGCGGCCTGGGTGAAGGCGGGTTGCAGGATCTCGTGCGCACGGCCCCAGTTGGGTTCCTCGTTGTAGGCGGTGAACAGGCCGTCGCCGCCGATGTTGCGCAGCGAGAGGATCGCGGGCGAAACCCATTTGCGGAACCGGTTCTCGTCCATGAGCTCGCCGACGAGGTCGGCCCCGGAGACGAAGACGATGTCGCGGTCGAAGAACTTCCGGCTGTAGATCGGGCCGAGCATCCGGGCGAACTTCATGTTGTCCTGGACCGGGTTTGTGAACCTCGCACCGATCAGATCGCCGATCCCCGGAATCCGCCACCGCGGATGAGGAATGGTCGCCCGGGTCATGGTCGCCGTCATTGCCGCCCCCTTGTTATTGAACCGGCTTTCAATACGAGCTTCCGGACTTGCTGAACCGGTGTCAAGTAAACTGCGAGAAGTGACCAGGCGGCGATTGGATCCTGCGCAGCGGCGTGAGCAGTTGCTGAGCATCGGTGCGGAGTTGTTCGCCGAACGGCCCTACGACGAGGTGTGGATCGAAGAGGTCGCCGACCGCGCGGGCGTCTCCCGCGGCCTGCTGTACCACTACTTCCCCACCAAGCGGGACTTCTTCGCCGCCATCGTGGAGGCCGAGTCCGACCAGTTGCTGCGGCTGACCGACCCGCGGCCCGACCTGCCCACCCCCGAGCGGCTGGCCGCGGGGCTGGAGGTCTACCTGGACTACGCGATCTCCCACGAGCACGGCTACCGCGCCATGCACCGCGGCGGTGCCTCCGTCGACCAGGGTATCCAGCGGCTCGTGCAGAACGGCGTGGACGCGCAGATCCAGCACATCGTGATCGCGTTGAAGCACGAGGGCTTGGAGGGCCCCGTGCTGGAGGTTGCGGTGCGCGGCTGGGTGGCGTTCCTCATCGCGACCTGCCTGGACTGGCTGGACCGGCGGCCGATCACGCGGCAGGAGCTGATGACGCTGTGGACCACCTCCCTGCTGCGGCTCATCGGCTACTGACCTCGCATGTGAGGATGCAGACGTGAGCAGGGTGACGGTGCGGCGCAGGGTGCTGCGAATCTCCGGCGGGCAGCGCGTAACCAGGGAGGACCGGCTGGCGGGCGAGGAGCCGCTGGAGATCCGGGTGAACGGCGCGCCGCTGACGGTCACCATGCGCACGCCCGGCAGCGATGTGGAGTTGGCGCACGGCTTCCTGCTCACCGAGGGCGTGATCGGCTCCCGGGAGGACGTCGCCATCGCCCGCTACTGCGAGGGCACCGACGACGCGGGACGCCAGACCTACAACGTGCTCGACGTCGAACTCGCCGCAGGCGTGCCCGCCCCCGACGTCTCGCTGGCGCGCAACTTCTACACCACGTCCTCCTGCGGCGTCTGCGGCAAGGCCGCGCTGGACGCCGTGCGGCTCAAGACCCGCTTCTCCCCCGCCGCCGACCCCGCCGTCGTCGACGTCGCGGTGCTCAGCGGGCTGCCCGATCGGCTGCGGTCGGCGCAGCGGGTGTTCGAGGCCACCGGCGGCTTGCACGCGGCAGGCCTGTTCACCTGCGACGGGGAGCCGCTCGCGGTCCGTGAGGACGTCGGCAGGCACAACGCGGTGGACAAGCTGCTGGGCTGGGCGCTGCAAGCGGGCCGGGTGCCCGCAGCGGCCACGGTGCTGATGGTGTCCGGGCGCATCTCCTTCGAACTGGTGCAGAAGGCGGCGATGGCGGGCGTACCCGTCCTGGCCGCGGTGTCCGCGCCGTCCTCGCTGGCGGTGGAACTCGGCGAGGAGCAGGGCATGACCCTGGTGGGATTCCTCCGCGGCGAGGAGATGAACGTCTACACCGGAGAGCGGCGCATTGGCTGAACCATTGCACGGCATTGTCGTGGTGAGTCTCGAACACGCGGTTGCGGTGCCCTATGCGAGCAGACTGCTGGCCGATCTCGGCGCACGGGTGATCAAGATCGAGCGACGCGGCGGCGGCGATTTCGCCCGCCATTACGACTCCGCCTGTGGGGATGTCTCGTCGTATTTCGCGTGGACCAACGTGGGCAAGGAATCCGTCACCCTCGATATCAAGCATCCGGACGGGATAGCGGTGCTGCGAAGGCTGGTGGGCCGCGCCGATGTGGTCTTGTGCAACCTTTCTCCCACCGCGGCCCGTCGGTTGGGTATGGACGCCGACACCCTGCGGGCAGCAGACCCGTCGCTGATCGTGGCCGAGCTGTCCGGGTACGGCGGCGATGGGCCGTACCAGACGCGGAAGGCCTACGACGCCCTGGTGCAATCGGAGGCCGGGCTGATCGACCTGACGGGCGATGGCGAGGTGACGGCGCGGACCGGGATCTCCGTCGCCGACATCGCGGGCGGCGTGCAACTGCATGCCGCGGTGCTGGCCGCGCTGCTCCAGCGCGGGCGGACCGGGGAGGGCTCCACTCTGCGGCTGTCCCTGCTGGAGGCGCTGGCCGAGTGGATGCACCAGCCACTGCTGTACGCACTCGGCACCGGGAGCGTGGCGCCGCGTACCGGGGCGCACCACGCCAGCATCGCGCCGTACGGGCCGTTCCGTTGCGGCGACGGCGGCACCGTGCACCTGGCGGTGCAGAACGATGGACAGTGGCGGCGTTTGTGCACGGCGGTGCTCGGCAAGCCCGGCCTGGCCGACGACGAGCGGCTCCGAACGGTGGAGCTGCGGGTGCGGCACCGGGAGGTGCTGCATGCCGAGCTTCAGTCGGTGTTCGATGGGCTGACCGCCGACGGCCTGCTGTCCGCATTGGACGCCGCCGATGTGCCCGCGGCGCGCACCCGGGATGTGCTGGGCCTCGCCGAGCACCCTCAGTTGGCCGCCCGCTCCCGGTGGGACACGATCGGCGCGCCGTCCGGAACGGTGCGGATGCTGCGGCCCCCAGTGGATTCCAGTTCCTGGGAATGGCGGCCGCGTGACGTGCCCGACATCGGCGAGCACACCGAAGGGGTGCTGACCTGGGCCGGGTACTCCATAGAGGAGATCAGGAGACTCAGGGCCGATGAGGTGGTTTAAAGAATCACTCGTTTGAAACCTTTTTGCGCTGGCAGACGTTTGGGGTTTCAGATACAACTCTTTGTAAGCAAGCGGGGGCTGCTACTCACTCGTTCGTCGTAATACACGCGAACGCTGAGTCACGCAGGAGGCAGGGGATGGACGTGGGGGCTGTGCGGCGCAGATTCAGCAGGCGCACGATGCTGCTGGCCACCGCCGCGGGCGTGACCACCGCGGCGGGGACCGCGGTGGCGCTGCAACCGGAGAGCGCGCCGTGGCTGCTCCGGCATGTGCTGGGCACCACAGGGGCGGGCGCCACCCGTCGCACCGTGACCAAGACCGAGCGGGTCCGCTCCAGGGCGCGCGGCGGCAGGCCGGTGGAGATGGTGTCCATCCTGCCCGCGGGCGTGCCCACCAAGGACCTGCCGATCTGCCTGCTGCTGCACGGCCGCAACGGCCGCGCCCGGCACGCCGCGATCGGCGGCCTGCCCGAGGCGCTGTCCGGCATGGTCGCCCGCCAGGCCATCCGGCCCTTCGGCTTCGTCGCGCTCGACGGCGGCGGCAACAACTACTGGCACCGCCACGACACCGACGACCCGATGGGCATGCTGCTCGACGACGTGCCCGCCTGGCTGGCCGAACGCCGCCTCGGTGGCGCCGAGCACCGCCCGTTCGCCATCGCCGGAGTGTCCATGGGCGGCTTCGGCGCCCTGCTCTACGCCCGGCGCTGCGCCGAGCGCCGCGTGCCGCTGAACGCGGTCGCCGCCATCTCCCCCGCGCTGATCACCTCGTGGCCGGAGATGCGCAAGCGCAACGCCTTCCGCGACCAGGCCACCTGGGCCGAACTGGACCCGCTGCGCAACATCCGCGCGCTCGGCGACACCCCCGTCGGCCTCTGGTGCGGCACCGAGGACCGCTTCGTCGACGGCGTCCGCCGCTTCGCCCAGGCCGCCCGCCCGGAAGTCGTCTCGCTGGGCCCCGGCGGCCACAACGACGGCTACTACCGCAAGGCCGTCCCCGAGGTCCTCCGCTTCCTCAGCAAGCACCTCACCCCGTAGCCCCTTCCGGCGCGAGGCGCTGGGTCAGGTCGATGACCTCCCAGACGATCGGTGGGGCGCCGCCCTCGTCCATGGTCTTGACCGACTTCTCGGTATGGCGGTAGCGGACGGTGACCGTGTAGAGGAAGCGGTCGCAGCATTGCTGGGCGGGCAGGTATTCGGGCTTGAGGCGCCGGAAGTCCGGCGAGTCGACCCTGGCGAACAGTTCGGCCGCGGCGGGCTCGGGGCTGGTTCTGGGCACGGTGTAGGTCTCGTGGACGCCCGCGTAGCCGCCGGTCTTGACCAGGGTGACGCTGCGGGCCTCGTTGGACGCGGCGCTCGCTCCGGAGGCGGCCAGCAACAACGTCAACAACGCGACTGCGATGGTGCGCACGGTGATCACTCCCGTTCGGGCTGGGGTTACACCGTTACTACGCTTTCGCCGCCCCGGCGGGAAGTAACTCCAGGCTGCCGCGCCTACCGTGCACCCAATCGAGCACCGGCGGCCACGGCCCGAAGCCCGCGCCCGTGTTGAGGTGGCCGCCGCCGGGGATCACGTCGAGGTCGGTGTCCAGCCGCCCGGCCATCTCCTTGGCCTCGACGTCGGTGCAGTAGCGGTCGCCCTCCCCCGCCACCAGCCGCAGGGCGCCCGCGGCGCGGCGGCGAGCCTGCTCGAAGGGCACCGGGGTGAAACCCGTCCACTCCACCGGGATGAACCGCGTCGCGGGCGGCACCACCAGCAGTGCGCGGTCGGCCTGCCGCGCGTACGGGCGGGACAGGTGGTGCAGCCACAGGTGGCAGCCAAGCGAATGCGCCACCACCACCAACTCGGCGCCGGGCGGGACCAACGCCAGCCGCCTGCGCAGCACCTCCAGCCAGGGCTCCAGGCGCGGGTTGTAGCAGTCGGGCAGCGTCGGGTACTCGATGCTCACCCCGTCGGCGCGCAGCCGATCGGCCAGCCAGGTCTGCCAGTGGCCGGGACCGGAGGCGGTGTAGCCGTGCAGCAGCAGGACGTGGAGGTTGGACACCCGCACATGCCTACGGCAGCGACCTCGGAGGCCGCTGGAGGGAGGATCAGGCCGACTTCTCGCGGCGCTCGCGGCCACCGGGGCGCGGGCGGGCGACGATGGTGGGGTTGACGTTCTCTCGCACGGTCTGCTCGGTGATCACGACCTTGGCCACGTCGGTGCGGCTGGGGATGTCGTACATCACCGACAGCAGCACCTCCTCCATGATCGCGCGCAGGCCGCGGGCGCCGGTGCCACGCAGAATGGCCTGGTCGGCGACCGCCTCCATGGCCTTCTTGGTGAACTCCAGCTCCACGTTGTCCATCTCGAAGAGCTTCTGGTACTGCTTCACCAGCGCGTTCCGCGGCTCGGTGAGGATCTTGACCAGCGATTCCTTGTCCAGGTTGGTCACGCTGGCGACCACCGGGAGACGGCCGATGAACTCCGGGATCAGCCCGAACTTGATCAGGTCCTCCGGCATGACATCGGAGAAGCAGTTGGTGGCGTCGATCTCGGCCTTGGACCGGATCTCGGCGCCGAAGCCGAGGCCGCGGCGGCCGATGCGGTCCTGGATGATCTTCTCCAGCCCCGCGAAGGCGCCCGCCACGATGAACAACACGTTCGTCGTGTCGATCTGGATGAACTCCTGGTGCGGGTGCTTGCGGCCGCCCTGCGGGGGCACGCTCGCGGTGGTGCCCTCCAGGATCTTCAGCAGCGCCTGCTGCACGCCCTCGCCGGAGACATCACGGGTGATCGACGGGTTCTCGCTCTTGCGGGCGATCTTGTCGACCTCGTCGATGTAGATGATGCCGGTCTCGGCGCGCTTGACGTCGTAGTCCGCCGCCTGGATCAGCTTGAGCAGGATGTTCTCGACGTCCTCGCCGACATAGCCCGCCTCGGTGAGCGCGGTGGCGTCGGCGATGGCGAATGGCACGTTGAGCATCTTGGCCAGCGTCTGCGCCAGGTAGGTCTTGCCGCAGCCGGTCGGCCCGAGCATCAGGATGTTGGACTTGGCCAACTCGACGATGTCCTCGCGGCCCTGGCCCTTGTCGCCCGCCTGGATGCGCTTGTAGTGGTTGTAGACCGCGACGGAGAGGTTCTTCTTGGCGTCGTCCTGGCCGATGACGTACTGGTCGAGGAACTCGTGGATCTCCAGCGGCTTGGGCAGGTCGTCAAGCTTGACGTCACCGGCCTCGGCGAGTTCCTCTTCGATGATCTCGTTACAGAGGTCGATGCACTCGTCGCAGATATAGACGCCTGGCCCGGCGATCAGCTTTTTGACCTGCTTCTGGCTCTTTCCGCAGAACGAGCACTTGAGCAGGTCTCCGCCATCACCGATACGAGCCATGACGCTGACCTCTGTCCCCTCCGGCGCGCCAACCCGGCGCACCTGGCTGACTGGCTGAGTGATTCTGCCTGTCTTGACGGTACCTGCCAGACCCCTGGATATGGGAGCACCAGCCTGCCCGACATGACCGAACGGACACGGAAACCCGCGCCACTCGGCGTGTCGAACTCAGCGGTTACCCGGCGTGACCATCTCACAAATCCTGTTCGTTTGCCCAGACCTCAGAGAACCAGGTCGTGCCGAGTTTTCCGGACACGACCTGGATCCTGAAGCGTCAGTTCCTCGACGCGGAAAGCTTCCGGTACGGGAGCACCTCATCGACAATGCCATAAGTCTTGGCCTCGTCGGCGGTCAAAATCTTATCGCGGTCGATGTCATCGCGGACCTGCTCCGGCGTCCGCTTGGTGTGCCTGGCCAGCGTGGTCTCCAGCAGCTTGCGCACCCGCTGGATCTCCCTGGCCTGAATCTCCAGGTCGGAAACCTGGCCATAGACGCCCTCGGTGGCGGGCTGGTGGATCATCACGCGGGCGTTGGGCAGCGCCATCCGCTTGCCGGGCGTGCCCGCCGCCAGCAGCACGGCGGCGGCCGATGCGGCCTGGCCGAGGCAGGCGGTGGTGATGTCCGGACGGACGTACTGCATGGTGTCGTAGATCGCCATCAGCGAGGTGAACGAGCCGCCGGGCGAGTTGATGTACATGGTGATGTCGCGGTCCGGGTCGTCCGACTCCAGGCACAGCAGCTGCGCCATGACGTCGTTGGCCGAAGCGTCGTCGATCTGCACGCCGAGGAAGATGATGCGCTCCTCGAACAGCTTGTTGTACGGGTTGGACTCCTTCATCCCGTAGCTGGTGCGCTCGACGAACGAAGGCAGCACGTAGCGGGACTGGGGAAGGTGCAGCTGGCTCATCGTGACCTCTCCTCGTGCCTCAGCCGCGACGCAGCTGGTTGTTGCGGGCCAGGACGTGGTCCACGAAGCCGTACTCCTTGGCCTCGGCCGCCGTGTACCACTTGTCGCGGTCGAAGTCCTCCTGGATCTTCTCCACGGTCTGCCCGGTGTGCTCGGCGATCAGCTCGGCCATCTCGCGCTTGTGCTTGGCCAGCATGTCGGCCTGGATCTCGATGTCCGCCGCGGTGCCGCCCAGGCCCGCCGAGGGCTGGTGCATCATGATCCGCGCGTGCGGCAGCGCGTAACGCTTGCCGGTGGCGCCCGCGGCCAGCAGGAACTGGCCCATCGACGCGGCCAGACCCATGGCCACGGTGGCGACGTCGGCGTTGATCAGCTGCATGGTGTCGTAGATGGCCATGCCCGCCGTCACCGAGCCGCCCGGCGAGTTGATGTACAGGAAGATGTCGCGCTCGGAGTCCTCGGCATCCAGCAGCAGCAACTGGGCACAGATCTGGTTCGCCATGTTCTCTTCGACCTGGGTGCCCAGGACGATGATGCGCTCGCGAAGCAGACGCTCGTACACCGAGTCATTGAGCGTCAGCCCGTGCGAGTTCCCCCTCATCTCGGGGGCCGGGATCGTCGGTTGCGTCACGTCTGCCTCTTCTCGTGAGCCCGGCGGCTTCTTGTCTCGGGATGTCCGCCGGGTTGCTTGCTGATCTCTGCTAGGACCGACATTAACCAAGGCGAGCAGGTGAAGTGGCGTAAAGGGGCCCTCGTTCGCTCAAAGCGTGGGGAAGCGCCAACCGGTGTGCGCAGCCCCACGCTCCAAGGGTGTGTCCTCAGCCCGCGGCGCCCGCGGGTTCCTCGGTCTTGGCCTCGCCTGCCGGAGCGGCCTGCTGCTGCGGCCCGAACAGCTCGTCCAGGTCAAGAGCGTTGCCCGTGCCGTCGGTGATGGTCGCCTGCCGGACCACGTTGGCCAGCGCCTTGCCGCGGCGCACGTCGGCGTAGATGGCGCCGAGCTGGCCGGAGCGCTGGGCCCGCTGCACGTACTCGTCGGGGCTCACCCCGAAGCGCTGGGCCTGGTACACGACCCGCTCGATGAGCTCGCTGTCCGAGACGCCGATCTGCTCGGCGTCGGCGATGGTGTCCAGCACCAGCTGGGTCTTGACCGCGTTCTCCGCGCCCTCGCGGACCTCGGTGTTGAACTGGTCCAGGGTCTGGCCCTGGGACTCCAGCCACTCGGAGAACTTGGCCTCGTCGTGGTCGAAGGCGTGCACGGCGTCGTGCTTGCGCACGTCGACCTCGGCGGTCACCACGGCCTCGGGCAGCGGCACCTCGGTGGAGTCCAGCAGCGCCTGCAACACCTTGTCGCGGGCCTGCACGCCCTGCTGCATCTTCTTCACCCGGCCCAGCCGGGTGCGCAGGTCGGCCTTGAGCTCGTCGAGGGTGTCGAACTCGCTGGCCAGCTGAGCGAACTCGTCGTCAAGCTCGGGCAGCTGACGCTCCTTGACGGCCTTGACCACGGCGGTCACCTCGGCGTCCTGGCCCGCGTGCTCGCCAGCAACCAGCTTGGCGTTGAAGACCTTGGTCTCGTCGTTGGCGGCGCCGATGAGTGCCTCGTCGATGCCGTCGACCAGCTCACCGGAGCCGATCTGGTACGACAGGCCGCTGGTGCGCGCCTCCTCGACCTCGGCGCCGTCCACGGTGGCCGAGAGGTCGAGCATGACGAAGTCGCCGTCGGCGATCGGGCGGTCGACGCCGACCAGGGTGCCGAAGCGGGCCCGGAGCTCGTCAAGCTGGTCGGCGACCTCCTCGTCGGTCACCTCGACGTCGTCCACGGTGGCGGACAGCTCGCCGAAGGCGGGCACGGTGATCTGGGGGCGGACGTCGACCTCGGCCTGGAACTGCAGGATCTCGTTGTCCTCCAGCTTGGTGACTTCGATCTCCGGGCGGCCCAGGGTCTTGATCTCGCCCGCGTTCACGGCCTCCAGGTACTTGGCCGGGATCGCCTCGTTGACCACCTCGTCGAGCACGGCGCCCCGGCCGATCCGGGACTCGAGAATGCGGGCGGGTGCCTTGCCTGGGCGGAAGCCGGGGATCCGCACCTGCTTGGCGAGCTGCTTGTATGCCCGGTCGAACTCGGGCTTGAGCTCGTCGAACGGCACCTCGACGTTGATCCTGACCCGCGTCGGGCTCAGCTGCTCGACGGTGCTCTTCACGTCATCTCCTCGTGCGGTTTCGATCTTCGCCCGGATACCGGTTCGGGCGGCGCCAAACGGCAGGCAGGCCGGAATTGGTTGTACAGCCAAGCCCACCTCGGCTGAGGTGTTACCGGAGGAGTCTAGGCGAGGCCGGTCACCGCGCCATCGCCACCTGTCACGTACCCCGTCAGGTAAGAGCGCCGTCAGCGCAATCCACACAATCGTGGGTGTTCACCCGTGCGGTTCCTGGGGCTCACGCCGCACGTCACAAGACCAAGGAGACTCGATGTCACGCGTCCTCATTCTCTGTCTGCTGACCGCGGGCCTGGCCGTCACCGGCTGCTCCGCCAAGGCGCCGGACTGCGCGGAGCAGCAGCGACAGGTCCAGTCCGTTGCCGATGACGACCGGGTGCGGGCGGCCGAGGACGCCGTCCGCATCGCGCGGCAGCGCTCCGACGAGCTGGACCGGAAGGCCGACGAGGCGAGCGCCAAAGCCGCCTCGGTCAGATCCGCCGACGTGCAGGCCGAGTCCGCCCGCGTGCTGGCGGAGTCCGCCAAGGCACACGCGGACCTCGCCCAAGCGCGGGAAGACGCCGTCAAGATCAAGGACGAGGTGGTCGGAT
The DNA here is from genome assembly GCF_056323685.1 of Actinorectispora metalli. Taxonomy (NCBI): domain Bacteria; kingdom Bacillati; phylum Actinomycetota; class Actinomycetes; order Pseudonocardiales; family Pseudonocardiaceae; genus Actinorectispora; species Actinorectispora metalli. Next base: position 890,737 of record NZ_JBREYE010000001.1, read on the forward strand.
CGGCGGAGAAGGCCTTGAAGGACTGCCAGGCGGGCTGAACGGTCATCGTTGTGGCCCGCGGGCAGGCCTCGGGCCACAACCAATGAGGGAAGAGGGTCGGGGTGACAGGATTTGAACCTGCGGCCCCCCGCTCCCAAAGCGGGTGCGCTACCAAGCTGCGCTACACCCCGGCGCACCACCGGAGGGGTGGTGCGTGAAGAGCCTAGCGTCTTTGGGTAATCTTGTGCCGCGCGGCCTCCACGGCCCGCATGCGGGCGTAGCTCAATGGTAGAGCCCTAGTCTTCCAAACTAGCTACGCGGGTTCGATTCCCGTCGCCCGCTCCAGATTGGGAGAGGTGTGCCGGGGGAGAGCCCCGGCCCTCATCTTTCGCAATGATTCTGGGGGCCGAGCCCCCAGACCCCAGCCAGGGGGCTCTGCCCCCTGGACCCCCGTCACCTGGTGGCGGTGAGGGTTTTGCCTAGCCACTTCGGCGAATGGGTCTTCGTTGAAGGGGGAGGGCTCGCGCGGGTGAAAGATTGGGTCACGCGTCGCGTCGGCTCGGCTCTGCGGAAACTCGGTCGCGGAATGTCGGGGGTTCCTTGTACTAAGGGCACATGACCGCAGCCGGGCTGACTGTACGGAACCTCACCGTTGAGGACTTCGACGCGCTCTACCACGTCATCAGCAGTGCGTTTCTCACTGATCGCTTTGATGGGCATCGAGACGCCGCGCGGGAGGGGTTTGGTGACCGGGCGGAGACGTACCAGGGCGTGTTTGACGGGGATCGGTTGATCGGGACTGCGGCGATGCCGGTGCGGCAGTTGACGTTGCCGGGTGAGGTGCAGTGCACGGCGGCGGGGGTCACGGCGGTGGCGACAGCGCCTGGTGAGCGGGGTCGGGGTGTGCTGTCCATGCTTATGCGGCATCAGCTCGACTCGCTGCATGAGCGGGACGTGCCAGTGGCGATGCTGTGGGCTTCCGAGGGCGGTATTTACGGGCGATTCGGGTATGGGTTGGCCGCTCAGCAGGGGCCTCTGTCGGTATCCAGCAGCGCTGGGTTTCGGGAGGGCACTGACCTGGGGTCGGAGCGGGTGCGGGAGCTTTCCCGTGAGGCCGCGCTGCCGATCATGAAGGAGATTCACGCCAAGATCGCACCGCGGCGGGTTGGCTGGATGAGTCGCTCCGATACCCACTGGGTCTTCCAGTTGATGGACGACCCGGCTACTCGGGACGGGGCTTCGGCCTTGCGGTTCGCGGTGCTGCCGGATGGTTACGCCATCTACCGGGCTCGGGTGCGCTGGGCTGACCAGGGGAGTCCGAACCACCAGGTCGAACTGGTCGAGTTGTCGGCGTTGTCGGCGGAGAGTTACGCGGGGTTGTGGCGGTATCTGCTGGACATGGCGCTGGTGCGGGAGGTGGGCTTGGCTTGGGCGGCTGCGGACGAGGCCGTGTTACATCTGGTGCGCGAGCCGCGGCTGACCTCGCGGCGGCTCATCGACTCCCTGTGGGTGCGGATCGTCGATGTGCCTGCGGCGCTGGGCGCCCGGCGGTACAGCGCGCCCGCGGAGGTCGTGCTGGGGGTGTCGGACCGGCTTTGTCCGTGGAACGAGGGGAGTTGGCGGGTGCTCGTGGGGGGCGATGGGAACGCCGAGGTGGCGCGGACGGATGCCGAGGCGGACTTCACGTTGGGGGTTGAGGAACTGGGTGCGGTTTACCTGGGCGGAACTACACTGGCTTCGCTGGCTGCCGCGCAGCGGGTGCGGGAGCATCGGCCGGGTGCGGTGGCTGCGGCTTCCAGGGCGTTCGCGGGAACGGTCGCGCCCTACTGCCCGGAGGTGTTCTAAGCGGGAACTCGGCGGGAACGCCGGGCGTTGACGTTGCACAACGGCTCCTGGGAGGTCCTGATGGGCGTATTGCTGGTGATCGGCACCGTGATCGGTCTGCTTGCCGTGTTCTCGGTGATCTCCGTGCAGCGAGCCAGGACCGCACCGGTCCGCGCGCCGCGCAGGCACCACGTCGGGTACGGCTCCGCGGGGGTGTTCCTGGCGGCCGACGCCTCGACCAGCGCGAGCGGTGGCTTCGACGGCTGCGGCGGGGGCTACGACGGTGGTGGCGGCGGCGGTAGCTGCTGACCGGGGTTTTCGCAGGTAACGTGGGCAACAGCGACTCGGAGACGGTTCCGCTGAGGGACCGTCGCTGATTCGGGAGGTCGTCATGACCGGTGTTGTGATTGTGCTGGTTCTCGTCCTGCTCCTCGGCGGTGTGCTGCTGCTCCTCCGACAACGGGCGGGGCGGACCGCGCAGGCGGTCGCCGATGCCAAGGCGGAGGCGCGCCGGTGGGTGGAGCGGCTGGGCGGCCAGGTGCTCAATCTGACGCCAACCGACGACGCGTCCCGTCAGGCGCTGGCGGATGCCGGGGAGCGGTTCAACGCGGCGGGCTCACAGCTGGAGCAGGCGAGCACCGTCCGGCAGTGCGAATTGGTCACCGACACCGCGCTGGAGGGTCTGTACTACGTGCGGGCGGCGCGGACGGCGATGAGCCTGGACCCCGGTCCCGAGTTGCCGCCGCTGCCGGGGCAGCGCCGTGCGGGAAGTGTCAGCGAGGACCGCGAGGTCAATGTGCAAGGGCACGAGTACGCGGCCTCCCCGATGCCGGGGTCGCGCACCCCGCACTACTACCCGGGCGGCACCGTGGCGGGCCGTCCGGTTCCGCAGGGCTGGTACAGCGAGCCGTGGTGGAAGCCCGCGCTGGTGGCGGGCGCCTGGGGTGTGGGCTCGATGCTGCTGTTCAGCACCCTGTTCGCCGGGATGGCGGGTGTCGCCGCGGCGGACGCCGTCGCGGGGGCCGACTTCGACGGCGGCGGCTTCGAGGACAGCGGCTTCGGCGGTGACGGCGGCGGCTGGGATTCGGGCGGCTTCGACGGCGGCTTCGACGTGAGCGGCTTCTAGCGCTGCTGGCAGGTCGGGCACCAATACAGCTTGCGGGTGGCCAGTTCCGTCATCCGCACCGGAGTGCGGCAGATCAGGCACTGCTTGCCGGGGCGGCCGTAGACGTAGGTCTCGCCGCCGTGCCGGTCGGTGCGCGGCGCCCGCATCATCACCTGCGGCTCGTGCTCGGGACGCACCGTGTCGATGCGCCCGGTCCGCACGCCTTCCTTCATCAGCGCGACCAGGTCGGGCCACATCGCGTCCCACTTCTCGCGGGGAAGCTCCTTGCCCGGCAGCATCGGGTCGAGGTTGTGCCGGAACAGCAGTTCGGCGCGGTAGACGTTGCCGACACCTGCCAGCACCGACTGGTCCAGCAGCAGCACCGCGATAGAGGTGCGGGACTGGGAGATGCGGTCCCAGGCGAGGTCGGGGTCGGCGCCGGCACGCAGCGGGTCGGGACCGAGCCTGCGCAGGATGGACTCCACCCCGAACTCGGTGAGCAGCTCGCATTTGGTCGGTCCGCGCAGATCGGCCCAGTGCGTCTCGCCGACGATCCGCAGCCGCACCTGGCCGCGGGGCGGCTGCACCGGCTTGGCCTGGGTGAAGAACACGCCGTACAGGCCGAGGTGGATGTGCACCGTCTTGTCCACCCCGTACCGGTGGAACAGGTGCTTGCCGTAGGCCTCCGCACTGCGCAGCACCAGGCCGTCCACGGTCTGTGCCATGGCCGCCGAGCGGCCCTGCGGGCTGGACACCTCCAGTGGAGCGCCCACGAAGCGCATGCGGTGCAGTTCGGCCAGTCGGTGCAGCGTGTGACCCTCGGGCATCCCCCAAGTCTGCCTGGGTCAGCTCTCGGGCCACCAAGCGACCACGGACATCACCAGGTAGCCGAGCACGCACCAGGCCGCGACGCCGACGCCGCGGCGGGACGCGGTGCCGGGTTCGGTGTCGGGGTGGCCGAGACCGCGGATCACCCCCGCGATCAGGGCGGCCAGCAGCACCACCCCGGCGAAGAAGATCAGCATGACGCCGACGCCGAGACCGCAGTCCGCCGTGCCACACAGCTGGTCGGTGCCGCCGGACAGGCGGGGCACCAGCTTCGCCTGTCCGAAGAACAACGCGACCACGCCGGCGGCGGTGGCCAGCAGCGCCACCAGGGGCGTCAGCAACCAAGTTAATCGAGCGCTCATCGCGGCTCAGTGTGGCAGTTGCGGACGCCCGAAGTTCAGCGAACGGCGAGATGCGCCGGAATCTCCGGGGCGACGCCGGTGTCCTCGTACACGGTCAGCAGCGCGATGCGGCGGGAGTGCCTCGGCTCTCCCGAGAAGGGGGTCTCCACGAAGGTCCGCACGATCTCGGTGGCCTCCTCGACGCTGTGCTGGCGGGCGCCGAGGCCGATGACCTGGGCGTCGTTGTGCTCACGCGCCAGCTTGGCGATCTCCGGGCTCCAGGCCAGCGCGGCGCGACAGCCCTTGACCTTGTTCGCGGCGATCTGCTCGCCATTGCCGGAGCCGCCGAGCACCACGCCGAGGCTGCCGGGGTCGGCGACGACACGTCGCGCCGTCTCGATGCAGAACGGCGGGTAGTCGTCGGCGGCGTCGTAGACGGCGGGGCCGACGTCGATCACCTCGTGGCCAAGCTCGCGGAGAACGTCGAGCAGCTGAGCCTTCAGCTCGAAACCGGCATGGTCGGATCCCAGGTAGACACGCACGTCGGGCAGTCTGCCAAATGCCCTCCGCGTGGCCGTTCACCAGGCCGTGAACAAGGCCATTCGGGCGGGTGAAGTCGGCCGCCGGTTTCGAGTGGGGGCGCGGTGGACGTGTTCGGGCAGAACGGCTTCGGGCTACGGTTGGAGTGGGGAGCCGAGGGGGTCGCGGCGCTGGGCGCGGAGTGCGCGGTGCTGGTGATCGTGGACGGGCGATTCCCGGCCGGCGCGCTGTCGGGCGGTTCATCGCCGTCAGCGGTCTCGGGCCGCACTCGGCCCCGGGTCGTTCTGCCAGGATCAGCTCGTGGGTGATCGGTGGGTAGAGCTCGGGGATCGGGTGTTCGCGCGACGGCACGACGATCTGGATCTCACAACAGGTCTGGTGGTCGGGGACGGCGAGTGCCTGGTGGTGGACACCGGCGGCGATGAGCGGCACGGCGTGGAGCTGGCGGCGGCCGTTCGCGAGATCACCGCGGCGCCGTGGACCGTGGCGCTCACCCACGGCCACTTCGACCACTGCTTCGGGACCGCGGCCTTCCTGCCCGCGCGGGTCATCGCGCACGAGCGGTGCGCGCGGTTCATCGAATCCACCGCCGAGTCAGAGAAAAGCGAATGGGTCGCCTATTACGAAAATCATCACCAAACGGCCAAAGCCGCTTCGCTTGCGAAAACCGTGCCGGTGCCGCCTTCGGAAACGGTCCGTGACCGTCTTGTACTGAACGTCGGCGGACGAGCTGTGATCCTGACCCATCCATGCCATGCCCACACCGATCATGATGTGATCGTTTCGGTGCCGGACGCCACTGTTGTATTCGCCGGAGACCTCGTCGAACAGGGAGCACCACCGGCTTTCGAAGACGCCTTTCCCAGACAGTGGCCGCGGGCGCTCGATAGCGTGATCGCCGCCGCGCCCTCGACCGTCGTGCCTGGTCACGGCAGCCCGGTAAGCCTGGAGTTCGTTCGGGAGCAGCAGGTCGAATTGGCCGCCATCGCACGGCTGCACCAGCTCGTCACCGACGGCGATGTCGATTCGCGGCAGGCCATAGCCGACTCTCCCTATCCCCCGGAGACCACCAGGGCAGCTTTGCGCCGGCCAGCCTGAGGCGCTAATGCGACGTCGCGCAACCGCGGTTTTGAGTTAGCCTTTTCAACGCAATTGAGTTTGCTCCCGGTACTGCCGGCGCAGCGGACGAAATGAGCAAGACTTGGTCGTTCCTCCCCTCCCAGGGGAGGCCAGAGTTTGTCCACTGTGCTACCACGGCGGCCCCAACCGCCCGGCCCGGATCTCGGCGACGTCGCCCCGCTTTCGCGGTGGTCGGCGGCTGCCCGAAATCGGTTGAACCGGACGCGGGTCGCGGCCGTATCCCGCGTCGGGGGGCACGGTGCGCCCGGAACGCTTCGAGGAGGACCTCACAGGTGGGACGCCACTTCGGTCTTGCAGCGCAACGCAGCCCCTTGCCCGTCGTTGTCCGACGGGAGCGCAGATGAACATGCCGGAGAACATCGTGATCGTGGGCGCGGGCCTGGCGGGCCTGCGTGCCGCGGAAAGACTCCGCGAGCTCAACTTCGGCGGCGACATCACCATGATCGGTGACGAGAAGACCCGCCCCTACCACCGGCCCGCGCTGTCCAAGCAGCTGCTGCTGGGCAAGGTCTCGCCGCGTGAGCTGTTCTTCAAGGACTACGTCGACATCGACGCCAACTGGCGGCTGGGCACCCGCGCCCTGCGGCTGGACCCCAAGCGCCACATCGTGCACATGGCGGGCGGCGAGGAACTCAAGTACGACGGCCTGATCATCGCCACCGGCGTCGAGCCGAGGTGGATCCCCGGGCCGCCGATGCACCACCCGAGGGTGCACATCCTGCGCACCCTGGACGAGGCGCTCGCGCTCCAGCAGAGCCTCGCCACCACCAAGGGCCCGGTCGCGGTCGTCGGCGCCGGGTTCGTCGGCGCCGAACTCGCAGGCACCCTGCGCGAGATGGGCCGGGACGTTTACCTGCTCAGCCGCTCCGAGGTGCTGTTCGAGGCGGTGCTCGGCACCGGGACCGGCACGATGCTCACCGACCTGCACCGCCGCAAGGGCGTCCAGCTGATCACCGGAAGCACCGTCAAGCGGTGGCTGCCGCACAACCAGGCCATCGGCCTTGGCATGTCCGACGGCAGGCTGCTCATCGCGAGCGTGGTGGTCATCGCCGCGGGCAGCATCCCCGCCACCGAGTGGCTCAACGGCTCGGGGCTGGTGCTGGAGAACGGCATCCTCTGCGACTCCACCTGCCACGTCGTCGGTGCCGATGACGTGGTCGCCGCGGGCGACGTCGCCCGGTACCCGAACCTGCGTATCGACGACACGCCCCGACGCGTCGAGCACTGGCTGCACGCCGTCGAAATGGGACGGGCCGCCGCGGAGAACCTGCTGGTGGGCCAGTTCGACGCGACCCCGTTCACGCCCATCCCCCGGTTCTGGACCGAGCAGTACGGCGTCCGCATCCAGGGCGCGGGCCTGCCCGCGCTGGCCGACGAGGTGGTCACGCTCGCAGGCCGGGACGGCAGGCTGGAAGGGGTGCGCGGACATCTCCGCGGCGAGGAGATGATCGGCGTCACCGGTATTGAGACCCCGCGGTCGATGATCAACTGGACGACGGCCCTGGAGACGGCGCTGGAGGCGACCCCGTGGTCGCCGCTGACCATGGACGAGCCCGAGGAGACGCCCGCCCCGCCGAGGAACCGACGGCGCAAGGCCGACCCCGCACCTGCCGAACCCACGGCGGTGAAGCCCGCCCGACGGCGTGCCCAGGCGAAACCCGCCGCGGAGCAGCCGACCGAGCAGCGGCCCGCCTACCAGGCGCCCACCCTCCGGCGCCCGGCGGCACCCCAGCCCACCACGAACCGCAACTACCACGCGCCGACGGTGGCCACCGCCCCGTCGGCTGCACCGACGGTGGCGTACGCGGACGTCCCGGCGACCGCGCCGCAGGCCGAGCCCGCGGTGGCGCTCGCGGACGCGCAGCCGACCATCCAGCGCCCCGATCCCGCACCGACGGTCGCGCGCCCTGAGCCGGTGAGCGAAGAGAGCTCACCCGGCAGCAGGCAGCCGCTGACGCCGTGGACCGCTCCGACGGTCACCGGCCGCAACACGATCTCCGACAGCGCCAAGGCCTGGCAGGAATTCGTCAGACGCTGACGTCCCTGGGAAAACGCAGACCCAAAAGACCCCCATCGCCGCCCCGTCCACCCAGGCCGGACCGGGCGGCCCGACAGCTCGCCGCCGTTTCCGGTCAGCGGTGCATAACCCTGAACCGTGCGCCCCGTTTACCCGTTTACGAGGGCGAGCCCTCACAACTGATCAGTTTCAACCCGCTTTCGACAGGTTGGTTATCCATGCCGTCCCTGGTGTCAGTAGCAACACCGCTACTTGCGCAAGCCGTCTCCGACCACGACGTGGGTGTCCGGCAGGTGGCCCAGATCTCGGCCCGGCTCTCCTTCGCGATGATGTGCGCGACCCTCTGGTGGGGCGTGTTCACGGCCACCGGCTGGGTCGCCCGGCTGACCGGCCGCAACGCCCTCCGCAGCTTCCACATGGTGCTGGCGACGCTGACCCTGGCGTTCGGTGGCATGCACGCGGGCTCGTTCCTGTTCCTCCAGGACATCGTGTTCACGCCTGCCCGGCTGATCCTGCCCGTGCACCCCGACGCCGTGTTGCGGCATTCGCTGGGCATCATCGGGTTCGAGCTGATGCTGGCGATCTTCATCTCGGTCGGCGTTGTCAAGTACATGAACTACCGAAGCTGGCTGTGGCTGCACAAGTCGGCCTACCTCGCCGTCGGGCTGATCGCCGTGCACTCGCTGTTCGGCGCGATCGCCAACGGCAACCTGGCCACGCTCTGGGTCGGGGGGATGAGCCTGTTCATGCCGACGGTGATCCTCACCGTGCTCCGCTTCGTGCCCGCCAGGGTGCTGACCCGCATCGGTGTCCTCGAGGAGGTCCCATGAGCCGCCACCGGCCGACCCCGGTCACCACGAAGATCGCCGTCGACAACGTCAAATGCCACCGCTACGGCTACTGCCAGGCCGCGGCCCCCGCGATCTTCGAGTTGGACGTGGACGGCAGGCTGCACTACAAGTCGAAGGTCAGCGTCTTCGAGGCCGCGCAGGCCAGGGACGCCGCCCGACAGTGCCCGATGCAGGCCATCGCGTTAGAGGAGCGGCGATAGGCCTTCGCCACCAGAACCCGGCATGACTCTGGTGGCGAAAGCTCCCGAGGTCAGTCGAAGGACGGTTCCTCGGTGCGGGTGCGCTTGAGTTCGAAGAAGTGCGGATAGCCCGCGAGCAGCCGCGCGCCGTCGAATACGCGACCCGCGTCCTCGCCGCGCGGGATCCTGGACAGCACCGGGCCGAAGAAGGCGACACCGTCGACGTGGATGGTCGGGGTGCCGACATCCATGCCGACCGGGTCCATGCCCTCGTGGTGGCTCTTGCGCAGTTCCTCGTCGTACTCGGTGCTGGTGGCGGCCGCCGCGAGGTCGGCGGGCAGGCCGACCTCGGCCAGCGACTGGACGATGACCTCGTCCCAGTCGCCATTGGCCTCGTTGTGAATGCGGGTGCCCATCGCGGTGTAGAGCGGTTCCAGCACCTTCTCGCCGTGGTGCTTGGCCGCGGCGATGGCGACCCGGACCGGGCCCCAGCCGCGCTCCAGCAGGTCGCGGTACTCCTCGGGGAGGTCCCGACCCGAGTTGAGCACCGACAGACTCATCACGTGGAAACGCAGGTCGATGTCTCGAACCTGGCCGACCTCAAGCATCCAGCGTGAGGTGATCCAGGCCCATGGGCACAGCGGATCGAACCAAAAGTCGACCTTGGTCCGCTGCGGTGCTTCAGCTGTCATGACTCGCCTCTCCCCAGATGATGGTCTCGCCCGCTCCAACATTTCGCGCACCGAGGTTGTTCCCTACGGCGCGGGTTGGCCACACAGTGGGGCCCCGGCGTGATTTGATGCGAGCAGAATCCGCCATTTCATTCCCAGCGTCGCGCCGGGCCGCCCGAGTCCGGATCGAGAACCCCGAGGTGATCAGTGCCCGCCCCGAACCTCACGCAGCAACAGGCCGAGCAGCGCGCGGAACTGTTGGAGGTCGAGTCCTACTCCATCGAGCTCGACCTCACCGACGGCCAGGGCGCCGCGGGCGAGCAGACGTTCCGGTCGACCACGCTGGCGCGGTTCCGTAGCCGGGAGGCAGGCGCGTCGACCTGGGTGGACCTGGTGGCGGCGAAGGTGCACCGCGCGGTGCTCAACGGAGTCGAACTCGACGTCAGCGCCTACCGCGAGGACGACGGCATCCCGCTGACCGGCCTGGCCGAGGACAATGAGCTGCTGGTCGAGGCGGATTGCCGGTACATGAACACCGGTGAGGGTCTGCACCGCTTCGTCGACCCGGTCGACGAGAGCGTCTACCTCTACACGCAGTTCGAGACCGCCGACGCCAAGCGCATGTTCACCTGCTTCGACCAGCCCGACCTCAAGGCACGCTACGACCTCACGGTGCACGCCCCCGCGGACTGGAAGGTCATCTCCAACGCGGCCGCCGCCTCCGTCGAGCCCGGCACCGCGGGCGTGCGGCACGTCTTCGAGACCACCAAGGTGATGTCCACCTATCTGGTGGCGCTGGTCGCGGGACCGTACGCGGAATGGCGCGACACCTACTCGGATGCGGGCGGCGAGGTCCCGCTCGGCCTGTACTGCCGCGCCTCGCTGGCCGAGCACCTTGACGTGGAGCGGCTGTTCACCGAGACCAAGCAGGGCTTCGACTTCTACCACCGCAACTTCGGCGTGCGGTACCCGTTCGGCAAGTACGACCAGTGCTTCGTGCCGGAGTTCAACGCCGGTGCCATGGAGAACGCGGGCTGTGTGACGTTCCTGGAGGACTACGTCTTCCGCAGCAGGGTCACCCGCTACGCCTACGAGCGGCGGTGCGAGACGCTGCTGCACGAGATGGCGCATATGTGGTTCGGCGACCTGGTCACCATGCGCTGGTGGGACGATCTGTGGCTCAACGAGTCCTTCGCGACCTGGGCCAGCGTGCTGGCCCAAGCCGAGGTGACCGAGTACAAGCACGCCTGGACCACGTTCGCCAACGTGGAGAAGTCCTGGGCCTACCGACAGGACCAGCTGCCTTCGACGCACCCGGTGGCCTGCGAGATCCCCGACCTGGAGGCCGTCGAGGTCAACTTCGACGGCATCACCTACGCCAAGGGCGCCAGCGTCCTCAAGCAGCTGGTCGGCTATGTGGGGCTGGACAACTTCCTGGCGGGGCTGCGGGTGTACTTCGCCAAGCACGCCTGGGGCAACGCGACGCTGTCGGACCTGCTCGCGGCGTTGGAGGAGGCGTCAGGGCGCGACCTGTCCTGGTGGAGCGCGCAGTGGTTGCAGACCACCGGCCTGAACCTGCTGCGCCCCAAGTACAGCGTGGACGCCGAGGGCCGCTTCACCGAGTTCGCGGTGCTGCAGGGCCCCGCGCGGCCCGGCAACGGCGAGTTGCGCACCCACCGGCTGGCGATCGGCATCTACGACGACGATCCGGAGCGGCCCGGCAAGCTGGCCCGCGTGCACCGGGTGGAGCTGGACGTCAGCGGTGAGCGCACCGAGGTGCCCGAGCTGGCCGGGGTGTCCCGCGGCAAGCTGGTGCTGGTCAACGACGACGACCTCACCTACTGCGCGCTGCGGCTGGACCCCGACTCGCTGACCACGCTGATCGACCGCGTCGCCGACATCACCGAGCCGCTGCCGCGCACCCTGTGTTGGTCTGCTGCCTGGGAGATGACGCGCGAGGCTGAGTTGAAGGCCCGCGACTTCCTCAACCTGGTGCTCACCGGGCTGCCCGCCGAGACCGAGGTCGGGGTGGTGCAGCGGCTGCTGCTGCAGGCGCAGACCGCGTTGTCCTTCTACGCTGACCAGAGCTTCGCGCCTGCGGGCTGGCGCCGCTTCGCCACCAGGGTGCTAGAGCTGGCGAAGGCCGCCGAGCCGGGGTCGGACCACCAGCTGGCCTACGTCAACTCGCTGGCGGGCTCGGTGCTGGAGGAGCCGCAGCTCACCGAGATCCGCGGCTGGTTCGATGGGACCGCCCCGCTGGACGGTCTGCAGGTGGACACCGACCTGCGGTGGCGGCTGCTGCAGTCGTTGGTCGCGCACGGCGCCGCTGGCGATGCGGAGATCACCGCCGAGCTGGGCAGGGACGACACCGCGACCGGGCGCAGGCAGGCGGAGCGGTCCAGGGCCATGGTCCCCACCGCCGAGTCCAAGCAGCGGGCCTGGCAGCGCGCGGTGCACGACGACGAGGCGCCCAACGCGGTGAACGAGGCGATCATCCAGGGCTTCCCGCACCCCGGCCAGCAGGAGCTGCTGATGCCGTTCGTCGACCGGTACTTCGCCGATATCGCCGGGGTCTGGGAGCGGCGCTCCAGCGAGCGCGCGCAGCCCGCGGTGCAGGGCTTGTTCCCGTCCTGGGCGGTCGACCCGGCCACGGTGACCGCCACCGACGCCTGGCTGTCCGGTGAGTGGCCGCCCGCGCTGCGCAGGCTGGTGATGGAGGGCCGCGCGGGCATCGTCCGCGCCCTGGCCGCCCGCGAGTTCGATCGCTCGTGACCAAAAGCCGTGAGGGGCAACCGACGTTCTCGGTTGCCCCTCACGGGCTATCAGTACAAGTGGGCTCCGCCTGCGTGCCTTGTCAGCGGTGGCTGCTGCCTGCCTGGTCGGAGAGCATCCGCAGGCCGCTGACCAGGCCGCCGATGATGTCGCCTTCCTTGAAGGAGGCGACCATGCTCATCACCGCGAGCTTGCAGGCGCGGTCGGGCAGCCTGCGGGCGGACTCCTCGCCGGTGGCGATCTCCACCAGGCGCTGTCCTGGCGACACCGCGATGACCACGGCGTCGGCGGGCTTGCCGGTCACCGAGTGCAGCTGCTCGACCCTGGCCCTGCTGTGCTCGCCGAGGTCACCGAGGTAGATGCTGAAGTCGACGCCGGTGCTCCGGCTGGCCAGCGTCAGCGCCTCGTCCAGCTGGGCGAGCTGGGCGGGGCTGAAGGGCAGCCGGGGCCGCTCCGGCACGATGCGGCGCGCGATGGAGACGCGGCCGGTCGGGGTGATCGCCTCGCCGAGCGCGAGTTCGCGGTCCTCGGCGTGGCTCGTCGCGAGCTCACCAGCCCCCACGGGCGCCTCCCCTGGCAGTGCCGGAGGCCGCGGCGGTCTCGGCGGGAATGTTGTCCAACGCGGTCGCGGTGCCGGTGGAGCCGGGGTTGGCGCTCCACCACACCGGCTCGAACTCCCAGTCCTGGCCGGAACGGTAGCGCGGGCCCCGCACCCTGGATGGCCACAGGGTCATCGCCGCGACCACGCCGATGAACCCCAGCGGGATCAGCACGAAGACCACGATGGTCTGCACGACAGTCACGCCGAGCACTGTAGAGGGTGCGCCCGGCCGGGGCACGGAGAGGGAGCGGCAAGCCTTCCGGTAACGCATCGTCCGGTGCGCGTTCGCCGCGATTACCACTGTGGGTAACGGCGGCAATGCAGGGTGCTCTCATCCGTTAAAGAAAACAACGCTAATGGCAGAGCAGCCCATCACAACATTCGCGGAAGCAACGGTAAGCGTTTCAACGTTGTTAATCTGTGAAAGGTTCCTTCTGCCCGGTTGGGATGCTCAGGAACTCAACCCGACACGAGCCGGCAACGATTTTCGAAAACGGGCGCCGGACCCACCGCACTGCTCCGATTGCGGCTAACGACTTCACCATGATGAGCGACGATGTCAAGCGGAACGCCTACGATCACTCGTCACACAATGACAGTCCAGATCATCGTCAGCCACTCGACCAGCGTGCTTCGGTTTTGTGAAACCTCCTGTTGGGGCCGTCGTGGGACAACGCTTTGCCGCAGTCGCCACACCACTGGCGAACTGCGAGCGAGTCGTGTCCGGCGCGCTGCGCAAGTGGCATACGAGTGATCATGAAATGACTCACGGCAGATCACTCGACAAGCCCTCAAGAGCCCGCCAAACGGTCCCGGTCCGTACGGGCGCGAATGGCCCTCAGGTTGGCGGCTTGTCTGATCAAGCAGAGCCTCTTAGCTTTTCACCTGTCCGGGTCTTGCAAACCCGACTGGTCCCCCTCCTAGAGCTACCAAAACCCCCAAAACCCCCGGAGGACGACACGATGTATCACTCTACCGCGCTTGTTGATGTCACCCGTACGGATGTCTTTCATTCAGTTTCACAGCAGGGAGTACGCATCTACAACGAGGCGGGACGAGGGGTGCGGATCTACAACACCGACGTCAGGGTGCCGAGCTTCGACAAGATCCACGGCGGGGTGCGGATCTACCGCGAAGGTGTGCGGATCTATGGCGAGTCCGAGCGCGGCGTTCGCATTTACGGACGCGAACAGGGTGTGCGCATCTACGGGAGCCGGGAAGGCGTCCGCATTTACAACAAGGGCGTTCGGATCTACGGGGAGAAGCAGGGCGTGCGCATCTACGGCGAGCAGCAGGGTGTGCGCATTTACGGTGCCGCCGAGCAGGGCGTTCGAATCTATGGACGACACGAAGGCACGCGAATCCAGGGCCGTGACGAGCAAGGTGCGGCTAACTCCGCAGTGCGGGACGGCGTGCGTATTTACGCCGAGGTGGACCGCGGGGTGCGCATTTACGGACGCGAACAGGGCGTGCGCATCTACGGTCGGCGCGAAGGGGTGCGGATTTACGGCAGGCAGGACGGTTCGCGAATCCAAGGCCGCCAGGACGGTGTGCGCATCTACAACCACCGTGACGGTGTGCGCATCTACGGACAGCGCGACGGCGTCCGCATCTACGGACAGCAGAATGGCGTTCGGATCTACGGACAGCAGGACGGTGTCCGCATCTACGGGCAGCGCGACGGCGTGCGGATCTACGGGCAGCGCGACGGCGTGCGGATCTACGGGCGGCAGGACGGCGTTCGGATCTATGGCTGCCGAGAGGGCGTTCGGATCTACGGACAGCGCGAGGGTGTCCGCATCTACGGGCAGCAGGACGGCGTCCGGATCTACGGCAAGCGAGACGGTGTGCGCATCTACGGCCGCCAGGATGGCGTGCGGATCTACGGGCGCCAAGACGGAATTCGGATCTATGGACAGCATGATGGCGTCCGGATCTACGGACAGCGCGACGGTGTACGCATCTACGGCAAGCAGGACGGCGTCCGCATCTACAACCGGCACGAGGGCGTGCGGATCTACGGCAAGCAGCAGCACGACGTGGCCCGGTCGTGCGTGCCCGCCTGACGGGCTATTTCACCTACGCGGCCGACTCTCCCAGGTAGGGCAGCCAGAGCGGGTCGGTGTCGAGCATTCCGCCGAGTAGTCTCCAGTGCGGTCCGCGCGGCACGACCGGCGTGATCCGCAGCCGCCAGCCAAGCTCGCTGAGCAGCTTGTCCGCCTTGCGGTGATTGCACTTCGCGCAGGAGGCCACGCAGTTCTCCCACGTGTGCGGGCCGCCGCGACTGCGCGGCACCACGTGGTCTATCGTCTCCGCGCGCCCGGCGCAGTACGCGCAGCGATATCGGTCTCGGTGCATCAGGCCTGCCCTGGTCAGCGGCACTCGGCCGCGGTAGGGCACCCGAACGTAGTTGCTCAGCCGGATGACCGATGGCACCAGTACCGCGGCTGTCGCCGAGTGCAGTACCAGCCCCGCGGAGTCACCATGCACCACCTCGGCCTTACCGCAGACGACGAGCACCACGGCCCGTCGCAACGGCAGCGCCGTCAGTGGCTCGAACGTCGAGTTGAGCAAGAGAACCCGTTGCCGACCCCATGCCGGGACACCTGTTGCCGTCGCCTTGTCCCGCACGACGGTGGCGGGCTGCATGGGAGACCACGTGCGAGACGAGCACGTCGTCATCCGCGGCACCCCGCCTAGGGCACCGGTGGGGCTCGGTTGTCGGTCAGGCACGCGACCACCTCCACCTTCGTCTGCGGAAAATCCGCATCCGTAGGCGTCTGGCGCCCGTGAAGCCCGCGTCCGCCGACGCCTCCGGTTCAGCACTAGAAGACCACATAGGAGCCCCCGAACGCACGTGTGATACATGACGTGTCGACGAGCCGGTGCCGAAACTTCAGTGAACCTTTTCTTTCCGATGACCACGGAGAGTGGTAGACGAGAGTCTCTAACGACTCACGTTTTCATTTAGCTAGAGTCATGTCATGGCAGACGAGCTGGCTGTGGCCTACCCCGACGCGACCCGCCTCGAGCTGGTCGAGGACCTGCACGGCCGTCCGGTGGCCGATCCGTACCGCTGGTTGGAGGATTCCGCCGACCCGAGCACCCGGGAATGGTCGACCGCGCAAGACACGCTGGCCCGCAGCTGGCTGGACGGCCTGCCTGGCCGGTCGGAGCTGTCGGCGCGGCTGGAGGCGCTGCTGCGCGCCGGTTCGGTTACGCCGCCGGTGTGGCGCGGCGGGCGCGGGTTCTTCACCCGGCGCAAGCCCGGTCAGGAGTACCCGGTGCTGTACCTGCGCGACCGCGACGGCAGCGAGCGCGTGCTGCTCGACGTCAGCACCCTCGACGAGTCCGGTCTGACCACGCTGGACACCTGGTCGCCGAGCCTGGAGGGTGACCGCCTCGCCTACCAGGTCTCCGTCGGCGGCGACGAGCAGTCGCTGCTGCATGTGCTGGACATCGACAGCGGCGAGGTGCTGGACGGCCCCATCGACCGCTGCCGCTATTCCTCGGTCGCCTGGCTGCCCGGCGGCGAGGAGTTCTTCTTCGTCCGCAGGCTGGACCCGGCCACCCTGCCCGATGGCGAGGAGCACTTCCACCGCCGCGTCTACCGCCACCGCGTCGGCACCGATCCGTCCACCGACGTGCTGGTGCACGGCGAAGGCCTGGACCCCACCAACTACTACGGCGTGACCGCCTCGGCGAACGGCCGCTGGCTGGTGATCGACGCCAGCGCGGGCACCGCCCCGCGCGACTCGGTGTGGCTGGCCGACCTGCACGGCGACGGCGCGCCCCGACAGATCCTGGACGCCGAGGAAGGCGCGCGCTGCGCCGCCTGGGTCGAGCGGGACGGCAGGCTCTACCTGCTGACCACCCGCGACGCGCCGCGCTGGCGGCTGTGCGTCGCCGACCCGGAGAACCCCACCGAGTGGACCGAGCTTGTCGCCGAGGAGGCCGACTCGGTGCTCGACGGCGTCCGCTGGCTGGACGCGGGCGACGGCGAGTCCCGGCTGGTGCTGCTGCGCACCAGGCACGCGGTGGCGGAGGTGCACCTGCACGATCCGAGTACCGGTGCCCATGTCGGGGAGATCCCGCTGCCGGGCACCGGCTCGGTGCACGGCCTGACCACGGTGGACCCCCGCACCGAGGCGGGCCGGGGCCGGGTCTGGCTGGGCTGGGCTGACTTCACCACGCCGATCTGCGTGCACGGCTACTCCTTGGAGACCGGCCGCACGGAACTGCTCGAGTCCGCGCCGGGCGAGGTCGACATCCCGGCCGTGCACACCGCGCAGGTCGAGTACACCTCCGCCGACGGCACCACGGTGCGCATGTTCGTCATCTCACCCACCGGGAAGCCTGACCAGACCCGACCCACGCTGCTCAACGGCTACGGCGGCTTCTCCGTCAGCCGCAAACCCGGCTATCAGCCCTCGGCGCTGAGCTGGGTGGCCGCGGGCGGCGTATGGGCCTGGGCCTCGCTGCGCGGCGGCGGCGAGGAGGGCGAGGCCTGGCACCGCGCGGGCATGCGCGAGTCCAAGCAGAACGTCTTCGACGACTTCCACGCCGCCGCCGAGCACCTGATCCGGGAGGGCTGGACCACCCCGGAGCAGCTGGCGATCATGGGCGGCAGCAACGGCGGTCTGCTGGTCGGGGCCGCAGTGACCCAGCGGCCGGAACTGTTCCGGGCGGTGGTCTGCTCGGCTCCGCTGCTGGACATGGTGCGCTATGAACGTTTCCTGCTGGGCAGGACGTGGAACGACGAGTACGGCAGCGCCGACAACCCGGAGGAGCTCGACTGGCTGTTGTCCTACTCGCCCTACCACAAGGTCGTGACCGGCGAGGCCTATCCGTCCGTGCTGTTCACGGTGTTCGAGGCGGACAGCCGGGTAGATCCCAACCACGCCCGCAAGATGTGCGCGGCGCTCCAACACGCCACCGGCAGCGACCCGGCGAAGCTGCCGGTGCTGCTGCGGCGGGAGACCGAGGTCGGGCACGGCGCCCGCTCGGTGAGCCGCAGTATCGCGCTGCTCACCGACGAGCTCACGTTCGCGGCGAACGCCACCGGCCTGGAGTTCCGCTGAATCTCACACCCGCTTGTGCGAAACCGTCCAATGTGGACATCGTTAGAGTGGGTGTCGGCCATCGACAGTCACTCGTTCGGAGTTGATTTTGGACATCGTTTTGCAGCCCTGTGATCCCAACAGCATCTGTGAACAGGTGGCCAAGGCGACCGACCAGCAGTGGCTTGGCGTGCTCTCCCAGTGGATGGTCGACCACCCGCCGAAGATGGCGTTGATCCTGCTCATCGCCATCATCGTGCGCTACTTCGCGCACCGCGCCATCGACAAGATGACGCTGGGTGCCCACACCGGCAAGATGCCGCCGCTGCTGCGCCCGTTCAAGGAGAAGGCGCCGAAGATGGCCGAGGTGTTCGCGGCCCCGGTGCTGTCCGAGCGAAGAGCACAGCGGGCCAAGACCATCGGCTCGGTGCTGAAGTCGCTGACCTCGTTCCTCGTCTACGGCCTGGCGTTCGTGATGATCCTGGACGAGGTGAACATCAAGGTCGGGCCGATCATCGCCTCGGCGGGCATCCTCGGCGTCGCGCTGGGCTTCGGCGCGCAGAACCTGGTCAAGGACTTCCTGTCCGGCATGTTCATGATGCTGGAGGACCAGTACGGCGTCGGCGACATCGTCGACCTCGGCGAGGCCACCGGCACCGTGGAGGCGGTCGGCCTGCGGGTCACCACGCTGCGGGACGTCAACGGCACCGTCTGGTACGTCCGCAACGGCGAGGTGCTGCGCGTCGGCAACTCCAGCCAGGGCTTCGCGGTGGCCGTGGTGGACGTCCCGCTGGCCCACCACGCCAACGTGGACGAGGCGAGCGAACTGGCCAGGCAGGTCATCGGCGCGGCCGTCGAGGAAGAGCCGATGAAGGCCGACACGCTGGAGCCGCCGGAGGTGCTCGGCGTGGAGAAGGTGACGCCGGAGAGCATCACGCTGCGCCTGACCGTGAAGACACGGCCCGGCCGCCAGTGGGCGGTGCAGCGGACCCTGCGCGCCAAGATCAAAGCGGCGTTCGACGATGCGGGCATCGAGCCCCCATACTTCGGCGGCCGCAGCCCCTTCGGCATGCCCGGCTCCGCAGGCAAGGAGACCGGCGGCCCGACCTGAGAAGCATCAGAACCTTCGACTTCCGGCGATTGACGCCGCCGGAAGCGGCGCGTTCTACTGGGTGAAACACCCTGCTCCGGTCGCCTCTGGAGGAATCCATGATGCGGCCCGAGCGCGTCTTCACCCTGGCGGCGGCGCTGATCGCGATCGCGTTGCTCAGCCCGCCCGCCACCGCCGATCCGGTGGACGGCTACATCATCGACGGCACCCCGGCCACCGAGGACTACTCGTTCATCGTGTCGCTCGGCCCCGGAGCGTTCTGCGGCGCGACCCTGATCAAGCCGGAGTGGATCGTGACCGCGACCCACTGCATCCACGGCAGTCACGGCGCCACCGCGCGCGTCGGCAGCAAGCTGCACAACTCCGGTGGGGAGACCGCCACTCTGACCCAGTTCATCGCGGGCCAGGACGACCTGAGCCTGGTGAAGCTGAGCCGGGCGGTGTCGGCCAAGCCGATCGAGATGACCGAGGCGGTGCCCGCGCCGGGCACCCCGATGCGCACCCTCGGCTGGGGCAGCACCTGCAAGAACTCCCAGTGCACGCCCCCCGACCTGCGCGAGCTGGACACGGCGGTCGCGGGCACCGAGGGCTGCACCAACGACGACCCCAGGTGGAACTTCTGCGCCGCGCCCTCGGGCGGCAAGAGCGCCTGCACCGGAGACTCCGGCAGCCCCGCCCTGGTGAAGGTCGACGGCACCTGGCGGTTCGCGGGCGTCACCAGCAGGTTGGGCGGCCAGGGCTGCGGCGGCCACGTCGTCTACGTCAGCACCGCATCCCAGTTGGACTTCATCCGCCGCTACACCGGCGGCTGAACCCTCGGTTGAGCGCGCTGAACCCGGTGGGAAGGGAGTTGCGGATCGGGTTTAGCGGGCTAAACTCGATGACCCCAGGCGTTGGGCGTGCCAGGGCGTAAAGCATCATTGAGGGGTGGGGACCCCGGAGAACTTCTACGAGGCGGTAGGCGGCGAGGCGACCTTCCGTCAGATCGTCCACCGCTTCTACCAAGAGGTCGCCAAGGACGAGCTGCTCCGTCCGCTGTATCCCGAGGAGGACCTCGGGCCCGCCGAGGACCGGCTGCGGATGTTCCTCGAACAGTACTGGGGCGGTCCACACACCTATTCCGACCAGCGCGGACACCCGCGCCTTCGGATGCGGCACGCGCCGTTCTCGATCGGGCCCGCCGAGCGGGATGCCTGGCTGCGGTGCATGCGCGTCGCCGTGGATGAGGCCGACCTCTCCGAGGAGCACCGCACGCAGTTGTGGAACTATTTGTCGATGGCGGCCAACAGCCTGATGAACGCCTGGTTCTGACGGCGGGCGACCCTCGTCGTCTTTCCCCGGACTCGCTGTGCGCCCGGTTGATCACCGTGTGTTCACCGTCTCTGGACGACGAGTCAACTTGATCGCCCAATCGGGGACTAAGCAACAGCTCTGGATGGCAGGATGAATCATCGTGCGACGCTCCGCCGATATCTCCCAGGACTCACCCAAGGTGGCTTCCTGGTGGGAAAACGCCGTCTTCTACCAGGTCTACCTGCGGTCCTTCGCCGACTCCGACGGTGACGGCGTCGGCGATCTCGAGGGCCTGCGGGCCCGCCTGGGATACCTGGAGCTGCTGGGCGTCGACGCGATCTGGCTCACCCCGTTCTACAGCTCCCCGATGATCGACCACGGCTACGACATCGCCGACCACCGCAGCGTCGACCCCGTCTTCGGCGATATCAACATCTTCGCCGCCCTCGTCAGCGAGGCACACGACTGCGGCATCAAGCTGATCATCGACCTGGTGCCCAACCACACCAGCCACGAGCACCCCTGGTTCATCGAGGCGCTGCACGCGGGCCGCGGCAGCCGGGCCCGCGAGCGCTACATCTTCGCCGAGGGCACCGGCCCGGCCCGTTCGCAGCCGCCGAACAACTGGCCCAGCCTGCACGGCGGGCCCGCCTGGACCCAGGTCGCCGACGGCCAGTGGTATCTGCACCTGTTCGACCCCGAGCAGCCGGACCTGAACCTGACCGACCCCGAGGTGCGGGCCGACCTGGAGCGCACCATGCGCTTCTGGCTGGACCTGGGCGTCGACGGCTTCCGGGTGGACGCCGCGCACACCCTGATCAAGCCGCGCGACCTGCCGGACCTGCCCGCGGATCTGCTGCGCCGGGGCCGCGACATCTTCGGCGACGACGGTCGCGACCCGCGTTTCGACGCCGAGGGCGTGCACGAGATCCACCGCCTGATCCGCAAGATCCTCGACGACTATCCCGACCGGCTGGCCGTGGGTGAGCTGTGGGTGCGGGACAACCAGCGCTTCGCGCGCTACCTGCGTCCCGACGAGTTGCACGCGGCGTTCAACTTCCGGCTGGTGACCGCCGAGTTCGGCGCGGGCCCGGTGCGGGCGGCGATCGAGAACTCCATCGACTCGGTGCGCTCGGTGGGCGCCCCGCCCACCTGGACGCTGTCCAACCACGATGTGGTCCGGCATGTGACCCGCTATGGCGGCGGCGACCTCGGCCGCAAGCGCGCCAGGGCGATGGCACTCGTGCAGCTCGCGCTGCCGGGCACCGTGTACCTCTACAACGGCGAGGAGCTGGGCCTGCCCAGCGTGGACCTGCCGGACTGGGCGATCCAGGACCCGATCTACAAGCGTTCCGGCTACACCGACCGCGGCCGCGACTCCGCGCGGGTGCCGATCCCGTGGGAGGGCGCGGAACCGCCGTTCGGCTTCTCCGGCGGGGAGATCACCTGGCTGCCGATGCCCGCCGAGTGGGCGCCGCTCACGGTCGAGGCGCAGTTGGAGGACCCGGACTCGATGTTGTCGCTGTACCGGCAGGCCATCGAGCTGCGCGCCAACCATTCGGCGTTCGCTGGCCAGGAGATCGAGTGGTACGGCGCTCCGGAGGGCTGCTTCGCGTTCCGCCGCAAGGGAAGCGGCCTGATCTGCGCGCTCAACACCACCGGCGAGCTCGTGCCGCTGCCGCCGGGCGAGGTCCTGCTGGCCAGCGCGGAGATCGAGGGCGAGAACCTTCCCACCGACGCGGCCGCCTGGCTGATCTGAGGGCTTTCGCCCGCGCTGCATGGGGTCCGGGGATGCCCTCTGGCGCAGGCGTTTTGGATGTAGGCCCAGTGGGTAGACCTCGCCGTGGAAGAGACCAACTGATCCCTGTCAGGGGGATGCCATGCTCGTTCTCGGGCTTCTGCTCATCGTGGCCAGTGGCGCCTTCGCGGCGTTGCTGCTGACCTACAACGCAACCGGTGGTCCTGCCCAGACGGTGCAGCTGTTCGGCCGCGATCTGTGGGCCGTGACTCCTCTGCACGCCTTCTTGGCAGGCATCGCGCTCACTCTGCTGTTCTGCCTTGGCATGTGGATGATCGGCGCCGCGGAGCGCAAGCGCAGGGCGCTTCGCTCGCAGGTCCGCTCGGCCCGCCGGGACGCCGAGGCCGCGGCCACCGAACGGGACCAACTGGCCGAACAGCTGAATCGACGCCAAGCGGTGTCCCCGGACGCCACGGACGCCGAACGGTCACGGCACGCCAGGGCGACCTAGAACACCAACGGCAGCAGGGCGTGGCGGCGCCGGACGACGGCGCCGTAGCGGGCGTCGATGCGCAGCCAGGAATCGGTGGCGCTGACCCGCACGAACTCGCCCTGCGCCGGGGCGGCGCCGGTGAAGCCCATGCCGGACAGCGCGAACAGACAGCGCATCGGCACCTTCACGTCCAGACCGGCGCCGCTGACGGTGAACACCGACTGGTCCAGCAACGAGGCGGGCGGGGTGCCCTTGGGGCCCAGGTTCTCCTTGGCCACCTCGACCCCGCGGTCGGTGACCTCGGTGAGCACCTCGATGGGCAAGTCGTCCACGTGGTGCCAGCCCTCCCGCGGCGGCAGGGGCGACTGCCACAGCAGGTCCTTGGGCGCGCCGGGGTCCACCCGCTCCCCGCCGACCACGGCCAGCGAGGCCAGCAGGTCGTTGCCGGACACGGTGATATCGGACGGGGTCAGCCTGCCGGGCACCGACCGGGTGGCGAGGGTGTCGAACGGGGTCTGCGTCCAGGCCTCCACGATGCCGTCCGCGCTGCTCTCGGCGCCGCGCACGCGGAGCCGCACCAGCACACCGGCATCGAGCCGGACCGCTCTCGCCACGAACGCACCGAGGTCGTCGCGGTTGTCCCGGTCGGGCACCTGCAATTCAGCCACTCACGCTCCCGCATCGCCAGCTGGCGAGGAAGTCTCGTTCACCGTCGCTCAGCCGCCGTGGCCGCGCCGCTTCCAGGTCGTAGGGCACCATGACCGTCTCCGCCCGCGCCACCACCGCATCCGTCTCCCGTCGTCCACTGTAGACCGAATAGCCCAGCGTGAACGACGCGGCGCGAAGTTCCCGCACCGTGATCTCCACCCGGATCGGCCGCCCGCTGTAGGGCAGCGGCGCGACATAATCCACGACCAAGCGGGACACCACGATGCCACGCATCATGTCGGCGCCCCGCCGCGCACCCTCGCCTGCCAGCAACGCGATCCGGGCGTCCTCCAGCAGCGTGACCGTGTTGGCATGGTTGACATGCCCGAAGGCATCCATGTCCGACCAGCGTGCCTGGACCTCGGTGACGAAACTTCCCACGATCAGCGAACCATGCTCCGTACTTGGCGGGCCGCAACCGACAGCGTCGCCAGATCCAGTTTGCCTGCCTTGGCGATCTCCTGCAGCGAGCTGCGGGCCCGCTCCAGTCGGGAGGCGTTGGCCTGCTCCCAGTTGGCGATCTTTTCCTCGGCGCTCTCATCGGGCTCCGAGGTCCGCAGCACGTCGAGGGTGATCGCGCGCAGCGAAGAGTACAGGTCGTCCCGTAGCGCCAGCCTGGCCAGCGCGTGCCAGCGGTTGCCACGCTCGAGCGCGCTCACCGCCATCAGCATCCGGTCGACGCCGAGATGCTCGGACAACGCGTAGTACAGCTCGGCGGTCTCGGTCGCCGAGCGCTCCTTGCCCTCACCGGCCTCCCGCTCGGCCAGTTCCGCGATCTCGGCCACGTCCAGCAGGCCGTAGGTGTAGAGCAGCGCGGCGACCCGGTTGCCCAGGTCCACCGGCACCCCGGCATCGATCAGGCGCTCCGCGTGTGCCGACACCACCTCGTGCTCGCGGCCCTGAAGCAACTCCATTGCCCGCGGCGCGAGTTCGGAGACCACCGGCGCGAACCGCGCGATCTCCGCGCCAACCGCCAGCGGCTGCGGGCGGTTGGTCAGCAGCCAGCGGGACGCGCGGTCCAGCAGCCTGCGGGTCTCCAGCACCATCGCGTCGGCGACGGCCGTGGGCACCACGGTGTCCAACGCGTCGATCTCCCGCCACAGCGACCGCAGGTCGTACACCCTGGTCACGACGGCGTAGGCGCGCACCGCGTCGGTCTCCGCCGCGCTGATCTCCTCGGCCAGCCGGAAGGCATACGAGATGCCCGCACCGTCCACGACCTCGTTGACCAGCTGCGTCGTGGTGATCTCCCGGCGCAGCGGGTGCGCCGGGATGTGGTCGCCGAAACGCTCCCGCAGCGGCGTCGGGAAGTAGTCCGGCAGGCGGCTCGCGAAGATGTCCATATCGGGCAGTTCGCTGGCCAGCACCCACTGCTTGAGTGCCAGCTTCACATGCGCCAGCAGCGTGCACAGCTCGGGTGAGGTGAGGCCGTCGCCCGCCTTCTCCATGGCGCGGAACTGGCTGGCCGTCGGCAGCGCCTCCAGCTTGCGGTCCAGCCCACAGCGTCGTTCGAGGTACTCCACCAGCCGGGCGTGCACCGACAGCATCGCGGCGTTGTGCGCACGGCTGATGCCCAGCACCGCGTTCTGCCGGTAGTTGTCGGCCAGCACCAGGTCGCTGACCTCGTCGGTCATGCTCAGCAGCAACTCGACGCGATCCTGCTGGTCCAGGCGCCCTTCGGCGACCATCCGGTCCAGCAGGATCTTGATGTTGACCTCGTGGTCGGAGCAGTCAACACCCGCGGAGTTGTCCAGCGCGTCGGTGTTGACCTTGCCGCCGGCACGGGCGAACTCGATGCGGCCGCGCTGGGTCAGCCCCAGGTTGCCGCCCTCACCGAAAACCTTCACGCGCAGCGCATTGCCGTCCACCCGCACCGCGTCGTTGGCCTTGTCGCCGACCTCGGCGTGGGTCTCGGCGGAGGCCTTGACGTAGGTGCCGATGCCGCCGTTCCACAGCAGGTCCACCGGGGCCAGCAGGATCGCCTTGATCAGGTCCAACGGGGAGAGCTTCTCGACGTCCTCGCCGAGGTCCAGCGCGGCGCGGATCTGCGGTGAGATCGGGATCGACTTGGCGCTGCGCGGCCAGATCCCGCCCCCGGCGCTGATCTTGTTGCGGTCGTAGTCGTCCCAGGAGGACCGCGGCAGCGCGAACATCCGCTGCCGCTCGGCGAAGCTCTCCGCCGTGTCCGGGTCGGGGTCGATGAAGATGTGCCGGTGATCGAACGCGGCGATCAGCCGGATGTGCTCGGAGAGCAGCATGCCGTTGCCGAACACGTCGCCGGACATGTCGCCGACGCCGACCACGGTGAAGTCCTCGCTCTGGGTGTCCACGCCCAGTTCGCGGAAGTGCCGCTTGACGCTCTCCCACGCGCCCTTGGCGGTGATGCCCATGGCCTTGTGGTCGTAGCCGACGGAGCCGCCGGAGGCGAAGGCGTCGCCGAGCCAGAAGCCGCGGGACTTCGCCAGGTCGTTGGCGATGTCGGAGAACGTCGCGGTGCCCTTGTCCGCGGCGACCACCAGGTAGGAGTCGTCGCCGTCGTGCCGCACGACCTGCGGGGCGGGCACGACCTCGCCGCCGACCAGGTTGTCGGTGAGGTCGAGCAGGCCGGAGATGAACATCCGGTAGCAGGCGATGCCCTCCGCTAGGAAGGCGTCGCGGTCGATGCCCGCGTCGCCGGTGGGGGCGGGCGGGCGCTTGAGCACGAACCCGCCCTTGGAACCGACCGGCACGATCACCGCGTTCTTCACCGCCTGCGCCTTGACCAGGCCCAGGATCTCGGTGCGGAAGTCCTCACGGCGGTCGGACCAGCGCAGGCCGCCGCGGGCGACCGGCCCGTAACGCAGGTGCACGCCCTCGAACCGCGGCGAGTACACGAAGATCTCGAACTGCGGCCGCGGCTCGGGAAGCTCGGGTACGGCCTTGGGGTCCAGCTTGAACGAGATGTAGGGCTTCGGCCTGCCCTCGCCGTCCCGCCAGAAGTAGTTGGTGCGCAGCACCGCGTTGATCAGGTTGAGGTAGCTGCGCAGGATGCGGTCGGCGTCCAGGCTGGTGACCTCGTCGATGAGGTGGGTGATCTCGGCGCGCAGCGCCTCGACCATGCCCTGGCGGCCCTCGTCGCTGAGCGCGGTGTCGAAGCGCGCCTCGAACAGCCGCACCAGCGCGGCGGCCACCCTGGTGTGGCTGAGTACGGCGTCCTCGATGTAGTTCTGGCTGTACGGGATGCCCGCCTGGCGCAGGTACTTCGCGACGGCGCGCAGCAGCGCGGCCTGCCGCCAGTCGATGCCCGCCCGCAGGATCAGCGAGTTGAACTTGTCCACTTCGGCGGCACCGTTCCAGGCCGCGGCGAAGGCGTCCTGGAACAGCTCACGCAGCGAGTCGACCCGCTCCGGGGTGATCTCCTCCAGCGTCGCGGCGTCGATGCGCAGGCCGAAGTCGTAGATCCAGCACTCGACCCCGTCCTCGCGGCTGACCTCATACGGCCGCTCGTCGACGACCTCGACGCCCATCTTCTGCAACACCGGCAGCACATTGGACAGGCTGACCCGCCCGCCCGCCAGGTACAGCTTGAAGCGCCGTTCCCCCGGCTCGGCGTCGGCGGGCACGTAGAAGGACATGTCCAGGTCGGAGGGGTTCCGCAACGCCTGCAGCCTGCGCAGGTCGGCGAGGCCCTCGACGGCGGCGAAGTCCTCCTTGTAGGCCTCCGGGAAGCAGGCGGCGTAGCGGTGGCCCAGTTCGGTGGCCGACTCCGCGCCCACCGGCACGATCTGCTCGCTGGTGCCGGTCCGCGAGACGTGCTGCTGCTCGGCCAGCACCGCCTCGGTCATCCGGTCCGCCCAGCTGCGCACCACCTCGGTGAGGCGCTGCTGGATGCGCACGGTGTCCGGCTCGATCTGGCGGGCCGGGTCGGTGTGCACGGTGAAGTGCACCCGTGCCAGCTGGGACTCGCCGATGCGGGCGCTGTACTCCAGGCTGGTGCCCTGGAGCTCCTCGAGCAGCACCTCCTGCATGGCCAGCCGGGAGGTGGTGGTGTAGCGGTCGCGCGGCAGGTACACCAGCGCGGAGTAGAAGCGGCCGTAGGTGTCCCGGCGGAGAAACAGCCGCAGTCTGCGTCTCTCCGCCAGCGACAGCACGCCGGTGGTGATGTCGTAGAGGAAGTCGGTGTCGGTGGAGAACAGCTCGCTGCGCGGGTAGTTCTGGATCACGTCCAGCATCCGCTGACCCGAGTAGGACTCCAGCGGGAAGCCCGCGCGGTGGATCACCTCGAGCACCCGGCCCGAGATCACCGGGATGTCCATCACGTCCTCGTGCAGCCCGGTGCTCGTGAACACGCCGAGGAAGCGGTGCTCGCCGGTGACGTCGCCGTCCTCGTCGAAGGTCTTGACGCCGACGAAGTACGGGTACACCGAGCGGTGCACCGTGGACGGCGCGCTGGCCTCGGTGAGCACCAGCAGCTGGCGGGCGAAGACCTGGGAGGCATCCGGTCCGGCGGTGAAACTGCGGGCGGCGAGGCTGTCCTGGCGGAGCACGCCCAGCCCGGAGGCCAGCACCGCGCGCAGCACCGCCTCGTCATGGCCCGCGTCGCGTTTGAGCTCGTAGTGGCGGTAGCCGAGGAACGTGAAGTGGCCGTCGGCGAGCCAGCGCAGCAGCGCGGCGCCATCGGAGACCTCCGCGCCGTCCAACGGCGGCGGCTGCTTCTCCAGCTGGTCGGCGATCTGGCAGGCCACGCCGCGCATCTTCTGCGCATCCTCGACGACCTCGCGGACGTCGTTGAGCACCGAAACCAGCCGCTGCTCCAGCTCCCGGCCGCGTTCACGGTCGGTGATGAGGTCGACCTCGATGTGCATCCAGGATTCGGGCAACGCGTCGGCGGGCGGGGCGCTGGGGTCGGCGTCGAGCAACACATCCTGCAACCGGCCGGTGACGTCGCGGCGCACCACCAGGATGGGGTGCACGACCCGCTGGACCTGCACGCCGCTGCGGGTGAGCTCGGCGTTGACGGAGTCGACCAGGTAGGGCATGTCGTCGGTGACCAGTTGGATCACCGTGGCCGGGCAGTGCCAGCCGTCGTCGCCCCTGGTGGGGTTGAGCACCCTGATCGCGGGGCGTCCCGGCACCCGGTTCTCGGCGAGCTGGTGGTGCGAGCGCAGCGCCCCCACAAGATCGGCCGGGTCATCGTCGATGACTTCCTCGGCCGGAACGTGGCGGTAGTACAGCTGCAGCAGATCGCCGAACTCCGGGGCAAGCCGCGCTGCCTGCGCCAAAAGCTGGTCAACCGCCAGTTCGGGATTGGGGGTGTGCTGGTCGACGGCGGAGGCCGCATCGTGCGGGCCAGTACCGTCCTGCCGGGATATCGCTCCGGTCGAGGTCATGTTCGCATCGACTCCACGCTAGCTGGCACCTCGTCGTGCCCCTAGCCACACTAGTTGGGCACCCAGCGTGTTCGACAACTGGCGGTGAGCTCGGCGGCCCAATGGTTTAGACCAGCTTCCCATTCAGGCTACTCATCAGGACGTAGCGTGATCATTCTACGCTCGGCAAGCCTTTCCCGCCGGAAAATGTCATCACCCGTTCGCTGGAGGCGTCCACACCTGGTCCCGCGGCAGGTCCGTCAGCGACGGCGGTTCCTTGGGCTCCGGAGCGGGCGGGAACAGGTCGTCGAACTTCCAGGGCGGCAACGGCTTCTCGAACGCCGAGAGCAGTTGGCTGTCGGTGTCGGCGTCGTCCGGTGTCTTGGACCGATCCGTGTCGTACCACGAGGGGGCGTTCGAACCAAAGGGCTCCAGTCCGATCGGATCGGTGTCCGCTGTGGACGGCTGCTCCGTTGACTCTTCCGGAGGCAGCGGCGCCAACCGCAGCAGCGGCCTGCGCAGGCGCGGGAGTTCGCCCGTCGCGGGCCGGTCCGCGTCGACCAGGTCACCGGCCTCGTCACTGCTGTCCGGTTCGCTGGTCTCCCAGCGCGGCCATCCACTGTCCACAGGAGACGGGGCAAGCTCGACGGGCTCGGGGTGCTCTTCGGGCTCGGAGCCGCGGTGACGGGAGGGCTGCCCGGTCGCCGTCTCGGCCACCAGCGCTTCGATCCGAGCGACGGGGAACTCCATTAACGGGAACCCCGGCATGCGGAGATCGCCGTGCCGGTCGTCGTTCGCACCCTGTTGCCCGGCGTCGGTGTCCTGGTCCCGCTCGTCTCGCTCCGGTGGCGTGCGCGGGCCGAAGCCCGCCGTATCGGGCTGATCGGCTTCGGACTGCCGACCTGCGGGCTCCAAGGAGTGGCTTCCGGAGTGCCCCACCGGCTCGACCGCCCGCGGCCATGCGTCCTCGGATTGGCGGGCCCAGCGGTCGCTGTCGTCGGCGCGGCTGTGGCCCTCGGTGCTTCCCGCGGCGTCACGCGTCCAGCGGCGTCCGGTGCTCCGCTCGGTTTCGTTCGGCGGGCGGCTTTCGTCAGCCGGTTCGTGCGCAGTGTTGTCGGACCCGTGCGCCCAGCGCCGACCGGTGCTCTGCTCGGTCTGGTTCGGCCGGTGACCTTCGTGGGACGGTTCGGTGTTGTCCGGCCCCTGCGCCCAGCGACGTCCGGTGCTCTGCCCGGTCTGGTTCGGGCGGTCACCTTGGTGGCTCGGTTCGGTGTTGTCGGACCCCTGCGCCCAACGATGTCCGGTGCTTTGCTCGCTCTGGTTCGGCAGGCGATCCTCGTCGAACCGTTCGTGCCCGGTGTTGTCCGATCCATGCGCCCAGCGGCGACCGGTGCTCTGCTCGATCTCGTGCGCCGGGTGACCTTCGTGGGACGGTTCGGTGTTGTCGGGCTCCTGCGCCCACCGCCGTCCGCCGTCCCCGATCCCGCGGTCGTCGGCCTGCGCCGCGTCCTCCGATGCGTCCGGCCAGCCACCCCGCTCGCTCAGTCCGCGGTCCGCCTGCGCCACATCCTCTGCGTGCGCCGGGCGTCGACCGCCGCTCTCGGCCAACCCGTGGTCGTCGTCCTCAGACCCGTGAGCCCAGCCACCACTGCGCTCCCTCAATCCGTCGGCCTGTGCGCCATGGTCGGACCCGTTGGCGTGGCGTCGGCGGCTCCCCTCGGCCTCGGAGTGTCCGCGATCGCCAGCCTCCGCGTGGCCGTCCTGGCCTGGCGGCCGGCCGTGCCCGCCGCCGTGCTTCGGAGAATGGAGTCCCCTGCCATCGGCTTCACGCGCCCGATGGCCACCGCCTTGCTCACCGTTCCCCGGGTCAGGCTCTGCGGCGCGGCGACCGGTGTCAGGTGCCCAGCGCGGGTCTTCGCTTTCCTCCGGCGCTCGGCGGTGGCTGCCCTCGCCCGGCTGCTGAGCCCGTCGCCTGTCACCGGTTGCAGGCACGTCGCCACTCGAATCCGCCGCGGCGGTCCGGTCCGGCGGATCTTGTCTGCGGGTCGCGGGCCGGAACTCGGCGACCGGGTCGGGATTGGCGGGTTGTTCTTCGACCTGGCGGGTCGTCTCGTAGATCACCAGCGCCTCGGCCAGCAGATCGGCGAGCCCGACATCGTTGGCCTTGCGGTCGGCGGCGGCCTGCCTCCGTCGGGCGCGGGCCTCGCTGCTGGTTTCCCCGTCGGCCTCACCGTCGGCCCGGGGCCGCCGGATACGCAGCGTCTTGGGCTCCTCGCCCTCCCGGTCCCCGTCGTCCCTGGCCTGCAGCGCGTCGTCCTCGTCGAAGATGTCGGCAAGCCTGCGCCTGCGGAATCGCGACACCGGCGGCCGTTCGGCCCGTGCGCTGTCGTCCGCGGTCTCGTCGGCCACGGCACCGTCCTTCCGCTGCGATTCCTCGGCGGCGAGTTGCTCGGTGGCGACAATCTCATCAGGCCGCGGTGTTGCCTCGTCCTCCGCATCGGCTTTCGCGGGCCGCGCCGCGTCCGGTGAAGGCCGGACTTCGTCCGGCTCCGCCCCGCCCGCGACCTCATCGGCCGGTTCCGGCACGGTTTCGGGCTCGGGTGCCGGGGTGGCACTCTCCTGCCGATCGGAGGGGAGTTCGGAACGGCGGATCAGCTTGGTGGGCGGATCGACCGCAACCGACTGCTGCGCGACCTCGTCGATGAGCCGCATCGGGATGCGTTTGGTCGGTTCCTCCGTCGCGGCGGTGATCACCGAATCGGGCTCACGAGGAGCGGGAACACCGGCAGGCGGCACATCGGGCGCCGCCTGAACCTCGGTCTGGCCGACGTCCTCCGGCTCATCCGCGCCGGTGTCTCCCGCTTCAGCGTCAGTCCCGACCTCGGGCGTTGCTTCGGCGTGTTCGGGTTCGGCCTGTTGCTTCTCGGCTTTCGCTTGGACCGCCCTGATCACGTTGAGCGGCAGGATGTGGGTTGGTTCAGCGGCCTGCGCGGCTTCCGCTTCGGCGTAGGTGACCGTCTTGGCGGATGGGGCCGCGTCGATCCGCGCCCCGTCGGTGTTCCGGTCGGGCTGCGTCTCTTCGCTGTCCGTCTTCGGTAGGTCCGGGAGCGCTGGTTGGGCGTCACGAACCACGTGGCCGGGTGCTGTTGGTGCGGCGTCCTCGGCCGCTGCGGAGGCGTCAACGCCTGAATCCGGCTTGCCTGCGTGGACGCGCTCGGCGCCAGGTGCGGATGCCGCGACCTGCGTGCCCTCGCCAGGCCCCGGCGCTCCGCTCGTGGCGGCTGTCGGCTCATCGGCAGACAGGGTTGGCCTGCGTGCCTCGTGGGCTCCGTCGGCGGAACCCGCTGAGTCGACGTCGCCGACGTGCGTGCTTCGCCTCGCGGGCTCGGATTCCGGCGCCTCGCGGTCCCCGACCACGGCGGTTGCGGTGTCGTCGGCGAGCCCACTCAACACCGCCTGCGGCTTCGGCCCGCGCTGTGGTTGTTCGCCGAATTCCGCCGCCGGTGATCTGGCACCCGCCTGCGAACTCGGAGTCGGGGGTCCCGGCTGTGCCGCTTCGGGTGCCCGAAACTCCTGCGCCTCGGCGCCACGGCCGGCCGCTGCCTCAGCAGAAGCGGACGGCCGCGCCTCGGCTACGGCGTCGTGTTCCGCGCTCGGTACCGGTGGCGCAACGGAGGGCAGGTCGGCAACGCCGCCTGTCTGCGCGGCGCCTGCGGATTGGCGGAGCGCCGCATCGTCCCCGTCCGCAGGAGAAGCGGGTGGTGCCGCCCCATCGGGCACCTGTTCGGGCTCGGCCTTGCGGTGGTCGACGGCTTCGTGGGAAAGCCTGCGCCGCCGGACCCAGGACGGTTCCTCCTGAGGTTCGGCCTCCACCGGCTCCTCGGCCACGTCCACCTGCGCTGGTGGGGGCGGCGGATCGGCGGCATTCGGCGGTCGCACGTTGCTGGCGTACTTGATCGGGAACAGCCCGCGGCGGGTCTCCGTCTGCTGCGGTTCGACGGTGCTGCCGCACTGGGCCCCGGTCGCGGCGCCTCGCAGACCGGCCGAGACCTCCGCCCAGTTCTCCTCCGCCGCCACCCGCACCATCTGCGCCCACCACTCGGTTTCCGTGGTGTCGTCCTCGGGCGAGTCGGCCAGCCCGGTCAGCTCACCGAGCTTGACCATGACCTCGTCGGCGGACTCCTCCGCAGCGGGCACGGCCTCGGGCTGGATCCACAGCGCCTCCCGCAGCGACGCGGTGGCCTTGGGTTCGGCGGCGGGCTCGGCGGGCGGGATCCGACCCGCCTTGATGAGCAGTTCCGCCAGGTCCAAACCGCGGGGGATCGCGGTTTCATCGGCGTCCCAGAGCGGGAACCGGCGGCTCGGTTGGGTGAGACCCAGCTCGGCCAGTTCGCCGATCTGATGCACACCCGCGAACTCGGTGGCGAGCCGCGCTCTGGCCTCGAAGGACAGCTGGTGACGGCGGCGATCGGCGGTGTAGGCGCCACGCAGGCACAGCAGCGCGGCGGCCAGGTCGCCGTCGGCCTCGTGCAAAGCCGCGAGCACGCTGAGGCTTTCGCTCTGGATGGCGTCCAAGCCTGCCCGCTCGCCGATGGAGGCCGCCTCGACGAGCATGTCCCTGGCCTGCTCGGTGCGCCCCTCCGGCAGGTGCGATCGGCTGGCCAGCGCGAGGTTCACCCACCCGACGGAGGCAGCCATGGGCGCCCGTATCGGTCTGCTCAGCAGCGGTTCGGCGGCCTCGACGGCCTCCCGTGAGTGTCCGGAGTCCAGCAGCGCGCAGACCATTTCGCAGATCAACTGCCCGCTGACATAGCCGGAGTCGGCGGCGGCGACGTGCAGTTCGCCGAGAAGCTGCAACCCCTCGGCGGCAAGCTGGAGCGCGGGGTCGGGCTCCCCCCGCCTGCGGTAGTGCCGGGCGGCCGCCACCCTGATCAGCCCACGCAGCAGCAGGATCGCGTCCGCCTCATCGCCGCGCGAGGGCACCTCGTCCATACCGCTGACGCTGAGCCGTTCGGCCTCGGCGAGGGATTCGGCGACCTCGGCGCGGGCCTGGGGCTGGTTGCGCAGCCCCGCGGCGTGCAGCAGTCCCGCGGCGCGGAGCATCGGTGGACAGTCCGCGGCATCCAGCACGGGACGCAGCAGCCCCATGCCGATGTGGCTGGCATGGCAGGCCTTGGCACCCCTGGCGAGTTCAAGCCGAATCCGCCAGACCAACTCCACTTCGCCGAGGGCCTCGGCGATGCGCAGCGCGTCCATCCCGCGTTCCAGTGACCGCAGGCTGCGGCCGAGGCAGTTGGAGGCGAACAACGCCAACGCCTCGGCCCGCAGCCGCAGCCGTTCGTCACGGTGCGCGATGGCGGCCTGAACCGCCCGATCGGCCAGCATCAGGGTGAGCTCAGGCGCCCGCCACCGCAGCGCCCACGCGGACGCGACGAGTCGCTCGGCGACCTGACCTCCGCCTAGGTGCTCGTCTTCAGGCTCGACATGGGACGCCACCAGCCACGCTCCGGCTAACCACGTGTCAGCTTGCGATACGTGACCCGGTGCGGACGGGCTGCCTCCGCACCCAGCCTGTCGATCTTGTTCTTCTCGTAGCCCTCGAAGTTGCCCTCGAACCAGAACCAGGAGGCCGGGTTCTCGTCGGTGCCTTCCCAGGACAGGATGTGCGTGGCCACCCGGTCGAGGAACCACCGGTCGTGGGAGATGACCACCGCGCAGCCCGGGAACTGCTCCAGCGCGTTCTCCAGCGAGCCCAACGTCTCCACGTCGAGGTCGTTGGTCGGCTCGTCCAGCAGGATCAGGTTGCCACCCTGCTTGAGCGTCATCGCCAGGTTCAGCCGGTTGCGCTCACCACCGGAGAGCACCCCCGCGGGCTTCTGCTGGTCTGCACCCTTGAACCCGAAGGCGCTCACGTAGGCGCGGGACGGCATTTCGACCTGCCCGACGTGGATGTAGTCCAAGCCCTCGGACACGACCTCCCACACGTTCTTCTTGGGGTCGATCCCGGACCGGTTCTGGTCCACGTAGGACAGCTTGACGGTGTCACCGATGCGCACCGTGCCGCTGTCGGCCTCTTCCAGCCCGACGATGGTCTTGAACAGCGTCGTCTTGCCGACCCCGTTGGGCCCGATGACGCCGACGATGCCGTTGCGCGGAAGATCGAAGGACAGTCCGTCGATGAGCACCCGGTCGTCGAAGCCCTTGCGGAGGTTCTCCACCGCGACCACGACGTTGCCCAGCCGAGGGCCCGGCGGGATCTGGATCTCCTCGAAGTCCAGCTTCCGCGTCTTCTCGGCCTCGATGGCCATCTCCTCATACCGGGCAAGACGCGCCTTGGACTTGGCCTGCCGCGCCTTCGGGTTGGACCGCACCCAGGCCAACTCATCCTTCAGCCGCTTGGCCAGCTTGGCGTCCTTCTTGCCCTGGACATCAAGCCGCTCGGCCTTCTTCTCCAGATACATGGAGTAGTTGCCCTCATAGGCATAGGCCCGCCCGCGGTCCAGCTCGAGGATCCACCCCGCCACGTTGTCCAGGAAGTACCGGTCGTGGGTGACGGCCAGCACGGTGCCCGCGTACTGCGCGAGGTGCTGCTCCAGCCACAACACGCTCTCCGCGTCCAAGTGGTTGGTCGGCTCGTCCAGCAGCAGCAGATCGGGCTTGCTCAGCAGCAGCTTGCACAACGCCACCCGACGCCGCTCACCACCGGAGAGCACCGACACCTCGGCGTCACCCGGCGGGCAGCGCAGCGCGTCCATCGCCTGCTCAAGCTGCGAGTCCAGATCCCACGCGTCGGCATGGTCAAGCTGCTCCTGCAGCCTGCCCATCTCCTCCATCAGCTCCTCGGTGTAGTCCACCGCGAGCTTCTCGGCGACCTCGTTGAACCGGTCCAGCTTCGCCTTGATCTCCCCAACGCCCTCCTGGACGTTGCCGAGCACGGTCTTCTCCTCGGTCAGCGGCGGCTCCTGCTGCAGGATGCCGACCGAGTACCCCGGCGAGAGGTAAGCCTCCCCATTGCTGGGCTGGTCAAGTCCGGCCATGATTTTCAATACGCTCGACTTGCCAGCACCGTTCGGGCCGACCACGCCGATTTTCG
This sequence comes from Actinorectispora metalli, assembly GCF_056323685.1. NCBI lineage: Bacteria > Bacillati > Actinomycetota > Actinomycetes > Pseudonocardiales > Pseudonocardiaceae > Actinorectispora > Actinorectispora metalli. Next base: position 926,429 of record NZ_JBREYE010000001.1, read on the forward strand.
CTCCCGGCAGGAAATTCAAGGTCACGTCATCCAAGATGACCTTGTCGCCGTGCGCTTTACGCGCTTTGCGCATGGTGTAGATGTACTCGGCCATAAGAGCGATCCTAGGCCCGTAACCGTGCGTACCAGACCCGCCCCTACCCACCCCCACTTCGATCTTCCGCTACCCTCCGACACCAACCCCCTCTCCACGCCCACCCAGTCCAGAACATCTTCGGGGGGGCTCCCCCCCCCGCCCCCTCCCTCCCCCTCGGCGCTGTTTATGGGCAGCGCGATATGAGCCCACATTTCGGGCGATTGCGTTCGTGGTTTCACCGGACGTCGATGCGGCTGCAAGCCCATACATGCTTGGCATGTGAAGGCCCCGGTGGGTGATTTGGGTACAGTAGGCGGCGGTGGCCGCCTACTGCCGGGTGTGATCAGTGGTTCCGGAGCGCACTGATCAGTTCTTTCTTTTTCTTGCTGGAGTAGCCTGACAGGCCGATTTCCTTCGCGCGTTTCTTGAGTTGGTCCACTGTCATGTCGTCGTAGCTGCTCGATTTGCCGCCGCGGCGGCTTACCTTGGAGCTGCCCTCCTTGGCTTGGGCGTTGGAGATGCGTGCGGCCTTCTCCTTGGATTCGCCCTTGTCTCGCAGCTTCTTGTACTTCTTTTCGTCCTTGATGCTGGGGTTGGGCATGCATTCACCTCCGCGGTCGGGATGGCGGTCTCGGCTGTGATCGGCCGTAGCGCCCATCTCACGGGTGAAGCGTTCCCTGGTGGATGCTGCCGCAAACCCGCGTTTGTGCTGGTGAGTGGGCTTCCTCCCGGGCGGAAGCCCACTGCGACCAGTGGTGTCGGTCAGGCTACGGCCGTCAAGGGCACCACCTCCTCACGGCGGACGAAGTCGGACAGCGACGGTTGTGGTGCGCGTGTCGCCACCGCTGTGCATCGGCCGAGGTCGGGGCCGACGGACCTGGCTTCCATCTCCATGGACACCCTCTTCTCTCCCTTGTGGACGTACTCCTCCAGCCATATTCGGCCGGTGGCGATTACCGGGTCACCCTTTTTCAGCGAGCCCACCACGTTGGAAGCCAGTTTCTTCCAGCAGTTGACCCGGACGACCGTCTTCTTTCCGTCGACCCATTCGCCTGCGTCCCTGTCGTATCGGCGTTCCGTGCTGATCAGCACGAATGTGGAGACCTTTGTCCCGTTGTGGGTGGTCCGGTCGTCCGGTGTGGTCGCCACATTCCCGACCACGGTGGTGTAGATCTCGTTCACTTTTCCTCTCCTTTTCATTCACCGGCGCCGGCTGCCGGTGGATCGGCCGATAGGTCAAGCCTTCCGGAGGGGAGGGAGGGGATGGGGAGGAGATTTGGAATCTGTGGATAGAGGGGGGTCCTGTGGATAGATGGCGGTCGGAGGGTGTGGGCGACCTGGGGAAACGCTGGGAAAGGGACAAAACGGGTGGCAATTATTGGGCCTGGCGGGGATTGTGTGAGTGAGGACTCACTCCTGGACTGAGTGAGGGCTCACTCATATGGTGGGGACATGGGTGGATCTGCTGTCAGGCGCCGGGCTGTGCCGATGACCGCCGAGGAGCGGCGGGAGGCGATCGTCTATGCGACGTTGCCCTTGATCGTGGAGAACGGGCGTGAGCCCACGACCAGCGAGATCGCTACGGCCGCGGGGGTTGCCGAGGGGACCGTGTTTCGGGCTTTCACCGACAAGGCGGACCTGCTCACCGCCTGCGCACGGGCCGCCTTCGACTCCGTGCCCACGGTCGGGGCGCTGCGGGAGATCAGTGGGAACGCCGAGATCGCCGAACGGCTTCGATTGGCCGCACAGGTGCTGAGCGGGCATATCCGGCTGGCATTCGCGGTCGGGTCGGTGGTGCGGGCGATGAAGTGCGAGCACAAGGACCGCGACTCCGGGTTCGATCCGGCGGAGCAGGTCGCGGCGATCACCACGGCGTTGGCCGAACTCATGGCGCCGGACGCGCCGCGGTTGCGCAGCACGCCGGAGAAGCTCGCGGGGATCCTCGTCGGGCTGATCTTCGCCAACCGGATGCACCGCCCGAACGTCGAAGGGGTCGGCAGCACCGACGAAGAGCTCATCGACTTCTTCCTCCACGGCGCGCTGGAGCGTTGATCAGAAGAAAGGACTGGGGAATGACCTTGATGATCGAAGCCGAGGGTCTCGTCAAGAGCTTCGGCAAGGTCAAGGCGTTGGACACGTGAGCCTGCGGGTGCCCAAGGGCACCGTGCTCGGGCTGCTCGGTCACAACGGCGCGGGCAAGACGACGCTGGTCAACATCCTGAGCACGATGCTCCCGCCGGACGCGGGCACCGCCACGGTGGCCGAGATCGACGTCGTCCGCCATGGGCCGAAGGTCCGCGCCAAGATCGGTCTCACCGGCCAGTTCGCCAGCGTCGACGAGGACCTGACCGGCAGGCAGAACCTGGTGCTCGTCGCCAGGCTGCTCGGCGCGACACGCAAACAGGCCCAGGTGCGGGCGGAAGAACTGCTCGAGGTGTTCGGGCTGACCGACGCCGCCGACCGCAAAACCCAGAACTACTCCGGTGGCATGCGGCGCAGGCTCGATCTGGCGGCGGGTCTGGTCGGCCACCCCGAGGTGGTGTTCCTCGATGAGCCCACCACCGGTTTGGACCCGGTGAGCAGGCGGGAGCTCTGGTCGATCGTCGAGCAGTTGGTCACCGACGGCACCACCGTCCTGCTGACGACCCAGTATCTGGAGGAGGCCGACCGGCTGGCAGACTCGATCATGGTGTTGGCGAAGGGCTCCGTAGTCGCCGAGGGCACGGCGACCGACTTGAAAGCCGAGCTTGGGCAGCGCACGGCCAGCCTGAGCCTGACCGACGCCGACCACATCCCGGTTGCGATGGCGGTGTTGAGCAAGGCCGGCTTCGCACCGGTCAGGGCGGGCGACACGCAGCTCGCGGTGCCGCTGGAGCGCGGCAACCAACTCGCCGCCGTCGTCCGGGCACTCGATGACGCGGCCTTGGCGCTCGACGAACTCCAGCTTCACGAGCCAACGCTCGATGACGTCTATCTGGCGCTCAACGCGGCCTGACCAGGGGGAACCATGACCATCACGGAAACACCGGCGCGCACCGCCCGAGGGTGGGCGCCGAGTTCGCTGGCCACCCAGATCATCGTGCTCACCGGCCGTTCGGTGCGAGGACTGCGCAATCCCCGCGCGCTGATCATGACTCTGATGCAGCCGCTGATCATGCTGGCGCTGTTCAGCCAGGTGTTTCGCAGCATCGCCAACACTCCGCATTTCCCCGCAGGTGTCAGCTACATCGACTACCTGATGCCCGCGATCCTGATCACGACCGCGGCGCAGGCCGCGGCCTGGGCCGGGGCAGGCCTGGCCACGGAACTGCGCAACGGCGCGCTCAACCGGTTCCGGGCTTTGCCGATCAGCATGGTGTCGGTGCTGGCCGCGCGCAGCATGTACGACCTGCTGCGCAACGCCGTGCAGCTGGTCATTCTGCTGATCACCGCGGCTGCGCTGTTCGGCTTCGCCCCCAGTGGCGGCTTCACCGGGGTGGTCAGCGCGCTGGCCATCTCACTGGTGCTCGGGTGGGGACTCGGGTGGGCGTTCCTCGCGTTGGCGAGTTGGCTGCGCAACTTCGAGCTGATCCAGACGATCACGATGATGGCGCTGTTCCCGATGATGTTCGCTTCCAGCGCCTACGTGCCGGTGGACGCGCTGCCCACCTGGTTGCAGGTCGTCGCGAACGTCAACCCGCTCACCTACGCGATCGACGCTGCCCGCAGCGTGACGCTGGGATCGCCGCATGTCGGCCAGATCTTGGCGACCGTCGCGCTCAGCGCGGTGATCGCGGCTGTCTGCGGGAGGCTGGCGAGCCGGGGAATCCGCAAGCTCTGACGGGGCGATCCACCGGCGCGGATCGATCTCGTCGGAGCAGCGGCGAAAGCCGGCGGACGACCGGCCGTCCCTCGGCAGCCTTGGCCGGGCCGAGGGCCCGCGAGTTGTCAGTCGTTCTTCGGGGTGGTGGAGAGTTTGGAGAGCATGGCGTTGTAGGCGGCCAAGTCCGCGTCGCCGTCGGAGTCGGCTTGGCGGTCTTGGCGGCGGGCGGTGCGTTCGTCGGCTCGTGCCCATTGGATGAGCAGCGCGATGATGACGATGACCATGGGGAGTTCACCGGAGGCCCAGGCGAGGCCGCCGCCTACGCGTTGATCGGCCAACGCGTTTGGGACCCATTCCAGGGAAAGGGCCTGGTAGAAGGCGGCGCCGATGACGGACTGGGAGTTCATCAGGGCAATGCCGAAGAACGCGTGGAAGGGCATGGCGGCGAAGACCAGACCCAGTTTGGCCACCGGGGGGAGGCGGCGGGGGGCGGGATCGATGCCGATCACCGGCCAGAAGAACAGGTAGCCGACCAGCAGGAAGTGGGCGTTCATCGCGAGGTGGGCCCAGTGTTGGGTCAGTGCGACGTCGAACAGGCCCGAGAAGTACAGGCCGTAGAAGGAGCCGACGAACAGGGCCAGCGCGACCAGCGGGTGGGTCAGGACGCGGGACAGCGGGGAGTGCACCAAGGCGAGCAGCCACTCGCGGGGGCCGGGTGGGGACTCCTTGCCGCTGGGTGGCAGCGCGCGCAGAGCCAGGGTGATCGGGCCGCCCAGCACCAGCAGCACGGGCGCCAGCATCGACAGCAGCATGTGGCTTCCCATGTGCACGCTGAACATCGCGGGCGCGTAGCGGCCGATGCCGGAACTCGTCGCGATCAGCACGGTGAGGCAGCCCGCGAACCAGGCGATGGTGCGGCCGACGGGCCAGGCGTCACCGCGGCGGCGGAGACGGATCACGGCAAGCAGGTAGACGATCGCCGCGACCACGGCGAACGTGCCGTAGACGAGGTCGAAACGCCACTCCGACACCAGGTTGGCGAAGGTGGGCGGGCCGTCCAGCTCGTAGCCGAGCATGACCTGCATTCGGCTGGCGGTGGTGGCCTCGCCGGGCGGCGGGGTGCGACCCAGCGCCACCGACAGTCCGATGGTGGCCATCATCAGCAGCACCTCGACGGCGCCCAGCCGAAGCAGTGCGCGGCGGCCTGCACCGTCGGTGACGGAACGCACGGCTCGGCCCCGTTGGAAGTAGCCGATCACGCCCAGCAGCAGCAGGGCCAGGATCTTCAGGGCGATCAGGAAGCCGTAGATGGAGGTGAAGAACCGGTCCAGCGGGAGCCTGACCAAGGCGTTGACCACTCCGGACAGGGCCATGACGGCCCAGGCGAACAGGGCGAGGCGGGAGAAGCGGGTGGTGGCCAGGGACAGGTGCTCGCCGCGGCGGGCGGCGTGGGCGAGCAGTGCGACCAACCCGCCGATCCACAGGCAGGCGCCGATCAGGTGGAAGATGAGGCTGTTGGTGGCCACGTCGTGGGCGCCGCCGGTGGCGGAGTGGCCGGTGACCGCGACCGGCAGCAGCCCCGCCAGCGCCACGCCGAACAACACGACGGTCCAACCCCAGGTCAGCACCGCGCGGCAGCCGGTGAACAGCACCAGCGCGATGCCCGCGGTCAGACCCCAGGCCTTGACCTGCTCGATCACGGCCGCCGCTGCCATGACCTCGCCGAAGGACAGGACCTCCGAGACCGGCACGCCGCGGATGTCGGCGGTGACGAACGGCATCATTGCGGCCGCGCCGAGGAACCAGGCGAACGCGGCGTTGCTGGCGAACCGCAGGGCGGCGTAGCCGTCGGCGGAGACGGTGCCGTTGATCGGGGACGGCGCGAGGAACGCGCCGAAGAGCAGCGAGCCGACACACAGCACGGCACCGATCTCGGCGATCACCCGCGCGATCGGGAGGCCGTAGCGGGTCACCTCCCCCGGATCGGGCAGGCCGAACGCCTCGTAGACGTCGACGCCGGTCAAAGTGGTCAGGGCGGCGGCGGCGACGGCGGCGATGACGACGCCGGGCAACAGAAATCCCCAGATGCCGATGCCGGTGGGACGCCGCGTCTCGGTGGTGCTCGGTTCGGCTGACACAACATGAGCCTAAGGCTCCCGCTGCGGGCGCGGGGACCTTGGGATATAAGCGAAGCCGAAGCGGCATCGGGGTGGGGTGTCCAAGCACACTATGGGCGGCGGCTACGGTAGCGCGCGTGGAGGCACGACGCGTTCTCTCGGTAGGACTGTTGATGCTGCTGGCCGCCGCCCTCGGCGCCGGTTGCAGCCAGGAACAGGCGGGCACTCCGGTGGGTGCCGCGGGGTTCGGCGACACCACGATCGCGCCGTCGAAGGCGGACTGGTCGGCGCCGACAAGCTCGTCCGCGAGACCGACCACCGCGCCGATGGCCACCGTTCCTCCCGGCAGGCCGAAGAAGCTGGACGGGATCGATACGTGTGCCCTGCTCAAGCCGGAGGATCTGCAGTTCCTGGGCGGCACCAGCGGCGATCCGCTGCGTGATGAGGTGATCCCCGCGTCCTGCGGCTACAAGCTGACCGGCGGCGCCGATGAGGACCGCGCGTTGATCGGCTTCTTCAAGCCGCTCGAGCAGGTCCGCAAGCAGCAGCCGGACGGGCAGCAGTTCGACACCAACGGCTACCAGACGTGGCTCACGTGCAAGACCGATGATGGATATGAGACGTGCACCGCATCGCTGGCGGTGCGCAAGGACCGCACGCTGGTCGCGATTCTGTCCAAACGGGACACGCCGAGGGACAACATCCTCGATGCGCTGCACCAACTGACTTTGCAGGCGCTGGGCAGACTCCCGGATGACACTGCAGGCTGAACTCCTTTGCCGGGTGTGAAACGAACAAGGCCGCTTCAACGATCAGATGGTGTGGGGCGGCTAGGGTGGACCTAGCCGGACCATGTAGGCGGTCGTAGCTCAGCTGGATAGAGCAAGAGACTTCTAATCTCTAGGTCGCAGGTTCGAGTCCTGCCGGCCGCGCCATCTCCGGGTCTCCCACCTGCGAAAACACCCTGGTCGGGCGCTGCCTCGGCACGTTGGGGCGCGGGTGGGGTCACGGTCTGTACCGCATGCCACGGGCCGGCATTTGGGTGGGCATGGGTTGGCCGTGCGACGGCCGCGGGCACCGGTTCCACGTCGATCCCGTAGCCGGTTCGTCGTGTCGACCGTCAACCCTGGGCTTGTCGTCGGCGCGGGCCGACTTGAGTTCGTCGCGCAGTGACTGTGGGCACTGCGTTGGGTGGCCTGGGTGGCGGCCAAGCTGGAGGATGCGGGCACCTCCGATGAGTGCTATGACCAGCACACCTGCGGTGGCGGGCCGAACCGGCACCGGCAGCGGATGCATCGCACGCTGACCTGAGCAAGCCCGAGACACCTGGTTGACAGCTGTCGGATGCAGGCACTTGTGAAACCCCTGCGTCGCAGCAGCCCGGTGCGAGCGCACATCACCGACGGGTGGTGGAGGCGCATGACGTGGTGGGCAGACTTTCGTTGAACGGCTGTCAAATAGGGCGGTGTTAGCCTATAGATCAACCCGATGTCGCAGCCCTGTTGAGGCCGACCGCCGATCAGAGCGCGCGGCAACCGCCCGCGAAATGGGACTATTCGACCTCGTGGAGCACGCTGACAATTTTGCCGGGGCGCTGGCCAGGGCCATCGACTCCCGCGGGCTGAGCCTGGACAACATCCAGCGGCGGCTGGCCGCGCGGGGGGTGCAGGTGAGCATTTCCACGCTCAGCTACTGGCGGCGGGGACGCAGCCAGCCGGAGCGGCCGGAGTCGCTGCGGGCGGTGACGGTGCTGGAGGATGTGCTCGACCTGCCGCAGAACTCGCTGTCGGCGCTGCTCGGGCCGCGCAGGCCGCGGGGGCGGTGGATCAAGCGGGACACAGAGGAGATCGTCGGCTTCGACGACCTGTGGGAGACCGGCGGCAACATCGAGGAGTCGTTGGAGCTCGTCAAGCGGCCCATGCTGGAGCGGCTGTCCTATCTGTTCCTGCATGACGAGCTGTTCATCGGGCCGGACCGGCGCGAGCAGAAGCAGCTGATCAAGGGCATCGTGCGGGCCGAAACCGACGGGGTGGACCGGGCGGTGATGGTGCAGCGCGCGGAGCCCGGCGACAAGGAGTTGCCGCGGATCGCCGCGGGGGCGCACTGCCGGATCGGGCGTTACCGCTCGGATGAGGCCAGCGGATTCGTGGTGGCCGAGCTCATCCTGGACCGCAACCTGCGGATCGGCGAGACCGCGGTGGTCAACACACAGGTGGAGATCTTCCCCGGCGCCGAGAGCCACCAGTGCGACCGGCGGTTTCACCGCAGCCTGCGGGAGTACCTGATGCAGGTGACCTTCAGCGAACCCGCGGTGCCCGCCCGTTGCCTGGGGTTCATCCAGCCCGCCGGTGAGACGGGCGAGCCCGCGACGCAGGAGTTGTGGATCGGTACCACGCACAGCGCGCATCAGGCGCTCAGCGATGTGCCCGCCGGGCTGGCGGGCATCCGTTGGGAGTGGGAGTAGGACGACACCCTCCGACCCGGCCGCTCACTGTTTCAGCCGGGCCGGAGGTGTCGCTTCGCGGCGAACTCACCCACAGAGCCGCCGCGTCACCTGCGTTCGCAACGGTGGGAACGCAGGCAGTTCCGGTTCTTCAGTAGCCGTAGGCGGACGGTCGCGGACCGGACGAAAGCACAGTGGCCATCGGAATCATCACCCTCGCTCCCCAGTGTTGTTGAATCACGGCACCGGGTGCATGCAGGGCACCGACCACCGTCGCTCTCAGAAACTAACTCATAAACCGGCGAATGAGGAGTATCTGAAATCCACAGCCGTATTCTGTCAAAACCCCGTATTACAACCACGGGGTCACAGTTGGGTTTGGATAGCCCTCTGAGCAGCGGGTATAGCGGAGTAGAGGATGAGTACCCTACCGCCGATACCGAGATTAATGAATGGTGTGTTACAACTGGCGGCGCAGCCGATTATTTCGCACTTGCTGCCGATTCAGCGTGATTCAGCGATGGGAACGGTTCTATGCGCCCCCTGCAACTGGACGCCGATGACACCTTTGAAGACGCGTTGGCCAAAGCCATCGACGCCAGTGGCTGGAGTTTGGACAGCATTCGGCGGAAGCTGGCCGAGCACGGGGTGCGGCTGAGCATCTCCACGTTGAGCTACTGGCGGCGCGGGCGCAGCCAACCGGAGCGACCCGAGTCGCTGCGCGCGGTGTTCGTGTTGGAGCAGGTGCTGGGCCTGCCGCCGCGGACGTTGTCCTCGCTGCTCGGGCCGCGGCGGCCGCGGGGGCGGTGGGTCAACCGGGCCTCGGCGGTCGTCGGCACCGACGAGTTGTGGGGGACGGAGGGGCTGTGCGGGTCGCTGGAGTTGGTGGGGCCGCGCTGCAACGAGAGGTTCAGTTACCTGAGTCTGCACGACGAGTTGATCATCGGGGCCGATCGGCGGGAACGCAGGCAGCGCATCCACGGCGTGCTGCGGGCCGACGTCGACGGGGTCGATCGGGCGGTGGCGTTGCAGCGGGCGGAGCCGGGTGATCGGGCGATGCCGCGGATCGAGCCGGGGGCGCACAGCCGCATCGGCAGGCAGCGCACCGATATGGAACGCGGCTTCGCCGCGGCCGAGGTGATCCTGGACCGCAAGCTGCGCGCTGGCGAGACGGCGGTGGTGAACTACGAGGTCGCGATCTTCCCCGGCGACACCAGCACGCAGTTCATCCGGCGCTTCAACCGGCCGCAGCGCCAATACATCATGCAGGTGACCTTCGACGACGCGGCGGTGCCCGCCCGTTGCTGGAGTTTCGGGCAGCCGGTGAACGGCCGGGCGGAAGTCGAGCAGGACCTGTGGATCGGCACCACCCACAGCGTGCACCGGCTGATCCTGGATCACCCCGCGGGCGAGGTGGGCATCCGGTGGGAGTGGGCGTGAAATTCGCTTTGCGGGTGGTGGGGGTCGGCGGCAGTCTCTGGGCATGACGGTCATGCCCGACCGGCTCGGGGTGCGTCCGCTCACCGAGCCGGACGCCCGAGCCATCGCGACCTGGACCTATGAGGGTCCGTGGAGCCTGTACGACTCGCAGCCCGACGATGGGCTGCTGACCAGCGAAGAGGGCTATCTCGCGGTGGTCGGTGAACCCGGCGGGGAGTTGGTGGGCTACCTGTGCGTAGGCGAGGAGGCGCGGGTGCCGGGGCTCGCCGGGCGGCCGGGGGTGCTGGATCTCGGTGTGAGCATGCGGCCTGACCTGGTCGGGCGCGGCAACGGCCTGCGTTTCGGGGCGGCGATCCTGGATCACCTTCGGGCGGGCGGCGCCACCAGGTTCCGGGCGGTGGTCCAGTCCTGGAACGCGCGCAGTGTGCGGCTGGTGCACAACCTCGGGTTCGCCGAAACCGATCGGCACACCTGTGAGCAGGAGGGACGCGAGGTCGAATACGTGGTTTTGGAACTTGCCATTGATTAGTACCGCGAGGGCCGGTCGTTGTGGTGGTGAGTCGGCTGGATCGGGTGCACGAGCGGACTTCTGGGTGCTTCAGGTGATCGGAACTACGGGATCGGTCGCGGGAGTCTGTGTCGGAGATGGCCGCGGGGCAAAAGCGGGAGAACGGCTGGACGCCTGCGGAGCAGGCTGCTGAGGTGTCACCGGACGGGGTGCAGCGCCGGTGATCGTGGGCATGCGCTGATCGACCGAGAGCTGTAGCTGCCCAAGCCGTGGATCGCCGACCGGGACTGCTGCCGCCGAGCGGCGATCGCTGATAAATCGAGTGCGAGACGAAGCCGTGGCGGCGACGGGCATGTTGGCGCCGGCATTCGAGGGAAAGTGCCGTTCGCGTGGATCACCGCCGATGAGGCTCACGGGCAGGTCAATTCCTGCGGGCCTGACTGGAGGAACATGATGCCGCGCACGTGCCGGCGACCAAGGTGAACGACACCTTGATGGTGCCCAGCGCCGGGCGGACGAGCTGATCGGGGACCTGCCCGCGCGGGCATGGCGGCGGCTGTCGGTCGGTGCCGGTGCGCACAGCCCCCCCCCCCGCGAGGACGACCGGGCGCAGGGGCCGATCCGAATCGGCCGGCAGTCCGGGCGCGGGCACCGGCTGCTCCCCCACCGCTCAATCACCGACCATGGTTGTTCGGTTGGCGGCGTTGGTCGGCGGTCTCGTGACGGTCGCCGCGGGTACCGTATTCGGCCGAGTTCGCCTACCGCGTCTGCTACGGGCCGCATCGCTCAACCATGCTGGACCTGGCCTGATCGCCAGGCACGCCGGTGGACCGAGGAATGACTACGGCAAGCCAGAACGAAGCCGGCCTCGACCACGACCAGGTCTGATCCTGGCAAGCGTGTATGCCCGCATCACCCTGGCGATGCTCTCTCACGCCTGGCTCGCCCTGTCCCGATCCCTTGCCGCAAAAGGGGAATCGGTATCAGCGAACCAGGCATGATCGCATTCACGCTTCCGAAGACCCGACGCATGCTCACCACACTCGTCCTGCGTGTCGCCGACACCGCCGACGACAACACCAAGCCGCCGTTGCATTACCCCGTCGGGGAACCGGTCAGACCAGCGGTTGTGGCGCGCGGACTTGCCCTGCGTCAGCCGGCATCGGAGATCCAGTTGCCGTGGAAACCGTTCGGGACCCTGGTGGGCAGATGCACGGCGGCGACGGTTTCGAGGGTGGCCGCGTCGAGGATCATCAGGTCGCTGCGGGATTCGGCCTTGTCGTAGACGAATCCCATGAGGACGCCGTCGTCCTCGGCGGCGTCGAGGGCGTTGGGCTCGAAGACGAACTCGCCGGTCTCCTTGCCCCGGCCGAAATCCCGTCTGGTGGTTCGGCCCCGCTGCAGGTCGTGTTTGAGCAGGGCGGAACCCGGGTCGGCTCCGATGCCGAGTTCGGGCGTGTAACCGTACCGATGCCGACGCCCGACGAGGCGCTCGTCGACCCGGGGGAACTCCAGTGGTCGGTCGTCGAGCCGTTCTTCGCGCACCTTTTCGGCGTTGAGGTCCACGGTCCAGCGGTCCAGGGTGGGCGTTCCGTCGCCGGGCCCGTGCGGGTCGGCGTCGAAGCTCCTGGCGTGGCGCACGATGTCGAGCACGATGCTCTCGCCGTCGTCGTAGGCGTTCATGGGGTGGAACACGTAGCAGGGTTCGATCTCGAACCAACGCACGTCGGCGTTGCCGCCTTCGCGCGGCATGACCCCGATCCGCGCGGGGTAGCGCGGGTCCCACCGGTAGGGGAGGCCGGTGTTGGCCTTGACGTTGCCTGCGGCCATCGCGGCGATCGGGTCGGGTATCCGGATTTTGCCGATGATCGCCGAGAGCACCAGTTGCGCCGGGGCGCGCAGCAGCGGTGGCACGATGGCCTTGACGGCCTGGCGGGTGTCGAAGGTGACGGGCAGGTCGTAGAACACGACGTGGTTCTCCGTCAGCGAGAAGTCGTGCATCATCGGCGAGCCGGTGACCTTGATGTCGACGGTGCGCCTGCACCGGCCGTCGACGCCGATGACCGAGTACCGCACGGCGTTGCCGCGGCCGAAGAAGTAGGAGACGGCGTGGAGCTCGCCGGTGGCGGGATCGCGCTTGGGGTGCGCGGTGTAGCCGCCGGGCAGGGTGCCGTCGAAGTCGCAGGGGCCGACGGTGTCCAGGTTGTCGGTGAGTTCGTAGCTGGCAGCTCCACCCTCGACCAGGGCCAAGGTGCGGCCTGCGTGCCCGAGGATGTTGGTGTTGGCCCCCAGCACGTCAAGCCCCGCCCGGTGTGGCCGACCGTTGCGCTGAGGCTCCCCGAGCCCTGCCGCCACGTTCGGTGAGCGCACCCACCGGTTGCGGTACCACTCCGCGCGGCCCTCGCGCAGTCGGACGCCGTGCACCATCCCGTCGCCCATGAACCAGTGATAGGTGGCCGGGTCCACCTCGCCGATCGGGTTGGGGCCGTTGCGTAAGTAGCGTCCGTCCAAGTGCTCGGGGATCGAGCCGGTGACCGCCAGTTCGGTGACGGTCCGTTCCCGCGCCACGGGGGCAAAGTTGTCTTCCAAGTAGGTGTTGCTGCTCATGACCAGGGCTCCGTCCTCGCCGACCTTGCATATAACACCGTTATAAATCAAAGTAACACTGTTACGAAATGCTGGCAAGGGTGAACACGACGGCCGAGAACGGTGAAGGAGTGCGGGGCAGGCTCGGCGAAGCCGCGGTGCGGCTGCCCGCCGAACAGGACCCGGCAGCGCGGACCCGCAGGCTCGCCTATGAGGTCGGCGCATCGACGATGGCCGTCTACCGCTACTTCGGCAGCATGCCCGGTTGCTCGGGGCAGTGATCGAGGAAGGGTTCGGTCGATTCGACGCCGGTCTCGTGGCGGTGCCGGTCACCCCGACAACGGCGATTGGGTGAGTGGGTGGGCTAAACCATCAGGCCGGATTCGCAGGCCCAGGCGGTGATCTCGACTCGGTTGGGGGCGGGGAGCTTGGTCTGGATGGTGGCGAGGTGAGTTTGACGCCATGACCAGCAGGGCGAGCAGGACCCAGGTTTCGGCCATGTCGGACTGCGGAAAGCGCAACCCGAACAGCAGGGTGACCGTTAGAGAGAGCACGGCGATCGCGGTCGCCACGGGGAAACCAGCAGGCTCGACCAGCGGGCCCGGAACTGGAATGCCACCACCGCGGCCAGACCGAAGAGGACCAGCAGAATGCCCGCTAGGGAATCGGACAGCAGCAGGTCGCCGAGCATGAGCAGGCCGAACCCGGCGATTTCCACGCAGCGGCCCAGCAGTGGCAGCAGCCGATGACCATGCACGGTGCGAACCCTAGCGACATCCGGAGGAGCCGCAGATCGGCCGAAAGGCATAGCCCGCCGGTCCGGCGCAGGCATTTCGGCCGAGGTGGGGCCACCAGGTCAACGGGGATCGTCGGATACATGAGCACTGTCGTTTCGCCCGCTCGGCGGATCGGGGCGCTGGACGCCCTTCGTGGGTTCGCGCTGTGCGGGATTCTGCTGGTCAACATTCCGCAGATCACCCGGATGTCGGGGATCTTGGAGCCCGGCATGCCGCATCCGGTGCGGCAGTTGCTGGATCTGACCGTGCAGCAGCGGTTCTTTCCGATCTTCTCCTTCCTGTTCGGGCTGAGTTTCGCGTTGTTCCTGGACAGTGGGGGCAAGCGGACGGAACGGCCGCGGTTGGTGTTGGTGCGCAGGCTGGTGGCGTTGGGGGCGCTTGGGGCGCTGCACCAGTGGGTTCACCCGGGGGAAGCGTTGTTGCCTTATGCGATCGCCGGGCTACTGGTGCTGTTGCCCGCGAGTTGGCTGCCTCGACCGCTGGTGCTGATCGCCGGCATCGCGGGGATCGTGGGTGGGGCGGCGATGGGCGGCGGGATGGCGTTGATTCCCGCCTTGTTCCTGCTGGGGCTGGCGACGGCGCGGTATGGGGTGCCGCAGACGTTGGAGCGCAGGCGGAAGCAACTTGTCGTGGTGTTCGCGGTGGCGGCGGTGCTGAGTGTGGGCGCGGTGTGGTGGCAGCTTGCGACGCCACCTGCGACGGCCGAGGTGATCGCGGCGGTGGCGGGCCTGCTGATGGCGGTGGCGTATTCGACGGGGCTGCTGCTGGCGTTGCAGACGCGGGTGGGTTGGGTGTTGTCGGCGGTACTGGAGCCGTTGGGGCGGATGGCACTCACCAATTACGTGAGCGCGACGCTGCTGGTGGTGGCGTCGACGCTGGTGATGGAGTTGCACGGCACCAACCGGTGGGGGTCGGCATTCGTGCTGACGGCGGTAATCCTGGTGGTGCAGGTGGGGTTCAGCCGCTGGTGGCTGAGCCGCTTTCGGTACGGCCCGCTGGAATGGGCTTGGCGCTGCATCACCTGGTGGCGCCCGGTTCAGCTTTCCCGGGCCGCACAGGTCTCGTGAATGCTTTGCTGAATTCGAACGCATTGCGTTAGTCGAAGCACCACATTGGGGTCTGTCCCCGGGACAGAGTTGAGGCTGCCGTGCTCCTTTTCGGGTCACTTGGCATGGCGATAGCGCGGATTGGACCGTTTGGCCGATAGCGTTCAGAGCATGGAGGATCCGAGAAGGAGCACGGCTCTGCGCCGTGAGGTGGGCGAGATTCTACAAAGCCATCGGAAAGAAGCGAAGCTCTCTCAAGCCAAGCTCGGGCGCATGCTCGGTTGGGGCCGGGCGACCGTGACACGGGTCGAAAACGGCATGCGCGGCATCTCCGAGATCTACCTGACCCAGTACCTGGGCAAGTGCGGAGTGAAGCTTAAAGACATCGAACGGATTCTCGCTCTACACCGCACGGCTGACGACGGCATCCAGGAGCGCACCCACGACGGACGATTGCCGGACGAACTGCATTGCCTAACTCTCCACGAGACTCTAGCGGCTTCCATGCACGCGTTCGAGTTCTTCCACATCCCTGGGCTATTGCAAACCGTGGGATATATGAGTTCCCTGTTTCGACGACGGAAGGAGTACACAGAGGAGCAAATCCAGGTCTGGGTGGACGCCCGACTGGCGCGGCAGGGTGTCTTGAATAGGGGTCAACCTCCGGACTGCCTCTTCCTCATCCATGAGACTGCACTCCGAATGAACGTCGGCGGCCCACGAGTGATGCATGAGCAGATGCTGCACCTGCTGCTCTGGAGCACTCGGAAGCAATGCGAGTTCCGTGTAGTGCCCGGAGCGGCCGGCGCGGTCGACGGAATGTCCGTGCCGTTCATCCTCATGGATTTCCCGGAAGGACATCGCCCGATGGCTTACATCAACGCTGGTGAGACCAGCGTGTTCCTGGAAAAGAAGGCATCGACTGGTCACTTCGCCGAAGCGGCGAAGAAGCTCACAGAGGTCGCCCTGGATGAGAGACAATCCAGGGGCTTGCTTGAAGACCTGGCAAGCGAATTCGACCAGGCAGGAGCACGAGGCGATGACTACACCTGGAGCGGCTGGACACAACTGGCGTAAGAGCAGCCGCAGCGGCGGCAGTGCGAGCGGAACCTGTGTTGAGGTTGCATGGGCGGGTGTCCAGGTGTTGGTTCGTGACTCCAAGAACCCGAGTGGGCCAATACTAGAGTTTTCCGAACAGGCGTGGCGGGCTATGCGGGTGGGGCTGTAGTCGCCCGTACCACCAATGATGGCGTGAGCAGGTGGCGGACCGGGTCCACCCGGTCGCCACGGACCTTCTCTAGCAGCGCCTCCCCCGCCAGCCTGCCCATGTCGTGTCTTGGCTGGTCGATCGTGGTCAGGGAGACGTGTCTTAGAGCCGCGAGCGACGTGTTGTCGTAGCCGATCACCGAGATATCGTCCGGCACCCGCAGGCCCGCCTCTTCCAGGGCCGAGATCGCACCGATCGCGTTGAAGTCGTTCGCGGCGACCAGGGCCGTGGGCATCGAGCCGCGTTCCAGTAGCTCGCGTACCGCCTTCTCCCCCGCGATGTCCGTGTACTCGCTCCGAATGACCTGCGGCTGTAGACCGTGCTTGCGCATCGCTGCCAGGTAGCCGCGCATCCGCGTCGCCGCCTGGGAGCCGTGGCCGCCGTCCAGGTGCGTGATGCGGGTGTGGCCCAGCTCCACCAAGTGGTCCACCGCGATCCCCGACCCGACCTCGCCGTCGTCGTTGATCGTGTCCACCGTCGATACGCGGGTCGAACGCGCGACCAGCACGACCGGGACCTGGTCCGCTGCCAATGCGATTGCCGACGATGGGACGACCGGGCCTAGCAGGGCCAGGCCTGACGGGCGGAAGGACAGCAGGCTCATCAAGGCCTTGCGTTCGCGAGTGGCGCTGCGGCCTCCCGTGTTGATGATCAGGTCAAAGCCGAGTGGGCCTACCGCATCCTCTAAGCCATCGACGATTTCGGCGAAGAACGCGTTGTGCAGGTCCGAGAGCATCACGCCCAGCACCGTCGAGGTGCGGGAGGCCAGTGAGCGCGCCATTGCGTGTGGGGTGTAGCCGAGGGACTCTGCCGCAGCGAGAACCGCTGCCCGGCGTTGTTCGCTGACCTTGGGGGAACCGCGCATGACCAGCGACACCAGCGCTCGGGACACGCCCGCGACGCGGGCCACGTCCTCCATCGTGGGCCGGGCCATGGGCTCACCCCTATGTCATGAGCGGCAACTTGTGCTTGACAGCAGTGTGACGCAGCCTACATGGTTAGAGCGCTCTAACGGTTAGAGCGCTCCAAGAACGCGACCGGTGCCAACAATGGGGAGTGGCGGGCCTATGCGAATCGGAGTAGCGGGCGTCGGCCGGATCGGCGCCATGCACGCCGCGAACGTCGCGGCACTGCCGCAGGTCGATGAAGTGGTGTTGTTCGATCCGCTGCCGGGGCGCGCCGATGAGGTCGCGGCGGGGCTGGGTGCGCGCACCGTCGGCGACTTCGCCGGGTTGCTCGAGGCCAGTGACGGGATCGTGTTGGCGACGCCGACCGATACGCACCCCGCTCTGCTTCGCGCGGCCATCGAGGCTCGGGTGCCGACGCTGTGCGAGAAGCCGGTCGCGAGTGATCTCGGCGAGGTGCGAGCGTTGGCGGCGGAGGCCGAACGCACCGGCACCGAGGTGGTGGTGGCGTTCCAGCGGCGGTTCGATCCGGCGGTCATCGAACTGCACCGGCGCATCCATGCGGGCGAGTTGGGGACGTTGTATCTCGTGCGGGCGGTGCTGTGTGATTCGGTGCCGCCGCCGGTGAGCTACCTGGCCGGGTCGGGCGGGATCTTCCGGGACGCGCTGATCCACGATTTGGACGCCATCCCCTGGCTGGTGGGGGCGCGGCCGGTGCGGGTGTTCGCGGCGGGTGGCATCCGGATGGAGGATTCGCGGGCGGGCTACGAGGCCGCGAACGACGTGGACACGGCCGTCGTGACGGTCACCTTCGACAACGGGGTGCACGCACAGCTCGCGATGACGCGGCACAACCCGGTTGGGTACGACAGCCGGATCGAGGTGCTGGGCAGCCGGGATTCCGTGGTGGTCGGGGTGGATGGGCGGACGCCGCTGCGGTCGCTGGAGCCGGGTGGGCCGAATCCGACCGACGCGTATCCGAGTTTTCAGGTGCGGTTCGACACCGCCTACCGCAACGAGATTGCGACCTTTGTGGACATCGTGGCCGGACAGGCTGCGAACCCCTCGCCGGTCCGGGACAGTGTGATCAGCCTGGTCCTCGCGGACGCGGCCGGTGAGTCGATGCGGACCGGCGCCCCCGTCGATATCGCGGAGAGGGTGAGCCATGTCCCGGCGTGAACCGCGTGTCGCCGCCGCCCCGATCAGCTGGGGTGTGTGCGAGGTGCCCGGCTGGGGTCACGTGCTTGAACCGGACGTCGTGCTGGGCGCGATGGCGGAGCTTGGCATCGGCGCCACCGAACTCGGGCCGCCCGGTTACCTGCCCACCGATCCCGCCGAACTGCGGAACGAGCTCGACCGACACGGGCTGACGCTGGTTGGCGGGTTTCTCGCGACGACGCTGCACGAGGGTGAGGTGGACGAGGCGCAGCGGACCGCGAAGTTGCTCGCGGACTGCGGCGCTCAGGTGTTGGTGCTGGCGGCGGCGACCGGGTTGGACGGGTACGACGAGCGACCCGAGCTCACCGATTCGCAGTGGAGCACGCTGATCGGCACCACCGCGAAGATCCGCGACCTCGCGGCCGGGTATGGGCTGACCACCGTGCTGCACCCGCATGTCGGGACGCATGTGGAGCGGGAGCCGGAGGTGCGGCGGTTCCTGGCCGACTCCGACGTCGCGCTGTGCCTGGACACCGGGCATTTGCTGATCGGCGGGACCGATCCCGTCGACCTGGTGCGCGAGCACGCCGACCGGATCGGGCATGTGCACCTCAAGGACGTGCGGGCCGACCTCGCCGCGCGGGTGCGGGATGGCGCGGTCGGGTATGCGGCGGCGGTGCGGCAGGGGATCTATCCCCCGCTGGGTGATGGCGATGTGGACGTCGACACGGCCGTCGGGCTGCTGCTCGAGGCCGGCTACGACGGCTGGTACGTGCTGGAGCAGGACACGGCGCTGGCCGCCGCCTGCTTCCTGGACCGGCCGCGCATCGACACCGAACGCAGCCTCGGCAAGCTCCACCAGATCTTCGCATCGGCGGAGGGCGCCGGTGTCGAGCGAGGGAGATTCCCATGAGAAGCACAGCTGTTGTCGCTGTCCTTGCGGCGTTGACGCTGACCGCCTGCACCGGACCGAGCGGGGACAAGCCCGCCGCGACCGGCGGGGCGAGTTCGGGTGGTGAGCTGCGGGTGGCGGTGATCTCGCACGGCACCGCGGGTGATGCGTTCTGGAACGTGGTGAAAAACGGTGCGGAAGCGGCGGGGCGCGAGCTGGACGTCAAGGTCGAGTACAACTCCGACGGCGACCCCGGTGGGCAGGCCAAGCTGATCGACAACGCGGTGGCGCAGAAGGTCGGCGGGCTGGTGGTGTCGATGGCCAACCCGGATGCGTTGCGGTCGTCAGTGGAAGCGGCGGTGAAGGCGGGTATCCCGGTGATCACCGTCAACTCCGGGGAGCAGCGCAGCGCCGAGTTCGGGGCGATCGCACACGTTGGGCAGAGCGAGGGCATCGCCGGAGAGGGTGCGGGGCGCCGGTTCGCGGAGGCCGGGCGCAAGAAGCTGCTGTGCGTGATCCACGAGGCGGGCAACATCGGGCTCAACGAGCGTTGCGATGGGGCTCGGCGAAGCTTCGGCAACGTGCAGAACCTTCAGGTGGACATCAACAACCCGACGGATGTGCAGTCGCGGATTCGCGGGGCGTTGCAGTCCGACACCGCCATCGACGGAGTGTTGACGTTGAACGCGCAGGTCGCGGCGCTGGCGGGGCAGGCACGCAGGGGCGCGGGCTCGCAGGCTCAGGTGGCGACGTTCGACCTCAACCCGGATGTGGTGGAGCTGATCCGGGGCGGTGAGGTGGAGTTCGCCGTGGATCAGCAGCAGTACGAGCAGGGGTATCTGCCGGTGGTGTTCCTCAAGCTCTACCGGGACAACGCGAACGTGATAGGCGGTGGGCGGCCGGTGCTCACCGGTCCCGCTTTCGTGGACAAGTCCAACGTGGACAAGGTGGCCGAGTTGACTCGGCGAGGGACGCGATGACCGCGCTGGCGGTGGATGAGCGGGTGGCGCGGCCTGGACTGGTGAACCGGCTGGTGGTGCGGCCGGAGATCGGGGCGCTGCTCGGGGCCGCGGTGGTGTTCGTGTTCTTCTCGCTGGTCACCGAGCAGTTCCTCACCGTGGGTGGGGTGGCGACGTGGCTGGATGACGCGTCGGTGCTGGGGATCATGGCGGTCGCGGTGGCGCTGCTGATGATCGGCGGCGAGTTCGACCTGTCCGCGGGTGTGATGACCGCGTCGACCGCGTTGGTCACGGGCATGCTGGCCACTCAGGCGGGGTGGAACGTGTGGGCGGCGATGGTGGTGTCGCTGGTGTTCGCGTTGGGGGTCGGCGCCGCCAACGGGTGGCTGGTGACGCGGACCGGGCTGCCCAGCTTCATCGTCACGCTCGGCAGTTTCCTGGCGTTGCAGGGGCTCAACCTCGGGGTGACACGGCTGGTCACCGGGACCGTGCAGGTGTCGGGGATGCGGTCGACGGCGGGGTACGAGTCGGCGGGGATGGTGTTCGCCTCGACGATCGAGATCGGCGGGCAGCCGTTTCAGGTGTCGATTCTGTGGTGGCTGGCCTTCGCGGCGCTGGGTGCGTGGGTGTTGGTGCGGACGCGGTTCGGGAACTGGATCTTCGCCGTGGGTGGGGCCGCGGCGAGTGCGCGGGCGGTGGGGGTGCCGGTGAAACGCAGCAAGGTGCTGCTGTTCATGACCACGGCGTTCGCGGGGTGGCTGGTGGGCACGATCAACATCCTGCGGTTCGCGAGTGCGCAGGCCAACCAGGGCATTGGGCTGGAATTGCAGTTCATCATCGCGGCGGTGGTTGGCGGGTGCCTGTTGACCGGTGGGTTCGGGTCGGTGATCGGGGCCGCGATCGGTGCGTTGATCTTCGGCATGGCGCGGCAGGGGATCGTGTTCGCGCGGTGGGACAGCGACTGGTTCCAGCTGTTCCTCGGCGTGATGCTGCTGTCCGCGGTGCTGGTGAACAACACCTTCCGGCGGCGGGCGGAGAGGGTGCGGCGATGAGCCTGATCGAGGTGCGTGACATCGGCAAGACCTACGGCAGCGTGATCGCGTTACGGGAGGTGTCGACCGTGGTCAACGCGGGTGAGGTGACCTGCGTGCTGGGTGACAACGGGGCAGGTAAGTCCACGCTGATCAAGATCCTGGCGGGGGTGCACCGGCATGACACCGGGGAGTTGCGCTTCGAGGGTGAGCCGGTGCGGTTCTCCTCGCCGCGGGAGGCGTTGGACCGCGGGATCGCGACCGTGTACCAGGACCTGGCGGTGGTGCCGCTGTTGTCGGTGTGGCGGAACTTCTTCCTCGGCTCGGAGCCCACGGTGGGGTTCGGGCCGTTCCGGATGATCGACCGCCGCAAGGGGATGCACACGGCGCGGCAGGCGCTGGCGGAGATGGGCATCGACCTGCGGGATGTGGAGCAGCCGGTGGGGACGCTGTCCGGCGGCGAGCGGCAGTGTGTGGCGATCGCGCGGGCCGTTCACTTCGGGGCGAAGGTGTTGATCCTGGACGAGCCGACCGCGGCGTTGGGTGTGAAGCAGGCGGGGGTGGTGCTGCGGTATGTCGCGCAGGCGCGGGACCGGGGGCTGGGCGTCGTGTTGATCACGCACAACCCGCACCACGCGTATCCGGTGGGCGATCGGTTCCTGCTGCTCAAGCGGGGACGCAGCCTCGGCTGCTTCGCGAAGTCGGAGATCGGGATCGACGAGTTGACGCGGCAGATGGCGGGCGGGGCGGAGTTGGACGCGTTGAGTCATGAGCTGAGGGCGACTTGATGGAGTTGGAGGTGCTCACGGTCGGTCGGGTCGGGGTGGACCTGTACCCGGAGCAGAGCGGGGTGCCGCTGGCGGAGGTGCGCAGCTTCGCGAAGTTCCTTGGCGGCACGGCGACCAACGTTGCGGTGGCCGCGGCCAGGCTGGATCGCCGGACCGGGGTGCTGACCAAGGTGGGTGCGGACGGGTTCGGGGACTACGTGCGCGGCGCGTTGAGCGGGTTCGGCGTGTCGCCCGAGTACGTGGGGACCGCGCCCGGACTGCTCACGCCGGTGGTGTTCTGCGCACTGGACCCGCCGGAAGATCCGCCGCTGCTGTTCTACCGGCTGCCGGTGGCGCCCGATCTGACGCTCACGGACTTCGACGTGCCGTGGGATGTGGTGGGCGAGGTGCCGGTGCTGTGGGTGACCGGGACGGGGGTGAGTGCCGAGCCCGCGCGATCCACGCAGCGCAAGTTGTTGCTGCACCGCACGCGGGCCGAGCACACGGTGCTGGATCTGGACTACCGGCCGATGTTCTGGCCGGATGTGGAGACGGCGCGGCGGGAGATCGGCTGGCTGCTCGACCACGTGACGGTGGCGGTGGGCAACCGGACGGAGACGGCGGTCGCGGTGGGGACGTCCAATCCGGAGCTGGCGGCGCGGCGGATGCTGGACCGGGGTGTGCAGCTGGTGATGATCAAGAAAGGTGCGGAGGGGGTGCTGGTGGCGACCCCGGAGAGCATGGACACCGTTGCGCCGCAACCGGTTGAGGTGGTGTGCGGGTTGGGTGCGGGTGATGCGTTCGGCGGGGCGCTGGTGCACGGGTTGCTGGCCGGGTGGGAGCCGGTGCGGATCGCGCGGTACGCCAACGCCGCCGGTGCCCTGGTCGCGGGACGGCTGGCGTGCGCGGACGCGATGCCGACGGCGGCGGAGATCGAGGAGTTGCTCAGTGATGGGTGACGGGCGACCGGAAAGCGGGTTTAGCGACCTGAACCCATTCCACAACGGCGTCACGGAGGGGTTCAGGGCGCTAAACCGGAGCGCGCGGGCCTCGCACCGAGGAGCAGTGCGGTGATCAGTGACGAGCGGTGGTTCGAACTCCTGCACACCCGGGCGACCGATCCGGGTGCGGTGCGGCGGGCGTATACCCAGCGGCGGCGCAGGCCGATGTTGCTGTCCGAGCGGGGCACCTTGTTCCTGGTCGCGGCGGACCACCCGGCGCGAGGGGCATTGGATGTCGGCGCCGATTCGCTGGCGATGGCCGACCGCCGGGTGCTGTTGGAGCGGCTGCTGATCGCGTTGGCCGACCCGGAGGTGGACGGGCTGCTCGGCACGCCCGATGTGGTCGAAGACCTGCTGTTGTTGGGCGCGCTGCACGACAAGGTGGTGATCGGCTCGATGAACCGTGGCGGGGTTGCGGGCGCGTCGTGGGAGATCGACGACCGGTTCACCGCCTACACCGCCCGGTCCATCGCGGACTGCGGGCTGGACGGCGGGAAGATGCTGCTGCGCGTCGTCTACTCCGATCCCGGCACCATCCCGACGCTGGAGGGCTGCGCTCGGGCGGTGTCCGAACTGGCGGCGGCCGGGCTGATGGCGATGGTGGAGCCACTGCCCTACCTGTGGGAGAGCGGCGTGACCCAGTCGTTCGGCGCCGACCCCTACCCCACCCGAACCCCACCTGTTCTCCGCTTGGAGACACACCCCGGGGCGCTGGCCAAGGTGGCTGCCATCGCCGCCGGGTTGGGCAGCACCTCCGCCTACACGTGGCTGAAGCTGCCCGCGGTCGCCCAGCCCGAGGCGATGCTGGCTGCCACCAGCCTGCCGGTGCTGCTGCTGGGTGGGCCGCCGTCGGGCGACACCGAGGACGACATCGCCTCCTGGGGGCGGGCACTGCGGCATCCCGCCGCCCGCGGCCTTGTCGTGGGGCGAACGCTGCTGTATCCGCGCGGCGGTGACGTGTCGGCGGCCGTGAGGTCCGCCGCGCGGCTGCTGCACACTTCGAAGAGGGCACCATGACGCTGCACCGTCCACTCGGGACACTCGCCGCCGACTCCGATCCCGTGCTGCTCACACCGGAAGCGGCGGGCTGGACCTACACGGGGCTGCGGGTGCTGCGCCTGGCCGCCGGGCAGCGGCGGACGGTGGACACCGGCGAGTTCGAGGCGTTCGTGCTGCCGCTGAGCGGCGGCTGTGTGGTAGAGGTCGACGGGGAGCGGTTCGACCTGACGGGCCGGGCGTCGGTGTTCGCGCGGGTCACCGACTTCGCCTACCTGCCACGCGACTCCGTCGCGCACCTGACCAGCGCGGACGGGGCGGAGGTGGCGTTGCCGATGGCACGGTGCACGCGGCGGCTGACACCCAGGTACGGACCCGCCGAGGACGTGCCGGTGGAGGTGCGCGGGGCGGGCAGCGCGACCCGGCAGGTCACCAACTTCGGGGTGCCCGGGGTGTGGGAGCACGCCGACAAGCTGAACGCCTGCGAGCTGATCACGCCGGATGGCAACTGGTCGTCCTATCCCCCGCACAAGCACGACGAGGCAAGCGAGTGCGAGGTGGTGAACGAGGAGATCTACTACTTCCGCATCGCGGGCCGCGACGGGTTCACCCCCTCGCGGGAGGGCTTCGGGCTGCACCGCACCTACACCGCCGACGGCGAGATCGACGTCGCCGTCGCGGTCCGCGACGGCGACGTGTTCCTGATCCCGCGCGGCTACCACGGGCCGTGTGTGGCGGCGCCGGGCTATCCCATGTACTACCTGAATGTGCTGGCCGGGCCTGGCGAGGAGCGGTCGATGGCGTTCTGCGACGACCCTGCGCACTCCTGGGTTCGCGAGACCTGGGCGGATCAGGCGCTCGATCCGCGATGCCCGGTCACCTCGGCGGAAGGACGGCTGTCATGAAGCTGACCACGGCGCAGGCGCTGGTGCGCTGGCTGATCGCGCAGCGCAGCGAACTCCTTGACGGCGGGCAGGCGCCGCTGTTTCCGCACGTGTTCGGCATCTTCGGGCACGGCAACGTGCTCGGGTTGGGCGCCGCCCTGGAGGAGCACCGCGAGCGGCTTCCGCTGTGGCGGGGGCAGAACGAACAGGGCATGGCGCTGGCCGCGGTCGGCTACGCCAAGGCCGTGCACCGCCGACAGGTGGGCGTGGTGACGTCCTCCATCGGGCCGGGGGCGTTGAACCTAGTGACGGCGGCGGGCGTGGCGCACGCCAACCGGCTGCCGCTGCTGCTGTTGCCGGGTGACACGTTCGTCAGCAGGGCACCCGATCCGGTGTTGCAGCAGGTGGAGCATTTTGGCGATGCGACGGCCACCGTCAACGACGCGTTTCGGGCGGTGAGCCGCTACTTCGACCGGATCACCCGGCCCGAGCAGCTGTTGGCGACGCTGCCGCAGGTGGCGCGGGTGCTCACCGATCCGGCCGACTGCGGGCCGGTCACGTTGGCGCTGCCGCAGGATGTGCAGGCGGAGACCTTCGACTTCCCAGCCGCGTTGTTCGAACCGGTGCTGCACCGGGTGCAGCGGCCCCGGCCGTCGCGGCAGGCGGTGGCGGACGCGGCGCGGGTGGTGCGGGCGGCGGAGCGGCCGCTGCTGGTGGTCGGCGGCGGGGTGCGCTACTCCGGTGCGGCGGCCACCGCGGTGGACTTCGCGGAGCGGCACGGTGTGCCGGTTGCCGAGACCACCGCGGGGCGGACGCTGGTGCCGCACGACCACCCGCTGCACGCCGGTCCGCTGGGCGTCACCGGCTCGGCCTCGGCCAACGCGCTCGCCGCGGGCGCGGATGTGGTGCTCGCGGTGGGCACCCGACTCCAGGACTTCACCACCGCGTCGTGGACGGTGTTCTCACCGCACGCCCGGCTGGTCACGGTGAACGCGGCGCGGTTCGACGCGGTCAAGCACGGCGCGCTCTCGGTGGTCGCAGACGCCGAGGAGGGCCTGCGTGAGCTGGGTGAACAGCTCGACGGCTGGCGGGCCGACCCGAAATGGACTGCGCTGGCCGAGAGCGAGCGGCAGCGGTGGGACGCCCACATCGACGCCCTCCGCGCACCCGGTGATGGGCTGCCCACCTATGCGCAGGTGGTCGGTGCGGTCAACGACCTGTGCACGCGGGAGGACTACGTGATGAGCGCGGCGGGCGGTCTGCCTGGCGAGCTGATCGGCGGCTGGCGTTCCCACGGCGAGTCCACAATGGACGTGGAGTACGGGTTCTCCTGCATGGGGTATGAGCTGGCGGGCGCCTGGGGCGCGGCGATGGCCCGCGACCGGGGCGTGGTCACCGCGCTGCTCGGGGACGGCTCGTACCTGATGCTCAACTCCGAGTTGTACTCCGCGGCGTTCGCCGGGCACGGGTTCGTCGCGGTGGTGTGCGACAACGGCGGATACGCCGTGATCGACCGACTGCAACGCGGGCAGGGCGGCGCCGGGTACAACAACATGCTCGCCGACTGCCGCACCGAACTGGGCACTCCCCCACGCGTCGACTTCGCCGCACACGCCGCGGCGCTGGGCGCGGCGGTGTTCAGTGTGGACGGGCTGGACGGCCTGCGGGCGGCCTATGCCAAGGCGCGGGTGATGGCGCACGGCGGGCGGCCCGCGGTGGTGCTGGTCGGCACCCATCCCTCGTCCTGGACCGAGGCCGGTGCCTGGTGGGAGGTCGGCGTGCCCTCGGCTGGGCACCGCGACGACATCCTCGCGGCCCGCGCCCGACACGATGAGGCGAAAGTTCGCCAGGTCCGCTTTTTATGACCACAAGTAACTTAATGCAGCCTTAAGCATGTGACCCGAGGCACCATCCCTCCTGGTCGGGAACCGGCGCGGCTTCCGACCAGGTGAAGCGGGAGGCTGAAGGTTGCGCGTGAAGACTCTGGCGGCGGTGGCCGTCGCGCTGGCGGCGGTGCTGGTCGTGCCGCCGCTGCTGACGCCGACGGCGGGCGGTGAGGCCGGGCAGGTGCGCGGACTGCGCGTGCTGGTGCCCAACACGCCCGGCGGCGGGTACGACACGACGGCGCGGGCGGCGGCCAAGGCCATGGAGGACGCCGACCTGGTGCGCAGGCCGGAGGTGCTCAACCTGCCCGGTGCGGGCGGCACCGTGGGGCTGGGCAGGCTGGTCAACGAGCGCGGCAACGGCAAGCTGGTCATGTCGATGGGGCTCGGGGTGGTCGGCAGCGTCTACACCAACAAGTCGCCGTCCTCGCTGGCCGACACCACGCCGATCGCGCGGCTCACCGAGGAAGCCGAGATCGTGGTGGTCGGCAAGGACTCGCCCTACACCGACATCCGCCAGCTCATCGCGGCCTGGCAGGCCAACCCCGGGGCGGTGCCGGTGGGTGGCGGCTCCTCCCCCGGCGGCCCGGACCACCTGGCGCCCATGCTGTTCGCGGAGGCCATCGGGGTGGCGCCCAAGTCGGTCAACTACGTCGCCTACGACGGCGGCGGCGAACTGCTGTCCGCCGTGCTGGGCGGCAAGGTGGCGTTCGGCGTTTCCGGCATCAGCGAGTACCGCGACCAGATCGAGTCCGGCGACCTCCGCGCGCTGGCGGTGACCAGCGAAAAGCGTCTGCCCGGCGTCAACGCCCCTACCCTGCGCGAGTCCGGTGTTCCGGTCAGCTTCACGAACTGGCGCGGCATCGTCGCGCCTCCCGAGCTGTCCCAGGGCGAGCGGGAGCGGCTGCTCACGCTGCTCCGGGACTTCCACGACAGCCCCGAGTGGGCCGAGACGGTCAAGCGTCACGGTTGGACCGACGCCTACCTGCCCGGTGAGGACTTCGGGCGGTTCCTGGCCGCGGAGAACGACCGCGTCGGCAAGGTGCTGAAAGGGCTGGGGCTGGCATGAACTGGTTGCGGGAGCATTCCGAACTCGGCGTCTCGGCGCTGCTGGCGGCCCTCGGCCTGCTGGTGATCATCGACGCGCTGGCCATCCCCGAGGACGTGTCGCGGCGCAGCCCGGTCGGCCCCGAGGTGGTGCCGCTGGTGATCGGCGGGCTGCTCGTCGTCGTCGCGCTGCTGCTGGCCAGGGACGTGCTGCGCGGCGGGCACGGGCAGGCCGAGGGCGGCGAGGACATCGACCTCAGCGTGGCGTCGGACTGGAAGACGGTGCTGCTGCTGTGCGGGGCGTTCCTGGCCAACATCGCGCTGCTGGAGACCGCCGGGTTCCCGGTGGCGGGCGCGGTGTTGTTCTGGGGCGCGGCCTACGCGCTGGGCAGCCGCAACCCCGTGCGCAACCCGCTGATCGCGGCCGCGTTGTCGATCCTGACGTTCCTGCTGTTCAACAACCTGCTGGGCGTCGCACTCCCAGGCGGTCCGCTGATGGGAGTGCTGTAGATGGACACCCTCAACCAGCTCATCGAGGGCTTCGGCACCGCGCTGACCCCGACGCACCTGCTGCTCGCGGCGATCGGCGTGCTGCTGGGCACCGCGATCGGCGTGCTGCCCGGCATCGGGCCCGCGATGGCGGTGGCGCTGCTGCTGCCCGTCACCTACGGCGTGGAGCCGACGGGTGCGTTCATCATGTTCGCGGGCATCTACTACGGCGGGATGTACGGCGGGTCCACCACCTCCATCCTGCTCAACACCCCCGGTGAGTCGTTCTCGGTGGTGGCCGCCATCGACGGCAACCCGATGGCCCGCGCCGGGCGCGGTTCGCAGGCGCTCGCCGCGGCGGCCATCGGGCACTTCATCGGCGGGCTGATCGGCACCACGCTGCTCGTCCTGCTCGCACCCACCGTCGCGAGGCTGGCCGTGAACATCGGCGCACCCGACTTCTTCGCGATCATGGTGTTGGCGTTCATCGCGGTGACCTCGGTGCTGGGGTCCTCCCGTATCCGCGGCTACGCCTCCCTGCTGATCGGCCTGACCATCGGGCTGATCGGGCTGGACGAGTTGACCGGTCAGCAGCGGCTCACCTTCGGGGTGCCGCAGTTGGCCGACGGTGTCGACCTGGTGGTGATCGCGGTTGGCCTGTTCGCCGTCGGCGAGGCCCTGTGGATCGCCGCCCACCTGCGGCGCACGCCTTCCGTCGCCCTGCGAGCCGGCCGTCCCTGGCTTGCGCGGGAGGACGTGCGTCGCTCCTGGCGTCCGTGGCTGCGGGGCCCGTTCATCGGATTCCCGTTCGGCGCGGTGCCCGCGGGTGGCGCCGAGATCCCCACGTTCCTGTCCTATGTGCTGGAGAAACGGCTGTCCAAGCACCGCGCGCAGTTCGGCAAGGGCGCGATCGAGGGCGTGGCGGGCCCGGAGGCGGCGGCCAGCGCCTCGGCGGCGGGCACACTGGTCTCGATGCTGACCCTGGGCCTGCCCACCACGGCGACCGCGGCGGTCATGCTGGCGGCGTTCCAGCAGTACGGCATCCAGCCGGGACCGCTGCTGTTCGAGCGGGAGTCGGCGCTGGTGTGGGGCCTGATCGCCAGCCTGTTCATCGGCACCGTGCTGCTGCTGGTGCTGAACCTGCCGCTGGCGCCGCTGTGGGCGAAGCTGCTGCGCATTCCCCGGCCCTACCTGTACGCGGGCATCCTGTTCTTCGCCAGCGTCGGCGCCTACGCCGCCAGCGGTGAGTCGTTCGAGTTGATCGTGCTGCTGGTGATCGGCCTGATCGGGTTCGCGATGCGCCGCTACGGTTTGCCCGTGCTGCCCGCCATCATCGGGGTGATCCTCGGGCCGAACGCCGAGCAGCAGATGCGGCGGGCCTTGCAGATCAGCGACGGCGACATCGGCGGCCTGGTGAACACGCCGCTGTCGATCGCCGTGTACGTGATCGTCGCATTGTTGATCGCGTTCCCCGTGGTGAAGAAGCTGCTCGGCCGTTCGAAAACCCATTCGGATTCGAGCTGATGGTTTCGGATTGATGACAACGTATTGATTACCGATTGATCACACGTAGGATCGCGTTCTCTCTCCTCACCTCGATGGGATTTGCGTTGTGATCTCCAGCGAAGCAGATCATGTGTACGCGACCTTCGACCGGCGATTGGCGCAGGCCATCACCGACCGCGGGCTGAGCCTGGACAGCATCAAACGCAAGCTCGCCGCCCGCGGCATCGAGGTCAGCATCGCGACGCTGTCCAATTGGCAGCGCGGGCGCAGCCAGCCGGAACGGGCGAAGTCACTGCACGCGGTCGCCGAGTTGGAGAGCGTGCTGCGACTGGACCGGGACTCACTGTCGGGGCTGCTGGGTCCGCGGCGGCCGCGGGGCCGCTGGGTGAACCGCGTCGAGGAGGTCATCCCCTACGACCGGCTGTGGGAGTCCGACGGGCTCGCCGACACGCTGGAACTTGTTGATCCGCAGGGTGACCAGCGGCTCGGCTACGTGAGCCTGCACGACGAGGTGTTCATCGACTCCGAGCGGCGCGAGGTGCGGATGGTCTCGCACGGGGTGACGCGGGCCGCGGTCGACGGCGCCGACCGCTTCGTGGTGACCCACTGCGGGGAGACCGACCACGTCGCGCTGCCCCGACTGGAAGCGGGCGCGCACACCAGGCTCGGCAGGCGGCGCTGCGATCCCAGCCGGGGATTCTGCGCCACCGAGATCGTGCTGGACCGCAACCTGCGGGTGGGCGAGACCGCGATGTTCAACTACTCGGTCGTCATGTTCCCCACCGAGGAGAGCAGTCGGTACTTCCGGCTTTTCCAGCGCAGGATCAGGGAGTACGTGCTGCAGGTGACCTTCGACGAGACCGCGATCCCGGTCCGCTGCTACGCGGTGCACCGGCCCGCGGCGGGCGAGGAGACCAGCCGGGAACTGTGGCCGGGAACCTCGCACAGCGTCCACCACGTCGCGCTGGACTTCGGTCCGGGAGAGCTCAGCATCAACTGGGAGTGGAATTGAGAAAGCCCGGCTCCGGGCCACTGGAGCCGGGCTTCGCCGCGGCCGGAACCGCGGCCCGCCGCACTCGGAGGGTGCGGCGGATCCGCCGGAAAAAAGAATTCTCCGGCGGAGCTGAATTTCTTTTCATCACCTAATACACAGATGAATTTGTTACGCGTCTTCCATTGCCTCGCCGACTTCGTGCGCGACCCGTGAGTAGTGTTGATCGGCCAACAGGTGACCTCCCGCGATCACCCGTGCCAGCGGCCACTCGATCAACTCCAGGGCGGCCGGCACGCCGAGCGCGGCGTAGTAGGCCAGTCGCTCGGGTGGCGGTACGCCGACGTGGCCTAGCACCGGAACGTCCACACTGCGCGTCGCTGCCGTCATCACGAGCCTCCCTACCTAATGCTTTCCGCACAGGCTGTCCAGTAAACGCACTCGAAACGGGGAAGTTCACCGATTCCGGCGGGCCGGGTGACTCGGGCCGTGGGCAAAATGCCTCGTAGGCGGTGGTCCGTGAGCGAGGAGTCCCCACCATGGCGAAGCTGCGTTTTCTGCCCGATTGGTCGCATGAGCAGAACGGTGATATTCGGCCGGGCGACGAACTGGTCATCGAGTACGACTCGAAACGGCTGGTGCCGCAGCAGCGCGGCAAACGCAAGGCACACGTCTCGGCGCATCTGCGTTTCCATCCAGGGGGCGAGGAACACAGCAGGCGGGTGGTGCCGGGGCCGCTGAGCGTGATCGTGCCGCAGGGCGTCACGGATATCGAGGTGTGGTTCGACCGCACCGACGGTGCGGGCAAGACCAGTTGGGACAGCCGGTTCGGCGAGAACTACTGGCTGCCGGTGCGGGACTGACCGGCTCCGGGCGAGCGCGGCGGCTGGTCGGTGCCGCGCTCGCCCGGTCTCACCTTCCCGAGCCGGGGTGCCCGGGAAGCTTCCTCGGCCGGTCCGCCTGTTCGTGGCGCTCCTCCGCACGCGGCTCCCGCTTTCCTTCCTTGTCCGGCTTCTTTTCGCCGGGCTTGGGCTTGGGTTTGGCGCCCGGCCGGTCCGGCCGCGGTCCCGGCTTGCCAGCCGGGCCGGGCTTTCCGCCCGGACCGGGCTTCGTCGTGGGACCGGGCTTGCCGCCCGGCGTCTGCGGTGACTGCGTCGGCGACTGGGTCGGCGCCTGCGTGCTCGGCTGGGTCGGCGAATGCGACGGCGGGTTGGGCTTGGTCGCGGTCGGCATCGGCGGCACACTCGGCGACCGCGTGGGCTGCGGCGACCCGATATGGCCTGGTGGAGCAGGCTCGCCCGGCGCGGCCGAAACGGTATGGGCGGGCAGGGCGAGGGCCTGGTCCCCGACCGCGCGGGAGGGGCGGTCGGGGTCGGGGCGTAGGGGTTGGGTGGACGTGGCCATCGTCAGCACGCCCGGGTTCTCCGAGGTCGGCGGCTGCCCGACGTAGTTGCCGACGCTGTTCGGACCGAACAGGCCCATCACCCTCCCCGCCACCCAGCCTCCGCCGAACAACAACGCGATCACGAGTGCTTGCGCGGACAACCTCGCCGCCGTGCTCATTGCCGGATGCCTCCCCCGCATGGGCTTCGTTGCCTGGTCAAGCGTGCCGGGTGCCGCCCTTCGGGGGTCAAGGCGGAGTCACTCGATAGATCGGGAACGTGATCAACCCGCAGCCGGGATGAGGGCCCCGCCGTGACCTTGTTCAGGCCACCGGGTGAGCACAACACGGTCCGTGTTCAGCGCCGAGCGATCTTCTTCGCCGCTCGCGAACGCCCCGATCGATGCCCTCACAGGGCCGGCGTTGATCTCCGTTGGAGGGAAACCCGGGACGCGGTCAGCAGGGCGTGGGGGTGCCGTTGGGGCTCGAGGCGGTCAGGTCGTGCAACAGCGCCTTGAGGGTCTCGAGTGGGGCGCGGTCCACGCTGTACCAGCTCCAGGTGCCGCGGCGCTCGCGGCGCAGGATGCCCGCCTGGACGAGGATCTTCAGGTGGTGGCTCAGCGAGGGCTGCGGCATGTCGAAGTCGGCGGCGAGGTCACAGAAGCAGACCTCACCGGCCGCGGCCGCGTGCACCAGCGATACCAGCTTGACCCGCACCGGGTCGGCCAAGGCCTTGAACAGCCTGGCATTCCGCGCAATGGCGTCGTTCCGCTCGTCGAGCAGTGCCACGCCGTTGGTGTTTTCCCGCCCCCTGGTCTCCACGGTTACATCATGACGGGATCGGATAAATATTGGGTGAACCGATGTGAGATTACTACGTACGGGGGTATGCAACTTCAAGTAATTGCCGCAATCGGGAACAAAATTCCCAGTTCAGAATGGGACTAGGCCATTCGACCCGTGAATGCGGCCGTTCGTTCCCTGTTCCTGCATATTCAATTTGGGTAATCTGATGATCAGATTCCACGGTACCGGGTTTTGGGCGGGGTTGCGGGTTACAGGGGCACCCGCAACCCCGCGGCAATGGGCCTGGAGGCCCGGTAGGGAGTCCGCACAGCATCGCGAGTGCGGGGCCGCGGACGAACTCGGCTCCGCACTCGCGAATCCATCTCTATCGCTGTGTCAGACGGTGATCCAGGCGGTGCTCACCGGTCCGTAGTTGCCCGCGCGGTCCTTGGCCCGCACGTAGACCAGGTGCTTGCCCTTGGCGAGCCCGGCGACCGGCACCGTGGCGGTGGCCGTCGCGGTGTCATCCGCCATGGTCAGCGCCATCGGAGCGGCCTTGGTGAAACCGGCGTCCAGCGAGTACTCGACGGTTGCCACGTCGCCGCCGACGGCGGGCGCACCCTTGGCCAGCGCCTCGTACTGCTTGGCGTCGACCTTGACGCTCAGCGCGTTGCCCGCACCGGAGCGGGTGGCGCCGACGCTGTCCGCCGCGAGCACGTTCGGGCCCAGCGCCGAGGCGTAGGGCGCCTTGGCCTGCTTGGCCAGGTACATCAGCGCGCCCTTGTTGGCGTTCCAGTAGCCGTTCACGCAGGAGTAGGCGGGGGTGAAGCTGTTGCCGCAGCCCGCGCCGCCCAACTCGATGGTGAACGAGGCGACGCCCAGCTTGTCGTAGATCCAGTCGTCGTGACCGCCGGAGGCCGCGTACAGGACCTCGGGCGCCTGGCCTGCGCGGTAGCCGTTGTAGCGGGTCAGCTGGTTGGCCATCGCCCGAAGCTGGGCGTCGTTGCCGGACTTGACGTTCTGGTACTGCCACGGGAACAAGTTCAGGCCGACCACCGAGTGGATGGACAGCATGGTGCCCTTGGCGGTGGTGGGCGCCGGGACGTTGCCGTCGCCGCGCTGGTCGGGGAACAGCTTGCGCCACAGGTTCTGCAACGCGGTGTTCTCCGGCTCGCTGTCGGCACGCGGCCCGAGGTAGGTCTCACCGCAGGGGTTGGTCGTGGTGCCCGCGCCGCCCCAGTGGGTGCTGTTGTTGCGGTTGAGGTCGACGCCGACGCCGGTGCCCGAGCAGGAGCCGTTGGTGGCGTTGCGGTTCTTGCGGTGCAGGATCGGCTGGTTGCCGCCCTGCTGCACGTAGTCCACGCCGTCCGGGTTGGCCATCGGCACGACCCAGACCTCGGTGGTGTCCAGCAGCGAGGTGACCTCGGCATCGCTGCCGTAGCCGCCGACGAGGTGGTCGATGAACTTGTAGGCCATCTCGCCGGTGGCGATCTCCCGCGAGTGGGTCTGCGTCATCAGGAAGAACCGCGGCTTCTTGGCGTCCGTGCGCTGCTCGCAGTCGCCCGCGGCCAGCTTCGTGATGCACATGGCCTTCATGTCGTACTTGCCGAGGAACGACTTGCCGATGGTGAACAGCTTCGTCAGGTCCGGCTTGGCCCCGGCCACCTGGTCGAGGTGGTTGTAGTGGCCGGTCACGGTGTGATAGCCGCCGTAGTAGGTGTCGGCGATCTTCGCGTTGGCCGGGTCGGGGTTGCCGACGAGTCCGCCGGGGCTCTGCCACAGCGGCTTGAGGGTCTCGTCGACGGAGATCTTGTACCCGTCCTTGCGCAGCTTCTCGCCGACCTCGGCGGTGCCCGCGACGAACAGGTCGTCGCCCTCACGGCGCTCGGTGACGTCGTAGGACGCCACCAGCTTCTGGGCCTGTGCCTCGCCGGGCACGGTGACGCGGTAGATGAACGCCTGGGTGTTGTCGCGCTGCTGGTGCTCGGCGACATCGGAGGGGGTGGGGGTCTGGCCCGCTCCCGCGGGGAGGCTTATCGCGGTCGCGACCGCGGCGGCCGCTGCCACCGCGATGGCCCACTTCTTGCGTTGCTGGCTCATAGCCACCTCTGGTGTAGGCGTGAGAGCACCGAGAGGTGCCACGGAGTCCGAGGGATGAACTCCGGTGCCGCCTCGCTGGGCCGGGCTCTCAGCAGGGGTTTCGCCGTTACAGCCTGGTCTGCCGTGATCGGTTCGTGAACGCGGCGTTATACGCCGGATCCGAATCGGTCGCTGGGTGCCAATAGAGCTGCAATCTTCACCCATTGTCAAGACAAACTGCGAAGTTATGGATGTAGACAATAGGCCTGCCCACCGCCGGTCTCATACCGCGATATGCGATATTTTCGCTGTTCAGCCGCATGATCGCCGATCTTGACGAGCTTTGGCGGATCTGAACAAATTGGACAGAGATAGTGCGGTTATCGGGACAGGCACTGTCGGTCGACAACAAAACGGGCCCGCGGCGAGGAGAATTCCCGCCGCGGGCCCGTGGGGCGTGCAGGGCTACCGGAGCTTGCCGACGCCCGCGTAGAGGTTGGAGTGCTCGGGGTTGGGCGGTACGTCCTGCGGGGAGCGCGGCTTCCACTGGGGCGTGAACACCAGGCCCGGCTCGACCAGGTCGAAGCCCTCGAACATGCGCAGCACCTCAGCACGGGTGCGCGGGTGCGCGGGCTCCTGGGTCTTGGCGAAGACCTCGACGGCCTTGGCCATCGCCTCGGGCATCCCGTCCGGCGTGAAGTGCGACAGCGCCAGGTAGCTGCCTGCTGCCAGCGCCTCGCGGTAGCGCTGGACGATCGTCCACGGGTCGCGGGTCTCCGGGATGAACTGCATGACGCCGACGATCAGCAGACCCACCGGTTGGCTGAGGTCGAGCAGTTCGCGGACGGGCGCGGAGCCCAGCACCGACTCCGGCTCGCACAGGTCCGCCTGGATCGCGGCGGCGTTGGCGTTGTCGGCGAGCAGCAGTTCGGCGTGCGCGACCGCCACCGGCTCGATGTCGACGTAGACGATCTTGCATGACGGGTCGATCTCCTGCGCGACCTCGTGCACGTTGCCCACGGTCGGGATGCCCGAGCCGAGGTCGAGGAACTGCCGGATACCGGCCTCCTGCACCAGGAATTTCACGGCGCGACGCAGGAAGTCCCTGTTCATCGCGGCCATCCGGTTGGCGGGCACCACCTTCAGCAGGTTGTCCGCCGCGTTCCGGTCGATCTCGAAGTTGTGCGCTCCGCCCAGCAGATAGTCGTAGATCCTTGCCGAGCTCGGGAGCTTCGTGTTGATTTCCTTGGGAACCCAGCTCAACTGGTCGACCACAAGCCACCGCCCTTTACAGTCCGTGCGCAACACACTACTAATGCGCACCAGACCCACTCGCACGTGTCACGGCACCGAGCGGACCCGCGTGACCAGCGGGCCTGCACTCAGTGCGAGCACCGCAACGACCACGTAGAGCAGCGAATAACCCCCGAAAGTGTTCAACAGTGTTCCCGCCAGTACCGGCGCGAGCACCTGCGGCAACGCACTGGCGATGTTGAACAGGCCGAGATCCTTCGCCCGATCTTCGTCTCGCGGCAAGACCTGCGTCACCAACGCCAACTCGACCGCGGTGTACCCGCCGAAAGCCACCCCCAGCAGTACCGCTGCCCCGACCACGACCGGCCAACTCGGCCACGCCGCCAGGATGATCGCCGCCGCCGCGGTCAGCACGCTGCCCGCGATCACGAACGGTCTGCGCCGCTGTATCCGGTCGGACCACAGCCCGACGAGCACGACCGCGGCCATCAGCAGTCCACTGTAGACAGCGGTCAGCACCAGCACGCCGGTCGGCGGATCGGGGTGCCGCACCTCGTCGGTCAGGTAGTACAGCAGGTACAGCAGCACCAGCGCGTTCGCCAGCTGCATCGCGAACCGGGTGGCCCACATCCACCGGAAGTCCCGGCTCCGGGCTCGTGAGTGAGCTGTCGGGTTGGAACCGAACAACGCACTCACGACCCCGGGTGATGGGTTCAGGGCGAAGACGAGTGCCGTGGTCACGAGCAGGGCGGCGCAGGCGGTGTACCCGGCGGAGAGGGTTGGGGTGGCGGCAGCCAGGGCGGTGCCGGTGAGGGCGCCAAGGGTCTGGCCGAGGCCGACCCAGCCGCAAACGGCGCCGCGCTGGTGTTCGGGCACCTCGTCGGGGATCACGGCGGTCAGCGCGGCCAGTGCGGCGTTGAGGCCTGCCTGGGCGAGGCACCAGCCTGCGATGACCGTTGCGGTGTCGGGGGCATACGCCAGCACCAGCAGACCCGCGGCGCCGATGACGGCACCTGCCAGCACCCAGGTTCGGCGGCCGAGGCGGGTGCGGGTGCGGTCGGAGAGGGCACCGAACAGAGGATTGGCGACCACCGCGACCGCTGCCCCGGCGCCCGCGACCATGCCCAGCAGGAACTCCTTGCGGGACGGGTCGATCAGCGCAAGCTGCGAGCCGAGCAGTACCTGGAGGGGGCCGAAGAAGCCTGCCCAGATCCCGGCGGAGGCCTGCACCAGCAGCGCCACCCGCCGGGCGGGCAGTGCGGTCAGGCCCGGCGCATCAGGGCGCGCATCCAATGGTAGGAGTCCTTGGGTGTGCGCACCTGCGTCTGGTAGTCCACGTGCACCAGCCCGAACCGCTGCTGGTAGCCCTGCGCCCACTCGAAGTTGTCCAGCAGCGACCAGACGAAGTAGCCGCGCACATCGACCTGGGCGCTCATCGCGGTGCGCACCGACCGCAGGTGGCCCGCAAGGTAGTTGATGCGCTCGACGTCGCGCACCCGGCCCTCGGCGTCGGGACCGGTGCCGTAGCTGCACCCGTTCTCGGTGATCATCACGGGCGGCAGGGCGCCGTTGTAGCGGGCCTTGAGGTTGACCAGCAGCTCGTACAGGCCGTCCGGCACAACGGGCCAGCCGAAGTCGGTCCGCGGGTAGCCCTCGATCGGCGCCATCCGGAACGGCAGCGGCGCGTCCGGCTCGGGGGTGTCGATGCGGGTGGGCATGTAGTAGTTGACGCCGTAGAAGTCGAGCGGCTGTCTGATCACCGCCAGGTCCTCGGCAGCGTTCGCGGGCAGCCGGGCCGCGATGGACGCCGGGTAGGTGCCCAGCAGGATCGGATCGGCGAACGACCAGTTGAACAGGTCGTCGAACGCCGCGACCGCGGTGGCAGCCTCGGGCCGGGCCTGCCAGACCGGCGTGTGGTTGTTCGCGGTGCCGACGCGGGTGGCGCCCGCGGCGCGCAGAGCGCGCACCGCCAGGCCGTGGGCAAGGAGCTGATGATGGACGGTGGGCAGGGCCGCCATCATCAGCTCCTTGCCAGGCGCCAGATTGCCCATGCCGTACCCGAGCAGCGTCGTGATCACGGGTTCGTTCAACGGGATCCAGCTGTGCACCCGGTCGCCGAGCGCGTCAGCGACCAGCGCCGCGTACTCGCCGAAGCGCTCCGCGGTGTCCCGGTGCAGCCAGCCACCCGCGTCCTCCAGCGCCTGCGGGGTGTCCCAGTGGTAGAGGGTGGCCATCGGCGCGATGCCCGCCGCGCACAGTTCGTCCACCAACCGGTCGTAGAAGGCGATACCCGCCGCGTTGGCCGGACCCTTGCCGGCTGGCTGGATGCGGGGCCAGGCGATGGAGAACCGGTAGGCCTTCGCGCCGAGATCGCGGATCAACGCGACGTCCTCGGCGTAGCGGTGGTAGTGGTCGCAGGCGGGATCACCGCTGCTGCCGTCGGCGATCCGGCCGGGCTCCGCGCAGAAGGTGTCCCACACCGAGCGGCCGCGGCCGTCGGCGTCGACCGCGCCCTCGATCTGGTAGGCCGATGTGGACACTCCCCACAGGAAGTCCGACGGGAAGTCGGGCACAACGTGACTGTTCATCGTGAAGGAACCTCATCGACCGGTCGGGAACTCGATGACCTGCTGGTAGGTGGGCCTGTTGACGTAGTGCGTGCGGTCCTGGGTGATCGCCCCGATGGGCTGGTGGACGTGCTGGTCACGACAGAACTGATCGCCCGCGCGACAACCCTGCGCGGCCGGGTAGACCTCGGTGAACGGCTTGGCGATGGCTTGCCTCAGAGTGTCCAGCAGGGTCGCGCGGCAAACCGCCTTGTCCCCGCAGTAACTCAACGGTAATCCGGCGGGCTGCGGCTCACCGAGGGTTCGGCGCAGATCCTTGAGCAGATAGCCGTACCAGCCGTACTGCCAACCGTGCATGGCCGTGTCGTCGATGGGCAGGTTCGCCAGCACACTGTTGTACAGCTGCTCCCCCATGCCCGGCTTGAACACCGCGGGCACCAGCAGCGGCCACCAGGCATCCATGATCTTGACAGCGGCCTCGTGGTCGTAGTGGTAGTTGCCGGTGATGTTGGGGTCCTTGCTCGCCAGCCGGTGTGCCCCGGTGCGCTGCCATTCACGCAGCAGGTCGACGCCGCGTTGGGTCTCCGGGTCAAGCTGTGCGCCGTCGAGCACCTTGAGCAGGTGCGGCAGCAGCTTATCGCCGCGCAGGTCGACGGTGGCGGCGTCCTCCATGGCCGAGGTGAGCTCGGCACGGCTGAACTTCCCGCCCGCGCCGATCACCGCGCGGATGCGGTCGTCCAAAAGCTGCACGCGCTGCACCGGGCCCCAGGAATAGTTGCCGTCCGCGGCCGAATACCCGTTGGCCTGCTTGTTGTTCCAGCTCGTCAGGAAGTCCTGGTCGACCGCCTGCGGATGCTGCTCGAACGGGGTGAGGTCGGCGGTGTTGGTCTGCGGGTTCCAGCCCCGCCATTCGTTCCGCTGCTCGGCGGCGACCGGCAGGTTGGGGTCGACGCCGGGCGCGCGGACCGGGTTGTCGCCGGAGTTGTAGTAGGCGATGTGCTCGTCGTCGGCGTAGAACCAGTTGAAGGTGAAGCCGATTTTGGACACCGCGCGTTGGAAGTCCTGCGGTGAGCGGACCGCCGCCGGGTCGTTGAGCAGCAGCCAGCCGAAGGACGCGCTGGCCTCGCGGTGGTAGGTGCTGCGGAGCCGCGTGAACGCCACCGGTTTGCCGTCGACCAGCGCGCGGTGGGTGACCAAGCCGAGCCTGGTGCGCTGGGTGGTCAGGGTGTAGGCGCCCGCGGGTGTGGAGTCGGCGAGCGAGGGCTGCCAGGCGTTGCGGCGTTGCAGCAGTTCGATGGGCAGGCACTGACCGCGGAAGAGGTAGGACGCGGACTCCAGTGTGGGCGGTGCGCCGGACGGTTCGCACAGCGGCACCGCGTAGGTGTCGGTGATGTCCTGGCCCGCCGAGGTGGGGCTCCACGCGTAGTCCTGGCCGCGGCCGACCAGGACGAGGAAGTTCAGGCCCGCGAACGCGGCACCTCGGGCGCTGATGCCGGGGCCTTGGAGTTCCTGCACCAT
The DNA here is from genome assembly GCF_056323685.1 of Actinorectispora metalli. NCBI lineage: Bacteria > Bacillati > Actinomycetota > Actinomycetes > Pseudonocardiales > Pseudonocardiaceae > Actinorectispora > Actinorectispora metalli. Next base: position 966,605 of record NZ_JBREYE010000001.1, read on the forward strand.
CCACAGCTGCGGTGCGAAATAGCCGGTCTGCGGCCCGAACACGGCGACCGGGTGGCCGCTTTCGCTGTGCCTGCCCGCAACCAACAGCGCGTTGGACATCGACTTGAACGGGCCGTCCAGGAAACCCGGGGGCAGCAGACCGCGCTGCGCGGGTGTGCTGCTCGCCGAGCCGGTCTCCTCGCTCACCAGCGGCTGCTGCCGCACCGTTCCCCGGTCGGGCAGCGCCACTCCGGTGGGGTTGGGCGGGCTGCCCGCGTAGGGGAACTGTCCGGTGTGGACGGTCAGCGGGGTCTCTGGGTCGTTCTGGGCGCGCAGGGTTTCCCAGAGCTTGCGGCCCTGCTCCGCGCCGTGGCGGACCTGCGCCTCGACCAGCGCGACCGCGGAGGCGACCTCGCCGCCACCGCCCGCGCCGAAGATGCCGCCCACCAGCGCGGCGGTGGCCATCACATCCGTGACCCGCCACGGGTCGGGGCCCGCGAGCCTGCCGATGGCGGTGTACTCGCCGGGCAGGCTGAGCGTGATGCGGGCCCGCTGGATGTAGGCGTTCACACCGTCCACATAGGCCCGGAGCTCGGCCTGCATGCGCGTACCCGCGTCGCCGAAGTCGACGGCGAGGCGGTCGAACATGGCCTGTAGGTCGGCCTCGGTGTAGGGCGCCTTGCGCCACTGGTCCTGCTCGAACTCGCGGTTGCCCTGTGCGCCACCCGCGAACGGGGTGAGCTGACCGCGGCCGACGTGGCGCAGCACGTCCATCAGGAACAGGCGGTCCTGGGCGCCCGCGTAGCCCGCGCCGAACACAGTGCCCTCGCGGGTCGTGCCGGTGATGTGCGGGGTGCCGGTGGCCTTGTCGCGCACGATCGTGACATCGGCGCGCGGTTTCACGGTGCTTTCGACCTGATCCGGTGCCACGCCGAAGGACGCGTCGTTGAAGAACTGGCGGAGCGTGGTGTTGTCCAGGCCGCGGTAGTTCCACACCAGCCGTTCGTACTTGGCGCGCTGGTCGCTGGAGTGCGGCGGGCGGACGCCCAGCGTTTTGAAGGCCAGCACCTCGGCCAGCGTGGCGTTGCCGTTCTGGCCGGGCGGCAGAATGTCGGCGCACTGCCCGACGCAGTAGTCGACCGGCGGCGGCTGCGGTTCCGCCCAAGCGGTCAGCTGAGCGGCGCCCAGAACCGCGACGAGACCGAAGATCGCAACACCGTGTCGCAGGCCCACGGAACACCTCCTGTGGCGCAGCTCACCGACTGCAGGGGTAGGCTACTTGGACAGGCGTCCAAGTCAAGACTGTGAACAGGTGTCGAACATGGCGCGAGTAGCAGCACCGGAACGCCGCAGACAACTCGTCGAGGCCGCGATCAGCATCGCGACCAGGGACGGGATCGAGGCGGCCACCGTGCGTCGGATCGCGGCCGAGGCGGGCGTGTCACTGGGGATCGTGCATTACTGCTTCGAGTCCAAAGAGCAGTTGCTCGGCGAGGTGGTGCGCAGCATCTCGGACGCGACAGCGCTGTCGGTGTTGCGCTCGGTGGAGGCCATCCCCGTCGGCGCCACCGACCTGGTCACCGCGATCCGGGCGGCGGTGCGCGGGTATCTCGGTGACCTGCAGGACAATCCGGGCTGGCACCAGCTCACCTACGAGGTGGCGAGCTTCGCGCTGCGGCAGCCCGGACTGTCCGATGTGGCCAGAGCGCAGCAGGAGCGCGACCTGCACTCCGCCGAGCACGTCTGCACCCGGCTGGCCGCCATCGCGGGCGTGCGCTGGCGCATCCCGCTGCGCGAACTGGCGCACATGATCACGTCCATCGTCGCCGGTGCCACCCTGGCCTGGCTGGTGGACCACGACGACCGGGCGATGCTGCGCACGCTGGACAGCTTCGCGGAGCTGATCGCGACCTACGCCGAGCCCGACGGGGGCTAACCTGCTGTTACGCCCGACACTGGGGCATTGACCTCGACTTCACTTGAGGTTGTCAGCTGGCGACATGACCACCACCTCCCTGCCGGACGCGCCACCGCTGCCCAGCCGCCGGACGATCCTGGCGGTGCTGGCCGGGCTCATGCTCGGCATGTTCCTCGCCGCCCTGGACACCATGATCGTCAGCTCCGCCATCAAGACCATCGCCGATCAGCTACACGGGCTGACCCTGCAGGCGTGGGCGACCACCTCGTACATGATGACCGCGGTCATCTCGACCGCGCTCTACGGCAAGCTGTCCGACATCTACGGCCGCAAGCGGCTCTACCTGGTGGCCATCTCGATCTTCCTGGTCGGCTCCGCGCTGTGCGGGCTGGCCTCCTCGATGTACGAGCTTGCGGTGTACCGAGCCGTTCAGGGCCTCGGCGCGGGCGGGCTGATGTCGTTGGCGCTGGCCATCATCGCCGACCTGCTGCCGCCCGCCGAGCGGGTGCGCTACCAGGCGTGGTTCAGCTCGGTGTTCGGGGTGGCCAGCGTGGCCGGGCCGGTGCTCGGCGGCTTCTTCGCGGGCGCTCCCGAACTGCTGGGCATCGCGGGCTGGCGGTGGGCGTTCCTGATCAACGTGCCGTTGGGCATCGGTGCGCTGGTGCTGATCGGCAGGCTGCGGCTGCCGCATGAACCGCGACCCAGCCGGATCGACTACTGCGGCGCGGCGGCGCTGGTGCTGTGGCTGGTGCCGCTGCTGCTGGTGTCCGAACGGGCCGTGGAGTGGGGGTGGACCTCGGCCCGTTCACTGGGGCTGCTCGTTCTCGGACTGGCCGGTATGGCGTTGTTCGCCTTCACCCAGCACCGGGCGGGCGAGCATGCCCTGCTGCCGGTACGCCTATTCCGAGACCGGGTGTTCTCGCTGGTCAACGCCGTGAATGTGGTGATCTGCACCGCGGTGTTCGGCACCAGCGCGGTGCTGCCGCTGTATCTGCAAATCGTCAAGGGCCTCGCACCCACTGCGGCCGGGCTGATGATGATCCCGCAGACCGCCGGGATCATCCTGGGCAGCCGGTTCAGCGGCGCGGTCAGCATTCGCACTGGGCGCTACAAGCCGTTCCTGCTGGTGGGCACCGCGGTGATGGCCGCGGCGAGCCTGCTGCTCGGACAGATCGGTGTGGACACTCCCCTGTGGCTGACCGGCGCCTTGATGCTGCTGCTGGGGCTGGGCATCGGCCTGGCCTGGCAGGTCATGCTGACCGTCGTGCAGAACGGCGCGAGCCGCCGGGACATGGGCACCGTGACCTCGGGTTTCTCCTTCTTCCGCCAGCTTGGCGGCATCGCGGGCGCCGCGGTTTTCCTGTCCGTGCTGTTCAGCACGGCGGGCAGCAGGCTGCCCGGCGTCGACCTCAACGACACCTCGTTCCTCGGGCGGCTCAGCCCAACCGAGGCCCGGCCGATCCTCGAGGCCATGGCGGACTCGGTGAACACGGTCTTCCTCGCGGCCTGTTGCCTCCTGCTGATCACTCTCGGCTTGGCTACGCTTCTCCGAGAACCCAAGAACCCGGTTTAGCGACCTGAATCCCCGGTCGCCAACTCGTGCAGGAGGTCGCGGTGACTGTTCGCATCGAGCGGAAGGGGCCGGTGTGGACGATCGTGCTGTCCCGGCCGGACGTGCGCAATGCGGTGGACGGGCCGACCGCGAGGGAACTCGCGGCGGCGTTTCGGGAGTTCGACGCCGATCCGCAGGCGGCGGTGGCGGTGCTCTGGGGTGAGGGCGGCACGTTCTGCGCGGGCGCTGACCTGAAGTCCATGGGCGACGAGCGGAGCAACTCGCTGGACTCCGATATGGACTCCGACGGGCCGATGGGACCGACCCGGATGAAGCTGACCAAGCCGGTGATCGCGGCCGTGTCGGGGTATGCGGTGGCAGGCGGGTTCGAGCTGGCGCTGTGGTGTGACCTGCGGGTGGCTGAGGAGGACGCCGTGTTCGGCGTGTACTGCCGCCGCTGGGGGGTGCCGCTCATCGACGGCGGCACGGTGCGGCTGCCGCGGCTGATCGGCGCGTCCAGGGCGATGGACCTGCTCCTGACCGGTCGCGGGGTCAGCGCGCAGGAGGCCCTGGACATCGGGCTGGCCAACCGGGTGGTGCCGCCGGGCCAGGCACGGGCGGCTGCCGAGGAACTCGCGGCGGAACTGGCCGCGCTGCCGCAGGCGTGCATGCGCAACGACCGGCTGTCGATGCTCGAATCCGAGGGCCTTTCCGAGGAAGAGGCCCTCGCGGTCGAGTTCCAGTATGGGATCGACACCATCGCCGACGGCAGCCTGGTCGGAGTGGAACGGTTCATTGCGGGTGCCGGAAGGCACGGCGAACCCGGCTGACAATTCCGCGGTACGCGCCTACAGTGGTTGTATTCGTTACAAATACAACCACTGTTTCGGGTATCCGGAGGCAGGCGTGGGCGAACTGGCTCTTCCCAAGGGCGTCGGATTGACCGCCATTGGCGTGGCACTGGCGCGGAGCAGGGAAAACGACCGATCAGACCGGCTATTCCACGACCCGCTCGCGACCAGGTTCATCGAGGTCGCGATGGCCGCGCCGGACCAAGAGGTCGGACTGCTGCCCAGCTTCGCCGACGGGGAAACGGACACCGCGCGTGCGATGACCACGTATATCCCGCTTCGGACGGTCTTCTTCGATCGCTATTTCTCCGACGCGACGACAGGCGGCTGCACCCAGGTCGTCATTCTGGCCGCCGGGCTCGACTCACGGGCGTTTCGCCTGGATTGGCCGGATGGCACCCGGCTGTTCGAATTGGATATGCCGGAGATGCACGAATTCAAGACCGCGGTGCTCGCCGCCGACGGCGCCGCACCCCGGTGTGAACGCCTGGCCGTCTCCGTCGACCTGCGGGAGGACTGGGTCGGCGTCCTGCTCGCGGCGGGCTTCGACCCGCGGCGGCCGACCGCCTGGCTCGCGGAGGGCCTGCTCCCCTACCTCGACGACGCCGGGCTGACGCACCTGTTCACCGGCATCGACAAGCTGTCGGCGCCGGGCAGCCGGATCGCCACCGAGCACATGACCAGCGACCTCCGCTCCGGGGCGGTCTTCGGCGAGATCGACAGCCTGCTCAAGCAGATCAACGCGCCGATGAAGTCGGTGCTGGACGATCCGGTGGGCTTCCTGGCCGGACACGGCTGGCGGGCGAGGGTCACGACGCTGGACGAGGTCGCCGACCAGGTCGGCCGACCGATGCCCGAGGGTCTGCGCGAATGGTCCGGCGTCGGGGTGCTGATCAGCGGAGAACGCTGATGGCCGATTGACCTGGACAGACGTCCAACTCTAGGGTCCTGCGTCGGGAGTACGGCTTCCGGCGCAGGACAACTTTGGTCGTGCGTCACCCCTGAGCCAGTGGTGAGGTGCGCATGTTCCGGACCCTGCTGACCACCGCGCTGACGGCCGCCGCCGTGGCCACCATGACCGTGCCCGCCGCGGCAGCCCCCGCGACGTACTCGCGTTATGTCGCGCTCGGCGATTCCTACACCTCGGGCCCGCTGATCCCGTTGATGCGGCTGGACCCGCTGGGCTGTGGGCGGTCGACGAACAACTACCCGTCGTGGCTGGCGCACAACCTCCGCGTGAAGTCCTTCACCGACGTGAGCTGCGGCGGTGCGGACACCACCCACATGACGACCGCCCAGTCGGTGCTGTTGGGCCGCAACCGCCCGCAGTTCGACGCGTTGAAGCCCGACACCGACCTGGTGACGGTGGGCATCGGCGGCAACGACTTCGGCGTCTTCGGCTCGGTGATCTCCACCTGCCCCGGCCTGCGGGCCTCCGACCCGACGGGCGCGCCCTGCCGCGAGCACTTCACCGTGAACGGCACGGACACCCTGTTGGCGAAGATCACCGAGACGGGCAAGCGGGTGGAGGCGGTGCTGGCGGGCATCCACCAGCGCTCCCCCAAGGCCAAGGTGCTGCTGATCGGCTACCCGCGCATCGCCCCCGCCACCGGCACCTGCCCCAACGTGCTGCCCTTCGCCGACGGGGACTACCGCTACCTGGACAGCATCGAGCAGGCGCTCAACTCCGCACTGTCCAGCGCTGCCCGCCGCGACGGCCGCACGCGCTATGTCGACACCTACACCCCGTCGCTGGGCCACGATGCCTGCGCAGGCCGCGACGCCTGGATCCAGGGCAAGGACATCGACCTGCTGGGCGCCGCCAACTACCACCCGCGCAAGTCCGGCATGGTCGGCGTCGCCGCCATCACCGAGTCGGCACTCCGCGGCACCAAGCTCAACCCGGCCACCCTGGACCACAAGATCACCAAGGCGGCCCGAACCCAGGTTCCCGCAACGCCCTACACCGGCCCCCTGGCAGCCCAGGCCACCGCCCGAGAACTGGCCAGGCACCTGCCCCACAACTGACCACCCACAGCGATCCATCCGATCGTGGCGGCGGCCATTCGGGCATCTCCGCCCTGGGACGACATCACGCCGACCTGCGGGCGCATGATGTTCCCCTGCGGGCGCATCTTGACGCCCCAGGGCGGATTGTGAGCGCGCTCCCCCCGAATCGAGCCTAGCCGCGTCCGGTCCATCGTTTTCGTTGGTCTGCCCGGAAATCTCCGCACGTCAGTCGTGGTGAAGTTGCGATCACCGACAAATGACGAGCGGGTTTCCTGAACTCCACAGTGGACACGCGGTGAACGAGAGGTTTCCGGCGAGTCGTTATCCGATGGGTATCGGGCGCTAGTCGAGCGCCGGTTCCTCTTCGACCTCGATGCCGAGAATTTCGGCCATCTCCTCAGCGGAGCAGGTGCCGCCGAACAGCTCGCCTTGGCCCACGGTGGCGCCCGCCGTCGACCAGAACGTGGCCTGCTCAGCGGTGTCGATCTGCCCGACCAGCGTGTCAGCGCCGTAGTCCGCCAGCATCTTCGGCAGTCCGCCGACCACCGCCCGCAGCTTGGACCGGGTGCCGCCGCCCGCACAGTCCACGACCTCGTCGGCCAGCCGCACGCAGGCGATGCTGTGGTCCTGCACCGGCAGGAGCTCGGTCGGTGAGCCGTGGAAGTCGTAGAGGTAGAACGGGATGCCCGCGCCTTCCCAGTTCAACACGATCGACCAGATGCTGTTCAGGTCGAACGCGCCGACCGGCAGCCCGATGCGCAGCGCGGAGGCGGGCAGCGCGGTCTCCTCCAGCACCTTGAGCACCTGCCCGCCAAGATCAGGGTCGACGAGCTGCGAACGGGCCAGGTTGAACACCACCGGCGGCACGTCATCGCCCAGCACGGCCCGCCAGCGCGCCGCCTGAGTGCAGACTTCACGCAGTGTGTCGCGGCCGATCCTGAGCAGGAAGCCGGTTTCGTCGGCCAGCGCGGTCGTCTCCGCGGGAGACAGCAGGCCGCGCTCGGGATGCCGCCAGCTCAACATCGCCTCGATGCCCACCAGCGTGTGGTCGGAGAAGCGGCGGTGCTGGGCGAAGATCAGCTCGAGCTGCCCGAAGAGCTCCGCGCCGGGCATGCCCGCGGCCAGCCGGTACTGCGCCCGCCGCTCGTTGTCGGCGCGCTGGTTGTAGATGTCCCACTGGCCCTTGCCACCCGCCTTGGTACGGCGCAAGGTGGCGTCCGCGCGGCGCATCGCCTCCTGCGGGCTGGTGCGGCGGTGGAGGTTCTCCACCACGGCGATGGTCGCGCCGAGGCCGATGCCGTGGTCGGCGATGAAGTCGACCTCGGCAAGCTCGGTGCGGATGCTGTTGATGAAGGTCGCAACGTCGGGCGAGGCCGGGGTGTTCTCGTGGACGATCGCGAACTCGTCGCCCGCGATGCGCCCGATGGCCGCGTGCTCCAGCGGGTGCACGAGCTGTTCCAGGCGGTGCGCGGCCATCCGCAGCACGTTGTCGCCCGCCTCGATGCCGAGGCCGTCGTTGATCACGGTGAAGGCGTCGATGTCGAGTTGGTAGAGCGTCGCGGTGGCGCCCGGCCCCAGTTCGGCCAGCAGACGGGTGAGCCGGGAGAGGAAGTTGCCTCGGTTGTCCAGGCCGGTGAGCACGTCCTTGACGGCCTGCATGTTCATCCGGTCGGTGAGCAGCTTCTGGTCGGTCTGGTCCTCGACCAGCGTCACGAAATACGCGGGCTCGCCGGTGCTGCTGCTGTGCAGCATGGACACCGCCAGCCGCACCCAGATCGGCTCGCCGTCGTCCTGCCGGGTCAGCTGGCCGTTGGTGGAGAAGCGGGGCGAGGCCTCCTCGTCGTCGCGCAGCGCCCGGTACTTGGCCCGCAGACCCTCCCGCAGCGGCTCGGCCTCGCCGGGGTAGAAAAGCTCCACAATGGACATCTCGCGCAGCCGGGAGGGTTCGGAGACGCCCAGCAGTTCGATCAGCGCCTGGTTGGCCTGCACGATCTGGCCGCCGAGATCACTGATCAGGATGCCGTGCGGGGAGGACTCGAAGACCTCCCGGAACCGGGACTCGGACTCCTCAAGGGCCTTCATCATGGCCTGCTTGACGTCTTCCTGCTGCGCGAAGGTGCGTTTGCGCATGGCCTCGGTGTAGCCGGAGGCCAGTGCGCCGAGTAAGGCCACCGCCTTGGCGACCGGCTCGGCCAGCCGCAGCGAGGACGGTTCGGCCAGCAGCGCCTTGCCCAGCACCTCCAGCGTCCGCGCCAGGCTGGCCTGGCCGACGATGTGGTTGCCGACCAGCCGCGCGCCGACCTCCGCGGCGACCCGGTCGGGAAAGGCATCGCGGTCGAAGGCGTCCAGCAGTCGGTCCAGCAGACCGAGCAGGTACTGCTCGATCTCGTCCAGCGACATCGGGATGTAGGCCGTCGCGGCGACCGCGGTGGCCCAGTCCCGCGCGAGCTCAACCCGATGCGCGCCGCCGAACGGCCGCTTTCCGGGCTGGTCAGGACCGTTGGGCGGGGCCATCACCACTCCCAGCACGGAAACGACCGGGAAAGCCGGCCGCCAGCAGTCGCACGAGACACCTCATCACTGGAGTTATCGCCTGGCGGGTCCGCGCCGCTACTCAGTCGGCGGACCGCACGCCGACACCGGCGTAGATCTGGGACCGGTGCGCCGCGCTGCCAACGCTTTCATCCGCGGACGCGCCTTCCGGCCGCCACAGCGCGGTGCCCACAATGCCCGGTTCGACCAGTTCGAAGCCGGTGAACAGGTCCGTGATCTCCTGCCTGGTACGAGGATAGATCGGATCCTGGCTCTTCGACATGACCTGCACCACGCCCGCCATCTCTTCGGGCATGGTGTCGGCGGTGAAGTGGGAGATCGCGAGCAGGCTGCCGGGGAGCAGCCGCTGCCGATACCTGCCGAGTAGCCCGACAGGGTCGTCGTCGGGCGAGATGAAGTGGAAGACCCCGACCATGAGCAGCCCGACCGGCTTGCTGAAGTCCAGCAGCGCCTGGGTCTTCTCGTGGTCGATGATGGCCTCGGGGTTCTTGAGGTTCTCCTGGATCACGGCGGCGTTGCCGTTGTCCCGCAGGATGAGTTCGCTGTGCGCCACCGCGACCGGCTCACTGTCCACATAGACCACCCGGGCGTCCGGGTCGGCGCCCTGGGCGATCTCGTGCACGTTGCCGACGGTGGGGATGCCGGACCCGATGTCCAGGAACTGCCGGATGCCCTGGTCGATCATGAACAGCACCGCGCGGCGCAGGAAGTCCCGGTTGAGCCGCGCGACATCCCGCGCGCTGGGCATCGCGGCGAGGAACTTCTCGCCGAGTGCCCGATCCGCCGCGAAGTTGTGCCCACCGCCGAGCAGGAAGTCATACACTCGAGCCGAACTCGGCCGTTCCGTGTCGACTCCCGGTGGTGCCCAGCTCACTTCTGCGGACACGGCGCACTCTCCCATGAGGTCTCGGTCGGTAGGCATCAGACTACTGATCGTGGCTAGCCCCAACATGATGGTTAGCGCTCAGAATTAGACCATTCAGCCGCCGGCCCGCTGCCTCGGGTGAGGCTAATGGATCATCGATCAGGCAACTGCACGACGCCGTTGTGGCAGCGGTGCCGCAAGCGACCCTGCCGCACCTTTACGACTGTCGACCAGTCAAAACAACCGTGGATCACTCGATAGGTGACAGCCCGCCCCCGTCTTGGGGGGCAAGTTGGCCCGCGCTCGATCGCTCTGCGCGATCATCCCCGCCGCCGACCGCGACGCGCCTCACTGTGTGACTGTTAACGGAAGCCAACTGTTATCTCTGGAGCCCTGAGTGATCACGGACGGTTTTCACGTCCGCCCCCGAAAATCGCGGTGTGAGATCGGTGACTGACTGATTTGCCGGGCGGTGCCGCCACTGCGATGGTGGGCTCGATGGCCACCTTGCTGATCGTGCACCACACGCCCTCCCCCGCCACGCAGGCGCTGCTGGAAGCCGCCAGGGACGGGGCGAGCACCGACGAGATCGAGGGCGTCGACGTCGTGGTGAAGGCCGCCCTGGCGGCCACTGCCGTGGATGTCATGGCGGCTGACGGGTATCTGCTCGGCACACCCGCGAACATCGGCTACATGTCGGGTGCGCTCAAGCACTTCTTCGACACCGTCTACTACCCCTGCCTCGAGGAAACCGCGCGCCGCCCGTTCGGCTGCTACGTCCACGGCAACAACGACGTCAGCGGCGCCGTGCGCGGGATCGAGGCGATCACCACCGGCATGAAGTGGGAGCGCGTCCGCCCGCCGGTGGAAGTCATCGGGGAGCCGAAGAAATCCGACCTGGAAGCCTGCTGGGAGCTGGGCGCCATTCTCGCCGCGGAGCTTGCCGAAGCCTGACGCCAGATCATGTACGATTTCGCATCCGATCCTGCACGGAGGCGATGTGGACGGGCATCCGCTGGGGCTGCGGCCTTCCAAGATCATTGCGGTACACCTCAACTACCGCGAGCGGGCGGCCGAGCGGGGGCGGGTGCCCGAGGTGCCCTCCTACTTCCTCAAGCCGCCGTCCTCGCTGTCCTGGAACGGGCGTCCGGTGGTGCGGCCGCGAGGCTGTGAGCTGCTGACCTACGAGGGCGAGATCGCCGTCGTCATCGGGCGCCGCGGGCGCGAGGTGAGCGTCGAGAACGCGTTGTCCTATGTGGAGGGATACGCGGCGGCGAACGACTTCGGCGTGTACGACCTGCGCAAGGTCGACCGCGGCTCCAACCTGCGATCCAAGGGCCAGGACGGGTTCACGCCGGTCGGGCCGGTGCTGGTGCGCGACGCCGACCCGGCGAAGCTGCGGCTGCGGACCTGGGTCAACGGGGAACTGCGGCAGGACGCCCGCACCGACGACCTGCTGTTCGGGATCCCGCAGCTCATCGCCGACCTGTCGCGGCTGAGCACGCTGGAGCCCGGCGATCTCATCCTGGTCGGCACCCCGGCGGGCACCGGGGTGGTGCGGCCGGGCGATGTGGTCGAGGTGGAACTCGACGACACGGGCAGGCTGCGCAATGTGATCACCGAGGCCGACCGCGACCTCGCGCCCTGCGGTGCGATGCCCGCCGCCGATGACGAGGAGTGGGCGGCAGCCACCGGCACGCCGCGGGAGCTTGCCGAGGCGACCAGGGCGGCGCTGAGCACGGTGGCCACCGCGACGCTGTCCAGCCAACTGCGGGCGCGAGGCATCGAGCACCACGTGATCGAGGGCGTGCGGTCGACCCGGCCGGAGCTGCGGCTGCTGGGCAAGGCGAAGACGCTGCGGTACGTGGCCCTGCGCGAGGACGTCTTCGCGCGGCTGGGCGGCGGGATGAACCGGCAGAAGCAGGCCGTGGACACCATCCGGCCCGGCGAGGTGCTGGTCGTCGAGGCACGCGGCGATCTGGGGGCGGGCACCATCGGAGACATCCTGGCGCTGCGCGCGCTGTGCCGCGGCGCGACCGGCGTGATCACCGACGGCGGTCTGCGGGACTCGGCGGCCGTCGCCGAGCTCGACCTGCCGGTGTACTACGGCACCGCGCACGCCGCGGTACTGGGGCGACGGCATGTGCCGATGGATATCGGGCTGCCGGTCACCTGCGGGAACGTACTGGTCATGCCGGGTGACGTGCTGGTCGGCGACTCCGACGGCGTGGTGGTCGTGCCGTCGGAGATCGCCGACGAGGTGGCCGCGGCCGCCGTCGAGCAGGAGCGGCAGGAGCGGTTCATCGCTGAACAGGTCAGGGCGGGGGCCTCGATCGACGGGCTGTACCCGATGAACGAGCGGTGGCGCCTGCGCTACCGGAACTGGCGGTCGTCGTGAGCGGTTCCAAGCTGGAGCTGGCCTACCAGACGATCAAGGGCCGCATCCTGGACGGCAGCTACGGCCCGGGCTACCGGCTGGTGCTCGACCAGCTGGCCAGGGAGCTGCGGGTGAGCACGGTGCCGGTGCGCGAAGCGGTGCGGCGGTTGCAGGCCGAGGGCCTGGTGGAGTTCCAGCACAACGTGGGCGCCAGGGTGAGCAGCCTGGACGCCGCCGAGTACGAGCACGCCATGCAGGCGCTCGCGCTGCTGGAGGGCTATGCCACCGCCACCGCCGCACCCGCGATGTCCGCCGAGGACCTGGCGGCGGCGCGGGGGCTGAACAAGCGGATGCGCCAAGCCCTGGCGGACTTCGACCCGGTGGGATTCACCGAGCTGAACCGGGAATTTCACCTGGCGCTGTGCGCGCGCTGCCCCAACGGGCACATCCGGACCATGGTGCGGGCCGAGTGGGCCCGGCTGGACGCGATCCGCCGGTCCAGCTTCATCCAGGTGCCGGGCCGGGCCAGGGAGTCGGTCGCCGAACACGATGAGCTGCTGGCGCTGATCGAACAGGGCGCTGATCAGCAGCTCATCGAACAGGCGGCCCGCAGGCACAAGCTCCGCACCACGGCCGCGCTGACAACACATTTATTGGGCTGACTGCTCCGAACGCGCGGCATTTTCACAAACCCGCTCCGCAAACGGTGCAGACATGTTAACCGTTGACCCGACACGGCGATGCAAATAGACAAAATAGTGCGTTATCAGACTGTGATCAGTGCCATTCCCGACTCATCACAGAGCGTTAAAAGGCCTGCTCCGAAGGGCGTATTGGCGCCTGAACAGCATTCACCCTATGTCGCTGAATCGGAGTAATCCGTCTACAAACTGCAACCAGGGCGCGGTGACGTGCGTTTGTATAAGTGAGGAATCGGCGAGAGCCGGATCCGAAAGGGGGAGGAGCGGATCATGTCTGATCCGCTGATATGTCAGGGGGGTTTGACAATGTTCGACATTTCCAAGATCACCAGTGTCGTCTCGGGCAACGACGGCAGGGTGGACTGATCGCACCGCTGGCGCGCAGGCGTCGTGATGACGCCGTGATCCGCGCACGATTTCAGTCAGTACATCGAACACGCAAACCGTGACAATGCGCGACAGGGCGCGGTGGGTGCGTCAAAGGGAGGGCACCCACCGCACCAGTCCCGTCAGCGCATGGCCAGTTCCGGCTGCCGCTGTGCCGGTCGAATCGAATTCAACGCGCCTGCGAATTCGGATTCGGCCGCGCTGGCAACGTCCAGCAGCCGCCTGGCGGTCGGGGTGAGTTTCGTACCCCGGTGCCCACGCAGCAGCAGGACCATGCCGAGCCGGTTCTCCAGGCGCCGGATGCGCCTGGTGAGTGCAGGCTGGGTGATCAGCAGGATGGGAGCGGCCCGGTTCAGGCTGCCGCATTCGGCGACAACCCGGAGCAACCGGAGATCCTCGGGCTCGACGCCCGCCGAGCGACGGCGCCCCTGCACGGGCACGCTCGGCACGAGTCCGAAGTTGCTGTGTTCCTGCGATGTTTCCAGCGGAGGCTCGGCGGCCAGCCTGCGAAGGGCGTGCCCCAGAGCTTCCAGATATCTCAGGCCTGCGCTGAGCAGGGCCTGACCGGGCTCGGTCAGCCGAAGGCCGAGCCGATCCCGCTGAACCAACCGGTATCCGACAAAGCGTTCCAACCTCGCCAATCGCCTACTGGCGACGGACTGGGTGAGGCCGGCACTCTTGGCGGCACCGCGGACGGTTCCTGTGTTCGCGACTCCCTGTAGCAGATTAAAGTCGTCACTGCCGGGTATCTGTGGCGTCGAAGCCCCCAGTGAGCTTCCCCCATCGGCGCCCGGCACCTGCGACTCGCGCATGGTGCTCATGTCTTGCAATTTACATCAGTTGAGACCGGCCTGTTACCACCTTTACGGTGGTTAATCCGTAACCATTTCGGGTACCTGCCAGTTGCCGTCGACCATGATCACCGCCGGGAACGTTGTCGCAGGTCAGACAAGCAAGAGGCGGGCAACCCTATAGGCTGCCCGCCGCTCACGGATCGCTGACAAGATCAGCTACTGCCGCCGGTGACCTCGTCGATGAAGGCCTTGTTGGCGGGCACACTGGCGTAGATGGCGGGCTCCTCGGCGCAGGTTGGGTTGTTCTTGCCCGCCCTGCTGGTGGCGCCGGTGAGCACCCAGCCCGCGGTCCCCTTGGCCAGTGCGGGGCCGCCGGAGTCCCCGTAGCAGGCACCCGCGCCGCTCGGGCTGCCCACGCAGATCTCACTCGACTCGATCTCCCCGCAGCCCGCCGGGTCGACCAGCTTGGTGTCCAGTTCCTGAAGCTCCGCGGGAGCGCTGCCGCAGCCGCGGGTCGGACAGGTCTGCCCCCAGCCGATGATGCGGGTCTCGGTGCCGACCTTGGTCAGCGACTCGTCCGCGATCTCGATGGGCGTGGCCTTCGCGGGCGAGGCCAGTTTGACCAGGGCGAAGTCGCCCTCACCCGCCTTCACGCTCGCGACCTTGACCACCTCGCCGCCGGAGGCGTGGGTCTTGGTGCCGATACGGACCTGCGCGGGCGGCGAGTCCACACAGTGCGCCGCGGTGACGACCCACTCCGGCTTGATCAGCGAGCCGCCGCAGAAGTGCCTGCCCTGCGCGTTCTGCAGGGACACCATGAACGAGTAGGTTTCGCTGGCGGGTTTGCCGCCGACGATATAAGGGGTGACGTCGTCGCTTCCGGACTGGGCAGCCCCAGCCGACGGCACAACGCCCATGGTCGCGAGGGAGACCACGGCGAGACCCGCCAGGCCGAGGACGGCTTTCCGAAGCCGCATAGGGCTTCTCCTTCCGTTGGTGTGCAGGGATTTCCAGCGGCAGAAGGTGACCGCTTCCAGCAAGGGCGAGGGTGACTGTCTGCTGCTGTGGCAACGATCAGACCATTCCGTTACCGGTTTTCCCATGCCGTTCTCGTATAGCTCGGGGCCTATACGAGACGGTGGCCCACGTCGCGTGTTCCCAACACTTCGGCGCCGATTCGCAGGTCCGGTGTCACAATCGCGCCAACCCGCGGCGTGTGAAATCTCTGTTAGTTAACACAGTCATGCCAGAAAAATTGCTGCCGTGATCGCTGTTTGGCGCAAGAAATGCCGGGAATACGACAGCTTCAGTCGTGACGCGTCTTCCGCAGGCTTCCCCACCGGCCCGCGTAGGTGCCGAGAGCGGCCAATACCGACCAGAACAACGCGAGTGAGAGCGGCGCCATACTGCCTGGTCGGGCCGCGAGCAGCACCATCCAGCAGAGCATGAGCAGCACGCCGACGAAGAACATCGCGCCCGCGGCCCGCGGCAGTCGGCGCCGCAGCAGGGTGGCCAGCACGGCATCCCGGTCGGGGGTGGGGAGCCGGTAGAGCGTCCAGCCCGCCGGTCCGAACACCGCGATCAGGGCGAGCACCCCGACCCAGGCGTAGCCGCTCTCCGGCCGGGTGCCCGCGCCGAGCAACACGATCAACACCGCGACGGCCTGGGTGATCGCCGCCTTGTGCAGCAGCCGCCATCCGGTCGCGATGGCATACGGCCCGGGTTCGGGCAGGTCGCGGCGGGCGGCCGGGGCGCCCTGCCGCGTGAGAGCCGTGAGCTTCCGGCGCAGGTGCTCGTCGTTCGGGTCGAGGCGCTGCGCCTCCCGATAGGCCCGCTCGGCCGAGGCCAGGTCCTGTCGGACGATCATCAGATCGCCGAGCAGTTCATAGGGCCGGGTCTCGTTCGGTGCCAGCGCGATGGCGCGCCGGGCCGCGTCAAGTCCCTCGGCAAGCTCGGCGTCCGGGGAGGGAACGGCGACGGCGCCCGCCAGCGCGACATGGCAGCGCCACTCCATCGGCGCGCTGCGCACCGCCTCCCGCCCGGCGGCGATCGCCTCGTCGCGGCGCCCGAGTTCGGCCAGCGCGGTGGCCGCGACCCGCCAGGCCCATTCCTGGCCGGAGTCCACAGTGGTCGCCCGGCCCGCGGAGTTCACCGCGTACTCGGCCTGACCGGCGTCCAACTGCACGGCGGCCAGCGCCGCCCAGGCCTTGGCGTTGTTCGGCTGCTCGGTGAGCACCGGCCGCAGCAGCGCGACGGCTTCCTGATGGCGGCCCGCCGCACTGAGCACCGTCGCCCGCTGTAATACCGATTCCAGCACGGCGCCAGTCTGGCAAGTCGTGCAAACGGCGATAAATCGGGGCGGGTTTGGCAACCCGCATCACCGCTTGTTTCGCGGCCGGTCCGCTGATCACGGCGGTCGCCCGCCGCGATTCCCGTTCTGCCGCCGCGGATTCCCGGCAATTGCCGCGATCGTCGGGGTCATCGGCCAAGGTGGCGACACCGTCCGCCGCCTGCCGGGAACAATCCCGGCCACACGAGGGCGGTGATCCCGGCGGCTATCCGACGCCCGCGCCAAACGCATTCGGTCCGAAACGGTCGAATCACTCACCCGATATCCGCTGACCCACCTGCGGCGCTCCAACGCAGTGCCACCGCCATGGCCGAGCGAACAACCTGGCGATCCTGCGGGGGCTTGCGTCGGGCGGTGGGACCGCCACGGTGTCGCCGAGCGCGACCCACTGGTCGCTCGCTGATCCGAACAGTCACAGACCAGACTCGGATCGGTAACGGCGGGGCCGTATGAGCGCCGGGGGCCCTGCGAGTCCTCGCCTGCCTGCGGTCGCGGGAGGACGCCACCTCGGCGAGTGAGACAACGACCATGCCGCGCACCGGAACCGCATGCCCTGCCGCCGACCGGGTGGCCCACCCCGGCACCACGTCGGCGAATCCCCTGGTGCGGCAAGCGTTATCCGGCGGAAACCGCACCGAAAGAACCAAGCGCTACAACTTTGGTCGGTATTCGGAGTCTTAAAGATCTTAAGTCCGGTGATCAATCGATCATTCGTCGCGCTCCCCCAAATCGCTCTTTCGCGAGGCACCGGTTTTCGATTATGGTCCCGAATCACAACTGAATAACTGCTTCATCTCATCCGTCCCTGCAGTCTTCCGGCCCTCGCTTCCCTGCGCAGATGCTGGAGACCGAATGAGAGAAGGAAACGCGATGTCATCCCTGCACACGCGCAAGATGACCAGGGCCGTGGTCGGCCTTGCCGCCGCGACCGTCACGACGGCGGGCACGCTGATGCTGGCCGCACCGGTGTCGGCGGCGGCCGAGAAGGCCGTCATCACCAGCGGTGGCGAACTCATTCCCAACAGCTACATCGTGAAGTTCAAGGACAGCGGCGCGAAGTCCGGCACCGCGACCTATGACACCGCGAACCGGCTGAGCAGCCGCTACCAGGCGAAGAACAACTACACCTTCACCGCGGCGCTCCAGGGCTTCGTGGCCACCATGGACGCCAAGGCCGCCAAGCGGCTGGCCCAGGACCCGGCCGTCGAGTACGTGGAGCAGGACTCCGTCGTCCGACTGCTGGACGAGCAGAACAACCCGCCGTCATGGGGCCTGGACCGCGTCGACCAGAAGGCGCTGCCGCTGAACTCCAAGTACGTCTACCCGAACAAGGGTGAGGGTGTCACCGCCTACATCCTCGACACCGGGATCCGCAAGTCGCACCAGGACTTCGGCACCCGCGCGTCGGTGGGCACCGACACCATCGGCGACGGGCAGAACGGCAACGACTGCCAGGGTCACGGCACCCACGTGGCGGGCACCGTCGGTGGCACCGCCCACGGTGTCGCCAAGGCTGTCAACCTGGTGGCCGTCCGCGTGCTGAACTGCCAGGGCTCCGGTAGCTCGTCCGGCATCGCGCGCGGCATCGACTGGGTCACCGCCAACGCCAAGAAGCCCGCGGTCGCCAACATGAGCCTCGGCGGCAGCGGTGACAGCCCGGCCATGAACGACGCGGTGCGCAGGTCCATCACCGCGGGCATCACTTACGCGCTGGCCTCCGGCAACAGCAACTCCGACGCCTGCAACTTCTCCCCCGCCCGCGTCACCGAGGCGATCACCGTGAACGCCTCCAGCCGCAACGACGCCCGCGCCAGCTTCTCCAACTACGGCCGCTGCTCGGACATCTTCGCCCCCGGTGACGGCATCATGTCCGCCTCCAACACCAGCGACACCGCGACGAAGTCGCTGTCGGGCACCTCGATGGCCGCCCCGCACGTCGCGGGTGCCGCCGCGGTCTACCTGTCCGCCAACACCGGTGCCACGCCAGCACAGGTGGCCACCGCGCTGACCAACGGTGCCTCCAACGGCGTCGTGACCAACCCGGGTGCGAGCTCGCCCAACAAGCTGCTGAACATCGTGACGCAGTAAGCACCGCGCAGTCCGGCCGTGGGTGTCCACGCGGGTTCTCCCCCGCGTGGACACCCACGGTTTTTCGTTGCCCCGCACCGGATGCGATGGCCGGTCATTCCGTCTTTGTCCTATGGCGGGCCGGGACGTCCATTTCCCTTCCACGCCGCCGGTTTGTGGATTATGGTCCAGACCACCAAAACCAAATATGTGTGTGGCCGCCTCGCCTCTCACCCCTGCTTCGCTCCGCGCGATCCGCGGAGCGAGAGAACGAAGGGCACAGCCATGCCTACCCTGCACAGACGCAAGACCAACCGGTCCGCCACGGCCGCGCTGGGAGTGGCCACCGCGGTGGTCACGGTCGCGGGCACCCTGCTGCTCGCGGGTCAGTCCGGTGCCGCCGCGCCGCAGAAGGAGATCATCACCCCCGCAGGCGAGTTGATCGCCGACAGCTACATCGTGGTGTTCAAGGACGGCGCCCGCGGCGCCTCCGCCGTCCAGGACCAGGCCCGTGGCCTGTCCGAGCGGTACGACGTGCGCAACAACTACACCTACACCGCCGCGCTCCAGGGCTTCGCGGGCACCATGAACCGCGACAAGGCGCTCAAGATCGCCCAGGACCCGGCCGTCGCCTACGTCCAGCAGGACCGCGTGGTCCGCCTGGCCGACACCCAGACCAACCCGCCGTCCTGGGGGCTGGACCGCATCGACCAGCAGTCGCTGCCACTGGACCAGCGCTACACCTATCCCACCAAGGCCGAGAACGTCACCGCCTACATCCTCGACACCGGCATCCGGCGCACCCACTCCGACTTCGGCGGCCGCGCCTCGGTCGGCACCGACGCGATCGGCGACGGGCAGAACGGCAACGACTGCCAGGGCCACGGCACGCACGTGGCGGGCACCGTCGGCGGCAACAGCTACGGCGTCGCCAAGGGCGTCAAGCTGGTCGCCGTCCGGGTGCTCAACTGCCAGGGCTCGGGAAGCTCATCGCAGATCGCCCGCGGTGTGGACTGGGTGACCCAGAACGCGGTCAAGCCCGCGGTCGCCAACATGAGCCTCGGCGGCAACGGCGACGACCCGACCATGAACAACGCGGTCCGCAACTCCATCCGCGCGGGCATCACCTACGCGCTGGCCTCCGGCAACAGCAACACCGACGCCTGCAACTTCTCGCCCGCCGGGCGGGTGGCGGAGGCGATCACGGTGAACGCCTCGGAGCGCAGCGACGCGCGGGCCAGCTTCTCCAACTACGGCACCTGCACCGACATCTTCGCGCCCGGTGCGCAGATCGTGTCCGCGGGCCACTCCAGCGACTCGGGCAGCGCCACCATGTCGGGCACCTCGATGGCCGCCCCGCACGCCGCGGGCGTGGCCGCGCTGTACCTGTCGCAGAACCCGGGCGCGACGCCCGCTCAGGTGGGCGATGCCCTGTACCGGGCGGCGGTGCCGAACAAGGTGACCAACCCGGGCAGCGGTTCGCCGAACCGGCTGCTGTTCGTGAGCAACGACAGCCCGACGACCACGCCCACCACGACACCCACGTCGACGACCTCGCCGACCGGACCGACCACCACCTCGCCGACCACGACGACCAACCCGCCGGGATGCACTCGGGAGCCGTGGGATTCGGGCCGCTCCTACGCGCCTGGGGATGCGGTCTCGCACAACAACCGCGAGTACGAGTCCACTTGGTGGTCGCAGGGCGCCGAGCCCGGACTGCCCGAATCGTGGGCCGTGTGGCGGGAAATCGGCACCTGCTGACCCCGCCGATGGGCTGAATTAACAAGACTTTAGCGGGCTGAAAACCGGTACGAAACTGCGCAAACCGGTGGTCAGCCCGCTAAAGTTCCTGACAGTTTGCATCACAATGAATGCGGTACCGATGGATTGATTCGCGCATCTGCGCCAAAATTCGGCGGCCTCCATGGCGATCCGGGGGTGAATCGTCACGCACGGGCAGGCTGGCGAGCGGATCAAGGAGCAGACATGCCGGGTATTGCGCGAACCCTGCGTACAAGCTTTTCGATCCTGTACAGCATCTGGGTGCTGTTCAGGGCCGGATTGGTCCGTCCGCTGCGACCTGATCGCGACATCCGGGCACTGGTGGAGGTCCGGGACTGGGGGCCGATCGTCGGCGCCACCACCCGGGCCGCGCGGATCACACCCGATGCACCGGCAATTGTCGACGATCGCGGCCGGGTCACCTACCACCAGCTGGACGAACGTTCAACTTCGATCGCCTGCGCCATGCGGCGGCACGGTCTCCGATCGCATCACATCGTCGCGGTGCTCTGCCGGGACCACCGCGGTCCGATCGAGACGATGATCGCCTGCGGCAAGCTCGGGGTGCGGGTCGTGCTGCTCAACACGGGTTTCGCCGGGCCGCAGCTGGCGGATGTGCTGGAGCGGGAGAAGATCGCGCTGCTGGTGCACGACCAGGAGTTCACCCCGCTGATCAACGAGGCCGCTCCGCGCATCCCCCGCCTGCTGGCGTGGGTGGACTCGCCGGTTTTCGCCGATGTGCCCACTTTGGACGATCTGGCCGGGACGAAGCCCGAGGAGAAGCTCACCAGGCCCGCCAAGCCGGGCACGGTGCTGCTGCTGACCAGCGGCACCACCGGTGCCCCCAAGGGCGCGGTGCGCGAGATCCGCTCGGCGCTGTCCGCGGCGGACTTCCTGGCCAGAATCCCGTTCAGGCGGGGCGACTGCACGCTGCTGGCCTCGCCGCTGTTCCACGGCATCGGATACGCGTTCATGGTGATCGGCCTCGGCCGCGGCGCCACGCTGGTGGTACGGCGGCGGTTCGACGCCGAGCGGACGCTGGCCTCCGTCGTGGCCAACAAGTGTTCCGGGCTGGTGCTCGTGCCGACCATGTTGCAGCGCATCCTGGAACTGGGTGAGCCCACGCTGAAGCGCTACGACACCAGTTGCCTCAAGGTCATCGTGAGCTCGGGCTCGGCGCTGTCGCCGGACCTGTCCAAGCGGACGATGGACGCTTTCGGCGACGTGCTCTACAACTTCTACGGCTCCACCGAGGTCGCCATGGCGACCGTGGCCCAGCCACGGCAGCTTCGGGAGGCGCCGGGCACGATCGGCAACCCGCCGCGGACCTGCCAGGTGCGGCTGTACGACCGGTACAACCAGCGGATCACCCAGCCCGGCCTGGTCGGCCGGATCTTCGTCGGCGGCAGCCTGAAGTTCCACGGCTACACCGGAGGCGGGCAGAAGGACGCCATCGGCGACCTGATCAGCACCGGCGACCTCGGCCACTTCGACGAGAAGGGCAGGCTCTTCCTCGACGGCCGGGAGGACGACATGATTATCTCCGGCGGCGAGAACGTGTTCCCGTTCGAGGTGGAGCACCTGCTGGAGACCCACTACCGGGTGCGCGAGGCGGCGGTGATCGGCGTCCCCGACGAGGAGTTCGGCCAGCGCCTGGCCGCCTACGTCGCCCCGATCCCCGGCGCCTACCTCCATGCCGACGAGATCAAGGACTTCATCAGGGCCAACCTCGCCCGCCACAAGGTGCCCCGCGAGGTGATCGTGGTGCCGCTGCTGCCCCGCAACGCCACCGGCAAGATCCTCCGCCGCGAACTCCTCCTGCTCCGCCGCGGCACCCGAGCCCTCCCCGGCGGCCGCCCCGGAGCCTGACCTCTCGGGTTTAGCGCCCAAACCCCGGCTGTAACACCGTCACGAGATGGGTTTAGGGCACTAAACCGGGGTTCGCCGACCCCTGGAGGCCGGGACAGCCCACTGCACAGGACGTCCGCCCGGCGGGTTCGCCGGGACTCGACTCGCTGTGAAACCCCGGGCATCCTCGTCGACGCAGGGCGTTGACCAGGCATTTCGCGCGGAAGGCGATCAGTGCCCATTTCGGGCGTTCCGCAACCCATTGCGGCCATTAATCGCCAATCCGTGTGAACCGGCGTCACGGCCCACAGGTGCCTCCGTCTCAGGAGTGCGTACCAGCCGGTAACTCGCCGGTACGTGCAAGCGCATCACAAGCACGGTCGGGAGGTCGGGGAAAGTGGCCCGCAAAGAGTGGTTGGTCAGTTGTCGAGACGTTGCCGGCCGCCGACGGGATCTCACGGTGTTCGTGAGTGAAGGAGACGTGGTCATGGTGGCCCCGCCGGGCGAGACCGCCGTGCTCGCGCCGCTGGAGGTCGGGCGCCTGCGCGCCGTCCTCCGCGACGCGGTCGTCACCTCCGCGGTCGACGAGGACTGACGAGCACCGAGTGCGTTCAACCGGGGCGTTCCGGTCACCGAACGCACTGATTGTGGCCCAAGTCACAAGTGCTCACTCGGCGGCCAGATAGGCCACGGGGCTTGCGAAGCAGGTCACAAAAGCGTCCTCGGGAAGCTACTGCCGCGTTAACTACACAGCCTCGAACTCTTCCTACTTACCAGTAGGTAATGCGAGGATTGTGAACGGCGGAGCTCCTCTGGGAGGTAGCGGTGACGACGTACTTCGTGACTGGCGGCACGGGTTTCCTTGGCCGGAACCTGATCTCGCGGCTGCTCGCACGGCCCGAGTGCGAGACCGTCTTCGTGCTGGTGCGCGCGGCGTCGCAAGACCGGTTGTCGCAGGTCCGCGAGGGATGGCCCGCGGCGCAGCGGGTCACTCCGGTGATCGGCGACCTGACCGCGGCGGACTTCGGGCTGCCCCCGGCCCGGCTGGACGAATTGAACGGCAAGGTCGACCACTTCGTGCACCTCGGCGCGGTCTACGACCTGACCGCGAGCGACGAGGCCAACCGCGCGGCGAACGTGGACGGCACCCGCAACGCCGTCGAGGTCGCGGGCAAGATCAAGGCCAAGTGGCTGCACCACGTCTCCTCCATCGCCGTCGCCGGTGACCACCGCGGCCGCTTCACCGAGTACGACTTCGACCTCGGCCAGCGGCACACCTCCCCGTACCACGCCACCAAGTTCGCCGCCGAGCGCATCGTGCGCGAGCAGGATCTCCTGCCGTGGCGGGTCTACCGGCCCGCCGCCGTGGTCGGCGACTCCCGCACCGGCGAGATCGACAAGGTCGACGGCCCCTACTACGTGATGTCGGCGCTGGCCTCACTGTCGCGGCTACCCGCGGCGCTGCGGCTGCCCACCCCCGACATCGGCGCCACCAACATCGTCCCGGTGGACTACGTGGTCGACGCGATGGCACACCTGATCCACCAGCCCGCCGACGTCGGCGCCACCTACCACCTGGTGTCCCCCCGGCCGCAGCCGCTGACCGAGGTGCACAACGCGCTGGCCAAGGCAGCGGGCGCACCGGGTCTGATCCCGCTGCCGATCAAGGCCGAGGGCGCGCTGCACTCCCTCGCCGGTCGCCTGCCGAGCAGGGTGGCGGGCGCGGCCGGGGCGGCGCTGAAGGCGGCGGGCATTCCTCCGCAGGTGCTGCCCTACTTCAGCCTGCCCACCGTGTTCAGCTCGGCCACCACCCGCAACGCCTTGGCGGGCAGCGGCATCTCGGTACCGGAGTTCGCCGACTACGCGGGCGTGATCTACCGCTACTGGGCCGAGCACCTCGACCCGCTGCGGGCTCGCCGCCCGCGTGGCAGGCGGGCCCCGCTGGCCAACCGGCGGGTGGTGATCACGGGCGCGTCCTCCGGGATCGGCCGGGCCACCGCGCTGGCCGTCGCCGAGCACGGCGGGATCCCGCTGCTGGTGGCGCGCCGGGGCGACGAGTTGGAGAAGGTGCGGTTGGAGATCCGCGGCGCGGGCGGCGAGGCGCATGTCTACCCGGCGGACCTGACCGACGACGAGGCGGTCAAGGCGCTGATCAAGCAGTTGCTGTCCGACCACGACGGCATCGACATGCTGGTGAACAACGCGGGCCGGTCCATCCGCCGCTCGCTGACGCTGTCGGTGGACCGGATGCACGACTTCGAGCGCACCATGGCCATCAACTACTTCGCGCCGGTGCGACTCATCCTCGGCCTGCTGCCGCACTTCAAGCGGCGCGGCTTCGGCCACATCGTGAACATCTCCAGCCAGGGCACCCAGACGCACACCCCGCGGTTCGCCGCGTACCTGGCGTCCAAGGCCGCGCTGGACGAGTTCAGCACGGTGGCCAGGGCGGAGGGTCTCGGCGACGGGATCACCTTCACCAGCGTGCGGATGCCGTTGGTGGAGACGCCGATGATCGCGCCGACCTCCCTGTACTCCGCGTTCCCCACTCACACCCCGGAGCAGGCCGCGGAGCTGGTGATCAAGGCGCTGGTGCGCAGACCCCGGCGGGTCAGCCTGCCCTTCGGCACCTTCGCCGACATCGTCGACTTCACCGTGCCCAAGACGTTCGACGTCGTGCTCAACACGATCTACCAGATCGCACCGGAGACCGCTCCGGAAGCCAGGACCAAGCTGCGGCGGATCACCCCGTCCCGGGTGGCCGGCGCGTTCAGCAAAGCCGTTCGAGGAGCCCTGTCGTGACCTCTGTTGCCCAACGAGTCCTCGGACTCGGCACTCTCATCAAGGCCGGGGTGGTTCGGCCGATGCTGCCGCACAAGCTGGTGAAGCTTGTCGGCGGCTACCTGCAGTGGGGCGTGACCCTGCCGCTCGGCTACGTCTTCTCCGGCGCCCGCAACCCGCGGCGGGCGGCGTTGATCGACGATCTCGGCGCACTGACCTTCACCGAGATCGAGGAGCGCACCACCAAGCTGGCCGCCGCGTTCATCCAGCGCGGCATCGATCAGAAGTCCAAGGTCGCGGTGCTGTGCCGCAACCACCGCGGCATCGTCGAGTCCATCATCGCGTTGAACAAGATCGGCGCGGACGTGGTGCTGCTCAACACCGGGATGAGCCCGGCGCAGGCGGCCACCGTGGTCGCCGAGCAGGAGGTCTCGCTGCTCGTCGTCGACTCCGAGTTCCTGCCGCTGATCACCGCCGCCGAGGTCGAGCGGATCATCGCCTGGGCGGACGAGCCGACCGGCCTGCCCACCCTGGAGCACCTGATCGCGAACACGGCCGCGACCCCGCTGCCGAAGCGGCCGCGGCACAGCAGGCTGATCGTGATGACCTCGGGCACCACCGGTGCCCCCAAGGGCGCCAAGCGCCCCGACCCCGGCGGCCTCGGTCCGGTGGCGGTCATGTGCTCGCGCATCCCGCTGCGCTTCGGCGAGCCCTGGCTGATCTCCGGTCCGCTGTTCCACACCTGGGGTCTCGGTGGCTTCCAGCTGGCCATCGCCTGCGGCGCGACGGTGGTGCTGCAACGCCGGTTCGACCCGGAGGCGACGCTCAAGGCCCTGGCCGAGCACCGCTGTACCACGTTCTACGCGATTCCCGTGATGCTCCAGCGCATCCTGGAGCTGCCCGCGGAGGTGCGCAAGCAGTACGACACCTCGGCCCTGCGCATCGTCGCCGCCAGCGGCTCGGCCATCCAGGGCGATATGGCCGCCGACTTCCAGCGCGAGTTCGGCCCGGTCCTCTACAACACTTACGGCACCACCGAGGTGTCCTGGGCGTCCATCGCCGACCCGGTCGACCTGAGCACCGACCCGCGCACGGCGGGCCGCCCGCCGCGCGGCACCGTGGTGGCCATCCTCGACGAGGAGGGCAGGCCGGTGGAGGCGGGCAAGACCGGCCGCATCTTCGTCGGCAACGACATGCTCTTCGAGGGCTACACCAACGGCAAGGTCAAGGAGGTCCGCGACGGCCTCATGTCCACCGGCGATGTCGGCTACGTCGACGCCAACGGCCTGCTGTTCATCGCGGGCCGGGACGACGAGATGATCGTCTCCGGCGGTGAGAACGTCTACCCCAAGGAGGTCGAGGACCTCCTGGCCACGCTCCCGCAGGTGCGCGAGGTGGCGGTGGTGGGCGTGCCCGACAAGGAGTTCGGCCAGCGGCTGGCGGCCTATGTGGTGCTCAACGACGGAGCGAAGCTGGACGTCGAGCTGATCAAGGCCTACGTCAAGGAGCACCTGGCCCGGTTCTCGGTGCCCAGGGACATCACCTTCCTGGACACGCTGCCCCGCAACCCGACCGGAAAGATCCTGAAGCGGGAGCTGGTCAAGAACCCGTAGCCCCCCGGCCACCGGCGCTTGAGCTGATCTCCATCTTCGGCGCAGACTATTCGCGCCATGCTAATGCGAACCATCCTCGCGTCCGTGCTGATCGCCGCCACGGCGATCGGCACGCCGCAGGCTGCTGCCGCCGCCGGTCCGAAGATCGCCACCTTCAACGTCTTCCTGTTCTCCAAGAACATCTATCCGAACTGGGGCCAGGACACCCGCGCCGACCTGATCCGGGATCAGCGCGTCGTGTCCGGCCAGGACGTGGTGGTGTTCCAGGAGGCGCTGGACAACTCCGCTTCGGACCGGCTGGTCGGCAACCTGAGCTCGGAGTACCCGCACCGCACGCCGGTGGTCGGGCGCACCCGCAGCGGCTGGGACGCCACCGAGGGCTCATACTCGGACTCGGTGCCGGAGGACGGCGGCGTGGTGATCGTGTCCCGGCACCCGATCAGCAAGCGCGTCCAACACGTGTTCGCCAAGGGCTGCGGCGGCGAGCAGCTGTCCAACAAGGGCTTCGCCTACGCGCGGGTCGCCGCGCCGTCCGGGGTGCTGCACGTGATCGGCACGCACCTGCAGTCGGAGAACGGCGACTGCTCCGACAGCCCCGCCTCGGTGCGCCGGACCCAGCTTGCGGAGATCGCCGCGTTCATCAAGGCGCAGGCCTTCCCCGCTGGCGAGAAGGTGTTCGTCGCGGGCGACCTGAACGTCGTCCGCACCAGCCCGGAATACGGCACGATGCTGGACACCCTGGGCGCCCGCGGTCCGAAGTTCACCGGCCACGAGTTCTCCTTCGACCCGGCCACGAACTCCATCACCGCCGACCGCTACCCCGGTGACCCGCGCGAACAGCTCGACTACGTGCTGCCCATCCAGGGCGCGGCCACGGGCTGGACCAATGAGACCCGCCTGGTGCACTCGCCGAAGTGGACCGTCAGCTCCTGGGGCAAGCAGTACACCTACACCGACTACTCCGACCACTACCCGGTGTTCGGCTCCGCGGGCTGAACCAGTGGCGGTGCCGCTGCCTTTCGACGGTGGCGGCACCGCCTTTGGTATCGAGTAGCCGATCTTTAGGTGTTGCCGGAACCGCACCGGGTGTGATGGGCGTTTACGGTGGGGACGCGAACCGGGACGGGAGCCTTTACATGACCGATCTTCAGTTGCGTCCGCCGCGCAACCAGGTGGACCGCAGGAGCATCCTGCTGTGGACGCTCAGCGCGGCGATCGGCTGGCTGGTGCTGCTGGGCATGGCGGTCGTCGCGATGGTCATCTTCGCGGCCAACGACGAGCCGGTGCCCGGCTGGCTGTGGCTGGTGTTCTGGGTGCTGCTGGTGGTCGCCGTGCTGCACACCGCCGCGATGCCCCGCATCCGCTACCGGGTGCACCGCTGGGAGGTCACCGACCAGGCCGTCTACACGCTGTCCGGCTGGCTGTCACGGCAATGGCGGGTCGCGCCCATCTCGCGCATCCAGACCGTGGACACCGCCCGCGGCCCGCTCCAGCAGCTACTCGGCCTGTCCAGCGTCACGGTGACGACCGCGTCGGCCGCGGGCTCGCTGTCCATCGACGGCCTGGCCGCCGGGGACGCCGCCACGCTGGCCGAACAGCTCACCGCCGTCACCCACGCCACCCCCGGCGACGCGACATGACCGCGCCCGTTCAGGACTGGCACCGCCTCGACGTCCGCATGCTGGCGGTCGGTCCGATCACCATGCTCGGCAAGGCCATCATCCCGATCGCGATCTTCCTGGTGATCGGTGGTTTCGACCGGCAGCGCCTGCTGTGGGCCACCGCGGGCGCGGGCGCGGTGATCGGCTTCGCGATCCTGCGCTGGCTGACCACCAAGTACCGCGTCGGACCGACCCACATCGAACTGCACACCGGCTGGCTGTCCCGCAAGCAGACCTCCATCCCGCGCGACCGGGTGCGCACCGTGGACCTCACCTCGGAGTTGGCGCACCGCCTGTTCGGGCTGTCCGTGGTGAAGGTCGGCACCGGCGAGTCCACCGAATCGGACCTGGCGCTGGACGCCGTGGACAACGCCGAGGCCGAACGGCTGCGCCGCGTCCTGCTCGAACGCGCCGCCCCGGAGGCCGTGCACGCCGCCGAGCAGCCCGAAGCCCCGCCGCTGGCCGCGTTCCAGTGGGCCTGGCTGCGTTTCGCCCCGCTCACGCTGGCGGGCCTGGCCGCGATCGGTGCCCTGCTCGGCGCAAGCTGGCAGTTCCTGGACGACCTCGGCCTGCGCGTCGAGGACGTGGTCAAACGCCTGCTGGGTTTCGCCGAGGGCGCGAGCCAAGCCGACACCATCGCCATCGCGGTGCTCGCCGCCATCGTCGCGGTGGTCGTGCTCAACGTGCTCGGCTCGCTGCTGATCTACCTGGTGCAGTACTGGGGCTTCACCCTGTCCCGCCAGCCCGACGGCACGCTGCGGATCACCCGCGGCCTGCTCACCACCCGCTCGGTGTCCATCGAGGAACGCCGCCTGCGCGGTGTGGAGGTCAACGAGCCGTACCTGCTCCGCCTGGGCCGCGGCGCCAAGGCCAACGCGGTCAGCACCGGCCAGACCGGCGAGGGCAGCGCCCTGCTGATGCCACCGGCCCCCGCCTCCTTCGTGCACGACATCGCAGCCGAAGTCCTCCACGCCACTCCCCCGCCCACCACGGTCCCCCTGCGCAGACACCCGATCGCAGCGCTGCGCCGCATGCTGTTCGAGGACATCGTGATCACCCCGCTGGTCACCGTCGTGCTGGCCACCCTCGCCTACTACGACGTCTTCCCCAACTGGCCGTGGATGGTGACCGCCGCCATCATCCCGCTGGGCGTGCTGAACAGCATCGCCGCCTACCGCAACCTGGGCCACACCCTGACCCCGGCGTACCTGGTCAGCCGCCACGGCGCCCTACTCCGCAAAACGGTGGCCCTCCAACGCACCGGCATCATCGGCTGGAGCCTCACCCAAACCCTTTTCCAGCGCCGCGCCAACCTCATCACCGTCACCGCCATCACCGCCGCGGGCGAAGGCCACTACGACATCACCGACGTAGCAACCCCCGACGGCATAGCCCTCGCCGACGCCGCCGTCCCCGACCTCCTCCGCCCCTTCCTGGTCCCGGCCCCCGCGCCCCTTGCTGCCCAAGCGGACAGCAGCCGAGCGAAGTAGGCAGCGCTGGCATCTCCCCACCCCAGCCCAGCACCTCCACTCGTCCTGATCAGGCGAACGCCAGCGAATCAGGCGAGCGGCAGGTACAGCGGTACGGGCAACCGCTGACTGTTGATCAACGGGTTCGGGTTCGAGTCCGTGGTGGCGTACAGCCACGCATGTCAACAGCCCAGCCAACTGGTCTTCGAGATCAACAGGGACGGTTTGGGGACGTTGTCAACTGGGACGGTTTGGGGACGCTTTCACAGCGCAGGGCCGGCCTGGCCGTCGCATGCCCTCCGCGGGCACCGAGCACCGAGCACCGAGCACCGAGCACCGAGCACCGAGCACCGAGCACCGAGCACCGAGCACCGAGCACCGAGCACCGATGATCCTGGACCGCTACCCGAAGTTTGTCGGTACCCCTCGCTAGATTGGGATTCGGGGGCATCTCACACCGATCCCGCCCTGGGGGCGCATGATGTCGCCCCAGGGCGTCATGATGCGCCCCCAGGACAACATCATGCGCCCCCAGGGGGACATCAGCGTCGGCGGCGGGCGGTGCCGAAAACTCCCCGGGTGATTTCGCGGCCGAGGGCGCTGGCGGCCGAGCGGAAGAAAGACTTCACCGCGGAGTTGCCCATCACCTGCTCCACGAAGCCCGGTTCGGGCTTCTCCTCGCGACGCGGTGCGGGCTCCCCCGCCGGCTGCTCGGCGGGCGCCGAGGGCTCGGCGCCAACCTTGGCCATCAGCTTCTCGTAGGCCGATTCCCGGTC
This sequence comes from Actinorectispora metalli, assembly GCF_056323685.1. NCBI lineage: Bacteria > Bacillati > Actinomycetota > Actinomycetes > Pseudonocardiales > Pseudonocardiaceae > Actinorectispora > Actinorectispora metalli. The sequence continues at coordinate 996,942 of NZ_JBREYE010000001.1, forward strand.
GATGCTCTCCGCGTACTTGCCGTGCAGCCCGCTGCCCCGCGCCGCCTGCCGGATGGCCTCGTCGCCGATGGTGTCCATCAGCGAACGCGGCGCCCGCAGCCGGGTCCACGCCACGGGAGTGGGCGCGCCCTTCTCCGACAGCACCGTCACGATGGCCTCGCCGATGCCCAGCGAGGTCAGGGCGTTCTCCAGGTCGTAGTGCGCCGTCTTCGGGTAGGTCTTCACCGTCTGCGACAACGCCTTCTGGTCATCGGGCGTGAACGCGCGCAACGCGTGCTGCACTCGGGCGCCAAGCTGCGAGAGCACCGCGTTCGGCACATCGGTCGGAAGCTGCGTGCAGAAGAACACCCCGACGCCCTTCGAGCGGATCAGCTTCACCGTCTGCTCGATCTGGTCGAGGAACGCCTTGGACGCGTCGGCGAACAACAGGTGTGCCTCGTCGAAGACGAACACCAGCTTCGGCTTGTCCAGGTCGCCTTCCTCCGGAAGCTCGTGGAACAACTCCGCGAGCAGCCACATCAAAAAGGTGGAGAACAACGCGGGCTTGTTCCGCAGGTTGCCGACCTCCAGCAGGCTGATCACGCCCTTCCCGTCGGCCGCCGACAGCAGGTCCGCGGTCTCCAACTCGGGTTCGCCGAAGAACGCGTCACCGCCCTGCCCCTCCAGGTTGACCAGCGCACGCAGGATCACGCCCGCGGTGGCGGGCGAGACCCCGCCGATGCCTTTGAGGTCGGCCTTGCCCTCGTCGCTGGTCAGGTGCTGGATCACCGAACGCAGATCCTTGGTGTCCAGCAGCGGAAGGCCCTTGCTGTCGGCCCAGTGGAAGATCAGTCCGAGGGTGGATTCCTGCGTCTCGTTGAAGCCGAGCACCTTGGACAGCAGGATCGGCCCGAAGCTGGTGATCGTGGCCCGGACGGGGACGCCGATGCCGTCGGTGCCCAGGGAGAGGAACTGCACCGGGTAGGCCGTGGGCGCCCAGTCGTCCCCGGTCTCCTGGGCCCGCTGGGTGAGCTTGTCGTTGGCAGCGCCCTGGCTGGACAGCCCGGAGAGGTCGCCCTTCATATCCGCCATCAGCACCGGCACACCGTGGTTGGACAGCTGCTCGGCGATGAGCTGGAGCGTTTTGGTCTTGCCGGTGCCGGTGGCACCCGCGACCAGCCCGTGCCGGTTGATCATCGCCAGCGGGAGCCGCACACCCGCCTGTGGATCGACGGTCCCGTCGAGCAGTACCGTGCCGAGTTCGACCGCGCCGCCGTCGGTGGCATAACCCGCGGCGATCTCCTGGGCCGCCGAAGCCTGTTCCGCCATGGGTGTCCTCCCTAAGTCGGTCCCCGTTGCGCTAACCCTAGTGACGTTGTTCGGCCGACCGGAGTATTGAGCGGGATGAATGCGCCCATCAGGTTAGGCTGGCCGGCGTGAACGACCGTCTGGTGTGGATCGACTGCGAGATGACCGGGCTCGAGCTCGGCAAAGACGCCCTGATCGAGATCGCCGCCCTGGTGACCGATGCCGAGCTGAACGTGTTGGGTGACGGCGTCGACATCGTCATCCACGCCGACGACGCGGTGCTCGCGGACATGCCCGACGTGGTCCGGGACATGCACGCCAAGTCCGGTCTGACCGAACAGTGCAGACAGTCGACGGTGAGCCTGGCCGAGGCGGAGCAGAAGGTGCTGGACTACATCCGCCAGTACGTTCCGGAGCCGAGGACAGCGCCGCTGGCGGGCAACTCGATCGCCACCGACCGCGGTTTCATCGCCCGCGACATGCCCGCACTGGACGCCCACCTGCACTACCGCATGGTCGACGTGTCCTCCATCAAGGAGCTGTGCAGGCGCTGGTATCCGCGCATCTACTACGCGCAGCCCGCCAAGGGCCTGGCGCACCGGGCGCTGGCCGACATCCAGGAGTCGATCCTGGAACTGGCCTACTACCGCCGCACCGCGTTCGTGTCCCAGCCCGGCCCGACCACCGAGCAGGCCCAGGCCGCCGCTGCCGAGTTGCTCGCCTCCTCCGCCGCCGCGACAGCAGCCAAAATCGCTGGTCAGGTGGCCGAAAAGGGCTGAAGGTGGAACCGATTTCAGACCGCGGCCGATGATTCGGTAGCATTACCCTGGTCGCCGCGACAGCGGCGCATGGTGGGTGTAGCTCAGCTGGTAGAGCACTGGGTTGTGGTCTCAGATGTCGCGGGTTCGAGCCCCGTCACTCACCCCAGAGACGCAGAACGCCCCCGCACCATCTCCGGTGCGGGGGCGTTCTGCTGTTCAGCATTGGTCCCGTTCGAACGGTCCGCCTTACGGGTGCACTGTCGCGGAGAGGTCAGGCTGCCTGTTGGTCGCCAACCCGACCTGAACGTGGGCACTTCACGACCGATCAAGGAGATCGATCCGGCGCGCTCGGACGGCCGATCAGGGGTAAGGCCGCTTTACTGGCGGTTGCCCTTGACCCATTCCTCCCACGGGATCTGCCAGTCGCCGAAGCCATCCCAGACCCGCAGCGGCGGCCCTCCCGAGTTGGTGATGACCACCACATCACCCTTCTTGACCAGCCCGAAAACCCACGCGGCGTTCGCCGTCGACATGTTCACGCAGCCGTGACTGACGTTGCGGCGACCCTGATCCCCCACCGACCACGGCGCCGCGTGCAGGAACTCGCCGCCGTTGGAGATACGGACGGCGTACTCCACCTCGGTCTGATAGCCACCCTGATCGAGCGGCAGGCCATAGGTGGTGGAATCCATCAGCTTGTTGCGGTGCTTGTCGGTGACCACGTGCACCCCGGTGTTCGAGGCGAAGGTGGGGCGCCCGAGCGAGACCGGGATGGTGCGGGCGATCTGCCCGTTGATCTCCACGGTCATCTGGTGGGTCTGCCCGTCCGCCCGCATGATCACCGAGTCACCGATGGTGATGGTGGCCTTGCGGTCCTCCTTGCCGTACATCCCGTTGCCGAGGTCGCGCCCGTAGACATTGACGGCGACGTTGACCTTGGTGCCCGGCTTCCAGAACTCCCGCGGCCGCCAGTGCACCTCTTTGTTGGAGAACCAGTGGAACGCGCCCGCAACCCTGGGCTCGGTGTTCACCGAGATCGCCGCCTCCGCGGCCTCCTTGTTCGGCACCGCGCGATCGAAATAGAAGGCCAGCGGCTGACCGACGCCGACGGTTTGCCCGTCCAGCGGGTTCATCGACACGAAGACCTGCGAAGCGGGCTTGACCGTGGAGAAGGTCGACTGCGACAGGCTCTCCTTGCCATCGGACCCGAGCCCCTTGGCCGTGAGCGTGTACGTCTTGCCGTATCCCAGCGGAACCGTCGAGATCCACCGCGTGGCATCGGCCATGAGCTGCCCCGCGACCGGCTGCCCCTCCGGATTGGTGAGCGTGACCTCGGTCAGCCTGACGTTCGCGACGTTCACCACGACCGGCGAAACAGGCGAGACCCCGGCCGAGCCGTTGGCAGGCGTGACCGCGAACGAGGCACCCGAGTTCGAGGAGGCGGGCTCAACGTTGGCCGCGTTGTCGACATGCGCGGAGCGCGGTGCGTAAACGCTGCCCACGTACACGCCAAGCGCCCCAACCAGCCCGGCCAGCGCAAGCAGCACACACGCCAGCGTGCGCCGCTCCGTCCAACCGGCCCCTCCACTCGGAGGTGTCCCCTTCACCTGCATGGGCGATAAGTCCGTCCGCTCATGTGACGCCGATTACCACTCTAAGTTTGCACTAGCCCCCAGCGATAGCTCGTCCAGGTGTCCCATAGTTACGCCGGGCGTGGCAAACCCTCTCACTACGTAAGACCCACCAGTCCCGTATCGGGTTGCTCCCCCGACGCGATCCGAACGCCGAGATCACCTGAACGGAGGCACACCCCCCGGATTTCAACCCGCCAACATCCCTGTGCTACGGTTTCCCAGCCCGCACGGGAGAGGGAAACTCCCCGGCTGGGCAGCCAGGCGCCAATAGCTCAACTGGCAGAGCAGCTGACTCTTAATCAGCGGGTTCGGGGTTCGAGTCCCTGTTGGCGCACATTTCTGAAACGATCCCACCTGCGGGTTCAGGTGGGATTTTTCTTTGCGACTGTCCATATTGGTCGTGTGGGTGCTCGATGTGTGCTCGCGGGCAGGAGCCCCGCAGCTCGCAAGATCAGGTGCCAGCGGAAACGACGCTACAGCGGACCCGCGCACTGCGCCCCGGCGAACCGGCGCTGGCGGCGAACATGGGAAGTTCAAGGGCCTGGGCGCGGTCGCCTGCTGGGGCGGCGGTTGAGAGCAGCGCGGCCGGGATCGAGCGTTCGGACCGCCGTCGCGGTCGAGCCGGTTCGCGGCGTGGAGGATGAGGTCCTGCGCGTCGGCCGGGTTGCCGCCTGTGGCGCACGACAATCGCGGACATCCGCGCTTGCGGCCTCCACGCAGGCGGACGTGAGGAAACCAGGACATCGAGCGAGTGAAAGCCGCGGTTCACACAGGTCAGGGCGACTCAACATCCCGGCGAGGCAGCATCTTGCATCGCTATCTCTACATATCTAGAGTTGAAGGGTGGGCGAGCTGCGGATTACCGATGCAACACTGGACGTGTTGCAGGTTCTGCTTGGCCCTGATGACGAGCTGTACGGCCTGAAGATCGCCAAGGAGATCAACCGCCCGACCGGGAGTGTGTTTCCGATTCTGGCCCGGCTGGAGCAGGCTGGATGGGTCACCAGTGAGTGGGAAACCGACGATTCGAGCGTTCGAGGGCCTCGGCGGCGGTTCTATCGGCTCAGTCCCGACGGCCTCACGGCGACGCGGGCCGTCCTCGCCGAGCGACGACCTGCAGGGCGCCGGGCCAACAGCCAAAAGCGAGGCATCGTTCCCGGAATGGGGGGAGCGATATGAGTGCGGGCATAGCGGCGCTACTGCTGACCGCCATTCTCCTGCCGCTCGCCTTGGACGAGCTCCGAGATTGGAGCCCACGGCTTGCAGTCATGCTGGTACGTTGGGCCGCTCGTCGGCTGGGACAGCCGGAGGCGCGAACGCGATATGAAGAGGAGTGGGCGGCCAATGTCGAGGCCGTTCCGGGCAAGCTCTCCGCCTTGGTCGCCGCATTCGGATACCTGCTTGTCATTCCACGCATGCGCTGGACCCTCAAACGAGGCCTGAAAGTTCAAACCCCGGAGAAAATCCCGGCGGACGCAGTTTGGAAAGTATTCGACTGGTCCTACGAGGCACTGTCACCAGAAGCGCAGCAACTCTACAAACGCCTGGGCGTCCTTGACTGGGAGGCCACCTTCAGCCGCTCTGACGCGAAGCAGCTGGCGGGAACCGACTCAGACCAGACACTCGACGGGCTCGTCAGCGCCCACATGCTTGAGGTACTTCCTGAAACTGGCGAGTATCGGCTGCACGACCTGCTGAAGGTTTATGCACGCAAACGCCTGCTCGATGAGGAGCCATCGTTTTCTCCGGGCCAGGCTGCCGACTGACCCCGCATCGTGAACCCCTTTTCTCGGCCGCTGCCCCGCTTGATCCCGGCTAATTGTTTCGTTCGTCCAATGCTCATGCAGGACCGAAAGATGAAACTAGCAAATCCCGGATCGACAGGTGGTCCGCACCCGTCCGACGGAATTAAAGGGCCAGCCTCGCCCGCGCAACGACCTCGTCACGGCGCGATGACGATCTACCAGCGCACCTGAGTGCGCCATCATAGCCTGCGGAAATGGACGTTCGGAACGCCGTGGACAACCTCGCGAACGCGATGAGGCACTGCGACAACCTCATCGAGGTCCACACGAATTCAGGCGGCAAAGAGCCCGGCTACTCCACCCCTCATCGCCATCGCCGCACACAAGGTTGATCTCGAAGCACAACTGCGGTTGATCTCCTCCGGTCACGTTGACCCGTTCCAGCAATGGGGTGGGTGTCAGCAGGAAAAGCGGGGTGAGGACGACCACGACGGCGAGCAGCACCAGCAGATTGGGCCACTGCTGGCCCTACACGACCGGCTCGGTCCGGAAACCCAGTCCTGCAATGAGGAATCGGATGGCAGAACGCCCGCGCCGCCTGCCTGCACTCGTCCCGTCACCCACGCGGTTTCTCCTGCTCAGCAGGTCACCGAAACGACCGGAAACACCCCTACCCCTCGACGCTCCCACACGGCGCAGGTCTGATGAAGACACCGCCGGCGCATCCCGCTCGGCGGCCTCGACGGGCAACGTCCAGCCAGGCGACCCGTACGAAGGCGATGCTCTCGTCCCTCGGTAGGGACGGCGTCATCACTGGGCTTCGGCTGGGATGCGAAACCCGGCTGGGCTGGGCCAAGTGCCGCCGCCGAGTTACGTCCGCGTTCTCATATCCCGAGTGTCACCGGCCGGATCACCGAACGGAACCCGCTGGCGATGCGCTTGTCCTGCCGGGGACCTCGGTTTCGGCGTCGGCGAGCGCCCGATACAGCGAGGCCGCCGAGGGGTGTTGTCGGGCACCGGGGTGCCTTTCGCGCGCAGGGCCTGGGCGAAGAGCAGCATGCCCTCGTCGATGTTCGGGATAACTTTCACCCGGCCGACAGAGTTCGAATGCACTCAATAATGCGGGGCCTGTCCAAATTATCGGAAATGCTTGTCCAAGAAGAGTTGTACTCCTACACTCTGGAGGCGACAGGGGACGATCACGATATCAAAACCAGTCATCGAAAACGTCCATTTCGATGACTTCCCATGTGCTTTGAGAGCAGGGGGAATCTTGTCATTCGAAAACATGCGGCGGCGTGTTGCCGTGGCCATGGTCGGGCTGGCAACGGTGCTGGCAGTGCTACCCGCAGGTTCAGCCGTAGCCGGGGCGCCGGAGGCGCCACGGGGCCAGGTGCAGGCGGGATCGCAGGTCTTGCCCCAGGGCAACTACGTCATCGACGCCATGACCGGCGAGTATCGGGACGCCGCCACCGGCAAGATCGTCGCCAAGGCGGAAAAGGTGGCCGAGCTACCCGAGGGCCAGAGCCGGATCAACGAGGTGCCGTGGTCGGTCTGCGAAGGTCGCAATGACTTCTTCAGACTGAATCCTCAACCGGTTCCGTTCCTTCCTTCCTGTTTCGAGAACTCCGGAACAATAAGGGTGGACAAGCCATACATCATCTCCTACGACACCGGAAGGTGGGCGGGCTCTGTGGCCTGGCGCGACTCCTCCGGTGGCAATCACGTGGGACCGGTCCAGGCACCGTGGAGCCACGCCGGTTTCACTGAGATGGTGAACATCAGGGTCGTCGGAATCGTCTGACCCGTGTTGCTTCTCGACCCGGCGAGGGAAATCGACGCCCTCGCCGGGTCGATACCGTCCGCAACAGTTCGGTGAGGTTATGATCAGAATCCACCTACAGGGAGGTCGAGATGCGGCTGGTGGAGCACGGCATGACGCTCGTGGCGCTGCTGATCGCCACGACGGGGAGCATGGCGGTCGCACAGCCGACCCGGGCCATGGAGCCGTCGAGGGTTTCGATCGACGCTCGTACGGGAGTGGTCACGAACTCGGACAGCGGCGAGATCGTCGCACCGCCGGTGGCGGCCGACTCGGCGCTTCCACAGGGCAGCTACATGATTGATGCCCGAACGGGCCGCATCATCAAGATCTGATCCTTACGGTCCGGAGCGCAGTCCGCGGGGCGGGCGCGTCGGGTTGCGACGAGCGGGAGCGCCCGCATGGTTCCCGGAGATCAGCCGGGGACGAGTTGTTCCGGTCGTCGCCGACCGCCCGACGAGACGCCTGTCAGGCGACTCAATGCGTTGACCGGCATCGGGCTCTAGCCCTTCAGCGGACGGCAAAGCAACGCCGGGATGTCGCCTGCGATAAGCGGTCCTCGGTACGCACACCTCGGAGGAAGCATCGCCACACCCCGCAGGTGAAGACCAAGTGTCCCGAAGCAGGGTTCTTCGAATCGCGCACCGCGACCCTCCCGCAACTTCGCCGGTGATCACCTCGACCGGTCGGGCCCGTCGACCAACCGACTTCGACACAGCTCCCGTTGGGGCCGCTGAAGGTGCTCTTGCGCCAGACGCCGTTGTCCCTCACACCGCACCGCCTCTCCCACGAGGCAAGGACATCACCGAATCCTGTTGCGGCAGCCCCTGCTCCGCTCCTACTGGAACCGCGGGGCTACCCGATGTGATCTTTCTTCATGTGCTCGGACTGTGGTCGACGCAGTCCGTGGACCAAGGGCCGACAACGTCCTGGACGCATCGGGCTGCGACATCCGGTGATGCGGCTTCGCCAGCCGGGTGTGGGGCGACCCGATCGGGTATGTCCGGTGCATGGGAGAGACCATGGCGGCCGAGGGATCAGCCTTCACCGGTCCCGCTCCCACCGAGGTCGGTGAGGTGGTCGGGTTGGTGGTCGCTCGCCTGCGGCACCAACTGACGCGTGTAACCAATCACGACCTCGCCGCAGACCTGGTCGCGAACGCCCGGGACGCCCATCGCGAGCTCCGATATGCGCCGCCGGCCGTACACCAGCGTGACCATGACAGGCTAGACGAAGCCGCCGCCCCGTGAGCAGACAGGTGACGCCCGGCCGGTCATCCTTCGATCACGGGATAGACGAACGAAGGCTGGCTGCCTGTTCTTCTGGGTGGCTAGTGATCCGACCCAGCAGTCGGGTCCGCCTGCAGACAAACGGCGGCCTTCCCGAAGGGGAGGAGCCGCCGTTTCGTTCTCTACGAGGAAGCCTCGACCGTCGCAGCATCGGCGGCGGCCTTCTTCACCGCCTCGATTCCTCTCAGCACCCCCGACTTGGACTCGTAGGCCTCACCGCTGGCCACCGGCTCCCCGTTGGCGGCCTTAAGCCGCCAACGCCACTTGCCCGCCCGGTCCCCGTAGTACTCGAACTTCGCCGCCATGGTCATCTCCTCGCGGCTGGGGGACGTCGGACCTGTTGAGTGTCGACCGAGGCGGCCCGGCCTGCAGCACGGCAGGGGCTCTCGGGTTCCAGCACCGTAAGCGGAGCGAAGGCGCCGATAAGGCAACACCGCCTGTCCTATCGGCGCCTCACGTATGGATCGTCCCGGCCCAACGGAACCTCCGTCCGTCCGGCTCAGCCACGTGAGGCCCACCCGGGTATCGGTGCCGCTGTCGTCAGAGCGGCAACCTGTGGGCAGTAGGAGGCCACCCAGGAAAGCCACGAAGACCGCCGAGTGAGTGCCAACGAAGCCCGTTCATCGGCAAACCGGTGCTTCGAGCAAAAGGCCGCGGCCGGGTTGAGCACGAACGCAGTTGGCGGTGGCGCTATGCCCTCCACGCGGCGCACAAGCAGTTTTCTGTGGTAGTCCCTTTGGTCACGAGCGGTAGTGGCGCAGTCTCTGCCCGGTTTTGTCTGTGGTCTTGAGCAACGCAGGGTCTGCGGTTGGTTCGGGCCAGATTTGGATGAGGTGGGTTTCGACGGGATCGGTGTCGGTGCGGTCCTCGCCCGCGTCGCGGTTTCTGACGGAGGCTCGCACCCGAATGGGGTGGCCCTGCCGGTGGGGCAGGGAGACACGGATGCTCTCGGGTTGGTTGACGTCTGCTCCCCAGATCGCAGCCTCGGCCCCGGTCCAGGGAACCGAGACTTCGACAACATCGTCCCACTCATCGAGGGTGACCCCGGGTGCATGATCCCACGTTTCACAGGTGACCTGTATTTTACCGAGATGTAGTCCGCAGCTCACGGCGATGAAGTTAGGTACGGCGGCGACAAGTCCGGTGCTGTCGGGTGTGGGGAATTCACCGGTGAAGTAGGGACTGTCGTTGTCCTCGGGGTTGAGGACATAAAAGAGATTGTCCTCGATGAACACCTCGGCCCGCACACTCACCAGGTTCGCGTCCAATCGGTCAACCTCCATCAAACAGCCAGATGACAAGCTTTCATGCGTTGGAAGGGACCAGCGCTGACGGCACCAGCCCCTTCCACAGTCACGATGTTACCTTCCGCAACCGGCGTTCACCGGCAGGGATTCGCGGGAGACCCCTGGTGGCAACACGACATTGACCCAGAATTGATCTCCGTCGAGAACGCGATTTGCGTTGTACCAGGGCCTGCGGTAGCGGCTCCCCTCAAGACTGTTGGTTCTTTCCGGGACGAACTGACAGGAGTAGTCGCTGTTCCTCGAAGCTCCCTGGTAAGTACTGGCGAACGGGTATTCGTCACACGACTTGCCCTCGGGCCTGGGAAGACTGCTGGGGCAGGCGGTATTGCGGTTGGCCTGGATGAGGGCTTGATCAGTCGTCCTCGTCAGCGCCGGACCACGCCCTTTCCAACCCCACTGGTTCTTGAGGTTTCGTTGAGCCCACTGGATATGCCAGGCGACCTGATCGGTATCCTTGTTCAGGGTCGAGACATCGTAGGTCGGAGTGAATTTCGGGTGGACGCAGCCACCTGTCGCCGGACCCACGCCGCGGGTGGAATCGCAGCGCACCGTTGCCGGCGGTCCGGTCTCGAACCGCAGAGGGTTCACCGCAGGCGCGACGGCTCCGATGGTGATCGCAGGCTGCAGGTCACCGGTTACGGTCTGGTTTCCGGAAGATCGGATTTCATAGTCTAGGTCGACCTTCTCGTTCAATTTCACGATGGTTTTGATCTCGGAGGCAGTGGAGGTGAAATTTCCGTTTGACGGGGTGGCGGTTGAGAAGGCCACCACGCCGAGCTTGGCGGCTTCCTCGGCTTGAAGAAGGGTGGCTTCCTGCTTCTGCCCCCACGCCCGGTCCCGCCCGTTCAAGGTTGCCCTGGAAACCACACCCAGTAATCCTCTGCCAACCTCTCGGCCGGTCTGAAGTTCGATCAGCTTGAAGGCCACCGCACTCAACGAACATGATTCGAAACGGTTGGTATCCAGCTTGTCCTGAATGCAGGCAGGGGAGGGATCAGCTACCCTGCCTGGCGTTTTTTTTGCGAACTCCGCTATCTTATCCCGGGCTCCGGGGAGCTCCCGCGGGTCAATGGAACACATCACCGTGCCTTGCCCACCGGGACTGGCCAAGACGCGATCGCAGGTCCGCGAACTCGCCTCGACCGGAGTTCCGACAAGGCTCGGCAGGGGCCTGCTGGTGGTCATATCCCCGGCAGAGGCACCGGAAAGCGCGGCACCCCCTGACAGCGTCAAACAGACCGCCGCTAATACCGAAATACGTTTCCCTAAGAGCATAGATTTTCCCCCTTCATCACGGCCTCCGTAGTGGCATGCGGAAGGCCTCCAGGCGATCTTAACTATCCGCACCCAGTCTAGGTCTTGACGCACTTATCCTTACCTCATCGGAGTAGTCCGCCAGAGCTTTTGGGATCCACTGGCCCGTCCCGATAGGGAAAACAGCCTACGGAATTGAGAACCATCCGGGCTATTACATTTTCACGACAATACACCCAATCCTGCCACCGACACCCGTCGCCAGCCTGATGCCTGGCCGGTTTCCGGTACCGTGTCGTCCGTTCTGTCGATGAACCGGCTGCCGAGCCCGAGCTGAATATCTCCCAGCTGCACGCATTCTCACGGCCCTGTGCGCTGTTCGGCGTCGATCTCCCGCTGATCCGCCCACCGGTCTCGCTTGTCAACGCGTCTCCGGCCCCGCAAGCGGCGAATCGTCGGGCTGTTCACCCTCATCCGAGACACCATTCCGGGCAGCACATCGGGGCCGACGAAATCAGGTATGCGACCCTCATACCTGGCACGCTGGTGGCTGCCCCGCCTGGACCTCGAGAAGCCCGAAGCGCTGAAGAACGCTGCTGCGGCAGCACCGAGGCTTGAACGGCACTCTGATGATCAACAGGCCATCGGACAAGGTACCGGTGGCGCCACCCTAAGAGCCGTGGCGCCATTCATCTCGGTGGACGTGCCCCACTGACTCGCCGAATCCGACGCCCTCACCCACTACGTCCATTCCGCGCGGCGCGACTACCGACTCCCCGACAACCTGCTCTACCTCGGCATATTCGGCGGCGTCGCCATCCACCACACCGGACGTCCCGCAATCAATCTCTATTCACACGACTGCGGGTTCGGGCCGACGCGAGAGTACAGATCACGATCAGTCAGGTGCGCACTTCGCCGGAACTGTCCAAGGAGTCTGGGATGACGGGTGGCCGAATTCACGGCGTTCCCTTTGCCGCGCCACCAGTCGGGGTGCATCGATTCGCAGCCCCCGGCACTCCGACGCCGTGGAAGCGGTTCGCGACGCTACCGCATCCGGCTACCCGTCTCTTTCTCCCAAGCAGTTGCGCGAGGCGGCCCTGGCGGACTGGCTGTTCCGCATACCCCCTGCACCTCGCCGAGGCAGCACGCACCGGCGGAGCGCGGGTGGGTTCTACGAGCCTGCTGAGATTCGGATCAGCAGGCCCCCCATGCCCTGGACACCCTGCGCGCCGCCCACAATCAACACCTCACGGAACAGGCCCGGACGAATAGGGGCGTCCTGGTGGTCAACGGGTGCGTGATGCCGCAGCCGACCGTTATGAGGGTTTGGGGGGCAGCCCGGCCAACACGGCTGGCGCCGAGTGAAAGAAACGCATGCTCGATGTCGCTCAGTCGTGGCCGATGCCGATACCGACCATACCCGGCGGTGAAGTTGCTGCATCGGAGCAGGCCACCAGATCGGGGGCCGATAAAGACACGGGGACGTGGGAGCGTCGCGCTACACGATCCCGGCCTTCGCCATGAAATCCTACTGCCGCAATCGCTGCGAGGCTGGATCCGGCTTGTGGGCGAGCTCCACGAGAACGGCACGCAAAGCCTTGCATACCTCCGGCGTCAAGACCGGCAACTCGTCAGGAACGGTTACATGTAAGGGCCGTCGACTACCTACGCCGCGAATGGGCTTAGCCCCGATCAGGACGTCACCGTTATCGGGATCTCGATTCGCCTTGGACATGACTGCACTGTGCACGCTTAAGCGGGGTCCCGCCTGATAGCTCCTCAATCAGGTGACGCGTCTTGTGGCCAGCGGAGGAAGAGAACGCCTCGGTGCGTTCGTCTTCTGGAGATCCTTTCGGTCGTCAGCGATCAACCTTCGCGGCAAACTGATCAGATGGACAACGGCAGAGCCATCCCTCAGGGTCAGGTACGTAGCGGGTCGTGGTGGCGGGCTACCCTCCTGATCGTCGCGCCCGTGGTCATGGTGACCGCTGTCGCCGCATTCGTGCTCACGCATCTGCTCGACACCAGCACTTCCACAGGGCGGTTGAACCTGGTACGTACCGTACTTACAGTGGGGGCGGGTGCTGGCGCGATCATGACGTTGATATTGGCGTGGCGGCGGCAGTGGGCTACCGAGCACGATGCCGCCGAACGTCGTCTGACTGAGTTGTATGTCAAGGCCGTGGAGCAACTCGGGTCGGACCGGGCCGCAGTCCGCACCGGGGCGTTGTATGCGCTGGAACGGGTCGCGCAAAACAACCCCGAGCAGCGCCAGACCGTAGTCGATGTCATATGTTCCTACCTCCGTGCTCCCTATGCCTTACCCGCCGAGAAGTTCAGCGTCCGGCGGTTGGGAGTACGCCGCCCCTTGCTGCGTTCGTCCAAGGCCCGCGTCACGGCGCCAGAAGCTACCCGCACTTCAACGCCCGATGTCTCCAGCCCGATCGACGAGGAACGGCTTCAGGAACGAGAGGTCCGACTCACCGCACAACGTATTCTCGGCCGACACCTGCGGCCTGGCCGCAATCTCAAGCGCCCGGTTGCTACGTTTTGGGCCGGTATCGACCTCGATCTCACCAATGCAATTGTGGTCGACCTGGATTTCGCAAACTGCCAGGTCCATAGCGCGGACTTCTCGCAGGTGAGCTTCATCGGGCACGCCTGGTTCGGCGGGGCAAGCTTCACTGGGAACGCCTCGTTCGGCGGGGCAAGATTCGCCGGAGACACCTTGTTCGATGGGGCGAGCTTCGCCAGGACCGTCGTGTTCGACGGGGTAACCTTCACCGAAGACGCCGTATTCGATGGGGCGAATTTCGCCGGAGACGCCTTATTCGACCGGGCGAGCTTCACCGCGAAAGGCAGGTTCAGCGGGGCGAGCTTCATCGGGACCGCCTGGTTCAAAGGGGCGAGCTTCGCCAGGAACGCAGTGTTCAGCGGAGCGAGCTTCGCGAGGACCGCTTGGTTCAGCGGAGTGAGATTCACCCGGGACACGTTCTTCCATGAGGGGAGATTCACCCAGGAGGCCCTCTTCGACGAGGCGACCTTCGCCGGGCTCGTGTGGTTCGGCGGGGCTACCTTTTATGAGGGCGTATCGTTCGACAGGGCGAGGTTCACCCTAGACGTTTTCTTTGACGAGGTGACTTTCGCAGGAGATACCTCGTTCGCCGGGACGATGTTTGAAGGTGGCATCCCCACGGAGCTGAAGTCCTCCTATGTCCGTGACCAGGCTGATGCCCCGGAATGTCACGGCAGCGAGCGGAATTGACCCAGGCCAGACGCAACCTATTCGGCTTAACCGGAACCTGGAACCCGCCACTGACGGGATTCGCGCCGCGGTGTCACCTGGTCCAGGATAACGACCATTGCGGTGTGCCCAAGGACGCTGTCTGTGCTGAACTCCCATCGGCAGAGGCGCAAGCCGACAGGCTTGCTCCCCAACGAACACTCCTGATTTCGCTGTCTATGGGAGCGGCGCTGTGGGAGCAGAATGGGAGCGTGGTGGCCGAAGTCCGTTCACCCTGCCGGGTGACTGCTGGAGGTTCGATGACGGCACCCTCCATTTCCTCAGGCACCGTAACGTGAAGGCACAGATCGTGCTATCTAGCCCACCAGCCCGAACTCTTTCAGAATCTCAGGTTTTCTGCGGAGGAATGCTTCAAGGTCATTTGATGACCAAACGGCGATTCTGATCGCGTGGTGGTCTTGGTTGTACTTTTCCACCCATTTGGCTGCGGATTGTGTCAACGACCCGGTAGCGGCAATGACAAGGCGATCAATAGGGTCATCGCCACCGCGGTCATGGCGGTCGGCGGTCGGATCCTGCGCGGCGCCGAACGGGTGGGCCCGTGTCGCCAGATACGCGCGGTAGGGGATGTGGTTTCCGAACCGGAGGTGGCCGAAGTGCAGGAACGCCAGGACATCCGCGGCGCCGTGTTCGAACACCCCGGGCTTCCCGGTGGGCTGGCGCTGTGTCCCGTACTCCACCAGCAGGTGCACCAGTTCGCGCACCGCCAGCAGGGGCGACACGAACGGCTCGAGCTCTGTCTCGCGGGCGTAGACGCCGGGGCGGAGTCCGTGCTCGGCCTGATCGTCGTCACCCACCCCGATCACCGCTTCGGTCCGCCCCGCGTAGGGGCCGGGGAAGTCGCTCACGATGTGCAGCGCGACGTCGAGATTCGCGGGCGTGGACGCCGGGGCGAACAAGGCAACGGCCGCGTCGATGGCCTTGCGGATGGCCAAGGCGGGCTCGAGCACATCGGCGAACCGCCGGTCAGGGTAGGTCAGGAACCTGCGGGCCTGGTGTAGCGCCTCGTAGATCAAGCTGCGCTGGGCGGTGTCCTGGGAATCGACAGTGCCCGGCCACAGCCGCTGTTGGGCATGCACCAGAACGCCGTCGAGCTCATCCACGCCAGAGCAGCGCTCGGAAACGCCGTCCACCGCCATGACATGGTCAAGGACCGGCGTGCAGAGGACGAAGGAGGGATTCGTCAGATGCAACAGACCTGAAAGGCAGCGCCTGACACTCAACATCATGATCGGCATTTCGTGTTCGTCAGGTCGCGACCGGCCGGGTCGCTTTCCCGGGTGTCCCAAGACGAGGTGCTGACCACGGGAAGAGGAGGGCAATCGCCGCCGCCACTCGCGCAGATCATGCTGCCTTTCTCTTGGCGTTGGCGGCCGTGAGAGGTGATCACCGCGGTGACGAGGACTCTGTTGGCGGGATCGCAGCGGACGAGGGTCGCCAGGTTGTCGTCTAGGAGACGCGCCAAGACGGTGCTGACGGTGCTTTCCTGAAGGCCCATCCGAGTCATCAGCTCGCGGCGCGAGATCCGGCCACCGGAGTCGACCAGGATCGTCAGCGCGCACCACAGGTAGACCGACATGCCGGCCCCGGCCCTCATGGCGTACTCGAGTTCCCGCATCCACCGCTCTGCCCGGACCATCAGCTGGTCTACGTTCAGCGCGGCGATCGCGGGGTGTTCACGATCCACGGGCGGAGGCGAGCTCATCGCCGACCCGACCGCGGCGGCGCGCCGGTCCTCGGTGGATGGTGGGGTGTCGGGCACGGTGTTCCCCGAGGTCACTGCGGAAGCTCCAACTCCACGATCCGGGCGGCCGCCATCGTCATCAGGCAGGACTCCTCCTGCTGGACAGGGGTCGACGTGCTGAAGGTGAGGGAGACGCTGGAGCTGCGGCCCACGGTGAGAATCACCCCGCACGAGCGTGCTCCGAGCGGACCGCCTTCGATCCGCTTGCCGCTGTGCCGACCGATCGTGATGTCCGACAGCGTGCGGCCCGGGAACTGCATGGTGTCGGCATTGTGCTGGTCGCGGATCGTCACCGAGATCGCCTGTCCCGGAACCTCCCAGGTGCAGACGCGGTTGCCGTTGGAGTCGGCCCGCTTGCCCTGCGGCAGGTTCAGGGAGGTCACACCTTCGGGCCCGATCAGCGCACACGGGTCCAGACCGGCCGTGGTCGGCTGTGCTGGGGACTGTGTGCCGGCGTCGCGCGATGCTGTCGCCGGTGGGGTCTGTGGAGTGCTGGCCGTTCCACAGCCGGTCGCCAGCAGGGCGGTCCCGGCGTACATGATCGCGGCGACGGTCTTGGAAATGATCAACGTGGTGCCTTTCTTGGTGGTCCTTCAGTTGCACTGCATGAGTCCTCGTCGGGCGCAGGCGGTGGTTCGGCACGAACGGGTCCGCCTGCCCTCCCCGGGCGGGGTGGATGTCGTGGCTTCTCAGGGATACGGCGGCGGTTGGTGGGCGAGCAGGTCGTCGAGAAATGCGGCCGCGACATCCACGGCTGGTGGTGTGTTCAGGCCCTCGGGGTGGAAGCAGGCCAGGGCGGCGTCCATCAGCACCGCCCTGGCCTGGGCCAAGGTGACGCGGCCGCGGTCGGTGATGACGTGGCCCTCGTCGGTCCCGCGCAGCGCGATGGCGGTCAACCCGGCCCGGTGCGCCTCGTACAGGCACGCCGCCGTGTCCTGCTCGGCCAGTCCCAAGGCTTTGCCCAGGTCGGCGGGCAGCCATACCGCGTGGGCGGGGTCGGAGAGCAGGTGCAACGCCTCCAGCGTCCGCAATGACCAGCCGGTGTGGTCACGGCAGTAGGTCTCCAACCATCGGTCGCGGTTGTTCAGCTCCGCCCGGACGCGGCGCCGGGCCCAGAACGCGGTCATCACGCGCTCGGGAACGAGCTTGTCGGCGGTCACGAGGACACCACCTCCCCGGCGTGGCGCCGAGGTAGCACGAGCATCCGGGCGAGGGGGTGGTGGGGCGCCTGCGTCGTTGCGGGCGCCCCACCACCGCCGGACACCCTGCCAGCGCCGGCGGCCGTCGGGGGACGCTGCTCCGGCCGGAGTGGTGCTGCCTGACGTGTGATCAGCGCGGCGATGTCGGGAGCGGGGCGCAGCGTGCTGGGGCGGGGCGGGAGGTGTCCGTGCAGCAGGACCGTCTCCGGCCCGCCCTCTCGACGCAGGGCCCGCAACAGGTAATACCGGCGGGCACAGGCTTGGCAGGTGGTCCTGAACCAGCCGCCTGGGTCGCGGAAGGCGTTCAACAGCACCGTGTCGGCCAGTTGGGCGTCGACCATTGCGTCCAGATCGACCGCGGTCCGGAGGTCGGCCACCCGCACGGGTTCCCGCGCGCACAGGATGCGCACGGTGTCGCCGACCGGCTCACCCGGTCCCAGCCGGACGAGGTGATCCACGACGTGATCACCCTGCGGCCGGGCGTGGAGGAACACCTCTGTCGTGGCCGCCCACCAAAACCGCGGCGGTATCTGCCACCGTCCTCGCTTGATGACGAGGTCGAGGACACCGACAAGATGTTCGGCCGTGGAGAAGGTTTTGCGGTGCACTGCGGGCGTGCCCACCATGCACAGCACGAACCGCGCCTGGTCCTGCCCGGTGCTCATGCCGCCGCCCCGGCCCACTCCGGCACCACGTCATCCGCTGTCGTGCCGGCCGAGAACACCAGGCGCAGCGAAGGGCGGCCGGGCGTGGCACTGGCCAGGAACAGCGGCTCGGTCCACACCAACGGCGGTGCTACCTGGGTACTCGGGTCCAGCAGCGCCCATCGACTGACCGCGCAGGAACCGCAACAGCGACCCGAGGCCAGTTCCGGCACCAGCAGATGCAGGTCGAACGGCTCACGGCACAGGCTGCTCACCGTGCCGCCTACCAGGCCGCAGCGGCGGCCGGGCACGAGCAGCGCCCAGTGCACGAACGCGTCGTGGCCGGCACGCAGGGGCATGATCAGCATCCCGTCCAACGCGCTGGTGACACCCCAGCCGATTGCCTCCGGCACTACCTGCGGGAACTGGAGCCACAGCGTTATCTCGGCATCCAGATCCGGCATAGTGTGCACGTAGATCGGCGAGTCGACATCGGCGATCGACAAGGCCAGCGGTGGTACCTGGGTCATGATGGCTCCACCTCGGTAGCACGACCGGAGGCGATACCGGGGTAGCCATAGCCTCTCCGGCCGCCGTTCGACCGGGTGGTGACGATTCGGGTGTGGTCTGCCATCCTGATTTCCGTTCGTTGGTGGGCAGCCCGAAGCCTTTTGCCGAGGAGGGCTGCCCGCTTCCTATGTGGTCGGGGGTCGAAGCCACTCCGCCGGAGCCAGTACCTGGCACTGTGGACAGAGCGGGCGGGCGATGCGCCGGAACGCGGCCCGCCCGATGGACGAGCGCCGGACGAAGAGGCGGCACACGGCCCTCGCGTCATCCACGGGCCGCGACTACTGTTGCCACCGCGCCTCGTGCGGCTGGCCTCGGGTGATCTCCAGCAGGTGGTCGAGGTCGGTCAACTGGCCGGCGCCCAGCAACACTGAACGCTGGACGAGGTCTCGGGCAGCGGTCCTGGGCCCGGCCACCGCGATGCCCTGGATTCGGGCAGAGGGCATTGTGGTCCGCGGTGGCCGGGTGAATGGGCGCTCGTCGGCGATGACGATCAGCGCCTGGTCGGTGCGATCAGCGGGATGGTGCCGATCAACGCGTGCCATACGGGCAGTTCGGGCTGCGTGTACGGGAATTCGATCGGCAGGCTGCTGCGCTATGTGGGTGCCAGTTTTCTTGGCTGCCGTACAGCGGTATGAGCAGCGTGTTCCCATTCGGCGGACATGTCCGCGCCCTCAGCTTTCGCATTGGTCTATTGCGGTGCGGAAAGTCTGGGCCTGGAAACGTCGGGCCGGTTTACACGTTGTAAACCGGCCCGGATGCCGCCGCCGTCGCGCTGGTCAACATCGGCCTGTTCTACATCATCAAGACCGGCGCCAACGCGCTCGACGTCCGCACCGGCCTCAACCGCTGCTTCCTCGCCGCCGAACGGCTGCGTTACGAGGCCGACGCGCAGGCGGGCAGGTCTACCTCGTAGCGCGGTGGCCTATCCGCGCACCCCGGCCGCGATGTCGGGCGCGGCTGACGCGGTCGTCGCTGTTGTCGGCGAGGGACAGCCATCTGCTCTCGCGCGAGAAGCCGCTGCCACTGCGGGGAACCGGTCCGCGGGGGCCGAGGCGGGCCGGGGCGCCGGCGGTGACGGCCAGCGCGTCGGCTCCCATAACAGCAGAACGCCTGTCGATGAAGATCAACCGCTATCTGAGCTGCGTATATAGCTGGTGGACGATACTTGGATTGAACCAGTGACCCCTACCGTGTCAAAGTAGATCGACAACTGCCTTGACCTGCGCAAACAGTGCTTCTGCTGGTTTTGTGGGTGCAGTTGAATGCCGTTGGGAGCCGTTTGGTGCGGTCGACGGCGACCGCGTCGGAAGGACCTGATCCCGGTGTCCGCGCCGACGGCGGAGACGGTAGTGCACCGTGCACCGCGCCGGGGACGGCTGTGGCGGGTGGTGTGGACGGCCTCCCGGCGCGACCGGAGGCCCGTCAACCCTGGGTTGGCTGGTCATGTCGCTTGCTCAGGGGCGCCCCCGTGGCGGAGGTCGAGGGTCGAGGAGAGTGACCCAGCCGGGGACGAGGTTCGGTGTCTGGATTCTCAGGTGGCGGGGTGCGTGAGGCGGATCGAGAATGTGTGTCTCACGTCGAACGCGGTCATCCGACCGCCGCCGAACAGGAAGTTCATCGCCGCCGAACGGGAGGTTCACTGTGATGGACGTGAAGCAGACAGTGATGGAGGCTGCCAGGGAGCTGTTCGGGGAGAAGGACCCGTCGGCGGTGGACCGGTGGGTCGCCGCGGGTTACACGCAGCACAGCGCGCTGGCCGGTGATGGTCCGCAGGCGCTGCGGGAACTGGTGGCCGGGCTGCCGGACGGCTTCCGCTACGAGAACTCGCGTGTGATCGCGGACGGCGACCTGGTCGCCCTGCACGGCACGTACTTCGGCTTCGGCCCGGACCCGTTGGTCGCCTTCGACGTCTTCCGCGTCGATGGCGACAGCAAGCTCGCCGAGCACTGGGACGCGCTGACCCCCGTGGTGTCCCCGACGGCGTCGGGACGGTCGCAGACCGACGGGCCGACCGAGGTCACCGAACCGGACAAGACCGAAGCCAACCGGAGGCTGGTGTCCGATTTCGCCGAGAGGGTCCTCAAGGGCGCCGACTATTCGGTGCTGACCGACTTCATCTCCACCGAGACCTACTACCAGCACAACCCCGAGGCGGCCGACGGCCTGGACGGGTTCGGGGCGGCGGTGGCGAAGTGGGCAGAGCAGGGTAAGCACCTCGACTACACGACCGTGCACAAGGTCATCGCGGAGGGCGAGTTCGTCCTGGTGCAGTCCGAGGGCTCCTTCGGTGTCCCGTCGGCCTACTACGACCTGTTCCGCGTGCAGGACGGGAAGATCGTCGAACATTGGGACATCGTCGCCCCGATCCCGGCCAAACTCCCTCACGGCAACGGCCTGTTCTGACGGTATCTTCCAGGAACGCGGCCACACCCCACACCCGCGGCCCGCCTGATCCCGCCACCGCCGACACAAATACGGCCCGATTATCGGCCTCGGTCGCCTCCCGTCGCGACCGGCCCTCCCGCGCCAACCCGAGAGGTCAGGAACGCCGCCAGAGCCCGCGTACCAGCCTCCACTGTCAGGGCCCGCACAGCTCAGCGAGCTGGCGATGGTGATGGCGTCGGCGATCCGTCGGGTGAGGTCCTCGGTGGTGTGCCGTCGGCGGTCGAGCAGGCGGACGTGGTGGGGGTCGAGGTCGGCGAGGTGTTCGAACAGCGCGGCGGCGCGGCGGTGCATCGTCCACTGGTCTTCGGTGAAGGCCCGGTTGTCGCGGGTTTCGGCGCGGTGGACGGCGTTGGTGACGTCGTCGGTGACGACGATGGTGAGGTCGGGCAGGGGCCGCCAGGCCGCGGCGGTGTCGAGGAGGCGCTGACCACCGCGCGCTCCGTCGACGAGAACGGCTTGCGGACCGACGTGCTCCACGATCTCACGGTGGCACTGGCCGAAACCGGACGGCTGGAGGAGGCGCTCGCCAATGCCCGCTCCATCCCTTTCTCGTACGGGCAGGCCGAGGCGTTGGGGGAGGTCGCCAGAACAGTGGCCAACACCGGAGACAACGGGCGGGCCACGGCGATACTCGAGGAGGCCCTCACTCTCGCCCGCACCGCTGCCTACCCATTCCACGAAGGTGACGTGGTCACCAGCGTCGCTGCGGCGCTGGCGAAAGCAGGCAAGATCGAGGAAGGATTTGTCGCCGCCTACTCGACCACCAACGCAAACCAGCGGGCCGAGGCAGTGAGTGGAATCGCCCTGGCGCTGGCCAGGGCCGGAAAAGCCGAAGAGGCGCTCGCCGCCGCACACCCCATTACGAATCCAGCCGTGCGAACCCAGACACTGTGCTGGATAGCAGCGGCACTGGCCGAGGCCGGACAGGTCGATGACGCCATGGAGATCCTGGACGAAGCACTCGTCGCCGCACATGCCATCACCGACTCCAACCTGCGGGCCAGGGAGCTTGACGCGATCACCAGGGCACTGGCCGAGGTGCGACAACTCGTTAAGGCGCTCGCCACTACCCAGCTCATCAACGACCTCGACCTGCGTGCCCGAGCCAAGCGCCGAATCGAGGACTCGTGGGCCAGGTTCGAGCCCTTTCAGGGCGTGCTCGCAACCACCTACCTGGAACGACGAGCCCAGGCGCTGGGGGAGATCGCTGGTGTGCTGGCGGAGAACGGTCACGCCGACCAAGCCACTCAGATCCTCGGCAAGGCGCTCATTGCGGCCCACTCCATCAGCAACTCCTACCAGCAGGTTGAAGCGCTGAACGGGATAGCCATGGCACAGGCCAGGGCCGGCAATGGCGACAAAGCCATGGAGATTCTGGACGAGGCACTCACCGTGCGGCCCATCACCAACTCCTACCAGCAGGATCAGGCACAGTGCCGAGCAGCGGCAGCGCTGGCCGCGGCCGGACAGTTCGATAAGGCACTCGCTGCGGCCCACTCTGTCACCGACTCCTACCACCAGGCACAAGCTCTCCACCCCGTCACCGCAGCCATGGCAGGGACTGGGCTCGTCGATGAGGCGCTCACCACCGCACTCAACATGGACCTTGTCGAGCGCGCTGAGGCGCTGGTTGCTGTAGCCGAGGCCCTGACAACCCAACGGCATTCAGATTCCGCAAGCGTCGAAGAATCTCTCAACCGCGTTCTCGCCGCACTGTCGGATATTCCCAACCCGGAACTCAGAAGCCGGGCCCAAGGACGGGTCGCCGAGATCGTCACGGCAACAGACGCGCGCATGGGTGCTGCCCTGACAGCCGCAAGCTTGCAATCAGGGCCATGGATCTACACCCTCGACGCGCTGGCGCAGATATGTCCACCTGCGCTACTCGCCCTCAACCAAGACATGCTCACCCTGATGCCACAACCGGCCCCGTCGATCACAAATGACCGCGGTAGCCGAATGAGCTGCAGCCGCACCTCGGTATTGCCGAAGGCGTGCCTCGGAGAAACTGACCGCAGGACGTGAAGCGAACATCCGCTGCCGCGCGGCAAACGCTATGACCGCGCATGTGGCGTCAGGAGTTCATCCGCAAGTGGACTTGGCTGGCGAGCTGGCCGTTACAGTTCGGTGCTGCGTGTTCCGAGAGTGCAACGGTGTTCAGTCTGCCGGATCCGAGCACACATCGCTGGCCTTCGTTCCTGGCAGCATGAGCGCGTCGCCACTACGGGAGACGGGGCTGCGCCCCGGTGGAACTTGAGCGTCGAGGCGTGGCTGGCTTCCGCGCATCGGACGGCCGAACAAGAGCTGCATCGCGCAGCTTCGTAGGCACCGAACCCCCAGTGGCACGCCCGCCATTCATAAACACCAACCAGACGCAGCGCAACGTCTCATGCCAAGAACTGCGCGCCTGTCAGCGGCATGAGCGGACGCGACTCGGGTAGATCATGGGCTCGCGTCGAGCACCCGATACCCGACTTGCGGATCACATCTCAATAGGGTTGATCTTCGAGTGCAGGTCGATATCCCGGTCATCGCCGCCGATATGGTGCGGCGGTGACCGCCGGGGACCGCCGGAATCCCCGTGTTGAGGAGGTGTGAGGGTGGCATGTCCAGCTCAGCATCGGTTGCTCGGAGCCTCGTCGGCGCTCGTGCTGGCGGTGTTGGCCGGGTGCGCCGAACCGGAAGCGCCCGATGGCCCGTACAGCCGAGTGGTCGGGTATGGGTGGTCGGACACCCACCTCCGCGGGGAGCGTCATGAGTTGCGGGATACCTGCAGTGGGCAGGCGCTGTTGGCCAAGAAGGGATCGAGGTACAACAGCTGGGAATCGTTGCGGGGCAGGAAGGTCGGTGTGGAGAAGAGCAACAAGGCTCTGATCGATCAAGCCAACGCAAGGAGCGGGAACACGTTCACTGTGGTGACTTTCGACAGTGTCGACGAGCAGGGCCGTGCCGTCGAGCAGGGGCAGGTTGCCGCCGCCATCAACACCAAGAAGCGATTGCTGAACTACGCCATGGATCACCTCGGAACCGAGGTCACCGTGGAGTTGTGCTGAGCGGTCTCGACTGTCGTGTCTTTTCCTGGCGGCTCATCACGCGCAGTGGCAACCGCGGTATCCGTCCTGGTCTCCGTGCTGCTTGCCTTGGTCACCAATCTGGCGGCGGACACCCTGCCTGAGACGTGGCAACCGTGGAGTTGGCCACTGCTTGCCCTGCTCGTGGTGATGACGTTCGTCCTGACCCCGCATGCGGTTGGGCCGAGGTCCGCAGGCGCAGCGGACCTGGGAGACGCAGCCGATCAACTCGCGCAGACGGTTCGTGTCCAGTGGCGGCGTGAGGAGGAACTCCGCCGGGTGCACCAGCCCTTGCCCCTATCGGTGCGGTGGCAGGCGGTTCCTGAGCACCAGATCGACCATTGGTCCAACATCAGCCGCGTGCCGATAGGAAGCCGCGAGGATCCGGTCGTGGTAACCGGCCGGCTGGACCAGATCGTCCAAATCTACCGCCGGATACCCTCGGGACGCTTGGTGGTCCTCGGCCGGGCAGGCTCCGGGAAGTCGGTCCTTGCCCTGCGGTTCGTCTTGGACCGGCTCGACACGCGCACCAACTCCGACCCAATTCCGGTGATCTTCGGCCTTGGCTCGTGGAATCCGACGACCAGGTCACTACGGGACTGGCTGACCCACCAGTTGCTCCAGGACCATCCCGCACTGGCTCGGCTCGGCCCCACCGGCGTGAGCCAGGCCGCCCTGCTGGTCGACACCCGACGCATCCTGCCCGTCCTGGACGGGTTCGACGAAATCGCCCCCGGACTGCACCAATCCGCGCTCAAGCGACTGAACGCCACCGGCATCCCGCTGTTGCTGACCAGCCGCCCCGAGGAGTACGCGTCGGCGGTCGCGGCCGCAGGCACCCTCACCGACGCGGCCGGTATCGCATTGGACGCCCTCACCGTGAACGACCTGGCAGGCTACTTGCCGCGCACCACCGGCAAGATCACCACAACCGACTGCGGCACGACCACCAAGTGGGACTCGGTGCTGATCCGCCTGCGCGAGCAGCCGGACGCACCGGAGGCGGCCAACCTCATCAAGGCGCTGTCCACCCCACTGGCGGTCAGCCTTGCTCGCACCATCTACAGCGACACCCCCCACCGCGACCCCGCCGAACTACTCGACAGCGACCGGTTCGCCACCCGGCAGGCCATCGAAGACCATCTGATGGACGCATTCATCACAGCTGCATACGAGCGGCCGCCTGCCGACGGAAACTCCACCCGCCGAAAGCCGCCGACCCCCGAGCAGGCCCAACGCTGGTTGGGTTATCTCGCCTGGCACCTGGGGCGGTTGCGAACCCGAGACCTGGGGTGGTGGCGTCTGGGCGACACCGTCCCCCGAGCGGCAACGCTACTCACCAGCGGGATTCTGTTCGGGTTGAGCAGCGCAGCCGTGATCGGAATCGTGCACGGACTCGGGACCGGGCTCGCGTTCGGGTTCAGCTACGCCCTGACCTCGATTCTCCGCGGAGACGGACACCAACCCTCCTACCTGCGGATAAAACTCCATCGCCTGGAAGCACGAACGCTGAGCAAAGTTCTGCTCGGGTGTGTCGGCGGATTCGCCAGAGGTGCGTCGATCGGATTCCTCATCGGGTTCTCACTGAGCTTCCTGGATGACTTCTCACTGGGGACCACGGCCCGCCTCCTCGACCAATTCGGCTTCGTGGATCAGCTCATCTTCGAGCTCAGCGACAAGCTGGGGCTCGCACTCGGACTCCGGCACGAGATCGCACGGGAGATCGGACTCAGCTTGCAGAGCGGACTCATGGGCTCGCTGATGTTCGGACTCGGGTTCGCGGTAGTCGGCGGACTCCTCAACGGGTTCACCGTGCCCATTGACCTCAGCACCGCGGTCAGCCCGTCCGCGCTGTTGGCGGCCAACCGCAAAGACGTACTCACGCGGGCGCTCGCGTTTGGGTTGGTGGGCACACTGGTCAGCGCCACGGTCTTCGGACTCGATGCCGAGCCTCTGCACGTACTCACGACCGGGCTCATGGGCGGACTCTCGATCCTGCTCATCAGCGGACTCGGCGGCAACGCTTGGAGCCGATGGCTGATCCTTGCTCGGGTGTGGCTGCCACTGACAGGAAGGCTGCCGCGGACAGTGCTGGACTTCCTCGACGACGCCCACCGGCGGGGTGTGCTGCGCCAAGCCGGTGCGGCCTACCAATTCCGCCACGCCCGTCTCCAAGACCGCCTCGCCCGTGTTTACGCGACTTCACGATCTGGTGCCGCCACCAAGGGCTGATCAGATTAACAAAGGCGGCAAGAACTGCGGTGCCATAATGATCATTCGCCAGAAACCAGCGACGAAGTGCTCAGACAGCCTCCGCGTGTCTGCACATGCGCACTCCCAGCCGGACACCGGTCATCGGAATCGGCGTGCAGCAGCCGCCACGCGGTCAGCGGCATGAGCGGCCGGGTCTGATGCCGGGACTGGGGGTGTGGAAGTGTCGAACCGTCGATGATCGACGGGTGGTGTGCCGTCGTGAACCGTGACATGGGCGAGATCATGATCTGCTGGCGCCGCCAGGGTTCTCACGGTGGATTTTCGTTCGCACCTCTGCTGTGTCTGGCGCTTTCGGGCGGATGGCGAGTGTCGCAAATGAGTATCGCTCTGGATGTGGCTCTACCACGGTGGAGGGCAAGGCGAGTCGGTATGACGAGTGGACGTGGTCTCCGTGTCGGTGGATGCGTGGGATGCCATGATCAGAGGTCGGTCTGCAGGTGTTCGCGGACCATGTGGTCGCCGCGGTGGGGGGGGCGATGACTATCAGGCGCGGTTGACGGGCGCCGACGGCCGGCTGATCGGCGAGTGTTCCTGCCCGGTAGGGCGCGGTGGTGTCTTCTGTGAGCACTGCGTGGCTGCTGCGGTGATGGCGGTGGACGTGACTCGCCCCGGATGCCGCGGCGCTGCTTTCCCGGGTGGACGCGGTCGGCGGGGCGGGGCTGAGCAGCCGAACCTGGAACGCTGGGCGAAGGAGGCAGACGATCTCCTGCCCACCTTGGAACAAGTCACCATTGATCATCCTCCGTGGTGACCGGAGAGATTAGCCTCCGATGGCGTTGAACACCTCCTCCGCGCGATCGCGCATGCGGTACATGCTCCAGGCCGTTTCGGCGAGCCGATCGGGATTGAGTGTGTGCCCGTCGGCGACGCCGTATTTCCCGGGGTCGGCACTGACCATGGCATGGATGTCGCCACGCTCCACCACACCACCGATGGTCAGAGTTCCGGCGTAAACGCCCTGGTCTGCCAAGGCGGTGTTGAGGGTGACCGCGTAGTTCCGCAGGGCGGCTGAGGCCAGGGCGAGTTGGCCGAGCATGGGCATCGGTAGCACGCTTGAAAGCCCGCCCGCGAAGATCAGCCCGCCAGCTCCCCTCTGCCTCATGCCGGGCAGCACGGCGTTGGTGGCCTGCACGGCAGGCCATACACAGTTGAACGCCGATTGCGCAGTGGGAACATCGATGTCGGTGATCGGAATCGGCTGTATCGTCGGGCCCGGGCCGTAGTAGAGCATCTCCACGTCCCCGACCGTGCCGATCGCCTCCAACACAGCGGCCAAGCGATC
Source organism: Actinorectispora metalli (assembly GCF_056323685.1). Classification (NCBI taxonomy): domain Bacteria; kingdom Bacillati; phylum Actinomycetota; class Actinomycetes; order Pseudonocardiales; family Pseudonocardiaceae; genus Actinorectispora; species Actinorectispora metalli. The sequence goes on from NZ_JBREYE010000001.1 coordinate 1,024,577, forward strand.
CGGGTCGGTGACGTCAGCGACGTGTGCGGTGGCATCGATGCCATGTGCGGCGAGATCAGCCAGGTACACGCCGTGTCGGACGTCGTTGCGCGACACCAAAGCCACTTGGAAGCCCTCCCTGCGGAACCGGCGGGCCATCGACATGCCCAGCCCAGGTCCCACACCGATGATCACGGCCGTCCGCCCTGTTGCCATGGTTTCCTGCAATATTGAGGCTCCCCTCATCTTCTTTCGAAGCCTAGCCGCAACTGAGGCTGCCCTCAACTTTGTACGATGGTCAGCGTGGGCAAGGCACTGCGCCGCGACGCGGCCCGGAACCGTGACAGGTTGCTGTGTGCGGCCGCCGCGGTCTTCTCCGAGCAGGGGCTCGCCGGGTCGCTGGAGGAGATCGCGCGGCGTGCCGGAGTCAGCATCGGCACCCTCTACAACCACTTCCCGAGCCGCGACGCCCTCATCGACGCGCTGCTGCCACCTCGCCTGGCCGCAGCAGACCAATTCGCAGCCCAGGCGGCGGCCGAGCCGGACGCATGGCGCGCCTTCACCCAGTTCGTCGACAACCTGCTGACCCAGCTCACCACCGACAGGGGCTTGCTGGAGGCATTCACGGGTGATCACCCTGCGGCCGCGCAAGTAGCGCAGGCGTGCCAGCGCGGCATGGCACACCTGACAACGGTCCTCGACCGCGTCCGCCACGCACGGGCGATCCGCACCGACGTCAGCGACCAGGACGTGGTGAACCTGATTTGGGCACTGTCACTTCTCGGCGAAAACGCAGGCGCACCGGCATGGCAACGCTCGCTCCGCGTCGTACTCGACGGTCTACGAGCGAAGTGACACGAGCGGGTTTCTCAGCACCGCGTCCTGGCGAGCTGATCTTCAGGAACTATCCGACCATCGGCATGAGCGGATACTCGCTGGGGTGGAACGACCGGTCTGCGGCATGACAGGACGTTGGCTTCAGCAGGCTGCTTAGGTGTTCCGCCGGGAGCGGAACCGTAGCCTTGGGCACCACAAGGGTGACGCAGTGGCCGCTACCGGAGGGCGCCGTCGCCGGTTCAACAAGATCCGGGGTTATCGCTGGCGACGAGCCCACGAGGGGGACGACCAGGCAATAGCTGTTTGATCAAGCTCCGCGAAGCGAGATTCCTATCCGGTAACGTTCGACAGCTCTTGGTAGCAGACCGCTAGCATCCGGTGACGAATCCCGGCATTTCGATCGATCCGGTCCATGGTCGGCCATGACGGAAGAGAATCATCAGTGGAGAAAGAATCGGTCTTGTTCGGATGTGACGTCGACGCTCTGGCTTCGATGCCACGCGAGGCCAGATTCCGGGTCGAGGGGCAGGGCGCAGATCTGGAGTCCCTTACGGATTGGCGAGGAGCCTGTTGCGTTCCTGGTTGCGGTTTTGGCGGTCGGACCACGGCCAGATACTTCCGGGCGCCCAGCACGACGCCGCCCTGCTGTCCGGCCTCGTCGGCCCCGACGGCAGCGTCACCACCATCGATATCGACCCCGACGTCACCGACCACGCCCGCCGCGCCCTCACCGACACCGGCTACGACCGAGTCCAGGTGATCACCGGCGACGGCGCCCTCGGCGCCGCGGACCACGCCCCCTACAACAAGATCATCGTCACCGTCGGGCCCTGGGACCTGCCCCCGGCCTGGTTCGACCAACTCGCCCCCGGCGGCACGCTCGTGGTCCCCCTGCACTGGCGCGGCCAAGCCCGCAGCATCGCCTTCCGCCGTCAGAACGACGGCCACCTACGCGCCACCGACAGCAGGCAGTGCGGATTCATCCCCATGATCGGCATCGTGCCCACCGGAGAAAAGACCGGCAGCATCGCCGAGAACATCGCCCTGTACTGGGACACCGACCAGAACATCGACCCCTCCGCTCTGCACGAGGTGTTCACCGAACTCAAGACCACCGTCTGGTCCGGCGTGACCGTGGGCAGCAACGAGCCGTTCGACCACATCTGGCTCTGGCTCACCGCCACCGAGCCCAGTACCTGCCGATTCGCCGCCGACCCCGCCGCAATCAAAGCCCGCATCTGCACACCCGCGTTCGCCCACCACACCCCATGCCTCGTCGAAGGCGGTTCCCTGGCCTACCTCACCAACCCCCGCAGGATCGACGGCCCCGACGGACAACGTCGTTACGAACTCGGAGCCACAGGCCACGGCCGCGCCGCCGCCCAACTCGCCGAACGACTGGTCCAACAGATCCGCCGCTTCGACCACGACCGCACCGCCCAACCCTCATCACCGCCCACCCCGCCACGACAGCCGACGACGACAACTCGCTCTCAACCGGAGTGATCATCGACAAGCACCACATCCGCATGGCCCTCACACCCTGACCAGGCACCCCGATCCGCAACATCGACACCGCGAGCGAACCCGGCCACTCACCTCACCGGGCAGATCTCCGCTACTGCTGGCGGCGGCCCACCCAGAGGAGCCGTGGTCGTCGGTGGCCCCAGCCGGGGAGTAACGGCGGCAGGTCCGTCAGGTTCGGGTTCGGCGCTGGAGAGCCTTCCTCGTCGTCGCCGTTCCAGCGGCGGCTGTACTGATCGGGAAGGTTGCCCCAGCCCCAGTACGGTTTCGGGCGGTCGGGGACGGTGCCGAGTTCGGCGGTCGGGTCGATGAGCTGCTAATTGTCGTTCTCTACGGGCGACGTCGCGTCTGCCTCGACTTCCTCAACGTCCTCGAGGAGATCGAGAGGCATAATGTATTCGGCGAGTTTCCTGGCTATGGCGAGTGGCCAAGGCAAGGTGACTGCATACTCGTAGTGGGGAGTGGCCCAGCGGAGGTTATGTGCGAGCGTGGCCCAGTCTTCCGGGTTGTCGCCGGGTTGGATTGCCGCGACGGTAAGTTCGAGGGCGCGGGCATTCCATACCATCGATTTGGTGGATGGGTCGACGAGTTTCCCTTTCCTCCACCGGGGCACGACCTTCGACGCGCTTTTGACAGCGTTGCTGGCGCTGCGTGGCTTCTCGCCGGTGCTGAAGAAGATCCGGTCCTCGGCGAGCCAGTAGCCCGGCGGGTGGCCCTCCTCCTTGCTGTTGACCCCCCAGACTTCGGGCACTTCGTCGCGTTCGGTCGTGCGTAGCCGGACGTGACGCAGTGCGGGGTAGCGGGTGATGCCCTGGGGTTGTTGGCCGAACTTGATGGTGTCGATGGCCATGTCGGGGTTGTTGAGGTGCGGCCATCCCCACCTGAGGTTTTGGGCGCTGGTGAGCAACAGCAGGGATGGGTGCTGGCGGGCGACGCTGCGGAGGACTTGCTCGAAGAAGCGGGTGATCTCCTCGGGTGTGCGCTTCTGGTCGGTGAGCATGTGGTGTCGGCTGATCTCGTGCTGGGCGCGGTGCAGGGGCATCCAGCGGACGTTGGGCGCGCAAGCCTGGATGTTTCGCCCCGAGGGGTCGATGAGCACGGCTACTGGGACTTGCCGAGTGATGCCTTCCCAGCGGCTGCGCTGGTTTTGGCGGATCAGCCAGAAGGCCAGGTAAGCCGGTGCTTCCTGGATGGTGCTTCCTTCCACCTGGATGGGCAGATCGGCTGCGCGGACTCCCAGTTGGCGTAGAAGGTCGTACCAACTGAACCGCATTTTTTCCAGGCTGGAGTCTGAAGTGGGCATTTCTTGGTCGCCTTCGGACGGTGTCGGCTCAGGGGCTTCGGTGACACATTGAGACAGTCGACCGGTCCGGGACAAGCCTGCCTTGATGGCGAACTTCGGATCGGAAGTTCGCTGCTTGCCGGTGTAGGACTTTCGACCCTTGATTTCAACCAGGGAGATTGTGGGCACTTCGGCGTCGCCGAGTTCCTCACCGATCTTGTCGATGCGGTTGCCGACCGCGGCTTGAAAACGATCCTTGTCCGTGATGGCGGTGTCGCCGGCCAAGCCGCTGCCCCAGGCGCCGACGGGGCGCACGGTGATGAGGATGGTGAGTTCCTCGGTGGTGATGGTCTCGGGTTTGCCGGTGAGGCGATCGGTGTCCTCGGGCACCTCGATGCCGAGAAGCTGGGACAAGGTCTTACGGGCGTAGTTCTTCGTGTGCGTGGTGTCGTAAAAAATGTCGATGCCCAGGGTGCTCCCGATCGTGTCGGCGATGGCTTGCCGCAATTGGGCCGCCTCCGAGGCGGCGTACTTGGTCTCCTTGAGCTTCTTGGAGTCCAGCACGGCCTTGGTCCCTTTGCGCAGAGGTTCGATCGGGACCAGTCGGTCGGCGAGGGTGTTGGTGACCCAGTCGACGATGGGGACTTTGTCCGCGAGCGACGTCCCAGGAGCCACCGGATGGTCGAACGGGTACATGCCGTTGCTGAAGACGAGTGCCGCGGCATTGGGTGCCGCAAGATACTTGGCGGGCGTTTTCTTCAGCACCTCGGGATCGGGTAGCTTGCCTTCCTCGGTCAGTCCGAGTTCCCGGAGAATCTTCCCGATCTTGCCGCCAGCCCAGCGGGCCGAGTACTCGAAGCCTTCGTCGGTGCCGGGTGCTTCTTTCTTCCAGGATTCGATGGATGCGACGAGGAAGCTGTGGGATCGGTTGAGTCCAGGTAGCCACGGCAGGGACGGCAGCATGTAGACGCTGTGCCCGTGGCTGAAGCTGAGCTTGGCTTCCTTGTGGGCCCATCTGCGCGTTCCCACCGAGAGGTGGACCAGCGGCTGGGCGTCGAATGCCCGGCTCTGCGCCGTGATGTTGATCATGTAGGACAGTGGACGCTGGGGCATGCGGTGTGGGGGCCAGCTCATGACGCATGCGCCCTCCTCGGAGGGCGTGCGGTGGAACCGTGAGATCACCTGCTCGACTTCGGTCGACTCGTCGTCGGGATCCGCGTCGGGGTTCTTCGGTATCAGGTGGACGTGGTGGAGATCCGGTGCGCTGAGCTCGGCGGCGATGACGTGGGGCAGGAGGCGGTAAAGCTCGTCGGAGCGGATCCGGTCGTCGGTGTCGGAGGTCAACGTGGTGAAGTCGATGTCCAGCGCGGTCCAGACCAGGTCGGAGTGATGCAGCTTGCCCAGGATTGCGTCGGCCTTGCGCGGATCGGTTGCCGTGGCACGAACCCAGGTGGTGATGATGAGGAACAACGACTCGGTGTCCACCTCGACGTCGCTGTAGATCCACGGCGCGTTCTCGCCGATCGTCGCGCGCGTGGCGACGGTGATGACGTCGGGTACGAGGGCGGCGATGACGTTGTTGAGCAACGCGATCGGGATGGAGCGAATCTCCTCGCCGTTGCGACGCGGCCTGGCCAGGGTGGTCAGCGGCTTCTTCCAGGACTCGGGGAAGCGCAGCAGGTACAGGCGGCGTTCCCAAGGGACGTCGGTCCGCAGCCGGAACGCGGCGAGCCGGAGCTCTTCGTACTTGGGCTTGGCTGGCATGGGGTCACAGTCCTTCGAGCTGGGCGAGCGCCTCGTATAGGCAGCCGTAGAGGGTTTCGACGAGGTAGGTGTCGGGGTCGGTGCAGCCGTCGGCGAAGTAGGGTGCCAGAACGTCGCGCAGGCCGATGAGCAGGCTCAGCGAGGCGTCGTCGCTGCTGTTCTCTGAGCGGCGGGCCGCGTTGGGGGCGAAGGCCGCGTCGCAGAAGTAGACCTCGGCGGGTACTCCGCCCCGGACCAGTCGGCCGATCACCTGCCAGATGGTGACCAGTTGTGTCCAGGCCAGGGCTTCCCGCTCACGTACCGGGAGGTTGCTGTAGGCGAGCTTGAGGTTCAGCAGCCACCTCCATTGGCGGTGGCCTGCGGACCGGAACGTGGTGGCGCACCGGCCCAGGACGGCGCGGTCGGCAGCTTCGACGGCGGGGAATTTGTTACGAATCTGGTGGGTGGCCCACCGGTTGACGCGCTGGATGACGTAGCTGAGGTCGTCGGGGCGGGGGTGCGGGCGGACCAGGAAGTACGCGGCCCCGATCGCGGCCTGGCTGTCGTCGTTGAGGATGTTGTGCCCGCGCTCGACGGCCAGCAAGGGTGCCACCAGGATCCAGGCGGATGTCCGGGCCAGGGTGTGCACGTCGCCGCGTCGGAGGCCGTTGGCGCCGTCCCAGGAGTCGGTGAACTCTTCGTCGTCGGCCACCAGGTGCAGTACCTGGTCCTGCCAGCTGGTGCGCAACGAGACCAGGTATTGGGCGACCATGCGGGCTTCGGCGTAGCTGCCGACCAGCAGCAGCAGTCGTTGCCGGTTTGCAGGCAAGGAGTCCCGGTGCTGTTCCAGGATGCTTTTGCCCGCGCCGGGGTTGGCCAGCTCGGCGATCATCTGCCGCAACGCCAGCTCACGTTGCTCGCCGGACTTGCCCGATACTTTGATCGGGGCTGTAGCGTCGCCGGCGAAAAGCGGGAAGAACTCGAAGCGGCTGGCCCGGACCGCGGCCAGTTCCTTCTTCGGAGGCGTCAAGATCGCTGACACGGGGATGTCGATGTGGTAGCGGGCCGAGGTTCCGGCCCAACTGGTGCCCGACAGCAGCAACACGTTGGGGCCTTGGTCGGAGTCGGTGCGGAACAACTCGTGTAGGCGAAGCAACACCCAGCGGCCGATGCCACTGCAGCGGAAGAACCGCAGCCGCCCCATCTTGGAGCGCCTCTTGCGCTGATCGTGGTTCTCGTCGAGGTACTGGAAGCCCAGCACGTTGCCCATCGGCGAGTCCGGGACCACGGGCTGATAGTCGGCTGGGGCCCGGTGGAACAACGCGGAGCTGGTGCCTTCCAGCCCCAGTTCCATCTCCACCGCCCGGAACAGGTCCATCGCCTGGTCCAGCGACTTGGCCAGTACCGCGACCGCGAGCATGAACTCAAGGCGGACGGCCTGGCGCTCCAGATCGTCGATGGTCAGCGCCAAGCCCTGCTCGCTGAGTTCCTTGGCGGTGGCTTCCAGCCAGTCACCGACACGGCGAAGACGAACGGATTCGTTGGCGTCCCGCAGGATCTGCGCGGTGAGCACGATCATCCGCTGGGTGAGCTCGTTGTCGGTGTCCTTCGCACCGAGAGGGTCGTCGATTACGCCATCGAAGGCACGGCGCAACCTGCGGTAGACCGGGTTGTCCTCCCAGCCGTCCACGGGGCGGTGACTGTTGCTCTTGGCCGGGCCGAATCCGGCCCAGGACTGGGCCAGCTGCTGTGACAGTGTCCACTCGGTGAAGTACGCCTTGTCCAGCCATCGTCGGGATAGCGCCGGTTGTGGTCGCGCGCTGTCGCGTGACAGCGCCGAGTAGATGATGTCCACCGCGATGTTGGCGTTGTCGAGGTTGACCAACCAGTGCCGCACCAGCAGTTCATGCATGGGCTCACGACCGGCTTGGCGGATCGTTTTCTTGGTGCGTTCGATGACCTCGTCGAGCCAGGCGTCGTAGTCCTCTCCGATGAGTTGCTGCTCGGGGCTGAACACCGAATCCAACTGGGCCTGAACCTGGTCGGCCTCGTCAACGATGATCAGGTCGCTGCGGCGCCACGCGAGTTCGAGATAGCGCAGCCGCTCCTCGTTGAGCTGCTTGGGCACCGGGGTGTGGATGAGGCTCGCCGTGGTCGCAATCCAGACCGTTGCGTCCACCAGGTCGCGCGAGGGCTCGTGCCGTTGGCAGGTGTGCCACGCCGGACATGACTGGGCCTTCGGCTTGTCGTCCGAGCCGTCACCGCCAGCCTCGGGGATCAGACCCGAGCAGGGGCAATGCCGCAGTTCCCAGGGCGTCGCGGCGTGGTCGCGCAACCCGTCCAAGGAGCATGCGGTGCTGGTCAGGTCAAACATCCGGTCCCCGACGGGCATGATGCGACCGTTGCGAGGGTTGGTCAACCGGTGCAGGCGCGTAAGGTGTTGGACGCGGTTGGACTGTCCCAGTACGGGAGCCGCGCGTACGCCGAGAGCCTGTAGGTGCACCGTCTTACGCAGCACCGATGTCACATTGTCGGCGACCACGCACACGCGCTTGTCGTTGAGGTGGCACCACAAAAGCAACACTTCCACCAGCGTGCTTTTGCCGGCCCCGACCATGCCGATCATGTGCATGATCCCGGCGATCGTCAACTCTTTCGATGCGGAGAAGCTGTCGTCGACTTGACGGACTTCGAGAGTCACCCGAGTCAGCCTCTCCACCCAGTTCGACCGCAGCTTCTCAGGCCACTTCAGCTCGGCCTCGCGATCGTCGCCCCACATGGCCGCGCCGACCAATTCCAGCCACTTCAGCTTGATCGGCCCGCGGTCGCGTCGGGCCAGCACATCGTGGCCACGGCCACGGGCGCGGCTCGGGAACCAGTCCGGGATTGTCACACTGGTTGCTGGCTCGGCCTGGTTGAAATAACGCCCGGGACCGGCAGTCGTGATCTTGCTCGTCAGATCCGGTGGCGCGTTGGACAAGACGTCCTCGTAGTAGTCGAAGCGGTCCTCCAGCACCGTGGGCTCACGCTGGGCGGCCGTACCGGCGAGCAGGTCCACTTCGTAGCCCCGGATGCTTTCCGGGTAGACGACGTACTCCTCCAGCGCGGTGCGCCAGTCCTCACGGTCTTTGAACCACAACACCAGGTGCCGGGCCACGCCGATCATGGACTCGTGTTCGGCAGGGATGGATGCGCGGCCGACGTTCAGGAAGGGGTATCCGCCCAGCAAAGCCCAGGCATCGAGGACCGATTGATCTGGAGCAACCCGCTGGACCAGGTACAACACCAACTCGATGTCGATCAGCCGAACTGCCGCTCGCCCCTCGGGAGCATCCGGCTCACGCCGCAGGGTCCTGGCGATGTCCTTCTTCCACGTGCTGCTGTCCCTCACGCCTGCGCCTTCCGGAACTCACGGACCACCCGCTCGATGAACGTCTTTTCCGACACCGCCTCAACTCGGGACTGCCCCTTCAACCAACTGCAGTGGTTCCGCAGGGCACGCAGGTACTCGGGCCGACCTGTCGTCTGCTCCTTCGCGATCACGATGAAGCCGCGAGCCGCGCCCCGCGGGATCACAAAGGGACGCTCGGTCAACCGCCAGGCCAACCGAACCGGGTTCGTCCATGACTTGACGTCGGCCGCCCACGGCACCTCCACCGGCAGGACGTCACAGGCGTCGAAATCGGGCCACAACCGCACGGTGACCCCCGCACGCTCCAGCGCCTTAGCGATCCGCAGCTCCGCACGCCCAGGACCGGACACGAACATGCGCAGCTCACGATTCAGCCACACCACACCCTCCGAGGCGGGCAGACGCTTCCTGACGGTCGTCGGCGCCGGACAGTCCCATTCACCACACCGACGGACACCATCAACCTGCACTGTCCACAGGTGTCCGCAACCTCCACACACCACCGCCTCGCCATCGACCAAGGCTTCCGCTGGGGCCGAGCGGTAGGCGCCGCGCAGGTGTTGAGCGAGTACCGCGTATCCGGGTTGGGCCATCGTGACCAGCAAATCCCGCTCCGACATAGCCGGCTTCTCCACCAACAACCGTCGAAAGCGCACGTAGCCGTCAGGATCGTCGTTCGCCTTGCACACATCCAGCACGCCGTGGATCAGCAGGCGTTCACGGATCTCGCCCTCGACGTCTCCACTCACCACCGCCCATTCCAAGCACGCCTTGCTGGGCTTGCCGTCCACGAGAAGCGACTCGTCGTCGTTCAACCCCTCCACGTCAGGACGGAAGGGCCACTCCGAGAACGGGCGGTGTGCCCACGCCGCCAGGTCCATAACGCTGCGTGGTACTTCTGCGTCGGCCACGACGCCCATCGCCGTCAACCGGTCCAGGCCACGTTGCAAGGCTGGCGGATAGGGCACAGGGAAGGATCCCTGCCGGTCCAATTTCTGTGAAAGTTCAACAAACCCGCTGGCCAGCAGACCGATGGCCACGGTGTTCCACTCGGCAGGCCACGGCCGAGCCAGCCGTGTCGTTCCCTCAGTCGATGACGTGCGTCGCGGCATGCGCGGCAACATAGACCTCGGTACCGACAAAAACGGGCCTGGGGAAGCCACCGACCACGAAAGCGTCGCCCAAGCAGCCCATTCGGACCACGCTGCTACTTTGAGTTTCAGTTGGACAGTCCTTGTCCGCCGTGCAGTGATCCGGCGAGGGGGCAGCAGACGACGGAACGTAACCAGACTGTCGTTTGTAACTGGAAAGAACTACGAGACGATCTTCATGTCAGCGCCATCGGCGGCTGTACTGCTTAGGCGTGCATTCAGCGCTGAAGGCTGCTGTACCCATGGTGGAAGATGCTCGTATGGGTCGACGCGACGGGGGAGGCAGCGAGGTGCCTGACGATCCGAGGCTGGCCGCTGAGCAGCGGGCGCGGGTGCTCATAGACCAACAGCTGACTGACGCCGGGTGGTTGGTTCAGGATCGGAAGCACATCAATTTGTTCGCCGGTCTGGGCATCGCGGTCCGCGAAATGATCATGGCCATGGGGCATGGCCGTGTGGACTACCTGCTCTACGTCGACAAGCGGGTTGTGGGGGTGGTTGAGGCTAAGCCGGTGGGCACCACCCTATCCGGCGTCGAGTGGCAGTCCGCCATGTACGCCGAAGGGCTGCCGCCCGAGGTACGACTCAAGGCCTTGACCGTGGACGGGCGCCTGCCGTTCGTCTTCGAGGCCAGCGGCACGGAGACCCACTTCACGAACGGCTACGACCCCCAACCGCGGGCCCGGCGGCTATTCAACGTCCCCAAGCCGGAAACGCTCGCCCGTATCCTGCGGGACGCGGAGCGCGACCCGGCCCGACCGACCTGGCGAGCCAAGGTCCGAGCCTTGCCAGCGTTGGACGAGGGCCCGATGCGCAAGGCTCAGGTTGCCGCGATCCGCGGGATCGAGCAGTCGCTGGTTGAGCAGCGGTTCGACCGCTCGCTGGTGCAGATGGCCACTGGCGCCGGTAAGACCTACACGGCGGTGACCGAGTCCTACCGGCTGCTGAAGTTCGGCGGCTTCAACCGAGTGTTGTTCCTTGTCGATCGCAACAACCTCGGCGATCAGACGCTGGCGGAGTTCCAGAATTACCGTACGCCCGACGATGGGCGCCGCTTCACCGAGATCTACAACGTCGACAAGCTCACCGGCGCGGGGATGCTTGGTTCCACCCAGGTCGTGATCTCCACTATCCAGCGGGTGTTCAAGACCCTCAAGAACGAGGATGTGGCCGAGGGCGACGACCCCGGCCTGGACGGCTACGTCCCCGCCGCTCCCGTCACCGTCGCCTACAACCCGCTGCTGCCCCCGGAGACCTTCGACCTGGTCATCGTCGACGAGGCGCACCGCTCCATCTACGGCGTCTGGCGAGGGGTGCTGGAATACTTCGACGCCCACATCATCGGCCTGACCGCCACGCCGGGCAAGCAGACCTTTGGATTCTTCCGGCAGAACCTTGTTTCCGAGTACACCTATCCCGAATCGGTGGCCGATCTGGTCAACGTCGACTTCGACCTATACCGGATCAAAACCCAGATCACCGCCGACGGCTCCTCGATCGAGGCGGGCACCGTCGTGCCGATGGTGGACCGCCGCACCCGCGCACAGCGTCTGGAAGCACTGGACGAGGACCTCGTCTACACCAGCAGGCAGCTGGACCGTGCGGTGACCTCCACCAGCCAGATCCGCCTGGTGTTGGAGACATTCCGCGACAAGCTGCCCGAGATCTTCCCCGGCCGTTCGACCGTGCCCAAGACACTGATCTTCTGCAAGGACGACAACCACGCCGAAGAGGTCGTCACCACGGTGCGGGAGGTGTTCGGCAAGGGCAACGACTTCGCCGCCAAGATCACCTATAACACAAAGGACCCCAAGGGCCAGCTCCAGGCATTTCGGACCTCGGCGGTCCTGCGGATCGCGGTCACCGTCGACATGATCGCCACCGGCACCGACGTCAAGGCGCTGGAGTGCGTGTTCTTCATGCGCGACGTCCGCTCGGCCCAGTACTTCGAGCAGATGAAGGGCCGCGGAGCGCGCACCATCTCCTCAGCCGACTTCCGCGCCGTCACCCCGGACGCCACCGAGAAGACCCGGTTCGTCATCGTCGACGCGATCGGCGTCACCGAGCACGACTTCGTCGACCCACCCCTGAACCGACAGAAAGGCATCAGCCTGAAGAAGCTGCTCGACAAGGCAGCCACGCTCACCCTCATCGAGGACGAAACCGCCACCCTCGCCTCGCGCCTGACGGCCTTGGAGTTGCAGCTCACGCCAGCCGAGCGGGCCGAGTTGGACCAGGTCGCCGGGACCTCCGTCCAGGCGATCGTTCGTGGCCTCGTGGACGCGGTCGACCCGGACAAACAGGCCCACGCTGTCCAAGGAGCCGCCGACCCGGCTGCCGCCGTCCAGCAGCTCCTCGACCAGGCGATCCAACCGCTCGCGGCCAACCCGGAACTGCGTAACCGGATCCTCGAACTCCGGCGCGCTCACGACCAAATCATTGACGAGGTCAGCGTGGACGTGCTCCTGGACGCGCACGGCGTGGTCGACACCGACCGGGCCCGGTCCGTCGTCGAAAGCTGGTCGCAATACCTCGCCGAGCACCGCGACGAGATCAGCGCCATCCAACTGATGACCGAGGCCCGCGAACGCCGCATCTCCTTCGATGACATCCAGGAACTCGCCGATCGGATCAGCCGGCCGCCCTACAACTGGACCCCCGAGGTGATCTGGGCCGCCTACGAGGCCCTTGAGACGGGCCGAGTCCGGCGCAGCACCCGGCACACCCTCACCGACCTGGTGTCCCTCATGCGTTTCGCCATCGGTGAAGACGATGAACTGGTCCCTTACGCCGACCGAGTGCGCGAGCGCTACGCTGCGTGGCTCGTCCAGCAAGATCAGGCGGGCGCCAAGTTCAGCGAGACCGAGAGGTGGTGGCTCGATCGCATGGTTGAGGTAATCGCATCCTCAGCAGGCATCACCCCCGAGGACCTTGACCGAGCCCCCTTCACCCACCGTGGTGGTGCCGACGGCGCCCTCCGTGACCTGGGCGAGGGCCGTACGGCGGAGCTACTGGACGAGCTGAACAAGGAACTGCCCGCATGACGCCGATCCTTCCCATCCCGAACGGTTGGACGTGGGCACCTCTCGGAGAAATCGCCGACGTCGTCGGCGGCGTCACCAAGGACACGAAGAAGCAGTCTGATCCAGCCCTTCCCCTCGTGCCCTACCTGCGGGTCGCCAACGTTCAACGCGGCCGTATTGACCTGTCATCGATAGCCGAAATTCGCGTACCCGAAGCAACTGCCAAACGGCTTCAGCTCCTGCCCGGTGATGTCCTCTTGAACGAGGGTGGCGACCGGGACAAGTTGGGTCGAGGATGGGTATGGGAAGGACAGATTCCCGACTGTATCCACCAGAACCACGTGTTTCGGGCGCGGATTCGCGACCAGGCGTTGCATCCCAAGCTGCTCGCCTGGTTTGCCAACGAGTGTGCGAAGGACTGGTTCGAGAAGTACGGCCGGCAAACGACAAATCTGGCATCGATAAGCCTCTCGCAGATCAAGCAGCTTCCGGTGCCAATACCACCCGCCTCGGCGCAGAACCGACTGGTGGAACTGCTGGAGGACCATCTCTCCCGACTCGATTTGGTACTGGCCACATGCGCGGCGACAGCACAACGCCTTAACCGTCTGCGACAGGCGGAGCTTAACGCGAAGTTCGGCCTGAGCAATGACGACTCCATTGCCCTCGGTGACCTCCTGACAGGAATCCAAGCCGGGCGGTCTGTCGGCGGTTCCGCACCCCCAGCTCGGGACGACGAGTGGGGGATTATCAAGGTCAGTGCAATGACCTGGGGCGAGTTTCGTCCGCAAGAAAACAAGGCGGTCACCGAATCGCTGGTCAACCCGAACTTCGAGATCATGCCCGGTGATCTGCTCGTCAGCCGCGCCAACACGAGCGAGTATGTAGGTGCGCCGGTCCTCGTGGGCGAAGTGCGTCGACGTCTACTTCTCAGCGACAAGAGCCTGAGACTCTTGCCGAGGGGGGACGTCCACCCCGAGTGGCTCTGGAGGGCACTCCAAGCGCCGAGCGCAAGGCGGCAAATCTCAGCCGCAGCCACCGGCACCAAAGACTCCATGCGCAACATCTCGCAAAAATCCCTGATGAGCATCCGGTTGCCGCGAGTTGAGCCAGACAAACAACGCTGGCTGGCGAAGGCTTACGCCGAGCGAGACGCCGAACTCAAGCGCATCGGCCAAGCCGCAACGTCCGGAACTCTGCGTGTAAATGTCCTTCGGCGCGCCCTGTTGATTGCCGCATACTCGGGGACTTTGAACGACAACATCGAGGAGCTTGCTGGTGTCTGATGCGCGCAGGTTGGTCGACAAGCTGTGGTCCTACTGCAATGTGTTGCGCGACGACGGCGTTGGCACGATCGAGTACGTCGAGCAGCTCACCTATCTACTTTTTCTCAAGATGGCGCACGAACGTGCCACCCGCAAGTTCAATCCCCAGCAGATCGTTCCGACGGAGTACTCCTGGCAGACACTGCTGGATGCCAAAGGTGACGCACTCGAAACGCAGTACCGGCATATCCTTGAAGAGCTCGGGAAGCGACCCGGTGTATTGGGAACGATCTTCCGCAAGGCGCAGAACCGAATCCAAGATCCCGCGAAGCTGAAGCGGCTCATCGTCGACCTCATCGACAAGGAGAACTGGTCGGCCACTGGTACCGATATCAAGGGCGACGCCTACGAAGCGCTCCTGTCCAAGGGGGCCGAAGACATCAAGTCCGGCGCCGGGCAGTACTTCACTCCACGAGCGGTGATCCAGGCGATGGTCGATTGCATCCGGCCGACGGTAAAGGACACCGTAGTCGATCCGGCTGCAGGGACCGCGGGTTTCCTGCTCGCCGCGCACGAGTACGCATCTCGCGGGTCGGAGTCGATGACCCGCACCGAGAGGGATCACCTCCAGCACGACTTCGCCTACGGCTACGAGCTTGTCGACGGCACAGCCCGCCTTGCCGCGATGAACATGCTCCTGCACGGCATCGGAAACCCGGCCGGTGACTCGTTGATCGAGGTGCGCGACGCGCTGATCGCAGATCCCGGCCAACGGTGGTCTGTTGTTCTGTCCAATCCGCCATTTGGTCGCAAATCTTCATTGGCGATGGTAGGAGCGGATGGGCTGGAGGTCCGCGAAGACCGCGAAATCGAACGCCAGGACTTCGTCGTCACCACGTCGAACAAACAGCTCAACTTCCTTCAGCACATCGCCACTATTCTGGACATTAACGGCCGGGCCGCCGTCGTGCTCCCGGACAACGTGCTTTTCGAGGGCGGCGCAGGCGAGACGCTGCGGCGCAAGTTGCTCCGTGACTTCGACCTACACACCATGCTGCGCCTGCCGACCGGCATCTTCTATGCCCAAGGCGTCAAGGCGAACGTGTTGTTCTTCGACAAGAAGCCTGCGGCCGAGCACCCCTGGACTGGCAGGCTCTGGATCTATGACCTGCGCACCAACCAACATTTCACACTCAAGCAGAACCCGCTTCGCCGTCAACACCTAGACGATTTCGTAGACTGCTATGCACCCGGAAAGCAGTACTCCGAGCGGATCGAGTCCGAACGATTCAGGTCCTTCACCTACGACGAACTTATCGCACGCGACAAGGTCAATCTCGATATCACGTGGCTCCGTGATGAGTCACTCGAAGATACCGACAATCTCCCGGCCCCACACCTCATCGCCCGCGAGATCATCGAGGATCTCACTGCCGCGCTGGTCGAGCTCGAAGCCGTCGCCGCGGCGCTCGAGCCGTCATCTGCTGGCACATCGGACTGAACATCGATTCGACATCTGGCTCTTCGACCATACGGTTGACCCGGTGGCGTCGACCTACCGACGCAGAATGAGATCGCCGTAGGGTTCGTCGTCAAGTTCGGCACAGGTGACCTGATTAATCCAACCCGCCGCCGAGCATGATCTGCAACTCCTTCCTCACAGCTTCGTTGAGGACCTCCCGAGACTCGTTGGCATTCGTCGGATCGGTACCCTCCGGAGGTTGCATACTTGGAATCGCATCATGCAGGCCGAGGGTGTAATGGAGCTCATGAATGCGGCGAAGCGCTGATTGCGTGAGCCTCGTTACTTCACTGGAGCCGACCAATTGCACCGCAGCAGCCGCCTGCCGTGCCCGATCTTCCAGTTGCGCGCCAGTACGGAAGATGCCAGGTTCTGGACCGTCTCCGACGAGGTTGTACCGACCATACGCGCACAACTCGTCATACCAGTGATTGATGGCCGCAACCAGCTCTCCGTACACCTCAAGTCGGCGGTCCAGCAGGCGTTGCTGCCGCTCCCAATTCCAGGCTTCACTCACAGCGTCGCGATCACGCCGCCAACGGAGTTCCTCGCGTTGCATTTCACGACTCCATCTGCGGTCCTCCCTCCAAGCATTCACTAGTTGGCCAGCGACCACGCCCAGGATGCCAAGACCGGCCACGCTAAGTGTTACCCAAATGGGGATGCTCCCTGACTGCATGTCGCAGCACGATAGCTCCCAGTGCAGCAGACGATTTCGTTGGTAGATGCCGAGGCTAAGTGCGCAGCCATCGACGGTTCCCTATCTCGCCGGTTGCAGTGACCGAATCAGACTATCGAGGTGATAGCTTCTCGGTAGGCCAGTGCGTGAGGAAGTCGCCCAACGCGTTGTCGATCAGAACGCCTCGCTCGGTAGGGATCTGGCCAGGGCCGAGGTTCTCGCTGAAGGCGTCGGCGAGGATGTCGGTGATTTGTTCCTGTTCGTCGAGTGTCGGGCGTTCGTGCGAGCGGAGCGAATCGAGCAGAGCAGGGTCTTGCTCAGCGAGAATGGCGATGATCACTTCTCGATGTTGATCCGAAATAACGTCGAGAGCGTTTGTCATGGGTGTCTCCATCCTGCGCTGGACTTGGGCCACGCGGTGATGATCTTGCCATCCTTGTTGAGGTTGACGACCGCATCCTCACCGGTGTACCGGTAATGGCCGCCGTATTTGTCCGGTCGGTACTGTGGGTCCTTCACCGGGTTGCTGACAGCATCCTGGATTGCTTTGTCACTGACGCCGTGGCCGTTTCGAGTTTCGATTTGTTGCTGTCCGTGCTCGGTCGCGCCGGTTACCTCCTGCGGCGGCGGGAAGGTGGGTTCCGCGGCTGCTGCTTCCGCTGCGGCGTCAGTTTGGTGGTTGGTGTCCAGGGGCGTGATTTCATCGTCGCCTGCCGCGTTGGCGATGATGCCCATGAGCGCCGCGCCGGTCATGGTCGCGCCTGTCGCCATGCCGGCAGCGGAGATGATATTCAGGGGGACACCAGCTACTGCACCTACGCCCGTGGCGTCCAGCGCGACACCCGCGACCTGCCCTGCGGTACTGACTGCGAAGAGCCCGACGCCTGCGGCTGCCGCGAGGACGAGCTCAGGGTGGTGGATCGCGGCGTTGCCCAAGGAGGCCAAGCCGTTCACCAGGTGCGCCCCGGCGTTGGCCAAGGTGGCACCGAGTTCGTCCATCCAATCAGATTTCTCCGGTGCCGATTCGGCCTCACCGCTCAGGATTCCGGCGGCAACGTCGCCAGCGTCGCTGAGCTGTTGTCTGGCTCGGTTCAAGATCTCGCGGGCGGCTTGTCGGTTCGCCTCGCCGGGATCTGTGAACGGAGGGATGGGTTGATTCTGCGCCTGGGCTTGTGCGGCCGCCGTGTCATGGGCGGTTTTGGCTTGTTGTGTAGCCGCTTGGCCTTGGTCCCACAGGTGGATGGCTTCGGTGGCTTGTGACTGTGCCCATCGAAGCGTGCTTGCGTAGTTCTCCAGCGCTTCGGCGCCCGCGAGTAGCGACTCCGCCGCGTTGAACCACTTCCGCGGCTCATAGGTGAACTTGTCGCGGAATGCGTCGGAGGCGGGTCCCTTCCAAGCGCCGGTATCAATGGCGCGTAGTCCGTCTCCGGCATGCTCAGCCGCTGTGGCCCGGCCGCGGAGTACGCGCGCGTTTTCCTCAATGGCTTCGGGATTGCCCGGAACGAGTTCGCGGGGGTCCTGGGTCTGGCCGAGCTCAGCCATCCACGGCCCCCATTCCAGGGTCATTCGGCATGCTCTGAGCTGCCGCTTGGTCCACGGCCCGATACACCTTGGCTACCTTGGTGAGGGTTTCGCCGATGGCTTCGGCATCTCCGGTGAGGGTGTCCAGGCCGTCGCTCCAGCGGGAGCAGTAGTCGGCGAGCGCGGCATGTAACCCGTCGTGGCCGTAGAGGACCGGTTCGCCGCACAACCTGCGCAGCTCGAAGCTGTCCTGATCATGGACGCTCTGCACAACGCCTTGAGCAGCCTCCTCGACCGCATCCACATTGACATCGAACCCCGGTCCGTGGAGCTCGGTCGCCACCTGCGTCACCTCCTCCGCGCCAGGCGCGGCCCTCCTCCCGTTGTGGAGAGACCGCTTAACACTCACCGCGTCTCATCGTGGCGAACCACAAGGCTGTGCACATCCGGATCGGAGAAAGTTCCGCGTCATGAACATGTGAGCTTTTCCTCTGCCCCGGCAAAGGCACCTTTTCCGAACAGTGTCCGGCCTTAGCGCGGTGGTTTCCGCGTGGGGTAAACCACCGCCGTCAGGCGGGGCCATACCGGCGCCTACGCCACCGGCCCGCTGTCGGGGTGGGCGTGTCAAATAACCGGTCCGGCGCAGCACCATCTGCCCGGCGCGCGCCAGCAGTGACGTAGCCTGCTGGCGGTGAACATCTCGTCGAGGAGGGGCCGCCGCATCAACCTCTACGAGAGCCGCGCAGCGTCGAAAGCACGTCGCATGCAGTCCGCCGGTCAGACTCGGTTGGGGTCAGGCCGTGTAATTATATCCGCGCACCACCCAAATGGGTGAAAGGCGCGTGTGTGGGGCGTACCTGCGCCGAGAGATCGGCGTTCAGGCGCGCACCCATTTATGTCGCGTGGCAGCTGGATTGACTCGTTTGGTACCTTCACTGTGGGCCAGTGCGAAGGCCTTGCCGTCGTGGAACTCCCGGACTTGGTTCCCGCTAGGGCGGTTGAAGGGGTTCACGCTCCCGCAGCTCGAAACAGCAATCACATGAGTGGTATCAGCTGATCTCGATTACCGCTGGCCGGGTGGCGGAACGGGAGATGACTGTGCCCTCCGGTGGCCTTCCGGCCCTATCTGGTATCGCCGTGCGCCCTCTGGTGGTGGCGATTGCCCACCTGCCGATCCTCATTGTGGCGTTGTTCGCCATTCCAGTGTGGATGACAGCTGTCCTGCGCCCAGGAACGCACAGCGAGTTGGCGTTGCGCCTGTTGCGGGAGCTACGTACCTGGAGTCGAGAGGTGATCGTCGCGGTGTATGGAGCCCGGCGGCGATGAACAGGAAGAAGCGGAGGAACACCGCGCGTCGCCGAGCGCACTACACCGGCGAGAAGCACTGGAGGGCTCTCCGGGAGATGCCGCAGCCCGGCGATGGACCGCCGTGGATTCCTGCCGCGCAGAGCCTCGCTCAACAGTTCCTGGAGTCATCCGTGCTGCATCGCCTGTTGCACGGAGCTCGAGCACTGTGGCGAGACGGCGCGCGGCCGGAGTTTCCCTTATTCGTCGAGTCGGTGAGTCCGACTGTGAACAGCTTGCGGGTGGTCGTACCCGTGGGCGATGCGCGGGCTTTTGGCGCGGCGTTGGTCCTGCGACAGACCGGTGCCGTTCGGCCTCCTGCCGACGAGGTCGAAATCCTCTCAGTGGGCGGCAACGTCTTGCACGTGAAGAGCACGAGTTCGGGGTCAGGCCTGGTCGAGGTGCTCTGCTCGTGGAACGAGATATATGAGGCAGTCCACGATGATTCGCCTGTTTCGTCCTCCGCCGTCCTTCGCCTGCACGCCAGGTCGGGCCCTCGCTTGCCCGCAAGTGAGCGCGCGGTCTTCAGCGGTCTGCTGCGGAGGATCGCACTGTTCGATGATCCAATGGCCCTCGACTGGTTGTTCGGGTGGCACCGGTGGTTGCTGTTCGGTCGCGTTGGGGCACGGCCACCTCTGCCCAAGAGTCTGGTCTGCGACCTGACCGACGAGAGCTTTGGTCTAGGACCGGAGCAGCTTCGAACCCTGGGCATCGACAGCTCGCCAAGCTCATCGCCTGCCGCCGGTGCCTCAGCTGCCGAGCACACGCTGACCACCACGGCCGGACCTCCCGCGCGGGCCACCGCAGAAGTTCCCGAGGCGACAAAAACGCTTTCCGCACCTGCCGAATCCGTTGTGCACGCGGGCAATGAACAGGACAACAGGCCAGCGCAGACCTCGGCCCACTACCGCCATCTCGCCGTCACCGCCTTGCGCTTGGTCTCGGAGAATCTCAGTCGGCACGACTACTACGCGTTGGAGTTTCCGGAGCGCTGGCGGAAACCCCTGCTGGCGCTCACCGATGTCCGCGGGGGCGGACGTCTCCCGATTGCCGCGCTGAACGAAGCGGTTACCGCTGTGCTCGCCGACTGCGTGGTGACTCGGTCTTGGGGTGGCGATGGCGAGGATTGGCTCTTGGGTTACCACCCGGTGCCCACCGAGCTGATCTTCCGACTGGTCGCCGGTTGGGTTCTAGCGCAGGACGCCGATCCGGAACTGATCCAATCAACATTGACGCAGCTCAGCCCCTCCGACCTAGTTTGGAAGAGGGTCAACGTCACCCTGGACCAGCCCTTCGGAAGGCTCGCGCGGTTAATCTCGATGGACGTGGCGGCCAGGCTGTCACGTCCCGATGCTCGGGCGCCGTTCGGAGGTCTGTGCTTCCTCCGCTGCCCGAGTGCACGCGGCGCCGAAGTTATGTCCTGGCCGCCAGAGCAGACGGACTCGATGGCGTTCTCCATCACCATCTCAATCACGGTGCATTCCCGGCCGTTCAGCGACGAGCCCATCGTTCATCTTGCCTTCGGGGTACGCCGGTGGATGCCGGTACGCGGAAAGGTCACGGCCGGACAAAAACGCACTGTCTATCTCGCGGCCGTTGATCCTGACCTGACAGGACGGGATGTGGCGCGGCATTTCGGCACCGCCAACATCAAGCTCGTTCGCGAGCTGCAGGCCAGCGGCGACGCTGTGAGCTGGAAACCCCAATGGTCCGGAGCAATGACGCGAGTGCTCGACAA
Source organism: Actinorectispora metalli (assembly GCF_056323685.1). NCBI lineage: Bacteria > Bacillati > Actinomycetota > Actinomycetes > Pseudonocardiales > Pseudonocardiaceae > Actinorectispora > Actinorectispora metalli. The sequence goes on from NZ_JBREYE010000001.1 coordinate 1,045,597, forward strand.
CGCCGGCTTGCTTCACCAACTACCCGATCCTGCGGACCTCGTCGACAACCCGCGAATGTGGTTGCAACGACCTGTTGCCGCAGCGGTGCCCTACCGCGCTGGCATGCTGGACTGGGTGAACGTGAGCGGTGGCCTGTCAGCGATTGACCGGGCTCCGTTGATGGACTGGGCCGTCAAGGAACTCGCCCCGCATCTGCGCCCGATGGAGCCGTTGCCCCGCGCGCTGGGCACGGTGTACAAGGGCCTGACCCGCGTGGCTGCCAACGCGATTGAGCCGAACGTCCTCGCCGACGTGGTCGGCCGGCGGTTGAGCATCGAACTGTTCACCGAGACCGACACGGCCGTCCAGCAGACCCTCGACCGGATTGGTCACTTGCTTGGCGTGGAGTTCCCACGCGCCCACGACCTGTCCAACAACGAGATGCTCGTGAACTTGGGATCGGTGACGGTCGGCGTACGACGCATCGACACCTCGGACGCATCCCCCGACCTTGTTGTCGATCGACCTGCGTCAGAGTCTGCGACCAGGGCGTTTGCGGACCGCATCACGCGCTCGCTCAACCGCGCCACACACCCAACGATCGCTCTGGTGGAAACGGCACTAGCCGACGGCTATGGGAGTCGCACCAACGAGACGAAAGCGGCCCTCCGGCACGCGTTGGCCAAGACGGGTCGACTTAGCCAGTTCTTGGCCCCGGTTCGAACGCAGAACCAGCCTGACGCCATGAATGGACCAGCAGCCCCGGACTCGGGCAGGTCCGCCCGCGCCGTCGACGATCTATTTGGCCAGCTCGGTGTGCGACCCGCCGAGCTCCCGTCACCAGCGCGCAACACGCTGACCCGCCGTCCGGCAATGTTGGCGCTCAGGATGATCCGCCACGGCGACCGCGGTGCTCGAAGCGTTCGGCGGCAGTTGCCCATCGCCGTTCTCATCGACCCCACCGGCCAACAAATACGCGTCCGGACGCCCGATACCACCTGGGAGCCGCTGCACACCGCACTGCTCACCATCGCCGAACATCATGCCCTCACCGACCCGTACGTATCGTCCGGCCCCGAACAGTTCATCAAGGAAGTCATCGAGGACACCGTCGCGGAGTACACCGACACACTTCTACTCACCCACGCGCAGAATTTCCGTATCGCGTGGCCCTTCCTCATGAATAGCCGACTGGACATCGACACGATGGACTTCGGTGAGGGCCCGCAGCCGATCGCCACGCTGCGCGGCCTTCGACACGTACTATTGCGCACATCCGAATCCGGCGAAGTACCGGACTGCTACGGCATCAACGGCGACACCATCGGGCAACCCAAGGCGCTATGGCGGTCGCCCGAACCGCGATCGTTCGTCAGCACCACCGGCAAGCCGGCAATAGCAGTAGACGCGACGCTGTACAACTCGAAGATCGATGCCGGATGGCGCCACGGCAAGTCGACCAGGCTCAACCACCGGGCGCAGGTGTGGAACGAGCAACTCGTCGAACTGCTCGTCGCTGGCATCCAAGAAGGCGACCAACCCGAACACTGGGCCACGCTCGTTCACAACCTCCGGGACGCAGCCCCATACATCCGTTGGCCCACCCGGTTACCTTGGCCGCTACACGTCGCCCAACAGATCGAGGAATACCTCCCCTGAGTGCGTGGCGTGGGTCGGCCTGGCCGACCAAGAGGTCTGACCGGTCGAACCACTGGTAAATGACACCGTCTGGAACTCGGCGGTCGACCTCGACTTCGACATCCACGAAAGGCCGCTTGTTGAACCGCGCACTTCTGCACCATGCTGGCAGAACCGTGCACCGACCGGTCCGCACACATGCTGGCTCACGGGCACCTCTTTGGTGGCGAATTTTTGGACCCGGTGTGCTCGGTGGGTGCTCGGCGGCAGAAAGCCAACCCGGCATACGTTGGCGGATAGCGACACCCTGGAATAGTGATTACCTGCGGAAACGTCACACGGCGACATTGCGGGACATCTGGCGACACGGGGTCCAGTTGACTCTTAATCAGCGGGTTCGGGGTTCGAGTCCCTGCTGGCGCACATTTCTGAAACGATCCCACCTGCGAGTTCGGGTGGGATTTTTCTTTGCGACTGTCCACATCGGTCGTTTGGGTGCTCGATGTGTGCTCGCGGGCAGGAGCCCCGCAGCTCGCAAGATCAGGTGCCAGCGGGAACGACGCTAGAGCGGACCCGCGCACTGTGCCCCGGCGACTTGGCGCTGGCGGCGAACATGGGACTCTTTGTCGGCCGCTGACGTGACGATCCCCGTTTGCGGCATGGTCCCCACCCGCCGCTGTCCGCCGCCGAGCGCCCCGCTGGTGGTCCCGAATGCACATGGCATCCCGATGCGACATCGGGACGTCGCGCGGGACCAGACCGCCGAGATCGCGATCTGGTTGCTCGAATCGCCGCCGAGATCCGCAGCGACTGAGCGGCGACGCAGGGGCGGAGTTCGCGGAAGTCCACTGTGGGGTGCCCACGGGGAATATCGCGACGTGAGCATGGGCCCGGCCAGGCGAGTCGGGCGACCCGCTCCTCGATCTGGCCACGGTCCAGGCGGGATCGGGCGGCCAGCGTCGGCATCATCGCGCTGAACCAGGGACCCTCGGCGGGCCGTCCGTTCGGCAGCCGGTCGGCGGTGAGCAGGGTGACGGTGCGGCTGTCGTAGCACGGTCTGCTCAGCGGCCGGGAGCCGAACGCGTCGAAGTACAGCTTGCGCCGGCCTGGCGGGTGCGGACGTATCGCGTCTGGTGCTGGACCGATCGCATGCCCAGCTCCGTGAGCGTCCATCGGCCACCCGCGAAGTGGAGGTGACCGATGGCGGCAAGAGCGCGCAAGGCCCGGTCCACCAGTTCCCGCTCCAGTGCGAAGCACTCGGCCGGCTCCGCAGTGGTTGTCAGCTCGGTTTCGGCGATGCCACGGGAGAGATAGCGGTCAATCAGCTCGTAGTCCCCGGCCTCGGTGACCTCGGCCTGGATAGTCACCGACCACATCGGCGGCAGCAGGGCAAAGATCCGGTTCGGGACGATGCCCCTGGTGAACGCGGTGTCCTCCCGACGCGCTGCTCGGGATAGGAGAGCGGCTGAATGAGGATTGGAAACTCCCGAATACCGCAGACGGTTGTCACGAGGCCGGCAGGTTCATCTGGCGCGATGTCCCTGTCAGCGCACCCCGGTGATGAACGCCTTCACGACTGCCACCACAGTGGCGTAGCGGGCGGGACGAGAACCAGATAGCAACGCGTGCACCGTCGAGGCTGCAATCCGACGGTCGTGGTCATCAACCGGGGCATGCTGACGAACGAGAAACCCTGCTGGGCGTCCTGACAGCCCATCCAGACCTGACCGGCCAGCGGCCGGGTCAAACGTTGATCGCCGACCGGCAGTACTACGGCACACACTTCGAGCACGCCCTGGCCCAAGCCGGGATCACGCTGCTGCGCCAGGCCCGCAAGGGCGAACCGGTCAGGCCTGGCGCAGCGTTGTTCAAGCCGCTGCGTCAGACCATCGAGTCGATCAACCAGACCTTCAAGGCACAGCTTGACCTGGAACGCCACGCCGGGTGCACACCAGCCGGGGTGATCATCCGGGTCCTGCAACACATCCTCACGTTGACCGCCGCGATCTGGCACAACGACAAGACCGGCCAGCCCATCAAACGATCATTAACCGCTTGCGACCACTGGACCCTTGGAATCAATCACCAAGTCAAACTGGCTGGAGGCCGCAGGTGTTCGCGGACGAGTGAAGCGAGGAGCCGAAGACGTTGAGTTCTGATGTGATCGGCGTGGATCCGCACAAGCGATCGGCGCCATCGAGATCCTGGACAACCGGGAACGGGTGCTGGGCCGAGGCCGGTTTGGCACCGACGCCGAAAGCTATCGAGAGATGCTCGGGGTCGGTCGTCGCTTCTCGGATCAGGTGTGGGCGGTGGGGCTGCGGCGGGATCGGCAAGCACCTCGCCCAACGCCTGGTCGCCGACGGCGAAACCGTCCTCGACGTGCCAGCAAGCTGTCGGCCAGGCCGCGGGTGTTCTCCACTCGCCAGGGCCGTAAGACCGATGCCACCGACGCGCACTCGATCGTCGTGGTCGCAGTGCGAACGCCGGGGTTGGCCCAGGCCCGGGCGGATGATCATCCGGTCGCGTTGCGGCCGCTGGTCGACAGACGTGACGAACTCGGATTCACCCGCACGCAGACCGTGAACCGCCTGCATCGCCTCCTGCTGGAACTACTTCCCGGTGGAGCGAAACGGTTTCTGTCCGCCACCCAGGCTCGTGCACTGCTGGCCGGAGTGCGGCCTCGTGACCTGGCGGGCAAGACCCGGCGGCAGCTAGCGAGTGAGCTGATCACGGAACTGGCGGACATCGACCGGAAGATCAAGGCAGCCGACAAGTAGTTGACCGAGTTGCTCGCAGCGACCGGGACCGGGCTGCCAGGCCTTTACGGGATCGGCCCGTCCGGCGCCGCTAGGATCCTCGGCGATGTCGGTGACATCGGTCGGTCCACCGACCGCGGCCGGTTCGCGTCCTGGAACGGCACCGCACCGATCGACGCCTCCAGCGGCGACCAGCGACGCCACCGGCTCTCGAGGGCGGGCAACCGGCGGATCAACCGCGTCCTGCACATCATGGCGATCGTCCAATTGCGCAACGACACCCCGGGACGTACCTATTACCGGCGCAAACTCGCCGCCGCGAAGACCCCTATGAAGCCCTTGCGTTGTCTGAAACGACGACTGTCCGATGTGGTCTACAAACAACTCGTCAACGACACCCGTGCGGCCCGAACAACACCGCTTGACGCGGGGCCCGGGAGGACACTCGGGAGCGACTCTGACATCCAGCGCGGCCAATCCGACCCCGACGATCGGCTCTTCGGAGAAGTCACTTCCCGAACCCGCACCGCCCAGCCTGCGCCACTCTCCAACTCCGCCTTGACATAGAGGGGTGCCATTGCAGGTGTCAACGACAACAGGATGTTGCCCTGGTAATCATCTCGCCTCGCACTGCTCGAAGTACCAGGCTGCCCAGTGCCAGCCCGTGGCCCAACCGACCAGGCCCACGGGCCCACGGGCCCACGACCGAGCCAGTCGACCACTCGCTCCAGGTCCCGCACCACCTGTTCACCCGTGACAGGTTCGCCGTCGGTGGCGCGTTCATCTGTGGAGGCCGTGTCGACCCACCGCGCCCGCGCACGTCCACGACATACACGCGATGCCCGGCCCGCGCCAGGCCGTCGGCCAGCGACCCCCCGCCACAGGCACGTCGAACGACGCTACTCAAGGCACCCGCGCGCATTGTGAAGCAACACCACTGGCCGGCCGGACGCGTCCTGGTCTTCCCGCATCGCGCACCGTCAGCCGGGTCGCCGCCACCCGTGGGCACCATGTGGTCCAGCCGCACGAGCGGTCACCCGTTGCCTTGTTCGACCGCACCCGCCCGGCAGGTCGAGCCGATGCGTTCGGATGCCTGCCAGCGTGTTGATCGAGCTCAGCAGACCTGTACCCGGAACTGTGTGGTCAGTCCGTGCAGGGCGAGTGGTCTGCCGTCCGGTCCCGGTTCGAAGCTGACCAGGGTGTATGTACCCGGTCGCAGCGCGACCAGGGACATGACGTCGGCGCCGTTGTCCTGCCCGATGGTGACGATCTGGTTTGGCGTGAGCTTTCCGCTGAGCATGTCCTCGGCGGTGGCTCCCTCGGGGAGTTGGAACAGGATCGCCTCGTGGCGCTTGGCGCCGGTCTGGTGGAACCGCAGCACCAGCTTGCCGTTGGGCGCGCGCACGGTGGAGGTGTTCGGCCGGTAGAAGAAGTCGCCCACCTCGATGCTGATGGTGGCCGCGTTCGGTGGGATGGGTGAGTCCAGCGGCTCGAGCTTGTTGACCTTCAGGTAGCCGTCGGTGTCCGGCCACCAGTACCAGCGTTCGTGTGCCAACTTGTGGCCGTATGCGAGGAAGGTGGCTTCGGTGCTGGAGCTGCCGTCCGGGTAGGCGATGACGTCGTGGATGCGCAGGTGCTCGATGCGCAGGCCGCCGAGCACCCAGGGCACTTCCGCGTAGCTGTCCTGATGCATGAACGACTCGATGAAATGCACGGTGAACAGCGTGGCCACCGGGTTGGCACTGAGGTCATCCGGCTTGGCAGGGTCGCCGACATTGACGCACGCGACGAAGTTGTCGATCCCGGCGCGGACCCGCTGGGCGGTGACCGGGTCCGCCGGGCTCCCGGGCCCGACAGGCGCGACGGTCGTTGCCGGATCCACCCTCCACGGGCCCGGCGCCGGCGCCGTGCACGCCGGTGCCGTCACGGCCGCGGCGCTCGGCGCCACGGCGGCTGCTGTGGAGATTCCCAACATCGCGGCTGAAAGTATGCGGGCTAAACGCATGTTCATACTCCTTGCGGTAGGTGTCAATCAGGTACCGACAGGCTAGGAACGGCAGGCACGTCCGCACATCCGGGACGGCGTCAGGGATTTCCACCGAGATCCACACGGGGAAAGCACCCGCCGGGCGGCGACTCATCGGCCGGGGACGAGTTTCTCGATGCAGAGCCCGAACGGAATCAAGCAAGGCGCCCGCATCGCCTCCACGGAGCAACAGGAAGCTGGGCACGTTCACCCGTACACCACTGGGCAACTAACTCAGTACGCCGACAGCCGCCCAGCGGGGGGCGATCACACCCGGTGACAAAAGGCTGAAAACGACGGGCATTCAGACGGTTCGAATATCTGGTGGTCGCCAGCAAAAAGGGCCATATCGCATCCGGTGCGAGATTCGCACCGGTGAAATAAGCACCTACCGAGCCGTCATCAGCGGCATGAGAGTGCGTTCGCGCCGCCCGCGATCGCGCATTGGTCGCACGACGGTCGGCGGTTGAGCGGTTGTTCCTGGCCGGTGGGACAGTAGTGCCGTGTTCGACAGCTTTGAAGAGTGGGACGTCGCCATCAGCGACTTGGTGACTCTCCATGGGAGAAGTGGGGGTGAGGGGCAGGCCGTCGTGTTGCTGCACGGACACCCGCGAACCCACACGACCTGGTACCGGGTGGCCCCCCGGCTTGCCGAAAACGGTTTCAGTGTTGTCTGTCCTGACCTGCGCGGGTATGGCCGGTCGTCCAAACCTCCACCTGACGAGGGGCACGAGGTCTACTGCGACCGCACGATGGCAGGCGACATCGTCGCCCTGATGCGCGAGCTGGGACACCAACGGTTCGCTGTTGTCGGCCATGACCGCGGCAGCTACGTCGCCTACCGGGCCGCACTCGACCATCCCGACTTGGTGACACGGCTTGCCGTCCTGGACAGTGTGCCGATCCTTGAGGCACTGGAACGTGCCGACGCCCGGTTCGCGACGATGTGGTGGCACTGGTTCTTCTTCGGCACCGCCCCGCACGCCGAGCGGGTGATCACGGCCGACCCCCTCGCCTGGTATCGCCCCGATGAGAGCGCCATGGGGCACGAGAACTACACCGACATGACGCGGGCAGTCAGCGATCCGGCAACCGTGCGGGCGATGCTGGAGGACTACCGCGCGGGCCTGACCGTGGATCGCGTACACGATGCGGCAGACCGGGCGGCGGGCCGCACCATCACCTGCGACACCTTGGTCGCCTGGTCCACCAGGGACGACATGGAGGATCTCTACGGCGACCCCGCCGGCATCTGGCGATCCTGGGTGAGTGGAGAGCTGACCTCCGCCCGGATCGAATCCGGTCATCATATGGCCGAGGAAAACCCATCCCAACTGGCCGAAACCTTGGCCCGATTCCTCCGGTAGCGGTGGCGGAAAATCTTCCCTCATCAGCATGAGCGCGCACTCAGCCTGACACGCGGTCTGTGGCATGAGCGGATGTCTGCTGGCGGCCAGAGATTCAAAGCAGCCGTGCAGGCGCGGCGGCGCGACGAAACAATCCTCGGCCTTCGCTTGCGCCACCCCAGGGGCCATCTTGTCACCGGGTCTCGTGGCGACACCCTGGTCGGCAACACCTGCGTTGTCGCCATCATCCGGCGGATGAACCGGAGCGGATGGGCGGCAAGGTGATGTCGGCGTTGATCGGGGTGCAGGCGGCGCAGGACGATGTAGCCGTGCTGATGGTCCGGCGCCGCGCCACCGACATGGGCACCTGAGGTTCCTTACCTCGGCTATGAGGCAGGCTCCAACCATTTCTCGTGAAGTTTGGTCAACGTACCGTTCTGCTTGATCTTGCTGATCAGTGCGTTGACGCGCTCGGTCAACTGCTTGTTTCCCTTGCGCATCGCGATGCCGAAATGGTCGCCCGTCACGATTTCCTGGACCTTGAGTTTCGGGTTCTTCTTGGCCTGTGACCGCAGCACATTATAGAGGCAGATCGCGGCGTCTGCTTTGTCCGCCGAAACCGCGTTGAGCTGGGCGGTGACGGTATCGAATCGGAGCAGGCGTACCCCGTCGCCCCGGAGGGCGGCATATTCCTCGTTGGCCGTTTCGGCCCGGACAGCGAGTGTTTTTCCGGTCAGGTCATCGAAATCCTCGATACCGGATTCCCGAGCGGCGGCCAGCCCGAAATTCGCCGGCAGATAGGGCTCGGAAAAATCCATGAGGTCTTTGCGGAGGTCAGTGTTCGTCAATGGTGCGGACACCAGGTCACAGGCGCCCGCCTCCAGCGCCTCACCGGAGTCGATGAACTCGAAGGGGGTTTCCACCATCTTCTCCTCGACCCCGAGCTCACGGGCGATCAGCTGGGTCAGATCGGCGCTGAAACCGGCGATCTCCTCGCCTTGACGGAACATGAACGGCTCGCTGTCGACGAAAATGCAGCTGGTGAGCTGATCGTCCCGCAACAGACCTGTTGTCGGGCGCTCGGATTCGGCCGAGGAGGATCCGCCGCAGCTGGTGATGGTGATGATCAGAACGATGAAGGCGAAGGCCCAGGCTTGGCGAGTGCGCATTGCGTCCTCTTGTGTACAGGGTGATTCGACATGCGGCCAACCGCGCCTTGTGGGCGTGGGTGTCCGGATATCGAGCGTGTCGAGTTGGCGCCGAGCCTGCCAGTTCTAACAACTTGGACACAATGCGATGACGCGGCCTAAATGGGAAGCCTTCCGAGTTGTGACACGGTGGAAGAATCCGCATACGGCGGCGCCCGAATAGCCTAACGTGGTCACATCCCGGGGCGGCCTGGACGCTGATCTGTTTGGATGCAGGATTGGATCCTGAAAACGGGCGAAAGTAACGCAGAGGCTGTTATGGCGGCTTTCGGTGACTTTCTTCCACCAAATTAGGTATCGATGTTCATCCAGTGCTTTCCTGTCGTTTCCACGGAGAGCTCGCAAGTTGTCACATTTCCATCTAGCTTCTGGCGCCGTGACGATCACAAACACACGACACGGGTTCAGGCGACTGACCCGCGCGATTCTTGCCCTTGGCTTGCTTGCGGGGGTCACCGCCGGCGGGGTGCCCGCCGCGGCCGAGGGCGATGCGGAGGCCTTTGGCCTCGGTGGCAATCGGGTTCGGGTGATGGCCTGGAACATCTGGTTGGGCGGCAAGGGCGGTGGCAGCGACAACCTGCCCAAACTGCTTGATCAGGTGGCGCTGCTCCGGCCGGACGTGTTCTTTGCGGTGGAGACCTATGGCTCGGGGGAGCAGATCAAGGAGACCCTGACCCGGCGCGCAGGCAAGGGCAGGTATGAGGGCATCAAAATCACAGACTTTGAATCCGGACGCGACAATCTGTGGCTGTTCACCCATTATCCGGTTACTCAAGTGTTTCCCAAGCCGACGGGCGGGCAGATCAGCCATTTCAACCTCGGCGGTGTCCGGGTGAAGTTGCCGAATGGACGGCAGGCCAACCTGTTCAGTACCTGGATCACCTACACCAACCCGTGGGACGGCTACCTCATCGACGAAAACGCCGCGGGTACCCGTGCCGGTTTGGCTCCGCGGCACAGCGCCGAAGAGGTCGTGCAGGCCCAGCGAATCCAAACCGTTTATTTGAACGAGATCGTCGGCAAGCAGCTTCCGGCGATGCTGGCGGGCAATACCGATCCGGTGCTGATGGGTGGTGACTTCAATGCGGTCGCGGCCTCGGACTGGACGGCCGAATGGGCGAAGTGTCCCAATCACCTCGGCCTGAGTTATCTGCTGCCCGCCACCAAGGTGATGACCGACGCGGGCTTTGTCGACACCTACCGCGCGGCGAATCCCGATGTCTGTGCCAAAGAGGGTCGGACCTGGTCGCCGCAGCCGACCGAACGTCTCATCACCCCGGCCCGCATCGACTTCATCTTCGCCAAGGGCGATGTGCGCGTAAACCGCTCCTTCACCGTCGATGAACGACTGCCCTTCCACGGAGCGGGCAATTTCTATTCCGACCACGCCGCGGTCGTCAGTGACCTACGAATTCGTTGATCACTTCTACAACACATCAATCCCACCCTGCGGAGAAACAACTCATGATGAACAACGCCCTTGTCCGCCTGCTCACCACCGTCCTCTTAGGATGTTCAGCGTTGACTGTCGCGGTCCCCGCCCAGGCGGCACCCGACTCCACGTCCGGAATGTCATCCCATCGGTTCAGCCAGACCGAAACTGATGCGGCGGCGGCCTACTGGACGCCGGAGCGGATGGCCGCCGCGGTGCCGCTGGATGTCGACCCCGCCCAGCGAGGCAAAACCGGTGCCGCCGGCCGCAGCGCGCAGGCCGTCGAGAAACTCACCGCGGTGCCCCGGCCCTACACCACGACGACCCTGCGCACCCACGGCAAGATGTTCCTCACCCTGAACGGGTCGGACTACGTGTGCTCGGCGGCCGCGATGGCCAGCGCCAACCGTCATCTGGTGTGGACGGCGGGTCACTGCATCATGGACACCGTCACGGACTCCTGGGCCAGCAAGATCGTGTTCGTGCCCGCCTACAACTCCTCCGGTAACGGCGATCGGCCCTACGGCACCTGGACGAGCTTCAACGCCGGTGTCACCACCCAATACCAGAAGTACTCGGCCTGGGCCGTGCCGGGCGATCACGGTGCCTTCGAGGTGTCGCCGCTCAACGGCCGCAAGCTGCACGATGTAGTTGGTGCGCTGCAGCCCTGGTTCGATGCCGGTGCCGCGCAGAGCAGCACCACCATCGGCTACCCCGGTGCTGCCGGCTGGGACGGCAACACCCTCGCCCAGTGCAGCGACACCTCCTACGCCTCCGGGGAAATGGTCCTCATGGACTGCCCCACCCAGGTTGGCATGAGCGGCGGTGCATGGACCACCGGCAAGGACTCCAACGGCTTGCCGTACCTGTGGGCCAACCTTTCCGGTGGAGATGCCGCCAGCTACGTCTCGGGCGCACCACTACGGGCAGAGGCCAAGGCTCTCTATAACTGGATGCAGGACTAACCATCAACCCCGCCGGTTTGGAAGAGCGCGGAGGCTGGGCCCACCCCCCGTAGCTGCGCCGACGATTCGCCGGTTTTCACTTTCGCGCGGAGTGGGGGGCGTCGCTGTCGCGGGCGGTCCGGATCAGGTCGTTGGACTCCTCGATCGCGGTGAACATGGCATTGAGGTGCGCCACACGCAGCCGATCGACGCGCACCGGTCCCAGGTGCGGCACGAGATAGAGGCGGAGGTGCGATTCATAGGATCGGACGGTGTTGGCGCGCAGCGCGCGTCGACTGGCTAGCCACTCGGTGAGCAACTGTTCCATCGTGGGGGTCTCGGTCACTGCTGCCCCGACGACCAAGCGGCGGCGGACCGTCTCGGTGTCGGGCAGTTCGGCCTTTGCTTTGAAGGTGGTGTGAATCAACTCGGTGATCTGCTCACGGGCATCGAGGTCATCGGAGTCGGGCAGCACCAATAGCTCACGGACCCGATCAAGCGTGCGCTCGGCCTCACGTTGGGTATCGAACGGCCCGTGACGCAGTGGCCGCCGTGTGCCGTCCGGGGCGGCGGGTAGGTCCGATTCTGTCGGTGCGGGCTGTTACGTTCCGAACCCTGTTGAAGACCGGCGGCGCGTCAGGCGGATGAGCGAACTGCCGCGGTGATGAGGGCTTCCGCGGCGTGGTCCCAGGTGCGGGTGGCGAGGTGGGAGCGGAGGGCGGCGGTGGCGGCGGTGTGTTCGGCCATGTTGTCCACGACGTTGCCGATGGCCGTCGCCCAGGCGGCGGGTCGCCGGTCGGTGTCGAGGTGTCCGTCGGGGACCATCCGGGGCAGGCCGAGGTGGGCGGGTACTCGGCTGTCGTCGGTGAGGAACTGGGCGGCGCCGCTGTCCTGGTTGACCAGAGTGGGCACGCCGTGGCCGATCGCCTCGAAGGCGGCGAGGCCGAAGCCCTCGTGGCGGGAGGGCATGATGAGCAGGTCGGCGGATGCCAGGTCGGTGTTGATCTCGGCGGGGTCGGTGGTGAAGGGCAGCAGCAGCGCCGCGCCTTTGCCCGCGAGGGTGTCGGCCCAGCGCTGCATGTCGTCGCGGAGGTGCTCTGGTACGCCTCGGACGCGCAGCAGCACGTCGCGTCCCGTCTCGCGTAGCAGGCGGATGGTGTGCAGCGCGACGTCCAGGCTGCTGGCCAGGGCCGACGACCGAATCAAAGGCGCCGAAGCGAACCGTGAGTGGCAAACGAGCTCTCTCTCGTCTTGCCGCTCACGATCATCTTTACCAGTGCCGCTATGCACCGCGGTGATCACCTCAGCGAACCCCGCCCAATTCGGCGTAACCGTCGGACCGTCCCCCACATCTACGGGGCTGGCATCCGCGCTGAACCTGCACACCACGCTCCGTATGAAACTTCAGAGGCGGTTGTCCGAACTCACCCAGCTCACCGTCGACCGACAACCCGAGCCACGCCCCGATCAGCGCTCTGCCGGAGCGGACGTTCAGTCTGGATTTCTCCAACTGTATTAAGCGCAGCCACTAAGAGGCTGTTCCGAACCCCGACCTGCGAGTCCTAAGAGGAGCGTGCGCGCTCGATCGGGGGTCCCACAGACCGGTAGGACGACGGCCACCGACCTGTTCAGCCAGTGCCGCGTCGTTGAAGACTGGGGTGGGAGTGGTCGAGCGTAAGAAGCCGACCATGCCGGACGAACCGATCGGACAGGCGACCAAAGCCGTTGGAGACGTTGCTGCGGGCGTCGGAGAAAGCCTGGGCAAGCCTGCGAAGGCCGCGGACGAGGAGGATCTGGCGACCGGGGAATCGACCGAGAGGCCACCGACCGAGGAGGGGTCACCGACGGACCAGTTGCCGACGAAGAGTTTGCCGCTGGGCTAGGAATGCACCGCTAAGGGTCGATCGCCGGGGTCCGCTGCCGGGCGATCTGCCCTGGCCTGCTGCGCGTGGTCGATCTGCGCCCGGTTGACCATGTGCCGCGCGGTGTTGACCGTCATCGCCTGGCTGGCCACCTCCGGGCGCCGCAGGAAGTCCGTGGCCACCACCGCGGCCACCTCGTCGCTGGCCGCCAGGTCGTGAATCTTCTCGACCCTCTCCTGCACCGACGCCGGGGTCTGCACCTGCCACCCGACCACGCGCTTGGCCGCATCGCTGATCCACCGGTACTCACCGTTGCGCTCCAGCGGAAACATCACGTCATGGCACGCTGCGGCACCCGGCGATACCGGGTCCAGTTGACTCTTAGCCAGCGGGTTCGGGGTTCGAGTCCCTGTTGGCGCACGACCGCAGACCGACCCTGCTCGTCGCTTCGCGACTTCGCCGGGTCGGTCGTCTTTATTCGGGGGGCCGAGCCCCCCAAACCCCCCCACGGTGCGAGCTTCTCGCCTCCCAGCCTAGTCCCCATTGGCGTTGACCAGCACGGGTTCTCCGTGTCATACCGAGCTCTCCGTGTCATACCGGGTTCTCTGTGTCACACGGGTTCTGTCGTGTCACTTGGATTCTGGTGTGCGCGGCTTGGGGATTGGGTCGGCCTCGGCAGGCAGTGCGAATTCAGCGGTGGGCCGAGAATGCGCGGGCCGCTTGTGGTGCTCGGGGTCATCGGGCGCCTTGGACGGTGTTGTTCGGTGTGTTGTCCACAGCCGACCGAGTTATCCACAGGCAGGGCTTTCTCGGCTGCGGAGCGCCCATTGACCTCGATAGGCTCGCCCAGGGGTCGCCCCCCGGGCGGGCGGGGGTGTATCTCGGTGGCGGTGGTGCAGGGGGGCGTTTTAGCGTGGCCGGGTGTGGAGGGAGTCGAGGAGTTCCCAGAAGGTGGGGAAGGACTTGGTTACGCAGGTTGGGTTTTTGATCACTACGTTGGGGGTGCGTAGGCCTGCGATGGCGAAGCTCATGGCGATGCGGTGGTCGTTGTAGGTTTCGATCGTCGCGCCGTGGGGGGTGCCGCCGGTGATGGTCAGGGCTTCGGCGTATTCCTCGACTTGGACGCCCATTCTGCGTAGTTCGGTGGTCAGGGCCGTGATGCGGTCGGATTCCTTGAAGCGCAGGGTGCCGATGCCGGTGATGGACGTTCGGCCCTTGGCATAGGCCGCGACGGTGGCGAGGGTGGGCACCGAGTCGGGCATGTTCTCCATGTCGACGTCGACGGCGGTGAGGTTCCCGCCTTCTACGGTGATGCCTTCCTCGGTCGCGGAGACGCGGCAGCCCATGCGTTCGAGCACGCCGAGCAGGGCCAGGTCGCCTTGCATCGAGGTGGGGGTTAGGTCCGGCACGGTGATTCGGCCGCCGAGGATCGCGGCGGCCGCCAGGAAGTGGTTCATGGCGGTGGCGTCGGGCTCTACGAGGACCCGGCCGCCGCGCACCACGGGGCCTGCCGGGACGCGGAAGAGACGGTAGCCGTCGCGCTCGATCTCGACGCCGCGCTCGGCGAGCGCCGCGATGGTCATGTTCACGTAGGGCTTGGACACCAGGTCGTCCACAACGGACAGTTCGACGTCCTTGTCGGCGCGGATGGCGCTGAGCAGCAGGCTTGAGGTGAACTGGCTGCTCACCGCACCGCTCACGGAGGTGGCGCCGCCGCGGAAACCGCCGCCGCCGATCTCGATGGGCGGGCAGCCGTTGGCGTAGACGCTGACCGCGGCCACGCCCAGTGGTGGGAGCGCGGCCAGGAGGTCGGCGACGGGTCGGCGCTGCATGCGGGAATTCCCGGTGATGACCGTGGTGCCCTCGGCCAGGCCTGCCATGGAGACCAGGAAGCGCAGCGGGGTGCCCGCGCCGCCGAGGTAGATCTCGCGGTCCGGTGCGGTCATCAGTCTGCCGGTGGGCTCGACCTCGATCAGGTCGGCGGTGCGGTCGATCCGCACGCGCACATGGCCGAACTTCTCGATGGCGCGGGCGAAGTACACGGTGTCGTCGGCGAGCAGCGCGTTGCGGATCGTCGTCTCGGTGCCCGCCAACGAGGCCAACGCCAGATAGCGGTGGGTGTAGCTCTTCGAACCGAGCACCTCCACGGTTGCGTCCACAGTGGACAGTGGATTTACGGCGCGGTGTTCCGGTAACCGTGACACGTTCACGACATCGACCTCCTGGCTGAGGGATCGAGACCTGCGGGCGCGTCGGGGCCTCGCCGCGGAAGAAGGGCCGGGCGGCCGGCGTCGGTGGGGGGTGCACCAACGCCGGCCTGGTGATTCCCGGCCGAGGAAAGTTTGGCGGCGGCTCACCCGGTTCGGTAGGCATTCGGCCGGCAGGAAGCGTCCATGGCAGGTCGCTGCCAGCGGATGCCGTTGTGACGCACCGAGACGCCTGCGATCAGCTTTGTCACTGAGTCGCGCGATATTCTCGGCGGATTGCAAGAGGCGAGATCCCTACTGGCCCCGACATGCAGGAACATGGGGAGTTGCTGGAAACGTTGGGATCGATTCGGGAACCGAGGTGGTTTACCGGCTGCTGCTTACCCGCAGGCGTCTCGGCGTCGCCGAAATAGCACATGAGCTCGGAATTTCGCGGCGGCGGCGCAGGTTCGCGTTGATCGGCTGGTCGAACTGACTTTGCTGCGGAGGTCACTCAACCGGCCGGGTGAGTTGCGGGAGGTCAGCCCGGACCTGGCGATGGAGTTGTTTGTTGCGTCGTCAGCATGTGGACCTGGTGCGGCGCAACGACTTCACCCAGTCGCAGCTGCGCACGACCCAGCTTGCGGCCGAGTACGCCGCCCTCCAGCCGCCGAGCGAGCGGCACCAGGTGGAATGCCCGTCGGAAATCGACGCGATTCAATGCAGGCTGGAGGAACTCGCCATGCGGGCGCGGCGCGAATGCCTTTCGCCAATGCCCGGCGGCGCCCAGTCCGCGGCGAGTCTGGCGGCGAGCGAGCCGCTGGGCCGCGCATTACTGGGTCGCGGCGTCTCGGTATTGACGGGTATTTGACAGCATCCGCAACGACCTGCCGACACTGCAATACGCATATTGGCTGGCGGAACACGGCGGTGAGGTCCAGACCGCGCCGAGCCTCCCGCCGCGCATGGTGTTGTTCGACCGTGAAACCGTGCTGGTTTCTATTGATCCGGAAAACACCAGGGCGGGTGCCGTTCAATTGCACGGGCCTGGATTCGTGACCGCGATGGTGGCGTTGTTCGACCAGGTGTGGGCCGCGGCGGCGCCGCTGGACCGTAGCGAGCTGTTGCACCTGCTCGCCAGGGCTCGCACCGACGAGGTGGTCGCCAAGCGGCTTGGTGTCTCGCCGCGCACCGTGCGGCGAATGATGGCGGAGCTGACCGCGCGGCTGGGGGAGCAGCCGCTTCGAGGCGGGCGTGCGGGCCTGCGAGCGGTGCCGGCTGGGCGGCGCGGGCAAGACCGCATTCTTGTGAATGAAAGCGTTAGCCTCCCGGCTGCCGCTTTTCTATTTGCGTATTCACGAAATTCACAATGTGCAGTCGATACTCCAAATGTCCCAGGCAGGTCGTCCTTTTCACATTGAGAGTGCCGTTTTCTTGGCGGCGACGTATATTGCTCGAGTCCCTTCCGCCTCTTGGGTGAAAAACACACTCCCCAAGGAGAAGATCATGCTGAAATTGCTCACCGCGGGGGCCCTTGCGCTGGCGCTTGCCTCGTCAGCCCCCGCGGTCGCCGCACCGGACGCCCAGCCCGCCGAGCCCAGAGTCGAGCTCGTGGCGGCGAACGGCAGCGGCTGCCCCCGGCAGGACGAGCCTGCTCCGGAGCTTGGCCTTTCCCTGCAAGACGGCGACTTCTGGGTCGCCGTCGGACCTCGGACCAAGCCGACGGACAACCGGCGAAACTGCCAGCTCAGCCTGCGCGTGCACGTTCCAGAGGGCCACACCTACGGGCTTGTCGAGGCCAGCTATTCCGGCTTCGGCAGAGTGGCTGCGGGCGCGGTGGCCACCCAGCTCGCGCATTACTACGTCCAGGGCGAATCCTCCACCGACCGGTTCAGCCGTCAGTTCCCCGGGCCGTTCAGCGGCCGGTGGGCGACGGTGGACCGAAAAGACCCGAGTGATGTCATTTACGCGCCCTGCGGCACGGTCCGGCTTTTCAACATCAATACCGAACTGCGCATTTCCGCGGGCACGTCGAGCCCCGATGAACACAGTTTCATGGCCATGAACGATCCGCGTCAAAACGTGCAGTCCAAGTACCGCTTCGTCACCAAGAAGTGCTGATCTGATCCGCTGACCCTGCTCACGGCCCGGGTGTGCGCCCGCCACAGCGCACATCCGGGCCTGCGCGTGTCCGGGCATTGCGTGCTTTCTAAGCGCTTGCTTAGGATGCGGGTATGACCTCTCGTGTTGCGATCGTGACGGGGGCTGCCCGCGGAATCGGGGCGGCCGTGGCGGAGCGGCTGGCGGCGGACGGTTTCGCGGTGGCGTTGCTCGACCTGGACGAGTCGGCCTGTCAGCCCGGAGCCAAGGCCATCACCGACAAGGGCGGCCGGGCACTGGCCGTCGGCGTTGACGTCGGGAACGCCGAGGCCGTGCAGGCGGCCGTGGACCGGGTGGCCGCCGAACTCGGCCCGCCCGTGGTGCTGATCAACAACGCAGGCATCACCAGGGACAACCTGCTGTTCAAGATGACCGAGAACGACTGGGACTCGGTGATGAACGTGCACCTGCGCGGCTCGTTCCTGATGAGCCGGGCGGTTCAGGCACACATGACCAAGCAGGGCTGGGGGCGGATCGTGAACCTGTCCTCCACCTCGGCGCTGGGCAACCGCGGCCAGGCCAACTACTCCGCCGCCAAGGCCGGTTTGCAGGGCTTCACCAAGACGCTGGCCATCGAGCTGGGCAAGTTCAACGTCACGGTGAACGCCATCGCGCCGGGCTTCATCGCCACCGAGATGACCGCGGCCACCGCGGAGCGCGTCGGCATGTCGTTCGAGGACTTCAAGGCCGCCGCCGCCGAGCAGATCCCGGTGCGCAGGGTCGGCGAGCCCGCCGACATCGCACACCTGGCCTCGTTCCTGGCCAGTGATGGCGCCGGGTTCGTCTCCGGCCAGGTCATCTACGTCGCGGGCGGACCGAAGGACTGACATGCGGACTTTCGCAGACCTCGAGGAGTTCACGGCGGCCAAGGGCGAGCCGATCGGCCCGACGGACTGGCTGACGGTCACCCAGGAGCAGGTGGACACCTTCGCCGAGGCCACCGGCGACCACCAGTGGATCCACGTCGCCCCGGAACGCGCGGCCAAGGGCCCGTTCGGCACCACCATCGCGCACGGCTACCTCACGCTGTCGCTGGTGCCGCGGTTCGGCGCCGAGCTGTACCGCATCGGCAAGCTCGCGATGGGCATCAACTACGGCGTGAACAAGGTCCGCTTCCCCTCCCCCGTCCGGGTGGGATCGCGGCTGCGGGCTGTCGCCGAACTGGTCGACATCGTGGACTTCCAGCAGGGCAAGCAGGCGGTCCTGAAGTACACGGTGGAGATCGAGGGCCAGGACAAGCCCGCCTGCGTCGCGGAGACCGTCGTGGTCTTCATCCCTGCGGTCTAGCGAGGAGGATCCGTGGATTTCG
Organism: Actinorectispora metalli; assembly: GCF_056323685.1. Lineage (NCBI taxonomy): Bacteria > Bacillati > Actinomycetota > Actinomycetes > Pseudonocardiales > Pseudonocardiaceae > Actinorectispora > Actinorectispora metalli. Next base: position 1,064,447 of record NZ_JBREYE010000001.1, read on the forward strand.
CCTACGACGCGCGCACCGAGGCGCTGCGCGGGGAGTTGCAGTCCTTCCTGGACGAGCACATCTACCCCGCGGAGGCGCGGCACGATGAGGAGTTGGCGGCCTCCGCGGGTACCTGGCAGGTGCCGCCGGTCATCGAGGACCTGAAGGCGGAGGCCCGCAAGCGCGGACTGTGGAATCTGTTCCTGCCCGGTGAGCACGGCGCGGGGCTGACCAATCTCCAGTACGCGCCGCTGGCCGAACTCACAGGTCGCAGCCCACGGTTGGCGCCACCCGCGCTCAACTGCGCGGCACCTGACACCGGCAACATGGAGCTGCTCACCGAGTTCGGCAGCGCCGAGCAGAAGCAACGCTGGCTCACGCCGCTGCTGAACGGCGAGATCCGGTCGGCGTTCGCGATGACCGAGCCGGAGGTGGCGTCCTCGGATGCCACCAACATCGGCACCCGCATCGAACGCCGCGGCGACAGCTACGTCGTCAACGGCCGGAAGTGGTTCATCTCCGGCGCGATGAACCCACGCTGCGAGATCTTCATCGTGATGGGCAAGACCGATCCCGACGCCGAGATCCGCAGGCAGCAGAGCATGATCCTGGTGCCCAGGGACACCCCGGGCGTGGAGATCCGCCGCGGTATGACCGTGTTCGGCTACGACGACGCCGACCACGGCGGCCACGCCGAGATCGTGTTCACCGACGTCACGGTGCCCGCGGCGAACCTGGTCGGCGAGGAGGGCGCGGGCTTCGCCATCGCCCAGGCTCGCCTTGGTCCTGGCCGCATCCACCACTGCATGCGGCTGATCGGGATGGCCGAGCGGGCCGTCGAGCTGATGTGCAGGCGTGCGGTCGGCCGGACGGCGTTCGGCAAGCCGCTGGCGGGCCAGGGCGTGGTGCAGGACTGGATCGCCGAGTCGCGGGTGCGCATCGAGCAGCTTCGGCTGCTGGTGCTCAAGACCGCGTGGCTGATGGACACCGTCGGCAACCGGGGTGCGCACACCGAGATCCAGGCGATCAAGATCGCGACGCCGCGGGAGGTGGAGCAGATCATCGACAAGGCGATCCAGCTGCACGGGGCCGGTGGCGTCAGCCAGGACTTCCCGCTGGCCGCGCTGTGGGCCTCGGCCCGCTCGCTGCGGCTGGCGGACGGTCCGGACGAAGTGCACAAGCGGTCGCTGGCTCGGCGCGAGCTCAAGAAATACGCGGAGACGACGTGAGCGGCGTGGCCCGCAAAACACAGGAGACGACGTGAACGCAGACGACCTGCGTGACCGGGTCCGGCAACTGCTGACCGATCACGACCCCACGACCACCCCGCGGCCGGAGTTCCTCCGAGCCCGGTTCGACGCCGGGCTGGCCTGGGTGCACTTCCCCGAGGGCCTCGGCGGACTCGGCGCTCCCCGCGCGTTGCAGTCCGTTGTGGACGCCGAACTGGAGAAGGTGGGCGCGCCGGACAACGACCCGCGGCGCATCTCCATCGGTCTTGGCATGGCCGCCCCGACGATCCTGCACTTCGGCACCTTGGAGCAGCAGCGCCGCTTCCTGCGTCCACTGTGGACCGGCGAGGAGGTGTGGTGCCAGCTGTTCAGCGAGCCCGGCGCGGGCTCCGACCTCGCCGCGCTGGCCACCAAAGCCGAACGCGACGGCGACGACTGGATCCTCAACGGGCAGAAGGTGTGGACCTCCAGCGCGCACAACGCGCGGTTCGCGATCCTCATCGCCCGTACCGATCCCGACCTGCCCAAACACCAGGGCATCACGTACTTCATCTGCGATATGAGCGACCCCGGCGTCGAAGTTCGGCCGCTGCGCCAGCTGACGGGTGAGGCCGAGTTCAACGAGGTGTTCCTCAACGACGCGCGCATCCCCGACGCGCACCGCCTCGGCGCGGTCGGCGAGGGCTGGCGGGTCGCGCAGACCACCCTGATGAACGAGCGCGTCGCGATCGGCGGCGGCGCCAACCCGCGCGAGGCAGGCCACATCGGCCTGCTGGCGCAGACCTGGCGCGAGCACCCCGAGCTGCGCACCCCCGATCTGCACGAGCGGCTGCTGCGCGGCTGGGCGGCCTCCGAGGCGTTCCGGCTGACCGGGCTGCGGCTGCGTCAGCAGCTCACCCAGGGCCAGCCCGGTCCGGAGGGCTCGGCCATGAAGCTGGGCTTCGCCACGCTGGCCCAGCAGCTCACCGGCCTCCAGTTGGAGTTGCTCGGCGAGCAGGGCCTGCACTACGACGACTGGTCGATGCGGCGCCCCGAGGTGGTGGACTTCCTCGGCCGCGAGGCGGGCTACCGCTACCTGCGGGCCAAGGGCAACTCCATCGAGGGCGGCACCTCGGAGATCCTGCGCAACATCATCGCCGAGCGGGTGCTCGGCCTGCCCGCCGAACCCCGCGTCGACAAGGACGTGCCCTGGAAGGAACTGCGGCGATGACCGACCTGCTGTACTCCGAGGTGGAAGAGGACCTGCGGGGCAGCGTCCGCGACCTGCTCACCGACCACTGCACGCCCGCTGCGGTGCTGGGCCGGGTTGAGGGTGACAAGCCCTACGACATGGACCTGTGGCGGCGGCTCGCGGTCGATCTGGGCGTCGCCGGGTTGGCGATCCCGGAGGAGTTGGGCGGGCACGGCGCCTCGGTCCGTGAGGTCGCGGTCGTGTTGGAGGAGCTGGGCCGCTCAGTGGCACCGGTGCCGTTCCTGGGCAGCACGGTGCTGGCCACCGCCACGCTGGTCGGCATCGAAGGCGAGGCCGCGACCGACCTGCTGCGCCGCCTGGCTTCCGGTGAGACCACCGCGACGCTGGCGTTGCCACTGTCGCTGTCCGAGCACCAGCTGGGGTCCCACACCGGTCCTTCGGTGGCAGCGGGCACCGTGCGGGCCGAGGTCACCAGCGTGGTCGACGCCGAGGCCGCCGACGTCTTCCTGGTTCCGACCCCCGACGGTCTATACGCGGTGGAGGCCGCGGGCGCCACGGTCACGCCGAGCACCTCGCTCGACCTCACCCGGCGGTTGGCGACGGTGCGCTTCGACGGCGCGGGGACGCTGCTGGCCGGGGGTGCCGAGGCGGACGCGGCGGTGCGCCGAGGCTTGCGGACCGCGGCGGGCCTGCTGGCCTCCGAGCAGCTCGGGGTGGCCGAGTGGTGCCTGGAGACGACGGTCGCGTACCTGAAGGAGCGCTACCAGTTCGGCCGCCCGGTCGGCTCGTTCCAGGCGCTGAAGCACCGGCTGGCGGACCTGTGGCTGCAACTCGTGCAGGCCCGCGCGGTCGCCCGCTACGCCGCCGACACGCTGGCCACCGGCGACCCGGACGCCGAGGTGGCGGTCGCGCTGGCCCAGTCGGTGTGCTCCGACGTCGCGGTGCTCGCGGCGGAGGAATGCGTTCAGCTGCACGGCGGCATCGGCATGACATGGGAGCACCCGGCGCACCTGTACCTCAAGCGCGCCAAGAGCAGCCAACTCGCCCTCGGCACCCCCGGTCGCCACCGCGCCGCCCTCGCAGGCCTGATCGACCTACCGCCCGCGTAGGAGACAACCCCCGGTTCAGCGCCCTAAGCAGGGCGCTGAACCGGGTGGTCAGAGACCGCTTTGGAGGGTGACGCCGCCGTCGACGATGAGCGTTTGGCCGGTGATCCAGGCCGCGTCGTCGGAGAGCAGGAACGCGACGGCGCCCGCGATGTCGGCGGGCACGCCGAGGCGTCCCATCGGGTAGGTGGCGGCGACCTCGTCCTCCTTGCCCTCGAACAGGGCGGTGGCGAACTTGGTCTTGACCACGGCGGGGGCGACGGCGTTCACGCGGATCTTCGGGGCGAGTTCGGCGCCGAGTTCGATGGTGAGGCGGATCAACGCGGCCTTGCTGACGCCGTACATGCCGATGCCGGGGGTGGCGCCGAGGCCCGCGATCGAGGCGACGTTGACCACCGCGCCGCCGTGCTCGCCCATCCAGGCGTCGCGGACGGCGCGGGTCCAGCCCAGCGGGGCGAGTGCGTTCACGCCGAGGATCTTGGCCGCCGCCGAGGGTTCGATATCCAGCATCGGGCCGTAGACGGGGTTGATGCCGGTGTTGTTGACCAGCAGGTGGGCGCCGCCGAAGGCTTCGATCGTCTTGGCGACGGCGTCGACCTGGTGCTCGGGGTCGTCGGCCTTGCCGGGAACGCCGATAGCGTGCTCGGGCCCGCCGAGCGCCGCCACGGCCTCGGCCAGCGGTTCCGGCTTGCGCGCGGTGATGCACACCTTCGCGCCGCGCTGGACCAGCGATTCGGCGATGCCGAAGCCGATACCCCGGCTCGCTCCGGTGATGATGGCGACGCGACCCGCGAACTCGGCCACCTGCATGCCTCCCTTGTTTGGCGTTGACTAAGCGCTCGCTTAGCATGATGACACCGCGGACGTCGTGTCAACCCGCCCTCGGATCAGGGAGGATCTGCACCCATGAGCGAGACGTTGTCCACCGAGTTGTGGCCGGACGTGCAGTCCGATGCCGCGCGGCGACTGCTTCTCGCCGGTGTGAAGTCCTTCGCCGAGCGGGGCTACCACGCGACCACCACCAGGCACATCGCGCTCGGCGCGGGCATGAGCCCGGCGGCGCTGTACGTGCACTTCCCGTCGAAGGCGGCGCTGCTGTTCGCGATCAGCCGCAGCGGTCACGCCCAAGCCCTGGCCATGGTGGACGCCGCGCTGGAACGCTCCGACGACGTGGTCGATCGGGTGCGGTTCGTGGTGGCGGACTTCGTGTCCTGGCACGCGCGGCGGCACACCATCGCCCGCATCGTGCAGTACGAGTTGGAGGCCTTGGAGGAAGCGGACTACGCGGTGATCGCCGGGCTGCGCCGCAAGATCGAGGACCGCATCCGCTCGGTGATCACCGAGGGCGTGCGCGCCGGGAAGTTCGAGGTCGGCGACATCAAGACCACCGCCCGCGCGGTGCTGTCGCTGGGAATCGACGTGGCCCGCTGGTACACCGATCAAGCACGCACCTCCCCGGAGGAGCTTGGCGAGAAGTACGCCGCGCTGGTGCTGCGCATGCTCGGCGTGCGGTAGCGCTCGGCCAGCGCCGCGGTCGTCTCCGCGAACCGCTGCCGCAACTCGGGCGGGTCGAGCACTTCGACATCGGTGCCGAGCCTGAGCAGCTCCCCCAGCGCGTGATCGATCGACTCGGTGGGGATGATCGCCTCCACCCAGCCGTCGGCGTCCGGCTCACCCGCTGTGCGGGCCGCTTCCTGCGCCACGACGGCGGCGACGTTGTCGGGCAGCCGTCGCATTCCGAAGCGCGAGAGCCTGATGCGTGCCTGGCCGGTGTATCGCGCGGCGTCCCATTCGTCCACGGCGGACTGCCAGTGGCCTGCCAGGTCGAAGTCCGGTGGTCGTTGGAAGGTTTCGCCGGTTGGTTCCAGGTGCGAAATCTGGGAGACGCGGTAGGTGCCGACGCCGCGATCGGACCGGGCGACGAGGTACCAGCGTCCCGCCTTGAGGACGAGGCCGTAGGGCCGCAGCGTGCGGGTCACCTCCTGCGGCGCCTTCCAGCGGCGATAGCGGATGCGGATGACGCGTTCCCGCCACACGGCGTCGGCGGTCTCGGTGAGCAGCGGTGTCTCGACTTTGTCGGCGTACCAGCCCGGTGCGTCGAGGTGGAAGCGCGCGGCGATGCGTTCGGCCCGGTCGCGGAGTTCGGCGGGCAGCGCGGCGCGGAGTTTGAGTTGGGCGGCGGCCACCACCTGGCTGAGGCCCAGCTCGGCGGCCGGCCCCGGTAGGCCGGTCAGGAAGAGGGAGTCGGCTTCCTCGCCGGTGAGGCCGGTCAGCCGGGTGCGGTAGCCGTCGACGAGCCGGTAGCCGCCGGTCCGGCCGGATTCGCCGTAGATCGGGACGCCCGCGGCGATGAGGGAGTCCGCGTCCCGGTAGACGGTCCGGACCGACACCTCCAACTCGTCGGCGAGTTCCTGTGCGGACATGCGGCCGCGCGCCTGGAGCAGGAGCAGCAGGGAGACCAGCCGGGAAGCACGCATGTCGTCAGTAAACACTGACAGAAGATGTCAGGGAAACGCTCTTACGCTGCGCCGCATGTCTGTGATCGAACTGCGCATCTACACCATTCACGAGGGCAAGCGGGCGGAATTCGTAAAGCTTTACGACGAGGTGCTGCTGCCCGCGCAGCGGGAGTTCGGGCTGGACGTGATCGGCCAGTTCACCTCGCTGGACGACGAGAACACGTTCGTCTGGCTGCGGCGCTTCGAGAGTCAGGAGGCCCGCGAGCGCGGCTGGGCGGAGTTCTACGGCAGCGACCTGTGGCGCGACAAGCTGGGCCCGGTCGCGAACGCGTTGATGAAGGACTCCAGCAACGTGATCGCGATCCAGCCCACGCCAGGGTCGGGGATTCAGTAAATTCAGTGCCCAGCCACCTGATGGCCACCTCTCACGCATAGTTTCCGCAGGATCTCGACAGGAATCGATCTTTGTGGGGAAAACATGCGGCCGAAAGCGGCATTTCTGGCAGTTTTGTTGTTGTGTACCAGTCTGATCGGTGCCGGTGGCGCGGCCGCGGGCACCGATCAGCCGGTGCGGGTGCTGACCTGGAACATCTGGAAGGGCGGCCACGGCGCGGGCGAGGGGAACCTGCCCAAGCTGCTGGACCAGGTGGTTGCCATCCGGCCGGATGTGTTCTTCGCGGTGGAGACCTACGGCGCGGGCGACGCCATCCGCGAGGCGTTGAGCAAGCGCGTCGGCAAGGGCTTCTACTCCGGCACGAAGATCACCGACCGCGCGGCGGGCTCGGACAATCTGTGGGTCTTCACCCGGTATGCCGTCACGAAGGTGTTCCCGAAGCCCAGCGGGACCACGGTGAGTGACTTCAACTTCGGCGGCGTCCGGGTGAGGCTGCCCGGCGGCAAGGAGTTGAACGTCTTCGACATCTGGCTGACTTACACGGACCCGTGGGTCGGGTACCTGATCGACGAGAACGCGGCGGATGTGCGGGCGGGCAAGCCGCCGCGGCACTCCGCGGCGGCGGTCGCGGAGGCCGAGCGGGCGCAGACGCGGCAGTTGTCCGACATCGTGGCCACTCAGTTGCCCGCGATGCTCGGCGGGAGCACGGCACCGGTGCTCATCGGGGGCGATTTCAACACGAACCCCGCTGCGGACTGGGAGGCCCGGTGGGCGTCGTGCCATGACGGGATGTCGTACGACCTGCGCACGACGGAGTTGTTGACGGAGCAGGGCTTCGTGGACACCTACCGCGCGGCGCACCCCGATGCGTGTGCCAACCCGGGGAGGACGTGGAGCCCGCAGCCCACCGGGAAGATGATCACGCCGTCCAGGATCGACTTCACGTTCGCCCGAGGCTCGGTGCGGGTGACCTGTTCACGGGTGGTTGACCAGCGGCTGCGCCAACATGGACCGGGCGTGTTCTATTCGGATCACGCCGCGGTGGTGACGGACCTGCGGGTCTGAAGCTGCCTCGCGGGGGCGACCGGCACAGGGCTCGCGATCGCCCCCGCGGGAGGAAGTCATGTCCGGCTGGCAGCCTCCGGACCGACTGGGCCTAGGCGAGCGCCCACGGGGCGCTCGATGTCTAGATCACCAGTTGGTCAACGGGCCAAACCTGATGTGATCGGAGTCATGCGGTGCTGAACATGGTGCGCAACTCGGCTTCACCGAGTCCGCCCCAGATGCCGTAGGTCTCGTGCACGGCGATCGCGTGCTCGCGGCACTGGACCTGGACGGGGCAGCGGGCGCAGACGGCTTTAGCGCGGGCTTCGCGAGCTTGCCGCTTGGGACCGCGTTCGTTTTCCGGGTGGAAGAACAGACGGCTGTCCAGGCCACGGCAGGCGCCCTCGGCCTGCCAGTCCCAGTTCTCCGTGACCGGCGTGGGTAGCCGGCTGAGCTCGGCCATGACGTTCCTCCCGTCTCCAGACCGCGGGCGCGGTGCACACGAAGAGGAAGTGACCCGGAAGCACGGACCCCAAACATCCGCAACCCGAGAATTCAACTAGTGGCTGACGGGCGCTCTCCAGCACCCGGGCTGTCCAGCGCATTTAAAGCGAGGCGCCAGGGGAAGGTTGGAATAGCGGACACCCCCGTTCGTGGCGCGTGCGCGAGAACGGCGCCAGGCCCGAAAAGCACGGTTACACCGGAAAGCCGGAGTTCACGGAGGCTGCGGTTGAACACCCGGTTGGCCGCCAACGCGCTGTTGACGAACGGCAGGACGACGATCGGCACCCGGAGACCGGTGAGCTCGGCAAGCATGTTCAGGGCGTAGGTGTCGCTGATGCCTGCGGCCCACTTGTTGATCGTGTTGTAGGTGGCCGGGGCGACGATCACGGCGTCCGCGCGGGGGAAGGACTCGTCCCCGGGGCGCCGGTAGTGGACCCGGACTTGGTGGCCGCTCTCTTCGGCCAAGGCGGCTGGGTCGAGGAAGTGCTCCACTGCGGCGGGGGTCGCGATGACACAAACATCCCAGCCCCGCTCCCGCCCGAGCCGGACCAGTTTGGCCGCATCGACGGCTGGGCCTGCCCCGCAAACGACGAGGTACAGCACTCCGCGAGTACTCACACGGAAATTCTGCCCCGGTAGCAGCCCGAGTCAGACCTTGCGGTGGTACTCGCGGACAGAGCGCTTGCTGGTTGAACCTTCGACCCAGGTCAGGGTCCATTCTCCCGAATTGACGGTCGAATCCTTGCCGAAGCCCACCCAAGCGCCGCGCATAGACCTGCCCATCGGATCGATGATGAACTGGACCGCGCCGTGGTAGACCAGGCCTCGGTAGTAGCCGGTGGGCGAGGTGTGCTCGCGCCAAGTGCCGGTCGCGAAATTGCCATCCACGCTGAGGTTGAAGACCAGCCTGGAGCCCACCGAATTCGGCACGCTCTCCCCAGAGAGCACATTGCCGTCCTGGCGGAACACCACATGGTGCTGCCCAACCAGATCCTGCCCACGACTGCTGCTCGGATAGACATACTGGCTGTGCCAGATGCCTTCGAGCGGCCCCTTGCTCACATCGGGCACCGGCATCGAATCGTCCTCCTGCGGGTCCGCTGCGGCGGGCGACGCGGCGGCCAACGTCAATGCGGCGCTCAACTTCAGCAGCAGGGCACGCCTGGGTAATCCCGCATCGAGTTTCGGCAGCTGCTGTGACAACACATGAGCGAGCCTCGGAACCGAGAGCTCATCCACTTGCCTGGCGAAGTCCGGAAGCCCCGCTACCGAAACAGAAGTCGGTGCGACCGGGTGCGAATCTTCCTCAGCATCGAAGGCCGAAAGCATTGCGTGGTGGCCGCTGTTTCGGCGCACATCATCGAATGAGCCGAAGTCGGGGCAGTCCGCGACCAGCTCGGCCACGCTGCATTCGTAGAGCCGCGCGAGCCGCGCGAGTGTTTCCAGGGATGGCGCATGACCGGTCGGCGCGGGCCATTGCTCCCAGTAGGAGAAGTTCTTGGAGGTCTTCTGATCCGCAGGCCAACTCTGATTCCAGGCATCAGCGGCATCACGCTGGCTCCATCCGCGAGCCAGACGCAGCGCCACCCTCATATTGATCTTGTACCGCTGGCGGAACGCCTCGCCCACCTGTACCCAGGTGCGGCCCTGAGCACGGAGTTCGGCGGACAGTAGGCGTTGCTCCTGGCGCAGGCTTCGGACCTTCGTCGACATCACGCCCCCTCACTCACTGGTGGAAGCGTAATCGTCACGACTCGTATAACAGAAGCTCCCTTTTTGACCGGGAAGATCCGTACACAAGATCATCAGTCTGCGGGGTGTTTTGGGCGGGAAAAGTAGGTTTTGCTGATGCTGTGCTGCCAGAAGAGCGTGTGCTGCTGGCCGAGTTGGCCAGTCTCAACAAGGAAATCGTCCTGTTCGCCTGCGGAGTGCTCGATGAGGTCGAGCTGCCATCCCAGCGCCAGCGCGATCTTGGCGAGCGGCTGATGCTGGCAGGCCGAGCTATCCAGAACCGGAGCCGCCGACAATTGGCCGCTGGGTGGGTTGAGGGCGAGGTGATCAGCGATGTGGACTCAACTCGCCAATGACTACGTCGGCCTTCTCCTCTTCTTCCTCTGGCTCGCGCTTCCTCCCCTCTACACCGTCGTCATCGCCCGCTCCTACCTCGAACAGTGCCGCGCGATCCTGCACGAAATCCGCTGCGAGCAGGACGAGATGCGGCGACTCTTCCGCACCGGATTCGCTCGACTCGATTCCGCCGAGGACGACATCCCTTCGCAAACCGGAAAGCACCGACTCCGCCGAGACCAGCACATCAACTGATCGGGTCACCCCGATTCCCTCCGCTCGAACAGGCGTTCTAGGATGTGCGCGCGCCAACACCCGGCATTGAAGGGACCGACATTGAGCTCGGACGAAGTCAGCAACCAGGACGTGGCGGAGCAGACCCCGGTGGAAGCGCCGGAAACCCCCGAGATTTCCGAGGACAAGCCCAAGCGTGGGCGTCCGAAGAAGGCCAGCACCGCCCGCAAAACCCGCACCGTCGAGCTGAACCTGACCATCACCGGCACCATGGACGGTGACTGGCAGGCCGAGCTCACCCACGCGGGCGACCGTGTCGTGCAGGGCATGCCGATCCCGGCCGCCGCCGTCGCACGCGCCGCCCGGGAGCTCAACACCGAAATCTCCCAGCACATCGACAGCGTCATCACCGCTGCCAAGGAGAAGCACCTGGCCCGGGTCGCCGAACTCGAGGCCGAGCTCGAGCTGGCCAAGAAGGCTCTGGCGGAACTCGCCGAATAACCACCCCGCGTTCGGGCCCGCCTGCTGTCAGGCGGGCCCGTCGCATTTCTCCTACCGCGCGCAACCGCCGGAACGGCCCGATGATTGGGGCTGCCCGCCGTGGGGCATCTCCCCACAGCAGGCCCGAGCCGGAGGTGAGGCGTGATCGAGATCAGCCAGACGATTCCCGCGAGCGCGGACAAGGTCTTCTCCGTGCTCTCCGACGGGTGGTCCTACGCCAGCTGGGTGGTCGGCGCCGCCCACATCCGCCGCGTCGACGACCACTGGCCCGCCGCGGGCGCGCGCATCCACCACAGCATCGGGCCATGGCCCCTCCAGATCCAGGACCACACCGAGGTCCTCGACATTCGCCAAGGCGAGATGCTCGAACTTCACGCCCGCCTCTGGCCCGTGGGCGCCGCCAAGATCAGGTTCACCCTCTCCCCGACCACGCCCACCCAGACCAGGGTGACCATGGCCGAGGAGCTCACCGACGGGATCGGCAACCTCATCCCGTCCGTGGTCCAGTCCCTGGCCCTGAAACCGCGCAACCACGAATCCCTGCGCCGCCTCACCGACCTGGCGGCCCACCGGCCCACGTGATCAAGTGCAGGGCGATTTGGGGGCGGCTTCGGGAGCGGTGCCCCACTGCGATGGCTTGTCGGCGAGGGTGAAGGTCAGGGTTTTGCCTCTCAGCTTGGTCCAGGGGATGAAGACCTGGTTCTGTGCCGCCGTGCCCAACTCCGCCTGCTGGACGTACTGAAGCTTGCGGCCGTCGGCGGCGGGGGCCTTGATGGTCACGCTCGGGCCGCCCTGGATGTCGAGTTCCACCGACTCGAAGCGCGGGGCGTGCAGCACCAGCTCGCCGGTGCCGTTCACGGCCGGGTAGAGGCCGATCGCACTGAACACGTACCAGGCCGACATGGTGCCGAGGTCGTCGTTGCCGGTGACGCCGTTGGGCTCGTTGGTGAACAGCGACTGCGCGGCGCGCATGACCGTCGCGGTCTTCCACGGCTGGCCGATCAGCGTGTACATCCACGGGCTGTGCAGGTCGGGCTCGTTGTTGGGGTTGTAGCGGTACTGGTTGTAGTAGTTGGTGGGGCCGACCACCCACTCCTTGCGCGGCGCCGCCACATGGTCGGCGAGCAGCTTGTCGTAGGCGAAGAAGGTGTCCAGGCGCTTGGCCGCGTTCTCCTGGCCACCCAGTTTCTGCACCAGCGTCGGCACGTCCTGCTGGGCCAGCCACTGGTACTGCCACGCGGTGCCCTCGTGGAAACCGTGCTCCGAGGTCGGGCTGTAGGGCTTGTCCGGCGGCGTGAACCACGAGCCGTCGCGCACCTTCGGCCGCGGGAAGCCCTGGTAGCCGCGTTCGGAGTCGACCACCGAGTCGTCCCAGACGTTGCGCCAGGAGCGGCCGCGCTCGCGGAACACAGCGGCGTCCTCGGTCTTCCCCAGCGCCTCGGCCATGATCGACAGTGAGCAGTCGGCCAGCGCGTACTCCATGGTGGCCGAGCCGCCGTGGTGCGGGTCGACGTCCATGCCCTTGGTCGGGAACTTCTTGTCGTAGTGGACGAAGCCCTTGGCCAGGTAGGTGTCGTTGCCCGCGCGACCGGAGTACGGCGAGCCCGCGGGCGGGATGCCCGAGGCGTTCTGGTGCAGCGCGGCGTAGGCCTGCTGTTCGCGGCCCTTCAGCGCGCCGAAGCGCCACAGATCGACCAGGAACGGGGTGACCGGGTCGCCGGTCATCACGTTGGTCTCGAAGTTGGCGTAGGCCCACCTCGGCAGCCAGCCGCCCTCCTCCTGGATCTTCAGCACCGACAGCGCGATATCGCGGGCGCGTTGCGGGCGGAGCATGGCCAGTAGCTGGTTCTGCGTGCGGTAGGTGTCCCAGAGCGAGAAGAACTCGTAGTACGTCCACCCCGCCGATTTGTGGATCTTGTTGTCGAAGCCGCGGTAGCGGTCGTCGACGTCCTCGCCAACCAGCGGCTGCAGCAGCACGTGGTACAGCGCGGTGTAGAAGACGCGCTGGTCATCGAGGCTCGCGCCGCCAACTCGCACCGAGCCGAGCTCCGCGCGCCACGCATTCTGGCTCGTGGCCTTGAGTTCGTCGAAGTCGCGGAGGCGGTTGCCCTGGCGGGCTTCGGAGGCGTGGTTGAGCCGCGCGCCGATCGCGTCGACGTGCGAAATCGAGGTGACCGCGGAGACCGACTTGGAGTCCTTCAGGTCGAAGGTGAGCCAGGCTCCGCGCAGGCCTTGGCCGCCGCTGCTGGTGCGGGTGTCGGGCTGGCCGCCGGTGGGGCTCCAGGTGCCGAAGGAGGCGAAGGGGCGGTCGAAGGTCATGGTAAACCAGGTGGTGTAGCGCTTGCCGCCGCAGAAGCTCAGCGTCTCGACCGCGCCCTCCACCGTGTGGTCGTCGATCACGTTGACGGAGCTGGACATCACGCGGTGGGTCTCGCGGCCGACGCCGTTGGCCTGGCCGACGTTGACGAAGACGTTGCCGCGCTCGCCCGCGGAGAAGGTGTAGCGCTCGCCGCCTGCCCTGGTGGTGGCGGTGGTCTCGGCGTCGATGCCGCCGTAGTCGGTGAGCCGGACCCGGTAGTACCCGGCCTCGCCGACCTCGCCCTGGTGGGTGTAGCGGGCGCCGTAGTTGGTGTGGTCGAACCTGGTCGGGTCCTTGGTGTCGAAGTCGCCGCCCGGCGCGACGGTGCCGGTCGTGGGCAGCACCGAGATCTGGCCGCCCTGTTCCCAGCAGCCCGCGCCGGAGATGAAGGAGTGGCCGAAGCCGCGGATCTTGGCATCGTCGTAGCGCCAGCCCGCGTAGTGCGTGCCGATGGGGCTGACCTGCGTCATCCCGAACGGAGCCGAGGCGCCGGGGAAGGTGTTGCCGTCGTCCTTGGTGCCGATGAACGTGTTCACCAGCCCCACCGGGTCGGCCGGGGCCGCGGTGACGGCGGGCGCCACCGCGCTCAGGCCGCCCAGCATCAGCGCCGTAGCCAGCAGCATCCGGACTGTCTTCGCCATGAGATCCCCTTCATGACAACGTTGTCTGGCTCACAACCTAGGCAACGAAGAGATCTCGCGATACGGCCATCCGTACGGATTCCGCCCTCGGTTTAGCGGCCTACACCAGGCCGACGCACCCCTCCACCGGAGTTTTGGTCGCTAAACCGGGGGCGGAGTCAGGTATAGAGGATGCGATGGGCCGTTTTGATGGCGCCCGCGTAGAGGGGGCCTGCGGCGCCCGCGCGGGTGAGGGCGGCGCGGGCGGCGTTGGCGCCGGGGGCGCCGTGGACCGCGCCACCGGGGTGAGCCGACGCGCTGGCCAGGTAGAGGCGGTCGACCGGGGTGTCGGCGCGGGCCAGGCCAGGCACCGGGCGGAAGATCAGCTGCTGGTGGATGGAGGCGGTGCCGGAGTTGATCGCCCCCTCGTCCAGGCTGGGGTTGATGCGCTGGAGGTCTCCGGGGCCCAGGACGTGGCGGGCCTTGATGCGGGAGGTGAATCCGGGGGCGTGCCGTTCGATGATCTGCTGGATCTTGTCGGCGAACCGCTCCAGCCGCGCCTGGTCCCAGCGCAGGCCGCGGGGCACGTGGGTGTAGGCCCAGGCCGATTCGGTGCCCTCGGGGGAACGGGTCGGGTCGGTGGTGGTCATCTGCCCGAGCAGTAGGAACGGGTTGCGCGGCACGGTGCGGCGGGCGAGGTCGGCGGCGAAGGTGGTGAGGCCGTCGACGTCGGCGTCCAGGTGCAGCGTGCCCGCGCGGCGGGCGGGTTCGGCCTCCCACGGGATCGGTTGGCGCAGCGCCCAGTCCACCTTGATCGTGGCGTTGTCCCACTGGAAGCGGTCCAGGTCGGTGAGCAGCCGGGGCGGCAGGTGCTCTGCTCCGACCAGGTCGCGGTACAGCATGGGTGCGGGGACGTCGGCGAGCACGGCGCGGCGGGCGCGGACGGGGTTGCCGTCGGCGTCGCGCACGCCGAGTGCCTTGCCTTCGCGGACGATGACCTCGCGGACCGGGCGCCCGCAGTCGACGCGGCCGCCCAAGGAGGTCAGCCTGCGCACCAGTGCCGCGGAGAGTTCGCCCGCGCCGCCCTCGGGTGCCGGGAAGCCGACGTCCTGGGCGAGCATGCCGAGCATCCAGCCGAAGATGCCGCTGCCCACGTTGTCGGGGCCGAGGTCGGCGTGCAGGGCGTTGCCCGCCAGCAGCGCCTGCGGGCCGCGGCCGGTGAAGCGTTCCTCGGCGAGCCTGCGGACGGGAAGCGCCAGCATGCGTGCCAGGCGAAGCGCGTCGGCGGGGCCGAGGGCGGCGGCGAGCCGGAGCCCGTTGCGCACCGGGGGGAACGGGAGCAGCAGGCTGTTGATGAGGGGTTCGCGGATGCGATTCCACTGTGTCGCAAGGTCATGCCATGACTCGGCGTCCTCGGCGGAGAACGTCGCCACGGTCTCGGCGATATCGCGGGAGATCACGTGGCACTCGCCATCGCCGAGCACGTGGGCCAACACGAGCGGGGCATGGCACCAGCGGAGTCCGTGCTCTTCCAGGTTCAAGCCGTTGAGCACCGGGGAGACCCGGCCCAGCGGGTAGAAGGCGCTGCCGAGATCGTTGCGGAAACCGGGAGCGGTGAACTCCACTGTGCGCACCGCTCCACCGGGTTCCTCGGCGGCCTCCAGGACCAGGACGCTCCAACCGGCGTCTGCCAGCAGGTTTGCCGCCGCGAGTCCGTTGGGTCCGGCGCCGACGATCACCGCGTCGGCGGCCTCACTGCCCGCGTTGCTCACCTGCGCCCCTCGCCACGACTGAATTCTGTGAAGAAATTGTGTGGCACATATGGGCTAAGCAGTCTCGCGACCGGATCGACACCCGTCTCCGCCATCCTCCACATGGGTGAGGCGTTCCCACCCAGGTGTCGGACTAACCCGCAAGGGCGGCAGGAGCCCTCGAATCGAGCAATGCCCGGCCTGCAGGCGTGATCTCCACGGCGACCATCTGGCCTACCGCCGACGGTCCGACGGGGCGGATCAAGCCGGCCTGCAACAGGTGCTGGGCCGCGAAGTGATCGCACCACGCTCCGTCAATCGCCAGGTCACAGCCGCATCCGGCCATCATTTGGGCCCGGCCTGCGGCAACCGCACGCAGCATGGCCCTTTCCCGGTAACTGATATCCCCGGGGGGTTCCTCAGCCATTTCCCACTCCTTCGCGCTGCGTCCCATAGTGAGACGGAACACGCCGTATGCCCTGACGCGACACGCGTACAACGAACGAATCAGATCCCCAGTAACGCGCAGATGGTGACTAAACGCCATCTCGCAGTACACAGCCTACTCCATTTGTGCATCCGCGTAACTGAAATCACGGTGCTATGGCTGATTGGCATAACAGATCGTGACCGGCCTGCGGTCATGGCGTTACTGCATGACTCAACGGCTAACCATCCAGGCGGATCGTCGTTGAATCTCGCAGACCCCGAGCCGGACGTTGAACGCTCCGGTGGGGCCGCACGTTTCTATCGGAGAACAGAGTTTGCGATGGCGCACGCGAGCTGATGTCTCAGTTGAGCCACCACGTTGTGGTAGCTCACACCTTGTGGAGGTACCGCTCATGCTCGAAGCGCTTCAGCCCGACACCCTCGAAGGGCGGGTTTATGAAGCCATGGTCCGCCTGCCCAAAGCCAGCATCGAGGAGTTGGCGGGGGCGACCAACTTGGAGGAGCACACCGTCCGGGCCACCCTCACCAAGCTCGTCGCGAACCATGTCGTCACGAACCTCGGATCGGACAGCGCCGGACCGTGGGAGCCCCAGCCACCGGAGTTGATCACGGAGACCGCGTTGCGCGCACACGAACGCCACAGCGCGGCCATGCGCGCCGCCGGGGGCCAGCTCGCCCAGCTGTTCCGGTTCGCCCGGCGGGCCGCCGGGCAGTATCCCGGCCTTGAGGTGGTCTCCGACAACCAGCTGCTCAAGTCGCACTTCGAGCAGCTTCAGCTGGATGCCCGCGTGCAGATCCGGCTGATCGACCGGCCGCCCTATGTGGCGGGCAGCGCGGAGGAGTACGGCGAGCAGTGCGCGCGGCAGCAGGCGCGGATGGGCGAGGGAATCCGCTACCGAACGATCTACCACGAGAGCATCTACGACGACCCGGTGCGCTGCGGCGCGCTGATGTCGCTGATGGCCTCCGGCGAGCAGGCGCGCGTGCTGCGGGAGCCGCCGATCAAGGTGGCGATCCGGGACGAGAGCTGCGCGCTGCTTCCGCTGGACCCGGACGGGCTCGCCGACGGTGCCACGCTGCTGGTGCACCCCTCCGGGCTGCTCACGGCGATCATCGACGTGTTCGAGACGCTGTGGATGCTCGCGGTGCCGATGTCGACCGGCCAGGGCGCCGACCCGCTGGACGGCCGGGACCGTCAGATCCTCACCCTGATGGCCGCGGGCGCCACCGACGAGACCATCGCCCGCCGCCTCGGCCTCTCCCGGCGCACCGTCGTCCGCCGCACGGCGGTACTCCTGGAACGGCTGGGCGCCACCACCCGCTTCCAAGCGGGCGTCCAGGCCACCCGCCGCGGCTGGCTCTGACCCCGGCGCTCGCCCGGAGCGGCATGTCACCCGAAAGTGGCATGCCGCATCAGGGCAGGCAATGCCGATGCGCCGCCGCGTGTCTCCTGGGCGGTCATGATGTCGACCTGCGGGCGCATGATGCTCCCCTGGGGCGACACCATGACGCCCTGGGTGGTCGACCGGGTTGAGCTCCCCCCAAATCGAGCCTAGGGGTGGGGTCTGACGTTCTTGGGGTCTGACGCTCGTCGGGCATGCGCTCGTCGTGCCTGGCGCCCGTCGGACCTGACGCTCGTCGGACCTGGCGCTCTTGGGGCATGGCGGTTGGGAGCCAGGCGGTCGGAGGCCAGGCATACTCGGCTGGACGTCAGGCTGGGGTGGGGGTTGCGGTGTTGGAGTTGCTGGGGAGTTCGGTGTTCACGTTGTTCGGGGCGCCGGTTTCGGTGGCCGAGTTCGTGGGGTTCGTCGCCGGGGTGCTCAACGTGTATCTCGTTGCGCGGCAGCGGGTGTTGAGCTGGCCGATCGGGATCTTCAACACGCTGATGTACCTGGTGGTGTTCACCGGGTCGGGGCTGTACGCGGATGCGGGCTTGCAGGTCGTGTACACCCTGCTGGCGGTGTACGGGTGGTGGCAGTGGCTTTACGGCGGGGAGCGGCATAGCGGGCTGCTGGTGCGGCGGACCCGGGCCGCCGAGTGGGCGTGGTTGATCGGCGCCGGTGCGGCCACCACCGTGGGGCTTTGGTTGCTGCTGGACCGGGCCACCGACTCGACGGTGCCGTTCCTGGACGCGGTGACGACCGCGATCTCGCTGATGGCCATGTATGGGCAGGCGCGAAAGCTGCTGGAGTGTTGGTGGCTGTGGATCCTGGTGGACGTGATCTATGTGCCGCTCTACATCTACAAGGATCTGTGGCTGACCGCGCTGCTGTACACGGTCTTCCTGCTGCTGTGCATTGTCGGGCTGCGGGACTGGGGTGGCGACCTGCGTAGGCGGAAGGTCGCCGCGCTCGTGGGCGGCGCCGAACGGCAGTAAGCGGGTCTCGGCGGGACGCGGTCCGTCCAGGCTCGGCCGAGGGCGGGCCCGCCACGATGAGTTTCGGCCGCGCCGCTGGTCTGTCTTGGTGTTGAACGGCGTCGTATGACGCTGCCCGGCACGACACCACGGAGCGCACCATGACCATCACGCCGAATGACCCGCCGACCGCGCTGCCCGGTCGCCCGCCCATTGTCGACCTGGCCACCTGGCAGGCCGCCCGTGACGAGCTTCTGGTCCGGGAGAAGGCCCATACCCGCGAGGGCGATGCCATCGCCGCGGCCCGCCGCAGGCTGCCGATGGTGGAGTTCGACGGGACGGTCGAGGTCATCGGGCCTGACGGACCGGTTCCGTTCCTGGAGCTGTTCCAGGGTCGTGACGAGCTTGTGGTCTACAAGCACATGTGGCACGACGGGGCGCCGCACCAGGGGCAGTGCGAGGGCTGCACCACCTTGGCCTGGCAACTCAAGGACGCCGTCTACCTCAACGCCCGCGGCGTCTCGTTCGCCTTCCTGACCTCGGGCCGGTGGGATGAGGTGGCCTCCTACGTCGAGTTCATGGGCTACACCCAGCCCTGGTACTCGGTGCGCGATGTTCCGGGGCCGGTCGGCGAAGACATGGGGCACCTCACCTGCTTCCTGCGCGACGGCGACCGCGTGTTCCTCACCTACTCCACGACGTCCCGCGGCATCGAGCCCGCAGGCGGGTCCTTCTACCTGCTCGACCTGACGCCCTACGGCCGCGGCGAGAGGTGGGAGGACAAGCCCGATGGTCGGCCCGAGGGGCGCGACGCGTGCTGGTACTGGCGTTCGGACGCGGACGGGAACGCCACCTGGGGCCCGACCAGCCGCCCTGTGCCGCAGTGGACTCGCCCCGGCGCGACCCCGGTGGAGACACTCGGCAGGAACGACTCCCACCACTGACGGGCCGCGTCGGCGGCGTGGGTCTCAGCGGAGGATTGTCCTGGTCAGGGCGGGGCTGGCGTTGATCTCGCGCTGGGTGAAGCGTTCGGTGACCCAGTCGCCTCGACCGAAGAGCCTGGTCTGGTCCCAGTGGTGGGGCGAGGCGGGGTTGGTGGACTGGGCGTAGGTCAGCAGCGAGCGGACGCGGGGGCCGGACGGGGTGAAGTGCATGGCCGCCACGTAGCTGCTGCCGTGGATGATCGGGCCGAAGGTGCCGTCGGGGCCGGGCGCGGCGAGTGGGGGCTCGATGACGTTGTAGCAGCCGTCCCGGCTGGGGCAGCCGGGGATGCCGATCGGCGCGTTCTTGGCGGCCTGCTGCACGGTGCCGAGTGGGGCGTCGAAGGGCACCTTGGCGGCGGTGAACGCGGCGACGGCGTCGGTGAACGCCGCGCGGACCGCGGGCTTGTCGATGGCGAGGCCGCGCGGGGTGGTGAGCGGCTGGGCGGGGTCGAAGGGCACCGTCCAGCGGTCCGGGGGCAGCTTGGACCAGAACGTGCGCCACAGTGCGGCGCCCCTGCTGTCGGCTCTGGACCGGTTGTCCCAGGCGGACAATGCGGCGCAGGCCGCCTTGGCCTCCGGTGTGGACAGTTGCGCGCACAGGCGGAGCAGGTCGGGTTTGGCCAGTTCGGCGCTGAGGACGCGTTCGGAGTTGAACATGCCGGTGAGGCTCGGCAGGTCGAACTTGGGCTTGCCGAGGCCGTCCGTGCCCGCCTTGCGCTGCTCGGCGAGGTCGATGGCGACCTTGGTGCGCAGCGACCGCGGGGTGCCGGTGTCGCCGAAGATGCGCGGATAGCTCAGCGGCTGCGCGGGGTTGGTCAGCCAGGGGCTGTCGTTGGAGTTGGAGACGTAGTCGCCGCGGACCAGCAGCGGCCAGCGGGACGGGCCGAAGATTCCGGGCTCAACGGCATCCGGGTCGGTGCCCAACGCGCACTCGGGCCGGGCGCCGTCGAGGACGGCGATGCCGCGGGTGGCGAAGAGTGCGCGGTCCGCCTCGGTGTTCAGGCAGCGGGCGGCGTGCTCATCGGTCAGGTGCGGCACCACCGAGGCATCGGCGTAGCCCGCGTTGCCGTGCCGGTCGGCGGCGATGGTGTTGACGAACGGCATGCCCTGCACTGACTTGAGCGCGCCGTGCAGAGCGTTCAGGTCGCGGGCACCGGCCATGGCGAGCGCCTGGTCGATGCCGCGCACATTGGCGGCGTTGATATCGCGCAGGGCGTAGGCGAACTGCGTGGTCCACGGCATCGCGTCGGTGGCGACGATGGGTCCGAACTCGCTGCGGTAGAGGGTCCGGCCGCGGTCGCCGACGGTCACCGTCTCGGCCCGCATCTTCACCGGCTTGCCGTCGACCAGGTAGCTGGTCGGATCGCCGGGCACCAGCGGCAGTCGGTACACCACGTGGCGGGTGGCGGTGGACACCGTATGCGACCAGCCCAGCCAGGCGTTGTGGCCGATGGCCACCACCGGCAGGCCGTGCAGAGCCGCACCGGCCACGTCGAGCTTGCCGGGGATGCGCAGGTGCGCCTGGTAGAAGCGGTTGGGGCCGGTCCACGGGAAGTGCGGGTTGGCGAACACCATGCCGCCGCCGTCCTTCGACGCCTCCCGGCCCACGGCCAAGGCGTTGCTGCCCGCGATGGCGGGCTCGGGGACGGCGGGCAGTGCGTCGCGCGACTGTCCTGGCGGGGCCGCGGCCACGATGGCGCTGCCGTACTGCTCGATACCGCGCAGCCTGCTGATCTGCAGGCCGCGGCGCCACAGGTCCACCTCTGTGATCGGACGCACCCAGCCCGCGTCCCGACAGCGGGGGTCGGTGACGCCCTTCTCGGCGAGGTAGCGGTTGAAGCCCGCGGCATGCCCGGCGGTCAGGTCGCGGGCCTGCCGCGAGGGGCCGCCGGGTGCGGCCAGCATCCGCTCGATGTAGGCGGTGGCGTACTGCGAGCGGTACAGGGTGTCGCTGTCCAGGTTCGTGCGCTTGAGGCCGGGGTTGTCGACGTCGGTGGCGATCGCGTCGGGCCCGAACCAGCGGGACCTCTCCCCCGCCAGCGTCACCACCCGCTCGGCCAGTTGGCACAGGTTGTCCTCGGCGTAGGCGTACCCGAAGCCCAGCCCCAGCCCGCGGTGGTCGCGGGCGGTGATGTGCGGGATGCCGTACTCGGTCCGCTCGATCAGCACGCCCGGCGCGGGCGCGGCGACCGCGGGCAGGCCCGCAGTGATCATCGCGGCGGCGAGAACAACGGGCACGGTCCAGCTCAGAACACGCCTGACAACCACAGCGGCCTCCCCCGGATCACCGACCTGGCGGAGCCGACACTACCCCGGTGATCCGGGGGATGGCCGCCTGCTTTCGTCGGTGCCTCACCCGGCCGTTCGGTCGAAGAGCGATCCTCGGGTCTGCTCGGCCAGCAGGTCCACCACGTCCGACAGTGCGCCGCGGCGGTTGTGCGCCTTGCGTTGGCGGGCGGCCGAGCCGCCGCGTGCCCTCAGTTCCGTCAGGACGCGCTCCATGAAACGGTGATCGTCCTCGATATGTGGCCGGATGCGGTCCATCAGCCTGCGCAGGGTGGTGTGCACGGGCTCCAGCAGACCCGTCTGCGGGTTGAGGCCGCGGCCTTCGAGACCGTCGTGGGCGGCCCGCCAGAGGGCGGCCTTGAGTACCTCGGAGGGGATCGGCAGCGGCGGCTCGCCGTTGTCGATGTCGGTGAACGCCGCGGCAGCCAGGCCGCGCACCAAGCCCGCGAGGAAGGCGGCTTCCTCGACGGTGCCCGCGACGTCGCAGGTGCGGATTTCGAGGGTGGGCTGGTCCTCCGACAGCCGCATGTCCCAGTAGACCATCTTGCGGTCCAGCGCCGCCTGCACCTGGAGCAGAGCGTCCACACTGGACCGGTAGTCGGCCAGCGAGCCGAAGTACGGCGTCGGGCCCGCGGTCGGCCAGCGGGACCACAGCGTGGGTCTCCAGGCGGCGTGACCGGTGTCGCCGCCGCGCCAGAACGGGGAGTTGGCGCTGACGGCCATCAGCACCGGCAGCCACGGGCGCAGGTGGTTGGACAGCAGGAGGCCGGTTTCCTCGTCGGGGATGCCGATGTGGATGTGGCAGCCCGAGATCACCTCCGAATCGGCCAGCGCGCCGAAGTGCTCGGCCATCCGCCGGTAACGCGCGCCCTCGGTGATGGGGGCCTGGTTGTGCTGGGCGACGGGCGTGCCGCTGGCGATCAGGCGCAGCCCGTTGCGTTCCGCGCCGCCCGCCAAGGCGCCGCGCAGGTCGGCGAGTTGCTTGGCGACCTCGTGGGCGCTGTGGCAGATCGGGGTGGCCAGTTCGACCTGGACGGGGGTCAGTTCGCGCTGGAGGTCTGCGTCCGGCTGGGCGGCGGCGCGGAGCACCTCGCCCGCCTTCGCGGCGAGTTCGCCGCTGTCGGGGTAGACGAGGAGGAACTCCTCCTCGACGCCAATGGTGAGTTCGTTCAAGCCGCGCTCCGGTTCTTCCGTGTGGGCTGGAGGTACCCCCGGCGGACGCGGCAGGAAACGTCTACCCGATCAGGGAATGGTTTGACCGTGAGGGGATTGGAGAATCTCTGAGACGTGCCATCAGCCAACATCAAGCTCACGGCGGACCGCGAGTTCCAGCTTGTGGCGCTGACCGTGGAAGACGCTGACACCGGCCAGATCCTGCAAAGCAGGTGCCTGGACGTCGAGGAGCTCAGAGCGTTGCGGCGGGAGTTGGAGACAGCCAGCGAACGAATCCGCAGCGGGGCGGAGACGGCCGTCTGCATCGATCTGGAACATTTCCTCGACCACTGACGGAATATACCCCCCGGGGGTAGTAGTTGGGCGTGGGTGACGCTTCCGCTGCCGAGGAGGAACCCATGGACCTGACCAGACAGGCCGTCCGAGCGACCCTGCATTGCCTGACCGGCTGTGCCATCGGCGAGGTGCTCGGCATGGTGATCGGCACCGCGCTGGGCTGGTCCAACCTGGCGACCATCCTGCTTGCCGTGGCGCTGGCCTTCCTGTTCGGCTACGCGCTGACCCTGGGGCCGATCCTGCGCTCGGGCTTGTCGCTGCGCCGGGCGATCCCGGTGGCGCTGGCCGCGGACACGGTGTCGATCGCGGTGATGGAGATCGTGGACAACGCGATCATGGTGCTGATCCCCGGCGCGATGCACGCGGGCGTGGTGTCCTGGCTGTTCTGGGTGAGCCTCGCGGTCGCGCTGGGCATCGCGTTCGTGCTGACGGTGCCGGTCAACCGCTGGCTGATCGGACGCGGCAAGGGCCACGCGGTCGTGCACCAGTACCACCACGCGGGCCACTGAAACCTGTCCTCACCTGCTCGGGTACAGCCTCATCCGCCGTGTTGCCGCTTATCGGAGGTGAGCGCAGCATTCGGCCATGCACAGGAGCCTTCACGTTCGGCTGACCGCCGCCTGCGTCCTGTTGTTCGCGCTGGTCACCACGCCCGCACCGGCCACTGTGGACAGCCCAACCGGCGGCTACATCGTGACCATGGAACAGGGTATGACGGCGATGTCGGCGGGCGATCTGGCCGCCGAGTTGGGCGCGGCGTACAACGCCGACGTCGACCACGTCTACACCGCGGCGCTGCACGGGTTCTCCGCCAGGATGAGCGCCGAAGACGCGGGCAGGCTGGCGACCGATCCCCGGGTGGCCGCGGTCGAGGCGGACGGTCTGATGCAGGCCCATGCCGTGCAGCATGATCCGGTGTACGGACTGGACCGCATCGATCAGCGGGAACTGCCGCTGAACCAGGAGTACCGGCACTGGGCGACACCCACCGTGGACATCTACGTGCTGGACAGCGGGGTCCGGCCCAGCCACCAGGACTTCGGCGACCGCGCCACCCGCGGCCCGAGCTTCGTCGACGACGGTTTGATGGAGGACTGCACCGGCCACGGCACCCACGTTGCGGGCATCGCGGCGGGCGGCTCGCACGGGGTGGCCAAGACCGCGCGGGTCACCGTGGTGCGGGTGCTGGGCTGCCAGCAGAACAACAGCTTCTCCTGGTTCGTCGCTGGCATCGACTGGGTGATCCGCAACCGGCTCCAGCCCAGCGTGATCAACGCCAGCATGGGCGGCGGGCCGAACCGCGCCGCCGACGCCGCTGTGCGCTCCGCTGTCAAGGCGGGCATCCCGGTCGTGCTGTCGGCGGGCAACTCCAGTGCCGACGCCTGCGGCGGCTCGCCGGGCCGGGTCACCGAGGCGATCACGGTGGCCGCCAGCACCCCGCACGACACCCGCTGGCCCAAGTCCAACTTCGGCCGCTGCGTGGACATCTTCGCCCCCGGCTCGGACGTGGAGTCGGCGTCCAACCAGGCCGATGACGCCACGGTCGCGTTCAGCGGAACGTCCATGGCGGCGCCGCATGTGACGGGCGCGGTGGCGCTGCTGCTCCAGGAGCACCCGACCGCGGCGCCTGCCGAGATCGCCGAGAAGCTGACCGGCTGCGCCACCAAGGACGCCGTCACGGACCCGGCGGGCTCGCCGCCACTGCTGCTGTACACGCGGTGCCTGCAGAGCGAGGACCAGCCCGTCAGGGGGCACTTCGTGAACGAGGCCGACACGCCGATCGCCGACGAGCAGGCGGTGCGCAGCACCATCGAGGTCAAGGGCGTGGCGGGCAAGGCGCCGAAGGCCCTGCGCATCGACGTGGACCTGCGCCACGAACGGCGCGGCGACTTGGTGCTCGAACTCCGCGCGCCCGACGGCACCCGGTTCACGCTCAAACGCGCCAACGCCGAGGACGCGGCAACCGACCTGCGCGGAAGCTACGTCGTGAACGCCTCGGCGAGCGCGGCGGAGGGCACGTGGGAGCTGTCCATCACCGACCAGCGGGCCGAGCACGCCGGGGTGATGGACCGGTGGAGCCTGACGTTCTAGGCGCACCCCGGAGCTGGGCGCTCCGGGGTGCGGCCTGACTATCTCCGGACCCGCCAGCCGCTGCCGACGCCCGCGAGGTGCAGGGCGACGCACAGGAGACCGGCCAGCGTCAGCGTGTTCTCCGTGATGACGTTGCCCAGCGATGCGCCGATGAGGTCCAGCAGCAGGGCCAGTCCGAAGAGGATGGCGGCGACGATGGCGAACATTGATGTTCCCCTTTCTGCCAGGCGGTTGGGCCCGAAGTACCCAGACCGCCCCAAGGCCATGCCGCCGTGATCGAATCGCTACCAGTCGATGGGCTGACCGTCACGGAAGAAGCCGCCGGTCGGCCCATCCTCGGGTAAGTCCGCGGCCCACACCACGCTCGCCGCGCCCGCCGTGATGGAACGGCCACCGGGCCCGCCCATGTCGGTGGCGACCCACCCCGGGCAGACCGCGTTGACCAGCACCCGGTCCGATTTGAGCTCGGCGGCGAAGCTGATGGTCAGGGCGTTCAGGGCCGCTTTGGACACCGCGTAGGCGGGGGTGGTGGCGCCGATGCTCGCCAGCGAGCCCGCCGCGCTGGACACGTTCACCACGCGGGCGCCGCCCGCCTTGCGCAGCAGCGGCGCGAAGATCTGGGTGCACCGCCAGGCACCGAGGACGTTGGTCTCCAGCGCCTCCCTGACCTGGCTGAGGTCGGCGTTGGCGGGTCGCTGCCAGGTGTCGTACAGCACCGCGGCGTTGTTGACCAGCACATGGACCATGCCGGTCGTCTCGGCTAACTCGATCGCGATGCGGTCAACGCCCGCCGCGTCGGTCACGTCAAGCTGCCGGGCGATGACGCGGCGGCCGTCGGTGGACAGCTCCTCGGCGGCCCGTCTGCCCTTGTCCAGGTCTCTGGAACCCAGCACCACCAGGTAGCCGCGGTCGGCAAGCTGTCTGACCACAGCCTTGCCGATGCCCCTGTTCGCTCCGGTCACGACGGCGATCTTCTTGTCCGACAAGACACCCGCTCCCTGTGTTGGGGGTTGGGAGCCTATGGCCGATCACGATCGGCTGTACAGCCCTATTCGGGCGGTGCGCTCATCGCCGACCCGGCGAGCGCCTTGGCCACCGCGACGAGGTTGGCCGCCATGGTCCTGCCAGTGCGGTGCGACCACTCCTTGCCGTGGTCGGTGTCCGCATAGGACGGACCCGGACCTGGGCCCATGTTCCAGTACGTCCACGACTGGCCGGGGATGGTGTAGCCGATGTCGATCAGTCCCCCGCTGACCTCGCTGATCACGTGGTGCGCGCCGTCCTCGTTGCCGGTCACGATCACCCCGGCGACCCTGTTGTACGCCACGGGTTTTCCGGCATCGTCCGTTTCGGACAGCATGGCGTCCATGCGTTCCAGCACCCGCTGGGCGACCGAGGAAGGATGCCCCAGCCAGGTCGGAGTGGCGATGATGAGGATCTCGCTGTCCAACAGCTTGCGGTGGATGGCGGGCCAGTCGTCGCCGTCGCCCTCGTCGGTGGAGACGCCCGGCGGCACGTGGTGGTCCACGATGCGGATCTCCTCGGACTCCACGCCGCGTTCCCGCAACGCGGCGATAACGACTGAGGCCAGGGCCGACGTATTGGACGGTTCGGGTGTGGACTTGAGGGTGCAGTTCAGGACGAGCGCACGCATGTGGAGGGTCCTAGGCTAGGCGGTGCCGACCCGATGGGCCTACCCATGCGGGCGGCGGCCGACTCGACGAGCCACCCGATTAGAGGAGGCCATCAATGAGCTCCAGGTTCGTGGTCTTCGGCCCGACCGGGCACACCGGAAGCAGGCTGGCAGGCGCCCTGGTCGACGCGGGTGTGCGGCCGCTGCTGGCGGGTCGCAACGGCCAGCGGCTGGCCGCGATGGCCGACCGGCTCGGCGGGCTGGACATCGCCGCCGTGGACATCACTGACTCCCAGTCGCTGGATGAGCTCATGCGGCCGGGCGATGTGGTCATGTCGACCATCGGCCCCTTCGCCTCGTTGGGCGAGCCGATCCTGGGCGCCGCGGTCCGCTCCGGTGCGTACTACGTGGACTCCACCGGCGAACCGCCGTTCATCAGGATGGTCTTCGACAACTACGGTCCGCTCGCCGTGAAAGCGGGCGCGACGCTGCTGACCGCGTTCGGCTATGACTTCGTGCCGGGCAACCTCGCCGCCGGGCTCGCGCTGCGCGACGCGGGGCCGGACGCGGTGCGGGTGGACGTCGGCTACTACGTGACGGGCAAGGCGCGCATGCCCGCGGCCGCGGGCACCACGGACTCGCTGGCGGGCGTGATCACCGAGCCGATGTTCAGCTGGCGCGACGGTATCCACGAGGAGCCGGGCGGAATCCGGATGCGCAAGTTCAGCGTGGACGGTCACTCCCGGCCCGCGCTGTCCATCGGCGCCACCGAGCACCTCGCGCTGCCCCGGTCGTTCCCGCAGCTTGCCGAGGTCAATGTCTACCTCGGCTGGTTCGGCCCGCTGACCAGGCCGCTGCACGCGGGCGCCAGAGTGCTGCCGCTGCTGAACCGGTGGAACCCGCTGCGCGCGGCGACGATTCGCGGCGCCCGGAAGCTGTTCGCCGCGGCCACCACCGATCCGACGCCGGAGAACGCCTGCAAGGTCCGCTCCCACATCGTGGCCGCCGCCTACGACGCCGACGGCGGCCCGCTCACCGAGGTCACCCTGCGCGGCGCGAACGCGTGGGACTTCACCGCCGACATCATGTCCTGGGCCGCCCGCCGCTGCGCCGACGGCGCCGTCACCACCCCCGGCGCGCTGGGCCCCATCGAGGCCTTCGGCTTGGACGCCCTCGAAGCAGGCTGCGCCGAAGCAGGCCTACGCCGGGTTTAGGGCGCTAGACCTGGGGGATCAGGCGGGCCAGTTCGTCGATGCGCTGGGCGAGGCGGCGCTTGTCGGCTGGGGCGACCGTGGTGTACGGCTCGGTGCCGGAGCGGAGTTTCTGGATCAGGTAGCGGCCGTTGGCGGTGTCGAACCAGGACACGATGGCTGGAGCGCGCTGAGGCATGCCCCACTCGCTCCAGATCTCCAGGCCGAACTGGCCCTGGGCGGTGCGGGGCTCGCCCGCGATGCTGACCAGCATGCGGGCGTCCTCGGTGCGGACGCCGCGGGCGATCAGGCCGTTGAGCATGGCGTGCGGGTTTTCGCCTGCCTCGGCGGCGCTGGCGTCGAGGGCGGCGCTGGGGATGGACACACTCTGGCCGGTGCCGGGCGGGATCTCGGGCAGCAGGCCGAGGATCAGGCTGGTCATGCTCGCGGTGCGGGAGGTCTCGACGGTGATCTTGCCGTCCTCCAGTACACCGAGCACCACGAGGCCGCCGCCGGTGGTCACCTGGGCGCGGACCTCCCGCTCGCCGAAGCGCAGTCGGGCGTCGACCATGCGGGCGGGCTTGTCAAGGGTGGTGAGGGCGTCCTCGAAGTCGGGGGCCAGCTCGTCGCCCTCGGCGGCGCCCAGCGCGTTGAGCTCCTCCCACGCCTTGGCCACCTCACGCCGGTAGTCGTCCTCCGGCATGGCGCCGGTGGTCCAGGTGAAGATCAGCGGCTTGGGCCCGATGTCCAGATGCTGCCAGGCCACATCGAAGGCGCGGGCAGACACCGTCACCGCCACCGCAACCAACCTCGTTTCCGCACGTAGAGGCCGCGAGTGGTGGCCGACGCCCCAAGGTCGGCCACCGCTCACGGGTTGTTGACTATTCGCCGAGCACCGGCGGGGCGACGCGGGGCATGTCGTTCTCGAACACGTCCTCGGTCTCCACCAGCCACGACGGGCGCTGGTGCTCCTGGTCCTCTTCGCCCTGGCCACCACGGGCACCGGCCCCGGCGCCACCCATGCCGCCCTGGCCCGCCGCGCCACGGGCGCCTGCCGCGCCACCGCGCTGGGAGTTGGGGCCGTCGTCCAACGCGCCGAGGCCCGCACCGCCACCCGGGCCAAAGCCTCCGCCAACGCCACCACGACCACCGAAGCCGCCCGCTCCGCCGCGACCGCCTGCACCGCCCGCGCCACCCGCACCGGGGCCACCCGCACCGCCGCCGGTTCCGGGCGGCATGCCGAGGCCCGCCGCGTAGGGCGGCTGCGCGCCGACCTGCGGGTTCGGGCCGGGACCTGGGGTGTAGGGGCCCTGCGGAGGCGCCGGGGTGGTGACCGGCGGCTGGTAGCCCTGACCGGTTGTGGAGCCGGGAATGTCGGCACCGCCACCCGTGGGCGGCTGGTACTGGTGCACCTGTCCGCCTCCGCCACCGGGCTGGTAGCCGCTGCCACCGCCGACGTTGCCACTGTGACCACCGCCGGTCTGGCTCGGACCGCCGCTGTAGCTGCCGACCCGCTCACCGGAGGAAGTGCTGCCACCACCCTGCGCGGCTTCGACCGCAACCGGCGGCTCGTAGTACGGCGTAGTGCTGACGTGCGAGGTGCTGTCGGTCTGATACGTCTTGAACGCCTCGACTGCCTTCTGCCTCAGCGCCTCGTTGTGCGCTTCGGCATCCTGCTTGTCGGTGGTGGAGTCCGTCATCCACGCCCAGCCGCGCTCGAAGACGTTGTCGTCTGGGACGTCCTTGACCTCGGTGGTGTTCGGGACCGTGCTCTTCACCGTGGCGAAGGAGTTGGCCTGCTGCTGCACTGAGTTGGCCTGGATCTCGGCTTGGCCCGCGGCCACATCGGCCCACAGGGACAGCGGCGAGACGGCGATGTCGGCGGCATCGGCCGACTTGGCCTTGTAGCCCGCCTTGACCTCGGTGAGCAGGTTCTTGATGTCGGTGGCGACCTGAGCCATGTACTTCTGCTCGGCCATCCAGCCGTCGCTCTTGGTCTGCAGGTCACCAGGACCGGCACCGCTGTCGACCCAGCCCCGCATCTCCTTCAGGGACGAGCCGTCGAAGTTGTAGGGATTGATCTGCCGTCCGCTCATGCTTCCCCCTCAGGCATTGGGCAGGTTCTGCACCGCGGCCTCAGCGAATTGCTGCGCCAGCGGGCAGGGATTGTTCACCGGCTTCTCGTCCTTTGTGGACGAAGTGAGACTCACAACGATGTTGCCCCCATCTGCGACCTTCACAACGAAGATGCAGTTGTTGTTGTCAACCTTGCGGGAGAGCTTCAACCCCGCGTAGTCACCGGCCTTGATGTCCTCGTTGACCCCATAAGCCGACCGACTCTGCTCCCACGACGAATAGTCGCGAACAGAGTTGATTCCGACCCACACTGTGTATCCGGTGGCAAAGGGGTCCATCGTGTACTCGCAGCCAGGAGCACCATTTGATTCACGTGCCTTGGGTGGGGTGTTGATGCCGAGTTCAACGCGCTTGGCTTCCGGAACGATCGCGCACTTGTCCGGCACCGAGATGTTCTTCTGCGGCGCCGTCAAGGTCGGACCATTGCTCGACGTTTCGGTCGGCGACGGCGTGGTCTGCGTGGTCGACGTTGCCTCACCGCCACCGCAGCCCGTCACCACCAGCAGAACCATCCCGACGATCGGGAGCAGCTTACGCACGCCCGGAACCACCCATCGTTGACTCGTTGGTCTCTTCGCTGTAGCGCACTCGACCCGCTGATGCCCGCAGATTGGCCGCTGTTCCCCTCAACGACTCCACCAGTTTCGTGTAGTTGTCGAGGTAGGCCTGACTATCGCCTTGAGCAACCTTGCCGAACTGCTGCACTGCCTGTGTGCTCACAGGGTCCGTGCCCGGCGCCACGATGATCGCCAACTGCTCGACGTCACTTTGACGCTGACGCAGGTCGGAAGCCATCTGCTCGAACTTACTGGCGACCTTCTCGACGTGTTCGGGGTCGATCTGCATCTGCACGTTGGCTGCTGAGTAGTTGGCCAGCTGCATCATCTTGCCTACGTGCTGTACCAGTTCGAACATCCGGCCGAAGCCTGTCATGACGAGCCCCCTCCCGACACGTCCCCATTGGTTCCCGCGCACTAACGGTATCGAACCCGATCAGGCGACGTGATGGAACACCACCCAAGTGACGCAGGCCACATCTTCAACGTACCGGATGGCCAGGCGGGTGGACCTTGGCGTTTTCGGCGGCGGCGGTCGAGGGTGCTGCGCTACAAAGGCGAAAGGGACATCCACGGAAGGGTATTCATGGCCGATCCATTGCTGATGGCGATCGCGGGCGCGTTGGCGGCCAAGGCGGCGGGCGCGCTGGCCTCCGGTGGGCGCAGCGCGTTGGCCTCGCTGTACCGGCTGGTGAAGGACAAGTTCGCAGGCAAGCCTGCCGCGTCCACTTTGGACAAGGCAATTGTGGCGGCACCGAAGGCGCCCGCGGACTCCGCCGAGGTCGCCGCGCTGGCCGAGGCCCTTGGCGAGGTCACCGCGGAGGACCCGGTGTTCGCGGACCGGCTGCGCCGCACCTGGGAGCAGGCCCGCACCGAACTGCACGCCGAACGCGACAACGTGATCAACCAGATCAACGGTTCGAGCACCGGCAACGTGGTGCAGGCCCGCGACATCCACGGCAACATCACCTTCGGCGCCTAGGGAGCGCGTCCACCTCCCGGTAATGTGGCCGGTTGTGTTCGATCATGGGTTCGTCGCCCTTCCCAGCGATCCGGCGGCGGCCGACTGGTCGACCCGACGTACCCGGCGCACCGTGCTCGGCGTGGTGCACAACCGAACCGCCCTGACCCGCCTGCTGGACGTGCTCGGCGTCTTCGACTCCGACCTGCGCCTCCAGGTGCTGTTCACCTGTCCCGGTTCCTCGCCGTTCGGCCCGCCGGTCCGCGACATGCTCCGCGAACTCGGCATGGCGGTGATTCCCTGGGACGAGGCGAAAACGGCCCGATTCGACCTCGCGGTATCCGCCAGCTATGGCGGTGACCTGCAAGAACTGAATTCTCCGCTCGCCGTTTTCCCACACGGAATGGGATACAATAAATACTTATCCCGAAAACCGAAAACCGAAAACCGAAAACCGAAAGACGCTGACGCGTCTTCGGTTTTCGGGCTTTCCGAGGAATGGCTGCTGCACGACGGCAAGCTGATCCCCAGCCGCATCGCGCTGTCGCATCCCGAGCAGTTGGACCGGCTGCGAAGCTACTGCCCACCCGCCGCCGAGGTCGCGGAGATCGTCGGCGACCCGTGCCTGGACCGCATCCAGGCTGGCACCGACCTGCGCCGCGCCTACCGCTCGGCGTTCGGACTGCAGAATGACCAGACACTGGTGGTTGTCTCCTCCACCTGGGCGAGCGAATCGCTGTTCGGCAAGCATCCCGAGCTGTTCAGCCGCCTGCTCGCCGCGTTGCCGATGGACTCCTACCGCGTGGTCGGCGTCCTGCACCCCAACATCTGGGACTGGCACTCGCCATGGGGTCTGCGTTCCTGGCTGGCATCGTGCGAACGCGGCGGACTGGTGCTGATGCCCCCTGAGGAAGGCTGGCGTGCCGCACTCATCGCGGCGGACCTGGTGCTCGGTGACTACGGCTCGGTGCTGTTCTACGCCGCGGCGGCGGGCAGGCCGGTGTTGCAGACCGCCTTCCCCATCGGTCTGATCGACCCACACTCCCCCATCGCCACCCTCGCAGCGGTACTCCCCCGCCTACGCCAGGACAACCTGCGCGACCAGGTCGATCAGGCCATCGTCGGGCACCGACCGGACCGCTGGCGCGAGATCACCGACCAGGCCACCTCCATGCCGGGCGAGGCCGCGAGCGCCATCCGCCGTTCCCTGTACGAGTTGCTCGATCTGCCCGAGCCCGCTTGGCCCGCGCGGCTGGCCGCGGTGCCGGTCCCCGCCTCCTGCTTGCCACAACGGGTATCGACGCAGGTCATGACCATCAGCAAGGCCTACACCGTGGAGCGCTTCCCCGCGGAGGTGCTGCTCAGCGCGGAGGTTATGCCGCGCGGCGCGTTCGTGGTCGGCGATGACACAGAGCCAGACCGGCGACTGCGGGATCTGGCAGAGGTGGTCGTGCTGACCGACCCCGGTGTACACGCGGCGGAGGCGCTGGGTGCCCTGCTGGTCGAGCGCCCTGCCGCGGAGGTGGCAGGCACCGTCGCGGGTGATGGCTGCCTCGTGGCGACCAAGCGGGGTGCGTTGCTGCACGTGGCCGGTACGGCGGATGCGGGTTTGGCGGCGGCTCTGGTCCACCGGTCGCCGAGCAGCGCCGAGCTCACGGTGGCGTTAGGCAGCAGGCGGATCAGGCTGTCGATCAGGCCCGCGCGGTGAGCTTCGCAGTCACCTTCGCGGCTTGCCGACGGTGCTGCCAGGCCTCGTAGATCTCCAGTGCGGCGCGATACTTCCGCTCGGCTCCAAGCGAATCCTGCCTCGCTCGCAGCAGATCACCTTGTGCCACCAGCACCCGAGCCCGCTCGAAGTGGTTGCCGCGCATCCCGTGCAGCGCCTGGTCGAACGCGCGTTCCGCCGCCTCGTACTCGCCGACGCCGACCAGCGCGATGCCGCGGCTGGTCGCCACCCGCGCCAGGTTGTACTCATCGGAGGCGAGCAGGCTCGCCGCCTCATCCAGCAGGAGCAGCGCCTCGGCGTGCGAGCCGAGCCCGGTCAGCGCCCGCGCGGTGTGGTGCCGGATCAGCCCGGATCGCCGCGGGTCGCCGATCCGCTCCGCCAGGTCGAAGGAGCGGCGGAAGAAGACCAGCGCCTCCTCGTACCGTTCCTGTTCGAGCAGCGCCAGACCCGCCGACTCCCAGCCGGTCGCCTCCGCCGCGTCCTTTCCCGCGCGCCGCGCGGTTGACGCCGCGTGCTCGAAGCGGGCCATGGCCTCGTCGAACTCCTCGCGGTGCAGGTAAGCGAACCCCAGCTGGCTGGCCAGCTTCGCCTCAGCTTCCTCGTCACCGCAGGCCTGCGCCGCTGCGAGGCCGGTGAGGTGACCGCCGATCCAGTCCTCGACGTACTTGCGGTGGAAACACAACTCCCACATGGCCTCGGCCAACTGCCAGGCGAGGTCATGCCTGCCGAGGACATGGGCGCAGTCGACGGCGGCCCGCAGGTTGTGCCGCTCGGACTCCAGCACCGCCCACGCCTCGTCCTTGTCCATCGCGCGGGAGGCGGTCCGCCCACCAACCCGGTACCGCTTGGGCACCACCGCGAAATCGGCGTCCACCGCCAACTGGAGGTAGTGGTCGAGCAGCCTGCCGAGGTCGTCCTCGCGCAGGTCGGAGTCGCGGTCCCGCTCGGCAACCCCGCGGGCATGGCGCCACACCAGGCGGTGGGTCCGGTACCGGTCCTGGCGGGTCTCCTCCACCAGCCGTGCGTCGGCGAGGCGCATCAGCTGATCGCTCGCATCCTCCGGATCGACGCCCATGGTGGCGGCGACGGCGTCCACGGAGAAATCGCCCGCGGTGAGCTGCAGGCCGACCGCCCGGTAGCAGGCCTGAGCCTGCTCGGGCAGCTCACGGTAGGCGGCATCGAACACGGCGGGCACCGACATGTCCTCACCGAGGTGCAACCGCTCCAGGCGCCGGGTCTCGTCGCCGAGCATGCCCGCCAGCCGGGACACCGGCCAACGCGGATGCCGGTTGAGCAGGCCGCCGATCACCCCGAGCGCGGCGGGCAGCCCGTCGCTGATCTCGAACAGCTGCTCGGCCGCGGGCGGTTCGGCGGCCAGCCGGTCCGCACCGGCCAACCTGCCGAGCAGTTCCAGGCCCGCGGACCGTTCGAACGGCTCGACGTCCACGACCTGGGCGCCGGGGATCCAGACGCCCGCACCCGCGTCGATGACGATCACGACGGAGTCCCCCGCCGCGGGCAGCAGCGGGCGGACCTGGGATGCGGTGGTGACGTTGTCCAACACCACGTACATCGGGCGCTCAGTGAGCAGTGAGCGCAGCAGCGCGGCGCGGCCTTCCAGGCTGTCCGGCACGCCGGCGCGCGGCACGTCGAAGGCGGCCAGCAGGTTCGCGACCACATCGGTGGCGCTGGCGGGTCCGTCCTCGCGGCGGCCGAAGTCGGCGTAGAGCTGCCCGGCTTCCGGTTCCGAACGGGTCAGGCACCAGTGGCACACCGCGGTGGTCTTGCCGATGCCCGCCAGACCGCGCACGACGACCAGGGCGGGTCTGCGGGTGACCGCCTCGTCCAGCTTGCGCAGCACCCCCAGCTGGTTGGTGAAGTCGGGGGTGACGTACAGCAGTTGGCGGGGTGTCGGGAGCTGGGCGGGCGAGTCCACGGCGCCGACGATAACCGAGAGCGGCGGCGGAAGATCACCGATTCGCCAAGCTCAGTGACCGCTCAAGGCATAGCGGCGTTGGCGGCGGCCGATGGCGAACCAGAGCAGGGCGCTGACAAAGGGCGCGATGAAAAGGAACACCAACCAGACAAGTTTCAGACCGCCGTCGAGATCCGCGGCCAGGATGCTGAAGAACGCGGCGATGATCGAGACCACGGCGAGGGCGACGACCGCGAGCACGGCGGTCATCAGTGCGACGCTCCAGGCCTCGTCGGGGATGCCCAAGAAAGACTGGGCAGGCATCGTTGGTGCTCCTTCCGATTCAGGCTGATGGAGCAACGGTATGAGCACGGGGTGTAGGCACTCGTCGGCATGCGGTCTGATCCGGGATCGGACCACGGGATGATTCGTGATCTACCGTTCGCCGACGCGCGGAGCGGTTGAGAACTCGATTTCGGGAGGCCACACGTATCCTTGGTCCCGCTCGGCAAACCTGACGCCAGGGGGGTGACCCGCGTGGCAGCCGCAGACCACTACCAGGTTCTGGGTATCGCACGCGATGCTCCACCCGATGAGATCAAGCGCGCTTACCGTTCACTCGCCAGGGTGGTGCACCCGGACAAGATCGGGACGTCCGGGCTTTTCCTGCGTCTCCAAGAGGCCTACGAGACGCTGTCCGACCCGATTCGACGGGCCCGCTACGACCTGGGCCGCAACGGTCACGTCGACGACCTGGTGCCCACCGAGCCCGTCGTCGAGGAGGAACCGCCGCAGCAGACCATCGAGCCGGAGCTGCCCGAACTGGGCAGGGCGGATCTGCCGTGGATGGACTGGGTGGACCCGAAGGCGCCGCTGCGCTGGTCACCACCGTTCGACGCCTACCGCAAACCGTTCCTCCTGCTCGGCGGGCTGTGGTTCGCGCTGTGGGTAGCGGCGCTGGTGCTGGCGTTCCTGGACGGCATCGACTTCTTCGACCTGATCCTGTTCATCCCCGCCGCCTACGTGATCCTCCGCATCCGCGGCTCCTACTACCCGCAGGCGCTGGCGTGGATCTCCTTCGCCGCGGTCGCGTTGTCGGTGTCCGCCGAGGTGGTGCAGCCGCAGCCGAACCGGCTGTTCATCGCCTGCGGGCTGGTCTTCGGCGCGGGCCTGGTCGTGGTGCCGCCGCTGGGGCAGCGGTACCTGGCGGCCAGGGCCACCGATGTGGTGTTCGAACCGGAGTACCTCGTCCGCAAGATCTACGGCGAGCCGTCCGCGGAGGACAGCTACATCGGCGACGTCGAGCAGGTGTCGCTGCGCGAGCAGCTCACCGCGGATCTGCTCAAGCGCTACCTTGGCAAGCTTCCCGCGGTGCGGATCTTCCACGGGGTGGTGCTGCCCGACGATCCGGACCGGCGCATCGACCACGCCGTGCTGTGCGGGCGGCGGCTGGTGCTGATCTCCTCCCGCATCTGGCAGGCGGGGCGGTACTCCACCGACGGCTGGGGCAACGCGCTGCGCGGTGGGAGCCCGTTCGCGGGCGGGTCGGTTGCGCTGGCGCCGTCGGTGCTGTCCTTTGCCCGTGCGGTGCCCGACGCCGAGGTGCGTGGGGTGATCATCATTCACGCGAACACCCAGGGCGAGGTGAGTTCGGCGCTGCCCAACGACTGGCCGGTGGCGGCGCTGTCGGCGGCGGAATTCGTCCGCGAGGTCGGCTCTTGGCTGGCCGACGAGCCGGACCTGGTGGACCGCCAGGTGTTCTGCAGCGTGCTCAACCAGGTGCCGGAGTAAAAGCCGCCCGCGAAAGCCTGCTCTGGTGTTTGCGAGGGGGCGCGACCTTGGCGGGCACGCCCCCTCGGCTGGGGTGAAGCTCTAACGAACGAGGATCGGGCGCACCGCGGCGCCCACGCCCCACGCGCCTGCCGCGATGGCACCGGCGACCAGGACGAACATGAATCCGACCGCCAAGACCGTTGCGGCGAGCAGGAAGATGATGCCTAGCGCAATGGTGTTGCCCAACGTGCTAGCTCCTTCGTCGCAGCCAGGTGGCTCAAACCACTTCGTAAGCTCAGACACACTGTGCCACAGGTGTGACTGCGATCGCCATCACTGCTGCTGGTGACGGTTTCCACACGCTACGCAGTTGCGTTTTTGCCGTTGTTGAGGCCTTCCAGCAGCTTCGCGAGGTCCTTTGTCTCCGGGCTGAGCCCGGCGATGAGCTTCTCCAGGTCGACGGCCTTGAGCTTGTCCAGCACGTCGCTCTGCGGGATGAGCTTGGACAGATCCACGTTTTTGGCCCACGGGCCGATCGCGACGCCGAGCGCGGTGGCGCCCAGGGTCGCGGTGCCCGCGATGCCCCAGCCCAGCGGACCCAGCGGGGTGCAGCCGAAGAACTGGCTGAGGCCGGGGGTCTGGATGGTGGCGGCCAGGGCGGCGGCGGAGCCGACGCTGGCGGTGATCACGTTGCGGTTGAGGCCGCCGCTGATCAGCGTCTGGCCCAGCTGGGTGCCGACCAGCGCCGCGAGCGAGATGGTGCTGGCGCGGCGGGAGAACGGACCGGTCATCCGGGCGCCGATCCAGGCTGCCATGGCGCCGGTGGTGGTGATCGCGGCGCGCAGGGCGATCTCGCGGTTGAGGCTTTCGCCGAGGGAAGCCTCCGGGCCCTCCTTGAGCAGTGCCTCGGACGCCTCGTCCTCCGGCGGTGGCCGCAGCGCGATGGCCAACGCGGGTGCGAGGTCGGTCAGCAGGTTCACCAGCAGGATCTGCCTTGCGGTCAGCGGGGAGGTGCCGCTGATGCCGGAGGCCAGCACGGAAAAGGCTATCTCGCCGAGGTTCCCGCCGATCAGGATGGCCAGCGCGTGCCGCACCGAGGACCACATGGAGCGGCCCTCCACCAGTGCGGCGATGATCGTTTCAAGGCGGTCGTCGGTGACGACCAGGTCGGCGGCGGCGCGGGCGGCGGGGGTGCCGCGCTCGCCAAGGGCGATGCCGACGTCGGCCAGCCGGATGGCGGGCGCGTCGTTGGCGCCGTCGCCGGTCATCGCCACCACCTTGCCCACGCGCTGGTAGGCCTGGATGATCCGCACCTTCTGGGTGGGGCTGCACCGGGCGATCACGTCCACCTCGGGCAGCACCGCGTCCAGCGCGTCGTCGTCCATCTCGTCCATCTCGGACCCGGTGATCACCCGCTGCTCGGCCTTGGGGTTGACGGTGGCGGCGATGGCGTCGGCGGTGGCGGGGTGGTCGCCGGTGATCATCACGATCTGCACGCCCGCCTCGCGCAGCGACGCCGCGGCCGGGGCGGCGCTGGTGCGCACCGGGTCGGCCAGCGCCAGGAAGCCCATGAACACCATGTCCCGCACGTCGTCGTCGCGGATCTCGCCGCGGTGCCCGTCGGGCAGTCTGCGCTCCGCGACCGCCAGCACCCGGTGTCCGGAGCCCGCGACCTCCTCCAGCCGGTCCATCAACCGCTTGCGGCTGGCGTCGTCGAGTTCGCTGGTGACGTTGTTCTCCCAGTAGTACCCGCAGCGCGGCAGCATGATCTCCGGGGCGCCCTTGACCGACAGCAGCGTCTTGCCCGCGGTCTCCCCGACGGTGGCGTGGTACTGCCGGGACGGCTCGAAGGGCAGCGCGGCGCGGCGCTTCCAGCCCTTGGCGCCGACCGTGACGTTCACCTTGGCCAGCCGGGCGCCGGTGACGATCGCCTGGTCGGTCTGGTGCGCGAGCTTCTCGCCGCGGCGGGCGGGCGGGGTGGCGCGCAGGCCCGCGGCCAGGATCGTGCGCAGGTCGCTGTCCAGGTTGTCCAGCCGGGTCAGCGGTTTGCCGTCGCCGACGCCCACCAGCCGCAGCTTGCCCTCGGTGAGGGTGCCGGTCTTGTCGAAGCACAGCACGTCCACCCTGCCCAGCGCCTCGATGGTGCGGGGGTTGCGGGCCAGCGCGCCGTGGTCGGCCAGTCGCCGGGCGGCGGCCAACTGCGCGGCGTTGACCAGGAACGGCAGGCCCTCGGGGACGGAGGCCACCGCCAGGTTCACCGCCGCGCCCAGGGTCTTGCGCAGCGGTTGGCCGCGCAGCAGGCCCGCGCCGGTCACGGCGGCGGCAGCGCCGCCCGCCAGCGGCAGGCTGTACTTGGTCAGCGACTTCAGCCGGGACTCCACACCGGTCAGCGGCGCCTTCTGCCGGGCGGTGGCCATGCTGCGGCCCGCCTCGGTGGACATCCCGGTGGCCACCACGACCGCGACGGCCCGGCCCGCGGCCATCGTGGTGCCCTCGTAGAGCATCGAGCGGCGCTCGGCGAGGTTGGAGGCGATCACCGGGGCGGCGGTCTTGGCCACCGGCAGCGACTCGCCGGTCAGCGAGGACTCGTCCACCTCGACGCCTTCGGCCTCCAGCACCCGGCAGTCGGCGGGCACCACATCGCTGGATTCGAGCACCACGATGTCACCGGGCACCAGGTCGCCCGCGGTGATGAGCTGCTCGACGTTGTCGCGGCGGACCTTGGCGCCGATGGCGGAGCGGGCGAACAGGTCCGCCAGCGCTTGGTCGGTGCCGACCCGCTGCTGGGCGCCGAGCAGCGCGGACAGGCCGCCGATGCCCAGCACCAGACCGGCGTCCATGGGCGAGCCGACCGCCGCGGCAAGCGCGGCGCCCGCGGCGAGCACCGGCGTCAGCGGGTTGGCCAGTTCCTCCAGCACCGCGGCCCAGAAGCCGGTGCCTACCGGGGTGTCCGCAGTGCCGTCGCGCTGCACGCGGCGGGCGACCTCGGATTCGGGCAGTCCTTCGGTGTCGGTCCGCAGCCGACGCAGCACCGCTTCGGCGGGCATGAGGTGCCACGGGGTGCTGGTGGTGGGCGGGGTGACCGGACGGGACAGCAGTTGATGCGCCCGCCACACGCCGTCGGCGAAGGCCAGCCCACCCGCCACGTTCACCGGCAGCAGCGCCCGCGCGGCGGGATTCGCGGCCCTGCCCTGCACGGCGGCGACCGCGCCGACGCCACTGCCACCGGCGGCGAGTTTCACGCTGTCGCTGTCGACCTTGCGGGCCACGCCCGCCGACTCGACGATGATCGCGGCGGCGTCCAGGTCCGCACCGACAAGCACGTGCGCGCCCCAGGCCGGGGGCTCGTCGGGGCCGAACACGCCGATGCCGCAGTCGGAACTCGCCAAGGCGCGGCGGTCCCCGGACACCACCATCACCACGGCGCCCTCGGCCTGCAGGTCGCGGACCGAGGAGGTGAGGCGGTTCGCACCGGGCACGACGGCGTCGGCGAAGCGGAAGCGGGGTTTGGCCTGCTCGGCGGCGATGACCGTGCGCATCCCGGCCCGCCGGGCTGCCGCGGCGAGCGCGTCCACGCCCGGCGCGGTCTGCGCGACGACGCCGACGACGGCGCGCGGGGTGCCGTTCTCCCGCAGTTCCAGCAGCAGTTCGGCGCCCTGCTTCCGCAGCTTCTCGGCCTGCTCGGACTCGCCGTCCGTGGGACGCAGTTCCCAGCCGTCGGCGCTCTGGGCGGCCTTGGGGTCGTGGGCGTCGAAAAGGGCGTAGGCGCGGCAGACGATGTCATCGGGGTCGGCGCCGTCGAGCGGCTCGAGGCTGGTCAGCTCGGCTTGGCCGGTGCGCAGCGCGGCCTCGTCGAAGACGACGGTGTCCAGGTTGGACAGCCTGCGCAGCACGCTGCGGTCCATGATGACCACCCCGCGCCGGGCCAGGATGCGGCCAAGGTGGGCGCCGAAGCCTTCCCGGCCGGAGTTGGGTGCCTTGGGCAGACTCGCGATGGACAGCGCCAGCGCCCGGCGCGGGCCGACGAACGGAGTGGCGATGGCGCCCGCCGCGGCACCCGCGGCGAGCACCTGCTGGGCGTAGCGGTCGGCGGGTTCCAGCGGCAGATCGCGGGGCCGCTCCACGACGATGGGCTCGGCGGCGGCGTCCTCGGGGCTGCGGATCAGCTTGGCCTCGGCCTTGGCCCAGCTTTCCTGGTAGGTGCGGGCCTCCCGCCACTGGCTGACCCTTGTCGCCAGGTCCAGCAGGATGCCCTCGCCGCCGCCCGCCAAGCCCTGTGCGAGTGCGCTCACCATGGGCAGCACGGTGGTGGTGCGCTCCTCGCCGTGGAGGTACCCGGCCAGCCAGCGGCGCAGCGTGGGATGCAGTTCGAACGCGGTCGCCAAGGCGCCGACCTCGGTGGGCAGCGGCGCCCACTGGAGCACGCGGTTGGCGGCGGACAGGCCGAGTCCGACCGCGTCGGCGGCGAAGGCGGAGAGCGCGCGGCCTGTGCCGGGGCCTTCCGCGGGGTGGTGGGCCTCGTCCTCGACCTGGTGGATTTCGTCGGGCTGGGCCTCGGCGTGGGCGATCGCGGCGATGAGTTCCCTGCGGTCGGGCTGCGGATCGGTGACGGCGATGATCACCCGGTTGGAGGGCGCGTTGACCCGAGCCCAGAGGACGCCGGGATGGCGTTCCAGTACCTGCTCGATCCGGCGGCTGATGCGCTGCCCCTCGGCTCCGCACACGCCACGTACCTCGATGAGGCAGCGGCCGGGGCGTTCCCACACATTGCGGCCCGCACCGGCCAGGTTGGTGAGCCATTCGAGTGCGCTGCTGCCGATTTTCTCGGCGTGGTCGGTGGTCGCGGGAATGTCGATGCCGAGTAGTCGCATGGTCAGATTGTCTTGGCCCTCGCCTTTGCTGCTGCCGTGGGGCGCGGCTGCGGAAGCGCATTGTTCTTCGGCGCGGTTGTGGGTTTCGCGGGAAGCGCCTTGCGTTCTGTTGTTTCGCTCTTCGACGAATCGCTCGCCTCGGGTTCATCCCGGTTTCGTTCCGCGATCCAGGTGCCCGCGGCGATCGCCGCCGCCACCGGCCATTCCAGCAGGCCCACGACGCCCGCGGCGGCCAGACCGCCCCACCACAGGATGCGTTTTCTGTTGCGGAGCACCAGATCGCGATTCGCCGAGACCAGCTGCATCGGGGCTTCCAACGCCCGCATCGGCAGCCTCATCAGCGTTTCGGCAGTCGATGTCGTGGCCGTGCTGTCGTCCTTGCCCGTGTTCTGTTCCGCCGTCGTTGTGCCCATGCTGACCTCCGTACCCGTTACGGTGCTGCCTCAACCCGGTGATCACCAGTCGGCGCCACTCGGATGAATGAACCAACTGATCACGTCGGTATTACGGATGGCAGGCGGATACGATTTACGGTTTCTTCACGCCGGGGACAGAAACAACACTGTCGGTCCATCGAACGGCGGGCTGAAGTGGTGCCTGTCGCCGCCGGACACCTGCCCGCCCGCCGCGGTCTCCCCGGTCTCGGTGTCGAGCCACTCCGCCCGCAGCGACCCGGTCGATCCCGCCGTGTCGAGCCAGAACGGGCCGTGCGGGGCGTAGACGAGGTACGAGCCGCCGCCCGCGAGGCAGTGGCCGGTGGAGGACATGCCGGGCTGCGGGACGGCCGCCGCCAAATTCATCCGCAGCGTGTAGAGCCGGGCCTTGCCCAGGCTCCACCGCAGGTGCTTCCACCGCGGGTCATCGGGGTCGAAGCCCGCGGCACCCACCCCGTAGGCCACGCCGTCGTAGGGGTCCATCAGGATCGGGTTGGTGCCCGCGGCCACGCTGCGCCAGACCCAGTCGACGTCGCCGCACACCCCGCACAGGTGGTCGGTGTCCAGCAGGATGACCTTGGCGCCGGTGGCGATGGCGGTGTAGGCCAGCGGACCGTTGGGCGAGATCCAGTCCGCCCGCGAGTCGAACAACTCGCGGTTGCTGCCCGCCGGGTGCTCCACGGTCATCCCGACCGGATGCTGCTTGCGGCCCTGCTCGTAGGCCTTGACCACGTCGATCACGTGGTACTGCCAGGACTCCGACCAGGCGTGGCTTTCGTTGCTGACCTCGTAGAGCACGTTGTCCAGGTCGCCGACCGCGTCGATCACCCTGCGCACGTAGGCCTCCTGGACGGCGGTGACCGCGCCGTCGGCCAGGGTGTGCACCTCTTCCCCGCTGCCGTTGCCGTTGCGGTCGCCGTTGACACCGTTGACGTTGTTGGCCGCGTTGAACGGGTGCCCCTCCCACGGGTTGGCGCCGCAGTTGCCCGCCTTGCAGCCCTCGATGCTCCAGCCGTTGAAGAGCATCACCGACACGTAAATGCCGCGGTCGCGGGCTTGGGCGACCCTGGCCCGCAACCGCTCGAAGTAAGCGGGGTCGAAGTCTGTGAGGTTGTAGCGGGGCCCGCCGTCCAGCGCCGTGCCGGGCCCGGTGCGGCGGAACGGGCCGTTCGGCGCGAACCAGTAGTCCGCCACGCCCGTCTCATTGGCCCAGCGGCCCTGCTCCCAGGCCCACAGCCGGAAGAAGTTGTGGTGGTTGGCGGTGAGGAAGTCCAGATAGCGCGGGTAGTCCAAGGCGGGCGGCGGTGACCCGGACCCGCTGTCCTGGAGGCTGGTCCAGGTGTGCGAGCCGGTGAGGAACACTGGGGTGCCGTCGGGTCGGGCGAAGTACCGCGGGTTGGCCGCGCCGACCTGGAGCGGGCCCATGGGCGGCCCCGCAACGGCGGGCGCGCTGGCGACCAGCGTGCCGGGTAACAACACGACGGCCAGCACCGCGATCAGACGCCTCGTCCGCTTCGGCACGAACCACACCCTCTCCAAGACCTGCTCTCGCACCGCGACCGACTCTCATCGGACGCGGTCCCACAAACCGGATCTAACGCTCCGTGAGTTGGAAGGTTAAATCCTCAACGATCTCCGTGACGGAAAGGTGACCGTGAAGAGGTCGGAAAATCCCGCTCCCGCGCGTAACCCGATCGGGTCGCATGACCTACCCTCAGCACCGCCATGACTACCTTTTCCGCGCCGACGCAGCGCTGCCTCCGCTTCCTGGACGCTGCCCAGCCCGCCACCCCGTGCTTGGTCATCGACCTGCCCGCGGTCGCGCAGCGTTACCAAAGCCTTCGGGATTCCTTCCCCAGGGCGACGCTGTACTACGCGGTGAAGGCCAACCCCGAACCCGCGGTGGTGCGGCTGCTCGCCGATCTCGGCGCGAGCTTCGACGTGGCCAGTCCCGGCGAGATCGAGCTCTGTCTGAAGCAGGGCGCGGCGCCGGAGTCGATCTCCTACGGCAACACGATCAAGAAGCCGTCGGCGATCCGGTACGCCGCATCGGCAGGCGTCGGGCTGTTCGTCACCGACAGCGCGGCGGACCTGGCCAACATCGCCGAGAACGCGCCCGGTGCCTCGGTGTTCTGCAGGTTGCTGATCAGCAACGAGGGCGCCAACATGCCCTTCGGGCGCAAGTTCGGCTGCTCCCCTGACATGGCGATCGACCTGCTCCGCCAGGCCCGCGAGCGTGGTCTGCGGCCGGTCGGGGTGTCCTTCCACGTCGGCTCGCAGCAGACCGACCCCGCGGCGTGGACCTCTGGCATCGCGGAGGCGGCTCGGGTGTTCGACACCCTGTCCGCCGAGGGCATCCGGCTCAACCTGCTGAACCTCGGCGGCGGGCTGCCCGCCACCTACCTCGACCCGGTGCCCGGGGTCGACGAGCTGGCCGGGCACATCCTGCGCACGGTGCGGCAGCGG
This sequence comes from Actinorectispora metalli, assembly GCF_056323685.1. Classification (NCBI taxonomy): domain Bacteria; kingdom Bacillati; phylum Actinomycetota; class Actinomycetes; order Pseudonocardiales; family Pseudonocardiaceae; genus Actinorectispora; species Actinorectispora metalli. Next base: position 1,109,223 of record NZ_JBREYE010000001.1, read on the forward strand.
TTCCCGACCGCGCCCGCGGTGGCGCTGGAGCCGGGGCGGGCGCTGGTGGCCGAAGCCGGGGTGCTGCGCAGCGAGGTCGTGCTGGTCTCGCGCAAGAGCGACACCGACGACAAGCGGTGGGTGTACCTGGACACCGGCCGCTACAACGGTCTCGCCGAGACCGAGAACGAGGCCATCACCTACCGCATCGCCACCGCGAGGGACGGCGGGCCGACCGGGCCGGTCGTGCTGGCCGGGCCGACCTGTGACGGGGATGACGTGATCTATCAGCACCACGTCTACCGGCTGCCGCTGGACCTGCGTGCCGGTGATCACGTGGACTTTCTCAACGCCGGGGTATACACCTCCAGCTTCGCCTCCGTCTGGTTCAACGGGTTCGAGCCACTGCGGACGTATTGCATTGGTGAAGACGGGGTATGCGTTACGCAGAGCGGAGCTGACAATTTGGTGCGGAAAGACCCCTTTCCGCCACACAAGACCAAGTGAGAGTAATCACCTTTAGGCCGAGCGGCCGTAACGCTGACCAGGGATGATGCGCTTTTCCTCGGCGGGAGGTAAGGTCGCCGCCGGCCGGTCGTCCGCTGATAGCCCGACCGCCCGAGTTTCACACCTCACCGTTCTTTTCACTGTGGACGGACTCATGCGCGCGCTCGCCGCCGCCACCATAAGTAGGGAGTGATGGATGTTCGCTGCTCCAGGGACGGTAGACACCGTCGGCCTGTTCACCGGACAACATGTCTTGGCCGAGCTGGAAGGAGTCGACGCTTCACTGCTCGATGATGAGTTGTTCCTCCGGCAGACCCTGGAACGAACGCTGACCGAGGCCGGAGCGACCGTGCTGGATGTGACCAGCAAGCGCTTCGAGCCTCAGGGTGTCACCGTGCTCGCGCTGCTGTCCGAGTCGCATGCCTCGCTGCACACCTACCCCGAGATCGGCTCGGTCTTCATCGACGTGTTCACCTGCGGCCACAAGGCAAGCCCCGAGTTGGCCGTCCGGCTGCTCGCCGAGGCGATGCGGGCCCCCCAGCTGTCCACCAGGACCATCCGGCGCGGCAAGGACTACTCATGACGACCCGAACCATCCGTGAGCCCGTCGGCGACGGGCTGATCCGGGAGTGGCGCGTCGACGAGGTGCTGTTCGAGGGCAAGACCGCCTTCCAGGACATGCTCATCGGACGCACCGCCCAGGGCATCTCGCTGTTCTGCGGCGAGGACCGGCAGAGCACGGAGTTCAGCCAGCTCACCTACCACGAGGCGCTGATGGTGCCCGCGTTCCTGCTCGCCAGGCAGCTGGACCGGGTGCTGATCATCGGCTCCAGCGAGGGTGTGGCCAGTCAGCTGTCGGCGGCCGCGGGGGCGAGGGTGGTGGACCACGTCGACATCGATGAGGAATGCGTCCGCCGCTGTGCCGAACTGCTGCCCTACGGGTACACGCCCGAGGAGTTGGCCGCCGCCGAGCGGGGTGACGGCCCGATCAGGATGCACTTCACCGACGGATACGCCTTCGTCGAGCGGGCCGCGGCCTCCGGTGAGCGCTACGACGTGATCGTGGTGGACCTGCCCGACGAGCAGGCCGACACCGACGCCCAGCACAACCGGCTGTACTACGCGGACTTCCTGCGCAAGTGCCGGGACGCGCTGACCGACGGCGGTGTGCTGTCCTGCCAGGCGGGCTGCCAGACCATGTGGCGCAACGAGACGCTGCTGCGGTCCTGGCAGCGCTTCGGCGAGGTCTTCTCCACCGTCGCCTACTACGGCTCCGACGAGCACGAGTGGGCCTTCCTGTTCGGCCGCGCCGACGAGGTGGCCGACCCGTTCGCGGAAATGATCTCTCGGCTGGCGGAGTGTGAGTACCAGCCGAAGACCATCGACGAGGCCGCGTTGATCGGCAACGGTGTCCCGCCCTACCGCGTCCGGTACGCCTGAGGTTTCACGGTCGGCCGGCGGCACCCCCAGAGGCCGCCGGCCACCGGCCCCGGTGCCGGTTGGCGACTGCTTTCGCAGCCACCTGAATACTGCCCTGCCGTCCTTACGGCTCGCTTACCTCAGCCCTGCCGGACACCGTGCGCATGTGTAGCGCAGCCACGGGTCCGTTCGCGGGTTTCTCTGCGCCGGAAGCACCAGTTCTTTAGGTATGCGAAACCGCGGGTCGCCAAAACTCGTCAGTGGTTATGCATGAACTCGAACTTCCGAAACGTAAACATGTTCATGTTCAATTGGGTGCCGATTGTTAGCTATTTAGAGATAAAGGTACTCGATCGGCCTAACGGCTGAGCGCTCAGCCACTCTGCGTACTGGTACCTATTTGACGGGTGAAGTATGGTTAGTGCGGATGGCTGCTCCAGTTCATCGGATCGGCCCCTTGGCAGTTTAGAGACACACATGGCTCAATGAATCGAGAGGGCCGCGAGTTGCGTTAAAAGTTTGGGGCGAGGGCTTACCCGATGGATATGCGTTACGAAGCATTTTGCTTCGCCGATCCACACTTCTATGAGACCGCTGGACGCCTGTCGTCGGAGACGAGTTCGTTCAGCGTCGGGGAGCGTCCGACCCCATCCGGCTGGCAACGATCGGAGCAAACGGTCTGGTCAGAGCTACAGCCCACCTCCGTCGACACCCCAGGTCAGGGCTGGAAGATCCACCTTTCAGCCAGCGTGGACAACGCCGACCGTGTATTGTGCGCCGCTTGGGACTTCTGCGTGGAGAATTTGATCGCTTTCAAGTTCCTCCGTAACAAAAATGTGCACTTAGCACAGAACTCCAAGTACGCGACCCGGGAGTCCAGCGGGAAACTGGTTACCATCTATCCCCGTGACGAAACCGAGCTTGAATTTTGCCTGAAGGGGCTTTCCACACGCCTGAAGGGCGAACACGGACCGTACATTTTGAGTGATCTGCGCTGGGAAAACGGACCACTATACGTCCGCTATGGCGGCTTCGCCAGTCGACTCTGCGCCGGACCGGGCGGTGAGTTGGTGCCCGCCATCGAAAACCCCGAGGGCACGCTGGTTCCCGACCTCAGAAAGCCGGTTTTTCAGGTACCCGACTGGGTGGAGATGCCCGCTGTCCTCCAACCGGCCCTGGCCGCCCGGCAGTCGGGTGGTGCCGGATTGCCCTATAACGTCACCAGCTCATTGCACTTTTCCAATGGCGGCGGTGTGTATCTTGCACAGCGGCCGGATGACGGGCAGCAGGTCGTGCTCAAGGAGGCCCGCCCCTACGCCGGACTGGACCGCGACGGCACCGACGCCGTCACGAGGATGGACCGCGAGGAGCAGGTGCTGACCTCACTCGCGGGCGTCGAGGGCATCCCCCGGCTCTACGAGCGGTTCACCGTGTGGGAGCACCACTTCCTGGCCATGGAGTACCTGCCGGGCAGGACGCTGGGCGGCTGGCTGTCCCGCAACTACCCGCTGATCAAGTACCGGTGTACCGAGGAGCAGGTGGCCGAGTACACGACCACCGCGTTGACCATCGTCAAGCAGCTGGAGCAGACGCTGGCCGAGGTGCACCGGCGCGGCTGGGTCTTCGGCGACCTGCACCCGCACAACATCATGGTGGGCACCGACCCTGTGTCGCCTTCGATCCACCTCATCGACTTCGAGCTGGCCTTCGAACGCGGCAGCGGGAAGCGGCCCGGCCTCGGCGCCCCAGGCTTCACCGCGCCGCCGGACCGGCACGACATCGAGCTGGACCTGTTCGCGCTGGCGGCGCTGCGGCTGTGGCTGTTCCTCCCGCTGAACATGCTGCTGCCGCTGGAGCCGCTCAAGGCCGAGCACTTCCTCGGCGAGATCGGCGACCGGTTCGGCCTTCCAGCCGAGTACGTGAGCTCCGTTCGGAGTGACTTGCGAACTGGAAATGGCATTCCCCGATTGGACGGTTTGCCGGATGGGCACAGGGGCATCGTGCGATCCGACGCGGCCTCCCCGCAGCGAGCCGACCTCGCAGCCGACCCGGGGGCGGCCCAACGCTCGATGGCGGCCGCCATCCTGGCCGCCGCCACCCCCGACCGCGACGACCGGCTCTACCCCGGCGACATCGCGCAGTTCGACATCGACGGCTACAACCTGGCCTTCGGCGCCGCGGGCGTGCTCTACGCGCTGGACGCGGCGGGCCAGGAGGTGCCCCCGGAGCACGTCGCGTGGCTGCGCCGCAAGGTCGAGCAGAACCCGCCGCGGCGGCCGGGCCTCTACGACGGGCTGCACGGGATCGCCTACGTGCTCGACAGGTTCGGGCACACCGACTACGCGATGGAACTGGTGCGCCGGGTGCGGGAGCGGCTGCACCTGATCACCGACATCGGCCTGCAGGGCGGACTGTCCGGGATCGGGCTGCACCTGCTGGAACTCGGCGACACCGACCTGGCGACCAGGATCGGCACCGTGGTGGGCAGCCAGATCCCGGCCGAGGCCCCGCCCGAGTCGACCTCGCGAGCGGCCAAGGCGGGCCTGGTGCACGGCTGGTCGGGCGCGGCGATGCTGTTCATGCGGCTGTACGAGGAGACCGGCGAGTCGCGCTGGCTCAGCCGCGCCGAGGAGGCCATCGCCGCCGACCTCGCCGAATGCATCCCCACCGAGGACGGCATGCTCTGCGTCAACGATCGGAATTGGCGCACGCTGCCCTACCTGGACATCGGCAGTGCGGGCATCGCGCTGGCCATCGGCGAGCTGAGCAGGTTCCGGCCGGAGGCCAAGTGCGTGGCGGAGCTGCCCGCGCTGCTGCGCGCCTGCCTCACCGAGTTCATCATCCAACCCGGCCTCTTCGCGGGCCGCGCCGGACACCTCGGCACGCTGGCGATCATGCGCGACCTCGTCACCGACGAGGAACTGCGCACCGAGTTGGACGCCGGGCTGAAGCTGCACCTGCGACGGCTGAACTGGCACGCCCTGAGCTACCGGGGCGAACTGGCCTTCCCCGGCCACCAGTTGATGCGGCTGTCCATGGACCTGGCCACCGGGAACGCCGGTGTGCTGCTGGCACTGGCCGCGGCGACCGACCCGAATGTCCCACTGCTCCCGCTGCTGCGGCGAGCCCCCAAGCCGCCGGCGCACGACATGCGTCGGCAAACCCGGCCCGCGGTGACGCGGGTCGGAGCTGAGTAAGTAAGGAGGAACCATGGCGAATGTCCTGGACCTGCAGGGTCTTGAGACCCCGCAGGAGCTGTCCCACGGCGGCGGCCACTCGTCCCACAGCAAGTCCTGTGGCGGCGGCGGCAGCTGGTTGAGCCTGCTGCTCTGCTGATCAGGCCCAACAAGATTCACCACTGAGTAACGGGTGGAGCGGCGCCGGGCCACTGCGCCGCTCCACCCCTTTGTGTCTCGAACCCGGTGGAAACGAGGTGAGCGGGGCATGGATCGCGGCGATCGACTGCTGTTGCGGGCCAGTGCCCGGCCTCGGGGCTGGCTGGTGGGGCTGGGGCTGGCCGCCGGACTGGGTGCGGCGGCGAGTCTGGCGTTGCCGGGCGCGCTCGCGGGCGCGGTGGATTCCGCACTCGCCTCCTCGACCGCGACCGGGCCGATCGTGTGGTTCGGCGTGGTGGCCGCGGTGTACCTGGCCACCGAGACCGTGGAGGAACTGGCGTCGGCGCAGTGCGTGGCGCGCAGTGTGGCGTGGTTGCGGCAGCAGGTGATCGACCGGCTGCTCATCGCCTGGCCATCGGGCCGCGGGCGACCGGCCGCAGGCGACGCGGTCAGCCGCTTCACCTCCGACGCCGCCGAGGCGGGGGCGGCCGCCACGGCGCTGGTGCAGCTTGCCGTGTCCGCGGTGATCTCCGTCGGCGCCGTGATCGCGCTGGCGCTGCTGAGTTGGCCGCTGGCGGTGGTGTTCCTGATCAGCCTGCCGCTCAGCGTGTTCCTGGCCCGCGGCTTCCTGCGGGAGACCGCCGAGTTCGTCGGCGCCTACCAACGCGAGTTCGCGGTGCTGTCGACGCGCCTGCTGGACGCCGTCGCCGGGCGGCGGACCATCGCGGCGGCGCGCACCCAGGAGCGGGAGGTGCGGCGGGTGCTGGAACCGCTGCCCCGGCTGCGTTCCGCGGGCGGCGCGCTGTGGCAGTCGCAGTCGCGGCTGGTGTGGCGGGCCGCGCTGCTCGACCCGGCCGTAGAGCTGTCGGTGCTGGTCACCGGCGGGGTGCTGGTGCTGCGCGGCAGCCTGAGCGTGGGCGAACTGCTGGCCGCGGCGGGCTATGCGGCGCTGGGCATGCTGTTGCTGCAACGCGCGTCGCTGCTGACCCGGCTGTCGCGTTCCCGCGGCTCCGCGGCGCGGATCGTCGAGGTGCTGTCCGCTCCGCATCGACGCCGCGGATCGGCGGTCCGGGCGGACGATGGACCCGCGCGGCTGGCGCTGCGCGGGGTGAGCGTGCGCAGCGGGACCGGCGCCATCGTGTTGCGGCGCATCGACTTCGAATTGAACCCCGGCGACACCGTCGCGGTGGTCGGGCCGTCGGGCGCGGGCAAGTCCGCGTTGGCCGCGGTGTGCGGCGGGCTGGTGGAGGCCGCAGGCGGCGCGGTGCTGCTGGACGGCGTCCCCATCGGCGCGCTGGACCCCGCGGAGGTGCGGCGCACGGTCGGGTACGCCTTCGAGCACCCGGTGCTGCTCGGCGCCACCGTCGGCGAAGCGATCTCCTACGGCAGGTCGCTGCCCGCCGATGCGGTCGCCGCGGCGGCCCGCGTCGCGCAGGTGGACCACGTCCTGCGGCGCCTGCCCGCCGGGTACGCCACCCCGCTGGGCGATGCCCCGCTGTCCGGCGGGGAGGCCCAGCGGTTGGGGCTGGCCAGGATGGTCTCCCGCGAGCCGCGGCTGCTGATCATGGATGACGCCACCTCCAGCCTGGACACCGTCACCGAACGGCAGCTCACCACGGCACTCGCGGGCGCGCTTCCCGGCCGCAGCAGGCTGATCGTGACGCACCGGGCGGCCACCGCGGCCGCCGCCGACCGCGTGCTGTGGTTGGACGGCGGGCTGGTGCGCGGCTTCGACAGCCACCAGGGCCTGTGGGCGGACCCGGACTACCGGACGCTGTTCGGCGGTGCGGAGTGAGCGGGCTGGACGGAACCGGGCCGCCCGACGCGGTTCGGCGGTCCGAAATGAGCGGGGTGGACGGGCCCGAGTCGGCTGACGCGGTTCGGCGGGACGACGTGACTGGCGTGCGGGACGGCGCGCAGCCGCCTGATGTGACCGGCTGGCGGCTGTACCGGGATTCGGTGCTGCGCCAACGCCGCGCGCTGCTCGTGCTGATGGGCTTCTCCGCGTTGGAGGGGCTGCCCGCGCTGGCCTCCGGCCGTCTGGTGGCGCTGGCCATCGACGACGGCTTCGCCGCGGGCAGGCTCGCCCCCGGCATCGGCTGGCTGGCGCTGTACGCCGCCACGACCGTGCTGGGCGCCCTCGGCTCGCGCTGGGTGTACGCGGGCCTTGGCGGCGTGGTGGAGCCGCTGCGCGACGACCTGGTGACCGCCGTGGTGCGGGGTCTGCTCCTGGGCCGCGGCCGCGCGCCGGACGGCGGGGCGGTCGCCAAGCTGACCAGGCAGGTGGAGATCGTGCGGGATGTGACCGGCGGTCTGCTGGTGCACGGCCGCTCCTTCGTGGTGGTCACCGTCGCCGCGCTGGTGGGCATGCTGTCGCTGAGCAGCGAACTCACGCTGGTCGTCGCCGTGCCGCTGATCACCACCATCGCCCTGTTCGCGCTGCTGCTGCGCTCGCTGGCGCGCAGACAGCGGGACACCGTGCTGACCGAAGAGGACGCCGCGGCCGAGGCGGACACCGTGATCGGAGGGCTGCGGGACGTAGTGGCCTGCGGCGCCGAACGCACCGCCTCCGAACAGGTGGGTGCGGCGGTCCGGGCGAGCCGCGACGCGGCCTCTCGGCTGGCGTACCTGAGCAGCCTGCGCAGCGTGCTGGTGGGCCTCGGCGGGGTGCTGCCGCTGGTCGGCGTGCTTGCCCTGGCGCCGGGCCTGGTGCGGGAGGGCGCGCTGACCGCGGGCGCGGTGGCCGGTGCCGTCATCTACCTCACGACCACCGTCCAGCCCGCCCTGTACACGCTGGTCAGCGGGCTGGGCACCTCCGTGCTGCGACTGGTGATCACGTTGCGGCGCCTTGGCGAGACCGCCGCCGGTGCCGTGCCCGTCCCCGCCCGCCCCGCAGGCCCGCCCGACGTGTCCGCACTGGAAATCCGCGGCCTCGGCTTCTCCTACGGCGCGGGCGCGCGGCCCATCGTGTCGGGCCTGGACCTCACTGTGCCCGCCGGGGAGCACCTGGCGATCGTCGGCCCCAGCGGCATCGGCAAGTCCACGCTGGCCAACCTGATCACCGGGCTGATGCCCGCCGACGCGGGCGAGATCCGGCTGGGCGGGACGCCCGTCGCGGAGCTTGACGAACCGTGGCACGACCGGCGCATCGCGTTGATCCCGCAGCAGGCCTACGTCTTCGGCGGGACACTGCGGGAGAACCTCGCCTACCTGCGGCGGGAGGTGACCGACGAGGAGATCCTGGCCGCGGCGGCAGAGGTCGGGCTCGCCCGCGACGAGCTGGACGCGGTGCTCGAGCCGACGGCGCTGTCCTCGGGCGAGCGCCAGCTGATCGCGCTGACGCGGGTGTACCTGAGCGCGGCGCGGCTGGCGGTGCTGGACGAGGCCACCTGCCACCTGGACCCGGCGGCGGAAGCCAGGGCCGAGGCCGCGTTCTCCCGCAGGCCGGGCACGGTGGTCGTGATCGCGCACCGGCTGAGCTCGGCGCTGCGCGCGGACCGGGTGCTGGTGATGGACGGCGACCGCATCGCGCTGGGCGCGCACGACGAACTGCTCGCCGCGGGTGGCCTCTACGCCGAGTTGGTGCGCTCGTGGACAGGTGCGGATGTCCGCGCCGAAACGGCAACCACTAGTCTCTCCGGCACTGCCAGGGTCCGCATGTGAGTGGTTGGGGACAACGCCATTGAGCTTCTCAGGTCGGAGCGGAATCGACGGGGTGCACGGCTTCGGCGGCACCGGAAGGCATCGCTCGGACCGGAGCGCAGGCAGGGCAGCCCACCGGACGTACGCGGAGGACGGCATGACGGGCGGCCCCATCACGGTGAACTACGCGCCGCGTGGTGACGACTGGTCCATCTCGGCGAGCTACGGCGATCGAGAACTTCGCGCAGAGGCGCCTGGGCTGATCGCAGCACGGGACTGCGCCGACCAGCTAGTCGATCGGCTGGAACCCAACCCCGACGGCCGGGTGGTCGTGCACCTGCTCGGCGGCGACGGATTCGCGTTCACCATGGCCTACCTCCAGGCCAGGCACGGTGTGTCGATCCCGAGCCCCGCCGGTAGCGCGGAGTACTCGTCGGTGTCCGCTCAGTTCCTGTCGAGCCGCCCGCAAGCCTGAGCCGAACCGGAGTGTCGGGGTCCGTTTAGTCGGGTGTCACTACTCCGTACGGACACCGGATACCTCCCGCCGTTCACTCCTGTAGCAGGCGAAACGCGCCTCGAATGGCCATAGTATGGCCCGCCGGAGTCGGTCCGCAGCCGCGTGGATCGGCGCGAGCGAGGAGGCAGTTTTGGCCACTGTGGCCAATGCCGGCGACAGACCCGTTCCGGCCGGACGGGGCAGACCCCGCGACGCCAGCAGGGACGAGGCGTTGCGCAGGGCAGCATTGGAGGTAATGGCCGACGTCGGCTATCGCGCACTCACCATGGACGCCGTGGCGGCCCGCGCGAAGGCAGGCAAGGCGACGATCTACCGACGCTGGGAGTCCAAGCTCGATCTTGTCATCGACACCTGCAACCACCTGGTCAGCAAGGGCGTGCCCGCCCCCGACACGGGCACCGTCCGGACCGACCTGGTGGAGTTCACCAAGTCCTTCGTGGAGTTTCTGACCGGCCCGGTGGGCAAGGCGGCCCAAGCGCTGGTCGGCGAGTTACCGCACGAACCGGAGCTGGCGGTGGCCTTCCGGTCCACGTTCCTGGTGACCCAACACGACATGCTGCGCGACATCCTGGTGCGCGGCCGGGATCGCGGCGAGATCCACGATGAAGCCCCGCTGACCCTGATCATGGAAATCACCGCGGGCGCGCTGATGTACCGCCTGATGCTGGCCGGGGACGGGCTGGACGACTCGTTCGCGCTGCGTCTGGTGGACAACGCACTGGTGCCACTGCTGCAGGGCCATAACAGCAGCGGCGCCGTGCCACGAATTACTTAGCGGAACATCTTCCGCAGCAGGGCGAGCACGATCAGCAGCACCACCGCGATCAGCGAGAACTTCACCACGGGGGAGTTCAGCTTGGCCGCGACGCTGTCCTTGCCCGCATCCACGAACCGCTTCGGGTTCGCCCGGTCGCTCAGTTCGTCGAGGGTGTCGGCCAGCGCGTCGCGGGCCCGCTCGATGTCACGCTGGATGGCCTCAGGATCGCGAGCCACGTTTCCTCCTCCTGCCGCGGACGTCAGAGACCACGTTAGATCACCGGCGCCGGGGCAGCTCATGGGCGTCCAGTACAGGCGTTACGCTGTCCCGGCGCTGTCACACCGGCGCATGGGGGCCGTAGCCCAATTGGCAGAGGCACACGGTTTAGGTCCGTGCCAGTGTGGGTTCGAGTCCCACCGGCCCCACCGGAGAACTCACCTTCACACCAGGCGCCGTACGGCCCATGTCCTCGGTATCGGTCCCGGTCCCGAAGCGCGCCTCCAAGCAGGCGGCCGCTGCGCGCGATATGAAGAGATCCGTACAAGGCGGTGGCCGACGGGCCGTGCCCGGGAGCTCTGCGAGGTGGGATGGTGCTTGTCGGCGGGCCTGCCGAGGTGACCAGCTATGTCGGCAGGCGTCACGAGGGCGCCGAGGTGCGTCGGATGCTGGGCGAGTCCCGGCTGGTGACGTTGACCGGGTCGGGCGGCGTCGGTAAGACCCGCCTGGCGGTCACCGTCGCGCGGGGTGTGGCCCGCCTCTTCGACGGCGTCGTCTTCGTCGGTCTTGCCGAGCTGCGGGACGCGGCGCTGGTGCCCAACCTGGTGGCCGACCGTCTTGGGCTGCACGATCGGTCCGGCAGGCTGCTCACCGAGACCGTGCTCGATCACCTCCGCGAGCGGAGGGTGCTGCTCCTGTTGGACAACTGCGAGCACCTCGTCGAGGCGTGCGCGGAGTTCGCCGCGGCCGTGCTGGCGCACTGCCCGGAGGTCGTCGTGCTGGCCACCAGCAGGCAGTCCCTGGGCGTCACGGGTGAGCAGGTGCTGCGGGTGCCGCCGCTGTCCTTGCCCGCGGTGGAGGCGGGCCGGACCCAGGCGGCCGGGTACGACGCGGTGCGGCTGTTCGCCGACCGGGCCGCGGCGGTCTGGCAGGACTTCGAGATCACCGACGCCAACAGCGCCGACATCGTGCGGCTGTGTCGCCAACTGGAGGGTGTGCCGCTGGCGATCGAGTTGGCCGCCGCCCGCGTCCGGTCGCTGTCGCCGCGGCAGATCGCCGACCGGCTGAACCTGCCGCTGCTGACCGGCGGCGCCCGCACCGCCCCCGATCGCCAGCAGACGCTGCGCGCCACCATCGACTGGAGCTACCGGCTCTGCTCGGAAGCCGAGCGGGCGGTGTGGACGCGGGCGTCGGTGTTCGCGGGCTCCTTCGACCTGGAGGCCGCCGAATTCGTGTGCGCCGGACCCGGCGTGGACCGCGCGCAGGTGCTCGACCTCGTCGACGCCCTGCTGGACAAATCGGTGCTGATCCGGGAGGAGCGGGACGGCATCGTGCGGTACCGGATACTGGAGTCGCTGCGCGAGTACGGCCTGGAGCAGTTGGCCGGGGATCGGCGGCGGGTGTTGCGCCTGCACCGCGACTGGTTCGACCTGCTGACCGAGCAGGCCGATGAACGCTGGGCGAGCGAGGACCAGCTTTCGCTGATCACCCGCCTCCGACATGACCACGCGAACCTGCGCGCCGCGCTGGACTGGTCCACGACGGAGCCGGGCGAGGGCAGCATCGCCCTGCGGATGTCGCGTCGCATCCCCGAATACTGGTCGCTGCAAGGCCTCAATCCCGAGGGCCGGATGTGGATCGACCGTGCACTGGCCGCCGCCCCGCCGGACCACCCCGATCGCGCGCACGCGTTGGCCATCTCGGCCCTGCATGCCCTGCTGCACTCCGACATGGACCTGGCCCACAGCCGCCTGGCGCAGGCCGAAGCGATCGGAGACGAGGCGGGCAGGCCGTATATCCACTATGTGCGGGGACTCGCGGGCGCGATGAGCGTCGACATCCGTACCGCGGAGTACGCCTCGGCCGCCGTGGCGGAGTTCCAGGAGCGGGGCGAGATCCGCCCCCAACTCCACCCGCTGTTCACCCTCGGTGTGGCACTGGCGTATATGGGCGAGCTGGACGAGGCCCGCCGCGTCCTGCGGCGAATGGTCACCTTGAGCGCGTGCTCGGGAGAGTGGTACTACCGCGCGATGGCGATGTTCGGGGTGGCCGTGGTCGAGGTCGGCTTCGGCGACGTCGAGGTCGCCGCGGACGCCTGCCGGGAGGGCCTGCGGGCGGACCTGGTGCTCGACGACCGGCTGGCCAGGGCGTACCACATGGACTGCATGGCCTGGATCGCCTCCCGCCAGGGCGAGCACGTCCGGGCCGCCACCCTGTTCGGGGCGGCGAGCACCCTGTGGACAGCGGCCGACGCATCCCCGGAGGTGGCGGTGATGCTGCCGCACCGCAAGCACATGAAGGCCACCCGCACCGCCTTGGGCGAGACGCGGTTCGAGCAGGCTTACGCCGAGGGCCGCGCCCTGTCCTTGGCTGCGGCCGCGGCATACGCCCTCGGCGAGGACGTGCCGGAGGAGCGGATCGCCGCCGAGCCGGAGCCGCTGACCAGGAGGGAATCGGAGATCGCGGAACTGGTCGCCCAAGGCCTGAGCAACCGCGAGATCGCGGCGAAGCTCGTCATCGCCCTACGCACGGCCGACAAGCACGTGGCGAACATCCTGGTGAAGTTGGGCTTCAACAACCGCGCCCAGATCGCCGCCTGGGTAGCCTCCCGCAGGTGACCTGCCGCGAGGCGACAGGTCACCGACGAGCTCACGCCCCGAGCAGATCGTGCACCGTGGCGAAGACCCCGGGATCGCCCAGGATGCTGATGTGTTTGAGGCTGGGGTCGACCTGGATGTTGTTCGCCCCCTCCAGAACGGTGTTGGTGGCGGGGACGATGACGCCGTCGTTGGGCGTCCACAGCGTCGACCACTTGGTGCCCGCGGGCAGCATCGGTTCCGCGTTGAGCCGGGTCAGGACAGCCGACCCCGGCACCATCTCCCGGCAGGGCACGAGATAGCAGAGGTTCGCGGCCGTTGTCCCCTTGTTCGCGCCCGCGAGCGACACCCAGTGCTCGACCTTGCCCGCGCAGCTGGCGAACTTCACGCAGTAGCGGCTGTTCAGCCCGCCCATCGAGTGCGAAACGATGTCCACTTTGGACGCCCCGGTCCTCCGCAACACGTCGGCGACCTTCTGCCCGATGATATCGGCGGTCTTGACGTTGGAGGTGAAGTAGCTTTCGTAGGTGAACGCGAAGAGTTGGTCCGGCGCGTAACCGCTCTCCACCAGCGAGGCCGCCAGCTTGTCCCAGTTCGATGCCTTGCCGGTGAACCCGTGTACGAACACCACCGGGTTCCGACCATTCTCGAACGGCGCGGCAGAAGCCTGCCCCGCGCCCGCCCCGACCACCGCGGCGGCCACCAGTCCCAGCACCGCGACAATGCGGCTGACTCTGCTCATCGACCACTTCTCCTCACGCTCGGAAAGTGTCGACAGCGTGCGCGAGCGGTAATCGGGAGCACATCGGCAGAACTGCGTAGAGCGCTACGTACTCGGATCTTCCGGTCATTCGGTGCGAGGGGGACGTCTCGGCGGCGGCGGGAAACCTGAGTAACTCTCGCCGTGACCTTTCGTTGACCAGGCGTTAGTCGGGGACGGCTGGTTGAGGAAGGGACAGCGTGATGGGAGTTCGTTTGCGCCCGGTGGGAGCGGCGGCCGTTCTCGCGGGCGTCGTTGCCGCCGTGCTGACATCGGCGGTGCCCGCGGGCGCCGGGCCGGTCGGCCGCACGTCGGGCAGCGTGGTCAAGGGCAGCGACGTGCACTTCTCGGCGCCGGTTCCCGGTCTGGGCCAGGCGTCGCCGACCTCGATGGTCGGCCTGCGCCTGTTCCCCGACGAGGAGGAGGTGCTCGCCTACAAGCTCCAGTCGGTGTTCGCCTCACACGGCATGCACAACCCGTACATGACGGTCGTCGAGATGCCGCTGGCGGGCGGGCTGCCCTTCACCGGCGCCGGGCCGTCCAGCAGCTCGGTCGCCTCGGTGATCAGCAACGGTTTCCCGTCGCTTGGCGCGAAGGCGTTGGGCGTGCGGAGCTCGGTGGGGACGCTCTCGGACGCGGACGCCATCGCGGGCACGCAGGCCGCGGTGTGGCACTACACCAGCGGCGCGCGGCTGGACCCGGCGAAGAACAGCCCGCAGGTGATGGCGGTCTACAACCACCTGGTCAAGCAGGTCGGCGCGAAGCAGGACGGCGCCCTGTCGGTGGAGCCTCGGGAGCGCACGGGCGTGCCGGGTCAGCTGATCGGGCCGTTCACGGTGAACAGCAGCATCGACACGGTGGCTGTGGGCCTGAAGGACGCGCCGGACGGGGTGTCGCTGGTGGGCAAGGACGGCAACGCGGTCACCACCGCGGCCAACGGCGATCAGCTGTTCGTCAAGGTGCCCGCGGGCCAGTCCGCGGGTCAGGCGACCATCACCGTCAAGGGCACCAAGACCAATGGCAGCGCCCGCTTCTTCGTGGGTGACGGTATTTCGCTGCAGACGCTGGAGCACCAGTGCCTGACCGGGTTGATCGTGCCGACGCCCAAGCCGACCGACGTGATGGCGGAGGCGGTGGCGAAGTGGGCGCCCGGCCCGACGCCGACCACGCCTTCGGTGACCACGCCGCCGGTGACCTCCACGCCGGACACGCCCGCCCCGCCGACCACGACGCCCGGTGGTGACCTGCCGAACACGGGTGCCTCCGTCTTCGGGTGGATCGCGCTGGGTGCCGGTCTGCTCGGCAGTGGGACCGGGGCGCTCTACATGGTGCGTCGCCGCAGGTACAGCTGAGGATTCGAGGGTGGGGAGGCCTCCGCCTCCCCACCCGAAGGTCACAGGTTGGTTGCGGCGGAAATTAACGTGATATGCCGGTGAGTTTCGCTCGTTTGGGTGGTCTGAACAGACAACAGCTCACCTAGACGAGGAGAACACCATGAGCGACGCCCTGACCGTCCGGCCTGCTGCTCCCGGCAAGGCTCTCAACATCGTGCTGTGGGTACTTCAGGTACTGCTGGCCGCCTTCTTCGTTTTCGCCGGTATCGGCAAGATTCTCGTGCTCCAGCCTGGGACCATCGAATCCTTCGAAGCCATCGGGTTCGGCGACTGGTTCCGTTACTTCACCGGTGTGGTGGAAATCGCGGGCGGGATCGGGCTGCTGATCCCCCGGCTCGCCGGACTGGCCGCGCTCGGCCTGGTGGGGGTCATGATCGGAGCTGCGCTGGCTCACGTTTTCGCGCTTCCGCCCGCCTCGGGCGCGATCGTGCCGTTGCTGCTGGGGGTCGTGTTCGCGTTCATCGCCTGGGCGCGGCGGGGCTCCATCCTGGCTTTGCTCCAGTCACTCCGCACCTGATTGATTCCTGGGGGGCCGAGCCGCTGTGGCTCGGCCCTTTTTCATGTCCGATGTCAACGGCGGAAGTCGGGGCTGTCAACAACAGGGAAATCAACCGGACGTGCCGGACACGGCGGTGGTGGCGGTGCCGCGGGAAACCTAGAGTCGGCCGATATGCGTCTGTCCGACCGCGAGCGGGACAAGCTGCTGATCCATCTGGCCGCCGAGCTGGCTCACCGCCGCCGGGCGCGGGGGTTGGCGTTGAATCACCCGGAGGCGGTCGCGGTGATCAGCGCGTTCGTGATGGAAGGCGCGCGGGACGGCAACAGCGTCGCCACGCTGATGGAGTCCGGGCGTGAGGTGCTTCGCCGGGAGGACGTCCTGCCGGGGGTGCCGGAGATGCTGCACAGCGTCCAGGTGGAGGCCACTTTCCCGGACGGCACGAAGCTGGTCACCGTGCACGAGCCGATCCGATGATCCCCGGCGAAATCCTGCCCGCCGACGGGCACCTCACGCTCAACGAGGGCGCGCCGCGGGAGTCGCTGCGCGTTCTCAACACCGGCGACCGGCCGGTTCAGGTCGGTTCGCACTACCACTTCGCGGAGGCCAATCCCGCGCTGGAGTTCGACCGGGACCGCGCCCACGGCAGGCGGCTGGACGTGCCGGCGGGCACCTCGGTGCGCTTCGAACCCGGTGTCGCGGTGGAGGTGTCGCTCGTCCCGCTGCGCGGCAGGCGGCGGGTTCCCGGGCTGCGCGGCGGCACGGCCGAACTCGGCCCGGCCAGCGGGTCCGCGGCTCCCGCGCGGGTGATGGACCGGGCCGAGTACGCGGCCCGCTTCGGACCCACCACCGGCGACCGGATCAGGCTGGCGGACACCAACCTGCTCATCGAGGTCACCGAGGACCGCTGCGGCGGGCCGGGACGGGCGGGCGATGAGGTCGTCTTCGGCGGCGGCAAGGTCATCCGCGAGTCGATGGGGCAGGCCGCGGTCACCCGCGCCGAGGGCGCCCCCGACCTGGTCATCACCGGTGCCGTCGTGCTCGACCACTGGGGCGTGGTCAAGGCCGACATCGGGGTCCGGGACGGGCGGATCACCGCGCTCGGCAAGGCGGGCAACCCCGACACCATGGACGGCGTCCATCCCGACCTCGTGATCGGACCGTCCACCGAGATCCTCGCGGGCAACGGGAATATCCTCACCGCGGGCGGCATCGACGTCCACGTGCACCTGATCGCACCGCAGCAAGTGCCGGAGGCGCTCTCGGCCGGGATCACCACGATCCTGGGCGGCGGTACCGGACCCGCGGAGGGCACGCGCGCCACCACGGTCACGCCCGGCGGGTGGCACCTGGAGCGGATGCTGCTCGCGCTGGACGGCTACCCCGTCAACGTCGGTCTGCTCGGCAAGGGCAACACGGTCAGCGCCGACGCCCTGTGGGAGCAGCTTCGCGCCGGTGCCTGCGGGTTCAAGCTGCACGAGGACTGGGGCAGCACGCCGAGCGCCATCGACGCCTGCCTCACCGTCGCCGACCAAGCGGGCGTTCAGGTCGCCCTGCACAGCGACACCCTCAACGAGGCGGGCTTCCTTGAGTCCACAGTGGATGCCATCGCGGGTCGCGTCATCCACGCCTATCACACCGAGGGCGCCGGTGGCGGGCACGCGCCGGATGTGATCGCGCTGGCGGCGCACGCCAATGTGCTGCCCTCGTCGACCAACCCCACGCGGCCCTACACCGTGAACACCCTCGACGAGCACCTCGACATGCTGATGGTGTGTCACCACCTGGACCCGTCGCTGCCGGAGGACCTGGCGTTCGCGGAGTCCCGCATCCGGCCGAGCACCATGGCCGCCGAGGACCTGCTGCACGACCTCGGCGCCATCTCGATGATCAGCTCCGATTCGCAGGCCATGGGACGGGTCGGGGAGACGATCCTGCGCACCTGGCAGACCGCCCACGTGAACAAGGAGTACCGGGGCGCGCTGGCGGGCGATGGACCCGCCGACAACCTGCGGGCCAGGCGGTATGTCGCCAAGTACACGATCTGCCCCGCGGTGGCGCACGGCCTCGACGGCGAGGTGGGGTCGGTGGAACCGGGGAAGCTGGCCGACCTGGTGCTGTGGGAGCCCGCGTTCTTCGGGGTGCGGCCGCACGTGGTGGTGAAGGGCGGGATGATCGCGTGGGCTGCGATGGGTGATCCGGGCGCCTCGATCCCCACTCCGCAGCCGGTGTTCTCCCGCCCCATGTGGGCCGCCGAACCCGCCTTGGCCGCGGAGCGGTCACTGGCCTTCGTCGCACCCATCGCGCTGGACAACGAGCGGCTCGCGTTGCGCCGCAACGTGGTCGCCGTGCGCGATGTGCGCAACCGAGGCAAGGCCGCCATGCCGCAGAACGACGCGCTGCCCAGGATCGAGGTCGACCCGGACACGTTCACGGTGCGGGTGGACGGCGACGTGGTCGAGCCGCGGGCCGCGACCACGCTGCCCATGACACAGCGGTACTTCCTGTTCTGATGGTGCCCGCCGCGCTGCTCCTGCTCGCCGACGCCCGGCTCCCCGCGGGCGGGCACGTCCACTCCGGCGGCCTGGAATCCGCCTGGCGCTGCGGTCTGGTCACCGATCCGCCGAGCCTGCACGGCTTCCTGCTCGGCCGCCTGCACACCGCGGGCCGCGTCTCGGCCTCGTTCGCCGCAGCGGCCTGCCGGCTCGCCCAAGAGCACCCGGACGCCGTTGCCTGGCAACGGCTCGACGCCGAGTTCGACGCCCGAACGCCCTCCCCCGCTGCTCGCGCGGCCTCCCGCCGCCAAGGCCGGGGTCTGCTGCGCGCCTTCCACTCCGTTCCCGAATGCGCCGAATTGCGGGCGGCGTGTCCCGCGGGGGCGCATCAGGCGGTCGTGTTCGGGACGGTGGCGGCCTCGACGGGGGCGAGTGCCGAGGACACCGCGACGGCCGCCGCGCTGGCGTCGGTGACCGGGCCCGCCTCGGCGGCGATCAGGCTGCTGGGCTTGGACCCCTTCGCCGTGCAACGCGTCCTCAACGAGCTCGCGTCCACTGTGGACGCTGTTGCCGCGGAAGCAGCCCAGGGGTTGGCGGAGGATTCCGCTCCGCTGCTGGACATCCTCGCCGACGGCCACGACTCTTTGGAGGGAGCGCTCTTTGTCTCGTAACCACGGCACCGGGCCGCACGACGCCGGGCCCGACCCGCACCACCACCTGTTGGGTGCCACGCCCCGCATCGGGATCGGCGGACCGGTGGGGTCGGGCAAGACCGCGCTGGTGGCTGCGCTGTGCCGGACGCTGCGGGAGCGGCTCCGGCTGGGCGTGGTCACCAACGACATCTACACCACAGAGGACGCTGAGTTCCTGCGGCGGGCGGCGGTGCTGCCGGACGAGCGGATCATCGCCGTGAAGACAGGCTGCTGCCCGCACACGGCGATCCGCGACGACATCACCGCCAACCTGGACGCCATCGAGGAGCTGGAGCACCGCCATGGCGAGCTGGACCTGGTGTTGGTGGAAAGCGGCGGGGACAACCTCACCGCGATCTTCAGCCAGGGCCTGGTGGACCGGCAGATCTTCGTCATCGACGTCGCGGGCGGCGACAAGGTGCCGCGCAAGGGCGGCCCCGGCGTCACCCGTTCCGATCTGCTCGTCGTCAACAAGACCGATCTCGCCGACCGGGTCGGCGCCGACCTCGGCGTGATGGCGCGGGACGCCGCCGCCGCGCGAGGCGAACTGCCGGTGCTGTTCACCTCGCTCACCGAGGACCCGGCGGCGACCGAAGTCACCGACTGGGTGCTCAGGCAACTCGCGGCATGAAGGCGAGCGCGGCCGTCGCGGTCGGCAGGGAGCACGGCAGGGTCACCGTCCCGGTGCTGCGGTCGCGGCCGCCGCTGACCCTGCGGCGGACCCGCTCCGCCGACCCGTCGACGGTGGCCGTGCACCTCGTCGGCTCGGCCGCCGGTCCGCTGGGCGGGGACAGTCTGCGGCTGGACGTCGACGTCCGGGACGGGACGCTGTACCTGCGCAGCACCGGCGCCCAGCTTGTCCAGCCCGGCGCGGGCAGCGATCCGGCGATGCTCGACGTCCACGCGAACGTGGCCTCCGGCGCGGTGGGCGACGTGCGGCTGCTGCCGACCGTGCTGACCGCGGGCGCACTGCTGCATGCCACCACCCGCATCGACCTGGCATCCGGCGCCACGCTGTGCTGGCAGGAGACTGTGGTGCTCGGGCGCCACGGGGAGGAGCCGGGGCGGGCCGTGCTGCGCTGGCGGGTCCAGCGGGACGGGGAGCCGGTGCTGCGAAGCACGACCCGCCTTCTGGACCCCGCCGTCTACCGCTCGCCCGCGGTCCTCGGCGACGCCAGGGTGCTGACCAGCATGCTTGTCGCCGCGCCTGGGCTGGACGCGCCGACTCGGGTGCTGCCGGGCACGGGCGCGGTGCACGCGCTGAATGGAGCAGCGCTGGTCACCGTGTTGGCCTGCGACACCATTACGGCCGCCGAGCGTCTCGCTGAACTGACAAGAAACTGGCTGCCGCTGATTCCACTGAATTGACTCTGCTCTATTCGGGTTATCCCCGGCGAACGCTTGCCGTATTCCGCGTGCCGCTTGTCGTAATGGTGGTCGCAGACTGTGGTCGAACCGGTGCACACAGTGCTAAGCCAATTCAGTGATGACTTATCGCCATATCGTGGATGTCCATGTCCTCCTACGCCGAGAGCACGAACTGCTGCTCTCCAAGCGGCGGGACACCAACCCCGCATTCGACGGGGTATGGCATCTCCCGTCGGGAAAACTGGACGCGGACGAATCCGTGCTGGATGCCGCGGCCCGAGAAGCCGAGGAGGAAACGGGGGTGATCATCGAACAGGAGGACTTGCACCACGTGCACACGATGCATATCGCGGGCTCCGGGGACGAACCCCGGTTGGGGCTGTTCTTCGCGGTGACCCGCTGGTCGGGTGAGCCGGTCAATCGGGAACCCGCCAAATGCTCCGCGCTGCGTTGGTTCCCGCTGACGGAACTGCCCGAGACGCTGATCCCCTATCCGGCGAATGCCATTGCGGCCTACCAGGAGGGCAATCGTTTCAGTGTCCATGGGTGGCCGGTCAAGCATTGCCTGCCGAATCAGCGCTAGCCCCGAAAACGACGTTCACCTCCGCTCCGCCTTTGGCCGAGCGGCCGACGGAAACAGAACCTCCGGAGGCGTGTGCGGTGCGCCGCACGATATCCAGCCCGAGACCGCTGGAACCGCCTCCGCTGACTCCCCGCCGCAGGGGTTCGACACCGCCGTCGAACCCGGTCCCCGCATCGCCGACCACCAGCCTGGCGCCCCTGTCCGGCAGGCAGGTCAACGTCACGGAAAAGCCCACGCCGTCCGCGGTGTGCGCGAACACGTTGCCCAGCAACGCATCCACGCAGGCCGCGAGGTCCTCCCGCGACACCGCCACTGGGCACGGGGCCGCGGGTAGCGATACCTCGACCTCGCGTTCGGTGTCCTCGGCGAGCACCGACCAGAACCGCACCCGGTCGGCAACGACCTCCACCGCATCACTGTGCGGCGCGGACGGATGCGACTCCAGCGCCGCGTTCCGCGCCCTGGCCTGCGCGATGATGTCGGTGATGGAACGTTCCATCGCGTCCACGACGGCGCTGAACCGCCCGCCGTCCGCCTCGGCCTCCAGCCGCAGCGCCGTCAGCGGGGTGCGCAGTCGGTGTGACAGGTCGGCGATGCGTTCCCGCTCCTCGGCCAGCAGTTCCTGGATCTGCCCTGCCAGGTGGTTCACCGCGGTGCCGACATCGCGGATCTCGGGCGGGCCGCCGGGTTCCGCGCGGGCGTCCAGGTCCCCGCGGGCCAGCCGGTGGGAGACCGCGGCCAGTTCCCGGGTGGGCCGCACGATCGTGGTGGCCAGCCGGTCGGCGACGACGATGCCCAGGCCGAGCAGCCCCAGCCCGACCGCGGCCAGCAGCACCCACGCTCTGGTCACCCCCGCGGTCAGCACCGCATCGGGCACGAACGCGCGCACCACGCTGCCCGCGCCGGAGGAGTCCCGCACGAAGGTGAGGATCTCCCGCCCGCCGGGCGCGAACGCGGTGAGGCTGCGGCCCGTTTCGGCCAGCCGCACCGCGGCCGACCGCTCCGCCCGCGCACCGTCGGTCTTGCCGTCCCCGAAGAACACCGTGAACGCCGAGGGCCCCTGCTGGTTGGCGCTCTGCAGGATGACCCGCACCTGGTCGCGGTTGGTGGTGGCCACCAGGGTGCTCAGGTACTGGCTGCGCTCGGTGGCCTGCGCCACCGCCCGGTCGGCCGCGACATCGCGCAGCAGCACAGCCAGCGGCAGCAGGAACGCCAGCAGCACCAGAGACATGGTGGCGGTGACCAGCAGCGCGAGTCGGAGCCGCACCTCAGGCCTCCGGGGCGGTCAGCTTGACGCCCACGCCGCGCACGGTGTGCAGGTACCGCGGTTGCTGCGCGGACTCCGACAGCTTGCGGCGCAGCCAGGACAGGTGCACGTCCACGGTCTTGTCGGCGCCGCCGTAAGGCACCTGCCACACCTCGGTGAGCAGTTCCCGCTTGGTCACCACCTCGCCTGGCCGCGCGGCCAGGTAGTGCAGCAGGTCGAACTCGCGCGGCGTCAACTCCAGCGGCGCCCCGGCCAGGCTGGCCTCCCGCGACCGCGCGTCGATCCGCAACTCCCCCACCATCAGCGCCTCCTGCGCGTGCTCCGCGCCGCCGCGCCGCAGCACCGCCCTGATCCGCGCGTCCAACTGCCCTGCGCCGAAGGGCTTGACCACGTAGTCGTCGGCGCCCGCGTTGAGCACCGCGGTGATCACGGCCTCCTCGTCGCGGGCGGTGGCCACGATGACCGGCACAGTGCTCACCGCGCGTAGCATCCGCAGCAGTTCGGTGCCGTCCATATCGGGCAGCCCGAGATCCAGCACGACCAGGTCGGGCTGCTCGGCCAGCGCAGCCTGCAGCCCCGCCATGGCGGTGGCGCTGGAGGACACCGCGTGTCCCCGCTCGGTCAGCGCACGGATCGTCTTCGTGCGGATGGTCGCATCGTCTTCGATCAACAACACCTGGGCCACCCGCCATACGCTAGCGTCTGACCTGCGCCGACGCGGTCGCGTTGGTGTCGCCATAGTGCCGTCTTGGCGTTGCCTTAACCCGCCGAACGGCACAATGACGGCATGGCACCGCACTTGGGCACCCGCACGGCGGCCGCGATCGCGGCCTGGGTCGCGGCGGCCACCGTGGCCACCGCGGGCGGCTTGGTCGCGGTCGGCTCGATCGGTCAGGGCATCGTGCCCAAGGCGCCGGAACCGCTGACCGAACAGCAGGTCGTGCAGCAGGCCAACGCCCGCACCTCGGTGTCCACCCCACCGACCACCACCGCGCCCGCCCCGCCAGCCCGCGGCCCGGAGCAGGTGCTGGCCGTCCAAGGCGGCACCGTGCTGGCAAGCTGCACGGACGGTCGCGCGACGATCTCCTCGGCCTCCCCAGCCCAGGGCTTCCACCAGGACGACCCCATCGAGCAGGCAGGCGCGAACGCCAAGGTGTCCTTCGAGGCCGACGACGTGGAGTTCAAGGTGACCGTCCGCTGTCTGGACGGCACCCCCCACGCCGACGTCACCCGCGAAGACGACGACTAGGCCGCGTCGACCAACGGTGTCGTGGTGGCTGCCCTGCGGGGTTTGCGTTCCAGCCACCACTCGGCGAGGAGCAGGTTGAACACCCAGCTGAACCACGCCGTGACGCCTGCGATCGGCAGGAAGATCCGCGCCTGCTCCTCCGGTGACGCGGCGGCCAATTCCGACGCGTACGGCAGGGCGAACAGCACGGACCACACGCGGCTCATCACGATCGACGTGCACAACGCGAAGCTGCGGATCATCCACCGGCGGTGGTCGCGGAACCGGCGTTTGCGGGCCAGCCGCCAGCCGACCGCGGTAGTGCCCAGCCAGAGCACCGCCCCCATCACGTTGCTGACCTGCACCACGTAGCCGAACGGCGTCATCCAGCCCACGACCAGGGCCAGGATCCCGGCGGGCAGCACGCCCGCGAAGACGTAGACCCGCCCGATGTACCGGTGCGCGACGGGGTAGCGCTGCCGGAACCACGGCCACACCTGGAGACAGGTGGTCACCAGCGCCACCGAGCCGAACACCACGTGTCCCACCAGCAGCGGGTAGTGCGGCCAGAAGTCCTCCCGGATCGGCACCCTGGAGTCGGCGGAATCGCCGGTCAGGTACCGCGGGACGGAGAAGGCGATGAAGACCACCGCCCCCACCATCAGCGGCGCGATCCACGGCCGCCGCCACCATCGTTTCTCCTCGCGCGCCCGCGGCGGGCGCTCAAGCGTCGCTGTCACTGACATCTCCCCCAAGCGAAACGGCTATGCCGTCGCAGCATGAACGGCGCAGGCGCCGGTCCGCTTGAGTCGAAACGACTGCATCCGCCCCGTCCAGCGCTCTAGGGTCACCGCGTGATGTACGGGCGGTCGGCGGAGCAGGCGACGGTCGGCGCGCTGCTGGCCGCGGCCGAAGCCGGGCGCGGCGGCGCGCTGGTGCTGCGCGGGGAGGCGGGCATCGGCAAGAGCACCCTGCTCCGCTTCGCCGAGCGGACCCCGGCGGTGCGCGTGTTGACCTGCGCGGGCGTGGAGTCCGAGGTGACCCAGGCGTTCAGCGGCCTGCACCAGCTGCTGGGCTCGGTGCTCGACCGCGTCGACACGCTGCCCGCTCCCCAAGCCGCAGCCTTGCGCGGTGCGCTGGGCCTGGCCGAGGCGGCGGTGTCGGACTTCCTGGTCTCGGCCGCGCTCGTCTCGCTGCTCACCGAGCTTGCGGCCGAGCGGCCGCTGCTGATCACCGTCGACGACCTTCAGTGGGTGGACCGCGCTTCCGCCGCGGCCCTGCTGTTCGCCGCCCGCCGGATCGGCGCCGAACCGGTCGCGATGATGTTCGCGGTCCGCGACGGCGAAGAGTCCGCCGTGGACACCTCCGACCTGCCCTGCGTACCGCTCGGCGGATTGGACCCGG
The DNA here is from genome assembly GCF_056323685.1 of Actinorectispora metalli. Lineage (NCBI taxonomy): Bacteria > Bacillati > Actinomycetota > Actinomycetes > Pseudonocardiales > Pseudonocardiaceae > Actinorectispora > Actinorectispora metalli. Next base: position 1,133,879 of record NZ_JBREYE010000001.1, read on the forward strand.
CTGCCGCGGCGAACCTGCTGACAGGCGACTGGCCCTCCCGTCTACACGCACCGATTCTCGCCGTGACCGGCGGAAACCCACTGGCGCTGATCGAACTGGCAGGCACCGACGACCCCGAGCGACTCGTCGCCGACCTCGCGATGACCGGCACGGTCCCGGTCGGGGCGCGGGTGAAGGCGGCGTTCCTGCGCCGAGCGCACGCCCTCCCCCAGACCTGCCGGGCCGCGTTGCTGGTGGCGGCGGCCGAGGAAACCGGACAGCTCCCGATCGTGCTCGGTGCCTGCGGGCGGCTGGGGCTGCCCGCCGACGCGCTGGCGGAGGCCGAGCAGGCGGGGCTGATCGGCCTGGTCGGCCCCGAACTGCGGTTTCGCCATCCGCTGGTGCGTTCAGCCGTCTACGCCGACGCCGTGCCCGAGCGGCGACGGGCCGCGCACCGCGCCATCGCCGAGGAACTGGCGGTGGGCGACCGGGCCACCTGGCACCTGGCACTCGCGGCCACCACGCCGGACGAGGAGCTGGCCGCCGCCCTGGAACGCAGCGCCGACTCCGCCCGCCGCCGCGGCGGTGAGGCGGCGGCGATCTCGGTGCTCCAGCAGGCCGCGAAGCTGTCGGAGAACCGCGACGGCTGGCGCCGCCGCACCCTCACCGCCGCGTTCGTCGCCCTGGACGCAGGCCAACCCGAGATCGCCAGGACACTGACCGCCCAGGTCATGGCGGAACCCGTACCCCCGATGGCGTTGGCGCAGCTCAACGGCATGATCGAGTTGTACAGCGGCGATCCCGCGGTGGCGCACGGCCACCTGCTGCGCTGCGCCGACCTGATGGCCCAGTCCGATCCGGAGGAGGCGGCCTGGATTCTGACCATGGCCGCGGGCGCCGCCCACCACGCGGGCGACACCGCCGCGTCATTCGCGGCCGCGGCCAGGATCGCCGACCTGGCCTGCGGCCCGGCCACCCACCGGGCAGGCCGCGCCATGGCAGCCGCGCCCGCGACAACCCTCACCGCTGAAGAACTGTGGGCGCTGCCGGAAGAGTTGGGCAAGTCCCACCCCGACCTCGGCGGCCGGAACTGGCTGTGGGCGGCCGTCCTGGGCTGGATGTCCCCTCACCAACGGGAGGCCCTGCGGTTGACCGAAGCCGCAGGCGCACAGCTTCGGGCGGCGGGCTCCACCGCCGCGCTGACCGAGTTGCTCTTCTACCAGTCCGACATCTGCTTTCGCCTAGGCCGCTGGCCCGAGGGCATCGCGGCGGCCGAAGAGGGTCTGCGCTTCAGCCACGAGTCGGGCCATCGCGCTTGGACGGCCAACCTGCACGCCGCGCTGGCCCGCTTCGCCGCGGCCCAGGGCACAGTGGACGGCTGCCGCGACCACGCCGACCGCGCCATGGCACTGGCCACGCCGATCCGGAACCGCGCGGCAGCCGCACTGGCCAAAGCCGCGCTCGGCCTGCTTGCCCTCGGCCTCGGCCGGCCCGCGGAGGCCTACGCGCACCTGTCCGAACTCGACAGACCCGGCTCCCCCTACGACAACGCCCCCATCGCCTTCGCCTCGATCACCGAACTCACCGAAGCAGCGGTCCGAAGTGGACAGCCGGAAGCTGCCAGACATCGCATCGACCGGTTCGAAGGCTGGGCGGAAACCTCACCGTCCCTGCGAGCCCGCCTCCTGCACTGCAAGGCGCTGCTCACAGCGGACGCCGACGCCCTCTACCGACAGGCGCTCGCGGACAGCGATGACCGCCTGTTCCCCCGCGCGAGAGTGCAACTGGGCTACGGCGAGTGGCTGCGCCGCAACCAGCGCCGCACCGAATCCCGCGAACAACTCCAGGCGGCCGTGACCGCCTTCGACACCCTCGGCGCCCACCCCTGGGCCGACCGCGCCCGCTCCCAACTCCGCGCCGCGGGCGGCGGCGCCACCGCCCGCACCGCCGACCCCGCGAACACGCTCAGCCCCCAGGAACTCCACATCGCCCGCCTGGCCGCCGCGGGTTTTCGCAATCGGGAAATCGCGGAAAGGCTGTTCCTGAGCCCTAGAACGGTCGGATCGCATCTTTACCGCATATTCCCCAAGCTGGGTATTTCTCAGCGCGGACAGCTACGTGACCTCGACCTGGGCTGATGGCCTGGTTACTCTCTGACCGGCAATGAAGCCGGGCAGTGGAAACCTGGGGGTTTCACATGATTCTGCGGGATACGACCACGACAATTCGGGCGGCCAAGGCGTCGCTCACGTTCACTGTCGGCGGCTTCGCGCTGCTGGTGGTGTTCGGCAATGTCACCGACTACGGGGTCAACTTCGAGTTCGTCAGGCATGTGCTGGCGATGGATGCGGCGAATCCGGTGCTGGCCGAGTCCAGCAACGTCGAGTGGCGGGCCATCAGCTGGAACTGGGCGCATCATGCGACCTATGTGGTGATCATCCTGGTGGAGGCCCTGATCGCGGGGTTGTGCCTGTGGTCGGCCTGGCGGCAGGCGCGGGTGCTGCGCGGCAGCGACGAGCAGTTCGACCAGGCCAAGGCGGCGGGGATCGCGGGGTGCGCGGTCGGGCTGCTGCTGTGGTTCTTCGGGTTCCAGGCCATCGGCGGTGAGTGGTTCGCGATGTGGATGAACGAGGGCTGGAACGGCACCGAGAGCGCGGCGCGGCTGTGCTCCTACATCGGCATCGTGTTGGTGTTCCTTGCCCTGCACAACGATCGGGAACGCGGTTATGCCGTCGGCGGGTGATCAGGTCACGGTGCGGTGCGTGCCTGGATCACGGTGGGCTGAGCAGGCACGATCACGCAAGTTACCGGCGGGTTCGAACGCGCGGGGACGACTGGGGTCTGGGGATGGGCGTCTCCCGCCTGCTTCGGCGCGCCTTGATGAGCTGATCGGAGCACAGCTTTGCCACAGCACAGGAAACGCCTGACGATGCTGCTCGCCCTGGCGGCGGCGGCCGTGAGCCTGCCGGGACCGACGGCGCAGGCGGAGGACGCGCGCCTGATGATGAGCGCGCGGGCACAGGTGGACGTCTCGCTGCGCGAATACTGGACGCCGGAGCGGATGCGGGCCACCGTCGCCAAGGCGGACCGGAACGCGGCGGCGGAGGCCACCAACGACACCGTGGGCAGGATCTTCTTCACCCACCCGAACGGCACGCCCGATGTGTGCAGCGGGGCGGTCGCGGACACACCGGCGTCCACGCTGGTGATGACGGCGGGTCACTGTCTGCACGAGGGGCCGAAGGGCGGGTGGATGAAGAACATCGTCTTCGTGCCCGCCTACGAGGACGGCAACGAGCCGTTGGGGCGGTTCGAGGCGTGGAACATCGCCACCGACTCGCTGTGGGGCAGCGAGGGCGACGCCGAGCACGACTACGGGATGATCATCACCTACGACAACAAGCAGGGTGAGCACGTCGCGGACGCGGCGGGGGCGTTCCCGGTGGTGGCCAACCGGGGTACCACCAACAACGTGACGGTCATCGGGTATTCGGCCGAGGCGCCCTATGACGGCAGGCGGCAGCAATACTGCCGGGACATCACCGAGCCGACCCCGCCGCCGCAGGACCTGATCCACGCCTACTGCCCGAACATGGTGGGCGGGTCCAGCGGATCGCCCTGGCTGCTGGACTACGACCCTGAGGACGAACTGGGTTCGCTGTACGGCATCAACACGATCATCGACGGCCGCGGCAATGTGGCGACGCCGCGGTTCGACAACCGCACGCTGGACTTCGTCAAGCTGATGGACCAGATCGCGGCCGCTCGGCCATGATCGCCTGCCGCCCTGTCGCTGATCAGCGGCAGGGCGGCTGGTACGGCAACTCGGGCAGCCGCGCCGCCCACTCCTCGGCATCCAGCACCGCCCTGGTGTCGGCGCAGATCCGCTCGACCGCGTCCGAGACGTCCAGGGACCAGACGCGGATGGCCCTGCCCTGGCTGCCGGTGATCAGCTTGCGGCCGTCCGGGCTGTACAGCAGGAAACCGCCGCCCTGATCCGGTGCGACCAGCGAGGTGCCGAGCGGGATGGGGTTGGCCAGGTCCGAGACGTCCCACAGCCGAAGCTCGTCGCCGGTGACCAGTCGGGTGCCGTCGGGGCTGAAGACGACGTCGTCGGCGTAGTCGGCCAGCGGCTCGCCGATCAGGGCGGGACGCGCCGGGTCGGTGACATTCCACAGCCGGACGGTCTTGTCGTCGCTGCTGCTGGCGAGGGTGCGGCTGTCGGGGCTGAACGCCACCGAGGTGATCACGCCAGCGTGGCCCTTGAGTTCGCTGTGCAGGGTGGCGTGCCGGGGGTCGGTGACATTCCACAGCCGGATGGTGTGGTCGTCGCTGGCGGTGGCCACCCGCTTGCCGTCCGGGCTGAACTGGGTGCTGCCGATCCAACCGTTGTGGCCGGTCAGCGGCTCACCCAGCGGCTGCGGCCGCTCGGGGTCGGAGACGTCCCACAGCCGGATCGCGTTGTCCCCGCTCGCGGTGGACAGCACCGGGGCGGTGGGGCTGAACGCGACGCTCTCGGCGTACTTGCTCATACCGGGCAGCGGCGCGCCGATCGGGCGGGCCTTGGCGGGGTCGCTGACATCCCACAGGCGCACCGTGAGGTCGGCGCTGCCTGTGGCCAACAGCTTGCCGTCGGCTGAGAACGCCGCCGAGTACACCGAGTTGCTGTGCCCGCTCAGGCTGTTGACCTGCCGGGGAGTCGCGCCGCGCAGGTCCCACAGCCGGACGTGCTCGCCATCCGCGGTGGCCAGCAGCGTGCCGTCGGGGCGCAGCGCGCCGGGGCCGATGGCCGCGGTGGGGCCGACGAGCAGACCGGCGGGCAGCGACCAGAACCGCACGACGTCATCGCCGCTGCCGGTGGCCAGACCGGTGCCGTCGGGGGCGAAGGAGACCGTGAACACCACCCCGGTGGCGCCCGACAGCGGCAGGCCCAGGGGTTCCGCGGCCGCCGGGTTGGCGGTGTTCCACAGCCGCGCGGTGCCGTCGGCGCTGCCGGAGACCAGCAGCGGCCGCTTCTCGTCGAAGGCCACCGACCACACCGGCCCGGTATGGCCGATCAAAGGCACGCCGACCGGTGCGCCGGTCGCGGTGTCCCACAGGCGGACCGTTTTGTCCTCGCTGCCCGTCGCGAGCAGCCGCCCGTCCGGGCTGAACGGCACCGCCCGCACGATGCCGGTGTGCCCGGTCAGGGTCCGCAGCGGGACCGGGTTGGCCTGGTCGGCGACGTTCCACAGGCGCGCGGTGTTGTCGTCGCTGCCGGAGGCGATCATCCTGCTGTCCGGGCTGTAGGACACCGAGCGCACCGCGGCGGCGTGCCCGGCCAGCGGCGGGCCCAGCGGCGCCCCGGTCGCCGCGTCCCATTGGCGGACGGTCTTGTCCTCGCTGGCGGAGGCGACGCGCTTGCCGTCGGGGCTGAACGCCACCAGATAGATGGTGCCCTCGTGACCCGCCAGCGGGGCGCCTCGCTGTTTGGGGTGGGCCGGGTCGGAGACGTCCCACAACCGCACCAGCTTGTCGTCGCCCGCCGTGGCCACGGTGTTCCCGTCGGGGCTGAACACCGCGGAACTCAGCCAGCTGCCGTGTCCGCCGAGTACGCCCAGCTCGCGGGGCTGGCGGCGGTCGCGCAGGTCCCACAGCCTGGCGGTGCGGTCATAGCTGGCGGTGACCAGAACCTGGCTGTCGTGGCGCCATGAGCTCCAATACACCGCGCCGGTGTGGCCGTGCATGGGCGTGGCCAGCGGGACCTGCTGGCTGGCGAGCAGCCTGCTCACCACGTGCGGGTCGTCGGGGCGGCTCCGGTGCGCCACCATGTTGAGCTGCGCCGCCAACGACGGGTTGCGTTCCACCCAGCGGTCCGCCTCCGCCACCACCTGGCGGAACACCGCGTCGTTGCGCTGCTGGTTGAACAGCCACGCCGCGACCACGGCGATCACCGCGAACACCGCGACCGCGGCGATACCGGCCCTGCGCGCCCACATCGAGCGGCGGCGGTGACGGCTGGAGGCCTCCAGGAGCTCCCTGGCCACCCCGGTCATCACGGCGGTGCCGCTGCGCACGGCCTGCTGCGCGGACTCCAGCCGGGCGCCCCGGTACAGCAGCGAGCTGTCGCGGTCCTGTTTGTCCCAGGCGCGGGCGTCCTCCTCCAGCCGCTGCCGGGTCAGGTTGCCCGCGCGGTCCTGGTCGATCCACTCCCGCAGCCGCGGCCACGCGCGCAGCAGGGCCTCGTGGGTGATCTCCACCGAACCGGCGTCCAGCGTGACCAGGCGCGCGGCGGCCAACGCCTCCAGCGCCTCCTCGGCGGCCGGGCTGCTGACGACCAGGTCGTCGCGGCTGCGGCGGCGCCGGGTGTCCTGGCCGTCCTCGGCGACCCGCACCAGCCGCAGCAGCGCGTTGCGCGCCGCTTCCTTCGCGGCGGGCGACAGCCGCGCCCAGGCCCGCTCGCCGGTGGCGGCCACCGCACCGTGGATGCCGCCGGTCGCGCGGTAACCGGCGACGGTCAGCTTGTTGGCCTGGCGGCGCTGCCAGGTGTTGAGCAGGGCGTGTGACAGCAGCGGCAGCGCGCCCGCGTCATAGGCGCCGTCGACCTCGCCTCGGCGCCGCTCGCCGACGCCGAGGTCACGCAGCAGCACCTCCTCCAGCCCCGGTTCGATGCGCAGCCCCACCGTCTTGGCAGGCCCCGCGATCGCTTCCCGCACCTCGTCCCGCGTCATCGGACCGAGCACCAGTTGGCGGTCCTGAAGGGCGGCGGCCAGCTCGGGATAGTCCAGGCAGCGGCTGTAGAAGTCGGCGCGGATGCCCAGCACCACCACGGCGGGGGCGTCCGCCCCCTGGCTGGCGATGCTCAGGGTGCGCAGGAACAGGCGCCGCTGCGCCTCGTCGTTGCACAGGGTGAAGATCTCTTCGAACTGGTCAACGACCGCGACCAGCGGTTCGGTCAGCGCGGCCCGCACCCGGTCGGCGAAATCCGCCTGTTCCGGCTCGTCCAACACCGCGTCGAGGACGGGGACCTGAAGCTGGAGTTCCTTTACCGGGTCGGTGCCCGGGGTGACCAACACCGTGCGCCGGGAGACGCCCGGCAGGGCGCCGTCGGCCAGCCGCGGCACCACCCCGGCCCGCAGCAGGGAGGACTTGCCCGCCCCTGACGCGCCCACCAGCATCACGATCCCGCCGGTGTCCACCGCCGCGGCCAGCCGCCGCAGCAACGCGTCCGTGGCGCGTTCGCGGCCGAAGAACCAGTTCGCCTGGTCCCGCCCGAACGCGGTCAGGCCCTGGTAGGGGCAGACGCCGCTGTCCTCGGGCTCGTCGGGCGCCGTTTCCTCCGCGCCCACCGGGCTGGCCAGCGCCTCGGTCCACAGCTGGTGCCAGGCCTTCAACTCGTACAGCCCGGCGACCACGGACTGCCTGCGCTGCTTGCGGGCCTCGCCGATGAGCACCTCGAGCACCGCGGCCAGTGCCGGGAACCGGGCGGGCACGTTGCGGCCCCGCCGCCAGTCGCTGACCCGCTGGGCCGTGACCCGCACCGGGCGTCCCCGCTCGTCGATCCGGCGGGCCCGCGCGACCGACTCGGTCACCTGCTTCAGCGGCGGGTCGCCCGCCTCCGCGTAGAGCAGCGCGAACCGCTCGGCGAACACCTCCCGCGGCCCCAAAGCCACCTCTGCCTACTCCCCGTCCGCTGCTCGACACCCGGTCCCGCATCCGGACCGGAAAACCAATTCGGCCTTCCTAGCTGCGCCTTTGGCACCGAATCCGTCCGGATCGATGCTGTAGCGCGCATCGGCTTGCATGCTGGTCCCTGCGCACCCAACCGAGCTGCTCGGGACGGGAGGCGCTGGGGGTTTTTCCGTCCCGAGCAGCTCCTCGCACAGCATTGCCACCGACGGCACACCCTAAGCCGACCCCGCTCGGCCTCAGTCGCCGCGTGCGCCCTCCATCTTCGCCGAACCCGGCACTCTCCCCGCCACCTGCCTGACAGGTTTTCGCGTTCACTCCCGTTGTCGGACTTGCGGTTCGGCGTTTCGGCTATCGCGGCACAATCTTCACTCTGGGGTCATTGAACCCGGGATTTGCGGACGACGTGGTGCCAGCCGAGGTCGGTGAGGAGGTCGACGAGTTCGCGGATGAAGGGGCGGAAGACGCGGAGGCGGGAGAAGCCCAGCAGCTTGTCGATCATCGGTACGGTGCGGTCGACCAGCATGCGGGTGCGGGTGCGGTCGGGTGAGCGGTCGTGGACCCAGAACAGGACGATGCCCATCTGGTACATCCACAGCAGGTCGGGCAGTTCCGCCAGCAGGACGGGGTCGGCCTTGACGCCCGAGCCGTCCACCACCTCGCGGAGCAGGGCGATGGCCTCGGTGCGGGACCAGGCGGACTCGTCGGAGAACGGGCTGAGCGGGCTCTCCGGGTTGGCGGCGTTCTTGAAGAACTGGGTGGCGAAGGCGTGGTAGGGCTCGGACGTGGTCAGCCAGGCGTGCATGGTGCCCGCCAGCCGGGAGGTGAAGTCCCGCTCCCGGCGCAGCACCGGCTCGGCGGCGAGCCGGTGCGCATCCTGGATGTGCCGGTAGAAGCCCTGGATCAGCTGTTCCTTGGAGTCGAAGTAGTAGTAGGCATTGCCCACCGACACCCCGGCCTCCCTGGCCACCGCGCGCATGGTGGTCTTGTCGTAGCCGTTCTCGACGAACAGGCGCAGCGCAGTGTCCACGATCAGCGACCGCGTCTGCTCGCTCTTGGAAGCGCCCTCAGTGGGCCTGCGCGCAGCTTCCTCCACCAAACGACTCCCCTCGTGCCACCTTGCGTAGTTTCGCCGCGGCAATCATCGCGGTGCGGGCAAGCGGACGCAGTTCCGGCCTGGACAGCTTCACCGCCTTGTCCCGATGATCGGCCAGCGCCCACAGGCACATCAACGCCGCGCTGTCGCCGGTGTAGACCTGCCCGCCGTCGCCGATGACGGTGATCTGGCGCAGCGTGGACTCGTGGTCGAACTCCGGGAACAGGCTGCGTGCCTTCACCGACCCCGCCGGGACCAGGTCCATCGGGACCAGCTTGGGCCTGCTCGACAGCCAGTCGCCCAGCCGGGCGCAGAGCGGGCAGTCGCGGTCGTAGAGCACGGTGAGCCTGCGCGGCGTCATGCCTGGCCACCGACCTTGGTCCAGCCCTCCTGCGGCACCGGCGCGGCAATGGCCGCCTCCAGCGAGCTACGGCGGCGCAGCCGGTTGAACACCCACACGTTGGCCAGGTGCAGCACGCCGAGCACCAGCAGCACCGTGCCGAGTTTCGCCGAGAGCAGTTCGATGGCGCCACGGGCGCCATCGACCACCTCGTCCGTGCGCAGGTAGAGCGCGATGAAACCGAAGTTGACCAGGTAGAACCCGACCACCAGCAGTTGGTTGACCGCGGCCGCCACCCGGGCGTCCTGGCCGAACACCTCGACCAGGAAGACCTTGCCGTTGCGGCTGAGCGCGCGGGCCACCCACACGGTCAGCCCCACCGCGATGACCACATAGCCCAAATAGGCGCCGATCTGCGGGTCCATGGACCCTCCCCAAGGTTTTGAACGTGTTCAACTTCCAACGGAACTGACGCTAGACCTGCTTTTGAACGCGTTCAAGAGGGTGTGTCCGGGGATACCCGAACGGCGGCGCTACCGTGAACACATGAGCGAACAGACCCGGCTGGCGCCCGGCGACCAGGCGCCCGACTTCAGCCTTCCCGACGCCGACGGCAACACCGTCTCGCTGGCCGACTACCGGGGCCGGTCGGTGATCGTCTACTTCTACCCCGCCGCGTCCACGCCGGGCTGCACCAAGCAGGCTTGCGACTTCCGCGACAACCTCGCCGAACTGGCCGAGGCGGGCGTCGACGTCATCGGCATCTCACCGGACAAGCCCGCGAAGCTGGCCAAGTTCCGCGACGCCGAGGGGCTCACGTTCCCGCTGCTGTCCGACGAGGACAAGAGCACGCTGGCCAAGTGGGGTGCCTTCGGTGAGAAGACGATGTACGGCAAGACCGTGACCGGGGTGATTCGCTCGACGTTCCTGGTCGACGCCGAGGGCAGGATCGCCAACGCCCTGTACAACGTCCGCGCCACCGGTCACGTCGCCAAGCTCCGCAAGGACCTCAAGCTCTAGCTCGATACCCGTGAGTGGGAGCCCCTGGTTGCCACTCACGGGGCTACCCACTGCGCGGGGTCAGTGGGACGCCGTGGTGCCCTTCGCCTCGTACATGGCCTTGTCGGCCGCCATCAGCACGGCCTCGCGGCTCCTGCCGTCCAGTTCGGCCCAGCCGACGGTGACGCCGACGGGCGTGCCGGGAGCGATGTCGGCCCACTTCTCGGCGGCCAGCGCGACCTGCACCCGCTTGCCCAGGGCGTGCGCGTCGGCCAGCGAGGTGCCGGTCAGCACCGCGACGAACTCGTCGCCGCCGTAGCGGGCGATGAAGTCGGTACGGCGGAACGTCCTGGTCAGCACCTCGGCGATCCGGCAGAGCACCCGGTCGCCGACCAGGTGGCCGTGCACCGTGTTGACCGCCTTGAACCGGTCGAGGTCCAGCACGCCGACCACAGCCTGCTCCCGGCGGGCCGCCAGGTCGGCCAGGCGCTCATCGAAGTGGCGGCGGTTGGGCAGGCCGGTCAGCGGGTCGGTGAGCGCGGCGTTGGCGTAGCTGGTCAGCGCCTCGGACATGGCCACCCGGTCGAGTTCGGCGGTCACGCCCTGGAACGCCATCCGCTGGCACTGCCGCATCAGGTCGGTGGCCAGGCGCAGCGCGTCGCGTTCCACGGCCAGCGCGGCGGCGTGCTCGCCGACCGAGACCAGCGCGAGCGAGCGCAGCCGCAGCACCTCGACAGGATTGCCCGGCCCGGTCCTGGTGAGGGTGTCGAGGAAGACGATGGCCTCCCGGCCGCGGCCACGCGCGATGGCCAGGCAGGCCTGGAGCATCAGCCGCATATCGGCGATATGGGCGTTCATCGGACCCGGCGGCCACAGCCGCTCCGGGTCGACGCCGGGATGTCCGCCCAGCGCCGCCAGCCGGGCCGCGGCGTAGGCCAGGCAGACCTGGTCGGCGTAGTACAGGGTGTCCCAGTCGGTGTCCGCGTGTTGCCTGGCCAGCAGGCTGAGCGCCTCAAGCTCGCGGATGCAGGACTCGGTGTCGCCGTGGTGGTCGTAGATCAGCGCCGAGAGGGTGCGGGAGACGGTGCCGAGCATGCCGAAGCCCCAGCGCTGGGCTTCCTCGCGGCAGCGCAGGTTGTACTCGCTCGCCTTATCGACCAGGCCGACGATGCTGGCCGCGTAGGCCAGGTCGGCCCAGGCCAGCGCGGTGGACACGCTGGGCATCGGGTCGGCGTCGGCGGCCCTGGCACCTTGCACGATGTGTTCGATGGCGCGGTCGGCGGCGCCGTAGAGGGCCGCGACGCTGCCGTTGATGGCGTGGAACTCGGCGAGCAGGGTCGGCTCCGGGCAGCGTTCCAGCACGGTCTGGGCGCGCTCGGAGGCGGACTGGAACTCGCGGGGGCGGGCGACCGCCTCGTAGAACAGGCCCGTCAGGTGGTAGAGGTGGGCCTGCGTGCGTTCGAACGGATCATTCGCCCGGTGTAACACGTCTATTGCACGGACGGCGACATCGCGGGTTTTGCCTTGCCGCATCAGAATCTCTAGATCCTGGCACTCGCCGGCGAAGCGAGTGCGATCCCGGGTTGTCACTCCGCCATTCCCTCCATCGAGGTCCATGCCGAGAGGGCAGTATCGTACATTTGGCGCACTCGTGGTGCTGTGATGGCCTAAATGGGCAACAGTTAAATTCTAGCTCCGTTGTCGGAGGTTTCTTTCGCGGCGAACATCGCCCGGTCGGCGGCCATGAGCACCGCCTCACAGGGACGGCCGTCCAGTTCGGCCCACCCGATCGTGATACCCACCGGGGTGCCCGGTGCGAGATCGGACCAGTTCGCCGTCGACAGTGCGGCTCGGGCGCGCTCGCCCAGTTTGTGTGCCTCCGAGAGCGATGTCCCGGTCACAATCGCCACGAATTCATCGCCGCCATAGCGGGCGATGAAGTCGTTGCGGCGGAATGCGCGGGCCAGGATCTCCGCGACCCGCCGCAGCACCCGGTCGCCCACGACATGCCCGTGCACGGTGTTCACGGCCTTGAACAGGTCGAGGTCCAACACACCGACAATGGCCCGCTCCTGCCTGCGGGACAGCTCGTCGAGGCGGTCCTCGAAGTGCCTGCGGTTGGGCAGTCCGGTGAGCGGGTCGGTGAGGGCGGCGTTGGCGTAGCTGGCCAGGGTGCTGCTGAGCTGGTCGCGTTCCAGCCCGGCCACCGCGCCCTCGGCGGCCAGTTGCCGGATGCGCAGCATGGACTGCGCCGCGGCCCGGAAGGCCTGCCGCTCCGCGGCCAGCGCCGCCGTGTACTCCCCGGCCGAGGCCAGCGCCAGCGACCGCAGCCGCAGCACCTCCACCGGGCGGATCGGGTCGACCATCCGCACCGACTTCAGCAGCGGCAGCGCATCGGCGCCGCGGCCTGCGGCGATGGCCATGCAGGCCCTGGTGAGCAGCCGGTAGTCGGCGGTGAGCGGGTTGTCCGGCGGGCTGGGGAACAGCAGCCACGGGTTGAAGCCGGGGTCGCCGCCCAGCGCGGCCAGCCGCGCCGCTGCGTAGGCGAAGGTCTCCCGGTCGGAGTTGGTCACCCGGCCCGCGTCGCGGGCCAGTATCCGGCGCGCGGTGTCGGCGAGTTGCTCAAGCGCCCTGGCGGCGCCCTCGGTGTCGCCGTGGTGGTCGTAGGCCAGCGCCATCTCCAGCTTGATCCAGCCGCCGTTGGGCGCCAGGTTCCAACGGGCGCCCAGTTCCTGGCTGCGCAGCAGCGAGTCCATCGCGCGCTCGCGCAGCCCGGCGGCGATCTCCGAGCAGGCCAGGTCGTACCAGGCTATGGCCGTGGTCAGGCACGGCTCGGGCTCGCTCGCCAGTGCCTGCTGGCCCTGCACGAGGTGCACGATCGCGCGGTCGGCGGCGCCGGTCAGCGAGTCGACCACCGCGGCCAGCGCGTGGAACTCGCCGAGCAGGGAAGGCATGGGGAATCGATCCAGCGCTTCTTCGGCCTCGGTCAGCGCTCCCGCGAATACCGGATGGGTCGTTCGGCCCAGATAATGTAGGGCACCCAGCCGAAACAGTTGCGCCTGAGTCGCTTCAAAGGGATTCAGGGAGTTGCGCGCGATATGGCGTGCACAAGCTTCCACCTCGGCAGCCCGGCCCTTGGCCAGCAGCTGCCACAGGTGTTCGCAGTCGCCCGCTAGACGACCGGGATCCTGGCTTGTCACACCCTTGTGCTCCTCCCAAAGCACCGCTACGGCACGGCCCCGTGGAGCTCCATTGCACCAGAGTACGGCGGGTAATGGGTCAGGGCCATTCTCTTACGTACGGTTAGAAAATGGCGATAACCGGCCGGTAACGATAACGGGTTTATTCTGTTTTGGTGAAGGTCGTATATCGACTACAAGGTTTACTGTTTTTATCCCAATGACCCCTATTCCACATGGGTCAGTGCTGAGAGAGAACCAATCGGTGGATCGGGTCCAGGAGTGCCCGCATCGCCCGGCCGCGGTGGGAGGCCGCGTCCTTCTCCTGGGGAGCCATCTCGGCGGAGGTTCGCCGCTCGCCCTCGGGCAGGAAGATCGGGTCGTAACCGAACCCGTTGGTGCCACGCATGTCTCTAATGAGCCACCCTCGCCATTCGCCGCGGACCACGGTCTCCCGCCCGTCGGGCAGGACCAGCGCCGCGGCGCACACGAAGGCGGCGCCGCGCCGCTCATCGGGCACATCGGTCAGTTGCGCGAGCACCAGGTCCAGGTTGGCCTGGTCATCGCCGTGCCCACCCGCCCAGCGGGCGGAGAGCACGCCGGGCATGCCGTTCAAGGCGTCCACGGCGAGCCCGGAGTCGTCGGCGACCGAGGGCAGCCCGGTGGCCGCCGCCGCGTCCCTGGCCTTGGCCAGCGCGTTCTCCTCGAAGGTCGCGCCGGTCTCCGGGGCTTCCGGGAACGGCGGCACGTCGTCGAGGCCGACGACGGTGAGGCCCTCGACGCCCGCGGCCGCCATGATGCGCCGCAGCTCGGCGAGCTTCTTGGCGTTGCGGCTGGCGAGCAGCAGAGTGCTCATGCCTTGGTCTCCGGCAGTGCGCCCGGATAGGGCAGCGCCAGCGCCTCCTGCTGAAGCTCGGTGAGCCGCGCGCAGCCCGACAGCGCCAGGTCCAGCATCTTGTCCAATGTGGACCGCGCGAAGGTGGCGCCCTCACCGGTGCCCTGGATCTCCACCAGCGTGCCGGTGTCGGTGGCCACCACATTCATGTCCACCTCGGCGCGGGCGTCCTCCTCGTACGGCAGGTCCAGCCGGACCCTGCCGTCCACCACCCCGACGCTGACCGCGGCGATCGAGCAGGCCAACGGCTTGGGGTCGGCCAGTTTGCCCGCCGCGCCCAGCCAGGTGATGGCGTCCGACAACGCGACGAAGGCGCCGGTGATCGCGGCGGTCCTGGTGCCGCCGTCGGCCTGCACCACATCGCAGTCGATCATGATCGTGTTCTCGCCCAGCGCGGCGAGGTCGATGCAGGACCGCAGCGAGCGGCCGATCAGCCTGCTGATCTCGTGGGTGCGCCCGCCGACCCTGCCCTTGACCGACTCGCGGTCGCTGCGGCTGTGGGTGGCCGAGGGCAGCATGGCGTACTCGGCGGTCACCCAGCCAAGGCCGGAGCCGGCTCGCCAGCGCGGAACGCCTTCCTGGACGCTGGCCGCGCACAGCACTTTCGTGCGGCCGAACTCGATCAGGACCGACCCGGCGGGCCATTCCTGAAAACCGCGGGTAATGCGGACTTCCCGCAACGATTCGTCACTTCTGCCATCGACACGTGCCACCCGCTTAGCCTAATGTTGCGCGACCACGCTCCGGTGGCGAGGGGACCTCTGGACGGTGTTTGATCACATGGACGCCAACCGGGAGATCCCATGACGATTGCCGGACCCCTGTTCACCGTCGACGGCCTGCCGCTGCATCCGCTGGTGGTGCACGCCGTCGTCGTGCTGCTGCCGCTGGCCGCGGTCGGCTCGATGCTGCTGGCGATCAACCCCGCTTGGCGGCGCCGCTACAGCAGGCCGGTGCTGGGTATCGCGGCACTGGCCATCGCCGCGGTGCCGGTCGCGCAGACCACCGGCGAGCAGTTGCAGTCACGGCTGGGCGCGGTCGACAACGAGGCCCTCACCCGGCACGTCGGGCTGGGCACGACCGTGTTGCCGATCGCGCTGGTCTTCGGCGTCACGCTGGTCATCGCCCTGGTGGCGGGTCGGCTCGCGGACCGGGAACGCGACGCGGAGTCCCGCGCCGTCCCGCACGAGGCGGGCGAACCGCAGCACGCCGCGGTGCCGAAGCTGTGGCGGCGCATCTCGGTGGTGGCCGCGGTGCTGCTGGTGCTGTCCTCCGCCGCCGTGATCACCCAGGTGGTGCTCACCGGCCACAGCGGCTCGCAGGCCGTGTGGACCGGCGTGGGCACCGAATGAGCTAGATCCGGTACTTCGCGCCCTGGTCCACCAGTTCCACTTCGCTGTGGAAGACGCTGGTGGCCTCCGAGAGCACGGTTCGCGGGTCGGTGACCGGCGCCAGGTGGGTCAGCAGCAAGCGCCCCACGTCGGCGCGCTTCGCGACGAGTCCCGCGTCGCGGCCGGACATGTGCAGGTCGGGCGGGTTGCCGTCGTCATGCGGCCAGGTGGCCTCGGCCAGCAGCGCGTCGGCGCCCGCGGCGAGGGCCAGGAGGGCGTCGCAGGTGCCGGTGTCACCGCTGTAGCAGAGCGTCCTGCCGCCCGCGGTGATGCGGAAGCCGTAGGAGTCGGAGGGGTGGGCGACCTCCGCGACGGTCACCTCGAACGGTCCGATGTGGATGGTGCCGGGCCGCAGCGGGTGGAAGTCGAAGACATCGCCGAGGTCCTCGGCCAGCCGCTCCGCCTCGTCGGGCGCGTAGGCGGCGGCCAGCCTGGTGGGCGCCTCGATCGGCGCGTGCACCGGCAGGCGGTGCTTGGCCGGGTCCAGCGCCGGGCTGGGGTGATGCCGCCGCCACACCGTCAGCGCGGTGAAATCGGCGCAGTGGTCCGGGTGCAGATGCGACAGCAGCACCGCGCCGAGGGAGAGGGGATCACAGTGCGTCTGCAGCGAAGCCATGGTCCCGTTGCCGAGATCCATCACGAGCCGGAAACCCTCGGCTTCCAGCAGATATCCGGACGCCGCGCGATTCGGACCGGGCACGCTCCCGGAACAACCGAGGATGGTCAGCAACACGATTCAAAATCGTGACACACCTTGCCCCGGCACCGCAGACATTTGTTGATCGATCCGGTCACGGATCTCCGGCGGCTACAGCTCGCGGATCGGGCCGAGGAAGCGGCGGGCGAGCTTGGCGAAGGGCTCGGCAGGGCCGGTGGCGATGAACTCGTGGCGGACCGGGGCGTCGGGGTCCGCATCGCGGAGCAGGTCGTCGCGGGTGAGCACACGGACGACGTCCTTGGCGGTCTCCTCGGCGCTGGAGACCAGCGTGACCTCCTCCCCCATCACGATCTGGAGCACGCCGGTCAGCAGCGGGTAGTGCGTGCAGCCGAGCACCAGAGTGTCCACATCGGCCTGTTGCAGCGGCTCGAGGTAGCCCTGGGCCAGGCCGAGCACCTGTCGTCCGCTGGTGATACCGCGTTCGATGAAGTCCACGAAGCGCGGACACGCCACGCTGGTGACCTGAACATCGCGCACCGCGTGGAAGGCGTCCTCGTAGGCGCCGGAGGTGATGGTGGCGCGGGTGCCGATCACGCCGACCCGACCGGTGTGGGTGGCGGCGACGGCCCGGCGGACCGCGGGCAGCACGACCTCCACCACCGGGATGTCGTAGCGCTCCCTGGCGTCCCGCAGACACGCCGACGAGGCGCTGTTGCACGCGATCACCAGCAGTTTCACCCCGTCGGCGACCAGCTTGTCGGCCACCGCCAGCGCGTGGGCGCGCACCTCGGGGATCGGCAGCGGGCCGTACGGCCCGTTGGCGGTGTCGCCGACGTAGCGCAGGTTCTCGCCGGGCAGTTGGTCCAGGATCGCGCGGGCCACGGTGAGCCCGCCGACGCCGGAGTCGAAGATGCCGATCGGCGCCTCGGTGTTCGCGTTCATCGTGGCTGCTCCCAGGTCACGGCGGGTTTACGCGTCCGCGGTGCGGGACGAGCGTAGACCCAGGCCGCGACGAGGCCGCCCATCACACCGAACAGGTGGCCCTGCCAGGAGATGTTGGGCTCGCCCGGCAGCACACCCCAGAGCAGGCCGCCCCAGTAGAAGAACAACACGACCGCCACCGCGATCTGCTTGAGGCTGCCGTTGAAGATGCCGCGCACCAACAGGAACGCCAGCCAGCCGAAGGCGAGTCCGGACGCTCCCACGTGGACGCTTTCGGGCGGCGCGGTGAACCAGGTGCCAACGCCCCCGATGATCCAGATCAACGCGGTGACACCGACCCACTGGCCGATGCCACCCGCCATTGCCAGGAACCCGAACAACAGCACCGGCGCGGTGTTTCCGCCGAGGTGGCTGTAGTCGGCATGCAGCAGCGGCGCCCACAACACGCCTGCCAACCCGTCCAGTACGCGTGGGCGGATGCCGTAATAGTCCAGACCGAGACCGGAGGCGACATCGACGATCTCCACCGCGTAGAGCAGGGCGGTGAACGCCAGGATCAGCAAGGCCGCCTGGAACGGCTCCGGGGGCAACACCCGGTTGGCCGTTGAACCCCGTTTGCGGGACGCGGGAACCGACTCCACAGCGTGGAGCCTAACCGTTGGTCTACCCCGGGTAATCGGCGCTTCACCCTGTCGTCGTCCCGTTCGGGAGTAATGATGTCTCTGGCAAGCACCTGGAGACGAGGAGGCGGGATGGTCGAGGTCGCGCTGCGCTGCGACGCCCAACTCGGCGAGGGCCCGACCTGGGACTCCCGCACCGCGTCGCTGCTGTGGGTGGACATCACCGGCTGCCGGGTGCACCGGTTCGACCCGTCGACAGGCGCCGACCAGCCCACCGAGGTGCCGCAGCAGGTGGGCGCCGCCAAGCCACGCACGGCAGGCGGGCTGGTGTTGAACCTGCGGGACGGCATCGCGCTGGCCGACGCGGGCGGTGACCTGCGGTGGCTGGTGTACTGGGCCCGCGAAGGCGTCCGCGGCAACGACGCGGCGGTGGACGCGGCGGGCAGGCTGTGGGCCGGCACCATGCGCGACGACCAGTCCGAGGGCGGCGGCTGGCTGGCCAGGGTGCTGCCGAACGGCGCCGCGAAGGTGGTGCTGCCCACCGTGTCGATCAGCAACGGCATCGGCTGGAGCCCCGACAACTCGCGCATGTACTACGTGGACTCGCCGACCCGGCGGATCGACGTGTTCGACTTCGACGTCTCGGCGGGCACGGCATCCGATCGCAGGCCGCTGTGCGAGGTGGCGGACACCGAGGGCGTTCCGGACGGGCTGTGCGTCGACGCCGACGGCTGCGTGTGGGTCGCCCTGCACGGCGGTTCCGCCGTGCGGCGCTACACCCCGGACGGCGAGTTGGACCGCGAGGTCGAGGTGCCGGTGACGCAGCCGACGGCGTGCTGCTTCGGCGGTCCGGATCTCACCGACCTCTACATCACCACCGCCCGCGAGGGACTCCAGCCGGAGCAGGAGCGGGAGCAGCACTTAGCGGGCTCGCTGCTGGTGCTGCCCGAGGCCGCTCAGGGGATGCCCAGCCCGGTGTTCGTGGGGTGAGAAACCCGTGAGTGGTAACCAACTCGGTCACCACTCACAGGTTTGAGCTGGGGTCACGCCCAGAGGTGGCCGTCGAGGCGGGCGGCGGCTTCTTCGAGGGTGCCGCTGTAGGCGCCGGTGGACAGGTACTTCCAGCCGCCGTCGGCGACGATGAAGACGATGTCCGCCTGCTCCCCCGCGCCCGCGGCCTTCTCGGCGGCGCCGAGCGCGGCGTGCAGGATGGCGCCGGTGGAGATGCCCGCGAAGATGCCCTCGCTCTCCAGTAGCTGCCGGGTCCGCTTGAGCGCGTCGTGCGAGCCGACGGAGTACCGCCCGGTCAGCACGGCCGGGTCGTACAACTCGGGCACGAAGCCCTCGTCGAGGTTGCGCAGCCCGTACACCAGGTCGCCGTAGCGGGGTTCGGCGGCGATGATCTGCACGTCGGGCTTCTGCTCGCGCAGGTAGCGCCCGACGCCGACCAGGGTGCCGGTGGTGCCGAGGCCGGCCACGAAGTGCGTGACGGTGGGCAGGTCGCGCAGGATCTCCGGGCCGGTGCCGCGGTAGTGCGCGCCCGCGTTGTCCGGGTTGCCGTACTGGTAGAGCATGACCCAGTCCGGGTGCTCGGCGGCGAGTTCCTTGGCCACCGCGACGGCCTGGTTGGAGCCGCCCGCGGCGGGCGAGAAGATGATGCGGGCGCCGTAGGCCTGCAACAGCTGACGCCGCTCGTCGGAGGTGTTCTCCGGCATCACGCAGACCAGGGCGTAGCCCTTGAGCTTGGCCGCCATGGCCAGCGAGATGCCGGTGTTGCCCGAGGTCGGTTCCAGGATCGTGCAGCCGGGCGTGAGCCGCCCGGCCCGCTCCGCCGCCTCGATCATGGCCAGCGCGGGGCGGTCCTTGATCGAGCCGGTCGGGTTGCGGTCCTCCAGCTTGGCCCAGAGCCGCACACCCTCGGACGGGGACAGCCGGGGCAGTCCCACCAGCGGTGTGTCGCCGAGGGCGTGGAGCAGGGAGTCGTACCTGGCCACCGGGGGCCTCCTCCTAGCGCGAACCGCCTGCGACGGCGGGCAGGATCGTCACGTTGTCGCCGTCCTTGACGGCCGCGTCCAGACCACCGGCGAAGCGCACGTCCTCGTCGTTGACGTAGACGTTCACGAAGCGGTGCAGGGAACCGTCCTTGACCAGGCGCTGCTTGAGACCGCCGTGGCGCGACTCGAGGTCGTCGATGACCTCGAGGACGGTGGCGCCGCTCGCGGGTACGGACTTCTCGCCGCCGGTGTGCGTGCGCAGGATGGTGGGGATGGAAACGTTGACGGCCACGATTGACCTCTCCTCATCGATGTACTTCGGCCCTTGACCCAGCTGACGCGCCGATCGCGCGCGTGCGGCTCAGCAGTCCGGAACGTCGTCCGCGCCGGTGTGCGCGAACAGGTAGGACTCGACGACCTCGACCGGCTCCTCGGTGACCACACCGTCGACGATGCGGTAGGAACGCAACTCGTGTTCCTGCGGGTCACGGGTGGAGACCAGGACGTAGTGGGCATCCGGCTCGGAAGCGTAGGAGATGTCGGTGCGCGACGGGTAGGCCTCGGTCGCGGTGTGCGAGTGGTAGATGACCACGGGCACCTCGTCGCGGGCGTCCATATCGCGCCACACCCGAAGCTGTTCCATGGAGTCGAAGCGGTAGAAGGTCGGCGAGCGCTCCGCGTTGACCATCTCGATGAACCGCTCGGGACGATCCGAGCCCGCGGAACCGGCGATCACCCCGCACGCCTCATCGGGGTGATCCCGACGGGCATGGGCGACCATCGCATCCACGAGGTCACGTCGAATCACCAGCACGGGTCCATCCTACGGGGTGAAAGCCGCGCTGAAAGTGGGACGTTCACCCCACTTCGACCGGGAATACTTCCGCCGTCGCCAGTCAGCCGATCCCGCGCAGCAGGCTTCGGTAGGACGGGAGGTTCGGGGTCGGGTCGGCGGCGAGGATGGCGTGCACGATGGCGCGGGACACCACGTCGGCGGCGGCGAAGAACAGTTGGTCCAGGAACGCGGCGCGGGTCGCGTCGGCGAAGGGGCCGGGGTCGGGTCGGGGGGTGTCGCGGGTGCCGGTGGACAGGGCGAAGAGGGTGTCACCGTCGAACATCGAATGCGACGGGCGGACGGCGCGGGCTATGCCGTCGTGGCCTAGGCCTGCCATCCGGCGGCACTCGGCCTTGCTCAGGGACGCGTCGGTGGCGATCACGCCGAGGACGGTGTTGAGCGGGTTCGCGGGGCGGGCCGCGGTTTCCTGGAAGCGCTTCAGCGCGGTCTGGTCGACCTCCAGCGGACCGAACTCGCCGTCGCGTTCCAGGTCGGCCACCCATGGCAGGCCCGAGGGGGCGATGACCTGGCCGACGGCGTTGACGGCCAGCAGTGCGGCGACGGTGGTGCCGTCGTCCAGGCGGACGCTCGCGGTGCCGATGCCGCCTTTGAGGCCGCCGGCTTGGGCGCCCGCTCCCGCACCGACGCTGCCCTGGGCGATGGTGCCGGTGGAGGCGTTGGCGCAGGCCTGGTAGCCGAAGCTCGCGTCGGGGCGGTTGCCCCAGGTGTTGGCGGGCAGGTCGTAGAGCACGGCGGCGGGCACGATCGGCACCACCTCGTGCTCTCCTGCGCCGACGCGGAAGCCGCGGCCGCGTTCGGCCAGCCAGGTCAGGACGCCGTCCGCGGCGGCCAGGCCGAAGGCGCTGCCGCCGGAGAGGCAGATCGCGTCGACGCGCTGCACCAGGTGGGAGGGGTCGAGCAGGTCGGTCTCGCGGGTGCCGGGGCCGCCGCCGCGCACGTCGACGCCGCACACCGCGCCGCCATCGGCGAGCACCACGGTGGTGCCGGTGGCCCAGCCGTCCTCGATGCGGTGGTGGTGGCCGACGGACAGGCCGGGCACGTCGGTGAGCATCAGTCCATCACGGCCTGCACCAGGCTGTCCTGCACCCAGGTCAGCCACTGGTACACACCGAGGTGCGCGGCCCTCGGGTCGTCCTCGAGCGTGTCGTCGGGGGTGTCCTCGCTGATGTCCAGCGCGGTGCCCAGGGCCAGCCGCACGTCGTTGAGCGCCGCCAGCCAGGCCTCGGCCTGCTCGGAGGTGAGCTCGATGCGGCCGCCGTCCTCCGGGCAGGTGTCCAGCACCACCGCGGCCACGCCGGTCTTGGCGTCGACCAGGTCGGGCTCATGCAGGGAGCGCAGCGCCCCCGCCAGATTGGCCTGCGGCTCGTCCGGCGGGTCTTCCTCGGGGCGGTGGAAGTCGGGCAGCAGCCGGGCCAGGATGCGGTCCTCCGGCGTGGTGGACGGACCGGTGCGGATGCCGGTCAGCGCGGACAGTTCGTCCTGCGGGGTCTCCGCGGCGCGTTCACGCAGCATCTCGTCGATCTGGCCGACCAGGCTGCGCAGCATCAGCGCCTCCTGCAGGTCGACCTCGGCGATGATGTGCTCGCCCTGACGGTCCCAGGCCTTCACGATGTGCTCCTACGAATCCCGCTGCATGGTCGCCCACAGCCCGGCGGCGTGCAGCCTGGCCACATCGCCCTCGACCTTCTCCTTGCCGCCGGAGGAGACGATGGCCTTGCCCTTGTAGTGCACGTCCAGCATCAGCTTGGTTGCCTGTTCCTTGCTGTAACCGAAGAGCTTCTGGAAGACATAGGTGACGTAGGACATCAGGTTCACCGGGTCGTTCCACACGACGGTCACCCACGGCCGGTCGGTGGCCGCGGACTCATCGCTCGCCGGATCGACCTGAGTCTTTTCCAGCTCGGCGGGCGTGGTCATGCCTCAATGTTGTCACGCCGACGGCGAGGGCTGAACCACACCCATGTGATCTAGATTCGCGGGTATGAGCTCATCCGAGGCAACCGCCACGACGGCGCTGCTGACCGACCACTACGAGCTGACCATGCTGGCCAGTGCGCTGCGGGACGGCAGCGCGGCGCGGCAGTGCGTGTTCGAGGTTTTCGCCCGCCGCCTGCCCGCGGGCAGGCGGTACGGGGTGGTGGCGGGCACCGGTCGGGTGGTGGACGCGGTCGGCCGGTTCCGGTTCACCGAACAGCAGCTTGCCGGGCTGGCGGAGCGCGCGGTGGTGGACGCGGCGACCCTGGAGTGGCTGGCGGCCTATGAGTTCCGCGGCGATATCGACGGCTATCCCGAAGGCGAGCTGTACTTCCCCGGCTCGCCGATCCTCACGGTGCGCGGCAGCTTCGCCGAGGCGGTGCTGCTGGAGACGCTGGTGCTGTCCATCCTCAACCACGACAGCGCGGTCGCCTCGGCGGCGGCGCGGATGGTGTCCGCGGCGGACGGACGGCGGCTGATCGAGATGGGGTCGCGGCGCACCCACGAGGGCGCGGCAGTCGCCTCCGCCCGCGCGGCCTACCTGGCGGGCTTCGACTCCACCTCCAACCTCCAAGCGGGGCAGCGGCACGGTGTGCCCACGGCGGGCACCAGCGCGCACGCGTTCACGCTGCTGCACGACGACGAGCGGGCTGCCTTCCGCGCGCAGGTGGACACCCTGGGTGCGGGCACCACGCTGCTGGTGGACACCTACGACATCACCGAGGGCATCCGCAACGCGATCGAGGTCGCCGGGCCGGGCTTGGGCGCGATCCGCATCGATTCCGGCGACCTCGGCGTGCTGGCCCGCCAGGCCCGCGAGCAGTTGGACTCGCTGGGTGCGCGGGACACCAGGATCGTGGTGTCCGGGGATCTGGACGAGTACTCGATCGCGGCGCTGCGGGCCGAGCCGATCGACGCCTACGGGGTCGGCACCTCCGTGGTCACCGGATCGGGGGCGCCCGCGGCGGGCATGGTCTACAAACTGGTCGAGGTCGAGGGCAGGCCGGTGGTGAAGCGCAGCCTGCACAAGGAGTCCCGCGGCGGGCGGAAGGCCGCGCTGCGCAGGCACAAGCCATCGGGCACCGCGACCGAGGAGGTCGTGTTCCCCGCCGACCGGCAGCCGGAACTGGGGCCGCACGACCGGTTGTTGCAGATTCCGCTGGTCCGCGGTGGACAGACCGCGCCCGGCGTGCCCACCCTGGAGCAGGGCCGGGAACGTCTGCGCGCCGGGTTGGTGAGCGTGCCCTGGGAGGGCCTGGCACTGTCCCAGGGGGATCCCGTCCTGTCGACCGTCTTCGCCTGACACCGGAGGTCACCGATGACACGCGCTCTGATCGTGGTGGATGTGCAGAACGACTTCTGCGAGGGCGGCTCGCTGCCCGTGGCAGGCGGCGCCGATGTGGCCGCCGCGATCTCCCGGCACATCACCACCGCAGGCTACGACCACGTGGTCGCCACCCGCGACTACCACGTCGACCCTGGCGAGCACTTCAGCGCGACGCCGAACTTCACCGATACCTGGCCGGTGCACTGCGTGGCCGGTACCCCCGGCTCCTCGTTCCACCCCGAGTTGGACGTCGCGGGCGTGCAGGCGGTGTTCTCCAAGGGCGCGCACACCGCCGCCTACTCCGGCTTCGAGGGCAGCGATCCCGACGGCCGCACCCTCGCCGACTGGCTGCGGGAACGGGACGTGGACACCGTCGAGTTGGTCGGCATCGCCACCGACCACTGCGTGCGCGCCACCGCCATCGACGCCGTCCGCGAAGGCTTCGCCGCGACGGTCCTGCTCGACCTCACCGCGGGCGTGGCGGAGCCCACCGTGGCCGACGCCCTCATCGACCTCCGCGAGGCAGGCGTGACCCTGGTCGGCGAGCCGATCGTTCGAGCCGCCCAGGACTCGTGAGCGCTCGACAGCACTCACGAGCCTGGGGGGCGGTCAGAACGTTGGGGCGCAGGTGATCTGGCCGAGGTAGATGTCGCCGTCGGCGTTGGCGCCGTGGGCCTGGTAGAGCTTGATGTGAACCATGTTGAGGGTGAGCTTGCCGCCGCTCGCGGACTTCTGCTCGTTGAGGATCACCTCGGCCTTGGGGCCGCCGTTGCCCTCGATGGTGATCTTGTGGTTGGGCTTGATCTGGTCCGGAAGCTCGATGCCGGACACTCCGGAGAGGGTGCCGCTCGCCTGCGCGGTCGACCTGGTGGACTTGCAGGTCACCTCGTAGGAGGCGATGCGGACCAGGTCGCCATCGCCCTGCGGGTCCAGCAGCGAGGTGAGCTCGAAGCGCTCGCCCTTGGTGGTGACCGTGACGTTGCGGTCGGCGTCGCGGGTGCAGCTTGCGCTACCCGCTCCGTAGCTGACCACATCGGCGATCTCGGTGGCCCCCGAGGTCGCCGAGGGGGCGGTGTCCACCACACAGCGCGACAACGCGCCGGTCTTGAACTGCTGCCCTTCCTTGGTGACGGTGGCCTGTCCGACCGACGCCGTCCCGTCCTGCACTCCCGCTCCGGCGACGCCCGCGGCGAGCAGACCCGCCCCCGTCATCGCCAACACCACGCCTGCCCTGCCCAAGCTGCGCATTGCCGCCTTCCCTGCACCTGTCGGGGCGCCCGTGATCGTCCATCCGGACGAGGCGCCATACCTCCACATCGATACAGAGATCAGTTCGTAACCACACCGTGATGGGTGTCACCGCAACACGATGCCCTTGCCTGGTGCGCGGGGATGTCGCCCTCGCGGAGTAGCGTTTTCGCCGTGCCCGACACCGCCACCACACTCCCTGCTCCGTCCGTTGCACTCCCGGAGGTGCGCGAGTTGCTCGCGGTCGCCGTGGACGCGGTCGGCGGCGCCGAGCGATCAGGTCAGGTCGCCATGGCGGAGGCGGTAGCCGCCGCGGTGCGCACCGGGGAACACGTCGCCGTGCAGGCGGGCACCGGCACTGGGAAGTCGTTGGCCTACCTCGTTCCCGCGCTGCGCCACGCCATCGAGGCGGAGACCTGCGTGGTGGTCTCCACCGCCACGATCGCCCTGCAGCGCCAGCTGGTGGACCGCGACCTGCCGCGCCTGGCCAAGGCGCTGAAGAAGGAGCTGGGTCGGGAGCCGCGGTTCGCGATCCTCAAGGGCCGCCGCAACTACCTGTGCATGCACCGGGTGCACGGCGGTGCGCCCGAGGAGCCGGACGACCAGCAGCTGTTCGACCCGTTCGCGGTGTCCCGACTCGGCCGCGAGGTGAAGCGGCTCAACGAGTGGTCCTCCGAGACCGAGACCGGCGACCGCGACGAGTTGGTGCCCGGTGTGAGCGAGCAGGCATGGCGCCAGGTGTCGGTCACCGCCAAGGAATGCCTCGGCGTGGCCAAGTGCCCGGTCGGCACGGACTGCTTCGCGGAGAAGGCCCGCGGCGAGGCGGGCCGGGCCGACATCGTGGTCACCAACCACGCGCTGCTGGCCATCGACGCGCTGGAAGGCGTTCCGGTGCTGCCCGAGCACGATGTGGTGATCGTGGACGAGGCACACGACCTGGTGGACCGGGTCACCTCGGTCGCCACGGCGGAACTGACGTCGCCGCTGGTCAGCGCTGCCCTGCGCCGGGTGGGGCGGCTGGTGGACCAGGACATCGCCGACCGCCTCTCGGAGGCGGGCGACGGGCTGGCACTGACCTTGGGCGAGCTGCCGGTCGGCAGGATGGACGCGTTGCCGCGGGCGCTGGCGGGCACCCTGGCGGCGCTGCGGGACGCGGCGCACGCGTGCATCTCAGCGCTGGGGCCGGAGCGCCGCGAGGATGTGGAGGGCGGCACCGCGCGCAAGCTGGCCAAGGCGCTGCTGGACGACATCCACGACACCTCCGCCCGGCTGCTCACCGCCTTCGAGGCCGAGGAGGGCAGCCGCTACGACGTGGTGTGGGTGTCCGGGGAGCCCGGCGAGTACTCCCGGCCGATGGCACTGCGGGTCGCCCCGCTGAGCGTGGCGGGACTGCTGCGAGAGCGGCTGTTCGGCCGCAGCACCGTGGTGCTCACCTCGGCGACGCTGGCACTGGGCGGCTCCTTCGACACCTTGGCCAGGCAGTGGGGCCTGCCCGCCCAGTCCACCGGCGAGAAGGCCGAGGGCACCGCTACCGACAAGCGCCCGCCGTCCGATGAGGACACCGTGCGGTGGACAGGCCTTGACGTCGGCTCGCCGTTCGAGCACGGCCGCAGCGGAATCCTGTACGTGGCCAAGCACCTCCCACCGCCCGGCAGGGACGGGCTCGCGCCCGCGTACCTGGACGAGATCGCGGAGCTTGTGGAGGCAGCCGGCGGGCGGACGCTGGCGTTGTTCTCCTCGATGCGCGCGGCCAAGCAGGCCACCGAGTTGCTGCGGGACCGCATCGAGCACCCGGTGCTGTGCCAGGGCGATGATGCCACCGGCCTGCTGGTGAAGAAGTTCGCCGAGGACACCAGGACCTGCCTGTTCGGCACGCTCTCGCTGTGGCAGGGCGTTGACGTGCCCGGCCCGTCGCTCCAGCTTGTGGTGATGGACCGCATCCCCTTCCCCCGCCCCGACGACCCGCTGGCCTCCGCTCGTCAGCGGGCGGTGAGCGCCCGCGGCGGCAACGGCTTCATCACCGTGGCGGGCACCCACGCCGCCCTGCTGCTCGCCCAGGGCGCGGGCCGCCTGCTGCGCACCATGGACGACAAGGGCGTCATCGCGGTACTCGACCCCCGGCTGGCCACCGCCCGCTACGGCAGCTTCCTGCGCGCCTCGCTCCCCCCGTTCTGGACCACCTACGACCCCAAGGTTGTCCGCGAGGCCCTGCGCCGAATCGACACCTGAGCAACCCCGCCGCCCCTCACACGTCTTCGTCACAGGCCCGACTTAGTGTCCTAAGTCCGTTGTATGACGGCGTTTCGCACGAGTCGGGGATCGTACGATCTTGGGGGTTCCGTGGAGCGAAGATTCTTGGCGCGCGTCGGCGTGCTGGTGACAGGCGTTGTGCTGGCCGGGTTGGCGGGTACGGCCGCGTCGGCGGATGTCTCGCCGCCGCCGAAGGGTGATCTGGAGGTGTCGGCGCGGTTCGACAAGGACGCCTACGAGTCCGGCGATCAGGTCAAGGTGATCCTGACGCTGCGAAACAAGGGCTCCTACACCGCGACGCACCTCCACGGGACCGGGGGCAGCGGGTCCAGCCTCGACTACAGCTGGGGTGAGCTGGGAGGCCTGGGTTCCGGGGTGCATGTGGAACCCGGTACCACCAGGACCGTCGAATTGACCGGGCGGGCGACGGACCCCGACAGCGGCGCGGTCCGGCTGGTGGGGCGGGTCATGCCGACCTACAACCTCAACGGCGCCTGGTACGACCACGACGCGAACCCGGCCGACAACGGCTTCGACATCAGCGCGCCGGTGACCAAGGTCAGCGCGAACGTGACAGGCACGATCTACCGCGACCGCAACGGCAATGACACGCCCGATGCGGGCGAGGGCATGGCCGGGGTCAAGGTGACGCTCTACAGCCCGCCCCCGGACCCCGACCGGACTGGCACCACCGACGCGGCGGGCAAGGTCACCTTCGCCGAGGTGCCCGCGGGTCCCTACTACGCCTCGTACGAAGCGCCGGACGGCTGGCTGGTGCAGACGCCGTTGAGTGACATGGACGAATTGACCATCGGCAAGGGTGAGTTCTCGCTGGTGCGCAAGGTGGTTCGGCCGCTGAGCGAGCAGCTTGGCGCCTCGATCACCTTCACCAAGCCGAGCTTCGCGCTCGGCGAGCGTGCGACCGCGAAGGTCGTGCTGACCAACCGCGGCCGCACCGACCTGACCGGCCTGACCGCCGACTGCAACCGCAACGGCGACTCCTACGGCCTCTACGCCGACGACCCCGGCTGGGGTGAGCTGCGCTGGCGCGGCACCGGGGTCACTGTTCCCGCGGGCCGGACCAGGGTCTTCGAGATCTCCGAGCAGGTACCCGCGGGCAGCGAGTACAGCGGGTACATCAAGGCAAGCTGCAACATCGGCAACGTCCGGCTGCACCCGCTTCAGGGCCAGCCGCTGGTCACCGACACCGCCCCCGCCACCACAGCCTTGGAGGACGGCGAGGGCAGGCTGCTGGACGCCGACGGCAACGTCGTCGCGGGCGTGCAGGTCCTGCTGCGGGATTACAGCACCGGCAAACTCCTCGGCAAGGCCACCAGCGACGCCGCGGGAATTTTTACTTTCAATCAAATTCCGCCTGGCGAATATCGCCTGGATCTCGTGGGTCCGTGGAAATTCACCAGATGGGACCGGTTGGACGTCAAACTGGGTGACCCCTATCCGCTGGATTTCCGGATCGAACCCGGCCCGGAGCGGCCTGATACCGCCGATTGAGTAGGGCTATAGCACTTGGTGTTCGCACACCGCACGGGTGGCGGCGGGTTTTATCCCGCCGCCACCTGCTGTTTTTCCCGTACCTGTACAGCCGAATGAAGCAGGTCACGCTGATCCGTTACGGTTTAACCGTTGCTCCCACCCGGTGGTAAACCGATCAAGTCGGACAATTCGCATCATTGCCGCGGATATCGGCGCTCCCACTACGGGCCAGAGCACCAAGAGGAGGGAGCCCACCATGGACAGCGGACCTGATCCAGGCGATCACGGCTCACAGGTCGACCAACTCGCGCTCCTCCGCGAAGCGGGCTGGAGATTCCTCCCCCTGCACGACGACCACGGCGAACTCGTCGCCATCGACGGTTTCCTGGAACGGGGCGCCTACTTCGACGCGATCCGGGTGCGTAGCGAAACCGAGACCACGGCGGCGCGCATCGTGGACGGCGTCGACGACGACCGCGGCGGCATCGTCTGGGAGTACAGCGGTTCGCTGATGGACGCGGTCAACGAGATTCTGGCGCTGCCGGTGCCGGGGCACCCCTCCGCACCGCGTCTGATCATCTCCCGCGGCGGCCTCAACGGCCTCTGACCGGGAACTCGGTCAGCACGGTCACCGTTCCCGGCGCCACCTCGGTATGCCCGGCGTCGCGAACCGCGAGCACCCGCCGCTCCCGCCACGCCTCATCCGGCCGCCTGCCTGGGTCGAGGTCGGACCACACCCGCGGTGAGGCGGAACGCACCGAGCAGGCGAAATCCCGTTCCGCCCAGTACCGAAGCTCCGCGGTCGCACCGTCGGCGTGCAGCAGCGCGGCGGCGATCATGGTGGCGTGCCCGACCTGCGCGGCGGCTTTCCCCACCGTGAGCGGCACATCCGGGTTCAGCCACAGCACCGGCAGATCGGGTGCGGGTGGGCTCGGCTCCTCCGCCGGAAGTTCGGTGCCCGAGATCTGGAGCTTGGCGACCTCACGGGGTGTCTCCGCGATGAGCCCCGGCAGCAGCGCCCTGGCCTCCGCGCCTGCCCGGCCGACGGTGATCCCCGGCAGTTCCGACACAGCCTGCCAGTGCGCGCCTCTGGCCCGGCGGCTGATCTTGCGGATGCGCCCGGCGGTCCACGTCGCGACGGGCTCGTGCCACTCGCCGCCCGGCGCGCTGCGCTCGTCCAGGCAGACGGCCACCGCGGCGGCGGCCGCGGCTTCCAGCAGCGCCTCCCGGCTCGGCGGTGCGGACTTCTCGACGCGCAGCACCACCGGCATGGCCCGCACCAGCGCCGGGTCCTCGTCCTCGTTCTCCGCCGCGATGGCAGTGGCGGACCGACCCAGCCAGGCCGCATAGCGGTCGGCCAAGGGCAGGAGGACGTCGGCGGAGGCGGCAAGATCGACCATGGCGAGGCCAATCCTGCCAAACGCGGGCAACCGGGTTTCGTTGTGACCGGTCACAGCGATCCGGCGCGCAATTCTCCGAAATGTTCCAGGCCGGGTGGCGCCGGATCTGAACCATCATGGCAACCACTCCCCTATCGCCCGGCTGGGCAGGCCTGCGGGAGTCACGAACGAGGAGACGCCCATGCGGAGGTTCACCAGGTGGCGGTTGCTGGTCGCGGTGCTGCTCGTCGCGGTCGCACCTGTGAGCGGCGCGACGATCGGCTCGCCGCTCGACGCGCGGGCCGAGGCCGGCGCGCTCGATCCGGGAGCCGACCCGTGGCAGCAGGTGCCGGTCGACCGGGTGGCGGCCGAGTGCGGCCTGGACCCGAAGCTGCTGGCGCAGGCCAATGAGCGGTTGTCGACGATTCCCTTCACGGTCATCCGGCACGGCAAACTGTGCTGGACCAACCGCCCCGCGGACACCACCTCGCCCTACCACGTCGCCTCGGTCACCAAGACCCTCGGCGCGGTCCTGTTCGGCATGATCGCCGCCCGCAGCGAGTTGGACGACACCGATCCGATCACCGAGTGGATCCCGAGTGGCCAGCGGGGAACCATCAACCAGCGCGCCACCCTGGCCCATGTACTGGCGATGACCTCCACCAAGTGGAATCTGGACACCGACAAGAAGGGCAGCTGGAGCTACGACGCGCTGGGCTGGCGGGAAATCAACCGGCTGGTCGGTGTGATGAACCGGGCCATCGAACGCGAGCCCCAGAACTTCCCCGGCGTGACCAACGTCGAGCAGTTCGCCAAGAAGGAACTCTTCGACGTGCTCGGCATGCGCCAGTCGTCCTGGAGCGGCGACAACATCGCCTACAGCCTCAACAGCACCACCCAGGACCTGTCCCGACTGGGCCTTCTCCTGCTGCGCAAGGGCAACTGGAACGGACAGCAGCTGCTCGAAGAACGCTACGTCTACCGGATAACGCACCCCGCGTTCGAGGACACCAACACCGGATACGGCTACCTCACTCAGATGAACGCCTACGCCGGGCAGACCTACTCCACGGGAAGCCCCGACCGCGCCTGCTCCCCGTACGCCACCTGGCCGCGCTACCCGCACGCGCCTTTCAACGCCACCACCCACGACTACAACGGCTCCCCCTACAGCGACGAGCGCTACGACATCGGCCTCGCCTGGGCCGCGGGCGCGGGCGGACAGCGGGTCTCGGTGCACCGCGGCTTGGACCTCGTGATCGGCGTCCGCGACGACGCGACCAACGAGGGGCACAAGCGCGCCTGGGAGGCGATCCGCCCCGCCCTGGTCGCACTGGACCCGGAGTACGCGGGCAACGAGTCGGGCTTCTGCGCGGCCTACCAACGCAGCCAGTACGCCCCCACACTGGTCAGCCCATGGTCACCGGAAGCAAGCCGGTAACGAACGACGCGCTGCGGTCGTAACGGCCGCGCAGCAGGCGGTGGCGGGCACGCGAGGGGAGATCGTCCGGTCAAGCTGGACCTACATTGATGCCCGTCAGCCTGCGAAGTCCTTCGCGGACCAGGCAGGCTGCGCGCAGGTCCACCTGGACTCCGGAACGCACCGGCACGACGCGCACCGCCGCTACCTCACCGCGGGCTTTCACATCCCCGCCCTGCACTTCAGCAAGGCCGTCGCGCAGGGCTAGGGCAACTCCGGGCGCGGGGTGAGCATGCCGTCGGCGCGGTCGGCGGCCTCCACCTCGGTCCTGGTCACGCCGAGGACGAACAACACGGCGTCCAGGAACGGGTGCGAAAGGGCCGTGTCGGCGACCTCGCGCAGGGCGGGCTTGGCGTTGAACGCGACGCCGAGGCCCGCCGCGGTGAGCATGTCGATGTCGTTGGCGCCGTCGCCGACCGCCACGCACTGCGCGAGCGGGATGTGGAAGCGCCCGGCGAACTCGCGCAGCGCGACCGCCTTGCCCGCGCGGTCCAGCACCTCGCCGAGGACCTTGCCGGTGAGCCTGCCGTCGGCGATCTCCAGCTCGTTGGCGGCGACGAAGTCCAGCTCGAGCTCCTTGGCCAGCGGCTCGATGACCCTGGTGAAGCCGCCGGAGACCACGCCGCAGCGGAAGCCGAGGCGGCGCAGGGTGCGGATGGTGGTGCGGGCGCCGGGGGTGAGTTCCAGCGTGCCCGCGACCTCGTCCAGCACGCTCGCGGGCAGCCCGGCCAGCAGTTCCACCCGGCGGGTGAGCGATTCGGCGAAGTCCAACTCGCCGCGCATGGCGGCCTCGGTGATCTCGCGGACCTTGTCCTCGGCACCGACCCTGGCGGCCAGCATCTCGATGACCTCGCCCTGGATGAGCGTGGAGTCCACGTCGAACACGATCAGGCGCTTGGACCTCCGGGCCAGCCCGGACCGCTCAACGGCCACGTCGACGTTCTCCCGCAGCGACACCTCGGCCATCGCGGCACGCAGTTCGGTGTCGTGCTGCGGAGTGTCCTCGGCGGTGGAAACCCGCAGCTCAAGGCCGGTCACCGGGTAGTCGGCGACGCCCTGGATGTGGTCGATGTTGGCGCCGAGCGCGGCCAGCCTTCTGGCCACCCCGGTGAAGGCGCGGGCCGTGACGGGGCGGCCGAGCACCACCAGCACGTGGCTGGAGCCGTGCCGGGAGACGGGCCTGCTGCGGGCGCCGATCTCCACGTCCACCTGCATGCCGACGGTGGCCATCGCCTGCTCGACGACATCCTGAAGGCCCTCGGGGTCGTGGTCGGTCTCCACCAGCACCCCGAGCACAAGGCGGCCGCGGATGACGACCTGCTCCACGTCGAGGACGGCGACGCCGTGCCTGGTCAGCGCGGCGAACAGCACCGAGGTGACGCCCGGCTTGTCGGGTCCGGTCACGGTGATCAACACGGTCGTGTCGTTCGGCGTTGTCACGTTCCCTCTCCTGGGGCGGAAAACGAAACGAGCCCCGTACCAGTCAGGTTGACCGGTTCGGGGCTCGCCGTCGAGCCGAGTGGGGTGAGCATCACCCCGGTGTTCATTTCTTCTTCGGGTCGCCGCCTGTGACCTCGTCCGGCTGGGCCGCCTCGGCGAGCAGCTCGGACGGGGCCGCCGGGCCGTCGCCGTGGGCGTGGTTGCCGCCGACGTGCGCCTCGATCCGCATCCGCTCCGCCATATGCGGGTAGTGCAGTTCGAACGCGGGCCGCTCGGAGCGGATGCGCGGCAGTTCGGTGAAGTTGTGCCGCGGCGGCGGGCAGGAGGTCGCCCACTCCAGCGAGTTGCCGTAGCCCCACGGGTCATCGACGGTGACGACCTCGCCGTAGCGGTAGGACTTGAAGATGTTCCACAGGAACGGCAGCGTCGAGATGCCCAGCACGTAGGCGGCGATCGTGGAGATGGTGTTCAGCGTGGTGAAGCCGTCGATCGGCTGGTAGTCGGCGTAGCGGCGCATGAAGCCCTGGTTGCCCAGCCAGTGCTGGATCAGGAACGTGCCGTGGAAGCCGAAGAAGGTCAGCCAGAAGTGCAGCTTGGCCAGCGGCTCGTCCATCATCCGGCCTGTGATCTTGGGGAACCAGAAGTAGATGCCTGCGAATGTGGCGAACACGATCGTGCCGTAGAGCACGTAGTGGAAGTGCGCGACCACGAAGTAGGTGTCGCTGACGTGGAAGTCGATGGCGGGCGCGGCCAGCAGCACACCGGTCAGACCGCCGAAGAGGAACGTCACCAGGAAGCCGATGGAGAACAGCATCGGTGACTCGAAGGTCAACTGGCCGCGCCACATGGTGCCGATCCAGTTGAAGAACTTCACGCCGGTCGGCACCGCGATGAGGAAGGTCATGAACGCGAAGAAGGGCAGCAGCACGGCGCCGGTGGCGTACATGTGGTGCGCCCACACCGTCACCGACAGCGCCGCGATCAGCAGCGTCGCGTAGACCAGGCCCTTGTAGCCGAACAGCGGCTTGCGGGAGAAGACCGGGAAGATCTCCGACACGATGCCGAAGAACGGCAGCGCGACGATGTAGACCTCGGGGTGGCCGAAGAACCAGAACAGGTGCTGCCACAGGATCACGCCGCCGTTGGCGGGGTCGAACACGTGCGCACCGATGTGCCGGTCGGCCAGCAGGCCCAGCAGCGCCGCGGTCAGGATCGGGAACGCCAGCAGGATCAGGAAGCTGGTGACCAGGATGTTCCAGGTGAAGATCGGCATCCGGAACATCGTCATGCCGGGGGCGCGCAGGCAGATGACCGTCGTGGTCATGTTCACCGCACCGAGGATGGTGCCGAGACCCGAGACCACCAGACCGGAGATCCACAGGTCGGCGCCGATGCCCGGGGAGTGGATGGCGTCCGAGAGCGGGGTGTAGGCGAACCAGCCGAAGTCGGCGGCGCCGCCGGGGGTGATGAAGCCCGCGACGACGATCAGGCCGCCGAACAGGTACAGCCAGTAGGAGAAGGCGTTGAGCCGGGGGAACGCCACGTCGGGCGAGCCGATCTGCAACGGCAGCACGAAGTTCGCGAACCCGAACAGGATCGGCGTCGCGTACAGCAGCAGCATGATCGTGCCGTGCATGGTGAACAGCTGGTTGTACTGCTCGGTGGAGAGGAACTGCAACCCCGGCCGCGCGAGTTCGGTCCTGATCAGCATGGCCATCGCGCCACCGACCATGAAGAAGCCGAAGGACGTGACCAGGTACAGGATGCCGATCTGCTTGTGGTCCGTCGTGCGGAGCATCCGCAGCAGGAACGAACCCTTCACCGTGGTGCGCGCCGGGTATGGACGCGCGGCGATCGGCTGGGGCGCGACGGCCGTCACTACTGCCTCCTACGCTGACCAGTTTGGTCATGTTCGTGGTGGGAAACCGCGCCACCCTGATGAGTTCACCCGGGCGAAACACGGCTTGGTCGGATCGTAGACGTCCGCGCGCCCAACTACCGCGCCGGGCTTAGCCCCAGGTGGCGTACGACACTTCTCAGACGATCAGTGCCCAGTGTCGTGAGTGCTTTGTTGGGTTCCGGCACTCACGAGGCCCATACGTCGGCCAGGGCCTTGGCCACCTCGGCCTGCCGGGTGCCGCGTGCTTCGACGCCGAGTTCGAGGTGGACGAAGACCCCGCCTTTCTCGGCGGCGGCACGGCCCTGCACGTTGCCGGTGCCCGCCAGCGGCCCGCAGTCCTGCTCCCATGCCCGGCACACCGGCACGTTCACGCTGCTCAGGCCGTTGGCGACGGCCTCGGCGGCGGGTCCCGGGCTGCCCGCGCCCGGTGAGACCACCGCTTGGAAGTCGGGCAGGGTCTGCTCGGCGTAACCGTGCACCTGGAGTTGGGGCAGGCCGCCTTCGGCCAGTTCGACGGCGACCTGGTGGAACACCGAGTCCTCGCGGTGCGCCACGTCGGCGGCCTCGTCGGCCGCCCTGCGGTGCGCCCCGGCCATGATCAGGACGGTGCCGGGCAGTCTGCGGAAGACCTCGATGCCGACCTCCTCGGTGCGCAGGTCTGCGTTGGGATGCGGCACCTCGACGAGGAGCTTCGGCGGCGCCCCGTGGTCGAGCAGGAACAGGCCCCAGCCCGGCTCGGCGCCCGCCTCGTGGGCCACCATCGTGAAGCGCCTGCCGGTACCGCTGTCGGTGCCGGTCGTGGTGCGCAGCCCGAGTCGCGCCAGCTTCTCAGTGGCTTGCCCGGTGTCCCGGTTCTCCCGCAGCGCGAGCACCCCGGCGGCGACATCGCGGCGTTCCCGGGCGCTCGGTTCGTCGTAGGGGCCGTCGGCGGACAGCTTCACCGCGAAATCGATCAGATAACGCTTGAGATCGACATCCGCGGCGATGGGTTCCGGCGAGGGCCGGGAGTCCGGGATGGCCAGGACCAGGGCAGCAGCGACCACCACGCCTGCGCCCAGCACGAGAACGGCGACCCGGGTCGTACGGGAAAGCCGGTGGCTTGTGGTCATCCGGTTAAGTCCTCCCGAACGGGTGAGCTCTGCCTTACGTATTACTTCTAAAGTGTCACGCGGTCTCACTCTGCGTCGGTCAAATCTTGCCGCGCGGGCCGAGATCGCAGGGCAATCGGGGCAGTCGAGGGCAGAGAACGGGCCGGCAGGTGGAGAGTTCACGCGGCGAGGGGCGAGCCTCTCGTCTGGAGGCACAGCTGCCCGAGGCAGGGTTTCCCGCCGGGATCGCCACCCCGTCCGCCGTGGTGTTGGCGCTGATGCTGGTGCTCGCGGTGTTCTGCGCCGTCCGGTTCGCGGTGTTTCCCGGCGCCGACGCGACCTCGGTGGTGCAGTCGTCCCAGCAGCGGCTGGTGGACAACCTCGCCGACAGCCTCGCCACCTCGGCCCTGCAGGGCGCGGTGGACCTGGAGACGGCGCTCGCGGGCAGCGGTATCGGCGCGGCGAGCAGCCCCGCCGAGATCGTCGACAGCGCGGGCCGCTCCTACGGCAAGTTCCGCGGGCTGGCCGCGGTGGACACCCGTTCCCGGCAGGTGCTGGCGGCCCGCGGTGAGAACCCGCCGATCCCGGCGGGCGCGCTGACGGGGCAGACCCGGCCGACCGTGGCGCCCGCCGTGGTAGGCGGGCGGTTCACCGGGTTCGTCGTGATGGTGCCGTTGTCGGTGGTGCGTCGCCCCGAGTTGGTGCTCATCGCCTCGCTGGAGGCCCGGCTGCCGAACTGGCCGCTGCACGAGCAGCTCAGGCAATCGGTCCTGATCACCACCGCGGCAGGCGAGGTGATCGACTCACGCGGCCCGGTGCCCAAGCAGGACGACCAGCTCCGCTGGGACCTCATCCGCAAGGTCTCCGCCGCGGGCGGTGCGCGGCAGGCCCAGGGGCCCGCGATCACCGACACCGTGCCGCTGGCCGCCTCCGCCGAGGCACGAACCGACGAGTCCGACGAATCGGCAGGCGGGCTCGGGCTGTTCGTGGTGGCGATGGCCGAGGCACAGCCGGGCGGCACGGTGCGCAGTTGGCGCGGCGCGGCCTGGGCGGGCGGTTTCGCGCTGGTGGCGTTGCTCGGGTTCCTGCTGCTGCGCCGCACCCTGATCCGTCCGGTGCACCGCATGCGGGCCGCGGCGCTGGGCATGGCCGAGGGCCGCCGGGACACCGCGCCCCGCAGCCGGTGCCGCGAGCTTGGCGCCGTCGCCCGCGCCCTGGAGTTCTGCACCACCGGCACGGCACCCAAACAGCCCGTCGGCCTGCCGGCGGTGGTTCCGCTGCTGCTGGTCACGGCCGCGGTGGTGGCTTGCGCCGCGGCGTTGTTCACCGCAGGCCTGAACACCAGGGCCGCGGTGCCCGCGGTGGTGGAGACCGACGCCGAGCTTCAGGCGATCGGCACCGCGGAGTTGGTCGGGCGCAGCCTCAACGACGGGCTGAGCGACCTGCGCGGCATCCTGCGCGCCAACCCCAATCCGGTGCCCGCCCGGCTGGAACCGGCGCTGCGGCAGCTGATCGACCAGCAGCAGCGGTACCGCGCCGTATACATCGCCGACACCGCGGGGAACACGGTGGTGGCGGCGGGCAAGCAGCCGCAGCGCTCGCCGGGGCCGCCGCCGACCACTCCGGGCATCAGCCAGCACAACACCAGCGGGCGGGTGCCGGTGCTGCTGGCGCACACACCCCTGCCCGACGGCAGGCACGTATTGGTCGGCGAGTACGACGTGGAGCGGCTGTCCGGGCTGCTGCGCAGGGGCGACGGGCGGCTGCGGATCATGGACGCCGGGCTGCGCACGATCGCCGACACCCAGGGCTACCTGGCCTTCGCGCCGCTCCCGCCGGGCACGGCCCGGAACACAGCGACCACCGTCTCCCAAGGCAAAGCCTCCGGGCCGCGCACCGCATCACAGGGCGGTACCGGCTCGTTGCGCGCCTCGGACGGCACCTCGGTGGTGGGTGCGGCCAGGATCGGCCGCGGGCAGGCCGCCACCGCGCTGGGCTGGATGGTGGTGTCCGAACAGGCCGTCACCGAACTCGCGCTGCCCGCCAACGGCGTCCGCCGCACCGCGGTGTTCGCGGCGGTGGCCTCGCTGGCGCTGGCCCTGCTCGGGCTCGCCTGGCACTACCTGATGGTGATCCGCCCGCTGCGCAGGCTGGCCAGGATGGCCCGCGCGCTGACCGGCGGCGAGAAGAACACCGTGATCTATCCGCAGCGGCCCGATGCCATCGGGACCATCGCCTCCTGCCTTGAGCTCACCAGACAGCGACTGCTGACCGGCCGACGAGGCAGGCCGGGCCGCCGCCCGCTCGGTGCGGCAAGCGATCCGACGGAGCTGATCCCGAAGGTCACCGAGGGAGCTTTCTGATGCTGTTCCTGTTCTGGGTCTTCGCGATCGGCTGCCTGACGCTGCTCGCACTGGGCATCGCCGAGCAGGCCCGTCACTACCGCCAGCTTCGGCTGATCCCACAGCGGGTGCTGGTCAACGGCATTCGTGGCAAGAGCTCCATCACCCGGCTGTGCGCGGGCGCGCTGCGCGGCGGCGGACTGGTCACGGTCGCCAAGACCACCGGCACCGCCGCCCGGTTCATCCACCCCGACGGCAGCGAGGAACCGGTGTACCGCAAGTTCGGCATCGCCAACATCGTCGAGCAGATCGGCATCGTGCGCCGCGCCGCCGCCTACCGGCCGGACGCGCTGGTCATCGAGTGCATGGCCGTCATGCCCGACCTCCAGGAGATCAACCAGACCAAGCTGATCCGCTCCACGATCGGCGTGCTGTGCAACGTCCGCGAGGACCACCTCGCGGAGATGGGGCCGACGCTGGACGATGTAGCGCGGTCGCTGAGCCGGTCGATGCCGGTCGGCGGGATCTGCGTGACCGCGGAGCGGGACCGGCTGGACGTGCTCAAGCAGGAAGCCCGCAAGCGCCGGTGCGAGCTGATCGCGGTGGACCCGGAGCAGATCAGCGATGCGGAGATGCGGCGCTTCCGATGGATCACGTTCAAGGAGAACGTGGCCATCGCGCTGAAGGTCGCCGAGTTGCTCGGCGTGTCCCGTGACCTCGCGCTGCAAGGCATGTGGGAGGCCGCGCCCGACCCCGGCGTGCTGCGGGTGCACAACTACCCGGCCCCTGGCGGCACGCTGCGGTTCGCCAACGTCTTCGCCGCCAACGACCCGGAGTCCACGGTGCTCAACATCGCCCAGTTGCAGAACCAGGGCGCCATCGGCGGCCCGCTGCGCGTGATCATCAACTGCCGGGCGGATCGGGTGGAGCGCAACCGGCAGATGGGCGCGTTGATCCCGGCGCTGCGGCCCGAGCGGGTGGTGCTGATCGGTGAGCTCACCAAGAGCGCTCGGTCCGCGATCCCCGCCGAGTGGCAGGACCGGGTCGCCGACCTCGGCGGCAAGCTCACCGGGCGGCAGCTGTTGGCCGGCGTGTTCGACGGTGCCGCCGGGGACTTCTCCGCGGTGGCGGTCGGCAACATCCACGGTCAGGGCGAGGTGCTGCTGGCGGCACTGGAGACGCTGTCCGCCCCGAAGCGGCAGGTGGTGGTGATATGAGTTCCCTGGCACCCGAGATCGCCACGCTTGGCCTCGCGATCGGTTTGCTGTTCTCGCTGGTCTGCTACCTGACCAGCAACCTCTCCCCCGGCGGGATGATCACGCCGGGCTGGCTGGCGCTGACCCTGGTCGAGGACTACCGGCGCGCGTTGATCGTGGTGATCATGACCGTGCTGACCTACGTGGCCACCAGCGTGCTCCAGCGGGTGGTGATCCTCTACGGCAAGCGCCTGTTCGCCGCCGTGGTGCTGCTCGGGGTGCTGTTGCAGACCGGGCTGTTCGTGTTGATCCAGCACGACTTCCCGCTGCTGTTCGCCCATCAGACGCTGGGTTTCGTGGTGCCGGGGCTCATCGCCTACCAGTTGGTCCGCCAGCCGCCGGGGGCGACCGTGCTGGCCACCGCGGGCGTCACCAGCGCGGCGTACGGGGTGCTGATCAGCGGGGTGCTCATCGGGCTGGTGCCCAGTGTCTAGGCGGGCCGTCACCTGGCTGGTCACGGTGCTGGTCGTGTTGGCCGCTGCGGGCATGATCGCGCACGTCGCGGGCCGGGGCACCGAGGACTCGGTGGGCTTCCACCCGCTGCGGGCCCGACCCCAGGCGAGCGATGCCGGGTTGCGGTTCGAGCGGCTGGCGGACCCGGCGCGCACGACGGTGCGGGACGCGTCGGGCCTGGTGGTGGCGACCTTCACCGACGGGTCGCGGACCGCGGTGCTCAACGGCCCGGAGCGGACCTTCAGCGAACCGGCGTTCACCACCGCCGTGATCCGCACCAACGCCTTTGTCCGGCTGGCACCGGAGCCCTGGCGGGAGGGTGCGGAGAAGGCGGAGTGGTTCGCGCCGTGGTTGGCCAAGATGCGGAGCACCGACGAGCCGGATGTGCTCGCGGTGGCCACCCAGTACCTCGACGGCGCCGAGGACAAGACCGACAAGAAGTCGGTGCGGTTCCGCGGTGACGCGTCCTTCGGGCCGGTGGCGCCCAGCGGCGCGGGGCGGCTGGAGCGCTCGGACTTCTACCACTACCTCGGCATCCCGTTCACCTTCGCCGACGGCGTCGCCGTGACCCCCACCAAGGACCGCTACGGGGCGGTGGACTGCTCCGGCTATGTGCGGCTCGTGTTCGGCTACCGCATGCGGTACCCGCTGCTGGCGAGCAACACCAAGGGCGCGGGCCTGCCGCGGCGGGCATTCGCCATCGCCGCCTTCGGCCCCGGCACCGCGGTGATCCCCAACCGCGGGGTGCGGGCGCTGAACTACGACCGGCTGCAACCGGGCGACCTGGTGTTCTTCGAGGTGGAGGGCGGAGCGGACGAACTCGACCACGTCGGCATCTACCTTGGCCGCGACGAGGCGGGCAAGCACCGGTTCGTCTCCAGCCGGGAGAAGGCCAACGGCCCCACCTTCGGCGATCTCGGGGGCACCTCGCTGCTGGACGACGGCGGCTTCTACTCGAAGGGACTGCGCGCGGCCCGCCGGTTGTGAGTCGGTTACGGTGAATGTCGTGAAGCTCCTCCGTCGCGGACTGCTGCTCGGCCTGCTGGCCGTGCTGCTTTCCGGCGGGCTGCTCGCGATGCACCAGCTTGCGCCCCCACACGACCCGGGCATGTCGGTTTCGGCGTCGCATCACGGGGACCACAACGAGGACGAGCCGCTGGGCGAGCACCTGCTTCACCTGTGCGCCAGCCTGGTCATCACCGGCGCCGGGCTGCTGGCGCTGCGCATGCTGGCGAAGGTGGCCTACCAGGACCTCGGGTGGCCGCTGCCCCGCCGGGTGCCCTTGCGCGCGGACAGCCCGGAGCGGGCGCCGCCGATCGCCGAGGTCGATCTCACCAGGTTGTGCGTGATTCGGAGCTGACAGGCAAGGCCGGCTTTCCGCCGGATTCCGCTGTCCGCTTTTCCGCAATTCACGTGAGGACCAACCATGCGCACAATCAGCGTCATTCTTGCGTTCGCGGCGGTATTCGCCGCGGGCTGCACCAACTCCGAACACCCGGCAGACCACGCACCGGCTTCCTCCGCCGCGAAGGCAACCGAGGCCGATGTCCGGTTCGCGACGGAGATGATCCCGCACCACGCGCAGGCCGTGGACATGGCCGCGCTGGTGCCCGACCGCACCCAGAATCCCACCCTGCGCGCGCTGGCGCAGCGCGTTCAGCAGGCCCAGCAGCCGGAGATCGACACCATGTCCGGCTGGCTGCGCCAGTGGGGCCAGCCGGTGCTCTCGGGCTCCAACCACCGCTCCCACGGCACCATGAGCGGCATGATGAGCGAGGACCAGCTGGCGGCGCTGAAGGCCGCGTCCGGCCCGGACTTCGACCGCCGCTGGCTTGAGCTGATGATCGAGCACCACCGCGGCGCCATCGAGATGTCCCGCAAGGAACTGGCCGACGGCACCGACCCGGAGGCGAAGAAGCTGGCGCAGGTGATCATCGACGCCCAGCAGTCGGAGATCACCGAGATGACCGCACTGCTGCACAACACCTGATGAGAACTCGTGGGTGGCAGCCGAGGTCGCGGCTGCCACCCACGGGTCGGTCAGAAGTTGTAGAGGGCGCCGCCTGCGCGGACCATGTCGCAGCTGTTGCCGTAGGTGTGCGTGAAGTTGACCTTGCGGCCCTGGTAGGTGCCCTTGATGGTCACCGTGATCGGGTCGTAGATGGCCATGCACTGGCCGGGGTTGGTGTTCAGCGTGGTGAAGTCGCCGAGCACGCGGTTGGCTTCCTGACAGGCCCGCGGGCCGTCCGGGTGGGCGGACTCGCGCGGGGTGGCGCAGTCAAGGTAGCCCGCGTACTTCGGGTACTCCGCGACGTGTTCGCCGTCGTTCTTGGTGATGTGCAGGAGGGTCTCCGGCTTCGCCTTGTGGGCGTCCTCGGTGCCGCCTGCCTGTCCCCCGATCAGAACACCGGAAATCACGGCGGTGGTGACCAGTGTGAGCGCCTGTGCGAGTTTCGCTTTCACAGCGTTGTTCTCCTTGTGTGTCCGATCCTCAATCGGGATACGGATCGGTGCGCCGCGGGTCGCCGGTGAGGATTCTCACCGCCGCAAAGCCGCCGGCATCGGGGTGATTCCGGTGAGCTTTCGCGGGCTGCGCCAATCGTGGCAGGGTTGATTCATGGCCTCCGCACAGCTCGATGCGTTCATCTCCGCCCTGCCCAAAGTCGAATTGCACACCCACCTGCTCGGCGCCGCATCCGCGGAGACCGTATTGGGTCTGGCCCAACGCCACCCTCGGCTTGGTGTGCCCACCGACTTGGACGAGCTGCGGGCGTTCTTCGAGTTCCGCGACTTCGCGCACTTCATCGAGGTGTACATCAAGGTCAACGCGTTGGTGCACACCGGAGAGGACATCGCGGACCTCGTCGTCGGCCTGGCCCGCGACGCCGCGGAGAGCAACGTCCGCTACGCCGAGGTGACCGTCACGCCGAGCACCCGAAAGAAGGACCTGTCCGCCGAGGAGTACGCCGAGGGTCTGGTCGAGGGCCGCCGCCGGGCACTCGCCGAGCACGGCGTGGAACTGGCGTGGATCTTCGACATTCCCGGCGAGCTTGGCCTCAAGGTCGCCCCCGACACCCTGGACTTCGCCACCAGGCTGCGGCCGGAGGGCACAGTCGGGTTCGGTCTGGCGGGACCGGAGATCGGGGTGCCCCGCGAGCCGTTCGCCGAGTTCTTCAGCGCTGCCCGCGAGGCCGGGCTGCATATGGTGCCGCACGCCGGCGAGACGACCGGCCCCACCACCGTCTGGGCTGCGGTGCTGTCGTTGCAGGCCGAGCGGATCGGCCACGGCATCAGCTCGGTGGAGGACCCGGAGCTGCTGCTCTGGCTGGCGGAGAAGCAGATCACGCTGGAGGTCTGCCCGACGTCCAACGTCTGCACCAAGGCGGTGCCCTCGCTTGAAGAGCACCCGCTGCCCGCACTGGTGGCCGCGGGTGTGCCGGTCACACTCAACACCGACGACGCGGGCATGTTCAACACCACCCTGGACAACGAGTACCGCCTGGCCCACGAGGTGCTGGGCCTGAGCCTGGAGACCCTCACCGAGATGGCCCGCACCGCCGTGCGCGCCTCGTTCGCCCGCGACGAGCTGAAGACGAAGCTGCTCGCCGAGATCGACGCGGTCAGCGCGCCAGCCTAGAGATCGGGCGCTCCACGCAGGTGTGCAGCAGCCAGGACAGCAGGATCGTCACGGCGAGGAAGGCGAGCGCCAACACGCCGACTTCGGCCGGGCGGAAGTGGGCGTTGTCCAGCAGGAGCTTGTGGCTGTAGATGATCACCGGCTGGTGGATCAGGTAGAAGGCGAAGGAGATGTCGCCCAGCCACTGCGCGGGTCCGGTGGCCAGCACGGTGCGACCGCCCTGCACGTCGGCGACGGCGACCGCGGGGACCAGCAGCGCGACCGTCAGCACCGGCACCACGACCGCGCCGAACAGGGTCGGCACCACCGGCACCAGCACGCAGCCCGCCAGTGCCAGCATGCCTGCGGGCAGCACGCCGAGGTGGATCCAGCGACCGGTCAGCACGATCCTGGCCAGGATGATGCCGAGCAGGAAGTCCAGCATCCGCACCGGCGGGAAGATGTAGACGAACCAGAACTGCTCGAGCGGCGTCAGCCCGATCGGGTCCAGCGCGCTGGACAGGAACATCGGCGCGACCAGCGGCGGAACGCAGATCGCCGCGGCGACCACACCCGCCAGCGGCCACAGCAGACGCGACGGGATGGCTTTCACGATGCGCAGCAGCAGCGGGAACGACAGGTAGAACAGCAGCTCGCAGGACAGCGACCAGCTTGGCGCGTTCAGGCTGAGGAACACCTCGAACTCGGGTGACCAGGACTGCACCAGCAGCAGGTTCGCCAGCACCGGCCCCGGCACCAGGGCCTGGCCGATCACCACGAAAAAGCCGATCACCACCGCGGCCGTGACCAGGTGGTTCGGGTAGATCTTGGCCAGCCGCCTGCGGTAGAACGCGCCGAGGCTGTCGGTCGGGCGTTCCGACCAGGTCAGCACGAACCCGCTGAGGACGAAGAAGTAGCCGACGCCCATCCACCCGACCTTGCCGAGGTTCACCAGCACCTCGCGGTTGAGCGCCGGGTCGTCGAACAGCTGCTGGGTGGCGATGTGGCCGATGAACACCAGGAACGCGGCAAGGAACCGCAGGCCGGTCAGCGACGGCAGGCGCAGAGCCCGCCGGTTGGCCGGGGGCGCGGCCGGATACGCCGTCG
The DNA here is from genome assembly GCF_056323685.1 of Actinorectispora metalli. NCBI lineage: Bacteria > Bacillati > Actinomycetota > Actinomycetes > Pseudonocardiales > Pseudonocardiaceae > Actinorectispora > Actinorectispora metalli. The sequence goes on from NZ_JBREYE010000001.1 coordinate 1,178,850, forward strand.
CGATGAGCTGCTGCGGCCGCACGCACTCCCCCTTCGGCTCCCGACCGGTCGATCGCAGCGTAAGCGAAACGATCACCTGGTTGGGGGTCGAATAGGTGAAAAACCCATACGAACCGGCGCATCAAACCAGCTCGACGCCACGCCCTATCCTGGTCAGCAACGACTTGCTTGCGCGCAAGCAAATCTCTTGCCGTCAAGATCAGAGGAATTTGTTGTGGCAGACGCAGGCTCTAGCTGGATGGATCGGCTCGCCGGAGAAGTGGAGCAGCAGAAGCTCCCGCTGGCCGCCGGGAAACCGCTGGTCTGCGCCTCCGGCATCTCCCCGTCGGGCCCGATCCACCTGGGCAACTTCCGCGAGGTGTTCACCACGCACTTGGTCGCCGAGGCCCTGAAGGACCGCGGCCTGGACTCCGTGCACCTGCACTCCTGGGACGACTACGACCGCTTCCGCAAGGTCCCCGCGGGCGTTGACAAGAGCTTTGAGCGCTACATCGGCATGCCGCTGGCCTCGGTGCCGGACCCGTGGGGCGAGCGGGAGTCCTACGCCGACCACTTCCGCTACGAGTTCACCGACGTGCTGGGCACCCTGGGCATCACGATCCACGAGGTCCGCCAGTCCGAGCAGTACCCGTCGGGTGCGTACAACGCGCAGATCAGGCATGCCCTGGACAACCGCGAGCTGATCTTCGACACGCTGTCGGAGCAGCAGACCGCGGGACGGCACGACAAGCCGCTGGAGCAGCGCCGCGCCGAGTACTACCCGTTCAAGCCGTACTGCACCGAATGCGGCAAGGACACCACCACCGTCGACTTCTACGCCGAGCAGACCGTGCACTACCACTGCCGCTGCTCGCACTCCGGTGAGATGAGCCTGGCCGACGGCGTCCGGATCAGCGGCAAGCTGGTGTGGAAGGTCGACTGGCCGATGCGCTGGGCCTACGAGAACGTGGCCTTCGAGCCCGCGGGCGAGGACCACCACGCGCCCACCGCCAGCTTCACCGTCGGGCGGCAGTTCGTGAAGACCCTCTACGGCGGCGAGGCCCCGCACACCGCGGTGTACTCCTTCGTCACGCTGGCGGGCCAGAGCGGCAAGATGTCCGGCTCGGCGGGCGGCGCCGCGATCCCGGCCACCGCGCTGGACGTGCTGGAACCGGCCGTGCTGCGCTGGCTCTACACCCGCCGCCTGCCCAATCAGTCCTTCGCCATCGACCTGTCCCCGCAGGCCGTGCAGCGCCTGTACGACGAGTGGGACCGCTTCACCAAGAACACCACGGGCGCCGAGGCCGACCCCACCGACCGCAGGGTCGCCGCGCTCAGCTTGCGGACCTCCGCTGGCGAGGTGCGCACCAGCGACCGCCCGGTGTCCTTCCGGCTGCTGGGTTCGGCCGCCGACATCACCCAGGCCAACCGCGAGCAGATCGCCCGCATTGTCGGCGAGCACCTCGCCGAGCCGGTGGACCCCGACACCCTGCTCGCCGAGCTGGAACCGCGGCTGACCTGCGCGATCAACTGGGCCACGATGCTGCTGCCGCCCGAGGAGCGCACCGTGGTGGCGGCCGAGTTCAACGCGCAGGCGTGGTCGGAGCTGTCCGAGGACACCCAGCGCGGCGTGCGCCTGCTGGTCGAGAAGCTCGCCGAGGACTGGACGCTGGACGGCCTGACGGCCCTGGTCTACTCGGTGCCCAAGCTGCTGCTGGGCCTGGACGCCGAAGCCGACCCCACGCCCGAGGTGAAGAAGTACCAGCGCGAGTTCTTCAAGACGCTGTACCGCTTGCTGATCGGCAAGGACACCGGCCCTCGGCTGCCCACCCTGCTGCTGTCCATCGGCCCCGACCGGGCCAAGGCACTGCTGACGCCGTGATCAGGCGGTCTCGGAGGGCTCCGGGATGCCGTTGCGGAGTTCGGCCAGTTCCAGCGAGCGCTCCAAGGCGCTGAGCAGCTTCGCAAGCTGGCGCTGCTCCACCGGGTTGAGGCCCGCCAGCATGCGGCGCTCGTTCTCGAAGTGGTCGGTGGCCACGTCGTTGACGACCTTGAGGCCCTTGTCGGTCAGCGAGACGTAGATGATCCGCCGGTCGCGCGGATCACGTTCGCGGACCGCGAGACCCGAGGCCTCCAGGCGGTCCACCCGCTGCGTGATGCCGCCGGTGGTGACCAGCGCGGTCTGCGCGAGCTCACCGGCGGTCCTGCGGTAGGGCGATCCGCTGCGGCGCAGCGCGGTGAGCACGTCGAAGGCGGCCATGTTGATGCCGTGCTCCTCGAACACCCGGTTCAGCAGCGACTGGTACCGGAAGAAGCAGCGGTGCAGCCTGCCGAACACGGCGAGCGAGGAACTGTCCAGATCCGGCCGCTCGCGCCGCCACTGTTCGAGAATGAGATCGACGGCATCCGGCGCGGCGGCGCCTGTCCTTCGAGCCATGCCCGGTGATCCCTTCCCGGATGCTGTCCCATCGCCAGACGATGAGAAATTATCGCGTTTCAGTGACTGTAGACGAGAAAGTCTCCGCGGTGAGATTTTCCTACGGCCGAGGTCAGGAGTTCCGCGACACCGGGATACTAGGGCGCGACCGCCCACGCTGGGACGATCGGCGCGAATCCGCTCGTCAACCGGGCGTCACGCTGTCACTTTCCCGCCGGCTCGCGGCCATCAGAGCGAGCACGCCGAGCGCGATCAGCAGCCAGCTTCCGGATGCGGGCATGATCACCGCCATCGGCACCCCGAGCCCCAGCAGGTACCAGCCGACCTGCGCGGGCATCTGCCCGGTCGCCGTGATCAGCTGGCGGGCGAAGGTGCCGATGGCCAGGAAGCCGATGCCGCTGGCGAAGAACCAGAACGTCGCCTCCCGCTGGAAGTAGTCGGCGGCGGCGGTGTCGCCGATGGCGCCGACGAAGCCGTCGGCGGCGATGTCGGCCCAACTGTTGGGCAGCAGGAACGCGGCGACACTGTGGATGATCGCGGTGAGCACGATCATCCTGGGCAGCCAGCGGTTCAGCCCGGTCATGCCGCCACCCCCCGCGCGCCCGCGTCGGCCATGCGGCGGATCAGCAGGTGGTGGAACGGGCGGACCACGGTGAAGTACACGGGCCCCGTCCAGTGCCGGTAGTGCACGATCGTCGCGACCCGGTACCGGCCGGGCTCGGCCACGATGCCCAGGTAGCCGATGAGGTGCCGGTCGCCCGCCTCCAGCACGAGGTAGCGGTCTTCGACGCCCTCGGTGACGGTGAAGATGCCGACTCTGTCGCCGGGTGTGAACGAGACGTCCTCGGCCCGCAGTCTCGGACCGGCAGGCACGTCAGGGTCCTTGAGGCGCAACAGCCTGGCGAACACCGCTCGGGCGGCGAACAGCAGCCGCATCCAGCCTGGCGAGTAGCCCAGCGCCGCCGCGGTGAACTCCCGCAGCGACACCGTGGCGTCCACGCTCTTGACGTCGGTGTGGTCGGCTCCCGCGCCAAGCGATCTCAGCTCATCGGGCACAGTCATGACCGGTCTCCCCTCAGTGTTCGGCCATCCTCAGAATCCGCTGGTAGAGGCGGCTCAGTTCGGCGAGCGGCAGGGCCGGGATCACGTGGCCTGCGCCGATCAGCACCAGGTAGAGCAGGTGGGCGATCTGCTCGGACTCCTCGCGGTCGCCGCTGTACTCGAACCAGACCGAGCGCAGGTAGTCCAAGCGCGTGGCGTCGATGCGCTCTTGGAGCGCGGCGACCTCGGCGTCCTGCTGGGCCCACGCCCGCAGCGCGACCTCCAACTCCTGCCCGGCCTGCTCCTCCTCGAGCACCAGGTCCATCAGGCGCCGCAGCCGCTCCACCGGCGAGGCGATGGCTTCCGCATCCACCTGCTCGATGAAGCGGGTGGTGCTCACAGCCTCGATATGCGCCAGCAGCGCGGTCCGGAAACCGCCCATGCCCTTGAAGTGGTGGTAGAACGAGCCCTTGGTCAGCGCCAGCCTGGTCGTCAGCGCCTCGATCGTCAGCGCCCACGCGCCCTGCGCGGCGAGAATCTCCAGCCCCGCGTCCAGCCAGTCTCGCCTGCCCGCCATCACCCCTCCATACCGTTTGGTATGGCTACCGTACCAACCGGTATGGCATGGACCTACGCGCTCGGGTTCAGCGGAGCAGCACGATCGCGAGGGAGAGGACGACGAGCGCCAGCGAGAGGACGTTGACGATGATCAGCATGCCGGGACGGGCGGCGGTTCCGCGAGTGTCCGCGACCGGTGTGCTCGGGCGTTCCAAAGTGGACGTTGCCATGGTGTTTCCCCTGTTCAGGATGCTCCGGTGATCAGTGCGATGGCGGCCCCCGCGAGGGCGAGGCCGGTCCACTGGAGGGCGGTGGTGCGCTCGCGAAGCACCCAGCGCGCCATCAGGACCGTGACCGCGGGGTAGAGCGCGGCGAGGATGCTGACCATGGACAGCGGACCCGAGCGCAGCGCGGTGATCAACGCGACATTGGCGATCACGTCCATGGCGCCAGCGCCCAGCGCGAGCCTGCCGGGCACGCCGGACAGCAGCTTCGCGCCGCCGTAGCCCGCGACGAGCGCGGCGCCGACGATCACCACGCTCGCGCCGACGCGCGACGCCGCCAACGGCCACAGGCCGTGGCCGCCGCTGACCTGGTTGAGCAGCACCACGTGCAGACCCAGCATCAGCCCGGCACCGGCCGCCAACCAGCAGCCGGTGCGGTTGCCCTCCGGACGCTCGGACGCGCCGGGCGCGGTGCTGATCAGGACCACGGCGAGGATGCCGACGCCCGCACCGGCCAGCGCGGGCCAGGCGGGCTGCTCCCCCGACGCGAGCGCGGCGACCAGCGGTACCGCGGCGGAGAGCACCGCGGTGACCGGCGAGACGATGTTCATCTGCCCGCGGGCCAAGGCGGCGTAGAAGAGCACGACGCCCGCCGCGTTCGCGATGCCCGCGACCTCGGCGATCAAGGCCATCTCCGCGGTCAGGCCGCCGCCGTGCAGCCAGGCCCACAGCCCGATGCCCAGCAGCGAGACCGGGTAGGACATCAGCACCACGACCAGCACCGGCGCCCGGCGCGATGCCAGCCCGCCCGCGAAGTCGGACAGCCCGTACGCGCCCGCCGCCACGATCGACAGCACGATCGCTAACACCTGGCGACACCTCGCCCGGTCATTCCCACCGTCTCCCTGATCCACTGGCTTTGGCGGGAATCGGGCAGCACAAATCAACCGCACCCGGTCAGCTCATTGACCGTTACGGACTGTGCAGTACAACGATCCCCTCGACGCCAGGCCCCCACGGCTGACAGTTCCTTTTTACACCAACCGAGTGAGTCCGTGATCTTGGGTGGCCACGTTCCGCGATCAACCCGGCGAAATGTTATCAAACACGTGTTCGAGAGTCACGGTGAATGTGAGCTCAACTCATCCAGGATGAACATGGTCTGGGTGCCCAGCACCTCGGGCATGTGTTGCAGGCGTTCCAGCACCACATCCCGCAGCGCGGCGGTGTCGGTGGTGCGCACCAGCAGCAGGCCGTCGTAGTCGCCGGACACCATCGCGGCGTGTTCCACCTGGGGAAGCTCGTGCAGCCGCTCGGCGAACTGCTTCCAGGACCGCTGCTGGAGTTTGACCGCGACATAGGCCGACACGGTGTAGCCGTACTTCTCCGGATCGACCACCGCGCGGTAGCCCCGGATGACGCCGGAGCGCTCCAGCCTGTCGATGCGCGTGTAGGCGTTGGCGCGGGAGATGTGGGCCCGTTCTGCCAGCGTGCGCACCGAGAGCCTGCCGTCGGCACGCAGCAACGCCACGATGCGCCGGTCGACCTCGTCCAAAGGCGCGACCAACCGTCCATCGATCATGGCGTGACCGGGGTCACTGGTGGACATTCGGCTCTCCTGAATCGCTCACATAGGCCAATAGTCTCAGATCAAAGTCCGTTCGTAGACCACAGTCTTATCGCGACGGACCATTCGAACATGACACTCGCCGAGTCGCGCACCAATGACCTGCTGCCGACCTCCGAGCCGATCCGCCTGGTCGAGGAGACCGGCGAGCCGGTCCCGGGCGCCGACCTGCCCTCCAACGACGTGCTGCTGAGGCTGTACCGCTCGATGGTGGTCGGCCGCCGCTTCGACCGGCAGGCCACCGCCCTGACCAAGCAGGGCAGGCTCGCGGTCTACCCGTCCTCAGCGGGCCAGGAGGCCTGCCAGGTCGGGGCCGTGCAGGCGCTGGGTCCGCGCGACTGGCTGTTCCCGACCTACCGCGAGAGCGTCGCGCTGGTCACCCACGGCGTGCCGCCGACCGAGGTGCTGGAACTCCTCCGCGGCGGCTGGCACTGCGGGTATGACCCGTACCGCTACCGCGCCTCGACCCAGTGCACCCCGCTGGCCACCAACAGCCTGCACGCCGTCGGCTTGGCCCATGCCGCGCGGCTGCGCGGGGACGATGTCGCGGTGCTGGTGTTCCTCGGCGACGGCGCCAGCAGCGAGGGCGACGCGCACGAGGCGTTCAACTTCGCGGCCGTCTGGCACGCGCCGGTGGTGTTCCTGATCCAGAACAACCAGTGGGCGATCAGCGTGCCGCTGGCCAAGCAGAGCAAGGCGCCGACCCTGGCGCACAAGGCGATCGGCTACGGCATCCCCGGTCACTACGTGGACGGAAACGACGCGGCGGCGGTCTACACGACCGTCTCCCAGGCGCTGGCCCATGCCCGCGAGGGCGGCGGTCCGTCCATTGTGGAGGGTTTGACGTACCGGATGGACGCGCACACCAACGCCGACGACGCCACCCGCTACCGCACCGCCGACGACCTGGACACCTGGCGCCGCCGCGACCCGGTGGACCGCATGGCCACCCTGCTGCGGAACCGGCGCATTCTCGACGACGCCACGTTCCAGGCGATCGACGCCGAGGCCGAGCGGGTCGCCGCCGACCTCCGCGAACAGTTGGGCATCGACGGCGAGCTTCCGCCCGAGGCCCTGTTCGCGCACGTCTACTCGCAGCCGACGCCCCGCCTGCGCGAGCAGTCCGCGGCCCTGGCAGAGGAGCTTGCGGCGGAACGGGAAGGAGCCTGACCGTGGCGACCATGGCTCAAGCCCTCAACCGCGCCCTGCGTGACTCACTGCGCGAGGACTCCAACGTGCTCGTGTTCGGCGAGGACGTCGGAGCACTCGGTGGCGTCTTCCGCATCACCGACGGCCTCACCGCCGAGTTCGGCGAGAACCGCTGCTTCGACACCCCACTGGCCGAGGCCGGCATCGTGGGCACCGCGATCGGCATGGCCATGTACGGCTACCGCCCGGTGGTGGAGATGCAGTTCGACGCGTTCTCCTACCCCGCGTTCGAGCAGATCACCTCGCACCTGTGCCGCATGCGCAACCGCACCCGCGGCGTGGTCGGACTGCCGGTGGTGATCCGGGTGCCTTACGGCGGCGGCATCGGCGGCGTGGAGCACCACAGCGATTCCTCCGAGGCCTACTTCACGCACACCCCCGGCCTGAAGGTCGTCACCCCCGGCACCCCCGAGGACGCCTACTCACTGCTGCGCGAGGCCATCGCCAGCCCGGACCCGGTGCTGTTCTTCGAGCCCAAGCGCCGGTACTGGGCGAAGTCCGATGTGGACCTCCCGGTGCGCACCGCCCCGATGGAGCGGGCGGTGGTGCGCCGCACCGGCACCGATGTGACGCTGCTGGCCTACGGCCCCACCGTGTCCACCGCGCTGGAGTCCGCCGAGGTCGCCGCCGCCGAGGAGGGTTGGAGCGTGGAGGTCATCGACCTGCGCTCGCTGTCGCCCGTGGACACCGAGACAATCGCCGAGTCGGTGCGCAAAACCGGCCGCGCCGTCGTGGTGCACGAGGCCCCGGTGTTCGGCGGCTACGGCGCGGAGCTGGCGGCCTCGATCACCGAGCGCTGCTTCCACTACCTGCACGCCCCGGTGGCGCGAGTGGGCGGTTTCGACATCCCGTACCCGCCGCCGAAGCTGGAGGAGCACTACCTCCCGCACCCCGACCGCATCCTGGACACCATCGCGGGCCTCCAGTGGGAGGACGCCGCATGAGCGGGCGCGATTTCACCCTGCCCGATCTCGGCGAGGGCCTCACCGAGGCGGAGATCGTGCGGTGGCTGGTCGCCGAGGGCGACACGGTCACCGTGGACCAGCCGGTGGTCGAGGTGGAGACCGCGAAGGCGATGGTCGAGGTTCCGGTGCCCTATGCCGGGGTGGTCCAGACGCTGCACGGCGCCGCGGGCGAGACCGTCAACGTCGGCGCCCCCCTGATCACCGTCGCCTCCGAAGGACGCTTTGCCGAGCCGGGCGTGGAGAGCGGCTCCGGCAACGTGCTGGTCGGCTACGGCACCTCCACCCGCGCACGCCGGGGCCGCGGCAAGCCCAAGGCTCGGGTGGCCGAACTGCCGCAGCAGCGCAGCGACGAGCTGCCCGCCAACCCGCCGGTGATCTCGCCGGTGGTGCGCAAGCTAGCCCGCGACAACAGCATCGACCTCAAGGACATCCGCGGCACCGGTTTCGGCGGGATCATCACCCGCGCCGACGTCCAGTCCGCCATCGACGCCCGCGCACCCCAGCCGACCGAGGGTGAGCGCATCCCGCTGACCGGGGTGCGGAAGGCGGTCGCGGACCGGCTGGCGCGGTCCCGGCGGGAGATCCCCGAGGCCACGGTCTGGGTGGACGTGGACGCCACCGGCCTGCTCCAGGCACGCCGAGAGATCAACGCGGCCGACCCGGACCGCCCGGTGAGCCTGATCGGCCTGCTCGGCCGCTTCTGCGTGCTGGGCCTGCGCCGCTTCCCGGCACTCAACTCCACAGTGGACACCGAGCGCGCGGAGATCGTGGTTCACCCCAAGGTGAACCTGGGCTTCGCCGCCCAAACCCCGCGCGGCCTGATGGTCCCCGTCGTGCCCGAGGCCGACGCGAAGTCGACCCGTGAGCTGTCGGCCGAGCTCAGCGCCCTGACCGCTTTGGCCAGGGCGGGCAAGCTCTCCCCCGCTCAGCTCACCGGCGGTACCTTCACCGTCAACAACTACGGCGTGTTCGGCGTGGACGGTTCCGCCGCGATCATCAACCACCCGGAGGCGGCCATCCTCGGCATGGGCCGCATCATCGACCGCCCCTGGGCACACGAAGGGCAGCTGGCGCTGCGCAAGGTCACCCAGCTGACGCTGGCCTTCGACCACCGAGTCTGCGACGGCGAAACCGCAGGCGGCTTCCTCCGCTACGTCGCCGACTGCGTCGAACACCCCACCGCCTTGCTGGGCGACCTCTGACCGGTGTCCTGCATCCGGCGGTCACACCGGATGCAGGACACCGAATCGGAGCTGATCAGCCGATCTGGGCCTTCACGAGGTCGTACTCGGGGCCGCCGAGGCGGGCGTAGACGCCGTAGTTGTTGGGCTTGGCGCAGCCCCAACCCCAGGAGACGATGCCGATCAGCTTGCCGCCCGCGACGAGCGGGCCACCGGAGTCACCCTGGCAGGAGTCCTTGCCGCCCTCCTTCAGGCCCGCGCAGACCATGTTGTCCATCTCGTAGTACTGGCTGTAGGAGGAGGTGCAGGCACTGTCGCTGACGACGGGAACGGTCACCTTGAGCAGGTAGCGCGAAGAGCTTCCGCCCTCGGTGGTGTTGCCCCAACCCAAGGTGGTGGCGGCGGTGCCTGCCGCGTACAGGTTGCGGTCCTCGGGGGTGGCGATCGGCAGCGTGGCGTAGTTCAAGCTGGTGGACAGCGTCAGCACGGCGAAGTCGTTGATCTCGTTCTTCTCCTGCGACCGGTAGTCCGGGTGTATCCAGATCTTGCTGACCTTGGCGGTCGAGCCCGCGGTGCTCTGCTTGTCCTCCCGGCCCGCGACGATGACCAGGCCGGACGGGCTCTCGCCGGAGACGCAGTGGGCGGCGGTGACGACCTTGTTCTTGGCGACCAGGGTGCCGCCGCACCAGTAGTTGCGGCCGTCGTTGGTGAGCGCGACGGTCCACGGATGGTCGGCGATCTTGGCGCGCTCGCCGCCGACGATGTACGGGTCGGGTGCGGCGCCCGCGGCGCTCACTCCGGAAATGGCCGCCAGCGCGGCGACCGCGAATGCGGCCGCGATCACGCGGACGCTGCTACGCAGAGAAAACATGATGCTCCCTCAAGAAACGAGTTTCACAGCAGGGGAAGGGAACGTCACTGGTCAGCCGCCAAGCAGGGACCGGGCGGCAGCCGGTGCCGATCGAATCATGTCTTCGCGAACAAAGCGGGTCACATCTCGGCTGGGGATAACAACGCGTTGTCCCCAGCCGAGATTTCCACACTTATTCCACAGTCAGGCGCGCATGACCACCGCGATGGGAATGCGGGCGGCCCGGATCGCGGGAATCAGGCCGCCGAGCACGCCCGCTACCAGACCGGCGATCACGCCCGCCATCCCCGCCTGCCAGGGGAACGTCAGGTCTTGCAGGAACGGCTCGCGCCCGCCGAGCACGATGCCCGCAGCCTTCAGGCCCGCGACACCCACGCCGATGGCGATGCCCGCGGTGAGCAGCCCGATCAACAGCGTCTCGGACAACACGATGCCCGCCAACAGGAACCGCGGCGTGCCAACAGCGCGGCGCAGCGCGAACTCCTCCACCCGTTCGCCGACGGTGGCCAAGCCGACGTTGAGGATGCCCGCGACACCGATCAGCAGCACCAGCGCCGCCATGCTGAGGAAGATCCAACGGATCAGCGCAAGCTCGTCCTCGACCCGCTCCCGCGAGTTGACCGTGTTGGTGTGCAGCTGGTCCCGGATGCCGCTCGCCTGCAACCGGGCGCGCAACACCTGCTCGAGGTCGGTGGCGGACGGCGAGAGCAGCACACTCAGGCCGGGTCCGTTGTTGCCGCCGGTCATCGACGACGGCGGCAGCCAGCTGTTCAGCTCGTCGTAGCGCACATAGGCGGCGGGCTGCGAACTGCCGTCGTGGACGACGCCGACGATCTGCGGCGTCGCGTTCTTCGTCCCGCCGGTGATCCGCATCTCCGCGGGCACCCGGTGCTTGGTGAAGCCCTTCGCCGCCTCGCGGTTCACCACGATTCGCGGCGACAGCGACGGCGGGCCATCGAAGTCCAGCCACCTGCCCGAATCGAGCTGGAACGGCCGGAACGGCCTGATGTCGCCGGACAACGCGGTCAGGCTCAGCTCGATCGCCTGGCCGGACGGCTGCTCCGGGCCCTCGTCCATGGGACGGCAGCCGCGGTCGTCGCAGATCATGCGCTGCCCGCCGTAGCCGCCCTGGATGTCGAACGGCGCGCCGCCGGGGTTCACCGGCTTCACGCCGGGTTCGCCGATGATGGCGTTCGTGCCGGTGGTGGCGACCGCGTTGCCCTGCCCCGCCAGCGCGTCGAAGGTGACGGCGGTGGCCGCGGCGCTGGACGGCACGTACATCATCAGCGTGCCGTCCTTGCCCGCCTGCAACTCGATGTCGGAGAGCATGGCGCGGTTGGCGATCTCGGAACCCGCCTGCACGGTGATCACCGCGAGCACGCCGAGGAACAGGCTGATCATGGACAGCAGGGTGCGCAGCTTGTGCGCGCGGATGCCTTGGCCGCTGATGATCAGCGCCGAGCGGAACCGTCCGGTGCTCACGCGAGCACCCCCTGACGTTCCGGCGCGAGTTCCCCGGCGGCCAGCCGCAGCACGCGGTCCATCCGCGCGGCGTGGCCCTCGTCGTGGGTCACCAGGATCAGCCCGCACCCCCGGTCGGTGGCGCCCTTGAGCACGTCCACCACGAGGTTGCCCGTCTCGGTGTCCAGCGCGCCGGTCGGCTCGTCGGCCAGCAGGATGCGCGGCTCGCGCACCAGCGCCCGCGCGATGGCCACCCGCTGCTGCTCGCCGCCGGAAAGCCGAGGCGGCTTGTGCTTGGCCAGGTGCGCGATGCCCACCTGGTCCAGCGCCGCCATGATCACGTCGCGGCGTTTGCGCCGGGACAGCCAGCCCTGGCCATTGACCAGTGCCATCGCAACGTTCTGCGCGGCGGTGAGGTGCTTGAGCAGGAAGAAGCGCTGGAACACGAAGCCGAACTCCTGGCTGCGCAGCCGCGCGGCGCGGTATTCGGAGACGGCGGTGATGTCGTTGCCGTGCAGCAGGTACCGGCCTGCGTCGGCGCGGTCGAACAGCCCGATCAGGCTGAGCAGCGTGCTCTTGCCGGAACCGGAGCGGCCGAGGATCGCCACGCTCTCCCCCGCCGCCACCGTCAGGTCCACGTTCGACAGGACATCGCGGGGCTCGCCCTGGCCGCGCAGCGTCTTGCGCAGGCTGCTGATCTCGATGAGCGGCGTCATCACGGTCCCGAACTCGGCGCGGGCGATCCTCCGGAGTTCTCCCCCGGCGGGGCCGGCGGCAGGTTGGGTCCCGGCACGGCCAGCGTCTCGTTGCCGTCGAGGCCCGAGGTGATCGCGATGACTTTGCCGTCGGTGAGACCGAGGGTCACCTCTCGGGTCTGCCGGTTCCCATCGCCGCCGAGCACGTCCACCTTGCCCTTGCCCTGACCGCCCGCGACCGCCTCCACGGGCGCGACGAGCACCTGCGATGCCCGCTCGGTGACCACCTCGACGGTGGCTGCGGCGCCGTTGATCAGCTTCACGTCGGCGGGCGGCGTGCACACCAGCCGCATCCCGGTCGCCTCAGACGGCGTGGCCGGGTTCTTCTGCGGCCCAGCGGCGGACGGCGGCATCGGCGGGCCGGAGGGAGGCGCGGCCCCCGCAGGCGGCGCGGCGGGCGGCGGCGGTTCGGGGATGGTGCCCGCGGGCAGGGCGGCGATGGTGCCCAGCACGGTGCACTCGAAGGGCCCCGGCCCGTTCTTGATCTGGACCTGCACCGAGGACAACGCGTCGGCGAGCTTGTAGGCCTGCTCGGCGTTGATATCGGCGACGATGCCGTACCCGGCGTGCTTGGCGGAGACGATCGGCATACCCGCCTTCACCGCGGCGCCCTCGTCCACCAGCCTGCCCGCGAAGCTCGCCCCAGCCGGGATCGACACGGGCGTGCTCCGCCCGCGGGAGGTGATGTTCGCCGCGCGCACCGCCTTGGTGCTCGCCGTGGACTTCACATCCAGGTAGCGGATCTGCCCGTCGACGGGTGTCACCAGCCCGAACACCGGCTGCATGGTGACCTTCCCGGTGAGCGAAACCTTGTTGACCAGGTCCTGCCTGGTCAGCTTGGCCGTGGTCAGCGTCGCGCCGCGTGGTGCGAGCTCCGGGCCCGCCGCCTCCGATCCGCCCCCTGAACAGCCGGCCAACACCGCCGATAACAGGACAAGACAGACCCCCGCCAAGCGCCGTCGCACAGTTCCCCCAGATTGAGTTGTGGTCCTGACGCAGCTATAGACGCCTACGACTGGACAACGGTTGCATCACGTATTCGACCCACCGCGTAAAGGAATACATCGCCCTTCGGCAGCTCGCCTGAGGGCAAAGGGTCGCAGGCGGCCTGCCGACCGCCACGCCAGGCTCGCCGGACACTGGGCGGCTACGCTCAGACGATCCCAGTCAGCGCCTGTGCTCGATGGTGCCCGTTCTCGCGCTTCCAGTGCGGTTGCGGTGCGTCGGCTCGAAATAGAGCGCCCGAACCGACGCCATCCGCTTCAACCGCGTCTTCCGCTCATGGGGGGACGAACCACCTCGGGGACAGCAGTTAGCAAGGCTGGCGGGCCTTCAATCAAGCCTTGCCTGGAGGCTTGCCAAGAGCCGCCTCTTTGCGTCTTTCCTTCGCAGATACGACATGCACGCGTTGAATGCTTCCCGCTCCACCACCGTGACCTCCGGGTGCCACAGGTCGAAGAGCAGAACAATTCGGGTGTCATCCCCGTCGTTGACCGCCTCATGCTCAAAGGTGTCGTCGAAGATCAGCAACTCGTTCTGTCCCCACAGTCGCCACTCCTCACCGACCCGGAACCTGGCGCCATCAACAGCTTTGAGCACAAGGTGTGCACGAAGATGTGCGTTCGTGTAGCCGCAGTGCGGCTTTATCGCACTCTGTGGGTTCAGCACAGAAAAGAATGTCATTCCGCACGACACACCCCCAGGAACTCGCGATAGCGCGTTCATCGTCACCGGGAATTCCTGCACGTGCGCCTGCGACCTGCCACGGTAAACCAGCTGGATCCTGCTCCAGACCCCATATTCACGAAGAGGATGAGGATTCACCTCGCCGGCGTCGCTCGACCGGCGACTCTGTGAATAATTTTCGTACTCTTCGAAGATTCTTCCGGCTTCCGCAACCAGTCCCGACGCCCAGGAGAACCGGCTTGGATCCCACCATGCCCTCGCCGAAAGACCGGAGAAAATGACCGTCGGGTCTTGGCCCTGCTGGATCCCGCTTTTATCCCTGGACGCACTCGCCTTGAGGCCGTCAAGAACCCGGCTGATCTCATCACGCCCAGTTCCATTGTCCGCCGCCCACGTCTCGACGTGCCGGAGAGCGCCCTCAAAATACTCCGTCACATCGTCTTCACGCACGCTGGTTTCCGCAACCACGATGGCCACTCCTCTCCGTCACGACAGCGCGAGTCTTCCGCGAACCTGTGGATCTCCAACAACCGTCGCACCGGCCATCAGTTGCCAAGCGCGCGAACGAACTCGCGAATCTTCTCTTTCTCCTCCGGGGTGCGAACCGAAAAGAATCCTGTCAGCGACAGGCGCGGACTTGGGCCCCACATGGGCTCGACCCGCTTGATGCAGTGTGCCGTGCCCGCCTGCACGAAGACCACACGGTTCGGCTTCGGATGAATGATCTCGCCGCAGCCCGAACCCTCCTTGACGAAGTCGGTTATCTTCTGCGAACCGTCCTGGCCCTTCAAGGTGACGTGTTCCGCAGGCTCGTCCAGGATCACCAACTCGCCGCCCCAGTCAGCCTCCCAGGATGGGTGCAGATAACACGCGAACTCACCGATACGGCCACTCCCCGCATCATTGTGCCAGCTCAGCGAGGTGCCCGCGGGGTATCGCCACACCGCGGAGCTCAGCCGCTCCCAGTGCTTTGTCGTCCACTCCAGCCCACTATCGGACATGGCTTTCACGATGGATTTGAAGTGCGCAGGCGAATTGAGCAATTCAGCACCGAGCAGGACGGTCTCCGACTTCCATGAGTTCCCATCATGAGGAGTGATGAGCGACTCGGCCATCTTCATGGGCTGCTCTTCGGCCCATGCGCGTACGGCGTCCAGCTCCTCTGCCGTGAAGAAATCGTCGAAGACCACGAAACGCCGACCCTTATGCGTAATCCTTGCGCTCACTTTGTTGCACCCCTTCCAGTGGAAAACACAGCGTGTAAATCACGGAAACAGATCCTGGAGCCAGCTTTCGGGCCTGTCGATCCGCGGCGAAGTGATGAGCTCGTCGGATACCTCTTTACCGAACCTGCCGTTCACCTGAACGACCAGTGAAACAAGATCGAGCGAGTCCACGCCACATGCGGACAACGAGCAGCACCGGAATTCCGCGAGCCCCAGAGCCGAGACGGACTCGTAGTCCTTCGACAAAGCGGAATGCATGAACGTCAGAAGCTCGTCTTGAGTTCGAGACGAATGATCATCATCGGATACCACCGCCATCGCCTCCCTTCACGGACACGGTGCGCAGGAGATCCTCATAGCGGACCTTCCCCATCTCATTCCTCGGAAATCTGTTCACGGTCACCACGACAGCCGTCTCCCCCAGGCCTTCCCGAGCGCAGGCGGAGATCCCGCTCAAGGCATCCGGAGCGATTGCGGGCCCTTCCAGGACCACGAAGACCTTCGAACCGGAATCACCGGCATCCAGCTCCACCATGCGCCAATCCCGGTCAAGATCACCGATCGCACGGGCTAGCTTCTCGACAGGACGGTTCACCTCGTTCAGCCGAGCGACACGAGAAATCCTGGAGACATGTTCGAGCTGCCCATCGGGTCGGTGCCGGACGAGATCCTGAAATTCCCACCGCCGGTCGTCGTTGGGATCGTCCAGGTAGCCGAGCACGGTGTGCGGCATGACCACCTTCAGCGGAAACACTTCCTCGGCTGCCGGACCCACCACCTCGACGCCGGTGCACGGCAGGCCTATCCCGGCGCTACCGCTGGACACTCCTCCGGTCTCGGTGCTTCCGAACCCGACCGCCAACTCGCAACCAGGCCATTTCGCACCGACCTGGTCCCGAACGGCGGCGGGAACCCGACCCGCACCGCAGAACACCGCAGCCGGCGCCGCCGCGCCCGGTGGGACCGTCCGGAGCAGAAGCTGCAGCAGCGCGGGTGTGGTCGCCAGCACCGACCACGCTTGCCAGTTGTCGTACAACCTGTTCAGACGGTCCGGGGACGCGCACCACACATCACCGCCGCTGAGCAACGTACTTATCGTGACACCCCAACCCAGCGAATGCGTGAACGGAATGGAATGCGCCAATGGGGCTTCTCCGAATGGAGAAAAGCATTTCCGATAAGCAGTGGCCTCCCATAGGACACTGTCTTTGCCGCGCATCACGATCCGCGGCGCACCGGTCGATCCCGAGGTCGTATGCAACACCGCACACTGCTCGGGGACCTCCCATGTCCGCACGGCATCCGGAACGACGAACGTCCCGCGGTCCTCTGTCGGCCACCAGGCACGGTCCGGGAACTCGGCTCCTGACACCAACGGCACGGCTTCTCTCGACCACGAGAGCAGTACCATCCGCAACGCATCGACCGGATCGCTCTCACGAACAACGACGACGTCCCCCGTGTCGACAGAATCGACCAGAGGACTGCGATCACCGCCCGTCGGTTGCAACTGCTCGACCGGGATCGAGTTCAGGGAACTTCCAGCCGAGACAAGAGCTCGGGCAATATTACTGAGCATCACCGACTCCCACCGGTAGGCTGGCGTCTCTCGTCCTCAAGATCCTTCGAACCTGAATCATCGGCAGCGTGGTCACAATCGCTCCGATGAAGGCCACGAAAAAGACCATCCGGAGTCCCATCGCATCGGCGGCGAGGCCGGCCGTCAGTGCGGCCACCGGCATGGGACCCCACACGCAGAACCTCGCGAAGGCCGACATGCGAGACATCATCTCCGTCGGCGTCGTCTCCTGGCGGATCGTCGTCTGAGTGATGTTGAAGTGCACGATCGAGAAAACAATCCCGAACTCGGCGATATAGCACAGGATGATCAGCGGACGTGTTGGCATTGTCGACGAGAGGAGCGCCGCGGCCGTGATCCCGCCGGTGAAGCTCGCTGCACTGATCAGGCCGACCATCATGATTGTTCCGCGTTGGTATCTCTTGGAGATTCGGCGGAAGTTCACGGCGCCGAGAATCCCGCCGATCGATCCGGTCATCATACAAACCGCAAGGTCAAGGGAGGTCCCCGCCAAAGTGTCCAAGATCAGCAGGGGTTGCAGGGTGAAAATCACCGTCGCGAAGAAGTTCGACACGGTGATCGTGAGGAGTATCTGGCGAAGCAAGGCATTCGTCCAGCAGTAGCGAACTCCGTCGACCAGCAGCCTCCAGAACTTCGTCTCAGGCATGTGCCTGCTGCCACTCTCCGCAGACCTCGACTGCATGGCGAAGACACTCGCGAGCGCGAAGAGGAGGCCGTCGACGGCGATCACCGTGGCGGCTCCGGAGATGGTGACCATCAACCCCGCGATGGCCGGCCCGAGAAAAGTCGTGACGTTCTGAGTCAACTCGAAGCCGGCATTCGCATCACCAAGACGATCTCGGCTTACCCGCTCAGGTAGTCCCGCTCCGAGAGCCACGTCAAAGAACACCGAACACGCACCGATGCCGAAAGCAAACAGCCCCAGCAAAGAAGTGCTGAGGCCGTCCGTCAACGCGCAGAGCAACAGCCCAAAACAGACAATCAGGCGGGCGAACCCGCTCAGGCCGACGACTCGCCTCTTCGACAGCCTTTCGATATGCGCACCGGCGGTGAGCGCCAGTAGCACGTACGGGGCACTGGAGGCGGCTGTGATGACACCCAGCATGGCTGGTGATGCGTTCATTTCCTTGACCGCCAGGACAGGAAATGCCACGGCGCCGAACTTGATCCCGAGCTGGCTACTGGCATGGGCACCCAGCCACATGTTGTACGGTCGCCCGAGCCTGAACGACATCTTCATAGGTAGACCGAGCCCCCGGCCTGGGCGCCTACCGTAGACAGGATGTTCCGCACATGCTCCAGCCGCACTACAAAACGTTCCTTCCCGTAGATCAAGTACCGGTTGGACATTTCACCTGTGAAGTTCACGGTCATCACGTTGGCACCCGCCGATATTCCGCCGACCTGGCCTCCACTGGAGTTCTTCTCCAGCGCACTGACCGAAGGTATCAGGGCATGCGGGTGCTCTATGCGAGTCAACGCCAAGAAATTCAGCGCATCATCCACGTCACCGGCCGGATGTCCCGCCATCGGAGTATTGGGTGCAGGAACGAACGGACTCACGCTGATCATGTCAGGGGACATCGTCCGGAGAAAGACGATCTCGTCGGCCAGTTCTTCGTAGTCCTGATCAGGCAGTCCGGAGATGATACCGGTACCCATCTTGAAACCCGCCTCACGAGCAAGGTACCACTCGCGAATCCGGTCCGAAAGCTCCTCGTACCGAAGTTCCGAGTGTCTTACCTGCGAACTAGTCTCGTGTTTCAGGATATACGTGCCGGCACCTGCTCGCTTGAGCTCATTGTAGTACTTCAGCCCGAGTGATCCTAGGTTGAGAATTATCTCGACCAATCCATCATAGAGATCGACGATCTTGGGAATCGCTTCGAGTGCGATAGCCGCTGCTTTGGGTGTTTCACCGCCTTGCAGCAGTATTACATCGATGCCTGCTTCCTTGATCAGGATCGCGCGGCTCAGGATATCCGAGACGGCCATGAAGAACTGGTCGTTTTCTTTATTGTTGTCCCGGCGCATCGGGCAGTAGTCGCAGTTCACCCGACACACGTTGGTGATCTCGATTACGCCTCTGAGTACCACTCGATCACCGAAAGCCTCCTGCTTGACGCGGAGTGCTGTTTCATGGAGATCCTTTTGCTCCGATCCTCGGGAGCGCAGAGCGTCGATCAGCTCTTTTCTTGCCAAGCGGGCAGGAAGCACGTTCATACGGATTCTCGCCTCTCAATCTCGCCTACCCACGTTGCGAGCCGTCGAACCACCGGGGTGTCGCACGTCAAACCAAGTTCCTTGAAACTGTGCCCAGCATCGTCAACCGTCCAGTAGTCGACATCCATACCTTCCCCTTCAAGTCTTTTTGCGCATTCCCGAGAAAGCCCGGGCGGGATCGTCCCGTCCTTGCCCCCGTGGATGAACAGGACACGTTGGCCAGCTACGGCCGACTCAGGCGGAACGTATCTCTCGCCAAACATCTGCATCATGCTGTAACAGCCGGCGACACACACCAGCCCGGCGATCTTCTCCGGCGCATGGTGGAACAAGCGCATGGCCGCAATCGCGCCCATGGAATACCCGACCAATACAGTTCGGGACTTCTCCCTGCTGGGAAGTCGTTCAGCCAGCTCCGCCAGGTCCCAGCACTTGTGTGAGAACCGAGCCGCTGCGATCCCGGCGTAATGGAGCTTGTCCGTGGCCGTCGGCTGGTCGGTGGCCGGAACGACGCTCCACGGCGCTGCCGCGGTGCGGCTTCTCAAGTGCGCGATTGCCGTGGAGAAACCCGTAACCGAGTCTCCGGCTCCGTGGAAGGCCTCGATGCGTGTACTCGTCATGCTGTGCTCTTCGTGGGTATGTAGCCGTGGTAGACGGGGCGGCGACTTGTGCGTACCGCGCCACGTGCGGCCAGGGTCAACGCCTGTCCTATATCTGCCGCGTCAAACGCCATCTCCACGTGGCTGAAAGGAAGATCGAAGGAGTCGACGTTGTCGATGAACCACCTGCTCGAAAACGACTGCGGCAGGTCGGCATCGGCCGGGTAGTTGTACATCACGCAGACCTCGCGATCACGAACCCACACCGGACGAACCCCTGGCGCGCGGGTTTCCAACTGCCCGGAGTTCCGAGTTGTCTTTTTCGACGCTTCGATGGGAATGCGGTACCGATGAAGCAACGTCGAGGACAGCTGTGCGCCCAGCAGTACCGAGATCTGCTTCTCACGCCCGTACTGCTCCACCCAGACATGCGACTTGCGTATCCCGCGGTCCGCGGCTTGCCGCAGGAGGTACTTCGCCAGGAGGTAGGCGGCCGGGAAGCGGGTCTCCATGAAGGCGAACACGCCGCGGAGGAAGATGCAGTCGAACGCCAGGATCGCCCGGTGGGCGGCAACCACCTTGTCGGCCTCGGTGATGACCGCCCATGAGTACACCTCGGGGTCTGCCAGCTCCAGGTCGAGGTCGTACTCCGGTAGCTCGCGCTGTAGCCGGCCTGCCAACGGGTCTCCCGGTGTGAGCAGTCGCGGCTTCATCGCGTTCCAGCGATAGGCAGGGCGTACTTCTTTCGCGCAACCGAGAACTTGGGAGCGACCAACCGCCGAGTTTTGAGGCTGTTCTTCGAGGCGGCGAGGTTGAGAATCAGGTTGGCGGTCAAGAAGTCGGATCGGAGATACTTGTATATCCAGCTGAAGACATCCGCATCCAACTGGAGGAACGTGGGCTCCAACAGCTCCTTGGCGCTGGTGTGAGTCTGCTGGCTCATCGCTGTTTGGGGCAGCACGCGGTATCCCACATGGAGGACGAGCTCACCTGGCCGGAGATGTTCGTTCGCGAACTCCAACGTATTTCTCGTCGTCGTCTCCGACTCGTGCGGGCCGCCTACCACGACGTTCATCCGCGGGGTCAGGGAGTAAGTGCGGCACAGCTCCAGAAACCTCAGAATGTGCCTGGTGTCGAACGACTTCCCCAGCTCGTTCATCATGGATGGGTCCAGGCTGTCCGGGGAAACGACTACGTATTCGACGTCGCTCTCGGCCAGGAGGACCGCGAATTCTTCGTCAAAGGGCTTGGGAGTGAAGTACGCGGACCAACGCAGCCCCGGAAGTTTCGCGTCATTCACGGCCTGGACGACTTCTTTCGCATACCGGAGTTCGGCGTTGAAGATCGCGTCGGTGAAGAAGATGTGGCGAATGCCGGCCTCGTGGATCCCACGTATCTCGGCTATCAGGCATTCAATCGACCGCTTGTCGCCGTCATCGTTACCGGTGATGTAGGCATACGGACAGTAGGTGCACTGCTGGTAGCAGCTCTTACGCCGGGTTTCGACACCGATCATCGCGTCTGCGTTGGCGTAGACCTTCATGAGGTCCGGGTCATAGCTCATCACACGGTGGGTGAACTGAGGGTCCGGCTGACCGGACAGGACAGACTCCCCCGCCTGCTTGTATTTTTCGGCGTTCGAGCAGACCTCCAGCATCGTGCTTTCCCCTGGTCCCACCACCCCGACGTGGAGGCCGAGTTCGCGAGTCAGTTCCTCTGCGAACAGGCTGAACCCAGGACCGCCTCCGACCCAAAGGATGTCCCGCCCCGCGGCCTGTTGCTTCAGCCTGCTGACGAAATTCTTGTAGTGCGGGACGTGACTCTCGCAGGAGAGTTCGATGGGATCGATATTGCGGATCGTTACCCCGACGACATCCCAGTCGCCGTCGATCCACGTCACATCGGCTTGCTTTTCGGGTGAGCGCTGGAAGTCGATTACCTCAGGCTCATGCCCCTCGTCATGGAGCACCTGACGAATTCGTTCCAATCCGAGCGGGAAAATCGGGTCATTTCCCGGCATTCGCAGACTGGAAAGGTTGACAAGAGCTATCTTCGCCACAGGCTCACCCTGTTTCTCGGTCGACAAAGTAAACGATTAGAGGGGTGCATGACAGCTCACCCCTCTAATCGCCACCTATATGTGGACGGTTAGACGACCGCGCACGAAGGCGGTCCGAGCGAGGTCAGAAAGTCCGAGTCCACGCGGGCGAAAAGTGCTTCCGACGCCTTGTCGAAACGCTCCGGGTTGTTCCGAAGGTAAGCCTCAAGCTGCTCCTTCGGAAGGGTAATCCCGGCCTCGTCCAGCGCCTTCTGCGGGTTGTCGCCCAGGGCCGCCGCAAACTCGTTGTCGTAAGTCAGACGACCGATGAGAGCGTCGAAGTTCCTCGCGACTTCAACGATTCCATCGAGCGACAGCTCCGGAGGGGCAACTGCAGTCACATGGGCCTCCTGCGAATTGGTTTGCATTTGACATGAACGATTCTGACAGTGCCGCTCCCGCAGCGTCGACACCTGGGAGTTTCCAAGAGTTTCCCACCAAAGGAAGTCGCATAACGGTGATGCGCATTAGTCATCCACTTGACGCGTCACAGTGCGACTTGTACGATTCGCAATCGATCATTATGCCGCACAGGAAACACAAGATTTACACTGTGGAGACGGCGCAGTTATTCGCGCAGAAATCTCCGAACGCCTGACGATTTATGGATAACTGCTCGGCGGGCACAGAACCCGCGGCAGAGCCAGGGGCTGTGCGCACAGAGGAGGTCGACTTCCTCCCACATGAAGCAGCAGGGTCGGCGCAACGCCGTCGTGCACCGGAGGGAGAGCGGCTCGTCCTCGGTGCTGGACGGGCCGTTCGCTACTGGGACAAGATGCAGGCGCCGCTGCCGCAGGCAGACCCTGGTCTCCACGCCGGCGGCTCGTCCTCGCCCAAACCCAGCTCTCGCGCGTAGGTCTTCAGCAGGTTGTGCATGCGGATGCATTCCGAATCGAGCACCTCGACCAGGTGAGCGGTGATGAGCTGGTTCACCGCCGCCCTTGCTGTCGCCTGCGAGAAACCGGCCATGGTTGCCAGCTCGGATACTGAAAAGTTGGTGCCCATACTAGAGCCCATCAGGCGGAACAGGGTCGCCGACTCCGCGGGCAGCAGACGGTAGCTCCACGAGAACACCGCCCGCAAAGACGGCAGGTCCGTGCCCGAGAGCACGTCCAGCCTGGTGACCTCCGCGTCAAGCTGGCCGGCCATGCCTGCCAGATCCTGTTCCGGGTGGGCGGCAACGTACTCGGCGGCGATGCGCACCGCCAGCGGCACCCGGCCGCAGCAATGACTGATCATCGTCGCCATCCGCCGACGCGATGACACTCGCTCGTGGCCTGCGATTCGTCCGAGCAACTCGACGCACTCGTCCTCGTCGAATGGTGCCAACGTGACATGCTGCGCGCCGGTGCGGATGGCCAGGCCAGGGAGCCGCACCCGTGATGTCACCACAACCGCGCAGCCGGAACCGGATGGCACCAGGGACAGCACCTGGTCGGAGTTCGCCGCGTTATCGAGTACCAGCAGCAGCCGCTTGTCGGCGAGCAGTGAACGAAACAACCGCGACCTCGACTCGACGTCGGCGGGGATAGCCACACCCGGCACGCCCAAATCGCGAAGGAACATGCCCAAGGCGTCCGCTTCGCTCACCTGGTTCTCGTCGTCGAAGCTGTGCAGGTCGATCCACATCTGGCCGTCGGGGAAGTTTTCGGCGTTCTCGTGAGCCCATCTCAGTGCCAGCGTCGACTTGCCCATCCCGGGACCGCCGGTGACGACCGCCACGGGAACCGATTTTCCGGTGCGGCTGCTCAATATCTTGTCAACCGCTGCCAGGCCGGATTGGCGACCTACGAATATCGGCGTGTCCGGTGGTAGTTGGGCGGGAAGAACCGGCTGGAATCCGGCCTTGGATTGCCGTTCGTCCAGTGCCAGATCCCGCAGTCGACCGTGGGCGACAAGCAGGCTGTCGGCAAGTTCGGCGAATTGCATACTTGGCGATCTCAGGCCCCGCTCGACATTGCTCACATAACCCGGGCTGTAATGTGCATTGCGCGCGAACTGCTTCAGTTTCACACCTCGGAGCTCACGCAACGCACGCAGCTCTGGTCCGAACCGCCGCATCGACCCTCCCCCAGGTCTCCAGGCCGCAGCCGTCTTGGCAGCTCGTCGGCCAGCCAAGTCCTCGTTACGCTACCGTGTCCTTACTGCCATGTCGACGGTCTGTTCATTCTCCTGTAAGCAGCCGTCCGCTTCCCCGTGTAATCGCCTTCGCCGACGACGGAAAGTCCCTCGTTTGGTTGAACAATGGCGCCGTCGGGGTCCTTACTTTCCGTCCAGGAACGTTTGATCAAGTCTCTGACTGTTGGATCGACATTGGCGATTACGCGCTGGTAGTCGGGCTGTGCGGGAGTGATCCTCGTGCCCACGGTGGCAACGTGAGGTGCTCGCTCGACGGATCTTCCGGGCTCGCACCGTCTACCCCTCAGACCATGCCGATTTGACCATGAGTATTCACTGCGATCTTGCACGGGGACGTGGTGCGGCAGAAAGAAGGTCCCATCCTGAAAGATGAGGAGATTTCAGAGATAGTCTTGTGGGTCAAGACTTCTCACTACAAACTCGACTACAGGCTTCCTGCCGGAGTCGGTGATCTCCAGGCGTCGGCGCGCATCACGAGTGCGCTGTCGACGTTGCCATCGGCCGAACTGTGGATCAGCAGACTTCGCTGCGACGGGAACTTGATCAGCTACTCGTCTTTTTTGCAGGCGGGCGCTGTTCGCACATCGGCGGCTTCTACTCTAATGATTCCGACAACTGGCTTTGATGGCCTGGCCAGTCCGGCAATACGAGGGCGGAAGTGTACGGCCAGAACCATGGCGCGCTTGATCCACAAGCGGCGGATTCCACAGAAGACCAGTAGAAATCCGGTTCGCGGCTGACGATTTTGCCGGTTACCGCAGACACGGGTTGTTTCGTGGCGCATCACGTGTCATGCGCCACGCGTGGCGGTACGAACTGCCCTGATAGCGCGTCTTGTCGACAGTCGGCGAGGTCGGCCCGAGCGGCCGTTCGGCGGTGGCCCGCACGGGTTGAGGGTCTCTGTCACAGCAGCCGCTTTCCGCGCGGCTACGGGGTTTCGACAGATCACGCCTTGGACCGGCACGGGCCGTGTCGACCGCTTATACCTTGATGCCCAGCCAGGCGGTGAAGCTGGCGAGGCTGTTGCTCTGCCGCCGTTCGGCGGCGGCGATGGCGCGCACCGTCTCGTGCACTTGAGGGTGGTAGCGGGTCTGCTGCGGAGCGGCCTTGCGGGCGCGGTTCAGCGCGGCAAGGGATTTGGGCAGGTCACCGACCATGAGCCAGGCGCGTGCCACGTCCTGCCAGTGGTGTCCCGCCCTGGTCGGCTCCACGGCGTCGGAGATGCGCAGGCGCATGCCCTCGTCGGCCGCGCGGTGCGGATCGCCCAACTCCAGTGCGACGGCGACGTCGTGGATGGCGACGTTGGACGGGCCGAACGCGGTGTCATAGGCGGTGCTTTCCACTGCGATCAGGTCACCGAGCCTGCGGGCCTCGGTCAACTGGTCGGCTGCCAGGTCGGCGTTGCCCTGTCTGGCCGCGAGCACCGCCGAGCGCAGGTGGACCGAGCCGCGCAGCGCGAGCGTCGCCTCATCTTGATCGGCGTCGCCCAGTGCCGCGAGGGAGTGGTCCATCAGTGCCATACCGCTTTCGTAGCTGCCGAAGCACAGCAGCGTGAGCGAGCGGTGCAGGTGCGCCCTGACCAGCAGACCGGGGTCGGCGGATCGTTGGGCGGACCATTCCATCCGGTCCGTGGTGAGGATGGACATCGGCAGGAAGCCGACGCGGTAGAGGGCCGAGGCGGCCGTGCTGTAGGCCACCGCCAGCAGTTCGTAAGCGGTTTCCGGTTCGCGGTCGTCGTGCACCGCGCCGTGCAACTGCCGCAGTAACACGGGTAAGCGGCGCAGCACCTGTCTCAGCTTGGCCGCGCGGCGCAGCCTGCGAAGCTGCTCCACCTCATAGGAGAGGTCCTCGATGGGTCCGGGTGCCAGCGCGCGCACGTGGCTGCCCTCCGCCAGCAGCGCACGCAGATCACCGACTCCCGGCAGGCCGCCGTCCTGCTCGAACAGTTCGCGGTAGGGCTGCCCGTACAGTTCCTCCACCTCGATGCCCAGCGCCTTGGCCACCGCGGTCGCCAGTGCGGGCGATGCGGGCTCGCGGCCCTGCTCCACGGCGCGGATCATGCTGACGGAGTAATTGGTTTGCTGCGCAAGCTGCCGCTGATTGCGTCCCGCGATCTTGCGGGCGATGGCTATTCGTTCCCCGATGCCACGAGCTGGTACTGGTTCCGCCATGTGCGTGCCTCCTCCGCTCGTCAACTCGATAAGGGTACGGCTGATCACTAAGGGGGACACGATCAATACTCACTGTCACAAGACTGTCACTTCGCCGTCCGATTCGTCCCTAGCGTGTGAGATGGCGGGTCTACGGTCGACGTCCAACCCCGACCGGCCGAAGACCCGCCTCCCATAGAGGCAATCAGCAAGGCAGTGAATGACTGAGTACGAATGGCGGCGCTGCAACGGGGATTTCCGGGCGCACGCCTATCCGAAACACCATTTCCTTGATCTCGGTTTCACTCGCATCGGAGCAGCCTGCGGCGAAAGCGCGCTCACCGAATCATTGAGCCCCAAGGGCGGCGCCACCGAATGCGACAACTGCAGAAAGGTGGTCGGGAACTAAGTTCACATCCGTCGGCTGAACCGATGTACCGCCAGCGGCGCGAAAATCGCGGTCAGCCCGACGATCCAGGCCAGCGAGCCGAGCACCGATGCTCCCGGTGAACCGCCCACCATCAGGGTTCGGCTCGCGTCGCAGACCAGCGTGATCGGGTTGACCTCGGCGAACGTCCGCAGCCAGCCGGGCATGGTCTCCGGGGCGACAAACATCGAGCTACCGAACTGCAGTGGGATCATCCACACGAAGCCGACGGTCTGCACGGTCTGCGGGCTACGCAGGCTGAGGCCGATGAACGCCGCGACCCAGGACAGCGCGGCGCCGAAGCCCAGCATGAGCGCCACCGC
Source organism: Actinorectispora metalli (assembly GCF_056323685.1). Taxonomy (NCBI): domain Bacteria; kingdom Bacillati; phylum Actinomycetota; class Actinomycetes; order Pseudonocardiales; family Pseudonocardiaceae; genus Actinorectispora; species Actinorectispora metalli. The sequence continues at coordinate 1,205,629 of NZ_JBREYE010000001.1, forward strand.
TGCCATGGTGGACAGCAGTCCGGTCTCCACCCGGAAACCGATCAGGAAAGCGAATCCCAGCATCACGCACTGACCCAGCAGCATTCGGCACAGGTCGGCCAGAATTCGCCCGGACAGCACCGCAGAACGCGCGATGGGCAGCGCCCGGAATCGATCCATCATGCCGTTGCTGAAGTCCATATTCAGCCCGATCCCGGTGGCGCGGGAGGCAAACGAGACCGTTTCGACCATGATTCCCGGCATGAGGTACTGCCGGTAATCTCCTTGGTTTCCGCCAATCGCGCCGCCGAAAACATAGATGAAGATGAGTGCCAGCAGCATCGGCATGAACGTGGCGTCCAGAAGCTGCAACGGCTCGCTCTTGAGCTGAACAAGATTGCGACGGCAGATCGCGAGTGTGTGCCGAATCACCCGTGCGGGGTTCATCCGCTTGGGCTTGCGCGCCACTGGGGTTGCCGAAAGAACGCTCATGCCGCCGCCGATCCGGTAAGCGCGAGGAACACTTCGTCGAGGCCGGGCAGGTAGGTGTCGACGTGTGAGATGGCGAGCCCGGACGTGCCGAGCACCTGCACGGCCATGGTGAGCCGCCCGTCATCGGTGATGGGCAGCGACACCGAGTCGGTGTCCACGCTCGCCTGCCCCAGCCCCGCCGAACTCAGCACCGCCGCCACCGTCTCCGGCGCGGTCCCGGGCGCCGGACTGATCCGCAGCACCTTCTGCCCGATCTTGGCCCGCAGCGACAAGCTGGTCCCGGAGGCGATCACGCTCCCCCGCGCCATCACCACGATGGCGTCGGCCAGCGCCTCCGCCTCCTCCATGTACTGGGTGGTCAGCAGCACCGTGGTGCCCTGCGCGACCAGTTCACGGACCATGTCCCACAGTTCGTTGCGGCTGCGCGGGTCCAGCCCGGTGGTCGGCTCGTCCAGGTACAGCACCTTCGGCTGCCCCACCAGGCTCGCCGCGAGATCGAGCCGCCTGCGCATGCCCCCGGAGTAGGTGCGCGCCAACTTGTCGGCGACCTCCCCCAGCCGGAACCGCTCGATGAGCTCATCCACCCGCCGCCGCGCCGCCCGGCCCTTGTGGTCGAGCAGACGCGCGATCAGGTACAGGTTCTCGCGTCCGGAGATCCCCGCGTCCACGGCGGCGTACTGCCCGGTCAGCCCGATCGACTCCCGCACCAGCGAGGCCTGGGTGAGCAGGTCGTACCCCGCAACCCACGCGCGGCCCGCATCGGGCCTGATCAGCGTGGACAGCATCCGAACCATGGTGGTCTTGCCCGCGCCGTTGGGTCCGAGCAGCCCGAGCACGCTGCCCTCGGGCACGGCGAGGTCCACGCCGTCGACGGCCGCGGTGCCGTCGAAGCGCTTGACCAGACCTTCCACCCGGATCGCACTCATGGGCAGCAACGGTAGGAAGCACGCCTATCGAGGGCTTATCACGTGGGGAAAGAGAACTGATATGGACTCAAAAATGCCCCTACCTAGCGTGACTGGCGCGTGTTCACGAACCCTGGAGGAGGATTCGAGATGTCGGTGGCTACCGAGATCTCGGCGCCGGTCTTGACGCTGACAGACCGCGAGGCGACCGAGTTCGCGGAGGTCGCGCACGACCTCCTGTCCGTAAACGACGGCAAGCTGGACACCGCGGAGTGGGTGGCCGCGGCCCGCGAGGCCTGGCACCACCTGCCCACCGAGGTCCGCAAGGAGCTGTCCCGCTTCCGCAGGCACTCCGGCCCCTACGGCGCACTGCTGCTGCGCAACATCCCGATCGGCGAGGCCCCCGACACCCCCGGCGTCGAGGGTTCGGTCCAGCGCCAGGCCACCCCCGCCGCCGCGGCCCTGCTGATGACCGCCTGCGGCCTCGGCGACCCCGCGTCCTTCCTGGCCGAGAAGTCAGGTGCGCTGGTGCAGGACGTGGTCCCGGTCCGCGGCCGCGAGGAAGTCCAGGGCAACGTCGGCTCGGTCAAGCTGTCGCTGCACAACGAGAACGCCTTCCACCAGCACCGACCCGACTACGTGATGCTGCTGTGCCTGCGTTCGGACCACGACGGCATCGCGGGCCTGCGCCTGTCCTGCATCCGCCAGGTCCTGAACCTGCTGAGCGAACCTTCCCGTCAGGCCTTGTTCGCCCCCGAGTTCGACACCCAGGCCCCGCCGTCGTTTGGTGTCGGCGGCGGCAAAGTGCCCGCTCACCCCGTGCTGTTCGGCGCCTCGGAAGACCCCGACATGCGCGTGGACTTCGCCGCCACGACCCCGCTGACGGCGCGAGCCCAGCAGGCGTTGGAGGAGCTGGACAAGCTCCTGTCCGACCACGCCGCCACATTCTTTTTGCAGCCCGGTGACCTGGCGATCGCGGACAACCACGTCACGGTCCACGGCCGCACCGAGTTCAGCCCCCGCTACGACGGCCGCGACCGCTGGCTCCAGCGTTCGTTCGTGCTGACCTCGCTGCGCCGCTCCCGCGAACTCCGCCCCGCCGACGGCTACGTACTGGCTCACTGAGAGGACTCGACATGACGAACCCGTTCGAGGACAACGACGGCACCTACCGCGTGCTGGTCAACGACGAAGGCCAGCACTCCCTGTGGCCCGCCCGCCTGGACGTGCCCGCAGGCTGGACGGTCGCGAAGAACAACGACACCCGCCAGGCCTGCCTGGACTACATCGAGACCAACTGGACCGACATGCGCCCACTGAGCCTGGTCCGCCAGATGGAAGGCACCGCAAGCTAATTCGCCCTCTGCCTGGCGATCGACGGGGGTGGCATGTTTCGACGTGCCACCCCCGAAGCGGTATCAGATGGGCAGGCCGGCTCCGCACTGCACCTTGGTCGCGGAGGCCGGGTTCAGCCCGTTGTTGATCATCTGGGAGATGGTGCTGTCCATGGCGATGCCAACGTGGCCGACCGGGTCGAGTAGACAGACGTCCTGCACGTAGATGTTTTTCACGCCTGGTTCCCGCACGAAGGATGTTTCGGTGGGGGTGACGGTCGCGTCCAGCCGGGTGGCGATGATCGTGTACTCCACGCCGGGCTGTGCGATCGGACCGTTGGTGAGTGCTTTGACCGCGGGTCCGTCGGTCACCATGTCCGTGCAGGCGAAGCACCCGAGGCCGCTGGTGAACGCGGCCACCGCGGCCTGGCCACCGAGTAGCTTGCCTGCTGTGACGAGGCCGCTGAAGCTGGTGCCGTGGGTGGGCGGGGCGAGTGCGACGACCCTGCGCACCTTGCTCGCGTAGTTCAGCATCTTCGGCACGTACAGCGACTGGAAGCCGCCCTCGGAGTGGCCGACGAGGCTCACCTTGGACGCTCCGGTGCTGGACAGCACGCGGTCGATGAACGCGGCGATCTGCGGGGCGGACAAGGCGATGGGGATTGTGCCGCCGACGCCGGGGATCATCTGGCCATAGGTGAGCGAGTAGGCGCAGTAACCTGCCTTGGCCAGGTAGGGGCCGTGGGTTTGCCAGTTCAGTTCGCCATTGGCACCGAGGCCGTGGAGCAGGACGACCGGCTCGGGATGGCTGGACGAGGGGCGACACGACCAGTCGTTGTAGCCCGAACTGGGCGCGGCGGAGGCGCTGCCCAGGGGCAGCGCGATGATCGTCGCCAAGGCGACACCGACGGCGAGGATTCCCGCTGTCAGTTTCCTGCGAAGCGTTCCTGGATTCACGAGAACCCTTTCATCGGGTGTCAGCAGAAACCCGCGCGGACAACCGATATGGCCAGGTCACGGCATCCCCACGCTTGAAGTACGGTATGGTACTTATTGAAGGGCAGGCAAGCCGGGAATCAGATCCAGGAAACTGTGCACCGAAAGTGACAGGTATTTGAGTGCCATCCTGTGCACGGGGGACAAGGCAGGCAGTCCCCCGCCTCGGTGAAGGCCAGCATGGGACCGCTGCCCCTGTGGTTACGCCTGCTGGGCGGCATGGCCCATTGCTTTTGCTGCGGCTCGCTCATACTCGCTCGCCAACTCAGTGATCATCGCCTTGGACTCTCGCTCATTCAGCGCTGCTGACGTCAGTCTCTCGCTGGCCTCGGTGAAGCACTTGATCGAGGAGCGGTCTTCCAGGTAGAGGCACTTGGCGTCGTTGGCGATATGAACAGCCGGGCGGTGCGGACCCGAGAAGTTCATGAAATGGAAAGCTGCCTCCATGCCTCGCACCGCTCCTGCTTGCCGTGGGACTACGTGCACCCTGCATTGCGGGCGGGAACTCATGAACAGCAACTTGAGCAACTGCTCGTGCATCACGCCTGGACCGCCAACCTCAACTCGCAGAGCAGACTCGTGGATGATGAACGTGCAGTACGTCGGGTTGTGCTGGGAGAGTTTGCTCTGACGCGCCTTTCGGCATGCCACCCAACGCTGGACGGCTTCCGCCGATACTCCAGGGTTCCACTCGTGGAAGAGTCTCGTCGCGTATTCCTCGGTCTGGAGTAGCCCCGGCATCAAGACGAGCTGGAAGTTGATGATTTCTGCGGCCATCGCTTCGTGGAAGGCGAGGCCATGCATTGCTTCGCGGCCGTCTTCTGGCCGAAGCACCACCTCATCGTTGACCCGGCGGAAGAGGGCCAGGATGCGGTCGATCTCTGGGCGCTGCACTCCGCAGTGGGCTAGGTATTGGGTAACGCAGATCTCCGAGCCTGCGCGGCGGCCGCTTTCCAGGAACTGGGTCTTGGTGGGGCTCCAGCCGAGGCGGCGGGATATCTGGTCCTGCTTGAGCTTCGCCGCTTTGCGGTGTGCTTTCAGCTGTGCCCCCACCTCGCGGCGGAGAACCGTGCTGTAGCTCTCGCCTTTCTCATACGCCATGGCGCAAAGGTATCGGCCGAACGGCCCAGCATCCGACCATGACGCGCAAAGACTCCCGCAAGGGAGCATAGGCGCCCGAAATTTGGGGGTGCTTAAATCCTTCCGGACATCGCCTTCATGAGGGGGCCGGTCACCGCCGTAGTGATCAGAGCTATCAGTACCAGCACAGTGAAACCGAATGGGCTGATGAGGTTGTAGTGCAGTCCGATGCTGGCGATCACCAATTCCGTCACGCCTCGGCAATTCATCAGCACGCCGAGGCGGAGTGATTCCGAAGTGCCGATGCCCGCCATTCTCGCGGCGACTCCCGCACCTGCCATTTTGGTGATCATGGCCAGGACCAGCGCCAGTACGAAGATCCACCAGCCGCCGGATACCGAGCCGAGCAGGCCGAGGGAAGTGCTCAGGCCGATGCCTGCGAAGAACAGCGGGAGCAGGATCGTCACGGCGAAGCCTTGAAGTTGCTGGCTGATGCGTTCCACCGCCGCCGAATCACGCGGCACCACCACACCGAACAGGAACGCGCCGATCACCGGGTGCAAGCCAATCAGGTGTGACAGTGCCGCGAAACCGATCGCCCCCGCCACCAGCAGCGGCAACACCAACTGGCTGCCTTCCGCCCTGGGGATCAGGGCTGCCAGCGCCGGCCGGACGCACAGGATCGTGACCAGGATGAACGCGACCGCCAAACCCGCCGCCGAGGCGCCGCCGCCTGCGAAGCCGGACAGGGCGATCAGCACCGTGAGTACCGCCCAGGCGATTCCATCACCTACTGCGGCGCAGGTCAGGGACAGCGCACCCAGCGGTGTGTCGTGCAGCTTGAGGTCGACCAGCATCCGCGCGAGCACCGGCAAAGCGGTGATGGCCATGGCGAGGCCGAAGAACAACACGTAGGTCAGTGGCTTTCCAGCGCTGCCCGCGAGCAGGTCGGCGGCGAACAACGCCACCGCGATACCCGCCGCGAACGGCAGGCCCATGGCGCCCGCTACCACCGCACCCACTGCTTTGCGGCGGGTGCGGATTTGGTCCAGGCGCAGTTCACAGCCGAGCAGGAACATGAACATGACCAAGCCCAGCTGCGCGGCTAGCTGCACCGTGGAGATCACGCTGGGTGGGAACAGCCAGTCCCGGCCTGTAGGCCAGAGCAGGCCGAGCACCGAGGGGCCGAGCAGGAGGCCGCCGAGGATTTCGCCGACCACGGGTGGCTGGTGGAAGCGGCGCAGTAGGACCGCGAAGACGTGGCTGACCGAGACGATCACGGCGACCGCCAGTAGAAACCTGGTCACCGGGTCGGGGCTGTGGGAACCCGGTCCCCACAGCACCAGTGAGCCGACGCCGATGGCCAGGCCTGCGCCGATGGTCAGGCGGGTGCGCCAGCGGGGAGGCTGGAGGACCTCGGCGCTCATGAGGCGTCCCAGGCTGCGAAGCGGCGCATTCCGTACAGCAGCGGGGCGTCCTCGTCCTGCACGATGTTGACGACCTCGCCGAAGACCACGGCGTGGTCGCCGACGAAGTGGGTGCCGCTGAGCTTGCACTCGGCGAGCGCGAAGGCATCGGCGGACAGCCAGGGGGCTCCGACCGTTGGGGATGGGTGCCAGTCCAACCTGGCGAAGCGGTCGGTGCCGGGGGTGGACAGGGCCTCGGCGGCGCGTTGGCCTGCGGCGTGCAGCAGGTTCACGGCGAAGGTGCCGCGCGTCAACACCGCGTCGAGGGTGCCGCTGGCGGTGTTGAGACAGACCAGCAGTGTGGGTGGGCGCAGGGTGACGCTGGACAACGAGGTGCAGGTCAGGCCGCGTGGGCGGCCCTCGGAGTCCAGGACGGTGATGACGGCGACGCCGCTGACCCAGGCGCTCATCAGGTTTCGGTACTCGGCCGCCGTGGCGGTGCTCGCCACGGCGGCTTCGGGCAGTGCCCCCATGTCATCCGCCGATCAGTTGATCGTGGCCAGGTACTCGTAGCAGCTTGGGAGCTCCGCGACGAGTTGGTCGGCCTCCGCCTTGAGCTGGGCCAGTTCGGCGCGGGCGTTCGCCGGGTCGAGGTGGGCCAGGGCGGGGCGCGGGTGGTCGGGCTCCCAGCCCAGGCCCAGCAGCATCGTGATCCACGAGTAGGACTCGAAGCCGTGGTAGTACGGGTAGATGCTGTTCTCGTCGGGGATCAGCGACTTGGCGCGCTCCAACCGAGGGGCTAGGCCCTCGGGGATGGGGCGGACCTTGGCTTCCTTCCAGTACGGGGTGTCCTCGCGGCCGCTGGCGCGGTAGTGAAGGACCAGGAACTCCTTCACGCCGTCCACGACGTGGGCGACCTTGGTGTTGTACTCGTCGCGCAGGCGCGGGTCCCAGCGCTCGTCGGGGAAGTGCTTCACCAGCTGCTCGATGCCGTGCTGGATGAAAAAGATGCCGGTGGACTCCAGCGGCTCGACGAACGCGCTGGACAGGCCGATCGCCACGCAGTTGTTCACCCAGGAGCGCTCGTTGCGGCCGATGCGCATGCGGATGTGGTTGGCCTCCAAGTGGTCCTGGCCCGGGGCGACCTTGGCGCGGAGGGTGCGCTCGGCTTCCTCGGGGGTGCAGAACTCGTCGGAGTAGACGTAGCCGTGGCCGTTGCGGCCGTAGAGGGGGATGGTCCAGATCCAGCCCGCGTCCATCGCGGTGGCGGTGGTGTAGGGCTGCATGCCGTCGCGTTCGATGTCGCGCGGGACTCGCAGGGCTACGGCGCGGTTGTTGGGGAGGACGCTTTGGAAGGAGTCGAACTGCTCGCCGAGGGTCTGGTTGATCAGCAGGCCGCGGAAGCCGGTGCAGTCGATGAACAGGTCGCCCTCGAGGTTGCCGTTCTCCTTGGTGGTGACGTGGGTGATCCAGCCGCGCTCGTCTTGGGCGACCTCGACCACGTCGTCTTGGACGTGGCGGACGCCGCGTTTGACGGTGTGCTCGCAGAGGAACTTGGCGAGCAGGTCGGCGTCGAAGTGGTAGGCGTAGGGGAACTGGTCGCGCTGCTCGGCCAGGGTCGAGCGGCCGAGGGAGCCGTCCAGGTTGCGGGCGAACAGGGAGCCGTCGATGTTGCGCGGGGCGCGGTTCGCTTCACACAGGGCGTGGGTGAGGTAGCAGGCCTTGTCGAACTGCTCGCCCTCGTTGAGCTGGAGGTGCCAGTCGGCGAGGTTGAACCCGTCGGCGACCCGCAGCCTTTCGAACGGGTGGTAGAAGTGGTGGCCGACCTCGCGCCAGTCCTGGAAGCGAATGGCCAGCTTGTAGGAGCCCGCGGTCTTCGGCATCCACTCGCGCTCGTCGAGGCCCAGGTAGTCGAAGAAATGCCGGACCGTGCTGAACGTGGCCTCGCCGACGCCGATCGTGGAAACCCGCTTCGATTCGACCAGGGTGATTTTCACCTGGTCCTGGAACGCCGTGCGCAGGTACGCGGCCGTCATCCAGCCCGCCGTGCCACCGCCCACCACCACAACAGATTTGACCACGTCAGAGCTCCTGTCCCTCGCCCGAGCGACGCTGGGTAAAACGCCCTCGGCTCGCCGGTTAGGGCCCGACGGTAAAAATCGATCATTTTGTCTGGTTATCGTTGTTATTTTTCCGAAACCGAACTCCGAGCGATTCCTCCCACGATAAACGGACGATATGCGGCAAATAAGCGGCTCAGTAGTGTTTTTGGCATGCCGACCGCGAGCGGAATCACCGACGAGGTCGCTGAGCTGGCAATTGCCCTGCCGGACGGATTGGCCGGTCTCGGGGTGGACACCGATGTGCTGCTGCTTGCCGCGCACGCGAAGGTGCTGGCCGTACTCAGCGGACAGTCCAGAGTAGTGGCCACAGTGGACAGTGGACACCGGTACACGGTGGACGTTCCCGCCGGGACCTGGCGCGACCTGGTCGCCGCGGTGCAACGCGCACCGCACGAGCCGTGCTCCGACGAGCCCGGCCTGGTGCTCGCACCACCGCAGGTCCGCTCGAACGCGCGCTACGCCGGGTACCACGAGGCGGCGCTGCGGCTCATGGTCCACGACCTGGACGCCGACCATGACGCGGAGACACTGCTGTCGGCCGAAGAGGTCGCCTACCAGCTCACCGGCATGGCGGGCCCCGACAAGCCGCTGCCGGACCGGCGGTTCCACGAGCTGTTCGAGGACCGGGTTCGACTCCACCCCAACCGAGTCGCCGCCACGCAGGGCACCACCGCCTGGACGTATGCCGGCCTGAACGCCCGCGCCAACCGCATCGCGCATGCGCTGCTGGCCCGCGGTCTACGCCGCGAGGACGTGGTCGCGGTGCTGACGGAGCGAAACCTGGACTGGATGGCGGCCGTACTGGCCGTCTTCAAGGCAGGCGGCGCCTACCTGCCGATCGAGCCGCACTTCCCCGCCGAGCGGATCACCAAAACCCTGGAGCGCAGCGGCTGCCGACTGGTGCTCACCGAGCCCGCGAGCACCGCGAATCTGGTCGCCGACGGCCGTGAAGTGCTGCTCGTCGACGCCCAGTACGCGGCAGGCGACGACACCGATCCCGGCGTGCCGGTGAGCGCGGACCAGTTGGCCTACATCTACTTCACCTCCGGCTCCACCGGCGAACCCAAGGGCGCCATGTGCGAGCAGGCGGGCATGCTCAACCACCTCTACGCCAAGCTCGAAGACCTGGGCGTCGGGGCGGACGATGTGCTGGCGCAGACGGCGCCGCAGTGCTTCGACATCTCGCTGTGGCAGCTGGTCGCCGCGCTGCTCGTCGGCGGGCGCACGCACATCGTGGATCAGGCGGCGATCCTGGACGTGGACCGCTTCACCCGAACCTTGTCCGAGGCGGGAGTCACCGTCGCCCAGCTTGTGCCGTCCTATCTGGAGGTCGTGCTGGCCTCGGGGACCGCGCTGAGCGGGCTGCGCTGCGTGTCCGTGACCGGCGAGGCGGTGAAGAAGGAGCTGGTCCAGCGCTGGTTCGCGGCGAACCCCGGCATCAAGCTGGCCAACGCCTACGGGCTCACCGAGACCTCCGACGACACCAACCACGAGGTGATGGACCGCGCCCCGGACACCGAGCGGGTACCGCTGGGCAGGCCGGTGCGCAACGTGACGATCTACGTCGTCGACGAGCGGCTCCGCCCTGTTCCCCTTGGGGCGCCGGGCGAAATCGTGTTTTCCGGTGTCTGCGTCGGGCGCGGCTACATCAACGACCCGGAGCGCACGCGGGCGGCGTTCCAACCCGATCCGCACCGGCCCGGCGAACGCATCTACCGCTCCGGTGACTTCGGGCGGTGGCTGCCGGATGGCAGGCTGGAGTTCCTGGGGCGCCGCGACGCGCAGGTGAAGATCCGCGGTTTCCGGGTGGAGATCGGCGAGATCGAGAACCGCCTGCTAGCCGCGCCCGGCGTCCGCGACGCCGCCGTCGTGGTGTTGGAGCGTTCCGGGGCGAAGTACCTGGTGGCCTTCCACACCGGCGAGGCCGCCGGGTTGCGGGAGTTCCTGGCGGAGACGCTGCCCGAGTACATGGTGCCCAGCCACATCCACACGCTGGACGCGCTCCCGCTCACCGGCAACGGCAAGACCGACAAGAAGGCCCTGGCGGCGCTGGCCACTGAACTGGAGCAGTCCGAAGACCACCTCCCGCCGACGACCCCCACCGAACAGCGCCTGGCATCGGCCTGGGCCGAGGTCCTGCACCTGTCGGTGGAACAGGTGGGCCGCGACCACCATTTCTTCGAACGCGGCGGCACCTCCCTGACCGCCCTGCGCCTGGTCCTCAAGCTCAACCGCGCGGTCTCCCTTCCCGACGTGACCACCCACCCGGTACTCGCCGAACTCGCCGCCCTCATCGACGCGGCCGGCAAACCCGGACTTAGTGTCCTAAGTCCGGGTGAGGGTGGGGGTTCCGCCGAACTTGGGACACCAAGTCCGGGTCTGGACGCTGCTGTGGTGAACGCGGACGGTGGGCCGGACTGGCTGGGGCGGCACCGAGATGCGCTGTGGGAAGCGGTGACCGAGCGCGGGTTCGTGCGCGTTCGGGGGCTCGGACTGGCGACGCCCGCCGACTTCGCGCAGGCGGTGCGGCGGCTCAGCCCGGAGCTACTGGATGAGCGTGAGGGCTTCGCGCGGCGGCGGGTGCACTTCCCCGGGGTGTACTCCTCCTCGGAATGGGACCAGCACTCGCCGATGTGCTGCCACCATGAACTCAGCTACGCCGCGACCGTGCCCGGCGCGATGTTCTTCGGCTGCCTGCGGGCGCCCACCGAGGGCGGTATCACCGGGGTCGCCGATGGCGCTGCCGTGCTGGAGGCGTTGCCTGCCGATCTGGTGGCGCGGGTCGAGCGCGAGGGCTGGTTGGTCACCCGCAACTACCGCGCCGACACCGGCTTGGACTGGCCGGAGGCCTTTGGCACGAGCGACAAGGCACTGGTGGAGAAGTACTGCCGGGACAACGCGATAGCGGTCGAGTGGCTGCCCGATGGGGCGCTGCGGACCCGGCAGCGGCGGGCCGGTGTAGTGCGGCATCCGGTGACCGAGCAGCGGATCTGGTTCAACCAGCTCGCTTTCCTCAACGAGTGGACGCTGGAGCCGGTGATTCGCGAGTACCTGGTCGACTTCTACGGCGCCAATGGTCTGCCGTTCAACACCGCCTACGGCAACGGGGAGCCGCTGGAACCGGAGACGGTCGCGGCGATCAACTCCGCCTACGAGGTCCACACGCTGCGGGAACCCTGGCAGACCGGGGACCTGCTCATCGTCGACAACATCCGTGCGGCGCACAGCCGCGAGCCGTATGAGGGCAGTCGGGAGGTGGTGGTCGCGATGGCGCAGCCGATGCGCCTGGACGGCCACATCCTGCCGCTGGCCGGCAGATCCGAGGGGGATTAGATGCCACAGCCCACCTTCGCCGTCGTCTCCGGTGAACAGGTGCACAAGGCGGTCACCGGCAACGAGCGGGCTGTCGTCGACCTGGTGGAGGCCGCGTACCGCATCCACGGAGACGGCGACACGGTGAACCCGCCGTCGTACTTCCTGCGGTTCCCGGACCGGCCCTCGTCGCGGATCATCGCGCTGCCCGCCTCGCTCGGCGGCGACGTGCGGGTGGACGGGCTGAAGTGGATCTCCAGCTTCCCGGAGAACGTGGCCGCCGGTATCCCGCGGGCTTCGGCGGTGCTGATCCTCAACGACCACGACACCGGCTACCCGTTCGCCTGCCTGGAAAGCTCCATCATCAGCGCGGCCCGCACCGCCGCCTCCGCGGCGCTGGCGACGGACTGGCTGACCCGGAACCGGCAGCGGCCCGCGAAGGTGGGGTTCATCGGGGTCGGGCTGATCGCCCGCTACATCCACACCTACCTGGCGGGCACCGGCTGGTCGTTCGATGAGGTCGGCGTGCACGACCTGTCCGCCGAGCATGCCGCCGGTTTCTCGGGCTACCTGGAGGGCGCGGGCGAGAAGCCGCGGGTGTACGAGACCGCCGAGGAGCTGATCACCGCCAGCGACCTGGTGGTGTTCGCGACCGTGGCGGGCGAGCCACACGTGCACGACCCGGCGCTGTTCGCGCACAACCCGCTGGTGCTCAACGTGTCGCTGCGCGACCTGTCGCCGGAGGTCATCCTGGCGGCCACCAACATCGTGGACGACGTCGAGCACTGCCTGAAGGCCAACACCTCGCCGCACCTGGCCGAGCAGCAGACCGGCAACCGCGACTTCCTCGACGGCACCTTGTACGACGTGATGTCCGGCCGGGTCACCCCGGCGGCCGACCGCCCGCTGGTGTTCTCGCCGTTCGGCCTCGGCGTGCTGGACCTCGCGGTCGGCAAGTACGTCTACGACAAGGCTACCGCCGAGGGCGCGGCGACCGAGGTGGACAACTTCTTCTTCGAGATGCGCCGGTACGGCTGAGAAGTTCGGTTGGGGGAAGCTGTGCCGGTCATCGCTGCTCCGGAGGAGTTCAACGCCGAGGACGTCTACGTCGACCTCGGCGGGCTCTTCCACCGCGGGCTGTACCTGAAGTGCGAAGGCTTCAACTTCGGCGGCTCCATCAAGGTCAAGGCCGCCACCGCCATGGTCAACGCCGCCGAGCGGGAAGGGCGGCTGCGCGAGGGCTCGGTGCTGATCGAGTCCTCGTCCGGCAACCTCGGCGTCGCCCTGAGCATGATCGCCGCCAGCCGCGGCTACGAGTTCCTGTGCGTCACCGACGCGCGCTGCAACCTGGCCACCCGCCGCCTGATGGAGTCCTTCGGCAGCCGCGTGCACATGATCACCGAGCCGGACGGCGACGGCGGTTTCCTCGCCGCCCGACTGGCGTTCGTGCGGTCGCTGTGCGCGCGGGACAGCCGGTACGTGTGGCTCAACCAGTACGCCAACCCCAACAACTGGCTGGCGCATTACGGCAGCACCGCACCCGCCATCGCGGCGCAATTCCCCGCCCTGGACGTGTTGTTCATCGGGGCGGGCACCACAGGCACGCTGATGGGCTGCGCCCGCTACTTCCGCGAACACCGCCCCAACCTGCGGATCGTCGCGGTCGACAGCGTCGGCTCGGTCACCTTCGGCGGCCCCGCCGGGCCGCGCATGATCCCCGGCCTCGGCACCAGCGTGCGCCCCGCATTGCTGGACGAGTCCCTTGTAGACGATGTGGTGTACGTGCCGGAGGCCGACACGGTCCGCGCCTGCCACCGCTTGGCGAGCCGCGGCTTCCTGTTCGGCGGCTCCACCGGCACCGTGGTCAGCGGCGCGGTGCGCTGGCTGTCCGAGCGGTCCATGGACGACGTGACCGCGGTGGCCATCGCCCCGGACCTCGGCGAGCGGTACCTGGACTCCATCTACCAGAGCAACTGGGTGGAGGACATCTACGGCGCGGAAACACTCCAACGCGCCTGATCGAGCAGGCTGGGCGCGGTCATCGCGATGGTGCGCAGCGCATCGACGACATTGGCCGCGCTGTACTCGGCGACGAGTTCGTTCGTGATGAGGTGGAACTCGGTGCAGCCCACGATGACACCCGTGCACCCGTAAGCGGCGCGCAGTTCGTCCACGGCGGCAAGCACATCGGCACCCGCGCCGTGGCGTTTGATGCGGTACACCAGGTCATGGATGCGGCGCTGGTCGGCCGCGCTCGGCAGTGCGACACGGTGCGCGATATCGGGCCAGCGCGGTGCGTTCTGGAAGATGCCCGCCGCTCGGGTGCCCTCGGTGGACAGCATGAGGAAGCGCCCCGGCTTCGCGGCAAGCTCGTCCACAGCGGTGTCCACAAGGGACAGCAGCCGCGCGGTGATAGCCGGGTCCAGCTGGTCCAGGAAGTGGTGCGCGGTGAAGCAGGCGATCACCACGGTGGTGGCCCCGCGGTCGAACAGCTCCCGCAGCCGCAAATCCAGCCGCCGCGCCAACTCAGCGCGGCGCGGGCCGCCGATCGCTTCGGTCCGGTCCGGGAACGCCGGGTCGGAATCCAGGATCACCCGCGGCAGCCGCTGCTCCAGCACGCCCGCGTTGAAGTCATAGAGGTTCTTCACGAACGCGGCCGAGGCCAGCGGCCCCATCCCGCCCAACACCCCCAGTACACCGTCCACGGTTGGAGGCTGCCAACCGCGCGTATCGCCTGGATATCGGCGCGGGGATAACGCCTCGAAACGCCCGCTGCCTACCGTGCGGGGTGGCCCACCACGACCACCGGGGGATCGTTGTCATGACGCAGACGTTGATGTCCGTGCCGAACGCGGATGGCACCAGCAGGCTGTTCGACTGGCTGAAGGTGATGCGCGACGAGCACCCGGTATGGCAGGAAGGCGAGGGCGCCTACCACGTGTTCCGCCACGCGGACGTACAACGCGTGATCAGCGACCCTGCGGTGTTCTCCAACGACTCGAGCCGCATCATCCCCGTACTGGCGCCCCTGACCACGGGCAACATCAACTCGATGGACCCGCCGCTGCACGGCAAGCTCCGCAGGCTCGCCAACCAGGCCTTCACCCCCAAGGTGGTCGCCGCCCTGGAGCCCCGCATCGCCGAGATCACGGCCTCGCTGCTGGACGGCCTCGAGGGCGACCGCTTCGACTTGCTTGAGGGCCTGACCCACCCGCTTCCGGTGGTGGTGATCGCGGAGCTGCTAGGCGTGCCCGCCTCCGACCGAGGCCTGTTCACGCGCTGGGTGGACCAGCTTCTGTCGTTGCAGGGCACCATCAGCCCCGCCGACCCCGACTTCCTGGACGTCTTCCGCGCGGCGACCGGCGAGATGGACGCCTACCTCCTGGACCACTGCCGCGCCCGGCGCTCGGCACCCACCGACGACCTGATCAGCAGGCTGGCCTCCGCCGAGGTGGACGGCGAGCGGCTTTCCGACGACGAGGTCGTCAAGTTCTCCTCGCTGCTGTTCCACACCGGGCACGTGACGACCACGCTGCTGCTGGGCAACGCCGTGCAGTGCTTGGACGATAGCCCCGCCTCCTTTGCCGCGCTGCGCGCCGACCGCTCGCTGGTACCCGGCGCGCTGGAAGAGGTGCTGCGGTACCGGTCGCCCTTCACGACGGTCAGCCGCGTGACGGTGACGGACGTGGAGGTCGCGGGCACGGTGATCCCCGCCGACCGCCCGGTCACGCCGTGGGTGATTTCGGCCAACCACGACGACCGGGTATTCACCTCGCCGGAGGTCTTCGACATCCACCGCGGCAGCGGCAACATCGCCTTCGGCCACGGCATCCACTTCTGCCTCGGCGCTCCCCTGGCCCGGCTGGAGGCCCGCATCGCGTTGAACGCGCTGCTCGACCGGTACGCCGCACTGCACGTGGACCACTCGGTTCCGATCGCTTATCACCCTCGCGGGATGTACGGCGCCAAGAACCTGCCCGTGATCGCGCAGAGCGCCTAAGCATCAGAATGCGCGGCGGTGCTGGTATCCGGAGACCGCCGCCATGACCACATCGAGCGGAACGACGGCATCTTTGCCTGCGAGTGCTGCTTCGACCCATTCGCGCATCAAGCGGTTGGCTTCATGCGCCAACCTGATCTCCGGCCGTTGGCGCCGTTGGCCGAGCTGTTCGACCACCCCACCGATTCCCTGCGCAAGCGATCGCCTCCATGCCAAGTTAAAATAGACGTATTCCGATCTTCGAAGCTGGAGTCGACTGACGTCAGGCACCAAATCATCGAAGGTGTTGGAGATCTCTTTTCTCCGACGGAGAGATCCCGGTGATCTATCCCGCAGTCGACTCTGCAATCCCCGCGTTAATACGTACACGGCTCTACGTTCAGTGTTCTCGGGGCGACACTCCGCGCTAATGCGTTCATTTCTTCGGACGCATGGCTCCGAACGGAGGCTGGCGAATCCTTGGGAGTGCAGTTACCGTCTGGACGGTTCGAAATCAGCCACGGCTGCGAATCGTTCCTCAAGCGACCGAATTAATTACGGGGGATAATAGTGCGCCGAAGATGGTTGCGTGCGGCATTAGCAGCGTTGTTGGCCACCAGCTCGCTGCTTGCGGCGTCGGCGGCAGAAGGCAGACCTGCTCTCCAAGAGAAGAACCCACCTCACCCGGCAGAGCTGCCCTACAAGGAGAACCCGCAGTCTCTCTCCAAGGACGAGCTCAACACCGTAATGCCCAAGGGCTGGCAAGAATCCACGGATTTCTCGTGGACGACGTCCGGCGACCTGGACGGCTTCCACGTGTTGATGGCGAGGATGAGCGAGGGATACCGCTGGAAGACGGTCACCTCTCTGTCCGAGCCGATTGTGAGCAATGACCGCTGGGTTGGAAATGCCTGTCTCACCGACTCCGGGAAATTCCTCGGCGTCGTGTATGCGCCAAGGTCATTCACGAACAAGCCCGAACTGTTCGACCGCGGCGCCTTCGCGGCGATTGTGAACATGCAGACCGGCGAGGTGCGGAAGCAGGACTTTTCCGCGAGCCTGGCCTACTTCAACCCCTCATGCGGAGCCGACGACAAGATCGTGTTCACACAGTCCGGCGGCGAGGATGGCACTGCCACCCGGCTTCTGACCGTCGACCCCGCTCGCGGCGAAACCGCTGCTCCGATCGAGGTGACAAGCCAGGTCAGCTCCGCGGTGAACACCAAGCACGGCCTACTGGCGGCGGGCGGGAAAGCGGTCGTCAAGGTGGAGACCGACGGCTCGATACGCCGAATGATCAAGACCTCCGGAACCCCTTACGATCTGCGCACCGATGCCTCCGGTGCGTTGTTCTTCGTGGACAGCGGCAAGACCGACAGCGCCGCCTACCGAACCGATCTGACGGGCGTCGAGAAGATCGCGGAAGCGCCCGGAGCCAGAATCAAACTCCTCGACGGCGCAGGCCAGCAGGTTTACCTGGTCGCCCGGCCGGAGGATGTCAGGAGTACTCCGGCCAACACGAGGGTGCTCCACGACCACAACGTGGAGCAGATATCCACATCAGGTCTGGCAGGCGTGTCTGGCGTGATGGCGCCGCTGGATACGCCATCGGATCGATCCACCGACCACAACGCGACCAATATCGAGCTCACCCTCACGGAAACCAACCGCAAGATCGCACTTGCCGTCGAACCGGGAGAGGAGGTGCTGGATGGCCGAGACACCGGACGCCAACAATCCCCTAGCTACTCACGTGAGTCCCCCGAGGGGCGTTCACGTGCCGCCAGCGGTGCGGACACCGACCCGGTAGACCA
Source organism: Actinorectispora metalli (assembly GCF_056323685.1). Classification (NCBI taxonomy): domain Bacteria; kingdom Bacillati; phylum Actinomycetota; class Actinomycetes; order Pseudonocardiales; family Pseudonocardiaceae; genus Actinorectispora; species Actinorectispora metalli. The sequence continues at coordinate 1,223,049 of NZ_JBREYE010000001.1, forward strand.
CGAGGCTTGGTGCGCTGTACCCCGCAACGACATCAAGGGGCAGGCGTACCAGCCGACACCCCGCCAGGTGGAGTGGGCCGTCGACATGCTCGTGCAGGGCCGACTCGACCTCAGCAGACCTGCCAACTGGAAGAACATGGGCATGCCCGCCTATCGTCCGATCGACCTTTATCCTCGGGTGGAGCTCAAGGGCGGCGGCAGAATCCCGGCCCAGATCCTCCTGGCGATCTTCGCTCAGGAGTCGAACCTCTGGCAGGCCGCCCGAAACGTGCCGGAGGGGATGACCGGCAACCCGCTTATCGGCAGCTTCTACGGCATTGCTTCCGGACTTCGAGCCGATGACCGGAAATGGGTCATCAGGTGGGAGGGCTCCGACTGCGGTTATGGCATCGGTCAAGTGACCGACGGGATGCGGAAGCCGGGCCGAGAGAAGGACGAGAAGGACAAGGCACGGCCCGCGCTCAACCAACGCGCCATCGCTTTGGACTATGTCACCAACATCGCGGCCGCCGCACAGCTGCTCAGCGACAAGTGGAACCAGATGCAAGACCTTGGGATGAAGGTGAACAACAACGATCCCAAGCACATCGAGAATTGGTTCTACGCGACCTGGGCCTACAATAGCGGTTGGAACGAACCGAAGGACAACGCCTATGGTCTCGGCTGGCTGAACAACCCGGCCAACCCGAAGTACGACCAGCGGCGTGAACTCTTCGGCAAGAGCCCGCGAGACGCGGCGCAGCCGCAGAAGTGGCCCTACCCGGAGAAGATCCTCGGTTGGGCGGCCAACCCCATCGGCAAGGAGTTCACGGGATCAACCGATCCCACAAAGAAGGATGGATACCGCTTCGCTTGGTGGAACAACTCGGCTTACCGGGATGAGGCACCACCGAACAGGCACCAGTTCTGCGACGCTTCCAATGACTGCGACCCCTCACAGTCCGTCAAGCCCGACGACCCCTCCGTGCTGCCGGACCACGGCAAGGGTGAGGAGGAGGAACCGGCTGGGCCGTGTGTCCACAAGAACCCGGCTAATGGCAAGTACGACCTGAAATGCTGGTATCACCAGTCGACGAAGTGGAAGACCTGCCCGGAGCAGTGCGGCAATGAAGCCATCCGGTACCCCGCGGACGATCCCGCTTTCCGCGCCGAACCGGCTGACATGAGTCCCGAGCCGGTCAACTGCACCCGTGACGGTCTGCCCGCCAACGCACTCGTCATCGACGACTCGCCAGACTTCCCGAGCACCAGAAGCGAGTGCAACCGCGACCGGTCGAGCGCCGGAAAGTTCCAGCTGAATTTCGCCAGTGACAACGGTGTCTACTACTCCAAGGTCGATCTCAGTCAGATCGGTGGCGGCTACAACGGACACTTCTGGTCGAGCAATGTCCGATCGACAGACGCGGACCGCGCTCGCGTCGGTGTAACCGGGAAATGGACGTTAAACCGGTCTCTCAACCAGTGGGCTCGGGTTCTCGTTCACGCACCCAGCATCGAGGCCCAAGCTCAGAACGCCAACTACAAGATCAACCTTGGTGGTGATGTGACCAAGGAACGATCTGTGCAGCAGCGGGCGCGGGCGAACAAGTGGATCTCACTGGGGGCCTTCCAGTTCAACGGGACCCCATCGGTCTCGCTGAGCAATCTGAATGAGGTTCCGGACGGCCAGAAGGACAAGGAGTATCAAGGAATCGAGGCCATCGCCTGGGATGCGGTGGCATTCGAACTCCTGCCGGGCAAGCCCGCCCACCAAGTCGTGGCGTTGGGTGACTCCTACGCATCCGGCGAAGGTGCCTCCGACGTCAAGGGCACCGACTACTACCCGGAGAGCGACAACAACGGGGACTCCTGGCGGCAGAACGCCTGTCATAGATCCCGATACGCGTGGTCACGGTCGGCACGGCTACCCGACAACGGCAATTCGACGATCGGCGACCGGGCCGACCGCTGGGACCAGTCGATGGACTACCACCTCCTGGCATGTTCGGCGGCGAGGACTCATAACCTGTTGCCGAAGGGCAAGTCGAACGCCTCGGGGAGACAGGGGGAGGGCCAGTTCCGCGAGCGGTCCCAGATCGACCGGGGCTTCCTGGATGCCAATACCACCATTGTCACACTGTCGATCGGCGGCAATGACATGGAGTTCGGTGCGATCATGACCACCTGCATGCTGCTCAAGGACGCAAACTGCCGGGATGCCCCGGACAAGGACGGCGGAACCTTCGAAGAAGGTTTCCAGCGCAGGTTGAAGAAGCTGGAACCGTCGCTTCGCACAGTCCTGTCGACCATCCGCGAAAAGGCACCGAACGCGAAGATCGTCTTGATGGGGTACCCGAAACTCTTCACCCTGACGGACAACAAGTGCCCCGACCGCAGCGGCGGATTTTCCGCCACCGATGAGAGCCTTCAATGGCTGAACATCAAAGCCAACGAGGTACAAGGACTGATCGACAAGGTCGCTTCCGAGGCGAAAACCGCAGACCAGATAAACGTCGTCAGTGCCAATCCGATCCCGGCGTTTCATCAGCGCGGTTTGTGCGTTCCACAAGCCGCCATACACGGAATGGTGGATCACCGAACTCCAGGAGAAAAATCGGACGCACAACACGCGTTGTTGCCGAGCCAGCAGTCCTTCCACCCGAACATCGCGGGCGCGAAAATCTATGCTGACGTCCTCACGAGTGTTCTGGCACCACGCTGAAAACTGACGTAAGGTGGTGCCACGCGGTGGCGTGGCACCACCTACTCTTATCGGAGGCGGAACGTGGTCGTCGGACGGTTGCCGACACTGGGAGTAATTCTGGTAATACTCTTCTGTGGTGGCTGCGCTACCAGCACCGAGCAGCTTGCCGAACAGAAAGCCCGCGAAGCGTTGCTTTCGAGGGCGGAAAACATGAAATCGGAACTCGAAAGAAGATTGTCCGGAACAACTGGTGAATCGGTCGAGACCGTGAAGGCTCAGTTGGAACAGATTGCTCGCCAAGAAGAGCCCCTGACACACTTCCTCGAAATCCGGGCAGCGAACGACAAAGACGCCTTCCTCGATTTTGTGATCTATGGCAGGGGTCAGGACGGCGGCGGACTGTTCGCCTCAGACATCTACCTCAGGGGCTGTGTCCGGTATGAGGTCGATATTCGCTCGAAGGCGGTAACCGGCAACAGCACCGACTGCCCAGCCCACCTTCCCGGGCAGTCCCCGGATGGCCAGCCCATCAACGACACGGTCGATGTGTACGAGTGACGCCGAGGGCAACGACAAGCCCCGTATCCGTGCAACCTTCCAAGGTTCGCGGTTCCGTCCGGCCAAGTTCTGACCCGTTCCAGTCGGGCGCGATCAGGCTACCTCGGGTCACGGATTCGGCGGTCGAGTTGGACCGGGAGGCTCAGGTAGCCCTGGACTACGTTGGCGCGCATCCACTTCGGGGGTTCGGTGATGTGGACTTCCGATACCTCGGTGGCGAGGACGTTGAGGAGGCCTGCCAGTTCGGCTCGGGCTAGGGCGCCGCCTAGGCAGTGGTGGGTGCCGTGGCCGAAGCCGAGGTGTTTGTTGGGGGAGCGGGTGGGGCGGAAGTCGTCGGGTGACTCGAATAGGCGGGGGTCGCGGTTGGCGGCGGGGAGCCAGGCAACCACGGGGGTGTCCTTGGGGAAGGTGTGGTCGCCTAGGGTCACGTCTTCGGTTGCCACGCGGAGGACGTGCATGGCGGGGGACGTCCAGCGGATGAGTTCCTCCACGGCGGGGCGCACCGAGTCGGGGTTTTCGCGCAGCCCGGCCAGGGCGCCGGGGACGGTGGACAGCGCGTGGAAGGTGCCGGTTACGGCGTGGCGGGTGGTTTCGTTGCCGCCGATCAGGACGTTGTCGCAGTTGACCAGGATGTCGCGGGTGGACAGGGCGCCGTCGGCGATGAGGGCGCTGACCAGGTCGTCGCCGGGGGTTTTGCGGCGGGACTCGATGAGTTCGTAGAAGTAGAAGAGGATTTCGGAGTGGGCCTCCGATGCGGACATCTTGTTGAAGGTGCTGTCGTTGGCGCCGAAGGCGTGGTTGGTGAGGTCCACCAGGTGGTCGCGGTCGCCTACGGGGACGCCGAGGATTTCGCAGACTACGGCGGCGGGGAGGCGGGGGCCGATGTTGAGGGCTACGTCGGTGCCGCCGGATTCGAGGGCCTGGGTCAGCATCGCGCGGACCTCGTCGGCGATGAAGGCCTCGAGGGTGGTGGCCATGGCGCGGGAGAGGAACGGGGCGATGATTTTGCGGAGGTGGGTGTGGTGGGAGCCGTCGGTGACCACCAGCATTTTGCCGCCGGATTTGTCGCGGTTGGCGGCGTCGAAGCCGACCATCATGCCGTACTCGGAGGTGAACGGGGCGGTGGGCGCGAGGACCTTGCGGACGTGCTCGTGGGAGAACACCGACCAGAAGCCCGCGGGTGAGGAGCCGGGTGGGCTCCACACGATCGCGTCCGATTCGGCGTGGTGGCGCCACAGGGCGAAGCGGTCCTCCGAGGTGTAGAGGTCGGGGTCGCCGAGGTCGATGACTGCGGTGCTCACGATGAGGCTCTTTCCGGTTGGCGGATGCGGTGGGCCAGCAGGCGGCAGATCTCGGCGGCGGGCTTCGGGTTGAGCAGTTCCTCGTGGCGGCAGTCCAGTTCGCGGACCTCGACGGCACCGTCCACGTAGGGCTTCCAGCCCTCGGGGGTGGCCCAGTCCTGGACGCTCGCGGTGGCCACCACCAGCAGCACGTCACCCGCGTACGCCGGGGGGTCGTAGGGCATCGACAGCTTGGCGGCGTTGACCATCACGTTCAGCACGATGGCGCGCTGCGCGGGGTCGAAGTGGCGGAGTTCGCTGTTGCCTCGGCCCAGGTAGTCCACGATGCTGGCACGCAGGTCCACATCGGACTCCGGCAGTGCCGCGCCCGGGTCATAGACCTTCGCGTACTCGGTGAACATGCTCTCCAGCAGTGGGCGTTCCTCGCTCAGGCCGCGCTTGGATTCCTCCGCGGGGTAGGCGTCGAGGATGGCGAGCAGTTCGACTCGTTCGCCCTGCTGTTGGAGCAGGCCGGCGAGGGCGTGTGCGAGGTTGCCGCCCAGGGACCAGCCGAGCAGGTGGTACGGGCCGGTGGGCTGCACCTTCCTGATCTGCTCGGCATAGCCCGCCAGCAGTTCCGCCATCGTGGACGGCAGCGGGCCGCCGTCGAGGCCTTGCGCCTGTAGGGCGTAGACGGGCTGGTCGGTCAGGCCGTGGAGCAGGCTGGTGTAACGCCAGCCGGTGCCGGCCACCGGGTGCACGCAGAACAGGGGTGGGCGTTCGCCCGCGACGCGCAGGGGCAGCATGGTGCCGAACGCGTCGACTGAGCCTGCGTTGCCGTCGAGCAGCGCGGCCAACGCGGCGGGGGTGGGGGCCTCGAAGAGGCTGCGGATGGTCACCTCGACGCCGAGGGTCGCCCTGATCCGGCTTGCCAGGCGGGCACCCAGCAGCGAGTGGCCGCCGAGTTCGAAGAAGTTGTCCTGCACGCCGTACTCGGGCAGGCCGAGCGCTTCGGCGAACAGTCCACTGAGGACTTCCTCGCGGGGGGTGCGGGGTGCGCGGCCCGTGCCCGCGTCGTAGGACGGGGCGGGCAGGGCCTTGCGGTCGAGCTTGCCGTTGGGGGTAAGCGGGAGCGCGTCCAGGGCGACGAAAGCCGAGGGCACCATGTACTCGGGCAACGCCTCCGCGGCGTGGGTGCGCAGGTCCGCGGGTGGCACGGGGTCGTTCTCGGGCACCACGTAGGCCACCAGGCGGCGGTCGCCGGGGCGGTCCTCGCGGACGATCACCACGGCGGCGCGCAGGTCCTCGTGCCTGCGCAGGACCGACTCGACCTCGCCAAGCTCGATGCGGAAGCCGCGGACCTTGACCTGGGTGTCGGCGCGGCCCGCGAACTCCAGCACGGAGCCGTCGCGGCGCCAGCGGGCCAGGTCGCCGGTGCGGTACATGCGGGCGCCGGGGTGGAACGGGCTGGCCACGAAGCGTTCCGCGGTGACACCGGGGCGGTTCAGGTATCCCCTGGCCACGCCCGGTCCGGCGATGTAGAGCTCGCCGATCACGCCGGGCGGCACCGGGCGCATCGCGGCGTCCAGCACGTACACCCAGGCGCCGTCGACCGGCCTGCCGATGGACAGCGCGCGGCCGGGTTCGCATTCGGTGAACGTGACGTCCACGGTGGCCTCGGTGGGGCCGTAGGCGTTGATCATGAGGCGGTCGGCGGCCCAGAAGTCGACCAGTTCGGCCGGGCAGGCCTCGGCGCCGGTGATCCAGGCGCGCAGGTCGGGCAGGGCCACCTTCGGCACCCCGGCCATCACCGAGGGCGGGATGTGCACGTGGGTGATGCGCAGTGAGCGCAGCGCCTCGGCAAGCTCCTCCCCCGCCAAGCCTGTTCGAGGCACGACGAGGCAGGCGCCGGACAGCAGCGCCAGGCTCAGTTCGGCGACCGACACGTCGAAGCTTGGCGAGACGAACTGGAGCACGCGGCTGTGCTCGTACACGCGGTAGTGGGCGCGCTGGTTGGCCGACAGGTTCGCCAGCCCGCCGTGGGTGACGACCACGCCCTTGGGCCTGCCGGTGGAGCCCGAGGTGTAGATCACGTACGCCGGGTTGGCCGGGTGGACCGCGACGCCGGGGTCGGTGTCGGGCAGGCCCTCGACGGCGGACTGGTTGATCACCACCGCGCCCGGGATGCGGTCGCGCAGCGCAGCGGTGGTGATGGTGACCGCGGGGGCGGCGTCGGCGAGCAGGTAGGAGATGCGGTCGGTCGGGTACTCGGCGTCGACGGGCAGGTAGGCGGCGCCGACCTTGCTCACCGCGAGCACGGTGGCGACGAAGTCGATGGACCTGGGCAGGGCGAGGGCCACGACCTGTTCGGGTCGCACGCCGAGTTCGATCAGGTGGTGCGCCAGCCGGTTGGAGCGGGCGTCGAGTTCGGCGTAGGTGAGCGAGACGCCGTCCTGTTCCACCGCGGGGCGGTCCGGGGTGCGGCGGGCCTGGGCGCGGAAGAGGGCGGGCAGGGTGGCGGGCTGTTCGCCGGGGCGGGCGCCGTCCACCAGCACGGCGCGTTCGACGGGGGCCAGCAGGTCGGCCGCGCCGATGGGGAGGTCGGGGTTGGCGGCGACCGCGGTGAGCAGGCGGTTCAGGCGGTCGGCGATGGACTGGGCGGTGTCGCGGTCGAACAGGTCGGTGGCGTACTCCAGGATGCCGTCGATGCCGCCCGCCTCGGTGTCCTCGCGGAGGCTGAAGGACAGGTCGAACTTGGCGACGCCGGTGCCGAAGCCCGCGGGCTCGGCGGTGACGCCGGGGAGTTCGAAGCCGTCGCCCGCGGTGTTCTGCAGAACCAGCATCACCTGGAACAGCGGGTGGTGGGACAGGGAGCGGACCGGGTTTATGACCTCCACCAGCCGCTCGAAGGGCAGGTCCTGGTTGGCCAGCGCCGCCAGGTCGGTTTTGCGCACCTTGGCCAGCAGGTCGCGGAAGGCGGGGTCGCCGGAGGTGTCGGTGCGCAGCACCAGGGTGTTGACGAAGAACCCGACCAGTTCCTCCAGGGCCTCGTCGGGGCGGCCTGCGACCGCCGTGCCGATGGCCACGTCGGTGCCGCCGCCGAGCCTGGTGAGCAGCGCCGCGACGGCGGCGTGCAGGACCATGAACATGCTGGATTGGGTGGAGCGCGCCAACTCGGCGAGGGCGCGGTGCGACCGGGCGTCGAGGCGGAACTCCACGACGTCGCCTCGGTAGCTCGCGGTGGCCGGGCGCGGGCGGTCGGCGGGCAGTTCCAACTGCTCGGGCAGGCCCGCGAGGGTGTTGCGCCAGAACTCCAACTGCTTGCCGCCGATGCTGTCCGCGTCGTCCTCGGCGCCGAGGAGGTCGCGCTGCCACCGCGTGTAGTCGGCGTACTGCACCGGCAGCGGGGTCCACTGTGGACTGGCGCCGGTTCGACGGGCGGTGTAGGCGGCGACCAGGTCGCGGCCCAGCGGCGCTGCGGACCAGCCGTCGCCCGCGATGTGGTGGATGAGCAGCAGCAGGACGTGCTCGTCGGGGGCGACCGCGAACAGCCAACCGCGGATGGGCAGTTCGTGTTCCAGGTCGAAGGCGTGCCGGGCGGCCTCGCGCAGCGCGGTGTCGAGTTCGGCGCGATCCACCTCGACCACCCGCACGACGTCGGCGGCGGGCAGTATGTGCTGGTAGGGCTCGCCGTCGTGCTGGCGGAACACGGTGCGGAGGCTGTCGTGGCGTTCGACCACGTCCCGCACGGCCGCGGTGAGCGCGTCCCGGTCGAGTGCGCCGGTGAGGCGCACCGCGAAGGGGATGTTGTAGGTGTGGCTGGGCCCTTCGAACTGGTGCATGAACCACAGCCGCTGCTGTGCGAACGACAGCGGCACCCGCTCCATCGGCGGGGCGGGCCGCAGCGGTGGGCGGGCGGTGCCGCCGTGGGCGATGCGCTGCACCAGCAGGGCGACCGTGGGTGCTTCGAAGACGGTGCGGATGGGCAGTTCGGCGCCGAACACCGAGCGGATCTTGGACAGCAGGCGGATCGCGGTGAGCGAGTGGCCGCCGAGGTCGAAGAAGTTGTCGTCGATGCCGACGTTGTCGCACCGCAATACCTCGCCGACCAGGCCGCACAGGATCTCTTCGGCGGGGGTGCGCGGCGCCCGCCACTCGGCGGCCTGCCGCTCGGGCGAGGTCTCGGCGGCGAGGTGGCCGATCAGGTTCCGCCGCTGCACTTCGTCCAGCACCGCGACAGAACCAGCCGGTGTCTCCGGACTGTCCAGAATGGACCGCAGCACCTGCTGGAAGGCGTCCAGCAGGCCCTGCGCCTGGGCTGCAGTGAACAGGTCGTCGCGGTATTCGAGGACGGTCTCCAGCCGCTGCCCGGTGAGCGCGGCGACCAGCCGCAGCGGGTAGTGCGCGGCGTCGCGGCCGGTGACCTTGGCCAGTTCGACACCGGGGGCCAGTTCGCGGGCGGAGAAGTCGGCGGGGTAGTTCTCGAACACGCTGAACGTGTCGAACAGCTCCGGCAGCCCGGCCTGCCCGCCGATGTCGGTGAGCCGCAGGTAGTCGTGGCCGGTCAGCCGCGCCTGCTGGTCCTGGAGCCTGGCCAGCACGTCCGCGACGGGTTCGGCCGCGGTGTGGCGCACGCGGACGGGGATGGTGTTGATGAACATGCCGACCATGCGCCGCATGCCCGCGACCTCGGGTGGGCGGCCGGAGGTCAGGGTGCCGAACACGACGTCCTCGCGGCCGGTCAGCGCGGCGAGCAGCAGGCCCCAGGCGCCCTGGACCACGGTGTTGGCGGTGAGGCCGCGCTCGCGGGCCATCCGCTCCAGCGCGGCGCCCAATTCGAGTTGGGGGCCGCTGCCCAGCTGCTGAGGCAGCCCGGTGGCCGGTCCGGCGCCGGGAGCGATGAGCGTGGCGCTGTCCACACCGGACAGTGCTTCGGCCCACATTGCCAGGGAGGCGGTGCTGTCCTGTTGGGCCAGCCAGGTCACGTGGTCCCGGTAGGGCGCGACCGGGGGCAAGCCTGTCGTGACGCCGCCGCGGGCGTAGATGGCCCACAGGTCTTCCAGCAACACCGGGAAGGACCAACCGTCCAGCAGGATGTGATGGTTGGTCAGGACCAGGCGGAAGACGTCGGCGGCCTCACGGATGAGCGTGACGCGCAGCAGCGGCGGCTTGGTCAGGTCGAAGCGCCGGGCCACATCTTGTTCGAGGAACCGCTCGATCTCCGGTGCCGACAGCTCCAACTCGGTGAAGTCGGGGGCGACCTCGCGGTGCACGACCTGGATGGGCTCGCCGGTCTTGCGCTGCCGGAAGCTGGAGCGCAGCACCGGGTAGCGCCGCAGCAGGGCAGCCACCGAGGTGCGCAGCAGCGCAGCGTCGACCTGTCCGCGCAGTTGGAGCACCATCTGCGCGTGGTACACGTCGGCGCCGTCAGCGTCGTAGCCCGCGTGGAAGAACATGCCTTCCTGCAACGGGGAGAGGGGCAGTACGTCCTCTAGGGCAGATCGCGTCATTCCAGCACCCTCAGTTCTGCTTCCAGCTCGTCGATCTCGTCCTGGTCCAGTTCGATGGACAGGTCCGATGGCGTGTGGCCACCGGCGTCCGGGTCCTGGGCGTGGCTGACCAGCGCGCGCAGCGCCTCGAACCAGGCCAGGGCCATGGCGTCCACCTCGGTGTCGGTGAACGCGGCCGGGGACCACATCCACGTCACCGACAGCCGAGGGCCGTCCGCGGCGTCCCTGGTGACGGCGTTGATTTCCAGCGGGTGTCCCATCGGCATCGCCGTGTCGCAGTGCGCGGGCACCGGCACGTCCCCGGCGGGCTGCCAGTCGGCCTGCTCCCCTGTGCCCGCGGCCATTCGGCCCAGGTAGTTGAACGCGATCCGCGGTGCGGGCAGTTCGGCGAGCACCGGAGCGGTGTCGGGGTTGAGGTAACGCAGCAGGCCGAAGCCGATGCCGTTGTCGGGCACCGCCGTGAGCTGCTCCTTGATCGCCTTGAGCGCCCAGCCGATGGCGAGGCCCGCGTCTCGGCTGCGCGTGCCGGGGCGCAGCCGCACCGGGTAGAGGCTGGTGAACCAGCCCAGCGTGCGGGACAGGTCGGCGCCGCCGATCTCCTCGCGGCCGTGGGCCTCCAGGTTCAGCAGCACCTCCTCGGTGGCGAGCCGCTCGGCGAGTGCGACGGCGAGGCCGGTGAGCAGCACCTCGGTGATACCGGTGTGGAACACGGCGGGCACGGTGGTGAGCAGCGGCTGGGTGTACTCGGGTGGCAGCACCAGCGACAGCCTGCGCGCGGCACCCGCGGGCGAGGTGGCCAGCGGGGGCTGCGGCCGGAGCATGTCCTGCCACAGCTTCAGCTCCGTGGCGCGCTCGCCCGCCTCCGCGGCCAGTCGGGCCGTCCAGTCGCGCAGGCGGGTGGTCACCGGGGGCAGTTCGGGGGTGCGGCCCGCGGCGATGGCGCGGTAGGCGTCGGCGAGGTCGGGCAACAGGATGCGCCAGGACACGCCGTCTGTGGCCAGGTGGTGCACCACGAGCAGCAGGCGGCCGGGCTCATCGCCCGCGTCGAACCACACCGCCTGGAGCAGCACGCCCTGTTCCGGCGCGAGCCGCTTGCGGGCGGCCTCACCTTCGAGCTTGGCCACCTCCGCCCAGTCGCCGTCGACCCTGCGCAGCAGTTCGTGGTCCTGCGCTTCGGTGACGGTCAGCGCCCACTCGTCCTGTGTGGACAGTCGCTGGCGGAGCGCGTCGTGGTGGTCCACCAGCGCCCGCAGCGCGGCCTCCAGGTGTTCCTGCCGGGCGCCCGCGGGGGTGCGGATCGCCATCGACTGGTTGTAGCCGTCGATGGGGCCACCGAGGTCGCGCAGCCAGGCCACGATCGGCGTCAGGCCGATCTCGCCGGTGCCGTCGCTGTCGTCAGCGGTGGGTTCCTCGGCGTCGGCGACACTCGCGGCGAGGGCTTCGACGGTGCGGTGCTGGAAGATGTCCCGCACCGTGAGCACGATGCCTTCGCGGCGGGCGGCGGCGACCAGTTCGATGGACATGATGCTGTCCCCGCCGAGGGCGAAGAAGTCCTGGTCGACACCTACTTCGGGCACCCCGAGCACCTCGGCGAACAACCCGCACAGGGTGTCTTCCCGCGCGTTGCGCGCCTTGGCATCCGCCACCGCCGCGTCCAGGGTCGGGGCGGGCAGGGCCTTGCGGTCGATCTTGCCGTTCGGGGTGAGCGGCAGTGCGTCGAGGCCGACCACGGCGGCGGGCACCATGTAGCCGGGCAGCCTGCTCTCCACGTGCTCGCGCAGCGTCGCCGGGTCAAGGTTGGCGGGCACCACGTAGGCGACGAGGCGGTCGTCGCGGACGATCACGGTGGCCTGCGCGACCGAGGGGTGCTCGCCGAGCGCGGCCTCGATCTCGCCGAGTTCGATCCGGAAGCCGCGCAGCTTCACCTGGTGGTCGGCGCGGGCCAGGTATTCCAGCTGACCGGCGTGGTTCCAGCGAGCCACGTCGCCGGTGCGGTACATCCGCTCCCCCGGCGCGCCGAAGGGGTTGGCCACGAACCGCTCCGCGGTCAGCGCCGGACGGCCGCGGTATCCCCTGGCCAGGCCCGCGCCCGCCACGTACAGCTCGCCTGCCACGTTCGGCGGCACCGGCCGCAGGTCGGCGTCCAGCACGAACACCCGCGCGTTGGTGATCGGCCGCCCGATCGGCGGCGCGTCGGCACCCGCGAGCGGCTCGCTCATGGTGGCGCACACGGTGGTTTCGGTCGGGCCGTAGGCGTTGATCATGCGACGGTTGGGCGACCACTTGCCGACCAGTTCGGGCGGGCAGGCCTCGCCTGCAACGACGAGGGTGAGGCCCTCGGGCAGTCCGGAGGTCACGCCCAGCGCCGTGGGCGGCAGCGTGACGTGCGTGATCCGCTGCTCGGCGATGAGCTCGGCCAGCGGCTCGCCGGGCTGGATGCGCTCCGGCGGCGCCAACACGATGCACCCGCCAGTGAGCAGCGCCATGCAGATCTCCCACGCCGCCGCGTCGAAGCTCAGCGACGCGAACTGCAACACCCTCGATCCCGGCCCGGCACCCAGCTTGTCCACGTGCGTGGCCGCCAGGCTCGCCAGCCCGCCATGCGTCACGACCACGCCCTTGGGGCGGCCGGTGGAACCGGAGGTATAGATGACGTACGCGGCGTTTTGGCTGGTCAGAGATCGTGACAGTGGGGACGGGTCGGAACTCGCCTCGAGCGGCTCCGCCTTTTCCAGCAACACCAACCGGTCCGTCACGGCTGCGGGCAGGCGCGGTTGGCCCTCGGCGTTGGTGAGCACGAGGACAGGGTTGGCGTCGTCGAGCATGTAGGCGATGCGCTCGGCCGGGTAGCCCAGGTCGACCGGCACGTAGGCGCCGCCCGCCTTGTGCACGGCCAGCAACGCGACGATCAGCTCCGCGGACCGCGGCAAGGCCACGGCGACGAATCGGTCGGGGCCGACGCCGCGTTCCACCAGCCGCTCGGCCAGTGCGTTGGCGCGGGCGTCCAGTTCGGCGTAGGTGAGCTCCACGTCCTCAAAGGCCACCGCGGGTGCGTCGGGCGAGCGGCGGGCCTGCTCGGCGAACAGCTCGGGGATGGTCCTGGCGGGGATGTCCCGCGCGGTGTCGTTCAACTCGTTCAGCAACCGGTCGCGTTCGGCCGCGGTGAGCACGTCGACGCTGCCGATGCGCCGGGTGGGGTCTACGACAAGCGAGCGGAGCAGCCCGGTGAACCGGTCCGCCAGCCTGCGCACGGTGTCGCGGTCGAACAGATCGGTGGCGAACTGGATCTGCCCCGCCACACCAGCAGGCGTGCCGTCGGTGGCGTGGGTTTCTCGCACCCCGAACTGGAGGTCCAGCTTGGCCGCGCCGGGGCCTGCGTCCTCGGCGGTGACGTCCACACCGGACAGTGGCGGCGGGGAGTCGGTGTCGCTCTGGAAGGTGAGGCTGATCTGGTACAGCGGGTGGTGCGACAGTGAACGGTCGGGGTTGAGCACGTCGACCAGCCGCTCGAACGACACGTCCTGGTTGGCGTAGGCGGCCAGGTTGGTGCGCCGCACCCGCTCCAGCAGTTCGGCGAACGCGGGGTCGCCGGAGGTGTCGTTGCGCAGCACCAGGGTGTTGATGAAGAAGCCGACGACCTGGTCCAGCGCCTCGTCCGGCCGTCCCGCGACGGGGGTGCCGATGGGGATGTCGTGGCCCGCGCCGAGTGCGCTGAGCAGCGCTGCGAGGCCCGCCTGCACGCACATGAACACGGTGGCGCCCGAGTCGCGGGCCAAGGCGACCATCGCGCGGTGGGTGGCGGCGTCGATCTCGAACGGCACGCTGTCACCGGTGTGGCTGGACACCGCGGGACGCGGACGGTCCAGCGGCAGTTCGAGCAGTTGCGGGGCGCCGGTGAGTTCGCGGCGCCAGAACTCGACCTGCCTGCTGGTGACGCTGTCCGGGTCGTCCTCGTCGCCAAGCACCTCGTTCTGCCACAGCGCGAAGTCCGCGTACTGCACCGGCATCGGCGTCCACTGTGGAGTGCGTCCGGCGCTGCGGGCGGCGTAGGCGGTGGCAAGGTCGCGGCGCAGCGGGCGCATGGACATGCCGTCGGCGGCGATGTGGTGCAGCAGCACCAGCAGCACGTGCTCCCGCTCGCCCAGCCGGAACAGCGTGACCCGCACCGGCGCTTCTCCCGCGAGGTCGAAGATGTGCCGGGACGCGGCGCGGAGCGCCTCGGGCAGGTCGGCCTCCGACACCTCCACCAGCTCGGGTTCGATCACGACGGTGTCGAGAATGCGCTGGTAGGGCGTGCCGTCGGCGTCGGGGAACGTGGTGCGCAGGCTTTCGTGGCGGGCCACCACATCGGTGAGGGCTGCGGCCAGCGCGTCACGGTCCAGTTCGCCGCGCAGCCGCAGGGCGAGCGGGATGTTGAACGTGGAGTTGGGGCCTTCCAGGCGGTTGAGGAACCACAGCCTGCGCTGCGCGAAGGACAGCGGCACGCGTGCTGGGCGCGGGCGCGCGGTCAGCGCGGGGCCGCTCGCCGTGGTGTGGTCCAGCCTGCCGATCAGCTCCGCCACCGTTGGCGACTCGAACACCGCGCGCACCGGCAGTTCGACGCCGAACACCGTGCGGATGCGGCTGACCAGCCGCGTCGCCAACAGGGAGTGCCCGCCGAGGGCGAAGAAGCCGTCGTCAATGCCGACCGCGTCGGCGCCGAGCATCTCGGCGAACAGCCCGCACAGGATCTCCTCCCGCGGGTTGCGCGGGGCGCGGCCGTTGCCGCTGACCTCAGGCGCGGGCAGCGCCCGGCGGTCGATCTTGCCGTTCGGGGTGAGAGGCAGTTCGGCCAGCGGGACGATCGCGGCGGGCACCATGTACTCTGGCAGCCGCGCCGCCACGTGCTCCCGCAGGCCTGCCGCGTCGCCGATGACGTAGGCGACGAGGCGCTGGTCGCCGGGGCGGTCCTCGCGGACGATCGCGGTCACCTGCCGCACCGCCTCGTGCTCGGCCAGCACGGCTTCGATTTCGCCGAGTTCGATGCGGAAGCCGCGCAGCTTCACCTGGTGGTCGGCGCGGCCGACGAACTCCAGGTCGGTGCCGTTCCAGCGCACCAGGTCACCGGTGCGGTACATGCGCCCGCCGCCCGGCGCGGCCACGAAACGCTCGGCGGTCAACGCGGGCCGCCCCGCGTAACCGCGGGCCAGCCCCTCCCCTGAGACGTACAGCTCGCCCGCGACACCCGGCGCCACCGGCCGCAGGTTGGCGTCCAGCACGAACACCCGCGCGTTGAGGATCGGCCCGCCGATCGGCGGCACCTCCGCACCCGCCAGCGGCGCGCTCATAGTGGCGCACACGGTGGTCTCGGTCGGTCCGTAGGCGTTGATCATGCGGCGTTTCGGTGACCACTTGCCGACCAGTTCCGGCGGGCAGGCCTCGCCCGCCACCACCAGCGTGAGGCCTTCGGGCAGCTCGGGTGTCACCGCCAGCGCGGTGGGCGGCAGCGTGATGTGGGTGATCCGCTGCTCGGCGATGAGCTCGGCCAGCGGCGTGCCCGGACGGAGTCGCTCCGGTGAGGCGAGGACCAGGCAGCCGCCGGTCCACAGCGCCATGCAGATCTCCCAGGCCGCCGCGTCGAAGCTCAGCGACGCGAACTGCAACACCCGCGATCCCGGACCGGCACCCAACCGTTCGACGTGGGTCGCTGCCAGGCTCGCCAGCCCGCGGTGGGTGACAACAACGCCCTTGGGGCGGCCGGTGGAACCTGACGTGTAGATGACGTAGGCCGCCGAGTCCACCGACACCGCGGCGTCGACCGGGGAGCCTTCGCCTGCGGTGTCCACTGTGTACTGCGGCACCGTGTCGGGCAGGCCGGCGCCTACCTCGGGGGTGGTCAGCACCAAGACTGGGTCGGCGTCGGCCACCATGTAGGCGATGCGGTCGGCCGGGTAGTCGGGGTCGATCGGCAGGTACGCGCCGCCCGCCTTGTGCACGGCCAGCAATGCGACCACCAGATCCGCCGACCGCGGCAGGGCCACCGCGACGAACCGCTCGGGTCCGACGCCGCGTTCGATGAGGCTGCTCGCCAAGGAGTTGGCGCGGGCATCGAGTTCGGCGTAGGTGAGCTCCACGTCCTCGAACACCACCGCCGTCGCGTCCGGCGACTGCCGGACCCGCCGTGCGAACAGTTCGGGGATCGTCGCGGTGCCCACCTCGCGCGAGGTGGCGTTCAGCGCAGCGAGTTCGGACCGCTCGGCGAGGGTCAGCAGGTCGGCCGCGCCGATCGGCTCGTCGGGGTTCGCGATCACCCGCCGCAGCAGCGCCACCAGCCGCTCGGTCAGCGCGGCGGCGGTGTCGTGGTCGAACAGGTCGGTGGCGTACTGGAGTTGGCCCGCGATGCCGTCGGTCCGCTCGGTCAGGGTGAGCACCAGATCGACCTTGGCCACGTCGGTGGTCAGGTCCTCGGACTCGACGTTCACACCGGGCAGGTCGAACCGGCCCGCCGCGTTGTTCTGGAGCAGCAGCATGACCTGGAACAGCGGGTGGTGGCCCAGGCTCCGCACCGGGTTGAGCACCTCCACCAGGCGCTCGAACGGCAGGTCCTGGTTGGCGAAGGCATCGAGGTCGGTGCGGCGGATACGGGCCAGCAGTTCGCGGAAGCTGGGGTCGCCCGCGGTGTCGGCGCGCAGCACCAGGGTGTTGACGAAGAACCCGACCAGTTCGTGCAAGGCGTCGTCGCCGCGGCCCGCCGTTGCGGTGCCGATCGGGATGTCGGTGCCCGCGCCCATCCTGGTCAGCAGCGCGGCGGTGGCGGCGTGCAGCACCATGAACGGCGTCGTCCCGGTCTGCCGCGCCAGCGCCGCGATCCCCGCGTGCAGTTCGCCGTCCAGCTCGAACCGCACGGTCGCACCGCGGTAGGAGGCGGCGACCGGGCGGGGCCGGTCGGTGGGCAGCTCCAACAGCTCTGGTGCGCCCGCCAGCGCGTCTCGCCAGAACGCGAGCTGCCGGTGCGCGAGGCTGTCCACATCGGACTCATCGCCTAGCAGTTCGTGCTGCCACACGACGTAGTCGGCGTAGGTCACCGGCAGCTCATGCCACTGCGGCGGCTGTCCGCCCAGCCGTGCCGCGTAGGCGGCGGACAGGTCGCGGGCAAGCGCGCCGAAGGAGCCGCCGTCGGCAGCGATGTGGTGCATGAGCAGCAACAGGACATCCGCGGAACCCGCTGTGAAGAGGGTGGCCCGCAGCGGTGTCTCGACGGTGAGGTCGAACCCGTACCCCGCGGCCTCGGCCAACTGCTCCGGCAGGCTCACATCGTCGGTGTCCACCAGGTGCAACCGCGGCGCGTCGGGGAGAACCCGCTGGTACGGCTCGCCTTCGGTCTCGCCGAAGACGCTGCGCAGGGGCTCGTGGCGGGCCGCCACATCGACCAGGGCGGCCTCCAACGCCGCGGTGTTCACCGCGCCCGACAGGTGCAGGGCGAGCGGCACGTTGTAGGTGGGACTCGGGCCTTCGAGGCGGTGCTGGAACCACAGCCTGCGCTGCGCGAAGGACAGCGGCAGCCGCTCGCCGTGCTCGGCGCGACGCAGCGGGGGGCGAGCGGTGGTCTCCAGTCGCCGCGCCAGGCCCGCGACGGTGGGTGCCTCGAAGAGGTCGCGGATGGAGACCTCGGCGTTCAGGGCGGTGCGGATGCGGCTGACCAGGCGCGCGGCCAGCAGGGAGTGACCGCCCAGGTCGAAGAAGCTGTCGTCGATGCCCGCGCGGGCCACGCCGAGCACGTCGGCGAACAGCCCGCACAGCACCTCTTCGCGCGGGTAGCGCGGGCCGCGGCCTTCCGCCGAGCCCAGCTCAGGAGCGGGCAGCCTGCCGCGGTCGATCTTGCCGTTGGAGTTGAGCGGGAAGGCGTCCAGCACCACGAACGCCACCGGCACCATGTACTCGGGCAGCCGCGTCGCGGCGTGTTCCCGCAGGCCTGCGGCGTCGCCGATGACGTAGGCGACCAGGCGCCGGTCGCCGGGCTGGTCCTCGCGGACGAACACCGCGACCTGGCCGACGCCGGGGTGCTCCCGCAGCACCGCCTCGATCTCGCCGAGTTCGATGCGGAAGCCGCGGATCTTGACCTGCTGGTCGGCGCGGCCCAGGTACTCGAGGTGCCCGTCGTGGGTCCAGCGGACCACGTCGCCGGTGCGGTACCGGCGCTCGCCGTCTGGCGCGGCGACGAACCGCTCCGCGGTCAGCGCGGGGCGGCCGAGATAGCCGCGGGCCACGCCGTCACCGGACAGGTACAGCTCGCCGGGCACACCGGGCGGCACCGGGCGCAGGTACGCGTCCAGCACCTGGGCGCGCAGGTTGTCCATGGCGCGTCCAATGGGGACGGTGCCGTTCACCTGGTGCGGCGGGTCCATCGGGAAGCAGGTGGCGAAGGTGGTGGTCTCGGTCGGGCCGTAGACGTGCACCAGCCTGGTGTCGGGGTTGGCGTCCAGCACTCGCTGGATGGCCTCCGGGGAGACCAGTTCGCCACCGGTCCACACCTGGTCCACGCCGCGGAAGCAGTCCGGGTTCTGCTCGGCGAGCAGGTTGAACAGGGCGGTAGTGAGGAAGACGGAGCTGATGTCGTGCTCCACCAGCAGCGCCGCGAGATCGGGATCGGCATCTGCGGCGACCACCACCTGCCCGCCGCGCAGCAGCGGCACCCACAGCTCGTAGGTCGCCGCGTCGAAGGCGTGGGAGGAATGGAAGAGCACCTTGCGCTGCGCGCCGCCGTCCCAGCACCGATCCGCCGTCAGGGCAACCACATCGGCGTGGGTGACGGCCACACCCTTGGGCGTCCCGGTCGAACCGGAGGTGTGCATGACGTAGGCCAACTGCCCCGGCTGCACTGCCACACCGGGATCGGTGTCGGGCTCGGCATCCACAGGCTCGGCGCTCACCACGACCGTGCGCGCACCGGTCTCCGGCGCCGAGAAGCGGTCGGTGAGCAGCAGCGGGGCGCCGGTGTTCTCGACCACCCACGCCATGCGCGACGCGGGGTAGCTCGGGTGCAGCGGCACGTACGCGCCGCCAGCCTTGACCACCGCGAGCAGTGTCACCACGAGGTCGACCGACCGGTCCATCAGCACCGCGACCGACGTTTCGGCGCGCACGCCGAGTGCGATCAGCCGGTGCGCGAGGCGGTTCACGCGGGCGTTGAGCTCGCGGTAGGTCAGCGAGTCCACCGCGAGGGCGTTGGGGGTGCGGCGGACCTGGGCCTCGAACAATTCCGGCAGCGCGCCCATGGGCAGCGGGTGCGCGGTGTCGTTCCAGGCCAGGAGCCTGCCGGTCTCCTCGGCGGACAGCACATCCAGTTCGCCGATGGCACGCCCCGGTTCGGCGACCGCGGCGGCGGCAAGCCGGGCGAAGCGGGCGGCCAGGTCGCGGGCGGTGTCGCGGTCGAAGAGGTCGTCGGCGTACTCGATGGTGCCGACGATTCCCGCGGGCTCACCGTCGGCGTGCGTCTCGCGGACGCTGAAGGACAGGTCGAACTTAGCGACGCCCGACAGCGTCGTGGGCAGCACCTCTGCGGTCAGGTCGGCCAGCTCGAACGGGCCCCCGGAGGCGTTCTGCAAGGCCAGCATCACCTGGAACAGCGGGTGGTGCGCGAGCGTGCGGGCCGGGTTGAGCACCTCCACCAGCCGCTCGAACGGCACGTCCAGGTTCGCGTAGGCGCCAAGGTCGGTCTGCCGCACCCTGTCCAGCAGTTCCCGGAAGCTCGGGTCGCCGGAGGTGTCGGTGCGCAGCACCAGGGTGTTGACGAAGAACCCGACCAGGTCCTCCAACTGCTCGTCCGACCGGCCACCCACCGCGGTGCCGATCGGCAGGTCGGTGCCCGCGCCCAACCGCGTCAACAGCGCACCCAACACCGCCTGCAACGCCATGAACACCGTCGCGTCCGCGTCCTTGGCCAACGCCAGCAGCCCCCTGTGGACCTCGGCGTCCAGGTGCAACTCCACCTTGGCGCCCCGGTGGGAGGCGACCGGAGGCCGCGGGCGGTCGGTGGGCAGTTCCAGCAGCTCGGGGGCGCCGGCGAGTGCCTGGCGCCAGTAGCCGAGCTGCGCGCTGATCAGGCTGTCGGGGTCGTCCTCGCCGCCCAGCACCTCGCGCTGCCACAACGCGTAGTCGGCGTACTGCACCTCCAGCGGCGCCCACTCCGGGCACTCACCACGGCGCCACGCGGTGTAGGCGGCGGTGAGGTCGCGCAGCAGCGGCGCGGTGGACTCGCCGTCCGCGGCGATGTGGTGCATGACCAGCAGCAGCACATGCTCCCGCGGCGACAGCGCGAACAGGGTGATCCGCAGCGGCAGCTCACCGCGCAGGTCGAACGCGTGCCCGGTGGCGGAGGTGATGCGCTCCCCCAGCTCGGCATCGGTGGTGTCCACAACGGACAGCTCCGGCGTCGCGCTGTCCAGAACGCGCTGGTACGGCTCGCCGTCGACATCGGGGAACACCGTGCGCAGCGACTCGTGCCGCGCCACCACATCGCCGATCGCGGCCAGGAGCGCCTCGCGGTCCAAGTCGCCGGTCAGCCGGACCGCGAGCGGCACGTTGTAGGTGGCGCTCGGGCCGTCCAGGCTGTGCAGGAACCACAGGCGCCGCTGCGCGTAGGACAGGGGGATCACAGTGCCTCCTCTTCAGGGCCGCATGCGCCGCAGCGCGGGGCGGGCCTGCTGTGCGCCGCCGAGTTGCTCGGCGAGAGCCGCGACGGTGGGTGACTCGAACACGGCGCGCAGGGCGACCTCGGCGCCCAGCGTCGAGCGGATGCGGCTGATCAGCCGCACCGCGAGCAGCGAATGCCCGCCGAGGGTGAAGAAGTTGTCGTCGATGCCCACGCCGTCGACGCCGAGCACGTCCGCGAACAGTCCACAAAGGACTTCCTCGCGCTTGTTCCGGGGGGCGCGGCCGGTGGTGGCGGCGCCGTAGTCGGGGGCGGGCAGGGCCTTGCGGTCCAGCTTGGAGTTCGCCGTCAGCGGCAGCGCGTCCAGCACGACGACGGCGGCGGGCACCATGTAGTCGGGCAGCCGCTCGGCGGCGTAGTCCCGCACCACGTCGGGGTCGACACCCTCGCCCGCGACATAGGCCACCAGCCGCTTGTCGCCGGGCTGGTCCTCGCGCACGATCACCGCGGCGTGGCCGACGCTGTCGTGTCCGCCGATCACCGTCTCGATCTCGCCAAGCTCCACTCGGAAGCCGCGGATTTTCACCTGGTGGTCGACGCGGGCGACGAACTCCAGCCTGCCGTGCCGGTTCCACCGGCCCAGGTCGCCGCTGCGGTACATCCGGGCGCCCGGCTCGCCGTAGGGATCGGCCACGAACCGGGTGGAGGTCAGGTCGGGTCGCCGCCAGTAGCCGCGGGTCACCAGGTCACCGGCGATGTAGATCTCGCCCGTCACCCCCGCGGGCAGCGGCCGCAGGTCGGCGTCCAGGACGTACATCTGGGTGTTCCAGATCGGCCTGCCGATGGTGATCACGCCCGCGGGCACCTCGTCCGACGGCGCGATGCGGAACTCGGAGCAGCCCACCGTGGTCTCGGTCGGGCCGTACTCGTTGATCACGGTGGCGCCGGGGTGGGTGGTCCGCCACTCCTGGAGCACCTCGCCCATCAGCGACTCCCCGCCGAGCACCAGTTGCTCGCTGGGCGAGTACCGCGCGGGCAGCCCGATCAGCAGCGGCAGGTGGCTCGGGGTGGCCTTGACGAACGTGGGGCGTGTCAACTCGACGTCCCGCGAGCCCTCGTCCAGGTCGATCAGATGCGCGCAGCCGCCCGCGGTGAGCGGCGCGAACAGGCCGGTGGCGGTGAGGTCGAAGGACACCGGCGAGTGCACCAGCGCCCGCCCGGCCACACTGCCGTAGGCCTCCCGCGTCCAGGCCAGGTAGACGTTGAGCGAACGGTGTTCCACCACAACGCCCTTGGGCCTGCCGGTGGAGCCGGAAGTGAAGATCACGAACGCCGCGTTGGACGGGGCCACGGCGAGTGGCGGGTTGTCCGCCTCGCCGGGGTCGCCCACGGTCAGCCGCTCGACGCCGGGCAAATCGGTGTCGGAGATCGCCAGTACGGGCGCGACGTCGGCGAGCATGAACGCGATGCGGTCGGCGGGGTAGGACAGGTCGACCGGCAGGTAGGCGCCGCCCGCCTTCATCACCGCGAGCAGCGCCACCACCAGGTCGGTGGACTTCGGCAGCGCCACCGCCACGAACCGGTCCGGCCCGACGCCCTTCGCGACCAGGGTCTCGGCGAGCGCGTTCGCTCTGGCATTGAGCCGGGCGTAGGTCAGGCTGTCCGAGCCGTGCACGACCGCGATGGCGTCCGGGGTGCGCTCGACCTGCGCCTCGAACAGCTCCGGCAGGGTGGCCTCGGTGACCTCTCGGACCGGACCCTGCCAGGTCGCCAGCAGGTCACGGCGTTCCCGGTTGTGCAGGATGTCCAGCTCGCCGATCCGGCGGTCGGGTTCGACGACCGCGGCCCGCAGCAGGCGGACCAGCCGGTCCGCCAGCGCCTGCGCGCTCTCGGCGTCGAAGAGGTCAGCGGCGTAGTCCAAGGCACCGGTCATGCCCGCGGCGGCGCCGTCCTCGGTGTGGGTCTCGCCGACGAAGAAGGACAGGTCCAGCTTGGCCACCCCGATGCGCGCCTTCTCCACCCCGGAGCGCAGACCCGCGTGGCCGCCGCGTTCCTCGATGGTCAGCATGACCTGGAAGACCGGGTGGTGAGCCAGCGAGCGTGTCGGGTTCAGCGTCTCCACCAGCCGCTCGAACGGCACGTCCTGGTGCGACAACGCGGCCAGGTCGAAGCGCCGCACCCGCTCCAGCAGCTCGCGGAACGTCGGGTCGCCTGCGGTGTCTGTGCGCAGGGCGAGGGTGTTGATGAAGAACCCGACCAGGTCCTCAACGGCCTCGTCCGAACGGCCCGCCACGGCGGTGCCCAGCGGGATGTCGGTGCCCGCGCCCAACCGCGTCAGCAGCGCCGAGATCGCCGCTTGCAGCAGCATGAACACGCTGGTCCCGGTGTCCGCGGCGAGCTCGGTCACCTGCTGGTGCAGGCGCGCGTCGACGGAGAACTCAACAGTGCCGCCCCGGTAGCTGGCGGTCGCCGGGCGCGGCCGGTCGGTGGGCAGCTCCAGCAACGCAGGCGCCCCCTTGAGGGCCTCCCGCCAGAACGCCAGCTGTCTGCTGATCAGGCTGTCCGGATCGGTCTCGGTGCCCAGGAGTTCGGCCTGCCACAGCGTGAAGTCCGCGTACTGCACCGGCAGATCCGTCCACTGCGGAGCGTTCCCGGCGCGGCGCGCGTCGTAGGCCAGCGCCAGGTCGCGGGACAGCGGGCGGATGGAGAGGCCGTCGGCGGCGATGTGGTGGATGACCAGGAGCAACACCTCGGCGCCGGGGAACAGCGTGGCGCGCAGCGGGATCTCGGTGCCGAGGTCGAAGCTGTGCAACGCGGCCTCCCGCACCGCGTCGTCCAGCCCGGCCGCGGGCACCTCGACCACGTCCAGCGCAACGTCCACGTCGGCGAGAACCTGTTGGTAGGGCTCTCCGTCGGCGTCGGGGAACACCGTGCGCAGCACCTCGTGGCGGCGTACCAGGTCCGCCAGCGCGGCCCGCAGCGCCTCGGCGTCGGTGTCGGCGGGCATGGGCACCGTGAGCGGCACGTTGTAGGTGCTGTTGGCGCCCTCGAAGCGTTGCAGGAACCACAGCCTGCGCTGCGCGGCCGACAGCGGAATCCGCTCCGGGCGCGGCCTGCGGCACAGCGCGGGCCGGGCCTTCTCCGCGTCGTCCAGCCTGCCCGCCAACTCGGCGACGGTGGGGTGGTCGAAGATCGCGCCCAGCGGAAGCTCCACCCCGAACGCGGTGCGGACCCGGCTGATCAGCCGCACCGCCAGCAGCGAGTGGCCGCCGAGGCTGAAGAACGGGTCGCCGACGCCGACCTTCTCCGCGCCGAGCACCTCCGCGAACAGTCCACACAGGACTTCCTCGGTGGCAGTGCGGGCGGCCAGGCCGTCGGAGGCGTACACCGGCGCGGGCAGCGCGGCGCGGTCGAGCTTCCCGTTCGGTGACAGCGGCAGTTCGTCCAGCGCCACGAACACCGAGGGCACCATGTATTCGGGCAGGCTCGCCGCCGCGTGTTCCGCCAGGTCGGCGGCGTCGCCGACCACGTAGGCGACGATGCGCCGGTCCCCCGGCCGGTCCTCCCGCACGATCACCGCGGCCCGCCGGACGGCGGGGTGCCGGTTGAGCACGGCCTCGATCTCGCCGAGTTCGATGCGGAAGCCCCGCACCTTGACCTGGTGGTCGACGCGCCCCCCGAATTCCAGCACGCCGTCGGTACGCCACCGGCCGAGGTCGCCCGTGCGGTACATGCGGTCCCCCGCCTGCCCGAACGGGTTCGCCACGAACCGCTCCCCGGTCAGACCCGGCCTTCCCGCGTAGCCGCGCGCCAGGCCAGGACCGGCCACGTAGATCTCGCCAAGCTCACCGGGCGGCACCGGCCGCAGGTCGGCGTCCAGCACGTGGATGCGGGCGTTGGCCATCGGCCTGCCCAGCGGCAGCGTCCCGTCGGGGATCTCCTCGCCGGGCCGGATCACGTGCTCGACGGCGTTGACCGTGACCTCGGTGGGGCCGTAGACGTTCTGCACCGTGACGTCCGGGTGGCCCGCCCGCCACTCCCGCAGCAGTTCGCCGGGCAGCGCCTCGCCGCCCAGCATCAGCTCACGGGTCGGTGAGAAGCCCGCGGGCAGCGCGGTCAGCAGGGGCAGGTGGCTGGGGGTGGCCTTGAGGAACGTGCAGTGCACGTCCTGCGGGCCTTCCGCGAGCGGGGTGATCTGCACGCAGCCGCCGGTGACCAGCGGCGCCCACAGCGAGGTCACCGTCATGTCGAAGGACACCGAGGAGTGCCACAGCGAGCGGCCCCGCACGCTCGGGTAGGTATGCGCGCACCAGCCGAGGTAGTCCGACAGCGCGCGGTGCTCGATCACCACCGCCTTCGGCCTGCCGGTCGAGCCCGAGGTGTAGATCACGTAGGCCGGATTGCGCGGGTCCGGCACCTCCGCCAGACCGTGGTCCGGCAGGTCACGCCAGGCCGGGTCGTCGATCAGCAGCAGCCTGCCGGACAGGTCCGGCGCGGTCGCCGCGTCGGTCAGCACGCAGGCCGGGTCGGCGTCGGAGATCATGAAGCGGATGCGCTCGGCCGGGTAGTCCAGGTCGATCGGCAGGTACGCCGCGCCCGTCTTCAACGCCGCCAGCAACGCGACCACCAGGTTCTCGGTGCGCGGCAACGCGACCGCGATCACCCGCTCCGGGCCCGCACCCCGCGCGAGCAGCAGCCGGGCCAACTGATTGGCGCGGGCGTCCAGATCGGCATAGGTCAGCGTGACGGCGCCGCAGACCACCGCGGGGGCGTCCGGCGTGCGGTCGGCCTGGGCGGCCACGAGTTCGGGAAGCGTGGCGGTGGAGAAAACGAGATCCTCGCCCTGCCAGTCATGCACATCGGGCTCAGGCATCGCCACGCTCCCCACAGATCGGCTCCCCGCTTCTCGACGATGTGCCGGAGGACACGCGCACACCGCGGCACCAGGTCAAACTAGGCATACCGATTTTCGTCCCGTTATCGAGCCATTTTTGGGCTATACCGTTATTGCGAAACCCCTGGAAAACGGACCGATACCAGGCCAAAAGAGGGGTCTGTCACGATCTCTGGCAACACGCTTCCGACCGGCGGCGATGCCAGTGGATCGAATAACGTTGACCCGACGACGGGCACCAGTGAGGGAAGATAATGTCCGACCCAACACCCTTGATCGTCGTCGCGCTGGCGGTGACCGTCGGCGCCGTGTGGGTATTCGAGCGCTACTTCCAACTACAGCGGCAGCGCGCCGAGATCAGGGCGGGCTACCAGCACTTGGCCGAGCAGGCGACCGCGAACCAGCGCCTGCTGCGTGAACAGATCGATGAGCTGAGCCAGCGGGTGATCTGTATGCAGAAACTACTCGAAGACGCCGAGAATTAACGGTTTGTACCGGGGCCGGATAAGATCGGTTCACGGGAAACCGTATACAACCGCTACTATTAAACGACTCCCCAGCTGTTCTCTTCGCCACACCGTTCCGCCACCAGTGTGAATGGTTATAACTGATTTGACGGCGAATAGGGCGACGAGTCCGAATCCGTAGGCAGTGAATATCTTTCCGGTTACGGAACCGTAACCGGAACCTGGGACGGAGACTCTGCGTCTGAGCTAATGTGCACCGGGCGAATCACCTGACAACAAGACTGTGAGGTCATCCTCGGTGTGCGGTCGCGGCCTCCCCGCGATCGGCTTGTGCAAGTGTCATGAACGAACTCTGGGGGAGTTCGATGGGCGACAAGAGGTTGGACTTCCGCGTCCTGGGACCGCTCGAAGTTGCGGTCGACGGACAACCCATCGCGGTGGGCGGACCAAGACAGCGAACCGTGCTGGCCATGCTGCTGTTGTCACCGGACCGCGTGGTCTCGGTGAACAGCCTGGCGGAGGCGGTGTGGGGGGCCAGAGCGCCCGCCACGGTGCGCACCCAGGTCGCGATCTGCGTCGCGGCGCTGCGCAAGACGTTCAAGGAGGCGGGCTGCCGGGATGACGTGATCATCACGGCCTCACCCGGCTACCGGCTGCTCACCAGCGGCCACGACATCGACGCCGTCACCTTCGAACGCGACGTCTCAACTGCGGCCGAGGCCGCCCGCCAAGGCAGGAGCGCGGAAGCGGCCGACCTGCTCGAATCGGCGCTGAAGCTCTGGCGCGGCCCGGCGCTGGCCGGGGTCAGCGGGCATCCGGTGGAAACCGAGGCCGACCGGCTGGAGGAGCAGAAGCTGGTCGCCTACGAGCAGTGGACCGCGCTGCGCCTGGCGCTTGGCCAGCACCACAGCGTCATCGGCGAGCTCAGCACCCTGGTGCGGGAGAACCCCCTGCGCGAGCAGGCCAGGGCCAACCTCATGCTTGCCCAGTACCGCTCCGGCAGGCGGGCCGAGTCGCTGGAAACCTTCCGCGAGGGCCGCGCGCACTCCATCAACGAGTTCGGCCTCGAATTGGGCCCCGCGCTCCAGGAGTTGCAGGAAGCCATCCTGCGCGACGACCCCGCGCTGCTGGGCACCGTGGCCAAGCCGCCCACCCCGGTGGAAGCGACCACCCCGACGCCCGCCCAGCTCCCGGCGAGGGTGCCGACCTTCGTCGGCCGCGCCGTCGAACTGTCCGCTTTGGACGGTTTGCTGACCACAGTGGACGAAGGCAGCGAGCCCGCGGTGGGCTTCCTCACCGGCGGGGCGGGCACCGGCAAGACGGCGGTGGCCGTGCAGTGGGCGCACCATGCCGCCGCCCGCTTCCCCGACGGCCAACTGTTCGCCGACCTGCACGGCTACGACGCCGACCACGACCCGGAGCGCCCCGACGAGGTGCTGGCCAGCTTCCTGCGCGCCCTCGGCGTACCCGCCGAGGCCGTGCCCGCCGGGCTCGGCGACCGCAAGGCGCTGTACCGGAGCATGCTGCGGGGCAGGCAGGTCCTGGTGATCCTGGACAACGCGGCCTCGTTCGGCCAGATCCAGCCGCTGCTGCCCGCCGAAGGCCGCTGCTGCGTGATCGTCACCAGCCGAGGCCCGCTGGGCGGCATGCTGTGCTGCAACGGCGCCCGCCAACTGCACATCGACCCGCTGTCCGAACAGGACGCGACGTTCCTGCTGGACCGCATGGTCGGCGCCCACGTCGACCCGGCGGCCAAGGCTCAGGTCGTGCAACTCGCGGGCGGCCTGCCGCTGGCGTTGCAGACCATCGGCGCCATCCTGGCCGCGAAGCCGCACTGGTCGCTGACCCACCTGGCCAAGCGCCTCGCCGATCCGGTGCAGCGGCTGGACGTGCTCAGCCACGGCCGCCGGGGCCTGCGCGGCACGTTCGACCTGAGCTACCGCACCCTGGACCCCGACGCGGCCAGGATGTACCGCCACCTCGGCCTGCTCGAGGTCCCGCACTTCGCCGCCTGGGTCGGCGGCGCGCTGCTCGACACCACGGTCGCCGAAGCCGAACGCCTGATGGAGCAGTTGGTCGACGCCCGGCTGCTGGAGGTCAGCGGCGTCGACGCAACGGGCCTGATGCGCTACCGCATGCCGGACCTGCTGCGCCTGCACGCCAGGGAACGCCTGCACCGCGAGGAAAATCCCACCGACCAGCACGCCGCCAGCGACCGAGCCTTCGGCGCCTGGCTGACCCTGGCCCGCGAGGCCCTGATGATCGAATACGGCAAGACCACCTGGCCCACCGGCGATACCGGCTCCCGCTGGCACCTCGCCCAGCAGGAGGCCAAGGCGCTGGTCCACGACCCCAAGTCCTGGTTCGAGGTGGAGTGGCACACGATGGCCTCCGTCCTGGACAACGCGGGCCAACTCACCATCCCCGCCAACCGAACCGGCCCCGCCATCGGCCGCTGACACCTCCGATCGGTGCCCTGGGCCGGACGATCCTCCGACTCAGGGCACCGACACCGCTAAGTTGGACGCCGTGGCCGAACTCGTAGTGATCTACACCGATGGCGCGTGCAGCGGAAACCCCGGTCCCGGCGGGTGGGGCGCCGTGCTGCGCAGCGGCAGCCACTACCGGGAGATCCACGGCAGCGAGCCGACCACCACCACGAACAACCGCATGGAGCTGATGGCGCCGATCCAGGCGCTGGAAACGCTGAAGCGGCCGTCGGAGGTCAACCTCTACACCGACAGCACCTATGTCCGCGACGGCATCACCAAGTGGCTCCCCCGCTGGAAGCGCAACGGCTGGCAGACCACCACCAAGCAGCCCGTCAAGAACGTCGACCTCTGGCAGCGCCTGGCCGCCGCCTGCACCGTGCACACGGTGCACTGGCACTGGATCAAGGGCCACGCGGGCCACCGCGACAACGAACGCGCCGACCAACTCGCCGTCCAGGGCCTCAAGGACATCCTCGGCGCGACCGCAAGCCAACCGGGCGCCCGGCGCTAGCCCGTTACCGCATCGGACCAGGCCATAATGCCTTTAATAGGTCCATTTGGGTGATTCCCGGGCGGCGCGCGTCGCACAGACTCCACGGACAGGGGTCCGGTCGTGATGAAGTGATCATGGCCGGCGAATTCGTGACGTAGGGACCACAGGTGAAGAAGCTCATCGTTGCCGTTTCGGTGGCGGGGCTTGGCGCGGCTGGACTGCTGGCGCCACAGCTCGCGAACGCGGAGCCATCCGCGTTCGATGCCACCGCATCGACTGTCAAGTGGGAGCCGTGTGCCGAGGAGCCGCTGAAGGGGCGCGGCGCGGAGTGCGGCTTTGTCGAGGCGCCGCTCGACTACGACAGGCCTCAAGGCGAGAAGGTCCAGATCGCTGTCTCGCGCATCAAGCACAAGAGCGCCGAGGCTGACTACCAGGGTCCGATCCTGGTCAACCCGGGCGGACCCGGCGGCTCCGGGCTCACCATGCCGGTCATCGGCGAGCGGGTGCCGAACAAGGTCGGCGAGGCCTATGACTGGATCGGCTTCGACCCGCGCGGTGTCGGCGCCAGCAAACCCGCGCTGACCTGCGACCCGGACATCTTCACCTACAACCGCCCCGAGTACATCCCGCACAACAGGGAGATCGAGCGGGTCAACCTGGAGCGGGCCAAGGGCTACGCGGAGAAGTGCGGCAAGGCGGGCGGGAAGCTGCTCGAGCACATCAAGACGCTCGACAACGTCCGCGATATGGACACCATCCGCAAGGCGCTGGGCGTCAAGCAGATCAACTACTTCGGCTTCTCCTACGGCAGCTACCTCGGCCAGGTCTACGCCACGCTGTTCCCGCAGCACCTGCGTCGCGTCGTGCTCGACGGCGTGGTGGACCACCGGGACGTCTGGTACAAGGCCAACCTGAACCAGGATGTGGCGTTCGAGAAGGCCATCGGCATCTTCTTCGACTGGGTCGCCCAGTACGACAGCGTCTTCAAGCTCGGCAAGACCGGGCACGAGGTGCAGCGGCATTACTACGACGACAAGGCCGCGCTGGCCAAGAAGCCCGCCGAGGGCAAGATCGGCGCCAGCGAGTTCGCCGACCTGTTCCTGCCCGCCGGGTACTCCCAGCGCCGCTGGGACGGCATCGCCAAGGCCTGGTCCAACTGGGTGCACAAGAACGACGAGGCAGGTCTGAAGGCCGCCTACGACGCGGCCAACGGACCCGGCGACGACAACGGCTACGCCATCTACCTCGGCACGCAGTGCACCGACATCCAGTGGCCGCGACACTGGCAGACCTGGAAGCGGGACAACTGGCGCACGCACGAGAAGGCGCCGTTCTACACCTGGGCGAACGCCTGGTTCAACGCGCCGTGCCTGTACTGGCCTGCCAAGGCAAGCCGCCCGGTTCGGGTCAACCCGAAGGACGCGCCGCCGGTGCTGCTGCTCAGCGAGGAACTCGACGGCGCCACCCCGTACAACGGTGCGCTGGAGGCCCGCCGGATCTTCCCGAAGTCGGTGCTGATCAGCACCCCGGAGGGCACAACGCACTCCAACTCGCTGCGCGGCAACGCCTGCGTTGACAACCGCATCGCCGAGTACCTCAAGACCGGGGCGCTGCCCGAGCGCAAGCCTGGGCCCAACTCGGACCTCCAGTGCCAGGCCCTGCCGAAGCCGGTCCCGGCCGCGCCCAAGGCTGAGGCCCGCACGCTGAGTGCCGAGCACGACCCGACCGAGATCATCGGTCGTCGGTAACACCAACGTAGACAGGGGGGCGCCCGGGCGGGCGCCCCCCTGTCACGCGTCCAGGGTCAGTTCGAAGTGGACGGTGCGGCCGGTCCTGCCGCGCATCAGCCGGTGGGTCAGCGGCACCACGACCCCGTGCAGCACCGGGTACTTGCCCGCCAGCAGCCCGGCGGCGTGCCGGTACTCCTGCCCCGACAGCTGGCGCGCCCGTCCCCGCAGCGGCTCACCCGTCGCCCGGCCCCGGCCGGTGGACGGCGCAAGCTCCACCCGCTCGTCGTGCCGCAGCCGACGCGTTTTGAGGGACTTCTCGAAGCTGCGGAAGTAGGCGCGGTCACCGTCGACGGCGATGCTCACCGGTGTGCTGCCCGACCCGCCGTCGCGGCGGAACGTGGTGAGGCTGACCGTCTTTTGCCGCACGAACGGCGCCAGCGCGGGCTCGGCGGCGGTGCCGACCCGGCCGAGCACCCCGCCCAACACCCGGTACCGCAGCCACAGCGCGACCGCGACCAGCACCGACAGCAGCCCCAGCCAGACCGGCTGCCAGTGGTTGCCGCCAAGGTGCAGGTCCACGATGTGGTTCACCGTGTGCACCGTGTTGGCCACAAAGAAGCCCGCCAGCGCGGCGGCGAGCGCGTCGGACCAGATCAGGCCGAGCAGCAGCATCGTCCCGAGGCCCAGTTGGAACGCGCCCGCGTCGTGCAGGAAGTGCTGGTGGTATCCGAACTGCGCCCAGTCGGCGAAGGACCGGGAGTCGGCGAGCATCCACCCGCCGACCACCAGCATCATCAGCCCGGCCAGCACGGCCACTGTCACCACAAACCGCTGCATGGTTGTCCTCCCGAAAGTCGCTGCTGTGGGGAGGACGAGGCAGCCGGTGAGAACGTGACAGGCCCCCGCCACGGACGGGGGCCTGCCCGGTGTTCAGG
This sequence comes from Actinorectispora metalli, assembly GCF_056323685.1. Taxonomy (NCBI): domain Bacteria; kingdom Bacillati; phylum Actinomycetota; class Actinomycetes; order Pseudonocardiales; family Pseudonocardiaceae; genus Actinorectispora; species Actinorectispora metalli. The sequence continues at coordinate 1,254,721 of NZ_JBREYE010000001.1, forward strand.
CGCGTTGGGTGGGGATACCGTGCCAGCGGGTGCCCTGCTGGAGCGTTTCGCCCTTCATCAGCAGGGACAGCGGGCCGATCACGGCCCCGGCCTCGACCTCGGAGTCGTAGAGGATCACGCTCATGTTGCCCACCGAGGCGCTGTCGCCGATCTTCAGCGCCGATGACTTGAAGACGCGGTCCTCGAAGAGGTGGTTCTGCACCACGACGCCGTGGTTGAGCGCCGCGCCGTCACCGATCTCGACCAGGTCGAACTCGGAGAACAGCGTGGTGGCCAGGTAGGTCCGCCTTCCGATGCGGCAGCCCATGGCCCGCAGCAGCGGCGCGGCGAACGGGGTGCCGAGAAACTGCGCGACGACCGGCGCGGTGACCGATTCGTAGGCGCCGTTGACCATCTCGTTGAGCCACACGTACGGCGACCACAGCGGTTTGATCTCCGGCTTGTACGTGCCCATGACGGCCTTCTTCAGTACTGCGACGGCGAGGGCGGAGAGTACGCCGCAGACGAAGCCCGCCACAGGTGCGACGGCCAGCATGGCGACCAGGCCCTGGCTTTCGTGTACCAGGAACAGGATCAGCGCGAACAACGCCGCCGACGCCAGCCCCAGGTAGTAGGGGATGAGCACCCGCAGGCCGTCGATCACGCCTCGGTGCAGGTACAGCCTGCGGGTGGGCGTGAAGGTGAGCGTCGGATCGAAGTTGCCGACCTTCACCCGGTGGGTCAGGGCGAACGACGGTGAGCCCAGCCACTCGGTGCCGTCGGGGACGTCCCCCGGCGGCGGGATGGACTGCACACCGAGCAGGCAGTTCTCACCCAGTCCTGCGCCCACCGGCAGGATCGCGCTGTTGCCGACGAAGCTGCGCCTGCCGATGCGGTTCACCGCGACCCGGCACAGCCCGCGGTGGCAGCGCCTGCCGCCGATGATCGAGCCGTCGGCGAAGAAGCTCTCCGCCTCGATGTCGATCAGCTCCGGCGCGAAGCTCCACACGGTGGAGATCTCCGCGCGTGGCCCGATCCTGGCGCCCATCAGCCGCAGCAGCGGCGGCAGGTAGAGCGTGGTGTAAACCGGAAGCAGGGCGGCCCTGCTGCCCGCCATCAGCCCGTCGGACAGCCATTTCCGCAGGTAGGACAGGCTCAGCACGCTGTAGGTGCCGGGCTTGACGCGGCCGAGGATCAGCCGTTTGACCGCCGCGAGGTACAGGCAGTACAGGATCACGTGCACCGGTACCGCGGCGATGGTGGCCAGGGTGCCGAGCACCGGTCCACCGAAGTGGAACCCGAGCCACACCGTGCCGAGGAACGCCAGGCCCGGCACCACGCCCACCACGATCGCCATCACCTCGACCGCGACCAGATGGGCCAGGCCGAACACCACGCGCCGCGAACGGGAATGCGCGGCCCCGCCGGTGGGCAGGTCGACCTCGGAGGGCCGGGCGGGTGCGCCCGCGCGGCCCTCGCCCGCGGGCACGGTGTCCTCGTCGGGCAGCAGCGACTGGTCGTCCAGGGCGCTGTCGTCACCCATCCGCACGTTCAGGCCCAGCGCGGAGTGGATGCCGACGAAACAGCGGCTGCCGATGTCCACCCTGCCCAGCCGCAACAGACCGTTCTCGACGCGGCAGCCCAGCAGTTGGGTGCCCGCGCCGATGCTGGTGTCGTCGCCGATGCCGACCAGGTCCCAGGCGGAGACCTGCACGGTGTCCAGCGTGCAGCGGGCGCCGACCTTGGCGCCCATCGCGCGGTAGTACAGCGGCAACAGCGGCGTGCCGCTCAGCGCGGCGGCACCGGACAATGCACCGATCCGGTTCACCAGCCACCAGCGGAAGTAGTAGAACCCCCACAACCGGTGATCACCTGCCCGGTACCGGCCGATCAGCAGCCATTTCGCCGCGATCGAGAACACCAGCAGCACGGGCCAGGTCAGCAGGCCAAGCGCGAGGGACCAGCCGAGGAACGACACCGTCGTGACGGTCCCCCTGACCCAGCCGAGCCCGAGCACGAACACCAGCGCGAGCGGCGTGCCGACCATCGCGAAGATCAGATAGGTGGACAGCGCCTGGAGAGTCGGGGTGAGTACCCGCCTGCGAGCGGGCTCCCCCGCCCCCGAGGCCATGCCCGCCGCGGGCTGCCCGCCGGGGCCGTCCATCGGGTCGTCCATCGACTCCACCCGCGCCGCGAGGCTCCGCACCGTGGGGTACTGGTACGCGTCCCGCACGGTGACGGGCTGCGCGATCCGTTCCCGCAGCATGGTCGCCATCCGGGCCGCCACCAGCGAGTGGCCGCCGAGGTCGAGGAAGAAGTCGTCCTCCACCGAGACCGCGGGCAGGCCGAGGACATCGGCCCAGGCCGCGGCGATGATCTTCTCCAGCTCGGTGTCCGGTTCGACCACGACCCTGGACGTGCGCACGAGCGCGGCATTCGGCGCGGGCAGCGCTCGGCGGTCGATCTTCCCGCTGGTGGTGCGGGGCAGTTCGGGCAACACGTCGAGGTAGCCGGGAACCATGTAGGGCGGCACCCGGGATTCCAGCAGGCACAGGATCTCGTCGCGGTCCAGCTTTCCCGACGGGGAGGCGAGAACCACGTACGCGGCGAGTTCCTGGAGTCCGTCCTTGTCGACCAGTCCGACGCTCGCGGACCGAATCTGCGGGTGTTCCAACAGGATCGACTCGATCTCGGCGAGTTCGACCCGGTAGCCGCGGATCTTCACCTGGCCGTCCATGCGGCCGAAGAACTCCAATTCGCCGTCGGGATTCCACCGGACAAGGTCGCCGGTGCGGTATTGGCGTCCGTCCGGGCCGTCCAGGAAACGCTCGCGGGTCAACTCGGGCTGCGCGACATAACCGCGTGCCAGCGTGGCCCCGCCGACAAGCAGTTCGCCCTGCTGCCCGTGCGGCACCGGCCGCAGGTCCTCGTCCACAATGGAGATGCCGTATCCCCGCAGCGGCCTGCCGATGGTGACCGGTCTGCCCGGAACGCATTCGGCGACGGTGGTGTTGACGGTGGCTTCCGTTGGTCCGTAGACGTTCAGGATGCGCAGATCGTCGCGGGCCCACCGCTGCACCAGTTCCGGCGGGCAGACCTCCCCGCTGAGCACCACCGTCCGCAGACTCGGCACATCCTCGGCGATGGTGGTCAGCATGGTCGGCACCGTGGAGAAATAGGTGATTCCCAGCTTCCGCAGATACTCGCCGAGGTCATCGCCGAAACGCGGCGCGTCCCGTTCGGGCACGACCAGCGTGGAGCCGTTCGAGAACGCCATCCAGATCTCCTCGACCGAGCCGTCGAAACTCAGCGAGAAGCCTTGGTAGACACGGTCTTCCGGCCCGGTCGCGCATTCGGCGTTGAAGGCGTCCACGAACAGCGAGACGTGCCGGTGTTCGGCCATCACGCCTTTCGGCCTGCCGGTGGTTCCCGAGGTGTAGATGACGTAGGCCAGATCCGCGGGCGACACCCCTGATTCGGCCCGATCCAGCCGGGTGTCCGGGAGCATGTCGATCTCGGGCCGGTCCTCGTCCAGGACCGAGATCTTCGCCCCGGTGAAGTACCCCTCAGCCCGCTCGGACAGTGCCCGTTCCGTGAGGCACAGCGATATCCCCAGCTCATCGACTATGTGCTGGATCCGCTCGCCGGGGTAGCTCGGATCGATCGGCACGTAGGCGACACCGGACTTGTGGCAGGCCAGGATCGCGACGACGGGCAACTCGGACCGCTCGAAATAGAGGGCGACGAAGTCACCGGGTCCCATTCCGTACTGTCGTATCCAGCGAGCCAGCCGATTTGCTTTCCGGTCGAGCTCGGTATAGGTGAGAACCGTGTCGCCACAGATCAGCGCGGGCCTTTCCGTGGATTTGTCTACTTGTCTTTCGAATAATTCATGAAGGCAGAGTTCGCCCATGCGACTCAAATGAAGCACTCCCTCCGTGCACACTCTATTCGCGCCCAGAAACCCCCCGGGGGCGCTAAAGCCCACGATCATCGGAGTAGCCACCACCAGCAATCCACCGGCCGGTCGACCGCCATCCGGTCGCCCGCCACTCGGGTGTACCGAAGGGAACCGATGGATGAGTGCGGTTCTTACGAAGCTCCCAATCGAGTTTCCTCCGACAAAACGACAATTGGACGTTTCAGCACACTGATTGTGGAAACAATCGAACCGCTCCACGGACATAAGTGCCGCAGCCTGCCCAAACAACACTTAACGATCGGTTGTGAATCCACTTATGCCTGCGTTGGAATTCCGTAATGCATCTCCACCAAATCGTGTCATGCCAGTGCAGGATAGGACGTCAATAATGTGAAACATGTGAATTGTCGCCACAGAATTGCGGTAACACGTCAGTTGCTACCCGCCACAAGGAGTAACGCCGCACATCGGTCTCTCCCCCTCCAGTCCTCGACGGGCCACGGGCAGCACGTTTCCCACTCGGATCGGCGCCTGCGGCCACACACCGCGTTGATCCGCCAGACCGATTGCCGAAACCGTCAAACGCCGTCGACGACGCAATTCGGCGCCCGCGCCGCATCGGCGAAGAAGCTGAATAAGAAATGGTGCGGATTCAGCGATCCAACGGCGTTACCCGGAAGTCCCAGTGGCCGAAACCGGGCGCGTCAAGTCGTAGACCGTGGTGTCGTCCACTGTGGATGACGTGAAGTTGCGGGCCACCCATTCGGCGATGCGCTGGGCGGCGTCGCTGCCGCCGGTGTCGACCGTCATCGGCATCGCCTCGCCGAGGAAGTAGCGGATCCGGCCCGCCGCGACGTGTTGTTGGAACTGCTCCAGCGTCGGCGCCGGATCGGTGCCGTTGAACCCGCCGACGGCCATCACCGGACGGCCCGAGGCCAACTGGTGGCTCGCCGCCGGGTTGGCGCCCACGGTGGCCGCCGCCCAGCGGTACCCGTCCGTGTTCTTCAGCAGCGACACCAGCCCGTCGCCGGGCGTGTGCCCGCTGAGCAGGCCGCCCATTCCGCCGCGCGTCCCGCCCTGCGATACCCCGCCCGGCCCCATGATCACGATGCCGCCACCGCGCGCCCCGAGACCGGGCCCCGCGGCGGGCAGCGCGCCCGAATGCGTCGTGGCCGCGGTCGCGACGGTGTACGCGCCGCTGCCCGCCACCACGGCGACCAGGGCCAGCACCGCCACCCCGGGACGGGCCTGCCGCGGCAGCCCGTCCACCACCGCGACCAACACGGCGGCAACACCGGCGAGGACAAGCACGGTGACCCCGAGCCACGGCAGCCACTCGTACTCGCGGTCCAGCAGCAGATACGCCGTCACCCCCGAAAGCCCCACCCCGCCCGCGAGCAGCCCCACCGCCACCGGATGGCTCCGGGAACGCCACAGCGGCGGCGCCGCCAACCCCACCAGCGCGGCGACGGCGGGCGCGAGTGCCACCGTGTAGTACGGGTGGATGATCCCCCGCATGTAGCTGAACACCCCTGCGGTGACCACCAGCCAGCCGCCCCACACCATGGCGCTCGCGCGCAGCGCATCGGTCCGCGGCCGCCGCCAGGTCAACCAGACCAGCGCGCCGAGACCCAGCACCGCCGCCGGGAGCAGCCACCCGATGCCGCCCGCCATCTGCCCGTCCAGCAGCCGCGCCCAGCTTCCTGAGCTCATCCCGCCGCCGAGGCTGCCCACTTCCTCACCGGTGAGCCGCCCGACGCCGTTGTAGCCCAGGGTGAGCTCGAGGATGCTGTTGCGCTGAGAACCCCCGATGTAGGGCCTGCTCGCCGCGGGCCACAACTCCACCGCCGCCAGGTACCAGCCCGCGGACACCACCAGGGCGCCCAGCGCCCCGCCCAGGTGCAACACCCGCCGACCCACCGAGACCGGCGCCGCGACCAGGTAGGCCAATCCGAACGCGGGCAGCACCAGAAATGCCTGCAGCATTTTGGTCAGGAACCCGAACCCCACCGCGGCCGCCGCCAGCGCCAACCACCACGGGTTGCCCCGCTGCACCGCCCGCACCGTGCAGTAGGCCCCGATCACCAGCAGCAACACCAGCAACGCGTCGGGATTGTTGAACCGGAACATCAACGCCGCCGCGGGCGTGAGTGCCAACAGCGCGCCCGCCAGCAGCCCCGCGCCCGCGCCGCCGACCCGCCGCACCGCGGCATGCACCACCGCGACCGAGGCGACCCCCATCAGCGCCTGCGGCACCAACACGCTCCACGCGTTCAGGCCGAAGAGCCGCACCGACAGCCCCATCACCCACAGGGCGGCGGGCGTCTTGTCCACGGTGATCGCGTTCGCCGGGTCGGTCGCCCCGAAAAACCAGGCCCGCCAACTTTCCGCACCCGCCTGGGCGGCCGCCGAGTAGTAGGCGTTGGCCCACCCCGAATCGCCCAGCTTCCACAGATAGAGCACCCCAGTGGCAACGAGCAGACAAATCAGGGCGGGCCGCACCCATCCCGCGTCACGGTCGGTCATGGCCCTCACCGTGGCCCCGGTACCTAGGCCACCGCTGAGCCCTCCCTGTGAGCGGGCTGTGCCCGGGCCGACCACCGCACCAAGCCCGCCAGAGGTGGTCGGCCGGGACTCACACTTCCGCCTTCACCGCCACGGCCAGCCTGCGGAACAGGGCGGCCATATCGTCAGGGCAGTCGTCGAGCTTGCCCGCCAGCGCCTCACAGGCCAGCTTGGCCGCCCTGGTGAGGAGCCGGTCCTTGGGCGGCTCGAGGTAGTAGTGGAACTGCAGGATCTCCAGCGGTGCGGCCGCAGCGACCAGCACGTGGTCGGGGACGACATCGAGCCAGGTGTCGAAGCCCGAGGCGTCCATCATGTCCCTGACCGCGGCCCGCACCAGCGAGTGGTCGATGTCCTTGTCGCGTCGAAGCAGCATGTGCTTTTCCGCTCATGCTTCCTTGTAGATGATGGGCGTGTAGGTCGCCAGCCGCTTGAAGTCGCGGTACGCGGTCTCATAGTCCTTGTTGAACACCAGGAACGTCCCCCCGTTGTCGATCAGCGAGGCGCCGTCGGCGATGACATCGCCCGGTGCCACCTTCCACTTCATCTCCACCCGGCTCTCAAGCTCGGGCTCCACCAGCTTCTCGATCACGCCCGCGCGCTTGGGGATCACACCGTCGTAGCAGTAGATCTGCTCCTGGTCCCACGGATGGCTCTTCAGGCCAGCCTCGATCTCGAAGGCCAGGTTGAGCAGCGCCACCTGGTAGTTGATCTGCATGCCCGCGAGCCCGGCCAGGCCCTTGAACCGCGCGCCGACCTCGAGGAAGACGAGTTCGTCCGCTTCGGTGTGGAAAAGCTCCAGGTGACACGCGCCGTCCAGCCAGCCGAGCGCGGCCAGCACCTGCTCGGTGAACTTGATCATGCGCGGCACCCGGGGGTCGCTGTCGATCAGGTTGATGTCCGCGTTGGGCCTGCACTCGTCCTGCACCTGGGTGGAGTTCACCAGGTACTCGGTGACGCCGCCGAAGATCGTCTTCTGGTCCTTGGACACCAGGTTGACGCTGAACATCGTGCCCTTGATGAACTCCTCGTACTCATACGGCCGACCGAGGTCCGCGGGCAGCGCGGCGAAGTCGTCGAACGAGCTGATCTTGTACACCCCGTCCGCGGAGGCGGCGTCGGTGGGCTTGAGGATGAAGGGCAGACCGACATCGGCGACGATGGCGTCCATGTACTGGGCCTGGTTCTCCGCGAACCGCGCGGGCTCGAACAGGCCGAACTTGGGCACCCGCAGGCCCGTGCCCGCGAGCTTCTCCTTCATCAGGCACTTGTCCCGGTACGGCAGCAGGTCGTTGTAGGTAGGACCCGGCAGCCCCAACTCCTCCCGCATGGAGCCGACCAGCAGCAGGTTCCGCTCGTCGAAGGAGTGCAGCGTGAGGTTCTCGGGACCGACCTCGGCGAAGACCTCGCGCACGATCGCCCGCGTCGCCGCCTCATCCACAATGGACGATTCGGTGTAGGAGGCGCCCGGCTTGCCACAAGGCACGGTGTGGATGCGGTGGAAGTAGGCGCGTTCCTCGGCGGTGACGTTCTTGGCGTCCTCCTCGGCGAAGATGCCGATGAACCGCACGCCGTCCGGGTCGATGAGCAGATCGTGGCGGAACACCCCGAAGCCACGAGTGGACACTACGATGACTGTTTTCATTGTTCCTTCACAGACTTTCCGGCTGGGTAGTGGACAACGCGGTGGCGGCGGCTTTGCGCTCGGCAACGCGCCTGGACATCCGCTCGAGCACCGCCGTCAACGGAATCGCCAGCGCGCTCAGTGCGAGCAGGAAGATCATCGGCAGGGTTGCCGACAGGGCCAGCAACGCGGTCAGGATCGTCGGCGCCACGACCTCACCGACGGTCCAAGAAAGCTGGTATACGGCGAGGTAGCGGCCGCGAATGTGCTTGGGGGCGAAGGAGACGCTGAGATTGTCGATCACCGGCAGCCCCACCATCTCGCCGAAGGTGAAGACGAGCATTGCGAGCACGAGCCCGGCGATCACGATCTCGTCGGGTGCGACGTAGAGCAGCGCGAAGATCGCGAAGGCGATCGCATTGAGCAGTGCGCCCAGCGCGAGAGCCCTGGTCGTCCGCATCGGCTCGATCTGCCTGCTCGTCTTGGTCTGCATCAGGGCGACCTGCACGGTGTTGAGCACCAGCAGCGCACCCGCGATCCAGGCGTCCAGCTTGAGCGCCTCCACGATGTAGATCGCGAGCAGGATCTTGATCAGCATCTGCGCGAACACCATGGAGACGTTGACCAGCATGAGCACCGCGTAGCGCCGGTCCCGCAACACCGTCATGTACCGCGCGGGCTCCAGTTCGGCGGGCTCCGCCGCGGTCGCGGCGGGCTCGGGAGCGTGCTGCGGCGGTCGCCACCACAGCAGCAGGCAGGCGGCCAGCACGAAGCTCACCGCGTTGCCGACCACGATGATGTGCAGTCCGGACACGTCGCCGATTGAGACGGCGAACGCGCCGAGGGCGCTGCCGATGCCCATGCCGGAGTTGCGCAGCGCGTGCACGAACCCGAACCAGCGGGTCCTGCGGTCCTCCGGTGAGGCCAGCGCGACCAGCGCCGCGTTGGAGGTCCAGTACGTGGTGTGGCCGACCTGCACCAGGAACACCACGAGCACGATGGACCACAGCTGGTCGGCGAACAGGAAGCCGACGTATCCCACGGTGGAGATCAGGTTCCCGCCCGCGGCCACCCGCTGCGCGCCGTAGCGGTCCAGCAGCGGGCCGACCGTGACCGAGGTCGGCAGCGCGAGCATCCTGGCGGCGGTCATGGCGACGCCGATCAGCGGCAGCGACACCTCGGTGGTCTTGGCGAAGTAGATGACGGTGAACGCCAGGATCAGGCCGGTGCCGATGCTGTCGATGCTCGCGGCGGAGACGAACTTGCCGTTGCCGGTCAGGCTGGGGATGCCCAGCCTCGACCACAACGGCTCACGCTGCTGCTGTCCGGTGGTCACGCCGCCCCCTCGCCGGTCACGATGCGGACCTTCGCCGCCAGCGTCTCGCTCAGCCGCACGGCCTCCGCCACGTCCTTGGCCCGCACCAGGATCTGGCCCGGCCGGTCGAAGTTGTCCCGCACATCCCGGACCTCGCCGCCGACCGCGGCGCTGACCTCCAGGTCGATCACGTCCGGATGGCCGCGCACCTCGTCGACACCCTCGACCGCTCGGACGGTGCCGGGTGCCGCGGCCAGGAAGCGGGTCGCCGCCGCGTCCCGGGGAGCGGGCCGCAGCGGGAGTTCGGGCACCAGGCCGAAGGGCAGCCCGACCGCGTACTGCTCGAGGTCGATGTCGTAGACCGCCCGCACTAGGTCCATGATCCGGTCACCGGCGACCCGGTCGTGCGACTCGATGATGCGGGGGCCCGCCGAGGTCAGCTTGAGCTCGGTGTGGGAAACCCCGTCGCGGAGTTCCATGGTGTCCAGGAACGCGCTCACGTAGTCGGCGATCTCGTCCGCGGCGGGCACGTCCGCCGGCATGGCGTGCCCGATCTCGATGGTGGCATCGGTCAGCTTCTGCGTGATCGCGATGATGCTGTGCTTCCCGGCGGAGGAAAACGCCTCGACGCTGTACTCGGGACCGTCCAGGTAGTACTCGGCCAGGTAGCGGTCCACCGGGTAGAACGTCGCCATCGGCAGGTCGTCCCTGCCGCGCAGGGCGCGGGCCTGCTCCCACACCCGGTCGATCTGCTCTGGCCCGTCGATCCGGCTCACTCCGCGGCTGGCGGTGCCGTCCGCGGGCTTGAGGATGAACGGATAGCCGTGTTGCGCACCGAACGCGCGCAGTTCCTCGGCGTCGGTCACCACCTCGGCGGGCACGTCCTCGAAGCCCGTCTCGGCGAGCCTGCGCCGCATCGCCCGCTTGTCGTGGAAGCGGCGCGCGACTTCATACGAGGTGCCCGTCAGGCCGAGCAGATCGTTGATCCGCCCGACCAACTCCATCGCCTGTTCGACCAGGGAGACGACGCGGGTGAAGCCGTAGGCCTCGTGGGCGGCCCGCACGATCGGCTTGGTGAGCTCCCAGTCCAGGTAGTCGACCAGCAGCAGCGCGTCAGCGGCTTCCGCTTGGCCCGGCAGAAGCCGCTCCTTGTGTTGCAGCAACACCACCCGCAGACCCAGTTCCTTGGCTTTCTGTACGGCTTGGAGCCGTCCCCCGATGATGAGAATCGTCTTCACAGCAGGAACTTCCTTCTCATGAGCTTTCCTCCGCCAGCCAGGAATTGAGCAGAAAACGGTCGATGGAGTCCGGGCGGCCCAGGGGACGGCCGTTCTGGGCACGCTCACGAAGCTCCGCGCGGGTGAACCACCGCGCGTCCAGCAACTCGGCCTCGTCCACCCGAATCTCGTCGGACAGGGCGGCTGCCCGGAAGCCCAGCATCATTCCCGCCGGGAAGGGCCAGGCCTGGGAGGCCTGGTAGTTCACGGTGCCGACCTGGACGCCCGCCTCCTCGGCCACTTCACGGCGAACCGCGTCCTCAAGGCACTCCCCCACCTCCACGAAACCGGCCAGGGTGGAGTAGGAGTTCTCCGTCGCTCCCCGGTGCCTGCCGAGCAGACACCGGTGCGGCTGTTCGGCCGAGGTGACCACCACGATCACCGCGGGCTCGATGCGGGGGAACAGCAGCTTTCCGCAGTGGGTGCCAAGGCATACCCGCAGGTGGCCGCCGTTGCGGCTCTCGGTGCGGTCCCCGCAGGCCCCGCAGAACCGCTGGTTGCGGTTCCAATGCGTAATGCCGCGGGCGTAGCCGAGCACAGCGGCCTCATCCGGTGACAGCACGCCGATCAAGGCGCGGACGTCACCGACGGCATCTGCCCCCGCGAGGGAGATCGCCGCGGCCTCGTCATGCGACGACAGGTCCGCGGCGAACACCCCGATCTCACCGTCCAGTCCCAAGAACACGACCTCGCCCGCCGCGGCGACCGCGTGCCCGTGCTCGCCGGTGAGCGTGACCGGTTCCGGCGTCTCCGGGGAGGAGACCAGGCACTGGTCACGCCACAGCGGAACGACACGCGCATCGCCACGGGCCAGCAGCGCCGCTGTCCACTGTGGATCGTCGCGGCGGGCGGAAGCTCGGTCGAGCGCCATCCCGTTGTAGAACAGCCTGCTCTCGGGACGCAGGACGGGCCTAACGGTCATCTGGTTGGTCCTCCACGGTGGTGCTGAAGTGACCGCTTACCGCGTCGTAGAGCGCTTCAACGAGAATGTCGAGCGCCGTAATGAGATTCGACTCGGTGATGGTCAGCGGAGGGATGAGCTTAATGACTTCCCCTTCTCGGCCACAGGTTTCCACAATCAGGCCGCGCTGGAAGCACAATTCGGAAAGTTTCGACGCCGAGGCCTCGGTGCCGCTGAGGTCGATTCCCCAGAGCAACCCGGTGCCGCGTACCACCGCGGAGAAGCGCTCGACAATGTGCCGTTGCAGGTAGTCGGCGACCAACGTGCTCTTGCGTGCGACGTCGGCCATGAGCGCGTCGTCGGACCAGTAGGTGCGCAGCGCCGCCGCCGCAGTGACAAACGCGAGCTGATTCCCGCGGAAGGTTCCGTTGTGCTGACCGGGCCGCCAGATGTCGTGCTCCGGCTTGATCAGCAGAATGGACATTGGCAGCCCGTAGCCGCTGATGGCCTTGGACAACGTGATGAGGTCAGGCTGGATGCCCGCCCGCTCGAACGAGAAGAACGTCCCCGTGCGGCCACAGCCTGCCTGGATGTCGTCCACGATCAGCAGCACCTGGTTGCGGTCGCACCAGTCCCGCAGGGCCCGCAGGAACTCGTCGGGCGCGAGGAACACACCGCCCTCGCCCTGCACCGACTCGATTATCACGGCAGCGGGCTTTTCCGTGCCCGAGCTGGGATCGGCGACCAGCCGGTTCAGCAGGTCGATGGTGTCGTAGCGACCCAGCGGCGAATCGGGATAGGGCAGGTGCGTGGTGTCCGGCAGCACCCCGTGCAGGCCCTGCCGGTAGTAGTCCGACGAGGTCACGGCCAACGCTCCCGTGCTGACCCCGTGGAACGCGCCGCTGAAGGACACGATGTTGTTGCGCCCGGTGACCAGTCGGGCCAGCTTCAACGCGGCTTCCACCGCGTTGGCCCCCGAGGGGCTGCAAAACTGGATTCGGTAGTCGAGCCCGCGCGGCGCGAGGATCAGACTGTCGAACTGCTCGAGGAAATCCAGCTTCGCGGGCGTGAACAGGTCGAGGCCGTGGGTGAGCCCGTCGCTGTTCACATAGTCCAGCAGGGCCCGTTTCAGCGGCTCCGGATTGTGGCCGTAGTTCAGCGTGCCCGCGCCGGAGAGGAAATCGATGTACCGCTCCCCGGTCGCGCTGTAGAGGAAATCTCCCTGCGCCTTGCTGAAAGACACCGGGAACGACCTCGAATACGACCGGACGGCGGATTCGTTCGTGTCGAAAACGGCTGCGATATCGGCGGTCTGGCTCACCGTCCTCACCTCCGTTCTCGCGCTGATACGAGGTCCTTGCCGATGTACTCGGAGAACGCCACCACGTTGTTGTCGTTCTTCCCGAGCGGAACCCCGTTGAACAGGACCTTCTCGCGGGCGGCCAGCGCCTTGCGGTGCACCTCGGACGCGGTGTCCGCGACGACGATGAACATCCCCACGATGTCAAGCTGATCGGCCCGGCCGGACAGCTGCTGCCCGATCTCCTTGGTGGGCCTGGCCGCGATGGCCTCCGGCGGGAACTCCAGCGAGACTAGCTCGGTGGCACCCGGCGGCGGCAGCACCAGCATCTCGGCCGCGTACCTGGTCTCTCCCTCGAGCACCGAGAGATCCGGTTCCTGCGCGCAGGCGACGTCGGTCAGCAGTTTCTCGAACGGAATGCCGAGCGCCTCGCCGAAGGTGACCACCGAGGCGAAACCGGAGAACCGGACGTTGAAGTCGATCAGCTCGACGGTGCCGTCCTCGTCGACCATCACCTCCATGTGGGTGGCCCCGTGCCGCACGTTCAGCGACCGGTGGATGGCCTCGGACGCCGCGACAAGCTCCGGCAGCCGGGGGTGGTGGTAGGGGAAGTACATGCCCTGCTCCACCACCGGGTCCTTGGCCAGCACATACCGGCCGTTCAACCCGACGAAGTTGACCTTCCCGTCGGTGACGAGGGACTCCACGGACAGCAGTTCGCCCTTGGCCAGGCCCTCGACCACGAAGTCGCCCTGCCTGCGGATGTAGTCCCGCATCAGCGGGTTGACCACCTCGCCCTGCGCGGCCTGCTCCGAGGCCGCCCGCAACTCGTCCAGATCGGACACCACGTAGCAGAGCGCGCTGCCCGTTCCGTGCACCGGCTTGACGATGGCGTCCCCGGGGAACGGCCATTCCGTCCAGGCCAGCGCCTCGGTGAGCGAGGCCGAGGTGAGCGCGGACAGCCCTTCCGCGTACAGCTTCCTGCGGACCTTGGCCTTGTCCAGGATGTCGCGGGTGCCGTCCCACCCGTTGTTCGGCAGGCCTGCCCGCTCCCGCACCACGGCCTCGAAGGGCAACGTCGGCTCGAAGACCGAGTACGTGCCCGCGATGTCGTGGTCCCGGCCGAGCGAGTCGAGGATCTCCCACAGTTGGGGGGTGTCGGCCCACTCGTCGATCTTGATGAGCCGGTCCACCAGCCCGTCCGGGACCGTGAACGGGCCCGAGGTCTTCAGCGGGTCGTGGTTGAGCGCGATGATCTCGTAGCCGCGGGCCTTGGCCTCCTTCGCCACGAGCACCATGGCATTCATCAGTTCGAAGAGGACGAACGCCTTTGTCATGCCACCGCTCCGTTTTCTAGTTGCCTGCCCTGATGCACCTCGAGGCCAGCACCGATATCGGACCGGTAGCGCATGCCAGGGAAATTGATCTTGGACACGTGTCGGTAGGCCACCTCGCGCGCCTCATCGAGGTCGGCACCCACCCCGACGACGTGCAAGACCCGCCCGCCACAGCTCGCGGGCACGCCTTCGGCGTCCGTACGCAGGTTCGCGTAGAACACCGTCGCCTCCGAGTCGGTCACCGCGTCCAGCCCCGTCACCTGCTGTCCGGTGGTGTACTCCCCGAACGGCCAGCCCGAGTCCGGGTCGTGGCCCTCCAGCGCACCCTGGACGAGGGCGACCGAGCAGCGCCGCAGCCCGTCGGTCTGCAACGACTCCCGACGCAGGTCTCCGGCGAGCACCGCCCGGCACACGGCGAGGAAGTCGTTGCGGACGCCGGGCAGCACCACCTCGGCCTCGGAGTCGCCGAACCGCGCGTTGATCTCGAACACCTTCGGCCCGTCCGCGGTGAGCATGGCACCGAGGTAGACGAAGCCGGTGAAGTCCAGCCCCTCCGCCCGCAGTCCCCGCAGCAGCGGCTCCACCAGCAGCGAGCGCAGGTATTCGCGCATATCCGGCGAGTCGGCGGGGTGCGGTGCGACCGAGCCCATCCCGTCGCAGTTCTTGCCCTGATCGCCCTCAAGCGTGCGCTTGTAGTCAAGGGCGGTCGGGAACACCATCGCGCTGTGCCCGTCCAGCAGCGCGAAGACCGAGATCTCCGTGCCGCGCAGCCGCTCCTCCACGACCACCGCGAAGTCCGCGCCGTGCTCGGCGGCGAAGCCCTCGATCGCCGCCTCGGCCTGCGCGGCCGAATCGCAGACGACCGAGCCGTCGCCGTCGGGCGTGAGCCGGTCGATCTTGACCACGCACGGCCGGTCCAGCGCACGGACATAGGCCACCGCCTCGACGGGGTCGGTGTAGACCCGGTGCTCGGCGACGGGAATGCCGTGGTCGACGCAGAACTGCTTGCCCCTGGCCTTGCTCACCTCCAGCGCGGCGGCCGCCGCGCTGGGACCGATCACCCGGTATCCGGCCGCGCGCAACTGGTCGACGTAGCCGATGGCGAGTGCGTCGATGTTGGAGACGAACACCAACTCCACCGGGTTGTCGGCCAGGAAGCGCAGCGCGGTGCCGGGATCGGTGAGCGAGATCGCGGGCACGGGCACGATCCGCTCCTGCCCGATCACATCGCAGCCAGGCCCGTAGAAGACCGTGACCGCCGGGTTGGTGCGGGTGAAGAGGTCACAGATGGCGTGACCCCGACCCGTGCCGTCGATGACGAGAACCCTGTTGTCCGCGCTCGTGGTCACCCCGCTCACCCGACCAGTACCGGCGTGCTGGGTTTCGAACGCTCGGGCTCCCAGCCGACGACGCTGTTGCCCACGTACACGTGCTCGAACAGGCCGCCCCAGACCTCGTAGTACCGGTCGGAGCCGCCAACCACGTCCTCGTTGCGCACATACGGCGAGTTCGCCCAGTCGCACTTGGGGCGGATGTGGTGCAGGTCGTGCTGCACGGTGTCGCCGACCAGAACGAACATCCGGTACGGCGAGTAGACGGTCAGCATCCGCAGCCACCACCCCGACCACAGCGAAAGCCGCTGCATCGCGGTCGCACCCGCGGTGTCCGGGATCGACTCGCCGCAGAAGCGGCCGAAGGTGAGCTGGTCACGCTGCACCTTGGTCAACCGCTCGGCGTTGTCGTACAGCCACCAGCGGTGCTCGCTGAGGGTGTAGAGCAGGGTCTGGTTCTGGAAGAAGAACGTCGCCGGGATGAACCAGAGCAGCAGGTACTCCAACCACCAGCCGGTCATCGCCAGCAGCGTGATCGTGCCCGCCAGGAAGATCACGGACATCACGAACCGGTAGGGCTGCTGCCGCGGCGTGAGGTTCGCCTTGATCCGGCTGGAGAAGAAGCTCCAGTGGTGGCGGGGAGAGAACACCGCCCCGAGCAGGTACCGGTTGAACTCCCGCTTGGTCATCCCCGGACGCGCGCCGGTGGACTGCAAGTACAGGGTGTCGCCGTCCTTCAGAGAGCACGGGTAAGCGTGGTGCAACAGGTGCTCTTCGCGGTTCGGGTTGTACGGCGGACGCCAGGTGATGGTCGTGATGATCTCACTGACGATCCGGTTGCCGAGGTTGCTCGGGGTGAACATCCGGTGCAGGGTCTGGTGCACCACAACGACATCCAGCCTGCGCAGGCCACCCCCGATGGCGGGCCACAGCAACAGCAGAGCGGGCAGCGAGACGTAGAGCGGCAGTTCGTTGAGTGCGTAGGCGCCGATCGCGATGGCGACGCTGGTCTGCACGATGCCCGCGATCAAGGCGAGCACCGGACGCCAGCGAACCTTCGGCCGGGTCCCCTCCAGCGGGACGCCCGTCACCCATGTCAAAAACGGCTGAACAATTCCAGGCAAACCGCGCATCGTTTCGCGTGGTTGCACTTTTCCTCCCCAGTGATAGTTCTGCCGGGTCGCGGCAGAATCGGACTTCGACGGCCGTGCTACGAGTCGGCGGCGCCGCCGAAAAGGGCCACGTTGGTTTCGTGGGTCATGTCTTTGCTGAGGTCGGATTCGTTGACCAGCGTCATGTTCACGATGGTGCGGCGGCCTTCACCGCGGATCGGGTAGACGCGGTGCATGGTGGTGTTCGTCTTGACCAGGTAGGCATCACCCGGCTCCAGCGCGTACGAGCGGACCTGGCTGGCGATCAAAGCCCCGTGGACGTCGGGGTTCTCCTTGTCCCACGAGGTGTGCGGAACCGCCTGGACGAAACCGCCCTCGCGGTAGTTCGGCGCCTCCAGGATCAGGATCAGCCCGTAGGTGTAGTCGTCCCAGTGCCAGCCGTGGGTGTCGCCGGACTTCATCAGCCTGCTGACGACGTAGTGCTCACCGGCGTAGGGGCAGGTGTACATCTTCTCGCCGACGATCTTCGAGAGGAACTCGAGCAGGATCGGCGAGAAGTAGAACGCGTCGATCAACGGACCGTGCTTCTTCACGATCGGCTGGCCCGCGGTCGTCATGCTGCGGGGTGTGCCGTCGGTGATCTCGAAGACGAGGTCGTGCGACTTGCCGAAATCGTCGATGATCTTGCACGCTTCCTGCCGAATCGCCTCGAGCAGGTCGGGCGGGCAGAAACCACGGAGCGGGACAACGTGCTCCTCGGTGTACTGCTCCCGCAGCTTGCGCAGCACGTCGTCGCCGAAGTTCGCCTCGACATGCGCGGTCATCAGGCCGCTGACGTCGGCTTTGGTGATACCCGCGACGGTTGTCGTTGCCTCCATCATGATCCTGCCTCCACATCGTTGTCAGTGCGTTGGAAAGCCATCGCGTGCACGGTGAAGCGGTCTCCCTCGAAGACCGCGCTGCCCGCCTGCTGCAACCGCAGCAGCTGGCTGAGAAGCTGCTCCCGGTGCTCGGCGTAGGCCAGCATCGGGATGTCCATCTCGAAGATCTCCAGCGTCCTGGCCTGGAAGCCCTTCGCCTCGAGTTCCCGCGTGGTGCGGGCGACGTCGGCGAGCGAGGAGTGCGCCATGATCAGGGTTCCGCCGGGGTTGAGCAGTTCGTCGACCCGGTCCACGATCACGTCGTAGAGCGCGCGGCCGTTCTCGCCTGCGACCAGCGCGGTCTCCAGGCCCTCCGTCTGCTCGTAGCAGGGGTCGTAGGGGAAGTGCGGCGGGTTCGACACGATCACGTCGAAACGCCGATCCGGTGAGTAGTCGGCCAGATCCGCGCTGACACAGGACAGCCTGCCGAGGTCGAGGTTGTTCAGCGCGACGTTGGCGGACGTCACCTGCGCCGAGGCTGCGTTGATGTCCAGCGCCGTCACGTGGGAGGCACCCGCCTGCAGCAGCGCCACCGTGTAGAGGCCAGACCCGCAGCCGATGTCCAGGGCGGTCACGCCCGACAGGTCCGGGGCGTCCGGGTTGCCCAGCGCGGTGACGACGCTCAGCCCGCAGTCGGTGGGAAAGAGCACCTCGGTCGGGTCCGGAACCTCGATGCGCAGCACCTTGCCCCGAAACTCGCACAGTCCGTAGGACGGTCGCACGGCCCACAGCGAGCCGTTCTGACCGGCGGGCAAAACACGGCGCCGCGGAGCCAAGGAAACATCACTGGTCATATTCGATCGGCCTTTCATGCCCACCAGAACAACCCCCAGCCGAGAGGGTTGACACGGAAGTAAAGGTGATAAGAATCAGGTATCGATTCACGCCGCTTCCCTGACATACCGACGGTATTCGGCGACCATCAACCGGCCGACCGAGATTCCGCCGCCATTACACGGAAGCCGGTCATGATGGTAAACGTCGAGACCTCCCCTTCGCAACGAAACAAGACAGTTCATCAGAACAAATTCATTGGCGATTACCCCGCCGGAAAGAGCAACGTTGTCGAAGCCCTTCCGCATATTCAGCTCGTCGCACACATCCGAATCGCTGGGCATGATCGTGCTCGGCTGCCCCTCCCGCCGGTCGCTGCGGAGAATGGTGAAACCCGTTTCGGCGTCGAGGGGGTCGATTTCCCTTGCGGCGACGTCATCCACCCGCGCAGGCGGAGGTGCCTTGCGGCGAAGATCGTCCACGAATTCCTCGACGGCGGCCCTCGTTCCCTGCGCCTCGATCACCACATCCTCGGGGTCATCGAGTACCCAGCCGGTCAACCCGTGGCCGACCGCCTGGCTGTAGACGAATGGACGGAACCCGACCCCCTGGACGATTCCGTTGACTCTGACAAGCCGGCGAACTTGTTCTGTCATTCCATGCCTCAATGATTGCTCCCGCCTGCCTCGGCGGGAGGGTGGTGATGTGACGTCAGCGCAGGCGGGGAAGTGCGGCGCCTTCCAACTCATCCAGTTCCGAAACAAAGCCGTCCTTGTTTCGGAGGTGCACCAGCGGCTGTGGTGCCGAGGTCACTTCACCGATGACGACCGCGTCTTTGCCACTTTCGTGACAACGCAGGCCTGCGAGTACTTGATCCACGGCATCCGGTGCCGCGAATACGCAGGCACAACCCTCGTTCGCCGTGTGAATAGGGTTGATGCCGAGTATGTCGCACGCCAGCCGAGTCTCGTGCTGAACCGGGAGAAGTTCTTCGTCGACCCGAATAGTTCGCTTGACCACGGAGGCGTATTCATGCAATACGGCGGCGAGCCCGCCGCGGGTGACGGCTCGCATCGACCGGATCGAGGTACGGGGAACCGCCCGCAGCAGAGCCGACAGCATCCCGTTCAGCGGTGCGCAGTCGCTGAGGACCCGCGACTCGAAACCCAGACCCTCCCGGATCGAGAGCAGGTGGACGGTGTGGTTGCCGATGGGCCCGGTCAGGATGACCTGGTCGCCCTCGCGTACATCCGTCATCCGCAGGGGCGACTCCTCGAACACCCCGATGCCGGTGGTGTTCAGGTAGATCTGATCGGCTTCCCCGGGCCCGACGACCTTGGTGTCACCTGCGACGATACGAACCTCGGCCTCGACCGCGGTCTTCCGGATCGATTCGAGCACCTGCCGCAGCCTGCTCAGGGGCAGCCCGGATTCCAAGATCATGCCCAGCGTGAGGTACTTGGGCTTCGCGCCCATCACGGCGAGGCCATTCACGGTCCCGCACACCGCGATCTTCCCGATGTCCCCGTTGCCGAAGAACGGCGGATCGGCGACGAACGAGTCCGTCGTCATCGCGATCTTCCCGGCAGGCAGCGTGAGGACCGAGCTGTCCTCCATCTCGCCGAGGAAGACCTCCCCCAATGTGGCGGTAATCGTTTCCACGAGAATCCGACTCAGCTTGGCCCCACTGCCGTGGTCAAGCACGATTTCGTCACCGGACACCGTTGTCCCCCAGGATCGAACACGTGTTGATTGCTGCGAATGCATCGGAGGGCCTCATCGAACCCTCGCCACTTCATGCGCCAGGAAGCCGCTTTCATCCAGCTGTCGAATAATTTCCGTCGATACAGCCACGGTCGCGCAGTATCCTGCGAGCCATTCCAGCGCTCGCTGGCGATCGGCTTCATGCGTCGACACAACACAGTCCGAGGCGACCCACCCATTGTAACCACGAAAGAAGGCGTCCGCGACGGTCGTTTGCACGCAAATCCGAGTTTGCATACCTGTAACGATCAGGGTTTCGACGCCGCGCTCCTGAGGTTTACCGTGCAGGTCAGTCTCGTAGAAAGCGCTGTCCTTGACCTTCTCCATGACAAGATCCTCTTCTTCGAGGAACTCGGGAAGGATGGCCGCACCAGGAGTTCCCCGCACCTCGACGCGTTCCGGCCTGCGGATGACGAGGTCGGACCACAAATCATTGGTCAGCACTGCGATTTTGGGCATGACCGTCTCCGTCGGTTACTGGAAAGAAAGTGTGCAGATATCCCGTGCAGATTCCCGTGAAACGGATTCAGCTACCTCAGCCTGGTTGCTTGACCTCCAAGGCCACTTGCGGAACGCGGACCCGGACCAGCCGCACGGTCACGAACGCACCGAGGGCCAACAGCAGCGGATAGAGCAGGAACACGCCGAAGAACAGCAGCACAACCGCCATCAGCACCGAGGCGACCACGGTCGCGTACCAGGCAGGCCTGCCGCGGGGAAGCAGTCGCACCGCGGCGAGCAGCCCGGACAGCGTGACCGCGAGGAAACAGGCGCCCGATGCCAGCATCAGGTCCTCCACCGTGAGACCGAGAGCGATCACGGCGCCGTACACGACCGCGAGGCCGACCGTGAGCACCGCGAGGCTGCGGCGCGGTTCGGCACCCGATGGCGCGTCGAACCACTTCGGCAGCGACCCGTCCCGACCGAGCGCACCGCCCAGCCTGGCCGCGGAGGCGATGTAGGCGTACATCGTGCCGAAGGCCAGCAGGATGGCCGCGAAGGCGGTGAGCCAGCGCGCGTCCGCACCCAGTTCGATGGTCAGCAACGCCTCCAGCGGAACCAGGTTCGCCCCGCCGTCGCCGCCGAGCGAGCCGACGGTGACCAGCGCGAGACCCGCGTACAGCACGGTGATGACGACCAGGGTCGCCGCCGAGACCCGCACCAGCTGACGGGCCGGGTTGGCGAAGTCACCGGACAGCTGCGCCAGCGCCTCCCAGCCCGAGAAGGAGAAGAACAACAGCGCGCTGGTCGACCCGATGGCCAGCCAGCCATGCGGGGCGAAGGGCTGGAAGTTGTCGGCTCGCATATGCGGGGCCGCCACCACCAACGTCACCATCAGCAGGGTGACGAGAATGCTCGCCATGCCCAGCTGCATCCTGCTGGACAGGCGCAGCCCGATCGCGTTGCTGCTGGTCGCCGCCAGCAGCAGCATCGCCGCGATCAGCAGCTCCAGACCGCGGCCACCGCCAAGGGCGCTGGCCGCGTACATGCCGCCGATCAGCGCGACGGAGGGCGCGCCCAGTGGGACCGCGAAGTAGAACCACCACCCGACGGCCGCCGCGGCGCGCCTGCCGAAGGCATGGCTGACAAACGTGGCGACGCCCCCGCGGTCGGGGTAACGAGTTCCGAGTGCGGCAAAGGACACGGCCACCGGAATCGACAGGGTCAGCAAACCGATCCACGCCAGGATCGAGGCCGGACCTGCCTGTCGGGCGGCCAGCGCGGGCAGCGTCAATACACCGGGGCCGAGCACCGCACCAACACCGAGTGCGACTCCCTGCATGACCCCGATTTTCCCGGAGGACGCCATTACGGTGCCCCGCACCCGTGCGCACGCAGCATGCCTGAGAGACCCCATCTTTCGGTGCAGGAAATACCGCCGGGCCTACCGGCCCATGAATCAATTTAATTCGTGTCCGCGATACGCGACCCACACATACCGGCTCGACACCACCCCAGTAGCCTGTCATTCACACCCAGCGCGCTGTGCTCGGCGAGTTTATCCAGGCATTCACACGAATGCCACCGATTCGAGCCAGGCTCGACTGGGACTCCACCGAAAATGCCGCCGGGAGAGAGCCGCCCAACCTGATGAGTTGCTTCGGACCTCACCGCGTCCGTGGGCTCACACCCCGCATACTTTGATCCCCCATGACTTGCACTTCTGACACTTCGAGAGTAAGTGGATGCTCACACGAACGTCAAGCTTGCGTTGCAAGTTGCTCACTCTCGTATATCTTCTCGGCGCCGGAAATATGTGTAATCGTCCGCCACGCTTATCGGACTGTCATGTTTGTTTCAGAAAATCGATATATTCGATCGGGACTTGAGCGTGACGCGAGGCCCATCCTGGAACATGTGCGCCCTGCGCGCCGCAATCGGACCAGGGCTACGGGGAAGCCCCAGGGTGTTCCCTGCGCCAACGCGGGTAGGCGGTATTGCGGGTGACCGCGGCTTCGTAAGCCTTCGTCGCGAAGCCGACGAGCGTGTGCGCTGTGGGCGTTCAGCGGACCGGTCTCGTGCCAGGTGATCGCGTTCCGGTAGTGCGGTGGGGTTCCTGCGAGCGGACGCACGACCGTTCCCGGGAACTCGTCGATCGTGGGGTGGACAAGGCGACGCCGTACCCGGTGCGCACCAGTTCGATGAGCAGGCGCCCGCCTCGTGCCGCGCCCGCATTCGATAGCCGGGGTTGCAGCTCCGGAAGGGCACCGCCTCCACTCCTGAGAGAATGGGGCCTAGGGGGTTGAGGCGTGGATGTGGACATTCGGGTGCTGCGGTACTTCGTGGCGGTCGCCGAACAGCTCAACTTCACCCGCGCCGCCGAACAGCTCTACGTCTCTCAACCCGCGCTGAGCCGCCAGATCCGCCAGTTGGAGAACGACCTAGGCTGCCCGCTGTTCGAACGCACCAGCCGCGAGGTCCACCTGACCGCCGCCGGTGAGGTTCTGCTAGCGCCCGCACGCAAGATCATCGCCGATTGGCAGCACGCGCAACGCCTGGCCCGCGCAGCCATCGCCGAGCGGGACCGCGTCCTGCGGGTCGGTTTCGAGGCGACCGGCGCGGGCTCACTGTCCACCAAGGCGCGCAAGGTATTCAGCGAGCGGAACCCCGGCATCGCGGTCGAGCCCAAGCGGTTCGACTGGGGCGGTGAGGCAGCCGCCCTGCGCGACGGCCTGGTCGACGTGGCGTTCCTCTGGCTGCCCGCCGACACCACCGGCCTGCACACCGAGATCGTCGCCACGGAGCCCCGCCTGGTCGGCCTGTCCTGCCGCCACCCGCTGGCGGACCACGACGAGGTCGGCATCCTGGACCTCCGCGACGAGCCGCTGGTCTGGACCCGCAAGGCGCCCCGGCCCTGGGTGGACTGGTGGGCGGTCAACCCACGCCCGGACGGCTCCAGCCCCAGGTGGGGGCCGGAGAACGACAACGTCGAGGAGATGCTGGAGCACGTCGCCGCAGGCGCGGCCGTCTGCATCGGCCCCCGGTCGATGGCGGGCTACTACGCCCGCCCCGACCTCGTCTGGCGCCCGATCCGCGACATCCCGCCGCTGCGCATCGCCCTGGCCTGGCTCGAGGACAACCCCAGCCCCACGGTCGCCGACTTCGCCGTCGTGGTCCGTGAGCTGGCCTAACCGATGATCGTGCGGTCACCGGTCTCCCAGACCGGCCGCATGGTCAGCGCACTGATCCGCCAGCCGCCGCGCTCGCGCACGAACCGGTACTCGTAGTGGCCACCCAGCGTCCACAGCCGACCGCCGACCACCGGGCCGAGCCGGTGAACGGCCTGGAAGTCCGCGGTGCCGGTGGCGGTGGGGCCGTCGACGGCGACACGCTGGTTGCACACCAGGTGCTGGGTCGCCGACAGCCGCCCCAGGCTCTGCCGCCACCCCTCCACCAGGTCCCGGGAACTCACCATCGCGGGCTCACCGCCGACGAGACCGGTGTAGTCGAGGAACACCTGATCCGCGAAGACCTCCCGCAACGCGTCCCACCGCCGCCGATCGAAGTGGACGGCCAACTCGATGGTGCGGTCGACGATCTCACGTTCGTCCACGACTTCCCCCGTCCCACCCCTGATCACCGGCACCGCGGCCACCGCCCCGGACGCGAGCACCACACGTCTGGACACCGTCCGCCTCATCGCCGCCGCAGCCGATCGGGAATCGGCGCCAGCTCGTACACCTTCCAGAAGAAGCTGTCGGCGGCGTGCTGGTCGGCGGCGAAGTTGACGGCCTCCACGATCTTCCGGCCGCGGATCCGAAACGCCAACGCCCACAGGATGTCCAGGCCCTCCGGCCGCGTGCTCCACCCACGGTGCAGATCGACCACCCAGTCGCCGTCCACCGCCAGGAACACCGGCTCGGCCTTGAAGCCCGCCCGCCCCAACTCCCGGAAAAACGCCAACACCTCGTCGACACCGACCTTCGTGCCCGACAACGGATGACGCCCCGGAATGACCCACCGGACGTCGTCGGAAACAAAGGGCCGCAACCGCTCGACATCACCGGAGGCGTAGGCCCGGTAGTAGTCCTTGACCAGCCGAAGATGTGGATGTTCACCACCCTCGGCCGACGCGACACCGGCACCACCGATCACAGAACCCGCCACCAGACCCAGCCCCCGCAACAACTCGGCTCTCGAAACCTTGGATGCCAACTCGGCCCCCTCTCACATCGAGACCGAACGTATGGCCGACCGGGAACGAAGGTCCAATACCTGCCGCGATAACCAGAAGGCATCGGTGGGTTCCGCAGTGGAAGGTGCCTGCTTGGGACAGCGACCGAAGACAGGGAGCCATGGCGCTGCCCCCCCCCCCCCCGACTCCCTAACAGGCAGGCCAATCCGAAAGTGACCACGTATGTCAGTACGCGGTGACAGGAGGCGTTCGACCAGGTAGTCATTGAGTCGCTGCTGGGGAAGTAATGGGGGGCTGAGGAGTGCTGGTCACCAGCCGGTTCCAGACCGCGGAAATGCCCGTGGTGCATCGTTTCGCCGCTTGGCACGACCTGACCGCGAACTCGCCGATGCCGATCCTGACGAGCAGTGAGCATGCCGCGGACTTCATCGCGGACGGCAGCGGGTTGAGTATCGGCGCGCTCCACCTGTTGGTGCTGAGCCATCCGCCGATGACCTGGCATCGGACGCCACGGCAGATCCGCCAGTCCGATCCCGAGCACTGCCTGTTGTCGTTCACCTGGGGAGGAACCTACGCATTCGCCCAGCACGACCGCGAAACCCTGGTCGGCGCAGCGACCACCACACTCGTCGACAGCTCGCGCCCGTTCACGGCACGCGCGACCGCGAATGGCGACCGCATGACCTCGGCCGCCCTCCAAATCCCCAAAAACCTGCTGCCCTTGCCCGCGAACAGCATCGAACGGCTGTCCGCACGACCGCTGTCCACCCACGAGGGCGTCGGCTCGCTGCTGAGCCACTTCGTGGCGCACCTGATCGACAACGCCCACCAGTACAGGGGTTCCGACGGTGTCCGACTGGGGGCAAGCCTGCGCGAACTGGTCACCGCCCTGCTCACCCGCGAGCTGGAGTCCCACGCCACCCAGCCGCCCCACGCCCTACTCGCGAACATGCAGGCCTTCATGGAGCGCAACCTGGGTGACCCGGCTTTGGACCCCGCCATGGTCGCCGCGTCCCACCACGTCTCCATCCGGACCCTGCACCGCCTGTTCCGCACACAGGGAACCACCGCGGCCGAGTGGATCCGCACCCAGCGGCTCCAACGCTGCCACGACGACCTGCTCGACCCCGCCTGGCGCCACCGTTCGGTACTGGACATCGCCAAACGCTGGGGATTCACCGACCCGGCCCACTTCAGCCGCCTCTTCCGCAAGGTCTACGGCATGCCACCCCGGGACCACCGAGCACGCACCCACCCCTGAAACGCGCGACGAAGGCGCCCACCTTTCACCACACACAGAGCCAACGGGCAGTGGCACGATCCGCCGCCCAGCGCGGACCAGTCTTACGAAAACGGATTTGGTACGACACAACCGAAGCGACCGGGCGGCAGGGCCGCCGACTCCGACACCTCGGTATCCCCTTCGCACTCATACCCTTGCTGATCGTAAGCAGACGGCGATCGGTGATGGATGAGCACCCATCATCATTGTGGTTCACCACCATGTTTTCACTGATCACCGCGTTCATAACCGCCCTCAACGGCTATCTCATCTACGGCCTATTCGCGGGATAAAGGACAGCCGATGTTTGAAGGGCCGTGGGTAGCGAAGTAAACCGCGACCACTCAGCGCTCAGGTTTGTCACAAGCGACCAAACGGATCAGATGATCCAACGCCCGCCAGACGGCGGTTTTCTGAGGCTGGAGGCGGACCACTCCCAGCGTCGAGTCCGGAACTCCGGTGCCACGGACGATCAAGGGTTGGACCGGCTCGGATCTCCTTTCACGATCTGCCGACGCTCGCCCATCCGGGTGAGGCAATCCACGCTCATATTGACTGTTACTTCGAGTTACACATACGTTGCTGGCACGAGCAGGCGTGGTCGCTCCGCCGAGCCGAGGACAAACCTTCGGCCGCGGTCGTGGACACGCCGGATGTACACCGGTTCTCAACGACGCCTTCCGGTCGCATCGAGGTCGTGCGGAGCGTTTCGCATACCGAATCCATCGGATCGAAGCCGCCCGCACGCTAGGACATCACCCCGCACCTTGGCTGAAGGAGTCCGCGTGGCGTCAAAGAAGGCATTGCAGGGGCCGGTTCCCCAACGCACTGTCCGCACCCGCCGAATTCGTTTCAACTACCCCTCCGGAGCTCTCCGACGGCACTACGTCGACGGCGACCTCGTCATGAGCCACGCGGTCGCCGTTCTGTCGGCGATGTTCCCCGAAGGCGAAGACTTCTTCGTGCGCAGTGTCCGCAACTTCAACAACGACGTTCGCGATCCAGAACTCAAAGCACAAGTCAGCGGGTTCATCGGCCAAGAAGTCACGCACGGACGAGAGCACCGAGCGCTGAACGAACGCCTCCAGGAAATGGGTTATCCCACCCGGCGCGTCGACCGCATGGTCCGCAGAATCTTCATCGTCGTCGAACGCCTGCTGCCGAAACGCACACAACTGGCCGTCACCGCCGCGCTCGAGCATTACACCGCAACCCTCGCCGAGACCCTGCTGCGCAGCCCACGAGCCCAAGCACTCCTCGGGACAACAGAAGTTCGATCCATGCTGCTCTGGCACGCCCTCGAGGAATCCGAGCACAAGGCAGTCGCCTTCGACGTCTACCGCACGGTCGGCGGCACCGAATGGATTCGGATCTGGACGATGCGAGTCACCACCGCCATCTTCATCCTCGCCGTGGTCGGCCACACCACACTGTCCTTGCTCGCGGACCGGGCCACCTACAACCCCCGCCGCCTTGTGCGCAGCCTCGCCGCACTGCGTCACTCACCGTTCCTCAGCCGCGACGTCCTACGCCTCATCCGGACCTACAACAAGCGAGGCTTCCACCCCGACGACATCGACAGCTCCGACCTCGTCGAGCGCTGGCGCACCGAACTGTTCGGCAGCGACGGAGTACTCACCGACCACTTGAAGTGATCACCCCCATCCAGCTCCCCCTGTTCGCCACCCCACCGGCGATCTCCGCCGCCCATGCGGCGGGATCTCGACCCCTGCTTCAGAAATGGGGCGCACTGTCCACTCGGGATGCTGAAACGAGATCGGCCTCCGACCCGGTTTTCCCAGGTCAGAGGCCGTATCCCAATTAACGAATGATGGTGGAGCTGAGGGGACTCGAACCCCTGACCCTCACACTGCCAGTGTGATGCGCTACCAGCTGCGCCACAGCCCCATGGAGTGGGTCACGGCTTGTGGGAAGTGCCCGTCGCCGTGTGCTTGCATACCGTACATGATGGGGGTGCGATCTTGGAAATTGGGGGGTTGCACCGGGGGTGAGCTGCTAAGACGGGAGTCTGGTTAGCCAGTCGGGGCTGCGGGTGTCGAGGACCTTGTCGCGGTGGAGGACGGTGGGGGCGCCGCGGAAGACGGGCTGGCCGGTCTTGGGGTCCAGCCAGGGGGTCTCGTCGGCCTGGCGGAGCTGGAGGGCGGGGTTGCGGTGGAGGGAGTTCATCGCGTCGATCAACTCCTGGTCGAAGTGGTTGTCGGTGACGCAGGCGGCGAAGTCGGGGGCGGTCGCGCCGAGGTCGGCGGCCAGTTGGATGAGCTGCTCGTTGGTGTAGCCGGGCACGCCCTCTTCGGGCTGGTCCTGGAAGAGCCTGCGGCGGAAGTCCGTGAAGATGCCCGCGTCCGCGGCGCAGAGGACGGCGTTGGCGGCGTCCAGGGAGTAGCCGGGGGGCGCGGACAGGGCGACCAGCAGTGGCAGGGGGTGGTAGCGGACGCGCAGCTCACCCGCCTTGATCTTGGCCTCGATGGTGGGGCCGTCGCGGCGGGCCAGGTCGCCGCAACTGGGGCAGAGCAGGTCCTCGTAGATGTCCACCATGGGGGCCGTGGCGAGGCCTGCGACGACGGTGACGCCGTCTCGGGCGGGGATGGGGACCACTGCGGGCGGCGGGGTCGGGTGGCGCCGCCAGGCGGGCAGCAAGGCCACGACCACCACTCCGGCCAGGATGGCCACGGTGATCAGGATGAGCACGGTCTTGCGGCCAAGACGGCGCCGGGGACGGTTTTCCGCGTCGGGGCGCGTATCCGTCGACTGCGCAGCGCTCACCCTGGCTCGTCCTCTCTCGGTGCCGCCGCTGGAACGGGAGCGCATCCGGCGGGCGCCGCTTCGTGGCAACGGTTCCCGCTTCGATGCGGCAGCAAGATTCTGCCCTGTGCGCATGACGCTACCCGCGCCGGCCACCCCCATTCGGGGGAGCCGACGCGGCTGTACAACTGAGCGTCAGGGGCGAAGGTTCTCCAGCCAGCCGGAATCCCGCCAGTCGACGGCCTTGCCGTTGACCAGAACGGTCGGGGTGCCGCGGAAGTAGGGCTTGCCGGTCTGCTCGTGGAGTTTGTCGCTGCCGTCCTCGTTCTTGGCGCGCAGTGCGGGGTCCTGGTCGGCGCGGTCCATCTCCGCGTTCAGCACCTGGTTGTGCTTGCCGTCGCGGACGCAGGCCGCGAACGTCGGATCGGCCTCGTCCTTGCCTTCGGCCTTGATACCCAGCTTGCGGCCGAGGTCGATCAACTGGTCCTTGGTGAAGCCCGCGCCCCCCTCTTCGGGCTGGTCGGCGAAGAGGCTGGCGTGGTAGCCGACGAACTTGCCCGCGTCGGCGGCGCACAGGGCGGCGTTGCCCGCGTCGAGCGAGTAGCCGGGCGGGTTGCTCAGCCGGACCAGCATCGGCAGCGTGTGGTACCGGACCTTGATGGCGCCTTCCTTGATCTTGCCTTCCAGGTCTTCGGCGAACTCCTTCTCGAAGGCGCCGCACGCCGGGCAGAGGAAGTCCTCGTAGACATCCACCACGTTCTTCGCGTCGTCCCTGCCCACGGTGACGATCGCGCCGTCACGCTTGGAAGGCAGGTCCGAGGCCGCGGCGACGGTCGGGTCGCCCGAGCCCCTGGTGAAGTACAGGGCGCCGCCGATCACCGCGACCGCCACGATCACGACGGCCACCACGCCGATGGCAACACCCCGGCTGCCGCTGTTGTTGCCGCGCGCCGCGGCCACCGATTTGGCGCTCTTGGGCTTGCGCCCGCCTGCGTTGCCCTGCGATGCCACCGTCTACCGATCCTTTCCGGAAACCATTGCGTTCTCGTCCGACTGCTCGTCCTCGGGTGCGGCCGCCAGCCTGTTGTCGACGGCGAACAGGGTGCGTGGCCGCACGACCAGCCACACCGACATGGCCAGGAAGCCGACGTCGACGAGCATCTCCTGCGGGTAGTTCGTCTGCTCCACCTCGCCACCGCCGCCGAGGCAGCCGCAGTCGATCTTCAGGCCGCGGGCCCATGCCTGGCCGATGGCGATCATGAAGGCCACCAGTGCCAGCACCGAGAGGACCGCGGTCACCCGGGTGCCGATGCCGACCAGCAGGAGCAGGCCGAACGCGATCTCGATGTAGGGCAGGAACGCGGCGGTCAGGTCGGACAGGCTCGCGGGCACCAGCTGGTAGCCCTGGATGGCCACGTAGAACTGCTCGGGGTCGGCGGCCTTCACCACCCCGTAGACGAGCCACACCGCGGCGAGTCCGATGCGGACCGCCGTGCCGATGATGTCAAGCGTTCGCGAAGATACCCGGGCCACGATTTGAGCCTACCGAGCCACAAATGTGTCACGAATAGGTGACCTCTCAATCTCAGGCTTATCTAAGGAAAGAACGTTCGGCGAAGTCGCTCGGTGGCGCGGCGGTCAACTCTTAAAGTCATTGTGTGAGCATCGGTCCAGCGGGCAGCGCTGAAGTCGGACACACCCACGGCGATGTATCCGGAGGCTGGCTCCGACCAGCTGTTTTCGGCGCAATGGATGGCCTTGTCACCAACATCGCATTAGTCGCCGGTGTCGGCGCCGGCGGTGCCGACGAGCGGCTGATCGTGTTGTCCGGAATGGCGGGTCTGGTGGCGGGCGCCTTTTCCATGGCTTTGGGCGAATATGCCAGCGTGGAAACGCAGAATCAGTCGGTCCGCGCCGAGGTCGCGGTCGAGCGCCGGGAGCTTGTCGAGAATCCGCGGGCGGAACAGGCCGAGTTGGTCGAGATGTTCACCGAGATGGGCTTGTCCCAGGGCACCGCAGAACGGGTCGCCGCCGAGGTTCACGCCGATCCGGAACTGGCCGTCCGCGTGCACCTCACCCAGGAACTCGGCGTCGATCCGGACGAGCAGCCGTCGCCGGTGGTCGCGGGCGTCTCGTCCTTCCTGTGCTTCGCCGTCGGTGCGTTGTTCCCGCTACTGCCCTACCTGCTCGGTTACGGCTCGCTGTTCGCCGGTCTGGCCGTCGGTGGCGTCGGCCTGTTCGGCGCGGGAGCCCTGTTCGCGCGCTTCACCACCCGCTCGTGGTGGTTCAACGGCCTGCGCCAGTTGGGCTTCGGCGCCGTCGCGGCAGGCGCCACCTACCTGGTCGGCTCGCTGATCGGCATCACCATGGCGGGCTAGTCGGACTGGCCGGGCTTGCCGCCGATGCGGACCCCGGTGGGCACCTCGGCTTCGACCTGGCAGCCGCATTCGGCCGCCACCTCCGCCGCGGTGTGCTCCTCGGGCGGGGCGGGCTTGGGGAGCGTCTCGGGTGCGAACACCCACACCAGGGCGGCCACCGCGAGCACCCCGCCGGTGACGGCGAACGCCGCCTGGTAGCTGATCACGTCCGCCACCACGCCCGCGACCAGCGGCCCCACGATGGCCCCGAGGTCCCCCGCCATCTGGAAACCCGCCAGCGCGGGTCCGCCGCTGGATCGGTTGCCGATCACGTCGGCCACCGCCGCGGTGTGCGGCGGGTTGAGCAGTCCCGACCCGATGCCACCGATCGCGGCGGCGACCAGGAACACCCACACGCTGTCGGAGAATCCGATCAGCACCGTGCCCCCGGCACCGATCACCAGCCCGATGATGGTCAGCGGCTTGCGCCCGTACCGGTCGGCAAGCCGCCCCGCCAGCATGAGCACCGCGACGTTGCCGACGGCGAACACCGACAGCGAGGTGCCCGTCAGGGTCCCGTCCCGGTGCAGCACGGCGATCACGAACAGCGGAATCAGCGACACCCGAACACCGAACACCGCCCACCCGTTGGCGAACCCGGACACCAGCGCCGCCCGGTAGGCCTTATGCCGCAACGCCTCCCGCACGCTGACCGGGTTGGCCGCCGACTTCTCGATCGGCGCCGCCAACGTCGACTTGCGGAGGAACACCCAGGTCACGCTCGCCGCCAGCACCAGGCCTACCGCGTACACCAGGAACGGCACCGCGGGCGAGAACGTCACCAACAGCCCGCCCAGGATCGGCCCGGCGATGCTGCCGGTCAGGAAGCTGGTCGACCACAGCCCGGAGGACTGCGCCCGCAGATGCGGGGGCGACAGCCGCACCAGCAGCGCGATGGCCGACACCGTGAACATCGTCGACCCGATACCGCCGACGGCGCGGAACACGAGCAACTGCCAGTAGGTGGAGGCGAACGCGCACGCCCCGGTGCTGATCGCGACGATCAACACGCCCCAGATGTAGATCCGCCGCTCCCCCAGCGACGCGACCAGCCGTCCGCTCGCGGGTGCGAAGGCCAACCGCATGAACGCGAAAGCGCTGATCACCAGCGACGCGGCGGTGATACCCACATCGAAGCTCTTGGCGAACACCGGCAGCACCGGCGCCACGATCCCGTATCCCACGGCGATGATGAAGCTGCCCGCGACCAGAACCCAGATCTCGCTGGGAAGGCGCGGCTTGGGGCTGTCGTCCGACCGGGCCACGTCGCCCACACACGCCTCCCAGTGGATCATTAGCTGAACTAATCATATCGCCGTAAGCAAGCGAATTCCGGACGCAACAACCTCGCCCACCACCCGAAGAATTCCCGCATCGAGCAAGATTGATCGGGTGTTCCCCGCCGAGTTGCCCGACCTCCCAGTCCGCGCCGCACTGGGTGAGCTCACCGCCACCCTCCGCACACACCGCAGCGCCGTCCTGGTGGCCCCGCCCGGCACCGGCAAGACCACCCTCGTCCCCCTGGCTCTGGCCACCGACGCCAAGGTCGTGGTCGCCGAACCCCGCAGAATCGCCGCCCGCGCCGCCGCCACCCGCATGGCCCACCTCCTGGGCGAACCGGTGGGCCACACCGTCGGCTACGCGGTCAGAGGCGACCGCAAGACGTCCAGGTCCACCCGCGTGGAAGTCGTCACCACCGGCCTCCTCCTGCGCCGCCTCCAGCACGACCCAGAGCTACCCGGCACCGACGTGGTGATGCTCGACGAGTGCCACGAACGCCACTTGGACGCCGACCTCCTGCTGGCCCTGCTCATGGACGCCCGCGCCGCGCTGCGCCCCGACCTGCAGGTCCTGGCCACCTCCGCCACCCTGGCCACCGACCGCCTGAGCGACCTTCTCGGCAACGCCCCGGTCCTCACCGTCGAAGCCACCGCCCACCCGGTCGACCTCCGCCACGTCCCCCCGAACCGCAACGAGCCACCGCACCTCTGCGTGGCCAGAGCAGTCCGCAAGGCACTGGCCGAAACCGACGGTGACGTCCTCGTCTTCCTCCCCGGCGCCGCCGAGATCCGCCGGGTCGCCGCCCGACTCGGCGACGTCAACACCGTCACCCTCCACGGCCGCCTCCCCGCATCCACCCAGGACGCCGCCCTCCGCCCGTCGGCCGAACGCCGAGTGGTCCTCTCCACCGCCGTGGCCGAGTCCAGCCTGACCGTCCCCGGCGTGCGGGCCGTGGTGGACAGCGGCCTGTCCCGAGTCCCCCGCATGGACCACCGCCGCGGCCTGGCGGGCCTGGCCACCATCCGAGCAGCCGCCGCCACCGCCGACCAACGTGCGGGCCGAGCGGGCCGCGAAGCGCCCGGCAAGGCCTACCGCTGCTGGCCGGAACACGAACACAGCACCCTCAAACGGTTCCCCGACCCCGAGATCACCACCGCCGACCTGACCCAACTGGCCCTGGAACTGGCCATCTGGGGCACCCCCGACGGCACCGCACTCACCTGGTGGGACCCACCACCGCCAGGTCCGCTGGCAGCAGCCAAAACCACCCTGCACACCCTGGGCGCCCTGCACCCCGACGGCACCGCGACAGAACGCGGCCGATCCCTCGCCGACACCGGCCTGCACCCCCGCCTGGCCAGGGCCCTACTGGACGGCGCCCAGCACCTGGGCACCCAAGCCGCGGCCGAGATAGTCACCCTGCTGGACGACGACACGCTCACCGGCAACACCGACGACCTGACCGCAGCCCTCAAGACCCTCCGCAACGACCCCACCGCCACCCGCTGGCGCCGAGAATCCCGCAGGCTCGCCGCCCGAATCCCCACAGTGGACAAACAGAACCCACCCGACCCCGCCCTGATCGTGGCCTTGGCCCACCCCGAACGCCTGGCCCGCCGCAGAACCCCGACCAGCCCCGTCTACCTCATGGCCAACGGCACCGCAGCCGAACTTCCCAAAGGCTCCCACCTCACGGGAACCGAATGGCTGGCCGTGGCCATCACCGACCGAGCCCCCGGCCACACCCACAGCACCATCCGCTTGGCCGCCCCCGCCGACGAACGCCTGGCCAGAACCGCGGCCGCGCCCCTGCTGACCACAGTGGACGAGGTGACCTGGCACAACGCCGACATCACCGCCAGGACACAGGAACGCCTGGGCGCCATAGTCCTCACCACTCGCCCCTTGAAATCCCCAAACCCTCAAGCCCTCCGAGCAGCCGCCATCGCGGGCCTCAACACCGAAGGCCTGACCCTCCTGACCTGGTCGACCGCCGCCACTCACCTTCGCCACCGCCTCAACTTCCTGCACAAGACCCTCGGCGCCCCCTGGCCCCCGGTAGACGACGCAGCTCTTCTGGCTTCCCTGGACACCTGGCTGGAACCAGAACTCGGCAGGGCAACCCGCAGAGCAGACCTCGAACGAATCGACACCCTCGCGGCACTGCGCCGCCTGCTCCCCTGGCCAGAAGCAACTCACCTGGACACCCTGGCCCCGCCCAAGCTGAAACTCCCCACCGGCCGCCAGGCCACAGTGGACTACGCAACCGAAGAGCCGGTCGTGGCAGCGAAAGTCCAGGATTTTTTCGGCACCACAACCACACCGACAGTCGCCAACGGCAGGGTCCCGGTGAAACTCCACCTCCTGAACCCCGCGGGCCGCCCCACCGCGATCACCACCGACCTCACCACCTTCTGGCAAACCGGCTATCCGCAGGTACGAGCCGAACTGAGAGGCCGCTACCCCAAACACAATTGGCCGGAAGACCCCACCGCTACGACATTCGGGCCATAGCCACCCCTCCCTCTGGCGCACGCCCCTCGGCGGCCGCATCATCGAAAGATCTCCATCGAACCCCGTACGTGCACGTCAGGCCCGGACCCACTGCGAGGACGTAGATGATCAGCTCCTGGTACCAGCTCCCCCGGCGAAGCGACAGAACTCCCCACCGCCACAAGCCCACCAAGCCAAGGGACCAACACCAGTCCAAGGAGCCCACGAAACGGGACCATCGCCCCGAATCCTCGAACTGAGCGCGAAACGGGGCGCTGTCTGTTTATTGGGTGTCGTAGGCCAGAAAACCGGTGAGGTGGCAGGCGCGGCAGCAGGCGGCGCCGCGGGGCGGCTACGACGGGTCGCACGCAACCGGTCGACACGGATACCGGAAACCAGCAGGATGCGGAAGGTCATTGCCGCTCCACGGCTCAGGTGAGCGTCCGCAATTCCGATCGGTCGAAGCGGACCTTGGCCAAGGGCTGCTGGTCAGCGGTCCACTGGAACGATTTGCGGTTGTTCAGGTGGACGAATGCGTCCACGAGTTGTCTGACCGGGGTGAATGTTCCTCGGTGAATGGCCTGTCGCGTGATGGGCTCGAACCAGGTGTCGAGTTGGTTGGGCAGCGACGTGCCGGGCGGAGCCAGGTGCAGTGTGATGCCGGGGTGCCGGGTGAGCCAGGCTTGGACACCGCTGCTGAAGTGGGTGTCGAGGTCGTCCACGACCACGTGCAGGTCGCTGCCGCCGTGGTTGGCCGCCACGGCCCGCAGGAAGCGCAGGAAGTCCTCGGAGTCCCGTCGGTTCCCGGCGGAGACCTGGGTGGGGATGTCGTGTCGGTCGAATGCCATCGGCAGCGGAGGGGTGCTCTTGCGGGAGCGCGTGCCGGATTCCTTGTTGGGCAGCAGCACGATCGCACCCGTCGGCGGGCTGAGGTGCAGCCCGATGATGTCGGCGCCCTGCTCGGTGAACGGCGAGGTACCGGGGCTGCCGTGGGGGCGGATGCCGTGTTGGCGCCACAGTTCGTTGACGAACACATGCGAGACCGTGATGGTCTCGTGCTGCCGCAGGTAGTTGGCCAGCGCGCGGCTCGACCAATAGGGCAGACCGGAGTCGGCGGGCGGGGACTGCTTGCTCAGCGCCATGATGCGGGCTCGAACCCTGCCATCGTGGATTCGCGGTCGGCCGGTGTTGGGGACTCCGCGCAGGCCGCCAACGCCGCCTTCGGCGTAGCGCTGCGGCCACAGCCGCGCGGTCTTGTCGGTCACGCCCGCCCAGCGGCAGATCTGGTTGACGGGATGGCCTTCGTCCCACCACAGCACCAGCCGGGCGCGGAGGGCGAGCACGGCGTCGGCCGATTCGTTCCAGACCAGTTGGTCCAGTTCACGCCGCTGTTCTGCGGTCAGCACACCACGGGGCGCGGTCATCGCCTGAGCACCTCCACGTGTCTGCTCACTACCGGGGAACGGACTGGCCCCTCCCTCGCGGGAGGGGCCAGTCTTCTTTCTGATCAACCGCGTGCCACGGTTGCCCTGCTGTCCGACGTCACTTCTTGGTGAGGGTGATGTCGATGGTGTTGCCGGTGCTGGTCACGAACGGGGAGATCCAGTCGTTCAGGCCACCGCAGTCCTTGGCGCCGGAGATGTCGTACTTGCCGACGAGGCGTCCGCCCTGGAACGGGTCGAACCCACCCTCGCTCTTCAGCACGATGTCGGTCGGGGTCGTGGCCTGGCAGGTGTCGGTGCTGGTGAGCGGAATGCCACCAAAAGCCGTGATCTTCGGCAGCTTGATGAGGATCTGGCCCTTGTCGACGTTGAGGCCGTTCGGGGGCAGGGTGCCCGAGAACTTGCTCACCTGTTCGAACGCGACCTCGGCGGTGATGTCGATGAAGCCGAAGATCTTGAAGCCCTTGCTGGTGGTCCGGTCCAGCTTCAGGTCACCGACGAAGGACTTCTGGAGGACGTTGGCGTTGGCGTCGAACCCGCCCGTCAGCGGCAGCGATCCGCCGAAGTTCACCAGCTTCGACTCGCCTGCCAGGCTGTAGTTGATCTGAACACCCTGCCCCGGCGGCGGGGTGGTCGTGCTCGGCGGAGCAGTGGTGGTGCTGCTCGGCGGAGCAGTGGTGGTGCTGCTCGGCGGAGCAGTGGTCGTGCTGCTCGGCGGAGCGGTGGTCGTGCTGCTCGGAGGAGCAGTGGTCGAGGTGGGGCCGCCGCCGCCAACCACCTTGACGGTGTGGAGCAGCCGGGGCTCGCTCTCGGGCAGCTTGCACTCCGAGTTGAACGTGCCGAGGCCGGTCAGCGAACCGTCCGCCTTCTTCGGCGCCAGGTCGCGCAGCAGCAGGCCGTTGACGAAGATCTTCAGGTCGCCCGCGGTCGGAGGCACCAGCGAGACGGTGTCACCCAGGGCGATCAGTTCGAACGAACCCTCGGCGGGGATCTTCACCGGGGCGATGGTCACCTTGGTCTCGGCGGGCACCTTCATGCCATCGGGCATGTGCACCTCGTCGAAGGACGTCGCAGCGCCCTCCAGAGTCGCGGCGCCGACCAGGTTCAGGCCTGCGGTGGCCTCGGGCGGGACCGTGGCGGTTGCCTTGATGCTGATCTTGCCGGTCGGCTTGCCGACCTCGACCTGGTCCGGGATGGTGCTGGTGATGACCACCTTGATCGGCTGCTCGCCGATCAACGGGAACGGACAGGTGTAGGTCTGCGTCAGCGATACATCCGCCGCATTACCGCTACCCGCACCGAGCAGCAGGCCCGCGGCGATCAGCCCAGGCGCGCAGACGGCGGTGATACCCGCCGTCAGCGCTCTCCTCAAGTTCTTCCGACTACTCACGATCATCCTTCTCTCAGCTAGGCAGGGAAACGCAGGGCAGACCCACGCTGTCCGGTGTCCTATCGAAACCGCAGGTCACAGCCTCGTGACGAGCATTGGCACGATGCATGCCCGGTCTTGACGTACCAGTCAATTCTTCGAGAACTGGCCCGTACGGCGAGAACGGTAAGGTACTTGGTGATGGCCGCAAAGAGCGTTGCCGCGGGACCGTGGAGACGGCTCTGGAGTGTGTCGTCCAGGTGACAACGTTGTGGTCGGCCTGTTGCGGCCCCGCCACAAATCCGCCCGTTCGACGGAGCGAGGGCTTGCTCACAGGACGGGCGCAGCCGCTTCACCGACAGTCGATTTGTCCGGCTCCGCACCCGAGGAATGGCCTGACACTCGCGACGGAGACCCGGTTTCTTTGTCATACGGCGCGATGCGGAGTCCGTTCGTTTACAGCCGAGTGCGCTGTTTCGACAGCGGTGATCAACGGCTGTCGCGGGGCGCCACCGGACAAACGCCGTCCCATATAAAATGCGGCGATGAGCGAGCCCAGAGTCCCCTCGGTGACACAGGCCTTCGCCCACGTCGGTCAGCGGCTGCCGAGCAGGCACCGTCTCACGCGCCAAGAGGTCGAGGCCTCACAGCGCATGCGGATCGTGAGCGCATTCCTCGAAACCGTGGCGGAGAAGGGCTACTCGGCAGTCACCATCGGTGACATCGTGGAGCGCGCCGGCGTCTCCCGTCAGGCTTTCTACCAGCAGTTCTCCTCCAAGGAGGACTGTTTCCTCACCGCGTTCCGCCGAGGGTCCAAGGCGGCACTGAGTGAGATGAACCCCCCGCTCCAGGAAGTTCCCTACACCGACTGGCGGACCGGCGTCCAGGTCTCGATACGTGCCTACCTGGAGGTGCTCGCCAGCCACCCGAAGGCGACATGGACGCTGCAGATCGAAGTCTTGGCCGCGGGCCCCAAGGTGGTCGCTCTGTACATGGAGCGGGAGTCGCAGCTCGCCGACCTGCTCCGGGTCACCTACAACCGCGTGGTGCGCAAGGAATACCCGGACCGCCCGGAACTGCCCGACGAAGCGTTCAACCTGCTCGTCGGCGGCCTTGGCGCACGGATTCGAGCCTGCCTCTACGACAAGGGCGCCGAGGCGATCCCCGAGCTGGAACCGGTCTTCATCACGACCATCCGCGTCCTCTTCGGCGACAAGCTCGATTAGAATGTCACTCCGCCACCAGCTTGCGGACGAACACCGTGGTGTCCGGAAGCGAGGCGGCCATCGTGCCACCGTGGTCGGCGGGATAGGTGCGGTAGGTATAGGGCTGCTCGTTGGCGGCGAGGTCGGAGACCAGATTGTTCGTCAACGCGGGTGAGGCGACGGTGTCCTTCTCGCCTTGGGCGATGAAGAACGGCCGGTCATAGCCGGTGGTCGGCAGGGTGTAGATCGTGTCCCAGGCCTGGCGGAACGGTTCGCCGAGCTGCTTGGTGAACATCTCGCCGAGGTTGACCGCCGCCATCCGCTCATTCATCTTGGCGTAACAGAACGCCTCCGCGTCGGCCACCACGGACCGGCCGAGCGGCGTCAGGTAGGAATCCAGGTCGAAATCCGGCCGCGCGGCCCGCAATCCGGCCAAAATGTAGGCGATGTAGGTCTTGATGTCGGTACGGAACAGCGAGGGCGGGACCGTGGGGCCGACCACGGGCACCAGTCCCTGAAGATTGGCGGGAACACCGGTCGCGACCGCGCCGCGGAAGTCCAGTTCGGGGGCGTACCGGGTGGCGAGGTTCGCCGTATACAGGGCGGCGTGTCCGCCTTGGGACTGCCCGACAACGACCCAGCGCTTCGACAACCCCGGAATCAACGCGCGCGCCGCGCGCACCATGTCGATCACGCCATGGGCCGCGGTCGGACCGTCGAGGTACGGATGGACGCCCGCGGTGCCCAGCCCGTGGTAGTCGGTCGCCACGACCGCATAGCCCTGCGCCAGCCACGCGCCGAGGTACTCCATGTCCCGCTGGCCTCGGCCCGCGGATGACGGCGCGCACCCATCGCCCAGCCCGACCGTGCCATGCGCCCAGGACACCACCGGCCACCCACCGGTCGGAGGCTGCCCCTTCGGCAGGTACACCGCGCCGCTCACCGTGGCAGACGCCCCGCCGACGCCCGTCGACCGGTAGGTGAGGTTGACCGCCGCGCCCGACCCGGGAACCCACCTGTCCATCGGCAAGATGCTGATACCAGTCAGCGTCCCCGGCGCCGGGTCGAGCCGCTCGATCACCGCCGGACCCGATCGCGGTACCGCCTGGGCCGCGCCCGCGGTCACCACGGAAGCGAGGACGGCCACCAACGCCGCACACCCGAGAAATCTGGACACGGTTTCCCCTTCCCCACCGACGGCCACGGCACGGTACGGCGGCTCGGCCCGGAGTCCCTGATTGGAGGGAAGCAGTCTCCGGCAACCGCCGGCTTTCCCGGTATCCGCGAATGCACCGAGTCCGCCAACGCGTGCAGCCCCGAGACAGATTTGGCCGAGGTCACCAGCAGCATGTGACAACCCGCGAGCCGGGGCCGCTCCGCTGCTCCGCTGGGTAACCGCCGCTACACTTCGTGGCCCTGATCGTCGGCGCATGGGTGGCGAGTGGTGAGTTCAGCACTGGTGGATCGTGAACCCACCGAGGTGACCAGCTATGTGGGCCGCACCGCCGAGATCGCGGCCACACTGCGGCTGCTGGGCGCCAATCGCCTGGTGACGCTGGTCGGGCCGGGCGGCGTTGGCAAGACCCGGCTGGCCAGGCGGGTGATGACGACCGCAGGGAAGCGGTTCGCGGACGGGACGGCCTTCGTCGGGTTGGCCGACCTCCGCGAGTCCCATCTGCTGGGCAGCGTGGTGGCGTACCGGCTTGGCCTGTCCGATCAGTCCACCCGCACCGGCACCCAGGTCGTGGTGGACCACCTGCGGGACGAGGAGTTCCTGCTGGTCCTGGACAACTGCGAGCACCTGGTCGCCGCCGTCGCGTCCCTCGTCGGCGAGGTTCTGCGGCAGTGCCCGCGAGTGGTCGTGCTGGCGACCAGCCGACAGTCCCTGGCCGTGATCGGTGAGCAGCTGCTCCCGGTCCCCCCGCTGGAGGTTCCCGGCGACGACGCGGCACCGCCGGAGATGCTGACTCGCTACGACGCCGTGCGGCTGTTCGTGGACCGGGCGGGCGCCGTGCTGCCGACGTTCGCGGTCACCGAGGCCAACAGCCCCGACCTGGCTCGGCTGTGCCGGAAGCTGGAAGGTCTGCCGCTGGCGATCGAACTGGCCGCCAGGCGGGTGCGGTCGCTGTCCCTGGCCCAGATCGCCGACCGGCTCGACAGCAGGCTGTCCCTGCTGACCGGCGGCATCCGCACCGGACCGGAGCGTCAGCTGACGTTGCGCAGCATGATCGACTGGAGTTACGAGCTGTGCTCGGAGACCGAGCGGCTGCTCTGGGCACGAGCCTCGGTGTTCTCCGGCGGGTTTGACCTGGCCGCGGCCGAACAGGTCTGCGGCGGTGACGGGATCACCCCGTCGGACATACTGGACATCATCGACAGCCTGATCGACAAGTCGATCTTTCTTCGGCTGGACACCGACGGCGTGGTCCGCTACGGGATGCTGGAGGCCGTCCGGGAGTACGGCCAGGACCGGCTCGCGGCCGAGGGCGACCGGCTCCGGATCGCCCGCCTGCACCGGGACTGGTGCCACTCGCTGATCGGCGAGTTCCTGTCCCGCTGGATCGGCCCCGACCAGGTCGCCCTGCTGGCACGGCTGCGCAGGGAACACGCCAACCTGCGGATCGCGCTGGACTTCTGCTTCTCCTCGGGCGAGGCCCAGCGCGGCGCGCTCATGCTCAGCCAGCTGGACGTGTACTGGTCCGTCCGGGGCGGGTACAGCGAGGGCCGGTTCTGGGCGGACCGTGCGCTGGCCGCGTTGCCCGCCGATGCTCCGGAGCGCCTGCTCGCGCTGCTGGTCCAGACCCTGTGCGCGGTCCAGCAGGGCGAGATCGACTTCGTCCACACGCAGCTCGCCACGCACGAGAACCTCCGGGCAGCGGTGGCGAATCCCTTGATCGACGCGTACTTCGCCATAGTCCGCGCCACGTCGGAGGTGTATTGCC
This sequence comes from Actinorectispora metalli, assembly GCF_056323685.1. Classification (NCBI taxonomy): domain Bacteria; kingdom Bacillati; phylum Actinomycetota; class Actinomycetes; order Pseudonocardiales; family Pseudonocardiaceae; genus Actinorectispora; species Actinorectispora metalli. The sequence continues at coordinate 1,296,669 of NZ_JBREYE010000001.1, forward strand.
GCAACCAGGCGCAGGCGCGAGAGCTGGCCGAGCAGGCGCTGACCACCCTCCGGGACCTCTCCTACCAGCCGGGGGAGTACTACGCGGCGAACCTGCACGGCGTGGCCACCTTCCTGGCAGGAGACCACGAAACGGGCAGGCGCCTGCTGCGGGAGGCCATCGCCGCCAGCGAACGCATCGGCGAGGTCTTCTGGCGGACCATCGGGCTGTGCTTCCTGGCCATGATCGAAGTGCTCGACGGCAAGGCGGCCGCCGCCACCGAGCCCGCCAGAGCGGCGTTGCGGCTGCAACAGCGGATCGAGGATCGCTTCGGCGAAGCCACTGCCGTGAGCGCACTCATCGGCGTGGCGGTCCACGACCAGGACTTCGCCGCCGCGGCGACGTTGATCGGCGTGTCCGACACGCTGTGGGAGGCCATCGCCATGGACCCGATGCGGACCGGCGAGTTCGGTGTCCTCCGCCGCCGCTACATCGAGGACGTCCAAGCGGCGCTTTCGGGGTCCACGTACGCCTCGTTGGTCGCCAAGGGCCAGACCATGCCCAAGGAGCGGTGGCTGCCATTCGCGCTGGGCGAAGCGGAGTCGGCCCCCGAGACGAACCCGCTGACTCGGCGGCAGACCCAGATCGCCGACCTGCTCACCCAGGGACTGACCAACCAGGAGATCGCCACCAGGCTCGTCATCTCGAAGCGCACCGTGGACACCCACGTCGACCACATCCTCGGCAAGCTCGGCCTGCGCAACCGAACCCAGATCGTGGCCTGGGTGGCCGCACAGCGCGCCACCGACTGACGGGAAACCGGCCGAATACCTCGTCACAACGACAGTGTCACAACCGCGGACCAACCATTATCGGGAAACGTTTCGGCCTGAGGTGACAAATCCCGGCCGCCGCTCTGGACGCAATTGACAGCCGTCCCGCCAGGACACAATATTTTTCTCGAATCCGCGGAACATTCCCTGCCCGGAGGTCTGCCATGCCGTTTTTCGCGCGTCACAAATTGGTCTCCGCGATCGCCGTAGCGGCGATATCGATGACGGTGCCCCTGTCGGTGGCTGCCGAGGAACCGGGAGACTATCCCGGCCGCGAATGGGAGCGCGTGGACGCGGCGACCGCCGGGTTCGACCCGGCCAAGCTGGAGGCGATCGCCGCCGAAGCCAAGGCCGACGGCTCCAACTGCCTGGTGGTGATCCGCCACGGCAAGCTGGTCGCCGACTGGTACTTCAAAGGCACCGGCCCGGCCTCCGCCCAGGACGTGTGGTCGGTGACCAAGTCCGTGGCGAGCACCCTGGTCGGCATGGCGCAGGCCGAAGGCAAACTGAACATCGACGACAGTGCCGCCAAGTACATCCCGGAGTGGAAGGGCACGCCTGCGGAGGCCGTGACCGTGCGGGATCTGCTCAGCAACGACTCCGGCAGGCACTGGGACGCGACCACCGACTACCTCGGGCTGTTCAACGCCCCCGACCGCACCGCCTTCGGCGTGAAGCAGCCCCAAGACGAGCCGCCCGGCCAGCGGTGGGCGTACAACAACTCGGCGATCCAGACCCTGGACGCCGTCCTCGGCACCGCGACCGGCAAGGAGCCCGCCGACTACGCACAGGCGGGGCTGCTGAACCCGCTCGGCATGCGCAACTCGGTCATGACCAAGGACAACGCTGGCAACACCGGCATGTTCGCGGGCCTGCGCTCCACCTGCGAGGACCTTGCCCGCTTCGGCCATCTGTTCCTGCGCGAGGGCCGCTGGATCGACTCCCAGATCGTGCCGAAGGAATGGGTCAAGGAGGCCACCGGCAAGCCCTCGCAGGAGATCACCACCGCCTACGGCCACCTGTGGTGGCTCAACCACCTCGGTCCGGTCGCGGGCCCGCTGGCGCCCATGACGCTCAAGGAAAGCCAGACCGCCCCGCGCACCAGGGTCGTCCCGTCGGCCCCGGAGACGATGTACTGGGCGCTCGGCCTCGGCGGCCAGGTCGTCCAGGTCGACCCCGGCTCCGACACCGTCGTGGTCCGCCTGGCACCGGGCACCCTCAACGGCACCCCCTGGACGTCGAAGGCGACCAAGGTGGTCACCGAAGCCCTGGTCCGCCCCTGATGGGTCCACGCGGCGTCTGAGAACCCATGGCGATCACCGGTGCCTGCTCGCACAGCCAGGCACCGGTGACCATGCCATGAGCTCGACGAAAGTCTCCGAGGTCGCGATCCGGCTGGCGCCGCCGCGTTTTGTCGCCGGACAACAGTAGGTCCATCTCAAGTCTGTAACGCCGCGCACACGTCGTGCCGCGACAGGCAATCGGCGGTTGCGAAGGTCCGACGCACCCTATCGACTTGAAGTACGTCTCAGTACTTCATTGCCGAAGCATCGCCGGTGACCACAGTGGATGGCCCAAGGAGCAGAGCCCATGGCCGAACGTTTCGCGTTTCCTCGCGGCAAGGACCTCGAACCCGCCGAGGACTACGGGTTCTTCGGGCCCGACTCCGTCACCTGGAAGGTATGGAGCTACCCCACATCCGTGACCGTCGGTTTCCAGCGGGCCGTGGTGATCGAGGAACTCGACCCGGCCTTGGTCGCCGCGGTCACCGAGACCTACGACATCTTCAAACGACCGCGCACCCGCTACAGCCGCACGCTGAGCTATTTCGCCCTGGTCGCCTTTGGTGACACGCGCACCACGACACGCACCGCCGATGTCCTGGTCAAGGTGCACTCCAAAGCGGTGGGGATCGAGCCCTACAGCGGCAAACCCTACGACGCCAACGACCCGCACTCCCAGCTGTGGATCCACCTGACCGCCTGGCATTCGATCCTGTACGCCTATGAGAAGTACGGCCCAGGCAGGCTGTCGGCAAAGGACGAGGCCCGCTACTGGGAAGAGTGCGCGATCGCGGCCGAACTGCAGACCTGCGATCCGGCGGATGTCCCCAGGACCCGCGAGGGCATCCGGGAGTACTTCGAGCGGATGCGCCCGCAACTGTCCGGCTCGGAGATGGCCCGCCACGCGATGCAACACCTGCTGGACAGCAAGGTCATGATGCCCGACATGTGGTGGCCGGTGAAGGGGGCGCTCAACGTGGTCAACTCCTTCATCGACACGGCAACCCTGGCCTCCATGCCCCGGTGGATGCGGGAGATGGCCGGACTGCCCACCTCCCGCCTGGTGGACACCCTGATCGTGCCGGTGATGCGGATGGGATTCGCCTTCGTACACCTGAGCAAGCGCCTAGAACTGCTGCTGCTCGCCCTGATCGCCCCCGGCACGATCCCCACCGTCGGTCCGGTCCTGCTGCGCATCCCACCGAAGAACCGCGAGACCCTGACCCCAGCACAGGCACGAGAACGCTACGGCTACGACCGCCCCGCCACCGCCCACCCGGAACTGCGACAGAAGCAGAAAGACAAGGTCCGCGCAGGCGAGCGCACCAGCGATGTGGGTCTACGCGAGTCCGAACCCGTCCTGGGCTTCACCGGCTGAGTCAACCAATGGGCTGGCGGGATCCCCCGATTCGCTGCACGCGCGGCCACCTGCACCGGGATCGGTACGGCGCCGCCGGCCTGCTCCCCGTGCACGACGGGCACGTACTGCTGCAACGCCGCGCCCGGGGAACGCCCGGCGGCGGCAGGTGGGGCTTGTTCGGCGGAGCCCGGCACAGTCACGAGGAACCGCTGGCGGCGGCACTGCGCGAGACCTCCGAGGAGTGCACGCTGGACGTAACGCGCGTCCGCCCCCGTGGCGCACTGGTCGAGGATCACGGCGGCTGGTCCTACCACACCGTGATCGCCTCGGCCGACACGTTGCTGGAGGTGCGCCCGGACACCCGCGAGTCGGCCGAGGCCGCGTGGCTTCCGCTCGACGCGGTCGACAAGCTGCGGCTACACGCCCCGTTCGCCGCGGCCTGGCCACTGCTGCGAGCGCGACTCGCGCCGGGTTTGCGTCCATGGACAGTCGTGGTCGACGGCACGGCCGTGATTGCCTCGCTGCCCAGCGGCTGCTGGCCCGACGCCGCAGGCGCGACCCGCGGCCTGCGCGACAGCCTGGCCACCCTGACCAGGACGGGAATCGCCCGCCTGTCCCACCTGGACCTGACCTACCCCGAAATCCTGCTGGTGGGCGAAGCCACGAACATCGAATCGATCACCGGCGTGACAATCCTGGACGCCCCAAACCACGACACGATCGTCGCCTGCCTAACCAACCGCGCAGACCGTGCGGTAGTAGTGACAGCGGATCATGACCTACGCACCCACTGCACCGCCGCCGGAGCCACGGTGCACCCTCCACACTGGCTGCTCGCCCAGTTCAAATAACCCACACGCCCGCCGCTTCGATGAAACCCACACCACAAAACCCACCACAGAAACCCAGACCCCACCCAGACATCCGGTGAGACTGCCAAACTCACACCACCCCAACAAAAACCAGCCACCAACAAACCCAAGCGACCCAAACCACCACCCACCCCAAACAAAGCGAGACGGGGGTCCGGGGGCGCAGCCCCCGGCGTGGGGGTGTGGGGGGCTCGGCCCCCCACAAGATACTCCGATCATGAGGACCCAGTCTGCGCGTTCCGCAGACATGGGTCCCCCCGAGTGGAGGTGCCGGGAATCGAACCCGGGTCCTCTGTCGCATCACCAGGACTTCTCCGTGCGCAGTTCGCTATGTCTCTACTCGGCTCCACCGGTCACGCGAACAAGCCGGTGTGACAAGCCCAGCCGCTGTAAGGCTTCCCGCCACCACCCGCGGCCAACGGTGGCGGTTGAGCCTCCTAGCGATGCCGGAGTCTGGGCCGGAGGCACTCCCAGTCCGACAGAGTCGCTCCTCGCTTAGGCAGCGAGGGCGAACTCGCGCTGACTGTTGTCGGCGCTTATTGGTTTGCGGCGACGCTCAAGGTGGTCCTCCGCCTGCACCTGCACGCTTCTCCTGACTCAACGTCCAGAGTCGAAACCGTTCACCCCCTCCTAGGGTGTTGCTGTCCGCAACCTGACAAGCATAACGGTCGCCGGGCGCGGGTTCTTCCCAATATCCCTCAGGCCGAGGAGGAGATGAGGCCCACGGAGACCAGCGCCAGCGCGACGCCGGTTCGCTGGGCCCAGCCGGTGCGTTCGCCGAGCACCACCCTGGCCAGCAGCACCGTCACCGCCGGGTACAGCGAGGCGAGCACGCTGACCAGCGAAATCATCCCGTTGTAGAGGGCGTAGAGCAGGGCGACGTTGGCCACGATGTCAAGCAGGCCCGCGAGCAGGGCGTAGCCGATGACCGGCTTGGGCACGCGGTGCAGGGTGACTTTCCAGAACAGGGCGGCGGCGACGGCGATGATGCCGGTCGCCATCACCCTGGACAGCAGCAGCGGCCACATGCCGCTGTCGCGCTCGACCTGGCCGAGGAGCACGAAGTACAGGCCGAAGGCGAGACCCGCGCCGACGGCGGTGAGGAAGACCTTGGTGGTGAGTTGGGGCCAGCCGCGGCGGCCTAGGCGCTTGTATTCCCAGGAGTGCTTGCCGGGTCTTCGCTGCCTGCTGACGAGGACCACGGCGACCAGGGCGAGCGCGGCGCCCGCGGCGGCGTATGGCCCGAACCGATCGCCTGCGATCAGGCCGAAGATGACCGGAACTCCCGCGGAGAGCACCGCGGTGAGCGGGGACACGACCGCCATCGGGCCGTTGGCGAGCGCGGAGTAGAGCCAAACCACGGCGGCGGCGATCATCACGCCGGACAGCAGGCCGTAGACGATGCCGCCGGTCGTGAGGAAGCCGCCCGCAAGCGGTGTCAGCGCGGCTACGCCGATGAGACCCACCGGGTAGGACAGCAGCACCACCTGAAGCGCGGAAGCCTTCTTCGCTGCCAGTCCGCCGACGAAATCGCTCACCCCGTAGCTCGCGGCAACCACCAGCGAGAGCAGTAATGACCCCACGCGAAAGGATGATGCCCTATACGGCTGAACAGTGCAGCTACCAGGGCCGTTATCTTCAGGTTTCTATTACGGTCCGCAACAATTTTGCACCTTTTCAGGTGAACGCTACTGCCAGCCTTTGCGGGCGCGGCCCACGGCCTTGGCGATTTCGCGGTCGGCGTCCCGTTTGGCCAGGTCCTGGCGCTTGTCGTAGGACTTCTTGCCTCGGGCCAGGGCCAGTTCGACCTTGACCTTGCCGTCCTTGAAGTACATCGACAGGGGTACCAGGGAGAGGCCGCTTTCCCTGGTCTTGCCGATGAGACGCAGGATCTCGTCGCGGTGCAGCAGCAGCTTGCGGGCCCGCCGGGGCTCGTGGTTGGTCCAGGTGCCCTGGTCGTACTCGGGGATGTGCACCCCGCGCAGCCACACCTCGCCCTCATCCACGGTGGCGAACCCGTCCACCAGGGACGCGCGGCCCAGACGCAGGCTCTTCACCTCGGTGCCGACGAGCACCACGCCCGCCTCGAAGACGTCCAGCACCGCGTAATCGTGTCGCGCCTTGCGGTTCGACACGATCACCTTCTGCCCGCGTTCCCTTGCCATGGGACGCAACTTTACCCAGTGTGCGCACCTGTTTTTCCTGGCGAGCCGGTCGTCGGCGCGCGAGGGCGTCAGGCGGTCCGCGGCGGGTTCCCGACCAGCCAGGCGCGCAGGCCGGGAACCTCGCGATTCGTCGTCAGCGCGCGAGAGCCGCCAGCTGGTCCTCGCGCAGGTTGCTCCCGGTCAACACGGTGGCCACCCGCTCCCCCGGCACCAACGAACCGGCGATGGCCGCGAGCCCCGCCGCGCCGGAGGGCTCCACCAGCAGGCCGAGCGTCCGGGCGGCCAGCGCCATCGCGTCAAGCAGGGCCTGTTCGGAGACGAGCACCATGTCGTCCACCAAAGCCCGTAGCCGCTCGAAGGACTCGGCGACCGGGTGGCTGATGGCGAGGCCGTCGGCGATGGAGTCGGCGGCTGCGGTGACCACCCGGCCCGCGCGGAAGCTGTGTGTCATCGCGGGCGCGGCCTCGGAACACACGCCGATCAGGCGGGTCGCGGGGGCATGCGCCTTGATCCACCGGCCCATGCCGGTGATCAGCGCGCCGTCGCCGACCGGCACGGCGATGGTGTCGAATGGCCCGGACTCGAGGAGTTCCACCGCGATGGTGCCCGCGCCCTCGGCGATGGCGGGCTCGTGGCCGTCCTCCACGAACGTCCAGCCCTCCTCCGCGCGGGCGGCCTGCTTGGCGTTGCCGTCCACCAGCCGCACCTTGGCCCCGAGTTCGGCCATCCTGGCCAGCTTCGCGGGGTTGGCGCCGACGGGGGCGAAGACCTGCACCGGGATGTCGCGCCGCCCGCAGCCGTAGGCGATGCCCTGCCCGAAGTTGCCCGAGGACGCGCACACCACGCTGCCGCCCTCGAGGCCGCTGGCGAAGAAGTCGGTGCCGCGTCCCTTGAAACTGCGCAGCGGGTTGGCGGTCTCCACCTTGACCACCACGGAGCGGCCCAATGCCGCGTCGAGCAGCCGGTCGGAGTACTGCGGGGTGTTCAGGAACACTGGGTCGATGACGGTGCGGGCGCGCTCGATGTTCTCCAGGCTCAAATCCATGCGGCCACGCTAACCAGGCACGATGTGATCGCGATTGAAAGTTTTCGCATGATCACGCAAAAATGTTGCGTGCCGAAACGCGTTGAGCTGGACGAGTTGGACCACCGCCTGCTGGACCGGTTGCAGCAGGATGCCGATGCCACGCTGCGGGACCTCGGCGACGAGTTCGGCCTGTCGCCGAGCGCGGTGCAACGCCGCATCACGCGGTACCGGGAGAGCGGGCTGCTGCGCGGCCGAATCGCGCTCTTGGACGCCGCCGCGCTCGGCGGCACCGTGCTGGCCGTGGTGCTGGTGACGCTGGAGCGGGAGTCCACCGCGCACCACGGCGCGTTCCGCCGCCGCATGCTCGCCGAACCCGCGGTGCAGCAGTGCTACGACCTGGCCGGACCGTGGGACTACCTGGTCATGCTGGCCACCGGGGGCATGCCGCACTGCAGGGCGCTGGTCGACCGGCTGTTCATGGACGACGACAACGTCAAGCGCTTCGAGACGCTGCCGGTCTATGAGGCGGTCAAACTCGGCCTGCGACTGCCGACCAGATCAGATGCGGACGTAGAGCCGTAGCGTGACGTAGGCGGTGGACGCGGCGACAAGGATTCCGCAGAGCAGCAGATAGGGCGCCACGAGTATCACGTCGGCCATGCCGATCGAGGGTATGAGGCCTTGCGAGAAGACCTCGGAGAACAACGCGTCGATGAACGCGAGCTTCATCCCGACCAGGCCGATGACGCCGAGCAGCGAACCGATGATGCCGGTGACCACGGCCTCGATGAGGAATGGCAGCTGGGTATACCAGCGCGTCGCGCCGACCAGCCGCATGATGCCCACCTCGGTTCGGCGGGTGAACGCCGAGATCTGGATCATGTTGGAGATCAGCAGTACGGCCGCGATGGCCTGCACGATGGCCAGCACGAACGCCAGGTTCCGCACGAAGTTCAGGCCGTCGAAGAGACTGCCGAGGTACTGCCTCTGGTCGATGATCTTGTCGATACCGGCCTTGCCGGTGAACTCCTTCTCGATGGCCGGGAAGTTGTCCGGGTTCTCCAGCTTCACCCGGAACGACGCGGGCAGCGCCTCCGGGCGCGCCAGCGCGACAAGTTCCTTGTTGTCGGCGAAGATCTGCTTGAACTTCTCGTAGGCCTGCTGCCGGTTCTCGAAGACCACCGTCCGCACCAGCGGCGTGGAGTCCAGCTCCTCCTTGAGCTGCTTGCACGGGTTCTGGTTGCAGTCGGGGTCGGTCGCGCTGACGTCATTGGTCAGGTGCAGCGCCACCTCGGACTGGCCGTGGTAGAGGCTCTCCATCTTGCCGACGGTCTTGATCGCGAGCAGACCGCCACCGAGCATCCACAGCGAGACACCCGTGGTGAGGATCATCGCGATCGTCATCGTCACGTTCCGCTTCAGGCCGGTGACGACCTCGCTGAATACGAAGCTCGCGCGCATGTCCTCGGACGTTCCTCACGTTGTGTGTGCCGGTCGGGGCACCGGCGGGTGGTTCTTCGGGATGGCCGTCAGCGCCCTACGCCGTACACGCCGCGACGGTCGTCGCGGACGACCTTGCCGAGTTGCAACTCGACGACCCGGCGCCGCATGGAGTCGACGATGGAGTGGTCGTGGGTGGCCATCAGCACGGTGGTGCCGGTGCGGTTGATGCGCTCCAGCAGCAGCATGATGTCCTGGCTGGTGTCCGGGTCCAGGTTTCCGGTCGGCTCGTCGGCCAGCAGCACCAGCGGGCGGTTCACGAACGCCCTGGCGATCGCCACGCGCTGCTGCTCGCCGCCGGAGAGCTCATTCGGCATCCGGTCCGCCTTGCCTTCGAGGCCGACCAGGTCGAGCACCTCGGGCACGACCTTGCGGATGGTGTGCCGCGGCTTGCCGATGACCTCCAGCGCGAACGCCACGTTCTCAGCGACGGTCTTGTTGGCCAGCAGGCGGAAGTCCTGGAACACGCAGCCGATGCGCTGACGCAGGCGGGGCACCTTGCGGCGGGGCAGCTTGGCCACGTTCCAGTCGGCGACGTAGACCATGCCCTTGCTCGGCACCTCCTCGCGCAACAGCAGGCGCAGGAAGGTGGACTTGCCGGAGCCGGACGGTCCGATCAGGAACACGAACTCGCCCTTGTCCAACTGCACCGAGACGTTGTCCAGCGCAGGACGGGTGGAGGTCCTGTAGACCTTGCTTACGTGTTCGAGCCGGATCACGATGCGCGAGTGTACTCGGGGCATGTTGGGACGGCGTGTGGTCACCCACTAAGCGCAACCCGATTTCCGCCAGTAGCCACCGGTAGGCCACCCAGGTGACGCAAAGCCGCCTGGCGCTACACCGCGAGTTGTTGTTGGCGGCGCCAACGGATGCCCGCCTCGAGGAACTGGTCGATGTCGCCGTCGAGGACCGCGGCGGGGTTGCCGACCTCGTACTCGGTGCGCAGGTCCTTGACCATCTGGTACGGGTGCAGGACGTAGGAGCGCATCTGGTTGCCCCAGGACGAGCCGCCGTCGCCGCGGAGGGCGTCGATCTTGGCTGCCTCCTCCTGGCGCTGGCGGTCGAGGAGCTTGGCCTGCAGGACCGCCATCGCGGTGGCCTTGTTCTGAAGCTGGGAGCGCTCGTTCTGACAGGACACCACGATGCCGGTGGGGATGTGGGTGATGCGCACCGCGGAGTCGGTGGTGTTGACGCCCTGACCGCCGGGCCCGGAGGAGCGGTACACGTCGACGCGGAGTTCCTTCTCGTCGATGTCCACCTGGTCGGACTGCTCGACCACGGGCACCACCTCGACGCCCGCGAAGGAGGTCTGGCGGCGGCCCTGGTTGTCGAAGGGCGAGATGCGCACCAGGCGGTGGGTGCCCTGTTCGACGGAGAGGGTGCCGTAGGCGAAGGGCGCCTTGATGCGGAAGGTGGCCGACTTGATGCCCGCTTCCTCCGCATAAGAGGTGTCGTAGACGTCGGTGCCGTAGCCGTGCCGCTCGGCCCAGCGCAGGTACATGCGCATCAGGGTCTCGGCGAAGTCGGCGGCGTCCACACCGCCCGCCTCCGCGCGGATCGTGACCAGCGCGTCGCGCTCGTCGTACTCGCCGGACAGCAGGGTGCGGACCTCCAGCGAGGCGATGGCCTCGCGCAGGCGGGCGCGCTCGGCGTCGGCCTCGGCGATGCTGGACTCGTCGCCCTCGGCCTCGGCCAGTTCGTAGAGCACCGGCACGTCCTCAAGCTGCGAGCGCAGCTCACTGACCTTGCGAAGCTCGGCCTGCTTGTGGGACAACGCGCTGGTGACCTTCTGGGCGTTGTCGGTGTCGTCCCACAGACCTGGAAGCGAGGCCTCCCGCTCCAGCTCCGCGATCTCCCTGCGCAGCCCATCAAGGTCCATCACCGCCTCGACGCTGGCGAGGGTGTTGGACAGTTCTTTCACATCGGCTGCGATATCCGGGTTCACGGCACGTCAGGTTACGCCACCTCACCCTGGTGGCGCGCGATCCGGGCCGAGTCTCAGCTGATGGCGTCGAGCGCCTTCAACGCGGCGCGGACGTGCGCCACCCCGAAGTCGGCCGCCGCCTTCGCGTAGGGGTCGCCCGCCGCCGCCTTGGCCGCCGCCTTCGCGGCGTCCAGCTTGGCCGAGTACTGCTCCTTGGCCGCCTCGACCAGGTTGTTGCGCTGCTTGTCGGTCAGCGAACCGGCGTGCAGCAGGCGCAGGATGAGCGGGCTGCGGAGGTGATCGGGCCCCGGCTCGTCGGCAAGCCAGCCCTTGAAGGCCTTCTTGCCCGCCGCGGTGATCACATACTGTTGGCTGGATCTGGGGCCTTGTTTGCCCAGTCTGAGCAGGCCGGCGTTCGCCATCGCCGGTAGCTCGCGGTACACCTGGCTGCGGGTCACGCTGAAAAAGCCGCCGAAGCGCTCGGCGGCGGCCGCAACCAACTGACCACCCGTCATCGGACCGTCGTGCAGCAGGCCCAGCAGGGCCGCGGCAGTCGCATTCAGCTCGGACACCACTTCACCGTGCCACGCATCCGCGTGGCTGTCCACAGTGGCCATCCGAGGTGTCCACAGTGGCGGGAGGCGTTGCGCCGAGTGGACCCATCGCGATCACCCGATCGCTGGATAGCGGGCCTTCCCTACTCACTGACCGCTACCGCTGCCCGCTTTCTGGCCGCTACCGCCGCCCCCGAATGCCACCAGCACGCCCAGCGCAAGCCAGGTCAGGCCGAGCAGCTGGGCGGCGTGCTGGGCGCGCAGCAGCACCCCCACCAGTGTGACCAGTCCGATCAGGGGCAACACGGCGTGACGCAGCCAGTTGCGGCTGCCGTTGCGGAAGACGAAGTGGACGATGACCGCGATGTGCAAGAGCGCGAACGCGGTCAGCGCGCCGAAATTGACCAACGTGGACAGAAACGGTACGCCGTGGTCCGGCCCGGTGCTCGCCGCGAGACCGACCACAAGGGACAGTCCGGCCACGAGCATCGTGGAGTGCAGCGGCACCTGCTGACGCGGGTGCACCCGCGCGAGCGCGCCGGGCAGCTTGCCGTCGCGGGCCATCGCGAACAGCAGGCGGGCGCTGGCCGTATGCGAGCCGAGCGCGCAGGCGAAGCCCCAGGACACCGCGGTGGCCAGGGCCGCGGCCACCGCGAGCGGGTGCCCGCCCGCGATCTCCGCGGCCCGGTAGAAGGCCGATCCGTCGGGGTCACCCCCCGCGACCAGGCCGCCCGGGTCGGCGACCAGCAGCGCGGCCACCCAGTTCTGCGCGATGAACAGCGCCCCGATCACGCCGAGGGAGGCGAGCATGGCGAAGCCAAGCCGCCGGGCGCCACCGGCGTTCTCTTCGGCCAATGTGGACACTGCGTCGAAGCCGAGGAAGGACAGCGCGGCGATGGACACCGCGCCGAACACCCCGCTCACCGTGTGCGTGCCGGAGAACACCGGGTCGACCGGCGTCATCCCGTTGCCCGCCCCGCCGACCAGCGCGAACACCCCGAGCAGCAGGAACGCGGCGAGCACCGCCAACTGCCCGAGCAGCACCAGTCGGTTGACGCGGGCGGTCAGCCGGATGCCCAGCGAGGTGACGGAGGTGTTGAGCAGGACGAACCCGGTCACCCACAGCCAGACCGGCACACCGGGCAGGAAGGAGTGCAACGCGAGCGCGGAGATGAGGTAGAGCAGAGCGGGTGCGAGCACGTAGTCGAGCAGGATCAGCCAGCCCGCCACGAAGCCCACCGCGGGCGCGAGGCCGCGACCGGCATAGCTGTAGACCGAGCCCGCGACGGGGAAGGCCCGCGCCATTTCGGCATAGGACAGTGCGGTGAGGCCCATCACGATGAGCGCCACCAGGTAGACCAGCACCACGCCGCCGCCCGCGGCCTGAAAAACGCTGCCGAAGATGCCGAACGGCGCGATCGGCACCATGAAGATGAGACCGGACACCAGCAGATCCCTGCCTGACAAGGATCGGCGCAGTTCCTGGCGGTAACCGAATTCCTCCACCGACACGGTTCGCATCGTCGCGACCCGGACTGTGAAGGACAAGAACATTCACAGTTGTTATACGCCCGTGCTCCAGTTCGTGAACGCTGGGCTTTTACGGTCCGGTGGGGCCGCCACAGGGGTTGATCGGAAGGGGCGACGGGCTTGTTCGTGCGCTACGCACGGGGTTCTCGCATGGCAGTGCTCGCGGTGGCGCTGAGCCTGGTGGCCGCCTGCGGTGGGAGCGACCGGGACACCGAGCAGGATCAGGACCGGCTTCCCTACGCGGTCGGGCAGAACGACATCAATCCCGCAGAACCCGCCAAGCTGCGCGACGGGGGTCAACTCCAACTGCCGATGACCACCTTCCCCGAGCAGCTCAACTACCTGCACGCCGACGGCGCGACGCGGACCACCCTGGAGGTGATCGCCGCGCTGCTGCCCACCCCGGTCACCTACGGCGCGGACGGCGCCGCGAGCCCCAACCCGGACTTCCTGGCGGGTATGGAGCTCACGTCGACGGACCCGCAGACGGTGGTCTACAAGCTGAACCCGAAGGCGCGGTGGAGCGACGGCACGCCGATCGGCTGGCAGGACTTCCAGGACCAGGCGCAGGCCCTGGCGGGCGCGAACCGCGCGTTCCAGCCACGGTCCACGGCGGGCTACCGGGATATCGCCGAGGTGCGCCGCGGCGAGGCCGACGGCGAGGTCAAGGTGACCTTCCGGCGGCCGTTCGCGGACTGGAAGAGCCTGTTCAACGTGCTCTACCCGCGCTCGGCGACGGACAGCCCGGCCGAGTTCAACAGCGGTTGGAAGGGCAAGGTGCCTGTGACGGCCGGTCCGTTCGAGGTGGACGAGATCAGCAAGGGCACCGGCACGATCACGTTGCGGCGCTCGGCGAAGTGGTGGGGCGAGAAGCCGAAGCTGGACGCGGTGGTCTTCCGGGTGATCCCGCAGCAGGAGCAGGCCGACGCGCTCGCCGCAGGCGATATCGACGTGCTGGACATCGGCACCGATGAGGGCGCTTACCAGCGGACGAAGACCATCGGCGGGGTCACCCTGCGGCGGGCGGCCGCGCCTAACATGCGTCAGCTTGTGTTCAACGGCGTCGGCGATTCGCTCCTGGGCGACGCCGAGGTGCGCACGGCGCTCATGCGGGGCATCGACCGCAAGGCGATCACCGCCGCGGTGCTCGGCAGGATCGAGCCCGACCAGCCGGTGCTGGACAACCACCTGCTGGTACCGGGGCAGACCGGCTATCAGGACAACTCGGGGCCGTATTCGTACTCGCCGGAGGCCGCTAAGAAGCGACTGGACGAGTTGGGCTGGCGCGAGCAGGGCGGGGTGCGGACCAAGAACGGCAAGCGCCTGGTGCTGCGCGACATCATCCCGGCCGGGGCGGCGGACGCCCAGCGCGAGGCTGCGCTGGTGAAACAGCAGCTTGCGCAGATCGGCGTCGAGGTCACGATCAGCGCCGTCGCCGCGGAGGAACTGGTCCGCAAGTACCTGCGGCCCGCCGCGTTCGACCTGACGCATGTCGCGTGGGCGGGCACCCCGTTCCCGGTCAGCGGCAAGCAGCCGATCTACGAGCAGGGCGGCGCCACCCAGCAGAACTTCGGCCGGGTCGGCAGCCACCGGGTGGACACGCTGTTCGAGGAGGCCGCCGCCGAACTGGACGACCGGCGCAAGACGCAGCTGATCAACGAGGTGGACGAGGAGATCTGGGCGCTGGGCCATTCGCTGCCGCTGTACCAGCGGCCGAACATCGTCGCGGTGCGACGGAGCCTGGCGAACATTGGTGCGTTCGGTTTTGCCGGTCCACCCTCTTATACGAAGATCGGACACGTCTCGTAATCGAGCTGTTACACGATGTGCTGATAGTTGTCTGGACCTCTGGTCTGAACCGGTTCGCCGTGCCGAACATGTCCTTGCCCGTGTCTCCCAGCGGGAGTTCAGCAGGAGGTCGTCGATCATGCACACCAGTTGGCTGCGCAAGCAGCAGCGCAACCTCGCCACCAAGGCGTCCACGAAGGCAAAGGCCTGGGTGGACTCGAAAATCCCGAAACCCAACCCTGACAAGACAGACGAATGCATGATCTGTGGCAAACGCTTGAGGCGGGCCCGCAACATCAGCGGTGACGGCCGAATCTGCTCGCCTATCTGCGCCGAACTCTGGGCGGAGAAGCTGTAGCCAGACGGTCCAGGTCGAGCCACTGCCGCCTCACCGCGGCAGTGGCTTTTGTCGTGTGACGCGTTGTAGTTTTCGGTTACTCTGAGATACATGGATGTTGAGGTGCGGGAGGCCCCGGGCAAGGGACGTGGAGTGTTCGCGGTGCGAGACTTCGTGCCGGAGGAGTTGGTGGTCGCGACCACGGTGTTGCGCGATCTCCCCCACCGCACTCGACATTCGGTGCAGATCGGCTGGCAGCGCCATGTGGAGTTGGACGAGCCGGGCATCCTGATCAACCACTCCTGCGAGCCCAACACCGGCATCCGCGACAACGCGGGCGGCGCCTACGACTTCGTCGCGGTCCGGCCGATCGCGGTGGGCGAGGAGATCACCTGCGACTACGCCGCCTGTGAGGCGGTGAGCGTCGCGGTGTTCAACTGCCGCTGCGGAAGCAGGCACTGCCGAGGCGCTTCGCTGGGCTACCGGCACCTGACCCCGGCCCAGATCGCGAGGCTGCGGGGTTACACGGCGAACTACCTGTCCACCACCCCACCCGACGCGGAGGTGCCCGACGTGGTCTGACGCCTCGTCCACGTCAGGCCAGCTGCGCGACCACCTGGTCGGCGATGTGCTTGGCGATCTCCAGCGAGCAGGTTGCCGCCGGTGAGGGCGCGTTGAGCACGTGCACCTGGCGGGGCGCGATTTCGATGAGAAAGTCGTCCACCAGCGCGCCGTCGGAGCGCATGGCCTGGGCTCGGACGCCCGCCTCGGCACGGACCAGGTGTTCCTCGCGGACAGCGGGGACCAGGCGGGCGAGGCTGGCGGCGAAGCGCTTGCGGGACACCGAGCGCAGGACCTCGTCCACGCCGACCCGACCGAAGCGGCGGGCCAGCTTCCAGGTGCCGGGGAACCTCGCGACCTCGACCAGGTCGGTCGGGGAGATCTGGGACCAGCGGTAGCCCTCGCGGCGCAGCGCCAGCACGGCGTTGGGTCCGGCGTGGACAGAGCCGTCGAGCATGCGGGTGAGATGCACGCCGAGGAAGGGCAGCGTCGGGTCCGGCACGGGATAGATCAGGCCGCGGACCAGGTGCCTGCTCTCCGGGGTGAGCTCGTAGTACTCGCCGCGGAACGGCACGATCGTGGCCGACGGGGTGAGGCCCGCCAGCCGGGCGACCCGGTCGCTGTGCAGGCCCGCGCAGTTGACCAGGGCGTCGGCGCGAACGATGCCGCTCGCGGTGGCGACCTGCACTCCCCCGCCCGCGCCGGGGCGGATGCCGAGGGCGGGGCTGGACAGGCGAAGGTCGGCGCCCTTGTCGGCGAGCAGGCGGACCAGGGCGGCACAGATGCCGGGGAAGTCGATGATGCCGGTGCTGTGCACCCGCAGCGCGGCGACGCAGGCGATCTCGGGCTCGTACTCGCGGGCTTCGGCGGCGGAGATCATCGCCGCCGGGACGCCGTTGGCTTTGGCCCGCTCGGCGAGGACGTTCAGGCGGGGCAGTTCTTCCTCCGCGGTGGCGACCACGAGCTTGCCGCAGACCTCGACATTGACGCCGTGTTCCTTGGCGAAGCGCACGATGGAGTCGTTTCCCGCGACCGACATGGTGGCCTTCAGCGAGCCCGGCTTGTAGTAGAGGCCCGCGTGCACGACGTTGCTGTTGTGGCCGGTCTGGTGCGCCGCCCAGTGGCCTTCCTTCTCCAGCACGGTCACCCGGTGCCCGCGCCGGGTCAGTTCCCAGGCCGAGGCCAGGCCGACGATGCCGCCACCGATCACCACTACATGTCCCACGGGCGACCACCCTACGCACGCGCCCGAAGCGCGCCGCGGGGAGTTCCCTACAGTTGTGGCCGTGTCGTCACCTACCCGTACGCGCCGGGCACTGGGGTCATCGGCCCAGATGATGATCGGCCTGGGACTGTTCGGCCTGGCCGGGTATGTCTATGTCGCGCTGGCGGGCTTCGCCCTCAGCGAGGGCCAGAAGATCCTTGCGACCACGCTGTACTTCATCGTCGCGGTGGTTGGTCCTGGTGTCTTCTACGCGTTGGAGCAGGTCACCAGTCGTTCGGTCAGCTCCGCTGCCGTCGAAGGACGGTCGCTCGCTTCCGCCGCCCGCAAGCCGCTGAAGGCCGGTCTCGTCCTCACCGGAGCCGTGACGGCGCTGTTGGTCCTGCTGGCTCCGATCATGTTCGACCGCACACTCCGCGGTGATTGGGCGGTGTTGGCGTTGGTGCTGGCCACGCCGGTGATCTCGGCCGCTGTGAGCGCGGTGCGCGGCATGCTCGGCGGTCGGCAGCGGTTCGGCGCCTACGCGGGCACCTTGGCGGTGGAAGGCATCGCGAAGCTCGCGCTGTGCGGGCTGGTGGCGCTGGCGGGCCTGGACTCGGCCTGGCTGTACGGCACGGCGTTCCTCGGCGGAACCGTCCTGGCCACTCTCGCGGGCGTGTTCTGGCTACGCTCGGCACCCGCAGAGCCTGTCTCGCCGGACCTGGCCGAGGCCGCGGCCACGCAACGCTCGGTGGGCCTGAGCCTGGCGACGCTGGCATTGGCCACGCTGTTCGCACAGTTGCTGCCGAACGTCGCGCCGCTGGTGGTCGGCTCCCGGGTGCTGGTGGAGACCCCGCTCATCGCCGCGTTCGGCCAAGCGGTGGTGCTGGCCCGGACCCCGATGTTGCTGTTCATGCCGGTCCAGACAATGCTGCTGCCCGCGCTGAGCGCGGCCGTGTCCCGGGGCGACCTGGCGTTCGTGGCGCGCAGGGTGCGTCTCACGCTGGCCGCCATCACCGGCGTCGGCGTGGTCGGAGCGCTGCTGTTCGTACTAATCGGTCCGTGGGTGCTGCGCACGTTCTTCAACACCCGCACCGACCTGGGGCTGCTGGTCATGACCCTGCTGGCGGTGAGCACGGTGGTGATGATCGCGGCCTACGCGGTGCAGCCGGCCTTGGTCGCCCTCCACCATGACCGCACGGTGACTCTGGGCTGGGGCGTCGGCTCGGCGCTGACGGTAGGAATCGCCCTGCTTCCCGGCGACGCGATCCTGATGGCCACGATCGGCCAACTCATCGGCCCGGCGGTCACCCTGCTGATCGTCCTGCTGGGTCTGCGCAGCGCTCTGAAGAGCACGAGCTTTACAGAGGTGTAAAGACTCCCGATGAGTTGAAGAGCAGGCGGGCGCGAAAGTCCGTGGAGATCAGGCGCTGCGCCGGACGGCGCGGCCTGCGAGTGCGCCTGCCAGCTTCACGTCGCGGGAGGCCAAGGCGCCGAGCGCCGAGCGCACGGCGTGCAGGCGCGACAGCGGGTGCAGGCGCGCCGCCCTCGCCGCCCGGTGCCAGCCGTGCTCAGCCAGCTGCTTGGCCGCCGAGAAGTAGTAGCGCTGCTCCTCGTCGAAGCGCACGACCTCTTTCGCGTGCGTGGACGAATGGCTCGCCGCGTGCCGCCGATACCGGAAAGCAGGCGTCGGGTCGATTGCCAAGGTGCCGCCGCCCAGCAGCATGTCCGCCACCCACGCCAGATCCGCGATCGACTTGAACTCGCCGAGCTGCGCGAACGACCGGGGCACGACCTCCGTCTTGAACGCCATGGCGGGCACGTACAGCCAGTTGCCCTTCATCAGGCTGCTCAGCGCGGTCGGGCCGTCCACCTCGGGCTGCTGCCACACCGAGCGCCGGGCCAGGCGCTTGACCTTGTCGGCGAGGCTGTCCGTGGGATTCCCGTCGCCGTCGACCACGATGACCCCGGGGTGGACCATGATCGCCTGGGGGTGGCGCTTGAAGGCCTCGGTGACGACCTCCACGTAGTTGGGCTCGACCGCGTCGTCGGCGCCCAGGACGACCAGGTAGTCCAGCTTGCCCAGGCGCATGCACTTGCAGACGTTGCCGGTGGCGCCGAGGTTCTGCTCGTTGCGCTGGTAGTCGATGCGGTCATCGCCCAATTCGCGGATGTAGTCCTCGGCTGCGGTGCCCGGGTACTGGTCGTCGACGATGGTCAGCCGCCACTCGTCCCTCGTCTGCTTGCGCACGCTGTCGATCAACTCGAACAGGTAGCGGGGGTCGAGGTAATAGGGGACGACGAAATGAACGCTCATGACCGCCTCGTGACCGGTGCGGGGACGGGGGGAAGGGTAGTACAGCCATCGCGTCTGCAATGCTGTGGGCGACCTGCGGCTGCCACCTGCGCGGGAAGGCCTGATCAGGCCGGGGCGGCCCCGGGAGACAGACGGATCTCTGGGAGAGGATGTCAATGGTTGGGGTAGCCGTCATCGGTGCGGGTTACTGGGGACCGAATCTGGTGCGCAATGTCCAGGCGACTCCGCAACTGCGGCTGACCTCGCTGTGCGACCTCGACGTCGCGAAGGCCGAGAAGGTGCTCGGCGGCTACAGCACCGTCCGCGCCACCGGCTCGCTGGATGAGGTGCTCGCCGACCCCGAGGTCGAGGCGGTGGCCATCGCCACCCCCGCCGCCACCCACCTCAAGGTCGCGCTCGCCGCGCTCGAAGCCGGCAAGCACGTGCTGGTCGAGAAGCCGCTGGCCTCCTCCTACGAGGACGGCCTCACCCTGGTCAGGGCCGCCGACGAGCGCGGCCTGACGCTGATGCTGGACCACACCTTCTGCTACACGCCGGTCGTGCAGCGGCTGCGTCAGATGGTCCGCGGCGGCGAACTCGGCGACATCCAGTACTTCGACTCGGTCCGCATCAACCTGGGCCTGGTCCAGCCCGACATCGACGTGCTGTGGGACCTCGCCCCGCACGACCTGTCGATCATCGACTCGATCCTGCCCGACGACGTGCACGCCGTCGAGGTGGCCGCGCACGGCTCCGACCCGGCGAACCTGGGCCGCGCCTGCGTCGCCTACCTCACCGTCAAACTCTCCAACGGCGCCATCGCGCACGCGCACGTCAACTGGCTGTCGCCGACCAAGATCCGCACCACCATCATCGGCGGCTCGCAGCGCACCGCGGTGTGGAACGACCTTGACCCGACGCAGAAGCTGGCCGTCTACGACCGCGGGGTCGACTGGCCGGACAGCACCGAGGACCGACGCGTCTCCTACCGCATCGGCGACATGGTCGCCCCCGCCCTGCCCGGCGGCGAGGCGCTGCGCGCGGTGATGGCCGAGTTCGCGGCCTCCATTATCGAGAAGCGGGCCCCGCTCACCGACGGCCGCGCGGGCCTGCGGGTGCTCGGCCAGCTGGAAGCCGCCTCGGCCAGCCTGGCCGCGGGCGGCACGTTCGTGCCCGTGAAGTACGAGGGGATTGCCTGATGGAGCTCAACGACCGGCGGATCGTGGTCACCGGCGGAGCCGGAACCATCGGATCGCACGTTGTCGACCAGCTGTTGGAGGCGGGCGCACGCCAGGTCGTCGTGGTCGACGACCTCAGCCGCGGCAGGCTGGCGAACCTGAGCGGGGCGCTGGAGACAGCGCCCGACCGCGTGGAGATCGTGGAAGGCGACATCCGCGATGTCGCGTTGATGCACAAGGTCAGCGAGGGCACCGATGTGGTGTTCCACCTGGCCGCGCTGCGCATCACCCGCTGCGCCGCCGAGCCGCGCGTCGCGCTGGAGGTGCTGGTCGACGGCACCTTCAACGTCATCGAGGCCGCGGTGGAAAAGGGCGTCGGCAAGATGGTGCTGTCCTCATCGGCGTCGGTGTACGGCCTCGCGGAGGAGTTCCCCACCACCGAGCGCCAGCACCCGTATAACAACGACACGTTCTACGGTGCGGCGAAGGCCTTCAACGAGGGCATGCTGCGCAGCTTCAAGGCCATGCACGACCTGGACTACGTCGCGCTGCGCTACTTCAACGTCTACGGCCCCCGGATGGACGCGCACGGCAAGTACACCGAGGTGCTCATCCGCTGGATGGAGCGCATCGCCGACGGCCAGTCCCCGCTGATCCTCGGCGACGGGCAGCAAACCATGGACTTCGTGCACGTGGTGGACATCGCCCGCGCCAACATCCTGGCGGCGCAGGCCGATGTCACCGACACCGTCTACAACATCGCCTCCGGCACCGAGACCTCGCTGCTGGGGCTGGCCGAGGCGCTGCAACGGGTGATGGGCTCCGAGCTTCCGCTGGAGTTCGGGCCGGCCCGCTCGGTGAACAGCGTGACCCGGCGGCTCGCCGACATCAGCGCCGCCAAGCGCGACCTTGGCTGGGAGCCCAAGATCGGCCTCGAAGACGGCCTCGCGGACCTGGTGCAGTGGTGGAGGTCGGTCAAGTGATCCCGGTGATCCGCCCGTTCCTCGGTGAGGAGGAGGCCAACGCCGCGGCCGAGGTCGTGCGGTCCGGCTGGGTCGCGCAGGGCCCGCGCGTCGCCGAGTTCGAGAAGGCCTTCGCCTCCTACGTGGACGCCGGGCACGGTGTGGCCGTGTCCTCCTGCACCACCGCGCTGCACCTGGCGCTGCACCTGCTGGGCGTTCGCCCCGGCGACGAGGTCGTGGTGCCGTCGTTCTCCTTCATCGCCACCGCCAACGCGGTCCGCTACGTCGGCGCCACCCCGGTGTTCGCCGATGTGGACCCGCTGACCGGCAACCTCACCGCGTCCACCGTGGAGCCGGTGCTGTCCACGCGCACCGTCGCGGTGATCGGCGTGCACCAGGGCGGCATGCCCTTCGAGGTGGAGTCGCTGCGCACGCTGTGCACCGCGAAGGGCCTTGCGCTGGTCGAGGACGCCGCCTGTGCGGCGGGCTCCACCTACCGCGGCAAGCCGGTCGGCTCCGGCGCCACGCTGTCGGCCTGGTCGTTCCACCCGCGCAAGCTGCTCACCACCGGCGAGGGCGGCATGCTGACCACCGACGACCCCGACTGGGCTGCCCGGCTGCGTCGGTTGCGCGAACACGGCATGAGCGTGTCCGCCGCCGAGCGGCACGCGGCGGGCAGCGTGAAGCTGGAGTCCTACGACGAGGTCGGCTTCAACTTCCGGATGACCGACCTGCAGGCCGCCATCGGCCTGATCCAGCTTGGCAAGCTGCCCGAGGTGATCACCAAGCGCCGTGAGCTGGCGCAGCGCTACCACAAGCTGCTCGGCGAGATCGAAGGCCTGCGCGCGGTGGCCGATCCGGAGTACGGCACCAGCAACTTCCAGTCGTTCTGGGTGGTGCTGCCCGATGACTTCGGCGGTTCCAATGTGGATGTGCTGAGCGCGCTGTCCGCCAAGGGCGTCTCCGCCCGCCGCGGCATCATGGCCTCCCACCTCGAGCCCGCCTACGCCGATTCGAAGGTGGACCTGCCGGTCACCGAGCACCTGACCAGCCGTTCGCTGATCCTGCCGCTGTTCCACCAGATGACCGAGGTCGAACAGGACACCGTGGTCTCGGCGCTCGGCGAGGTTCTTCAGCGGTGACTGCCCGCCCACTGCTGCTGATCGGCGCGGCCGGACTGGCTCGCGAGGTGCTGGCCGCCGTCCGCGCCGTCAACGCCGTCGAACCGCGGTGGAACGTGCTGGGCTACTGCGACGACAACCCCGCGCGGCATGGTGAGCTCATCGACGGTCTGCCAGTGCTCGGCCCCATCGACGCGGTGGCCGAGCACCCCGAGGCAGCCGTGGTGATCTGCACCGCCAGCACCCGCAACCAGGCCAGCCGCAAGCTCATCAGCGCGCGGTTGGGCCTCCCCGCCGAGCGCTACGCCACGATCGTGCATCCGCAGGCCGGCATCGCCGCGGGTGCCGAACTCGGTGTGGGATCGGTGTTCCTCGCGTTCGTCGCGGTGACCGCACCGCAGCAAGTCGGTGCGCATGTGGTCGTCATGCCGCACACCACGATCACCCACGACGACCGGATCGCCGACTACGTGACCTTCGCCAGCAGGGTGGCCCTGTCCGGCAACGTCACCATCGGCCAGACCGCCTATCTGGGCAGCGGAGCCCTCGTCCGCGAAGGACTGTCCATCGGAGACGGGGCCCTGATCGGCATGGGCTCGGTGGTACTCGACAATGTGCCGCCGTCACAGGTGTGGGTCGGCAACCCCGCCCGCTATCTGCGTTCGCTTGATTTGACCGGTAACACCACTGCGAGGACGTGACATGAGCACCCCTGCCCCCATTCCGCCGGTAGACCTGAAGATCCAGCACGCCGAGATCGCGGCGGAGGTCGCGGAAGGCTGGGAGGCCGTGCTGGCCAAGACGGCCTTCGTCGGCGGCCCCGCCGTCGGCGAGTTCGAGTCCGCCTACGCCGCCTACAGCGGTGTGCAGCACTGCATCGGGGTCGGCAACGGCACCGACGCGTTGGAGTTCGCGCTGCGTGCGGTGGGTGTCGGACCGGGCGACGAGTGCGTGCTGCCCACCAACTCCTTCATCGCCACCGCCGAGGCCGTGGCCCGCGCGGGCGCGACCCCGGTGTTCGTGGACTGCGACCCGGACAGCTTCCTGATCGACCCCAAGGCCGCGCTGGACGCCTTCACCAAGCGCACCAAGGCTGTCCTGCCGGTGCACCTGTATGGCCAGATCGCCCCGGTCGAGGAGCTCAAGGCGACCTGTGACGAGCAGGGCGTGTTCCTGGTCGAGGACGCCGCCCAGTCGCAGGGCGCCCGCCGCAACGGTGCGCTGTCGGGATCGATCGGGCACATCGCGGGCACCAGCTTCTACCCCGGCAAGAACCTCGGCGCCTACGGTGACGCGGGCGCGGTGACCACGAACGACGCCGACCTGGCGGCGCGGGTGCGGCTGCTGGGCGCGCACGGCTCCGCGCAGCGCTACGTGCACAGCGAGCTGGGCTTCAACAGCCGCTTGGACACCCTCCAGGCCGTCGTGCTGTCGGCGAAGCTGCGCCGCCTGAACACCTGGAACGACCAGCGCCGCGCGGCCGCCGCGTACTACGCCGAGCTGCTGTCCACTGTGGACGGCGTGACGCTGCCGGACACGCTGCCCGGCAACGAGCACGTCTGGCACCTCTACGTGATCCGCGTCGCCGACCGCGACCGCGTGGTCGAGCAGATGCGCGCAAACGGCGTCGGCGCGGCCATCCACTACCCCACCCCGATCCACCTCACCGCCCCGTTCGAGCAGTACGCGGGCGGCACGGGCTCGTTCCCCAACGCCGAGCGCGTGCAGGGCGAGATCCTCAGCCTGCCGATGTTCTCCGGCATCACCCGAGAGCAGCAGGAGCGGGTGGTCGAGGTCCTCACCGGGGCGCTGGCATGAGCCCCTTTGTGCACCCCAAGGGGCTGTGCGAGAGCGAGACCGTCGGCGAGGGCACCCGCGTGTGGGCGTTCGCGCACGTGCTGGCGGGTGCCCGCATCGGCCGCGACTGCAACATCGCCGACGGCGCGTTCGTGGAGTCCGACGTGGTGTTGGGCGACAACGTCACGGTCAAGAACAACGTGCTGGTGTACAACGGCGTGACCTGCGAGAACGATGTGTTCCTCGGGCCCAACGTGGTGTTCACCAACGACATGCGGCCGCGGGCGCACCAGAAGCTGGGCGCCGATGCCCTGCTGCCCACCCTGGTACGCGAGGGCGCCACCCTCGGCGCGGGCGTGGTCGTGGTCTGCGGCACCACCATCGGCCGCAACGCCTTCGCGGGCGCGGGCTCCGTGGTCACCCGCGATGTGCCCGCCCACGCCTTCCTGGTGGGCAACCCGGCCGTGCAGAAGGGCTGGGTCTGCCGCTGCGGCACCCGCCTGGACGCCTCCCTCACCTGCCCGGAGGACGGCACCAAACACCGCCTGGTCTCCGAGACCGAAGGCCTGGAGCCGGTAGACGCCTGAGAACACCATCGAGCCCGTTGAGTCCGATGTGGATTCGGCGGGCTCGATCGCGTCCGGGGCACCCGTTCTCGATCGGCTGTCGCTTTCTCTGGTGACCGTCCAAAGCCAAGATCCGACACTGCACATTCCGCTCAATTCACATATGCCAGGCTCGCCTCGAACGCGCCGAGCACGGGATCAACCGTGCAAGTCTGCGGATGCGCCCCAAGGAGGCTGCGGGCGGCCCCGTTTTCACAGTCTTCAGTGAGGGAATGCCTGCTCAATAGCGAAGAAGATCGCGGCCACCCACACCCGCGGTCGAATTTTACTCTTCACAGGTTGACGGGTGAATCCGCAGGTAGAGGCCTTGGCGCTCATGCCTGCACAAAACCCGCCCTTGATACCGCGAACTAGCGCCTCTTACATTTCCAAGGTCGCCGGCGAGCGACAAAAGCGGAGACAGAGGGCGCAACCTGCCGCCAACCTGGCTTCGCGATCCGTTGAACCCGAAACCATTCGGATTCATCTAGTCACCCCTGCATATTTTTGACTACGGAGCGAATTCGAGCGAATGAATAAATTCCTCATCACCCTGTGCAGTGTCATTACGGCCAGTCTGGCGTGTGCGACCGCGGGCTCTGCTGCCGCGACGCCGACCCAGGATGCGTCCTACATCATCGGCGGCGGTTACGCCCAGCAGGGCCCCTGGGCCGTCGCGATCATGGTCAATGGAGCGCAGAACTGCTCCGGCACGATCATCGCCCCCCGATGGGTGCTCACCGCCAAGCACTGCGCCAACGCGGGCAACAAGTTCCTGATCGGCAACATCGACCGCAACGCCGGGCAGTCACGGACCCCGATCCGGTCGATCTCCCACCCCTCCGCCGACATCATGTTGTACGAGCTCAACGCCTCGGTGTCGACCACCTACGCGTCGCTGACCGGCGCAGCGCCCAGCGTCGGCAGCACGGAGCAGGTGTACGGCTACGGGCGCACCGAGTCCACCAAGGACTCCCGCTACCTGAAGGTCGCGAGTATGCGGATCACGGGCGTGAAAAGCACCTTCATCGACGCCACCAAGGGCGATGGCTACACCGGTCCCGGTGACTCCGGCGGCCCGGTCTTCCAGGGGCAGAAGCTCATCGGTGTCCACTCCTACGGCAACCCCTCCGCAGGAACCTCCGGACACGTCAGCGTCTACACCTACCGCCAGTGGATCTTGTCCAACAGCGGGCTCGGGGCCGCCTGACACCCGCGTCGCACGCGTTGCCAACCAGCTGGGCCGCGGGAAGCACTGCTTCCCGCGGCCCATGTGTCGCGTTCGGTCATTCCCATTCCCAGTGCAGTGCGTAGCGCCCGGGGTTGGCGTCGGAGATGGCCAGCCGAGCGCAACCCGCATCGTCCACGCGTAGCTCGCCGCCGCGCACGACGCCCTGTTGGGCGGTGACGCGCCAGGTGCATCGACCCGGGACAGCCCTGGGGTCGAAGCACACCTCGGCGAAGTACTCGCGAACGGGAAACCGCAGTTTGCGCTCCGAGTAGGTCGATCGGGGAAGATCCGAAGGGTAGCGGAATTCGTACTCGATCATGGTCACCTCCCCGCGTTCCAGCTTGTGGTCGAAACCCAAGGAGGAGACGAGGTAACCGGTTTCCGGAATGTACTCGGAAGAGCGGACCGAGCAATGGCTCAAGGGGCGAATCCGCGGGCCGGTGGGATGGGGCCAATCCAGCACGCTGGCCACCGGCAGCCGGGAAAGACCCGACCGCGTGGCCCGAAGGACCAGACGCACCCGCAGGGAACGCTCCTGGCCGTCGGGCCCGAGCCGTATCACGTCATGCTGGCTGAGCCGGACGAGGAACCCATCCTCATCGTCGACCTCTCGCAGCAGCGACCGTACGTGAGGGTCGTGGGGCCACGCCGCCTCGACCGGCAATCGGCGTTGTCCGAGCCTGTTGGGGCCCCGCCGCCGTCGCGGTCCCAGCGCACCCCGCAACGAGCCGTCCGGCAGGCCGAGCACTTCCTCCAACGATGACAACGCGAGCAGCGAACCGTGTCGCTCCGGCCGCCGCTGTCCGGACTGCCACAGGCTCAGCGTAGCCACACTGACAGGATGGCCCTGTTGAACGAGCCGATGCCGAATCCGTTCCAAACTCAAGCCGCTGCGCTGGATCGCGACGCGCAACACGCTCGAAAAAGATCCGCTGGCGAAAGCCCATCCAAATCGCCAATAGCGTGGGACACAGCGCCTCCCTTCCGCGCCGCGGCCGGACAGGGAGTACCGGCTACGACCGAGCTCTCGCGACCGCGATGAGAACATGAGTACACCAGTTCAACGCGCTTTTGTGATATGGACCTCGCCACGGTGAGATGGCCGCACTGACTCCGGCGATGGACCCCGCGGGTCGTGAACCGGGACCGCCTTCCAGGTGACGGCGTCCCGACCCACCGCCTGACCCGAATGTGACGCAGATCAACGTTGCCAGTCAAACCCGGCTGAACGCAGCGACGGTATTCATGGCGACGCGGAGGAGCGGAGCCGAAGAAGGCAGTCCGAGAAACGCCAATTTGCTACACATTCGATTACGGGGCATAGAAAAATCCCCCTCGGAGTGATTCTCCGAGGGGGATTTTCCCTGGTAGCGGGGGTAGGATTCGAACCTACGACCTCTGGGTTATGAGCCCAGCGAGCTACCGAGCTGCTCCACCCCGCGCTGACAAGACATACTTTACGCGGGGGTGAACCGGTAATGCAAATCGGGGTCCCGAAACGCTGTGAACTGCGGAAATGCGAGACCCCGGCCGGAAGTTCCGGCCGGGGTCTTGTCACGCGTGGGCTACCTCAGCCGCCTGTTGTCGGCGGGGCGCTCTTGGACTTGGCCTCCTGGAACCGCTTGGCGGCCTCCGCCATCTCCTTCTGGGCCTGGCCGATCGCCGCCGGGTCGCCGCTGCGGTAGGCCGCCTGGAGGCGGTCGTAGGCGGCGCCGA
This sequence comes from Actinorectispora metalli, assembly GCF_056323685.1. Lineage (NCBI taxonomy): Bacteria > Bacillati > Actinomycetota > Actinomycetes > Pseudonocardiales > Pseudonocardiaceae > Actinorectispora > Actinorectispora metalli. Next base: position 1,324,489 of record NZ_JBREYE010000001.1, read on the forward strand.
AGTCATCGATGGCCTTGGACAGCTCCGGGCTCGCGCCGGTGACGGGCGGCGGCGGGTTACCGGTGGTCGGTGGCGGGTTGCCGTTCGTCGGCGGGGGCGGTGTGCCACCGGGGTTCGGGGTCGTCGATGTGTCGCCCGCACCCTCGCCGAACACCTGCTCCAACGCCTCCGCCAGTGTCGGCGCGTAGCCGACCCGCCCGCCGAAGCTCACCAGCACCTTCGCCAGCTGCGGGAAGGACGAGTTCTGGTTGCTGCGCTCGATATAGACCGGCTCCACATACAGCAGCCCACCGCCGATCGGCAGCGTCAGCAGGTTGCCGTAGCGGATGTTGGTCTGCTGCTGCCGCAACAGGTTCAGCTCCGTACTCACCTGCGATGAGGACAGGAACTGGGTCTGCACCTGTTGTGGACCCTTGGTCTGGGTCTCGTTCGGCAACTGGAGCACCGTCAGCTTGCCGTAGTTGGTCGGATCGGAGTTCGCCGTCACATAGGCCGACATGAACTCGCGTTTGAGGAAGACCAGTGCGCTGGTGAGCTGGAAGGTGGTCTGCTTGGTCTCCGGATCGGACGCCAGCACGTAGTACGGCGGCTGCTTCTTGCCGGGCATGTTCTGGCTCGTGGAGCCCTCGATGGTCGGGTCGGTGGGCACGTCCCAGAACGACACCGTCTCGAAGAACGTCGCGGGCTGGCTCACGTGGTACTGGGTGAGCAGGTCCCGCTGCACCTTGAACAGGTCCTCCGGGTACCGGAAGTGCGCCTTCAGCGCATCGCTGACCTCGCTGTTGGGCTTGACCACGCCGGGGAAGACGTTGCGCCAGGCCTTGAGCACCGGGTCGGACTCGTCGACGGCGTACAACGACACCGTGCCGTCGTAGGCGTCAACGGTGGCCTTCACCGAGTTGCGGATGTAGGCGATCTTCTTGTCCGGCTGGCGCGCCACCCCGGGCAGGGTGTCGGCGGTGACATCGCCGAGCACCTTCTGCTGCGCGTACGGGTACTGCTCCAGGGTGGTGTAGCCGTCCACGATCCACTTGATGCGGCCGTCGACGACCGCCGGGTACGGGTCGCCGTCCGCGGTCAGCCAGGGCGCGACATCGGTGACGCGGTTGCGCGGGTCGCGGTTGTAGATGATCTTCGAATTCTCGCCGATCGCGCTGGAGAACATGATGCTGCGCCAGTCGCCCGCCTGGTGGGCGGCGAAGGCCATCCGGTTCCACCACGACCCGATGGGCACACCGCCTGCGCCGTCGTAGGTGAACTGCTGCGTGTCGCTGTCGTACTCGCGCGGCGCCTCGCCGGGGTCGCCGCCGACGATGGCGTAGCTGCTGGCCAGTTCGCCGTAGTAGATCCGCGGCTGGTCGACCGGGATGGCGCCCTTGGTGGACAGGTCGCTCACCGTGAACGCGGGATAGCCGCCCTCACCGCCGGTGTCGCGCAACGCGGAGTTGACGGTGTTCGCGGGCGCTGCCACGAAGCCGTTTCCATGCGTGTACACCAGATGCTGGTTGATCCAGTTCCGCTGGTTCTCCGCCAGCCCGTTGGTGTCCAGCTCACGGGCGGCGACGATGTAGTCCTGCAGCTTGCCGTTGACGTTGTAGCGGTCGATGTCCAGCTTGTCGGGGAAGCCGTAGAAGTTCCGGCGCTGCTGAAGCTGGGTGAAGGTCTGCTCCAGCAGGCTGGGGTCGAGCAGCCGCACGTTGGGGATGGTGCCGATGTCCTTGGCGACCTCCTGCGCGCTGAGCTCGGTCTTGCCCTCGTAGGGCACGAACTTGACCTTCTCCTCGGTCAGCCCGTACGCCTGCCGTGTCGAGTTGATGCTGCGCTGGATGGACATCGCCTCTTTGTCCCGCGCGTTCGGCTTGACCGAGAACTGCTCCAGGACCGCGGGCCACGCCGCGCCGACCAGCAGGCTGGACAGGATCAGCAGCACCGTGGCGATGGCGGGCAGCTGGAGGTTGCGGAGGAACGCGCCCGCGAAGAACGCGACCGCGCAGAACACCGCGATGAACATCAGGATCAGCTTGGCGGGCAACACCGCGTTGAGGTCGGTGTAGGTGGCACCGGTGAACGAGACGCCGCGGGTGGAGTACAGCAGCGCGTACCGGTCGAAGTAGTACGCCACCGCCTTCAACAGCACGAAAACGCCCGCCAGCACGGCAAGCTGAATGCGGGCCGGGGCCGATAGCGTGCCGGAACGCCCGGCGAGCCGGATGCCGCCGAAGATGTAATGGGTGACCAGCGCGCCGAAGAACGCCAACGCCACCGTGACAAAGCCCCAGGACAGCAGCCAGCGGTAGAACGGCAGCTGGAAGGCGTAGTAGCCGATGTCGTTGTTGAACTCCGGATCGGTGGCGCCGAACGGCACGCTGTTGAGGAACAGCTGCACCAGCTGCCAGTCCCCCTGCGCGGACAGGCCCGCGATCAGGCCGACGGCCACCGGCAGTCCGATGGCGACCAGCCGCAGGCGCTGCTGCAGCACGATCCGGTATTTCGCGACCGGATCGTCGGGTCCCGACACGGGAACGAACACCGGGCGGGTGCGGTAGGCCAGCGCGAGGCTGCCCGCGAACAGTCCGCCGACGATGACGCCGAGGGACACGAACAGCACCAACCTGGTCAGCACCAGGGTGCTGAACACGTCGCGGTAGCCGACTTCGCCGTACCACAGCCAGCCGACATAGGTATCGAGCAGTCGTCTGCCCGCGATCAGGCCGATCAGCAGGACCAGGCCTATGACGAGCAGGAACCGGCTTCTCCGGGACAGCTTCGGCAGTCCGACCGAGGGCCGCATGGCCACTGCGCACGCTCCAGGTGTTGATGGCGGTTTGTCCGTCAGCCGGCTACGGTGCCGGCCCGTGAACCACTCCGTATGTCCAACTGTAGAGAGGTGGCCCGCAGTTCCCGGCACTGGTGCATACGGTGTTTCGCACGGGTTCGGCGAGGATGCGACGATGAGTGACGTGCCGACGACTCCGCAGAGCCCGCCCGCCCTGCCCGCCGCTGCCCGTGAGGTCGAGGAATTCGTCTCCTCGGGCGGCTGGGACCAGCCGACGCAGCTGTTCGCGCTGGTGCCCACCGCCGACCTGCTGAGCAGAGAGCCGGACCTCGCGGGACAGCTCGACCCGTCGGCGCCCTACACCCCGGTGGCTCAGGAGGCACTGCCCGATGGCGACCTCGCCGACGCGTTGGCGGGCATCGGCTGGCCGGAGGCCGTGGTGGGTTGCGCGCTGGCGCAGGAAATCGTGGTGCTGCCGCCGGAGGCCGAGCCCGAGGTGAGCGAGCCGGACATGGACCCGGAGATGGCCCGCCGCATCGCCGCCGAGCACCCGGCCCGCCGCGAGGCCCGCGTGGTGGCCGCGGTGCTGCGCGACGGCAGCGGTGCCTGTGTGCTGCGCGTCCGAGGGGACGCCGAGACGCCGGACGAGATCATCGAGCACCCAGAGTTGGCGCCCAACCTCATCGACGCGTTGCGCGCGACCTTCCGGGACTAGCGGTACCGCGCTCCGGCGCGGAGGGCAGCGCGGCGCCGGTGTTACGGCGCGGGAGGCACTAGCAGCTTGGCGCCGCGGTGCCCGCGCGGAGGGCGTCGAGGGCCTTGACGGCCTCGGTGAGCGAGCCGACCTTCACCAACTGGAGGTCCTGGGGCGCACGGGACTTGGCCTCGGCGCAGTTGTCCGCCGGGACCAGGAACACCTTGGCGCCCGCCTCCTTGGCGGCGACCATCTTGAACGGGATGCCGCCGATGGGGCCGACCTCGCCCTCTTCGTTGATCTCGCCGGTGCCCGCGATGAACTGGCTGCCGTTGATCTCCCCCGGCGTCAGCTTGTCCACGATGGCCAGCGCGAAGATCAGCCCGGCTGATGGGCCGCCGGTGTCCGCGAGGCTGATCTTGATGGTGAACGGCACGTCCGGCCGGTCGATCGCGGCGACACCGAGAAAGCCCTGCTGCCGGTCGTCCTTGGCGGCGAGCGTGAAGGTTCCCGTGCGGTCCTCGGCGTTGCGCTTGAAGCGAACGGTGACCTGCTGGTCGGGCTTCGAGTCGCCCAGCGCCGCCCGCACCTCCTCGGCGTTGGTCACCGGCTTGCCCGCGACCTCCACCAACTGGTCGCCCGGCTCCAGTGTGCCGTCCACGGGACTGCCCTTGACGATCTCGCCGACCAGCGCCTTGGTCGGGTAGCCGAGGTAACGCAACGCGGCGACCTCGGCGGTGGTCTTGGAGTCCTTGAACGCCTTGACGTTCTCCTGCTCGACCTGGTCCTCCGACTTGCCGGGCGGGTAGATCTCATCCCGCGGGGCCAGCGCGTACCGGCCGCTGGCCCACAGGCCGAGCGCACCGAAGAGGGTGAGGTGGTCGGTCACCGATACCGTCGTCATGTTCAGGTGACCGGCGGTGGGAAACGTGGTCTGACCCGCGATCTCCACCACCGTCTGCCCCCGCGCGTCGGCGAGGGTGTTGAACGTCGGTCCCGGCCCGAGGGCAACGTAGGGAACGCGGACGAATCCGCCGAGCAACCCGAAGGTGATCACCAGCAGGATGCTCACCAGCAGCGTCCAGGTTCTCCTTGTCACGGTCGCACACAGTACCTACTCACCCGATGCCGATGGTGTAAGCCCGCGTACCGTGGAGACATGACCGATCTGCCATTCGGGTTCAACCTCGGCGACCCAGACGACCCGGACCGCCGGAAGCGGGGCGGCGAGCCGAACAAGCCGGGCGATGAGCTGCCCGGTTTCGGCGGCATGCCCGGAATGGATCTCGGTGCGCTGGGGCAGATGCTCTCCCAGCTCGGTCACGCGCTCAGCCAGGCCCAGACGTCATCCGATCCGGTCAACTACGACCTCGCCAAGCAGCTTGCCGTGCAGCGCGTGAACGCCGCGGGCGGCGGCGGGCGGCCGACCGGCGAGCAGTCCGGCGCGGTCACCGAGGCCGTCCGGCTGGCCGAGGTGTGGCTGGACTCCACCACCACGCTGCCCGCGGGCGCCCGCACCTCGGTCGCCTGGTCGGCGCAGGAGTGGGTGGAGCACACCATCGCCACCTGGCGCAGGCTGTGCGATCCGGTGGCGAAGCAGGTCGCGGGCGCCTGGGTGGAGTCGATGCCCGCCGAGGCCCGCGAGATGGCCGGTCCGCTGCTGTCCATGGTCGGCCAGATGGGCGGGCTGGCCTTCGGCTCCCAGCTCGGCAACGGCCTCGGCCAACTGGCGGGCGAGGTGCTCAGCTCCACCGACGTCGGTCTGCCGCTTGGCCCGGAGGGCGTGGCGGCGCTGCTGCCGGGCAACGTGGAGAAGTTCATGTCGGGCCTGGACCTGCCGCGCGGTGAGGTGATGGTGTTCCTCGCCGCCAGGGAGGCCGCGCACCACCGGTTGTTCGCGCACGTGCCGTGGCTGCGTCAGCGGCTGCTGGCCACCGTGGAGGAGTTCGCGCACGGGATCAAGGTGGACACCACCGCGCTGGAGGACCTGGCGGGCAAGGTCGACCCGGCGAACCCGGCGGCGCTGGAGGACGCTCTGCGGGACGGGCTGCTCGAGCCGCAGACCACCGAGGAGCAGAAGGCCGCGCTCGGCAGGCTGGAGACGCTGTTGGCACTGGTCGAGGGCTGGGTGGACGTCGTGGTCGGCGCCGCCATCGGGGACCGGCTGCCCGGAGCGGACGCGCTGCGCGAGACGCTGCGCCGCCGCCGCGCCACCGGCGGTCCGGCGGAGCAGACCTTCGCCACCCTGGTCGGCTTGGAACTGCGCCCCCGGCGGCTGCGGCGGGCCGCCGCGCTGTGGCAGCAGCTCACCGACAAGCACGGCATCGAGGCCCGCGACTCGGTGTGGGCGCACCCCGACCTGGTGCCCAGCTCGGCGGACCTGGACGACCCGCTGGACTTCCTGGAGAACTTCGGCAAGACCGGCGCCCTCGGCGACGACCCGATGGCGCAACTCGAGCGCGAAGCCAACAAAGACCGCGACAAGCCCGACGAGAGCTGACCGGCCGCACCGCGCCGCCGCTCTGACGCAGGCCCGGCCCGGAAAATCCGTGCGCCGAAGTTCTGCGTGGCTCAGTCCTCGGTGATCGTCTCGCCCATGCCCGCGGAAAGGCCTTCCAGGTAGCCGACGGCGCGTTCGGTGCGCGGGTAGCTCTTCAGCAGCGCCCAGAACGCCTTGCCGTGGCCGGGTACCAGCAGGTGGGCCAACTCGTGCAGCAGCACGTAGTCCAGTACCCACGTCGGCACCTCGCGGAGCCGCTCGCTGATACGGATCGAGCCGTCCATCGGCGTGCAGGATGCCCAGCGGGTGCGCATCGGCGGCACCCAGCGCACGGTCGTCGGCGTCGCCCGGCCGTCGAGGTAACGGCGGGACAGCTGTTCACAGCGGGCCATCAGCGCATCGTCGGAGATGCTCTTGGGCCGTCGGGCCTCGCTGCGCTGCAGCCGCGCCAGCATCTCCGCCACCCAGTGCTGCTCCTCCGCGCGGGTCATCCTGGCCGGGATCATCACGATGATCTCTTCGCCCTTGCGGTACGCGCTGACGGTCCTGGTACGTCGTTTGCTGCGGCGGACCTGCACGCGCGTTTCTGGCACGTCGAAGAGCCTACGAGAAGTCCCGACGCCATGAGCAGCGCCCGTTCAGGCTCATCGAAACGATGCATACCACTACCCAGCGGTTCGCGAACCTAAACCAACGTGTCTACCTCACCCGTAAGCGCCGCCCAATGGGACCGCAAATCTGCATAGGTCCGCGTTTTGGGCACGAAACGTGATCACACATCCAACCGGACACGTGACACCGCGCATGCACGTATCGACATTTACTCCCCTATAGCGTGGCCGCGAGTACCTGCGTCTGAGCGCTACAAGTTGGGCTTCACCTGCGCTTCGGACTGCGGACTACGGGCGAGAGCGAAGGAGAGCGCGCGTGGCAACCAAGACCGAGACTTACAACGGCTATTGCGTGAAGTGCCGTGAGAAGCGGGACTTCCAGGGACAGGTCGAGGAGAAGAACAGCCGCCGGATGGCGAAAGGCAAGTGCCCGACCTGCGGCACCACCATGACCCGAATCCTGGGCAAGGCAAGCTGAGAATTCCGGCTCGACGCCGCCGCGAGGACACCGCTCCTCGCGGCGGCGTCGTGTCAACGGCCTGTGGATAGCCGTTTTGCGACCTGGGGACGAAGGCTGCGAGGCTTGGACGATGGGCAACGGCATGACGGCGCCGGGCGGCGTGCTGATGGCGGCGGAGGACGGGTTACCCGAGCGGCCCAGGGTGCTGCCGGGGCTGGCGATGCTGTGGCGGGCGGAGGACACCGTCCAGCTCGGCATCGACCCGCGGCACGGGGTGGTGCTGTCCGGTCTCGGCGCTGAACTGGCCGGTCTGCTGCGGCAACTGGACGGCCGCTACCGGCTGGGCGAACTGCTCAAGGTCGCCACGGGCGCGGGCATCGAGCGGGCACAGATCATCCAGCTGCTGCGCAATCTCGACGCGGCCAAGGTGCTCGACGACGCCGCGAGCGTTCCGGTGCAGACCCGGCAGGTGGGCAACCACCACCGGCTCAGCGCCGACGTCACGGCCTGGACGCTGCGCAACGGGACGCCGGGCGGCAAGCCGGTCGCCGACCGCGCGGGCGCCATCGTCCTCGTGCACGGCACGGGACGGCTGGCGGCGGCGATGGCGGGACTGCTGGCGACCGCGGGCATCGGGGATGTCCGGGTGGACAGCGCGGGTGACGTGCAGCGCGAGGACCTCGGCACCGGCCTGCTGGAAGCCGATCTCGGGCGGTCCCGCCGGGAAGCGCTGACCGACCTGGTGCGGCGGACGGCGCCCGAATTCGACTCGGCGGTTCCTTCGCGCGGATCACCCGACCTGGCGGTGCTCACCGACTGTGTGGTGCCCGCCCCTTCGGTGGTCGGCGAGCTCGTCCGGCAACGCGTCCCGCACCTCCCGGTCCGGGTGCGGGAGGGCACCGGCATCGTCGGCCCGCTGGTGATACCGGGTCGCACCAGCTGCCTGACCTGCGCCGATCTCCAGCGGACCGACCGCGACCCGAGTTGGCCGACGCTGGCGGCGCAGTTGGCGGGCCGCAGCCAGCCCGCCGATCTGGCGAGCCTGAACGCGACGGCGAGCGTGGGACTGGCGCAGGCACTGCTGGCGCTTGCTCATACCGGGACGAACTCCCCACCGCCGACTTGGAACGCCACACTGGAATTCGACCCCTTCGAGGGTGAACTGCGGCGACGCAGGTGGGAACCGCATCCGCACTGCTCGTGCGGGGCTGCCGCGGGGCAATCGCATGGCCTAGTGTGATTGCAGGACATGGTTCGGATCACCTGTAAAGCCGCGGGTCGATCCCCTCAGTTGGAGGACTCGCCGGGTGACCGACATTCCGCGTCGCAGCGTGCAGCGCACGGCGAAGCTCGCCAGCCTGCCCATCGGCGTGGCGGGCCGAGTCGCCGCGGGCTGGGGCAAGCGCCTGATCGGACACAGCGCGGACGAGATCAACGCGGAATTCTCCGCCAAGACCGCCGAGCAGCTGTTCGCGGTGCTGGGCCAGCTCAAGGGCGGCGCCATGAAGTTCGGCCAGGCCCTGAGCGTGTTCGAAGCCGCGATTCCCGACGAGTTGGCCGCGCCCTACCGCGAGGCGCTGACGAAGCTTCAGTCGGCGGCCCCGCCGCTGCCCGCGCCCACCGTGCACCGGGTGCTGGCCGAGCAGCTGGGCGCGAAGTGGACGCAGCGGTTCACCGAGTTCGATGATGAGCCTGCGGCGGCGGCCAGCATCGGCCAGGTGCATCGGGCGATCTGGCATGACGGCCGCGAGGTCGCGGTCAAGGTGCAGTACCCGGGCGCCGACGAGGCCCTGCTGGCCGATCTGCGCCAGCTTCAGCGCTTCTCCCGGCTGTTCCAGGTGATCGTGCCTGGTGCGGAGATCAAGCCGCTGCTCAACGAGCTGCACGACCGGATGGCCGAGGAACTGGACTACCGCGGCGAGGCGGAGAGCCAGCGCGCGTTCGCCAAGGCCTTCGCCGACGACGAGCAGTTCCGGGTGCCCCGCGTGGTGGCCAGCGCCCCGAAGGTGATGGTGACCGAGTGGGTGCACGGCACTCCGCTGGCCCACATCATCAAGCACGGTGACCAGGCCACCCGCAACCGCGCGGGCCAACTGCTCGCCGAATTCCATTTCTCCGCGCCCGCACGGAGCGGCCTGCTGCATGCCGACCCGCACCCCGGCAATTACATGCTCACCGCCGACAACCGCCTCTGCGTCATCGACTTCGGCGCCGTCGCCCGCCTCCCCGAGGGAATTCCCCGCCCACTCGGCGTGATCACCCGACTGGCAATGGAGCAGCGCCAGGAAGAACTGATGGAACTCCTCCGCGAAGAGGGTTTCATCAATCCCCATATGGAGATCTTCCCCGAAGACGTCATGACCTACCTGGCGCCTTTCACCCAGCCCTTACTCACCGAGAAGTTCCATTTCACCCGCCGCTGGCTGCAAAAGCAGGCCTACCGGGTCGGCGACCTCCGCAGCCCCGACAGCCGCACCGGCCGCTCCCTGAACCTCCCACCGCACTACCTGATGGTCCACCGCGTCACCGCGGGCACCACCGGCATCCTCTGCCAACTGGAAGCCGAAGTAGAAGTCCGCCGAATCGTCGAAAAGTGGCAACCCGGCTTCGCCGACTGACGTTGCGAAGAACGCCACCCTGCGCCATCCACCGCGCCCCGGAGTCACCCATAATCGTGAGCCGACATCAGAATGCGCACCTTGATCCGGCGACATGCCAAATCGACTGCGTGCCCCACATCAGCACTCCACTCTCAGCCGAATCCTCTTGCGGCGGGCACACTTCCATGCGACCGGCAACCTCCGCCGCACCGGCTGCGAAGCTACGCCCTCTGCACCCCACCCGCAGCCCAATCACCCTTTTGGGCGAGTCCGGGTCCATATGATCGGTGGTGCCCGGCCCAACCCGCTGCGAAAGCTACGCCCATCGCACGCTGCCAGTAGCGAATCCCCTTTTCGCGGCTTAGGGTTCATATGTACGATGACATCCGCCCCGATCCCGATTCGGCGCTCAGGCGCAAGCAACCATGGTGTCCCCAATCGTTATCCGACTGCCCAGGAACGTTCCCTCAGTCGCTCCCGAATCGCATCGCGAAGGTGAGCGAACCGCGGATGGGTCGCCGATCAAAACCTCTGCGAATCCGGCGAATTTCTACCAACGCACACACCTCGCGCGTGTCGTCCGAAACTCCTTCACCATCCCAGTCCGCATAGCCCGAATCGCTCGGATCAAATCTCCCTGAGTCGGCATCATGCGCTCCTGGGGGATCATGATGTCGACCCAGGGGCGCATGATGACGTCCTGCGTATTTTCAGCTCCCCCCGAATCAATCCTAGCGTTCGGCGATTGGGAAGCGTCGTTATCGCGGCTTCCAATCCGGGAGCGGCCGTAAGAAGCCGGCGGATTTTGAGCAACAGCGGTTATAGGTCGGACGGCGATTGCGGCCCGACCGGCAGCTATTTCGTACTGCCGCTGGGCAGGGTTTCGAAAGGCCGCTGGGCACGGTTTCGCATGGCCGCTGGGCAGGGTTTCGAAAGGCCGCCGGCAAGGATGTCTTGTGACAGGGAGGTAGGGGTTTCGTATAGCCGACGAGCGGGTTGCGTGGGGCTGCTAGGCGGGGGGTCTTGTGACCGACGGGTAGGGGTTTGTACGACCGACGGGCAGTTGCGTGGGGCCGCTTGGCGGGGGTCCTGTGACCGGCAGGTGGGTTTGTCCCCGACGACGGGATCGCGGGTCGCTCAGAGAGCGGGGTTTGTTCGCTGACAGGTCAGAGCTGACAGTAAAGACTTTGTGGCGGTGGCGGTTACCGCGGATCAGAGACGACCACTACCGACCGCCGGGCTGCCGCCCCGGCAGGGCGATCAGCGGGCGGGTGCCGGCGAGGCTCGGCGCCGGTACGACGACCAGGTATGCATTGCCTGCCGACCGCGCGGCAGTTGGTGGGAGGGCAGTTGCCGGGTTGTGGTTACCAGTACTCGGTCGGGAGTTTGGCTTCGATGTCGCGGGTGTGGGCTCTGGCGCAGGAGGGGCAGAGCCAGACGCGGCGGTCCGCGATGCGCTCGGAGACCCAGGAGAGCGATTCGAGTGGGGAGCTTGCGGATCTTGAGTGGCCGCAGCGGTGGCAGGTTTCGGTGTCGGGCACGTCTTGTGAAGCTACGGCATAGGCGAGTGCCGCCCGCGGAGCAACTCCGCGGGCGGCACCCATTCGGTAGTGGTCGGTTTGTCGGATCGTCGACGGGGTGTGTCGCCGTTCCTCGCGATTTCCTGGCGGCAGGCCAGTGGGCGCGATGTTCGCCGTCACCGCGTGCGGCGGTACCGATTGCTGGTTCGTCGCATCGGGGACGCGCGCTCGGCAACGGACCGATGTGAGGTGGGCTCGGTGACCGGGTCGTCGTACCGGGACACCTGATCTGCAACGGACCGGTGCGTGGTGGGCGTGGTGGTTGGCCGCGCGGGCGGCGGGGACGGGTGTCTCCGCCGGCCGCGCGGGTGTCAGTAGATGTCGGTCAGGGTGCGCAGCTTGCTCTCGACCCTGTCGGCGCGGCCGTCGGCAGTGCCTGCCAGCCAGCGCCAGCGGCGGGCGGAGGCCAGTTGACGGGCCACTCGCCTTTCGGCGGCGCGTCGGTACTCACCGTCCGATCGTCGAGAACGAGCCAGAGCTTCTTGGATGAACATATGTCCGTTCCCCAGGTGCTGGTGGCCGATGAATGTGCGGTCGCCGGTCATGCCGCCGCCTCCTTGGATGCAGCGGCATCAACGGATACCGCGGTAGTGGTGGTCAGGTTTCGGTCCTGCTTGCGGGGACGGCCCCGCGGACGCTTGCGGGCGATCACGGCGCCGCGTTCGAAGATCTCGCCGCCCCAGACGCCCCATGGCTCACGCCGGGCAAGAGCGCCTGCGAGGCATTCGGCCTTCACGGGGCAGCTGTCGCACAGCTGCTTGGCGCGCTCCAACTCGGCGGGAGCGTCGGCGAACCAGAGGTCGGCCTCCCCTGCCCGGCAGGGCAGTTCGAGACCCGCGGCGGGCGCCGCTTCCAGTAGGTCGAGGACCCCCGAGGTGCTTTCCTCGCGAGGAGCAGGCACAGCCGCCTCGCGTATCGGCACACTGCTGGTCAACATCAGGTTCCTTCTTTCTCGGCTGCGATGTTGGCGAAAACGATGATGCGAACGGGTTTTCCCATGGTTTTTTTGATCTTGCGTTGGGTGGATGAGGTGCCTGAACAAACACGAAGGCCGCGGATCCGATCTCGGGTCCGCGGCCTTCGTGAGCCTTTAGTCCTGACTGGGCGTCAGAGACGTCGCTCCAAAGCAACGGATGGTGGAGACGGGAAATCAGTGGTCACGGCGATCGGCAGCACTCGCTGACGTCGGGTCGCGGCAGGCTCATACCCCTGGAGGAGGGCAGACTTCTCCTGCGCATTGCGCCAGCCGCCCTTGGTCGTGGGGCGAGCCATACCGGCGAACACACTGGTTCCGTCAAACATGCAGTCGACCCTGGTCAGGAGGTGGCCAGGGGTGCTCATGATCAGAGTTTTCTTCACTGGTTCCACCACCTTCCGCGAGTCGAGTTGTCCAACCGGAGGACCTTCTCCATCCGGTCCTTGGCAGGCTATTAGACCGCAGCACACCCGCACAACTCATTTATCCGTTTGGGCATAACCGGCCTGCAATACACCTATTAGAGCAGCTCAGGGGCCCCACACGTCGCAGCGAAGCTCCTCCGACATCATGCCAGGGAAGCCACTTCCGGGGGAGGCCCAGACGGGCCAACCGACGCCCAAAGGCGACCGGCTGCCGGTGTCAGGAGCGGTTGATGATGCGGAGGACGTCTCCGCCGAAGGTGGCCAGTTTGTTGGCGCCGATGCCGGGGATCGCGACCAGGGCGGCGTCATCGGCGGGTTGGCGTTCGGCGATGGCGGTCAGGGTGGCGTCGGTGAAGACCACGTACGGGGGCACCTTGAGTTGCTTGGCGCGTTCGCCGCGCCAGGACCTCAGGCGGGCCAGCAGTCCCTCGTCGATATTGGACGGGCAGCCGGTGCAGCGGCCGAGCTTGATGGCCATCGGGCTGATCAGCGCCTGGGCGCAGATGTGGCAGGTGGGGGCGGCGCGGCGGACCGCGGGCTGGAAGCCGGGGGTGCGGGACCTGCCGGGCAGCGCGGCCGGGTGGTTGTCGGGGATCAGGCTGTAGAGGAAGCGGCTGCGGCGGCGGTTGCGGCGGTTGCCCGCGTTCCTGGCCAGTGCCCAGGACAGGTGCAGGTGCTCGCGGGCCCTGGTCACGCCGACGTAGAGCAGCCTGCGCTCCTCCTCGATCGCGGCCTCGTCGCCGTCGGCGTGCTGGATGGGCAGGGTGCCTTCGACCAGACCCACCAAGAACACGGCGTCCCACTCGAGGCCCTTCGCCGCGTGCAGCGAGGCCAGCGTGATGCCCTCCACCGTGGGCGGGTGCTGCGCCTCGGCCCGCAGCTGGAGTTCGGTGCAGAACCTGGCCAGGTCCGCGGTGGGTTCGGCGGCGGCGAACTCCTCGGCCAGTTCGGCGAGTGCGCGCAGTGACTCCCATTTCTCCCGCGCCTGACCGCCCGCGGGGGCGCGGCCGGTCAGGCCGAGGCCGTTCAATACCTGACGCACGATGTCGGGCATTTCCTCGCCCGACGGGGAGTTGGCGGCCTGCCGCAGGGTCACCATGGCCTGGCGGACCTCAGGGCGGTTGAAGAAGCGCTCGCCGCCGCGGACCTGGTACGGGATCTCCAATTCGGTCAGCGCCTGCTCGTAGACCTCGGACTGGGCGTTGACCCGGAACAGCACCGCGATCTCGCTCGCGGTCACGCCAGCGGCCAGCAGCTTCTTGATCTTGGCAGCGACGGCGGCGGCCTCGGCGGGCTCGTCGTCGTATTCGGCGAAGGCCGGTTCCGGGCCCGCGGGGCGCTGGCCGATCAGCCGCAGCCGTGAGCCCGCCGGGCGGCCGCGGGCGGCGTCGATCACCCGGTTGGCCAGGGAGACCACCTGCGGGGTGGAGCGGTAGTCGCGTTCCAGCCGGACCACGGTGACCTCGGGGAACCGGCGGGGGAAGTCCAGCAGCCAGCGCGGGGAGGCACCGGCGAAGGTGTAGATGGTCTGGTTGGCGTCGCCGACCACGGTCAGGTCGTCGCGGTTGCCCAACCACGCGGACAGCACGCGTTGCTGCAGCGGGGTGACGTCCTGGTACTCGTCCACCACGAAGCAGCGGTAGCGGTCCCGGAACTCGGTCGCGACCTCGCCGTGCTCCTCCAGAACCGCGGCGGTGTGCAGCAGCAGGTCGTCGAAGTCGTGCAGGCGCGCGGCGAGCTTCGCCTGCTCGTAGGCGGCATAGACCTTGGCCACCTGTTCGGCGGGGCCCGGGGTCTCGCGGTGCGCCTTGGCCACCGCGGTCGGGTAGTCGTCGGGGGTGACCAGGGAGGCCTTGGCCCACTCGATCTCGGAGGCGAAGTCGCGCAGGGACTCGATCTCGGTCGGCGCGCCCGCGCGGTGCGCGGCCTGCTTGACCAGCCGCAGCTTGCCTTCGACAAGGTGCCAGGGCTCGTCGCCCACCACTCGCGGCCAGAAGTAGCGAAGCTGGCGGAGTGCGGCGGCGTGGAACGTCCTGGCCTGCACGCCTCCGACGCCGAGTTCGCGCAGCCGGGTGCGCATCTCCCCCGCGGCCCGCGCCGTGAACGTGACGGCCAGGACCTGGCCGGGTGCGACGTGGCCGAGGTGCACGAGATAGGCGATGCGGCGAGTGATCGTGCGGGTCTTGCCGGTGCCCGCCCCCGCCAGCACACAGACCGGGCCGCGGGGCGCGAGTACGGCCGCCTGCTGCTCCGGATCGAGCCCGTCCAGCAGTTCCTGTTCCCGCGCCATCGGCCCATCCTCGCACCTGTGTTCGCAGGCGTCGGGCAGGCCCCGCCCGGCGCGTCGCCCTCCCCTGTCCACCGCTGATTTACCGCCTGGCAAAACGCCTGTCATGAATTGTCACTTGTCCGCATGAGAGAAAACCTGCGAGCGATACATCCGGGGCACGGAAATCCGTACCTTATTTGTCACCGGGCGATAATCCGCCATTTGCATTGAAAGTACTGACATTGTGCCTGCGTGTTCGAGCCGGCAGGATGCCGGCAACTTCACGGCGAAGTCCCGTTTTCCGGCCATCCCTGATTCGAGACCAGAGGGCATCACCTGTGTCGAGAAGTTCCCACACCAGGAAAGTCGTCGCCGCACTGTCGGTCACCACCCTGATCGCAGCCTGCGGTTCCACCCCACCGAGCCCGCAGACCCCGCAGGTGCAACTCGTGCACGATGAGCAGCTCACCAGCTGCGTGTTCTACGGCACCGAACCGTTCATGTTCCGCCGCGGCAACGAGGTCGCGGGCTTCAACGCCGATCTGACCAGGCTCATCGCCGTCCAGCTTGGCGTCAAGGAAAAGCTGGTCGAGATGCCGTTCGAGGTGCTCGACTCCGGCGAGGCGCTCAATGCCGAGGTCTGCGACATCGTTTCCGCGCCCTTCACCATCACCGATGTGCGGGAGAAGCTCGTGGACTTCTCCCAGCCCTACCTGCCCGCCAACTTCGGGCTGCTGGTGCGGCGGGATTCGGGTATCACCGGATGGGCCGGACTCAAGGGCCGGACGATCGCGGTCCAGGCCGACACCACGAATGACGACTACGCGGCGCAGCGCGGCACCGGAATTCGCATCCTCCGCTTCGACACCGCGGAAGCCCAGCTAGCGGCGGTGGCGGCGGAGAAGGCGGACGCCGCGATCAGCAACCACGGCGCGCTGAAGGCCTATGCCAACCGGGACGGGCGGCTCGCCGTCGTCGAGGAGATCACCACCGGACAGCATTACGGCATCGCGGTGCGCAAGGGCAATGAGCAGCTGCGGGAACGCATCGACGGACTGCTCGACAAGATCAAGAAGGACGGGACCCTGACCAGGATGCGGGTGAAGTGGTTCGGCGACCAGCCCGATCCAGAATAGCTACTCGTCGACAGCGGCCCAGGAGCGGAGCATGCGGTAGGCGATGGAGACGCCGAACGGCAACACCAGGTCCTCGGCGTCGGCGGGTCTGCCCAGCGCCTCGCGGATCTCGGCCCGCGACACCCAGCGGGCCTGTGCGATCTCGCCCTCCTGGAGCCGCAGCGGCTGGTCGCGGTCGGCTGTCGCGGTGAAGGCGATCATGAGTGAGCGGGGCAGCGGCCACGGCTGGCTGCCCAGGTAACGCAGGTCGCGGACCTGGAGGCCGACCTCCTCGGCGATCTCCCGCATCACGCAGGCCTCCAGCGACTCGCCCGCCTCGACAAAACCGGCCAGCACCGACATCCGGTTCGCAGGCCACTGGGGGCCGCGGGCCAGCAGCACATGGCTGCCGTTGGTGCCGACACCGTCGTGCACCAGGCAGATCACCGCGGGGTCGGTGCGCGGGTACTCCTCGGCGCCGCAACCGGAACAGTGCCGCACCCAGCCCGCCCGCGCGGGGGTGGTGGGCTCGCCGCAGCGGCCGCAGAAGCGGTTCTGGGCATGCCACACCAGCACGCCGACCGAGGCCGTCAACAGACCGGCGTCGGTGTCGTCGAGCAGGGCGCCGCACTCGCGCAGGTTCTGCCACACCGCGTCGGAGGGCACGCTGGCCTTCGCCCCCGACGCGCAGTGCTGCTCGGCACGCAGCGCCCAGTAGGTCTGCCCGTCAAGCTCACCGAGCAGCACCGCCTCCTCCGGCGGCGCCTCGCCGAGTTCGACCCCCTTGCACAGCACCAGCTTCGGCCGGTGGCCGCCGGTGACGCAGGCCTTGCCCTTGGCGTCCACCAGCAGGACACGGGCACAGTTCCAGGAGGCGACCTGACCTTCGCGGTCGTCGCGCAGTGGATCATTCCGGTCCACAGTGGACCGGGAGAGAGCAGGCAGTCCGTCGAGCTCGAAGTGCTTCACGACACCTGGATACCACCGAGTGCGCGCAAAGACGCCGACAATTCGGCCGCGTCGCCCACGATCACTCCCGTGAACGCGGTAGGCGAGTAGAACTCGCGTGCGACGGCCGCGACCTGCTCGACCGTGACGGCCCGCAGCCGCTCCGGGTGCACCCGGAGCCAGTCCGGCGAGATGCCAACGCTGGCCAGCGCGAGCAGTGTGCTGGCCAGGCCCGACTGCGAGGAGGTCGCGGTGACCAGCGAGCCGATCGCGTAGTTGCGGGCCGAGTCCACCTCGGACTCGCTCGGCGGGACGGTGACCAGCCTGCCGAGTTCGTAGCGCATCTCGTGCACGGCGGCGGCGGTGACCGCGCTCGCGGTGTCGGCGTCGATGTTCACCGTGGCGTTGTCCAGGGTGAACTCGAAGCTGGAGTGGGCGCTGTAGGTGTAGCCCTTCTCCTCGCGGATGTTCTCCACCAGCCGGGAGGAGAAGTAGCCGCCGAAGACCATGTTGGCCAGTTGCAGCGCCGGGTAGCGCTCGTCGGTCCTGGGCACCGTCTGCGCCGACAGCCGGATCTGGGACTGCACGGCACCGGGCCGGTTGACCAGCAGCAGGTCCGAGCCGCCCACCGTCGGCAGCGGCGGCAACTCGGCGGCCGTGGAGTCCGAACTCCAGCCGGACAGGCCGCGGGAGATCCGCTCGACCGCGGCGTCCGGGTCGATGTCGCCGACCACGACCAGCAGCGAACCGCGCGGCAGCACGCCGTCGCGGTGCAGCCCGCGGACCTGCTCGGCGGACACCTCCGCCACGTCCGAGGCCTGCGGCACCTCCTTGGTGTACGGGTGGTCGCCGTAGCGGTGCTTCTGCAGCGCCTCGCGGGCGATCACCCTCGGCTGCGAGCGGGCCACGGTGAGCCGCTCGATCAGGCGGTCCCGCTCGCGCTCCACTTCGCCGTCGGGGTAGCTCGCGGCGGTGAGCACATCGGAAACGACGTCGATGAAGGTGTCCAGCCCGCTCGCCAGCGAACTGCCGGAGATCGACAGCCGCTCCGGGTCGACGGAGGCGTCGAGGACCGCACCGGCCTTGGCCAGATCGGTGTCGATCCTGATGCGGTCGCGGTTGGCGGTGCCGCTCAGCAGCGAGCTGACCAGCACCTCCGCCGTCGCGGCGTGCAGCGGGTCGCTGCCTGCGAACGGGATCCGCATGCGCAGTTCCACCATCGGCACCGCGGAGCGCCGGACCGCGATCATGCGCAGGCCGTTGGGCAGCACGGTGTCGACCAGGGAGGGGAAATCCTCCGGCCGCTGGGTGCCCAGCGGCGGCAGCGGACGCGGCCCCTGCGGGGTGCGACCGATCTCCTCGGGGGTGCGGTGGGTGATCACCTGGGTCACTGGGCACCTCCGGCAGGCGTGACGGTCAGGACGGCACGGGAGTCGGGACGCAGCAGCTTGGCCGCGTTCGCGACCTGCTCCCTGCTCACATCGCCGAGCCTGCGCGGCAGTTCGGAGACCAGCTCGGCGCGGCCGTGCAGCAGCTCGAAGGCGCCGAAGGCCAGCGTGCGGGAGGTGATCCGGTCGTGCTCGCGGTACAGCGACGCGGCCGACCGGGCCTCGACCCTGGCCAGTTCGTCAGAGTCGGGGCCGTCGGCGGCGAGGCGCTCCAACTCCTCGTCCAGCGCGTTGATCACGCGGGCCGCCTCCACCTCGGGCGAGTAGATCATCGTGACCGTGAAGGTGTCCGGGTCGCGTGCGTCCAGCGGGGCGCCGAACAGCCCGCAGCCCGCCTGCACATCGGTGACCAGCGCGTCGCGGTGCACCATCCGCTGCTGGAGCCGGGAGGCGTCGCCGTCGGTGAGGATGTCGGCCAGTACCACGTAGGCGAGGTAGGCGTCGAGGTCGACCACCGGGTCGGGCATGCGGTAGCCCAGCGCGAGCGCGGGCAGCGGGGCGTGCGGGTCGGCGTGCTCGCCGCGCAGTTCGCCCGACGGCGGCGGTTCGGCGAAGGAGGGCCGCCGCGGCACCGGGCGGGCGGGCACGTCGCCGAAGTGCTTCGCGATCAGGTCACTGGCGTGCGCGATCTCGAAATCGCCCGCTACGGTGAGCACCGCGTTGGCGGGGGCGTAGTAGGCGTCGAAGAAGGCCGCGCAGTCGTCGGTGGTGGCGGTCTCCAACTCGGTGAAGTCGCCGTAGCCGTTGTGCGCGTTGGGGAACGTGGAGTACAGCACCGGCGGCAGCAGAATCCAGGGGAAGCCGCCGTAGGGCCGGTTCAGCACGTTGAGCCGGATCTCCTCCTTGACCACGTCGACCTGGTTGCGCAGGTTCTCCTCGGTGATCTTGGGGGCGCGCATGCGGTCGGCCTCGAGGAACAACGCGCGTTCCAGCGCCGCCGAGGGCAGCACCTCGTAATAGTCGGTGTAGTCGGGGTGGGTCGAACCGTTGAAAGTGCCGCCGGAGGACTGGACGTGCCGGAAGTGCGCCAGTTTCTCCAAACTCTCGCTGCCCTGGAACATCAGATGCTCGAACAGGTGCGCGAAGCCGGTTCGCCCTTCTGGTTCGGAGCGGAAACCGACGTCGTAATGCACGCTCACGCCCACCACCGGCGAGGAGGTGTCCGGCGCAAGCAGCACACGCAGCCCATTGGGCAATGTGAAGCGGTGCAGCTGTGGTTCGGCCATGGTCGCCAGCCTACGGGTATCGGACGAACCGCCGACCGGTCACCCGGCATATCAAGATCAAGTATCCAGGGCGATCCGCCCAGTCGGGTTCGGCAACCGGTTGCCGGGCGTTCACTTGAGCGCGCGGAGGTGTCCCGCCTGGGCGAGCACGCCGTCGATGGCTCCGACGAAGGATGGGAAACGCGCGGCGAACCGGCCGAGGTCGGTGCTCTCGGCGTCAACCCCGCCGTCCAATCCGGCGTCGCTGTACCAGTACAGGCCGGGCGTGCCGTCGGCCTCCGGGTCGAGCCGGGCATGGGTTCGCAGCCAGTGGTCGGTCTCGCCGAGCACCACCGCGTAGGGCAGCGAGCGGGAGAACACCATTTCGCGGTCGGTCTCCGGAAGCTGCTCGGGGTCGGCGGAGTGCAGGTAGTTGCGCAGTCCGCGCACCTGCTCCAACAGCAGGCTGCCGCGCTGGGTCCTGGCGGGCATCCAGCGCGAGCCGTAGGCCAGCGCGATGCCGCCGATGATCACCGCGGTGCCCAGCAGGGCCAGCGAGCCGAGCAGGGTCAGCAACACCGTGAGCACGACGCCCGCGATGGTCAGGGCGATGCCCAGCCACCACCAGCGGCTGCGCTCGGTGTCGGGTCGGCGGGCGAACCACTCCTTGTGCACGACCTCGGTGTAGAGCGCCTCGCGCACGGCGGTGAGGTCCGGCTTGCGGCCGCGCAGGTCGGACACCAGTACCTCGTCGGTGCCCGTGGGCAGCAGCACGTCGTAGGCGGCGCGCTCATACGGGCGCAGCGAGTCGTCGGGTGCGTTGCGGCGCACGATGCGCCAGTCGGTGACGCCGTCGCCGGGCAGTTCCTCGATCCACAGGTAGTTGCGCACCGCGAGGTCGATCAGGGTGGCGGTCACGTCGACCACGTCCACGTGCTCGTCCACCACGGTGCCGACCTGCCCTGGCAGCAGCCCGTCCGGCGAGGCGAAGCTGACCTTGCCGCCCGGCTCGGTGACCAGCACCTGCATCGGACCGACGTCGGTGGCCAGGGCCTTGGCGTCGCGGCCGCGGGCGTACCAGAGCAGCGCGAGCCCGGCCAGCAGCAGCACCGTGAGGCCGACCAGTCCGGCGCCGCTGACCGCGTTGAGCGCGAAGGCACGGCCCAGGTCGGAGGACTCGGTGAAGCTCGCGTTGGCGGGCACGGTGCCAGCGGGGACGCCGACCGAAAGCTCCACCCGGTCGCCCTCGGCCAGGCCGTCCTGCTCGGCCCTCGGCAGGCCGCCCTCGCCGATCATGGAGGAGTTGCAGCCCGCGTTGGAGCCCTCCGGACCGGCCAGGCAGGTGATCCTGGTGGGCGGCTTGGGGGTCAGGATGCTGACCCTGACCACGTCCAGGCGGGAGTTCCAACCCGCCGCGACGGACCAGCGCACCTCCTGCTCGCCGCCGACGTCGGCGACCGCGCCGCCGACGGTGTAGCGGACGACGGAGGTGCCCGGCCGCAGGGTGATCGTGAGCTCGTCGGCGGTGGCGCGCACCGAACCGGTGCCCTCCACGGTGGCGTCGCCGACCTGGTACGTGCGGTCGTAGTCGCCCGCGGACTGGCGCAGCGGGACCGAACCGGTGACGGTGCGGCCCGCGGGAACCGCGAAGTACTGGGTGACGCTGAGCTTTCCGTCACGCTCCAGCTTGAGCCTGGAGTCCACGGAGAACTGGCCGGGGTCGCCCGGAACGGGTGGTTGAGCGAGCGCCGATGGCGCGAGGACGGACAAGATCAACGCGAAGGCCGCCGCCGCTGTTTTGCTCAACACGGCCCGCACAATAGCGAAGTCTCACTATGCTTCCGCCGATCCGGGGACACACGGGAGTCAGCGCACGCATGCAGCCTTATCCGCCACCGCCACACCATCGGATGCCGCCGCCGTCGGCGCCGCTCCCGCCGCCCGCGGTGGCACCGCGCGGCTACCCGCCCGGTCCTCCCCCGCAAGCTCCGCGACCAGGTTCGCGGCCCGGTCCGCCGCCCGGCAGGGCCGGTGGTCCGCCAGGCCACCATCCGCCGCCGGGTCACCGCCCACCCGGTCACCAGCCGCCGGCGTCCGCCGCGCCACCCCGCTACGGCGCTCCGTGGCAGCAGCGGGCGATGCCGCCGCCGATGCCGGTGATGCCACCGCCGATGGCCGCGCCGCCGTCACCTCGGATGATGCCGCCGTCGTGGGTGCCGCCGCAGTACGGCCCCCCGCCGCGGCGCAAGTCCGTGGCGGGCCCGATCGTGTTGGGACTGCTGGCCTTCCTGGTCATCGGAGGCCTGGGCACCATCGGCGTGATCGGCATGCTCAGCGGCAACAGCCGGCCTTCAGCGGAGGGCTACAACCCCACTCCGACGGTGACCTACCCCAGCTACACCTCGACCACCACCACGTCGACGCCCACCGGCACGACGGCCGGGCAGACACCGACCCGTGAACCGGGCAGACCGTCCCCGGCGCCGGTGCTGCGACTGGCGGACAACCCGCTGCACAACCAGGGTCTCGGCATGACGCAGGTGACCTGCACCCCCAGCCGCTGGGCCAACAGCCCCGAGGCCGCCGAGCAGTTCTTCCGCTCGGCGCTGCCCTGCCTGGACGAGTCCTGGCGTGCCGCGCTGATCGGCGCGAACCTGCCCGCCGACCCGCCGAAGCTGGCGTTCCCCAGCGGCAGCCAGTGGTCCAGTCCCTGTGGCGGCGTGTCCAACGGCGAGGCCGCGGCCTTCTACTGCTCCCGCAACAACACGCTCTACATGCCCTACACCGGCCTCCAGGTGGAGGACTTCGGCGCTCGGCCGGGCGTGTACCTGGCGGTGTACGCCCACGAATACGGCCACCACGTCCAGGAGCTGAGCGGGATCATGGAGGCCTCCTGGAACCTCCAGTACGACCTCGGCCAGGAAAGCCAGCAGGGCCTGGAGGTCTCCCGCAGGCTGGAACTCCAGGCGCAGTGCCTGTCCGGCATGTTCTTCGCCGCCACCACCGGCCGCGGCGGCATCGACCGCAACACCTACAACGAGGCCGCCAACACCCAGCGCCGAGGCGACCACGATCCGAGCCGTCCCCGGGACCACGGCACCGACGCGCACAGCGAGTCCTGGTGGATGCACGGCTACCGCAACAACACCACCGCCGCCTGCAACACCTGGTCGGCCCCCGCCGACGAGGTCTCCTAGTACCCCGCCTTGGGGCGCTTGATGAGGAAAGCGAACACCGCGCCCGCGAGACCCGCCAGCACCAACAGCACGACGGTGAGGCGGCGCTGCACGGTCCAGGTCGTCGTCTTGGGCGGGGTGGCGCCGGGGAGGCGGGCGGTGACCTGGGCCCCGGGGGTGGCCGCGGCGGGGATCTCCACGTCGAGGGTGGTGCCCTCGCGGTGGCCGCAGCCATCGAGTTCGGCCGTGGTCGGCCTGCCGTCCAGTTGGAACTCCACGGTGTCGCGGGCCTGGCCGTCGGCGCAGGCCCGCGAGTCACGAACGGTCGCGGTCACCGTCTTCACCGGGGTCTGAGCGGTCGGTGCGGTGCCCACGGTTCCGGGTGCGAGCAGCCGCACTGATCCTGCCGTGCCGACTCCGAAGAGTCCGACGACGATCAAGATCAGCACCCATCCCACCGGTCTGTGCCGCACCGTCACAGAGCGATGGTGGCAGAACTCACCTACTTGCCGGCACGGGGCAGTACTCGCACCTTCTCTGCACGCAGTGTGCTACCACCGTCGGAGGGGCTTCCGGACACCGCGACGTGGTCGCCCTTGGCCGGTTTGTCCGTCACTCCGCCGAGGTCCACCGTTCTGGTGAGGCCGCCCGCGCCGGTCACCGTGGCGCGGTCGCCGTCCAACGCGGTGATCGTGCCCACAACATGCGCCTTGGGCACCAGCACGGCGAAGGCCTTGCCGTCCCTGACCCGCGCCACCACGCGGTCGTCCTTGGCCAGGTCGTCCAGCGAGTCCTTGCCCGAGCCGCGGACCTTGGTGTCCTTGTCGGTGGCGACCGTGACCTCGCTGCCGCTGTCGGCGGCCACGACCAGCTTGTCCTGCTCGACGCGCAGCACCGTGCCGAACACCGCCTCACCGTCCTTCACCGGCCTGCCGGGACGGTGTCCCCGGCGGGGGTGTTCCGCGGCGACCTCGTCGACCGCGCCGACCGCCTCGTCGCCGAGCAGGCCCTGTTCGGCGACCATCCCGAAACGGTCCGCCGAATCGGCCGATGCCGCGACCCCGCTGCCCGCGACGAGCAGCCCGCCGAGCACCGCGCCCGCGGCGGCGATGCCGACCGCGGCGAGCCTGCGTCGAATCCGTCCGTCCACCTGATGTCCTTTCGTCGCATTCCCTGACGGACTTCACGGTGGCCCGCGAGCCTGACCGCGGGCTGAAGGAAGTGCAGACCTTCAGCGCATCTTCAGGTCGCAGGCACCACAATTGCGCCATGAGCGCGCCTGCCCGAGTGCTGGTCGTCGAGGACGCCAAGGCCATCCGCACCGCTGTGGTCACCGCACTCGGCGAGGCCGGGCACCGGGCCGTCGGCCGCGAGGACGGCAGCACCCTGGAGGCCGATCTCGCGGGTTTCCGGCCGGACCTGGTGCTGCTGGATGTGATGCTGCCCGGCCGGGACGGCTTCGCGTTGCTGGAGGTGATCCGCCGTACCAGCGACGCGGGCGTGTTGATGCTGACCGCCAGGGACGGAGTGCCGGACCGGTTGCGCGGCTTGCGGCACGGCGCCGACGACTACGTGACCAAACCGTTCGTGCTGGCCGAACTGCTGGCCAGGGTCGGCGCGATTCTGCGTCGGCTGGGTCGGGTGCCCGCGACCACGCAGATCGGCGACCTGGTGGTGGACGCCGACAGCGGTGTGGCGCTGCGGGACGGCAGACGGCTGGAGCTGACCGCCACCGAGTTGCGGCTACTCAGCTACCTGGCCGCGCAGCGCGGGCGGGTGGTCGGCAAAACGCAGATCCTGACCGGGGTGTGGGGCTACGGCGACTACGACCCGAACCTGGTGGAGGTCCACGTCAGCGCGCTGCGCCGCAAGCTGGAAGCGCTGGGGCCCCGACTGCTGCACACGGTGCGCGGGCTGGGCTACGTGTTGCGGGACGAGCCGTGACGCGGCTGCGCACAAGATCGCTGCGACTGCGGGTCACCTGGTGGACGCTGGCGATCATGGCGGCGGTGCTGGTGCTGCTGGTGCTCACCGTGGACGCGTTGTTCACCAAACAGAGCACCCGTGACCTGCAACTTCTCGTCCAGCAGCGGATCGTGCTGGCGCGGGAGCTTGCCGCGAACGGCGCCGGGCCGCGCGAATTGGTGCGTCGGGTGGAGCGCGGCGGGGTGTTCGTCCGACTGGAACGACCGGACGGCTCCGTGTTCGGCTCGCTGGAGACCGAGGGGCCGTCGGCGAAAACGGCGACGCTGCCGGACGGGTCCACGCTGACCGTCTCCGGCGACCCCGATGCGCTCGGCGCCACCCAGAAGCTGCTGCGCAGACTGCTGCTGCTGGTCGGGCTGGGCGCGCTGGGCGTGACCGCGCTGATGCTGACCCTGACCGTTCGCCGGGCGCTGCGCCCGCTGGACTCGATGACCGCGCTGGCCAACGCCATCGCGGGCGGGCGGCGCGGCGGCAGGCTCAACCCCGACCGGGCCGACACCGAACTCGGCCGCGCCGCGGCGGCCTTCGACGGGATGCTCAACTCGCTGGAGGGCGCCGAGTGGCGGGCGGTGGATTCCGAGGCCCGCACCCGACGGTTCGTCGCCGACGCCGCCCACGAGCTGCGTACCCCGCTGGCGGGCGTTGCGGCGGCGGTGGAGACCGCGTTGCAGTTGCCCGCCTCGGACCGCGAGGACCTGCTGGTGCTCGCCGTCCAGGAGACCCGGCGCGCGGGCAGACTGGTGGAGGACCTGCTCGCGCTGGCGCGCATCGACGCGGGCCTCGACCTCCAGCCGGAAGACGTGGACCTGCTCGATCTCGCGGTGTCCGAGGCCGAGCGCTCCCGGCTGCTGGCGCCCGAACTGCGCTTCACGGTGGACGGCGCGGAAACCGTGGTCCGCGGCGACCGGCAGCGCTTGGGCCAGGTGCTGGGCAACCTGCTCGACAACGCCCGCCGCCACAGCCCACCCGGCGGCGAGGTCGCGATCTCGGTCGGCGCTTACGCGGGCTGGGCCGACCTGACCGTCACCGACCAGGGGCCTGGCGTGCTTCCGGAGGACCGCGAGCGCATCTTCGACCGCCTGGTGCGCCTCCAAGACGCCCGCGACCGCGACTCCGGCGGAGCGGGCCTCGGCCTGGCCATCGCCCGCGGCATCGCCCACGCACACGGCGGAACCCTCACCTGCGCCGCTGCACCCGCGAACACCGGCGCCCGCTTCGTACTCCGTCTCCCCGGTCTCGGTGTCCAAAGTTCGACTTAGTGCCCTAAGTCCGGGACTGGAGGGGTCATGAGCGCTGAGGTTCGGCGGCGGGGGTGACCTTGCGGATGTAGAGGAGGCGGTCGCCTTCCTCGATGGCGTCGGCCTCGGGGGCGTCCACGCGGTAGAGCTTTCCGTTGCGGACCACGCCGAGGACGATGTCGGAGAGGTGGCGGGGTGAGCCGCCGACCTCGGAGCGCTCGATCTCCCGTTCGGCGATGGCCAGGCCCGACTCCGGGGTGAGCAGGTCCTCCATCATCTCCACGATCGAGGGCTTGGACGTGGCCATACCGAGCAGGCGGCCCGCGGTCTCGCTGGACACGACCACCGAGTTGGCGCCGGACTGGCGCAGCAGGTGCAGGTTCTCCGCCTCGCGGACCGCCGCCACGATCTGGGCGTCGGGGGCAAGCTCGCGGGCGGTCAGGGTGACCAGCACCGCGGTGTCGTCGCGGGCGGGCGCCACCACGATCGAGCGGGCCAGCGGCACCCCCGCAACCCGCAGCACATCCGCCCTGGTGCCGGAGCCGGTCACGGTGACAAGGCCCAGCGAGGACGCCGAGTGCAGCGCGGCCTGGTCGGTGTCGACCACCACGATGTCGCTGGCCTGCACACCCTCCCCCAGCAGCGAACTGACCGCGGACCGGCCTTTGGTGCCGTAGCCGACGACCACCACGTGATTGCGCACTCTCCGCCTCCACCGTTGAATTCGCAGTGCCTGCCGAGAGCGCTCGGTCAGAACCTCAAGCGTCGTGCCGACCAGCACGATCAGAAACAGCACCCGCAGCGGCGTGATCACCAGCACGTTCACCAGCCGGGCGGTCGGCGAAACCGGGGTGATGTCGCCGTAGCCGGTGGTGGATAGCGACACGGTCGAGTAGTAAACGGCGTCCAGCAGGGACAGCCCGTCCTCGTTGACGTCGCGGTAGCCGTCGCGGTCGAGGTAGACGATCAACACCGTCACCACGAGCGCGGTGAACGCGCCGATCACCCGGCGCGCGATGGACTGCACCGGACCGACGCCGATCTCCGGCATTCGAATCACGCCGACCAGCGTGTGGTCCGGCCGGTCGGTCAACCGATCACTCACGGGCGGTGAGACTAGCCGCACAGGCCCGCTGGTGCCGGTGCGGCGCCCTTCGATCTCGACCGAAGGGCGGAACTCTGCGAGAGTTCCGCTATGGAACGCAAGAGTTCTGCATTGGCGCTGGCGGGGCTGCTCGCGGGCGCGGCCGCCCTGCACTTCACCACGCCCAAGCCATACGACGCGATCGTTCCGAAATCGCTGCCCGGCAGTCCAAGATCATGGACCTATATTTCGGGCGTCGCCGAACTCGGATGTGCGGCCGCGGTGGCCGTGCCCAAGACCCGCAGAATCGGCGCGCTGGCCGCAGCGCTGCTTTTCATCGGGGTATTCCCGGCGAATATCAAAATGGCCTGGGACTGGCGTCGCAAGCCCCTTGGCCTGCGGTTGATCGCTTTCGGCAGGCTTCCGCTGCAGGTCCCGCTGATCGTCTGGGCGCTGCGGGTGGCACGCGTCGTGCGTCGCCCTGCGAACAAGTGAGACATACATCTCGCTGTGATTGAAATGCCTCATCCGTTTGAGGGCTAGACCAACCATCACATAAGGAATCTAGGATCTTCGGGTGCTTTCCCTCCAGCGCGCGACAAATGCGCTCGGCTGGCGAGGTCTGGTAATCCCGGACGTTGCGGTACTAGGACAGCAGGTGTCCGTCGTGGTGCGCCTGCTGCATGGCGTGCATGCCTGGCGCAAGACCAACGGCTGGCCACCGGAGTCGGACCCGTGCTTTTTCCGCTCGTGGTTCGAGCCCGACCTCCACGACAGCCTGCCGGTGGCCGCGGTGGAACTGGTCGGCACGATCGTCGCCGAGGCCCGGCTGGAACAGGCCCTGACCTCCTGCGGGACGCTGATGACGCTGGCGCCCTGCGCGGTGCTGCTGCCCGCGAGCCAGGCCACCAACCCGTGGCCGCTGATCGAACTGGACTACTACGGCGTCGGCGTGGTCGGCGACGACGGCGGCGAGTCGACCGTGGTGATCGCGCCGGAGGACCGCTCGGTGGAGTTCGGCACCTCGCTGTTCGGACGCTGGCTCAAGGAACTGCTCTACGAGCGGGCGCTGGAACGGCTGGCCGCCCCCGCGCCCGCCGCGGGCTAGTCCTGTTTCCGGCGTTGCAGCCGCCTGATCTCGCGGGCGAACCGGGGATGCACCGGTGAGACCACGATCTCCGAACCGTCTTCCGACGCCGTGGTGCCGGTGATGTTCTCCACGCTGCCCAGGCACAGCGGGAGTGTGGAGAAGTACATCGAGATCAGGCCGAGAGCCATCACGGCGAGCAGCACCGAGGCGAGCTTGCCGTGCACGAAGAACTCCAGCGGTGCCGAGATGGCGAACTCCGCCAGCCCGATCGAGAACAACACCAGGGCCGTTCTCCGCCACGATCGACGGACCCGGATGCACTCGGGGCACAGCGGCCAGGAGACCGACTGCCCTTCGACGGCTCCGCGGGGGCCTGTGGTGCGCAGCGGCAAGCTGACCATCTTGACCGCGGGCTCGCCGTGCCAGGAACAACGTTGAGGCATCACATCGGTGTCACGCAGCCACGAGGTGGGCAGCGTCAGCTTGATCCACTCCATGTCCATCGACTGTCCGCCGACCCGGTCTCATTGCCGTCGTGCTTCGGTCACGTCGATGTCACACAGCGTTAAGATTCCTTTACTGTCCGATAATCGCCCGTTTCATTGATGCATTCGACTGGAAATCTGTTTAATTGTTCAGGCGTCGATGCGTGGGACGGAGCGGATCAAGCGTCGAAGTCCTTGTGCGTCAAGCAGATCGGCAGGCCGCAGGGTCACATTCGGCAGCACGTAGTGGAAAGCCGCGTGAACGTCCTCCAGCGGAATGCGCTGCAACGCGGCCCAGGCCAGCCGGTAGGCGGCCAGCTGGACGGCGACGGCGGGCAGCCGGTCCTCATCGGGCACCGAGCCGGTCTTCCAGTCCACCACGGTCCAGCCGCCGTCGGGGTCGGCGAACACCGCGTCCATCCGGCCGCGCACCGCGATCCCGTCCACCTCGGTCTCGAACGGCACCTCGACCTCGGCGGGCTGGCGGGCGGCCCAGTCACTGTCCAAAAAGGCCTTCTGCAGCCGGTCCAACTGCGCGTCGGGCGCGGCGCCATGATCCGCCGCGCCGGGCAGCTCGTCGATGTCCAGCAGCCGCGTCGCGCCGAAACGCTGCTCCAACCAGGCGTGGAACGCCGTGCCGCGGCGGGCCATCGGGTTGGGCGGGAACGGCAGCGGTCGCCGCAGCCGCCGGGCCAGGGCTTCCGGGTCGGAAGCCAACTCGACAAGCTGGCTCACCGAGAGCTGGGCGGGCAATTCGACCGATTCGCGCCTGCCCGCCGCGGCTGCCCGCTCGGCGAGCAGCACGTCCACATCCCGCGCCCAGCCCTCCGGGTCGTCGGCTTCGGAGTGTTCTTCGGTGGCCACGTCGAACAGCGGCAGTTCGTCCGAAGAGGACTCCCGCAGCTCCGCCAGCTTGGCCACCACCAGGTCGGCGCCCTCGCGCACCGCGTCCCGGCGGTTCCCGAGCGGATCGGTCGGCCAGTCGGCCTGCCTGGTGTGTTCGGCCATCGGATTGGTGTCGTCCTCGCCGGGGCGGGGCGCCCACTCCGGCACGATGCCGATGGAGCCGTCCGCCGCCAGCGCCTGGTGGACCTCGGTGAGGAACTCCGACGGCCCCTTGGGTTTGGCGCCGTTCTCGCCCCACCAGTGTCCGGACAGCAGCAGGCTGTGCTCGGCCCTGGTCACGGCGACGTAGAACAGCCTGCGCTCCTCGATGAGCCTGCGTTCCTCGAACTCCTCGCCGTGCAGCGCCAGCGCTTCCTCGACCTCCTTGCGGTCGGCGCAGCCCTCCAGGTTCAGCACCGGCAGGTCGGCGGAGTCGCCGCGCAGCGAGGCGGGCAGTTCGGTGACGTTGCGCAGCCAGGACGAGGATTTGCGGCGGGCCGGGAAGACGTCGTGCACCAGGTGCGGCACCGCGACGACCTCCCACTCCAGGCCCTTGGCGGAGTGCACGGTGAGGATCTGCACCCGGTCGTCGGCGACCTCCACCTCGCCGGGTTCCAGCCCGTCCTCGGCGACCTCGGCGGCGGTCAGGTAGTCCAGCAGCGAGGCGAGCGAGGCGGACGGGCTGGCCGCGGCGAAGTCGGCGACCACGCCCGCGAAGGCGTCCAGGTGCACCCGGCCGACCGAGGCGGGCCTGGCCAGTGACTCGATGTCCAGCAGTAGCGTCCGCTCGACGTCGGCGACCAGTTCCGGCAGCGGCTGGTCCAAGCGCCTGCGCAGCGCGGCCAGTTCCCCGCCCAGCCTGCGCAGCCGCCGGTAGCCCTCCGCCGAGTACTGCTCGGGATCGCCGGGGTCGTCCACCGCGTCCACCAGCCCGGCCTGTTCGGCGTGTTCGCCGGGCAGCGCGTCGGTGAGCACAGCGAGCGGGTCCTCGGACTGTCCATTGCGGACTTCCCCGGCGACGAGTTCGCGGGCCCGCCGCCACAGCGCGACCAGGTCCGCCGCGCCCAGCCGCCACCGCGACCCGGTGAGCAGCCGCGCGGCGGCGGTGCCCGCCATCGGGTCCACCAGCACCCGCAGCGCGCTGGCCAAATCGCGCACCTCCGGCTCGTCCAGCAGTCCGCCGAGGCCGACGACCTCCACCGGCAGCCCGCGGGCGCGCAGTTCGGCGGCCAGCGCGGCCATATCCGCCCGGCGCCGCACCAGCACCGCGGCGGTGGGCGGCGTGCCGGTCTGGTCGACCGCGTGCTCCCAGCGCGCGGCCACCTGGTCGGCGACCCAGGCGACCTCGGCTCGGACGTCGGGCAGCAGCGCCGCCACCACATCGCCCTTCGGCGCGTCGTCGCGGGCCCGCAGTTCGTCCACGTCGATGCCCTTGGCACGCAGCGGGGCGGACACGGTGTTGGCCAGCGACAGCACCTCGGCGGGGTTGCGGAAGCTGGTCAGCAGCGCGTACCGCCGCGCGGGCCGCCTGCCGTAGTCCTCCAGCCGAGGGAAGTCGGTGGTGAAGCGGGGCAGGTTCGCCGCGCTGGCCCCGCGCCAGCCGTAGATGGCCTGAGCGGGATCGCCGACGGAGGTCACCGGCAGCGGCGCGGTCGTGTCGGTGACCTGGCCGAACAGCGAACGCAGCAACACCCGCTGCGCGTGCCCGGTGTCCTGGTATTCGTCCAGCAGCACCGCCCCGTAGCGGCCGCGCTCCAGATCGGCGACCTCGGGATGGTCACTGGCCAGCCTGGCGGCCAACGCCATCTGGTCGGCGAAGTCCATCGCGCCCTCGGCGCGTTTGCGTTGCTCATAGGCCGCCAGCAGCGGCAGCAGCGCCACCCGAAGCTGTTGCGCGGCGATCATCTCCCGCAGCTTCACGGGAAGGTTGGCCCGCTGCCCCTTGGCGCGCGGCGCGCTCTCGATCAACGTCTCGAAACGCGCGGCATGCTGGGTGAGTTGCTCGGGACGCACCAGGTGCTCGGCGAGTTCGCCCGCCAGCGACAGCAGGTAGGCGGTGACGGTGGTGGGCACCCGGTCGGTGTCCAGATCCTCGGTCCAGCTGCTGACCACCCGGTGGGCAAGCTGCCAGGCGGCGGTCTGGGTGAGCAGCCGGGCGCCGGGCTCCACCGGCAGCCGCAGGCCGTGCTCGCTGACCAGCCGCCCGGCGTAGGCGTGGTAGGTCAGCACCGTGGGTTCGCCGGTGAGCAGCGCCGCCTTGCGCTCGCCGGAGGGGTCCAGCCGGTCCAGGATCGGCGACCCGGCCAGCCTGCGCAGCCGCGCCCGCACCCGGTCGGCAAGCTGCCCGGCGGCCTTACGGGTGAAGGTCAGGCCGAGCACCCGTTCCGGCGTGACCAGCCCGTTGGCCACCAGCCACACCACGCGGGCCGCCATGGTCTCCGTCTTGCCCGCGCCCGCGCCCGCGACCACCAGGGCCGGTTCCGCGGGTGCG
Organism: Actinorectispora metalli; assembly: GCF_056323685.1. Lineage (NCBI taxonomy): Bacteria > Bacillati > Actinomycetota > Actinomycetes > Pseudonocardiales > Pseudonocardiaceae > Actinorectispora > Actinorectispora metalli. The sequence goes on from NZ_JBREYE010000001.1 coordinate 1,356,531, forward strand.
GCGATGACGGCGGCCTGCTCCTCGGTGGGTGGATGCAGACCGAGGGCCGCCGCCAGCGTGATCGGCGTGACCAGTTCCGGCACACCCCAACCGTAGAACCGCTACCACCGAACGCAGCAGCCGCCCCGCCGGAAGCCCTCCACGCGATTTTGGCGAGAACCGCTCCCCAACCGCCCCGCAGCGGCGCTCGGGACAGCGGTCCTCGCCAAAATCCCACCCCTCGATTCGAATATGGCTCGCGTGATCAGCTCTCGCAGCCGATCCCGTCCTTGTCGGCGTCGAATCGGTGCCGATCCGGCGCCCGCACCGGGAATCTGCGCGCGGAGATATCCGGGCAGTCCAGGTCCGGCGAATTCGGGGAAATGCACATCGTCGGATACGACGGATCGCATTTACTCGGGGCGGGCGCGACGGGCTTGGGTGCGGTCGTCCGCGGTGGCGGTGGTGGCGCGGCGGGCTTCGGCACGTACGGCTGGACCTTCGTCGCGGGCGCCGCGGGCACCGCCGGTTCCACCGGCGGGACGGTCGTTGTCGTCGTGGTGGTTGTCGTGCTCGACCACGGAGTGGTGGTCGAGCTGCTGGTCAGATAGGTGCTGGTGGCGGGTGTGGCCTGTTTCGCGGTGCCGCAGCCCGCGATCATGCCCACCGCGAGCAGACCCGTGACCGCTCCGATGATCAATGCGGAACCGGCGCCCCCACCGGTCTTCGCGGAATTGATCGAATTCCTATTGTTCTGACGTGTAGTCACGCTACTCCCAATCCCCTCATTCACTCGCAGAACAAGAAGACTGACAGCTCTTTCAAAGTTTGAACCCCGGGAAACCGCTTTCGTTGCCGCACCGGAGCGCCCCCGTAATCAAGGAACTACTCTTCGTTATGCAGTCGCCCTAACTCCATCATTCCAACATCCCACCGTAACATTAATGCCATTTCCTAGTACTCAAATTGCGCAATCATTTATTCGCAGACCTGGCGGCCGGAGCCGTGGATGGGGCAGGTGGTGCGGGCGGGGCAGCGGTCGCAGTCGCCGTTCTCGGTGGCTCGGTAGGTGGGGCCCGCGCTGGCGGCGGCGGCCTCGGCGACGGTTTCCAGCCAGCGGGTGACCTGTTCGGGGTCCAAGGCGGGTTGGCCCAGCTCGGCGGCGCCGGTTTTGGCGTTTTCCTTGGCTACGTAGAGCAGGCGTGCGCCGCCCGGTTCGGAGCTCAGGCCGAGGCTGGTGAACGCGCCCAGGGCGGCGGCCAGCTGGTACACGGCCAGCTGGGGGTGTTCGGCGGCGGCCTCCTTGGTTGGGGCGTTCTTTCCGGTCTTGACGTCGATCACCACCGGCCTGCCCTGGGCGTCGGACTCCAGGCGGTCGACCCGGCCGCGCAGGCGCAGCCATGGGCGCTGGTCGGGGGCTTCGGTGGGGACCGTGACGGTGAGGTCCTGTTCGACCGCGACCTGGGTCAGCTCGGCGCGGCTGTGCGTCAGCCAGGTGCGGAAGGTGGCCAGCATGCGCTCGAGGCGTTGGCGTTCGCGGCGGGAGAACCAGGGGGCGCCCGCGTCGATGGTGGCCCAGGCCTCGTCGAGCTTCTGACGCAGTGCGGCGTCGTCAGCGCCCATGGCGTGGGCCTGCACCAACGCGTGCACCAGGATGCCCGCGACGGAGGGCAGGCTGGCGGCCTCGTCGCCGCCGTGGCGTTGGATCAGCCAGCGCAGTGGGCAGGTGGCCAGAGTTTCCACTGTGGACGGTGAGACGGTGACCTGGCGACCCTCTGTCCATAGTGGATCGTTGGTGGAGCAGTCGCGGAGGCCGTACCAGGCGTCCGGGTGCGCGCCGGGTATGCCCGCCTCGGCCAGCCTGGCGAGTTGGTTGGCGGCGCGGGTGCGGCTGTCGGGGGTGGCGCGGGGGTCGCAGACCGCCCTGCGCAGTTCGCCGACCAGTTCGGACAGGACCAAGCCGCGGGGTGGTTTGGTGATCTGCCGCGGCACGTCGGGGTCGGCGGCCACCTCGTCCAGTTCATCCAGGAAGCGGGAGGGCTGTTCCTCCTCGCCACGCACCGCGCTGACCAGCAGTGTGTGCCGGGCCCGGCCCGCGGCCACCATGAGCAGGCGGCGTTCCTCGGCCAGCAGCGGCGCGGTGGCCGACACCGTGTCGGGTTCCACCCCGGACACCAGGTCGATCAGGCGCTCGACGCCGAGCAGTGTGCCGCGAAGGCGCAGGTCCGGCCAGGAGCCTTCCTGCACGCCGGGCACCGCGACGACCGTCCACTCGCGACCGGCGGCGGCGTGTGCGGAGAGCACCGCCACCGATTCGGTCTGCGGCGCGGTGGGGGCCAACGAGTCGCCCGCGATCTGCTGGGAGCTCAGGTAGTCGGAGAAGCCGTCGACGCCAGCGCCGGGCAGGCGGTCGGCGTAGCGGGCTGCCGCGTCGAACAACGCCACCACGGCATCCAGGTCGCGGTCGGCCTGCACGCCAGGGGTGCCGCCGCGGCTCGCCTGGGTGCTCCAGCGCTGCTCGAGGCCGCTGGCCTGCCACACCTCCCACAGCACCTGCTCGACACCGGCGCCCGATTCGATGGCCTGCCTCGCGGTGGTGATCAGGCCGCCGACGCGGCGCACCGGGGCTGCCGCGTCGTCCAGGGCGGCCAGCCGGTCGGCGTCGAGCAGCACCTCGACCAGCAGCTCACCGCTGGGGCGGTCCTCCCCCGCGGCCAGCACCAGCCGCCGCAGGTCGCGGCGGAGTCTGCGCAGGGAGAGCGCGTCGCCGCCGCCCAGCGGGCTGGACAGCAGGGCGATGGCGGTCTCCTCGTCGAGGGTGTCCGGCGTCGCCGCGACGCGCAGCAGCACCAGGAACGGCCAGACGGCGCTGAGCTGTGCCAACGGCAGTTCGGTCACGGGCATCGCGACGGGGACGCCGGCGGCGAGCAGGGCACGGCGCAGCACGCTGAGCATGCGGGCGGGCGAGCGCACGATCACCGCCATCTCCGACCACGGCACCTCGTCCATCAGGTGCGCGCGGCGAAGCTGGTCGGCGACCCAGGACGCCTCCTGCGCCTCGGAGGCGAACAGCCGGACCGCCAGCCTGCCCTGCTCGGTCTCCTTCTCCACCGGTGCGCGCAGCACACGCTGCGGTCCGCTGCCTGGGAGGCGGGCCGCGAGCCGCTGAACAGCGGCGCGCACGGCGGGACGCATGCGGTGATCGGTGTGCAGCACAACGGTGTGGTCGCCGTCGGGGTCGACGTCGGCGAGGGCGCGCGGGTCGGCGCCGCGGAAGGAGAACACCGTCTGGTCGGGGTCGCCCGCCACCACGAACTCGGTCGCGCCGTCGCCGATCAGCGTGATCAGCTCGAACTGCTGCGGGTCGAGGTGCTGGGCGTCGTCGACGAGCAGGTAGCGGACCCGGTCCTGTTCGGCGCGCAGCAGCGCCTCGTCGTCGTCGAAGGAACCCAGCGCCTCGGCGACAAGCTCGGCGGCGTCCAAGGCGGGGGCGGAGGCCTGCGGGGCCTCGCCGCCCACCGAGCCGCGGAGCTGGTTGACCTCCTCGTACTCGGCGAAGAACCGGCCCGCGGCGACCCATTCGTCGCGACCGTATTTGTGGCCCAACGCGATCAGGTGCTCCGGACCGAGACCGCGTTCGGCCGCGCGCATGAGCAGGTTGCGGAGCTCCTCGGCGAAGGCGGGCAGCGACAACGCGGGCCGCAGGCGTTCCGGCCAGTAGTCGACGCCCTCCTGGAGGTGGTCGAGCAGCATCTCGCGGACGACCGCGTCCTGTTCGGCACCGGCCAGCAGCCGGGGCGGCGGTTCGCCTGCCAGCGAGGAACGCAGGCGCAGCACCGCGAACGCGTAGGAGTGCACGGTGCGCACCAGCGGTTCGCGCACCGTCGCCAGCTCGCTGGTTGTGCTGTCCGGCCTGGTCAGCAGGGCAGTGATGCGGTGGCGCAGTGAGATCGCGGCGCGCCGGTTGGCGGTCAGGATCAACACGCTCTCCGGGTCGGCGCCGCGGTGCAGGATGCGGTCGGCGGCGAGTTCGGCGAGCAGCGTCGTCTTGCCGGTGCCGGGGCCGCCGAGCACGCGGAGCAGGCCTTCCTCATGCGCCAGGGCCGCGCGTCCCGCTTCGCACCAGCGGGGCCGCGGCTGCTCGGTGACCTTCCGCCGGACCAGCAGCGGCGCCGGGGCGGGGGCTGAGCGCAGAGGTGGCACCCTCCGATGGAACCACGAGGCGCCGACATTTCCGGACAGCACCCACCGAACTCTTGACACCCAGATTGGTCTAGTCCACCGTGGGGCCTTGCTCCTGGGAAACCCCTGCTCCCCGTGGAGGAAAAGTGAAACTTCTTAAACCACTGCTTGCTTTGCTCAGCGCGGCCGCCCTGCTGGCGCCCGCCGCGGCGGCCTCGGCTCCGGCGGCGGCGCCCGCGACCGCGTCGCCCTACCTGTACTTCGGCTGGGGCAGCCCGCCCGATCCGGTGCAGGTCATGCGGGACACCGGCATCAAGGCCTTCACGCTGGCGTTCATCCTGTCCGACGGCGGCTGCAACCCCGCATGGGACGGTCAGCGGCCGCTCAACGGCAACGACGCCACGAAGATCAACCAGATCCGGGCCGCGGGCGGCGATGTGATCATCTCCGTGGGCGGCTGGGCGGGCAAGAAGCTTGGCGAGTTCTGCCCGGACGCGCAATCGCTGGCGGGCGCCTACCAGAAGGTGATCGACGCCTACCGGCTCACCGCGCTGGACATCGACATCGAGGCCAAGGAGTTCGAGACCGAGGCCGTGCAGGACCGGGTGCTGAGCGCGCTGAAGATCGTCAAGGAGCGCAACCCCGGCGTGACCACGGTGATCACCATGCCGATTCTGGCCAACGGCCCGAACTTCTGGGGTCAGCGGCTGATCAAGCGGGGCGCCGAGTTGGACGCCAAGGTCGACATCTGGACCAGCATGCCGTTCAACTTCAACGGCGGCGCGGACATGGGCCAGGAGACGATCAACGCGACCGAAGGCCTGAAGAACCAGGTCAAGACCGCGTTCAAGCTCTCCGACGCCGATGCCTACCGCAAGGTCGGCATCTCCTCGATGAACGGCAAGACCGACGTCGGCGAGACGATCACGCAGGCCCACTTCAACACGATGCTGGCCTACGCCCAGCGCAACCACCTTGGCCGCTTCACCTACTGGGCCCTCAACCGCGACCGTCCCTGCGGTGGCGGCGGCAACCCCGGCGAATCGTGCAGCGGCGTTCCCCAGCAGCCCTGGGAGTTCACCAAGATCATCGCCAAGTACACCGGCTGAGACACACAGCGTCCCCGGCCCGAACGGCCGGGGACGCTGGCCAGCACCGATCGCGAGGGCAGACCGGCCTGTCGGAGTTCAGACGCGGGCCACGAGTTCCCGGCCGCCGTCCGGCTTCACCGCGATGACGACGACGTCGTCCACGGTCTTGCGGCAGCGCAGATAGGCGGCGGCACCGCCCCGAACGATCCAGATGACGGGAGAAGTGATCGCCCGGTCATTGCCGTCGCAGTAGGCGGCCGCCAGGAAAAGAGCCGCCTGGTTGGTCGCACACTCACCGACCGCCCACGGGTGCAGCTTTTCTCCACCGCACAACAAAGCACCCGCACCCTCGAACACCGGGAAATCAGCGGGCTTGTCGATCGGGCCCGCGGATTCGCTCTTTAGCTCCCGCTTACCGTCGAGATCGACGGCATAGACATAAGCCGCGGAGGCACCCTTGGAACACCGGTATCCGGTGCCCGCGGTGCCGTTGAATCTGATCGGAGGCGAGACGTGCGTACGGCCCCCCTCGCACTCCACCAGCACCAGGAACATGCCATTGCCCTTGCAGTAGGCCCAGCCGCCGTCGCGGCCCGCGACCGCACTACAGATCATGTCGCCGCCGGGTTCCGGGCTGCTCGCCTGCGCCGCGGTGGCAGCCGAGAGGCCGAGCGTGAGCGCAATGACGGAAATGCCCAGCCGAACAATTCCGCGCTTCATTCGTGAATACATGCACACTCCAGGGTCTTGGAGCTTTCGGGACAGCGCAAGCTAAACACGAATTCAAGACCTCAACTACACCGTCGACCCCGTGTTTTTCGCTTCTATGTTTCACGGATGTTGGCCCGAGAAACCCATTATCCGGCCGGATAATTCCCGCGTCTCAACCCGACACAATTAGCCAATTAAACTCTTTAACCCGAACTAGCCCTGGTAGACCGCAAATATTTCGGCGAAATCATAGGGCTGCTGCGAGATATTGGTGCACTGGGCGGCGTCGCCGGTGCAGGCGTTGCGGTCCTTGACTAGCTCCCAGAACGTCAGCGGACCGATCTTAGTGGCCTTTGCGAAGTCCACCAGCGCGCGGGCCTGCTCCTGGTCGAATACCGCGCCGTCGGAGGACTTGCCGATGGTGGGCGCCAGGCCGACCATGCGCCAGCGCTGGGCGACGTCCAGTCCGGGGTAGAGGGCCGCGAGTTGGGCGTGCAGGGCCTTGGCCTGGTCGATCAGCGAATCGGCTGCTCGGGCCCGCGAGGTGGACAGGCGCTGCTCGCCCGCCAGGATCACCGCGTGCAGGACGACGCCCGCGTCGCGGGTGGCCTGCACAGCGTGCAAGGCCTGCTGGGTCAGGCCGCCGTCGGCGCCGGGGACGGTCAGGGAGATGTTCAGGCCCGGGTTGTTGCGCTGCACCATCGACAGGGCCGCGGCCCGCCTGGACAGGGTGTCGGGGTCGGCGACCGCGGCGGCGTCGAGGTTGATGTCGATGAACCGCAGCCGGTAGCTGTTCACGACCGCGTTGTACTCGTGGGCCAGCGTGTCGGCATCGGCGCAGGCCTTGGCGAGGTCCGCGCCGTCGGGACCGCCGAAGGACACCCTGATGTCGGCGCCCGCCTTGCGGATCGCGCCGATCTCGGCACTGCGCCAGCCCTGACCGGGTGCGCCGCCCGCCTCGTGGGCGCCGAACCAGCGCGCCTTGCACTCCGCGCCCGAGATGAAACCCAGAGTGAAGTGCTTGAGACCGCTGCCCTTCACCAACTCGCCGAGGTCGACCTTGGCGGAGAGGTTGACGTACGGGGCGGTGTGAATGGCCTTGGCGTTGGGCTCGCCGGGGTCGCCAGGCGGGGGCGGCGGCGGCGTCGCCTCGGTGCGGGCGGCGAGGTCGAAGCTCCCGGTGGTCCCGGTCAGGGCGCCCAGGCCGTAGGCCGTCGCCGCGACGGCGAGCATGCAGAGACCGATGCGCAGCAGCGGCAGCCGACGGGTGCTCATCATCGCATCGTGCGCCGATGCGGACGGCAATTCCAGCACGTCAGGGCCGTGCCGCCGGTTTGCACCCCGTCGTGTGGTGCACTGATCGGGTGGATGAACAGACCCTGGAGCGGGTGCGCGAGATCGTCGAGTCCATCCCGGCGGGCAAAGTCGCCAGCTACGGCGACATCGCCGCGCTGGCCGGGCTGTCCACCCCGCGGCTGGTCGGTCGCATCCTCTCCGAGGACGGCCACGACATCCCCTGGCACCGCGTGCTGCGCAGCAACGGCACGCCCGCTCCGCACATCGCCCGCGAACAGCTTGCGCTGCTGCGCGCCGAGGGCGTGCTCGCCAAGGACGGCCGGATCAGCATGCGCACCTACCGCTGGCAGTCCTAAGCCCACAGCGAACAACCGTCAACCGAGAGTTGACGATGCTCAAGCGTCAACCTAGAGTTGACGACATGACGGAACCTGTGAAGATGAGCACTCCGGTGCGGCTGGACGACCTGATCGAGTCGATCAAGAAGGCCAACTCGGACGCACTCGAACAACTCAGCAGCGCGGTGATCGTGGCCGATCACCTCGGCGATATCGCCGATCACCTGATCGGCCACTTCGTCGACCAGGCCCGGCGCTCCGGAGCGTCGTGGACCGAGATCGGCAAGAGCATGGGCGTGACGAAACAGGCCGCCCAGAAGCGGTTCGTCGCCAAGGGGGACAACGACCTCGACCCCGCCCAGGGCTTCAGCCGCTTCACCCCGCGCGCCCGCAACGTCGTGATGGCGGCGCAGGAGGCGGCCAAGGCGGCGGGCAACACCGAGATCCAACCGGAGCACCTCATATTGGGGCTGCTCACGGAGACGGAAGGCCTGGCGGCCAAGGCGATCGTCGCGCAGGACGTGCCGCTGGACCGCGTCGTCGAGACGGCGCTGAAGACGCTGCCCGCGAGGACCGACGCCGCGCTGCCCGAACTGATCCCATTCAACGGGCAGGCCAAGAAGACACTGGAGCTCACGTTCCGGGAGGCGCTGCGCCTGGGGCACAACTACATCGGCACCGAGCACATCCTGCTCGCGCTGTTGGAATTGGAGGACGGCACCGGCGTGCTGGCGGGCCTCGGCGTGGACAAGGCAGGCGTCGAGAACACCGTCGCGGAGATGCTGGCCGAGATCACGAAGAAGTGATCAGGCGGCCTGGTGGTAGCAGCGCGCCGCCAGGTAACGCCGCACGATGAGCTCCACCAGCCGGGGATGCGCGCCGATGGGCTGGGCCACCACATCGGCGCCGGATACACCGAAGGACTGCTGGAACAGGCCGGGGGCCAGCAGCCAGGAGGCGATCGCCACACGCTCGGCACCCCGTTGCCGCAAGGCCTCGACGGCGTCCGGCACCCGCGGCGAGGCCGTGGTGACGAACCCGGGCTGCACCCGGGTGCCGAGGCGGGCCGTCAGCAGCGCCGCCGCGCGGCGGACATCGGCCTGGGCGCGCAGGTCGGAGGAACCCGCGGCGCCGAGCACGACACCGTCACCCGCACGCAGGCCCGCGTCCGCCAGCCGGTCGGCCACCGCCGCGATGAGCGTGGGCGCGGGGCCCAGCGGGTCGGTGAGCACCACGTTGGGGTGGCCGCTCGCGGCGATCTGCTCGGGGACGTCCACCCGCACGTGGTAGCCCGCGGCCAGGAAGGCGGGCACCACCACCGCGGGTCCGCGCAGCTCGCGCAGCACCTCGGTGACGCCGGGGGCGCGGACGTCGGCATACGCCAGGCGCACCGGGATGCGGCCAAGCCGGGCCCGCAGCCGGTCGGCGATCGACTCGGCCTCGGCGGCACCCGCCGGGTCCTTGGTGCCGTGCGCGACCAGGACGAGGGTCATCGGTCGGTCGGCAATCGGTAGCCGCGCTTGACCACGGTCTGCACAAGCTGGGACTGCCCGAGGGCGGCCCGCAGCCGCCCGACGGCGGTCTCCACCGCGTGCTCCTCTCCCCCGCCGGGCAACGCGTCCAGCAGTTCCTGCCTCGACACCACCACACCCGGCTTGGCGGCCAGCGCGCGGAGCAGCGCCATGGGAGCGGGCGGGATCGGGCGCAGCACGCCGTCGACCAGCGCGGCGTGGCCGCGGACCTCCAGGTCGTGACCGGCCACCCGCAGCCGAAGCGCCTTGGCGGGCAGCGTGTCGGCCAGTTGACGCACCATCGAGCCCAGCCGGGAACGCTCGGGCTGCACGGTGGTCACGCCGATCTCCACCAGCGGACCGGCGGTGATCGAGCCGACGCAGCAGACCATCACGTCCTCGCGCAGCGCGCGGGCCAGCGGGTCCAGCTTGCCGAGCTTGCGGGCCAGCCGCAGCACGCTCAGCGCGGCGGGGGCGCTGGTGAAGGTGACGGCGTCAACGCCGCCCGCCACCAGCAGGTCGATGAGGCGCTCCATGGGACCGGTGTCCGGCGGCGCCGACCAGCGGTAGACCGGCACCTCGACGACCTCGGCGCCCGCCTCGCGCAGCGGATCGCTGAAGGACGGCATCGGCTCGCCGTGCTGCTGGATGACGATGCGCTTGCCGACCACGCCCTCCGCCATCAGGTGACTGAGCAGCTCACCGGAGGATTCCGACGGCGGCGACCAGGTGTCGCTGAGACCGGCGGCGCGGACCGCGCCCTTGGCCTTGGGGCCGCGGGCGAGGATCTGGGCCGGGCCAAGCCGGTGCCGCAGCGCGTCGCCGAGGCCCCAGCCTTCGGCTGCCTCCACCCAGCCGCGGAAGCCGATGCCGGTCATGGCGATGGCCACGTCCACCGGCGCGGACACCACATCGCGGGTCGCCGCGAGCGCGTCGACGTCCTCGGGCAGCGGGAGGATGCGAATGGAGGGGGCATGCACCACGTTGGCGCCCCGTCGTTCCAGCAGGGTGCCGAGTTCGTCGGCACGCCGGGCCGCGGTCACCGCCACCGTGAAGCCGGCGAGCGGGAGAACCATGTTCTGCTCAGCCGGCACAGCCAACTCCTCGGTGGCCGGGAAACACGCGGCCGCTCGGGTCGAGACCACGCCGGCGGTCACGGTATGCCCACCTCGACAAGGCCTTCACGGACGCGGACCGGGTAGGTCGCAACTGCCACACTCTGGTCATCCAAACAGACGCCGGTACGCAGGTCGAACACCTGCTTGTAGACGGGTGAGGCCACCGTCGGCGTGCCACGGCGGTCCCCGACGATGCCCCTGGCCAGCACCATCGCCCCGCTGAACGGGTCGTGGTTGGACAGGGTGAAGACCTGGTCGTCATGGGTGCGGAAGATCGCGACCTGGGTACCGTCGGGAAGCAGCGCCGCGACCCCGGTCTCCGGCTGAACTCTACTCAGCGGGCACACCGCCAGCCACACATCCGTCTGCTCTGTGCTCATCGTCGTCATCACTTGACCTCCGGGATGCCGAGCAGCACTGGCACCTTCTGGCCGCGCTCCTCGCGGAACGAGATCGTCGGGTCCGGCGTGCCCGGGGCGTTGACGAACGAGGTGAACCTGGCGAGCTTCTCCGGGTCGGCCAGCACGCCCGCCCACTCGTCGGTGTAGTCGGTGACGTGCCTGGCCATCTGCGCCTCAAGCTCGTCGCAGATGCCGAGGCTGTCGTGCACGATCACGTCCCGCAGGTGATCGAGGCCGCCCTCCAGGCTCTCCAGCCACACCGAGGTGCGTTGCAGCCGGTCTGCGGTGCGGATGTAGAACATCAGGAACCGGTCGATGGTCCGGATCAGCGTGTCTTTGTCCACATCGGACAGCAGCAGGTCGGCGTGCCGCGGCCGCATGCCGCCGTTGCCGCAGACGTAGAGGTTCCAGCCGTTCTCGGTGGCGATCACGCCGAAGTCCTTGCTCTGCGCCTCGGCGCATTCGCGGGCGCAGCCGGACACCGCGGACTTCAGCTTGTGCGGCGAGCGCAGACCCCGGTACCGGAGTTCCAGCTCAACCGCCAGGCCGACGGAGTCCTGCACGCCGTAGCGGCACCAGGTGGTGCCGACGCAGGACTTCACGGTGCGCAGCGCCTTGCCGTAGGCGTGCCCGGATTCGAAGCCCGCCTCCACCAGCCGCCGCCAGATCTCCGGAAGCTGGTCGATGGTGGCGCCGAACATGTCGATGCGCTGCCCGCCGGTGATCTTGGTGTAGAGCCCGAAGTCGCGGGCGACCTCGCCGATCACGATCAGCTTCTCGGGCGTGATCTCCCCGCCGGGAATTCGCGGCACCACCGAGTAGGTGCCGTTGCGCTGGAGGTTGGCCAGGAAGCGGTCGTTGGTGTCCTGCAGGCCGACCTGCTCGCTTTCCAGGATGTGCCCGCTGCCCAGCGAAGCCAGGATGGAGGCGACCGCGGGCTTGCAGATGTCGCAGCCCAGCCCGGTGCCGTGCTTGGCGACGAGGTCGGAGAACGTCCTGATCCCGGTGACGCTGACGATCTCGAACAGCTCCGCGCGGGACTGGGAGAAGTGCTCGCAGAGCGCCTTGGACTGCTCCACCCCGCAGGCGGTCAGCAGCTGCTTGAGCATCGGGATGCACGATCCGCAGGACGTGCCCGCCTTGGTGCAGGCCTTCAGCGACGGCACATCGGCGCAGGCCTGCTCGCCGATGGCGTGCTTGATCGCGCCCTTGGTGACCGCGTTGCAGGAGCAGATCTGCGCCTCGTCGGGCAGCGCGCCGACCCCGATGCCCTCGGCTCCCGCCGAAGCGGGGGCGACCAGCGAGCCGGGCTCGGCGGGCAGCGGGCGGCCCACCATCGGGCGCAGGCTCGCGTATGCGCTCGCATCGCCGACCAGGACACCGCCGAGCAGCGTCTTGGCGTCGTCGGAGACCACCAGCTTCTTGTAGGAGCCGGTGACGGCGTCCTTGTAGACGACCTCCAGCGCGCCCTCGGTGACGCCGTGCGCGTCGCCGAAGCTGGCCACGTCCACGCCGAGCAGCTTGAGCTTGGTGGAGGTGTCGGCGCCCTCGAAGGTGGCATCGCCGCCCAGCAGCCGGTCCGCGGTCACCTCGGCCATCGCGTAGCCGGGCGCCACCAGGCCGTAGATCTGGCCGCCGACCAGCGCGCATTCGCCGATGGCGTAGACGTGCTCGTCGGAGGTGCGGCAGCCCGCGTCCACCACGACACCGCCGCGCGGCCCGACCTCCAGGCCGGACTCGCGGGCAAGCTGGTCGCGCGGGCGGATGCCCGCGGAGAACACCACCAGGTCAAGGTCAAGCTCGACGCCGTTGGCCAGCCGGGAGAACAGGCGCGTCCCGTCCTGCTCGATGACCTCGGCGTGGGTGCCGGTGTGGACGGTGACGTCCAGCGCCTCGATCAGGTGCTTGAGCAGCGCGCCGCCGCCGTCGTCGATCTGGATCGGCATCAGCCGCGGCGCCATCTCCACCACATGCGGGGACATGCCCATATCGCGCAGAGCCTTGGCCGCCTCCAGCCCGAGCAGGCCGCCACCGACGACCATCGCGGCGCTGCGGCCACGGCCGTTCTTGGCGCGCTCCGCGGTCACCCTGATGGCGTCCAGGTCGTCGATGGTGCGGTAGACGAAGCAGCCCGGCAGGTCGTGGCCGGGAACCGGCGGCACGAACGGGTAGGAGCCAGTGGCCAGCGCGAGGGCGTCGTAGCCCTGCACGTGCCCGGAGGCCGAGGTGACCGTGCGGGCCACGCGGTCCACGGCGACCACCGGGTCGCCCAGCCGCAGGGTGACCAGTTCGTCGCCCTCGTACCGGCAGCCCTCCAGCGCCAGATCCTGCGGGTTCCACGAGCCGACGTAGGTGGACAGCCCGACTCGGTCGTAGGCGGGCCTGTTTTCCTCGGCGAAGACGACCACCTGCCAGGTGCCGTCGGAGTCGCGGTCCCGCAGCGCCTGCACCAAACGGTGACCGACCATGCCGTGGCCGGCGACAACCAGCGTGCGCCGCATGAACACCTCCAAAGTCGCGTGTTCCCAGGGTGTGCGCAGGCCGTGTCTTGGGCTTCTCAGCGGTGTGACGGGGCTGTTAAACCAACCTCACGCCGCAGGTAGAAGCTTTTGTCGCTTGCGAAACGCCTGCATATAGGCCTGGGCGGCAGGTGCGACGTAACCACCGTCACCTGCCGCCCACGGTCACGATTTGAGGTCAGACGCCTGCCCAGGCCAAGGAAGGCCGCGTCTGCGCCAGCACGCGCTGACGGAGGTAGAACCACCAGGTGGTCGCCACGCACACGCCGTAGAAGACCAGGATCACGCTGAGCGCGGGCGTGAGGGACTTGGTGCTCTCCAGCGAGATCTTGAAGACGTAGTTGACCAGCACACCGCCGAAGGCGCCGATGGCGCCCGCGACGCCGACGACCGCGGCGGCCTGCCGCTTGACGGCCTTGAGCGCGGCGTCGACGTTCTCGCCGGTCTCCTGGGCGCGCTTGCGGATCTCGGCGGAGAAGATGATCGGGATCATCCGGTAGGTGGAGCCGTTGCCGATGCCGCTGAGCACGAACAGCAGGATGAACGAGCCGAAGAACAGCCCGAAGCTGTTCAGCCCCACGCTGGTCATCACACCGATGGTGCCGACCATCAGGCCGAAGAACACCGCCATGGTGATCTTGCCGCCGCCGATCTTGTCGGACAGCCAGCCGCCGAAGGGCCGCGAGATCGAGCCGATCAGCGCGCCGAGGAAGGCCAGCGCGACCCAGCCCTTGTAGTCCACGAAGGAGATCTTGATCAGGGACGGGAAAGCGAAGGAGAAGCCGATGAACGAGCCGAACGTGCCGATGTAGAGGAACGACATGATCCAGGTGTGCTTGTTGCTCATCGCCAGCTTGTAGGACTTACCGTCCGGCTTGGCCGAGGTCAGGCTGTCCATGAACAGCCAGGAGCAGGCCACCGCGATGACGATCACCGGCATCCACACCAGTGCGGCGTAGGCCAGCTTGACGCCGGTGCCGAAGCTGATCACGATCGGCACCAGAAGCTGGGCTTGGGCCACGCCCAGGTTGCCACCCGCCGCGTTGAGGCCCAGCGCCAGGCCCTTCTTGCTCTCCGGGTAGAAGAACGAGATGTTGGCCATCGACGAGGAGAAGTTGCCGCCGCCGAAGCCCATCGCGGCCGAGGTGAGCAGGAAGAACCAGTACGGCGTTCCCGGCGTGGTGACCGCGAAGGCCAGCATCGCGCAGGGGATCAGCAGCAGGGTGGCGCTGATGGTGGTCCACACCCTGCCGCCGAACTTCGGCACCGCGAACGTGTAGGGGATGCGCAGCGTCGCGCCGACCAGGTTGGGCACGATCAGCAGCCAGAAGGTCTGGCCGACGCTGAAGGTGAAGCCGACCGCGGGCAGGCTCACCACGACGATGCTCATCAGCACCCACACGGTGAAGCCCAGGTTCTCGGCCAGGATCGAGAAGAACAGGTTCTTGTTCGCGATCTTCTTACCGGTCTTCTCCCAGAAGTCCGGGTCCTCCGGCCGCCAGTCGTTGATCCAGCGGCCCTTGGCCTTCTCCGCCGGAGGCGCCTGCGCCTCGACGTCGGTGGGCACCGCAATACTCATCGACTTCTCTCCTCGCATATGTCGGATCGCCGCTCCGACCCCGTCTGCCCCCGCGACGAAATGACCGTACGAAAAGCCCATTACCTGAACGTGAGTTGATGTGACGCCCGTGGAAACTCGACTTCACGGCGCCGATTCATGCTGGTGAGGTCACATTCGGCGCAGCAATCCGCTCGAATTGAGACCTATCGCCTGTGGAATTGTTGGCCAGGTCACGCGCTGCGGACCGCGGGCTCCTGTTCGGAAAGCCAGTCCACGATTCCGCACACGGCTTCGCGGCAGCCGCCGCAGCCGGTGGTGGCCCTGGTGGCGTCGGCCAAAGCGCCGACGCTGCGGGCGCCCGCCCGCCAGGCGGTGACCAGCTGGCCCTTGGACACGGTGTTGCAGCGGCAGACCACCGCGGCGGCGGGCAGGTCGACGGGGCTGGCCGAGCCGCCGCCCGCGGCGGGCAGCGCCCGGCCCAGCAGCAGCGCGAGCCGGTCGGTCGGCGCGGGCGCGCCGCGGTCGAAAAGCTGGGTGATGGTGGCCGCGGCGTCCGGCGAGCCGAGCAGAATCGCCCCGCACACCCGGTCGTCGCGCAGCACGAGCTTGGCGTAGCGGCCGCGGGCCGGGTCCTCCAGCCGCAGCACCTCGGCGCCCTCGGCGTCGGTCTCGGTGTGCACCTCGCCCAGCGCGGCGAGATCGATGTCACGGGCCTTGAGCCTGGTCACGACGGGTGTGCCCGCGTAACGGGCGGCCGGGTCGGTGCCGGTCAGCAGGTCGGCGAGCACGCCTGCCTGCTCCCAGGCGGGCTGCACGAGGCCGGATATGGTGCCGGGGTGCTGGGCGCAGTCGCCGATGGCGTACACCCTGGGATCGCTGGTGCGCAGTGAGTCGTCGATGAGGATGCCGCGGTCCACGGTGAGCCCGGCGCGGCAGGCCAGTCCCGTCTCGGCGCGCACGCCCGCGGAGACCACGACCAGTTCGGCGGGCAGGTGGCTGCCGTCGTCCAGCTTCACACCATCGCCCGCGACATAGCTGGTGGCCAGGGTGTTCATCCGGAACTCGATGCCCAGCGAGCGCAGCGAGTCGGCCAGCACTCGACCGGCGTAGGGGTCGAGTTGGCGTTCCATCAGGTGCCCGACCGGGTGCACCACGGTGACCAGCGCACCCCTGCCGACCAGCCCGCGGGCGGCCTCCAGGCCGAGCAGGCCGCCACCGAGCACCACCACGGGGGCGCCGGGGCGGGCCGCGGCGAGGATGCGTTCGCAGTCGTCCAGGGTACGGAAGGCGGCGACGCCCTCGGCGGGCTCGCCGTCCTCGTCGCAGAGCCCGTCGGTCGGCGGGATCCACGCCCTGCTGCCGGTGGCGATCACCAGCGCGTCGTAGTGGATCACCTGTCCGTCGGCGAGTTCCACCCGGCGGGCCTGGCGGTCGACCTCGGCCACGGCCTGACCGAGCCGCAGGTCGACGTTGTTGCGCTCGGCCCACTCCGGGTCGTTGAGGCGCACCGCGCCCGGGTCCATGGAGCCCGCCACCACGGCCGAGAGCAGCACCCGGTTGTAGGCGGCGTGACGCTCCTCGCCGATGACCGTCAGCGCGACCCGCTCGGCGGCGGGATCGCGTCGGCGGATCTCCTCGGCGAAACGCGCCCCGGCCATTCCATAACCCACGACCACAACACGTCGGGGACTCATCGGACCGTCCTCTCCGGTAACTCCGAATTCGGCTCCCCGACCCCACGGACCTCTCTGTCATCGGCAGGTTCGGTGATCGACTCCAGCCTTACGGCGGAAATCTTGAATTCCGGCATCCTGCTGATGGGGTCAAGCGCTGGATTGGTGATCAGATTCGCGCGCTGTTCCGCGGCGAAATGGAATGGCAGGAACACGGTGTCCATCCGCATGCTCGCGACACAGCGGACCCTGGCGCGCACGGTGCCCCGCCGCGAGCACACATCGGCCCACACCCCGTTGGCCAGACCGGCGCGGGCGGCGGTGTCCGGGTGCACCTCGACGAACGCTTCGGGCTGTGCCGCGGCGAGTTCGGCGACCCGGCGGGTCTGGGCGCCGGACTGGTAGTGCTGGAGCACCCGGCCGGTGGTCGCGTACAGCGGGTAGTCCTCGTCGGGCTTCTCGGCGGCGCCGCGGAAGGCGACCGGCACCATGCGGGCCCGGCCGTCCGGGTGGGCGAAGCGGTCCAGGAACAGCCGCGGCGTGCCGGGGTGGTCCTCGGTGGGGCAGGGCCAGTGCAGCGCCTCCCCGTCCAGCAGCCGCGAGTAGCTGATGCCCGCGTAGTCGGCGACGCCGCCCGCCGACGCCCTGCGCAGTTCCTCGAAGACGTCCTTGGGCTCCACCGGGAACCGCTCGGGGGGCTGGCCGAGGCGTACCGCGAGGTCGTGCAGCACCTCGAGGTCTGAGCGCACACCGTCCGGCGGGCTCAACGCCCGCTGCCGCAGCAGCAGGCGGCCCTCCAGGTTCGTCATGGTGCCGCTCTCCTCGGCCCACTGCGTGACCGGCAGCACCACATCGGCCATCTCGGCGGTCTCCGACAGCACGAAGTCGGCCACCACCAGCAGGTCCAACGCGGCCATCCGGTCGGTGATGTGCCCGGCGCGGGGTGCGGAGACGGCGATGTTGCTGCCGAACACCAGCAGCGCCTTCGGCCCGTCCGGGCCGCCGAGGGAGTCCAGCAGCTCGTAGGCGGAGCGCCCGACGCCGGGCAGCGTGTCAGCCTCGACGCCCCAGATCCCGGCGATGTGCGCGCGGGCGGCCGGATCGTCGATCTTGCGGTAGCCGGGTAGCTGGTCGGCCTTCTGGCCGTGCTCGCGGCCGCCCTGGCCGTTGCCCTGGCCGGTCAGGCAGCCCCAGCCGGAGCCGGGGCGGCCCACCAGGCCGAGGGTGAGCGCCAGGTTGATCCAGCCGGTGACGTTGTCAACGCCGGTGGCCTGCTGCTCGGTGCCACGCGCGGTGAGGATGTAGGCCCGGTTGGCCTCGGCCAGGATGCGCACCGCGGCCCGCATGTCGGCGGCGGCCACCCCGGTGACCCGCTCCGCCTGCTCGGGCCACCAGTTCAGCGCACTGCGCCACACCTCATCGAAGCCGTTGGTGCGTTCCCGCAGGTAGTCGCGGTCGGCGAGGCCTTCGGTGACGGCGATGTGCAGCATCCCCAGTGCCAGCGCGAGGTCGGTGCCGGGCGCGGGAGCCAGGTGCAGGGCGGCCTGCTCGGCGGTGGCCGTGCGGCGCGGGTCGATCACGATCAGCCCGCCGCGGCCGGTGGCTCGGCGCAGGTGCTGCACGAAGGGCGGCATGGTCTCGGCGACGTTGGCGCCGACCAGCAGCACAGCATCGGCCTCGCCGAGGTCGGTGACCGGGAACGGCAAGCCGCGGTCGACGCCGAAGGACCGGTTGCTCGCGGCGGCGGCCGAGGACATGCAGAACCGGCCGTTGTAGTCGATCTGGGAGGTGCGCAGCGCGACCCTGGCGAACTTGCCGAGCAGGTAGGCCTTCTCGTTGGTGAGGCCGCCGCTGCCGAACAGCCCCACCGCGTCCGGCCCGTGCTCGGCCCGGATGTCGGTGAGCCGCGCGGCCACGAAGTCCAGTGCCTCGTCCCAGGACGCGGGGGTGAGCTCCCCGTCGCGCCGCAGCAGCGGCGTGGTCAGGCGGCCCGGCGTGGTCAGCACAGCGGCCGAGGTCCAGCCCTTCTGGCAGAGACCTCCGCGGTTGACCGGGAAGTCACGCGGCGTCACTGCCGCCTGTCCCGACTCGACCCGCACGCTCATTCCGCACTGCAAGGCACAGTAGGGACAGTGGGTCGACGTTCCACCGTCGGCAGGCATGCGCCCTCCCCATTTGTCCGATCTCAGGCCGAAGGTAGGTCGGCCCCGTTACCTCGGGATGGCGCCATGTTTCAGGCATGCGAACTGGCGCCCACAACAGACAAGCTCACAGGGTGAGCCTGCTGGATGCCAGCGTTGACCGCTGAGAAAGCGGTAAGAACATTCGTCTTTTATGCATATTTAACGGTAGTTCACGTGCCACCGGTCACAGCAGCGGGCGGAGGTGCTGCGCCACCTGTCGCAAACCGGCAAGCGATTCCACAGTGGATCTCGGGTGCAGGGCGTTGACAGCGAGCCGGAACAGCAGTGCGCGCAGCAGCACCTGCGGCCACTGCGCCAACTCCCACCGCTCCACCAGTCCGGGATCGGCACTGCCCCAGGCCAGCGCGTCGACCACCACGACGGCGGCAGCCCACTCGGCGGGCCGCCAGTACGGCGAGAAGTCGATCACCGCAGGCGGCGCCGCCCCGGCGAACAACACGTTGCCGTAGAGGTCGCCGTGCACGATCTGCGGACGCAGGGTGACCGGGCGGCGGTAGTGGATCAGCTCCTTGAACAACTCGCCGCCGCGCTCGTAGTCCAGCGGGAGGTCCTGCTCGGCCCAGGCGAGCCGATCGGCGGTGGCGAACACATCGCTGCGCAGCGCGAGGAACCGCGGCCGCTCCAGTCGGGAGGTCGCCTCGTGCAGCCGCAGCGAGGCGGCGATCACCGCGTCGTAACGCGGCTCGGGGCGTCCCATCACATGCCGGGTGGCGGTCCAGCCGGACACCACCCAGCGGCCGTCGCTGGACAGCAGCGGTCGCGCAAGCCGGAGATTGGGCACGGAAAGCCCGTCCAGGGTGGCACCCACCCAGGCCGCCTCGGCGGGGTTGGAGGTCGGCTTGAACATGATGCCGCCGCTGCGCCAGACCCCGTCGATCTCCTCGACCTCGGCGTCCCGCGCACCGAAAGCCGCCCGCACATGCGGCGGCGGAGGTTGCGACGTCGGACCCACGATCGCGCACGGTACCCCTTGTGGGCGACAAAACGGCAGTGCCCATTAGCGGGGTGGATCAACAGGATTACCCCCATTCGGGGGTGATTTCCCGCCCATTCGCGGGCTGAACGGCGCAAACGTCGTTCAGCCCGCGGGCGCCTGCCTAGTAGGTAGGCAGGCTGGGGTCGATCTGGCGGGCCCAGGCGAGCACGCCGCCGCCGACATGGACGGCGTCGGAGAAGCCCGCGCGGTGCAGGGCGGCCAGTGCCTCGGCGGAGCGTTGGCCGGACTTGCAGTGCAGCACCAGCGGCTTGTCCTGCGGCAGTTCGGACAGCGCCTCGCCGGAGAGGATGCGGTCCTTGGGGATCAGCACCGAGCCTGGGATCTTCACGATCTCGTACTCGTGCGGCTCGCGGACGTCCACCAGCAAGAAGTCGTCACCGCTGTCGATGCGGTCCTTGAGCTCCTGCGGGGTGATGGTGTTGCCCGCCGCCGCGGTCTGGGCCTCGTCGGAGACGACGCCGCAGAACGCCTCGTAGTCGATCAGCTCGGTGATCTTCTCGCCCGCCGGGTCCTTGCGGATCTTGATGGTGCGGTAGCTCATCTCCAGTGCGTCGTAGACCATCAGGCGGCCCAGCAGGGTCTCGCCGATGCCGGTGATCAGCTTGATGGCCTCGTTCACCATGATCGAGCCGATCGAGGCGCAGAGCACGCCGAGCACGCCGCCCTCGGCGCAGGAGGGCACCATGCCGGGCGGCGGGGGTTCGGGGTAGAGGTCGCGGTAGTTCAGGCCTTGGCCGTCCGGCGCGTCCTCCCAGAACACGCTGGCCTGGCCCTCGAACCGGAAGATCGAGCCCCACACGTAGGGCTTGCCGGACAGCACGGCCGCGTCGTTGACCAGGTAGCGGGTGGCGAAGTTGTCGGTGCCGTCCAGGATCAGGTCGTACTGGCTGAAGATGTCCAGCACGTTGGTGGAGTCCAGCCGCACCTGGTGCAGGTTCACGGTGACCAGCGGGTTGATCTCCAGTACGGAGTCCCGCGCCGACTCCGCCTTCGGGCGGTTCAGGTCGGACACGCCGTGGATGATCTGACGCTGGAGGTTGGACTCGTCGACCACGTCGAACTCGACGATGCCCAGCGTGCCGACGCCCGCGGCGGCCAGGTACATCAGCGCCGGGCTGCCGAGACCGCCCGCACCGACGACCAGCACCTTGGCGTTCTTCAGCCGCTTCTGTCCGTCCATCCCGACATCCGGGATGATCAGGTGGCGGCTGTAGCGAGCGACCTCTTCCTTGGTCAGCTCCGAGGCCGGCTCAACGAGCGGCGGCAAAGTCGGCATCTGGGGTTTCCTCCCAATCGGCGGCCAACCATCTTCCTGCCCCGATTCAACACCGACCCCCCGCCGGGTGTTCCCTTCACCTGCCTGAAATGTGACGCGCTGCTCTGCTTCCGACAGGCCGAGGTACTCACCTGCGACCCAGACGACCACGCCCACGAGCAGAGCCAGCACGCCCGCCCCGAAGGTGACCCGGGATTCGACGTCGGCAAGGCCCGCATGGGCTTCGCTTGCGATGAGCAGCGCACCGACAACCACGGTGCACGCACACTTCAGGCGATACAAGAGAAGGCTCTGGCCACCATGCCAGAGGTAGATGCTCAGGCTGCCGATCACCATGACCAAGGCGCCGACGACGGCATCCGAGTTGCTTGGAAAGAGTTTCAGCCCGACGCCGAGCAGGTAGATGATCGCGGCGGCGACGAGGTTGGCCAGCAGGTTGACCCACACGTCCCGGAGGAATTTCGGCACGGTCGGTCATGACACAGGCCGCCGGTGCGGGGCGTCGAGTGGTAGGGGCCGCTCGTTAGCCGGTCGAGCCCGGTCGGTTATCCGGCCTGCGTGCCGTGCGGATACGGCCAGGGGTTGTACTTGCAGACCTTGCCGTCCTTGGGGATGCGCGCGCCCTGGGTGTCGCCCGCGATCTCCGACAGGTCGTTGTTCGAGGTGCTCAGGGTCTGCTGCATCATCACCGACGCCAGGCCGCCCGCCTCGCCGCAGGGCACGTGCTTCTTGTTGAAGAAGTGGCCGACCTCGTGGTTGATGGCGTACCGCCGGTAGGCGCCGTTGTCGCCGCCGAAGGCGATCGCACCGCGCACCCAGCGGGCGGCGTTGATGTAGACCCGGTCATCGCCCCGGTAACAGGACGTGTCGTAGGGGATCGGGTCGCCGTAGTCGCAGACCTGACGGGCCGACTCCTGCGACAGCAGCGTCACCCGGAAGCTGGGCTTGCCGGAATCCACCCGCTTGAGGGCGATTTTCGGGTCCGGCGACCCGGCCCAGCTCTGTGGGCTGAGCAGGGTGTCCTGCACCAGCCGCCCGAACGAGTCGTTGCCCTCGGCGAGCGTGACGCCGTCCTCGACCTCCACCGTGAAGGTGTAGAGCTTGCCGGTGCCGAACTGCTCCGAGTTGCCCGGCAGCACCCGATAGGTGCCGCTGCCCTTCAGCGGGATCTCCGCGCCGCCGGGCAGTTCCGCGGACGGGATGTTGCCCGCGAACCGCGCGCCGGGGGGCGCCTCGGACAGCGCGGGCTTCTCGTCGGCGGGCTCCAGCGGGGCCGCGGCCTGGTTGTCCCTCGGCTTCGCTGCGTCCAGCGCCGCGAGCACGGTCAGCACGAGCAGGATGGGCAGCGCGTAGACCTTCCAGCTGTAGACCGCCATCAGCGGGCGCTTGCGCTGCTGCTTCGGCTTGCGCACCGCGGTCGAGCCGGGATTCCAGGACGCCGCCAGCGGCTCACCACCGGTCCGTCGGCCGCTTCTGGCGTACCGACTGTCCGAAGTGGAGCGCATACCGCGGCCACCATCGGCGCGCTCGTCCGCGAGGTCGTCCTCTGCTGGATCGTCTGAGTCCGCTGCGGGGAGCGCTCGTCTGGTGGCCGCCGCGCGAGGTTCCTGCGTCGTCCGGCCCACGTAACAAGAGTGCCACATCACTCGAATGGAGTCATTCAGCGACCCACGATCACTAGCGGAACCTTGACGGTCCTACCAGGAGCCTGCCTCGACGGACTCCAGCATGCCCAAAACCGCCCGCGCCACCGTGGTGGGGCGCTCCATCTGGGCCACGTGACCGGTGCGCGGCAGCACCAGCAGCCGCCCGCGCGGGATGGCCGCCGCGGTGCGTGGCGCCTTGCGCACGGTGACCAGGCGATCCTCGGTGCCCCACACCACCAGGGTGGGCGCCTCGATCTGCGGCAGCAGCGCCCACATGGACAGCGGCTTGGGCATGCACCAGCTCTTGATCAGGCCCACCGCGGTGCGGCCGAGCGCGGCCCCCGCCCACGGCTGGCGCCCCAGTTCGTCGTACTCCGTGGCGGCCTCCAGCAGGCGCTGTTCGGACACCGAGGACGGATCGGCGTAACAGAGGCGCAGCATGCGCTCGGCCCGCTCCCGCGCGGTGACCGTGCGCAGTTGGGCGCGGGCACGCTCGGACAGGAACGGCAGGAAGGAAAGGTTGGCCAGCAGCAGCCGGGGGTCGGACATCCGCCGGGGGTCCGGGCGCAGATCGGGCATGGCGGGCGAGATCACGGTGAGCGTGCGCACCAGGTCCGGGCGGCGGGCGGCGATCTGCAACGCGATGGCGCCGCCGAAGGAGTTGCCGAACAGGTGCACGGGTGTGGCCTTGAGGCCGTCCAGGAACCGGCACACCGTCTCGGTGTGCGAGCGCATCGTGTAGTCGTGGTCGTCGCGGGGCTTGGTCCGGCCGAATCCGGGCAGGTCCAGCGCCATCCCGCGCATCGTCCCGGACAGCTGGCCCGCCAGGTCGGTCCAGTTCGTGGCGGAGCCGCCGAGGCCGTGCACGAACACCGCCAGCGGGGCGCGGCGGGTGGGACCGGGGGTGGCGCGCACGTGCAGCCGCAGACCATTGGCCTTCACGAAGCGGCCGGGCCATGCCGGCTGGTCATAGTCCAGGGGCGGGAGCCGCACCTCGGAAAACGCGATTCGCGTGACTGAACCCCGCTCCGGCACGGATACTGGGGCGGCTGGTGAACCGCTGGGCAGCGAGGCGGTGCGCTGCGCACTCTCAATCAGCGTCATATCTCTTACAGGATGCGCGCTCGTCGGTTGAAACGTTAACAGGTAACAAACAAGCCTTTACCGGGAAGTCCTAGGCAGCGTATTACTAACCAGTAAGGTCGTACGTCCTGGCCGTTAGGCTAGGGCGAACGCGAGGAGGGCTGGAGGCAGCATGACGGAGACGGCGCAGGATCTGACCCCGCCCGTGGGGCGCGGGGTTCGGCTGCCCCGCAACGCACGGCGTGCCCAGCTGCTCGCGGCCGCTCAGGACGTGTTCGTCGCCAACGGCTACCACTCCGCCGCCATGGACGACATCGCCGAGCGCGCCGGCGTCAGCAAGCCGGTCCTCTACCAGCACTTTCCGGGCAAGCTGGAGCTCTACCTCGCCCTGCTGGACACCCACGTTGACGAGCTTGTCGCGCGGGTGCGGGAGGCGGTCTCCTCGACCACCGACAACAAGCAGCGCGTGCACGCCGCCATCGCGGCCTACTACGACTTCGTGGACGGCGAGGGCCAGGCGTTCCGGCTGATCTTCGAATCCGACCTCCGCGGGCAGCCCGCCGTGCAGGACCGCGTGGAGCGGGCCACGGTGCTGTGCGCCCAGGAGATCGCGAAGCTGGTCAGCGAGGACACCGGCCTGGACGCCCAGCGCGCCCAGCTCATCGCGGTCGGTCTGGTCGGCGTCAGCCAGGTCTCGGCCCGCCACTGGCTGGACAACAACCGCGCCATCCCCAAGGAAGAGGCGGTGGCCCTGATGTCCACCCTCGCCTGGAAGGGCATCGGCGGCTTCCCGCTCACCCACTGACCTGTACGAGTGCGGCACCTGGCTCAGGTGCCGCACTCGCGTCCTGGGTCAGCGGCAGCCCGCCAAGTCGGGTGTCGCCGTGGCACCGCGGCGGAGGAGCACCTTGGTGCTCACGGCGGGTTTGCCGGGGGCGGTGCAGGTCAGCGTCCACTGCTCGTCCACAACGCTGTTGCCGACCGCCCTGGTGGAGGGGTTGACATCCCAGCTGAAGGTGCCGTCGGCTTTCGCGGTGAGGGTTGAGGTCAGCTTGGTCGGCACCTGGCGGCCGTCGCTGGTGGTGAGGTTGAACTCCTTGCTGATCTGCAACGCCGCGCCCGCCGCGACGGTGCCGGTCAGGACCGCGTGCTTGGTGCGGTCCGCGGCGGCCTCGGCGGCGCGCAGGTAGAGCTCACGCAGCCCGCCGGTCCCGGAGGCACCCAGGTACTCGCGGACCACACCGGTCTCGAACGGCGGGTGGAAGTTGCCCGCGCCGATCTCCACGGTGAAGCCGAAGCCGCTCGTGGCGTCGTAGGACCAGCGCTCGGTCATGCCGCCGACCTGCAACGACGACGAGTCGTAGCCCGGCGCGGAGCTCAGCCGGGAGCCCAGCGCCGAGTAGGCGGCGTCCTCGGGACCGGCGGGGCGCAGCACCACCTTGCCGTAGGTGTGGTTGCTGAGCAGCACGGTCACCTGGTGGGCGGACACCAGGTCGCGCACGTTCTGGCCCTCGGGCTCGGAGAACGGCCCGCCGCCCCGGTAGGTCTCCGAGGTGGTGCTGCCGCTGGAGCCGCTGTCGCCCCACCGCGAGCCGTAGTTGCGGTTGAGGTCGACGCCAAGCGACCGATTCTCCGAGCGGGCGCATTCACCCTGGGCGGGCACCTGACCGTCGCGAACCCGGCAGTTCTTGCGCTTCATCTCCTGCGTCATCGACCGCGAGATGTGGAAGCCGTCGGGATTCACCACCGGCACGATGATCACGCGCGCGGTGTCCAGGATCTTGGCGATGCGCGGGTCGGCGGCGTTGACCAGCAGGTCGTACCCGAACTCCATGGTGGCCTCCACCGAGGGCCACTCCCTGGCGTGGTGCGCGCCGGTCACCGTCAACACCGGCTTGTGCGCGCTCGCGGCGACGTCACGCGAGATCTCCAGCCCGCGGACAGTCCGGCCCTCCAGCGTCTTGTGCGGCAGCGTGATCACCCGCGTCTGTGTGGGGTACTTGCCGTTCAGCTGGGTGAGCTCGGCCTCCACCTCGGCGAGGGTGCGGTAGGCGTCCCGGCCGCTGGGCAGCGCCGAACGCGCGGTGACACGGGCGTACTCCGCATCGGCAGCGCGCCGCTGCTCGGCGAGGGTCTCCAGGTCGGCCAGGACCTGCCAGCGGACGCCGGCGGCGCGCAGCCGGGCGGCGTCGGCGGCATCGTGCAGAACAAGGTCGGCGCCCCCCACGACATCGAAGCCGAGCGCGGCGAGTCGCGCGGAATCGGCCGCGTCCACGCGGACCAGCAGCGGCCGGTCGGATCGCGCGTCGGCAGCGGGCGGAGCGAACAGGGCGGCGATGGCGAACAGGCACAGCAGTCGCCGTAGTCCGGTCATGAGCGTCTCCAAGGAGTGCAGGGATCCTCAGTGGACAGACGGGTATCGCCTGGTGGGAACAGGGTTCACCCACCAGAACAGCCCGATGCTAGCCCCCGCCGCCGACACCGGAGGGCCGCGTTTTCCACTTCCCGGCGTTGATTTCGTTGAACGGCAGCGTCATCGCCCGCAACCGGAACTTACGAAGGGCGGAAACCCGCCTCACCGATGCGCGGAAATCGACGTCACAGGAATCCCGGCCGAGGCCCGCAGCAACCGCGCCGCGATGGTGTCCATCGCAGCAGCCTGGGCCGTTCGCGGGCCGGGACAGCGAAAACCCACCCCAACGGGTGACCGCGACCGGCTCCACAGGGGAGGAGCCGGTCGCGGTCATCCTTTTCGGGTGAACGGCGGCCGTCCCGGTGAACGCCGCTCGCCCGGTTACTTCGCGGCGGCGCGGCGCGTGCGCTTCACCGCGGTGGCCTGCCGTACCAGCCAGGCCAGGTGGTCGACCGTCTCCTCCGGACGTTCCAGCGGGAGCATGTGGCCGACCCCGGGGAAGATGACCAGCCGGGCCGAGGGCAGTTCGGCGGCGATCACCCTGGAGAGCTTCTTGGGCGTGAGCCGGTCGGCCCCGCCGACCAGCACGACAACGGGCAGGTCCGCCATCGCGGCCAGGAACTCCTTGCGCTGGTGGCGGCCGATCGAGACGCGGAAGGAGGCCATGCTGACCGGGTTGTTCCCGGCCACCGCCTTCGCTACGTCGGCGACGTCGCGGCGGTCGGCGCCCTTGCCGAACAACAGCCAGCGCACCCCGGGCCGCAGCAGCGTGCTGCTCTTGAACAGCACCGCGCGCCGCGAACCGGCGAAGGCGTTGTTCAGCGCCACTTCGGCACGCGCCACCCCACGCACGGCGAACTTGGGCACGCCGAGCGAGGCCTCGGCGAGATCGCCGCAGGCGGTGCTGAGCAGTCCGACACCCGCCACCCGCTCGGCGAACAGGTCGGGGTGCCGCTCGGCCAGCGCCATGATCGTCATGCCGCCCATGGAGTGGCCGACCAGCACGACCCGGCCCTTGGGCACGCGCTCGGCGATGAGCTGGGCGAGGTCGTCGGCGACCTGCTCGATGCAGGCCGCCTCCCCCACCGCGGGCGCGGAGCCGCCGTGGCCGCGGTGGTCGTACCGCAGCACCCGCACCGGCTGTCCGGCCGCCTCGGCGAGGCCGTCGACGACCTTGCCCCAGGTGTGCATGTCCAGCGTCCAGCCGTGCACCAGCACCGCGGTGACCTCGGCGTCGCGGGGACCGGAGTCCATCACCTGCAACGCCGTGCCGTCCGCGGTGACGAACCGGTTGACCTCGGCAGGGCTCCACGGCGTCCTGCGGGCTGCCTCGCTCATGCGATCAGGTTGACGTTGCGCAGGAGCTGCTTGCCGGGACCGCCGATCAGGCCCGCGCCGTCCAGGAAGCCCATGATCCGCTCGCCCGCCCATTGCATGGACTCCCGGTGGTGCGGGTTGGCCTTGGCGACGCGGCGCGCTTGCTTGGGGTCCAACCCGACCGCCACGTAGACGTCCGGGTGGATCAGCGAGTCCATCACGAAGTGCGAGATGGTGGCCAGCATGAACCGGTGGTAGGCCCGCTCCGGCTTGCTGATCGTGGCCATGTACCGGGTGACCTCCTCACGCGCGAAGCGCACGTGGCGGGCCTCCTCCAGCACGTGGATGCGGTTGACCATGCGCACCAGCGGCTGCACGGTCTCATCCGCCATCGCCTCGCGCTGGAGCCGGTCCAGCACCTCCTCGGCGACGAGGATCGCGCCGTACATCGACGGGCCCCAGGAGATGATGTTGAGCAGCTTCGCCAGCCGGTGCACCTGGCCGCGCGGGCCGTAGGCGGGCACGCCGAACTTCTCGATCCCCCTGGCGAACATGATCGAGTGGCGGCACTCGTCGGCGATCTCGGTCAGCGCGTATTGCGCGTGGCGGTTGGTCGGGTTCTGGTCGTAGACCTGCTTGAGCAGCATCTTCATCAGGATGACCTCGAACCAGATGCCGGTCGATGCCACGCTCGCGGCCTCGTGCTTGGACAGCTCGATGCGCTGCTCCAGGCTGAGCGTTTCGTAGAGTGTGGTGCCGTAGAGGGAGATCCGGTGCTCCGGCGTGTAGAACTTGCCGGGTATGAGTTCGGCCTCCCAGTCGATGTCGACCTCGGGGTCGTAGGAGTTCTTGGCCGAGGAGTTCAGCAGCCGCTCGGCGGTCTTCTCTCGATCTGCGACCTGCAGAGTCCTGGTCATCTTCGCCTCACCACGTGAAGTGTTACCGGAAGTAACAGTTACTTCTGGTACTCTAACCTCGTGCGCGTGCCTGTCAAGAGGAAGCAGTCAAGCCAAGGTGACGCACGTCGCGAGCGGTGGAGTGAGCACCGCACCGCGCGACGTGCGGAACTCGTCGAGGCCACGATACGAGCCATTCAGCAGCATGGCGCGAACGTCGGCATGGACGAGATCGCCGCTGAGGCCGGGGTGACAAAACCCGTGCTCTACCGGCACTTCGCTGACAAATCCGACCTGTATCTCGCGGTGGGCGAGCGGGCGACCCAGATCCTGCTGGAGCGGATGGTCCCGGCCATCGACCTCAGCCACGATCTGAGCGTCCGCGAGCGCATCCGCCGTGTCATCGACGCCTACCTGGGCACCATCGAAGACTTCCCGGACCTGTACCGCTTCATGGTCCGACGCAGCTTCGCCCAGGTGGACACCGACCCGGTCTTCGCCAACGAGTCGATCATCGCCTGCATGCTGGCGCGCCTGCTCGGCGACTACATGCGGGCGCTGGACATGGACTCCGGCGCCGCCGAGCCCTACGCCTACGGCGTGGTCGGCGCGGTGCAGACCGCGGGCGCGTGGTGGCTGGACCGGCAGAGCATGAGCCGCGAGGCACTGTGCGGGTACCTGGTCGACATCGTGTGGTTCGCCATCGACGGCGTGACCAGGGCACACGGAGTGGAGATCGACCCCGATATGCCGCTGCCCCTCCCCGGCCTCGCGGAGTTCGACCTGGACGGGCTGCCCGAGAACGTCAGCTACATCAGGGACGCCAAATGACAGCACATGGAGGAACGGTGGCCGAGCACGCTGGTCATGACCACGACCACGACGACGAGGAGTTCCAGGGCGCCGCGGTGCTCGTCGCGGGCGAGCAGGAGGTGCCCGCCGGGGTGCGGCTGCGCGGCCGGTTCGAGCCCATCGACGGCCGCTTCCGCTGGTACGGCCGCGTCGAGCAGAACGACGCGCTGGACGAGTTGACCGCGGGCAAGGCCACCCAGGTGCTGATCCGCACCGAGGAGGGCGAGGCCGAGGGCACGCTGTCCGACCGCGACCCGTGGGGCAGGCTGCGCATCACCGGCGTCGGCCGCCCGCCGTTCCGCGTCGACCTTGACCTGCCGCCCACCGACTAAAACCTCTGGACATACGGAACCGGCGGCGCCGTTCGGGCGCCGCCGGTTCCGTTTTGGCTTGAAAAGCTGACTAGTTGCCGACCGCGAAACCGACACGACGCGCGTCGGCGGGGCCGATCTCCACGTAGGCGATCCGCTCGGCGGGCACCACGTACCGCTTGCCCTTGTCATCGACAAGGGTGAGCAGGGTGTTGCCGCTCAACGCCTTGGATACCTGCGACTCGACCTCATCCTGCGACAACGGACTCGCAACGACGAGCTCTCGCGGGGAATCCGCGACGCCGATCTTGACCTCCACGCCGACCTCCGACCGGGCCTTCTGTGACGATTTGTCAATCGCCAGGTTAATGGAATCCTCCGCCCGGCGCGGCGCAGACCGCTGTCCCGGACGTTGCGAGGAGGGAAGATGCCGATGCCGTCCCGCTAGCTCGTACATACCCGCCTACTCAAAATCCCGCCTTGAGTTTCCCCCGCAGTGTGTCTCATCGACCCTCGGCCGTTCTAACCGAGGCCCAATGCGTTCATCCGGCGGGTATGACTGGCCTGCAGGCGCTTGAAGAGAGCGGCGATCCCGGCCAGGTCACCAGAGCCGCCGATGATGAGCTCGGCCAATCCGTCGCGCTCCGCGACGATGTGCTGAGCCTGGGTGATCGCCTCGCCCAGCAGCCTGCGCCCCCACAGCGTCAGCCGGTCGCGAACCTTGCGATCATTCTCACAGGCCGCGCTGACCTCGCGTTCGGCGAAGGCGGAGTGCCCGGTGTCGGCCAGCACCTCCAGCACCAGCGCCTTGGTCGCGGGGTCCAGCCACTCGGCGACCTCGCGGTAGAAGTCCGCCGCCAGTCCGTCGCCGACATAGGCCTTGACCAGCGACTCCAGCCAGGTCTTCGGCGCGGTGGACGCGTGGAAGCGGTCGAAACCCACGGTGAACGGGCTCATCGCCGACTCGACGGCCACCCCCAGCCCCTCCAGGTGCTGCTCCAGCAGCCGGTAGTGACCGATCTCCGCGGCGGCCATCTTCGACAGCGCCGCCCGACCCGCCAGACTCGGCGCCGTCCTGGCGTCCTCGGCCATCCGGTCGAAGGCCGACAGCTCGCCGTAGGCCAGCGCGCCAAGCAGATCGATCACGCCGGTGTCCGCGGAAGAGTCGCTCATGGCACGCAGCCTAGCCCGGCCACGAGGCGGCAACGATCAAGCCTAAGTGACCGATGACACCCGAATTCGAGACAGAATGGCATTCCAACGGCTACACTACGGATCGATGCACGGCATTCTGCACCGCGAGGGTCGCCATACGGATTGGCGCAGCCGCGGTCAACGCAGGGGATACTTCATCCGCGGTCGTGCGTCTGAGCAGGCGGCATTGGAGCAGCCTGCTGGTACATGGCGCGCGCAACGCCTCGTGGCTCTCCCCCGGACTAGCGTCGGTTCAGCCGGCATTCGGAGCGGTCGAGACGCCAGGAGTCGTGCGTGCTGGCACGAGAGAGGCGATTCTCCTGAGCGTCACCAATTCCGATGTTTCACGCGATCTGAATACTGAAAGCGCGTCCATCGACGCCCCCTCGCTGGACAACAGCGAGACCGGTCTGCAAGAGACCGGCACCTCCCACCCGCTGACCGCAGGCTCCACCGCGAAGCCGGACTCCCCGTCCTTCGCCGAGCTTGGCGTCCGCGACGAAATCGTCAAGGCACTCGCCGACGTGGGCATCACCCACACCTTCGCCATCCAGGAGCTCACGCTTCCGCTGGCGCTGGACGGCGAGGACCTGATCGGCCAGGCCCGCACGGGCATGGGCAAGACCCTGGGCTTCGGTGTCCCGCTGCTGCAGCGGGTGGACAACCCCGGCGACGGCGTGCCGCAGGCACTGGTCGTCGTCCCGACCCGCGAGCTGTGCCTCCAGGTCACCTCGGACCTGATCAACGCGAGCAAGCACCTTGATGTGCGGGTGCTGCCGGTCTACGGCGGACGGCCGTACGAACCGCAGATCGCCGCGTTGCGGGCCGGTGTCGACGTGGTCGTCGGCACCCCCGGCCGCCTGCTGGACCTCGCCGAACAGCGCCACCTGGTGCTGGGCAAGATCCGCATGCTGGTGCTGGACGAGGCCGACGAGATGCTCGACCTCGGCTTCCTGCCGGACGTGGAGCGGATCCTCACCATGACGCCGGACACCCGGCAGACCATGCTGTTCTCCGCGACCATGCCCGGCCCGGTGATCACGCTGGCCAGGACGTTC
Organism: Actinorectispora metalli; assembly: GCF_056323685.1. NCBI lineage: Bacteria > Bacillati > Actinomycetota > Actinomycetes > Pseudonocardiales > Pseudonocardiaceae > Actinorectispora > Actinorectispora metalli. The sequence continues at coordinate 1,388,158 of NZ_JBREYE010000001.1, forward strand.
CTGAACCGGCCGACGCACATCAGGGCCGAGGAGCCCGCGCAGAGCCAGGTGCACGAGCGCACCGAGCAGTTCGTCTACCGCGCCCACGCGATGGACAAGGTGGAACTGGTCGCCAAGGTGCTGCAGGCCGAAAGCCGCGGGCTGGCGATGGTCTTCACCAGGACCAAGCGGACCGCGCAGAAGCTCTCCGACGAGCTCACCGACCGCGGCTTCGCCGCCGCGGCCGTGCACGGCGACCTCGGTCAGGGCGCCCGCGAGCAGGCGCTGCGGGCCTTCCGCTGCGGCAAGGTCGACGTGCTGGTCTGCACCGACGTGGCCGCCCGCGGCATCGACGTCGACGACGTCACCCACGTGGTCAACTACCAGTGCCCCGAGGACGAGAAGACCTACGTGCACCGGATCGGCCGCACCGGCCGGGCGGGCCGCACGGGCGTCGCGGTCACGCTGGTGGACTGGGACGAGGAAGCGCGCTGGAAGATGGTCAGCGACGCACTCGACCTGGGCATGCCGGAGCCGGTGGAAACCTACTCCACCTCCGACCACCTCTACAGCGACCTCGGCATCGACCCGACCGTGACGGGCAGGCTGCCGCTGGGCCGCCGCACCCGCGCCGGGCTGTCCGCCGAGCCGATCGAGGAGGACGAGGGCGGCAGGCGCAAGCGCGGCAAGTCCCGCAGGCGCACCCGCGCGGGCGGCAAGTCGCAGGCCGAGCCCTCCAACTCCGAGCAGCCCGCCGAGGGTGCCGACGAGGCAAGGCCCGCGCGCCGCAGGCCCCGTCGCCGCACCAGGGGCGGAGCCAACGCGGAGTCGGTCGACGCCGGTCAGCCCACGGCATCCGGCGAGAACACCGATGAGACCCGCAGCCCCAGCAGGCCGCGCCGACGCCGCCGTAGGGGCGGGGTCGAGGTCTCGGAGGCAGCCGGCGAATAGCATCAGGGCCAGCGTCTGGTGTGCCGGGAGGTCATGGGGTGAAGAAGTCGTTCCGCACCAAGGGAGACCTGGTCGGGCTCGCGCTGCTGATGATCGCGATCATCGGCGGCGCGAGCCTCATTTGGTACTACAGCGATGCCAGGGCGACCACCCTGGAGACCTCGCAGGCACCGCAGGTCAACATCGGTGAACCCGCGCAGCTACCCGCCACCCTGAGCCAGGTCTGGTCGGCGCCAAGCGCCGCCACCGTCCGGCCCGCGGTGGAGGGCGGCACCGTGGTCACCGGGGACGCGGGCCAGGTGATCGGGCGCGACGCGATCACCGGCGCCCAGCGCTGGCGCTACGCCAGGGATCTCGAGCTGTGCACCGTCGCCCCCGCCTGGCAGGGCGTGCTGGCGGTGTACCGCAAGGACCGCAACTGCAGCGAGGTCACCCACCTCGACGCGGCCTCGGGCAAGCGGGGGCCGCAGCGCAACGGCGATGCCGAAGCGGGCACCCAGCTGCTCTACGACGGACGGCATGTGGCCACCACCGGCCGGACGCTGATCGAGGGTTGGCGCAGCGATCTGGTGCGGACTCTGCAGTACGGCACGCTGCCCACCCCGGTTCAGCCGGGCAAGCAGCCGAGGACCGGCTGCGTCTTCGACTCCTTCGCGATGGGCCGCGACCGGCTGGCCACCACCGAGCACTGCCCCGACGTGCCCGAGGCCCGGCTGACCGTGCAGAAGCCGGACCCGAAGAACCCGGAGCCGCCGGAGGAGTACTTCAGCGTCGTCCTGCCCGACATCAACTCCGCGAAGGTCGTCGCGGCCAATCAGAGCTGGGTGGCCGTGGTCGCGTCCGACCCGGCGCGGCTGGTCGTCCTGGAGGGCGCGGGCGGCGCCAAGGCGGCCGAGTACCCGCTGCCCGATGCGGACTTCGCCAAGGTCTCCGCGATCGCCGACACGTCCTTCGGTCCCGCCGTGTACTGGTTCACCGGATCGTCCACCACCGCACTGTCCACCGAGGACTTCCGTCCGCTCTGGACGGTGCCGGGCACCCTCGGCACCGCGATCCCCTACGCGGGCAGGCTGCTGGTGCCGGTGCCCGCCGGGCTCGCCGTGCTTGACCCGGCGACCGGCGCGCAGGAGCGGGTGATCCCGGTGGACCGGCAGGGCTACCAGGGCCCGGTCCGGTTGGCCTCGGGCGGTCAGGTCGTGCTGGAGCAACGCGGCGGCACGCTGTACGCGCTCAAGTGACGGCAATGAGCGCCGCGGTGCGGCAGACTCATTTCTCGTGACGACGCAACCATCGCAGCTCAGCCCGCATCGGGGTGCGCCCACCCTGTTGGACGGCCGGTACGGGCCCATCGCCGCGCTGCGCGCCTCGTCAGCATCCGCCTCGGCGATCGCGCTGCTCGTACCGGGCTACACGGGTTCCAAAGAGGACTTCTGCCCGCTGATCGACCCGCTGGCCGAGGCCGGTTTCGAGGTGCTCGCCATCGATCTGCCCGGCCAGTACGAGTCGCCGGGCCCTGACGACGAGTCGCTCTACCGGCCGCAGGCCCTGGGCGGGGTGCTGGCCGAACTGGTCGGCAAGCTCACCGCCGACGGCCGCCGCGTGCTGTTGCTCGGGCATTCCTACGGCGGCCTGGTGGTTCGCGGCGCGGTGCTCTCCGGGGCGCCGGTCGCCGGGGTGACGCTGCTGTGCACCGGTCCGGGTGAACTACCGCCCGGCCCCCGCCGCGCGGCGCTGGACGTCGGCGAGTCGGCCCTGCGCGGTGAGGGTGTCGCGGCCGCGTACCGCATCCGGCAGGAGCTGGACGCGGCCAAACCCGGTGCCGGGCTGTTCTCCCAGCAGCTGCGGGACCTGCTCGAGGCCCGCTTCATCGGCTCGGCGCCCGCGGGCCTGCTCGGCATGGCCGACGGTCTGCGCTACGAGTCGGACCTGGTGCCCCAGCTGGCCATCGCGCTGCGTCGCTCCAGCGCCCCGTGCCTGGTGGTCTGCGGTGAACATGACGATGCCTGGCCACCACCCACCCAACGCGATATGGCCGAACGCCTGGACGCCGACTTCGCGGTGATCCCCGGCGCCGCGCACAGCCCCAACACCGAGAATCCCGCCGCCCTGCTGGCCACCCTCATCCCGACCTGGCACACCTGGCTGTCGTGACGGGTCAGCCCCACCACCAGAACCAGAACACGGCGAAGGTGATGACGCAGATGCCCACGACGGCGAGCCAGGCGAGGGGGCCGAGGCGGCGGTCGGCGTAGTACTGGAGGGCGCCCGCGGCGGTCGCCGCGGTGAAGTGGACGGCCAGCACGACGAGGCCGGGGCCGGAGTAGGCACGTTGCAGTGCGAACAACTGGGCGCCGAGGACGACCACGGCCAGCAGGAACAGGCCGGCGGCCAGCGAACCGCCGAGTCCTCGGACGCAGGCGCCGAGGAACGTGCGCCGGTTCGGGGCGTCGGCCTGCTCGCGATGGGGACTGTGCGCCATCTCCAGCGTGTCCAGTCGTCCTTGACGGTGAAAGCGGGTTTGCATCAGGTCGCCAACATCGACCAGGGTTCCAGGTCGGGGGCCGCCTGCCGGCCCGGTTCGCAGTGGCGGCGGAAGTCGCACCACGAGCAGTGGGTACCCGCCCTCGGCGGGAACACCTCATCCGGGTCGGCGCCCGCTGCCACCGTGTCGGTGGCCAGCCGAAGCTCGTCCGCGGCCTCCTCTGCCCTGGTCAGGTGCCGCCGCAGCGATTCGTCGGTGTGGTCCCAGGCCGCCACCTCGCCGGTCGGCAGGTGGTGCAGTTCGACCCGGCGGCACGGGCGGCGCAGGGTGCGCCGCGTGGCCAGCGCATACAGCGCCAGCGCCTGCGAACCGCGGGCGTCGTCGGTGGTCAGCGCGTGGCGACCGGTCTTGTAGTCGACCACCACCAGTTCGCCGTCCCGCTCGTCGATGCGGTCGACCCTGCCCTCGGCGATGATGCTGTTGGCGGGTGTGGACACCCAGCGCTCCAGCCCGACAGGGTCGGCGGTCACATCGGTGCCGGAGACGTAGTCGCGGACCCAGCCCTGGGCGCGTTCGCGGTGCTCCGCGGCCTGGTCGGCATCCCGGAACCCGTCGCTTTTCCAGCCGGTGCGCACCAGGTGCGCCGCCTGGTCGGGGGTTCTGCGTTCGACGGGGAGGTCGAAGAAGGCCCGCAGCGCGTTGTGCACCACCGCACCCAGCGAGTTATGCGCCCACGCCCCGCCCCTCGGCGGCGTCGGCCGGTCCACATAGGACATCCGATAGCGGCGAGGACAACTCGTCCACGTGGCAAGCCGGGCCGGTGTCACCCGCACCAGCTTGCGCGGCAAGTCTCCCAGTTCCAGCGCTCCCTGCACTCCCCTCAGGTTACGCACGCGCCATCGCCTGGCACAGTCGCCATGCCGATGGGCCGCTACGCGCGTTCAGGCGCCCCGTGCCGCTCGGTCAGCCACCAGACCGTGATGATCGCGCCCGCGGTCAACAGCAGCGTTCCCACGATCTTGATCACGTCACCGACCACCGGCAGCGCGCCGAGTTCCCCCGCCAGCAGATCGAAGAAACTGTGCGCGATGGCGGCGGGCCACAGCGAGCGGACCTTGGTGTAGACCCACCAGAAGCCGACTATCCACACGATCGCGAGCCCGACGGCGGCCGGGCCGTAGTAGAGGTGGAAGGCCAGCCGCAGCGCGACCAGCACCGCGATCTGCGCCCACGCGGGCCACCGCAGTCGCAGCATCACCGCCATCGGCAGCGCCAGCACGACGATTTCCTCCAGCAGCCCCGCCGTCAGCCCCACCAGCCAGGCGATAGCGCTTCCGCTGTCCGAACCCGAGGACGGGTAGCTCATCGGAAAGGCGGCGTCGAGCAGGTACTTGGTCTGGAAGCCCAGCCACATCGTGAAGTAGAAGACGGCAGTCGCGGCGAGAAATCCGCCCGGCACCCGCCTGCCCCGCCCGAGCCCCAACTCGTGCACGTTCAGCCGAAGTTTCCGCCGCGCGATCACCATCGCCCCGGCAGCCGCCGCCAATCCGGCCCCGATCCAGGCGGCCACCTCCCACAGCGAGCCGCCCTCGGGTCGGTCGACGGGGCTGCGCAGAATCGAGACCGCCATCCACACCGCCGGTCCGAAGGCGACCGCGTAGGTGCCGAGTACCAGCGCCCATGCCGCGAGCTGCCACCGCCCGGACGGCCTGGCCAGCGCCTCAGGGCTCACGATCGATTCAGGCACGCCCGGCAGATTACGCCGACGTACCCGGCCCCGCCTCTCAGGCGCCGGTGACGAAGCCGCGCACGGCGTCGGCGACCAGTTGGACGGCGATGGCGGCCAGCAGCAGGCCCGCGATGCGCGCCACGAGCGTGATGCCGCTCTGGCGCAGCACCCGGATCACCAGGCCGGAGTAGCGGAGGGTGAGGAACAGGATCAGGTGGATCACGAGGATGGCGGCGCCCAGCGCGAGGTAGTCGCCCATGCTGTCGTCGGCCTTGCGCACGAACACGATCACCGCGGCGATGGCGCCGGGGCCCGCCAGCAGTGGGGTGCCCAGGGGTACCAGCGCCAGGTTGACGTCCTCCACCGATTCGGGGCTCGTCGTCTCACGGCCGGTGAGCAGGTCCAGGGCGATCAGCAGGAGCAGCAGCCCACCCGCGCCTTGCAGGGCCGGGATGCCGATGTGGAGATAGCCCAGGATGGCGTGCCCGCCGATGGCGAAGACGCTGATGACCAGCAGCGACACCAGCACCGCCTGCCGCGCCGACCTGCGCCGGAACTCGGTGCTCTTGCGCCCGACCAGGCTCAGGTAGACCGGGATCATGCCGGGCGGGTCCATGATCACGAACAACGTGATGGCCACCTCGGCGAAAAGCGTGAGATTGAAGCTCACCGCCGCACCGCCTCTTCCTCACTCGCTCGGGTGATCCACTGCATCGTTGACGGAACCGGCGCCGTTCAGCGCCGTACCACCGCACCACCGCCGAGCGCGATGATCCGCTCCAGCGCCGCGGGGTCGGTTGTCTCAGCACCGATCGGCACCGACTTGTTGGTGCCGTGGTAGTCGCTGGAACCGGTGGTCAACAGATCCAGGTCCGCAGCGAGGCCCGCGAGCGTCGCTCGCCTGGTCTCGTCGTGTTCGGGATGCGCGATCTCCAGGCCGTGCAGCCCGTCGGCGGCCAGCATGGCGACCGTGTCCAGGCTGATCACCGGGCCCCTGCTGTCGGCGAGCGCGTGCGCGAGCACCGTCACCCCACCCGCCGCGGTGATCATACTGATCGCCTCCCGCACGGGGGTATGGCGTCGTTTGAGGTAGTACGGGCCGCCTTCGTGCAGATAGCGCCGGAACGCCTCGGCGACCGAACCGACCAGCCCGGCCTCGACCAGCGCGCGACCCAGATGCGGACGGCCCGCGGCGGAGCCTTCGGGGATCAGGGCCAGCAGCCGGTCGGCTTCGATCGGCAGGCCGTCGGCCTCCATCCGGCGGGCCATCTCCAGCAGCCGTTCGCGGCGTTCCCGCCGCAACCGCGTCTGCTCCGCGATGACCGCGGGCGCCTGCGGGTCGAACAGGTAGGCCAGCAGGTGAACGGTGATGGCGCGGTCGCCCTCGTCCACGGTGCAGGACAGTTCGGCACCCGGCACCAGGGTCAGCCCAGGTGGCAGCGCCTCGATGGCCTCGGCCCAGCCGGCCGTGGTGTCGTGGTCGGTCAACGCCACCACGTCCAGGCCCGCCGCAGCCGCGGTCGCCACCAGCCCGGCCGGGGTGTCCGTGCCGTCCGACGCCGTCGAGTGGGTATGGAGATCGATGCGCACGTCAGCCAGTCTGACTGACGTGCGCGGTTAGCCCTTTCAGGCCCCTACTGCCTATGCCTTCGCGCGCTTCTTCATCGCGGCCATCTTCTTGGCCTTGAGCATGGAGAAGCGCTCGGCCTGCGCCTTCTTGTCTCCGAAGACAAGCTCCGAGATGGCGTCGTAGACCTCTTCCGGGTTGGGCAGATACTCGATCCTGTTGAGCGCCTGGATCTGACCGGCCGACTCCACGATGAGAGTGCCGTATCCGAGCAGACGCCCGACCACCGACCGCTGATACGTGAGGTCCGTGACCTTGCCGATGGGCATCATGGCCACCCGCGTGGTGAACACCCCGCTGGTGATCATGAACCGCTTGTCCGTGACCACGATGCGCTCCACCCACCACTCGATGACGAAGTAGGCGAACCGCAGGAGCACGAACAGTGCCGCGTACCAGAGGACGTTCTGGAGCATCCAGTAGCCCTCGGGTAGCAGGTAGGAGATCAACACGGCACCGGCCAGCAGGCCGATCGCCTCGAAGATGTCCCACAGCAAGCACGCCCAGTGCCTGCGCACCCTGATGACGCGACGCTCGGTGTTGAGCAGGTACTCGTCAGGATCCCTGGGCGCGAACACGGATGCCGACTCCTAGTGGGTTAGATGAACAGCGTCCTGACGAAGGTCATGACCGCCTCGGCAGCACCCTGCAGAGAGTCCAGGATTCCGTTCACCACACCCGCCGACTGGGTCGGCTGGGTGATCAGGGCGAAGGCGAGCAATGCGACTCCGGCCCAGGTGAGAACCTTCTTGACGTTCACTATGACCAGCCCCGTCCGTAACCCGCTTTGCGCTCAAAAACGACTGATGCTGAGAACCGTTGTACCGTACAACTCAGCCCAACGGCAGACCTTTCCCGCACTTGGGTCAGTCCAGCGAATTAATAGCCTACTTCCTTTACGCTCCGTGGTCATGATCGGCTCAGACGAGCGCCCAGTCCGGTGCGTTGGCGCAATCGTGTATGACCCCATCGGCCGATTGCTCCTCGTGCAGCGTGCCAATGCCCCAGGTAAGGGCCTTTGGTCCATACCTGGTGGAAGGGTCAAAGCAGGCGAAACAGACATCGAAGCGGTGGTCCGGGAGACCCTGGAGGAGACTGGACTCACGGTGACGGTGGGTACTCTGGCCGGGTCGGTGCTTAGGCCAGGCGACGGATGTACGTACGAGATTCACGACTATCTCTGCACTGTGAGAAGTGGCACACCGATCGCGGGCGACGACGCATCCGCCGTCTCGTGGGTGGATCTGGCGGCCTTCGACTCCCTCGAACGGCGGCGTCTACTGGTACCCCGACTGGCCGCAACACTTAGCGAATGGGAATGCCTCCCGAGGGCCTGACCCCGGGCAAACTATTTCCGAAACGGGCGGTGGCCTTTGCCGTCCACTATTGTCAAAGGCCACCGCGAAACGTCTTGTCTGAGCGCTAGTTTTGGTTATTCAGCCGCATTATCAGGCTTTGGGCTCCGGCCTGCCGGGCTGCTCGCCGCCGCGGGCGTCGCCATAGGAGCGCTTGGGCACCATGACCTTGCGACGGAAGATGCACACCACCGTGCCGTCCTGCTTGTAGCCGCGTGTCTCCACGTAGACCACGCCGCGGTCGTCCTTGGACTTGGACGGGGTCTTGTCCAGGACCTCGGTCTCGCCATAGATCGTGTCACCGTGGAAGGTCGGCTTCACATGCCGCAGCGATTCGATCTCCAGATTGGCGATCGCCTTGCCCGACACGTCCGGCACCGACATTCCGAGCAGCAGCGAGTAGATGTAGTTGCCGACCACGACGTTCTTGCCGAAGTCGGTCGTCTCCTCCGCGTAGTGGCTGTCCAGATGCAGCGGGTGGTGATTCATGGTGAGCAGACAGAACAAATGATCATCGTACTCGGTGACCGTTTTGCCAGGCCAATGCTTGTACACCGCACCGACCTCGAACTCCTCGTAGTACCGCCCGAACTGCACGTCGCGCCTCCCGCGTAAATCTTGTTGGTGGTCACAAGCGCGCCACCAGGGACGACAGTGTGGCCCCGGCAGGAGTAACCTCGGCAACCGATCTGTGAGCGAATCCACCGACCGGGGTGGCGGACGCGAGGAGGTGAGACCGCAGGCATGAGGAGCCTTGACCCCCTTCCTGCGAGTACCAGCCGCGTCCCCCTCGGAGTCCGGTCGATCTCGTAGATCCCACCTCCGCCGGGTACGCGACGAGTGCATCGGGCCGGTTCAGCACCGGCATCGCGTAACACCCGAGGAGGCCAGCCAGTGGCAAGCTTGCCCACGATCAACCTGCGCACAAAGACGAGCCGTAACGGACGTGTGATGCCCCCAGTGCCGGTTCCGCTGTCCGCCTATGTCGTCGACTGCGCCGTCTACGTCGACGGCTGCAGGCTGCCCGGCCGGTGGACGCACACCGATGCCATCGAGGAGGTCCGCCGCCGCGGCGCGGGCTTCGTCTGGATCGGGCTGCACGAGCCGGACGAGGAGCAGATCAACGGCATCGCGGAGACCTTCGGCCTGCACGAGCTTGCCGTCGAGGACGCGGTGACCGCGCACCAGCGGCCGAAGCTGGAGCGCTACCAGAACACCCTGTTCATGGTGCTCAAGACCGTGCGCTACGTGGCCCACGAATCACCGACCACCGCCAACGAGATCGTCGAGACCGGCGAGATCATGGTGTTCCTCGGCCCCGAGTTCGTCGTCACCGTCCGCCACGGCCGCCACGCGGGCCTCGCCGACCTCCGCCGCCAGCTCGAGGACGACCCCGAGCAACTGGCACTCGGCCCCGCCGCGGTCCTGCACGCGATCTCCGACCACGTGGTCGACGCCTACCTCGATGTCGTAGACCACGTCGAAGAGGACATCGACGTCCTGGAGGCCGACGTCTTCGCGCCGCACACACCCGTGGACGCCGAGCCCATCTACCTGATGAAGCGCGAGATCATGGAGCTGCGCCGCGCGGTGATGCCGCTGGCCGCGCCGCTGCGCAGGCTGGCCGAGGGCTACACGCCGATAGTGCCGGAGCAGGTCCGGTCCTACTTCCGCGATGTCGACGACCACCTGACCAGCGTCACCGAACGTGTCACCGCCTACGACGAGCTGCTCACCACCCTGGTCGACGCCGCCCTGGCCAAGATCACCCTCCAGCAGAACACCGATATGCGCAAGATCACGTCCTGGGTCGCGATCATCTCGGTGCCCACGATGATCGCCGGTATCTACGGCATGAACTTCGAGTTCATGCCCGAGCTCAAGATGCGCTTCGGCTACCCCATGGTGATGGGCGTGATCGTCATCGCCTGTCTCACGGTCTATCGCATCCTGCGACGAAACCGCTGGCTCTAGCGCTCCAGCGCGAAAGCCGCCTGCCACCGGCACTCCGTAACGATCACGGTGTCTCGTGGCGAATCGCCAGTAGGGGGCTGTCCGGTGCCGCTCCGGCACCGCGGTTCCCCACGTGTAGTTCCCGGCGTGGCCGCACCCGGCCCGCCCCGCTGTGCTGAGGGAGGTCGACAGGTATGAACCTGGTGCGTCGCGCGGTGCGCAACCTTCATTTCTGGGTGCTCGTCGCCGTACTGGCGTGGCTGGTCACGGTGACGGCAACACTGGCCATGGAACCCGAACCCGGCGAACCCTCCCCCGAGCTCCTCGCCGCCTCCGTAGGCCAAGCCCTCCTGGCCGAGGACAGCACCAACCTCGAGCGCCTCATCGACGGCCCCTCCGACGCGGGCGAGGCCGCCAAGACCACCACCGAGAACTTCGACGCCGCCGACGTCACCGACGTCACCGCCCACCCCGAAACCCGAGACGGCCGCACCTTCGTCATCGTCGACTACACCACCCGCCAAGGCACCCAAGGCACCCTCCGCCTCCCCGCCGAAGCCAACCAGGGCCGCTGGACGATCAACCCCCTTCCCACTCCCTGACGCCCCTTCCGGGTGTGTTCGGGCGGGGCAGGAAGAACATCAGGGCCCACATGGCCAGCAGGCCGCCGATCACGTACGGAAGCGTTGCGGTGAAGGCGTCGATGACGTCGGTGCCGCGGGCGGTCGCGGTGTGGTCATGGGAGAAGAAGACCACCCCGGTGAGCACGACACCCAGGCTGAGGCCGAGGTAGGTGGCGGTGTTGAACAGTCCTGAGGCCGATCCGGCGTGCGCCTCCTCGACGCGGCCCAGGGTGAGGTCGGTCAGCGGAGCGCCGATCATGCCCAGCCCAACGCCCAGCACCAGGGCAGGCAGGGCCATGGCCGCCATCGACAGGTTGATGCCGTATGTGGTGGACAGCAGGTGGAACACGACCAGGGCCACCACAGCGAGCAGTGCGCCTGCCTGAGGTGCGCGCCGTTGGTGCCGGGCGACGGCCGACATGGCCAGCCAGGCCCCGCCGATCTCGGCGAGTGTGAAGAGCAGGAAGCCGATCGCCGCCCGCGACGGGCTCAGGCCCAGGCCCTGCTGCATGTAGAGCGTCCAGCACATGAAGAACAGGCCGGACAGCAGACAGAGGACCAGTTGGGCGGCCATCCCTCCGGAGAACGGCCGCCAGGAGAACAGGGACAGCGCTACCAGCGGGGAACCGCCCCTGCGGGTCCTGCTCCGCTGCTGGAAGACCAGGCTTACCAGCACGGCAAGACCTGCGGTCATGGCCGTGAACGTCCACCCCGGCCAGTGGTGGGCGCCGCCCGCGCTGAGGGGGTAGGTGATCAGCAGCAGTCCGAGCGCGGCAAGGACCATGCCCGGTGGGTCCAGACGCATCGCGTGGCTGTTACGGGACTCGGTCAGGTACCTGTGGCCGAGCAGGACCGTAACGACGCCGAGGGGGACGTTGATCAGGAAGATGGAACGCCAGCCGAGGCCGAACAGGTCGGCCTGGGTAAGGACGCCGCCCAGGACTGGCCCGGCGACGCTGCCGACTGACATGACGGTCCCGTACAGGCTGAACGCCTTGACGCGGGCGCTGCCGGTGAAGGTGACATGCAGGGTGGCCAGGATCTGCGGGATCATCGCCGCCGCCCCGGCGCCCTGCACCGCGCGGGCGGCGATCAGGGCGGTGGGGCCTGCGGCGAGGCTGCACAGCAGCGAGGCGGCGGTGAAGATGCCGTTGCCCAGCAGGAAGATCCGTTTGCGGCCGTAGAGGTCGCCGAGGCGCCCGCCGGTGATCAGCCCGAGGGCGAGCGCGAGCCCGTAGGCGGCGTGGATCCACTGCAGGCCTGCGGCTGAAGCACCGGTGTTCGCCTGGATCGAGGGCAGAGCGGTGTCGACCACCGATGCGTCCACGACGGCCATCAGTTCACCGAGCAGCACCACGGCCAACATGATCCGGTTGCCAGGGCGCGAAGACGGTCCGGCAGAGCGGGACGGGGCGGTGCGGGTGTCACGAGACACGGAGAGGGTTCCTGTTCTGAACAGCAGGGACACGGGCAGGCCAAGACCCGTGTACGCCTACTGCGCACAGGAGAAAGTCACGGAGCCCAGGCCATCGGGAACACCGTCTTCACAGCGGACAGCACCCATCGCCTGTCAGCACAGGCGGGGTCCGCGGGCAGAGCCCTGGAAGAGCGGCTACCGAGCCTGGGAAATAAGTCATCACCTCGAAGTCACGCATACGCCCATTGCGGGCGGTGCAGGAACCCCACCAGCGTAAGCAGCAGCTGCGCGGAGGGAAAGTGGTTTCCGCAACGCCGACTCCGAAAGCGGCAGCGCAGCGGCCTCCCGAGCGAAGTCGCCGGAGAACCGGCAGGGCCGACTCGCGCCGCCGAGCGGCCGGAGGCTTGGGCGGTCCGGAGCCGTGGGGCTCCGGACCGACGGCGTGTTTTGGGTCAGGGCTCCCAGGTGAAGGGGATGCCGTGGCCGTGGCCGTGGCCTAGGCGGATGGCGATGCCCGCGGGCCAGAGGCGGAGGAGTAGGTCGTAGCGGTGGGGTTCGCGTTCCCGCGGGGTGCGGCGGGGTTCGAAGACCAGGAGGGCCAGTGGGGCGTCTGCGGTGGCGCTTCTGGCGGCTTCGGCGATGACGGACATGCCCTTGGCGCGGTCGGCGTGGCGGACGTGCTGCCACACCACCGAGTGCCAGACGACGGTGAGGATGCCTTTGCGGGGCTTGCCGAGTTTGGCGGCGAGCCAGTCGGCGCCCGCTGAGGCGTCGATGGGTACCGGGTCGGTGGTGGCAACCTCGATCGCGGCGTCCAGGCGTCGGCCTCGGTCCACCTGGTCGGGCCAGATGAACGAGCGCAGGTGCAGTCTGCCTTCCTCACAGGTGGGGTCGACAGGTTCGAGATCGCAGCCCGCCCGCTGCACGATGCGCAGCGGCTGATCGAGGTCGGCGGGCGGCAGGCCGGTCCACTGCGGGTCCAGGTGCAGCGGGCTGGCCGGGTCGCCGAGCAGGCTGCCATCCGGCAGGCGGTATGCGATGCGGTCGGGGTGCAGGTTGAGCCCGGCGCCTGCGCCAAGCTCGAGTAGTCGGATACGGAAGGGGCGACGGCGGCGTCCGGCCGCGCGTTGGCTTGCCACCAGCAGGCCGCCGAACAGTGGGGCGCACCTGCCGGGTTCGTTGATGTGCACATGCCCGGAGCGCACCCGCTGGCGCAGTTCGGGCAGGTACTTGCGGAGGGTGGGCTCGACGTCGGCCCAGATTCCGCCAAGCCGCGGGTCGCCGCCCGCGGTGGGATAGTGCTTGGCAAGGGTCGGAGCCTTGCCTTCGAGCACGAGCCGGTGCACGGCCTGTACGAAACGAAGGCCGGGCACCGTGCTGCTGCGATCAGCCTCGCAGCCGGCCATAACCTGCGCGGTCACGCCACCGGCAGCCAAATCATCGGCGGCAGCCGAGAGCAACACGTAATTGATCGGGCTATCGCCTTGGCAGTCACGGGCGGCGTCCCGGAATGATTCGGGAAGCAGCACATGTTGAGCCTAGGGACTATTCCGGTGAGCGCGATCACCCAGCAGGATGGCTCACGCAGCGCTACCGTCACGCACAGAAATGGGTGTTTCGCCAGCTCACGCTCGTCTGAACGCAGCAGGAGACGACACATGCGGGGTGACACGGGTTTCCCTCATGCGGACGCCGAGCACGACTTTCTGCTCGCTCGGCGTCGTCAGGTGCTGTCCCGTTTGGCCGCATGGCTGCGTCGTGAACCCGACGACATCACCGTCATGCTGCCGTTCGACGAGGTCATCTCCGCTCTTGGCAGGCAGGGCGAGCGGAAGATCGGTCTCCAGGTGATCAAGCTGAACTCCATCGTGGGCAGCGTCGATCGCACCCGCGAGTTCGACCGCTACTTCCGGCCGACGTCCGGCCGGGTGCGGGAGCGCTGGCAGCGGCTCGCGCTGGCCCAGCGCCGCGGCGAGGCGCTGCCGCCCATCGACGTGTACCGCATCGGCGATCTGCACTTCGTCCGCGACGGCCACCACCGGGTGTCGGTGGCGCACGCCATGCGGCTGAAGATCATCGAGGCGCACGTGACCGAGGTGCGCACCCGGATCAGCCCGGACGGCATCCGCGCCAGGTGCGACCTGATCGTCAAGGACTACAACCGGATCTTCGCCGACCGCGTCCCGCTGGGCGACGCCGCGATGTCGCGGATCGTCTTCCGCGATCCGGAGGAGTACGCCGAACTCGGCGAAACGGTGGAAGCCTGGGGTTTCCGGCTCATGCAGGACGAGGGCAGGCTGCTGAACCGCCAGACGGTGGCCCGGCGGTGGTTCAACGAGGAGTACCTGCCGGTGCTGGAGATGCTGGCCGAGGCCGGTCTGCTGGAAGGCCGCACCGACGCCGAGGCGTATCTGTGGGTCGCGGCCGAGCGGTACCGGCTGATGCGCACCCATCGATGGGACGCCGCCGTAATCGAAACAGTGCGAAACCGCAAACGCCGTTGAATTCGGACAGCCTGGTATAGCCTCGTCATTACGACGTAATGCAGATGCTTCCGTTATTTACCTGTTATAGGCGATGAGCGGGCTCACAGGGCCTTGATTACCTGCACGAACAGCTCCTAGCCTGCTGGATGTCCGTGACCGAGGCAACGCCGCTCGGAATTCCTGCATAACTCGAAGGTGCCGCCTAATGCACCCTCTGATTCACGCTGCCCCGAATTCGGTCGACCTGCGCTCCAGAATGTCGCTTTATTGCGTCTTCTTCCTCAACGGTCTCATTTTGTCCAGCTGGGTACCGCATATCCCCGAGATGCGCGACCGGCTGGATCTGTCCCAGGGCGGGCTCGGCCTTGTGCTGCTCGGCGGCGCGGTGGGTGCTCTCGGCGCCATGCCCGTCGCGGGCACGCTGGTGGCACTGCTGGGCAGCCGCAGGCTGACCACGCTGTCCGGCGCGGCCTACGCCACCGCGATCGCACTGCCCGCGCTGGCAGGCCACCCGGTGGTGCTGGCCC
The DNA here is from genome assembly GCF_056323685.1 of Actinorectispora metalli. Lineage (NCBI taxonomy): Bacteria > Bacillati > Actinomycetota > Actinomycetes > Pseudonocardiales > Pseudonocardiaceae > Actinorectispora > Actinorectispora metalli. Next base: position 1,403,287 of record NZ_JBREYE010000001.1, read on the forward strand.
TGGTGCTGCTGTTGATCGGCGCCAGTAACACCCCGTTCGACATCGCGATCAACGCCCAGGGCGTGGAGTTGGAGCGGCGGACCGGCAGGCCGCTGCTGTCCCGCCTGCACGCCGCCTTCAGCCTGGGCACCTTCGGCGGCGCGGGCGTGGCCACCGCCGCGATCATGCTGGACGTGCCCCCGCAGGTGCACCTGTTCGCGGTGGCCGCTATCGGTGTCACCGGTGTCCTGCTCGCCGACCGAGGCCTGCTGGCCGACTCGGTCGCGCTGACACCCGCCCCCGCGCAGCCCGAGCCGCGGCGCCGCGGACTGCTTCCGCTGGGCATCGCCGCGTTCTGCTTCCTGCTGGCCGAGGGGTCGGTGGCGGACTGGAGCGGGATCTTCCTGCGCGAGGAACGCGGCGCCAGCCCTGACCTCGCCACCACCGGCTACATCGCGTTCACCGCGGCAATGACCATCGGGCGGTTCATGGGGCCCGCGCTGACCCAGCGGGCGGGCGCGATGCCGCTGGTCCGCCTCGGCGGCGCCGGTCTGGTCATCGGCGCGGGCCTGGTGACGCTGCCCGGCGCCGTACCCGCCGCCGTGATCGGCTTCCTGCTGCTGGGCATCGCGGTGTCCTGCTCGTTCCCGCTGCTGCTCAGCACAGCGGCGGCCAGGGCGGGCATCTCCCCCGGCAACGCCATCGCCGCCGTGTCCGGCATGGGCTACCTGGGATTCCTGGCGGGCCCGCCGTTGATCGGCATGGTCGCCCACGCCCACTCGCTGGCCTTCGCACTCGGCCTGCTCGCGGTGCTGGGCGTGGTCGTGCTCGCGCTGGTGCAGACCGTGCCCGCCGAGTGATCAGCCGGGTTTGCCGCCGAGCGGGTTGGCCGCGCCCATGACGCGGTCGGCGTAGTTGTCCAGCAGCCTGCTCACGGCCTCCTGGGAGTAGCCGAAGACCAGTGCCCAGAACAACACGGCGGAGCGGCTTTCAACCCGGATGACGGCGTCGAAGAATCCCGCACCGAGCACGAGTACGCCGACCATGGCCAGGGCGGCGCCCATCCAGAGCTTGATCAGGGCCTGGTAGCCGATGGTGGTGTACGGGGCAAGGGTGGGCCTTCGGCGGAGCAGCAGGACCACGACGGAGACGATCGCGCCGAGGATGCCGAACAGCTGCACGATCCAGACGTCGGCGGCGCTGGGCCGCAAGCCCGCGGGGCAGACCTGCTTGTCCTGGGCGCCGACGCACAGCGGCAGCAGCCCCGGCCAGCGGGTACTGAGCACCCCGACCAGCACGTTCAGCAGCAGGAGCAGCACGGAGCCGAACACGAACAGCTTGTTGCGCAGCACCCGCAACGCCGAGTGGCGCTGGTCGACGACCCCGAAGGCGGCGATGAGGGTGTCGGCGACGATCAACCGGTCGGCGGCGCTGAAGTCCCCGTCGCAGGGGATCTCGGCCATCTGCCGGGCGCGTGGGTCGTCGTCGGCCAGTTCCTTCGCGGCCCAGCCGACCAGCGTGGGCAGCCGCGCGCCGAGTTCGGGGCCGTAGGCGATCAGGTAGGCCTGCGCGAAGTGCACCGCGCGCCAGCCACGCTCGATCTCCCACCCCGACCACCAGGCCGCGGGCTTGCGCCAGAACGAGTGCCGCGCGATGACCGCCGCCTCGACATCCCGGATGGCCTGCCACACGGGCTCGGGCACGCGCTCAAGCAACTCGGCCTGCGTGTGCAGCCACCGCAGCCGGTCCTCCAGCGCGAACCGCCAGTCGGTGCTGCGCGGCGTGCGCATCACCTCGGCCAACTCGCTGCCCACACCCAAGCCGTCACCTGCCGCCTGCCCTGCGGAGTTCGTAGCCACGATTGGAGACTAACGGGCCGCCGGACGCTACTTCCCGCGCGAAGCGATCGGTGTCGGCGAATCGCCGCGCATGGCCTCCAAGTGGATCTCGACCTCGTTCAGGTTGTCCCGCACGGTCGGCATGAACGTGCGCAGTGCGTTGTCGAACTCCGCGATCTCGTCCTGCGAGGCGCTGGTGAAGGTGAGCAACTCGGTCAGTTCGAGGCGCCGGTTGACCGAGGTGACCTCGTCCCGCCAGGCATGCAAACGCGAGATCAACGCGCCGTCCTTGCGCGGGCTGAGCGCACCCGATGAGAAGGCTGCGTCGACCGCGGAGTGCAGCAGCCTCGGGTAAAGCTTGCGGCCTGGCATGCCCCTATCGGCGAACGCCCGGCCCGCCAACAGCTCCCGGTTGTGCGCCAGTTCCGTTTCGATCGCCTCGAGCGCTTGAACTCGCCGTTCCCGTTGTGCCGCCCACCGTTCGGCGAAGATTCCGGTGATACCCGCCAGCAGCGCCAACGTGTTCACGGCGGGCTCCCAGCGCTGATCGGGGGTGGAGAAGCCGAACCAGGTCAGGCCGAGTCCCAGCGCCGCGGCGAGTGCGCCGAAGGTCACGACCGTGATCGCGATGCGGGTCACCGCACTAGACCTTCCAGATGTCGGTGGCCCTGGTGGTGTTCGAGGCCGGCATCGGCTCGTCGGTCCGGGCCAGCAACAGCAGCTCCATCCCGAACTTCGAGGCACGGAAGTCGGAGCGGGCCGATGCGACCGGCCGCAGGCCACAGCTGCCGACGATGTCGTCGAGCGCCCCGCGATCGTATTTCCTCGTGACCTGCAACAGGATGGTGTCGTTGTCCGGGAACTGGATGCAGTTGCGGTCGGGCAGGGTCATCTGGATGTCACGGCCGGTGCGGTTCCGATAGACGACCTTGACCTTGAGTGCCCGACCCGGCTCGACCGAGCCACGGAACTGCACGGAGTCCATATCTATGGTCAGGTCAGAGTTGTGCATCAGAGCGCAGGTCACGAACTCCTTGTAAGCACGACTACGGGCGTACTCATCCGCCGCGGCGCGGGCCAGGTCATCGGAAAGGTCCTTGGTGGTAGCCACCTCCAGCAGGAACAGGTCCTGCGGGCGCAGCATCGCCGCGAATCCGGCCAAGAGCTGCGTGTCGTGCTCGAAGTTGGCCATCGTGTTGCCTGCCAGCGAATAGACAATCGGCTCGTCGCCGACCATCCTGCCGAGCAGTTTCCGCAGTTCGTGCAGGTTCTCGCTCAGCGAGAAGTCGAGTTGGACCGGGAGAACCTGATGACTGGGCATGCCAAGCCCAGCGGTCGCCGTGACGGTACCCAGCCGAAGCATCTCGGAACTGATATCGACCGGGAAGTAGAACAGATCCGGGTTGTCCGTCAGCAGGGTCTCCAGGATCTGACGGTCCTTGCTGCCGGTCCCGGTACCAAGGCAGACATAGTGAAACGGTGAACCGCTGACCTTGGCACTGACCTCCCGCCAACGGCCGGTGAACGAGTCCAGACTCTTCTTCATGACCTGGTAGTACTGGTCGGAGCAGGCATGCGCCCACGCGATGGTGGGTCCGGTGCCCCAGTACTGGTAGCCCGAGGTGATCTGTTTGCCCTCCCCGGTCGCGGACACCGCGCCTCCCAGGCCCATGGTGAGCGACGCGAGTTTCGCGGACTGATCCTCCCCCACCAGCAGCAACGACCACGCGAAGTCGGACTCGTCAAGCGCTCTGATCAAGTCCTCGATCTTTTGTCGCGCAACGTCCGACATTCACCCTCCAGTTGCCGGTCCCTCTCCCTCCGTAGTCTAGGGACTACAAATTCGGCCTTGTGGGCTAAATCGCGGAACGCCGACCCTGAATTAGCCACTGTGGGTGAGGTTTTTGCCGTCCTCGGGGTTGAAGAGTTGGGCCTTGTCGGTGTCGAACCAGACCTCGGCGCGTTGGCCTTCGGTGGCTTGGGAGGCGGCGGAGAGGCGGGTGACGAGGTGGCCCGTGGCGGCGGGGACGTCGGCGGTGCCCGCGTCGGCGGCTAGCTCGTCGAGTTCGGCTGAGGTGGCGCGTTCGCCTTCGAGGGTGAAGTAGGCGTACTTGTCCGAGCCCATGGACTCGACCACGTCGACCTGGGCGGTGAATACGGCGCCCGATTCGCGGGCTGTCTCCTCGACCAGGGCGGCGTCTTCGAAGTGCTCGGGGCGGATGCCCATGATCACTTCGCGGGGGGCGTTGGCGCGTTCCAGGGACTGGCGGATGCGGTCGGACAGCGGGAGGTCACCCAGGGAGGTGCGCAGGACGCCGTCGGCCAGGGCGGCGGGGATGAAGTTCATTGACGGGGAGCCGATGAAGCCCGCCACGAAGAGGTTGACGGGGTGGTCGTAGAGGGTTTGCGGGGCGCCGATCTGCTGGACGATGCCGCCGCGCATCACCACCACGCGGTCGCCGAGGGTCATGGCCTCGGTTTGGTCGTGGGTGACGTAGACGGTGGTGGTGCCCAGTTGCTTTTGCAGGCGGGAGACCGAGGTGCGCATCTGCACCCGCAGTTTCGCGTCCAGGTTGGACAGTGGTTCGTCCATCAGGAACGCCTTGGGGTTGCGGACGATGGCGCGGCCCATCGCGACCCGCTGGCGCTGGCCGCCGGAGAGGTTGGAGGGCTTGCGGTCCAGGTGTTCTGTGAGGTCCAGGATCCTGGCGGCCTCCTCTACTTTGGACCTCACCGTGGCCTTGTCCACCTTGGCCAGCTTGAGCGGGAAGGCCATGTTCTCGCGGACGGTCATATGCGGGTAGAGCGCGTAGGACTGGAAGACCATCGCGATGTCGCGGTCCTTGGGGGCGCGCTCGTTCATCCGGTTGCCGCCGATGCGCAGTTCACCCGTGGTGATGTCCTCCAGGCCCGCGATCATGTTGAGGGTGGTGGACTTCCCGCAGCCGGAGGGGCCGACCAGGATGATGAACTCGCCGTCGGCGATCTGGATGTCGACCTCGCGGACGGCGAGCGCGCCGTCGGGGTACTGCTTGGTCACCTTGTCGAGCACGATCTCGGCCATCAGCCCTTCACCGCCCCGGAGGTCAGGCCGGCAACGATCCGGCGCTGGAAGAACAACACGAACAAAATGATCGGAACGGTGATCACCACGGCCGCCGCGGAGATCGTTCCGGTGGGGTCTTCGAACTGCGAGTCGCCGGTGAAGAAGTTCAGTGCCACCGGCACCGTCCGCGAGGCCTCGGTCGAGGTGAGGCTGATCGCGAACAGGAAGTCGTTCCAGGCGAAGATGAACACCAGGATCGCCGAGGTGAACACGCCGGGCGCGGCGAGCGGCGCGATGACCTTCGCGAAAGCCTGCGCCGGGGTGGCGCCGTCCATCTTCGCGGCCTTCTCCAGCTCCCACGGGATCTCGCGGAAGAACGCCGACAGGGTGTAGATCGCCAGCGGCAGGGCGAAGGTCACGTACGGCAGGATCAGGCCCGGCCAGGTGTCGAACAGCCCAAGCGAACGCTCGATGTCGAACAGCGGCGAGACCAGCGAGACCTGCGGGAACATCGCGATGAGCAGCGAGACGCCGACCAGCGCCTGTTTGCCGGGGAAGTCGAGCCTGGCGATGGCGTAGGCCGCCATCATGCCCAGCACCACCGCGATCAGGGTGGCGATCAGGGCGATGCCGACGGAGTTGAGCAGGGCGCGGACGAACTCGTCGGTGCTGAAGATGTCCTCGTAGTTCTTTAGCGTCCACTCGGCCGGGATGAACCGGCCGTCGGCGATGGTCTCCTTGGTCTTGAACGACAGCGAGGCGATCCACAGCACCGGGATCAGCGCGTAGATGATCACCAGCGCGTTCAGCACGGCCCAGCGGGCCTTGCGGGCCGGGGTCTCCACTCCGCCAAGTGCGGCCATCAGCGCTTCCCTCCCTCACCAGGGGTCGCGGTGCCCAGCACCTTGATGAAGATGAGCGCGATGATCGCCACCGTGATGAAGATCAGCACCGACATGGTGGAACCGATGCCCAGGTTCAGGCCCTTGAACAGGTTGCTGTAGGTCAGCATCGACACCGATGAGGTCCGATTGGCGCCGCTGGTGAGGACGAAGATGTTGTCGAAGACGCGGAAGGCGTCCAGGGTGCGGAACAGGAGCGCGACCAGGATCGCGGGCTTCATCACGGGCAGGATCACGCTGGTGAACCGCTGCCAGGCGCTGGCGCCGTCCATCGCCGCGGCCTTGAGCAGGTCCTCCGGCACCAGGGCGAGGCCCGCCATCAGCAGCAGCGCCATGAACGGCGTGGTCTTCCACACCTCGACCAGCACCACGATGGACAGCGCGGAGAACCGCTCGGTGAGCGGGGCGCCGTCGCTGAGCAGCGTCGCCAGGTACCCGGTTTTCGGCGTCCAGGCGAACTTCCAGCTGTAGGCGGCGACCACGGTGACGATGCCGTATGGGATCAGGGTGGCGGTGCGGACCAGGCCGCGGCCGACGATCGTGCGGTGCATGATCATGGCCAGGCCCATGCCGAGCACAAGCTCGATGGCCACCGAGATCAGGGTGATCACCACGGTCACCCAGAACGCGTCCCACCAGTAGGGGCTGGACAGCACCGCGACGTAGTTGTCCAGGCCGATGAACTCGCGCTGCGCGGGGAACTTCAGGTCGAAGCGCTGGAGCGACAGCCACACCGAGTACACGATCGGCCAGCCGGTCACCGCGAGCATCACCAGCGCGGCGGGGGCGCACAGCAGCCAGCCCAGTTTGCGCTCGGCCCGTTTGCCCTCCGACAGCTTCGCCTTGGCGGCGCGGGGGGTGGCCGCGGCCGCGGGAGCGCTTGCCGAGACGCTCATGGCAGCACCCCCTTGGACGCCAGCGCGTCGGCCAGCTCGGCGCGCAGCCGCTCCGCGGTCTTGCGCGGGTCGATGGCGCCGGGCGGGGACAGCGCGGTGGACAGCACCGTGGACACGTTCTGGTAGGCGGGGGTCACCGGACGCACCGCCGCATCGCGCAGTTCCTCCCGGATCGTCTCCTTCATCGGGTACGCCTGCGCCATCTCGGGGCCTTCGTAGGCCGCGTCCAGGGTGGGCGGGACGCCGTCGTTGATCGCCGAGAACTGCTGGTGCTCGGCGTTGCGCAGGCAGAGCGCCGCGTCGTAGGCGAGGTCGCCGCGTTGGGAGTAGGAGCTGATCGCCAGGTTGTGGCCGCCGATCGTGACCCGGCTGGGCTTGCCGGGCTCGATGCCCGGGTAGCGGGCCCAGCGGAACTTGGCGAACAGCTCGGTGTTGCCCTTCTGCATCGCCGGGTAGACGAACGGCCAGTTCAGCTCGAAGGCACCGCCGCCGATCTCGAACTCCAGCCGCGCGTCGTCCTCTTTGGAGTTCGTCAGCGACGGGCTGGTCACGCCCGCGTTGGCGAAGTCGCGCAGCACCTCCAGCGCCTTGACCGCGCCCGCGTCCATCTCGACCCGGCTGCCGTCCTCGGAGATGATGTTGCCGCCCGCGGACTCGACCAGCGTGTTGTAGTGCACCACCAGGCCCTCGTACTGGGCGCCGGTGAGGATCACGCGGTAGGGCTTGTTCTGCGCCTTGAGCCGCTGGGCCTGCTCGATCATCTGCTGCCAGGTCTCCGGCGGCGTGTCGACGACGTCGTTGCGGTACCAGAGCAGTTGGACGTTGGTGTTCTTGGTGGCGGCGTAGAGCTTGTCGCGCCACTTGGCCGAGGACAGCGGCCCCGCCAGCACCCCGGTGGTGGCGGCCTCGGCGTACCGGCCCGTCCACTCCTTGATCCAGCCCGCCTCGGCGAACTCGGCGGTCCACGTGGTGTCCAGGCCGAGGATGTCCATCGAGGTGTCCTCGGCGGCGAGCCTGCGCACCATCTGCTCGCGCTGGCCGTCGGCGCCGCGCGGCAGCTTGTTGTAGACGATGCGGTAGCGGCCGCCCGATTCGGCGTTGCAGTCCGCGACGACCTTCTCGAGGTTCTGCTCGGGCGCGTAGTAGAGGTTGATCACGGGCGGGCCGCCTGCCTCACCGCCGCAGGCCGCGAGCGGCAACGCCAGCGCGGCCGTGAGCAGCAGGGCGCGGGATCGTTTCAGTCGCAACGTCGTTCCCCCTGACGCCGTAGTCCGAGTGGCTGTGATGACGAGCACAGCACTGATCGAACCTATGCGCCCGGTAGGCGGTGCGCAACCGCTCCCCTACCGGGCGTATAGCGGATCACCAGCGGAAAACGCTTCACTCCCCGGCCGGTTTGGCCTTCAGTCCGAGCTTGGCGAGCATGTCCCGGCCGATCTCGGCGTTGCGTGGCTGGCACAGCACGTCGTAGCGGCCCGCGACCAGCTGGCTGGCGGAGACGAAGTCCCGCCTGCCGCGGGCGGAGGCGTAGCCCGCCGCGGCGAACACCAGGCCGAAGAGCAGACCGGTGACCAGGCCGACCAGGATGGGGCCGAAGACGTTCTGCGATGAGGAGAACAGGCTCAGCAGGAGTCCGACGAACAGACCGAACCAGGCGCCGGAGGCGGCACCGCCCGCGAGCACCCGGCCCCAGGTCAGGCGCCCGGTGACGCGCTCGACGAGCATCAGGTCCACCCCGACGATCGTCACTTCCTGCACGGGGAAGTCGTTGTCCGCCAGATAGTCGACGGCGCGCTGGGCTTCCTCATAGGCGTTGTAGGAACCGATGGGCCAACCGGTGGGCGGGGTCGGCAGGCTGGGCAGTCGGCCCGCGTTCCCTCCACGGCCGGCTCCAGTGAACGGGCTGGTCAACTCGTACCACCTCCAGGAGCGGATTTCCCCATCCTGGCAGTGATCCAACCCCTGGGCAGTACGCACCCCCGTGGTTCCGGAATCAGCGGAGGCCGTACTCGCGGAGGAGGCCTCGGCTGATGATGGTCTTTTGGATTTCGCTGGTGCCCTCGCCGATGAGCATGAACTGGGCCTCGCGCATGAGGCGTTCGATCTCGTACTCCTTGGAGTAGCCGTAGCCGCCGTGGATGCGGAAGGCGTCGGCGGTGACCTCGACGCAGTACTCGCTGGCCAGGTACTTGGCCATGCCCGCCTCGACGTCGTTGCGCTTGCCCGCGTCCTTCAGGCGGGCGGCGTTGGTCATCATCAGGTGCGCGGCTTCGACCTTGGTGGCCATCTCGGCCAGCTTGAAGGCGATGGCCTGGTGCTGGGCGATGGGCTTGCCGAAGGTGCTGCGCTGCTGGGCGTAGTCGATGCCCAGTTCGAAGGCGCGGATCGCGATGCCGCAGGCGCGGGCGGCGACGTTGACGCGGCCGACCTCGACGCCGTCCATCATGTGGCGGAAGCCGCGGCCGGACTCGCCGCCGAGGATCGCGTCGGCGCCGATCTCGAAGCCGTCGAAGACCATCTCGGTGGTGTCGACGCCCTTGTAGCCCATTTTGTCGATCTTGCCGGGGATGGTCAGGCCGGGCAGCACCTCGCCGAAGCCCTCGGGCTTCTCCACCAGGAACGTGGTGAGGTTCTCGTGCGCGCGGTCCTTGCCCTCGTCGGTGCGCACCAGCACCGCGGTGAGGTTGGAGGAGCCGCCGTTGGTCAGCCACATCTTCTGGCCGTCGATGACGTAACCGTCGTCCTTGCGGGTGGCCTTGGTGCGGATCGCGGCCACATCGGAGCCCAGTTCGGGCTCGGACATGGAGAACGACCCGCGGACCTCGCCGGTCGCCATGCGCGGCAGCAGGTTCTGCTTCTGCTCGGGTGTGCCGTGTTGCTTGATCATGTACGCCACGATGAAGTGGGTGTTGATCACACCGGAGACGCTCATCCAGCCGCGGGCGATCTCCTCGACGACCAGGGCGTAGGTGAGCAGGGACTCGCCGAGCCCGCCGTACTCCTCCGGGATGGTCAGGCCGAACAGGCCCATCTCCTTGAGGCCCTCGACGATGTCCGCGGGGTAGGTGTCACCGTGCTCCAGCGCCTGGGCGTTCGGGATGATCTCCTTCTCCACGAAGTTGTGCACGGTGGAGAGGATTTCCTTCTGGAGGTCGGTGAGACCGGCAGTCTGGGCGAGCCGGGCCATGCGGGCGCCCCTTTCTGTCTGGCGTGAACGCGCGGCGTCGAGTTCGGGGTTACCGGCGAGTATGGCCCTTTTCCGCCGTTAAGGCCGTGTGAACGTTCTCACCCGGACAGGGTCACCAAGGCCGTTCGCCATCCGACCGTGATCCAGAGTCGATAAGCTGCCGCGCAACCACTCAGGGGGAAGCGAACCATGACTTATCCGGGACAGCCGCCGCACGGCCAGGACCCTCAGCACAATCCCTACGGCCAGCAGCCGGGGCAGAACCCGCAGGGCCTGCCGAGCTATCCGGGGCAGCCCTACGGCCAGCCCACCTACTCGGCGCCCGGCCAGCCCGGCTATCCCGCGGGCCAGCCCGGCTACCCGCCGAAGCAGGGCACCAACGGCCTGGCCATCGCCTCGCTGGTCTGCGCCATCCTCGGCGTGCTGTGCTGCGGCCTCATCACCGGCATTCCGGGCATCATCATGGGCCACGTGGCGCTCGGCCAGATCAAGCGCGACCACACCGGCGGTCGCGGCCTGGCCATCGCGGGCCTGGCCATCGGCTACGCGAGCATCGTGCTCTCGGTGGTCCTGTTCGCCACCGGCGCCCTCGACAGCCTGATCGACAACCTGGACTAGCCCGCCGAGGCGGGTGCGTACGGAGCGGTGGCGGCGGGCCGCGGGCGCGGTGGGAACACCGGCAGCACGCTGGCCAGCCCCGTCACGGTGAACAACGCGAGCACCGGGGCGATCACGATCCACCAGCCCAGCGGCCAGCCGAACGCCACGAAGATCAGGGCGCTGAGCAGGTAGACCAGCGGTCCGCCTGCCAGCACCACCGGGATCCGCATGGCGGTGCGCATCCAGAAGGTGCCCAGCCACAGCGACAGGCCCGCCACCGCGCCGAGCAGCCAGGGGCCGAAGCGCAGGTCGTAGCTCACCGCGAGCACCCCGAGTGCCAGCGCGACCAGCGCGATCGCGGGGTCGGTGTTGTTCTTGCCGCGTCTCACGAACCCGATGACCACCTGGATCACCGCGATCAGGCCCAGCACGCCGACCGCGATCACGGCCAGGGTCCTCGGCACGTCCCAGAGGGTGCCGCCGCGGTCGACGATCCACGGCACCTCGTTCCAGCCGCGGTTGCCGGACTCCACCGCCCAGCCCGCGCCGACGGTGGCGGCGAAGCCGACGCTGACCGCGAGCAGGCTGCGCCGGGGTGCGGCCACCACCAGCACCGCGAACAGGATGAACGGCTTGAGCAGGGCCATCGCCCACAGCAGCCCGAGGCGCCAGGGCCGGGTGCTGCCTGGCCGGATGGCACGGTAGGCGACCAGCGCCAGCCGCAGCGCGATCCGGCCGATGCGCTGCTCACCGAGATCACGCAGGTTCTCGGTGCCGACGTCGTAGGTGCGCACCGCCTCTTGGACGGCCTGCGGCGCGGGCACGGCGGGTTTCGGCGTGTCACCGGGGTGCGCGCCCGCGTTGACGGCCTGCACGAACGGCAACTCGGCGCCGACCACGCCCCACTGGAGGCGTTCGGTGACCGCTTCGCGGGTGCTGGTCAGCAGGTGCTCGTCCTGCGGTCGGGCGAAGACCGCGGTGATCTCCTCGGTGACCTCGCGGGCCCGCTCCGCCCAGCGCAGCGCGAAGAACTTCTCCCACTCCCCCGCCAGCGACGGCGAGAGGTCGCCGAACTCGGCCTGCGGGGAGGCGGTGGCGATGGCCTTGATCCGCTCGATCACCTCACCCGGCTCGCGGTGGAAGCGTTGCAGCCGCGGGGCGTCGAGAAGCAGCGTGACCAGCTTGGCCACCGAATCCAGCCTGCCCCACATCCAGTCGTTGGCCCGCCAGCGGGCGGAGAAAAACGCCGAGAACGCGGCCAGTTCGATGCCGCACAGCTTGGCGGCGACCCTGATCCGGCCGCCGGTGATCAGCCGCTCGAACGCCAGTGGGCTCTGCGCGTCGCTGCCCACCCGGAGGAAGCGGATGTGGTTGCCGGGCGGCGAGCCGATCAGCAGCGGCGCGGTCAGCACGACCAGGTCGGTGAGCACCTGGTGGCGCTGCTCGTCGCGGCAGGCGTCCAGCAGCGCGAAACCCAGCAGTTCGGGGTGCAGCGCAGGGTCGAGTTCATCGACATCCGGCCGCGGCGGCGCGGCGGCGGCCAGTCGGTTCGCGACGCCGACCAGCGCTTCCCAGCTCTGCGCGACGGCGTCGACCGGGCCGTCGGCGTCCAGTGCCCCCTCGACGGCCAGCAACGCGTCCGACAGCGCGGCGAGCTTGGCCTGGAACACGTGCCGCACCCCGTCGGCGAGGTGCACGGCCTCCAGCACCTCGTTCAGCGGCTGCTGCATGTCGGCGGAGAGCAGGTGGCCCGCGCGGCCGCGGCGGATGACCGCCGTCTCGATCCACTCCGACAGCACGGCCGTGTCCTCGACCGGTTCCTCGATCGCCGCGCGCACCACCTGGCGGTCGCCGAAGCCCGCCAGCAACTCGCGCACCAGCCGCAGCCGGTACAGCGCGGACTTCGCCGCGCCGATCCGCTGCAACGCGGCCGGGTCGGTGGTCCAACGCTCCAACTCGCGCGCCCAGGAGATGCACAGGTCGATGGCGGCGCCCAGCGACACGGCGTCGGAGAACACCGCGAGCGGGGCGGCCAACGCCCGCTTCTCCAACGCGGTCGCCAACCGGGCGGGCTGAGCGTGCCGGGCCTCCTCCGACCAACCCGCCAGCGGCTCGCCGAGGACGCGCGGCAGCAGGGTGCCGTTGACACGCCTGCCCTTGTGGTCCAACTGTTGGTTGAGGCCGTCGGCGTCGCAGCGACCGCGGACCGCGGCGTGCGTGTTGCGCAGCGTCAGCGCGAGTTCGGCCAGTCGTTCGACGTCGGTCTGGCCCCTGGACTCCAGCAGCGGCGCGTACGCCGAGCGCAGCCGAAGGCGCTGCTTGCGGATATCGGAGTTGTGCCGGTCCAACTCGTCGATGTCCTCCAGGATGGATTCCTGGCTGAACCGGGTGAGCAGGGCGCTGACCGCCTCGCCCAGCGCGCGTTGGCCGCCCTCCTCCTCGTCCGCGTCGACGCCGGTGCCGGAGCCGTCCATCGGGTCGGGGTGCAGGTAGAGCAGCCAGCGTTCGGTGGGGTTCTCGGCGGGGCTGGCCGCGATGGCCTTGATCGCGGCGGCCACCGGGATGTTGTCCAGCACGCCGCCGTCGACGACCTTGTACGGCCCGGTCGCCGGGGGCTGGGCGACCTCGGAGAACGAGGCGCTCATATCCAGTTCGCCGGGGTGCGGCGGCTGCACCGACCACACGGTGGCCGGTTCGAAGGCGAATGGGAACGACGAGGTCACCCTGGCCGCGAGCGCGAGCCGCTCCGCGGTGGTGGCGGCCTCGGCGCCGTCGCCGAAGTCGGACAGCGGGTCGCCGGGCCTGCCGAGGTGGCGGAAGCGGAAGGAGGCGTCTCGGCGCTGTTCCCGCATCAGGCCGATCCGGTCGTCGCGCCGGATGACCGGCACCGCCTTTTGCAGCGTCGCGGTGAGCAGCAGGTCCACCCGATCGCCCTGCGGCGTCACGGGATCGCGGTTGACGGCCTCGGCCAGCACGTTCCGCAGGTGCGCGAGGAAGTACTCGTCGCCTTCCAGCACCGAGGGCGGCGGCGTGCCGCGCCAGGTGAGCGGGGTGTCGCGGCTCAGCGCCTCGATATCGCCAAGCTGCACCCACAGCTCGCGCATGCTCTCGAAGGGGAAGCCGTACACCAGGCTGGCGGCCATCAGTGCGCCGTTCAGGCCGCCCGCGGATGCTCCGGTCAGCACGTCCACACTGACCGATCGGTAGCCGACCAGTGTGGACAGCGCCCGCCACGGGTGGACGGTCGGCCCGCCGGTGGTCGCGACGCGCAGCCGGTTGATCTCCGACACCGCGCCGCCGATCCACACGGCCAGGCTGCACCCGCCCTTCATGGCCAGTGCCAGCCGCAGTTCCTGCTCGATCGGGGCGAGTTGTTGCTCGTCGCTTTCCCTGGTGCTTGCGCGGTCATCGTCCGGCACCGGATCACTCCCCCTGACGTGTGCGGCGACCACCCCCAGCCACGGCGATCGCACTCATTGTGGCGGGTGTGTCCAGCGCTGCGTACGGGGGTGCTAGTCGGCGAGTTGGGCGATGGCGTCCGCGACAGCGAGAATTCGCCTGGCGTTTTCCACGTGCAGGTTCTCGATCATCCGACCGTCCACAGTGGCCACTCCCTGGCCGGAGCGCTGGGCTTCGTCGAAGGCCTCGATGATCCGGCGGGAGCGGTCGACCTCCTCTTCGGACGGTGCGAAGATCCGGTTGCAGGCCTCGAGCTGCCCGGGGTGGATCAGGGTTTTGCCGTCGAAGCCGAACTGGGCGCCCTGGCGGCATTCGGCTTCGAAGCCCTCCAGGTTCTTCACGTCGTTGTAGACGCCGTCCAGGATGACCTTGCCGGTGGCGCGGGCGGCCAGCAGGCACAGCGACAGCCCGCCCAGCAGCGGCGCCCTGCCGGGCACGTGCTCGGCGTGCAGTTCCTTGGCGAGGTCGTTGGTGCCCATCACCAGCACGGTGAGCCGCTCGCTCGCGGCGGCGATCTCCTCGGCGTGCAGCATCGCGACCGGTGTCTCCACCATCGCCCAGATCATGGTGTGGTCGGGGGCGCCCGCGGATTCCAGCGCGCGCTCAATGGCGTGCACCTCGGCGGCGGAGTTGACCTTGGGCACCACCACGCCGTAGGGGCCTGCCTTGGCGGCGGCCCGCAGGTCGTCGGCGTGCCACTGGGTGCCGATGCCGTTGACCCGGATGGTGATCTCGCGGCGGCCGTACTCACCTGAGGCGGCGGCCTGGCAGACCCGCTCGCGGGCGTCGGTCTTGGCGTCGGGGGCGACCGCGTCCTCCAAGTCCAGGATCAACGCGTCGGCGGCCAGCCCCTTGGCCTTCTCCAGCGCGCGCTCGTTGGCGCCGGGCATGTAGAGGACCGAGCGGCGGGGTCGAATCGACGTGCTCATGCGCCTGCCTCCGCGTACAGCTTGGCCAGGTCCTCGTCCCGCTCGGCCAGCGCGTCGGCCAGCTCGGAGACCACGAGGCACTGCTTGTAGGTCGCGTCGTCCTGCATCTTGCCGTCGATCATCACCGCGCCGGTGCCGTCGCCCATCGCGGCGATCACCTTGCGGGCCCAGGCGACCTCGTCGGGCGAGGGGGAGAACACCTTCTTTGCGATGTCGATCTGCACCGGGTGCAGGCTCCACGCACCGACGCAGCCCAGCAGGAACGCGTTGCGGAACTGGTCCTCGCAGGCGACCGTGTCGCGGATATCGCCGAAGGGGCCGTAGTAGGGCAGGATGCCGTGCGCCGCACACGCATCCACCATGCGCGCGACCGTGTAGTGCCACAGGTCCTGCTGCGCGGTGACCCGACCCTGTTCGAGATCCTCGCCGACGGGGTCGGTGCGGACCAGGTATCCGGGGTGGCCGCCGCCGACGCGGGTGGTCTTCATCCGCCTGCTCGCCGCGAGGTCCGCCGGGCCCAGCGAGATGCCCTGCATCCGCGGGCTGGCCCCGGCGATCTCCTCCACGTTGGCGACGCCGGTGGCGGTCTCCAGGATGGCGTGCACCAACAGCGGGCGCTCCAGTCCGGCCTTGGCCTCAAGCTGGGCGAGCAGCCGGTCGACGTAGTGGATGTCCTGGGCGCCTTCCACCTTGGGCACCATGATCACGTCGAGCTTGTCGCCGATCTCGGTGACCAGCGTGATCAGGTCGTCCAGCACCCAGGGCGAGTCCAGGCTGTTGATCCGCGTCCACAGCTGGGTCTGCCCGAAGTCGTTGGCCTTGGCGATGTCGACGAGGCCCTGCCGGGCGGCCTCCTTGCGGTCGGCCGAGACGGCGTCTTCCAGGTTCCCCAGCAGCACATCGACCTTGGCGGCGATGGCGGGCGCCTTGGCGGCCATCTTCTCATTGCTCGGGTCGAAGAAGTGGATCATGCGCGACGGGCGGAACGGTATCTCGCGCAGCGGCGTCGGGGCGCCGACGGCGAGGGGGCGGAAGAAGTCCTTCGGCGAACGCACCTGGCCTCCAATTCGAGCAGCTTGCTACCAGCCAGTAACCATAGGCCGGTGCAGAACCCTGTCACCGCCATGGTGGCGAGGCCAACACCGGAGCACTCGTCGAAACACTAAAGGGACGACAGGAACGTGCGCGTCACCGCCAACGCGGGCTTGGAACTGCCGCCGCCCTCCACCAGTACCGCGAACGCGAGATCGCCCTGGAAGCCGACGAACCAGCCGTGTGAGGTACTGCCGTCGCCGTACTGCGCGGTGCCGGTCTTGCCGTGCAGCCCGCGGATGCCCGCCAATTCGCTCGCGGTGCCGCCGGTGACCACCTCGCGCATCATGGCCTTGAGCGCGGCCAGCACGGCGGGCGGCGGTGCCTGCCCGCCGCGGTTGACGATGGTCTTCGAGCCCGCGACCAGTCGGGGCAGCGGCGCCTTCCCCGCGGCGACGGTGGCGGCCACCATGGCCATGCCGAACGGGCTGACCTCCACCTCGCCCTGGCCGAAGCTCGCCTCGATGCGGGCGGTCGGGTTGTCCAGCGTGCCGATGGAGCCCGCGCGGGTGGTGATGCCCTCGATGTCGTAGTCGGCGTTGGCACCCAGTTGCGTCGCGGCCCCGGCCAGCGCGTCCGCCGGAAGCTCGTAGCCGAGGTTGGCGAAGGTGGTGTTGCAGGAGCGGGCGAACGCGGTGTGTAGCGGGGCGTCCTCGGTGCCGAAGCCGTCATTGCGCACCCGCCGCGCGTGCACCACCTCCTCGGCCGGACAGGGCAGCATGGTGTTCCGATCGGCCAGCCCCGCCTGGAGCACCGCGGCGGCGGTGACGATCTTGAAGGTGGAGCCGGGCGGGTATTTGCCGGTCAGCGCGCCGTTGCCGGTGACCTGCCCGTTGGCGGCGATGGCCTGGATGTCGCCGCCTGCGCGGATGGCGACCAGCATGGCGGGCTTGCCCGCGCCGTCCACGGCCTTCTGCGCGGCGCGCTGCACGTTGCCGGCGATGGTGGACCGCACCGGCTCGGCGGGCGGCGCGCCTTCCTGGTGCAGGGTCGCGACCTCGGCGCCTGCGTCGTCCACGGTGATGATCCGCCAGCCGGTGGCCGCGGTGCCGTCACCGCGGCTCAGTCCCGCGGCCAGCGCGGGCGCGTAGTCCAGCGGCATGCCCTTGGCGTCAACGACCGCCGGGCCGCCCGCGACCTTGGAGAGGCGAAGCTGGTGGCCCGGCTTGAGTTCGGGGTGGACGGCGTCGGGGCTCCAAACCACCTTCCAGCTGTCGGCGTGGGCGGTGAACTTGAGGGCGCCCTGGTAGCTCCAGCGGCCCGCGGGGAAGTCCCAGTTCGCGGTGAAGGTCGCCGTGCCCGCCTCGCGGTTGACGTTGAGCAGCTGGGTGGTGACCGCCTTGGGCTCCAGGCCTGCCCTGAGCTTGGTCAGCGCGGCCTGCGCCGCGGGCGGATCGGTGGTCAAGGCGGCAGCGGCCCTGGCGTCCCCGCGAGCGAAGGCGCGGAGGTAGTCCACCGTCACGTCGGCGGGGCGGACCTGATCGGCGCGTGGTTCAGGTGTGGAGGAGGAGCCCTGCCACATCACCACGCCCGCCGCGATCACGGCCACCGTGACCAGGCCACCGCCCAGCAGAATTCTTCGCCGCCCGCTCTTGCCGATCATCGAACCCCCCGGTCCCCTCGATTTGAGCACTCGCTCAAATCGAGCGTCAGCATGCCACCGGGAAAGCGGATTGCCAATGCGTAGACCTACCTGCGCCGAACGGCCGCTCTGCCGTTGCGGCGCAGGGCTTTCGCGGACGACTCCGTCCGGACGTATCCGCTGCTCAGGCCCCGGGAACGCGGACGTTGCCGGTGGCGACGGGCTCCACTCGGCCGCGGAGGGTGGCGTGGACCGCGCGGCCCGCCTCCGCGGTGACCGTGCACTCCAGCGTGGACGGCCGGGCGATCTCCAGGCCTTGGGTGACGGTGTAGTCGCTCTCGCCGTCGGCGGGCAGCAGGCCGCGGTCGACCAGCCAGGCGCCCAGCGCCAGCGCGGCGGAGCCGGTGGCGGGGTCCTCCCGGCCGCCGTCGCCGAACTTGCGCACCCTGGCCTGGCGGGAGGTGGGGTCGAAGGCAATGACGATCAGGCCGTGCGGCATGCCATCGCCGAACCGGCCGCCCACGGCGCGGGGCACCGCGTCGGCATGCACGGGCAGGAACCCGAAGTCCACGCCCGCGTCGGCGACGCCCGGCGTGACGGAGGTGTCCACATCGGACGCATCGAGTCCGGCGACCGCGGCGAGCCGGTCCGCGGGGAGTTCGGCGCCGATCTTGAGGTCGGTGACGGTGAGCCTGGCGCCCTCCTCGTCGACCTCGACCGGGATCAGTCCCCCTGCGCATTCCTGGATGACCGAGCCGCCCTCGATCAGGCCGCAGCGGGCGAGCAGCCAGGCGGAGCCGACGCTGGGGTGCCCGGCGAAGGGCAGTTCCTTGGCGGGCGTGAAGATCCGCAGCCGGTAGTCGGCGCCGGGGTGGGTGGGCGGCAGCGGGAACGCCGTCTCGGAGAGGTTGAACTCCCTGGCCAGGGTCTGGAGTGCCGCGTCGGGCAGGTCCAGGGCGCCGTGCACGATCGCGAGCGGGTTGCCCGCGAACGCGCTGTCCGTGAAAACGTCGACTACGTCATACCGAAGCGTTTCGCCAGGCAAATCCATGTTTCCGACGCTAGCCTGACCGCGTGTCAGTGGCGAACAGGGTATTCGCCGCCCAGCTGGCGGGCCTGTGGGTGTTCGGACCGGACGGCGAGTCCATCGGCAAGGTGCGTGACCTGGTCGCGGGCCTACGCACCAGCCAGGCCCCGCCGCGGGTGCTCGGCCTGATTGTGGAACTCGCCACGTGGCGCCGGATCTTCGTGCCGATGCTGCGGGTCACCTCGCTGGACGACAACGCCGTCACCCTCGGCACCGGCTCGGTGAACCTGCGGCGCTTCGTGCAGCGCCCCAACGAGCTCCTCGTGCTCGGCGAACTGCTGGGCAGCAGGGTCACGGTCACGGCGACCGACGCGGAGGCCGTGCTGGTCGACGCCGCGATGGAGCAGCAGCGCAGCAGAGACTGGCTGCTCAACCGGCTCGCCGTGCGGGAGCGCACCGGTCTGCTGAACCGGCGCGGACCCGTCGAGGTGCTGGAGTGGGACCAGGTGACCGGGCTGCTCACGGTGGAGATGCACGGCGGGGTGCAGCGGCTGCTGGCGGTGTTCGACAGCATGCGCGCCACCGATGTGGCCGGGGCGCTGCGGGACCTGCCGATCCAGCGCCAGTACGAGCTGATCGACGCGCTGGACGACGAGCGGCTGGCCGACATCCTGGAGGAGCTTCCCGAGGACGACCAGAAGCAGTTGCTGGCGCACCTTGAGGAGGAGCGCGCGGCGGACGTGTTGGAGGCGATGAACCCCGACGACGCCGCCGACCTGCTCGCCGAGTTGTCCGAGGTGGACAAGGACCGCCTGCTGGAGCTGATGGAGCCCGAGGAGTCGGCGCCGGTGAAGCGGCTGCTCGCCTACTCCTCCGACACCGCGGGCGGGCTGATGACACCGGAGCCGGTGATCCTGCTGCCGGACGCCACCATCGCGGAGGCGCTGGCGCGGGTGCGCAACCCCGACCTGACCCCGGCGCTGGCCAGCATGGTGTTCGTGTGCCGCCCGCCCTCGGCCACCCCGACCGGGCGCTACCTGGGCTGCATCCACATCCAGCGGCTGCTGCGAGAACCGCCCTCGGACCTGGTGGCGGGCGCGGTGGACACCGACCTGGACACCCTGCCGCCGCAGGCGCCGCTGGCGGAGATCACCCGGTACTTCGCGGCGTACAACCTGGTGTGCGCACCGGTGGTCGACGATGAGCAGCACCTGCTGGGGGCGGTGAGCGTGGACGACATCCTGGACCACCTGCTGCCGCAGGACTGGCGGCACGTCGGGCTGCTCGAGGTCTCGGGAGGGGACCGGGATGCCTGAGCTGCTGCCGCGCAGGCGGCTCGACCAGCCCAAGCCGGCAGGCAGGCTGTCCTTCGAGGTCGACCCGGAGGCCTTCGCCCGGTTCTCCGAGCGCATCGCGCGGTTCCTGGGCACCGGCAAGTTCCTGTTCTGGCAGACGCTCCTGGTGATCGCCTGGATCTCGCTGAACCTGTTCGCGGTGACGCTGCGCTGGGACCCCTACCCGTTCATCCTGCTCAACCTGGCGTTTTCCACCCAGGCGGCCTATGCGGCGCCGCTGATCCTGCTCGCGCAGAACCGGCAGGACGACCGGGACCGGGTCTCGCTGGAGGAGGACCGGGCGCGGGCGGAGCGCACCAAGGCCGACACCGAGTATCTGGCGCGGGAACTGGCCGCGCTACGGCTGGCGGTCGGCGAGGTCGCCACCCGCGACTACCTGCGCGGCGAGATCGACCGACTCCGCGCCGACCTGGACGGCAAGAAGCGCAAGTCGAAGTCCAAGCAGGCAGACTCACCCGCTGAGGAAGCGGCGCCGTAGTACGACGCCGCATTCCGGACTTTCCGGTCGCCGGTCCCTGCACCGGCAACCTCGCCGAACATCCGGCAACGTCACCCAGCCTGAGTCAGACCTGGGGCCGCTCGGCTGTGCTCGGCAACTCGCCGTCGGCGAGCCGTGAGCACATCCTGCCGAGAAGATCCAGTTCACCCGGGCTGATAGCGGCGACGAAATGACGGAGGACTCCCGACATATGCGTGCCTGCCGCGGTCTGCAGCCGCTGGTGGCCACGGTCGGTGATGACCGCCACCACCCCACGCCCGTCCTCGTCCGAGCGCAGCCTGGAGACCAGGCCTGCCCGTTCGAGGCGATCGACCAGCCTCGTCACTCCTGAACGCGACAACAACACCGCGTCGGCCAGATCGGTCATCCGCATTCGTTGCCGAGGTGATTCCGCCAACTGCAAAAGTACGTCGTAAGCAGCCAACGACAGCCGTTGTTCGGCGACCAGCTCGGTCTCCAGGCAGCGCGTAATGCGGGCATGAGCACGCAAAAACGAACGCCAGGCACCGAGCTCAGTGCGAGTGGGTAATCGTGCCGTGCTTGTATCGGACACGATCCGCCATGTTACGGAATGCGTCCAGTCGTGTGCACAGCGCCCTCAAAGGAGAACCTAAGCCGGAAGCTGCGGACTATCGGGACGTAGCATGGGCAGCGTGAGTGCCAACCAGCCCAGCTCAGCAGCAGTGACCACGGACGCCGTGCGGCAAGCGCTTGCCGGTGTGCAGGACCCGGAGATCCGGCGTCCCATCACCGAATTGGGCATGGTGAAAGATGTTGTGGTTCAACCGGATGGATCAATCCAGGTGGGGATTTTCCTCACCGTGGCGGGCTGTCCGATGCGCGACCGCATCACCAAGGACGTCACCGACGCGGTCACCGCGGTGCCCGGGGTGACCGGTGTCCAGGTCGAGTTGGACGTGATGAGCGACGCGCAGCGCACCGAGTTGCGGCGCAGCCTGCGCGGGGACTCCGAGGAGCCGCGCATCCCGTTCGCCGAGCCCGGCTCGATGACCAGGGTCTACTGCGTGGCCTCCGGCAAGGGCGGCGTCGGCAAGTCCAGCGTGACGGTCAACCTGGCCGCCGCAATGGCCACCCGCGGCCTGTCGGTCGGGGTCTTGGACGCCGACATCTACGGCCACTCCATCCCGCGCATGCTGGGCGCCGAGGGCAAGCCCACCCGCGTCGAGAAGATGATCATGCCGCCGCAGTCGCACGGTGTGAAGGTCATCTCGATCGGGATGTTCACCCCCGGCAACACCCCGGTGGTCTGGCGTGGCCCGATGCTGCACCGGGCCCTTCAGCAGTTCCTGGCCGAGGTGTTCTGGGGCGATCTGGACGTGCTGCTGCTGGACCTGCCGCCCGGCACCGGCGACGTGGCGATCTCAGTGGCGCAGCTCATCCCCAACGCCGAGATCCTGGTGGTGACCACCCCGCAGCAGGCCGCCGCCGAGGTGGCCGAGCGCGCGGGCGCCATCGCCATGCAGACCCGGCAGCGGGTGGCGGGCGTGATCGAGAACATGTCCTGGCTGCAACTGCCCGACGGCCAGCGGATGGACATCTTCGGCACCGGCGGCGGACAACTGGTCTCCGACTCGCTGACCCGCTCGATGGGCGCCGATGTGCCGCTGCTGGGCCAGATCCCACTGGAGCCCCGCCTCCGCGAATGCGGCGACGCGGGCAAGCCGTTGGTCCTCACCGACCCCGGCGCCCCCGCCGCGGTGGTCCTACGCGAGATCGCGGAGAAGCTCTCGGTCCGCTCTCGCGGCCTGGCAGGCCGCCTGCTCTCGGTGAGCCCCGCGGGCCGCTGACGGCTCAGGTGGCGTCGGGGTCAACCGGGGGACGCTCGCCGGGTTCCAGGGGGCGGGACTTCGGTGTGTCCAGCGGGAAGCCGCTGGGCTTGTAGTCGTCGTAGTCGTCCTCGAAGACGCGGGTGAGCTGGCGGCGCGGGTTGAAGTCGCGGATGCTGCGCAGGTCGTCCAGGGGCTTGCGGAGTTCGTCGAACTCGGGCCCCAGCTCGTTGCGCAGCTGGTCGCGGGCGCCGGTGGCGTACTCGCGGACCTGGCGGACGGTGCGGCCGAGCCACGCGGCGGCGCCGGGCAGGCGTTCCGGGCCGAGGATGAAAAGCCCCGCCACGATCAGCACGAGGACCTCGCCCCAGCCGATGCTGTCGAACACCCGTACCTCCACGCCCTCGTGACTACCTCACCAGCCTAGCCGTCCCCGCGAGGGCGTCAGCGGCCAAGCGGATCACAGTTGTGCCGAGTTAGTCCGACTGGAGCGTGGCCTGGAGGGTCAGCTCGCGGCCTTGGCGCACAACGACGATCGGCACACTCTCGCCGATCTTGTGGTTGGACACCGCGACGTGCAGTTCGTTGGCGCTGCCGATGGGGCGGTCGGCGACCTTGATGATCACGTCGCCGTCCTGGACGCCCGCTTTCTCCGCCGCGCCGCCCTGGCGGACGTTCTGGACCTGCGCGCCGTCGGAGGTGCCGTCTGTCACCGACTTCACGTTCACGCCCAGCTCCGCGTGCTTGACCTGACCGTCCCGGATCAGGCCCTCGGCGATGCGCTTGGCGTGGTCGATGGGGATGGCGAAGCCGAGGCCGATCGAGCCGCCCTGCTCGCCCGAGCTGGCGATGGCGGTGTTGATGCCGACAACGGCGCCGCTGGAGGCGACCAGCGCGCCGCCGGAGTTGCCGTGGTTGATCGCGGCGTCGGTCTGCACCGCGTCGATCACGGTGGCCTGCCCCGATCCGTCGCCGCCGAGCGCGACCGGGCGGCGCAGGGCGCTGACGATACCGGTGGTGACGGTCTTGGCCAGTCCCAGCGGGGAGCCGATGGCGATCACGGTGTCGCCCACCGCGAGGTCGGCGGACTTGCCGAGTTGGGCGACGGTGAGGTTGTCCACATCGACCTTGAGCACCGCGAGGTCGGACTTGGGGTCGCGGCCCACGATGCGTGCCGCCACCCGCTTGCCGTCGTGGAAGATCGCGTCGAGTTTGGCGTCCTTGGCCTCCGCGGCCATCTCCACCACGTGGTTGTTGGTCAGCACGTAACCGGCCTTGTCGATCACCACGCCGGAGCCGCCCGCGCCCTGGTCGCCGATGCGGATCTCGATGGACACCACGGCGGGGACCACGCGGTTGGCGACGTCGGCGATGGAGCCGGGCGCGCGGTCGCGCACCGGTTCCACCTGGGCCAGCGTGGCATCGGGGTCGGTGAGCGGGTTGTCGCCCTCCGCGGTGAGCCTGCCGAGCAGGCCGCCGACCGCGGCGACGGCGAGGACGGCGACGAAGAAGGCCGCCACCGCCTTGGGTTGCAGCCTGCGGCCGAAGATCAGCTCGCGGATGCCCAGCCGGGCGCCGGTGCCGGTGGCCTTGGCGGGGCCCGCGTCGTCCTCCCGCAGCGCGGGGGGACCGATCACGGCGCTGGCCGCCGGGTCGCGCCACGGGTCGAGGTCGGCGTCGCGCCCCCACAGCGCGGGCTCGGCGTCGGAACCGGCGGGCCCTCCTGGTGGGCGCTGCAAAGTCTCGGGGGCCCTGGCGGGACGGCCGAAGGCGGAGGCCAGCGCTTCCGGCGGCGGCGCGGCGCGGTGGACGCCGTTGCCCTCGACGACGCGGTCACCCGCGGCGAAGGCGCCCTCGACGCCGTCGGGGCGACCGAAGACGGCCTCCTGCGCGGGATCGACCTGCGGACGGTCGAGGCTCCGAGGGGACAGGCGGTAGCCGTTGCCGCCCGTCTCGGGGGGCTCCGGCCGCCACTCGGCACCCTGCCCGGCCGCGTTGGTGGTCTGCTGGCTCATCGAGTCAAGGGTGCCTGGCCGTCGGTGAAGTCTGCGTAGCGGGGCGCGCTCAGCGGCCGGTCGGGGACGGCGGTGCCGGGCTCGTGGTGGTGGTCGAGGACGTGACCGGGGTCGACACCACCGGCTCCGCCCCGCCGAAGCGCGCGTTGAGCTGGCCGGGGGCGACCACGCCGAGGCGGGCGCCGTCGCCGCTGGGCGCCGCGGGCGGGGTGCCGGGCTCGCCGCCGTCGGTGAGCTCGGTGGGGACGACGAAGGCCAGTGCGCCGAGCACCAGTCCCGTCATCGCGATGCCGACCGCGTGCCGGGACCGGTTGCCGCGGGGCTTGCCGCCCAGCACGTTCGGGCCGGTGCCCAGCGGGTCGGTCGAGCCGAAGGGCTGCGCGGCGCCGAATCGGCGCTCGGGCGAGCCGAAGTCGCCCGCCTTGCCGGGGCGCTGCACGGCGAAGACCTGGCCGTGGGCGTCCACCGCCAGCGGCGGGCCGGAAAGGTCGAGGTCGGTGTGCTGCGGGATGTTCCGCAGCGATTCCAGCAGCCCCAGCGGCATCATCGGCGCACCCGCGGAGGCGACGGCCGAACGGGCCTGGCGCTGGGCCGCGGCCTCGGCCGCACAGGACGGGCACCGCGCGAGGTGCGAGGCGGCACGGTCGTGTGCCGTCGCCGACAATTCGCCGTCGACGAACGCCACGATCGCGTCCGTCGCCAGGTGCTGCTCAGGAAGTGCCCACCCGCGCAGCTTCGTCATGCGTACTCCTCCATGGAGGTCTCGGCCTGGCGGCGCTCCAGCGCCAGCTTCAGCGCTTGGCGACCGCGGTGAATCCTGCTTCGGACGGTGCCCAGCTTCACGCCGAGGGTCGCGCCGATCTCCTCGTAGGACAGGCCTTCCACGTCACACAGTACGACGGCGGCGCGGAACTCCGGGCTGAGCTCGTCGAGCGCGGCCTGCAGGTCCGGGTTCAGCCGGGCGTCCACGTAGACCTGCTCCGGGCTCGGGTCGTTGCCCGACAGCCGGTCGGTGTCCTCCGGCAGGGCCTCCATGCGCAGCCGCGCCTTGCGGCGGGCGGAGTCCAGGAACAGGTTGGTGGTGATGCGGTGCAGCCAGCCCTCGAAGGTGCCCGGCTGGTACGAGGCCAGCGAGCGGAAGACGCGGATGAACGTCTCCTGGGTGAGGTCTTCGGCGTCGTGCTGGTTACCGGTGAGCCGGTAGGCCAGTCGGTACACCCGGTCGGCATGCTCACGCACGATCGCGTCCCAGGACGGTGGCGTCCAGGCGACGGTCTCCGTGCCCTCTGCTGGGGCCAGTGCGGCTGTCGACTGCGGCATCGGACTGGTGTGCACCTCTGTCTCCATATCGGGGTGCCCCGCCTCTCTCGGCGGAGCACTCACTGGCTTCAACGACCGGGTCCGGTCCAGTTGTTCCCGTGCTCCCACGTTTCACTCCCGTCACCGCGGGTGGGCACTCCCCTGCCCACCCATGACTCACGCGATCGGCTGCGCCGAGGTTGCACGAGATTCCCGCGTGTGATCCAGACTCTGCCCGACCCGGGTGTGGTGGGGGTGAGAACGGGCTGAGAGCAGCCTGAGAATCACGGTTGCCACCCGTTGGGGCGCGCCGCTGCTGCCGGTCCGGCCGCGCACCGCTAACCTCACGTCTCGTGATGCCGGGAGCCGCCGCCGGGGTACGTGACTACGTGGAGAACTACCTCGCCGAAGACGAGGTTCTCCAGGCTGCGCGGGCACGGGGTGAGGAACTCGGCTGCATCCCGATCCAGCCCGCGGGCGGCGCGACGCTGCGCTTCCTCGCCGCCACCCTGCAAGCCAAGGCCGTGGTCGAGGTCGGGACGGGGGCGGGCACCAGCGGGCTGTGGCTGTTCAAGGGCATGGCCGCCGACGGGGTGCTGACCTCCATCGACGTTGAGCCCGAGCACCAGCGCTACGCCCGGCAGGCGTTCAACGAGGCCGGGGTCGCCACCGGGCGGGCCAGGCTGATCCTGGGCCGCGCGCTGGACGTGCTGCCCCGGCTGACCGACGCCGCCTACGACCTGGTGTTCGTGGACGCGGTGAAGACCGAGTACCCGCGCTACCTGGAGGAGTGCGTCCGGCTGCTGCGCCCCGGCGGGGTGGTGGCGCTGGACAACGTGCTGTGGCGCGGCACCGTCGCCGACCCTGAGCAGCGCGGCGCCGATGTGATCGCGCTGCGCGAGGTGGCCCGGATGGCCCGCGATGACGAACGGCTCGCCCCGGTGCTGCTGCCGGTGGGCGACGGGCTGCTGGTCGCGGCGCGGATCGCCTAGTCCACTCGGGCGTTCTTGCCGAGCACGACCACGCCGTTGGGGCTGATGGTCCACCGTTCGCGGTCGCGGTCGGGATCGACGCCGATCTCGGCGTTGTCGGCGACCACCACGTTCTTGTCCAGGATCGCGCGGCGCACCACCGCGCCCTTGCCGATGCGCACACCCGGGAGCAGGACGCTGCCCTCCACCTGGGAACCGGCCTCCACCACCACATCGGAGCTGATCACCGAGTGGTCCACCGAGGCACCGGAGATGATCGAGCCGGGGCCGACGATGGACTCCTTGGCGTGGCCGCCCTGGACGAACTTGGCGGGCGGCAGCGGCGGCATCGCGGTCCTGATCGGCCAGGCCTTGTTGTAGAGGTTGAACACCGGATGCACCGACACCAGGTCCAGGTGCGCGTCGTAGTAGGCGTCGATGGTACCGACGTCGCGCCAGTAGCCGCGGTCGCGTTCGGTGGCGCCGGGCACGTCGTTGCTGCTGAAGTCGTACACCGCGGCCTCACCGCGGCCCACCAGCTGCGGGATGATGTCGCCGCCCATGTCGTGGTCGGAATCGCGGTGCGCGGCGTCCTGCTTCAACGCGTCCAGCAGCATCTCGGTGGAGAACACGTAGTTGCCCATCGAGGCGAAGCTGGCCTCGGGGTCGTCGGTCACCGCGGGCGGATCGGCGGGCTTCTCCAGGAAACTGGTGATCCGGCCGCTCGCGTCGGCGTCGATGATCCCGAACGCGGAGGCCTCCCCGCGCGGCACCCTGATGCCCGCCACCGTGACCCCGGCGCCGGAGGCGATATGCGCGTCCACCATTTGCGAGGGGTCCATCCGGTACACGTGGTCGGCGCCGAAGACCACGATGTGGTCGGGGTTCTCGTCGTGCACCAGGTTCAGCGACTGGTAGATCGCGTCCGCGCTGCCGGTGTACCACCGCGGCCCGAGCCGCTGCTGGGCGGGCACCGGGGTGATGTACTGCCCCATCACGCTGGACAGCCGCCAGGTGGTGGAGATGTGCCTGTCCAGCGAATGCGATTTGTACTGCGTAAGCACGCAGATCTTCGCGAGCCCCGCGTTGACCAAATTGGACAGCACGAAGTCGATCAGTCGGTAGTTGCCGCCGAATGGCACCGCGGGCTTGGCACGATCAGCCGTCAGGGGCCACAGCCGCTTACCTTCTCCGCCCGCGAGGACGATCCCAAGGACGTGAGGCTGGCCCTTCACAGTTGGTGACACTAGTCGCGCGAGAGGCGGGCGGCCACCTCAGCGTGGCTCTGCTTACCGCTCTGTCGTACAACGTTCACCCCCGGGCAGCACCACCTGCTGTGCCGTTGCCCGCCGCGGGGACTAGCGTTCCTGTCCGTGCACATCGGCCTGTTGACCCGTGAGTACCCACCGGAGATCTACGGCGGCGCCGGGGTGCACGTCGGCTATCTCGTGCCGCGGCTGCGAGAATTGGTCGAGGTCGCGGTGCACTGTTTCGGCGACGACCGCGCCGACGCCACCTGCCATGCCGAGCAGCCCGACCTGGCGGGGGCCAACGCCGCGCTGCGCACGCTGTCGGTGGATCTGTCCATGGTCAACGCGGTGGCGGGTGCCGATCTCGTGCACTCGCACACCTGGTACGCCAACCTCGCCGGGCACCTGGCGAAGCTGCTGTACGGGATTCCGCACGTGATCACCGCGCATTCCCTTGAGCCGCGGCGCCCGTGGAAGGCCGAGCAGCTGGGTGGCGGGTACCGGATCTCCTCCTGGGTGGAGCGCACCGCCTACGAGCACGCCGACGCGATCATCGCGGTGAGCGAAGGCATGCGGGCCGATGTGCTGGACTGCTACCCGTCGCTGAACGCCTCGTGTGTGCACGTGGTGCGCAACGGGATCGACACCGAACTGTTCCGGCCGGTGCAGGAGACCGACGCGTTGACCGCGCTCGGCATCGACCCGGAGCGGCCGAGTGTGGTGTTCGTCGGACGGATCACCCGCCAGAAAGGGCTGCGACACCTGATCGCCGCCGCGCACGAGATCGACCCGTCGGCGCAGCTGGTGCTGTGCGCGGGCGCGCCGGACACACCGGAGATCGCGGCGGAGACCGCCGACGCGGTGGAGCGGCTGCGGGCCGCACGGGGCGACGTGCACTGGGTGCGCAAGATCCTGCCGCTGCCGGAACTGCGCCAGGTGCTCTCGCACGCCACCGTGTTCGTCTGCCCCTCGGTGTACGAGCCGCTGGGCATCGTGAACCTGGAGGCGATGGCCTGCGGCACCGCGGTGGTCGCTTCCGACGTCGGAGGCATCCCGGAGGTCGTGGAGCATGAGCGCAACGGGCTGCTGGTGCACTACGACGAGCACGACCTGACCGGCTACGAGCGTGGGCTGGCGGCGGCGGTCAACGCGCTGGTGGCTGATCCGCGGCGGGCCGCGGAACTGGGCGCGGAGGGCAGGCGGCGAGCGGTGGCGGAGTTCTCCTGGGAGACCGTTGCCGAGCAGACGGTCGCGGTGTACCGGCGCGCGCTGCACCGGTGAGGCCCACCAGCAGCGCCGCGGCGAGCAGCCAGCCCAGCAGCAGCACGACCACGCCCGGCCAGCCCCAGCGCTGGTAGCCGAGACTGCCCGCGGTGCCGCCGAGGCTGCTGCCGAGGTAGAAGCACAGCAGGTAGCAGCCGGGGGCGAGCGCGTTGCCCATGGTGCCGATCCAGCCGCTGGCCACCGCATGGGTGGCGAAGAAGCCGCCGGTGAACACCGCGATGCCGGTGAGCAGCAGCGGCAGCGAGCCGGGCAGCGTGACCGGCAGGCCCAGCGCCATCAGCGCCAGCGCGGTGAGCAGCACGCGGCGGCGACCGTGCCGGTCGGCCAGCCTGCCCGCGGTGGCCGCCGCGTAGCCGCCGATGGCGTAGCCGAGGAACACCAGCGCGGCCAGTCCCGGCCGCAGCCCGAACTCCGGGCCCGCCAGCCGGAAGCCGATCACGTTGTACACCGCCACCATGCAGCCGCTGGCCAGCGTGATGCACCCGTAGAGCACCAGCAGCGAGCGGTCGGTGAGCGCGGTGCGCCAGCCTGCCGCCGCCGGTCGCGGGGTGCCCGCGCCGCGGGGCAGCAGGACGACCGCGACCGCCATCAGCGCCAGGCACAGCAGGTCCACGGTGAGCAGACCGAGCCGCCAGCCGAGCAGGTCGCCCGCGGCGCCGGTGGCGATCCGGCCGGTCATGCCGCCGAGCGAGTTGCCCGCGACGTAGGCGCCCAGCGCCTTGCCGAGGTGCTCGCGCGGGATCTGCGCGGCAAGATGGGCCATGGCGACCACGTGCAGCCCGGCGAGCGCGAGGCCCTGCAGCACGCGGACGGCGGTGAGGGCGGGCAGCGTGTCGGCGAAGGGCAGCAGCACGCCGAGCAGCGCGGCGGCCACCATGGCGGCGAGCAGCACCCTGCGGTTGCCGACCCGGCGGGCCAGCAGCGCCATCGGCAGCACGGCCAGCCCGATCGCGCCGGTCGCGGCGGTGACCAACAGGCTCGCGGCGGCGGGTCCGAGACTCAGTTCGGTCGCGGCTTGAGCGAGTACCGCCTGCGGTGCGTATAGAAGTGCGAACCCGGACAAACCCGCGGTGAACAGAGCCGTGGTGACGCGTCGTTGCTCCGGGAGCAGCATGGGTTCCGACGCTAGGAAAACGCTATTGATACGTCCAATACACGGATACGGTCATACTCATGCGGTGGCGTATGAATCGCCGGAGGTAGACGAGACCGAGCAGGTCATCGCGGAGCTGGCCCCCGCGCTGGCCCTGCTGCGCGCGGTCGGCGATGAGACCCACATCACCCGCGCGGCGCAGCGGCTGGGCATCCCGCAGCCCACGGCGAGCCGCACCCTGGCCAAGATCGGCCACCTGATCGGCGCGCCCGTTGTGGTGCCCGACGGCCGGGGGGTCCGGCTCAGCCGGGCGGGCAAGCTGCTCGCTGAGGCCGCCGACGAGGCCATGCGGACTCTGGAGGCCGGGGCTCGGGCGGCGTTGGAGGAGGTGCACCCCGGCCGGGGTCACGTGGTGCTGGCGTTCCTGCACACGCTGGGCAACTACCGGGTGCCCGCGCTGCTGCGGGCCTTTCGGGCGGAGCACCCGGGAATCCGGTTCAGCCTGATCCAGGCCTCCCACGACGAGATGATCACCCGCACCCGCAGCGGCGAGGTCGACCTGTGCCTGTCCTCGCCGCGACCGCAGGACGACACCGGCTTGGCCGCCGCGCCGTGGCACCGCCAGCCGCTGACGCTGGCCGTGCCGCCGACCCACCGCCTGGCGAACAGGCACCGGGTGCGGCTGGCGGAACTGAAGGACGAGGAGTTCGTCGCCACCCGGACCGGCTTCGGGCTGCGGCAGATCTTCGACGAACTGTGCGCCGAGGCGGGCTTCACCCCGAAGCTGGCCTTCGAGGGCGAGGAGGTCGACACCCTGCACGGCCTGGTCGCCGCGGGCCTCGGCCTCGCGCTGCTGCCGCCGATCGAGCACCTGCGCACCGGCGATGTGGCGATGGTGGACCTTGACCCGCCCGCGAACCGCACGGTGTGGATGATCTGGCCCGCCAACCGCGCCCTGCCGCCCGCCGCCCGCCTGTTCAAGGAGTTCACCCTGTCCGCGGGCAAAACCCCGTGAGTCAGCAGTACGAAGCCGCCAGTTCGATGAGGGTGCGGGCGGCGAAGCCGGTGGCGCCGGGGGTGACCTCGGCGTAGGGCTTGTCGGCGCGGGCCGGTCCCGCGATGTCCAGGTGCGCCCACGGCACGTCGGCGGCGAAGTGGCGGAGGAACAGGGCCGCCGTGATCGCGCCGGGGGTGCCGGGGGTCTGCTTGAGGTCGGCGATCTCGCTGTCGACCAGGTCGAGGTGGTCCTCCAGCAGCGGCATCCGCCACCAGCTTTCGCCCACCCTGGCGCCCGCGGCGGTGACCCGCTCCGCCAGTTCGGTGTCGGTGGCGAAGAACCCGCCGGTCCGCACGCCGAGGGAGACTTTCATCGCGCCGGTCAGCGTCGCCACGTCCACCAGCACGTCGGGTTCGAGGTCGGCCACGGCGTAGGCCAGCGCGTCGGCCAGCACCATGCGGCCCTCGGCGTCGGTGTTGTTCACCTCGGTGGTGGTGCCGCCGTAGTGGGTGACCACATCGCCGGGGCGGTAGGCGGTGCCCGAGACGTGGTTCTCCGCGCTCGGCACCAGACCGGTCACCCTGACCGGCAGGTTCAGCGCGGCGATGGCGCGCAGGGCGGCGATCACCGCGGCGCCGCCGGACATATCGGTGCGCATCAGGTGCATGCCTTCGGCGGGCTTGATGGAGATGCCGCCGGTGTCGAAGGTGATGCCCTTGCCGACCAGCACCAGGTGCGTATCGGCTTTGCTCGGCCGCCAGGCCAGTTCGATCAGCCGCGGCGGGCGGGTGGAACCGCTCCCGACGGCGAGCACCCCGCCGAAGCCGTGCTTGGCCAGCCACTTCTCGTCCCGCACCGTCACGGTCAGGCCGCCGTCGGCGACCGCGGCGGCCTGCGCGGCCAGCCAGGCCGGGTCCTTGATGTTGGACGGCGCGTTGGCCAGGTCCCTGGCAAGGGCGGTGGCCGCGGCCAGCCGCATGCCGCGCTCCACGGCCTCGGCGAGGCTGTCGCCCTGGGCCAGCAGCTCGACGGCCTCCAGCCGGGCGGGCGGCTCCGCGGCGGTCACCTTGAACGTGTAGCCGCCCAGCGCCAGGCCCAGAGTGAGCGCGCCCACACTGTCGGCGCCGGTGTCCGCGGGCAGCTGCGCCTGGATCGTGGTCGGCGCGTCGTCCAACGCGCGCACCTGCTCGTTGACGGCGCGGACCAGGCCCGCACCCGCCGACCGCCAGTCACGTTCGGCGCCGTCCCCCAGACCGACCAGCCATACCGGACCATCCTGAGTGGACACACAGGTGGTCTGTCCCGCCTTGGCGGAGAAGTCGGCCGCGGCCGAGAGGTCGATGCCTTCGACCTCGACCACACCGTCCTCTGTGGATGGCACCAGAATCGCCCTCGGTGTGCCGTCCTCGCGGCCTGCGGCGAGTCGCACCTCGGTCAGCGGGGTAGGCACGGTCAGAACAGCGGTCGGCACGCGGGCACCTCCTTGATCGTGGGATGTCCCACAGTGAAGCCCCGGCTCCGAGGACACTCTCGCTGCGAGCCGGGGCAAGACTGGAATCTCATTATTGCGCCGAAACTCGGCGGGAAAGTGGTGCGCGGCTCGTCAACGACGTGAGGAGCCAGGCCGATCAAGCGGTAGCGGCCTGCAGGGCGTCGCCCAGCTGGCTTGCCTCCTCCTGCGACATCTCGACGACAAGACGCCCGCCACCCTCAAGCGGGACGCGCATCACGATGCCGCGGCCCTCCTTCGTCACCTCGAGGGGACCGTCGCCGGTCCGGGGCTTCATGGCCGCCATTGCGTGCTCCCTCCGTCAACTGTGCCGACCCGCGGTGCCTGCCCGGCACCCCGAGTACCGGTCTATTCTCCCCCATCCGGACGCAGCACGAAAACCGAACCGATCACTTCGTGCTGAGTGGACACTCCACGCGGGTGAGGAGAGCCGCCGCGTGGCGGGTCGATCACGCTGTGCGGCGGTAATGCGATAGACCATTCCGCGTAGGGGAGCGCAATTGTCTCTTTGCCTCCGGGGCTGACAGACTTGCCGAGTATGCGAGCTCGGTCGGCGCTATTCGACATTTACGGCGGGCACCTGCGTTCCCGCGGGGGCGCCGCGACCATCGCCGCTCTCGTCCGGTTGTTCGAGCCGCTCGGCTTCACCGCCCCCGCGGTGCGGACCGCGGTGTCCAGGACGGTCCGGCAGGGCTGGCTGGAACCGGTCAAGCTGGCCGACGGCCCCGGCTACGCGCTGACGGCGCGAGCCGAGCGGCGCATCGACGAGGCCTCGGCACGCATCTTCCGCACCCGACCCGCCACCTGGGACGGCCGCTGGCACGTCGTTGTGCTGGAGGACGCCCCCGCCCGGCAGGCCCGCGACCGGCTGACAGGTTCGCTCCAACTGCTCGGCTACGGCTGCCTCGGACCGGTGACCTGGGTCGCCCCGCGCCCCGCCCCTGAACTGGCCGATGTGCTGGCCGCGGAGGGGGTGGCGGCGCGGATCTTCCACGGCGAGCACGACGGCGACGACATCGAGCTGTCCAGCACGGCCTGGGACCTGACCGCGCTCGGCCAGGACTACGCCGACTTCGTCGACGAGTGGGAACCCCGCATCACCGAGGTGGACCCGACCGCGGAGGCGGCGGCGTTCGGTGCGTCACAGCGGCTGCTGCACGCCTGGCGGAAGTTCCTGTTCCGCGACCCGGGACTGCCCGCACAGTTGCTTCCGGCGGAATGGCCGGGTAAGCAGGCGGCAGAGTTCTTCGATCACCACACCGCACGTCTTTCGGAGGCGACGAACCGATTCGTCGACTCCTGCCTTGAGGGGCCCGCTCGGGAGGGCTGAGCCCCGCGAAGGGGAGGTCACACCGCCGTGTCCGAGCTGCTCGTCTCCGATTCCGCCGGGGTTCGCACGCTGACCCTGAACCGCCCCGAGGCCTACAACTCGCTGACCACCGCGCTGAAGGAGCAACTCATCGCCGAGGTGAGCAGGGCGGCCACGGCGGACACGGTGCGGGCCGTGGTGATCACCGGGGCGGGCAAGGCGTTCTGCGCGGGCCAGGACCTCAAGCAGCACGTCGAAATGTTGCAGGCCGACGACCCCGCCCCGCTGCGGACCGTGGAGGAGCACTACAACCCGCTCATCCAGGCCGTGGTGACGGCACCCAAGCCGGTCATCGCCGCGGTCAACGGCATGGCGGCGGGCGCGGGCGCATCCCTGGCCTACGCCTGCGACCTGAGGGTCTGCTCGGCCTCGGCGAAGTTCCTGATGGCCTTCGCGGGCGTCGGGCTGTCCGCGGACTCCGGGGCGTCGTGGACGCTGCAGCGGCTGGTCGGCTATGGCCGGGCCATGGAGTTGCTGATGCTGGCCGAGCCGGTGACCGCGGAGCGGGCGCTGGAGGTGGGCATGGTGAACCGGGTGGTGCCCGACGGCGAGGCGCTGACCGCCGCCACCGAACTGGCCACCCGCCTCGCGGCGGGCCCGACCACGGCCTACGCCAAGATCAAGGAAGCGATGCTGGCCGCGGGCGGCGCGGACCTCACCGCCGCGCTGGCCGTGGAGGCCCGCACCCAGAACGAGGCGGGCGAGACAGCGGACCACCGCGAGGCCGTCGACGCCTTCGTCGCCAAACGCAAGCCCACCTTCACCGGCCACTAGCCGGGGTTCGTGCCCACCAGGGTCTCGTCGACGACCTCGTCGAGACGGACCGCGTCGCCGTCGGCGATGGCTCGCTCGAAGCGCACCGCGGCGGAGCGGCCGTCCAGGGTGAGGGTGGCGATCTCGTTGCCGCCATAGGGGCCGGAAAGCTTTTCCCAGGTCACCGGCCACCTCGGCACGCCGATGCGACGACCCCAGGCGGCGAAGGCCGCGCCGAGGATCTTGGACCAGCCCAGGTGGAAGGCGGGCCGCAGCACCTTGGGTGGCTCGTTGTGCACGGGCGAGCAGGTCAGCTGGACGACGCGGGTGGAATCGGGCTGGGCACCGTCGAAACGCGCCTCCGCGAGATAGCTGTGGTGCACATCACCGGACAGCACGCACACCGTGGCCGGTGCCCTGCGTTGCGCGACGTCGCGGATCACGGCGGTGAGCCGGTCGAAGGAGTCGCGGAACGCCGCCCAATGTTCGAGGTCGGCGGCCTGGCGCTGCCATTCGCCCCACCTGCCGCGGCGGCCCGGCCGCGCGCAGGCGACCTCGTTGGCGGCCTGTAGGTGCGCGATGACGTGCGGCAGCAGCCAAGGCAGCGAGGAGCCGATCAGCAGGTGGTCGTAGTCCCCGCGGACGCTGTCCTCCAGCCAGGCGAAGTCGGACTCACCCAGCATGGCGCGACCGCTGTCCAGGACGCGGCCGCACCGGGTGTCCAGCATGATCACCCGGGTGCGGCCGAAATCGCGCCGATAACTCCACCGCACCGGCTTGTGGCGATCGCGCTCGGAATCGGCCAGTTCGGCGAGTTCATGCAGCAGCGGCAGCACATCGCCGCCCGCGGCAATGATCTTCTGGTAGACGGAATCGTTGTCCAATTCGGACGGTGAGAGGTTGCCCAGGTGTTGGTAGACCCAATAGGACGCCAGCCCGCCGCGAATTCGGTCTTTCCACCAGGGGTGTTCGGCCATTTGCCGCCGCCATGCCGCCGAGGTGTTCCAGTCATCGCGAATATCGTGATCGTCGAAGATCATGAGACTGGGCACGGTGGAAAGAAACCATCGAATGTCCGATTCGGACCAGGTTTCGGCGTAGAGCCGCCCATATTCGGCAAAGTCGATGACTTCATTGCCCGGCCGGTCGGTATCGGCGTGCCGAGCGGCCAGCCAGGCCCCGACCGCGGGGGTGAGTTCGTCGGCGTAGACCTGGTCGCCCAGCAGCGCGATGGCGTCCGGCCACCGCTCCTCCGGCAGACCCGCCATCCGGGTGGCGTAGGCGTCCAGCGCGTCCGGCCCCAGCCGGTCCACCTCGCCGACCGTCACATGCTTCGCGGCCCGGCAGGAGCCGAACAGCAGCCGCAGCGGACCGCCGTCGGGGGTGCGGATGCTGCTCGGCGGATACGGCGACTCCGCGGGTGGCCAGACCTGCTCGCCGTCCAGACGCACCTGGTACTCGGTGCGGCTGCCGGGCGCCAGTCCGGTGATCACCACGAGCGCGAAGTGCTGCTCCCCCACTTGGAACGTCCGCGCGGACGCCCCGGCGGCCTCCACCTCACAGGCCCGGTCGGTCTCCACCCACACCGTCGCCGACGTCTCGTCGACGAACCTGAGCAGTGGCCCCAGTACAAGCTCCGTCACGCGGCCCGATGGTAGCCGGCATACGTCTCATCGACGCCAACATTGCGCGAGATGGTCGTTCACCATGCCGGTTGCCTGCATCAACGCATAGCACGTTGTCGGGCCGACGAAAGCGAAGCCGCGCTTCTTCAGATCACGCGCCATCGCGATGGACTCCGGTGTCTTCGCGGGCACGTCGGTCAGCAGCCTCGGGACGGCGCGGTCGCCGTCGGGGGCGTAGGACCACAGCAACTCATCCAGCGGCACGTCCAACTCGGCGACGGCGCGGGCGTTGCGGATGGTGGCCTCGATCTTGGCGCGATTGCGGATGATGCCCGCGTCGGCCAGCAGCCGGTCGGTGTCCCGCTCGCCGAAGGCCGCCACCTTCTCGGGGTCGAACCCGGCGAAGGCGCGGCGGAAGTTCTCCCGCTTGCGCAGGATCGTCAGCCAGGACAGCCCCGACTGGAACGCCTCCAGCGACAGCCGTTCGTAGAGCGCGGCGACGCCGCGCAGCGGCACTCCCCACTCGGTGTCGTGGTAGGCGGTGTAGTCGGGGGCGGACAGCCCGCCCCAGGGACAGCGCTTGCGGCCGTCCTCGCCGACGGCGACGTCGCCAACGTCAGTCACGTGCGATAACCCTCGCAGAATCGGGCGAACCTGGACAGCGACCACTGCACGCCGGCGCGGAAGAGCGGTCCTGCCACCACCCAGCCGAGGCGGCCCGCGGCCCCCAGCGGCAGATCCAAGCACTCACCCCAGACAAAAACCGAGGACGCCTCGCCGGTGGGCAGCACCTCGAACAGCCCGGTGCCGCGGACGACCCGCCCGGTGTGCAGCACCTCGCAGCACCGCGGCGCGTCCCAGGTGGTGATCCGCATGGTGTCGGTGAACCCCAGCGGCCCGATCCCGGTGACGGCGGCCAGTTCCGAGCCGACGCTCGCCCCATCGCCCGCGGTGACCCGCACGGTCGTGCCGGGCATCCACTCGCCCTGCCGGGTCCAGTCGGTGGCCGCGGCCCAGGTCACCTCGGCCGGGGCGGCCACCTCGACGGTCAGTCGCAGCTCGACATCGCTCACTGGGCCGATTCTGGCCGAGCCTCGGGGGGGCTGCCCGACGGAGCGCTCTCCTGGAAGGCCCATGGCGTGCTGTTGTTGCCGGACTCGTGCGCGGCGAGTCGGCGCTCCAGTTCGGACACCCTGGTGCGCAGCCCGTCCACTTCGTCGGCGACCCGGCCCAGGGCCCAGTCCACCTCGGACATGCGGTAGCCGCGGACCGCCTGCTGGAAGCGGAGCTTGCGGATATCGGTGCCGCTCACCTCGCGTGCGGGCAGCTGGGTGGGGGTGGCGCCGGGCGGCAGCGGGCCGAGTTCCTCACCACGGCCGAACACCGTCGCGGCCAGCACGTAGACAACCGCCGCCACGAACACCATGACGACGAGGTAGATCAGCGCAGTGGTCACGGTGCAGATCGTGGCATGAAGCGGGCGACAGCACCTACCGCCCTGGCCTTGGCCTCGGGTGAGCGGGGCTGCGGCG
Source organism: Actinorectispora metalli (assembly GCF_056323685.1). Lineage (NCBI taxonomy): Bacteria > Bacillati > Actinomycetota > Actinomycetes > Pseudonocardiales > Pseudonocardiaceae > Actinorectispora > Actinorectispora metalli. The sequence goes on from NZ_JBREYE010000001.1 coordinate 1,441,163, forward strand.
GCACCACTTTCGCACCGAGCACCCCCTCGATGACGGCGATGAACTCCCGCCAGGCCAGCCGTTCCGCGGCCAGCGCACGCTCGCCCGACACGGTCAGCCGGTAGGTGCGCCGCTGTCTGCCCGCGACCGTTGTCCAGTCGCTGCGCACATGTCCTGCCCGCTCGAGCCTGCGCAGTGCCGGGTAGACAGTCCCGGTTGGCAGGTCGAGTACACCACTGCTGCGCGACTGCAGCGCCTCGATGATCGCGTAGCCGTGCAGTGGACCACGATCCAGGGTGGCCAACAGCAGAGCGTCGAGATGCCCACGTAACGCGTCCGACCTCACGGAGGGAGAGTGTAGGAGCCCGCTTCCGGCTGCGTAGCGTGGCTACGCATCAGTCGTTCGGCCGCACCGTGATACCGGCATCGGGATGATTGTCTGCGTCGTTGTGCCGCCCCAAGATCATCCAACTCACCGCGTCAGTGAATATTCACTACCGACGGTGAGCCAACTCGGCGGGAGTTCACTCTGCGGAACGCTCCGGTGGCCCTATAGCGGACACCAGCGTCCCCTGGTATTTGCGGAACGCCACCAAGAAAGCGCTGTTTCCCGAGCGCTAGATCCCGTTGCCGATCGCCGGATGAGGTCGTGAAGCCGCGAGTATTTCCCGCATGGGAGGCCGATCGGCCAGCAAGACCTCCGTGGTCAGCGGCAGCCATTCACCCGCTACCTGGGTGAACTGGGTGAAGCCCGCCGATCGGGTGTCGGTGATCCCGCAGCGGGCCAGCAGCGTGCCCAGCACCTGCCGGGACATCACGCCCAACTCGGCCAGTGTGCGGTTGCGGTGCTTGCGCACCCCCAGGTTGACCTGCGCGATCGCGTCCAGTCCCCGGTGGCGCGCCGCGTCGAGGAGCAGCCCGATCTCCACTCCGTAGCCCGCGGCGAACGGCACCGAGAGCAGGAATTCGCGGGTGGCGGCGTACTCGCCGCCCAGCGGCTGGATCACCCCGGACAGCTCCGGCGCCAACGCGCCCAGCAGTGGTCGCGCCATCAACTCGGTCACCCGGCCGCCGTCTTCTGCGGCGTTCTCCAGTCGCAGCGGCCGCCGGTAGAAGCCCTTGACCAGCGCGATGTCGTTCTCGGTGAGCAGCGGGCCGAGCAGCGACGGCACGAACGCGGGGTCGAAGTCGACCAGGTCGGCGTCCACGAAGACCACCAAGTCGCCACTGGTGACGGCCAGCGAACGCCACAGCACCTCGCCCTTGCCGGGCAACGGCGCGAGGTCCGGCAGCGCCTGCTCACGGCTCACCACTGTCGCTCCGGCCGCCGCGGCCCGCTCGGCGGTGGCGTCGGTGGACCCCGAGTCAAGCACCACCAACTCGTCGACCAGCGGGTCCGGACCGGCGGTAAGGGGCTTGATGGCGGCCACGATGGGCCCGACGGTGTCCTGCTCGTTCAGCGCGGGCAGCACGACGCTGACGCTGCGACCGGCCTTGGCCGCACGCAGGGCACCCACCGTCCAGCCCGGCTCCTGCCAGGTCCGGCGGCTGAACCAGTCCGCTGCCTCCGCACGCATGCAGCGGATCGTGTCATGTCGGGTCAATACGGGGAACGGGGCAGCCTGCCGCCGTGCGCGGCGTGGACCCGCCCGCGGTAGACGAACCCGGCGACACCGGCGACGCACAGCGCGACCAGCGACATGATCAGCCAGCCCGCCGCCCAGGAGAGTAGGAAGATCAGACCGGCCACGATCCCGATCACCATCGGCGGCAGACGGCCGTCCCCCGCGGGGCTGGCGGGTTCGCCCCTGCCGAGTGCCCTCGCGAAGGCGGGATCTTCCTCCGCGAAGCGCTGCTCGATCTCGGTCAGCCGGCGCCGATCGTCCTGGTTGAGCATCGGGCCTCCTAGGCGCAAGCAACGTGCGCTTGCACTTGGTGTGACCCGCGATCCGCGTCCTCAAACCTGGGTTGTGGCGTTCAACCCGTTGTGCCGCTTGCCGTTATCGAGCGTCAGTCCTCGGCGAACCGGGCCTCGCACTCGTCGATCCAGCCCGCCAGCACGCTGAACAGGACGAGGTAGTCGAAGGATGCCTGCCTGCACCACTCCTCGTCGTCATAGGCGGCGACGGTGCGCAGGCCCGAATAGCAGACGCGTGCGAGATTGACCGCGGCCGCCGTTCTGCTTCGCCAACTCGGAGCACGGGGATCACCGGGAAAGCGCAGCTTGACCTCATTCCCGGTGGGTCGCTCCTGGCCGAATGCGAACTCCACCAACCGCATTTCATTGAAGCGCGCGGTGTGAACTTTTCGCTGGATCAGGTCATTGACCGTCCGCGCCGCGGCGGCTACCGCGTCGGCGTAGTGGCCGCTTTGCCATCGAACCGCGCCCGCGTTGGCCACGGCGGGATGCAGCCAGGAAAGCTGGTACAGGTGCTCCAGCATCGGCGGCATCGCGGGCGGCTGGTGATACTGGCTTGTCGAGCGGACGAGCCACCGCACCAGCACGGCGACGCCGTAGGCCAGCGGGCCGACCAGCGCCGCTGCGGCCAGCGAGAGGAAGACCTTCTCACCGGTGGACGCGGGTTCGGCGACCGATGAGGTGAACAACGCGCCATAGGTGATGAACGCCGCCGCACCTCCGGTGATCCACGGTCCCAGATTGGCCCGGAAATGAGGTGCGTTCGGTTGAACGTTCCACCCAACCTGGCCTGCCACGGTTTGCCCCGGGTGGTTGAACATGCGACGAACTCCAAAAGCCTCAAGCGGTTGCGGCCATTTCGGACATCTGGCGCAGAAGGTTAACCGAGGCTTGATCGAGTGCTACCGGAATTCACCCTGGTAATTCTGAAATCACTCGACCGGATTTATATTGCGTGCTTCCTCAAGCAAATTCTATTGCGCGAATACGGCCGGTGCACGACGGCGACCCCGCCGGATGAGCGGGCTCGCCGTCGAGCGGATCAGCTTCAGGTGATGGTCAGAGAGAATGTGCTGCTGCCGGTCTTGTCACCGGACTTGGCGTTCACCGTGATCGTGTAGGTGCCCGGCGCGGCCGAGGACCAGGAGAACACGGTGATCCGCGACGTGCCGCCCGCGTTGACCTGCTGCGGGTTGAACCAGACCGACACCCCGCTTGGCGCGCCCGCGGTGCTCAGGGTGATCGCGTCCGCCCCGTTCGCGGTGACCGACAGGTCGCCGAACTGGCCGCGGGACAGCGTCAGCGCGCTCTTGGTCAGGCTCAGGCCGAGCGGGCCTGCGGTTGGCTCGCCCACCACCAGTTCCACGGTGGCGGTGCGGGTACCGCTGGCGCCCTTGGCCTCGACGGTGACCTTGTGGGTGCCCTTCGGGGTCGACGAGGTGGTGGCCACCGTGATCTTGGTGGACTCACCCGAGGAGATCGCCTCCGGGGCGAACGACGCGGTCGCACCGGCGGGCAGGCCCGCGGCGGACAGCGTGAGCTGCTGGGCCTCACCGCGGACGGTGGTGGTGTTCACCGTTGCCGATGCGGAGTCACCGGGCTTGGCGACCTTGAGCTGTGCGGGGTCGGCGGCGATGGAGAACTCCGGACCCTGCTCGGCACCCTTGACGGCCTTCAAGGCGTCGGTCAGGCCGTCACCGAAGAAGGAGTTGTTGGTGGCGGGCCCGGTGCAGTTGGGGCTGCCGTCCTTGGAGCACGGCCAGTCGGTCGCCTGCTCCACCAGCAGCTTGCGCAGTTCGGCCGGGGTGGCGGTCTTGTGCGTGCTGGCCAGCAGCGCGACCACACCCGCGACGTGCGGGGAGGCCATCGAGGTGCCGCTCTTGGTGCCGTAGCCGTTGCCGGGGGTGGTTGACTTGATGCCGTCGCCCGGCGCCGCCACGTGGATCTTGTTCAGGCCGTAGTTGGAGAAACCCGCCTTGCGGCCGGAGGAGGTGGTGGCGGACACGGCGACCACGCCGGGCACCTCACCAGGAACCTCGATGCACCGGTTGGTCAGGTTCGGCCGGTTGATCTTGGTGCCGTCGTTCGGGCTGGAGGAGTCCGAGCGCTTCTCCGCGGCCAGGTTGACGTTCTCGTTGCCCGCCGCCGCGACGTTGAGCACGCCGCCCTTCTCGGCGTACTGGGCGGCCCGCTTGACACCCTCGGCGATGGCGGCCTGGCCGGGGTCGTCGGGGCAGTTGTACAGCCACGGGTCGACGTAGTAGCTGTTGTTGGTGACCTTGAACTTGCGCTCGGCGGCCCACATGAAGCCGCAGATCACGTTCTCGCCGTAGAACCAGCTGTTGGCGCCCTCGCTGACCTTCACCGCGGCGATCTTCACGCCGGGCGCGACACCGATGATGCCCTTGCCGTTCTTGCCCGCGGCGATGGTGCCCGCGACGTGGGTGCCGTGGTCGTTGCCCGCCTCGCCGGACTTCGGCCGCCAGGAGCCCGCCGTCGTGTTGGCCTTGCCGCCGACACAGGAGACCGAGTTGGCCGCGTCGAAGTTGTCCTTGAGGTCCTCGTGCGTGTCGTCGACGCCGGTGTCCAGGACGCCCGCGATGACATCGCGGCTGCCGGTGGTGACCTCCCAGGCCTTGTCGGCGCCGATGGCCTTCATGTCCCACTCGACCGGCTCGGCGGCCTGCGACCGTGCGCCGAAGGTCTCGGTGGTTGGCTCCAGCATGCTCTTGCCGACCGGGCCTTCGAAGGTGCCCGCGAGCTTGGCGGTGCGGCTCTTGCCGACCTGCTGGACGCCGGTCACGCCCTTGATCTTGGACTCGAAGGCGGTGTCGGCCGAGTGCGCGACGATCACGCCGATCTTGTCGTAGGAGGCGTGCACCTTGCCGCTCTTGGCGATGGCGTCCTTGGCCGCGGTCGTGTCGTCCGGGGCGGTGATCACCAGGTAGGCCATGGTGTCGGCGAGTTGCGCCTTCGGTGCCGCGGCGACGGCGGGGGCCAGGGCGCCCACCAACCCGGCCGCGGCGAGCGCGGCGACGGCTGCCACCGTCCGAACCCGCCGACGATCTGATGCAGGGGTTTTCACGGCAATACTCCCGATTCGTCCGTGCACGCGGCGTGGGCCACGTGTCCACGGATTGGAAGCTAATTACCGAAACTCATTTCCGGTAGCCGTTTTCGGAGCAACTCTGTACCCAAAAATTGACAGTCGGTATTCGACTTTTTGACAGATTCTTCTGCCCCACGGGCCCATAACCTGGGCTAATGGGTCTCCTCCCAGGCCTGATAGGCCTTCTCCACGACGCCAACCGCATCATCGATGTCGTCGGTCAGATGGAGCAGGCCCATATCCTTCTCGGACAGTTTGCCGCCCGCGTGGACCGAATCGCGCAACCAGTCGTATAGCCCCTGCCAATAGGATTTGCCGAACAGGACGACCGGGAACTTGGTCACCTTCTTGGTCTGCACTAGGGTCAGCGCCTCGAACAGCTCGTCCAGGGTGCCGAAGCCACCGGGCAGGCAGATGAACGCCTGCGCGTACTTCACGAACATGGTCTTGCGGGTGAAGAAGTACCGGAAGTTCACCCCGAGGTCGACCCAGGGGTTGAGGCCCTGCTCGAACGGAAGCTCGATGCCGAGGCCGACCGACATCCCGCCCGCCTCCGAGCAGCCGCGGTTCACCGCCTCCATGGAGCCGGGTCCGCCGCCGGTGATCACCGAGAAGCCCGCCTCGGCCAACGCCGCGCCGAGCGAGCGGCCCAGCTCGTACTCGGGGTGGTCCCGCTGGGTGCGGGCCGAACCGAACACGGTCACCGCCCGAGGAAGCTCGGCCAGCGCGCCGAAGCCCTCCACGAACTCGGCCTGGATGCGCAGCACCCGCCACGGGTCGGTGTGCACCCAGTCCGACGGCCCCCGCGAGTCCAGCAGTCGCTGGTCGGTGGTGGTCGTCTCCTGGCTGCGCCCGCGGCGCAGGGTCACCGGCCCGCGCTGCTTCTCCCGCGGACGTTCGTCCTCGATGTCCATGGCTCCAACCCTAGCTAGAGGGTGGAACGCAGCGACGGCCGCAGGATCGGGACGCCGGTGCCCGCGGTCCGCAGCCGCTCCAGGAACTGCACGATCTCCGCCGCGACGCTGCGGGCGTGGGTGTCGTGCAGCACGTCGTGCCGCGACTCGTGCACCGTGACGAACTTCGACCAGCGCCAGCGGGCGGCGAGCATGCGGACCGTGAGCTGCTGGGACACGCCGTCGGAATCCCCGTGCAGCACCAGCGTCGGCGTGTCCAGGGTGCTGATCAGCGCCTGCCGGGACAGCTCCGGGGTGATCGGCTGGAGCAACTCGCCCTGCCGCAGGTGCCTGCCGGTCTCCTCGCGGGCGACCGGATCGGCCAGCCGCAGCGTCAACTCGTCCGGCCAGGGCAGCTCGTTGGGCAACCCGGCACCGTCCGGCCCCGGCAGCCCGGCGAGCACCAGACCCGCGAAGGCAAGCCCGCCCCTGGCCAGCTCGAGCGCGATCAACGCGCCGATGTCGGTGCCGAGCAGGAAGTGCGGCCCGGGCTGCTGCTGAAGTTCCTCCCGCAGCCGCGCCTCGATCGCGGCAGGCTCCGGGATGCCCGGCGAGCCGAAGGCGCGGACGCGGTAGCCGTCCAGGGTCAGCCTGGCGGCCAGCCGCTGGTAGCGGTCGGGATGTTCACCGCGGCCCGCCAACACGATGACCGTGCCACGGGCGGTGTTTGCCTCGGTGTCCCAGGTGGACAGTTGCGGACCGGCGAACCTGGTCCGTGCCGGAATCTCGGCGATGGACATGACACGCTCCTCGTTTCAGGTGGATTTGTCCGGGATTAGCGATCCGGACATCCGTCGGAATTCACCCTGAGCAAATCGAGGTGAATCCGTGCGACGAGCCGCGGGGAGCGGTACATACGACCAGGCTAGGAATCCGACGCGGGACGGTCAACCTATACCGACGGAATTGCATTACCCGGTCCGACATGGTGCAAGCAGGCTCACAGGCCGTTGACAGCGGCCCTCGTGGCTGCTCCCATGGGACACATGCGCAGCTCAGCGGTGCTGACCCGGCGGCGACACGTGGACTTCGTCCGTGTCGCGGCCCAGCGCTGTCGCCCCTGACGCCAGCATCGTCACCCTTTTTCCCGGCACCGCCCGCGGCGAGTCCGCATTCGGTTAACCGGCGATTCGCCATGCCTTTACACGCCTTTTTCTTTCTCTGGAGCTTTCATGTCCCTGACAGATCAGGATTCGTTGAAGTTCGCCTATTGGGTGCCCAACGTCAGCGGCGGACTCGTGGTCAGCAAGATCGAGCAGCGGACGGGCTGGGACTACGAGTACAACCGGAAGCTCGCGATTCTGGCCGAGAACAACGGATTCGACTACGCCTTGAGTCAAGTCCGCTACATGGCCAGCTACGGTGCGGACAAGCAGCACGAGTCGACCAGCTTCAGCCTGGCCCTGCTGCTGGCGACCCAGCGCCTCAAGGTGATCGCCGCGGTCCACCCCGGCCTGTGGCAGCCGGGGGTGCTGGCCAAGTTCGGCGCCACCGCCGACATCCTCTCCGGGGGCCGCTTCGCGCTGAACGTGGTGAGCGGCTGGTTCAAGGGCGAGTTCACCGCGCTCGGCGAGCCGTGGCTGGAGCACGACGAGCGCTACCGGCGCGCCGAGGAGTTCATCACCGTCCTGCGCAGGATCTGGACCGAGGACGCGGTGGACTTCGCAGGCGACTTCTACCGGATCCGCGACTTCACACTCAAGCCCAAGCCGCTACAGACCCCGCATCCGGAGATCTTCCAGGGCGGCAACTCCACCGCGGCCCGCGCGATGGCCGGTCGCGTCTCCGACTGGTACTTCTCCAACGGCAAGGACTTCGACGGCTTCACCGAGCAGGTCGCCGAGGTGTCCGCCGTCGCGCGGGCAGCAGCGCGCAAGGTCCGGTTCGGGCTCAACGGGTTCGTGGTCGCCCGCGACACCGAGGCCGAGGCCCGCGAGGTGCTGCGCGAGATCATCGACAAGGCCGACCGGGAGGCCGTCGAGGGCTTCGGCTCGGCCGTGAAGCAAGCCGGGAAGTCCACATCGGATGGCAAGGGCATGTGGCAGGACTCCGAGTTCGCCGACCTGGTGCAGTACAACGACGGTTTCCGCACCGGCCTGATCGGCACTCCGGAGCAGGTCGCGCACCGCATCGTGGAGTACCGCAAGCGCGGCGCCGACCTGCTGCTGCTCGGCTTCCTGCACTACCTGGAGGACGTGGAGTACTTCGGCAGCCGGGTGCTGCCCATCGTCCGCGAGCTTGAAGCCGACGCGGCGCGGCGCGAGCTGATCGTGACCGGCCAGCGGTGATCCGCGACGACGCCGAGGCGGTCGCCGTGGCCGCCGTCCTGTCGAAGGGCTTCGCCGAGCACGCCGCGGAGCGCGACGCCGCGCGGCGGCTGCCGAGAAACGAGGTGGAGGTGCTCTCCGCCAGCGGCCTGCTCGGCATCACGGTGCCGCGCGAGCACGGCGGCGCCGAGGTGTCGGCCCGCACCCTGGGCGAGGTGTTCCGGCTGCTCGCGGTGGGCGATCCGAACCTCGCGCAGATCCCGCAGACCCACTACCTGTACCTGCATGCATTGCGCGAGCAGGGCACCGCCGAGCAGCAGGCGTTCTTCTACGAACAGGCGCTGGCGGGCAAGCGGTTCGCCAACGCCCAGTCCGAGGCGGGCGGCAAGAACAGCCAGGACATCCGCACCCGGCTCACCGCCGAGGACGGCGGGCTGGTGCTGACCGGCACGAAGTTCTACAGCACCGGCGCGTTGTTCGCGCACTGGGTCTGCGTGCTGGCCCGCGACGACGACGGCGAACTGGTGATCGTCTACGTGCCTGCGGGCACTCCCGGCCTGACCGTGATCGACGACTGGAACGGCATGGGCCAGCGCACCACCGCCAGCGGCACCGTGCGGCTGGAGCGGGTGCGGGTCGAGCCGTGGCAAGTCATCCCACACCACCTGACGTTCACCCGCCCCCAGGTCTATGGCGCGCTCGCACAGCTCATGCACACCGCGATCGACGTCGGGATCGCCGGGGCGGCGCTGGCCGACGCCGCCGAGTTCGTGCGTACCCGCAGCCGCCCGTGGTTCGAGTCGGGGGTGGACTCGGCGGCCGAGGACCCGCTGCTGATCCAGCGCTTCGGCGAGTTGGGCATCCGCCTGCGGGCCGCGGAGGCGCTACTGGACCGCGCGGGCGCGGCCATCGACGCGGCACGCGCCGAGGAGACCGAGGACAGCACCGCGCTGGCCTCGATCACGGTGGCCAGCGCGAAGGCCTTCGCCGACTGGACCGCCAACGAACTGAGCGGTGCCCTGTTCGAACTCGCGGGCACCCGGTCCGCGCTGGACCTGCTGAACCTGCACCGGCACTGGCGCAACGCCCGCACGCACACCCTGCACGACCCGGTGCGCTGGAAGGTCCAGCACATCGGCCGATATGTCCTCAACGGCACCCCGCCGCCCCGACACGGGCTGCTCTGACCACGGAGGAAGGCACACTCATGGCAGGCATTCTGGTGATCTCCGGCAGCCCCTCGGCGACCTCGCGGACCTCCGCGCTGCTGCGAGGCATCTCGGCGCGCCTGGTCGGCGACGGTCACGTCACCCGCCACCTCGAGGTGCGTTCGCTGCCGCCTGCACCGCTGCTGGCCGCGGACTCCGGCCACCCCGAGATCGCCGCCGCGGTGGCGGCGATCGAGGCCGCGGACGCGCTGGTGGTCGGCAGCCCCGTCTACAAGGCCGCCTACACCGGTCTGCTGAAGACCCTGCTTGACCTGCTGCCGCAGTTCGCGTTGGCGGGCAAGACCGTGCTGCCGGTGTTGACCGGCGGCAGCCCCGCGCACGTGCTGGCCATCGACTACGCGCTGCGCCCGGTCCTGCAGTCCCTCGGCGCCTCCCACGTGGTGCCGGGGTGGTTCGTGCTGGACAAGGCGATCACCGTGTCCGACCACGGAGTCACGCTGGCTCCCGAGGCCGAGACGCCACTGCACAAGATCGTGGACGACTTCTCCCGAGTCGCACACCGGGCGCCTGCATATTCAGGCACTTAAAACCTGTACTACGAAAGTCGGTAACGACTCGCCAATTCCGAGATTAGTTTCAGCTCCAACCCGAATCCCTGTTCGGGCGCGCCAAGACAAATTTCCCCTGCACTGCCTTGCGCGAATGAGGAGCACTATATGAAACAGCCATATCGGTGGCGCCTGCGCCGCCTGCTGGCCGCGACCCTGATCGCGGGCAGCTTCCTGGCCGTCGTTCCCGGCGGCGCCCTCGCCGCCGAGGTGCGGATCAGCATGCTGGCCCAGGAGCAGAACCAGTGGTGTTGGGCGGCCAGCGGGCTGACCATCGCCCGAGCGCTGGGCAAGGGTACGAGCACAACGCAGAACCAGTTCTGCAACCTCTCCCGCGGCCAGTCGCCAAACGCCCAGTGCCAGAACCAGCCCGACTACCTGCAGACCGTGCAACGCGGCTTCCAGGCGCTGGGCATGAACCCCGGCACCGTCAGCGGCCCGCTCAGCGCATCGGCCGTGACCCAGCAGATCAACGCGGGCAAGCCCATCGAGACCGGCATCTACTGGACTCAGGGCGGCGGACACGCGCAGGTCATCTACGGCATCAACGGAACAACGATGTCCTACGGCGACCCGTGGCCGTCGAGCCCGCGCTACAGCCAGATGGCACACAGCAGCTACGTCCGCAACGGCCAGTTCCGTTGGGGCGACGCTCTGTACGGGATGGGGTGAGGCGGCCATGACCAGCACTTTCCGCAGGACCCTCGCCGCGACCGGCGTCGGCATGCTGCTCATCCTCGGTGCCACCACCGCCGGGGCGGGCGAAGCCCAGGTCAGCGGCACTCCACTGGGCAGTGACCTGTCCGCGGCGAGCCGCGCGGCACAGGCACCGGCCGCCACCGACTGGCTGGGCCGCTTCTTCGTCAGCGTGGACAAGCACGCGGGTCAGCGCGTGGTGAAGGACAGTGAGATCACCGCGGAGGCCGCACAGGCCAAGGCACCCAAGGTGGCTCCGACCGGCCACCCGGTGTACGCGCTGAACGTGGACTTCGTGAAGTCCGCGACGCCCATCGACACCGTCGCGACGTTCTCCTACTTCGCGGTCCGCGCCTCCTCGGCGCACGGCCAGCAGGCCTCGATGTGGGTGGCTAAGGACGCCGAGGGCCGCTGGGCCGTGCAGAACGTGACCACCGGCTTGGAGGAGACGACCTTCCCCGCGCAGGCGGGTGACGGCGTCGTGTTCACCGAACCGCAGATCAACGCCTGGTACGTGCTGCGCGGCGACCGTGTGCTGCCGCTCAACGACACGGCGACGTCCTCGGTCACCCCCGAGGGAACCACCGTTGCCGAGTACCACAAGCTGATCCGCTCCCGGTACGCCGACAAGCTGCCCGGATCGGACTACCAGAACAAGCACCTGCTGGGCGGCTACTCCGCCGCTCCCCTGGCCGCCGAGGACGATGGCGGCAGCCTTGCGGCCGTGGTGTTCGGGCTCTCCGCGCTGAGCCTGACCGCCGCCGCCGGAGTCGCGTACCGCCTCCGCAGGCGGAACGCGGGCGTCGAATCCTGACGCGAAAGTTCACCGTCGCCGGGTCGGAATTCATTTCCGGCTCGGCGACACCTATTTTATATCCTGCACCACCTAGAGAATTCTATTTCTCCAGGAATCGGCGTAGCACCTCGGTGCAATGCGTGATCTTGTCGACCGCCACGTTTTCCTCGCGGGTATGCGCGAGATTCGGATCGCCGGGCCCGAAGTTGATCGCGGGAATGCCCAGCGCGGCGAAGCGCGAGACGTCGGTCCAGCCGTACTTGGCCAGCGGGGTGCTGCCCGCGGCGGCGATGAACGCCTGCGCCGCGGGAGCCGACAGGCCGGGCAGTGCTCCCGGCGCGCCGTCGGTGAACCGCGGTTCCACGTCCGCGAAGACCTCCCGCACGTGCTGCTGGGCCTGCTCAAGGCTGCGGTCCGGGGCGAACCGGAAGTTCACCGTCACGGTGCACTCGTCCGGCACCACGTTGCCCGCCACCCCGCCGCGGATGCCGACCGCGTTGAGGCCCTCCCGGTACACGCACCCGTCGATGTCCACGGTGCGCGGCCGGTACTCCTCCAGCGTCCGCAGCAGCGCGCCCGCGCGGTGGATGGCGTTGGCGCCCAGCCAGGACCGCGCCGAATGCGACCGCCGCCCGCTCGTGCTGATCTCGGCGCGCAGCGTGCCCTGGCAGCCGGCCTCCACCGCGCCGTCGGTCGGCTCGGCCAGGATCGCCAGGTCGGCGTCCAGCCAGTCCCGGTGCTCGCGCTCGATCCGGTTGAGGCCGTTGCGGTCGGCGGCGATTTCCTCGCAGTCGTAGAGGACCAGCGTGATGTCGTGCGCCGGTTCGGCGATGGTGGCCGCGACATGCAGGATCATCGCGTCGCCGGACTTCATGTCCGAGGTGCCGCAGCCGTAGATGAGGCCGTCCCGCCGCGTGGACGGCACGTTGTCCGCGATCGGCACCGTGTCCAGGTGGCCCGCCAGCAGCACCCGCGAAGGCCTGCCCAGGTTCGTCCTGGCCAGCACCACGTTCCCGGTGCGCAGCAACTCGAACCGCGGCGCCTGCTCGGCCAGCGCCGCGGCCACCAGCGTCGTCAGCGCCTCCTCCTGCTCGGAAACACTGGGCACGTCCACCAGCGCGGCGGTCAGGTCGACGGGGTCCGCGGTCAGATCGAGGCTCACACCACGAAGCTACCGGGCAGCGGTTACCGTTTGTCCGTGAGTACCGCTGAACCCGCAGAAACGATCGACGCAGGTGCCCACGGCGTCGGGCTGGCCACCATCGCCACCGACGGCACCGTGCTGGACACCTGGTTCCCCGCCCCGAAGCTGGGCGAGCCCGGACACACCGGAACCTCCCGGCTGACCGCGGAGCAGGCCGCCGAACTGCTCGGCGAGGCCGCCGTGGAACTGCTGGGCACCGACACCGCCCGCGGCGTCGAGGTGGTCGCCGTGCGCGTGGGCATCGCCAAGCTGTCCGAGCCGCCCGCGGACGCCTCCGATGTGTACCTGCGGCTGCACCTGATCTCCAGCCGCGCGATCACGCCGCACGGCGCCAACCTGGACGGCGTCTTCGGCCTGCTGTCCAACGTGGTGTGGACCAACCACGGCCCGTGCCCGGTGGAGGGCTTCGAGGCCACCAGGCTCCGGCTGCGCGGCCGCGGCCCGGTCACCGTCTACGGCGTTGACAAGTTCCCGCGGATGGTCGACTACGTACTGCCCACCGGCGTGCGGATCGCCGACGCCGACCGGGTGCGGCTGGGCGCGCACCTGGCGACCGGCACCACCGTCATGCACGAGGGCTTCGTCAACTTCAACGCGGGCACCCTCGGCGCGTCCATGGTGGAGGGCCGCATCTCGGCGGGCGTCGTCATCGGCGACGGCTCCGACCTCGGCGGCGGTGCCTCGGTGATGGGCACGCTGTCCGGCGGCGGCAAGGAGGTGCTGACCGTCGGCGAACGCTGCCTGATCGGCGCGAACGCCGGTATCGGCATCTCGCTCGGCGACGACTGCGTGGTGGAGGCGGGTCTGTACGTCACCGCGGGCACCAAGGTCACGACCTCGGACGGCTACGTGGTGAAGGCCCGCGAGCTGTCCGGCCGCGCCAACCTGCTGTTCCGCCGCAACTCCACCACCGGCACCGTCGAGGTCGTGGACCGCGAGGGCACCGGCATCGAGCTCAACGCCGTCCTACACGCGAACGACTGAGGTGTTCGGGGCGCCCGCCTGGCGGGCGCCCCGAACCTTGCTCAGGCCACTACTCGTGGACGTTCGGCCGCGAAGTGGCAGGCGCTGGGGTGCGCCGCGGCGTTGGCCGCCCCGTTGACCGACGGAGGGTTGAAGCGGACGGCGTCCACGTCGGTGCCGTTGCCGCCGATCTCCTTGGGAGCCGACCGAACCGCCAGCTCAGGGGTCTGCTCCGCGCAGATGTCCTGGGCCTTCCAGCAGCGCGTCCGGAAGCGGCAGCCCGACGGCGGATCCAGCGGGCTGGGCACGTCGCCGGTGAGGCGGATGACGTCGCGCTTGCCGCGCAGCGTCGGGTCCGGCACCGGCACCGCGGACAGCAGCGCCTGGGTGTACGGGTGCGTCGGGTGCTCGTAGATCTGGTCCTCGGTGCCGATCTCCACCATCTTGCCCAGGTACATCACGGCCACCCGATCCGACAGGTGCCGCACCACGGACAGGTCGTGCGCGATGAAGATGTAGGACAGCCCGAACTCGCCCTGCAGATCTCCGAGCAGGTTCATCACCTGCGCCTGGATGGAGACGTCCAAAGCGGACACCGGCTCGTCGCAGATGATCAGCTCGGGACGCAGCGCCAGCGCGCGGGCAATGCCAATACGCTGCCGCTGGCCGCCGGAGAACTGGTGCGGATACCGGTTGATGTGCTCCGGGTTCAACCCCACGACATCAAGCAGCTCCTCGACTTTACGACGCCGAGAGCCTTTAGGCGCCACCTCGGGATGGATCTCAAAAGGCTCCCCGATGATGTCGCCCACCGTCATCCGAGGGTTCAGCGAGGTGTACGGGTCCTGCATCACCATCTGAATGCTGCGGCGCAGCTTGCGCAGGTCGGAACCCTTCAGCTTGAAGATGTCCCGGCCCTTGTACACCGCGGAGCCCGAGGTCGGCGGCTCCAGCCGCATCAGCACCTGGGCCAGCGTGGACTTCCCGCAGCCGGACTCGCCGACCACGCCCAGCGTCTCGCCCTGCTTGAGCTCGAAGGACACCCCGTCCACGGCCTTGACGTGGCCCGCGATCCGCTTGAACAGGATGCCGACGTCCACCGGGAAGTGTTTGACCAGGTCGGTGACCTGCAACAGCGTCTCAGACATTCTCGATCAACTCCTCGGCGCGGTGGCACTTGCTGGTGTGGCCGAGTCCGAGCCGGTGCTCACCGGGTACCTCGTCAACGCACCGCTGGATCTTCATGGGGCAACGCGGGTGGAACGGGCAGCCGCTGGGAATCCTGGTCAGGTTCGGCGGCAGACCCTTGATCGTCCGCAGCTCCTGCCCGCGCTGGTCCAGCCGCGGGATGGACTCCAGCAGACCGGCCGTATACGGGTGGCCGGGCTGCTTGTACAGGGTGTAGACGTCGGCGTGCTCCACGATCCGGCCCGCGTACATGACCGCGATCCGGTCCGCGACGTCGGCGACGACGCCGAGGTCGTGGGTGATCAGGATCATGCCCATCTTGCGTTCCCGCTGGATCTCGGCGAGCAGGTCCATGATCTGCGCCTGCACGGTCACGTCCAGCGCCGTGGTGGGCTCATCCGCGATGAGCACCTCGGGGTCCAGCGCCAGCGACATGGCGATCATGGCGCGTTGACGCATGCCACCGGAGAACTCGTGCGGGTACTGCTTGACCCTGCCCTTGGCGTTGGGGATGTTGACCAAATCCAGCAGCTCGATCGCGCGCTGGTTGGCTTCCTTCTTACTCATGCCGCGACGCAGCTTGAGCTGCTCGGCGATCTGGAAGCCGACCGTGTACACCGGGTTCAGCGCGGACAGCGAGTCCTGGAAGATCATCGCTATGCCGTCGCCGCGGACCTCGCGGCGGCGTTCCTCGCTCGCCGTCAGCAGTTCCTCCCCGCGGAAGCGGATCGTGCCCTGCGTGACGAACCCGGGCGGGGTGTCCAGAATGCCCATGATGCTCTGGGCCGTGACGCTCTTGCCGGAGCCGGACTCGCCGAGCACCGCCAGCGTCTCCCCCGCGTCGACGTGATAGCTCACGCCGTTGATCACCTTGGCAACGCCGTCGCGGGTGCGGAACTCGACGTGCAGGTTGTCCACCTCGAGCAGCCTCGGCTCGCTGGAGGCGATGGGTGTATCCATTGCGGACATCGTCTGCCTCCTATCGCAGCTTCGGGTCGAGCGCGTCGCGCACCGCGTCGCCGAGCATGACGAACGCGAGCACGGTGGTGGTCAGGAACAGGGACGGGAACATCAGCAGGTGCGGTGACTGGCGAATGTAGTCGCGCGAGTCGCTGATCATCACGCCCCAGGACACCACCGGCGTCTGGAGCCCGATGCCCAGGAAGGACAGGGTGGCCTCGGCCCCGACGAACGCGCCGAAGGCGATGGTCGCGTACACCATCACCGGGGCGATCGTGTTGGGCAGCAGGTGCCGGGTGATGATCCGCCCGGTGCTCGCGCCGAGCCCGCGGGCGGCCTTGACGTAGTCCTGCTGCTTGGCGGTGATCGTCGCCGAGCGCATGATCCGCATCGACACCGGCCAGGACAGCGCGATCAGCGTGCCCACCACGATCGCCACGATCCGGAAGGCGTTCGGCTCGTTCGAGCGGAACGTGGTGAGGATGACGATGGCGCCCAGCACGAACGGCAGGCCGAAGAAGATGTCGGCGATCCGGGACAGCAGCACGTCGACCTTGCCGCCGTAATACCCGGAGACGATGCCGACGACGCTGCCCAGCAGCACCGTGCCGAGCACCGCGAACAGGCCGACGACCAGCGAGACCCGTGCCCCGTAGATGCAGCGCGCGAAGATGTCGCGGCCCTGGGTGTCATAGCCGAACCAGGCCTGCGCCGACGGTTCGGCGCGGGAGCGCGACAGGTCGCCGACGGTCGGGTCCACCGAGGTGAACAGGGACGGGGCCACCGACATGACGACCAGGACGGCGATGATCACCATCGAGACGATGAACAGCGGCCTCCGGCGAAGCTCGTGCCAGGCGTCGGACCAGAGGCTGCGCGGCTTGCCGACCGCGGCATGCTCCGCGGCGGTGACGTAGGCGCCCGGTGAGTCTGTGGTGGTGGCAGCAGCAGTCGGTTCACTCATAGCGGATCCTCGGGTCGAGCACGGCGTAGAGCAGGTCGACCAGCAGGTTCATCAGCAGGTAGACCACAACCAGCAGGACGACGATGCCGGTCACGGTCGCCGCTTCCTTGGTCAGGATGGACCGGTAGACCAGCAGGCCGATCCCCTTGATGTTGAAGATGCCCTCGGTGACGATCGCGCCGCCCATCAGCGCGCCGAGGTCGGTGCCCAGGAACGTGATCACCGGGATCACCGAGTTGCGCAGCAGGTGCACGCCCACCACGCGCGTGGGGGCCAGGCCCTTGGCGACCGCGGTGCGCACGTAGTCGGCGCGCTTGTTCTCCATGATGCTGGTGCGCGTCAGCCTGGCGACGTAGGCCATGGACAGGCTGCCCAGCACGAACCCGGGCACCAGCAGTTCGCCGATCCCCGGGTTGGATGACACGGTCGGGTTGATGATGCCGAGGTTGGTGCCCAGCACGATCTGCAGCACGAAGCCGGTGACGAACACCGGGAACGAGATCAGCACCAGGGTGGAGACCAGCACCAGGCTGTCCAGGAAGCCGCGGCCGCTCAGGCCGGTGACGATGCCCGCGAGGATGCCGATGATCGCCTCGATGGCCAGCGCGACCAGCGCCAGTTTGATGGTCGTCGGGTAGGCCTGGGCGATCAGGTCAACGATGGGGACGCCCGCGTAGTTCTCGCCGAAGTCGCCCTGCAGGATGTTGAGCAGGTATTTGCCGTACTGGATGAGGATCGGGTCATCCATGTTGTACTCGGCCTTCATCTGCGCGATGAAGCCCGGGGAGCAGGGACGCTCGCCGCATTTACCGGCGAACGGGTCTCCCGGGACGCTCCAGACCAGGAAGTAGATCAGGAACGTCGTCCCGAGGAAGACCGGGATCAGTTGGAGGAGTCGTTTGGCCACGTATCGGCCCATGGGTCACTTCCTTGTGCGCCACTGAGGTCTCTACCTGAATCAAGGGTTCGGCCTACCAAGTGCACGGGGCGCCTGGTAGGCCGAGTCCTCGATTCGCCGAACCGTTAACCCTTGACCGACACTGTCAGCAGGTCGAGGGTGTTGAACGGGGTCACCAGGACGCCCTGCAGACGGTCGGACCAGACGGACTGGTTGACCCGCTCGTGCATCGGAATGACCGGCATGTCCTGCAGGATGAGCTGCTCGGCCTCGTTGTAGAGCTTGAGCGCCTCGTCCTTGGAGGTGGCTGCGTCGGCCGCGGCCAGCTTCGCGTCAACGGCCGGGTTGCTGTAGTCGTTGTCGTTCGACCCGCCGCCGGTGCGGAAGATCGGGTTCAGGAAGTTCTCCAGCGCCGGGTAGTCGGCCTGCCAACCCGTGCGGTACAGGTTGGTGTGCTCGCGGGCGTTGGACTTCTGACGCTGGATCGCGAAGCTCGCCACCGGGTCCGGCTGGCAGCCGATGCCCAGGTTGTTGGTGATGCTCTGGCAGGTCGCCTCGATCCAGTCCTTGTGCCCGCCGTCGGCGTTGTAGGTGATGCCGATGCTGGTGTTCGCGGGCACGCCGGACTTGGCCAGGTACTCCTTGGCCTTGGCCGGGTCGAACTCGCAGAACTCGCACTTGCTCTGGTAGCCCTCCAGCGCGGAGACGCCGTAGCCGGTCATCGGCTTGCGCCCGCCGTGGAAGATCTTGTCCGCGATCTCCTTGCGGTTGATCGCCAGCGAGATGGCCTTGCGGAAGTCGGCGTTCTTGTACTTCTCCTGGTAGATCGGGATCGCCAGGGTGTTGTGGATCAGCGCCGGGCTCTCGACGAAGCGGCCGGGCATGTCCGTCTTGAACTGGCCACCGGCGAGCGCGTTGGCGGGCACGACGTCCAGGAAGTCCAGGTTGTTGGACTGCACGTCCTGGTAGGCGCCCTCGAGGCCGGAGTAGAACTTGACCGTGACACCGGCGACCTTGGGCTGCTCGGTGCCCTTGTAGCCGTCGTACTTGGTCAGCTTCGCCTCGACGTTGTGGTTCCAGGAGTCGAGCTTGAACGGGCCGTTGCCGATCGGCTTCTCACCGAAGGCCTTCGGGTCCTTGTAGAACGCCTCGGGCAGCGGGGAGAAGGCGGTGTAGCCGACCATCTGCGGGAAAATCGAGAACGGTGCCGACAGCGTCACCTTGAAGGTGTGGTCATCGACGACCTGAAGGCCGGACATTTCCTGCTTGGCGGGCGGCGGCGCCTGCTGCGGCCCACTCGCGCCATCCGGGTCCTCGGTGTGGACGTCCTTGAAGCCTTCGATTTTTTCGAAGAAGCTGGCGTTCTGCTGCGCATTCGGTCCATAGGCGCCGTAGTTCCAGGCCTTCACAAAACTTTCGGCCTTAACCGGCGTCCCATCGTGGAACGTCCAGTCCTTCTTCAGGGTAATGGTGTAGACCTTTGAGTCCGAGGTCTCGATCTTCTCGGCGACCTCGTTGATCGCGTGCGCGTCCTTGGGGTCATACCGAACCAGCTTCGAGAACACGGCGTCCATAATCCTGCCGCCGCCGACCTCGTTCGTATTGGCAGGCAGCAGCGGGTTCTCCGGTTCGGTCCCGTTGATGGTGATCACCGCGTCGGTTGCGGTGCCGCCACCCCCGCCGGAGCCACCACAGCCCGCAGCCACCAGGGTGGCTGCCGCCAACACCGCGGTGCACGACAGCGTGCGCCTCATTCTCATGAACGTCCTCCCACATTCGGCGGCGGAGTCCACCCTCAGGCGCCGCCGCACTACAGGAGCCGGGGATATAACCCGACCCGTCCGGCGACCGTAAACATTGGGTGCATGCAGGCACACCCCTACGGAATTACAAACCGGCAACGATCACCGTAGTTGCGTCTCCCGTAGGCGTGTCATCGCATTTCACCGGACGCCCATAGCTTGGCACACATGGCCCATAGCTTCTATTCGACAAGCGAGAGGGCGATGCCATCCAGAATGTCGTGTTCGCTCACGATGAGCTCGGAAATTCCGGACCGCTGGGCCAATTCCTCGGCCAACACCAAGGCGATCACCGAACCCGCCCCGATGACATCCACCCGACCGGGGTGAATCGAACCGATCTTGGCGACCTCCGCATGGGGGATGGACAGCAGCCGATCGGTCGCCGCCGCCAGTTGCGGCAGCGAGATGCGCGAGAGGTGTGTGCTCGCCGAGTCGTACTCGGGTAGATCCTGGACGACCGCGGACAGGGTGGTGATGGTGCCCGCCACGCCAACCCAGGCCCGCGCGTGTTCCACGGGCACCGTCTCGAAAGCCTCGGCGAGGATCTTGTGCGTGAGCTCCTTGGCCTCGGCCAGCTGGTCGGAGTCCGGCGGGTCGGAGTGCAGGCAGCGCTCGGCGAGCCGGACGCAGCCGATGTCCACCGACCGGGCCGCCTCCAGGGTCGCGGTGACGCCGTCGGTGCCGCCCAGCACGATCTCGGTGGAGCCGCCGCCGATATCGGCCACCACGAACGGCCCGTCCGCGGGGTCGAGGTCGCCCACCGCCCCGGTGAACGACAGCCTGGCCTCCTCGTCACCGCTGATCACCTCGGCGTCCACGCCCAGCGTGGCGCGGACCATGCCGAAGAACTCCTCCCGGTTGGAGGCGTCGCGGGTGGCTGAAGTGGCGACCATGCGGACCCGCTCGGCGCCCTTGCGGCGGATGATCGCGGTGTAGTCGGCCAACGCGACCCTGGTGCGCTCCAGCGCCTCGGCGGCGAGCATCCCGGTGGCGTCGACGCCTTGGCCTAGGCGCACGATCCGCATCTCCCGGTGCACGTCACGGAGCCAATGCGTGCCGTCCTCGCGTGTGGTCACGTCCGCGACCAGCAGGCGGATCGAGTTGGTACCACAGTCGATAGCGGCGACCCGCGTCATCGGCTCCTCCGGAAGTCGTGCTTGGCCAGCACGACTCACCGTAGAGGGTGCGGGCTATGTCGGCGTGCTCGACGGGGCCGATGTCGTGGTCGGCTTCGGAGTCGTCGTCGTGCTCAGCGGCGGCTGCGTCGTAGACGGAGGTGGCGTCGTGGTGTTAGGCGGCACCGTCGTGGTCGGCGGGGGCGTGGTCGTCGGCGGCGTCGTGGTCGACGGCGGTGGCGTCGTGGACGGTGGCGTCGTCGGCGGGGTGGTGCTGCTCGGCGGCGTGGACGGCACCGTGGTCACCGGCGGGGTGGACGGCGAGGTCGTCGGCGGCGGCGTGGTGGTGGGCGGCGGGGTCGTGCCGGGGCCCGTCTCGGGCGGCGGGATCACGCCGGGCGGCGGCGGGAACGGGCCAACCGGAGGCGGGGTGATGTCGCCGGGCGGCAGGATCGCGCCCGCGTAGATACCCGCCCAGAGCAGCACCTCGCGGACGTAGGTCTGCGAGTGGTTGTAGCGGAAGATGGCCGCCGCGAGCTGGGCGGGATCGCGGAGGTTCAGGCCGCCGGAACACAGGTAACGGCCACTGGCCAGCGCGGCGTCGAAGGCGTTGTGCGGCGAAAAGGTGCCATCGCCGTTGCCGTCGGAGGCGTAGCCCGCCCAAGTGGACGGGATGAACTGCATGGGGCCGACCGCGCGGTCCCAGTTGCTGTCACCGTCGAGCCTGCCGCGGTCGGTGTCGCGGATCGAGGCGGTGCCCGCGAGCGTGCCGTCCAGGCGGGGGCCGAGGATCGCCGATGTGGTGTTGCCCGCGGCGTCCACCTGCCCGTTGCGGGCGTGGTTGGACTCGATGCGGCCGATGCCCGCCAGCACCGACCAGTGCAGGCCGCAGCCGGGGCGCTCGTTGAGCAGGATCTGCTCGGCGCGGCGGTAGGCCGCCAACATGACTGGCGGGATGTCCATACCGGTGATACCGAGGTCGAGGCCGCCCGCGAGGGCGTTCGGGTCGTTCAGGGCGGCAAGCAGTTCGGGGCTGATGGTGTCCGCCTCGGGAAGCCTGCCGTTGACGCCGAGGGAATCCGGCGAGGTCAGCAGGGCCAGCACGTCACCGGCGCCGAGGGCGGCGATAGTGCCTGCGCCTTCGTCGGCCACGTTCTTGAGTGGGTGCTGCTGCACGACGGCGAACAGGCTGGGCACCAGGAAGGCGCCCAATGCGGCCACCCCGGCCGCCCTGCGCCGTTTCGATTCCCGTCTCAGCGCACGCGCGCTCTTCTTCCGGTGGGCGCCTCCCCGAGCGGCTGCCACGAATGAAACACCCCTTTGCTGATCACTCCATGTGTTCCCGGCTTCAGCCTGTTGACGGACATTCTGTCATCGGGGGTTGCATGGAAGGGAGCAAGTGCCGCGATTTACCAATATCAACGGCTTTACTCGGCCAGTGTTACGCGCCGACTACGCCAAAATGTCGTGCCGTTCTGTCAGGTCGTTACAACTCCTGGCCCACAGCATGACTCCGCACCAGGTCGGCCGGACACAGGGTGAGCGGGTACGGCTCGGCCACCACGGCCCGCTCCTCCCCCACCAGGTACGCGATCTCCACAAAGCCGGTCTCGCGCAGCGCGAGGCAGCGAATGGCCGGTTTGTCCGGGTCGATGAGCCAGTAGTTGAGGCAGCCCGCCTCCTCCAGCAGGGTGCGCTTGAGTTCCAGGTCGACCTTGCGGGTGCGCGGGGAGTGCACCTCGACGGACAGCACGGGCGGTCCGATCAGGGCGCGGGTGGTGAAGTCCTCGCGGCGTCCGACCACCACGTCGGGAATGATCACGGTCCGCTCGGAGAGCACGACGTCGACGGGGGCGGGCAGGACCTCGAACTCTGGCGGGCAGTGCTGTTCCAGCGCGATGCTCAAACGCAGAACCGCGCGTTGGTGGAGAGGACGTGGCGACGGGCTCACGATCGCCTCCCAGGGGAGCGCGCGGGGACAATACCCATAGTGCGGGCAGTCACGCGGGAGTTCCAACCTGGTAAAAGGCGCGCAGCAGCGTCGGCGGCTTACCTGCCGCTCAGGAGAGTAGGAGTGTAGCGACCCGACCAGCCCAGCGCAGCACTTCCGTCAAGGAAACAAAAAGCGCTGCGATTACACGCAGCTACCTTCTGCATGCCAGTTACCCGCCCATTCGAGTGCCTCATCACCAAACGGGTTGATTCCTGGGCCGCAGGCAAGCGCATGCGCGACATGCACGTGAAGGCATTTGACTCGACCAGGCATCCCACCTGCGGAAACGTCCGTACCCAGCGGTTCTATCGAGTCGCGGTGGGCCAGATAAGATTGGTGTGCGCGCAGGTAGGCGTTTGCCAATTGCTCATCGTCCTGCAAACGCTCCGTCATCTCCGACATTGCCCCGGATGACTCCAACGTACTCACCAGAGATGTCAATCGCGGACATGTCAGGTAGTACAGCGTCGGAAACGGGGTGCCGTCGTCCAACCGCGGCGAGGTCTGCACGACGGTCGGCTTGCCGCAGGGGCACCGGTGCGCCACGGCGCGCAGCGCGCGGGGCGGGCGGCCCAGCTGGGCTTCGATGACGGCGCGATCCGCCTCGGTGACCGGCTCCAGCATCCGCGGGGCTCCGAAGAGCGGCTTGGTCAATTCCCGTCCTCTGCGATCGATGTCCACAGCCGCTCGTACCAGGGTTTGCGCGGCTGCGGCTTGCTCTGTTCCTGCCCTGCCCCCGGCTGCTGCGGAGTTTCGGGCAGCTGCACGATATAGGGCACCTCACCAGGCCGGACGTACTGGAGCCGCTCCCGGGCGCCCGCCTCGACCTGGGCGGGGTCCGACAGGCGCTGCTTTCGCTTCTCCAGCTCCTCGCGGTCCCGTTGCAGCGCGGCCTTCTGCTGCTCGGCCTGCACGATCGCGGCCTGCTGGCTGAGGTAGGTGCGTAGCGGGACGGCCACGCTCAGAGCGAGCGCGCAGACCACCATGGCCAGGGCGGCGGCGCGACGGGTGGAGGACAGCCCGAAGGCTCCCCCGGTGCCCTGCGGCCGACGCCGCAGGTTCTGCCGCACCCGCTCGCTGAGCGCTGGGGTTCCGGTACCGGCCGGGTGCACGCGGGAGTGGCTGGTGCTGCGCTGGACGGGTGATCGCCGGGCGCGTTCGGATCGTCGGGTCGCACCGGGTTCCCCCCGGCGGCGGCGTCTCTCCTGTTCTCGCCCGGCCATCACCCCTCCTTACGTGCTGATCAGCTTTCCGGCGTGTACCGCGGGAACGCGAGCTCACCCGCGTACCGCGCGGCGTCACCGAGGGCCTCCTCGATGCGCAGCAGCTGGTTGTACTTGGCGACCCGCTCGCTGCGGGCCGGCGCACCGGTCTTGATCTGGCCGCAGCCGGTGGCCACCGCGAGGTCGGCGATCGTGGTGTCCTCGGTCTCCCCGGAACGGTGGCTCATCATGCAGCGGTACCCGGTGGAATGCGCCAGCGTGACCGCGTCCAGCGTCTCCGACAGCGTGCCGATCTGATTGACCTTCACCAGCAGCGCGTTCGCGGCGTGCCGGGCGATCCCGTCCTCCAGCCGCTCCTGGTTGGTGACGAAGAGGTCGTCGCCGACCAGCTGAACGCGCTCCCCGATCTGAGCGGTCAGCGAGACCCAGCCGTCCCAGTCGTCCTCGGACAGCGGGTCCTCGATGGACACCAGCGGGTAGGCGTCGACAAGCTCGGCGTAGTAGGCCGCCATCTGCTCGACGCTGCGCTTGCTGCCCTCGAAGTTGTAGACGCCGTCGGAGAAGAACTCGGTGGCGGCCACGTCCAGCGCCAGCACGACGTCCCGACCAAGCTTGAACCCGGCCTTGTCCACCGCGATCCCGATGAGGTCCAGCGCCTCCCGGTTGTTGGACAACGCGGGCGCGAACCCACCCTCATCGCCAAGACCGGTGGCCAGGCCTTTGCCCTTCAGGACGGACTTGAGCGCGTGGTAGACCTCGGTACCCCAGCGCAGCGCCTCACGGAAGTTCTCGGCGCCGATGGGCGCCACCATGAACTCCTGGATGTCGACATCGGTGTCGGCGTGAGCGCCGCCGTTGAGGATGTTCATCATGGGCACCGGCAGCACGTGCGCGTTGGGCCCACCCACGTAGCGGAACAGCTCCAGCCCACTGGACTCCGCCGCCGCTTTGGCCACGGCCAGCGAGACGCCGAGAATCGCGTTCGCGCCGAGCCGCGACTTGTCCGGGGTGCCGTCCAGGTCGACCAGCTTCTGGTCCACCACACGCTGCTCGACGGCCTCGAGCCCGCTGAGCTCGGGTCCGATCTCGTCGAGAACGGCGGTGACGGCTTTCTCGACGCCCTTGCCGAGGTAGCGACGGGCATCGCCGTCGCGGAGTTCCACGGCTTCGTGTTCGCCGGTGGACGCCCCGGAGGGGACGGCGGCGCGGGCCAGCGTCCCGTCGTCGAGCGCGACCTCGACCTCGACCGTCGGGTTCCCGCGCGAGTCCAGGATCTCCCTGGCCCCCACCTGCTCGATGACCGCCACCTGCAAGCTCCTGTCGTAGATCGGTAGTGATGCGCCCGGCATACTTCGCGATCGAGCCTAGTCGTGCTCGGGGCGTACCCGAATGAGATACACGCGGCAGCGGTGGAAGGATCACGCAACGTTTGCCGAACAATCGCCGAAGACAGCCGCTGCCAGTGGTTTTCGAATCAGCCGTGCTACGCGTAAATTAGACGGGACCATGAGCGCCGCAGACGAGACCTTCGACGCGTTCCGTCGAGCCGAAGCCCTTGTTGACCAACGTCGCCCACTGGAAGCGTTGCGTGCGCTCCGTGAAGTCCTGGCGGCTGCCCCTGACGCGCCCAGCGTCCATCTCCTTGTCGGCCGCGCCTACTTCCTGTCGGCGCAGTTGCGGCGGGCGGAGCAGGCGTTCCGGAAGGTGTTGGATCTCGATCCTGCTGATCATTACGCTCGGTTTGCGCTTGGTCGCACGTTGCAACGGCAGGGGCGGTTGCGGGAGGCGCAGGCTCAGTTGCGTTTGGCTGCCACTATGAATCCGACGCCTGAGTATCAGGAGGCGTTGAATGAGGTTCGGGCTGCTATGGCTTTGCGTGGGGATGATTGAGGGTTTTGCTGGTGGCTTTTGGGGTTCGCTTGGTTGGTGTTCGCCGGCGGGATTTTTTGATGATTTTATGTGGGGCCCCTAGCGGTGGTGCGGAGGGGCTTTTCCGGGGCAGGCTTCGCATGCCCCTCTCGCGGACGAGCTTAGCACCACCGCTCCCCCCACAGAAAATCATCAAAAAATCCCGCCTTGGTCAGCGGTTACCAGTGGGCGATTTCGGGTGGGGATCGCACAGGGTTTCGCGATGGCGGAAACCGGCAATTCCGGATGCCGTGCCGACGCCGTCAATTCTGGAGGCGTGCCGATGCCGCGAGTTCGGCAGGAAGACGCCCATCAGTTCTGGATAGCGTGCTGAGGTCGCCACTTCAGCAGGGGCGTTCTGATGTCCTCAGTTCAGCAGACCCGCTGCCGACCGTCACTTCAGGAAGGCGTGCTCACGCCGTCAGTCCAGAAGGGGCACACTTCCGCCAGTTCAGAAGGCCTGCCGAGCGCATCGCTTTAGGGGGCGTGGTGAGGGCGGCAGTTCAGAAGGGTGCTCTGATGTCGTCAATTCAGGAGATCTGTCGATAGCTCAGGAGACCCTCGGCGAACGCCAGCTCACGAGGCGTGCTGACATAGCCAGCCCAGAAGGGCACGCCAATGTCATTGGATCAGAAGGGTGAACTGAACCCGTCAGTTCGGAAGGCCCGCCGAGCGCATCACTTCAAGAGGGCGTGCTGAGGACACCAGTTCAGAAGGGTGCTCTGATGCCGTCAGCTCAGGAGGCCTGCTGACGCCGCCACGACAGGGAGGGCGTGCTGAGAGCACCAGTCCAGAAAGACGTGCCGGCGCCGGCACTCCAGGATGACGCCTGACACCGTCAATCCAGGAAAACACTGAGGGCGACGATTCAGAAGGGTGGAGGTCCTTCGCTTTCACCGCCATCGCCGGATCCGGATGTGGATGTGGTTGTGGATATGGGTGTGGATATGGGTGTGGGTGTGGGTGTGCCTCGGTTTCGGTGGGTGGGGTGGGTGTTTTTCGGCGTGCGTTGTTCGAGTGGTGGGGTGGCGCGGTTTGGTGGTGCGGTCGGTGGGGATTTGGGGTGGTGTGCCACTCGGGTCGGCCGCTTGCCGAGGTGCGAGTTGTTGTTCGGGTTGTCGTTGGTCGGGTTGTTGTGTGGTGGGTGCGGGTTGTTGTTCGGGTTGGTGTTGTGGGGTGGGTGCGGGTTGTTGTGGGGTGTGGGGTCGAGTAGGGGTTGTGGGGGGATTTGGTAGGTGCGTCCGGTGGGGCTGGTCCAGTGCAGGGTGCCGGGGGTGGGTTGGGTTGCGGTCCATCCGCCTCGGTGTTTGGTGTGGTGGTGGCGGGCGCATAGGGGTGCGAGGTTGGTGTGGCTGGTGGGGCCGCCTTGGCTGTATTGGTGGGTGTGGTCGAGTTCGATTCCTGTGCTGCGGGATTTGCGGGTGCAGCCGGGGAAGCAGCATCTGGGGTTGCGGGTTTTGATGTAGCGGGTGAGTTCGCGGCCGGGTCGGTAGACCTTCTGCTTGAGGGGGAGCGCGATGCCGGCGTCGTCGACCAGGACGCGTTTGTAGACGACGGTGTCGCGGTGGGTGTCGATGATGGTCCGCATCACCGAGGCGGGCAGCATGCTGCCGTCGGCCAGCTCGACGGGGACGTCATCGGCGCCGATGAGGGTGGTCAATGGTGTGATGATGTGCAGGACCGCCGTGGTGGAGGCGGCCAGCTCTCGGGTGCGTTCGTCGAGGGTGCCGGCGAGTAGGCCGAGGGCGATGTCGGAGCGGAGTTGGTCGAGGGTGCGCTCGTCCCCGTCGCGTTTGAGTGCGCGGGCGATCTTGTCGACCCGGTCGTCGACGACGGAGATCTTTTCGGTGGCGCCGCCGATGATGTAGTGGGCGAACCCGTCCTCACCGGGTTTTTTCGACGCGTAGGTGTCCCTGCGACGCTGCTCGGAGCGTTTCTCACAACCCTGCGGGTCCACCCGCGACACCGTGCGGCGCAGGATGCTCGCCAACTGTTGCGCGGTCCGACCCGGCGCCTTCACCAAAGCTTCCTGCTCGACTCGGGTTCGGATCTCGGGCTCGAGAACGGAGGTGGCGTTGGCGATGGCGTAGGCATGCCCGGTGTCGATCCGCCCGTCCTTCAACGCCGCATGAGTGGCGGGCAGATCCCCGCACAGGGTCAGGGCGTCGCTGAGGACCCGGTCGGCCGCACGCGGGGACAGCTTGGCCGCCGAGGCGATCTCGGTGTCGCAGAACGAGCCCCACGACACCTCCGGTTCGGCCTTGCGGATCTCCCACAACCGGTAGGCCGCCTCCCATTCCACCGCTTTGGCGAAGCTCTGCAACCGGCGGGCCAACACCACCACCGACAACGCCTCATCATCGGAGACCGCCGACATGTCGGTGGCCAGCACGGCCTCCAACACCTCACCCACCGGCGAGGTGTGACAGAGCTCCCCCAAAGAAGTCATACCCCCATGATATCGAATACTCGTTCGATATCGCATCACCCGAAAGGGCTGGACAATCAATCACGCAAGGTCACCGAAAAGGCGACACTCGACCGGACGCCAACAAATTGTATCGTGGGATTTGTTGTTTTACATGGGGTGGCGGTGCCGCTAAGCTCGCCGCGAGGAAGGGCATGCGAAGCCTGCCCGGTAAAGCCCTTCCGCGGCACCGCAGGGGCCCCATGTCAAACAACAAATCCCACCAAACCCAACAGAAACCCCCCACACCAGCGGAATCCAAAACTCATCAACCCCACCACCCCCATCTTTAGAACACCCAACAAATCCCACTACCAGAACTTCTTGAAAGAGCGCACCTCGCCCGAAAGAACCCCGACCCCTGCTCGCCCGCCAACAAAAACACTACTAGAGCAAAATCTCACAAACTACGAGACGCGCGGGCGAACTTATCAGCCAAGCCGTAAACCTTCTGCCCATACTCTACCGAGTGGTTGTAGGACATGATCCCAGCCCACCACCCATGCCCACTCGCCATGTCGCGGCCGTTCGCGCACAAATAGCGAGCAGCAGCCGCCGCCGCGTCATCGATGTCCTGGGGGTCACCCCGACCGTCCCCATCGCCGTCAGTGGCCCAACCGGCCCAAGTAGACGGAATGAACTGCATGGGGCCAACGGCCCGGTCGTGCTCGGTGTCGCCATCCAACCGGCCGCGGTCCGTG
Organism: Actinorectispora metalli; assembly: GCF_056323685.1. Lineage (NCBI taxonomy): Bacteria > Bacillati > Actinomycetota > Actinomycetes > Pseudonocardiales > Pseudonocardiaceae > Actinorectispora > Actinorectispora metalli. Next base: position 1,470,047 of record NZ_JBREYE010000001.1, read on the forward strand.
TCGCCGATCAGCTTTACGCCGGTCGACCCATTCAACGCCACCCCGATGATCGGCTTCGACGGACGACCATCCTCACCAAGCGTGGCGCCGCCCCAGCGGCCGTGGTTGGACTCGATTTTCCCAATAGCCGCCAGCGAAGCCCACGTAATGCGGCAACCAGGAGTAGTACGCCGAGTCGCCAGGTCCGCATTCATATAAGCACGCATGGCCCGTTCAGGGATGTCGGTGCGCGCCGACACCACGCTCGCCCAGGTCGCCAGTGGGTCACGAGCGGCCTGGCCCGCAGGATTCGCGGGCTGACGGGCCGAACCGGAAGCGTCCGGCGGCGCAACGCCCGGCTGCACCGCCGCCGCTTGGACCAGGTCCGCGGGGATCGGCTCCGGTGGCGGACCCGCAGCGGGGCGGGTCGCGATGACCATGGCCCAGGCCGAGCCCGCAAGCACCGTGAGTAGCGCTACCACCAGGCCGAGGCGCCCTGCGGTCGTGCGCCAGCCGCGCCGCGAGGGTCTCGGCGCCGGGCTGGGCTGTTCGGGCATAGCTTCGGCCACCTCAACAGATTACCGACCGTACGTCTTAACTTCGTTAAGCATCTGCCGCTGGGTGGGAGACCGAATGGGTTAGGGCTGATGACTCATCCGGCCGTATCGGTCCGCCGAATTCAGTACATTCTGCCCATACTCCCGGCTGGCGTTGTAGGTCAGCACCGCGGTCCAGTAGCCCTGCGCCGAGGACAGGTCTCCGCCGCCGGAGCATAAGTACCTGGCGGCGGCCAGCGCGGCGTCGTCCAGGTCGTCCGGGTCCGCCACGCCATCGCGGTCCGCGTCGACCGCCCACCGCTTCCACGTCTCGGGAATGAATTGCAGCGGACCGATCGCCAGGTCGTAGTCAGGATCGCCGTCCAGTTTGCCGCGGTCGCTGTCGGGGACCACCCGCGTGCCGGGCCTGCCGTCGAGTGGGATGCCGCGGATCGGCGGCGACGGCTTGCCGGTGTCGGCAAGCACTCCGCCGTTGAGGGTGCCGTGGCGGGATTCGATCGCCCCGACTCCCGCCAGCATCGACCAACCCAGGCCGCACGACGGGCGCTCCACGCTGAGCACCGAGGCCGCGTAGCCATACGCCGCGACCGCCGTGGCGGAGACGCCGATGCGCTCGGAGACAGTCCGCGACCACGCGGCCAGCGCCTGCTGCGGCGGCTGGGGCAGGGTGCCCTTGGGCTTGCGCGGCGGGCGAGGCACCTCGGGCGCGCCGATGCCGGGGTTCGGCGGCGCCACCGCGGGCGGGCCGCCGCCGAGCTCCACCTCGGGCAGTCGGTTCACGACGTAGACGATCGCGGCGAACAGACCGACCACCACCAGCAGGGACACCCCGGCCACGACTGCGGACGTTCTCGACAAGGCACCTCCCAGTTCCGACGAACGCGCCTAGAACAGGACGCGGGCGCGGCGAGCCGGGTTGCCTCGATGAGACCTGGCTGACCGAAGCGCCCATCCATATAGTCGTTTGTACGCGGCTCCACCGGGTTCTCGTCACCTCGCAGGCCGGTTTTCTGCTCAATGCGCCGCATGGCGGTGAGGTCCGGCACAGAAGGACGTCCAACGGGAAAATGGCGAACAATCAACGGCAATGGCTCGCCAGTGATTGTTTCCCACCACAATCCGATTCCGTTTTCGTCCACTGTGGACGGTCAATTGTTCATCAGCGGGCCGCAGCGAGTTAACACTCACTAATAGTGATAAGAATTCGTCATAGCTCCCCACCGGATGTTCAGGAGTGCATCTCAGCGGGTACTCCCAAGCACCGTCAGCCCTGCAGCACCTTCGGGTGTCCAGCTGCACGCGAGGAGTCGCGATGAGCCCGACGACGAATTCACACGACTTGCGACGGGCATTGGAGGAGGTGGCCCAGCTGTGCACCAGCCTGCACAACGCCGGCACCTCTCTCACCGATGAACACATTGATGAGCGAAGCCGGTTCTTCAACAACGTTCAGCGAGTGCTGTGGGAGTGGAACAGGTGCGGCCGAAATCTCGTTCAGCTACTGCACTGTGACGGCACGCTGTTGATCGACGAGTTCTACCCGGATTACTGCGACGACACATTCCGCTTCGCCGAGATGGCGCTGCACCCGGTGCGGGAGCTGCTGGAGGCGACCCACGAGCGGAACCGGCTGAGCCTGCCGTGTTCCTGCTGCTTGGACGACGACTGACCTAGCGCCAGAAGCGGCGCCAGCCGTCGGCGTCCATGGTGGCGGGGTCGACGCCCTCGGTGCGGGCGGCGGTCTCGGCGGCGCGGACGCGGTCGGCGAAGTCCTTGGCGGCGGCGCGGAGTTCGGCTTCCGGGTCCTCCCGCGCGAACTGGGCCAGGGCCGCGACGGCGAACAGGGTAAGGCCGGTGGTGTCGCCGTCGGGGAGCAGGTCGACGGGGAAACCGGCGCGGCGGGCGCGCTGCACGAGCTTGGCGGCCAAGGCGACGGCGGGCTGGCCGAGAGCGACGCCGTCGAGGCAGGACTGGCGGCGCTTCTCGGCCTGCTTGAGCTCCTCCCAGCGGATCTCCTGGGAGGCGGCATCGCGGACCTCGGGGTCGCCCGCGCCGAAGACATGCGGGTGGCGGCCGACGAGCTTGGCCACCAGCGCACCGGCCACGTCGTCGATGGAGAACGGGTCGTCGGCGTCCTCGGTGGCGACCCTGGCGTGGAAGAGCACCTGGAGCAGGACGTCGCCCAGTTCCTCGCGCAGCGCGTGGCGGTCGCCGTCCTCGATGGCCTCAAGGAGCTCGTAGGTCTCCTCGATCAGGTACCGCCGAAGCGAGTCGTGGGTCTGCTCGGCATCCCACGGGCAGCCGCCGGGCGAGCGGAGGCGGTCCATGACATGCGCGGCCTCCAGCAACTCGCGGCCCGCGGGCGGGGGCGGGGCGAAGACCTGAGCGCCGCCCGCCTGCATGGCCGCGGCGATCGGCTCGGCGAGGTCGCCGCACACCACGGCGACCTGCTTGACCTCCGCGAGCTCCAACACATCGTCGGGCGCGACCGGCAGGCCGAGGGCCGTCCTGGTCTCCTGGTCCAGATCCGGACCGGCGAACACCTCGTCCGCGGTGCGCAGCACCGGCAGGGCGGCAACCGGGATGACCGCGCCGAGCAGCCGATCGGTCAGCACGACCGCGCTGGTGTGCATCGCGTCAGGCGGGGTTGCGGACCGGCAGCACCACGCCGCTGGCGACGTCGGTGCGTCCCACCGAGGCCAGGCTCACCGGGTCCCAGGTGCCGTAACGCGGGTTGACCCGCACGCCGATCTCCTCGGCCAGCGGGGCCAGCATCCGGATGCCGACGCCCTCCAGCAGGCGCGGGTCGGCGTCCTCTGGCTTGTCGGTCTGCCCGGCGTCGGGCTTGGCGTCGGTGCGGCGCTCCTTGACGTGGGCGACCAGCCACGACCGCTGGTTCTCGTCCACCGGGAAGGCGGTCACCGTGCCGGGCTTGACGCCGAAGAAGGCAAGCCGGGCCAGCTGAAGGTCCGAACTCGCGGAGAGCTTCTCGTCGATGCCGGCGCGGCCCGCGTCCTCGCCGCGCTTGAACCGCTCCTGGGCCTGCTTGACGTAGTCCTCGGCGGCCTTCGGGCCCTTGGCCATCTCCTCGGCGGCCTTGAGCGCCTTGTCGCGGGTCTCGAACTGCACGTAGTCGAAGGTGATGGCGAGCCTGCCGACGTACTTGCGGCCCAGCTCGGTCAGCAGGAGCTGGTCGCGGGCGCGTTCCCGGTAGGTGTGCTCGGTGTAGAGCGTGCCCTTGGACGCCGCGGCGGCCCCGCCCTGCTTGTTGACCAGGTCGGTGACCTGTTCCTCGTTGTAGCTGATGCCCTCGCGCTCCACGGCCTTCTGGATCAGCTCGTGCCGCACCAGCAGCGTCACCAGGCTGCGGGTCACCTCGTCAAGCTGCTGCTGTTGCTCCAGCTGCTTGCGGGCTTCCGGCTCTTTGTCCAGGACGTCCCGAATGCGCTGCTGCACCTCGGGCACGGTCACGGCGGTGTCGCCGACGATGAAGGCGGATCCGACCTGCTTGGGGCCGGAACCGCAGCCCGCGAGCAGCACTGCGGCGGCGGCGAGCAAGGTCACCACAATGGAGGGACGGCTAAGGGCCTTGGTCACGGTATGTACCTTCTCACATCAGGCACCTGAACGAGGAGTCCACCCAAACGCCGCAGTGCCACTCAGCGCAGGGCCAGCTACCTTCGGTGATCTCAGGCTAGCCGCCAACACGAGACTCCGTTTGAACGTGCAAGGACGCCGCCGGCGAATATTCATCCGTCGGCGCTTTTTTGGCGCTCGCACCGGGGCCCTGCCCGTCAGAGCAGGAGCGACGGGGTCGGGAAGGCATGACGTGACGCGACGCAGGGTGCACAGCGCCGCAACCGGTACCGAGCCTATTCCCTACCACTTATTGGCCAGAGAAGACCTGATCATCGACCGAGGAACACCGTCACGAGTGGGACTGTCCGATGTGGACCGTCTGATCGCGACAACCAAGGCACTGCGCACATTGGACTTCCGTCAAGGCGGCGGGGCCGTGCTGCGCGCGGCCGTGACCCACGTGCAGCGCGCGAACGAACTTCTGTCGGGGGCCTGCTCGGACAAGGTGCGCAGGAAGCTGGTGCGGGCGGTCATCGGCGCCCACCAGCTCGCGGGCTGGGCGTCGTTCGACATGGGCCACAACGAGGAGGCCCGGCAGCAGTACTGGCGGGCGCTGCAACTGTCCGAGGAGGTCGTCGAGCCCGCGCTGACCGCCTACCTGCTCTACTCCTCGGGCCGCATCGACCTGGACAACGGCTCCCCCGACCAGGGCCTTCGCCTGTTGCAACTGGCGTCGCTGATGGCGGAGCAGACCGAGGACGCCCAGCTCAAAGCGCTGTTGGGTGCCCATCAGGTACGGGCCTACGCCCAACTCGACCAGCCGGAGCCCGCGGCCGTCGCGCTGAACTTCACCCGCGACCAGTTCCCCTTCGACCCCAACCCGGAGAGCATGGCCTCCTTCTTCGACGAGGCCGAGTTGCACACCACCGAAGGCGCGCTGCACGCCTACCTGTCGCAAGGCGACCCCTACACCGCGATCGGCCACTACCAGGAGGCCATGGCGGTCGCCCCGCCCAGCCAACTGCGCACCAGGACGCTGATGCGGATCACGCTGGCCGCCCTGCTGCTGCGCGGCGGCGAATTGGAACTCGGCATGTCGATGGCGCATTCCGCCGTGGACGGCTGCGAGCTGCTCCGCTCCCACCGCACCCTGCAACGCCTGGACCGCCTACACGAGGCCGCCCGCCACCGCCCGAGCTCCGACACCCTGGGCCTGACGGAACGCATCGAAACCCTCTGGTCGACCGCCCGCGGCTAGTCGACCGAACATCACCGCACCGTGGCGGGGCTGGGTTGGCCGCAGAGGGTGTCCAGGAACTGGGTGCACCAGTCCAGCAAGGCCACATCGCGCAGGAGGGGTGCGCCCATCCGGCCGCCGGCGGCGCCTTCGGTGGGGCGGGGCAGGGCGACCGTGCGCATGGCGGGCTTGTAGTTGGCCTTGGGGTACAGGCGCTTGAGGCGGACGGTCTGGGAGTCGCGGAGTTCCAGCGGGGTGAAGCGGATCATGCTGCCCTGCAAGGCCACCTCGGTCACGCCGTAGTTCCGGCAAGCCTGCCGGAACGCCGCCACCGCCAGCAGGTGCTCCACCGCCTTGGGTAGCGGGCCGTAGCGGTCCACGAGCTCCTCGCGCACCGCGGCCAGCGCCTCCGCGCTGCCCGCCGCCGCGATCTTGCGGTAGGCCTCCAGCCGCAGCCGCTCGCCCTCGATGTAGTCGTGCGGGACGTGGGCGTCCACCGGGAGCTCGACCCGGACGTCGACCAGCTCCTCCTCGGTCTCCCCCGGCTCCGCCCCGGCGTGGGTGCGGAAAGCCTCCACGGCCTCACCGACCAGCCGCACGTACAGGTCGAAGCCGACGCCCGCGATGTGGCCGGACTGTTCGGCGCCGAGGATGTTGCCCGCGCCGCGGATCTCCAGGTCCTTCATGGCCACCGCCATGCCCGCGCCGAGCTCGGAGTTCTGCGCGATCGTCGCCAGCCGGTCGTGCGCGTGCTCGGTGAGTGGGGCCTCCGGCGGGTACAGGAAGTAGGCGTACCCACGCTCGCGGCTGCGGCCGACGCGGCCGCGAAGCTGGTGCAGCTGGGACAGGCCGAGCAGGTCGGAGCGCTCCACGATGAGGGTGTTGGCGTTGGAGATGTCCAGGCCGGTCTCCACGATCGTGGTGCAGACGAGGACGTCGTACTCCTTCTCCCAGAAGCCCTCGATGACCTTTTCCAGCTTGTCCTCGTGCATCTGGCCGTGCGCGGTGACGATCCTGGCCTCCGGCACGAGTTCGCGGAGGCGGCGGGCGGCCTTCTCGATGGTGCTGACCCGGTTGTGCACGAAGAAGACCTGGCCGTCGCGCAGCAGTTCGCGGCGGATGGCGGCGCCGACCTGCTTGTCGTCGTAGCCGCCGACATAGGTCAGCACCGGGTGCCGCTCCTCGGGCGGGGTGAGGATGGTGGACATCTCGCGGATGCCCGCCAGGCTCATCTCCAGGGTGCGCGGGATCGGCGTCGCGGACATGGTCAGCACGTCGACGTGGGTGCGCAGCGCCTTGATGTGCTCCTTGTGGTCGACGCCGAAGCGCTGTTCCTCGTCGACGATCACCAGCCCGAGGTCCTTGTAGCGCAGGCCGGTCTGAAGCAGCCGGTGGGTGCCGATGACGATGTCGACCTCGCCCTCGGCCAGGCCCGTGATGGTCGCTTGCGCCTCCATCGAGTCGGTGAACCGGGACAGGCCCTTGATGTTCACCGGGAAGGACCGCATCCGGTCGACGAAGGTGTTGAGGTGCTGCTGGGCCAGCAGCGTGGTGGGCACCAGCACCACGACCTGCTTGCCGTCCTGCACGGCCTTGAACGCGGCGCGCACGGCGATCTCGGTCTTGCCGTAGCCGACGTCGCCGCAGATGACGCGGTCCATCGGGACCGCCTTCTCCATATCGGCCTTGACCTCTTCGATGGCGCCCATCTGGTCGACGGTCTCCACGTAGGGGAAGGCGTCCTCCAGCTCCCGCTGCCACGGGGTGTCGCCACCGAAGGCGTGGCCTGGGGCGCTTTGGCGGGCGGCGTAGAGCTGCACCAGGTGCGCGGCGATCTCGCGGACCGCCTTGCGCGCCTTGCTCTTGGTGTTCTTCCAGTCCGAGCCGCCCAGCTTGTTCAGGCTGGGCAGTTCGCCGCCGACGTAGCGGGAGATCTGGTCGAGCTGGTCGGTGGGCACGAACAGCCGGTCGCCCGGCTGGTTGCGCTTGCTGGGCGCGTACTCGATGACCAGGTATTCGCGGGTGGCGCCGCCGACGGTGCGCTGCACCATCTCCACGTACTTGCCGATGCCGTGCTGCTCGTGCACGACGAAGTCGCCCTGCCGCAGCGCCAGCGGGTCGACGGCGTTGCGCCGCCGGGACGGCATCCGCCGCATGTCCTTGGTGGAGGTGCCGCCGCGGCCACCGGTGAGGTCGGTTTCGGTGAGCACCACCAGCGCGATGTCGGGGACGGCGAAACCGTCCTCGATGGCGCCGCGGACCACGGTGACGGTGCCGCCCTTGAGCGCCTCGGTCAGGCCCTCCTCGGCGTACAGCGCGGGCACCTCGGCGTCCCGAAGCTGCTCGCAGGCGCGCTGCGCGGTACCGGCGCCGGGCACGATCAACACGCCGGCGCCGCCGGTCGCGGTGTGCGCCCGCAGGTCGGCGAAGGCCTTGTCCACATCGCCCTGGTAGGCCTGCACGGGCGCGATGTCCAGCCGGATCGGCTCGCGCACCGCGTCGTCTTCGGACTCGGCGGTGGTGAACTGGCTGATCGACCACCACGCCAGCCCCGACTCCTTGGCGTGGGAGGCGATCTCCGCAAGGCCCCGGTAGGCGGAGGCGCCGAGGTCGATGGGGGCCTTGCCGCCGCCCGCGGCCACCGACCAGGAGGCGTCCAGGAACTCCTGGCCGGTGCGGACCAGGTCGTGCGCGCGGGTGCGGATCTTCTCCGGGTCGGCCAGCAGCACGTGCGTGCCCTCGGGCATGACGTCGGTGAGCAGCTCCAACTGCCCGTGGCACAGCGCCGGGATCAGCGCCTCCATGCCCTCCACGGGCATGCCCTCGGCGAGCTTGCCGAGCATCTCGGCCAGGTGCGCGTCGCCCGCGTGCTGCTCGGCGAGGTCGGCGGCGCGCGCCTTGACGTCGGAGGTGAGCAGCAGCTCACGGCAGGGCGGTGCGAACAGCTCGGGAAGCTGCACTGGCAGCGAGCGCTGGTCGGCAACGGAGAACTCGCGGATCTCGCTGACCTCGTCGCCCCAGAACTCCACCCGGATGGCGTGCTCGGCGGTGGGCGGGAAAAGGTCCAGGATGCCGCCGCGGACGGCGAACTCGCCGCGCTTTTCCACCATGTCGACGCGGGCGTAGGCGATGCCGACGAGCTGCTCGATGATCTCGTTGAAGTCGTGTTCCTCGCCGGTCCGCAGCCGCACCGGGCGAAGTTCGCCCAGACCGGGGGCCATCGGCTGGATGAGGCTCCGCACGGTCGCCACCACGACCCGCAGGGCGCCCGCAGGATGCTCCTCGGGGTGGGCCAGCCTGCCCAGAACGGCGAGCCTGCGGCCCACCGTGTCGGCACGCGGGGACAGCCGCTCGTGCGGCAGCGTCTCCCAGGACGGCAGCACGGCCACGGCGTCGGCGCCCAGCAGGTCGCCGACCTCGGCGGTGAGCTCCTCGGCCTCCCGGTCGGTCGCGGTGATGGCCAGCACCGGCCGCGCTCCCCCGCCGAGCCCTTCTTCGGCGGCGAGCCCGGCCACGACCAGCGGCCGCGCCGAGGCGGGCCCCTCGATCTCCAGCGACGGCGAGTTGACCGCGCCGACGACCTGGCGCAGGGCGGAGCCGCCCAGCACGGCACCGAGCAGCGAGTGGAGACAAGCCTGCACCGTCACGAACTACCCCTCGTCAAAGCAGACATACCTCTGCCTGGGACGAGCCGGACAGAGGTCTCACCTCCAAGCCTACGGACCGCGTCAGACGATTTTCGGCTAGGGCTTGGTTGCGCTGATCGGGCTAGCATCGAGCCAGCCACCCGGATCGGAGACCTTGTGAGCACCGAGTCCTCGCGCACCGCGGTTCCCGTCATCGCCCGCACGCTGCTCGGCCTGCCGCTGGTGGCCGCCGTGATGGGTGTCAACACGGCGACCAGGGTCGGCAGCGCCGCGCTTCGGGAGTACCAGGTGGTGCGGGAGGCGCTGCGCGCCCTGCCCCGCCTGGCCGCGGCGATGGAGCAGCTTGTCCCGGCCGGTCAGGCCCTTGAGCAGCTGGACCGGGTGCTGACCAGGCTGGAGCCCGACCTGCCGACGGCGCTGCGCGAAGTGCCGGAGCTGCGTGACCGGCTGGCCGCGGTGGAACCGAGGCTCCAGCAACTGGCCAAGAACACCACCCAGCTGGACAGCTCCATCCGGGTGCTGGCCGACGCGCTCGGCCCGCTCCAGGGCACCACCGAGCGGCTGGGCAGGCTGGTGGACCGCTTCGGCGGGGATCGCCGCCGCAGGCCCAACAACGTGATCGACGGCTGAGAGCGGGCTATGCCGCTTGGCCTGCGGCGGTATTGAGCGTGCCCGCCCGGCGTTAATTTCCGCTGCATGTCATCACGATTGATCACGTCCGCCGCGGCGGTCGTGGCCGGGCTGCTCGCGCTGTCCCTGGACGCGGGCGCGGCTCCGGCCGAGCGCACCGGAGTCACCTCCTACAGCTTCACCAGCGAACAGGGCGACTACATCGGCGGCGGCCAGTCCCGCTCCTACCTGGCTCCGACCGACCGGATCAGGCTGAGCGGCACGCCCGAGTACCTGCGGGTCTCGGTGGACTCGGCCGACGGCGGCGAGTACTGGACCGTCGAGTTGGCCGCCCCGAAGGGCGAGACCCTGCGACCGGGTGTCTACCGCGACGCCGAGCGCGCCGCGTTCCGCAAGGGCCGGGCGCCGGGCATGGACGTCAGCGGCTCGGGCCGCGGCTGCAACCAGGTGTGGGGGCAGTTCACCATCGACCAGATCGAGGTCCGCGACGGCGCCGTCACCGCGCTGGAGGCGGACTTCACGCAGAACTGCGAGCGGGAGAACGCGCCCGCGCTGCGCGGCAAGGTCCGCGTCGGCGTCTTCCCGCTGTCCTACTCCTTCACCAGCGACCCCTGGGACTTCATCGGCGGCGGCGTGAGCAAGTCCTACACCGGCTCCACCACGCTGTTCAGCATGGGCGAGAACTTCTCCCGCGGGGTGACGATCGGCGTGGAGGGCCGTCGCGACAACTGGAGCATCAGCTTCGCCCCGCCCAAGGGCGAGCCGCTCAAGGTCGGCACCTACCCCGATGCCAAGCGCTGGCCGTTCCACGACGACGGCCCCGGCCTGGAGGTCTCGGGCAACGGCCGCGGCTGCAACAAGCTGAATGGCAGCTTCACCATCACCGAGTTGGTCACCGACCCGAACGGCGAGATCATCGCGCTGGCCGCGACCCTGGAGCAGCACTGCGAGGGCGCCCAGCCCGCGCTGCGGGCCTCGGTGAACTACCTCGCGGGTGACTTCGCGGCGCGCCGCGCGGCCTGAGCTACTTGCAGAGGGTGTCCATCACCTCGACACAGGGGATGAGGTCGTCCCGCAGGAAGATCTTGCGGGCCTCCTTGTCCCCTGTGTAGTCCAGGAACGCGGTGAGCAGCGTGTCCGGCTGCGGGTCGCCGAAGGTGTAGGCGTACTCCACCGCCCAGAAGCGGTACCGGCCCTCCTTGACCTTGGCGAGGTCCGCCCGGTGGTCGTCGATGGCCGCGGGCTCCACCCGCTCGTACTTGCGGGCCGCACTGAGCTCGGCGTACCCGATGGCGCCGTCCACCTTGTTCACCGTCTCCAGAAGCTCGCGGGTGGAGCCGACCTCGCAGCGGTAGTAGCCGAAACCGGGGTTGTCGATGCTCTCGCAGTCGTCGGAGGAGATGCCCAGCTCACGCGTGCCGCCCAGCGCCTTGTCCTCGAAGGCACGCCGCGAACCCGAGTCCGGTCCGATACGGCTGACCATCTTGATCGGCTTGTCGCTGCCGCCGAGCTCACGCCAGTTCTTGATGGTGCCCGCGTAGATCCCCTTGAGCTGATCGGAGGTCAATGCGGTGATGCCCGCCGCCTCGTTGATCACCACCGAGAACACCACCACCGCGATCGGCCTCGGCCGCAGGTCCTTGAGACCGCCGTCGGCGGCGCCGTCGGACATCGCGATCACGTTCGGATTGGCGTTGTCCTGGAGGTAGCGGGTGCCGCTGCGGCTTCCGGTGCCGTCGACCTCGATGTCGGGGCTGACGTCGAACTTGCCGCACTCGGCGACGTAGGAGCCGCGGATCTCCTTCATGATCGGCTCGAACGCGGTGGAGCCGACCACCCGCAACTGGCCGGGCACGCAGTGCGCGGGCCGGGCTTCCGGCGCGCTGAGCAGCAGGCCCGTCAGCGCGCCGACCAGCAGGAACGACAGGGCGCCGTAGACCAGGCTGCGCTTGAGCGGACCGCGGCTGCGGGTGTCGCGGACCACCCCGCCGCCCGGTCCGCCGCCGGTGAGGTAGCCGGCGTGTTTGACCTGATCGCCTTTGCCGGTGAGCAGCAACAGCAGCTTGAAGCTGTCGTTGCGGTTGATCGCGATCTTGGGCAGCACCAGCCGCTCGGTGCCGAGCACCAGGTCCGGGTCGAGCCGCTCGGACAGCATGGTCTCCAGCGTGTCGGGCTTGGCCTCGGTGATCTCCAGCCCCACGATCATGCGGTCGGGGAAGGTGAAGGACAGCCGTTCCTGCACGTCCCGCGGCTCGATGTCCTGCCCGCCGACGTTCTCGATGCGCAGCAGCACCAGGCTCGGGTCGGCCACCACGGCGTCGTTGCGGCGGAACTCCACGTCGACCATCTCGGTGACGTGGTCCGGGCTCAGGCTCATCGGCGCGTTGAGCTGCACCCGGTAGCTGAGACGCTTGCGGCGCAGCACGAACCGGTCGAGCAGCCAGGCCGTCCCGGTGAGCAGCAAGGCCACACCCGCGAGGACCGCCTCCAGGGTGACCTCGCCGATGCCGTCGAAGGACATGTCCACCTTCCCCCCATGCCAGACACGCCAGCGTATTCGGCGCGATACGCGAAACCGGCTCAGTTCAACTGCCGTTGGTGCAGGCGGTGTGCAGTTGTGTCCCAGGTGCGCCGTTCGGACGGCGAGTTCACACCCTGCCGGGCATGCTGGCAGTTATGCGGATCACGGGTTTGCTCCTCGCGCTGGCGCTCACCGCGTGCAGCAGCGGAACTGGTCAGGGCAGCGCGCCCAGCACGGCCGCCGCCCCCGCCTTCAAGGTCGAGGTCGTGGCGACCGGGTTCGACCACGGCTGGGATGTCGGCTTCCTGCCCGACGGCGCCGCGCTGGTCACCCAGCGCCCGGCGCGCATCGCCCTGGTCTCGGCGGACCGCAAGGTCAGCCCCGTCCAGGCCGATCTGTCCACTGTGTACGTCCGCGGCGAGGGCGGCCTGATGGGCATGGTGATACACCCCGACTTCGCCACCTCACGGCAGTTCACCACCTGCCAGACGCACCAGGAGAACGGCAGGCCGGTCGACGTCCGGCTGGTCACCTGGACGCTGTCGGCGGACGGCCGCAGCGCCGAGAAGCAGCGTGATCTGCTGACCGGGCTGCCGATCAACCCCAGCGGCCGCCACTCCGGTTGCCGCCCCGAAATGGCCGCCGACGGCAGCCTGCTCGTCGGCACCGGCGACAGCGCGCGCCCGGCGTTCCCCCAGGACCGCACCAACCTGGGCGGCAAGGTGCTGCGCCTCGACCTCAAGACCGGCGAGCCCGCGCCGGGCAATCCGTTCGCCTCCGCACGCGATGAGAACGAGCGGCGGGTGTGGACCTACGGTCACCGCAACATCCAGGGCGTCGCGTCGCGGCCGGGTACCGACCAGGTGTTCACCGCCGAGCACGGCCCGGACCGCGACGACGAGCTCAACCTGCTGCGCAAGGGCGCCAACTACGGCTGGGACCCGGCCCAGGGCGGCACCGTGCAGAGCTATGACGAGAGCGTGCCGATGACCGACAAGCAGCGCTTCCCCGACGCGGTGGAGGCGGTGTGGAGTTCCGGCGATCCCCCGGAGGCGATCTGCGCGTCGACGTTCCTGACCGGGAAGACGTGGGGTGACCTGGAGGGCGCGTTGGCGGTGGTCGCGCTGCGCGGCAGCAAGCTGATGCTGTTCCGGCTGACCCCGGAAGGCACGGTGCGCGAGGCGGTGATCCCGAAGGAGTTGGACGACACCCACGGCAGGCTCCGCGGCGCCCGGATGGGCCCCGACGGCGCGCTGTACGTCACGACGTCCAACGGGGACGACGACAAGCTGCTGCGCATCACCCGAAGCTGACCTGTTCAGCCGGTGGCGGCGGTCTGCATCCGGCGGAGCAGGACCTCTTCGATCAGGGCGACCAGCACGCCCTTGACCGAGGCTCGCTGGCGGGCATCGCAGCCGACCATGGGAATGTCGCTGCCGATGCCCAGAGCCTCGCGCACCTCGTCGAGGTCGAAGCGGTTGGCGTTGTCGAACTCGTTGACCGCCATCAGGAACGGCACGCCCTTCTCCTCGAAGTAGTCCAGGGCGGGGAAACAGTCCTCGATGCGAGAAGTGTCGACCAGGATCACCCCGCCCAGGGCGCCCTCGATCAGGTCGTCCCACAGGAACGAGAACCGCTCCTGGCCCGGCGTGCCGAACAGGTACAGCACCAGCGCGGAGTCCAGCGAGATGCGGCCGAAGTCGAAGGCGACGGTGGTCGTCGTCTTGTCCGGCAGCGAGGCGGCGTCGTCGATGCCGACGGACACCTCGGTCATCGCGGCTTCGGTGACGAGCGGCTCGATCTCGGAGATCGCGCCGATGAAGGTGGTCTTCCCGACGCCGAACCCGCCGCTGACGATGATCTTCACCGCGGACGGGATACCGGCCGAGACCTGGTCAGAGTGCGCGGACAAGGTCACGGATCCTTTCGATGACGCCGATCGGCAGCGCTGCGCGTTCGGCGAAGGACAGCATGTTGCCTGCGACCAGGTCGGCGACGAGCACCTGGGCCACACCGACCGGGACGCCCAGCAGCGCGGCGATCTCGGCCACCGTGCGGGGCCGCTGGCACAACTCGACGATCCGCCTGCGCTCGAAGGCCAGCGGGGCGGACAGCGCCGCAGGCGCCGCGCCGACCATGGTGTCCAGGCGGAGCCCGTCGTGCAGCGGCCGGGTCCGGCCGCCGGTCACGATGAACGGCCGCACGAAGGAGTCGTCGGCGGGCTCCGGTGCGGGCTGGACGGTGCCCGGCACCGGTTCGAACCAGGACCGCGGCTGCGCCTTCGGGATCATCCGGGGATCGGGGATTCGGGGTCCGTCGTCGTTCATCGCGGCAGGTTCTTCCGCAACTCGCCGATCAGCAGCGGGTTGAGCATGCCGCCCGCCCGTTCGGCGAGGACGGCCATCTCGTAGCCGATCAGGCCGACATCGCAGTTGCTGTCGGCGATGACGCCGATGCAGCTTCCGTCGGCGATGGCCGAAACCAGCAGGAAGCCCCGCTCCATCTCGATCATGATCAGCTTGAGGCCCGCGAACGAGTAGTGCCGGGAGGCGCTGCGCGCCAGGCTGGTCAGGCCCGACACCAGGGCAGCCAGCCGGTCCGCCTCGGTGCGGTCCAGTCCCTCGGACATCGCGATGAGCAGCCCGTCGGAGGACACGCAGACCGCGTCGCGGACGCCGTCGGTCTGCTTGACGAAGTTGACGATCAGCCAGTTGAAGGTGTGGCCGTTCTGGTGCACCTGGGCGGTCATTGAGGGTTCTCCTCGGTGGGTCGGGCGGTGCGGGCCAACTCGGGCAGGTCGCTGCTGTCGGCACCTCGTCGGTAGCCGCCCGCGAACGCGGACAGCGTGGCGCGGATGTCTTCGGGTTTGGGCGGCGCGGCGGCGGGGGTCGGTGGCGCCGCGGCCGCGGGCCGCTCGACGGGCTTGCGTTTCGGCGTGCGCTTGACCAGACCGTTGCGGGTGCGCTCGGGCTCGTCGGTCTGCTGAGCCTGCGCCTGCTCCGGTGCTGAAGCGGTCCGCGAGCCCGGCGCGGATTGCGCTGGCCGTGACGCCTGCGCGGCCTGTTTCGGCTGGGCGGACTGGGGCTGCGAAGTCCGGTCAGGCTGCGAGGTCAGCCCAGGTTGCGAGGTGAGGGCGGGTTGCGAGGTCGGATCGGGCCGCGTCGGCGCGGGCCGCACCGTGGAGAACCGACCATCCCCCACCCCATTGCCCTCGAAGCTCGGCCGTGCCGACCCGGCGGCTTGGGGTTCCTGGCGCGCCTTCGGGTCCTCCGTAGCCGCCCAGTCGATCGCCATGGGCGGCAGGGTGATGCGTGCGGTCACACCCGTCGCGGGTGAGACGGACAGCTCCACCGTCGCGCCGAGCCGCTGGGCGAGCTTGCCGACGACGTAGTGCCCGAGGAACCGGGTCGGCGCGACCAGGAAGTTCTCCTCGCCGCTCAGCCGCGCGTTGGCCTTGGCCAGTGCCTCGGGAGGCATGCCGACGCCGTGGTCGATCACCGCGAGCACGTACCCGGAGCCGACCTTGCGGCCGTAGATCTCCACCTCCAGGTCCGGCGGGGAGAACGCCAGGCCGTTCTCGATCAGCTCCGCCAGCATGTGCGCGCACTCGGCGGCCATCGAGCCGTTGATCCGGATGTCGTCCATCTTGCGCAGCACGACCCGGCGGTAGTCCTCCACCTCCGACAGCGCCGCCCGCACCACGTCGGTGACCGACAACGCGGCCGACCAGCGCCGCGGGTTGTTCTCCCCGACCAGCACCAGCAGGCTCTCGGCGTTGCGGCGCATGCGGGTGGCCAGGTGGTCCAACTCGAACAGGTTGGCCAGCGTGCCCGCGTTGAGCTCTTCCTTCTCGAACTCGCTGATCAGGCCAAGCTGGCGGCGGACCAGGTTCTGGTTGCGGCGCCCCAGGTTGGCCAGCGACTCGCTGGTGTTGCGGCGCAGCACGGCCTGCTCGGTGGCCAGTTCGTAGGCCGTGTTCTGCACGCCGTTGAGCGCCTGCGCCACCGAGTGGATCTCCGTCGCGGCGACCTCGGGCACCCGCGCGGGCTCCGGCGGCGGGGGTGTGTCGTCCTCGGCGGTCTGCACCCGGTCGACGGCGATCGGCAGCCGGTGCCGGGCCATATCGCCTGCCTCGTGCACCAGCGCGGCCAGCGGACCCAGGATGGATCGGGTGGCCCCGATGACCAGCAGCACCTCGGCCGCGATCACGATGGCGGCCAGCACCAGGATGCCGCCCAGTTCCAGCGCCGCGTTGTTCTGCAGGTCCGCGGCCCGCCCGCGGATGTCGGTGCCGACGCGCTGCTGCACCACGCGCATCTCGTCGACCACGTTGGTCATCGCGTCCCACCAGTTGGCGGGCTCGATCCTGGTGGGCAGCGGTCCCGCGGGCGCGTTGACGGCGACGGTCTCGAAGGTGGCGGACTCGGTGGCCGATGCCGACCGCAGCGCCTCGTCCAGCCGGGTGCGCTGATCGGGGGTGGCGAACTTGGTGAACGCGCTCAACGCGCTCTGCTTGGCGGCCCGGATCTCGGTGAACTGCACGTACTCGTCCTGGGCGCGGAAGCGGCCCGCCGCGAAGACGCCGTTGAGGAACCCGCGTTCCCTCGCGGTGGCCTCCTTGGCCTCCGACAGCGAGGTCAGCGCCTGCACACCGGAGCGGATCTCGCGGTCCGGCGAGCGGTCCAACCCGAGGTCGACGCGGCTGAGCTCGATGATCGCGTCGGTGTAGTACCGGAACGTCGCAGCCCGGTCTGCCTGGCCCGCGTCGACCTGACCGCGGATCAGCGCCACATCGGACAGCCGCTGCGAGGCCGAGTTGATCGCCGCCCAGCCGATCACGCTCGGATCGGAGTTCAGCCTGCGCAACGCGGTCAGCGCGGCGTCCAGCCTGCCGCGTTGCTGGTCGATCTGGCCGCGGTACTCGCTCTGCCCGCCGAGCAGGCCGTTGGTGAGCCCGCGCTCCCGCTGCACCTCGTGGATCAGCTCCTGCGCGCCGAGCGCCAGCGAGACCGCGTTGGAGGTCCTGATCGCCTCCCGGTGGCCGCCCGCGACCTGGACGATCATCACCGTCAGCAGGCCGAGCACGATGGCCAGCGAGACGATCAGGATGCGGGAGAGCTTCGCCCGGATCGTGCGCGGACGCAGCAGGGAGGAAGCGATGTGGGACACGCGGCCGGGTGTGGCGGCGTGACTGTGCTGTGCAAGACGGACGAACTGGCTCTCGTGCGCCGTCGTCGAGCGATGCCTCGCGCTCATCAGAAACCGGCTCCTCATTTTCTCCGCGCGGCAGTTCCGGAATTGGCAAGCGCCGAGAGATCCATCCCCGTCAAAGACTTCTCGACACATTTTCAGATCGCACCACTTACGACAATGTGATCCGGGTCACAGTCGTCCGATTTCCGGCTTTGTGCGGTCCCGGGCGGTCTCGCTGTACGAATTATCATGTGACGCCCGGTTAAACAGAATTAATAACGCGTAAAGCGCTGAACCGCTCGGCAGGTCGTTGAAACCCGTACCACACCACCTTTTCTCGGGCGTCGCGGTTTTCACTCGTTCGCCGGATAACATTCCCGCCGACACCCGGGTTATTCATCAGGGGACCGCACCGCACCACGAGAGAACGCGGATGAACACTGACATGACCACGCAGGTGAATACCCGTCGTCGCGGCTGGATCGACCACTGGGAACCGGAAGATCCCACCTTCTGGAAGAATACCGGACGAAAAACGGCGAATCGCAACCTGGTGTTCTCGATTCTGGCCGAACACGTCGGTTTCACGGTATGGCTGCTGTGGAGCGTCGTGACGGTTTTCCTCCCCAAAGCCGGATTCCACTTCTCCGTGGACCAATTGTTCTGGCTGGTCGCCCTGCCAAACCTCGTCGGTTCCGTGCTGAGATTGCCGTATACGTTCGCGGTGCCCGTTTTCGGCGGCAGGCTGTGGACGGTGATCAGCGCCCTATTGCTGCTGATTCCGACCGGACTTCTGGCCTGGTGCGTGTCCGATCCCACCACGCCGTATTGGATGTTCGTGATCGCGGCCTGCACCGCGGGCCTCGGCGGCGGGAACTTCGCCTCCTCGATGGCCAACATCTCGTTCTTCTACCCGGAATCCCGCAAGGGCCTCGCGCTGGGCCTCAACGCGGCGGGCGGCAACATCGGCGTCGCCGTCGTCCAGCTCACGGTGCCGCTGGTGGTCGCCGCGGCGACCGGCATCCACCTGATCTGGGCCGCCCTGATCTGGATGCCACTGGCCATCATCGCCGCGGCCTGCGCCTGGGCGTTCATGGACAGCCTCACCGTGGCCAAATCCGACTTCAAGGCCTACGCGGGCTCGATCCGCCGCCGCCACACCTGGGTGATGTCGTTGCTGTACATCGGAACCTTCGGCTCCTTCATCGGCTTCTCCGCCGCCCTGCCGCTGCTGATCAACAAGACCTTCCCCGAGTCGAAGGCGGGCTACTTCGCCTTCCTCGGCGCACTGGTCGGCTCGCTGTCCCGCCCCGTCGGCGGCTGGCTCTCCGACCACCTCGGCGGCGGCAAGGTCACCCTCTGGACCTTCCTGGCCATGGGCTTCGGCGTGCTGGGCGTGGTGGAGAGCCTCGAATTCCACAGCTTCCCGCTGTTCCTGGGCTCGTTCCTGATCCTGTTCGTGCTGGCGGGCATCGGCAACGGCTCCACCTACCGCATGATCCCCGCGATCTTCGCCGCGAAGGCCCGCGCCGCCACCGACGACGCCCAAGCCCGCGAACCGGGCGACGCCGCGAGCAGGGCCGCCGCGTTGCTGGCCGCCAAACGCGAGTCAGCCGCCGTCATCGGCCTCACCGGAGCGATCGGCGCCATCGGCGGCTTCCTCATCACCCGCGCCTTCGCCATGTCCATGACGTCGTACGGCTCGATCGAACCCGCCCTCTTCGCCTTCCTGGCCTTCTACCTGATCTGCCTCGCCGTCACCTGGTGGTGCTACCTCCGCCGCCGCGTCCTGGTCGAACAGGTGCCGAGCCTGGCATGGGCAGGCGTCTGAACACGCGAGTGGGCGCTGTGCCGGGGTGACCCGACACAGCGCCCACAGGCGGTGTGATCAGCGGTTGTGCGAGCCATAGAGCTTGCTGAGCAGCTCTTCCAGCGTCATACGCTTGTTGCCGATCTTGAGCTCGACCTCGCCGGACTGACCGCGGGCGTCCTTGCGGGGGCCTGCGTTGTCGCGGTCCGGGGTGACGGGGTAGAGCTTGTCCTCGCCGGGCAGCGGCAAGCCGTCGCAGGTGACGTCCTTGGCCGCCAGTTCGCCCGCGGTGAGCCACTTGTCGCCGATGGCGTCGACGCAGGTGTTGCCGCCGAGGCCCCAGATGCCGTGGTCGCCCTCGTCGTCAACACCCAGGAACACCGTGTTCGGGGTGCGGCGGTGCGCCGCGACACCGAGCTCCCACGGGGTGGCGGGGTCGAGTTCGGACTGCACGAGCAGCATCTTCTTCAGGTCACCGCGCGGCTGGCGCAGCGGCGGGGACGCCTGGTACGGCCAGTACACGCAGGCCTGCGCGACGTAGCCCGCACCGGAGAGCGGGTACTTGCGGGTGATCTCGGCGCCCGCGTGCTCCCAGTACCGCTCACTGCGGATCCAACGGGTGTCGTTGCAGGTGATCGCGGTGAAGACCCCGGCGAGCGCGGGCTCGGGGAACATGTCGCCCGCGGCGTCGAGTTCCTCAAGCTGCGCGACGACGTCCTTGGCGGTCGGCGCGCCGGGAGCGTTGTCGACGACCTTCAACGCATCCGACAGCGGCTTGGCGATGCCGGGGAAGGAGTCCTTGGAGTACAGGCTGCCGATGATCTGGTAGTCCAGCTTGGACGGCGAGACCGGGGCGAACGCGCCCTTGGCGAACGCGGCGCGCACCTTCTCGTAGTTGGCCTTGGCCTCGTCCTCGTTTGTACCGAAGCCCCACTGCGCCGGGTCGCGGCCGAGCCAAGCCAGGAACTGGTCCTCGAAGCGGCGCTGGAAGCCCAGCGGCTGCACGGTGAACGTCTGCTGCCAGCTACGGGTGAAGTCGACGTTGCTGTCCAGGATGAACCGGCCGGTGCGGCCGGGGAAGTACGTCGAGTAGTGCGAGCCGACCCAGGTGCCGCCGGAGTAGCCGATGTAGTCGATCGTTTCGTACTTCAGCAGGCCGCGGACCAGGTCGAAGTCCCGCACGGTTTGCTCGGTGGTGAGGTAGCGCAGCCAGTCGCCGTGCTTGGCGACGCAGTCGCCGACGAAGGTCTTCTGTAGCTTCTGCTGGGTGCTGATCGACTCGCGGGAGAGGTCGCGGGCGTCCTCGGGGATCACGAAGTCGCCGCAGTCGATCGGGGTGGACTGGCCCGCGCCCCGCGGGTCGACACCCACGATGGTGTGGGTATTCAGCATCGCGTTCTTGTTCAGGCCGAGGCTCAGCGAGATCAGGTCCGCCGCGGCGCCGGGACCGCCGGGGTTGGTGAACAGCGCCCGCGCGTCGGCCTTCTTGCCCGGCACCCGCGTCACGTTCAGCGTGATCGAGCCGCGCCGCGGGTTGTGGTAGTCCTTCGGCGCCTTGACCTTGGCGCATTCGAACGCGGGCAGCGGACGGCCGATCTGGTTGAGCAGATCGTCGAACTTCTTCGCGTTCGGCGAGCAGTTGTCCTTGCTCCAGGACAGCTGCTGAGAGGTGTACTCGCTGCCGGGGGCGGGTGGCCTGGTGTCGCCTGGCGCGGCGACGGCCGTCGCGCTGAGCAGCGACGTGCCCAGCACCAGGCCTGTGACCAGCGCTAACGCTGATCGCAATGGCGTGGAAACGGTCATGCTGAGGTCCCCTTTACCTGTGGATAGGCGCACCCTAGACAGATAAAGGAAGAACCTCAGCAGCCCGTTATGACGTTGTTAGACCGAATCCGTTCAGAAACGGAAACGAGGCGTATTGATCCGCCGCAGCAGTGTGTCCACCTCGGACAGCGGGCGCTCTACCTGGGCTCCGACCCCGCGGCCGCCGCCGATGGGATAAAGCTGGGTCTCGTCCGGCAGCGGCAGCCCGGCGCAGCCCGAGCCCGGTGCGGGCAGCTTTCCGGTCAGGATGAACTTTTCCGCCACGTCATCGACGCACTGGTTGCCGGAGTTGTAGATGCCGTGGTCGCCCTCGTCGCTCACGCCGAAGAGCACCGTGGACGGCACCCTGCGGTGCGCGCTCGCGGCGAGCTCCCATGGCGTGGCCGGGTCCAGTTCGGACTGGATCATCAGCATCGCAGGCAGCGGCCCACGTCCTGGGCGGTCAAGCCGCGCCTGGTAAGGCCAGTACGCACAGGGCTGCGCGACGTAGCCCGCGCCGGCCAGCGGATACCGGTTGGTGAGTTCGGAGCCCCGCCGCACCCAGTACGCCGGGTCACGGCTCCACATGGTGTCATTGCAGGTGATCGCGGTGAACACGGCGGACGCACCCGGCGTCGGGAACAACTCCGTGATCCGGTCCAGCGCCTTGAACTGGGCCACCACTTCCTCCGGCTTCGGCGCACCCGGAACCTTGTCCACGATCTTCAACGCCCCCGCCAGCGGCGTGGCCAGTTCGGGGAACTTGCTCTTGGAGTACAGCTGCTCAAGGACATAGCGGTCCAGCCTGGTGGGCGTCAGCGCGGGCAATAGCCCGCCCTTGACCGCCAGGCGCACCTTCTCGTAGTTCTGCTTCGCCAGATCGCGTGAGTGGCCGAAGCCCCACTTGTCGTGGTGGCGGCCCAGCCAGGCGAGGAACTGCTCCTCGAAACGCCGCTGGAAGCCCATCGGCTGGAGCATGAAGTTGTCCTGCCACCGGGAGGCGAACGCGGTATTGCTGTCCAACACCAGGTGACGGGCGCGCAGCGGGAAGTACCGGGCGTAATGCGCGCCGATCCAGGTACCGCCGGAGTAGCCAAGGTAGTCGATCTTGTCCTGGTCGAGCAGGCGCCGAACCAGGTCGAAGTCGCGCACGGTCTGCTCGGTGGTGATGTAGGGCAGCAGGCCGCTGTATTTGGCCACGCAGTTGTCCACGAAGGTGCGGACCAGCTTCTGCTGGTGGCTGATCGACGCGGGCGAGAGGTCCCGCGCGTCGTAGGGGTACTCCGGCTCGCCGCAGTCCATCGAGGTGGAGCCGCCGGTGCCGCGCGGATCGATGCCGATGAAGTCGTGTTCGGGCAGCGCGGCCCGCTTGGCCTGGGCCATCGAGATCGTGAGCAGGTCGGCGGCCGCACCGGGCCCACCGGGGTTGGTGAACAGCACCTTGCGGTTCTTCGTTGTCCCACTGGAGACGCGCGTGACCAGCAAGGTGATCGGGCCGGACCCGAGGTTCTCGTGATCCTTGGGTGCCAGCACCTTGGCGCATTCGAAGGCGGGCACGGCCTGCCCCGCCGTGGTGAGCAGCTTCTTGAGATTCTTGGCGTTCTCCGAGCAGTTCGCCTCGCTCCAACCCAGCCTCTGCCCGTCGAACGACGCCTCTTCGGCTACCGCGACCGGCGAGAGCAGCGCCGCCGACACCGCCACCCCGAGCAGCAACGACCCACACCTGAACACCTGGAAGATCCCCTCGTCGCAGTGATCACCGCTTGATCACATTACGACAAACGGCCTAAACCTGCTGGGCCGCAAGACCACGACTTCGGGTGAACTCAGCTCTGGTGCCGCAGGCGTGGCTTGTGCTCAAGGTGCGACAGGCCGTTCCAGGCGAGGTTCACCAGGTGGGCGGCGACCTCTTCCTTGCGGGGTTTGCGCACCTCCAGCCACCACTGGCCGGTCAACGCGACCATGCCGACCAGGGCCTGGCTGTACAGCGCGGCCAGTTTCGGCTCGTAGCCGCGGGCGCTGAATTGCACGCCCAGGATGTGCTCGACCTGGCTGGCGATGTCGTTGAGCAGGCTGGAGAAGGTGCCGGTCGCGCTGGCCACCGGCGAGTCGCGGACCAGGATGCGGAAGCCGTCCGTCGAGCCCTCGATGTAGTCCAGCAACGCGACGGCCGCCATTTCCAGCAGCTCACGAGGATGCCCCACCGAACGCTCCCGAGTGCCGTCGGCCAGTGCGGTCACGATTTTGTCGAGCAGCATCTGCATCTCGCGGTCGACGACGACTGCGTAGATGCCTTCTTTTCCGCCGAAGTGCTCGTAGACGATGGGCTTGCTCACCGCGGCCCGGTGCGCGATCTCCTCGATGGAGGTCGCCTCGAAGCCCTTCTCCGCGAACAGTGCCCGCGCCACGTCCAGCAACTGCTGGCGTCGTTCCTTGCCGGTCATGCGCACGCGCGTCACAGGAGCGCCCCCGTCCTCCCCCGCGCGACGGCTGCGGCGTCTCCCCACCATTCACGCACCTTAGAGCGCCGGGCCGACAGAATCGGCCCGGCGCCGTCACAAGCAGTTACTTCGCGGTGATCTTCGCGAGCCGCTGGGGCGTGGGCCAGCGGACATTCCACACCCAGCCCATCTTCTCGAAGAACCAGATCACCCTGGCCGAGGAGTCAAGCTGCCAGCGCAGCACGCCGTGCCGCGCGCAGGTCGGGTCGGCGTGGTGCAGGTTGTGCCAGGACTCGCCGAAGGACAGGATCGCCAGCGGCCAGAAGTTGGCCGCCTTGTCGCGGCTGGCGAAGGGCCGGTCGCCGATCATGTGGCAGACCGAGTTCACCGACCAGGTGACGTGGTGCAGGAACGAGATGCGCACCAGGCCCGCCCAGAAGAACGCGGTCAGCGCGCCCCACCAGGACCAGGTGATCAGACCGCCGAGCACCGCGGGCGCCAGCAGGGTCACTGCGGTCCAGAGACCGAACTGCGAGTTGACCTTGACGATGTCCTTGTCGGCGAGCAGGTCGGGGACGAACCGCTCCTCGTTGGTGCGGTCGCGGTTGAACATCCAGCCCATGTGGGCGTGCCAGAAGCCCTTGGCCACCGCGCCGGGGCTGGTGCCGAACAGCCACGGCGAGTGCGGGTCGCCCTCCTTGTCGGAGAACGCGTGGTGACGGCGGTGGTCGGACACCCAGTGCAGCACCGGACCCTGCACGGACATGCTGCCCGCGATGGCCAGCGCCACCCGCAGCCAGCGCTTGGCCTTGAAGGAGCCGTGGGTGAAGTAACGGTGGTAGCCCACCGTGACGCCCATGCCGCTGACGTAGTAGAAGACGGTGGCGATGATGATGTCGGTCCAGGTCAGACCCCAGCCCCACGCGAACGGCACCGCGGCCAGCAGTGCGACGAACGGGACGAGGATGAAGACGTACACCAGGATGTGCTGGCTGTTGGGGCGCGGCGGCGCGAGCAGTGGCTTGGGCCCCGAGTTCTCTGTTTCGGCCTGCCGCGCTGACGCGGCTACCTCGGTCGTGACTGTCATAGATTGGCACCTCGACGGGGGAGTTGCGGCAGGCAAGGCCACATGTACCTAGGCTACGGAACCGTAACTTACGCCAACGTAGGTTAGGTTCCACGCCTTGGCCAGTCCTAGTAAGCGAATTCACGGCGTGTTGACGCCCACCGGGCGTGTTGGCGGCCTTGCCACTGACTATCCACATAAGAAGTTCGGCGTCCGGTCACTTCTTGGCTTACCCAGCCGCCACGTCCGTCACGCGGGCGGAACCGCCGAGTACTGTCAAAAAGATCAAAATGCTGGCCGCTGATGGCGCGTCCCGCTACCGTTGTCACGGGGCTGGGGCCGGTGGTTGTTTCCACAACTGACTGGTTACGCTCACCTGCGGAGCGACCTGGTACGAGCGAGGACTGGGAGCGTTTCGTAACAGTTAATCCGCCGTGGTGTAACAGGCAGCACCTTGGATTTTGGTTCCAATGGACCAGGTTCGAATCCTGGCGGCGGAGCGACCGGTAGCACGGTGGCCCGGTGGTCTCGATCATCCGGGCAGGGAGCCCATCTGTGCTTTATCGTCGGATTCACGAGCATGCGGGCATGACGAGGTGCTCGGCTTGGGCGACCAAGGGGGTGCGAGCCACTGCTGGGACGGGAGGAACGCTCCGACCCGATGGGCGACCTGCAGCCTGCGCTCGGCGAGTTGCCCGACTCCAAGCTGGCCGAACTCGGCCGGGCGGCGGTCGCGGCCTCGCAGCACCCGGAGCCGGACACCCAGCAGGCGGCCAGCCGACGCGCCGATGAGCTGCTGGACGAGGCCCGGCGCCGGGGTGAACCGCAACTGGTCGCGTGGATGCTGCGCTCCAGCGCGATGACCAAGATCTTCGTGCCCAGCTTCGAGCACCGCGCCGGTCCCCTGCTGGACGAGTTGCTCGCCCACGCCCGCCGCCACGGCCTGGTCATGTTCGAGGCCGCCGCCTACTCCTCGCGCGCCAGGCAGTCCATCGCGCTGGGCCACGAGGACGCCGCACTCACCAACGCGGCCATCGGCCTGGCCACCCTCGAGCCCGAGCTTGTGCACATCCAGACTGTGTTGCGCGACCTGCCGGACCCGGTGGGCTCGCATGCCGCCGTCGAGGACTGGTTCGACCCGCGACGCCTGCTGACCGGCGTGATGATGGACATCTCGATGGCGCTGGTGCAGATGGGCATCCACGAGCACGCCGACGAGCTGATCGCCGCGGCCGACGAGATCATCAAGTCCTGCGGCACCCAGCACGAGATCACCATCCACCTGCTCAACCGCTCCTGGCTGTGCCTTGGCTGGGGGCTGCGACTGGAACGTGTCGGCCGGTACGAGGAGGCCACCGAGAAGTACGAGACAGCCGCCGCGCTGGCGGGCGAGGTGGAGGGGCCGTGGCGGCAGTCGCTGTTCCCCCGCAACGCCGCGTTGCCCGCGTATGAGCAGATGCCGATCCTGGCCGCCGCGCTGGGCATGGCCGACCCCGGCGAGCATCACGTGCATCGGCTGACCAGGCTGTTGGGCAGCGTGGTGTTCCCCGGCGAGGAGATCCTGACCGGCATCGCGCTGGCGCGCAGCCTGGAGTCCGGGGAGCGGTTCGCCGAGGCCGTCGACATCCTCACCGCGACCCGCAAGAAGCAGCACGACGACAACTCCGAACCCGCGCTGCGGCTGTCGCTGGTCCGCGAACTGGCCAGGCTCAGCGCCAGCGACCCCCGTTTCCAGCCCGAGGGCGCGTGGGTGGGCTACGCCGCCGAGTTGGAGGCGGAGCTGTGGTCGCTGCGCGAGGCGCGCAAGGCCACCCTGCACACCAGGCTGGACCACGAGCGCCTCACCAAGGAACACGGCGCCGTGGCCAGGCAGGCCTTGCAGGACCCGCTGACCGGCCTACCCAACCGCCGCGACCTCGACGACCGCCTCCGAGCGCTCTTGACGGCACCCCTGAACGCCCCGCACGCGGTGGCGATGGTGGACATGGACGGCTTCAAGGCCGTCAACGACCGCTACTCCCACGCCGAGGGCGACGCCGTCCTGCGCGTGGTGGCCACCACCCTGCGGGACGCGCTGCGCACCGAGGACCTGGTGGCCCGCTACGGCGGCGACGAGTTCGTGGTGCTGCTGCCCAAAGCCACCCTGCACGCCGCCAAGAACGCGTTGCAGCGCGCCATCGAAGCGGTGGCCGCGTTGCCGCCGGAACGCGCCCGCAACGTGACCCTCTCGGTCGGCGTGGTCGCCGTGATCGACTACCAGGCCCCCGAAGCCCTGCTGGCCCAAGCCGACGCCGCCATGTACCTGGCCAAACGCCAGGGCGGCAACCGCGTCGTCGCCGCCGACCCGGCGCTCGCGCCACCCGAAGCCCGCTCTGACGGCGTTAGATAGAGCTTCTGGCGGCTATGACCCCAATGGGGCTTGCCCCGGGCGGCAGTGGGCCTGCCCACAGCGGCTACGTTTGCGGTCGCACCGGCGGGTCCGAGATGAATCAAGGGAGAATCGTGACCGGAGTTTCCTGTGTCGTGCTGGCGGCGGGCGAAGGCACCCGGATGCGGTCGGCGACCCCCAAGGTGCTGCACCGGCTGGCGGGCCGTTCGCTGGTGGAGCACGCGGTGCGCGCCGCCGCGGGCATCAAGCCGGACCAGCTTGTCGTGGTGATCGGCCACGCCCGCGAGACCGTGCGCGAGCACCTGGCGGGCAGCGATGTGCTGATCGCCGTGCAGGAGGAGCAGAAGGGCACCGGTCACGCGGTGGCCTGCGGCCTCGCGGAGCTTCCCGCCGAACTCACCGGGACCGTGGTGGTGACCTACGGCGACGTGCCGCTGCTGGACTCCGCGACCTTGGAGAACCTGCTGGGCCGCCACTCCGCCGACGGCAACGCCGTGACGGTGCTGACCGCCGAGGTGGACAACCCCACCGGCTACGGCCGCATCCTGCGCGATGCCGACGGCAGCGTGCTGGCGATCGTGGAGCAGCGGGATGCCACCGAGGAGCAGCGCCGGATAACGGAGATCAACTCCGGTGTGTACGCCTTCGACGCCGCGGTGCTGCGGGACGCGCTGAGCAGGTTGGGCACCGACAACTCCCAAGGCGAGCTGTACCTGACCGACGTGCTGTCCATCGCCCGCGGCGACGGCCGCCGCGTCGGCGCGCTGACCTGCGAGGACCGCTGGCTGGTCGAGGGCGTGAACGACCGTGTGCAGCTTTCCAGGCTGGGCGCCGAGCTCAACCGCCGCCTGCTGGAGCACTGGATGCGCGCGGGCGTGACGGTCGTCGACCCGGCGTCGGTGTGGCTCGACGCCGATGTGACGCTGGCCCAGGACGTGACCATCGAGCCCGGCGTGCAGCTTCGCGGCCGCACCAGCATCGGGGCGGGCGCGGTGGTCGGCCCCGACACCACGCTGACCGACTGCGAGGTCGGCGCGGGCGCCAAGGTCGTCAGGACCCAGGCCTCGGAGTCGGAGATCGGCGAGAACGCCTCCGTCGGCCCGTTCGCCTACCTGCGCCCCGGCTCGCGGCTGGCCGCGAAGGGCAAGATCGGCACCTTCGTGGAGACCAAGAACGCCACGATCGGCGAGGGCAGCAAGGTCCCACACCTGACCTATGTCGGCGACGCCACGATCGGCGAGCAGTCCAACATCGGGGCGTCGAGCGTGTTCGTGAACTACGACGGCGTCAAGAAACACCACACCGTTATCGGATCGTTCTGCAAGACCGGATCGGACAACATGTTCGTCGCTCCGGTAGAGGTCGGTGACGGAGCGTATACCGCGGCGGGGACCGTAGTACGCCGAAACGTCCCCCCGGGTGCACTCGCGGTGTCGGGTGGCCCACAACGAAACCTCGAAGGATGGGTTCTGACCAGGCGTTCTGGTACTCCTTCTGCGGAGGCCGCTGCGCGGGCACTGGAGGCCTCGGGTGATGATGAGGCGAACAGCAGGCCAACGCAGGAGGAACGACCACGGTGAGCGCGGTGTCATCGACGACCCCCAAGAAGAGCCTGATGCTCTTCGCGGGGCGCAGCCATCCCGAACTAGCCGAAGAGGTCGCCAAGCACCTCGACGTATCGATCGCCCCGCAGCAGGCCTACAGCTACGCGAACAGCGAGATCTTCGTCCGCTTCGAGGAGTCGGTGCGCGGCACCGACGCGTTCGTCATCCAGAGCCACTGCGCGCCCATCAACGACTGGGTGATGGAGCAGTTGATCATGGTGGACGCCCTGAAGCGGGCGTCCGCGAAGCGCATCACCGTGATCATGCCGTTCTATCCCTATGCCCGCCAGGACAAGAAGCACCGCGGCCGCGAGCCGATCTCGGCGCGCCTGATCGCCGACATGTTCAAGGTGGCGGGCGCGGACCGGATCATGACGGTGGACCTGCACACCTCCCAGATCCAGGGCTTCTTCGACGGCCCGGTGGACCACCTGTGGGCCATGCCGCTGCTGGCTGACTACGTGCGCAACAACTACTCGGGCTCCGACATCACCGTGGTCTCCCCCGACGCGGGCCGCGTGAAGCTGGCCGAGAAGTGGGCCGACCTGCTGGGCGGCACCCCGGTGGCGTTCATCCACAAGACCCGCGACCCCCTCAAGCCCAATGAGGCGGTCGCCAACCGCGTGGTCGGCGAGGTCCGCGGCCGGGTGTGCATCGTCATCGACGACATGATCGACACCGGCGGCACCATCGCCAAAGCCGTCGAGCAGCTATTGGGCGAAGGCGCGGCCGACGTGATCGTCGCCGCCACCCACGGCGTGCTCTCCAACCCCGCCGCCGAGCGCCTGGCGAACTGCGGCGCCCGCGAGGTCATCCTCACCAACACCCTGCCGATCCCGAACGACAAGCGCTTCCCCCAGATGACGGTGCTGTCGATCGCTCCCTTGCTGGCCCGCGCGGTCCGCGAGGTCTTCGAGGACGGCTCGGTCACCAGCCTGTTCGACGGCAACGCCTGAACAGAGACCGTGAGCGGTAAGACGAGTGTGAATTCGTCTCACCACTCACGGTCTTTGTTTTGGGGGCGCGGTGCTGCCTAATACCTCGGGTGCATTCCCCCGGCGTCGACGCGGGCGGAGCGGACGGGAAGCAGCGCGGCGCTGATCTCGGACCGAAGCCGACAGGTGATGGCGTTGCACACCCCGCAACCCCCACTCGGGTCGATCGGGTGGATGCGCAGCAGCGCACGGACAGCGGCGACGGCGCGATGGAACTCTGAGCGAGCCAGCCGGGCAACCTCGTGGTCGGTCCCTTCCTGGATCGCCACCAGCAACATGGTCTGGTGGGTGCGTATCTCCATGTCCTGCACCGCCGCCGCGACATCCATCGCACACCTCCACTGACTTGGCTGTTGCCCATCAAGCTATGGCTCTTTCATTCCGATGAAAATTGCGGAAGTTGCATTGATTGCAAGGTGCATTTCTTGCACAGGTTGCAAGGAGAACTCATGGCAAAGACACGGTCCAACGTGAGCGAACGTCGGATAGGCCTGGAACTGGAGCATGAGCGCAAAGCCGCCGGACTCACCCTCGACGACGTCGCAGAGCGCCTGGACGTGCATCCATCAACCATCAGCCGGTTGGAGAACGGCATTCGGCCACCGACAACCGAGGAAGTTGCAGCCATTGCAACTGCGATCGGAGTCTCCAGCAGCACTCGCCAACGCTTGATCGCGATGGTGCGGGTGGATCCGGAGACGGTCTTCCTTGACGATGGACCCATCTCATCCCAGACACGCAGCTATGCGAACTTCGAAGCCAAAGCTGCAAGAACGGTTCACGTGCAGCCGCTGCTGATACCGGGAATCGCGCAGACCGAAAGCTATGCTCGGGCTATCCTCACTGCACTATCTTCCACTCGAACGGTTGAAGATATCGAGATGCATCTTGCTGTTCGGAGAACACGGTGGGCGCTCCTCCGCCGACGGACTCCGCCGGAGGTGCACATCATCCTCAGGGAATGCGTACTCCGAACCGCCATCTGCGGACATCAAGCGATGGCCGACCAAGTGCAACACCTGATCAAGCTCGCCTCGAGTCCAACGATGCGGATCCAGGTGATACCCACGGAGATTGAAGCGCCACAATCACTCCTGTCGGCATTCACCCTCTTGGAGTTCGCGCGCCAACGCTCGATCGTATACATCGAAGATCGCGCTGTCGGCATCTTCTTGAGCGCGCCCCGAAACATCAACCACTACCGTCGAGCTATCGATGAACTCGCGGAGCAAGCACTCAGCCCGAAGCAGTCCACCGCACTCATGACTGCCATCGCGCGAAATCTGCGCTCCGACCACCACCACCCCTAGACATACCCCCGCCCTCCCAGGGGGGCGACCCCGGGTCCATCCTATCGGCCTCACCCGTTTGGACAAGATCAAAAAATCAGATTGGGGATAACCGGGGCTCTTGTGGATAACACGCCGAGCGGCTTGGGGTTTCGTCGTCGGTTGTCGGGAGTTTGTGCTAGCGAGGCGGGGCCGGTGCAGAAAGTGCACCAGCCCCGCTCAGGACTTCTACTGATCCAGTTCCGTCCAGGGTTGGGTCAGCGCCCCGTCTTTCACAGAGAGACGACCGTCTCGCAGGGCGCCCACGCGAGAGGCGGTGAGCCGAAATTCCGTCACACCCGAGCCCTGTTCGAACCAGCCGTTGTTCGCCGCACCATCGTCCTTCACGTACAGCACCCCGCCGGACGTCAGGGCGCCGACTCGGCCTCCGCTGATGTCCAGAGCCACCGCTCCGCTGTCCCACTGGTTCGTCCAGTGAGTTCCGGCGAGATCGCCTTCCTTCATCAGGACCCGACCGGACTGCAACACAGCCAAACGACTGCCGGCCAAACGGAAGTCCGACACTCCGTTCGCCTGGTGGAGCCAGGCCTTATTCGCCGCACCATCGTCCTTCACGTACAGCACACCATCGGCACCCAACGCGCCGATGCGAGCACCGTTGATCTCCAAGCGTGCGGCGGGGCCGTTCCACTGGGTGGTCCAGTGGGTTCCGCCCAGGGCACCTTCCTTCAACAGGATTCGGCCCGACTGGAGCACCGCCACACGGGTTCCGGACAGGCGGAAGTCCGCAACACCGGTGGCCTGCTGCTTCCAGCCGTTGTCCGACGCGCCGTCGTCCTTGACCCACAGCACCCCGCCTGAGGTCAGGGCGCCGATTCGGGTGCCGTCGACCTCGAACTTCACCGCGTCGCCCGCCCACTGGGTCGTCCAGGCACCGTCGTGCAGCAGCACGTGGCCGTTCTGCAAGGCGCCGATCCGGCCGCCGGACAGGCGAACGCCGACCACATGCGTGATCTGCCTGATCCACGGGCCCAAATCGTCGACCCTGGTTTCGACGCTGCCCCGCCGGGTTTCCGTCACGCCGACGCAACCGTGCTGCCACGAGTTACTGTGGATCGCGACCAGCTCGACACGGCCTGCGACCTCGCGGAAGGCGGGGCCGCCCGCGTCGCCCTTGCACGTGTCGCCCTCGCCGGTGGCGGTCAGGGTCGTCGCGTCGACCGTAGCGACCTTGAACGCGGCGGTGCGCGGCTTCGACGGCACCCACTCGGTGGCGGTGCGGCCGTAGCCGCCGAACCTCAGCACATCGCCGACCGCCGGGGCTGCGCCCAGCGACAGCAGGGCGGTGTCCCGCACCGACTTGGGCAGCTTCAGCAGCACCACATCCCGCTGCGGGTTGCGGTGCACGGCTTGGGCAACCTGGCCGGCTGCGGTGACGGGCTTGCCGTCCACGACGCAGGCGCCCGCGGTGAGCACCCACTGGGGAGCGATGAGGGCGCCGCTGCAACCGCGGCCCTCGGTCTCCACCTTCACGATGAACCTGTCGGCGCTCTCGGTGCCGCCGCTGATGGCGCCTGCGGGGATTGCCGTGAGCGCTCCGATGAGAACGGCCGCGCCCAGCGCGGCCGTTCGACGCGCGTGTCCCATGTCGTTACAGGGAGCGCAGTTCGACCAGGGCGGCGGGGCCCTCGTTGGGGTGCACCGTCTCGCCGACGGGGGTGATCTGGCTGGACTTGATCTGGTAGTCGCGCTTGACTTCCTGGCCGTCCACCTTGTGGGTCAGGGTGGCCTGGACCTTGTGGCTGTCGCCCTTGATGAAGTACGTGCTGGGGATCTCCAGCTGGAGGTAGCCACCCGCGCCGTAGACCTTGAAGCAGGCGATGTTGTTGGGCGTCTTGATGCTGTCGCTCTCCACCGTCAGCAGATCCGCGCCCTGCTGGCAGTCCACCCACTGAATCTTGCCGTTGCCCTTCTTCAGGGTCATGCCGATGGCGGCGGCGCCCGCCTGGTTGGGGTGCTCGTAGTCCTCCACGATCGGCGGCGGGGTGTCGGCGGCCGAATCGCTCACGCCCGAAGCGGTCAAGGTGGTCGCCAAAACAGCCGTACCGCTCAGTGCGGCCACGGCCAGATAGGTGGCAAATCGCATTGTGAAGATACTCCCTCAAGTAAATAAAAAAGCACAGAACCACAAATGATCTCTGCGCTTTCTTCCCCAGTCCCCCACTTGCGGGCCGAGGATACGTCGCGCTGCATCGCAGGTCAAAGGGCTCATCGGCATAGTGTGTTATGCCACTTCGCGTAACGGCCGGGACGACGGCGTTCGGTTCAGCCATGCACATCCAACCGGCCTAGGGAAATGCGGTTTCGCTGTGTTTAGAATCCGCTTACCACGCTTGTGGTTCCAGACTGGGGGAAAAGGTATGGACGTCGGCGTCCGCACGCGATTTTCGCGTGCGTTGGCTGGGCGAATCGCTCTTGTTGTGATCACCGTTGTCGCGTTGGTTGCCTCCGTCGTCTCCCCGACGACCGATGCTGTCGCACTCACCAACGCCGAGACTCCACTCAGCGACCGCGCCAAGGCGGTCGAACTTCTGAAGACCGGCGGTCCGGCGACGGCCCGTGCCGCCGAGATCGCGTTGCTGGGCAACGATGAACAGGTCCGCGAGTTCGTCACCAAGGGCTCGCAGGCGACGCTGGTCCACGACGACCGGATCAAGACCGGGCAGATCCTCGCCTTCGCAGGCCGCCACGTCCGCACCGCGGCGCAGACCGCACTCGGCGGCACGCCGGACGACGTGAAGAAGTTCCTCGCCGACGGCTGGAAAGAGCCGCAGCGCCTGGACATGCGGCTCAAGGTCGGCGAGATCATGGCCACCGGCGGCTCCGCCACCAACACGGCGGCGCAGCAGGCGTTGGCAGGCACCGCCGACGACGTGCTGAAGTTCCTCGCTTCCGGGCAGTACGAACCGCAGGTCCGCGACCGGCGCAAGCTGGTCGGCGAGATCATGGCCGCGGGCGGACCCGAGGTGAACAAGGCCGCCCAGCTCGCGCTCGACGGCGGCGACGAGGACGTCCAGGAATTCCTCAAGACCGGCCAACACGTGGCCCGCGCTCGGGACAACGAGCAGGCGAGCATCACCGAACTGGTCAACCTCGCCAGGACCGCGGGTGAGGAAGCCGCCCGCGAGACCGAGGCCGCCAAGGAAGCCTCCGCCCGCGCCGTCGCCGCGGCCGAGTTGGCCAAGCAGGCCGCGTTGAAGGCGGCCGAGGAGGCAGCGGCGGCCAAGGGTGATGCCGCGAAGGCGGCCAACGCCGCCGGTCGCGCCGCCGACTTCGCCAACCGGGCGGCCCGCGCCGCACAGGAGGCCATCGGCGCCGCGAACGCCGCCAACAACGCCGCCAAGGTCGCCTCGAACGCGGCGATGCGCGCGGCCTCCGCCGCATCCGCCGCCTCGCAGGCCGCGTCCAACGCCCGCAGTGCGGCGGCCGCCGCCGCCACCGACGCCAACCAGGCGCGGGCCGCGCGGGAAGCCGCGCAGCGGGCGCGTGATGTGGCCGCGGGTGCGCGCAAGGCCGCCGAGGCCGCGAACGCCGCGGGCAACGCGGCCACCGAAGCGGGCAACGCCGCACGCGCGGCTGCGAACGCCGGCGCCAACGCCGACCGGGCCGCCAGCGCCGCCGAGGACGCCGCCAACCAGGCGGGTGTCGCCGGTGCCGAGGCTGCCCGCGCCCGCAAGGCCGCCGCCGACGCCCATCGGTTCGCGGGGCAGGCCAACCGGGCGGCGGGCGCCGCCGAGTCGCTGGCCCGGCTCTCCGCGCAGGCCGCGGGCGACGCCTACCGGGCTGCCATGAGCGCCGCCCAGCACGCCGAGAACGCCGCCAGGGCGGCCGACGAGGCGGCCGAGCACGCGGGCAACGCCGAGACCGCGGCCAGGGAGTCCGAGGCCCACGCCAAGGCCGCCCAAGAGGCCGCGACCGCGTCTACCGACGCCGCCAACCTCGCCGACAAGATCGAGCGGACCGCTCGCGAGGCGGACGTCAACCGCCTCAAGCAGTACGAGGAAGAGGGCATCGCCGCGGCCGAGAAGGCCAAGGCGGACCAGGACAACAGGGCCGCCTACGAGTCCGCCGAGGCGAGCCGGGTCGACGCGGAGACCAAGAAGTTCCTGGAGCAGGCCACCGCGCCGGGCGCCGACCAGGCCACCGTGCTCGCCGCCGGTCGCCAGGCCGCGATGCGGCTGCGCGGCGTCGGCGGCACCTGGACCCGGTCGGCCGCCGAACTCGCGCTGGCGGGCGGCATCGAGGAAATGCGCTCCTGGCTGTCCTTCCGCCGTGAGTTCGCCGCGGAGGAGGACGACCGGGCGCGCGTGCACTACCTGGGCGAGAACACCACCGTCGAAAAGCAGAAACTCGCCGCGCAGAACGCCTACCTCGGCGACGGCGACGAGGTGCGCGACTTCCTGCGCACCCAGTACTACGACGGCAAGGTCGCCGACGACCGCAAGCTGGTCGGCCAGATCATGGCCAATGGCGGGCCCGCCACCCAGCGCGCGGGCCAGAAGGCGCTGGAGGGCACACCCGAGGACGTCGCGGAGTTCCTGCGGACCGGCCAGTACGTGGCGGCCCAGCAGGACGATCGGATGAAGATCGGCGAGATCATCAACACCGGCGGCGCCGAGGTGCAGGCCGCCGGTCGAATCGCACTAGCCGGGCCTGCGTCCTACGCCAGGGAGTTCGTGCGGGTCGGCCAGTACAAGGCCGCCCAGCGCGACGCCCTGGACGCCTCACACGTCGCGCAGGTCCGCAGGCTGGTCGCCGAGGGCGCCAGGATCGCGGCCACCGCCAGGGAGAACGCCGCCGAGGCCGCACGCGTCGCGGCCATCGCCCGCAAGGCGGCCGACGAGGCCGCGGTGTGGGCGAAGAAGGCGCAGGACTCCGCGGCCGAGGCCAAGGAGTACGCGCGTCAGGCCAAGGCCTCCGCCGACGCGGCGCAGGCCTCCGCCAACCGCGCGGCCGAATCGGCCAAAACGGCACGGGCCGCGGCCAACGCGGCGGCGAAGGACGCCGAGCGCGCTTCGGCGTCGGCCTCCCGCGCCGAGGCCTCCGCGGCACAGGCCAGGGCGTCGGCGGCAGATGCCGCCGCGTCCGCGAAGGCCGCCCGTGACTCCGCGACCCAGGCAGGCCAGGACGCCGCCCTGGCCCAGCGGGCCGCGGACGAGGCGCACGACATCGCGATGGCCAAGCAGCGCGCCGAGGACCAGGAGCGCTACGGCGGTGCGCTCAGCCCCCAGGAACTCGACGAACTGCGGGCCGCCTGCGGTGGCGACCAGGCGTGCATCGACAAGTACGTCGCCGCGCAGCGCGATGCGAGCAAGTCGCTGCTGGACTTCCTCAAGGAAAACGGCGCGACGATCATCCTCGACCTCATCGGCTACACCGATGCGGAGAAGTGCTTCACCCAGGGCGACATCGAGGGCTGCATCTGGACGGCGATCAACGCGCTGCTGCTGGTCAACCCGTTCGCGCTGATCGGCAAGGCGGCTCAGCTGGTGCCCGCGATCGCCCGCATCATCGGCAAGGTCGGCAAGTTCCTCGACCGCCTCGCGCAGGCCAAGAACGAGCTGTCCAGCATGCGCAAGATGATCGACGAGGCCAAGGACTCCTGCAAGGTCATCCCGGGCAACAGCTTCGCGCCAGGGGTGAAGGTGTTCATGGCCGACGGGTCGCGCAAACCCATCAAGGACGTGGTCGTCGGCGACCAAGTGCTGGCCACCGATCCGGAGACCGGGGAGTCCGGCGCCCGCCGCGTCACCGCGGTGATCATGGGTGAGGGTGCCAAGCACATGGTGTCGGTCTCGGTCGGCGGTGACGGTTTCACCGGCGAGCGCGGCGACGTCATCGAGGCCACCGGCAACCACCCGTTCTGGGTGGCCGACCGCAAGCAGTGGGTCGACGCGCAGGACATCCGGCCCGGCGAGCACCTCCAGACCGTGAGCGGCACCCGCGTCGCGGTCACCGGCACCCGGGCACACGCCGAGGTCATGCAGGTCTACAACCTCACGGTCGCGGACCTGCACACCTACTACGTCGTAATCGACCAGGACCCGGTGTTGGTGCACAACTGCCCGCGCAAGGCGCCGCGGGACGTGCCCAGGGTCATCAAGCAGGAGATGAAGAAGGCTCTGGAGGGCAACGCCACTCGCAGAACGCACCCGGACGGCACGCCCAAGGTCTACGGTGCCGCGGAGCATCCGCCCGCCGTGCAGCGGAAATGGGCGGGTTCAGAGGAGTATGAGGTGCCGGGCATGCCCGACAACTTCAGACTGCTCAAGAACAAGTACGGCGAATGGGGCTGGACCGACAACCACTACAAGTCGATCTTCCTGTTCGAGCAGTAGAAAGGACCACCGTGAGCGCCACGCCACGATTCGCGATCCGCGACGCCGTCGAAAACCTGCCGATCGCGACCGTCGAGGACGTGGAGGGCTTCTTCATCGGCGGGACGAGCAGCGATCCCGACGAGTGGACGTTCACGGTGTCCGGCTTCACGCCCGTGCCGCCGTTGCCGCCGCTGAGCGGCGACGGCGGCACGGCCGCGCTCGGCTACATCACCATGGAGATCCTGGCCCCCGACGGCCGGGGGCTGGGCGGTTACACCGCCTGGGACGCCGAGCTGACCAGGCTGGATGACCGCAAGCACACGATCACCTGCGCCACCGCGGTGCTGCCCGATCGGGACGCCGAGCCGGTGTGGGAGCTGTGGCGGCGCGGCGGGCCACAGCGCGAGCACCTCTGGGCCGAACTCCCGCCGGGGCGGCGGGACGGGTGGCTGCAGGTGGTGGCGCTGAGCTCCTTCGTGAACCGCTCCGTGCACCGGACGAAGGCCGAGATCGTGCTGGACGGCGGCGACATCGTCGATCTGACCAGCTTCTACCTGGCGATCGGCGAGGCCGTCAACGGGCCGGGGGGTTATTTCGGCTGGAACCTGGACGCGCTCTACGACTGCCTGTGCGGCGGCTACGGCGCCGCACCCAAGCCGGTGATCCGGTGGGAGCACTCCGCCGTCGCCAGGCGACACCTGAGCGCCCCCCGCACTCCGAACCACCAGGAGTCCACGATGGACACCCTGTTGACGCTGCTCCGCGAGGCAGGCGCCGAGGTGGAGCTGCGCTAGTCCCAGAGCAGGCGGATCAACTCGTTGACCCCCAGCGCCACGAACAGGGCCAGGCAGGCCCCGAGGACGGTGTTGGACAGCCAGCGGGACCGGTACTGCTTGGGCAGGGACTTCGAGTTCAGCAGCGCCAGCAGCGTGCCCGCCAGGAACGGCATGAACAGCGAGCCCAGCACGCCGTAGGCCACCGTGAGCTGGAACGGCCGGTCGGCGAACAGCAGGGCCATCGGCGGGAACGTCAGCCACAGCACGTAGCCCCGGTAGGCGTTGCTTTGCTCCACCTGCTCGTACTCGACGCCGCCGGTCGACCGCCAGGTGCGCAGCCAGTCGGCGAACAGCAGGCTCACGCCGTTCCAGACGCCGAGCAGCGAGGTGAACGACACCGCGAAGAAGCCGACCAGGAACGGGATGCGAGCCCACTCGCCGTAGTCGAGGGCGAGCCGGTCGCCCAACGTGAGCAGGCCCTTGTCGCCGCTGAGCACGGGCTGGCCGAGCATCATCTCGGCGCCGACGATCAGCATCGCCACCACGAAGATGCCGGTCATGAGGTAGCCGACCGCGTTGTCGGTGCGCATCATCGGCAGCCAGGCGGGTGTCTTCCAGCCCTTGGCCATCGTCCAGTAGCCGTAGGAGGCCATCGTGATCGTGCCGCCGACGCCGCCGACGAGCCCCAGCACGTAGATCAGCGAACCGTCCGGCAGCCGGGGCACCAGGCCGCTCGCGAGCGCGGTCAGATCGGGCCCGACGAGCACCGCGGTGCCGACGACGGTCACGAACATCACGCCGGTCAGCACGGTCATGATCTTCTCGATGAAGCCGTACCGGCCGAACCACACCAGCGCCAGACCGATCAGACCGCAGGCGATGCCCCAGTACTTGACGTCCATCCACGGGAACAGCGCGTTGAGCGGCAGCCCGGTGGCCGACATCGCGGTGGCACCGAAGACGAAGCCCCAGATCACCGCGTAGACGCCGAAGTAGCCGCTCGCCCAGCGGCCCAGCTTCGCCCAGCCGGACAGCAGCGTTTCACCCGAAGTGAGGTGCCAGCGGCCGACGGCCTCGGCCAGCGCGAGCTTCAGCACGGTGCCAATGACCACCGCCCAGAGCAGCACGTAGCCGAGCTTGGCCCCCGCCACCAGGGTCGCGACCAGGTCGCCTGCGCCGACGCCGGTGGCGGCGGCCATGATCCCGGGGCCGATCTGACGTAACCGGGCGGCTAACCCGGTTGGGTGTGAATCCACCGTTTCGGACACCTGCATCACTTAACCAGGTGAAGACCGTGTGATCCAGACCGCAGATCGCCTTGGGCATGACCGGACATGATCTCGCGGTGTCAAGCTCTCCGATAGACCCCGATTCGGTGTATCGCCGCCGGTTGCCTACACTGTTGGGGTTGCCTCGGCGAGGTTGGGCCCCGCGCCCAGCGTGATTCGACGCGGCGGTTCTAGTGGCCGCGCTGTGTCGTATACCGCTCGCGCGCCCTGCCGCCGGAGGCCGCTGACCCCGCAAGTTTTGCCCGACGTCTTATAGGAGAACACCACCGTGTCCGAGGTACGTTTGATTGCCGAGGCCCGCACCGAGTTCGGCAAGGGCGCTGCCCGCCGTACTCGCCGCGCCGGAAAGATTCCCGCCGTGCTGTACGGCCACGGCAGCGAGCCCAAGCACTTGGCGCTGCCCGCGCTCGAGTTCGCCCGCGTCGTCCGCGAGCACGGCAGCAACGCCGTCCTCTCGCTCGACCTCGGCGACAGCAGCAAAGAGCTGGCGCTGACCAAGACCGTCACCACCCACCCGATCAAGAACTACATCGAGCACGTTGACCTGCTGGTCGTCAAGCGCGGCGAGAAGGTCACCGTCGAGGTTCCGATCGTGGTGTCCGGTGAGCCCGCCTCCGCCACCCTGGTCACCCAGGAACTGACCACGATCTCCCTGGAGGCCGAGGCGCTGCACATCCCCGACCAGGTCGAGCTGTCGATCGAGGGCGCCCAGGCGGGCACCCAGTTCCACGCGAGCGACCTCACCCTGCCGCGTGGCTCCGCGTTGCAGACCGACCCCGAGGCCCTGGTGCTGGCCGTCAACGCCGCGCCGACCGCCGAGGACATGGAGCGCGCCGTCGACACCGAGGGTGCCGGTGTGGTCGAGGACGCCCCGCAGACCGAGGAAGAGCCCAAGGAAGACTGAGCCTCTAGGCTGCGCCCAGACGTCGGGCTTGCGCCGTCTCGCCTCTTTCCGGGGCGGGGCGGCGCGCTGGCATGTGAGGTCGAGTGATGGACGAGTTGACGCTGGTCGTCGGGCTGGGCAACCCCGGCCCAGGGTATGCGGGCAACCGGCACAACGTCGGTTTCATGGTGCTGGACGAACTCGCGGGGCGCGTCGGCGGCCGGTTCAAGTCGCACAAGGCCGGGGCCGATGTGCTGGAGGGCAGGCTGGCGGGCCTGCGGGTGGTGCTGGCGAAGCCGCGCTGCTTCATGAACCTCTCGGGCGGCCCCGTCGCGGGCATCGCCAAGTTCTTCAAGCTTCCCGCCGAGTCGATCATCGTGGTGCACGACGAATTGGACCTGCCGTTCGGGACGCTCCGCTTCAAGCTGGGCGGCGGCGAGAACGGCCACAACGGCCTGCGTTCGATGACCAAATCGCTGGGCACCAAGGACTACCTGCGCGCCCGCTTCGGCGTCGGACGCCCGCCGGGCCGGATGGACCCCGCCGACTACGTCCTCCGCGATTTCGCCCCCGCCGAACGCAAGGAACTCCCCTTCCTCCTGGACCGCTGCGCCGACGCTGTCGAATCCCTTGTCTCGGACGGCCTCGAGCCCACCCAGAACAAGTTCCACGCCGCCGTCTGACACCGCTGCCGAACTTCCCAGGCTGCCACGGCTTCCTTCCCCGTGTCCTCGCCAATCCGCGTTTTCGGGCGTGTTATCCACAGGCGGGGCGGTTGTCCACAGATCCGTTTTTCCCGTTCGCGCCGGCGGGTTTTGCGGCGATAGGCTCGCCAAGGGCGAAGCCCCCAGGGCGGGCGGGGGGTGTCCGATGACAGGCAGAATCGCCGACTTTCGGAGTCCACGCCGGTGGCTGGCGAGACCGCGCCTTGACGGTTCGCCTTCGTGGATGGTGTTGGGCTACTTCTTCAGCAGCTCCGAGATTTGGGCGCCCGCGGCGGCGCGCTTGAGCTTGCCGGACGGGGTTTTTGGCAGGCTGCCGGGCGGGAGCACGACCACCGCCGATGGGCGGGCGCCGACGGCGTCCATGACACGGGCGGCGACCTCCTTGCGCACCTTCGGTTCCCGCTCCTCATCACCCGCCGCCACCGATTCGACGGCCACCGCGAACCGTTCGCGGCGGCCCTCCTCGGACAGGCGCACGGCCACCGCGTTGCCCGCGCGGACGTCGGGGACCTCGCAGGCCGCGCGTTCGATGTCCGTCGGGTACAGATTCCGGCCGCCCATGATGATCACGTCCTTGCGGCGGCCGCACACCACGACCTGACCCTCGGCGAGGTAGCCCTCGTCGCCGGTGCGCAGCCAGCCCTCCTCGTCCTGGGTCGGCACCGGGCCGTCGGCGGTGAGGTAGCCGGGCGTCACCGAGGTGCCGCGTACCCGCAACTCGCCGACCTGCCGGTTGCCCAGCACGCGGCCGTCGTCGTCGACGACGTCGATCTCCAGGCCGGGCAGCGGCGGGCCGAGCAGCGGGAACTCGCGGGTCTTCCCGCCATCCGAGGGCACCGCCTTGCGGTTGAGCTCCAGCTCCTCGGCGTCCACCGCGTCCACCCGCATGCCGGTGTTCAGCGACGCGAAGGACGTGCCGAGCGTCGTCTCAGCCATGCCGTAGGCGCACACCATGACCTCGCGGCGCAGGCCGAAGCGGGCGCCCGCGTCCAGGAACGTGTTCACCGCGGACGGGTCGATCGGTTCGGCGCCGTTGAGCGCGAACCGCAGGCTGGACAGGTCGAACTCGCCGTCATCGGCCTTGGCAAGGCGCTTGCCGACCACGGCGTAGGCGAAGTTGGGCGCCGAGGTCACGGTGCCGCCATGCCTGCTGATCAGCTCCGGCCACAGCAGCGGGCGGCGCAGGAAGTCCACCGGGGTGACCTTCACCAGCTCGTACCCGCCCCACATCGGGATGGTCAGGAAACCGACCATGCCCATGTCGTGGAACAGCGGCAGCCACGACACCAGCACATCCGCCTCGGTGTCCAATTGGGCGACGGTGACCATGGCGCTGGCGTTGGCGAACAGGTTGCCGTGGGTGATCCGCACCGCCTTGGGCTCGGCGGTGGAGCCGCTGGTCAACTGCTGCAACGCGGTGGCGTCCTCGCCGACCTCGACGATCTCGGTGAGCGGCTCGCCGTCGTCCAGCGCGGTGAGCAGCCGGTAGCCGACGCCGTGCTGGTCGAGCAGCCCGGCCAACGGCTCGAACGGGTCGCCCAGCAGGACAAGGTCCGCCTCGATGATCTTCAACTCGCGCAGCGTGTCCGCGGCCCAGTGCTCCAGGTTGGTGCGCGGTGTCGGCTGGTGCAGCATCGTGACGCTGCCGCCGATCAGCAGCACCGCCTGCACCGCGGGCGCGATCGGCTCGGGGTCGCCCGCGAGCACCGCGACGCTCGCTCCCGGCTCAAGACCGCCCGCGACGAGCGCACCCGCCATCGTCAGGGCCTGCCGGTGCACCTCGCCCCAGGTCCTGCGCCGCGGCGCGTCGGGCTCACCGGTGGTGATGCCCCGGGCGTTCGGTCCGCTGTTGGCGGCGGCCGAAGACAGCATTGTCTCGACGAACTGGCTCACACCGACAACCTAAGCCGCAAAGGATCATTCTTGCGACCGAAACCACGCACAAAGATGACCCGCCTGCCTTGTTCGACAGGGCTTCGCCCTAGGCCGGGGCCTAGGCTTCGAGTTTTTCAGCGGCCAGCAGCCACTGCTCCTCCAACTCGTCCTTCTCGTTGAGCAGCGCCTTGAGCTCGCCGTTCAAGGACATGAGCCGGTCCGGATCAGTCGCTGCGTCGGCCAACGCCGCGTGCAGCTTGCCCTCTTTCTCGCCGAGGCTGCTGATCTTGCGTTCGAGCCTGGCCAGTTCTTTGCGGGCGGTGCGCTCCTCCGCGGCGTTCGACGGTCCACTGCGGACGGTCGCGGGCCGTGGCTGCTCCTGGACCGCCGCACGGCGGCGCAGGTACTCCTCGATTCCGCCCGGCACCTGCGTGATGCTGCC
This sequence comes from Actinorectispora metalli, assembly GCF_056323685.1. Lineage (NCBI taxonomy): Bacteria > Bacillati > Actinomycetota > Actinomycetes > Pseudonocardiales > Pseudonocardiaceae > Actinorectispora > Actinorectispora metalli. Next base: position 1,513,157 of record NZ_JBREYE010000001.1, read on the forward strand.
GTCGCCGAACAACGCGATCACGTTGTCGCAGATCCGCTCCACCAGGTACCGGTCGTGGGAGACCACGACCAGGCTGCCGCCCCAGGAGTCGAGCAGGTCCTCCAACTGCTGGAGGGTGTCGATGTCCAGGTCGTTGGTCGGCTCGTCCAGCAGCAGCACGTTGGGCTCGTCCATCAGCAGCCGGGTGAGCTGAACCCTGCGGCGCTCGCCGCCGGAGAGGTCCGCGACCGGCGTCCATTGCCGGGCGGTCGGGAACCCGAGGCGCTCCAGCAGCATCGACGCCGACAGTTCCTGCTTGCCGAGCGTCACCCGGCGGGCCACGTCCTCGACCGCCTCCAACACCCGCATATGGGTCGGCAGGTCCTTGAGCTCCTGGCTCAGGTGCCCCAGCCGAACCGTCTGACCTTGGACGCGTTTGCCCTGATCAGGCTGGTAGTCGCCGGCGAGCATGCGCAGCAGGGTGGTCTTGCCGGAGCCGTTGACGCCGACGATGCCGGTGCGCTCGCCGGGCGCCAGGCGCCAGGTGATGCCGTCCAGCAGCTTGCGGTCGCCGAGGGAGAGGCTCACATCCTCCAACTCGACCACGGTGCGGCCCAGCCTGCGTTTGGCGAAGCTGACCAGCTCGACCTTGTCCCGCGGCGGCGGTACGTCGGCGATCAGCGCCTCGGCGGCCTCCACCCGGAACTTGGGCTTGGAGGTGCGGGCGGGCGCGCCGCGGCGCAGCCAGGCCAGTTCCTTGCGGGCCAGGTTGCGGCGCTTTTCCTCGGCGGTGTCGGCCAGCCTGCCCCGCTCGGCGCGGGCGAAGATCCAGTCCGCGTAGCCGCCCTCGTACTGCTCGACGCCGCCGCCGACGACCTCCCAGGTGCGGGTGCAGACGGTGTCCAGGAACCACCGGTCGTGGGTGACGACCACCAACGCGATGCGGCGGTTGATCAGGTGGTCGGCCAGCCACTGCACGCCCTCCACGTCGAGGTGGTTGGTGGGCTCGTCCAGCACCACCACGTCCAGGTCGCGCACCAGGGCGGCGGCCAGCGCGACGCGGCGCCGCTCGCCACCGGACAGCGGCCCCACCACGGTGTCGAGGCCCTGCGCGGTGAGGCCGAGGCCGTCCAGCACCGACCGCACGCGGGCGTCGGCCGCCCACTCGTGGTCGGCGGCGTGGCCGAGCGGGTCGATCACCGCGTTGCGGATCGTGCTGGCGGGGTCCAGCTCGGTGCGCTGGGTGACCACGGCCATCCGCAGGTCGCGGTTGTGGCTGACGCGGCCGTCGTCCGGCGGCTCGATGCCCGCCAGCACCTCCAGCAGGGTGGTCTTGCCGCCCCCGTTGAGTCCCACGACCCCGATGCGGTCGCCCTCGTTCACCCCTAGCGAGACCTGATCCAACAGCGCTCGCACGCCGTAGCTCTTACTCACCAGCTCCAGATTGACCAAGTTCGCCATGATGCCCCGATCGTAGTTCTGCCCCACGACACGCCTGCGGTGCAGGGCGTTTACTACCTGAAGTCGCATTTTATTACGACTCGCGGTAGTATGGCGTCGTCCCGATCAGACCTGACGGCTCACCTGGAGTTGGCTATGTCGATATTGGCTACGCCGCCCGTAGACTTGACCGCACCGGTCAAGGAGGGCTGCATGAGCGAGCCACTATTGGTCGTTCCCAAAGGTGGATGGACCGTCGACGACCTCGACGAGCTACCGGAATCACACATCCGGTACGAGTTGACCGACGGAGCGCTCACCGTGTCCCCCTCACCATCCAGCACCCACCAGGTCCTCGCTGGGCTCCTCATGGGCGAGCTTGGGAGACTCGCGCCTGAACCCTTGGCGGTCACGCAGGCCGTGGAGGTCCGACTGGCCCGGCAGACCACGCGCATTCCCGACGTGCTGGTCGTCAACAGCCCCGAACCTCATCGGCACTGGTTCGCGGCTCCGGAAGTGATCTTGGCAGTAGAGATCGAATCACCGGGCAGCCGCACGGATGACCGCGTCACAAAACCCGCGCTGTATGCGAACTACGGCATTCCGCATTTCTGGCGCATCGAACTCGAACCTCTCCGCGTGCACATCCATCACTTGGGAGCGGGCGAGACGTACCACGAAGCGGGCACGGGCGGCACCATCACCGTGCAAGAGCCGTTCCCGGTGGAACTATCGCTGTACGACCTACTGCCGAAGTGGGCGCGGTCCAAGAGTTAGGCGTGGACCTCCGGCGGGATCGGCCGGGGGGCTTCCTCGTTGGCGATGATCCGGGCGCCGGGGACCGGGCCGTGTGCGACTCGCACGGTGCGGCAGACTCCGGCGCCGGACAACTCGGCGGCGACCTTCACGGCGGAGTCGCCGTCGGTGCAGAGGAACGCGCAGGTCGGGCCTGAGCCCGAGATGATGCCCGCGAGTGCGCCCGCGTCCACCCCGGCGCGGAGGGTGCGGCGCAGTGAAGGACGCAAAGATACGGCGGCGGCCTGCATGTCGTTGCCGAGCAGCAGGGCGAGTTGGCGGGGGTTGCCGGAGGCCAGTGCCTCCAGCACCGGTTCGATGGCGCCGACGCGGGGCGGGCGGCCCTCGGCGCGGAGCCGGTCCAGTTCGGTGAAGACATCCGGTGTGGACAGTCCACGCCGGTCCAGCGCGATGACCCAGTGGAAGGTGTGCCTGGTCAGGACCGGCACCAACTGCTCGCCGCGGCCCGAGCCGAGGGCGGTGCCGCCGTGCAGGGAGAACGGCACGTCGCTGCCGAGTTTGGCGGCGATAGTGGACAGCTCGTCCCGCCCGATGTCCAAACGCCAGAGTGCGGCCAGGCCGACCAGGGTGGCGGCGGCGTCGGCGCTGCCACCGGCCATGCCGCCCGCGACCGGGATGTTCTTGCGGATGACCACGCGGACCTTGGGCTCCTGCGGGTCGCGTCCGGTGTGGACGGCGAGAGCCTGCACCGCCCGCCAGGCCAGGTTGGACGCGCCGGTCGGCACCGAGCCGACGCTGTCGCCGTAGACCTCAACCCCCGGTTCGTCGGCGACCGCCACCGTGACCTCGTCGGTCAGGGACAGCGCCTGGAAGACCGTACGCAGCTCGTGATACCCGTCCTTGCGCAAGTCCCCGATGGCAAGGTGCAGGTTCACCTTGGCCGGGACGCGAACGGTGACCGGAGGAGGCACGACAGCGAGCACCCTTGAAGCGTACGGGTGCCCGCCGTCGACAACACAACGATGTCCGCAGGCAATCGTCCGGATCACTCACGCGGGCAGCACGGCGCCCTGGAAATTGTTCCTGATGAAGTCCTTGACCTGCGGAGATGCCAGCAGCTCGGCCAGCAGCCTGATCCGCTTGTCGTCTTTGAGCTCGGGCCGGGTGACCAGGTAGTTCGCGAACGGGTTGCCCGCGGCGTCCTCCGCGGCCAGCGCGTCCTTGGCCGGGTTCAGGTCCAGTTCCAGTGCGTAGTTGCCGTTGATCACCGACGCGTCGGTGTCGGCGAGGCTGCGCGGAAGCTGGGCGGCGGTCAACTCGATGAACTGGAAGTTCTTGGGGTTGGCCGTGATGTTCTTCAGCGACCCGTCGCGCTCGATGCCCGGCTGCACGGTGATCAGGCCCTGCTTGGCCAGCAGGGTCAGCGCCCGCCCCTCGTTGGCGGGGTCGTTGGGCACCGCGATCTTGGCGCCGGGCTGCAACTCGGCAAGCGACTTGACCTTCTGCGAGTACACCCCGAGCGGCTCGATGTGCACCGGGGCCACCGCCGTCAGCTGGACGCCCTGCTTGGCCTGGAACTCCTCCAGGTACGGCAGGTGCTGGAAGAAGTTGGCATCCAGGTCCTTCTGCACCAGCGCGGTGTTGGGCACCACGTAGTCGTCGATCTTGCGGACCTCCAGCTTGAGGCCCTTGGCCGGGGCGAGTTCCTTGGCGACGTAGTCCAGGATCTCGGCGTGCGGTGTCGGGTTCGCCCCGACCCGCAGCGGCGCGTCCGGATCGGACGCGGCGCCGCCCCCGCAGCCCGCCACCGCCAGCAGCGCGGCGAGCAGTGTGATGGTGAGTTTCATCGGTTTCATCCCCTCGTGGATCAGGCCGACACGTGTCTGCGACGGTCGACCAGGCGTGCGGCCAGGTCGAAGACCAGCTGCACGATGAGCGTGAATACGGCCAGCACCGCGACGGAGGCATACAGCGCGGGCTCGTTGTAGCGGTTGTAGCCCTCGAACACGGCGTACTGGCCCAGCCCGCCGCCGCCGATGGCCCCGGCGATGGCGGTGTAGCCGACCAGCGCGACCGAGGTGACACCCGCGGCGGCGATCAGCGCCGGGGCGGCCTCGGCGAGCAGCACGCTGCGCACGATCCGCAGCCAACCCGCGCCCGTGGTGATCGCCGCTTCCACGACCGGCGCGTCGACCTCGCGCAACGCGTTCTGCACCAGGCGTGCGAAGAACGGGATGGCGCTCACGGTCAGCGGCACCACCGAGGCCGTGGTGCCGATGCTGGTGCCCGCGATCAGCCGGGTGACCTCGGTCAGCGCGAGCATCAGCACCAGGAACGGCAGCGACCGTCCGATGTCGACAACCGTGCCGAGCACTCGGTGCGCGATGCGCCGCGGCCACAGGCCCGCCGGGCTGGTGCTGTGCAGCAGCACGCCGAGCGGCAGTCCGAACAGGACGGCCATGGCCGTCGCGAGGAACACCATGTAGACGGTCTCGCCGGTGGGCGCCAGCAGTTCGGTCCAGTCGAAATGGCTTCTCATGCGATCACCGCAGGCCAACAGTTCCGATGGGCACCGCCGTGAGGGTGGAGGTCTCGGAGGCCGCTGCCGCCTTCGCGGCGTGTGTCGGCGCTTTGGACACCCTCGCCGGCCTCGGCACGATGGTCGGCCGTCATGCCACCCTCCCCGCGGGAATCTCGGAAACGGTCGCGCCCTGCGCGGCCAGCCAGGTCAACACCTCGTCGGCGCGTTCACCGTCCACCCCGATGCGGAACCGGGCGACCGGGGTGTCCGCGATCCGGGTCAGCCCGCCGCCCAACAGCGACAATTGCGCGTCGTGCCTGCTCGCCGCGGTGGGGAGCACACTGCCCACCGCCGCGAAGCCGACCAGCACCACCTCGGCCAGCCGCTGGTGTCGCGGCGTCTGCCCACCCGCGGTGGTCTCGGGCAGCAGGGCGTCGCCGACGCGGCTGCCGGGTGTGGACACCACGTCCAGCAGTGGCCCCTGTTCGACGATGCGACCGTCGTCCAGCACCGCGATGTCGTCGGCGATGCGGCGGACCACGTCCATGTCGTGGGTGACGATCAGGACCGTCACGCCCAGTTCGGTGCGCACCTGGTCGAACAGCTCCAGCACGGAGGCCGTGGTGTCCGGGTCCAGCGCCGAGGTCGGCTCATCTGCCAGCAGCACGGAGGGGTTGGCGGCCAGCGCCCTGGCGACCGCGACGCGCTGACGTTGCCCGCCGGACAGCCGGTCGGGGTGACTGCCCGCCTTGTCGCCGATGCCGACGAGGTCCAGCAGTTCGGCGACGCGGTCGCGACGTTGTCCGCGCGGCAGGCCGGAGGCCTCCAACGGCAGCGCGACATTGCCCGCCGCGGTCCGCTGACGCAGCAGCGAGTCGCCCTGTGGAACGACGCCGATGCGCCTGCGCGCGGCGCGCAGGGCCTTGCCCTGCAGGGCGGCGAGGTCGAGGCCGTCCACGGTGATCGAGCCGGAATCGGCCCGCTCCAGCAGCGCGATGCAGCGGGCGAGGGTGGATTTGCCCGCGCCGCTGGGTCCGACGACGGCGCACACCCGACCGGCGGGGACGCTCAACGTGACATCGTCGAGTGCCGTCACCCGCCCGGCCGGGCCGGGATAGGACTTTCGCAGTTTTTCTACGGTGATCACGAATGCTCCACATGGGCAAGCCGGTTCCCCAGGGAAGCGGCGGGTGTCAAGAGCGCGTTCGGGCGGGGATCGTCAGCGTCGACAGGCACCGGTCGACGCGGTGTGCCTGGCCGCCATCGCGACCTGCGACATCCGCGGGGAGAACACGACTCCTCCATCGTTCCTGGCGTTAGCACCTGCCCGGTGGGTGGTTGCTGCGGCGTCACAGAGCCAGGTCTCTCGGCCGCTCGGGATGGACTGAAGACCAGTACACGTCAGTGAGCCGAACAAAGGCAACTTGATATGCCCTTTACGCCGCCGATCGTTCGGCAAATCACAGCAAATTGACTCTCAAATCGCCCGAAAGTTCTGCCGGTAAAGATCACCGAGCCCGGTTACCGCGGCGATCATCCGTTCCCGCAGCCGCGCGGGCGCCAACACTTCGGCGTCCGGTCCGAGCCGCAGCAGCTCCTTCTCGGCGTGCTCCACCGACTCGATCGGGATCGTCACCCGCGTCCAGCCGTCCCGGTCCGGCACCGCCGTCTCCGCCGCGGCCCGGACCACGGCGGGGCCGAGCAGGAACAGAAAGCCCATGCCGCGTTCGGTCAGCAACACGACGGCCTGGTCTGTGAACAGTGCGGCTTCAAACCGCCGCGACCACTCCGACCAGAACCCCGCGAGGTCGAACCCGGTGGGCCGATCGAACCGCTCGCCGTGGTGGAGGTCGAAGATCCGCGCGACGCGGTAGGTGCGGATGTGCTCCCCGCCCCGCGCGACCAGGTACCAGCGGCCTGCCTTGAGCACCACGCCCAGCGGCTCCAACTCCCGCTCGACCGGCGGTGACCGGTCCCACCGCTGATAGCGCACGATGATCCGCCGCTGGTGCCAGACCGCGTCGGCGACCTGTTCCAGGCACGGCGTCCGCTCCGCGTCCCGACCCCAGGCCTGCGCGTCCAGGTGGAACCGCTGGCTGACGGTGGCATCGCGCAGTTCGGCGGGCAGCGCCGCGAGCAGCTTGAGCTGCGCGACCGCCAGCACCGAACCGAGCCCCAGCTGGGCGGCGGCCCCGGGCATCCCAGCGAACTGCAAGCTGCGGGCCTCGTCCGCGCTCAGCCCGGTGAGCCTGGTGCGGTACCCGTCCAGCAACTGGTAGCCGCCCGCGGGTCCACGGTCGGCGTACACCGGAACACCGGCGGCGCCGAGCGCCTCCAAGTCGCGGTAGACGGTGCGCACCGACACCTCGAGCTCATCGGCGAGCTGTCGCGCCGTGAGCCGCCCGCGGGTCTGCAACAACAGCAACACCGACAACAACCTGCTCGCCCGCATGCCTCAAGTCTGCACCCATACCTGACAGGAGTTGTCAGCTTCTCGGTGCAGGATCGGCGACATGAGAGCAGACGCGAGCTTCGACATCACCGCCTGGGACGAATCGCCCTACCACGAGTCCGAGGGCCGAAAGCTGGTCAACGCCGAGGTCACAGTGGCCTACGCGGGCGATATCCAGGGCGAATCCAGCTGGCGGTCGCTGATGGTCTACCGGCTGGACGAGGACGCCACCTACGTCGGCCTGGAGCACTTCACCGGCTCGATCGGCGGTCGCCGCGGCACCGTCGTGTTCCAGCAGACCGGCGTGTTCTCCGGCGGGAAGGCCGACACCCGGCTGACCGTCGTCCCGCACACCGGCACAGGCGAGTTGCGCGGTCTGACCGGCAGCGGCGGCTATGTTGCCGGTGAGGGCAGGCACGTCGCAGGCGTGCACCTGGACTACGACTTCGAGGACTAGCGATGGACGTCAGCCGCGGGCAGGTGCTGGCCTACCGGATCTTCGCGGGCGGGCTGCACCGCGACACCGCGGACCCGTTCGCGCTGGCCGCGCTGGACCTCGGTGTGCAGGAGACGCGGGAGACCGCGGTGCAGGCGCTCGCCGCGCGCCTGCCCGCGGTCACCCCCGACCTGCTGAGCGGCTTCGCCATGGCCTGGTCACTGCGCGGCGCCCCGCACCTGCACCGGCCCGCCGACCTGCCCCGGCTGGCGAAGGCCCTGTGGCCGCTCAGCGACTCCGACGCGGCGACCCGGATGCTCTTCGACCCCTCGCATGGCTTGGCCGCGTTGACCGAGGCGGCGGCCGCCATCGCGGAGGTCGTGGACGGCCCGATGACCAAGGGCGCGGTGAGCGAGGCGGTCACCCCAAGAATCTCCCCCGCCCTGACCAAGTTCTGCCGCGGTTGCGGCACCACGCACATCCACGAACAGCTGATGCGGCTGGCCGCGCTGCCCGCGGGCACCCGGCTGGAGGTCGACACCAGCCCCGCGACGCTGGCCCCGATCCCCCGCTGGCGCGGCATCCCCACCAAGGCGACGGGCACCACCGACCTGCTGGACGTCTTCTTCCGCCTGCTGGGCCCGGCTCGCAAACCGGACGCGGCGGCGTTCTTCGGCACGCAGCAACGAGAGCTCGACGGCGTGTGGCCGGAGCTCACCGAGATCAGCGTGGCGGGCCGCAATACCCTGCTCCCGCCGCGATACGTCCAAGCCCTCCTCGACGCCCCGCCCCCGGACTTCGTGCGCCTGCTGCCGCCCTACGACCAGTACCTCTCCGCCCGCGACCGCGACCTGCTCGTCCCCGACAAGGCCCAGCAGAAGGAGCTGTGGCGCATCCTCGGCAACCCCGGCGCGCTGCTCGTGGACGGCGAGATCACCGGAAGCTGGCGCGCCAAGAAAGCGGGCCGAAAGCTGGACATCACAGTCACCGCCTTCGTCCCGCTACCCAAAACCACCCAACGCCTGCTCACCGACGAGGCCGAACGCCTGACCACGGCCCGAAACCTCGAACTCCGCAGGGTGTCGCTCACCTGACCTGGACATACCCCCGCCCTCCCAGGGGGGCGACCCCGGGTCCAGCCTATCGGCCTCACCCGTCAGGGCAAGATCGAAAAGCCGCGTTGTGGATAACCGGGGCGCCTGTGGATAACACGCCGCGCGAGAGGGGTCGTGGAAAGCAGCGCGAGGGAAATGTGCTACGGCGCAGTGGTCAGCGTGCGGCGATTCAAGTGAAGTCGTGCACGGTGAGCGCGCCGCGGAGACCTGATCACATGGAGCGGACAGCTGCCCCGATGCGGGTGAAGTCGTGTACGCCTGGCGCCGCGCCGACCTGATCACGGCGACTGGGAGGCCGCCGCGATGCGGGTGAACTCCCCGACAGTCAACTGCTCACCGCGGGCGCCGGGGTCGACGTCGGCGGCGCGGAGGATGCGCTCGGCTTCGGGGGCGGAGCCCGCCCAGCCCGCGAGGGCGGCGCGCAACGTCTTGCGACGCTGGGAGAAAGCGGCGTCCACGACGCGGAACACCGCCACACGGTCCACATCGGACGGAGAGTCGCGGCGGGTGAACGACACCAGGCCCGAGTCCACGTTGGGCACCGGCCAGAACACCGCACGCGGCACCGCGCCTGCCCGTGACACCGAGGCGTACCAGGCCATTTTTACGCTCGGCACGCCGTAGACCTTGCTGCCGGGTGCGGCCGCGAGCCGGTCGGCGACCTCCGCCTGCACCATCACCAGACCGGTGCGCAGCGTCGGCAGCGTGGCCAGCAGGTGCAGCACGACCGGCACCGCCACGTTGTAGGGCAGGTTCGCGACCAGCGCGGTGGGCGCAGGGTCGAGGTCGCCGCCGAGCTTCAGGGCGTCCTGAGTCAACACCGTCAAGCGGTCGGCGAGGCCGGGCGCCCGCTCGGCCACCGTCAACGGCAGCTGCGTGGCCAGCACCGGGTCGATCTCCACCGCGATCACCCGCTCGCAGGCGGACAGCAGGCCCAGCGTCAGCGAACCGAGACCGGGCCCCACCTCCAGCGCCACATCGGAGGGTCGCAACCCGGCCGCGGACACGATGCGGCGCACCGTGTTGGGGTCGTGCACGAAGTTCTGGCCAAGCTTCTTCGTCGGCTTCACGCCCAGCCGCTCGGCCAGCCGACGAACGTCGGCCGGTCCCAGAAGCCCGCTCGGGGAGCTTCCAGGACCGGCCGAGGTCACAGTTTCCTTCACCGCGGGATTATCGCGGCAGGCCCAGCTTCTTGGCGCAGGCGGGCCAGGCACCGTAGCCGCCACGCGAGTCGCGGACCTTGGTCGCCGTCGCGATCTGCTCTTCGCGGGACGCCTGGTGCGGGTACGCCGCGTACTGATCGCCGTTGTAGGCGTCCCAGGTGCTCTTGTTGAACTGCAGGCCGCCGTAGTAGCCGTTGCCGGTGTTGATGGCCCAGTTGCCGCCCGCCTCACACTTGGCGAGCCGGTCCCAGACCTCACCGTCGGCGATCTCGATCGCCTTGGTGCCGACGCGGACCACGGTCTCGGTCGCTTCCTTCACGACCTTGACCTCGAGCTCCTCGCGCTTGGTCTCCTTGCCGTTGAGCTTGGTGATCCGAAGCTTGACGATGCGCTCGCCGTCCGTGCCTTCCTCCTCGACCACTTCCTTGCCCTTGGGCAGTTCGGGGTCCTTGATCTCCTTGCGCGGGGACTCGACGGGCTGCTTCTCCGTCAGCTCGTCGACCCGGAGCCTGGTGACCTCGATGCGCACGCCGCTCTCCAGCGGGGTGCCACCGGCGGGTTTGACGGTGTCCTGACCCTCCAGCGCGACGCCAAGCTCCTTGAGGAGTTCCTCGACGGTCGCGGCGTTGGTGCCGACCTCGCGGGCCTTCTGACCGCCGTCGAGCACGGTCACGACCTTGGCGGTCTTCAGGTCGAGGGAGATGCCCTCCAGCGGGATGCGGTGCGAACGGTCGGCGGAGAGGACCGCGCCGTCCACGTGCATGCCCAGCTGACGCAGGGCGTCGCCGACGGTCAGCGCGGTGGTCCACAACTTGCGCTCGCGGCCGTCGACTCGCAGCGTGACAGGCCTGCCGCGCTTGAGCACGATCCGGCCGCCGTCGCTGATCCTGGCGCTCACCGCAGGGGCCAGCGTGTCGTTCTCGCGGGCCTCCAGGTCGGCACTGCCAAGTGCACCGGCCACCGTCGAGGCCATGGTGTGCACCGTGCGGTTTTCGTCATCGACGCTGATGGTGATCGTCTTGTCCATCGCGATTGCGGTAGCCCCACCGCCGGTCGAAACCAGCAGAGCAGTGATGACCGCCGCTCTGACGAACGTGCGTTTGTCCACCTGTCGTCCAGTCCTAGAACTTCCGGGCAGGGGTGAGTGGACGTCAGCTTGGCTGCTGTCCCCCCGACTGGACGAGCTACCTGTGCTTCCGCGAAATTCAAGATCGACGCTGGCGTCGTGCTGTGCTCCGACGCGCTCCCGCCGTGTCGCGGCGCCACCCGGAATGTCCCCATCCCGGCTTCCGGGTACGGGACCGTAACGGGCAATCAGGTCCGTTGCCAACACGACGGTGTCTTCTGTCGGATGAGTCACACGACCGGAGTCATAGGGCGTACGTGAGTGACGAGCAGTCACGGCGCCGCAACCTCCCTTAGTCCAAACACCCGTTCAGCGTTAGAAGTACTGGTGGTCACTAGTTCGTGGACCGAAATCTCACGCAATGTAGCCAAGTTTTGGATCGTGTAGGGCAGACAGTACGACTGGTTCACCCGTCCGCGGTAGGGGTGCGGCGTGAGAAAAGGAGCGTCAGTTTCAACCAGTAACTGGTCAAGAGGTACCAACCGGGCCGCCTCGCGCAAGGAAACGGCGTTTTTAAACGTCACGGTGCCCGAGAAGGACAGGACATATCCGGCATCCACGCACCGTCGAGCCATGTCCGCGTCACCGGAGAAGCAGTGGAAGACGACCTGCTCCGTAGCGCCCTCCTCGGCGAGGATCCGCAGCACGTCCTCGTGGGCGTCCCGGTCGTGGATCATCAGCGGCTTGCCCAGCCGCTTGGCCAGGTCGATGTGCCAGCGGAACGCCTCCTGCTGCGCGGCGGGCGGCGAGTAGTCCCAGTAGTAGTCCAGCCCGGTCTCACCCACCGCCACGATCCGCGGCTCGGCGGCCAGCCGCTCCAGCTCCTCCTGCTCCTTGGAGCCGAAGTCGCTGGTCCGCGTGGGGTGCAGTGCGATGGCACCGAACACGCGGGCGTCCCAGCCCGCCGCCTGCGCGACCCAGCGGGCCGATGGCAGGTCGTCGGCAACGGTGATCACGCGGCCGACACCGACGGATTCGGCTCGGTCGAGCATCGCGGCGACGTCGGCGGCCGTGACGCAGCCGCAGGCGTCCAGATGTGTGTGGGCGTCGACGGCCGATGCCGGAAGCGCTGCCTCCGGCACCGGGGCCGACTCGCGTCTGCCGCTCATGGCTTGATGGGCGCCCACTCCGGGCCGGTCTCACCCAGCGCCGGATCAAGCTTGGCGAACAGCGGGCTCGGCTTGCCCAGCGGCTTGCCGACCTCGATCGGCCTGCTCTCCCACTTCGCCTGTTCGTTCGCGTAGTCGCCGGTCAGCACCGGGTAGCCGCGGCCCTCGATGTCCAGGTCCTCGACGTCGGTGATCTCCGGCTGCGCCGCCCACACGCCCGTGCCGCCCAGCAGTTCGTGCACCTTCTGCGCCGAATGCGGCAGGTATGGCGTGAGCAGCGTGTTCGCGTCCGACACGACCTGCAGCGCGGTGTGCAGCACCGTGTCCCGGCGCTCCGGATCGTCCTTGAGCTTCCACGGCTCCTGATCGGACAGGTACTTGTTCGCCGCGCCGACCACGCGCATCGCCTCGTTGAGGCCCTGCTTGAACCGGTTGTGGCGCAGGTGCTCGCCGACGGTGCCGAAGGCCTTCGCGGACAGCTGCTTGAGCTCGGCGTCAGCGTCGGTCGGCGCGACCGGGTCGGGGATGGCGCCGACGTTCTTGGCCGCCATCGCCACCGAGCGGTTGACCAGGTTGCCCCACTCGTTGGCCAGCTCGAAGTTCACCCGGCGCACGAACTCCTCCCAGGTGAAGTCCACGTCCTGGGTCTCGGGTCCGGCGATCGAGATGAAGTAGCGCAGCGTGTCCGGGCCGAACTCGCGCAAAAAGTCGTTGACGTAGATGACGGTGCCGCGCGAGGTGGAGAACTTCGAGCCGCTCATGGTGAGGAACTCGCTGGAGACCACCTCGGTGGGCAGGTTCAGCTCGCCGAACGGTCCCCGCGTGCCGCCCTTGTCACCCTGGCCGTTGTGGCCCATCAGGATCGACGGCCAGATCAGCGAGTGGAAGACGATGTTGTCCTTGCCCATGAAGTTGTAGATCTGGGCGGACGGGTCGTTCCACCAGGCCTGCCAGGCGTCGGGGTCGCCGGAGCGGCGGGCCCATTCGACGGTCGCCGAGAAGTAGCCCATCACCGCGTCGAACCACACGTAGAACTTCTTCAGCGGCTGGTCCCGCCAGCCGTCCAGCGGTACCGGCACGCCCCAGTCCAGGTCGCGGGTGATCGCCCTCGGCCGCAGGTCCTTGATCATGTTGGTGGTGAACTTGACGACGTTGGGCCGCCAGTCCACCCGGCTCGCCAGGTACTTGCCGATCGACTCGGTGAACGCGGGCAGGTCGAGGAACAGGTGCTCGGTCTCGGTGAACTTCGGCGTCTCACCGTTGATCTTCGAGCGGGGGTTCTTGAGGTCCTGCGGGTCAAGCTGGTTGCCGCAGTTGTCGCACTGGTCACCACGCGCGCCGTCGTAGCCGCAGATCGGGCAGGTGCCCTCGATGTAGCGGTCCGGCAGCGTGCGGCCGGTGGACGGGCTGATGGCGCCCAGCGTGGTCTTGGTGGTGACGTAGCCGTTGTTGTACAGCGCCAGGAACAGGTCCTGCACCACTTGGTAGTGGTTGCCGGTGGTGGTCCGGGTGTAGAGGTCGTAGCTGACACCGAGGCCGTGCAGGTCCTCCGCGATGAGGCGGTGGTACTTGTCGACGGTCTGCTGGGCGGTCAGCCCCTCCTTGTCGGCCTGCACCGTGATCGGCGTGCCGTGCTCGTCGGAGCCGGAGACCATGAGCACCCGGTGACCGGCCATTCGCATGTACCGCGAGAAGACGTCGGAGGGCACACCGATACCGGAGACGTGGCCGATGTGCCGCGGACCATTGGCATAGGGCCACGCGACGGCGGTCAATACGGGGATGCTCACGGCGGCTTAGCCTACGGCTGTCAAGGTCGGAGAATCGAATGGGTATCGCCAATGTCTGCAACACGCCTGCTTGTCCTCGGAGTCGTCCGGCAGATCGGGCCTGCCCACGGCTACCGGGTGCGGCAGGAATTGCAGGGCTGGCACGCCGATGAATGGGCCAACACCAAACCGGGCTCGATCTACCACGCGTTGAAGAAGCTGTCCGCCGACGGAATGCTGCGGGCCTCCGAGGACGAGGACGCCGAGGGAAAAGTCGAGCGCACCGTCTACGAGATCACCGAAGCGGGTGACGCCGAGTTCCTGCTCCTGCTGCGCAGGCTGCTCACCAACCACGAATGCACGATCAGCGAACTGTGCACGGGCGTGGTGTTCATGACCTCGCTCACCCGCAAGGAACTGACCTTCGTCTTCGGCGATCGGGCCCGTGACCTGGCGGCGAAGTCGGCCGCGCTGCCCGGGTCGTGGGAAAGCCTTTCCGAGTTCGGCGCTCCGTCGCAGGTCGGCCTGATGTTCCGGCTCTGGCAGTACCTGCTGGCCGCCCAGGCCGACTGGTGCAAGTCGGTGCTCACCGACCTTGACGAGGGAAAATACGAGCTTCAGGGCGACACGTCGACGCCGTAAATCCGTGGACACCTCAGGTATGGTCAAACTTGATTAGAACTGAGGGGGATCATGATTTCTGCACGCGGGCTCGCCCGCAGCTTCCACTCCCGCACCGGCACCGTCGAGGCGGTTCGCGGCGTCGATCTCGACGTCGCCGCCGGTGAGCTCGTCGGCTTCTTGGGGCCCAACGGCGCGGGCAAGACCACCACTCTGCGCATGCTCACCACGCTGCTCAGCCCCACCGCGGGTACCGCGACCGTGGCGGGCTGCGACCTGCTCACCGACCCGGTGGGCGTGCGTCGCCGGATCGGCTACGTCGCCCAGGGCGGCGGCGTCGGCCATGAGGACGTCATCGGCGACGAGTTGCAACTGCACGGCCGGATGTATGGCATGACCAAGCAGGCGGCCCGCGCCAAGGCCGCCGAGCTGATGGAGAAGCTGGAACTCACCGGCATGGAGAAGCGGCGGGCCAAGACGCTCTCCGGCGGTCAGCGCCGCAGGCTGGACATCGCGATGGGCCTGATCCACTCGCCGACGCTGGTGTTCCTTGACGAGCCGACCGCGGCGCTGGACCCGCAGAGCCGCAGCAACCTCTGGGAGCACATCCGCACCATGCGTGGCTCCGAGGAGGTGACGGTCTTCCTCACCACGCACTACCTGGAGGAGGCCGACGCGCTGTGTGACCGGGTGCTGGTCATCGACCACGGCAAGATCGTCGCCGAGGGCAGCCCGGACGAGCTCAAGCGCCGGGTGTCCGGTGACGCGGTGGTGCTGACGGTGCAGGGCGCGGATGGCGCCGCGGCGCACGCCGCCCGGATCGCCGAGGGCCTGCCCGGTGCGCACGAATTCACCGTGGACGGCGCCGAGGTGCGGTTCCGGGTGCCGCATGGCGACCAGTCGCTGCCCGTGCTGCTGCGCGAATTGGACGGCGCGGGCGTGGGCCTGGCGTCGGTGAGCGTGCACCGGCCGACGCTGGACGACGTATTCCTGACGCTGACCGGGCGCACGCTGCGCGATGCCGAGGAGTCCTGGAACCAGCCCGCGGCCACGCCGGACGAGCCCGTGAAGGTGGGTGCCTGATGCGCGTGCTGCACGACACGATGCTGGTGTTCAGCCGGTCGCTGCGCCAGCAGCTGCGCAACCCGGTGTGGGTGCTGATCGGGCTGGCCCAGCCGATCATGTACCTGGCGTTGTTCGCGCCGCTGCTGGAGAAGTTCGTCCAGGTGCCGGGCATGCCGCCCGGCGACGCCTGGCTGATCTTCACCCCCGCCCTGCTGATCCAGCTCGCGCTGTTCAGCTTCATCGGCGTCGGCTTCGGCCTGCTGTATGAGTACCGGATGGGCGTGATCGAGCGGATGCGGGTCACTCCGGTCAGCCGGGTCGCGCTGCTGGTCGGGCGGCTGGGCAAGGAGGTCGTCTCGATCCTGGTGCAGGGCATCCTGCTGGTGCTGATCGCCATTCCGTTCGGGCTGCGGGCCTCCATACCCGGCGTGCTGGTGGGCCTGCTGGTGCTCGCGTTGCTGACCGGCGGGCTGGCAGCCATCGGATACGGCATGGCGCTGCGCCTGAAGAGCGAGGAGACCATGGCCCCGATGGCGAACATGATCATGGTTCCGCTGCTGTTGCTGTCCGGTCTGCTGCTGCCCATGCAGATGGCGCCGGGCTGGCTACAGGCGGTGGCCGCGATCAACCCGCTCAGCCACGTGGTCAACGCGGAACGCGCTTTGTTCCGCGCCGATTTCGGTGACCCGTCGGTGTGGATCGGACTTGTCGTCGCGGCCGCGGTCGCAGTGCTGGGCGTGATCTTCGGAACGCGCACCTTCCAACGCGAAAACGCCTGAAATCGGCAATTGGCGGCCGAGTCGCCCACTCGGCCGCCAATTGCTTTTCTTCGCCCTAGCGCTTGATCGTGAAGCAGGGCAGACCCTTGGGGATCCACCGGTTGCCGTCGTAGCGGTAGCCCTCGGCGCAGATGCGGTCACCCTCGCGGAACGCCCGGTCCAGCTTGACCCAGTCGCGGTAGGTGCGGAAGGCGTCAACGTACTCGTTCTTGGTGGTCACGTCGAAGCCGGGCCCCCAGACCCTGGCCTTGGTCGATGCGTTCATGTTCTGCGTCCAGACCGCCACCTCCAGGGTGCCGATCCACAGGCCGTGGTCACGCGAGATCAGCGTGGTGGCGCCGTTGTTGAATTCGCCCGCCGCATGCGCCGTACCGGTCAGCGAAACCAGCATCGCGAGGCTCGCGGCCGCACTGGCCACAACCGTGACAATTCGCTTCAGAGCCGACATGAATTCGTCTCCCCCATTTCATCCGAACATTGCGATGGGAAATTAACATGTGCATTTGAAGATCACCGGGCGATTGCCCCCATTGTGTGATTGCTCATTCCCCATCGATTCGGCCACGCGGGCACGGCCGACGTGATAGGGGACGCAGGTGTCATATAGGCCACCATCGGGCCCGCGGGCTCACCTCTTCGATGCAGGAGAGGCGATGATGCAGCGATGCGAGTCGTGGTCAGGCCGCTGGCAGGCGCCGCCCCGCCCGAGTTGGTGCTCCGGCGGCTGGCGGCCCGCGCCCGGGCCCGCGGCCTGCCGCCGCCCGCGGCCCTGATCGGGGACTGGTTCGACGGCTCGGCCGTGCTCGCCCCGAGCGTGGACATCCGCCCGGTGACGGGAGCGTCGGAGGCCTTCGCGATCCCGGCCCGCCAACCCGTGCTCAGCGTGGACACCGAGGTACCGCCCACCGCCATCGGCGGCGGCTGGATCGGCTACCTCGGCTACGGCCTGACCGATCCGGTGTACGCCGAGCGGGCGCTGCCCAGGGCCGCCTGGGGGTGGGCCGACCACCTGCTGCGCCGGGACCGGCACGGCCGCTGGTGGTTCGAGGCGCTGGTCGCCGCCGACGAGCCCACCGCTCTGGCCGCCGAACTGGCGGCGCTGGTGGTCGACGGCCCCGAGCCGCCGTCACCAGGCTGGCGGGTCGGCCACGCGGAGATGCCCACCGAGGCGTCCCACCAGGCGGCGGTGCGGGGCTGCGTCGAAGCGATCGGCGCGGGTGAGATCTTCCAGGCCAACATCTGCGGCCGTTTCGGGTGGGAGTTCGCGGGCGACCCCGTGGAAGTGTTCGCGGCGGGCTCGGC
Organism: Actinorectispora metalli; assembly: GCF_056323685.1. NCBI lineage: Bacteria > Bacillati > Actinomycetota > Actinomycetes > Pseudonocardiales > Pseudonocardiaceae > Actinorectispora > Actinorectispora metalli. Next base: position 1,530,790 of record NZ_JBREYE010000001.1, read on the forward strand.
CCGGCTGCGTTCCACCAGGGCCGCCTACGTCGCGGGCGACTGGGGCGCGGTGGCGTCGCTGTCGCCCGAGTTGTTCCTGCGCAGGCACGGGCGCCGGGTGTCCTCCAGCCCGATCAAGGGCACGCTGCCCCGCCGCGGCAGGCAGGACGAGCGCAACGCGGTGCTGCTGCGACAGTCGGTGAAGGACGTCGCCGAGAACGTGATGATCGTGGACCTGGTCCGCAACGACCTCGGCCGGGTGTGCCGCACCGGCACCGTCACGGTGCCGGAACTGCTGGCGGTACAGCCCGCTCCCGGCGTCTGGCACCTGGTGTCCACCGTGGAGGGCCAGTTGCCCGCGACGGTGGACGACGCGGCGCTGCTCGCCGCGACGTTCCCGCCCGGCTCGGTGACCGGCGCCCCGAAGATCCGCGCCTGCGAGCTCATCGCGGAGTTGGAGTCGGCGCCCCGCGAGGTCTACACCGGCGCGATCGGCCTGGCCTCCCCCGTCGCGGGCCTGGAGCTCAACGTCGCGATCCGCACCCTGGAGTTCGCAGGGGACCGTCTCTGGCTCGGTGTCGGCGGCGGCATCACCGCTGATTCCGACCCGGCAGCCGAATGGCAGGAGTGCCTGCACAAGGCGGCGCCGCTGGTGGAGTTGCTGAACCTGCACTCCGAGGTGCCGCGGGCGGCGTTGTAGCCCCGCCCTCCCCGGATTTGGTGTCCAAGTTCGGTCTTATCACATCGTCCGGCCGGATTCTGGACACTAATTCGGAAGCAGAGGGCCGTTTCAGGGCTTGCGGCGGGCGGTGAGAACCGCGTCGTACAGTGCTTTCTTGCTGACGTTGGCGCCCGCGACCTCGGCAGCGGCCTCCTTGAGGCGTGCGCCGTCGGCGACCCGCTGCTCGACCTCGGCGATCAACGCGGCCAGGTCCGGCTCCTCGCTGCCGGTGGCGCCCTCCAGGACCACGGTGATCTCCCCCCGCACGCCGTCAGCCGCCCATTCGGCCAGTTCGGCGAGGGTGCCGCGACGGACCTCCTCGTAGGTCTTGGTGAGCTCCCGGCACACGGCGGCGCGCCGGTCCGCGCCGATCACCTCGGCGGCGGCGGCCAGCGTCTCGGCCAATCGGTGCGGCGATTCGAAGAACACGACGGTACGGCGCTCGGCGGCCAACTCGCCGAACCAGCGCCGCCGCTCACCGCCCTTGCGGGGCGCGAAGCCCTCGAAGCAGAACCGATCACAGGGCAGCCCCGACACCGCCAGCGCCGTGGTGACCGCCGAGGGCCCAGGCAGGCAGGTGACAGGCAGGTCCTCCGCCGCGCAGGCCGCGGCCAGCCGGTAGCCGGGATCGGACACGCTGGGCATGCCCGCGTCGGTCACCAACAGCACCGTCTGCCCGGTCCGCACGGCCTCCACCAGGGCGGGCAGCCGGTTGGTCTCGACGGCGTCGTAGAAGCTGACCACCCTGCCCGTGATCGACACGCCGAGGGCGGCGGCCAGCGACCGCAGCCGCCGAGTGTCCTCGGCGGCGATCACATCAGCGCTGCCCAACGCCTCGATCAGGCGCGCACTGGCATCGCGCACCTCACCGAGCGGGGTCGCGGCCAGCACCAAATGTCCGGACTCGGATACAGACTTCACTCCAGCGAGCCTACGATCCCTCCCGTGAGTGTCCTTGCACCCCACGCACCCGACTCGGACGAGCCGATCGGGGCATCGGCAGCACCGCACCCGGACGCGAGCGGCGAAGAGGACCGACGTTCGCTCGATCCGGTGGAGCGACTCGTCACGCCGATGCCCACCGACCGGCTGCGCGGCTGGCTCGTCACGCTCAGCCTGGCGCTGATCGGCGGCATCGTCCGGTTCTGGAACCTCGGTCATCCGACCGACAAGGGCACCCCGATCTTCGACGAGAAGCACTACGTTCCGCAGGCCTGGCAGGCGTGGCGCAACGGTGGGTACGAGGACAACCCCGGCTTCGAACTCGTGGTGCACCCTCCACTGGGCAAACAGCTCATCTCGGTGGGCGAGATGCTGTTCGGCTACACCGGTTGGGGCTGGCGGTTCACCGCGGCCGTCGCGGGCACCCTGTCCATCCTGCTGATCATCCGCGCCGCGCGCAGGATGGCCCGCTCCACGATGCTCGGCGCGATCGCGGGCATCCTGCTGATCTGCGACGGCGTCAGCCATGTGATGTCCCGCATGGGCATGCTGGACATCTTCATGGCGTTCTTCGTCATCGCCGCGTTCGCCGCGCTGCTGGTCGACCGCGACCAGGTCCGCTCCCGACTGGCCAGAGCCGTCCGCGAAGGCTGGGTCAACGACACCATCTACGGCCCCGCCCTGGGCTTCCGCTGGTGGCGCTTCGCCGGAGCCCTGTGCCTGGGCCTGGCGATCGGCGTGAAGTGGTCCGGCGTGTTCTTCGCCGCCGCGTTGGCCATCCTCACCCTGCTCTGGGACTACACCGCCCGCCGCGCCGCCGGTGTCCGCGACCCGATCCTCGGCGTCATCCGCCGCGATCTGCTCCCCGCCCTGTGGGCGTTCCTGATCATCCCCAACCTGGTCTACGTGGCCACCTGGTGGTCCTGGTTCGCCAGCGAAACCGGCACCGACCGCCACAAAGCCACCGCCGACGGCTTCATGGCGATGGCCCCCGAGGCCCTCCAGGGCCTGTGGGTGTACACGAACAAGGTGCTGGAGTTCCACAGCTCCCTGGTCACCGGCCTCAACGGCGCCGCCCCGCACCCGTACGAGTCCAAGCCGTGGAGCTGGCCGATGGGCCTGCGCCCGATGCTGTTCTACTTCGAGGGCCAGCTGCCCGGCGGCTGCGGCGAGTCGACCTGCGTCGGCGCCACGATGCTGATCGGCACCCCGGCGATGTGGTGGCTGGCGTTCCCGATGCTCGGCTGGTCGCTGTGGCGCGTGTTCACCCGCTACGACTGGCGCTACGCCGCCGTCCTCGTCGGCTACTGCGCCTCCTGGCTGCCGTGGTTCCACAACATCGACCGCCAGATGTACTTCTTCTACACAACGCCCATGGCCCCATTCCTGGTCCTGGGCCTGACCCTGATCCTCGGCGAGATCCTCGGCAAAGCCCGCTTCGGCAACGAACGCCGCGGCACCGGCCTGCTCATCGTGTCCCTCTACATCGGACTGGTGGTAGCCAACTTCGCCTGGCTCTGGCCCATCCTGGTCGGCGATCCGATCACCAACGAGCGGTGGCAGGCCGAACTCTGGCTGCCAAGCTGGCGTTGAAAAGCCCCCTGCCGCAACGCCACGGCCTCGACGCGGCCCGCCTGCGGCTCCCGCTCGACGGCCCGTGGACCACCCTGCGCGACCACCTGGCCGACCGCCTGCCCGTCCCTGCGGAGCGCATCGAGGAGATGCTGCGCGAGCAGCGCATCGTCGGTGTGGACGGTCCCCTTGGGCTGGACGCCCCGTTCACACCGGGTGCGTTCATCTGGTTCCACCGCGACCTTCCCGACGAGGTCCCGGTGCCGTTCGAGATCACCGTCGTGCACCGCGACGACCGCATCGTGGTGGCCGACAAACCGCACTTCCTGGCCACCATGCCCCGCGGCCGCCACATCCTGGAAACAGCCCTGATCCGCCTCCGCCGCTCGCTCGACCTCCCCGAGCTAAGCCCCGCCCACCGCCTCGACCGCCCCACCGCGGGCCTGCTGGTCTTCGTCATCAACCGCCCCGACCGCGGCGCCTACCAAACGCTGTTCCGCGACCGAAAGGTCGCCAAGACCTACGAAGCCATCGCCCCCCACGACCCGGCCATCACACTCCCCCGGACCATCCGCAGCCGCATCATCAAGGAACGCGGCATCCTCCCGGCCTTCGAGGTCCCTGGCGAACCCAACAGCGAAACACTGGTCGAGTTGCTGGAACACCGCAACGGCCTAGGCCGCTACCGCCTGACTCCGATAACCGGCCGAACCCACCAACTCCGCCTCCACATGAGCAGCCTCGGCCTCCCCATCCTCGGTGACCCCTTCTACCCGACGTTCACCGACAAGCCCCTGGACGACTTCACCGAACCTCTCCAGCTACTCGCCAAAACGCTGGAGTTCACCGATCCACTCTCTGGCGAGCACCACCGGTTCACCAGCACCTTGACCCTGCATGCATGGCCCTGGCCCACTGAGTGATCGCCGGCCGTCAGCCGTGCATCCCCCATTGATCCTGGGGCGTACGCCGGTTGGTTTCACAACGTCGGAATAGGTAGTAGCCGACAGTACACCCCTTAATCGCAACATTCTGGCCAGACGACATGAATTTGTCTCGACTCTGCTGACCCTGTTCAACGAAGACAAAGGAACCATTGACCAGTTCCCACCCTTCATTGCAGATCAAGTTGAGAATTGTGCTCGGATCGCTCGTTCTCTGCGAGGTGGCACTCCCCACCATCACAACGATGATCGCCTGTTGGCTCATCACGTCCATCGAGTACTGAAACACCTGGTCACCTCGACCGAACGCCATCCGCGCCAACCCAGCAGGCGAACTGAAGAACGCGCGCTGCTCTCTTTCCCTCTCAGCCGCGAGCTTCCGTTGCTCGGACTCCCGGCGCTGTTGCTCCTTGAGCGCCGACTCTTCCGCGATTTGCTCCGCTGTTTTCTTCATCCAGCCCAAAGCGCCTCCCCGGTAGATGCGAAGCGCTCATTTCACCAATTCGCGAAGCCGAATGGGTCGCAGTCGAGCGACAAAGCGCCAACGGTCTGAGCGATACCAACCGTGGCGGACCTCGACATGCACCCACGCGCCAGATCACGATGGTGATCTACGCGCAAGCTTCATCCATCACGACACAGCAGGCCCTCAATTGGCTTGGGAACAGCCGCCGCAGTAGGTAGCCGTTGCTGTACTTCGCTGCTGTGCGGGCATGAAAAAAGGCCGTCCATTGCCCCATGGACGGCCTTTGACCTGCTGTGGAGCTGAGGGGAATCGAACCCCTGACCTTCTCGATGCGAACGAGACGCGCTACCAACTGCGCTACAGCCCCGAAGTGCTGGTGAAGCTTAGCAAGGGGTGGCGGTGGGGTGTAGCGGGGGGTTGGCGATCAAGGGTCAGAGGCCGGAGGCGCGGCGGTAGTAGTAGTCGTCGCCGAAGTATTCGAGCTCGTCGAAGGCCGGATCTTCGTCGTCGAGCTCCACCACGGAGGTGCCGGGGTGGGGGGCTCGGGGGGCCTTGGGGCGCGGCTCGGGTTCTTGGGGGCGGGTGGGGTGGGCTTGGCCCTGCATGCGTTCCCTGGCGGCCTCGTACATGCGGTCGTGGGCCTCCGCGGCGGGCCTGCGGCGGGCGGCCATCCGCGCTGTGCGGCGGCGGCGGATCTCCTCCTCGATGCGGACCTGGCGGCGCAGGTAGGTGAGGTAGGCGGCCAGGGCCAGGTCCACGGCGGCGTGCACCCACCACAAGCTGGGTAGGAAGAAGCCTCCTACCAGCGTTCCTACGGCCAGCAGGAGCATGAGCAGGACGATGCGCTGGCGGCGGGAGTAGCGGGCCTGCGCCAGCATGGCCGCGGTCTGCGGGTCGAAGCCGCCTCGGCCGGGGCGGTAGGCCCTGGAGTGGGATTCCTCGTCGGCGTCGTCGGGCTCCTCGTCGTAGTACTCGTCTTCCGGCATGTCCTGCGTTGGCTCGTCTCTGGCGTCCGGCATGGCATAGACCTCCTCCACCCGGGCGCGCAGACTTCCACGCCGCACGACCCTGGCGGCCAGCGCCGAGTCCGCGGTCCGGGCGACTTCCTGCCGCCGCCGCGCGACCATGGGCACGAGGACGACCAGCCATGCCACCGCAAGTGCCGCGAAAATCAACGAGCTTGGCATGCCCCGTCACCTCCCCCTAGCCACGAGCAGCAGACCTGCGCTGGCCACGCTAGTCACAGGAGTCACGCCGGCGTCGGAGACTCGCCGCGCTTGATCGGTTTCGGTACTAATCGTGATCGTCCGAATGGATCACCCGTGACGGGCGAAACCGCCGTCGACCAGGCGTTGCACCAGGCTACGCCGGACTTCCTCCGCCGTCAGCGCGAAGCACAGGTGGTCGCGCCAGTCGCCCGCCACGCTGAGGTAGCGGCGGAACAGGCCCTCCTGGCGGAAGCCCGACTTGGTCAGGACGCGGACGCTCGCGGTGTTTTCCGGGCGCACGGTGGCCTCCAAACGGTGCAGGCCCACCGCCGAGAAGCAGTGGTCGACGGCCAGGGCGACGGCCGCGGTGGCCACCCCGCCGCAGGTGCGGCCGCTGGTGACCCAGTAGCCCACCCAGCCGGAACGCAGGGCGCCGCGCACGACGTTTCCGATGGTCAGCTGGCCCGCGAACACGCCGTCCACGGTGATCACGAACGGCAGGGCCTGGCCGCGGCGGGCCAGCCTGCGCAGCGCGGAGCACTGGGCGGGCCAGGCCAGCATGGCGTTGCGCTCCTCCCAGCCGCCCGCGGCGTCGGGCTCCCATGGCTCCAGGTGGGCGCGGTCGGCGAGCCTGGTCCTGCTCCACGCCCCGGCGTCGCGCCACCGCGGCGCCCGCAGTTCCACCCGCCCGGCGGCGACCAGCAGCGGGCCGAGCGTGGTCGGCCAGCCGGGGTGCCGATCGCTGTCGGCACCGACCCTCACCTGCTCCACCAGGTGTACTTTCCCGTCCGTATTCGTCACTGCCTCAACTACGCTGCGCCAGGAACGTCACCTGGACCTCGTCTCCCGCGGCCAGTTCGGTCACATCATTGTCGATCATCGCCAGGCAGTTCGCCTCGGCAAGAGAGGCAAGCAGATGGGCCCCGGCCGTGCCAAGGGGCTGCACGAGATAGTCCCCGTTCGAGCTGTCCCGCAGCAGCTGCCCCCGCACGAAGCCCTTCCGGCCCTTGGTGGAGCTGACGGCTGACAGGAGACGGGCGGTCACGGTTCTGCGGTGCGGGTTGTTCTTGCCCAGCGCGGCCCTGATCAGCGGGCGGACCAGCACCTCGAAGATCACCAGGGCGCTGATGGGGTTGCTGGGCAGCAGGAACGTGGGCACCGCGTCGGGGCCCAGCCTGCCGAAGCCCTGGACCGAGCCGGGGTGCATGGCGACCCTGGTGACGTCCATGTCGCCGAGTTCGCTCAGCGTGGCCTGCACCTCGTCGCCGTCGGCGCCGCCGACACCGCCTGCCACCACCACGATCTCGCTGAGCAGCAGCCTGCCCTCGACGATCTCCCGCAGCCGCCGCGGGTCGCTGCTGGCGATGCCGACCCTGGACACCTCGGCGCCCGCATCGCGGGAGGCGGCGGCCAGCGCGTAGGAGTTGACGTCGTAGATCTCGCCGGGGCCGGGCGTGCGGTCGATGTCGACCAACTCCTCGCCCACCGAGATCACCGACACCCGCGGCCTGGGGTGCACGAGCACCTTGTCCCTGCCGACCGCGGCGAGCAGGCCGACCTGGGCGGCACCGATCACCGAGCCGCGACGGACCGCGACGTCGCCGGTCTGCACGTCCTCTCCGGTGCGGCGGACGAAGGCCGCGGAGGGCACCGGCTGGTTGACGGTCACCCTGGCCGGGTGGGCGTCGGTGTAGTCCGTTGGCACCACGGCGTCCGCCAGCGTGGGCAGGGGTGCTCCGGTGGCCACCCGCACCGCCTGCCCGGGCTGGAGCCTGCGGGGCTGGCGGGAGCCCGCGCCGATCTCCCCGACGACGGGCAGCACCACGGGTTCCGAGCCCGCCTGCTGCACGTCGACACTGCGCACCGCGTACCCGTCCACCGCGGCTTGGTCGAAGCCGGGCAACGCGCGCTCGGCGACCACTTCCTCGGCGCAGAGCAGGCCCTGCGCCTCGGAAATGGCAACCCGCACCGGCGAAGGGCGTACCGCCGCGGCGAGTACGCGGGCGAGCTGTTCGTCTACCGACCTCATGTTTTCCAGACCTCACGACGCATGCGAAAAGTTCCCGCGGCGCCCGAGCGGCCTCCTCCCGAGATGCTCAGTCGGCCGCGAGCCGGTCCCGCAACCATTGCCGCAGTTCAGGACCGTACTCTGGATGTTGGAGCGCGAAGTCGACCGCCGCGCGGAGAAAGCCACCCGGGTTGCCCAGATCGTGGCGGCCACCGCGGTGCACGACCACGTGCACGGGGTGTCCCTCGGAGATGAGCAGGGCGATGGCGTCGGTGAGCTGCAACTCGCCGCCGGCACCGGGGGTGATCCGCTTGAGTGCGTCGAAGATCACGCGGTCGAGCAGGTAGCGGCCCGCGGCGGCGTAGGTCGATGGGGCGTCCTCGGGCTTGGGCTTCTCCACCATGCCGTTGACCTTGAGCACGTCCGGGGTGTCGGTCTCCTCGACGTCGAACACGCCGTAGGCGGAGATCTGCTCGCGGGGGATGTCGAAGGCGCACAGCACGCTGCCGCCGAACCGGCCGCGAACCTCTGCCATCGTGGTCAGCACGCCGGTGGGCAGCACGAGGTCGTCGGGCAGCAGCACCGCCACTGCCTCGTCGTCGCCGTCCAGGTTGCCCTCGGCGCAGCCGACGGCGTGGCCGAGGCCGAGTGCCTGCTCCTGGATGGCCACCTCGGCCTTGATCAGCTCCGGACCGCGTCGGATCTTCTGTACCAGTTCGGTCTTGCCCCGCTCGGCGAGCGTGGCTTCCAGGTCATGATTACGTTCGAAGTGCTTGGTGACGGAGCTCTTGTCCGGAGAGGTGACGATGACAAGCCTGGAGGCACCCGCTTCGGCGGCCTCGGCGGCAACCAGTTCAATAGCGGGTGTGTCGACAACAGGCAGTAGCTCTTTGGGCACGGACTTGGTCGTCGGCAGGAACCGTGTACCCAGTCCGGCGGCAGGAACGATCGCGGTCTTGAAGACACTCGACGAGCTCATACCGGCTGAGCCTAATGGGCACCTACTGTGAGCAGAGTGACACCGTCGACCACGCCTCCCACGGACAAGCAGAGCTGGCGCTCGCTGGTGCTTTCGCGCCGCAAGGCCGTCTCGGTCCACCACCGCGCCGCGGAGGCCTCCAGCCTGTCTCGGCGGATCACCGGTTGGGCTTCCGCGCTGGAGCCGGTGACCATTTGCGCCTACGTTCCGGTGGGCTCGGAGCCGGGCACCGCCCAGGTTCTCGACGACCTCACCGCGCTGGGTCATCGGGTGCTGCTGCCGATCGTGGTCGGCCGGGAACCGCTGGACTGGGCCTTCTACCTGGGGCCGGACTCGCTGCGGCGGGGTCCGATGGGGATGTTGGAGCCGCTCGGGCAGAGCCTGGGGCCGACGGCCATCACGATCGCGGCGTTCGTGTTCGTGCCCGCGCTGGCGGTGGACCGCAGCGGCCTGCGGCTGGGCCGCGGCGCGGGGCACTACGACCGGTCGCTGGAGCTCGCGGGGTCGGACACCAAGTTCATCGCGGTGGTGCGGGACGAGGAGGTCGTCGAGAAACTCCCCGGTGAGCCGCACGATGTGCCGATGCACGCGGTGGTCACACCCGGCCACGGGCCTCTGGCGCTGCCCATGTGAGCTATGACACTGCACAGGCTCACGTGCCTGGGGCGTTTCCCAGGTGGGAAGCTGCGGGCTATCATTTTGGTTAGCACTCCATGGGGTTGAGTGCCAGATATCCCGCCCGGAGGAGCCGTGCCCACCTACCAGTACGCCTGCACCGAGTGCGACCACCGCTTCGAGGCGGTCCAGTCGTTCAGTGACTCCGCACTCTCCGACTGCCCGGAGTGCTCCGGTCGGCTGCGCAAGCTGTTCGGCGCCGTGGGCATCGTGTTCAAGGGCAGCGGGTTCTACCGCACGGACAGCCGCTCGGGCGGCAAGAGCGACTCGGGCGCAGGCGCAGGCGAGTCCAAGCCCGCTGCCTCGTCGGACTCGAAGAGCGGCGACTCCAAGTCCTCTGATGCCAAGCCCGCGTCGAGCAGCACCTCGACCTCGACGAGCTCCTCTACCACAGCCAAGGCCTCTTAGGTTTTCGCCGACCCCGTTTTTCGGCGAGTTATCCACAGGACAGCCGGTTGTCCACAGCCACGCAAATTGATCCCCATCGGCCTCGCCTTGCGGCCTAGCGTCGACCTTGATCGCTCCGCATCCCGCGGAGCCGGGCGAGGTGGAGGCGGCAGTGGCGGAGGGCATCTCTCCCCTGGTTCGGGACAGGCTGAGCCGGGTCATCCGCGGTCCTGGCTGGAAACGCGTGATCTTGTTGCGGCGGTTGGTCGCGGTCGCGTTGGCGCTGCTGGCCGCGGCCCTGACGCTGTGGCCTTCCGCCGAGGCGGCTCGGGAGCCGGTGGTCGTGGCGGCCAGGGACATCCCGGCGGGAACCGGGCTGCGCGGCGAGGACGTCCTGGTGCGGTCACTCCCGGCGGAGGCAGTGCCCCGCGGAGCACTGCGCTCGGTGACCGATGTGGACAATCGGGTGTTGGCGGGCGCCGCCCGAGAGGGTGAGCCTTTGACCGACGTCCGGCTTGCGGACGCGGCGCTGTCCACAGTGTCCGATCGTGGTGTCGGCTTGGTGAACGTTCCGTTGCGACTGTCCGATCCGGACATCGGGGAGTTGCTGTACCCGGGGCGCCGGGTGCAGGTGATCACCGCTCAGGTCAACGGGGACAACGGTTCTCCGCTGGTCGCCGATGCCACGGTCGTGACGGTGCGGCCGGTCGGCGCGGGCGCCGAGCGCGGCAGGCTGGTTGTGGTGGCGTTATCCAGGGAGAAAGCCGCACGGGTGGCGGCGGTTGCATTGACGCAACCGTTCACCGTTACCCTCCGCTGAGAATTCGATCCACCATGCGGCCGTAGCCGCTAGCCCAATGAGGGGTAAGCATGCTCAAGGGATTCCGCGACTTCCTCTTCCGCGGCAACATCGTCGACCTCGCGGTCGCGGTGGTCATCGGCACCGCGTTCACCGCCGTGGTGACCGCGTTCGGCAACGCGTTCATCCAGCCGCTGGTCAAGACGCTCACCGGCGGCGAGGTCGGCGGCGAGTTCAAGGTCCTCGGCGTCGCCTTCCCGTATGGGCAGTTCATCACCGCCGTGATCAACTTCCTGATCATCGCCGCGATCGTGTACTTCCTGGTGATCGTCCCGATGAGCAAGCTGCTGGAGCGCTTCGTCAAGAAGGAGGAGGCCGCGCCGTCCGGTCCCAGCGAGGTCGAGTTGCTGACCGAGATCCGCGACCTGCTGCGCGAGCAGAACACCAAGGTCTGACAGGCACCCGGGGCTCACCGAGCCGGTCTGGATGCGCGGGCCTCGCGGACCGGCTTCGGGCAGGGTGGGCTCAGGGGCCGCCGTGATGCGGCGGCCGGTTCTCCCGGTACCACCGTTCCTGATCGACAGCCTTTCCAGGGCGCTGGCGGTCATCGGAGGTGGTGTCCGGGAGAACCTCGCCGAAGGTTTCGGCCAGCAGGCGGCGCCTGCGCGCCTCGGCGCGCCGCTTCTCCTCGATGCCCGCCTCGCTGTCGCCCGGCTCTTCGTCGCTCATGCCCACCATCGTCCTCTCCAAGATTGCGCAAGCCTCCGATCGGGTATCCATCGGGCGGATACGCCCGGTTTCACCCAACCCCGTGAAATCGGCAGACGAGAGGCAGGCAGACGATGAGCAGCTTCTTGGACACGGCCAAGGGACTCGTTGACCAGGCCAAGAAGAGGGCAACGCCCCTTGCCGAAAAGGTGGCGCCGTTCGCCGAGAAGGCAGGCGACCTGGCGGCCAAGGGCATCGACGTGGCCGCGACCGGAGTCGACAAGGCCACCGGCGGCAAGTTCCACGACCGGATCGAGAGCGTGAGCTCGAAGGTGGAGGGCGTCCTCAGCTCGGACAAGAGGAAGTGACCTGAGGTTCAGCGACCGGAACTCTGCGGAGTGCCGGTCGCTGAACGCTGTCTCAGGCCTCTTCGAGGCCGGAAAGCTGCTCGATGATGTGCCCGACCAGCGGGCCAAGGGTGGCCATGCCGTCGCGCACCGCGGAGCGGGACGAGGACAGGTTCACCACCAGCGTGCTGCCCGAGACACCCGCGACCCCGCGGGAGATGCCCGCGTCCACCGCGCCCGCGGCGAGACCGGAGGCCCGCAGGGCCTCGGCGATGCCCGGCACGGGTCGATCCAGCACCCCGACGGTGGCGTCGGGCGTGCAGTCCCGCGGCGAGACGCCGGTGCCGCCGACCGTCACGACAAGGTCGACCCCGCCGATGACGGCGGTGTTGAGCGCGCTGCGGATCTCCACGATCTCGCCTGCGACGGCGACCGTGCCGTCCACGATGAAGCCTGCTTCCTCCAGCAACTCGGTCACCAGTGGACCGGTGCCGTCCTCATGTTCACCCTGCGCCACTCGGTCGTCGACGATGACCACCAGGGCGCGTCCGAGGCGCTGCGCGCTGCGTTCCATACCGATCACCGTAGCCAAAGACACCGACACTTGGCTTACCTGGCGGGCCCTGCTCAGCAAGTTTTCAGGCTGCGGCCCGTCGTGCGCCGTGCGGCCATCCGGGTGACCCTGGATCGCGGAGGTGAGCGAAAGTGTCCGATAAGGAGCTTCGCCGCGGCGACAAGGTGAGTTGGTCCAGTCACGGCCAGGATGTGCCGGGCAAGGTGGAGAAGAAGATCACGGAGGATACCGAGGATTCGGGGCGGACGGTGCGGGCCGATAAGGACAACCCGCAGTACCGGGTCCGCAGCGACAAGTCGGGCCGCACCGCCGTACACAAGCCGGAGTCGCTGCACCGGAGGGACTCGTGACCGACGAGGACCAGGTACGCCGCGACTTCGGAGAGGCCGTGAACCTGACCGCCCGCGAGTTGGCGGATTGGCTGGACACCGAGGAGTCGAAGTCCGTAGGCGACACCGACGGTGCTGCCGAGTCGACCGGCCACCGTTCCGGTCGCCGAATCGTGGAGATCCTCCACAAGAAGCGCGACGACCTCAGCGCCTCCGACTACGACCACATGCGCAAGGTCGTCGGCTACGTGCACCGACACCTCGCCCAACGGCCCGACGGCGACATCACCGCAACAAAGTGGCGCTACTCCCTCATGAACTGGGGCCACGACCCCAAAAAGTAACGCCCCCACCAAAATCCAACGCTCTGACCTGCACCAACATAGCCCCCGCCCGCCCGGGGGGCGACCCCTCGGTCAGCCTATCGACCATCCCGTCCGGCGAAAAACGGATTGGTCGTGCCTGTGGATAACCGCCGAGGGTGTGGATAACACGCTGGGAAAGTTGTGCGTGTGGCGTGCTGGTTTTGACAGTGGGTGGTAGAGGCGGGCCATGCCGAAAGGATGGTGGACCGTCCGGATGTGACCCGGACGCGGGGCGCGATCGCGCGGGCACGAGGGCACGAGGGCGCGATCGCGGGCATGAGGGCGCGAAGGCGCGAGAGCGAGGGCAGGAGGGTGCAAGTGCGCAAGAGCGCAGGGCGAGGCGAGGGGCGCGAAGGCGAGGGCCAGGGCGAGAGAGAGAGAGAAGGGCCTGCAGGCGCGCGGACGCCAGAGCGCGCTGGCACGAGGGCGCGAGAGCGAAGTACGCAAGGCGCACGGACAAGACGGCGTAAGGGTGCGATCGGGAGAGGCGCCGAGTTGGGTGGTACCGCAATCACGAGCTTGGGTTGCGCTGAGATGGGCGAGTGGGGTTAGTCCGCGGCTAGGGGGAGGCGGACTTCGAAGCGGCAGCCGGGGCCGTGGTTGGTGGCGGTGAGGCGGCCGCGGTGGGCTTCGACCAGGCCCTTGGCGATGGCCAGGCCGAGGCCTGCGCCTGCTGGTTGGGTGTCGGGGGCGGTGGGGGTGCGGGACGGGGTGCCGCGGTAGGCGACCTCGAAGACTCGGGGTAGGTCGTGGTCGGGGATGCCGCCGCAGGCGTCGTCGACGGCGAGCCAGGCTTCGGAGCCGTCGGTGCCCGCGTGGACGACAACGGCGCCGTCGGGCGGTGTGTGGCGGATGGCGTTGGAGAGCAGGTTGCGGACCACTCGGGCCAGTTCGGTGTCGCTGCCCAGCACCAGGGGCCAGTCGGTGGAGCGGGTGGACAGGTGGACGCCCTTCGTGCGGGCCACCGGGCCCTGGGCGGCGACGGCGTCGCTGACCAGTTCGCCCAGGGCCACCTCGTGGAGGTGGAGTTGGAGGGCGCCCGCGGTGATGCGGGACAGCTCGAAGAGGTCGTCGACCATGGCGGACAGGCGTTCGGTCTCGTGGCGGATGCGGGCCGCGTAGAGGCACACCTCGTCGGGGGTGGACACCACGCCGTCGGCCAAGGCCTCGGACATGGCGCGGATGCCTGCCAGCGGGGTGCGCAGGTCGTGGCTGATCCAGGCGACCAGCTCGCGGCGGGAGGCTTCGGCGGCGCGTTCGCGTTCTCGGGCGTCGCGTTCCCAGACGCTGCGGCGGCCGAGGGCTCTGCCCAGTAGTACCGCGATGGGCACGGTCACGGCCGCGACCACGCCGCTGACCAGTAGGACGGTGCGGAGCATGGGGCTGAACATGAAGCCGCTGATGCCGATCACCGCGACCTCGGTGGCCACCAGCGGGATGAGCACCACCACCGTCATCGCGGTGGTCAGTGACGATCGGCGCAAACGGTAGAGCAGGAGGGCGCCGACCAGGGCGATCGGGAGGGTGAAGCCGATCGCATAGGGGGCGATGTGGACCAGGTCGGTGATCACGCGGGGTCCCAGCGGTAGCCGACGCCCCAGACGGTGGCGATGCGGACGGGGCGGGCGGGCTGGTCCTCGATCTTCTCGCGCAGGCGTCGCACGTGGACGGTCACTGTGGACTGGTCGCCGAAGTCCCAGCCCCACACCTTGGTGAGGAGTTCCTCGCGGCCGAAGGCGACGCCGGGGTGGCGCATCAGGAAGGCCAGGAGGTCGAATTCGCGACTGGTGAGTGAGAGTTCCGCGCCGCGCAGCAGCGCTCGGCGGGCGGCGAGGTCGATGCGGAGTTCGCCGTCGGTGACCTCCATGCCCACCGGGTCGGCGGGGGCGGAACGGGAGCGACGGAGCACCGAGGAGACCCGCAGGGCCAATTCGCGGGGGCTGAAGGGCTTGGTCACGTAGTCGTCGGCGCCGTGCTCGAGGCCGGCTATGCGGTTTTGCTCCTCCCCCAACGCGGTGAGCATCACCACCGGGACCTCGCTGTACTGCCGCAGCCTGCGACACACCTCGAGGCCGTCGATGCCGGGCAGCATCAGGTCCAGCACCACGATGTCGGGCTGGTGCTCGCCGAACAGGCGCAGCGCCGTCTCGCCGTCACCGGCGACGCGCACTTGGTGGCCTGCCAGTTCCAGGTACCGCTGCACCACATCGCGCACCGTCAGGTCGTCGTCGACGACCAGCACCTCGCCTGGAGTGTCCACAGGGGAAACGGTAGCGGCGGGGGCGCGGTGGGGCCGGGTTCCGGGATGAATTGTCAGAGACCGGTAATTGTTCGCTGTGCGTACAGCTGTGATGGAGGGCGGCGCCAAGCGTGATCGAGTTATGGCTGGTCACAGCTATGGCAGCAGAAGTTCAAGATTTTTTTGACCGGCGGGCGTCATGAACGTGATCGCCGCGACTTCCCCGAGTAGACCAACTGGCAGGTGGGAGTTGCGCGGACTGGAGCTGAGTCATCGCCCGTTCGCTCGACTTTCAAGTGCGAGGTGGACTTCTCCGGGGTCCCTGCTCCCCTGAGAAGTCCACCTCGCGGGGTCTGGTGTGCCAGCGACCAGAGCACGCCGTCCCACATACAGTGGAACTCATTCCCGACTGGTGTGGGTCGCCGGTTGCTAACGATTCGGTCGTCGTTCCAGAACTCCGCGGTATTCGCCGGTCAGCGGCCGGTTCCCATGACCTCGCTGCCCAGTGTCGCCTCGACGGTGCGTTCGCTGCCGCCCGAGGAGACCAGCAGCTTCACCTTGTCGCCGGGCTTGTGTGAGCGGACCGCGGCGACCAGCGCGTCGAGGCCGTCGATACGGCGGTCGTCGATCTGCAGCACCACGTCGCCTGCCTTGAGGCCCGCCGCCTCCGCCGGTCCGCCTGCCACCGCGCCCGCGATCAACGCGCCGGTCGGGTCGCCGTCTTTCACCGTCACACCGAGGATCGCCTGGGTGGCTTGGCCGTTGTCCTGGAGCTCCTTGGCGATGCGGCGGGCCTGGTCCATCGGGATGGCGAAGCCGAGGCCGACGGAACCGGCTTGGGATTCGCCGCCGCCGCGGGGGCTGTAGATCGCGGAGTTGATGCCGACCACCTGGCCGCGCATGTTCATCAGCGGGCCGCCGGAGTTGCCGGGGTTGATCGCGGCGTCGGTCTGGATGGCGTCCAGCACGGTGGTTTCGGAGCCCTCGTCGCCGCCCGCGCGGACGGGGCGGTTCAGGGCGCTGACGATGCCGCTGGTGACGGTGCCCGCCAACCGGAACGGTGAACCGATGGCCACCACCTGCTCGCCGACGGCCAGCTCGGCGGAGTTGCCGAGCTCGGCGGACTTGAGGTCGCGGACGCCGTTGGCTTTCACCACCGCCAGGTCGGATTGCGGGGCGCGGCCGACGATCTGCACGGGCGCCCTGGTGCCGTCGCGGAAGACCGCGACGATCTCGCCGCCCTGCGCCGCGGCCTCGATCACGTGGTTGTTGGTGAGGATCAGGCCGTCGGCGCTGATGATCACGCCTGAGCCCGCGCCCGCCGACTGGCGGCCCGCCACCTGGAGTTGGACGACGCTGGGCAGCACCTTCTGCGCCACCTCCTGCACCGATCCGGGCGGTGCGTCGGCGGCGGTCTTGGCGGGCGGCACCGTGTCCAGGGCGTTGGGGCCGCCGACGCTGGTGGTCGCGGACTGGCCTGCGACGTAGCCCGCGATGCCGCCGCCGACACCGCCGCCGAGCAGCGCCAGCACCGCTACACCGGCGACCAGGCCCGCGCGGAGGCCGGGCCTTGGCGCGGTGGTCGGGGTCGGGGAACCGTAGCCGCCGGGCTGCTGCCAGGCCTGGCTGCCGTAGGCGGGGGTGTACCCGCCGGGGTATTGGTTGGGCGGCGGGGGCTGCCAGGGGTTGCCGCGGTAGGGGTTGGTCGCATCCTCGGATGACGCGGCGGGCTGCGCGTCCAAGGGCCCCGTCGCTGCCGACGGCTGGCCCGTGGCAGGGGTCTGCGGGGAGTGATCCTGCGGCGCACCGGTCGCCGGCTGCTCGCCGGGCGTGGACGGGGTCTTGTCGGTCATGGCCCTACTCTGCGATCTGGAGCTGAGAACAGGCTGAACTCCGAATGTGCATTCGCCATGAGCTGTTCACAGTTGCCGCAGCCGCTCGGCGACCTGTTCCGGCGTCACATCGCCGATCCACACACCCATACCGGATTCCGTGCCTGCGAGGTACTTGAGTTTGTCCACCGTACGCAGAATGGAGAAGACCTGCAGGTGAAGCCAGGAAAGATCACGTCCGGTTGATACCGGGGCCTGGTGCCAGGCGGCGATATAGGGCAGCGGACGGTCGTACATCCGGTCGAACCTGCGCAGCAGGTCGAGGTAGAGCACCGCGAAGTCGTCGCGCTCCTCGTCGCTCAGCGCGGGGATGTCGGGCACCTTGCGGTGCGGCACCAGCAGCACCTCGACCGGCCAGCGGGCCGCGGGTGGCACCAGGGCGGTCCAGTGCGCGCTGGTGGCGACCACCCGCTGGTCGGCTTTGTGCTCGGCTTCCAGCAGGTCGCCCATCAGGTCGCTGCCGTGTGCTTCGCGGTACTCGGCGGCGCGGGCCAGCATCTTCTCGGTGCGCGGGGTGAGGAACGGGAACGCGTAGATCTGACCGTGCGGGTGGTGCAGGGTGACCCCGATTTCCTCGCCGCGGTTCTCGAAGCAGTACACCTGCTCCACTCCCGGTTCGGCGCCGAGCCGCAGGGTGCGGTCTGCCCAGGCCTCCACGACGGTGCGGACCCGGCGCGGGCTGAGGGTGCCGAACGCCGCGTCGTGGTCCTTGGTGAAGCACACGACCTCACAGCGACCCAGCGCGGGCCGCACCGGGACCATCGGTAGTCCATCCACTGTGGACTCCTCGACGGGAGCGCCCGCGGTGAAGGACGGGAAGCGGTTCTCGAACACCGCGACGTGGTAATCGGGCGCCGGGATCTCGGTGGGGCTGCCCGGCTTGCTGGGGCACAGCGGGCACTCGTTCGCGGGCGGCTTGTAGGTCCTGGTCTGGCGGAACGCCACCATCGGCACCCACTCGCCGGTGAACGGGTCGCGACGCAGTTCGGCGGGCGCGGGGCGCGGGTCCAACGGCCGGGGGTCGACGGCCTCGCGGGACGGCGCGGTCTCGTCATCGTCGAAGTACACGATCTCGCGGCCGTCGGCCAGCCGTGCGGAGGTGCGGCGAACGGTCATTGCCTACCCTCGGGTCAGCCCGGCCGCCCGGGCAGCCGGAGTGTGAGCAGCGCACCGCCTTCAGGTGCGCGACCAGCGTAAGCAATGCCCCCGTGGCGCTCGGCGACCTGTCGCACGATCGCCAGGCCGAGCCCCGATCCGGGCAGTGTTCTGGCCTCGGTCGACCGGTAGAACCGCTCGAACACATGGGGCAGGTCGGCGTCGGCGATGCCGGGTCCGGCGTCGGCGACCTGCAACTCGATGTGGCCGTCGCCGGTGGCGGCCATGGTGAGGCGGACCGTGCCGTTTGGCGGGCTCCACTTGGCGGCGTTGTCCAGCAGGTTCAGCACTGCGCGTTCCAGAGCGTTGGAATCGCCGAGCAGCGACCACGGTTCCAGGCGGACGTCGAACTCGATGCCGGTGGCGCGGCGGCGGGCGCGGTCCAGGGACCGCTCCACCACCTCGACCATCTCCACCGGCTCGTGGATGACCTGGGGGGCGTCCTCGCGGGCCAGTTCCACCAGGTCTCCGACCAGAGTGGACAGTTCGGAGATTTGCGCGCGCACGTCGTCGTAGATCTCTTGCTCGTCCTGTTTGGACAGCGTGGGGGCGCCGGGCTGGCCGGAGGCGACGAGCAGGTCCAGGTTGGTGCGCAGCGAGGTCAGCGGGGTGCGCAGTTCGTGGCCCGCGTCGGCGACGAGCCTGCGCTGGCGTTCCATGGACTCGGTCAGCGCGGCGAGCATGGTGTTGAAGCTCTCGGTGAGCCTGGCCAACTCGTCGTCGCCGGACACCGGGATCGGCCTCAGGTCACCGGTTCTGGCGACGCGTTCGGTGGCGGCGGTGAGCCGCTGCACCGGTCTGAGGCCTCCGCTGGCCACCGCCGTTCCCGCTGCGGCGGCGAGCACGATGCCCGCACCGCCCACGACGATGAGCACCACGCTCAACTTGGCCAGGGTGGCCTTGGTCGGTCCGAGCGGCTCGGCGACCACCAGTGCGAGGTCGTGGCCGTAGGGGACGGCGATCACCCGAAAGTCCTTCACGGTGCGCAGCGTGTGCGATTTGTCCCCGGCCGCGACGGCCTTCTCCTCGTCGCCCATCGGCGGCGGCTCGTCCCCGCCGTAGGTGTTGCGGCCGTCGGCGCGCATCAGCGCGATCCGTACGTCCGCGGCCGTCAGCAGCGCCGCGGGCAGGCGGTTGAAGTCGTCGACCTTGAACACCGGGCCTTGCACCGCCTGGTTTGCCCGGCGCGTGAGGTTTTCGTCGACCTCGTCGTACAGGCTGGTGCGCACGGTGATGAACGCGCCGAGCGAGACGAGCGCGACGGCGCCGCCGACGCAGAACGCGGCGAGCAGCGTGACCCTGGCCCGGAGGGAGAAACGCTGGGTCAGGTTTTCCTGGTGGCGTTCGGCCACCTCGTCGTGGAACGGACTGATGCGCACCTACGAGCCCTCACGAAGTACGTAGCCCACGCCGCGGACGGTGTGGATCAGTCGGGTCTCACCCTCGCCTTCGGTTTTGCGGCGGAGGTAGCCGATGTAGACCTCCAGCGCGTTGCCCGAGGTGGGGAAGTCGTAGCCCCAGACCTCCTCGAGAATGCGGCTGCGGGTGAGCACCTGCTTGGGGTGTGTGATCAGCAACTCGAGCAGCGCGAACTCGGTTCTGGTGAGGCTGATCAGCCTGCCGTTGCGGTGGACCTCGCGGGTGCCGGGGTCCAGTTCGAGGTCGGAGTAGCGCAGTGGTTCGGGGGCGGAGGGGTCGTCGGCGCCGTTGCTGGAGCGACGCAGCAGTGCGCGCAGCCGGGCCAGCAGTTCCTCCAGGGCGAACGGCTTGGGCAGGTAGTCGTCGGCGCCCGCGTCCAGCCCGGCGACCCGGTCGGATACCGCCTCGCGGGCGGTCAGCACGAGAATCGGCAGGTCATCGCCGGTGCTGCGCAGCCTGCGGCACACCTCGAGGCCGTCGAGGCGAGGCATCATCACATCCAGCACCATCGCGTCCGGTCGGCTGCCCGCGACGGCGTCCAAGGCCTGCAGGCCGTCCCCGGCCAGTTCCACCTGGTAGCCGTTGAACTGGAGGGAACGACGCAGTGACTCCCGGACCGCCCGGTCGTCGTCGACGACGAGAATGCGCATGTCCGTCAGTCTTACTCGCTCTCCTGAGAAGCGCCTGAGAAGCCGCCGTGGTGTTTCGCCTGGTAGGGGTCAGACGCCGCGGGCGATCGGTGCGTTCCACCGCCGCCACATGGACAGCAGTCGGAGACCGCACACCACGGCGGCCCCGGCAACGGCGACCGGGCCCGCGGGCAGGTCCAGCCGGTCCCCCACCGCCACCAGCACGGCGCCTGCCAGTGCCGCGAGGGCGTATATCTCCTTGCGGAGCACCACCGGGATCTGGCGCAGCAGGACGTCGCGCACCGCGCCGCCGCCGATGCCGGTGGTCATCCCGATCAGGCACGCCGTGTACGCGGGCACGCCGGCGTGCAGCGCGGTGGTGGTGCCCGCTGTGACGAACAGGCCGAGGCCGATGGCGTCGGCGACCAGCACCGATCGGCGCAGCTTGGACAGCTGGGGGTGGAAGTAGAACGCCGCCAGCCCGACGCCGGCGGGCACCAACAGGTACCGCCAGTCCCGCAGGGTGGCGGGCGGCGAGACGTCCAGCAGCAGGTCGCGGAGGATGCCGCCGCCCAGCGCGGTGGTCATGCCCAGCACGACGACGCCGAAGACGTCCAACCGCGCCCGCACGGCGGCCAGCGCCCCGGAGGCGGCGAAGGCCGCGGTGCCGATCATCTCCACGACAAGCAACAACACGCCGCACAGCCTAAGCGCCTACCGCCACCCGTTCGGCGGAACGAGTGCGGCGCGGGATCGGACCCGCGCCGCACTCGGTCGGCACATCAGAAGAAGTCGGCCATTCGTGGACGGGTGGCGGCGGCGGTGAGGGCGTCGAGCAGAGCGTCGGTCGAGGTGTCGCCCGTGATCAGGCCCGCCCGGCGGAGCGCGGTGACGCTCGCGGCGCCCGAGAACCAGGGGCCAAGGGCGCGGGCGTGGATGCGGACCGCGCCAGTGCCGCCGGGTTCGGTGCGCACGGTGCCGTCGGCGATGACCAGCCGGTGGTTGCCCGCGTGCCAAGGGGCCTGCTCGTCGACGACCTCCACGTCGACGGCCGTGTCCCGGAGTTCGGCCGCGGCGGGCCAGCCGCGGGCGGCGACGGCGGCGGGCAGGTCGATGACGCGGAGGAACCAGGGTTCGCTCTCCAGGGTGCCGTTGAGCGCGAGGTCGCCGAGCAGGCCGAGCGCGCCCTCGTCGGTGATGCGCAGCCGGACCGTGGTCAGCACGGTGTCCCAGGAGGCGATCTGCCGGAACATGGCGGCGGCCAGGTCGGGGTTGTCGGCGACGAGGTCGTAGACGGTCAGCTTGTTCTCGTCGTGGTCGACATCGGCCAGCAGGTAGCCGCCGCTGCCGATCAACGCGAGATTGGAGTCCAGTATCTGGTTCAGGTCGAACTGCGGGGTGCACCGGTCCAGGAAACCGTTCACGCCCGCGGCCAGGTCCAGGTAGTTCTTCTGCACCTCCGCGAGGTCGGCCTCGCGCACGCGGCGCAGCGGGGCCGAGGCGCGCACCCGCTCGAAGTGGCCCATCGGCGCCTCCAGCCACTCCAGAAGTCCGCCGCGCTCCCAACCCCAGCGGCGGTACAGGCCGGGTACCGAGGGGTAGAGGGTGCTGATCGGGAAGCCCAGTTCGTGCAGGCTGGGGATGATCGTGCCGAGCAGGCCGTCCCCGACGCCGCGGCCGCGGGCGTGCGCGGCGACGCTGACCGCGGCGATGCCGCCCATGGGCACCGCGCGGCCGCCGAAGAACTGCCGGTAGGGGCGAATCCTGGCGAAGCCGATCAGGTCGCCGTCCTCCTCGGCGACCAGCCCGGTCCAACTGGTGTCGCCGCCCCAGGTGGAGTCGTAGTCGGTGGAGCCGCCGAAGGTCAGTGCGCGCAGCCGCCAGGCGACCGGACCGTCTTCCTCGCGATAACGCCGGATGTGCAGCATGGGGCCGACCCTACGAAGTCCCGCCGCCTTCGGCAGTCCATTTATTGGCACCGCACGTCGGCGGTTCTCCGGCAGGCGCGATCTATGACGCCGCGCCGCCCTCGGGGCTCCAATCGAAGAAGCCCTGCCCGGTTTTGCGGCCCAGTTCGCCGCGTTCGACCTTGTCGCGCAGCAGCTTCGGCGGCTCGAAGCGGGGGCCCAGTTCGCGGGCGAGGTGCTCGGCGATGGCCAGCCGCACGTCCAGGCCGACCAGGTCGGTGAGCCGTAACGGGCCCATCGGCCAGCGGTAGCCCAGCCGCATACCGGTGTCGATGTCCTCGGGCGAGGCCACGTTCTCCTCGACCATCCGGATCGCCTCGAGGCCGACCGCGACGCCCAGTCGGGAGGTGGCGAACCCGGGGGCGTCGCGGACCTCGATCACCGTCTTGCCCAGCGCCGCCGACCATTCTCGGACCCGGTCCACGGTGTTCCTGGCGACACCGTCGTGGTGCACAAGCTCGACGAGTTCCTGGACGGGCACGGGGTTGAAGAAGTGCATGCCGAGCACCCGCTCACCGGGCAGTCCGTCGGCGATCGCCGTGATGGACAGCGAGGAGGTGTTGGACGCCAGCACCGCCCGGGCGCAGGCCCGCGCGGCGGTGGTCAACACGCCTCGCTTGAGCTCGGTGTTCTCCGGCACCGACTCGATCACCAGATCCGCACCCGGTGGCAGCGACGCGACGTCGTCCACAGTGGACAACCGGGCCAGCAGTTCCTCGGGAGAGCCGTCCAGTTTGCCCTTAGCGGCCGCCTTGGCCAGCGAGGCCGCCACCGCGTCGCGGGCGGCGGCGGCCCGGTCGGCGGAGACCTCGGCCAGTGTCACCCTGCTCCCGGCGGCCAGCAGCACGTGGACGATGCCCGCGCCCATCGTGCCGCCGCCGATCACGCCAACAGTCGTGGGCACGCCCATGTGACACTCCAGTCCGTCGGAACGCCCGAACCGTAACATCGCCCGGCTACTCGAGGGTGAGTTCGCCTCGCTGGTAGGCCTTCAGGAGACGGCGCGGAACGAGGTGCTCGCGGCCCGCGATGGTGATGGGGACCAGTTCGGGCGGGGTGGCCTTCCACTGGGCGCGGCGGGCACGGGTGTTGGCGCGGGAGAGCTTGCGCTTGGGGACGGCCATTACTTCCCGCCCTTTCGGTCGCCGCGGGCCAGGTCGCCGTAGCGGCGGCGGAACTTCTCCACCCGGCCCGCGGTGTCCATCACGCGGGCCGCGCCGGTCCAGAACGGGTGCGAGTCGGAGGTGACGTCCACCAGGATCAGCGGGTAGGTGTTGCCGTCGCTGTACTCGATCGTCTTGTCCGAGGTCGCGGTCGAGCGGGTGAGGAAGGTCTTGCCCGTCGAGGAGTCCTGGATGACGACCGGGTGGTAATCGGGGTGGATACCGGGTTTCACTGCTCTTCCTTTCGGTTGCCGATGGACGCCTCCGCCGATGACGGGTCGGGCGAGTCCTCGCAGGGGTCGGTGTGCCAGGAGCCAAAGGGGTCGCCGTAGGCCCGCCAGGCCTGTTCGCCTTCGGCCAGTTCCTCGTCGGTGAGCAGCGCACGGCGCAGCGCGTCGGTGATCTCCGCCGGGTCGGCGAGATGGGCGACCACCACGAGTTCCTGGTCGCGGTCGCCGTAATAGAGGTCCCAGCGCAGCGAGGCCATCGCGCGGCGTTCCGGCTCGACGCCCTCCCAGGCCTCGGGTTCCAGGGCGGCCAGCCACGATCCGGCGTGGCCGACCCGCAGGCCTCCGCCCGCGGACTCCAGCCACAGCGCGGTGTCGGGCTGGGCGGCGACCCACACCCGGCCGCGGGTCCGCACCACGCCGTCGAGCAGCACGTCCAGCGACTCGTGCAGGCGCTGCGGGTGGAACGGCCTGCGCTCGCTGAACAACACGACCGACACCCCGGCCTCCGCGGTCAGCGGCGGCTGACCACGCAGCAACGGGCCGTGCGGGTCGTCGATCTCCCCGCGCCGGGACACCGGTGGCACCGCTGCCAGCAGTTCGCCGGGGGTGGTCTCGGCCAGCCACCTGCGGGGCACTCCCGGCGCGACGCGGTCCAGCACGGCCTCGGTGCGCACCGCGTTCCACGCGTCGGTCCGGCCCGCGAGCACCAGCAGGTCGGCGAACTCGGCTTGGGCCACCGCGACCTGCGCGACGGTGCGCTCGTCATCGGCGCTCGCGGTCAGGTCGCGCTCCGCCAGCGGCTCGTCGCCGGTGGCGTCGGCCAGCCAGGCACCGAGGTCCAACGCGGTGATCACGGCCTCGATCGACACCTGCTCGATCAGGGGCGCGTCGTCCACGACCACGTGCCGGAGCGCCCAGCACACCGCCTCGGGCTCCAGCGCCGGGTCGAGGTGCAGCACGATGCGGCTCACCTCGCCCGCCAGGCCGCGCACCAGCGGGAGCAGGTCCTCGCGCAGCGTGCAGGACACGCAGCCGTGGGCCAGTCTCAGCGCGACGGTGTCGTCGTGCCCGTTGAGACGGAGCCTGCGGCGGACCATGCCGTGGGCGATGCGCCGCAGATCGTGGTGGATCACGGCGACGTCGGGACCGGCGAACCGGTCGGCGATCACCTCGGCAGCCTCCGCGGCGATACCGGCGACCATCACCAGGGGCGTGCGCTGCATCCGCGAACCTCTTCAATCGAGAACGATTTCCATAACCATCTAGCCGCACGCTACCCTACGGCACGGCCAAGTGAAAATGGATGTCGTTTACAGGAGGTGTCGTGTCCGCGAAATGCCAGGTGACGGGCCGAGAGCCGGGGTACGGCAAGCGGGTCTCGCACTCGCATGCCCGCACCAACCGGCGGTGGCTGCCCAATATCCAGTCCCGGCGCTACTGGCTGGCCGGTGAGGGGCGCTGGGTGACGCTTCGGGTGTCCGCCAAGGGGATCAAGACGATCGACAAGCGGGGCATCGAGTCGGTGGTGGCCGAACTGCGCCGCCGGGGAGTGCGGGTCTGATGGCGCGCAACGAGATCCGGCCGATCATCAAGCTGCGTTCGACGGCGGGCACCGGTTACACCTACGTGACCCGCAAGAACCGCCGTAATGATCCGGACCGCCTGACGATTCGCAAGTACGACCCCGTGGTGCGCAGGCACGTCGACTTCCGGGAGGAGCGCTGATGGCCAAGAAGTCCAAGATCGCCCGTAACGAGCAGCGGCGGGCCATCGTGCTCCGCCACGCGGAGCGCCGCGCCGAGCTCAAGGAGACGATCCGCTCGCCGCGGTCCACGCCGGAGCAGAAGGCGGACGCGCAGGCGGCGTTGCAGCGGATGCCGCGCGATGCCAGCGCGACGCGGCTGCGCAACCGGGACTCGGTGGACGGCAGGCCGCGCGGGTTCCTGCGGGCCTTCGGGCTGTCCAGGGTCCGGCTGCGGGAGATGGCGCACCGCGGGGAACTGCCTGGCGTGTCGAAGTCCAGTTGGTGAGGAGGCGGGAGCACATGCGCAAACCCGAGCGCGGGAATCCTCGGCGCAAGCCCAATCTGCTGGTGCGCGAGGGCATCACGGAGGTGGATTGGAAGGACGCCAACCTGCTGCGCAAGTTCATCTCCGACCGCGGCAAGATCCGCTCCCGCCGGGTGACCGGCCTGACCCCACAGCAGCAGCGCCAGGTCGCCACCGCGATCAAGAACGCGAGGGAGATGGCACTGCTGCCCTATCCGAGTCCCAGTCAGCGGTGACCTGGCGGGGCAGGTTCAGCGCCACGTCGGTGGTAGCCACCCGCCTGCCCCACCAGCCCGCCAGCCTGCCCAGCACCGCGGCGGCGGCCAGCACCGCCGCCGCGATCAGGGCGGGACGGTCGAACCGGATCTCCCCCGCGGCGGAGAGGACGAACCCGGCGTAGAGGCCCCAGTGCTGGGCGGCGCCGAGCAGCCCGCCGGGCAGGGTGGTCACCGTCGCCATCGCGGCGGCCGTGATCACCAGCACGCCGAGCGTCAGCGTGGGGAAGAGCACGGCGCTGGCGACGGTCGAGGCCACCGCCGCCGCGAAGCCGACGGCGCTGCCCGCCAAGGTATCCAGCGGTGAGCGCGGTTTCACCGGTCCAGTGCAGTTCAGCGGGGGTGTGGAGGCGTGCTCCATTAGCGCCCTTTTGACGGGCGGAACCTCCCTCTTGACGAAACGTTGACCACTCAACGAAGGTGCGTGCGTGAGTTCCGGAACTGGCGGTCGGCGGGCTCGCGCCCGGCGGTGAGGCAGGATGCATGAGTGAGGTCTCCCAGCTCGGAAAACGACACGGACAACAGCACGGAGAAGTCGGCGCCCGCGGCGGACACCACCGCCTTCTACGACGTTCTGCATCGGCGACGTGACGTCCGTGCCGAGTTCACCGGGCGGCAACTGCCGGACGAGGTCCTGCGCAGGGTGCTGGCCGCCGCGCATGCCGCGCCGAGCGTCGGGCTCTCCCAGCCATGGGACTTCCTGCTTGTCCGGGAAGAGTCGACCCGGCGGGCCTTTCGTGAGCACGTCCAGGCAGAGCGCGCGACGTTCGCCGCACAGCTGGACGGCGAGCGGGCGGCGACCTTCGCCAGGATCAAGGTCGAGGGAGTGCTGGAGTCGGGCCTCGGCATCGTCGTCACCTATGACCCGAGCCGGGGTGCGCCCTCGGTTCTCGGCAGGCACGCCATCGCCGACGCCGGTCTCTACTCCGTCTGCCTCGCCATTCAAAATCTGTGGTTGGCGGCTACCGCGGAAGGACTTGGTGTCGGCTGGGTCAGCTTCTACCGGGAGGATTTCCTGCGCCGACTGCTCGGGATTCCGGCCGGAGTACGTCCGGTGGCGTGGCTGTGCGTCGGAGAAGTCCGGGAATTGGCCGCCACGCCCGATTTGGAGCGCCATGGATGGCGTCGACGGCTACCACTTGATGACGTTGTGCACCATGAACAGTACGGCCGGCGTCCCGCCCGGTAACGTGTCACCCGGATGTGTGGCTCTGGTCAAACCTGGGATGTTCCGGGCGGCGAGTGCCCCGCATCCGTCACACCGGCCCGAAAACCCGACCACAGAGTGCCTTGCCGGTGCGGCCGATCGCATGAGGATATCGAGGACGTAGTGGACCATGATCCTCCGCTGAAGGGTTACGTCCCTCGTCGGGACCACGAGGTCGCCGAGCTGCTGGACTCCGGCCGTCTGCTGGAGGCCAACTCGCTGTTCGACGAGGTCGTGAAACAACCCACGCATGGCGGTGGCGAACCGTGGCGACGGGCCGCCGTGCTGCTGCACCGCGCCATCGCCGCGTGGCGGCTTGGTCGCACTCCGATGGCGCTCGAGCTCGCGGCCGAGGGCTGGACCGAGCTGGACTCCGAGCAGCTCGAGGGCACCGCGGCGGCGCACACCGTCGGGCTGCTGGGCTACCTGCTGGAATGCATCGGCCGCCAGACCGCGGCACTGGACATGGCCCGCACCTCCGTGGCGCTGGCCCGCGAAGCGCGGCACCGCGAGACGCTCGCGCACTGCCTGCAACGCTTGGGCGGCATCCTGGTCTTCAAGGCGCTGGACGACCCGCCGGACGTCGCCAAGGACACCTTCGCCGAGGCTCGGACGATCCTGGAGGAAGGCCTGACCCTGGTGCACTCCGGTTATGTGCACCGCTCGCTGCTGGTGGCCAACGCGCGGGCGCTGGTCGGCGTCGGCGAGCTGGAACCCGCCGAGCGGACCGCGCTGCTGGCGCGGGAGTCGGTGACCGGCGCGGCCGACCACTGGGTGTTGGGCACCAGCGACTGGGTGCTGGCGACTGTGCGCCAGGCACAGGGCAATCTCACCGAGGCACGTACGCTGGCCAGTCGGGCTGTCGCCGCCGCGGAGAAGATCAACGACACCGCGCTGCTGCTGCGGTTCTCCAACGACCTGGCCGCCATCTGCCGCGAACTGGGTGACGCCGTCGGCGAGGCCGAGGCGCTGCGGCGCACGGTGGCCGCGGGCCAGACCGTGGTCGAGATGCTGCAGGAGGGGCTCGGCCAAGCCCTGGCGCAGCGCAGGCGCGCCGCCCACGCCCAGCAGCAGGCCGCGTTGGCGCAGGCCGCCGCGACCCGCGATCCGCTGACCGGGTTGGTAAACCGGCTGGGCATGGAGTACGCCGCGCCGCGGATGCTGGAGCGCACCGCCTCCCGGGGCAAGATCCCGTGGCTGGTGCTGGTCGACGTGGACTGGTTCAAGGACGTCAACGACGAGGCCGGGCACGCCGCGGGCGATGCGGCGCTGCGCGAGGTCGCGGCGCTGCTCAAGCGCGAGTGCCGGGTCGGCGACCTGGTCGCCAGGTGGGCAGGCGATGAGTTCATCGTGCTGCTCGGGGACAGCCCCGACCCGGTGGACGGCGGCCCCGATCGCGGTCACGAGACCGGCCAGGTGGTGGCCGAGCGCATCCGCGCCGCGGTGGCCAGCCACAACTGGAACTCCGTGCTCGGCAAGACCCGCCGTCCCACGGTCAGCATCGGCGTCGCCGGTGGTCCGGCGCGGCTGGACGAGCTGTTCGCGGCCGCGGACATCGCGCTCTACCGGGCGAAGCGGCACGGCCGCAACCGGGTCGAGGTGCAGTCCAGCACCGGCGACTTCGAGTCGCCGGAACAGCCGACGCTCAGTCACTGAGCCCGAGGCAGGACCGGTGCGTCCTGGGCCACCGGCCTGCCGGCAGTCCTCCCACAGTGTTTCCCACAGGCGGCGGGCGCCGCTCCCGAAACGGCCGTCGGAGAGCCTCACCGGTCTCGCTCTCCGACCGCGGATATTCCGACTCGACATCGACATGCTCTCGTCGCAGATTCATCGAAAAGAGTCGACGCATCGAAAAGCGCGGCAGGCCCGGAGGCTCGCCGCGCTTTCGGATCTGCTCAGTCGTGGAATTGCGCCTGCACGCTGTCGTGGAACTGGTCGGGCTCGACGCCATCGTGGAACTGGTCCGGTCCACCGAGAACGACGGCGGCGGCCGCGGTGAGAACGAATGCGAGCGTGGTGATGATTCGGCGAATGCGCATCAAAAACTCCCAGGGATTACCTGTGGCCTTGAGGTGAGTACGACAGACTTGCCAAGGTCCGCGCCGGTTGACGCGGGAGTTTGGTGCCCAAACCTGAACCTGACAGGTCGCCGAGAATTCGCCGAAAACGCATCGTTAATGGAAAGCCAACAGTAAAGAGAGTTTAGCGATTCCGGTGACAACCGAGCTGTATTCACATTGTCCGGAGCGGGACTGATCAGGGCGAACGCTGAGCGCAGCCTTACCTAGGCTCTTCTACCAGGCAGTTTCCCTTGCGAACCATCATTGTTTCCCATCAATTCAACCTCTATTCTCTTATTTGTGGTGCGGCCTGAGCGGTGGGACCAGCCGGTCGGCCGGGGGCGTGAGCTTTCCCGGCTGGCGGGCTGGGCGCGCGAACTCGCCGCGGGCCGCGGGCGGTCGGTGCTGATCGAGGGCGAACCGGGCGTCGGGAAGTCCACGCTGCTCAGGGCCGCGCAGCGGGAGGCGGTCGTCCTCGGCCACCAGGTCTTCAGCGGCTGCGGCGACGAACTGGGGCAGGCCCTCCCGCTGGTGCCGCTGCTGGATGCCCTGCGGGTCAACGAGATCACCGCCGATCCGCACCGGATGGCGATCCGCAGGCTGCTGCGTGCCGAGGCCGAGGCTCCCACCGGCGGTTTCGACCCCTCGACGGCCGCGGCCGAGCGGCTGGTCGCGCTGGTGCACGACACCTGCGCGGCGGGGCCCGCGGTGATCCTGATCGACGACCTCCAGTGGGCGGACCCGCTGACCCTGTCGGTGTGGAGCAGGCTCTCGCGCGCCACGCCCCGGCTGCCGCTGCTGTTGATCGGAGCGCTGCGGCCCGTGCCCAGCAGGCAGGAACTGCTCGCCCTGCGACAGCTTGTCGGCGCCAAACGTCTGCTTCAGCTGGGTGAACTCGGCGAGGCCGATACCGACGAACTCCTCGCCCGGCTGTGCGGCGCGACACCGGGGCCGAAGCTGCGCGGGATGGCCAGGGGCGCCACCGGAAATCCGCTCTACCTCACCGAACTCGTCGCCGGGCTGCTGCGCGCCGAGCGCATATCGGTTTCCGACTCCGGCACGGCCGAGGTAAGCGGGGAGAACGCGCCGCAATCGCTTTCGGAGGCTATCGGGTTCCGGCTCGCATTCCTGTCCCCATCGGTTCTGGAAGTCGTCCAGGCCGCCGCGTTGCTCGGGGTGGACTTCTCGGTTTCGGATTTGGCGGTGACGCTGAACCGAAATGTGTCGGAGTTGGTAACCCCATTGGCCGAAGCGCGGTCTGCGGGAGTAATCGAATCCCTCGGAAACGAGCTTGCGTTCCGCCATCCGCTCATTCGTACGGCGCTGTATGACCACCTGCCGGTCGGGGTGCGGGCGGCCTGGCACCTCGACGCGGCCAAGGCATTGGCGGCCGCGTCGGCGCCGGTGAGCCATGTGGCGCGGCAGTTGCTCGCGGCGCTGACCGCCCGGCCCGACTCCCAGGACCGCTGGCTGCCAGCCTGGCTGAGCGAATCGGCGCCCGCGCTGATGAGCCAGGCGCCACAGGCCGCGGTGGACCTGCTGCGGCATGTCACCGGCAACGCCACACCCGGCGGCGAGCACCACGCCAGGCTTTCCTGTCACCTGGCCGAATCGCTGTTCCGCATCGGCAACGCCGCGGCGGCGGCAGGCGTCGCACAGCGCGCCTTGGCGGTGGTCGGGCAGCCGGACCTGGTGAGCAACCTGCACTGGACGCTGGCGCAGGCGCGAGCCGCGACCGGCGACACCGAGGCGTCGCTGGCCACCCTGCGGGAGGCGATCACCGAGACCGAGCCGGGGACGCGGCACCGGGCCCGCATCCTGGTGCTCACCGCCAGGGCGCACCGCAACCTCGGTGAGCTCGACACCGCCGCACGCGTGGCGGAAACGGCGCTGGCCGAGGCGACGCATGCGGCCGACCGGTGGGCCTCGGCCTGGGCACTGCACGTGCTGATCGTCGCGGCGGGCTCGCGCGGCGACCTGGCCACCGCGCTGCCGCTGTTCGAACAGGCGCTCGCCGTGGCCCGCGGCACGCCCGAGCTGTTGGACCTGCGGCTGCTGCTGCAGGTCAACCAGGCCGTGGCGCTGGGCGATGTCGACCGGTACCCGGAGGCGCTGGCCGCGGCGGCCGGGGTGCGGGAACTGGCCGACGGCTGCGGCAACATGGTCCGGCTCGCGCAGGCGCAGTGTGTGTTGGGCGAGTTGCTGTTCGACACCGGCCGCTGGGACGAGGCGCTGGTGGAGGTCGCGGCGCTGACCGATGAGCTGAAAGACCCCGGCGTGGTCTGCGGCGACCGCGGCCGGGCCGCGCTGATCCTGCTGCACCGCGGCCGGCGGGAGGCCGCCCGTGCCGAACTGCTTGCCGCCGAAAACTGTTCGGAACGCATCGGCGCCCGCGTGGTCGGCGCGCTGACCTGGGCCCGCAGCCTGCTCGCCGAGCAGCAGGGCGACGGCGCCGCGGCGCTGGGCGTGTTGGCCTCCTGCCTGTCCGGCGATGCCGAGGAACTGGAGGAGATGGAAGACCTGCTCCCGGACGCCGTTCGGCTGGCCGTGACCCTGGGCAAGCCACGCATCGCGGCGCGGATGACGGCGAAGGCGGCCGCGCTGGCCGCCGACAGCCAGGTGCCGCACCGCAGGGCGGCGCTGGCCCACTGCGATGGCCTGATCTCCGGTGACGCCGCGACGCTGCTGCGCGCCGCGGAGGGCTATGCCGCCGCGGGACGGCCGCTGCCGCGGGCGAAGGCGCTGGAGGCGGCGGCGGTGCGGTTGGCCGACGGGGGTGAGAAGACGGCGGCGCGGTCCGCGTTCACCCGTGCCTTCGAGGTCTACGGGACGCTGGGTGCGCACTGGGACACCGACCGGCTGAGCGCGTTGTTCCGCGGCTACGGCATCCGCCGAGGGCCGCATGCCAAGCACCGGCGCGCGGAAAGCGGCTGGGCGGCGCTGACGCCGACCGAGCAGAAGGTGGCCGCGCTGGTCGCCGAGGGGCTGTCCAACCCGCAGATCGCGGCGCGGCTGTTCCTCTCGCCGCGCACCGTGGGCACCCACGTCTCGCACATCCTGGCCAAGCTGGGGGTGCGCTCCCGCATCGAGATCGCCCGCCTGTCCGCCTCCGGCTGACCAGCGCCGGGACGCGCCTGCCCGCGCGCCCCGACTCGGGTATGCGCCTCCCGCGTCGTGACCGCATACCCGGCTCAGCGGTGACGCAGCCTGCTCCAGATCGGCATGACGTACCACCACAGCCCGAACCAGCCCAGGGTGCCGCCGGTGATCCACAGCGCCAACTCGCGGCCGAGCACCACGTCCAGGATGAGCAGCAGCGAGGACGCCAGCGACAGCATCAGCAGGGCCAGCCCGCACAGGGCGAAGACGCTGGTGGCGCGCACCAGCTGGTACTTCAGCCTGCGGCGGAAGACGATGCGGTGGAACGACGCGGGTGCGATCAGCAGCGCGGTGGACGCCGCGCCCAGGATCAGGCTGATCACGTAGATCCGCAGCTGGAACTCGTTGATCGCGTCGAACCTCGGGGTGAAGGCCAGCGTGAGCAGGAAGGCCAGCAGCAGCTGCACGCCGGTCTGCGCGACCCTGATCTCCTGCAGCAGCTCGCCGTAGTTGCGGTCCAGCCGCTGGCTGGGGCTCTCGCCCCGCTGCACCCGGTTCCACCAGTCGTTCTCGGTCACGCCCGCCGCGCAGCCCGCGTGGTCGCCGCAGTGGGCGTGGCCTGCGCGCACCGGCTCCACCGGCACGCCGTCATGCACCCGGAATGCCCGCCGGGGCCGCGGCGTGTGGGTGGTCGGTTCGATCGTCATGGCCTGCTCCCGCGGGTCGTTCACCGTTCGTTGTCTGTTGCTATGTCAACGATCGACCGATGGGCGTGGCGAGACATCCGTCGACTGACCGATGTTGGAAGGACAACTCGCATTCACCGTCAGGACACTTGATGGCCGGCTTGCCGTATCCCGACCGAGACCTCGTCCTCGAGAGCTAGGCGTCTCGGTCCCGCGCCGGAGGTGACGATCCGATGCGCTGGGGAGTCTTGGTGTCGGTTTCACCGATACCGACAAGGGGGATCGACATGTCCCGCAGCACCTCCACGCTGGTCGCGGCCTGGGGTCTGGCCGCGTGCACGGCGCTCGGCGCCGTCGCACCGGCCACGGCCCACGAGGTGGCCGTCCGGCCCGAACTGCCCGCACCCACCGGCCCGCACCAGGTCGGCAGGGTCGACCTGCACCTGGTGGACCGTTCCCACCCGGACCAGTGGGTGCCGAGCACGCCCTACCGCGAGCTCATGGTCAGCGTGCACTACCCGGCCAGGGACGCCGAGCGTTTCCCGGCCGCTCCGTACTACTCGCCGGGTGAGGCCCGCGAGTTCGGCGAGGAGATCTTGAGCAAGAAGGTGCTCAAGGTGCCGCCGGGCTCGGTGGACTGGGCAGGCATGCGCGCCTCGGCCCGACTCGGCGCGCCGGTGGACCGCCGCGGCGGTCCGCGGCCGGTGATCCTGAACCTGCCGCTGCACTACCACCCGCGTGGCCTCAACACCGTGCTGGTCGAGCAGCTGGCCAGCCAGGGCTATGTGGTGGTCACGGTCGACCACACCCACGAGTCCAGCGCGGTGGAGTTCCCCGGCGGGCGGGTGGAGAAGGTCAAACCGCACGTCGAACCGCCGACCAGGCCGGACGGCAGCTGGGATGAGGAGAAGCTGCTCGTCCTGCTGCGCGAGACGATCAAGGTCCGCACCGCCGACGCCCGATTCGTGTTGGACCAGCTCACCGCGTTGAACGCGGGCTCCAACCCGGACGCCTCGCACCGTCCGGTGCCTGCCGGCCTGCGGGGGGCGCTGGACCTGCGCAGGGTCGCGGCCTTCGGCATGAACATGGGCAGCACCGCGGCCATCCAACTGGCCTACGAGGATCCGCGGGTCCGGGCGGTCGCCTCGCTGGCCGACGGGATGGACGCCGATCGTCCGCAGGCACCGGTCATCTCCACCGGGTTGGCCAAGCCGCTGCTGCACCTCGCGGTCGACGCGGTGCCCAACAACCACGTGAACAACCCCGGCTGGGCGGCGTTCTGGCGGAAGCTGTCCGGCTGGAAGCTGGATCTGCAACTCAAGGACTCGGGCATGGCCTACAACGACGCGGTCGGGCTGGTGCACTCGGTGCAGCGGGCGGGTCTGGAGACGCCCGACATCCCGAAGGTGGCGGACCCGAGGCGGTCGTTCGAGGTGCAGCGGGTCTACCTGACCGCGTTCTTCGACCTGCACCTGCGGCACCGCGACCGGGGGCTGCTGGACGGCGAGTCGCCGAAGTACCCCGAGATGAGCTTTATTCGCTGAGCCTCCAGGTACCACGGGGTGGGCGTTTGGGCCACGGGGCTGGCCTAAACGCCCACGGCGTTCCAGGATGATCCTGCTACCGACGAGTAGGAGGACGGTGTGGGCTCCGAGTACCCGTACTGGCAGGACGTGCCGACGAGGTGGAAGGACAACGACATCTACGGGCATGTCAACAACGCCGTGCACTACTCGGTGATGGACACCGTGATCAACACCTGGCTGATCGAGCAGGGCGGCCTCGACCTGCACGGCGATGGCCCGATCGGGCTCTGCGTCGAGTCGCACTGCGTGTACAAGGGCTCGCTGTCCTTCCCCGAGGCCTTCGCGGTGGGGTTGCGGGTCGGCAAGCTCGGCAACTCCAGCGTCCGCTACGAGACCGGGCTGTACCGGGCCGACCGGTCCACCCTGCTCGCCGAGGGCTGGTTCGTGCATGTCTTCGTGGACCGCGTCGGCCGCAAGCCGCGGCCGATCGAGGAGCCCATGCGCAGCGCGCTGGCGAAGTTGGTGATCGCATGAGGGTCAAGGCGGCGGTGCTGACCCGGATCGGGGCTCCGGAGCCGTACGAGCGGAGCCTGCCGCTGGAGGTCACCGAACTGCGACTGGACGGGCCCGGCCGCAACGAACTGCTGGTGCGCATCCGCGCCGCGGGCCTGTGCCACTCGGACCTGTCGGTGATCAACGGCTCCCGGCCGCGGCCGGTGCCGATGGTGCTCGGGCACGAGGCGGCAGGCGAGGTAGTGGAGACCGGGCCGGGCGTGGAGTTCAACCCCGGCGACCATGTGGTGATGTCCTTCGTGCCTGCCTGCGGCACCTGCCGGATGTGCCTGGCCGGGCGGCCCGCGCTGTGCGGACCGGGTGCGGTCGCCAACCGGGAAGGCACGCTGCTCAGTGGGGCGCGGCGCTGGTCGGCGCCGGACGGCGGCAGGCCGCACCACCACCTCGGGGTCTCCGCCTTCGCCGAGTACGCGGTGGTGTCGGCGCAGTCGGTGGTGCGGGTGAACCCCGGACTGCCGTACTCGATCGCGGCGTTGTTCGGCTGCGCGGTGCTGACCGGCGCGGGCGCGGCCTTCCACAGCGCGGAGATCAGCCCCGGCGAGCAGGTCGCGGTGTTCGGGCTTGGCGGGGTCGGCCTCGCGGCGCTGCTGGCCGCCAAGGCCGCGGGCGCCGCCACTCTGATCG
Organism: Actinorectispora metalli; assembly: GCF_056323685.1. NCBI lineage: Bacteria > Bacillati > Actinomycetota > Actinomycetes > Pseudonocardiales > Pseudonocardiaceae > Actinorectispora > Actinorectispora metalli. The sequence goes on from NZ_JBREYE010000001.1 coordinate 1,566,585, forward strand.
CGGTGGACCTGGTCGAGTCCAAGCGTGAGCTCGCCCGGCGGCTGGGCGCAACGCACACCGTCGCGGGCGGGCCGGACGCGGTGGCGGAGGTACGCGAGCTCACCGATGGCGGCGCGGACAAGGTCATCGACACCACCGGCAGCGAACTCGTCCTGGCGCAGGCGTATTCGGCTACCCGCATCGGCGGCACCACCGTGACGGTCGGCCTGCCCCATCCCGACCGGCAGCTGGTGCTGCCCGCGCTCAGCCTGGTCGCCGAGGAGCGCACGTTGAAGGGCAGCTACCTGGGCTCCAGCGTGCCCCGCCGGGACATTCCCCGCTTCATCGAGCTGTACCGCGCGGGCCTGCTGCCGGTGAACGAGCTGGTCTCCGACCATTTGCGGCTGGACGACATCAACGCGGGCTTCGACCGGCTCCATTCGGGCGCCGCGATCCGCCAGATCATCGAGCTCTGACGGTCAGCGTCCTGAGAGAGCGCATCGGGTAAGGCCGCCCGGACCCGTTGCTCGTCGGGTCCGGGCGTCGGTAGCCGCGGTGGGTCAGCAGCCGCAGCCGTGGGAGATCTCGGCGCACGAGATCACCAGGGCGTGGCGGGCCGAGCCAAGGTCGAAGCAGTTGGGCTCGGTGCACTCGACGAAGCCGTTGGGGTGGAGCACCAAGGCGCCGTGGCAGTGGTCGAGATCGGTGGTGCAGTGCAGGCAGACCTTCGTGATCATGAAGCCTTCCTGGTTCGCGATCGCGTCGACCGGGCGAACCCGGACGAACCCTTGGCGATCGCCTTTTCCAGCTCGGCTCGGGTCATTTTCGACCGGCCCTTGATGTCCAGTTCGCGAGCCATCTCGTCAAGTTCGGCCTTGCTGAGCTTGCCGAGATCCTGCCGGGTGCGCTGGTTCGGGCGACCATTTCCGTCTGCCTTAGTAGCACTCTTCGGCTCGCTCTTCGTGGACCCCCCGCTTCCTCCGCGTGTCTGTTCGACGCTGCGGCGCAAGGCTTCCAGCAGGTCAACGACCTCGGTCGGCTCCGGCGGGGCCTCCTCGGCGACGATCGCCCTGCCTTCCTTCTTGTCCTCGATGAGCTTTTCCACCCGTTCGGTGTACGTGTCGCGGAACTCCTCGGGCTGCCATGGCCCCGCCATCGACTCGATCAGGCCCGTCGCCATGTCCAGTTCCTTGGGCTTGGGCTTGTTCGCCGATGGCACGATGTCCAGGTCGGCCGGGTCGCGGATCTCGTCGGCGAAGAACATCGTCTCCAGCGCCAGCACGTCCTTGTCGGCGCGCAGCGCGGTCAGGTACTGCTTGCCGCGCATGACGAAGGTGGCGATGCCCGCCCGGTTGCTCTTCTCCAGCGCGTCCCGCAGCAGGGCGTAGGCGCGCTCGTACTCGGGCTTGGTGGCACCCAGGTAGTAGGTCTTCTGGAAGTAGACGGGGTCCACCTCGTCGAGGTCGACGAAGGTCTCGATGTCGATGGTCTTGGACCGGCCGGGCGCGATCTCGTCGAGTTCCTTGGGCTCGACGATCACGTACTCGCCGCCGCCGATGTCGTGGCCCTTGACGATGTCGCCGAATTCCACCTCCTTGCCGGTGCGCTCGTTGACGCGCTTGTACCGGATGCGGTCGGAGGTGTCCCGCTGGAACTGGTTGAAGTGGATGGTGTGGTCCTCGGTCGCGCTGTACAGCCCGACCGGGATGTTCACCAGCCCGAAGTTGATCGAACCGGTCCAGATCGCTCGTGCCACTTCCGCCACCTCCAGCGTTTCTCGCCTACCCCAGATACAGACACCGACCGGCGGCAGAACTCATCGCCCCGCCAGGTCCTTGAGCCTTCTTTCCGCGTCTTCCACCCGCTGCCGAGCCTGCCGTGCCTTCCGGTCGGCCGCCTGCTGAGATCGTCGCGCGGTGCGCTGCACCCGCTCGGCCTCGGCTTTCTCCTCTTCGGCGGCGTCCAGTTCCTCGCGGATCTCCTCGATGCGCCCGGTCAACTCGGTGACGCGGCGGTCGAGGTCGTTGAGTTCGGCGGTGGCGTCCCAGCGCTCGCGTTCGGCGTCCTTGGCCTCCCGGCGCAGGGCGTCCAGTTCGCGGCGGCCCCGGTCCAGTCGCTCCTGCCGACGCCGTTCCGCGGCCTCCGCCTCGGCGTCCTTGTCGTCCTTGGCGGCCTTGCCGTCCTTATCCGGCTTTCGCCCGCGCAGCGATCGGTTCGGTCGCTTCGCGGGTTCCTCGCGTTGCTCCGGCATGGCGCCGGGCGCGAGCCAGCCGAAGCCCTCGTCCGCGCTGTTCATCGCGGTGATCAGCCTGCCGGAGGCCAGGGCCTCGGCGGCGTCGGGGTCGCTCAGGGCGGTGCTGAAGGTCTCCTCCAGCTCACGGGTGACCGACTCGCCGACCTTGGTGCCCGCGTTGCGGCCCAGTGCCTTGGCCTGCCGGACCAGCCCTTGGATCAGCTCGTGCCGCTGCTGGGAGAGCGTGCGCAGGCTGTCACCCGCCAGCGCGGTGTGGGCATCCCGCAGTGCCTCGCCCAGTTCGGCCAGCGAGCGCACCTCCGCCGGGTACTCGCGGCTGAGCAGGTTGGCCAGCCAGGCCGCGGTCGAGGGCCTGCGCAGCTTCCTGACCTGCTCGGCGAGCTTCGGGTCGCCGTTCTTCGCTGCTTGCTTGGCCAGGTCGTTGCGGACCGCGATGAAGTCATCGCGGGACAGCGAGTACAGCTCTTCCGCCACCGAATCGAGGTCCACATATAGCAATATGCCCGCTCCGAAGCGCTACCGCACTCGTCTCTTGAGGCGCACAGGCCATCGTGACCAGCCCCGACCGGAGTAACGCCCCCGGGAGCCGTGACCGCGCGGTTCCGTGGCGAAGGGAACCGCGCGGCCACGAGCCCTTGGCGCCTAGAACTCCTCGTCGAGGGCCACCGAGCCGGTGACGCCGACCTGGTAGGCGGAGACGCGGCGTTCGAAGAAGTTCGTGAGCTCCTGGACGTCTTGGAGCTCCATGAAGGCGAACGGGTTGTGCGCACCGTAAGCGGGCGGCATCCCCAGACGGCGCAGCCGTTGGTCCGCTACGTAGCGCAGGTAGTCGTGCATATCGGTGGAGTTCATGCCGGGCAGCCCGTCGCCGCAGACGTCGGTGGCGAACTGGAGCTCCGCGGCCACCGCCTCGTCCAGCATGCGGGTGACCTCAGCGGTGAGCTGGTCGTCGAACAGCTCCGGTTCCTCGACGCGGACGGTGTCGACCACGCTGAACGCGAAGTTCATGTGCATGGACTCGTCGCGAAACACCCAGTTCGTGCCGGTGGCCAGGCCTTGCAGCAGGCCGCGCGAGCGCAGCCAGTACACGTAGGCGAAGGCGCCGTAAAAGAACAGCCCCTCGATGCAGGCGGCGAAGCAGATCAGGTTGAGCAGGAACGCCCGCCGGTCGGCCTTGGTGCGCAGTTCGGCCACGTTGTCGATGGAGTCGATCCAGCGGAAGCAGAACTCGCCCTTGTGCCGGATCGAAGGGATGTGCTCGATCGCGGCGAAGGCCTGCACGCGCTCCTCGTGGTCGGGCAGATAGGTGTCCAGCAGCGTCAGATAGAACTGGACGTGCACGGCCTCCTCGAACAGCTGGCGCGAGAGGTATAGCCGCGCCTCGGGGGCGTTGATGTGCTTGTACAGGTTGAGCACCAGGTTGTTCGCCACGATCGAGTCGCCGGTGGCGAAGAACGCCACCAGCCGCTTGACCAGGTGGTGCTCATTGGGGGTGAGCTTGGCCAGATCGGCGACGTCGGAGGCCAGGTCCACCTCCTCCACCGTCCAGGTGTTGCGGATGGCGTTGCGGTACTGCTCGTAGAAGTCCGGGTACCGCATCGGCCGCAGGGTCAGGTCCATGCCGGGGTCGAGCAGCATCGTGTTGGTCACTGGCAGGCCTCGCAGATCTCGGGATTCTCAAGGGAGCAGGCGACGGCGGCCGTATCGGCAGGCTCGGCGGTCACGGTGGTGAGCGCGATCCGGGTGGCCGGGCGGGAACGCAGGTAGTAGGTGGTCTTCAGACCGGCCCGCCAGGCGTAGGCGTACATCGAGGAGAGCTTGCCGATGGTCGGCGCGGCCATGAACAGGTTCAGCGACTGGCTCTGGTCGATGAACGGCATCCGCGCCGCGGCCAGGTCGATGAGCGACTTCTGCGGCAGCTCCCATGCGGTGCGGAACAGCCGCCGGGTGTCCTCCGGCAGGAACGCCAGCGCCTGCACGGAACCGTCGGCCTGCTTCAGCGCATCCCGGGTAGCGCGGTTCCAGCGGCCCTGCCGCTTCAGTTCGGCGACCAGCCAGGGGTTGATCTGGAGGAACTCCCCGGACAGCGTTTCGCGTTTGAACGCGTTGGACACCACCGGCTCGACGCATTCCGAGCAGCCCGCGATGGAGGCGATGGTGGCGGTGGGCGCGATGGCGATCAGCAGCGAGTTGCGCAGCCCGTGCGCGGCGACCCGCTCCCGCAGCGCCGTCCAGCGGTCGGGCTGGGTGATCGACGCGCCCGCGAAGTGGTCGACGTGCAGGGTGCCGCGGGCGGCCCTGGTGTCGGCGTAGTTCGGGTGGGCACCCAGGGTTTCCGCCAGCTCGCAGGAGGTCTCGTAGGCGGCGAGCGCGATCTCCTCGGCGATGCGGGTGGACAGCGTCAGCGCCTCCGGCGAGTCGAACGGCAGCCGCAGCGCGAACAGGACATCCGCCAGCCCCATCACGCCAAGGCCCACCGGACGCCACTGCCGGTTGCTGCCCGACGCGGCCTGCGTCGGGTAGTAGGAGAGGTCGATCGTGCGGTCCAGGAACGTCACCGCGGTGCGCACGGTGTCGGACAGCCGCGCGAAGTCCACGCCGTCGGCGGTCAGGTGCGCGGCGAGGTTGACCGAGCCGAGGTTGCACACGGCGGTGGCCTCGTCGCTGGTCACCTCCAGGATCTCGGTGCACAGGTTGGACAGGTGCACCACGTTGCCGGGCAACGCGGTCTGGTTGCACGCGCGGTTGGACGCGTCCTTGAAGGTCATCCAGCCGTTCCCGGTCTGCGCCAGCGTCTTCATCATGCGGCCGTACAGGCTGCGCGCGGGCACCTGGCGGACGGCGATATCGCGGCCCTCGGCTGCGCGGTAGGCGCGGTCGAACTCCTCGCCCCACAGGTCCACCAGCTCGGGGGTGTCCTTGGGGTCGAACAGCGACCACTGGCCGTCGGCTTCGACGCGGCGCATGAACTCGTCGCAGACCCACATCGCGAGGTTCAGGTTGTGGGTGCGGCGGGCCTCGTCGCCGGTGTTGTCCCGAAGCTCGAGGAACTCCTCGACATCGGCGTGCCAGGGCTCGAGGTAGACGCAGGCCGCGCCCTTGCGGCGGCCGCCCTGGTTCACCGCGGCCACCGAGGAGTCCAACGTGCGCAGCCACGGCACGATGCCGTTGGAGCGGCCGTTGGTGCCGCGGATCAGCGAACCGCGGGAGCGCACCCGGCTCCAGGAGATGCCGATGCCGCCCGCGTACTTGGACAGCCGGGCCACCTCCCCGTAGCGCTGGTAGATCGCCTCCAGTTCGTCGCGCGGCGAGTCCAGCAGGAAGCAGGAGGACAGCTGGGGGCGCCGGGTCCCGGCGTTGAACAGCGTCGGTGAGCTGGGCAGATAAGCCAGCCTGCTGAGCAGGTCGTACAACCGGGCCGCCTCCGCGACCGTCTCGGACAGGCCTGCCGCGACCCGCAGCAGGAAGTGCTGCGGGGCCTCCAGCACCTGCCGGGTCTCCGGGTGACGCAGCAGGTACCGGTCGTAGACGGTGCGCAGCCCGAAGTACTCGAAGCGGTCGTCGGCCTCGACGCGGACCAGGTCGCACAGCGCGGCGGCGTTGTCGGCGACGAAACGGGCGGTGTGGTCGGCGATGAGGCCCTCGGCGTGCGCGGCGGCGACCGAGGACGGGAAGTCCACCGCGCCGCCGTCGGCGGCCTCCTGGCGGATCAGGCCCGCCAGCAGCCGGGCGGCGAGTTTGGAGTACTGCGGGTCCTCGCCGATCAGGTCGGCCGCGGCGCGCACCGCGAGCTCGGTCGACTCGCGGCGGCCGGTGTGCGGGGTGCGGCCCCTGCGGACCGCGTCGACCACCCGGTCGACGTCCACATCGGACAGATCGGCGGCGTGCGCGGCGATGTCGCCGGTGAGCACGTCGAGATCGGAAACCCCGGGTGCCGCGATGGCATCCGTGACGGTCACTGCTCTCTCCTCGCGAGCTAGACGAAAGCCCGGGGCGCGAGGAGCACAACGGCTGATGAGGGCGCGACAAAACCCCAGCCGTCGCGGGTTTTCCCTCGAAACCCAGGACACGCGCACGCACCTCGCGTGCGCACCGTCGGCAGGTCTTCGGACTCGCGGGCACGTGCCGGTCGGCCGACCGGCACTTCCTACTGACCGTCGCTTCCCGTGTCGCTCACACAGTGCTTCGTTGACGGCGGTCGTTCCCGCTCACCGCTGCGGGGCAGTCCCGGTTTCGCACCGGGTTCCCTGTTGGAGAGCTGTCGCTCCTTGCCTCGCCCGGTCTGGCTGACCGGGCGAACCAACGGCAAGGGTGATCATACATATAGTGGCGCCAGAAAATCTGACCACTACCTGTTGGGTGTGTCGCGCTCCAAACGGCTCGTGATCAGCCAGTCACGCCTTGCAGACTGGGCAGGTAGCCGTGCCGCTGTCCGGCCGCGTTGGGGTGGTAGGACTCGTTGCGGTTGGTGAGGCTGAGGGTGTTGATCCAGGCGGGCGAGCCGCAGACGCCGTGGTGGTCGAACACCCAGCGGGTGTCCACGAACCGCACGCCGCTCGCGGCGGCCTGCTCCTGCATGACGGCGGCGAGCGTGTCGGCGCCGCGGTTGAGCATGGCTCGTTTGGCCGCGCTCAGCGTGGCGGCGCAGCCGTTGGATGGCGTGAACAGCCTCGGGTAGCCCAGCACCACCACATGGGCGTTCGGGGCCCGGCCCTTGACCTCGGCGAAGAGCCGGTTCAGGTTGCCGCGCAACGGACCGCGGGCATTCGCCTCGCCTTGGGCGACCGCCTGCTCGCAGGCGGCCTCGCTCTGTAGGTGGCAGGTGGTCAGCACGTCGACGAAGCCGATGTCGTTGCCGCCCGCGGTCATCGTGACCAGGTCGGTGCCGCCGTTGAGCGCACCGAGTTGGCCCGCGACGACCTCGCCGGTGGTGGCGCCGGAACAGGCGGCGAAGGAGAACGAGCCCACCTGGTGCATGTCCTTCCACAGCACGGGATACGCCTTGGGGCTGCGGGCGCAGCCTCCTCCGCTGTACGGGCCGCCGGTGCCGACGCCGGAGGAGTAGGAGTCGCCAAGTGCCACGTAGTCGATCGGGGCCTTGGCCGCGGCGGCGGGAGTGACGGCTGCCGCGAGTGTGATCAGGACGGCGACGAGTAGTCGATGAGCGCGCACGGAAGCCTCCGGGAAAGGCGGGAATTCGGGCGGAACGCCCTTAAAGGGCTACCATGTTGATCATGCCTCGGCCGCGCCAAGCACCCGATTTCATCCGGTGGGGGACCACCCGGTGAGTTTCTTGTACAACGCGTTGGACACCGGCTCGCCGTCGTCCACCACGTTGTAGATCCCGCTCGGCACGGTCAATGCCGCCACGAGTGCCTGCCCGACGGCGTCGATGTGCAGACAGGACACCAGATCCGTCCGCGCGGTGTTCGTTCCCGACCCGTACAGCAGGCCGAAACGCAGCACGACACCGTTGCGGCCGTCACTGGCGAAACGCTCGGTCTCGGCCTCAGCGGCCAGCGCGGAACGCAGGTGGTCGGCGACGGCGCGGACCGGGGTGCGCTCGTCGGCGGGCTCGCCGGGCGGGTAGATGAAGACGATGCTCGGCTGCACGTAGGTCAGCACGCCGTTGTCCAGCGCCGCGTCCACCAGCAGCCGGGACGCCTTGGTCCGCAGGCGATCGTTCTCCGCCCAGGCGCTGGGCAGACCGCGGCGCTCCGCGGGCGGAATCCGGGTCGCGAGGTGGTAGATCACGTCGATGCCGCGGGTCGCTTCGTGCAGCGCGGCCTCATCGAACAGATCCAACTCGTCGCGGCTGGGCGCAAGCACCTCGTGTGAGCCCAGCAGCGGAACCAGCGCCCGGCCCAGCACTCCTGAGCCGCCCGTGATCAGAATCCGCATCGGTCCAATCCCCCCATGACCCGACTGTCCGCCTCCTTCAAGTCGTGCGCACGCGAATCTGTTCCCCATGGAAAGGTTTTCACGTTCACCCTTCGTCCGTGTCGTGCTCATGTGCAGGCCACGATCGGCGGGTTGGGTGGGTCGACTGCCCACCACCACTGGGAGGACCCCATGTCGTTGAACCGTCGAGACCTGCTGCGCGCCGCCGCTGCCGCCGGTGGACTCGGCCTGGCCTGGCCGCTGAGCAGCACGCTCTCCCCCGCCCAGGCCCGGGCCGCCGCCGAGGCGCTCGGCGCGTCCTGGGATGCCGCGCCGTTCACCCTCGGCGTCGGCTCCGGCGACCCGCTGGCCGACAGCGTCGTGCTCTGGAGCAGGCTGGCCCCGGAACCGCTGGCCGACACCCAGAAGCTCGCCGACACCGTCGAGGTCGAGTGGACCGTGGCCACCGACCGCGACCTGCGGCGCCGCGTCCGGTGCGGCAAGGTCGCCGCCACCGCGGCGGGCGGGCACAGCATCCGAGTCGCCGTCGACGGGCTCGAACCGGGCCGGGCCTACTTCTACGGTTTCACCGCGCTGGGCAAGCGCAGCCGCACCGGCCGCACCCGCACCGCGCCCGTGGGCAAGGTGGACTCGGTCCGCTTCGCCTCCGCCAACTGCCAGGCCTTCCACGACGGCTTCTACGCCGCCCACAAGGGGATCGCCGCGGAGAACCTTGACTTCGTGGTGCACCTCGGTGACTACATCTACGAGCACGGCAAGGTCGGCGGCGACCACGTCCGCGACCACGAGAGCGGTGAGATCCTCACCCTCGCCGACTACCGGCGCCGCCACGCGCTGTACAAGGGCGACCCGTCGCTGCGTGCCGCGCACGCCGCGCACCCGTGGTTCGTGACCTGGGACGACCACCACGTGTATCAACTAACAACAGCATAGCACGTCTTCCAGCACCGGCCCGGCCGCTGAACGGGGGTTAGCGGACGCGCGTATTCGCTGGTGGGAGGGTTACAGTGGGGCATGAACGAGTCGGAGACCTCCCGTAATCCGGGCGATGGCCGTTCGCCCCTGGAGTGCTTCAAGGCGGGGGGCGGTGTGCTCGACTCCCTGAGTCCGTTGTCGCGGGCCATCCTTGAGGATGCCGAACTGAGTTGGCGTGAACGCCATGACCCCGTTTTCGCTGGTGGCGAGTTCGAACGTTGGCCGATTAAGACTCCGCCGCATTCTTGGGGCTGATCAGTCCGGTGCGGCAGCAGTCAGAGCGGATCACGAAAATCCAGGCCGCACCCGAGACGGCGGATTGAGGTATCTCTGCCCCGGATACGGCCTGGTCTTCTACACGCTGGCCTTCGGGTGCGTACACAGGAAAACCGACGCCAGCAGCTTTTGATCAACTCAAACTAGGAAGACTCCGAATCGGAGTCCTGCCTATTGGCCGATACTCTGAACTAGTTCACCGGTTAGTTCTTCTACGAAGCGATGGAAGTTTCGTATTGCGTCGGCGAGTTCTTCTAGCTTCATCAGGGGGGCACCAATTTCGGAGTCCATCCGGTCCTCGAATCGCGTGCCTTCCAACAGTGCATTGATGGCGTGGTTTCCGTCATCGAATTCCCTTCGAATGGCCTCAAGGGGGGCCACCGAAAAATATTGCTGAGCCAGTCCCATAATTTGACCGGCAGTATTTTCGACGTGTTGCCTCAAACTATCCAATGACGCTGCTGCTTCCTTCCGAGATTCAACTCATCAGTCGAGCCCTCAGAGTACCGAGGTGGCAACGACAATGCCGAGCGCCATCAAAACCCTCCAGTCGGGTGCGTGGTGCGCACGTTAGCCGCCTGACCCTTCAGGATTGTTTCCTGTTCCCTGGAGTCGTACGGCTCCCATTGGACCAAATCAGAACGACCACCATCGGCGATGAACTTTTCTACGACAGAAATCACCGTGTCAATTGGATGCTCTGTCCCGACCGGAAAGACTCTATCGGTCCATTCTCCCACTTCATAGGTCACAGGCTCCGTGTTCTGCCCTCCCGTCGCGATATACGACGTATGGAGCGCAGTCCAAGTAAGGGTTCCCACGCAGGGGCCCAATCCGACGGAGAGAGAAGGTCCATTTATGCCCCATACTTCGTCCTGCACGCTTCCGTCAGGCCGTTCTAAGACCCATCGGACACGAGGCGCATCGGGGTTGGAACAATAGTCACGGATCTCCCTTAGAAGCTCTTGCCCTTGCTCGAGAACATTCACCGTGGGTTCTTCCCCTCGTACGTAGCTATAAACGTTTTCTTGCCGTCTTCGTCGGTGCCGTAGACATGCAGTCTATACCCGCGTGGCAGGAAGCCCTGCAAGTACTGGTGGCAACCAGGAGCTTTCTCCAAGTCTTTGCGGTAACCGCATGGAGTCCGATTGATGATCAACTCTGTTTCGGTGCTTCCAGACTCAATCATCCAGGCTGCGGTTTCAAACTCCACGTGGCTATATAACTCGGCATCCCAAAATTCTTTCGGAGCATTTATTTCATGACCTCGCTTGGTTACTTTGACAGACCAGTCCTCCATGCCAGGCTTGAACTCAAAAACTTTCGACTGATCTTTCTGTCGGGCCAAACCCCTTACGGGGAGCCCACTTTTCGGCGGGGAATATCTCTCCATCAGGTGCGCACCCCAAGTCGCTGCTGCTGGGTAATTGTCTCCATTAGGGGACCGAACTGATTTGGGTCGCTCTCGGGCTTGTCCTGTTTGTCTTGTGCCCTGAGGATGAGACGACAGGTTAGAATCCTCCTTGAAATCGGGCCATCAGCCCGTCAATGGCTTGACTCGTCTGCTGAACCGCCTGCTGGGCGTTATTCAGATTCGCGATGACGGCCTCGCAAGGTCCGGAGACGGCAGCGAAAGCATCTGTGTTGCCAAGCGCGTTCTGCATCAACGAAAACAACTCGTCAGCAGATCGTGTTACCTCCTGAATGGCTCCATCGAGCTCGCCGCTCTGCTGCGATCCCTGTGCCAACAATGCCAAGGTTTCTTCATGCGTCGCCATGGGTTCCCTTCCTGGTTTTCCTTGCGAGTCTGCCGAGGGGGTCTGACAGTTCCGGGCCTGCGAGGGCAAGCCCGGAAGATGTTCACTCGAATGTCCTAGCCTAAGTGGCAACCCGATGAGTGGCTTTATCGCCGATAGGAATGTTCATATTCCGGATTTCAGTCAGCCGGATCAGAGTTGGGCTCTTTGGTCAGGTGCTCCATTATTTCCTCGGCGATGGCCCGGATACCTTGATTGAACTTGCGAATCTCGTTATTCATGCTGTAGATGGCAGAGGTTGCGTAGACCGTGAGCATCTGAGCCCTTTCTCCATACCGTGTATCAGCCATTAGATCCGAGATAATCTCCGCGCCTTCTTCATAGTCGGTCTGTAGTGCTTCAAGCGGTTCGAGCGAGAAATACTCCCTTATGACAGATTCCAGCTTCGCTGAGATACTGGCGTTGGCGTCATATAGCGCAGGCAAAGACCTATTCCGATCGGTCGGCACATTTGAACTTGGGGCGTAGGATCGAGCTACCGGGGGACTTGCGCCACCTGGATCATCCTTTCGTTCACGCACTACTTCGCCAACGATGTCGTACAGCAAATCGAATGATGGAAGTTCGCGCATGTTTGGCAGAGCTTCGGCAACCCATTCAACTTGTCGTCCATTCGCTATGATGCTCGGAGGAGCAGCAACAAAATGTCCAGAACCTGCGTACACGGCGCCACCGGTATCCCGCCTGACCCGCCACATTTCGATTACATGGTTTGGATCCTTTTGTGCAATAAAGACCCAGCGTTTGCAAATCGCGGTCCGAATGATCGGGAGGTCATCGTGGTTGCATGTTCCGGTGTCATGCGCAGGTACGGAATCGTAAGTCTTGACATAACGCGAACGAACCTCTTCGCCGATATGTTCCGGAACGGATATCGTCGCCATGCCGTCGAGAATCCTCAACGCCATGTAATCTTCATCAGGCCTGAAGAGGGACCAGCCGCATTGTTGTTCGTAGAACTGAGCAGCGGCGTTCAAAGCCTCACGGTATTCTACTTGTTTCGCGCTGCTGGCGACGTTTTCCGCCGGTATCGCCATTGATGCCACCTACTTCTGAGGATGGATGAGTGAGTAGGACTTTGCCGGATTTTCCTAGTAAGGGTCGTACGGACGCCACTCGATCAGCGTTGGACGTTTCCAGGTCCCTAGCCACTGGTGAAGGGCTGTGCGAGCTTGGGAAATTGGGATCGCGGCGGTACGTGGGAAAAATTGCCGGCTTGCGCCGCTAAAGATCAGATTGGAATGTGAAGGGCAGCCTGAAGAATTGAACGACATGGCAGCGGGCATATTTGAATCGTCGTGATCAAGATAGAAGAGAGCGGCGCAACCCGCATCAGGTTTGACACTGATACGCATTCGGTGATTTGGGAATGGGCCATCCTTGCTAGTATAGAATTCGACATTGCCGACAGACATCTCTGACTCATAGTCCACGTGATCGGTTGTGAGGATGTCTTCAATCATCCGCAGGACGTCCTTCTCGCCGTAAGCGGCGCGGGCGACACATGTAGTGAGAGATGCAGTGACAATCACGCCTTAAACCAGCCAATCACTCAAACTTATCAGTAGAACAATTTATGTTTTCGGTGTGACGTTGATGCCGGCCAGCATTGGCAACACGATCCACCCATGCTCGGCGTTCGTACCGCCGCGAAAGCTCCATGGCTGTCACTGTCATGAGTTGAACGAATAGGATAACGACGATCGTCCAAATTCCGCAGATGCACAACGCCGGCGCGTGATCGAACTGTCGATACATTGCTGCACAGCTCCGTCCGGCAGAACTCGTTAATCCACTTCTGCCATTTCGCTGAGGTAATCGGACGCGATCCCAAATTTTGGGAATTTCGGCGCATGCAACGATGGCGGTCTGACCCACTCCACTTGTCCGAATTTTAGGGTCGTCGGTGGTAGTACGACGGAATCGCCGGCAGAGCAGTACACCCGACGCGGTAGGCGACGGATAGTCGGAATCACCTTTTCCACATCAACCCTGACCAGGAAAAGCCATCGCTGGGAGTCAGAATCAATTGGGACTTGAATGATCGGCGCATCATGACCGTTGACTTCAAGTAGATGCCGAAGGTTCTCGCCCAGAGGTGCCCGAGGAAGAGACAACGCCGCCATATTGGGTGGCAGGTCCAGCCGCAGATAATTGGGGGCCGTCCATGTCACGCGCCAGCCGAGAAGCTCTTCATAAGCCCTGACTGCGTGGCTGATACCCGCGTGGTGTGCTGCCGCATTCCGAGGACATGTGTCGACATGAAGGCTTGCCATCGCCTTACCACCTGCTTGTGAGGGTTCGCCGATGCGCTGCGAACGGGGTCCGGTTTGGAGGGCAGCTCCAGGCCCCGGCTCGGTCGGGGGTCGTGCCAGAGACCCGGAGCGCCCGATATCGACGCTGTCATCGGCGGTGAGCAGGGTCTATGTAAAAGGCGGCATACCTTATTCCTGCCTGGAATAACCGCAGGTCACAGGCGGTACCTTCGGCCTGGCGCCCGCTTGGTGGTATAGCCGAGCGAGTGAATGTACGCTGGTCAGCACGGGTATGGAGGGGATCAGGCGCCAACTTGACCAGCAGCAGGAACTCAGCGGCGAACAGTGCGCGGCATCCGCACCAGCGGGCGGCAGGCAGCAGAGCGAACCCGCCCGTGGTTCGACGCTGCGAAGGCTGCGGCGCGGTGCTCGCGGCCGATAACACCTCACCGCGTTGTGGAACCTGCCACAAGGACGCGTATCTCGAAAAGCCATGTGTGCACCCACGTCATTTCTTCGAGACAGATGAATTCTTCGCCGCCTTCGACAGTCGCCACATAGGTCGCGTGTTCCACGCCTATCGAACCCATAAGTACCACCTAAACACACTCGGTAAGCCGCTCCCGCAGGAAACGCTAGCTCGCTGGCTTGGACTCCAACAGTCCACAGTAAGCAAGTTGGAGAACGGCAGATCAGACGAAAAGAACACGGACGTTCTCGAACATTATGCGAGGATACTTCATCTGCCGGTGGATCTCCTGTGGATACGCGAAGAAGGATATTTGCGGCTCGATGGGGTTGAACAGGCGGCGCTTAATGGTGCTGTAAGCGCGGATTACCCCGTGGAGCTTGAGCATAGTGTCACGGCTATTCGCGCGCTCACTCAGCTTCAGCAGGGAAAAAATCCCCCTTCACTAGAGGTGGTACCGGAGGCATGGAGTTCAATCCTAGTTCGATGGTTTGTATCTGCTGATACCGAGCGAGAGTTGCAGCCCGCGGAGCCTCGTAAAGTCACGGAATTCGACGTGGAAGCTCTGCGGGATGCTACGGCAATGTTTGCGAACTTTGACTATAAGTTCGGAGGCGGGCGCCCAAAGCTTTTGGTTACCAAATACCTCGAAACCGAGGTCGCACCGCTGTTGCCTCACGTGACGCCATCCACGAAAGTAGGCAGAGAATATCTGTGCGCAGCTGCGGCAATGACTCGCCTAGCGGGGTGGACTGCGTACGATACTGGCGCGCACGGACTAGCCCAACGTTATCTAACGCAGGCTTTCCGGCTAGCCAAAGCAGCAGGGGACAAAGCTCTTTGTGGTCGGATTTTGGCTGGCATGTCCCATCAGGCCAACTTTCTCGGCCACTACGTCCAAGCTGCTGATCTCGCGCGGGCAGCACATCAAGGTGCACGGAAACATGCCACACCTACGGCGATGGCGTTGTTTCACGCAATGGAAGCGCGTGCACTGGCTTCGCAAGGAAGGGAAGCGGATACGACCAAAGCCCTGCTAGAAGCGGAATCGTGGCTGAGTCAAAGCCGACCCGAAAATGACCCTGCCTGGATTAGCTACTTCGATAAAGCAGAACTGCATGCGGAGTTTGCGCATTGCTTCCGAGATCTAGGTAAACCTTCATTTGCCGAGAAGCATGCCGCAGCGTCAATCCAGGAGTCTGCTAATCTGTATGTGCGTAGCTTGTCGTTTTGTCGGACTGTGTTGGCAACATCGCATCTACAGTCGAATGACATCGATCAGGCACTTATCGTAGCTCGGGACGTTGTTGAGACTGCCGCTGTACTCAAATCGTCTCGCACTGTCTCGTATCTGACTGATTTTTGCCGAAGGTTGGAGCAATATTCCGGCCACGCCCAGGTCAGGGAATTCCGTGAATACATCGCGCTACAACTTCCGTCAGTTGGCGTGCCATTGGCGGGTCCGCTGATCGTCCCTTAAGTCTCTGATCCGCTTGTGTATCTCAGCATCCACCTTCGGATTCTGTCCGATCTGCTGGGCAATCCACGTGGTCATATTTAGCTCTCGCGCGGCTCTCAAGGTGTCGAAGCCTGACCACTCAATTGGATCAAATCCGTACGCCGAAACAAATTCCCGATAGTCGTCCTCCGTGATCCAATTTAGAGCCTTGTAGCGAACGGCCTCAACAACTACATCCCACTCCCGAGGGCCATAACAGAAATCCTCGAAATCGATCAGCTTGATCTCTCCGCCTGCGACCCGTAGGAGATTGTTAGTATGAGCATCACCATGTACGGGTCCGGGCGGAAGCTCGAATTCTACTTTGGTGAATCGTTCCTCAAGTTCTTTGGACCTATTCCGAAGAAACGCCACGTCGTCATCGGGTATGAGGCCATCCGGGAAAGCAGCGATACGAGAGAAGACTTTAGGCATGGGCTTAAAGCGCGGTAGGGAAAATTTCTCAGGTGCAGGAAGATCATGTAGCTTGCGCAACATCAGCCCAAGATCTGCCGACGTAACCGGCTTGTCGTCCTTATCGAGCAATTCCCAGAATGTGACAGGCACATTATCGACGACTAGCGGCCTCTCGAATCCGCGAGCGAGTCTCACAGCCGGGAAATCGTGCGATTCGAGCCAATTCGCGACATTCGCTTCCTTGTGTGCCGCCTCAACCGAACGTCCGATTCGAACCATTATGCCGTTGGCGGGTAGCTGATAAAGCGCATTCTCACCCAGTCTCGCCAGGGTCGCAGTGGGGCAGTTCAACCCGACAATGCGGCAAACTTGCTCCAGAATTTCGCGAGTGGTGTCCGCCGTGAACTGCATCTTGCGGCTGGGCTCCAAGCTCATGCGCTCCTTATCTGCGTGCCCTTCCCTTCTCCGAGCCAACGCTACGGCGAAGGTCCGTGCCTGTCCACGCCTCAGTGTGGCACCTGGAGACAGGTCACGTCAGATGGAGCGAAGAACCGCCCCGGAGAAGCTCGGTCGCAGGCCGCCCGGCCACGCATGCACCTAGAGCTCTCCTGGGAGAATCCGATCGATTGATCGTTATTCCGGACAGGAATAATCGCGGGATTGTTATGTCCGCGACGGAATATTGATCTTCGGGTCGAAAGTTCTTCAGTATGCCTAACGCTTTCTGACCTGCGGTTATTCCACCGTGGAATGCAGCATTCCCAGGCATTCATGGTTGTCGGCGCCGATTCGCGGCGTACTAGTCCCATGAATACAAACGAGCAGGGCCGGATGGCCTGGAACGCAATGGGTATCGAGAAGTGGGAGCGGTTGCAGGCGCGACTGTTCCGGTTGGCTGAGTTGGGTGAAGCCCTCGAAGAGGTCGCCAATGGCCCTATGACGACGTGGCTGTATCGGGAGATCGAGACGGAAGCCACGCGGGTTGCTGAGGTGGCCGGGGGCTACATCGATGAGTGTGAGCGGCGGGACCGCTGCCCGAAGGGTGGTGGTGGCCGATGAGCACCCGCGTGTATCCCCTGCCCCTAGAGCAGCTTGTTCCTGCCGTTCGGCAGTTGGCGGTGGAGCTGGGTGAGATCCCCTCGCGCAACACGGTGATGACCCGGTTCCGGGTGGGTGCGCCGAAGGCATCGGCCGCACTCGCGGAACTGGCACCGAACGCGGCCGGCTCCCGCAGTGGGGAGCCGGCGGGAAGCCCGGAAGGCGACTCGCCGGAGGCCGAAACCGCCTCGGTGCAGGCGTCCTGCAGGACGGTCGGCGACCGTTCCGCGGAGCAGGTGTTTTCCCAGGTGGTTGGGGTCGGACACCCGGTTTCGGCGGGTGGGCGGAGGCCGGTTGCGTCGTGGCCGTTGTGGTTGTTGGCGCTGCCCGCGTTCAGCGCGGTGTGGTCCGGTTGGGTCGGGCTTGGGGAACTCACCGGGTTCGGTGTGGTCCACCCGCTGCCGGGAATCGTGGACGGTTTCCGGCTCAACACCGCGATCACGCTTCCGATCGGGTTGGAGGCCTACGCGGTCTATGCGTTGCGGGTGTGGCTGTCGGGTGCGGCGCTGACCCGGCAGGCTCGCCGGTTCGCGGCGTTCTCGGCGCTGGGCTCGCTGGTCCTCGGCGGGCTGGGACAGGTGGCCTACCACCAGATGAAGGCCGCCGGCGTGCTGGTGGCGCCCTGGCTGGTGACCACCATCGTGTCCTGCATCCCGGTCGCCGTCTTGGGCTGCGCTGCCGCCCTTCACCACCTGATCAGCACCGATGGTCAGGAGGTGGCCCGATGACCACGAAGACAACGACGGGAAGGCATCGCGCCACCACCAAGCAGGCGGAAACCGAAGAGCGGCCGGGCCGGCGTGTCCGGCTGGCGGCCTGGTGGCAAGCGCTCCTGCTCACGGTCGATGAGTTGGCGGCCTGGTGGGCGTTGTGGCTGGGTCGGAGTGTGCTGGTGGCACGGGTGGCCAACGGCATGAAGTCCGCCTGTACGGCATCGGTCCGCACGGCCCGCGCGGTGCTGGGCTGGCGCGGCTGGGCACGCCTCGCCGGCGTAGTGGTGTGCGTGCTGCGGGCGGTTGGTCGTTGGTGTGCCCCGTATGTGCGGGACGCGGGCGGTTGGGTGCGGTACAGCCTGCCGCCGCTGGCCGGTCGGCTGCTGCGGCGCGCGTTGCGCCGGTTCGTCCGCTGGGCGCCACGCGCGTTCGCGAGGCTGCTCGTGTACGTGCTGGTGGGTTGCGGGTGGCTGCTGCTGCGGTTGTGGCGGTACCTGCTGGCCTACCCCGAATACTCCGGGCTGGTGCGGGAGGCCGACGAGTTGGCCCTTTACCGGCGGGCCAAAGGGTTGCGGGAAGCGTGGAAGAAGACCGCCGGTCGCCGTTTGCTGCTGCTGGTGGCCGTGGTGCTGGCCGGATGGTGGGGTGTCGGTTGGCTGGTCGCCCACTACGGGTGGCGCGCAGAGTACGGGTTGATCCTCGGCGGGGTCGTGGTGCTGGCGTTGGTGGGCCGCGCGGTGCGGCCCACCCCGCCGGGCGATGCCGAACCAGAAGCGGAGGAAGAGGCGGAGGACGCGCCTTTTCCGATCGCCGACGCGCACACCCGCACCGAGGCGGCGGAGTGCGTCACGCGGGCGCTGCAGGCGGAAGGGATCGAGTTGCGTTCGGCCGGCGAGGCCGCACGTCAGCCATGGGGTTGGGAAGTCCCGATCATCCTTCGCACCGGCACCCCGGCCGGCGTGATCAGCCGCGCTGAGGCGCTGGAAACCACGCTCGATCTGCCCTCCGGCGGGTTGCTGCCCACACCGGATAGGTCACGGCGGGCGCGGGTGGTGCTGCGCCTGGTCCAACGTGACCCGTTCCAAGACATGGGCCAGGCCCCGTATCTGCAACCCGGCTCGGTGTCCATTCGGGACGAACTGATCATCGGTCGACGCATGGACGGCACCGACTTGTCCTTGTGCCTGCTGGGTGTTCACGGCGTGGTCATCGGGACACCGGGGTCCGGCAAGTCGGTCACGCTGCGGACGCTGGCGGACCGGGTGGCCGCGTGTCGGGATGCGGTGGTGTGGGATCTGGACCCCGCCGGTAATGGTCTGGACCTTTTGGGAGAGTCGGTCGGGCGGCGGGAGCGCAGCCCGCGCGGCATCGAAACCGCGCTGGCGGATGCGGTGGCGTTGGCGTCGGCGCGGCCGGGGATGTTGTATCCGCTGGGCATGGGCGAGGCGTGGCAGCCCAGCGAGGACCGTCCCGCGGTCGTGATCTTCATCGATGAGTACACCCGCCTCACACCAACGGCGAAGGCGCTCGCGGTGGAATTGCTCCGCATCGGCCGCAAATCGCGGGTCACCGTGATCCTGGCGTCCGCCGAAGCAACGGTGGACACCTTGGGTGACGCGATCGCCGACACCACGGCGCTAAAGATCATGCACGCGTCACGGCATGCCGATGTGCGGTTGGTGTTCGGGCCGAACATGATCGCCGAAGGATGGCGACCGGACCGGCTTCACCCCGCAACCGGAGAATCACCGGAGGACGCGGGCTGCGCCTACGTCAACGCCGCTGCCTCCCGCGAACCGATCGTGTCGAAGGTCTATCCCCTCGATGGAGCGGAAGCCTACGAACGCGGCTCCCAGCGAGCCATGCACGGCGTGCCTCGCATCGATACGGAGTCATGGGAGCGGGCGCGGCAACGACGCCGCGAAGAGCCTCTCAACGCCCCCGGCAAGCATCGGACGACAGAGCCGGACATCGATCACCTGGTGATCGCTGACGTGCTCGACGCGTTCGGCACCGACACCCGTTTGTGGACAGAGGAACTGCTCAACCGGTTGGCGACCGTCAACGACAAATACACGGGGTGGAGTGCTGATGATCTGGCGGGCGCGTTGCGTCCGTTGGGGGTCGGGCCGGGACAGATCAAACAGGGTGGGAGCAACCGGCGCGGCTACGACCGGAAGATCATCGACGCCGCCGTGCGCACCTGGCGGGAGCGATCATGACCCCCGCTACTCCGCCGCTACCCGGTAGCGGGCAGGTAGCGGCGGCCAGATCCCACAAAACCGGCCTTGACCAGCACGGTAGCGGGGTAGCACCCTCCAACGGCAAGACACCCGTCAGCGGGGCCGCCACGCCTACAGGCACCGGGAAGGCACCCGCCGCCGCGACAGGCCGCTACCCGCTACCAGCGCCCACCAACCGCGCCAGGTGCAGCCCCTCCCCCACCCTGCGGGGGAGGAGCCACACAAGATCGGGAAAAAATAGTTGGGCGCCTGTCGACGGTCCGATAGACGTTCCTGCCGGGCTACCGATTGAGCTACCTGTTAGAGCGGAAGCCCCCACGGTCGGCATCGCCGCTGCTCAACCGCTACTAAAGGGCTACCGATGCTTCGCCCGACTAGCCCCCCAAATGGAAGAAACCCAAGGGGGGAGACGTCCGGCGGAAGAAACCCGCCGCCGGCATGTCCAAAACGGAGGCCATTTCCGGAGTTCAGGGGTGCAGCACTTTCCACCCCCCGGAAAGGAGGCCACCACGCAGTGACCCCCCAACCACACAAGATCACCGACAACAGAACAGGAAACGGAAGTGTTGATCATGACCGGGATTCTCAGCAGCAGCCGACCGACACCAACAACGGTGACGCTGCACCGAAGACCAACCGGTCACGAAAACGGTCACGACCCACCCGCAGACCAGCGGCCACCACAGCAGCACCGACCACCGAAGGAGGTGAACACCGCGACCGTTCGGACTTCTCGGCGACTCTCACAAAGGGACCGGACGGCGCCCTGTGGGTGAGCGTCGACGGGGCGGACATCCACGAAGTGACCGCCAGGATCAATGCGGTGTGCGAAGTACTGATACCGGCGCAACCACCCGGTAGGGACCCGTAACGGCCCCTGATCGCTCTGCCGCCCGCACAACAAGGGAACCCCCTCCGCCAGGTTGGCGGAGGGGGTTTCCCTGTGTGTGGGGTGACCGTGGTCTAGTTCTCGCCGCGCTCTGACTTCTCAGGTTGTGGCCAATCAAGTAGATCCGTGATTTCCACCATGTCGCCGGTATCGCCCGCCCGGTCGTACCATTCGGCGACTTCCGGCATTGCTTCCCGCCAATCGTCCGGCAGACGCCAACGAGCCGACCACCTGCCATCTGTCCGCTTCTGCACCGCGAACGCGAATCCCAATTCGAGCCACCGCAAACGCCTGTCTTCCGCTGACATTCCCGCAAGCTCTTGCTGCCAAGTGCGGTCGGTCGGAACCCACTGCACCCCTCCGGGGTCGGCTGGAAGTGCACGCAATGTATCGATGTCGGCCAGGATCTTTTCCCCGTCCTTCATGATCCGCTGCCTGTCTGCCGGCGACTTTACCCGCGCCACGCCGGACATCAGTTTACCGTATTCCCGCTCCAACTTGGCGATTTCATTCGCATGACTGGTAGGCGGCAGAACAATACGCTCCCGAACCGGGACCATTGCGAAGATCTTATAGAACGCCTCTAGTGCCATCGGTTCTATTTCCTCCGCCCGCATCCCAAGACCATGCCGACGCGACGGGCAGCGCCAGTATCGGTATTCGTACTCGACTGCGGTTCCATCTTTACGGGTCCGCTTTTGGTAGGCGATACGGTGCCACAAGGGTTCAAGACATTCGGCGCATACCAGTACACCGGAGAACTCGTAAGGCTGATTGCTGCCCCTGGACTTCCGTCGCGCTTTTTCGTCCAGCCGGGCCACTATTTCCGCTTGCTCGGCTGGCTCGAAGATTCCGAACTCGACAAGATCCGGATTTTCCAGCAACCGGCGGAGCGGCGTGCCCTTCCATTCGTACCCTTTGAGTTCGACCGTTGCGGGGTCTTCCCCGCGTCGTTCCGCAGCCAGTTGCAATTGCCTGTCCCGTGGTGTCACAACTTTGTTTGCCGTCAACCATTCGCACATCTGGGCAAGGCCCTTCCCTTCCCGCGCCAACTTGGAAAGGGCATGAAGGATCTTGACCGCATACGGGTCAAGTCCGAGAATCCATCCGCCGCCGGGCAACTGTACCGGCATAGTGCCGTAAATGTGGCCTTCCCCCGCCCAGCGACCCGCTTCTTTGAGCGCCGCTTTCGAATCGCGGAAACGCTCTTTCATCCGTTCGCGTTCGATGCGGGCAAACGCGGCAATCAGCGTGATCATGAACTCGGACATCGAATTGCTGGAATCGATACCTTCCGCAATACAGATCAGCCGCTTACCTCGCGCCCTCAGCCATTCCAGCAAGGTAAGCGCGTCCATCACATTGCGCACCAACCGGTCCAGCTTGGAAACAACTAGCGTCTTCCACGGCTGCGGCGGCGCATCGGACAACCACACCCTAAGCCCGTCTCTCTTATAAGGCTCCAGATCCCCGGAAACGTGCAAATCCTCCACGGTCGCGACAACCGGCAGGTCATAGGCATTCGTCCATCGGTGCGTCTCCCGCGCCTGCACCTCGCTTGACATGCTTTCATCCGAGTAGTGCGATTGCCGGACGTAGCAGAGTGCGGCGTCGTCGTCTGACGTGAACGGGACGACCACGGCCCGGTCGCTTGTTTGCTTCTTGAACCGGTGGCGTTTCCGGGGTGTCGGTGCGCTCATGATCCGCCATCCTCGCTGGTAGGAGCCCTAGCTAGTGTAGTTGGCTGACACACTTCGTGGGACCACGAGGTCGTCAACGACTACAGCGGCACCACCGCATCGCAGAGCTTCGTCAAGCGCCGTGCCGCCGCCTACCAGGCGTGGTTCGAGCACATGCCGGTGCGGGCCGCCGACCCGGCGGCGCCGCGGGTGCACGGGCAGCGGATGTGGGGCGACCTGCTGGAGCTGACCATCCTGGACCTGCGGCAGTTCCGCTCGGCGCAGAACCTGCCCAACGGCACCATCCTCGGAGCTCAGCAGAAGTCGTGGCTGAAGGAGCGGGTCTCCGGCGCGGGCGACGCCTGGCACTGCTGGGTCAACTCGATCATGCTCAGCCAGCTCGCGAAGACCGGCGGCGGCTACTACTTCACCGACCAGTGGGACGGCTTCATCGCCGAGCGCAAGGAGGTGCTCACCCACGTGCACGACGCGGGCATGAAAGACCTGGTAGTGATCACCGGCGACTGGCACTCGGCGTTCGTGGACGACATCCGCCCCGACTTCGACGACGTCACCTCACCGGTGATCGGCACCGAGTTCACCGCGCACTCGGTCACCTCGGGTGCCTACTCGGCGGAGTGGAACAAGGCCAACGGCCCGGTGATGGGCAAGGCCAACCCGCACCTGAAGTACTTCGAGGGCAACCGCTACGGCTACGACGTCTACGAGGTGACCCCGCGGCGCTGGAGCACCCACATGCGCGTCATCGGCGACCGCCGCGACGCGAACTCCCCGGTCACGACGCTGACCACCTTCCACGTCGACCGCGGCAAGGCGGGCTCCTACGAGGACCCCGCCACGATCGGCTCCCCCGCCCAGTACCGCCGCCAGTCCCGGACTTAGTGTCCCAAGTCCGGAGGGAGGGCCGCTCGGGCGGGCCTCCCTCCGGGTGGAGTTCTCAGAGCTTGAGGCTCCAGCTGTCGACGGTGCCGGTGTCGAAGCGGTGGGTGTCGCGGACCTGGAGCTTCCAGGTGCCGTTGCGGCTCTCGCCGGAGGCGTTCACCGAGAAGGTCTGGTGGACGCCCGCGGTGCTGCTCTCGCCGCCTGCCTTCTTGAGGTTGGTCACGGCGCCGCTGGGGGCGATCAGGTCGATGACCAGGTCACCGGTGTAGGGGTGGTTGATGTTGACCTCCACGCCCAGCGCGGAGGGGGCCTTGCCGTCGCAGCTGGTGACGTCGATCGTGCTGGTCACGGCGTCGCCTGCGTCCGGGATGGCCAGGTCGTCGGAGTTGGACTTGGTGCCGCAGGCGCCCGGGTCCGGGTCGGGGCTGCCGCCACCGGTGAAGTTCAGCGTGTAGAGCAGCTTGTTCGGCGAGCCCGAGCCGGGGTTCTTCACCGCGCCGTCGGTGGCGTTGTCCACCAGCGCCTTGACGACGTCGGCGGGCGAGGCGGTCTTGTTGCCCTGGAGGTAGAGCGCGGCGGCGCCTGCCACGTGCGGGCTGGCCATCGACGTGCCGGTCATGTTGGTGCTGCCGTTGTCGCTGCTGTGACTGGCCGAGGTGATGTTGGTACCCGGCGCGAAGATGTCCAGGCAGCGGCCGTAGTTGGAGCCGCCGTTGCGGTTGTCGTTGTTCTGCGTGTTGCCGACGGTGATGACTTCGGGGATGTCCGCTGGGCCGGTGTTGCAGGCGTCGGCGCCCGCGTTGCCCGCCGCTGCGACGAAGGCCACGCCGGACTTGTACAGGCCTGCCAGGGCCTCGTCACCGATGTCCTTGGTGTCGAAGGTCCAGCTGGCGTTGACCACGGCGGGCTTGACCGCGTTCTTGGTCACCCACTCCACGGCCTGCACGCCGTCGGAGTCCGGGGCGCTGCCGTTGCAGCCGAGCATCTTGACGCCCACCAGCTTGGCCTTCTTGGCCACGCCGTACAGCTTGCCGCCGATGGTGCCGGACACGTGGGTGCCGTGGCCGTTGCAGTCGTTGGCGTCGGGGTCCTCGTCGACGAAGTCGTAGCCGGACTTGGCGCGGCCCTCGAACTCGCTGTGCGTGTAGCGGATGCCGGTGTCGGTCACGTAGACCGTCACGTCCGCCGCGGTGGTCTTGTACTCGTAGTTCTTGTTCAGCGGCAGTGCCTTCTGGTCGACCCGGTCGATGCCCCAGGTCGCGTTGGGCTGCACGTCGGCCGCCCGCGCGGTGCCGTCCTGGAACACCCGCTTGACCGCCGGGTCCGCCGCCAGCCTGCGGGCCTGCTGCTCGGAGAGGCCCTTGACGTGGAAGCCGTGCATCGAGGCGGTGAAGACGCTCTTGAGGTCGCCGCCGTAGTTCTTGGCCAGCGATGCCGAGGTGGCCTCGATGGCGGCCGCCGTCGAGGTGGTGCGGGCCGACTCGGCCAGCGACACGATGAAGCTGCCGCCCTCGGCGGGGCTGCTCGCGCGGACGAACTCGGCCTCCGCCGGGGCGGCGACGGCCGTGCCACCACCCGCCGCGAGCGCGGCGACGGCTGTGACGGCAATGAGGCCCAGCAGGGACATGCGGCCCGACGGCCGGATGCGGTTCATCAGTGTTCCTCCGGGATTTCTTCGACGGCCACAGGGGAAGCAGCCGAGCGATCTCGCAAGGGATGGAACTGCTGTGCGGAGTGCAGGCGGCACTGTTGGACAGGGAAAACAGGGCAACAACGCCACTGCGCCACCATCGCCGCGAGCGGGAGCGCGGAACAATCCGGGTTTTGACAGGTAGGGGTACGCGTCTTTATCACCTTGGCTCAGCCGCGCCAGTGACCTTAAGCTGCTTAAGGCCTATGTGGTCACCGCCACAGAGGTCTCGACGAGGGAGCAGGTAATGGCGCAGAACCCTGCCGGCGTCGGTTCGACGCTGCTGCGCACCACTTCTCCTGTGTTGGTCGGTCGTGAGACCGAGCTGCACACGCTCCTCGACCTGATGTCGCGGCCGAGGACAGTGGTGTTGATCGAAGGCGAGGCCGGGATCGGCAAATCCCGCCTGGTCAGAGAATTGCTGGCACACCCCGCTTTGGCGGGCGAACTGGTTCTTATCGGACATTGCCAGCCGCTGCGAGAACCGTTTCCCTACGGCGCGGTGCTGGAGGCGCTGCGGAGTATCGGCGACCGCCTTTCCGCGCCGCTGAGCCCGCTGGTCGGGGTGCTCCGCCCGCTGCTGCCCGAGATCGCCGACCGGCTGCCGCGGCAGCCCGCCCCGCTGGGTGATGAGTCCGCCGAACGGCACCTGATGTTCCGTGCCGTGCGCGAACTGCTGGCCGCGGTCGGACCGGCGATCCTGGTCATCGAGGACCTGCACTGGGCCGACGACGGCTCTCGGCAGCTACTGCGGTTCCTGCTCACCGACCCGCCGGAGACGCTGGCCACGGTGCTCACCTACCGGCGCGAGGACACCCCGCGCGGTATGCCGCTGGGCAGCGCGTACCGGCCGCCGCCTTCCTCCGGCGCGGTGCTGACGCTGAACCCGCTGGATCCCGAGGGTGTGCGCAGGATGGCGGGCGCCATCATGGGCGGCGCCCCGGTGTCCATGCCGTTCGCGGTGAAGCTGCATGAGCGCACCGCGGGCATTCCGTTCGTGGTGGAGGAGGCGCTGCGCTCGCTGCGCGACCCGGTGGGCGCGATCAGCGCGGACGGCGTGCTGGCCCGGCGGCTGCTGGATGAGATCGAGGCCCCGGTGCTGCTGCGCGAGGCGATGGCGGAGCGGCTGGCCGGGCTACCGGAACAGGCCCGCGACATCACCCACGCCGCGGCGGTGCTGGGCGTGCCGTCCACCGCGCACCGGCTCAACGAGGTGGCCGGGCACGACGGCGACGTGCTGGAGATGCTGATCCACGCGCTGCGGGCGGGCGTGCTGCGGGAGCTCGGCGACGACCGGTACGGCTTCCGGCACACGCTGGCCCTGCAGGCGGTGTACGACACGCTCAGCGGCCCCGAGCGGCAAAGGCTGCACCTGCGGGCGTTGGAGACGCTGCGCACCGAACGGCCGCAGCCGCTGGTCCAGCTTGCCGAGCACGCCCGCAAGGCGGGTCGCACCGAGGACTGGCTGCACTTCGGCGAACTGGCGGCCGCGTTCGCGCACGAGATCGGCGATTCGGCCACCGCGACGGGGATGCTGCTCAAGTTGTTGGACGAGCAGTTCCTGGAACCCGCGTTCGTGGACCGGCTGGCGGTCAAGCTGGCCGCCGTCGCCAGGACCGGGCTCGACCAGCACGACCCGGTGGAGACCTTGCAGCGGGTGCTGACCGACCACCGCCTCTCCCCCAAGGCGCGCGGCGAGGTGCGCCTCGGCCTGGGTTTCCTGCTGGTGCGGCAGGAGGACAGCCTGGTGCTGGGCCGCCGCAAGCTGGAGCAGGCCATCGAGGAACTGGCGGACTACCCGGACCTGGCGCTGCGCGGGATGGCGGTGCTGGGCCAGCCCTTCATGGGTGTGGTGCCGCTGCACGAGAACCTGGTGTGGCTGCGGCGGGTGGACGAGGCCATCGAGAGCTGCGAGGACCGCGAGCTCAAGGTCACCCTGATCGCGAACAACGCCGTGTCCTGGATGCACACCGGTGATCCGGTGGCCTGGCAGATGGTGCATCGGATTCCCGCCGAGCCCGCCAATCTGGAGGAGCGGCGGCAGCTTGCCCGCGCCAACTGCAACCTGGCCGACGCGTGCACCGTGCTCGGCCACTTCGAGCACGCCCGCAACTTCCTCAAGCGCGGTCGGGCGCTCGCCGAGGGCTGCGGCATCCCGTGGGTGCAGGCCACCGCGCTGTCCACCGAGGTGCGGCTGGACTACCTCACCGGCCGGTGGTCCGGGCTGGCCGACCGCGCCGCGCGGCTCACCGAGACCTACCGCGAGCTCCAGCCGGTGTTCACCGAGCTTTCGCTGGTGGAGGGTCTGCTGGCGATCGCGACGGGCGAATGGCACCAGGCCGCGGAACGCCTGTCGCACACCGGGATCACCGCGCCGTCGGAGTCCTTCCCCACGGTCAGCGTGGCGGCGTTCGGCGGCATGACCAGGCTGCTGCTGTCCCAGGGCGATGTGGCGGGCGCCTGTGCGCAGGCCGACCGGGGCATGGCGCTGGTGCGTCGCAAGGGCGTCTGGGCGTGGGCCGGGGAGCTGGCCCCGTTCGCGGTGTCGGCCTATCACGCCGCGGACCGCGACCGCGATGCCGAGCGGCTGGTGGAGGAGCTGACGGCGCAGGCGGACAACATGAACTCGCCGCTGACCAAGACGGCGCTGGTGACCTGCCAGGGCATGCTGCTGGCCCGGCGTGGCGAGCATGAGCGGGCGATCCAGCGGTTCGCCGCCGCGCGGGGTGACGGCTGGAGTTACTTCACCGGGCTGATGCTGGAACAGCAGGCCGATTCGGAGCTCGCGGTGGGTGACGGCGCCGGTATCGAGACGATGAACGCGGCCACCGAGGTCTTCGTCAACCTCGGTGCGACCCGCGACGCGGCCCGCTGTCAGCACAAGCTGCGGGATGCCGGCGCCGCGAAGCCGTCCCGCCGGGGCAGGCGCGGCTACGGCGACCAGCTGTCGCCGCGGGAGCAGGATGTGGCGCGGCTGCTGGCCAACGGCCACACCAACCGCGAGATCGCCAACGTGTTGTTCCTGTCGCCGAGGACGGTGGAGCAGCATGTGGCGAAGGTGCTGCGCAAGCTGGGCGTCGGCTCCCGCCAGGAGCTGGTCAACCGCTGACGCACCATTCGCCGGGGAGCCGCCACGCGACGGCCGTGTCGCGACTTCGGGCCGGGATTCGCGCTCCAAGCCCTGTTCAGGTGCTCAAGCCTGCTGGCAGTGCGGGCACCAGACGGTGGTGCGACCGCCGATCCTGGCCCGCTCCAGCGGCGTGCCGCAGCGCGGGCAGGCATCGTGCGGCGGGTCGCGGTGCCCGGTCAGCCAGCTCGGCCCGCCCGGCACGTGACCCGCCTTGCTGCCCGCCCGCAGCACGCTGCGCATGCGGCTGTGCAGCGTGGACACGTCGGTCAGCTCGCCGACCGGGGTGCGCGGGTGGAGGTGGGACCGCCAGAGGATCTCGTCCACCAGCAGGTTGCCGAGACCCGCGACGACCTCCTGGTCCATCAGCGTCGGCTTGAGCCCGCCGCGGCGGCCCGCCAGCCGCTCCGCAAGCTGCTTGCGGGTCAGCTCCAACGCGTCGGGACCGAGCCGGTCGGTGATCTCGCGCAGTTCGCCCTCGCTGTCGGCCAGCCGCAGGCCCTGGAGTTTGCGCAGGTCGCGGTAGCGCAGCTCGCCGCCGGTGAGGACGAACACCACCCGATCATGGCGGTGACGCGGTTCGTCGCCGGTCACCCAGGCCAGCGAGCCGGTCATGCCGAAGTGCAGGATCACCGTGGACTCGGTGCCGGTGACCGGCAGGAGCAGCCATTTGCCGTGCCTGCGCGGTGAGCCGAAGCGGTGACCGCGGAGCCTGGACCGCAGCGTCCGCGCGCCTGCCCCGCGCAGCACACCGGCGTCCAGCACCGCCACGTCGGTGATGTCGCGTCCGGTGGCCTTCTCGGCGGTCCGGCGGAAGCCCTCCACGTCCACAAGCTCCGGCATGGGAGGCGGGTACCCGGGACGGAGACCGGTGACGCCCCGCCGCAGACGGGACGCCACCGAACTCCCCCAGTTGCTCAGCCTCCGGTGACCAGCCGGAGACCGTAGACCTGAAGCGCCTCGTTGACCGGCTGGAAGTAGGTCGTACCGCCGCTGCGGCAGTTGCCGGAGCCGCCCGAGGTCATGCCCTGCGCCTGCTGGCCTGCCAGCAGCGAGCCGCCGGAGTCACCGGGTTCGGCGCAGACGTTGGTGCGGATCAGACCGGACACGGTGCCCTGCGGGTAGCTGACCGAGGCGTTGCGGGCCCGGATGGTGCCGCAGTGCCAGCCGGTGGTGGACCCGGAGCGGCATACCGAGGCGCCGACCGGGGCGTCGGTGGAACCGGCCACCGTCACGCGGGTGCCGTTGTAGCGGTTGACCGCGCCGCGCAGGGTGTTGCCCGCGCCGACGGCCACCCAGCCGTAGTCGTTGCCGGGGAAGCTGGAGCCGCGGAAGGTGCCGTTGGGCTGCCTGGTGGTGGCGCCGGTCCGTCCGCAGTGCCCGGCGGTGACGAAGCCGCCCTGCACCGAGAAGCCGATCGAGCAGCGGGTGCCGCTGCCGATGTAGTAGGCGTTGCCGCCGACCACGTCGATCAGCGGGCGGGGCTGCTCGGTGCTGGGCTGCACCTCGACCATGGCGGCGTCCACGCCGCTGCGCGAGGCGAAGTCCCGAACGGCCTGTTCGGAGCCCGCGTGGGTCAGCAGGACGACGCGGTTGGCGGTGACATCGGCGTACCAGCCGGGCAGGCCCGCGGGGGCCGCGGCCCGGTGGGCCTCCAGCTTGGCCACGGCCGCGTCCAGTGCCTTGGCGGAGTGCCGGACCAGCCTGGCGGTGGCACCGGCGGCGCGGACCGCGTCCGCGCGGTCGGCGCTGGTGACGCCGACGACCAGGGTGGCCGCCTCGGCGTCGTAGTAGGCGCCGCCGAAGCTCTCGCCCAGTGCGCCGCGCAGGTTCTGCTCGGCGGTGGCGGCCTTGGCCTCGGCGGCCACCCGCCGCAGCGCCTGGTCGGCGGTCAGACCGAGGTCGCGCTGCATGGCCGTGAGCATCTCGGGCGCCGCGAGCAGCGCGTTTCCGTCGGCGGATGCCGAGGTAGCAGGGGAGGTGAACGCCAGGGAGGTGGCGAGGGCGAGCAGCGCCGCACCCACCGTACGAAGGATGTTGTGCATGATGCGATATCCCTCTCAGCCGCAGGGGAGGCCGAGGGCGAGGGTGCCGACGGCCAGCTGTGTCCGGCACCCGGTGCTGCCACACCACATGCCTGTCCGATCCGCTCACGCAAGACGAGCGAACCGGATCGATTTCGACGTTAAGGACGCCGCGGCCGGGAACAAAGCACCCATCTGAGTGGTGGGAGGCGTAAAATTTGCTGCTACTTCAATGACTTAGATGTGTTCAGCCGGTCATCAGCTGTGCCATCAGGTGCTCGCCTTCGGAGATCACCCAGTACTCGGCGAACTTGTCCCCCGCCATCCGCAGCATGTCGTGGCCATGGAATTCCACCGGCGTGCCGCGGGGCGCGGTGGCACCGGGGATGGTGTGCTCGCCGCCGTTGTAGCGGCCGCGGCCGACCCAGCGGGCCGCCACCAGCTCACCGGCGCAGATCGGGCCGACCTCGACGGTGAACTTCAGGCCCGCGAAGGGCAGCCGCCCCTGCCGCACCACCCCGGCCAGCTCGTTGGGGCCGCGTACCAGCCAGGGTCGCCCCGGCCAGCTTCCGACGAAGTCGGGGGTCACCAGCTCACCGGCGACCGCCTCCAGCCGGTCCAGCGAGCCGCCCCACAGTTCGTCCAGCCACCGCAGGTACAGGCCCGCCGCCGTGGAATTCACCATTTTTCCTCCGCCGGGTGCGTAGTTCGATCAAGTGTTGCCTTATCTTGCAATCGATGCATACCGGCCGTTCGGCCCATTTTCGTTGTTATACAGTTGCGAGTCATAGGTTGAGTATTCACCTCAGGACACAAAAACTCGCGGCGAATTGCTACCCCAGGCGCATTGTTCCGTACGGGACCATTTCCGCATTCTCAGCGGACACGGCCCGTAAAGGCGAGCAGCTGGTCGGCGGGCTTCGCGGTGCGCGGCAGGGGCACCCTGGCGGCGAACCGGGCGGGCCGGTCGGCCTCGGTCACGAGCAGCGGCAGCAGTGGCAGCAGCTCTTCGGCGAGTGCCCGGGGAACCGGGCGGTCCCGCCCGCAGGCCATCGCCACGTCCCAGCCGTGCACCGCGACCTCGACGGCCCCGATGGCGGCCACGATTCCGCCGGTCAGGGAGAGGCCTGCGATCGGGATCGGGTCATTGGTCTCCGCCGCCGACCACGCCCCGAGCAGCCTGCCCGCCCGCTGCCTGACCAACGCGACCGGATCACGCGCGGGCAGATCGTCGGGGGGCATCTCCAGTTCCACCCGACCGAGATCGATCGCCTCGTGCATGGCGATCAGCGAGTCGTTCAGGTGCCCGAGCAGCGCCCGGAGGTCCCATTGGGAACAGGGTGTCGGACAGGGAAGCGCCGCGGGCGTGACAAGGTGCAGGCTGCCCAGCGTGTAGGTGATCGCACGCTCCAGCAGCCCGACTCCACCCAGCAGTGGCGCCGCGGCGCATTCCTCTGTCATGACCTGCCATTTCAGTCGGCGACCAGCGCGGGTGGGGTTTCCGGGAGCCCGAATGTGGCGAACAGGCTGGTGTCGCAGAACGCGGCGACGTGGCCGACGCCGTTCTCGGTGAGGGTGAGCACCTGCAGTTGGAATGGGCGGAACACGCCGTCGGCGGCGTCCCGCAGGTAGGTGGCGAACGCGGGCTGCCCATTGGCCATGGTGGGGACAAGGCGCAGGTCGCCGGGACCCGCAGGGCACTGGGTGTCGATGAGCGCGCCGATGTCCTCGGGTCCGGAGTACCAACCGGGGAACGGCGGCATCTCCCAGACGGCGTCGGCGGTGAACATCCGCACGATCGCGTCGATGTTCTTCTCCTCGAACGCCTTGACGTAGCGGGCCAGCAGTTCGCGCTGCTCCGGGGAGGTGGGCTCGACGACCTTGTCCTCGGCGGGCGAGACCTGCTCGAGTTGGGCCCTGGCCCGCTGGAGGATGCTGTTCACCGCGGCGATCGAGGCGTCCACCGCCTCGGCGACCTCGGCGGCCTTCCACTTCAGCACGTCCCGCAGGATCAACACGGCGCGCTGCCGCGGCGGCAGGTGCTGGAGCGTGGCGATCAGCGCCAGCCGCAGGCTCTCCCGGCCCGCGACGATGGCCGCCGGATCGGAGCGCCCGTCGTCGACCATGGAGTCGGCGATGGGCTCCAGCCACGGCACCTCACCCTGTTCGACGACCGTCTCCGTGGGATCGGCGCTCGGCGCGCCGAGTCCGGCGGGCATGGGCCGCCGGTTGCGGCTCTCCAGCGCGGTCAGACAGGCGGTGGTGGCGATGCGGTACATCCAGGTGCGCACCGACGAGCGCCCCTCGAAGTTGTCGTAGGCGCGCCAGGCGCGCAGGTAGGTTTCCTGGACCAGGTCCTCGGCGTCGTGCACGGAGCCGAGCATGCGGTAGCAGTGTGCGAGCAGTTCTCGCCGCAACGGATCGGCCTGACGCAGAAAGTCCTGGTCAACCGCGGTGTCCGTCATGGCACCGGTCCTTCCCCTCAGCGTGGCGGCCACCGACTTGACGTGGCCGCCACCAGTACAGACCACCCCACCGACGAAAACTCATCGCCGAGACGCGAATCTTCTTCCTTGTCCGTTCCGTGACCTACGGTGCGTGACCGCTCGAAACCAGGGCGTATAACTGGGAACCTATGGCAAGGCCAAATATGCTTACTTGTTGATGGTTCAAGAACACCGGCCTAGACTCCGCTTTGACGTCGCGACGGTCTATCACGTTTTTTCCCTGCGTTTTTCACCCTGCCTCGCAAGGAGACGCTCGTGATTGGTCGGTCACTTTCACGATTGATTTTCGGCGTGTGTGCCTCGGTACTCGCGCTGACCGCAACACACAGTGTGGCCGCGGCTCGGCCCGCGGAACAGACCGCTATGGCGCAAAGGACGATTTACTACAGCGCCAGCGGATACAGCGCGGAAGCCGATCAGGCCGCGCGGATCTGGAACGACCGCGTACCCAACATCAGAATGGTGCGCGGCGGCTCGGCGACCATCCGCATTTCGGCCACCACCGGTGGCGGCTCCCGTGCCTATACCTGCGGGCTCGGCTGCGCCACCATCTACATCGATCACAACGACGTTCGAGCAGGCAACTACGCTCTGCGGATCGTCGCCCACGAGATCGGGCACGGACTCGGGCTGCCGGACAATTACAACGGTGTCTGCTCGCAGCTGATGTCCGGCGGCAGCGCGGGAACGTCCTGCCGCAACCCCAATCCCGACTCCCGGGAATCGGCTCGGGTGAACCAGCTGTTCGCGGGCGGGTTCACCGCATCTCCCGTCGAGAACCGGGTGTACGCGGGCTGACGAGATGATCGGTCGGGTGGTCCGCCGTTTCCTGCCGCGGCGGACCACCCGCCGGTCGTGTCGACAACGGCCGGACACGGATTGTCAGCGGGTGAGCAACAGCAGGCGAGGAACACCGCAGACCAGCGGTCCTGCCCGGTAACCTGGCCCGGTGAGTGCCACCGGATCACCGCGGGTCGCCCGGCTGCCCAGTGGGCGACACGGGCTCAGCCGCGAGGACGTGGAGGCCTCTCAGCTCGAGCGCATCACCACCTGCGTGCTCGAGGCGGTGGCGGAGAAGGGCTATCCGGCGACCACTATCGGCGACATCGTGGACCGGGCCGGGGTGTCTCGCCGCACCTTCTACGAGCATTTCGCGAGCAAGGAAGCATGCTTTGTGGCCGCGTTCGACGACGCGGTGGGCAGAGTCGGCACCGAGATGGCGGCCGTGCTCCAGAACCTGCCCAAGGACGACTGGCGGGAACGCATCCGGCTGTCCTGGCGCGCATTCCTCGAAGCCTCGGCACAGCATCCGGCGGCGACCTGGTCGCTGTATATCGAGACGTTTTCCGCCGGGCCCGCGTTGATCGCCAGGACCACCGCGATCAACGCCGGTTTCGCCGAGCAGTTCCGGAAACTCCACCGGCTGGCCCGGCGCCAGGACCCGTCCGTCCGCGAACTCCCGGCAGCGGCCTTCGACCTCTACATCGGCGGCACCGCGGAACGCATCCGGGACTGCCTGCACACTCGGGGCGCGGCCGCGCTGCCGGAACTGGAAACCCTGTTCACCGACATGCTCCGCATCCTTTTCGGCGATCAGTGGCAGCCGCCCACAGAGGCATAGCTCCGCCTCTTGCGAGGCCCGCCGACGGCGTGATCTCATCGTGAACAGCATCGCGTGCCGGTGGCGGACAGCGTCAGGCATGGAGGTGTGGGTTCGAAAGGTCTTCAGTGACCATCGCTTTCAATCACACGATCGTCGCCGCACGCGACAAAACACAGTCGGCGGACTTCTTCACCGAAATCTTCGGTCTTCCCCCGGCGCAGCCCAGTGGATTCTTCCTGAGCGTCAAACTCGATGGGCAAGCCGAACTGGAATTCGCCGAGCCACCCGCCGATATCGAGTTCTCGCCGCAGCATTACGCGTTCCTGGTGTCGGAGGAGGATTTCGACGGCATCTACGCGCGTATCAAGGCCCGGGGCATCGAGCACTGGGCCGACCCGCGGGGCCAGGTGGCCGGTGAGTACAACACCAACCACGGCGGCCGGGGCGTCTACTTCGCCGACCCGTCCGGCCACTACCTGGAGGCGCTCACCAAGCCGTACGGATCGGATATGTCGGGCGGAGCAGTCTCCTAGCCCGATCTTGGCGTAGCCGGTAAACTCGGGTGCAGGCCGAGAGGCGCTGCAACGGGCGTGACGCCCGCCACGCTCGGCCTGCACCGACCAGCAGACACAAGGGCGCCTCCCATCTCGGGAGGTGCTTGGGTGGATTCGACAGCGGGTCTGCGTGATCTTCTGGACCGGCGCGTCGCAGTGCTCGACGGCGCGTGGGGCACGATGCTCCAGGGCGCCTCGCTCACCCCGGAGGACTACCGGGGCAGCCTGCTGCCGAACCACTCACGCGACGTCACCGGCGACCCCGACCTGCTGAACCTGACCCGCCCGGACGTCATCCTGGACGTGCACCGGCAGTACCTGGCCGCGGGCGCGGACATCACCACCACCAACACCTTCACCGCGACCAGCATCGGCCAGTCCGACTACGGCCTGGAGAAGCTGGTCCGGGAGATGAACGTGGAGGGCGCCCGGCTGGCCCGGCAGGCCGCCGAGGAGTTCGACGGCCGCTTCGTGGCCGGTTCGATCGGCCCGCTCAACGTCACCCTGTCGCTGTCGCCGCGGGTGGAGGACCCGGCCTACCGCGCGGTGTCGTTCGACCAGGTCTTCGACTCCTACGCCGAGCAGATCGCCGGGCTCGCCGAGGGCGGCGTCGACCTGCTGCTGGTCGAGACGATCTTCGACACGCTCAACGCCAAGGCCGCCATCGCCGCGGCCCGCGAGGTCGCCCCGCAGCTACCGCTGTGGATCTCGGTGACCATCGTGGACCTGAGCGGCCGCACGCTGTCCGGCCAGACCGTCGAGGCGTTCTGGAACTCCATCGAGCACGCCAACCCGATGGTGGTCGGGGTGAACTGCTCGCTCGGCGCGCAGGAGATGCGCCCGCACGTGGCCGAACTGTCCGAGATCGCGGGCACCTACACGGCCAGCCACCCCAACGCCGGGCTGCCCAACGCCTTCGGCGGTTACGACCAGACGCCCGAGGAGACCGCGGGTCTGCTGCGGGAGTTCACCGAATCCGGCATGGTCAACATCGTCGGCGGCTGCTGCGGCACCACGCCCGCGCATATCGCCAAGATCGCCGAGGCGGTGGCGGGCATGGCGCCGCGCCCGGTGCCCCACCGCGAGCCGAAGACCCGGTTCAGCGGGCTGGAGCCGTTCGCGATTGGCGCGGACACCGGCTTCGTGATGATCGGCGAGCGCACCAACGTGACCGGTTCGGCCAAGTTCCGCAAGCTGATCGAGGCCGACAACCACCAAGCGGCGGTGGACGTCGCGCTGGAGCAGGTCCGGGGTGGGGCGAACCTGCTGGACGTGAACATGGACGCCGACCTGCTCGACAGCGAGGAGGCGATGACCACGTTCCTGAACCTGATCGCCACCGAACCCGAGGTGGCGCGCATCCCGATCATGATCGACAGCTCCCGGTGGAGCGTGCTCGAGGCCGGGCTGAAGTGCGTGCAGGGCAAGGGCGTCGTCAACTCCATCAGTCTCAAAGAGGGTGAGGAGCCGTTCCTGCGGCAGGCCAGCCACATCCGCGCGCACGGCGCGGGCGTGGTCGTGATGGCCTTCGACGAGCAGGGCCAGGCGGAGACCGCGCAGCGCAAGGTGGACATCTGCGCCCGCGCCTACGACCTGCTGACCCAGCAGGTCGGGTTCCCGCCAGAGGACATCGTGTTCGACCCGAACGTGCTCGCGGTGGCCACCGGCATCGCCGAGCACAACGGCTACGCCAAGGCCTTCATCGAGGCACTGCCGCTGATCAAGCAGCGCTGCCCGGGGGCGAAGACCAGCGGCGGCATCTCGAACCTGTCCTTCTCCTTCCGCGGCAACAACGTCGTGCGGGAGGCCATGCACTCCTCGTTCCTGCTGCACGCGGTGCGCGCGGGCCTGGACATGGGCATCGTCAACGCCGGTCAGCTCGCGGTGTACGAGGACATCCCCCAGGACCTGCTGGAGCTGGTGGAGGATGTGCTCTTCGACCGGCGGCCGGACGCCACCGACCGGCTGGTGTCGCACGCGGAGACCGTGAGCGGCAAGGGCACCCGCCGCGTCATCGATCTGTCCTGGCGGGACGCCCCGGTGGAGAAGCGCCTGTCGCACGCCCTGCTGCACGGCGTCGTTGACTTCATCGAGGAGGACACCGAGGAAGCCCGGCAGCAGCTGGCCCGGCCGCTTGACGTGATCGAGGGTCCGCTGATGGACGGCATGAAGATCGTCGGCGACCTGTTCGGTGCGGGCAAGATGTTCCTCCCGCAGGTGGTCAAGAGCGCCCGCGTGATGAAGCGCGCGGTCGCCTACCTGGAGCCATACCTGGAAGCCGACAAGGCCGGCCGCCCCGAGGCCGCCCGCGGCCAGGGCAAGGTCGTGCTGGCCACGGTGAAGGGCGATGTGCACGACATCGGCAAGAACATCGTCGGTGTGGTGCTGGGCTGCAACAACTACGAGGTGGTCGACCTCGGCGTGATGGTGCCCGCGGCGAAGATTCTGGACACCGCGGTCGCCGAGAACGCCGACGCCGTCGGCCTCTCCGGCCTGATCACGCCGTCACTGGACGAGATGGTCTCGGTCGCGGCGGAGATGCAGCGCCGCGGCATGACGCTGCCGCTGCTGATCGGCGGCGCCACCACCTCCCGCCAGCACACCGCGGTCCGCATCGGTCCCGCCTACGAAGGCACCTGCGTCCACGTGCTGGACGCTTCTCGGGTGGTGGGCGTCGTCTCCGACCTGCTGGACCCCACCCGCGCCGCGGCGCTGGCCACCGCGAACAGCGCCGATCAGGAGCGGCTGCGTGAGCAGTACGCCAACCGGGAGCGCCGCCCGCTGCTGGATCTGGCGCGGTCGCGGGAGAACCGCGAGAAGGTGTCCTTCGACGAGCTGCCGGTGCCCGCGTTCACCGGGGTGCGCAAGGTGGAACCGGCGCTGACCACCCTGCGCGAGCTGATCGACTGGCAGTTCTTCTTCCTCGCCTGGGAGCTGAAGGGCAAGTACCCGGCGATCCTGGACCAGCCGCAGGCCCGCGAGCTTTTCGACGAGGCGAACACGTTGCTGGACCAGCTCATCGCGGCGGGCTCGCTGCGGGCGCAGGGTGCGTACGGCTTCTGGCCCGCGCACGGCGAGGGCGATGACATCGTGCTCGAGGACGGGCCGCGGTTCCCGATGCTGCGGCAGCAGACGTCGAAGCACGCGGGCCGCCCGAACCGCTGCCTTGCCGACTACCTGGCGCCCGCGGGTGACCACCTCGGCGGTTTCGCGGTGACCATCCACGGCGCCGAGACCCTGGCCAAGGGTTACGAGGCCGAACAGGACGACTACCGGTCGATCATGGTCAAAGCGCTGGCCGACCGGCTGGCCGAGGCTTTCGCCGAGTACGTCCACCTTCAGGCGCGGCGGGACTGGTACGAGCCGGACGCCACGCCGTCGCTGGAGGACCTGCACGCCGAGCGGTTCCGCGGCATCCGCCCCGCGTTCGGCTATCCGGCCAGCCCGGACCACAGCCAGAAGCAGGAGCTGTTCGACCTGCTGGACGCCCCGAGCCTGGGCATGGCGCTGACCGAGTCGTTCGCCATGACCCCGGCGGCCAGCGTCAGCGGCCTCATGCTGGCGCACCCCGCCGCCCGGTACTTCACCGTCGGCCGCATCGGCAAGGACCAGGCCGAGGACTACGCCGTACGCCGCGGCGTCGATCTGTCCGAGGTCGAGCACTGGCTTCGCCCGAACCTGGCCTACGAGCCCGAGGTAGCCGTTTCAGGGTGATCCCCGGGGATTCCCCGGACGCCCGCGCTCCCGCCGTGGTCGAGGGTGGTGATCATGAGGATTTCCGTGATCACCACCGTGCTGGCGTTGTTGGCGGTCGCCACCCCGGCCTCGGCGATGTCGGGCGGGCTGGCGGTGCACGACCCCGCCGAGGCTCCCTGGGTCGCGACACTGGCCGTGAAGGGTGACCGACCGCTGCTCCAGCGCGCGGGCTGCGGCGGCGCGTTGATCGCGCCCGACCGTGTGCTGACCGCGGCGCACTGCGTCGACGGCACCGACCCCGCCCAGCAGGAAGTGCACGTCAACGCGAGAGTCCTGTCCGAGCAGCCGGGCGAGGTGCGTGGAATTCGCAGCATGTCGATCCTGCCCGGCTACGCCCTGCTGCCCTCGCCGCTGGACCCCACCAAACCCGAACTGTCCAGCGCCAAGAACGATCTCGCCCTGATTTTGCTGGACCGCCCGGTGCGAACCATCCGACCGGTGCCCATCGCGTTCCACCGTCCGCGCCCCGGCACCCCCGTCGCGCTGTACGCGCACGGCACCACGGGCATCCCCGGCCAAGGGCTGTGGCGCAACGACATCCTGCACCGCGGCGACCTCACCGCCCTTGACGCCGCGGCCTGCACGGCGGCGACTCCCGCCACGGTCGACACCCCGTCGGTCACCTGCGCTCAAGGGGAGGCGGAAGGCTGCTTCCTGGACAGCGGCAGTCCCGTGGTGCGGCGGGTCGCAGGCAGGGCCGTGCTGGTCGGGCTGTTCAGCTTCGGTGGTGAGACGGCGGGCAAGAAGTGCGGACAGCCCTCTCCCGCCTACCTCACCGATGTCACCGCGTTCCGCGCCTGGAGCTACCGGTAGGACGTAACAATCGGACTCGGCTGGACCGGACGGTCAGGGCCGGGGCTGGCGGCTGGGTGGCCGCTGCCCTTAGCGTGGTGTCGGGAAGTGATGGGCCGACCGCGGACCGCGGTCGCCTTTCGAGTGGGGGAGAACTCGTGACACGTTCATGGTGGTCATCCGATGACTCGGCCCCGGAGCGTTCCGACACCGAAAACCGGGAGACCGTCATCCAGAAAGGCAGCACCGTCGAACCGGTGTCCGAGCCGCCGGGGCAACCGGCGCAGCCGCCGAAGAAGTCCAGGGAGAAGTAGCCGACCGCGATGGTTCCCTCGACCGTCGGCGCGGGCATCGCCTTCATCGTGCTGGTGTCCCCCGGCATCGCCTTCGAGCTGCTGCACCAGAGTTCCCGGCCGCGCCGCGCGGAGACCGTGTTCGTGGAGATCAGCCGGGTGCTGTTGGCAGGGCTGCTGTTCTCCAGCGCGTCGCTGTGCCTGCTGGCGCTGGTGCAGGCGGTCAACCCATCCTCGATCATCCGGATCGGCGAGCTGATCAGAGCCGATGCCGCGGGCCTCGCCGAGCTGCTGAGCCTGCTGGGCGTCAGCATCGCGGCCCAACTCGTCCTCTCGCTGCTGCTGGCGGTCATCGCCAACGACCTGCTGACACGACTGGCCACCCGGAGCGTTGTCGACACCAGCACCTGGCACACCCTGTTCAGCACGCTGCCCGACAACGGCATCCGGCCGTTCCTGAGCGTGCAGCTTCGCGACGGGACGACCTACACCGGCTACCAGGCCGAATACTCCACCGAACGCGACCCCGGCAAACGGGATCTGACCCTGAAGCCGCCGATCACGGTGCGCGAACCGGAAGAGACCGAGGGCACTGAACTGCCCGCGTCCTGGCAGCGCTTCTGGATCAACGCGGCAGAGGTGGAGACCATCGCCGTCAGCTACGTGGGAACCGCGATACCGCGGCAGGTGAGCCGAGCGGGCCGGGTCGCGGGCGCCTTGCGGCGCAACAGGTGGCAGTGCGCGGCTGTCGGCGTCCTGGTCGTCACGGCGGCCCTGATGGTCCGGTAGGGAGAGGCATGCGCTGGCAGCCCGCACTGCTCTACCGCGCCGAGAAGGATCGGCTGCGGTGCACGCTCTGCCCCTACCGCTGCTCGCTGCGCGACGGTGACGTGGGCGTCTGCCAGGTGCGGCGCCGCAGTGGGGACCGGATGGAGACGGCAACCTTCGCGACCTCGGTCACCCACCTCCAGCCGATCGAGCGCAAACCGCTGTACCACTACCGTCCCGGCGGGCAGGCCCTCACGCTGGCCGCCCCCGGCTGCACGTTCCGCTGCGACTACTGCGTCAACTACCGCATCTCCCAGTACGGGCGCGACGAGGGCGCCGCCTGGCAGGCCGAACCCGTGGTACCGGCGGACATCGCCGCCGCGGCAGCCGAGCAGTCCGCCGCCATCGCCCTGTCCTACACCGAGCCCTCGCTGGCCATGGAGCTCACGCTCGCCCTCGCCGAACACGGCGCGCCGCGCGGTGTGGACGTGGTGTGGAAGAGCAACGGCTTCCTCACCCCGGAGGCCACCGACCTGGTGGCGCCGAAGCTCGCGGCGGTCAACATCGACCTCAAGGGCGTGGACGACGACGCGCACCGCAGGGTCACCGGAGCGTCCGCGGCACCGGTGCTGGCGGCGATCCGGCGGCTGCGCGCACACGGCGTCTGGGTGGAGATCAGCACCCCGCTGATCCCCGGGCTCAGCGCCGAGGACGACTCGCTCAAGGCGATCGCGGCGGCCATCGCCGAGATCGACCCCGGCATGCCGTGGCACCTGCTGCGGTTCACGCCGACGTTCCGGATGCGCGAGGAGGCACCCACCACACCGGAGGCGCTGGCGAACGCCCGCCGGATCGGCGTGGCGGCCGGGCTCCGCCACGTCTACGTCGAACGGGCGCTCGGCCCCGCCGGGCGCGCCACCCACTGCCCAGGCTGTGCCGTCGAGGTGATCATCAGGGGCATCTGGTCGCTCGACGAGAACCGGCTGCGCGGAAACGCCTGCCCGGACTGCGGATACGAGCTGGAAGGACGATGGTGATGGCCGACTACGAGTTCGTCGAGGATCTGCCCGACCTGATTCACGCCGAGGACTACAGCGAGCACCCCGCGGGCAACCTCGTCCGCCTGCGGATCACCAGCAGCGAGGAGGGCGTGGAGATCCTGGGCGACGCGCTGCGCCCTGAACTGCTGGAGCGGCTGCTCGAAACGCTGGACCCGGAGGTCATCGAACAAATGCTCTGCGGCTGATCACTGGCCGCTGATCAGGCCGAGGACAACCTCTGACACCGCCTCCGCGCTCGGGGTGGCGGCGAGGTGGAACGTGCCGGGGCTGCCCGTGGGCACCGCCATGCCCGGGTACTGCACCCGGACCACCAGCAGGTCCGGGATCGACGGCGGGGCCAGGAACGGGTGCGTCACCAGCACCGTCCGGGGCCTGCCCGCCACCGGATCGGACAGCTGCGGCAGGTTCGCCGCGGCCAGCCGCATGGCCCGCCGGACATCCGGCGGCCGGGTCGAGCCGGTCACCCACATCCGCGCCAGGTCCGCTGGGTGCCGCACGGGCAGCGGATCGCCGTCCTCGGACAGCGGGATCACCGCGCAGCTGTGGCCGCGGTCCAGTGCCGTCATGACCAGCAGGTGGACCACACAGCGGGCCGTGATGCCCGGTTGCCCGTGCAGCGCGGGGGTGTCGTCCAACAGCACCACCGTGGCGCGCGGCGCTGCGGGCGGGCTGCCGCGTCTGGTGCGGTACAGCAACTCGCCCCGCAGATAGCGGGCGGCGAGCAGTTCCGGCACCGCCAGCTGGGTGGGCACCAACGAGTTCACCCTGCCATGCCGGGCGAGGCCCGCGTTGCCGCCGCCCGCACCGGTGCCCTCGGCCCGGCCCGCCCGCAGCATCGGCACCCGCATGCTGAGCATCCGCCGCTGGTCCGCGCCCAACACCCACAGATCGCGCCGCAGCTCACGCAACCGGAGCGGCAGGGTGGGGTCGGCGGCGACCGAATCGGCGCCCAGCAACGTCAGCAGCGTCAGAGTGCCGCCGTCCACCTCGTTCAGCACGCCCAGCACTTCTCCGTAGGACGGCTCGGGCCGGTCGGCGTCGGTCGCGGCCGCCGCGAGCGATTCGCGCAGCGCCGCGGCGAGCCGATCCGGGTCGGCGTCC
Source organism: Actinorectispora metalli (assembly GCF_056323685.1). Classification (NCBI taxonomy): domain Bacteria; kingdom Bacillati; phylum Actinomycetota; class Actinomycetes; order Pseudonocardiales; family Pseudonocardiaceae; genus Actinorectispora; species Actinorectispora metalli. Next base: position 1,609,227 of record NZ_JBREYE010000001.1, read on the forward strand.
GCGGGCGCCTGGTGATCCTCCGATGTGGACAGCCCCGCGGCGAGGAACGTCGCGATCCCGATGGCGGCGGTGATCGGCCAGCGCAGGGACCTCAGCTCCACCAGCCCGCGATGGGACTCCAGCGTGCGCAGCGCGGCGGGCGGGCGGCCGGTCAGCAGGCCGAGCAGGTCGGCCAGCACGGCCAGCGGCACCGCGAGCCCTGCCCTGGCCGCCGACACCCCCAGCCCGACGATGGTGTCGACGCCGAAGGGCAGCTCGTGGCCGGTCCTGGCGGTTCCGGTGCCCACCGGGTGCAGGTCCCAGCACGCCACCAGTCCGCTCTGGTAGGTGACGGCCACCGAGTCACCCGCGGGTGACCAGCTCACCGTCCACACCGGCCCGTTGCCGGTTCTTGGCGGCGGCAGCGACCGGATGCGCTGCCCGGTGACCGCGTCCCACAGGTCGACGCTGCCCTGCTCGGCGCCGGGCATGGCGAGCGCGGTGGAGTCCGGCGACCAGGCCAGCGCGGGCGCCCAGCCGGGGCCGACGCTCGGCGCCAGCTCATGTCGCGGCCGCCAGGTCTCGGTGTCCCAGACGAGCACCGGATGCCGACCGCCCTCCGGTGCGGCGGCCAGCGCCGCGCCATCGGGTGACCAGGCCAGCCGCCCGAACACCGGGTGGTTGGCGCCCGCGGGCTCCGGTCCGGCGACGCGCCGCCAGTTCTCGGTCTCCCACACCACGATCCGCGGTCCGCCCGCCGCGGCGAACCTGCCGCCGTCCGGCGACCACGCCAGCCGCCCGACGCCTTCCCGCGCGGCCAACCGGACGGGGTCGGCGGTGAGCGAGCGGTAGACGTGGACGTGTTCGGGCCTGCCGCCGGGTTCGGGCACCGCGAGCACGCCGTCGGCGGCGGGCGACCACACCGGCGCCTGCCCGCCGGGAATCCGCCCGGCGGGCTCGCCGGAGTCGGTGTCGAACAGGTGCACCCCACCCTCGGCCCCGGCGTCGAGGTGGAAAGCGGCGGCCACCCAGCGCGCGGACACCGCGATGTCGACCACGCCGCCCGGCAGGGCAGGCAGGTCGCTTTCCCAGCGCACCCCGCCGCCGAAGTCCGCCGGGGCGATCCTGGCCAGCCTGCCGGATTCCAGCTGCACCACCTGGCTTTCGCCGTCGGGAGCCCAGCCGAAGCCCGGCGCCCAACGGCGCGGTCCGGCGGGCACGACCAGCCGAGGCCGGACCGAGGGCATCGCCCGCCCGTCGACGTCCCGGCCGCGACCCAGGGTGCGGCCCGCCCTGGCCGCCCAGCGGCGCACGGCGAGGTCGGCCGTGACGCTCGCGGTGGGCAGTTCGGTGTCGGGCAGCGCCAGCACGGCCACGTTGTCGGCATCGACCCGCGCCGCGACCGCTCCCCCGTGCCCGACGTGCAGAGCCTGCGAGGACACCAGATCAGCGGGGATGCGACCCGTGGGCACCAGTTGGCGGTCCACCACGTCGATGCCGTCGGGGAAACCGACGAGCAGGTGCGACCCTTCGCGGGTGAACTGCACCGAGTTCGGGCGGGTGCCGGGATGTGCGGGCAGCACCGCGAGTTCGCTGGAGTTGGGCCGCGGGTAGACCAGCAGCACATGCCGCACGCCGAGCACCGCGATCAGCTTGCCGTCGCGGGACCAGGCCAGGCGCCGGGTCCCGACCTCCTTGGTGCCGATGGTGCCTCTCATGACGGCGTTGTCGGCGTTCCAGAACTGCAGCGACCGGGGCTGCGCCACACAGAGATCGTGCGTGTCGGGCTGCCAGGCCAGCGCAGCCACCCGCTGGCCCGCGACCTGTTCGCTGATCCCCCCGGTGTCCCGGTCGAGCAGCAACAGCAAGCCGCCCGCCGTGCCACAGCACAGGAACCGCCCGTCGGTGGTGATCGCCATCGCGGTGATGTCCTCGCGGACCGCCAGCGCGTCGGGCAGGCCGACGGCGGCGCCGGTGTCGGGGTCGATCGCCGTGAGGCGCCTGCCTGCGAGCACCAGCAGCCGGTCGCCCGCCGGTGTCCAGCACAGGTCGACCGGCTCGGCCGCACCGGTGGACAGGGCTATCGCGAAGACCAGCGCGCCGCTGGTCTCGTGCATGGCGAGCCGGTCGCCGGTGACCACGGCCACCAGCGTGCCGTCCGGGGACACGCTCACCGACCGGCAGCCGGGCACCCTGATCCTGCCCAACTCCTCGGCGGTCCAGGCCACCTCACTCACCGGCGCTCCGCGGCCTGTTCGGCGGCCCGCTGGTACAGCCTGGCCGCTCGCTGGAACTCCCCTGCCTGCTCAAGACTGCGCGCGGCCTTGGGGAAATCGCCAAGCTGCTCCAGCCGAACCGCCTCCCGAAGCTGGTGGTCGCGGTCGGCGGGCTCACGCTCGGGCGCTCCCGTCGCCTCGTGCCGCACGGCCCGGGTCACGGCCGGATCGACCACTTCGGACAGTTCGGCCAGCGTGTCCCGCGCGGTGGCCGACAGCCCGGCCGTCACCTCGGGCACCTTCCCCAGCCACAGCGCCCAGGCGGGCACCAGGTTCTCGATGGAGAAGCGGCAGGCCCGCCGGTCGGTCACCGCGACCACCGTGCCCGCAGTGAGCCCGAGGCGGTCCACCAGCGCCGCGGCAGGCGGTTTCGGACGGAAAGTGCGTCCACTGTGGAGGTATAAGCCGAGGCGCTCGTACCTGGCCAGCGGGATGCCGAAGGGGATCTCCCTGGACAGCCCGCCCGGCTCGAGCACCAGGTGCATCCCGGGGCCGAGCAACACGTACAGGTCCTCGACGTCCGGGCCGTAGGCGAGGAAGGACCGCAGCAGGCCGAGGTCCTCATCTCCGACCAGCACCGCGTCGACGCGGTGCGCGGACCGGGGGTCGGGGACCATGGCGACCTCGATGCCCAGCACCGGCGGCAGCGCGACGGGCTCGCCGCCGTCGACCAACGCCAACCCGGCGGGCAGTGCCACGGCGGGCGTGACCTCCTCGGTCCTGGTCTCCAACTGCCACACGCCGAAGCCGTCGCAACCGAGCAGCCAACGCTCCCCGGCGGGCACGTCGGCGGCGAGATCGGCGTCGCCGATGGGCAGCCGGGCCCGCAGATCCACCAGCAGCCGCGGCTCATCGCAGCGGCACACCACGGTGTCCGGCAGGGCGGCCATGGCCGCGAGCCGCCTGGCCGACAGCGGGGTCTCCCCCGTGCCCAGGCGCACCGCGATGGCGGGCCGGGGCTTGCCGGTCCCACCCACCGGCCGCAACTCCACCTGGCTGACGGTGACCGGCAACCGTTCGTCGGCGCACTGGCCGATCAGCAGTCTGGCCAACGGTCCGTTGGTGATCACCATCGCCTGGGTGGGCGCCGAGACGATCGGCGAGGACGCGACGGCACCGGCCAGTTCCACCGTCCGGACCGCGGGCCAGCGCTCCATGTCTCCAGGGGCGGCGCGCACCAGTCCGCCGGTGGCCAACGCGAGGTCGGTGATCGCGATATCGGAGCCAAGCCCGAGTTCGGGCGGCAGCCACACCCCGCCTCCAGGGTCGCGGCGGCAGGCCGTCGGCATTCGCCATGCCGCGCCGCCGAGCGCGCCGAGGAAGGTCAGGGCATCGCCGTCCCGGCCGAACCACAGTGCATCGGCCGCCCGCCTGGGTTCCCGCTGGGGTACGCGCTCGGGGGGTGGTGGCGCGGCGGGGACGGGGTCGATCCGCTCGACGCCGAAGGCCGGTCCCCGCGGGAAAGGCGGCGGTGGCATCGGCTGGCGTCGCTTCTTCCTGCCGAACATCAGGACACCACCTTGGTGATCTTGTCCTGGGCGGGGTCGCGCTCCTGCCGGTCGGCCACCACGGTCGGTTCCCTGGTGGGCAGCCCGCTGGTGCCGCCGAGGGTTCGCTGCGCCCAGTCCCGCCACTGGTCCAGTGCGCCCCGGTCGCCGCAGCGGTACCAGGCCGCGAGCAGCCGAGCGGCGAGATCGTGCCGTTGGACCAGGTCCGCGGCCCGCACCCCCCAGTCGACGGCGTTCCTGCGCTCGGCGGCCCGGATCGCGGACAGCGTCCGTTCCAGCGCGTCCAGCGCGGACACCAGCGCCGCGGGTCCCCTGCCGTCCAGGGCGTCGGCGAGTCCGGCCGCGATCTCGTATCGGGCCTCGCGGCCGTCGCGCCTGCCGACCTCGAGCAGCCAGCGAGCGCGCGGGAACCGGTGCGTCGTGGTCAGCAGCACCCAGGCGGCCGACAGTTCGTCGCCTGCCTGCTCGTAGCAGCCCGCGGCCAATTCGCCCTGTCCCAGGCTGAGGTAGCAGCGGACGGCGGCGGCGGGGTCGGTGGCCGCGGTGTGGCAGCGGGCCGCCTCGGCGAGTTCACCCGCACGCTCGTACAGCCGGGCGGCGGGCCCGAAGTTGTCCGTCCGCTCCCAGCAGCGGGCGGCCTCGACGAGCAGGCCCGCCTGCTCGTAGCAGATCGCGGCCCGCTCCAGCAGTGGGATGCGGCCCTTCACTGCGTGCTCTCGCCCTCCTGCCTGGTCCGCGTCTGCCCAAGCTCCTCGGCCGGTTCGGCGATCCGGTAGTGCGGCTGGTCAGCCGCGGGCTGGGTGCGGACCTCCTCGATCAGCGGCCGCGGCTCCAGCACCGCGCCGACCTCGTAGGCGATCCGATCATGCTCGGCCTCGTGGTCGGCCCCCTGCCGCGCGCTGAGGTCGTCGACCCGGAACTCCTCGACCTCGCCGGTGTTGCTGTTGACCCGGAAGATCACCCGCACTCGCACCTCAGGCCTCCATCTCGAACTGGATCTCGACCACGCCGTCGGTGTCGGTCACCGTGATGTTCTGCGCGCCGTGCCTGCGGGCGTAGTCCAACAGCACCTGTCTGGCGCCGACGGCGGCCGTGCGCATCACCACCCGCAGGGTCTCCCGGTGGATCTCGTCGACCCGCATCGCCGCCTCCCGGTTGAGGCGCTCGGACTCCGACTCGCTGGCCTCGGCAAGCCGCCGCCGGGCATCCTCCTCGGCGGCCCGCTGCACGTCCTCGGCGTTGCCCGCGAGTTCGTCGTCGGCGGCAGCCCGCGCCTGCTGGGCGAGGAACTCCGACCGTTCCATCGCCCGCCGCTCGGCCTCCGCCTCGGCCTGGCTCCGGCCGATGCGTTCGGCGGCTGCCCTGGTGTTGCCGCCATAGCCGTCGCCGTAGTACATGCGCTCGACCTCGGCCTCGACGGTCTCGCTCACCTGGCCGGTGACCACCCGTTCGCCGCGGCCCTCCACGGCGAGGTCGGAGCTGACCTGGACGACGATCTCCAGCTCACCGGTGTCGGGGTCGTAGGTGCCGTGCCCGCCGGGCACCGCGCAGCGGTAGCGCCCCTCGACGTAGTCCCATTCGGGATCGGCCCCGACGGCATCCTCGAAGCCCCTCAGCATCCCCGGCGAGAGCATGTCGGCGAGTTGCTGGTTGAGCCTGGCCTCACCGACCGCCGTCCCGGTGGCCTCCGCGGTGCGGACGATCTCCGCCCGCCACTCCTCGGAGATGGTCCTGGTGGCCCGCAGGCGGATGCGGCGGGGATTGCACATACTCGTCTCCTCATCCGGCTTCGGCCAGCCGCTGGGTGATGTCGTTGATGAGCTGCCGCACCGCGGCGATGCTCGTCGTGTCGTGCGGGTGCTCGGTGCGCAGTTCGGACTCGATGACGTTGAGGTCGCGCAGCGCCGCGGTGATGGCCAGCAGGTTGGTCGGCCCGGACCGCTCGTCGAGCTCCCGCGCACGCTGCCGAGCACGCGCCACCAGCACCGCCGCGCTGGCACTCGGCGCGAGCGGACGCCCGCCGTCCTGCGCCACGAAGTCGCCGACCACGGCCCGCACCTGCGCGGCGTCGGCGGGTTCGGTCCAGATGTGGCTCAGCGGCCAGAAGTCGCGCGGCCGGGCCACCCCGTCCTCGCGGAGCAGGGCCGCGCCCGCGATCAGCTTGAGGCCGCGCACGATCCTGCGGTCGGAGAGGGTGACCCCCTGTGCGACCAGGTCGGCGATCAGCTCCCGGTACTGCTGCCGGACCTGCGCGAGGTCCACGTGCGGAAGCTGTTTGAACAACTCGAAGAGCGCCTCCAGCGTGACCCTGCTCTGCGCCCTGGCATCCCCCATGTCCGTTTCCGACCTGGCCAGGTCCACCCGCTCGAACCGGGCGCGCCTGATCTGTTCCCGCTCCTGCTTCCAGCCCCGGTCGAGCAGTTCGGTCAGCCGGGTGCCTGCCACCGGGGCGACCTCCAGCCGTAGCAGGAACCGGTCGCTGAACGCCCGCAGCGCGGGGTCCTCCGGCGATTCGATGGAGGCACCGAAGACGCTGGTCAGCGGCAGCCGGACCCGGTTGGCGCCGTTGTGGAAGTACCGCTCGTTGAGCAGCGCGAGCAGCGTGTTGAGGATGGCGCTGCTGCCGTGGAAGACCTCGTCCAGGAACACCACGTCGGCGTCGGGCAGCATGTTCTCGGTGAGAATGTGGTAGCTGCCCTTCTGGAACTGCTCGAAGTCCAGCGGCCCGAAGATCTCCGACGGCTCGGTGAACCGGGTGAGCAGGTAGCTGAAGTGGCGGGCCGAGATCATCCTGGCGAACTTGGTGATCAGCTCGGTTTTGCCGGTGCCCGGCGGGCCGAGCAGCAGCACGTGCTCCCGGCACAACGCGGCCAGCACCACCACATGCGCGGCCTCGCTGCGGTCCACGAACTGGTTCTCCAGCTCCCGGATGACCGAGTGCAGCCGCCGAATGGTGTCGATGTTGCTCTGCGGCAACGTCATGCGCGCCCCCGCGTGCTCATTTCCTTGTTCTTGCGGGCCAGGTAGGCGGCCCCCGCGAGCTCGCCGAGCTCCTCGGGGCCGATCTTGCGGTTCTCGAAGCGCTTGCCGACGTAGGCGTCGCGGAACAGCGAGCGAATCTCATCGCCGTTCCAGCCCTCGGTCGACTTGACGATTTCCTCCAGCAGCCCGTCGATGTCGATGCCGTAGCGGCGCGCGTGCACCCGGATGATGCCGCGCCGGGCGTCGTCGTCTGGCAGGCTGATGAGGAACTCGCGGAACCGGCTGGGCCGCAGCAGAGCCGGGTCGATCAGCTTGAGCTGGTTGGTGGTGCCGACCACCAGCATCTGCACGTCCGGGCGGAAACCGTCCATCTCGGTCAGGATCTGAGCGACCATCGCGTTGGCCGCCCGGCTGCCGCCGTCGTCGCCGCCGGAACGTTTCTGGGCGATCGCGTCGAACTCGTCGAAGACGATCACCGAAGGCGCGTTGCGCCGCGCCTCGGCGAACAACTCGCGGACCCGCCGCTCGCTGTCACCGACCCATTTGCTGGTCACCTCGGGTCCGGACACGATCTGGATGGTGGCCCCGAAGTTGTGCGCGATGGCCTTGGCGAACAGCGTCTTGCCGGTGCCCGGCGGGCCGTGGAAGAGGAATCCCGGCGAGGTCAGCTCGCCCCGCAGGTGCTTGTCCTCGTCCCCAAGGTGCAGGCTGGCCTCCTTCAGCGCGAGTGCCCGCCGCACCTCCTCCTTGACGTCGTCGTAGCCGCCGATGTCGTCCCAGCTGACGTTGGACACCTCGAACCCCGCGGACTGCTGGGCCTTGAAGGTCCGGATCGCGGCCTGTAGATCCTCCACGGTGGCCGGGCCGGGTGCGCACTCCTGGTAGGCGTAGCGCAGCGCCTGCCGCAGCCGAACCGGGTTCAGACCCGCCAGGTACTTGTGCGCGTCGCTTTCGTCCAGGCCTTTGAACAGGTCGGCCTCCGCCCGGGTGATCAACGCCCGCTGGGTGGGCAGCGGCTCGTTGGTCGCCGGGTCGATCACGGTGCGCGGCACGCCCTCGATCGAGATCCGGGTGCTGAACCGCGCGGCCAGCACCTCGGGCAGCGGCATGGACGGGTCGGCGAAGGCCAGCACCGGGTGCTCGGCGTTGCCGTAGAGCAACGCCACCAGTTCGCGGGCCTCATTGGACATCGCGGAGTCCTGACCGCCGCCCAGCAGATCGAGGTCGGGGACGACCAGCACCTCGCCGTGCTTGAGCTGGCGCACCAACTCGCGGAGTTGGTTCAGCAGCCGCTGACGCAGCGTCGCGGGCGGCACCGGGCTGAGGTCGGCCATCGCGCCCTCGTCGGCCGGATCGGCCGTCACCTCCAGCACCCGCGGCGTCTTGCCCGCCTGCAACACCACGTGCTCGGTCAGGTGCGGCACGACGATCTTGTCGCAGACCAGCACCACCGACAGGTCCGCCCGCAGCAGCGAGGCGGCGTGCCGGACGTCGGCGTGCAGGGCGAGCCTGCTGGCCTGCTGCTCGGTCAGCTCGCGCGGGTACTCGTCCACGACCGGCGGGGGCGGCGGGGCGGCCGGGGCCGTCGAGCCGCCGGTCGCTCCCGGCAGGAACATCGGCCTGCTGAGGTCGACCTCGTCGCGGCTCAGGAAGTCCAGGCCGAACTCGGTGAACGGCAGGTCCAGCCAATCGGGCGGCAGCGGGCTGGTGAGCAGGAACGCGCCGCCGCGCAGCGCGTCGCCGAGGGTGGTGTCCGAGTTCAGCCCGTACAGGGCGTCGCGGTCGGCGTCGGACAGGCTGACCACCTGGACGCGCATGCTGCCGGTCATGCCGTCGCCTCCAGGTGGGCGACCCGCCGGTACAGGCGGACCCCGTTTAGGTAGTCCGTGAGCCGCGTCCGCTCGCGAAGCGCCTGTGGGCTCGCCCGCTCGATGTCGGCGAGCGCCTGCCACCAACTCGCGGTGGGCCGCACGTCGGCGGGGCTGCCACCAAGCGCCAGTTCCACCCGGCAGTCCCTGGCCCGGTCGCGGTACCAGTCGCCGTGCCGGTGCAGCGCGGTCTCGTAGACGTCGAGCACGAAGTCGCGACGCGGAATGCGGAACCGGGAGAGCAGTTCGCCGCGCCAGGCCCACTGCCGGTCCGACACCGGCGGGGCGGTCAGCCGCCGGATCGCCAGCGCCCGTCCGTCGGGATGTTCCAACAGCTGTTCCAGCAGGGCCTCCCCGGGCATGGTCGCGACACCGTCGGCCGGTTCGTCGCACAGCACGGTCAGCGGGGACCGGCTCTGCAGCGCGGCAACCAGTTCGGGGTCGGTGATCCCGGTCCGACAGGCCTTGGTGACAAGCCCGAAGTTGACGATGACGTCGTAGGGGTGACGTGGTTTGGGCGCCAGCAGGGCCAGCTTGCGGGCGGTCGCCGCACCGGCACGACCGCCGATCGCGGCGGCGAGGACCACGCAACCCAGCCCGGGCGCCCGGTCCTGGCCCAGCGGCGGCGCAGAGAGCAGCAGGCGGGCCGTGGTGACCGCGGCCAGCCTGCCGACGGCGGCCCGCAGTGCCTGCGGCGGGTCCGCCAACTGCTCAACGCCGCTCATGTCGCCTTCCGGCGCGCTTGTCGGTGGACTCGCCATTGACCACTCGAGTACCTGTAAAGCGGTATCCACCGCGCTCATCCGGACTCCATTGAGCGCACACCCTCATCTCGTCGCCCACCCGGCCGTAGAACCGGAGCAACCGCTCGTCACTGGTCACGTTGATCAGCCCGGCCACCTGCCACGGCCTGCGGAAGGTGCCGAAGTGCAGGTCGAGGTCCACAGCGGACAGCCCCATCGACCGGGTCGCCGGAAACGGGTGGGTGTGGTACCAGCCGACCAGTTCCTCACCGGCCTCCCGTTCCGCGATCAGCCGGTTGACGGCGCTGAAGGAGTCCCCGGTGAAGGTGAAGTGCGCCGCGCTCGCCCCGGTTCGTTCGGCCGGGGTGACGTGGGTGAGCTCGACCAGGTACCGGGAGCGGGGGTTGCCGGTGCGGCGCACCTTGCCGAGCAGGAACCCGCCCTCCTCGATCCGCACCGACAGCGGCAGGTCGTAGAGGAACAGCTCGTGCAGTTCCTGGGACACCATGACGTTGGTCGCGGTGAGCCGGTCCTCCCGCAGGCCGAGCGAGCCCGAATCGACCTCGGCGACCTCCGGTTCGTCGATCCGGTCCACGGAGAACGGCAGCCGCCGCTCCTGGTCCAGGTTGACGTCCACGGTGCCCTCGATCGTCGGCACCGGCCGGACGTTCGCCCGCCGGTCCAGCACGGGGTGGCTGATCCGGAAGGACCAGTTCTCCTCGGCCGGGTCCAGCCGCAGCGCCAGTTCCTGCAGCCGCGGCCCGAACAGCTCCCGGATCCGGTGCTTGCCGCGGTAGACGATGTTCTCGCCGTCCACCGCGAGCACCTCCAGCTCGCCGTGCGTGGACAGCAGGTTGACCATGTTCGGCTTGCCGTCCACCGCCCCCGCGTCGTCGACCGACTGGAACAGCAGCACCAGCCGCACGTCGTCGGCGTCGTCGCCGAGTTCGGCCGCCAGCCGGTGCTTGAGCAGCGGCTCGACGGACAGTCGCCCGTAGTAGTGCCCTGGCGAACCCTTGTAGAGCACGATCTCAGCGATCGTCATCGCTGTCCTCCCACTCCGCGATGAACAACGGCAGCGGTTTCTCGTCGCTGGTGCTGAGCATGAGATCCGATGACTCGTCCATCCGGTTGCCGCCGATGGAGACGATCGCGTCCTGACCGCGCTCGGAGCGGGCCCACCGCGCGGCGTCGCCGTCGACGTAACCGCCGGTGTAGCTGTGCTCGGTGAACTCGCGGGCCTCGTAGTTGCGGTACCGCGCCATGTTGACCAGCATCTGGCACAGCTCGCCGAGGTCCAGGTCCGGTCGGTAGGCGTCGCTCAGCGCGCCGAGGCACACGCCCGCGGCTCCCGGCCTGCCCTGGGTCGGCGCGATATTCGGGTGGAACACGGCGCTGAGCCAGTGCACCCGCGGTGGGACACGGGGGAATTCCGACGGGAACTGGAGCCGGACCTCGTGCCGGTTGATCGGCACCGGCTGGAGTTCGGCGGCCCGGAAGTCCTTGGGCGGCGCGAAACCGGGCACCTCGAGTTCGAGGATGTAGTTGAAGGGCAGGTCCGGCGGTTCGGCGACCTTGATGCGGAACTCGGGGTTGGCCTCGGCGAAGCGGGTGATTTGCAGGCGCGCGGTCTCCAGTCCCTCCTGGAACCAGTGCGTCATGCCCGCGGTGGCCTGTGGTGAGACCCGCAGCGAGTCACCCTCGCGGAAGTCCGATTCGTGCAGCGTCTGGTCGGGGTTGTTGAGCCTGCGGGCCTCGCCCTCGTCGTCGATGAGGTCGACGACCGTCCGGATGAGACGGCCGCGTCCGTCGCGCACGGCCTCGTCCGCGTACTGCCCGAGCACGGCGAACGGGATGTCGCGCACCGGGGTCGTCGCGGGCACGTTGGTCAGCCGGTAGGCGGCGCCGTCCGGTCCGTACACGACGATGTCGGAGTACAGGTAAGGCCGGAAGTCGTAGCAGGCATAGGTGATCCGCGCGTGCTCGCCGAGGTTGGCCGCCTCGGCCTCGAGTTGTTCGACGATCTCGGCGGCCCGGCCGCCGGGGTGGTTGATCCGCACCGCGGTCTGCGACCGGCTGGTGTAGAGCAGTTCGGCGTCCTCGTCGGCCACCCGCTGCACGATGCGCAGGAACTCGGCGTGCTGGTCGCTGTCGATCAACAGCAACGCGTGGTACTCGCCCTCGCTTTCCAGCCGGGGATCGGCCTCCGGTTCGGCCGCGGCCTCGGGGTCCTGCACGGTCTTCTCGCGCAGGGCCTGCAACTCGGCGTTGCCGGGGTACCGGGCGGCGATGCGCTCGACGGTGCGGGTGATGCCCTCGTGCAGCACGCCGTCCTCGAGCAGTTCGACCACCTCGGACCAGAAGTCCCTCGGCCGGTTGAAGGCCGGGATGTGCTCGGCGGGGAAGCCGAGGTCGTTGAGGAAGGCCCGAGCCTCCGAGCCGGTGCGGATCAAGCCCAGTCCGCCGAGTAGTACGTCTCGCATTTCCCTGGGCAGTTCGTCTCTCACGGCCGTCCTTTCGTACCGGTACTGGCCGCTGCCAGCTCGACGTATCGGGGTCCCCCGGTGGCGCCGGGGCGAAGAGCCGGAACCAGTTCGCGTTCGGCCACTCCGAGATCACGCAACGTCCGATCGGGATCGGCGTCGCGAAGCTGAAGGGTGGGGTAGCCGTCACCGCCCGCGAAGTCCGCCCAGGACATCGGCAGCTCGTCATCGTCGAAGCTCGCGCACAGCTCGGCAGCGGTCGAGTCGACGGTGAGGTCCACCGGTCGCACCAGGTCGTCGGCGATCCGCTCGTGCAGCGGGCAGTCCTGCGCCTTGGGCGGCGTCATTCGGTAGGAGGTGCCGTCGCTGACCTCCATGCGCAGGATGCCCTCCGGCACCCGCAGCCCGAAGGCGGAGCGCACCGCCGTGCTCGCCAGCCACGAGCCGACCAGCGCCGAGACCGGCGCGGACGCTCCCGCGGGTTCGGCCCGCACGGTGTCGCCGCAGCTCCACGGATCGTCCTGCACGGCGCGTTCCCGGTCGGTCATGCCGCAGCCGAAACACCGCCCGCCGGGCGGGAAGACGCGGAGTTCGCCGCCCCAGGGATGGGTGCCGCCGTCGATCACGCCCGCGCCGACCAGGTTGCAGCGCACCGCCAACGCGATCCGCGCCGTCTGGCTGTCCAGGCAGCTGAGCACGGCGGTGGCGTCGCGCAGTTCGGCCAGCCCCACCCCGGAGGTCAGTTCCGCGACCCTCGGCTCGACCAGGGTGTCCGGCGCGAGTTCGGCCAGCACCGCCGCGGCCACCGTCGCCTTCGGCTCGCCGACGTGCCGGGCGGTGAACAAGGCGCCCCGGCTCAGGTTCGATTCGCTCACCACGTCGGGGTCGCACAGCAGCAGCCTGCCGACGCCCGCCTGGGCCAGCAGGCGGGCGGTCTCGGTGCCGACCGCGCCCACTCCGATCACGATCATCGTGGCCGTGCGCAGAGCCGCCTGGTCCCAGCCGGGGATCAGGCGATGCCGGTCGTGGCGGCCGGTCACTGCGGCCTCAGCTTCACAAAGCTCATCGGGCAGTGGTGGGGTTCCTTGCCGAGCAACCAGTTCGTCAGGCAGTCCAGCCCGCGGAAGGGGTCGTGGTGCACGGGCAGCTTGCAGCGCGGGTTGTCGATATCGCAGGGACACAGCACGACCGCCTCCAGCGGACGCAGCGAGTGCCCGCAGCAGGCGCAGCGGCGGCGCAGCGGCATCTTGGCGACCATCTTGTCGCCGGGCTCCAGCCGCCTGCCGATCGTCTTGAGCGGGTTCAGGTTGTCGGCGGCCTGGTAGAACAGCTGCGCCTTCTCCTGGTCGACCACCGACTCGGCGTCAACCTGGCCGCTGCACGGCAGTTCGACGCTGTGATGCCGGACCCGCTGCTTGTCGTCCGCCAGCAGTTCCACGAAAACCGCGTCGCCCACCCGGAAGGTGTGGCGGCAGACCGAGCAGACCTTGTCCCGGCCCGCGACCCAGGGCGAGTTGACGGTGGTGGTCGCCGGTCCGTCCAGCCGGTTGGTGGGGTCCTGACCTCGCTGCCTGCCGCGCCAGAACAGGCGGACCGCCTCCGGTTCTTCAAGCTGCTCGCCCTCCGCCGACTCCGCGGGCATGGGGACCTCCGTCATGGCACCTCCCGTGACGCCGTCAGCATCCGGATGACATTGGGATCGCAGCCGTGAAGGGCCAATTCGGCTCTGCCGATGATGTAGGCCTGCGTGAAATCGTGCCCCATCCCGATCGCCCGGTAGAAGGCCGTTGCGAATGTGACGGCGCAGTCGTTGCTCAACGGCCCAGTCGCGCCGATCACCACCTCGACCGAGGCCAGCAGCACATCGGCATAAGCGCCGTTGTAGCAGGAGTTCAACAGCACGCAGCGGATTCCGCCGACCGCGGCGAACGCCTCGCCCAGGCTCGCCGACGACACCGGCTTGCCCCGGCCCCGGTCGTCCTCGAAGACAAGCTCGCCGCCTGCCGTGCCGTGTCCGGAGAAGTGCACGATCTCCGGGCGGGCCTTCAGCAACGCGTCCATGATGTCGTTGGTCCGAGTCGCGGTCCTGGTGGTCACCCGCAGGCCGGGATACTGGTCGGCGACCCGGTCGATCTCGCGTTGTTCGACGTCGAGCCGAACCACCGTGCTGTCACTGGGCGCGGCCTGCAGACACAGGATTCGGTGGACCCCCCGGGGCGCGGGTCCGGTCGGGGCGAGCAGGTCGCGTAGAGCCGCGTTGGCCTTGAAGACGCCCTGCGCCGCGATGATCAACTCGGTGAGGGTGAAGTCGAACTTGCCGTCCGCGACGTCCGAGCAGACCTCACTCCACACCTCCACCGGTGTCCGGCCGTCGGTAAAGGGCAGCTGGGCCGCATCGGCGCCCAACTGCCGCAGCAGGGTGTGAATGGCGGGCGTGGTCCGAAAAAGCCTGCCCAGTAATGAAAAAGAATTCGCATTTCGTAGGTCGTCATACGTCAGTTCACGCAATGGCTGGCCCCCATCCCCCTTGTGTCAGCCAGTACCAGAAACTCCCACCCCGGCGACCATGGAAGCGATCGCGGCGCCGGTAAGCAAGGTATCGGCACTGGGCCATTTCAGTGAATCGCAACACTCAGTTGTCGTGTTGTTACCGTTAGCGTTTGTACTAGTGTCGATCTCACGGGGGACAGGTATCGACATCATGACGGAACGACTACAGCTTGTGCTGGTCGATCAGCCGACTGCGGGACAACAGTCCTACGACATCGAGTTTGCCGGCCCGCAGCGCGCCACGTCGCTGATGCGCTGCCGCTGGGGGCGGAACGGGCTCAACCAACCGGTGGTGGCCAAGCTCGCCCACGGCGGGCAGCCCGCGATGGAACTGCTGTTCCGCGAGGAGCGGATCGGCCGGATCATGCATGACCGGCTGGCCACCGGCTATCCGACCCAGCTGGCCAAGCTGATCGGTCACAACTGGACCACCACCCCGCAGCTTCTGGTCACCACCCACAACGGCGAGGAGCTGTCCGCGCTGGCCGACCGCCTCCCACTGAGCAGGGAGCTGCTGGCGCCGGTGCTGCGCGATCTGCTGGGGGCGCTGAGCTGGCTCGGCCAACTCAGGGTGGTGCACGGCAGGATCGGCCTGTCGACCCTGCGCTGGGACGGCACCGTGCTGACGCTGTCCGACTTCGAACACGCGGTGCTCGACGGCGAGCCCCGGCCCCGGTGCGCCTGCTGCCCTCGGCAGGAAGGCCTTGCCTCCCACCGCGATGACGTGCTCGACGCGGGCCTGGTGATCTACCGGCTCTACACCGGCGACGAGGTCACCCGCGAGGAGGCCCAACAGCAGCTTCCGCTACAGGACGCCGTGCTCGCCAGGCTGCTCGCCGACGTGTTCGTAATCCGGCCGGATGCCCGCCCCGACGCCCGCGAACTGCTGCGGCGCCTTCGGATGCCCGATCCGACCCGGACGATGTTCCCGGCGCACTGGGACAACCAGGAACGCCGCGCCAGGGAGAGCTTCGCCCAGATCCGCCGCAACCAGCGGGACTTCCGCGCCCACCGGTCCCCGTCCACGCCGCCGGGCGTGCTGACGGTGGTCCAGGTCAGCCCGGCCGTCATCGTCTCGGTGCTGTTCGGCGTCCTGATCGTGTTCGCGGCGATGGCCGCTCTTGTGTGGGGATAGCGGAGTGGCGAAGCAGTTTTTTCAATTCGAGCGGGTGGAATGCCCGATCTGCCTGCGCACGCTGAACTGGCGCCAGGCCAGGGTGGTCACCCTCGACCAGTCGAACCAGGCGGTCCCCTTCACGCGCAGGCCCGGAGAGACCGAGGCCTCCCGTCTGCACCGGCTCACCGGCGCCTACCGGGTGTGCCCCGGTGAGGGCACCGATCACTACCTGCCCTACGACTACGGGGACTACGACGAGCGGATCGTCATCGGTCTGATCGGTGGCAGCTCATCCGGCAAGACGCATCTGCTGGCCGCGATCATCGGGCAGCTGATGCGCCGCCTGACCAGGCTCCGCCAGCTTGGCCTTCAGATCGACCCGCTGGATCTGCCGCTGCACCAACGCTATCTGCGCACGTTCGTCGATCCGTTCATCGGCGGCCGCGAGATGCTGCCGCAGAC
Source organism: Actinorectispora metalli (assembly GCF_056323685.1). Taxonomy (NCBI): domain Bacteria; kingdom Bacillati; phylum Actinomycetota; class Actinomycetes; order Pseudonocardiales; family Pseudonocardiaceae; genus Actinorectispora; species Actinorectispora metalli. The sequence goes on from NZ_JBREYE010000001.1 coordinate 1,625,195, forward strand.
CCAGGTCGCGGACGTCGAGTTCGCCGACGCCCTGCGGGTGACCAACCAGCACACCGGCCGCCGCTACGCGGTCACCTTCTTCGACGTGGCGGGCGAGATGCTGGCCAGCGCCGACCCCAAGACCACATTCGTCGGCGCCATCAACGCACTGATGTTCGTGCTCGACCCGGAATCGGTCGGCGGCCTGACCAAGACGCAGTCCACTTCCGCCGGGGACGCCGCGTTCGATGTGGTGTTCAACAGGCTCAACAAGATTCGCAATCCAGCGGACGAACCGCTGCTCTCCATTCCCGCCGCCGTCGTGGTGGCCAAGTCGGACCTGCTCAGGTTTCGCTCACCGCTGGTCAGCAAATGGCTGTCGGCCCGCAGCGAGGAGGAGGAATACGACCTGTCCACTGTGGAGCAGGAAAGCGAGGACGCCTATGCCTTCCTCGCCGCTCGGGGTGCTCAGCGCTGGCTGGTGCCCTTCGAGCGCTGCGCGCAGTCGACCCTGCATTTCGCCAGCGCCACCAACGTGCCATCCAAGGACGGCAAGTTCCCGGCCCGCGGCTTCGAGCAACGCCGCGTCCTCAAGCCCTTCCTTACCCTGTTGGCAATGAAGGGGGTCATCGCGTGGAACGCACTGCGGCCGGTGGAGGCATGACATGAGGACGGCGACCGAAACCTCGACGGTGCACCAGATCATCTACCGGTGGTCCGGACGCCCCCTGGTCGGCCCCAAGGGCGTCGGCCCGGTGGCCGCCTCACTGTCCACATCGGACCTGGAGGTCTGGCACACTCGCCTCAACGACAAGGTGTGGGCGCCGCGCAAGGACACCGCCGAGGTCGAAGCGGCCCGGCCGGGACTGGCGTACCTGATCTTCGACGGAACCGCAGTGATCGTGCACAAGGTCTCCGCCGCCGACCCGCAGGGCCGCGACTCGACCCTCGCGCACGTGTTGATCAGCCCGCACCTGACCGCGACGACGGCGCTGGGGCTGTTCGACTGGCCCGGCTGGGTGCGCGAACCCGAGGATGCCGACCGACTGGTGGCCGCCGCCGAGGCACTTGAACCCGCCAGCTTGGGCGCCCTGCACAACGCGGCCCACGGCTCGGCGGGGCAGCCCGGCGGGCTGGACCGCCTCCGTGAGTTGGCCAGGCAGCAACCGCCGCAGGCACTGGCCATGCTGTTGTCGCGGCTGATGGCCTCGCCCGCCGAACGGTTCACGGTGTTCGGCCCCGCGGAGCCCGCGGCCCTGCTGTGCGGCCTGCTCGACCTGGTCGGCAACGCGGGCGACGCACCCCTGACGTTCGCGACCCGCGAATCGGCCGACTCCGGCGCCGACCACGCCAAGATCGCGTTCCTGGCCGGTGGCGAGGCGTTCTCGCTGCGCGGCTCCAACCGGCTGCGGATCAACCTGGCCGCCACCGACTCGCCGCCCACCCGGTTCGCCGCGGGCATGGCCGAGCTGTACCAGCGGTGCGGGGAGAGCGCGGTGCGACCGCTGCGCCGCAGTCCGGCACCGACGACGGTCCCGGAGTTCGAGGACTGGGCGGAGCGCTGCCAACTGGCCCCCGGTGTGCTGGCCTGCGCGGCGGACCTGCTCTGCCGCATCGGCACCGCGGACCTGACCGCCGAGGAAGCCGCCTTCCTCCGCAAGAAAAAGGCCGACGCCCGGCTGGCGCGGCTGGTGAGCAGGCTCAGCCCGTCCGAACTACAGGCGGTGGTCAACGCTTGGAACGACCGGATCGCCGAGTGGAGCCACTACCCCAACATGATGGCGCTGGTCGACCAGACCTACCGAGCGCACCAGCTGACCACCGCGCGCACCGGCACCTCCGCACCGCGCCACCAGACCGGGATGTCCTCGGGCGCCAAGGCCAGAGACCTGGGGGACACGGTCCTCCGCAGCGACCGGCCGATGGACCTCGCACGCGTGTTGCAGCTGATCGAACTGGCACGGCAAGAGCAGATCACGCCGGAACACCAGGTACGGCTGGTGTTCGAGGCCACCGAGAAGGTGCCGCTTGCCGACCTGCTGGAGTGGATCCACCAGCAGGCGAGCAGCATGCCCGAAGCCACCGAGGTGATACTGCGCGCGCTGGGTCCGCGCGATCGCCGGAGGTCGAAACAGCAACTGTCCGACGCGCGAGCGCTGTTCCGCCACCACTACGGCATGGCGGCCGCCGTACACCGGTTGCGCCCCGAGCCCGCTGACCAGATCGAGCTCTTCGGAATCCTCGTCGACGCCGTGCTCGGTCCCGAACCCGATCACAAGCATCTGTGGGATCTGCTCACCAAGGTGGAAATGCGCCCCGCACCCGCGCTGCTCTACGCGCTGCACCGCAGGGTCGACAGCTCCCGCGCGAGCAAGACCCTGGCCGACTCGATCACCAAGGCGTACTTCGATGCCTACGGACTGAACCGTCCGCGATGACCACGCAGGAGCGCAAGTGACCACCCTGAGCGAGATCGGCGGCAGGCTGCACGCGCTGGCCCGCACCGTTGGCCCGGGTTCCTCGGCCGAGACGCTGCGGATCCTGGGCGACGAGCTGACCGAGGGCGGCGGCAGGCTGGCCGGTGTCGACCTGATCAGCGCCTACCCTCCTGAGGTGCTGGTACCCGACGGCCCGCACAGCGAGTACCAGCGGGCCGCCTTCGGCTTGGAGATCCTGCGTGACGTGCTGGTGTTCCTGCCGGTGGCGATCACCTGGTGGCAGCTGCGGTCCGCGCTGACCGCGTTCGAGAGCGCGCCCGAGGGCACGTCCTTCCTGCTGGGCTGGCAACAGGGTTTCGGCGGGCAGACCTCATCGCTGAGCACCGCGGCGCTGTGGGTCGCCCTGATCGTGATCTGCATCGTGCTGGCCAACCTGGCCATGCACGCCTGCCTCACCCTCGACGAGCGCAACCGCTCCCCCGAGCGACGACGACAGGAACTGGCCCGCGACCTGGTGCTGGCGACCGCCCTGCTGAGCAGGCAGGAACACACCCAGATCGACCGCCTCCCGCTGCGTGAGCTCAGCAAGGTCGGCAGCCGGATCACCGTGGCCAACAAGGAACTCGTCGACGCGCTGGGCGCCGCCCACACCGGGATCAGCAACGCGGTCGCCACCGGCCCCGGCAGCGCACTGGGCACCGCCCTGTCCACGTGGACCTCGGCCGCCGAGGAACTCCGCAAGGCAGGCGAGGCGCTCAAATCCCCCGCCGACACCATGGTGGAATTGAAGCGACTGCACGACGCCGTGGTCGAGGACGGCCGACGCCTGCGCGGCGGGATGGAACAGCTGGTCACCAACCTCGCCGACAACACCAGGGCGATGACGGCCGAAAGCCACACCCATTCGGCCGTCGCCACCGAGGTCCGCCGCTCCATCGAAGAACTCGGCTTCGCCCTGGAAGGCTTCACCAGACACACCGAATCCCTCAGCGAACTGGTCCTCCAACTCCGCAACGTGCTCGACAAACAGGACCTCGGCTATCGCGAGTGGGAGCCCGCGCACAGCCCGCTCGGCAACGCGGGCAGGCCGCTGGGCGAGGGGCACTGATGCGCTCCACCCGCGACCGGATGCGGATGTCGATGCTGGCGGGCTGGCTGTTCGCGGACCTGTTCCTTGTCCTGCTGCTGGTCGCCTTCTCAGCCCTGCCCACCAGACAGAGCGCCACCCCGTCCCCCTCCCCCACGACCACCACCACGTCGTCACCCACCACGACCACCACCCCGCCGCTGCCGCCCTCGCTCAACCAGGAGCCGGTCGTCGTGCAACTGCCCGGCATCGATGTGGCCGCGCTGGAACGTGGCGGTCCGGATGGCCCGGAAGCAGCCAGGATGGTGGACCAGCTGACCGCCGAACTGGCCGCTCGAGGCCTGGGCGCCCGTCGGGTGGGTTTCGTCCTGGCGTTCGCTCCCGGCCCCCGAAGCTCCGTGCCGATCGCCCAGGCCAGGGCGAAACTGGCGATCGACATCGCCAGGGCCAAGATCCCCAACTTCAGCGGCGCCGCCGACCCGAAGGAGGGCTACTGGGGCGGCGAATCCAGCCCGCTGGAATTCTCGATCTTCCTGTTCGTCTGACCTTCGACAACCCCGAACCCGGCGCTGTCGTCCACGGAGCCACCTGCACCGGTCAACCCGTACCGCGATCATGAATCCCACTACAGCCGCGAGCTGTCGGATCTACCCGGGTGGCTCCACCAGCTCGTCAGGCAGTACCCTGGATCTGCGCCTTCGTAGCTCAGGGGATAGAGCACCGCTCTCCTAAAGCGGGTGTCGCAGGTTCGAATCCTGCCGAGGGCACTACACAGACGGCTCCACCCCGGAGTGCGGAACGCTCCGGGTCAGCGGAGCAGGTCGAGCTGGATGTGGTCCAGGTTGAATTCTGTTTGCTGTTCTCCGGCATCCGGACCACGAGCTCATGCCGCCCCGCGCCGAGCACGCGTTCCTCCAGCGGCTGGAGTTCGAACGCGTTGTGGCTGGTCGTGTTGGCGATCGGTGCGCCTGTGCCCGCCTGTCCGTCCCACGAATTCTCCGGGGCCGCACGCCGCTGGCCGCAGTGGCTGGTGATCATGAGGGCGCGGGATGATCCATCGCCACCAGGCTCAGGGCCGCAAGGACGGCACCGGCCACAGCTGACTTCGTGATCATGCTCCCTGCCTCACCGGAGTGGTAGCCGACGGGTATCCCTTGGAGCCTGTGCCGCAGAAAGATCGATCCGGGTTCGTGGCGTGGCGTTGACCACGCGAGGCCGTCAAGTTAGGGCTGCCTTACCTAAGCTTCGCCTTGTTGGTGCGAGGCGAGGAGGAGTCGATGGGCAGGCCGCTGCGGGTGGCGATCGTGGGAACCGGGCCCGCGGGGGTGTATGCCGCGGACAGCCTGGTCAAATCGGAGCAGGCGGTGTCGATCGACCTGTTCGACCGGCTGCCCGCGCCCTACGGACTGGTGCGGTACGGGGTCGCGCCGGACCACCCGCGGATCAAGGGCATCGTCACCGCGCTGGAGAAGGTGCTGGATCGCAACGAGATCCGCTTCTTCGGCAACGTCAACTACGGCATCGACCTCAAACTGGACGATCTTCGGCAGTTCTACGACGCCGTCGTCTTCGCCACCGGCGCGGACTCCGATCGCGAGCTGGACATCCCCGGGATCGGGCTGCCGGGCAGCCACGGCGCCGCGGACTTCGTGTCCTGGTACGACGGGCATCCTGACGTGCCGCGCGAGTGGCCGCTGGACGCCGAGAACGTCGCGGTGATCGGCGCCGGGAACGTCGCGCTGGACGTGGCCCGAATCCTGGCCAAGACCGCTGATGAGCTGCTGTGCACCGAGATCCCGGCCAACGTCTACGAGAGCCTGCGGCGCAGCAGGGTCACCGATGTGCACGTCTTCGGTCGCCGCGGGCCCGCGCAGGCCAAGTTCACGCCGCTGGAGCTTCGGGAGCTTGACCACTCACCGAACGTCGAGGTGATCGTGCATCCCGAGGACATCGAGTTCGACGATGGCAGCCTGCGGGCGATCAACGACAGCAACCAGACCAAGATGATCGTGAAGACGCTCCAGGAGTGGGCGATTCGCGAGCCGGGCAGCAGGCAGCGCAGACTGCACCTGCACTTCCTGCACTCGCCGGTCGAGGTGCTCGGCACCGATCGCGTGCGGGGACTGCGCACGGAGCGCACCGAACTCACCGGCGACGGCAGCGTGCGCGGCACCGGGACCTTCCACGACTGGCCGGTGCAGGCCGTGTACCGCGCGGTCGGGTACCTCAGCTCGCACCTCGCCGAACTGCCCTTTGACCACCGCGCGGGCACCGTGCCGCATGAGGCGGGCCGGGTGATCGACCTGGACGGGCAACAGCTCACCGGGGTCTACGTGACCGGTTGGATCAAGCGCGGGCCGGTCGGGCTCATCGGGCACACCAAGGGCGACGCCCTGGAGACCGTTGGCTGCCTGCTGGCCGACGCGCCGCTGCTGCCCAAGCCCACGCGGCCGGACCCGGCGGCGGTGCCGGAGTACCTGGCGGCCAAGAGCATTCCGTTCACCACCAAGTCGGGGTGGAAGCTGCTCGACGCGCATGAGATCGAGCTGGGCGGGCCGCACGGTCGGGAGCGGATCAAGGTGGTGGACCGCGGGGAGATGACCGGTATCTGTCACGCGTCCCGTTCCGCGGACTGCACCGTCTGACCGGATCGGGGCATCCCGCGGTGGGCTCTTCGGCGGCATCCGGACCGCCATCGCTTACGCCGAGTGAGTGCACGCCGGGTGCCTGTTGGACCGTCCGGCCTCCGGGTGCCTGCTTTCGCACCTCTCCGGGGGTCGACGGGGGCGTGCCGGATGCATACAGTTTTGTGCGGGATTACGCCGTTTCCCAACAGAATTGCCCGCCAAACGGACGCTTCGACTCTGCGAATTGGTCCAGATCGGTGAACGAGGACGCAGACTCTGTTAAGAAACTTTCCTACTCGTTACTCTTTGCGAGCTGTACGCGGTTGTGTTCCTGCGGCACGCGCACCGCAGGACCGCCACCGTTCGCGAGGGTGGCCTCCACTCGTTGGGGGCCTCCCTCGCAACACAGGCTCTCGCCGGATCACGGCTGGTGTTCGGCCAGCGCCCGGTCGACCAACGCGGTGGCCGATCCGAAGTAGCTCGCGGGGTCCAGCGCCCCGGCCACCTCGTCGGCGTTGAAGTACTCCCCCACCCTCGGGTCCGCCATCAGCACCTCGCCCAGCGTGATTCCCCGCTCGCCCGCCTGCCTGCAGGCCCTGGAGACGAGTTCGTGCGCGGTGGTCCAGCCCAATCGATTCGCCAGCACGGCGACCACCTGATCGGCCATCAGCAGACCGTTGGTCGCCTCCATCCGCGCGCGCAGCCTCACGGCGTCCACCCGCAGCCCGTCCAGTAGCTCGTGCAGGGCCGCGGCCGAACCGCCGACCAGTCGGAACAGCTCGCTCAGCGTCTGGCGCTCGGTATGCCAGCCGTCCACCTCATCTTGGTGCTCGGCCAGCATGTCGGTCAGCAACGCGCCCACCAGGCCCGGCACCGGCCGAGCGCAGGCCAGCGCGGCCAGCGCCCCCACCGGGTTGACGCGGTCGTGGATCGGCGCCACCGGCATGCCCTGGGCGCGGCCGGAGTACGGCCCGATCTCCGCGACACCCGCCCTGGCCAGGCCGACCACCTCCTTGGCGATCTTGCCCAGAGCGCCCGCCGCGATGCCCAGCGCACTGCCCAACTCGGCGATGCGGTCCCGGTTGCCGTGCCACGGCAGCGCGGTGGTGGCCAGGTCCAGCCGCTCGGCCAGTGCCGTGGCGACCGCGTAGCCATCCGTGTTCAACGAGGAGAGCACGCCCGCGGCACCGCCCATCTGCACGGCGAGCCGGTCGCGCCGGATGGTCTCCAGCCGCGCGATGCTCTCGTCCACCGCGGACAGCCAGCCCGCGGCCTTGGCACCGAAGGTGAGCTGCATGCGCGGCAGCACCGGCACCGCGCCGATGGCGGGCGTGCTGCGGTGGGATTCGGCAAGCTTGCGGCAGGCGATGGCCACGCCGCGCAGGTCGCCAAGCACGGTGTCCAGCACCCGGTTGGCAACCAGCATCGTCGCGGTGTCCAGCACATCCTGGCTGCTGGCGCCGACCTGCACATGGCAGCCGTAGTCGTGCGGCAGCAACGCGCAAATGGCGGTGACCAGGTCGGGCACCGGATCGCCGTTGATGGAGTGGGTGGGTCGCTCGCCGAGTGCGACGCCGAGCCGGTCGAGATGGCAGGCCGCGGCGATGGCCTCGGCCGCCGCTTCCGGGACGAACCCGAGTCCGGCGCCGACGGCGGCCAACGCGGCCTGCACGTCCAGGATGGCCTGCAACCACGCTTCATCGCCGACCTGCGCCGCCACCGAGTCACTGCCGAGTATCCGGCCGAATAGGCCTTCCGGCGGAGACCAGGATGAGGTCGCTAGCTCGGAATGCATCTTGTAGTCCCCCAAACGCCGCGCGCAGACCAGGCGCGTCCGGAAGCCATGTTGTTTCCTTCCCCTGGCATAACAACGCTGCGGAACCGTATGACCACCGAACGCACAACAGCCATGCTCCCTTTTCGGTGAGCGGAAACCGACGCACATCGTCACGCGGATGGCCCTGGTCATGTCCCACATCGACAAAGGGTCCAGACCCGATACGCGGTTCAGGCGGGCGGGAATTGGGCCGTCCGCAGGCATGCCAGTACCGAACATCGGCGCCGTGGAGACAACCTCCACCCGGGCGAATGCGTCTGCTGGAGAGGCAGACAAGCCGACAAAGACGTTCTGCGACGCAGAACCGGGGAGGTGGCTCAAGTGTTGTTTGCCAAAGGATCGAACAAGCGTGTGTTCGCCGGTGTCATGATCGCATCGGCCCTGGCCGCGACGGCGGTCTTGCCCGCCGCGGCGGCTCCGTCTGGGGAGGACGGCGCCCTGGCCCGGTGTCACACCAATGACCTCCGGGCGGTGGTTCAGGAGGACGGCGCGGCCGCGGGCAACCGCTATGGCCGGGTATTCCTGACCAACCTCGGGATTTCGACGTGCACGATCTACGGCTTCGGCGGAATGCAGCTTGTGGATTCACGCGGCGGCCAGGTTCCGACGAACCTGCAGCGCAATCTCGATCCCGCGCCCGCGAAGGTCACCCTGAAGCCCGATCAGACCGCGGCGAAAAAGATCCATTGGGTGGTCGTGAACTCCGAAGGCGACTCGAACGACTGGCCCTGTCAGCCCGAGGCGGATCAGGTTTTGATCACGCCGCCGGATGAGACGACATCGCTTACCGTGGCCTGGCCTTACGGTCCGGTCTGCGCCGTCGGCCGTATCGACGGCAGCGCCTATTTCAAGGCCTGAGCGATGAGCGAGCGGAAGTCCGCGGGCGCGCGCCTGTCCGCGGACTTCCTCCTCGCCTAGCGCGCCTGGGCGTATTCGGCCTCGGCGACTTCCTTGAGCCGAGCCAGCGTCTTGGCGATGTTGTCCTCGTTGTGGGTGGCCCGGTCCGACACACCGGTGACCTTTCCGATGAACCACCGCAGCCACAGCGGACGGGAGTCCACCGAACTCTCGGTGACCCGGCAGCCGCCGTCGACGGCGTCGATGTCGTAGCGCCACGTCGCGGTGACCATGCCCAGCGCGCCGACCTGGAAGGCGAAGGCCCGCCCCGGCGTCGCCTCGGTGACGGTGGACACCGTTGTCCAGCGGAACTTGCCCGCGCGGTTGGCGCCCGTGAACCGGGCACCCACCGCGGGTCCGGAAGCCTCCCCGGTCCAGTGCGCCGTGTAGCACTCCTGGGTGAACCGGTGTTGGTTGGGGACGTCGCTGATCAGTTCGTACACAAACTCGGCGGGCGCACCGATCTCCGTGCTGCCGCTCGCGTCCAGCTTCATTCGCACTCCTGTCGCTTCCTGCCGGGGAAACTAGCCGAGGCCGGTCGGCTTCGGCTCGGAATGAGCTCAATCCGGCTCAGCGAGTGGGTCGCGTCACGGGGCGGGTGCGGGAGGCAGCCATCAGCACGACACCGCCGCCGAGCAGGCCGGTGCCCAGCATCGCGGCGGTCAGCGGGTCGAGGCCGGTCTCGGCAAGCTCGGTCACCGACGGCGCGGCCTGGGCGACGGGCGGCGCGGCCACCGGTGGCTTGGCGGACGGAGCGTCCTGGCGCGGTGGCTGCTGAGGCTGCCCGCCCTGGGGCGGGGCGAGGCCGGGCTTGCACGCGGTGTGCGCGGGGTTGCCCTTGCCGATGCCGTTGTTGCCGTCGCACTCGTAGCCGTTGTTGCGGTCCGAGCCGCCGGGCAGCTGGCCCTTCGGGTTCTTGTTGTCCGCCTTGCCGACCGAACCCGCCGCGGGCTTGCCCACCGCGGCGCCGCCGCCGTTGCCGTTGGCCGACGGCGAGCCGTCACGCGTGGAGTCGTAGGGGCCGTGCACGTTGGCGCCGTGGCCGCTGAAGTCGGCCTTCGACGGCGGCTGCGGCTGGGAGAGGTCGCCGCGGTCCGGGCGGTCCGCCAACGCGGGGCCCGCGATCAGCAGCGACAGGGCGGCGGCGCCTGCCAGACCGGCACCTGCACGACGGGCGATATGGCGGGACATTGCGGGCCTCCAGGCGGCATGGGGTCGAGGTGCTGCCACCGGAATCCGATCGGTCCGCGCGGAGCGAGCAGATTCCACCATGCGCAGCAATCGGATCGATCAATCCAAGGTCACGAATCAACGGTCGTTTCGGTGACCGACTCGGCAGGTCCGGCGCGGCCCGCGTGGATGCGTCGGCTTTCTTCTCCGTTCGGCTGTGCACCCCGTCGGGTCTGTCGACGTGAACGAGCGCGTGAACGAGCGAGGGGAGCCTGCCTGGAACGGCCGACTCCCCTCGCTTGTGGAACTTCGCGAGTTCTCCGAGTTATGCCCGGCAGCCTGCGCGAAGTGGTTCTCGTCAGTCCCCGCGGCGCCTGGACACTCGGGCGAGGGCGGTGCCCGTCCCGAGTAGGAAGGTGCCGAGGAGCGCTGTGATCAGCGGGTCCGCTCCACTGTTGGCGAGTCCGCCGCCGCCGCTTGCACGGACGGGACCCCTGCCACCAATGCCACCGATGCCGCCGTGCGCCCCGCCGACCGCGGTGGGCGGCCTAGTGGGAACAGGCTTGCCCGGTTCCCCTGGGCCACCAGGTGATCCCGGACCTCCGGGACTACCAGGACCCCCGGGGCCACCGGGACCACCGGGACCACCGGGCTCGCCAGGGCCACCGGGACCGCCAGGGCCACCGGGACCGCCAGGCCCGCCGGGGCCACCAGGTCCGACAGGACCACCAGGCCCAACCGGTCCACCAGGCCCAACCGGTCCACCAGGCCCAACCGGTCCACCAGGCCCAACCGGTCCGCCGGGACCACCCGGATTGCCCGGTCCTCCCGGGCCGCCGGGGCCGTTGCACTCACAAGGGCAGTGGCAGGGCTTCGGTGGGTGGTGCCCGCCGGGTGTGCAGCCGTGCGACCAGGACATGCCCGCATTGGCACCGCCCCACTGCCCGGCGCCCGCATTCGCGGTGCCGTGACTGTCCGCGCCCGCGTTCGCGTCACCGCAGTTGCCGACGCCCGCGTTGGCGTCGCCGACATTTCCACCGCCCGCGTTGGCCCAACCGGGATTGGGGCGATCCGGACCACCGCCACCTCCCCCGGCTCCACCGCGCGACGGCACCGCGAAACCGGCGGCGGAGTGTTCTTCCACGAATCGGATCGAGGCATCACCATCATCCCGATCGGGAGACCAGCTGATCCCATTCTGTTCGAGCGCGTGCTGCGCCTGCCGGGTGGTGTCGCGTGGCGAATCGTCCTCGGCATTGGCGATTCCGCCGACCAGCAATGCGAAGGCCGCGGCACCGAGCAGGCCGAGGCCACCGCGTAGACAGGTTGCTTTCGACATCGAACCTCCACCGGCCCTTTCGGGCGATCGGGTGTACCCGGCTCGAAGCTAACGGCGCATTCGGGTAACGGCAGTGCGAAAACCAATGTTCGGCGAAGTCCACCCAAGTTCGCGAGGACACCGGGTGAAAGCGCTCACGCAAAGCTGATATTTACCACTGGCGGGACGCGTGTGGAATTCAACCGGGCGATAATTCGACACCAAAGCCTGAACATCACGCGGCACTACTGGTCGCCCATTTGGGTAAAAAAGAGCCGCCCCCGACACGGCGCTCGGGAACGGCTCCTGGAACTGGGTCGAAGTCAGCTTTCGGTTTGGGCGCCTTCCGCGCCTTGGTCCTTCGCCACCCGACGGCGCCGGTTGCCCAGCACCATCGCGCCACCGCCGCCGAGCAGCGCGGCGCCGAGCACGGCCGCGGTCAACGGGTCGACGCCGGTCTCGGCCAGCGTCTCGGAGAAGGCGGGCAGTACCGCGTTGCGGGTCGGCTCCTCCTGCTTGCCCACCGGAGGCTGTTCCGGCTGCTTGGGGACGTCCTCGGTGCAGTCATCACCCGCATCGGCGTTGCCGAAGCCCGCTTGGGCCTGCCCCGCGTTATCCACGCCCGCGTTGGCCTCGCCCACGTTCTGCACGCCGCCGTTGGCGATGCCGCAGTTGCTCACCCCGCCGTTGGCGTTGCCGATGTTGGCTACGCCGCCGTTGGCGTTCCCCTCGTTGTCCAGACCCGCGTTCACCGAGCCGACGTTGCCGATACCGACGTTGGCATCGCCCGTGTTGCCCGCGCCCGCATTGGCGAGCCCGGCATTCTCACCGCCCGCATTGGCACTTTGCACGTCTACACCACCAGTGCTCTGGTTGGGGTCACGATTGGGATCGGCAGCATGCTGCGCGGGTTCCGGAGAATTCTCCGGTGTGGGGGCAGGCGCGTTCTGTTCGGCCGCAGGCTGATCCGCATTCGGGGCGCTCTGCACGGGCCCGCGGATTTCGGTGTTGTACGTCGTGGCCGGGGCAGAGGCGGAGTTGTCACCCGCGGGCTGGGCGGATTCCGCTGCCGAACTTTCCCTGACGTCATCGCCGGGAGCACCGTCATCGGCCAGGGCCGCGCCCCCGACAATGAAGGTAATTGCCGCGGCACTCAACGCCCCCGCGGTGCCGCGAACATAAATCGACTTGGCCATCGATGCCCAACCCGCCCAATCAAGTGATCAACGGAGAAATAACAAGGCGGGAGGTTAGCGCCCATTGTCCTTAGCGCGAAATTCGGGTTCCGTTCACCCATGAACGTGAGTCTGATTCACTCGACGCGAGCACCGAGCCGCCCTGGCCGACCAGTTCGGCATCGGCGGCCAGGACGGGAAGACGGATCACGACTCGTCGCGACTCACTCGGCGACGAGCGGCCAGCAACACCACACCGTTGCCGACGAGTGCGGCACCGGTGAGCGCGGCGAGCATCGGGTCCACGCCGGTGTTGGCCAGCGTCTCCGGTGCGACGGCCGCGGCGACCTTGGCCGGTGGGCCCACGGACTGCTGAACCGCAGGCTTGACGGGCGGCTGCTCGGGGACGTCGCCCTTCGGCAGCGCCTTGTCCGGGCACGGAGGCTTGGGCTTGGGCTTCGGGCACCTGTCGTTGACCGGGTTCACGCCCGCGTTCGCGTTGCCCGCGTTGCCGATCCCGGCGTTGGCGTTGCCGATGTTGCCGATGCCCGCGTTGGCGTTGCCGCAGTTGTTCACCCCCGCGTTCGCGTTGCCCACGTTGCCGACCCCGGCGTTGGCATTGCCGTGGTTCTCCACACCCGCATTGGCGTTCCCCTTGTTACCGGAACCCGCGTTCGCATTTCCGGTATTCCCCGAACCAGCGTTCGCCAGCCCGGAATTGTTACTGCCCGCATTGAGATCGGGCAGGCCGGACCCACCCGATGGAGTGGAGTCCGATTTGGTTGACGACCCAGTGGAACCGGAACCGCCGTAGGCCTTGTCCATCATCGACATGATGCCGTCGGCGAGATCCCCATCAGACCCCTCCTGCGCCGCAGCCATGCCTGCCACCAGCGGGAACAGTGCCGCCGTCATGACGGCGACCACCCCGGCGCGCAACGTTGTCCTTTTTCTCATCGGTATTGACCCCACAATCGGGAGAGCGTTGTCCGAGTAACTCGGGCGACGCTAACAGCGGATCAATACGCTCCGACCTGCCGAGACCTTTTCGGAACTGTTTACGCAATTAATTCGTAGCCCGAACCGGAAGTTTCCTGGCGAGCACGGCACGCCGCAGTTCGGCCGCGATTGCCTCGAATTCCGCGTCCCGACCGGCGCTATCGCGATGGACGAGGCCGATCCGCCGGGCAGGCGAGGGCGTCGTGAACGGCACCGTCACCAAACCGAAGCGCTTGGTCTCGACGGCCACCGCCGTCGCGGGCAGCAGCGTCACGCCCATGCCCGCCGCGACGAGTTGCACGAGCGTGGTGAGACTGGCCGCCTTGGTGGCGGCGGGTGCGCCGTTGCCTGCCTCCCGGCACAGCTCCAGCGCCTGGTCGCGCAGGCAGTGACCCTCCTCGAGCAGCAGGATGTCCAGCGGCCGCAGCCGGGCGAGGTCGATCTGCCGTTCCTTCGCCAGCCCGTGCCCCTTCGGCACGACCAACAGGAAGTCCTCGTCGTAGAGCGGCTGCTCGACGAGCTTGCCGCCGACGGGCAGCGCCAGCAGCGCCACATCCAACCGGCCGGTGGACAGCCCGTCGGTGAGGTCGGCGGTGCGCTCCTCGTGCACCTCGTAGGTGAGCTCGGGAAACGCCTTGCGCAACACCGCCAGCGCCAGCGGCAGCAGATAGGGCGCGACGGTGGGGATCACGCCGACCCGCAGCGTGCCGCAGAACGGCTTCGCCGCGGCCTGGGATTCCAACAGCAAAGCGTCCACGGCGTCGATCACGGCGCGGGCATGGGGCACCAGCCGCTCGCCCGCGGTGGTGAGCATCACCCGCCGTGTGGTGCGTTCCACAAGGCGGGTGCCGAGGGTTTCCTCCAGTGCGGCGATAGCACTGGAGAGCGTGGGCTGACTCACGCCGAGCGCTCCTGCGGCCTGGCTGAAGTGCAAGAACTCGGCGATCGCCAGGTACGAGCGGAGCTGGCTGAGAGTCGGCCCACCCTGATTGATATTCACGATCTATCAGTCTATTTGATGATCATTATTTCACCGATGAGTCGGCTCTCTTGAAAAATTGAAACCGAATGCTTCCCGCCCCCGCACCCAGGGGCGGCACCGCATCGCTGCGGTCGCCCAAGCCCAACCAACGCTCAAGGAGTTAGGCGTGCTCTCGGTAGGTCAGCAGTTTCCCGAGTACTCACTGACCGCATGTGTCTCGCTGGAGGCCGACAAGGCGTTCCAGACCATCGACCACAAGTCCCACCAGGGCAAGTGGCGGGTGGTGTTCTTCTGGCCGAAGGACTTCACCTTCATCTGCCCCACGGAGATCGCCACCTTCGGCAAGCTGAACGAGGACTTCGCCGACCGCGACGCGCAGGTGCTCGGCGTCTCCGTCGACTCGGAGTTCGTCCACCTCGCCTGGCGCAAGAACCACGCCGACCTGCGGGACCTGCCCTTCCCGATGCTGTCGGACATCAAGCGGGAACTGGCCGCGGCGGCGGGCGTGCTGGGTGAGGACGGTGTCGCGCAGCGCGCCACCTTCATCGTCGACCCCGACAACGAGATCCAGTTCGCGATGGTCACCGCGGGTTCCGTCGGCCGCAACGTGCAGGAGGTCCTGCGGGTGCTGGACGCCCTGCAAACCGACGAGCTGTGCCCGTGCAACTGGAACAAGGGCGAGGAGACGCTCGACGTCGCCAAGCTGCTTGTCGACGCCTGATCGGGGAGCTCTCATGTCGCTGGATGCCATCAAGCAGGCGCTGCCCGGCTACGCACGGGACACCAAGCTCAACATCGGCTCGGTGATCGGCACCTCCACGCTGCCCACCCAGCAGCTGTGGGGCACCGTGCTCGCGGTCGCGGTGGCCAGCCGCAACCAGCGGCTTCTCGTCGAGGTGGACAAGGCGGCCCGCGAGCAGCTGTCCGAGGACGCGGTCACGGCGGCCAAGGCGGCCGCCTCGATCATGGCCATGAACAACATCTACTACCGGGCCAAGCACCTCATCGGTGACGCCGAATACGCCAACCTGCCCGCGCGGTTGCGCATGCAGGTCATCGGCAACCCCGGGGTGGACAAGGTGGACTTCGAGCTGTGGTGCCTCGCGGTCAGCGCGATCACCGGCTGCGGGGTGTGCCTGGAGTCGCACAACAAGGCCCTGCTGGACGCCGGACTGCCGAGGGAGAGCGTGCACGAGGCGCTGCGCATCGCCTCCGTCGTGCACGCGGCCGCGGTCACGTTGGACGCAGAGCAGGCACTCGTTCCAACAAGCGGGTAATTGCAAGTCCACGATGTAGTGAAGAGGGGCTGGTCCGGGCATAAGCTGGGCCGGCCCCTCTGCTCATCGGTAACAATGTGGCGGCGATGGACGAGAAGCTGGATTTGTTGATCACCGTGGTGGTCAACGCCGAGAACGAGAAGCAGGCCACCGACGCCTGCCGCCCGCTGCTGGACCGCGTCGGCGGTGCGGTCGCCGATATCGGCGACCTGCTCGACGAGGAGCCAGGCTGCTGGTCGGTGACCATCAGGCAGCGCGGCAGGCTCGTGCCCGACGCCGACCTCCAGGTGCCGGTGGACGAGGACCGGGAGACGGCGGTGCTGGGCGCCGCGGTGCGGTCCCTGCTGCGCGAACTCGACCCCGAGCTGCCCACCCGGATCAGCTGCGAACCGCCCACCGCATGGTCCGTGCTCGATGACCCCGAGGCACTCGGCCGCGTCGTTCCTGGTGGCGAGCGGCTGATCGTGGAAGCCTGGCTTGGCGAATCCCCGCTGTCGGCCGCCTCGGAGAGTTCCGAGGGGTCGACTGATGAAGAGGATTACGCCGTGACAGACCTGTCGACCGGCGACTACGACGCCGACGACGATTTGGCGGAGTACGCCGATGAGGATCTCCCCGAACGCCTCCGCCTGTGGGTGGAACTGGTGCCCGACTCCCGGGCAGGCGCGATCTGGCAGGCCAGGGCAATCTCCAGCCGCATCGTCCGCGGAGCGGTGATCACCGACTTCGTCGAACTGGACGACGTCGTCGGCGTCGGCATGGACCTCGGCGAGATCACCGGCTCCCCCGCGGTGGCGGTGATGACCGCGGTCTCGGCCCTGGGCCGCCCCGGCTGGTCCCCGCTGCACTACAACGGCGACATCGCAGTCACCCGCTGGGTTTGCGACCCCCGCCCGACCGGCGGCATCGTGGCACTGGAGTTCGCCGCGGGCGCCCTCCCGGTCCCCAACCCGGCACCCCCCGCGGACTCCCAGTCACATTTCGAACTCGTCCAGTCCTGACGAGGCCGTTTCGGGCGCAACCGACCCTGAGTGGCGACCGACCTTCGACGTCGGTCGCCACTCACGTGTCCTGCCAAATCGGCGCCGACTCGCGGGCTTGACCAGCCATAACGCCCAACCTGCCGGTGCAGGCGGCTAGGCTCGATCGGGGGGTGTCCAGCCCCGCCCTTTGGTTGGAGTCCAACCGTTCGGGTTGGCCCTTAGCCACCTGAAGACGCCGGGCCTCGTGGGCGTCAGTCGATCCCGCGCCAAGTGGCGTCCGTGAGCTGGTAGGCCTCGCCCGCGATGCCGTGCAGCACGGGTTCGCCCGGTCGCGGAATGCTCGGAACCGGGCGCAGCACACCTGTCGCCTCGACTTCACGGCCCGCCAGTTCGCCCCACTCGGCGAGGCCGGGGATGTACACGGGTGGTCGGCCACCCGCGATCAGCACCGCGCCCGCGTGGGCGTTGGCGGCTTGACCACGAAGGGTCACCTGCTGATCAACCAGTCGACTGAGTTCCATCACCACACCTTGGCGAAGGCGACCGTGTACACCTGCTCGTCGAAATCCCGCAGCGGCCGGGAGTAGAACCGCAGCGTGCTCTGGTAGACCAGCATGCCCGGCTCGGCGTGGTTGGCGTGCCACCAGTTGCCGGTGGCCTCGTCCAGCCAGCCGTAGTCGAAGTTGACGAAGCCCGGACGTGCCGCGTAGCGGTAGGTGCTCATGTCCACCTGCCCGGTCTTGGGATCGGGCCGGTACATCGCGGCGGCCTGCTCATCGGTCCAGTTCGGGTCCTGCTTGGCGTAGAACCGCTTGGAGAACACCGCCGCGGTCAGCTCGGCCGGGTCCATGCCCGCGGGCAGCGCCTTGAGCACGTTCTTCAGCTTGGACAGCACCGGGTTGCGGCGTACCTGTTCGGCGTACTCCGCCCGGCTCGGCCGGGCGGCGATGATCTTGTTCAGCTCGGCCTGCACCTCCTTGGCCGTGGCCAGGTTGCCGAAGGACAGGCCGAGCGGCGGGTTGCCCGCGTCGGGGCGCTCCAGGTTGACCACGGTGACACCGATGCAGCCGCGGGCCAGGTCGGCCCGCTCCCGCTCGGTCATGGGTCTGCCCCGGTATCTCTCCCAGGCCGCGATGTAGTCCGCGGTCTTCCAGGACAACGTGCTGACACCGGGCTCGAGCGGCGGTGCCACCGGCTGCCGCTCGACCGCCGCGGCGACACTTGTCGCCGGGGCGGCCGACGCGGGAGCGACCATCACCGCGGGCAGGCCGAAACCGACCGTCACCGCGACCAGCGCGCGAATCAACCACCTATGCACGTGAGCCTCGCATCCGTAGAAAATTGATCCAAAAATGGATCAGACGCAAGGAATACGCTCGATCACCGGTTGAGACGCGAAATATTCTTGTGACGAAGGTCCCTGTGAGGGTCAGCGGAGCCAGCCGGCGGTCGCCGGGCCCCAGTTGCCGTCGGCGTCTTTGGCCCGGACGTAGACCAGGCGGTAGGGCCGGTTCGGGCCCGCGGTGGAGAACACACCGCCGATCTCGACCGTGCTGCCGTCGCCGCGCACCTCCAGCGGCTGCGGTTTGCCGCCCGCCCACGGCGGCGTGTCCAGGTACACCTCGGCCTCGGTCACCTGCTGCGCGGCAGGCCTGCCGACACCGTTGTTGCCGTAGGCGTTGTCGTCGGCGTTGGCGGCCACCGAGGCCCACGGGCCGAGGCCGCCCTGCACGGTGGAGATCGTGACCGTTGGGCCTTGGCCGGTGGCGTAGGGCTGGCGGGCCGACTTCGCCGCGTAGCGCAGCGCCGGGCTGTTCAAACGCCAGAAGTTGTCCTGGCACGAGTAGGTGGGTAAGAAGCCCGAGCAGTCGCCCTGACCCGCGCCGATCTCATAGGTGAACGAGGCGATGCCGAGTCGGTCGTAGGTGAAGTCGTCGGTGCCGCCGGAGGCGTTGTAGAGCACCTCGCCCGCCTGACCGGTGGTGTAGCCGTTGTAGTGGCTCATCCGGAACGCCAGCGAACGCAGGCCCGCCTCGTTGGGCGCCTTGACCGACCGGTCGTACTGCCAGGGCAGCAGCACCAGGTCACCGTAGGTGTGCAGGCTGATCATCGCGCCGGTGGTGGTCCGCGGCGCCGGGTCGGTCTCGCCGGGACCACGCTGGTCGCGGAAGATCCGCTCGAACAGGCCCGCCAGGTCGGCGACCTCCGGCTCGGACGCGGCCTTCGGGCCGAGGTAGACCAGCGCGCACGGGTCCTTGGAGGTGCCCAGTCCGCCCCAGTGCGAGTCCCAGTTGCGGTTGAGGTCGATGCCCTCCTGGGAGCGGAAGCCGGTGCCGCAGTCCTTCGGCGAGTTGGTGTCGTTGAGGTTCTTGCGCTGCCAGGCCCGACTGGTGTCGGAGATATCGCCGGTGGCGAGGCCCTGCTGCACCTCGTCGATGCCGTCGGGATTCACCTGTGGCACAACCCAAATCTCGTTGTCGGACAGCAGCGCCGCGATCTCCGGGTCATTCCGATATCCGTCCACAAGAGACACAACAAATCGCCACGACATCTCGCTCGTGGACAGCTCCCTGGCATGGATCTGGGACATCAGCAGGAAGCGCGGTTTCGCCGAATTCGGTTCCAGTCGGCAACCCTGCGATGCATTCGCACTTATACAGAGAGCTTCCAACCGGTGACCCTTGGTGGGATCCTGCTTTCGCCGCCACGAGTCGCCGTAGGAGATTCTCGTAGCCAACTCGGGATACGCGGTCACCACATCACCGACGAACTCGTGAAATGCCGCCGTCGTGCGGTATCCGCCATAGAACGTCGGATAGTTCTTGTTCGGCAGCCGCGCCAGCCGCGGATACTCCGCATTCGCCGCCGCGGTGGCCGCGGGCACCGGCCGCGATCTGGTCACGGACAGTCCGCGCGCGGCCAGTTCGGCCCGCGTCGCACCGGTGCCCAGCACCACCACCTCGGCGCCGGTGCGGTCGACCACGTCGTAGCCGGTCTCGGCGAGGTAGCCTGCCAGCACCGCAGGCCCCTGTGCGGAAGCGTCGAGGTACAGCAACTCGGGTTGCGGTGCGGCGGGCGGCGCCGAACTCGCCACCCCTGATCCGATCGAGGCCACCAGTGCCACCGCTGCCACGGACGCGACCAGCGCGGGCAGGCGGTGCAGACGCCGGAGTCGGCTCATCCCCAGTTCCTTCCTTCGTTATCCCGGTGCGTGAATTCTCTTCATGGATGTGTGCCCCTTCACAAGGCTCCAGAAGTCGGCATTCGAGTACCGGCGATACGCCAAACCAGGGCTTGCATACCGAGCGCAAAGGCGGCGGCCACGGCACATCGCCTCTGCTGATCTCTGCTGGTCCAAACGGGTAGCGTCGCGATAACACCCGTTTGACCGCACTCCGGTTGCACGGCGTAGGCCGCGACCCACTATCTTCTCTATGTAGTGCGTCCGTCCCCCCTGGCGGTCGCCCACCACTCAGCGTCACGAGGTTGTCGGAAAAAATGGCTAGCGTTGAAGATGTTCGTCACGGAATTGATTCCGCCAAAGACGAAGCAAAGAAGAGCATGGACCAGTTGATGGCGGCCAAGGAGAGCCTGCAGGGCGCCGTCAACACGCTTGGGGCCGCCATTCAGGGCAGCAGCCAGCAGGAAGTGACGGATGTCCAGGCGGCGTTCCAGAAGGTAGCCGACGACATCGAAGGTCTCGTCGGCGAGATCCAGAACGGGATCAGCGCCACCGAGAGCTACTCCGGCCGCCTGTAATCCCTGCGCGCAAGATCGAGAGCAACGTGTCGTCAATAGCCGAGCTGCGCGCCGCGCTGGCGGAGGTCAACTCAAGCGTTTCCGAGGCGGCGGAGTTCGTCAGATCGGCAAATACTGCGCTCTCCGACGCAATCAAGGCGGCGGCCACCGCCAATCCCAATCATCCTGAATTGGTGGTGCCGCCGCAGTTCATTCACGCTGAACAGGAAATGCAGCGGATACTCGATTTGCTCGCACACGGCATGGGTTTACTGGAGGACTTTTCGGCGTCCCTCTAAGGGCCTGCGGAGATCACGCTGCGGGCCCGCGACGCCATGGTAAAATGATCTTCTTATTTCGGCGCGATCTTTACGGGATTGCCGAGGACGAGCTTGAGCAGACAAAGCGGGCGACGCAGCCGCATTGACACCACCTTCCAGGATTTCCGGCGCGCGGCAGCGTCCGTCATGGGTGCCGCGGCCAACGAACGGGAGGCGGCGGCAGCCGAACACGCCCGTCTGCAGTTCGCCGCCGAGGTCATGCGGCGCGGCATCGCCGAGGCAGGCACCGATCCGGAGTTGGCGGGCAAGCTCGTCGTGCCGATGTTCGCCCAGGTCATGCGTGAGGCGGAAGCCCAGCGCGAGCTCATCTTCGCCAAATGGACCGCCCACGGACCTGCCGAGTTGACCGAGCTTGTCGACTCCGCGTCCCCCGGTTCGGCGGGCGCGGTCGGCGACGGCTGGCTCGGTGCACCCGGCACCGCGGGCGGCACCGGCACGCTGCCCGAACTGTGGCGAATCGGCACCGCGACCGTGCGGGCCGCCCCGGTCGCCGAGGAGTTCCCGGCCGCCGTCCCGCTGCTGGACGGCGCCCACCTGTTCCTGACCTCCACCCAGGGCGGCCGCACCAGCGCGGAATCGCTGGTGGAGACGCTGCTGCTGCGGGTGCTCGGCTATTTCCGGCCCGGCTTGGTGCACATCGGCGTGTGGGACACCAGCCAGCTCACCGGCTCGCTGCCCGGGCTGTACCCGCTGACCAGGGCGGGTCTGCTCACCGCGCACGACCCGGCCCGGCTGGACGGGATGCTCGACGAGCTTGGCGACCACATCAAGCGCATCCACACCAGCGTGCTGGTGGACGGGCATCCCTCACTGGCCAGCGTGACCGCGGCGGCCGGGCGTCGAACCGAACCGTGGCGGATCGCGGTGCTGTTCGGCAACGGGGCCCCGCTGGGCGGTGAGCAGCAGCAGAAGCTGGAGCGCGTCGCGCGCAACGGGTTGGCCTGCGGCGTGCAGCTGATCCTGTTGGACGTGCCGATTTCCGTTGGCAGTTCGCTGGAGTCGGTGCACGTCTTCGGCGAGCACCACGCGAGCACCAGCATGGCGCCGGGCGCGCTGGTCACGCTGGACCCGCCGCTGACGCGCAGCAAGGTCACCGCGGCCTGCAACGCCATCGCGGCCGAGTTCCTCACCCACCGCAGCAAGGTCCGCACCTTCGGCGACCTGCTGCCGCGACAGCTCTGGGAGCACGCCTCGCACGGCGGGCTGAACACGCCCATCGGTTTCGCCGACGGGGAGCCGGTCGAACTGACGCTGGGGGACTCCTCACCGCACGCGTTGATCGGCGGGCCGAGCGGCTCGGGCAAGACCAACTTCCTCTACGCGATGATCGGCGGGCTCACCGCGCGCTACTCCCCCGACGAGCTGGAGCTCTACCTGCTCGACTTCAAGGAGGGCGTGTCGTTCGCGCAGTTCACCCCCGGCCGCAAGGACCCGACGTGGCTGCCGCATGCCCGGCTGGTCGGCGTGAACGTCAACGCCGACCGCGAGTTCGGTCTCGCGCTGCTGCGGTTCCTCGCCGAGGAGATGCGCCGCCGCGCGGACGCCGCCAAGGAACACGAGGTCACCAAGCTGGAGGAGTTGCGGGCCGAGGACCCCGGCGGCCGCTGGCCGCGCATCGTCGCGGTGATCGACGAGTTCCAGTACCTGTTCGCCGAGCGGGACGCGGTCACCGCCAAGGCCGTGCAACTGCTGGAGGACGTGGCCCGGCGCGGCCGGTCCCAGGGCATCCACCTGGTGCTGGCCAGCCAGGACGTCTCCGGCATCGAGGCGTTCTGGGGCAAGCCCGCGATCTTCGAGCAGTTCACCGTGCGGATCGCGCTGCCCAAGGCGCGGCGGGTGCTGGCCGACGCCAACCCGGCGGCGCTGGAGATCCCGCGCTGGCACGGGGTGATCAACCACGACTCCGGGGTGCGCCACGGCAACCGCGTCGCCCGGATTCCGGATTCCACCGGCAAGGGTACCTTCGAGGTGTTGCAGCAGGAGTTGTTCTCCCGCATCGACGCCCGGGTGTCGGCGCCTGCCCTGTTCGACGGCAGCCACGTGCCCGCGCTGTCCGCGGTGGAGGACTATCGGCGCCTGGAGCCGATCGACGGTAGGGCACCGACGGTGCTGCTGGGCCAGGTCATCGATGTGGCGGGCAGCGCGGCGAAGGTGCGGCTGGCGCACACCCCGGGCCGCAACGTCGCGGTGATCAGCTCCATGGCCGGGGACGCGATGAGCGTGCTCGGTTCGGCCGCGTTGTCGCTGGCCGCGCAGTACCGGCCGGGTGAGGCCCGGTTCACCTTCGCCTGCCTGGTCGAGGACGCGCTGGAACCGGCCCGACGGCTGGCCGCTGCGATGGCGGGGCACGAGGTCGCCTTCGTGGACCTGGACGGTATCCGGGGGCTGGTGACCGAACTGGCGGCCGGGATCGCGGGCAGGCTCTCCGGTGGCGAGGACGGCAGGCAGCCGCATTTCCTGGTGCTGTTCGCCGCGGACGCCGCGCAGACGCTGCTCGAGGTCAAGGACCCGCAGACCAGGGTGGCGGGCATCGAGTCGTTGCGGCAGGTGCTGAAGAACGGCCCCGAACTGGGCACCCACGTGATCGGCTGGTGGCGAAGCGCGGCCAGGCTGAAGGCGACGCTGGGCCTTGGCCCGCCGGATGAGATCGGCGCCTGGGTGGCCTTCGACGTGCAGGGCCAGGAGTTGAACACGTTCGCCGCGGGCCAGATCATCCACTGGTCGCCGCGGCCGCGGCGCGGGCTGTTCTTCGACCGGTTCGAGCACGCCAAACCGGAGGTCGTGATCCCCTTCGACGTGCGCATCGGAGAGCAGCCGTGATCGACCCGAACTCCGCGAGCGCGCGGTACAAGGAGATCGCGGGCCGCGCCGCCGAGGCCGTCCGTGAACTGGACAAGCACACCGAGCGGCTGGCGGCGCAGCTTGTCGAGCAGGTGGCGCAGGCCGAGGCGATGGTGTGGGCGGCGACGGAGAACGAGGCCGAGGTGCGGACCGCGGTGGAGCACCGTTGGGCGTCGGTGATCGAGGCGCTGTGGTCGGAGCGCTGGTTGGAGGTCGGCGCGATGCCCGGCCCGGACCTGTCGGTCACCGATCACGGCAGCGATTACTACAAGCGCGAGCTTCAGCGGACCTTCTACGAACTCCACCTCGCGCTGCAGAAGCAAAGCTGGTTGCGTCGCAGGCGTTGAACCCGGCTGCGCGAATCCATCCGGTCGGGTGATGATCGGGGGGTGCGTGAGTTGACGACGGCGGACGAAGTCCGATCCCTTCAGGATGAGCCCGTGTTGTGGTGGGGCGCGCAGGCCCTGACCGCGACCCATCACCGCCGGGGCAGCGCGTGGACCTTGGGTGATGCGGTGGCGGTGTTCGCGCCGCGGCTGCTGCGGCATGACCGGCTGATCCTGGCCGGTGACCCCGCCGACGCGCGGACGTTGCTGGTCAAGGCGCTGCCGCGGTGCCCGGTCCCGCCGCGGTTGCTGATGATGACCGAACTCGCCGACAAGCTCGCCGACGAACTGCCGGGCCGGAACCGGTTCGACTTCGGCTGGATGGACTACGCGGGGGACGGCACCGCCGGGGCCGCCGAGCGAGATGGCGTGCGGTGGCTTCGCGCGGACGAGAGCGATGCGGTGGACGCCCTGTTGGCGAGGGCGAATCCGGGGTCGTGGGTCCGCCCAGGCGAGACGCCGAACACGAGGTGGGCCGGTGCCATCGTCGGCGGCGAGTTGGTGGGCGTGGGCGCCGACGTGTGGTCCACCGACGGCCTGGGATACATCGGCGGGGTCGGCACCAGCCCGGAGCACCGGGGGCGCGGCATCGCGTACCGGGTCTGTGCCTTCCTGCGGGATGAGCTGGCCGCCCGCCGCGGCCGGGTCGCGTTGATGGTCGACCGACCCGACCACCCGGCGACCCGGCTCTACGGACGGCTCGGGTTCGCCTACCGCGGCATCACGGCATTCGCGGCGGGGTAGACGGGGTTGCCGATCTCGGGCGGTCGCGTGGTTCGCCCTCGAGCCCGCGATATCGCGACCAGCCTGTCGAAGTCGCTACGCCACCGATCTCGGCGACAACGACTCAGGGAGTGGTGACCAGCTTCCGAGACCAAGGAGCGCCGTCCGGGCGGCTACGGCTCGAGCGTGGCGATCAGTTTGCCGGGGTTGAGGATGCCGGTGGGGTCGAGTGTCCGCTTCACCGCCGCCAACACCTCGCCGCCGGAGGTGCCGATCTCGTGGTGCAGCCAAGGCAGATGGTCGGTGCCGACGGCGTGGTGGTGGCTGATGGTGCCCAGCCCCGCGATGGCCTCGCCCGCGGCCTGCTTGGCGCGGTGCCACTGGCCGATCGGGTCGTCGGTGTCCCGGGGGACGAGCACCGTGAAGTACAGCGAAGCACCGGTCTCGTAGGCATGCGAGATGTGGCACATCACCACCGGACGAGCCTCCGCTGTGGACAGTGCGTCCACCAGCGCGGCCCGGACCGCGGTGCGCAGGGCGTCCAGGCCGGACCAGTGCGTCGCGGTCTCCAGGGTCTCCACGCAGATCCCGATGTCCAGCAGGGCATCCCGCTGACGCGGTCCGGCGAAACGGCCGTGCCGCCACGCCTCGCCGAGCGCGCGACCCAGCCGCACCGGGCGGAACGCGTGCAGCGCCCGCAGCGTGGCCGCGCGGCGGTGCCGAAGCTCCCGCTTCGAGCCCGCTTCCCAGCCCAGCACCAGCAGGCACGGCTCGGCGACCCGCCGGGCGCGCAGGTAGCCACGAAGCACCGCGGTCGCGGTGCCGCCACGCAGTGAGAGCGCCACCTCCGTCTCGTCCACATCGGACAGCCGGGTGATATCGGCGAGCACCCTCGCCTGGGCCAAGCCGTGGACCGCCGCGGCGCCCCGCTCCCAGCCATCCAGCACAAAGCCCTCGTAGCGGCGGGCGGCGGGCTCTGGCCGCACCCGCAGGGTGAGTTCGGTGAGCACCCCGAAGGCGCCTTCGCTGCCGATCACAAGCTGTCGAAGGTCGGGCCCCGCGGCCGAGGCGGGCGCGACACCCAGCCGCCACTCCCCCCGCGGGGTGGCCAGCCGCAGTCCCTCGACCATGCTCTCGAAGCGGCCGTAGCCCGCGGAGGCCTGGCCCGCCGAGCGGGTGGCGGCGAAACCGCCGATGGTCGCCCGTTCGAAGGACTGCGGCACGTGCCCCAGCGTCAGGCCGTGCGCGGCCAGCAAGCGTTCGGCGTCGGGGCCGCGGACACCCGCCTGGAGCACCGCCAGCCGCGACACCGGGTCCACCGACACCAGGCGGTCCAGCCTGGCCAGGTCCAGCGCGATCACGGCGGGCTTGCCGCCCCGCAGCGCGGTCACGCCGCCGACCACGGAGGTGCCGCCGCCGAAGGGCACCACCGCGATGTCATGCTCGGCGCAGACCCGCAGCACGGCGGTGACCTGCTCGGGGTGGGCGGGCAGCAGGACGGCATCGGGCACGGCCAGCTCCGCGCTGCCCCTGCGGCGCATGAGGTCCACATAGGAAAGGCCACCGGCCCTGCCGAGGCGGTCCTCGGCGTCGCGCAGCAGTCCTGCCTCGCCGACGATCTTCACCAGCGCGGCCGCGACAAGTTCGGGCAGCGCGGACTCGGGCACTTCCAACAGCGAGGTCGGGGCCGCGGGGGTGCTCACCCGGCCGAGACCGGTGCGAGTGCGCAGCCAGCGCAGAGCGTGGGCGGGTAGCTGCGCCTCCGCACCGCCCGCATCGGTCCAACTGCTGCGCACCGTGTGGTCAATCCTGTCAGACACCGCTACAGTGTGACACATGACGTCGCAACGTCACAGTATGAGTGCGGCCACGAGATCACCCGTACGGGTGGATGAGGACGCGTTGATCTCGGCCGCCCGCCAGTGCGTGCTGGAGGTCGGGGTCCGCCGTACCACGCTCACGGATGTGGCCAAACGGGCCGGGGTCAGCCGGATGACGGTCTACCGGCGGTTCCCTGACGCTCAGGCGTTGATGGTCACGCTGGTGACAGAGGAGTGCACGATGCTGCTCCAGGCCGCCATGACGCAGGCGGTCCACGCGCCGACGACTAGGTCACAGCTGGTCACGGGAATCTCGGCGGCGCTGCGGCTGTTCGCGGACAACCCGCTGCTGCAGCGGATCATCGCGCTCGACCCCGAACTCCTGCTGCCCTACGTCACCGAGCGGTTGGGCCAGGTGCAGCGCATCGCCGAGGCGCACCTCCACGAAAGGGTGCGGGCGGGCCACTCGGACGGATCAATCCGGACGGGTGATCCGGCGGTTCAGAGCCGAGCCCTGTTGATCGCCGCACAGTCGGCCGTGCTCTCATTGCGTGCGGCCACCGGTGACCTCGATCGTGATGCGCTGTTGACAGAACTTCACACGATGTTGGATGCCGCGCTACGACCACTCGACTCCTCCGGCGGTGATGAGCAATGAGGCCGACTCCCCTGCCAGCGGGATCGCTCCGCGCCACCTCGCTGAACGCGGCGCGCCGGACCGCGGACCTGGACGCGCTGCGCTCCGGCGAGGTGGTCGACGTGCTGGTGATCGGCGGCGGCGTGACCGGCGCCGGGGTCGCGCTGGACGCCGCCTCCCGCGGGCTGTCGGTGGCGCTGCTGGAGGCCAACGACCTCGCCTTCGGCACCTCGCGGTGGTCAAGCAAGCTGGTGCACGGCGGCCTGCGCTACCTGGCCTCCGGCGAGTTGGGCCTGGCCAGGGAGAGCGCGGTGGAGCGCGGCATCCTGATGACCCGCACCGCTCCGCACCTGACCAGGACGCTGCCGCTGCTGATCCCGCTGTACGAGAACACCTCGGCGTTCAACGCGGGCCTGCTCGGCACCGGACTGAAGGTGGGCAACCTGCTGCGCCGCGGCAGCCGGACCCCGCAGTCGGTGCTGCCCGCGCCGCGCCGGATCTCCGCCGTGGAGTCGCTCGCGCTCGCACCCGGGCTGCGTCCCGCCGGGCTGCGCGGCGGCCTGCTGCACTTCGACGGACAGCTCATCGACGACGCCCGCCTGGTTGTCGCGCTGGCCAGGACCGCGGCCGCTTTCGGCGCGCGGATCGTCACCAGAGCGCAGGTCACCACGGCCGTCGGCGACGGCGTCGACGTGGAGGACACCCTGACCGGGCATCGCTTCTCGGTGTTCGCCAAGGCCGTGGTCAACGCCGCGGGCGTGTGGGCAGGGCAGCTGGTGTCCGAGGCGAGGCTGACACCGTCGCGGGGCTCGCACCTGGTGCTGGACGCCTCCAGCGCGGGGCTGTCCACGACCGGCCTGAGCGTGCCGATCCCCGGCAGCAACAACCGCTTCGCGCTGCTGCTGCCGCAGCTGGACGGGCGGCTGCTGGTCGGCCTGACCGATGAGCCCATCGAGGGCCCGGTGCCGCTGGTGCCGACCGTGCCGGAGTCCGATGTGGACTTCCTGCTGCAGATCGCCTCCACCGCGCTGCAGCGCCCGCTGACCAGGGACCAGGTGCTCGGACGGTTCGCCGGGCTGCGCCCGCTGCTGGATGTGCCCAACCGGGCGCAGAACTCGCGCAGCGCCGACCTCTCCCGCAGGCACGCCGTGATCACCTCGGCCGACGGCGTGATCACCGTGGTGGGCGGCAAACTCACCACCTACCGGCGGATGGCCCAGGACGCCGTGGACACCGCGGTGCGTCAGCGCAAGGTGGTCGCCGGCGAGTCCCGCACCGCCGAGGTGCCGCTGGTCGGTGCGGGCACGCCCAACCAACTCGCCGAGGTGGACGCGCCGAAACGCCTGCTCGCCCGGTACGGCACCGAGGCGAGCCGGGTGCTCTCCATCGGCGCGGGCGAGCCCGAGCTGAACCGCCCGCTGGCCGCAGGCGTGCCGGTGACCGGCGCCGAGGTGCTGTGGGCGATCCGCCACGAGGGTGCGCTGGACGTCGACGACGTGCTGGACCGCAGGTTGCGCCTTGACCTGGTGGCGGGCGAGCGCGCCGCCGCGCTGGAGGCCGTCAGCGAACTGCTCGCCAGGGAGAACGCCCGCACCGACGCCTGAGCAATCCGGGTTCAGCGCCCAAAACCGGAGAAAGCACCGGCGTAAGCCAGGTTTAGAGCGCTACACCAGAGCAGGTTACGTCATAGTTACTTGCCAGGTCGTTGGGTTTTTACAACAGTACGTTGTGTGAGCCCAGTCAAACGCGGCAAAGAGCTGCCGATCTTCAATCGGCTGGCCGTGCTGCGGGCCGAGCGCGGGCTGTCCAGGGCGGCGCTGGCGGCGGCGGTGGAGGTCAATCCCCAGACCATCGGGGCGCTGGAGCGCGGTGACCACTATCCGAGCCTGGACCTGGCCTTCCGCCTCTGCGCGGTGTTCGGCCTGCCGGTCGAGGCGGTGTTCAGCCGCGAGCCGTTCACACCGCTGTCCACACAGGTCTATGGAGAGGCGACGCAGTGAACCTCATCATCAGGACGGGGGACCAGCTGCGCGCGAGGGCCATCGCGCGGCGGGCCCGGATGGCCAGGATGCTGCCGTACCTGCGCACCCGGCGGCACCGGCGTTCGCTGGTGGCGCTGTGGGTGCTCACCGACATCGCGCTGGTCGTGCTGGCATTGCAGTGGGAGCACGAGACACCGCGTTTCCCGAACCTGTGGCTGATGCTCATGGTGCCGTGGTTCGCCTGCTGGTTCACGCTGCGGGTGCTGACCACCGCGACGGCCGAGGCGCTGGCCATGTCGCTGGACGAGCGCGAGCGGCAGATCCGGGACCGGCACGCCTTCTACGGCTATCAGGCCGCCACCGTCGCGAGCATGATCGCCGCGATGTACCTGCTGGTCATCAGCCAGAGCCCGTTCGCGGCGGAGCGCGGCGCGTTCCTGCTGGTGGCACTGCAAGTCTGCGCGATCACCGTGCCTACCGGGGTGCTCGCGTGGAACATGCCCGACGACGATCCGGAAGATCTGGGGGAGTGAGATGAGTACGCCGAGGCTGGAGATCGACGCGGTCTCCAAACGCTACGGGAAGACCGTGGCGCTGCGGGAAGTGACCTTCGAGGTGCGGGCGGGCGAACTGTTCGGGTTCGTCGGCAGCAACGGGGCGGGCAAGACCACCACCATGCGCATCGTGCTCGGGGTGCTGGCCGCCGACTCCGGGCAGGTGCGCTGGGACGGCCTGCCGATCACGCTGGACACCCGCAGGCGCTTCGGCTACATGCCCGAGGAACGCGGGCTGTACCCGAAGATGAAGGTCGGCGAGCAGCTGACCTACCTGGCCCGGCTGCACGGCCTGTCCGCCGCGGCCGCCCAGGAGGCGATGCTGCGCTGGACCGAGCGGCTGGGCGTCGCACCGCGACGCGGCGACGAGGTGCAGAAGCTGAGCCTGGGCAACCAGCAGCGCGTGCAGTTGGCTGCGGCGCTGGTGCACGATCCGGCGGTGCTGGTGCTGGACGAGCCGTTCTCCGGCCTGGACCCGCTGGCGGTCGAGGTGATGAGCGAGGTGCTGCGGGAGAAGGCGGCGGCCGGGGTGCCGGTCGTGTTCTCCAGCCACCAGCTCGACTTGGTGGAACGGCTCTGCGACCGGGTCGGCATCATCCGAAGCGGCGAGATGGTCGCGACCGGCACGGTGGACGAGTTGCGCAGCGGCAGCGATACCAGGCTGGTCATCGACGCCCCCGGCGCGCGGGAAGGCTGGTTGACCGGGCAGCGCGGCGTTCGCGTGCTGTCGGCGTCGGGCTCGCGCACCGTCGTCGAGTTGGGCGCGGACGCCGATGACCAGGCGGTGTTGGCCGCGGCGCTGGCCACCGGGCCGGTCCGTGAGTTCACCCGGCAGCGCCCGTCGCTGTCCGAGCTGTTCCGAGAGGCGGTGGCGGTATGAGCACCGTGTGGCTGATCGCCAGGCAGGAGTTCGTCAACCGGGTGCGCACCAGGTCGTTCCTGATCAGCACCGTGATCACGCTGCTGCTGTTGGCGGGCGTGACCCTGTTGCCGTCGGTGCTCGATCCGGACACGCAGAAGGTGGGCCTGGTCGGCGAGACGGCCTCGGTGAGCGCGCCGCTGAAGTCCGCGGGCTTCGAGGTGTCCACAGTGGACACCGAGGGCGCGGCTCGGCTGGGCGTCGGCGACGAGACGCTGGACGCGGCGCTGGTCAAGGACGGCAACGGGTACCAGGTGATCGTCCGGGAGAAGCTGGACGGCGAGCTGAAGGCGGTGCTGGAGGGCACCCTGCGGCAGCAGGCGGTCAACGCCGAGCTCGTCAGCCGGGGCGTCGACCCCGCCGCGCTGGCCGCGGCGGCCCAGGCGGGCACCCCGCGGGTTGTCGCGCTCCAACCGCCGGAGCCGGGCGCCGAGCAGGCACAGGGCCTGGCCTTCTTCGTGACGCTGCTGCTGTTCTTCCAGCTGTTCATGTACGGCATCACGGTCGCCATGGGCGTGGTGGAGGAGAAGAGCAGCCGGGTGGTGGAGATCCTGCTGTCCACGGTGCGGCCCTGGCAGCTGCTGCTGGGCAAGGTGGTCGGCATCGGCGGCGCGGGTCTGCTCCAACTGGTGCTGTTCGCCGGGGTCGGGCTGACCGCGGCCCGGCTGAGCGGGGTGCTGAGCTTCGACGGCGCCGCCGTGGGCACGGTCGTGTCGATGCTGGTGTGGTTCCTGCTCGGCTTCCTGCTCTACGCCACCCTGTACGCGGCCGCCGCCTCGCTGGTGTCCCGGCAGGAGGAGGTCAACTCGGTCACCGGCCCGATCAACGTGATCATCATGGCTGGCTACTTCCTGGCCACCTTCTCGATGCAGACCAGCGGCGGCGGCTGGGCGGCCAAGCTGGCCTGGGTGCCGGGGCTGTCGCCGATGCTGATGCCGATGGAGGTGGCGGCGGGCCGGGCGAGCACCGGCTCGGTCGTGCTCGCGGTGGCGCTCATGCTGGCCGCGATCGCCGCCATGGCCTGGCTGGGCGGCCGGATCTACGCCAACTCGGTGCTCCGCATCGGCGCCCGCATCTCGCTCAAGGACGCCCTGCGCACCACCTGACGCAACGGCCGCGGGTTCGGCTTGAGGCCGAGCCCGCGGCCTGTCACTTGACGGCGTCGAAGCGGCTGAGCGCAACGCGACGTTCCGCCGCGTGGTCCACGATCGGTTCCGGGTAGCCGTTCGGTGCGCCGTCCGGCAGGGACCACGGGGTGTGCGCCTTCTTGCCGTCGACATCCGCCAATTCGTGGACGTAGCGGCGGACGTAGGCGCCGTCCGGGTCGAACTTCTCGCCCTGGCTGGTCGGGTTGAAGACCCGGAAGTAGGGCGCGGCGTCGGTGCCGCTGCCAGCGACCCACTGCCAGTTGTGCTGGTTGGAGGCGAGGTCGCCGTCCACCAGGTGCCGCATGAAGTGGCGGGCGCCCAGCCACCACGGCAGGTGCAGGTCCTTGACCAGGAAGCTCGCCACGATCATCCGCACGCGGTTGTGCATCCAGCCCTCGGCCAGTAGCTGACGCATGCCCGCGTCCACGATGGGGTAGCCGGTGCGGCCCTGCTGCCAGGCCGCCAGGTGCGCTCGCGCGCCTGAGCCGGTCTCGTACCGCATGGCGTCGAAGCGCCGGTCGTAGTTGGCGCGGGCGGTTTCCGGTCGGTGCCACAGCACGTCGGCGTAGAACTCGCGCCAGCACAGCTCACTGCGGAAGGTCTTGGCGCCTTCCCCGCCCGCGGCGGTCAGGTCGGCGAGCAGGGTGCGCGGGTGCACGCAGCCCCAGTGCAGGTAGGCGGACATCCTGCTGGTGCCCGCCAGATCCGGCCGGTCGCGGGCGTCGGCGTAGTCCCCGAGTGCCTCGTCCCGGAACCGCCGCCAGGCACGCAGCGCCGCCCGCTCCCCCGCCTCGGGCAGGTCGGCTTCCAACGGCTCGTCGTCCGGGATCGGTGCTTTGTCCTTTGTGGACGGCTCCAGCCACTCGGCGGAGTCGACCCCGGACTCCGCGGGCTGACGCCAGCCGTGTTCCACCCAGGCCCGGTAGAAGGGCGTGAACACGCGATAGGACTCGCCGTCATGTTTGCGGATGCGGCCCGGCGCCACCGCGTAGGGCGATCCGGTGCGGACCAGTTGCACGTCGCCGAGTTGCTTGGCGACCCGCTCATCGCGCTGCCTGCCGTAGGGCGCGTAGTCGGCGGAGATGTGCACGCTCTCCGCGCCGATCTCCCCCGCGATCCGCGGCACGACCTCCTCCGGATCGCCACGCACCACCAGCAGCCTGCCGCCCAACTGTTCGTCCAGCGCCCGCAGATTGCGGTAGAGGAAGTTGCGCCGCGCGATCCCCGAGGGCCGCAACAGCTTGTCGTCCAACACGAACAACGCCAGCACTCGCGAGCCCCGCTCCGCCGCGGCGAGAAGCGCCGGATGATCGCCGAGTCGAAGATCACGACGGAACCACAGGATCGAACTCTCGGCCACCTCCCGCACGCTACCGGTGGCCGCGCCCCGCCCCGGGAAGCGACCGGCGGGAGGCACCCGAAGGAGGAACGAAGACGGCTACCCCAACCCGCCCTGGACCACCGACACCGAACCGCGAAGGCGCTCCGTCCGCGACCGGACCCAGGAGGCGGCGGTGCCGGTCTCCACCACGCTGGTCTGCACCACTGACCTCGGCGCGCAGGCCTTGCCGCCCAACCCGCCGAACCCCAAATCGCGAAGCCAGTCGCAATGCCCCCAAACCCCCAAACCCCGCCCTACGCTGGAGATCGGGGGCTGCCGCATTCTCGTGCTCCCCACAGCGCCATCACGCTCCCCTGCGACGACATCATGCGCCCCTGGGTCGACATCATGACGACGCCGGTCGACACCATCGCATCCCACAGCGGCCGGTTATGCCTTTATCGCGCTGTGGGAAGAATTTCCGAACTTGCCGGACGACTTCGAAAGGTGGCTCCGCAGAGCCGCATCATGTTCCCCTGCGGGCGCATGATGACGTCCTGGGGGCGCATTATGACGCCGTGGGGAGGCAGCGAGGGTGAGGCGCCCCCAATTCACAGCCTAAGGGATTCGAGGTTGGGAGAGCCGGCTTCGCGGTGAGTGCGCGCGTCGGTCGGGGTGGCAAGACGCAGCGCCCAGTCCGGTCTGGTTGGAGCTCCGGTCCAGTCGGTCCGTCCAATCGGTCCGGTCCCGTCCGGTCGGTCGAGTCCGTCGGGTCCGTCCGGTCCGGTTGGGCCGGTCCGGTTGGGCCGGTTGGGCCGGTTGGGCCGGTCCGGTCCCGTCCGGTCCGTCGAGCCCGGCCCGTCGGTTTGGCCCGTCGGGTTTGGCCGTCAGGTTTGGCCCGTCAGGTTCGGCCCGTCAGGTTCGGTGCGTCAGGTTCGGTGCGTCGAGTCCGGTCCGGTTCGGTCGGGTCCGATTGGGTTGGTCCCGGTTGGGTTTGGTCCGTCGGGTCGCCGAGGGTGGTGAGTGCTCGCCGCGGCGGGCACTCACCCTTGGAAGGCAAGCCGACGATCATTGGCGCCAACGGTGATGGGTCAGCGGTTCTGAGCCGTCGGTTGTTGGAGGCGGGACCGGTGGGGGCGTGGGGTGGGTCAGCGCTCGGCGAGCGGGGTGTAGTTGCGTTCGGGTTCGCCGATGTAGAGCTGGCGGGGGCGGCCGATTTTGTTGGCCGGGTCCTTGATCATTTCGCGCCAGTGGGCGATCCAGCCGGGGAGGCGGCCGAGGGCGAAGAGGACGGTGAACATCTTGGTGGGGAAGCCCATGGCGCGGTAGATCAGGCCGGTGTAGAAGTCCACGTTGGGGTAGAGCTTCCGCTCGACGAAGTAGTCGTCGGCGAGGGCGCGCTCTTCGAGTTTCTTGGCGATTTCCAGTAGCTGGTCGTCACCGCCCAGTTTGGACAGGACCTCGTCGGCGGTCTTGCGGATGATCGCGGCGCGCGGGTCGTAGTTCTTGTAGACGCGGTGCCCGAAGCCCATCAGGCGGACACCGTCCTCTTTGTTCTTGACCTTGTTGACGAAGGAGTCCACGTCGCCGCCCTCGCGGCGGATGCGCTCCAGCATCTCCAGGACAGCCTGGTTGGCGCCGCCGTGGAGGGGGCCGAACAGGGCGTTGATGC
The DNA here is from genome assembly GCF_056323685.1 of Actinorectispora metalli. Classification (NCBI taxonomy): domain Bacteria; kingdom Bacillati; phylum Actinomycetota; class Actinomycetes; order Pseudonocardiales; family Pseudonocardiaceae; genus Actinorectispora; species Actinorectispora metalli. Next base: position 1,660,046 of record NZ_JBREYE010000001.1, read on the forward strand.
CCGCGGAGATGCTGGCAAAGAGGTTGGCCTCCGAGGAGCCGACCAGGCGCACGGTCGAGGTCGAGCAGTTCTGCTCGTGGTCGGCGTGCAGGATGAACAGCAGGTCAAGCGCGCGGGCCTGTACCGGGTCGACCTCGTAGGGCTCGGCGGGGAAACCGAAGGTCAGGCGGAGGAAGTTCTCCACAAGACCGAGGGAGTTGTCCGGGTAGAGGAACGGCTGGCCGACCGACTTCTTGTAGGCGTAGGCCGCGATCGTGGGTAGCTTGGCCAGCAGCCGGATGGTGGAGATCTCGACGTGGTTCTCGTCGAAGGGGTTCAGGCTGTCCTGGTAGAAGGTCGACAGCGCGGACACCGCGGAGGACAGCACCGGCATCGGGTGCGCGTCGCGCGGGAAGCCGTCGAAGAAGCGCTTGAGGTCCTCGTGCAGCAGCGTGTGCCGGGAGATCTTGGCCCCGAATTCGTCCAGTTCGGACTGGGTCGGCAGGTGGCCGTAGATGAGCAGGAAGCTCGTCTCGATGAAGTTGGAGCGTTCGGCCAGTTGTTCGATGGGGTACCCGCGATACCGCAGGATGCCCGCGTCTCCGTCGATGTAGGTGATCTTCGACGAGCAGGAGGCCGTGTTCACGAAACCGGGGTCCAGCGTCACCATTCCGGTTTTGGCCAGCAGCTTGCCGAGGTCGATTCCTGGCGCGCCCTCGGTGGCGGGAAGCACGGTCATGTCGTGCTCGCCGCCGTCGTAGCGCAGCGCGACGGTACGTTTGTCAGTCGCCGCGTCCGGCATGTCGCCAATCCCTCTCACGCTCGGTTGGAGCAGTGGTCGCAGGCATATGCCCGGTTCTCGGGCTCAATGCGACCGCGGATCGGATTCCAAGCCGCAGCACCGCCCCATTGGGGTCCTGTTGGGCCCTCACGCTAGCTCGCAGCGCGCACCCTGCGCAGCACTGCTTGTACCCGCTGTGGCCAGGTGGGATAGGAGTCACACCGGCCCGGTGAGAGCGTGCGGGCACGCCGTGCGCGGACCGGTGACGACCCGACTGGGCCGACCGGTCCACTGCCGTCCACCTTATGCACGGAAGCCACCGGTCCTCAACGATTTGTGGTACCCGTTCACGTGCGCTGCGACACCCATCAGGACAGATCGGACGCCCAGGGCGGCTCGGCCCCCGCCCTCGAACAGGTGACACCCGCCGCGGTGACCGCGAATGCCAGCGCCGACGGCCAGTCCACCGCGTCCAGGTCGCCTCCCGCCCGGTGCAGCGCGGCCAACAGGGCCGCCGTGACGGTGTCCCCCGCCCCGATGGTGTCCACCACGTCGACAGGCGCCGACGGCATCGCGAACCGGCCCGCGGGCGTGACCGCCTCGATGCCGCGGCCACCCCTGGTGACCACCACCGCGGCAGGCCCTCGGTCCCGCCAGCCCTCGGCCAGCCGCAGCGGGTCGGCGTCCGGTTCGTCTGCCAACCAGCGGGCGTCCTCTTCGGACAGCTTCAGCAGCGTGACGTGCGGCAGCCACCCGGCGAACCGCTCGCGGTAGGCGTCGGCATCCGGAATGAGCACCGGCCGCACGTTCGGGTCGAGCACGGTGACCGCGCCTCGCGCGTGTTCCCGCCACAACACGGCCTCGTAGGCGCTCGCCCCCGGCTCCAACACCAGCGACAAGGTGCCGAAGCAGGCGATCCGAGCCGACTCGGGCAGCGGCCCGGGGTCGGCGAACAGCCGGTCCGCCGTGCCCTCGACCCGGAACTCGTACGAGGCGGAACCGTCCGCCCCGATCCCCACGGCGGCTGTCGTCGTCGGCTCGGACCCTCGCTGGATGAACGTCGTATCCACAGCGGACTCCGCGAGCCGCGCCATCAGCCGCGCGCCGAAATCGTCTGTGGACACCCGAGACAAGAACGCGGCGGGCACCCCGAGCCTGCCAAGGGCAACGGCCACATTGAACGGTCCGCCGCCCAGCAGCGCCCGCGGCTGTCCATCCATAGTGGACGGCACCAGGTCCACCAGTGCCTCACCCGCGACGACGATCACCGCGCTAGACCGGCTTCAAGCCCCAGGCAGCGGACCACGACTCGCCGGGGGCGAGGGCGATGAGGTCGGTGCCAGAGTTGAACGCGTCGGGCGGGCAGGTCATGGGTTCGATCGCCACCGCTCGGCCGCGGCCGGGGAAATCGTCCGCCGTGTAGACCTGCACCCAGCGGAACACCGGCTCCGCCCACAGTTCGATGCCGGTGCCGTCGGGGGCGAGCACGCTGTGCCGGACGAGTTGCTGGGGATCGGCCTCGTCCGGCACGCAGTCGCCGAAGGCCGTGTCCAGCCGCAGCCCGGACAGCTCGCGACCACCGCGGAAGTCGTACTCGGTGCCCTCCACCGGGCGCGGCGGGCCGGTGGGGAGCATCCGCTCGTCGACGTCCAGCACGCTGCCCGCCGCGAGCCGCAGCACACAGTCGTCGGTGGCGGCCCCGCCCACCCGCGGGTACGGGTGAGTGCCGACACCGAAGGGCACGGGCTCGGCGCCCAGGTTGTGCATGGTGTGCGTGACACGCAAACCGTGGTCGCTGAGCTCGTAGTTCACCGCGGACCGCACTGCAACCGGCCAGCCGGGCTGGGCGTTGACCGTGACAGCCAGCGTGACGGTCGACGGTCCGCGCTCCACGGGCTGCCAGGACAGGTGCCTGGCCAGGCCGTGGATGGCGTTGCCGCGGGCAGGCTCGGTCAACGCGAGCTGACCGGCCCGCCAGCGGCCGTCGGCGACCCGGTTCGGCCAGGGCACCAGCACAGCGCCCGCGCCGGACGGCGGGCGCTGTGCGGTGTCGTATGACTCCAGGAACGGCAGGCCGTCCCGCTCGAAGACCCGCAGTCCGGCGCCCACCTCGGTGGCCACCGCCCGGAACGGGCCGTAGCGGATCTCGAACTGCTCGCCGGTCGCGGGCCTCACTTGGACAGCTTCTCCGGGTCGAACTCCATGGTGTGCACCTCGTCGCGGCGCAGCCGGTGGTAGAGCCAGTTGAGGAACCACAGCGCGAGGCCGACCAGCAGCAGGATCGCCACGATGCGGTACCGCGCCTGCTGGTCGCTGGTCAGCGGAATGGCGAGGTAGGCGCTGGCGATGGCGCCCAGAATCGGCACCAGGGTCGGCGCCCGGAAGTGCTGGTGCTCGGCCTTGTCCTTGCGCAGCACCAGGACCGCGATGTTGACGATGGTGAACACGATCAGCAGCAGCAGGGCGGTGGTGCCGCCGAGCGCTTTGAGGTCGAAGAACGACACCAGCAGGATCGCGATGGCGGTGGTGAACAGGACCGCGATCCACGGAGTGCGGCGGGCGGGGTGCACCTGGCCGAGAACCTTGGGGATGATCCGCTCATTGGCCATGCCGTAGACGAGGCGGCTGGCCATCAGCATGTTGATCAACGCCGAGTTGACCACGGCGAACAAGCCGATGAAGGCGAAGACCTCCAGCGGGAACGAAGCCGAGCCTGCCTTCACCACCTCAAGCAACGCACCGCTCTTGACCTGCTTGAGGACCTCGGTGGGCACCAGCATCGAGGACAGCACGGCGACGATCACGTAGATCAGCCCGGCCAGCGCCATGCCGGTCAGCATGGCCTTGGGGAAGATCTTGGTCGGGTTCTTGGTCTCCTCGGCCATGTTGACCGAGTCCTCGAAGCCGACCATGGCGAAGAAGGCGAGGCTGGTCGCCGCGGTGATGGCCAGCAGGAACGTGTTGTCGGCGGTGTTGACCTCGGTGAGCCTGCTCGCATCACCCCTGCCCTGGAGCACCCCGAAGAGGCCGACCCCGATCACGATCAGCAGGCCGGACAGCTCGATGCAGGTGAGCACCAGGTTGGCCTTCATCGACTCGGCGACGCCGCGGAAGTTGATCACCGCGAGCAGCACGATGAACGCGATGGCCGCGAGCTTCGGGTCGACGTCGACGAATTGCTGGAGGTAGGTCGAGCCGAAAGCGGTGGCGGCGGAGGAGGCCGAGGTCAGGCCGGAGCACATCACCACGAAGGCGACCAGGAAGGTGAAGAAGGGAACGCCGAACGCCTTGTTGGTGTACAGCGCGGCGCCTGCGGCTCTCGGGTACTTGCCGACTAGTTCCAGGTAGCTGCACGCGGTGAGGATCGCGACCGCGAACGCCAGCAGGAACGGCAGCCACAGCGCACCGCCGATCTGGCCGGACACGTCGCCCATCAGGGCATAGATCCCGGTGCCGAGGATGTCCCCGATCACGAAGAACAGCAGCAGCTTGGGCCCGATGGCCCGCTTCAGCTCCGGCTGTTTGTCGTTTGCCGCGGCGGGCCCCGCGGCTGTCGTCTCGCTCGCCATGGTCGTGCAGTCTGCCCTGTCACCCAGCGTGTGGTCAGGGGGTTGGGTGTTTTCGCCGCAAAGATCGCCCGTTCACGCGGACAGGGCGACCTTCACCGAACCGCACTCGGGCGGCGCCGGCTTGTGCTGAGATGACCGGCATGGGCAAGCGCGTCATCTCGATCACCCTGCTGGTCTGCATGCTCGCGGTCGCGGGCTGCGCGACGCCGCCGGAACCGCCGTTGACCGCGGGCAGCGCGCCAAGGCTCGACCCGGACGCCGTCGCCTACGACGACCTGGACTTCCAGACGGACCAGAAGCCGGTGTTCGACAACACCTGCGAGGGGCTGCCGCCGAACCTGCGTGAGCTGCTCGGGCTGGCCGGCAAGCCGATCACCACCTCGGTCGGTGGCTGCTACGCCAAGGAGCCGTGGGGCGATCTCAACATCGACCAGTACGGACCGGCCCGGCGCAAGTCCGACCAGAAGACCTTCGCCGACTACTGGAACTCGGGCGTCGGCACCTACTTCCACCGCTCGATCCTCTTCGACCGGTACTACGCCCTGACCGTGATCGGTGGCTACGTCAACCACGAGTGCTCGATCTACGTCGACGTCGGCTACATCGGGCCGTTCGTGGTGACCGCGCAGGCCAACCTGGACGAGACCAGCCAACTGTCGTCCCAGGACCGCGACATGCCGATGGAGGATGTCCAGCAGCGGTTCTGCCCGCACGCGAAGGACACGGTGGACAAGTTGCTGCCCGTCATCGACCCCGACGGCGGCAGCCGCCGGACCGACTAGCCCGCGTCTCGCTTGGCCAGTCTGCTGACGCCCACGGCGAGCAGTACCAGCCACAGCACCAGGGCGACGATCGCCTGGAGGCCGCCGCCCTGGCCCGCGTACCAGAAGGTCGGCTCCAGCGGGTAGATGAAGCCGAAGTACTCGGGCATCCCCACCCGCAGGAACATCAGCATCGGGGCGACCAGGAAGTAGACCGTCAGCGCGCCCGCGGTGTTGGGCACCAGCAGCGCGACGGTGAGCGCGGACAGCAGCACCAGGCCGGTGCCGAGGCAGACGACGCCGAGCAGCCAGAACGGCCGGGTGCCCAGCAGGTAGTTGTGGTGCAGCGCGTTGGCCCTGGACTCCACCAGCAGCGGGTAGATCAGATACGTCAGCAGCACCGTGCCGAGCCAGAGCAGCAGGAGCACGCTCGTCTGACCGGCGAAGTACCGCATTCGGGACGGCTGCACCAACAGCGTGGGCTGCACGCTCTTGTACTGCCACTCCCCCGCCACCAGCTTGATGACCGCGGCGAAGAAGAGCAGTTGGCCAAGCTGCATGGAGATCAGCAGCCCGCTGGTCTCCTTCTCGATGGTGCCCATCGAACTCGCGGGCAGCGTCGTGAGCAGGAACAGCGCCAGCAGCAACAGCGGGGCCATCGCCATCACCAGGCGGTCGGAGAGGGTGCCGAAGAGCTTCTTCAGCTCCACCAGCACCACGCTGACGAACCCGGTGCGCTTGGCCGCGCGCACGGACCACGGGGTGTTGACCGGCGCGGCCTGGCCGACCGGCGGCGCGACCTGCGGCGGGAGACCGGCGCGGGGCTGCGGTCCGGTCGGCGGGCCTGGCTGCTGCGCCGGGTACCCGTGCGGACCGGACGAAGGCGGATACGGCATCGGCGGGCGCATGCCCGGCTGGGGACCCGTCTGCGGACCAGGGCCCTGCGGGTACGGGCTCGGGTGGGCGCCCGGCTGCGGCCAACCCTGGGTCATGTCCTGGCACCTCCGGTCAGCCGGAAGAACAGGTCTTCCAGGCTCATCTGCTCCGGCCGCAGTCCCAGCAGCGGGATTCCCGCGCGGAAGGTCACCTCGGAGACGAACTCGACGGGCGCGTGCGCGGCCAAGTGCCCGTCGATGCCCGGCTGCACCACGATCCCGGCCTCCAGCAGCACCTTGCCCAGCTGCGGCATGTCCGCCGCCCGCACCAGACAGCGCTGTGAGGCGGTCAGATGCGCCAGCGGGCCGTCGGCGAGGATGCGGCCGTTGCCGATCACCAGCACCCTGTCCGCGGTCTGGTCCACTTCGGACAGGACGTGGCTGGACAGGAACACCGTGCCGCCCCGCGCCGCGTGCCCGCGGAGCAGGTTGCGCACGGAGCGGATGCCGTCCGGGTCGAGGCCGTTGATCGGCTCGTCCAGCACCAGCAGCGGCGGGTCGGTCAGCAGGGCGTGCGCCAGGCCGAGGCGCTGCCGCATGCCGAGGCTGTACTTGCCGATCCTGCGGGTGGCCGCGTCGGAGAGGCCCACCATCTCCAGCACCTCGTCGGCACGCCGGGCGGGCACGCCCGCCAGGGTGGCTGCCATCCGCAGGTGCGAGCGCCCGGACCGGCCGGGGTGCACGGCGGCGGCGTCGAGCAGCACGCCCGCGACGTGGGCCGGGTTGGGCCACTTCGGGTACGGCCTGCCCGCGACGGTGGAGTGTCCCGCGGTGGGCACGGTGAGCCCGCTGATCATGCGCAGGGTGGTGGATTTGCCCGCGCCGTTGGGACCGAGGAAGGCCGTGACGGTGCCCGGTTGGAGTTCGAAGCCGACCTGGTCCACCACCTTGCGGCCGTCATAGACCTTGGTGAGACCCCACGCACTGAGCACGGCCGTCACATTAGCCAAGCCGTGGTGATCCGCAGGGCGGTTTGGCAAAGGTTCGCCCGGCGGGGCGTTCTCGTAACTTGTGTTTCGCTTATGATGGTTATATGCGCGAACTCGTCATCGTGGACGCCCCGTCGAATCTGGGGCTGCGACCGCCGCCGCGTGGCGGGGAACCGGGCTGTTCGAAGGCGCCGGGCGCACTGCGCCGGGCGGGACTGGTCGAGCGTGTGGGCGCGCGGGACGGCGGGACGGTGGTGCCGCCCGCCTACGACTGGGAAGCCTGGCCCGAGGGCGCCACCCGGCACGTGCCGCCGATCGCGGAGTACTCGCGGGCGTTGGCGGACCGGCTGGACGCGTTGTGGGCCGACGGTGCCTTCCCGGTGTTGCTCGGCGGCGATTGCAGCATCCTGTTCGGGCCCGCACTGGCCCTGCACCGCGCGTCCGGCACCTACGGCATCGCCTACCTGGACGGGCACAGCGACTACCGCCACCCCGGCAACTCCACGCGAATGGGAGCCGCTGCCGGTGAGGGCGTGGCGATCCTGACCGGCCGCGGCCACCCCGGGCTGACCGGGCTCGGCGATCCCCTGATCCGGCCGGAACACCTTGTGGTGCTGGGCATCCGCGACTACGACGAAGGCCTGCCCGAACTTCACGCGGCGGGCATCCCGGTGGAGACCGCGGGGCAGATCGACACGGGCACCGCCGATCGAGCACTGTCCGGATTGGATGGCTTGGACGGCTTCTGGCTGCACGTCGATGTGGACGTGCTCGACCCGTCGATCATGCCCGCGGTGGACTCGCCCGACCCCGGCGGCATCCCGGCCGACCGGCTCACCGAGCTGATCACCCGCCTCGCCGCCGCACCCGGCTGCCTCGGGCTCAACGTGGCGATCTACGACCCGGACCTGGACGCGGACGGAAATTGTGCCCGGACGATAGTCGACGTCCTGGGCAATGCCTTTCCGCGCGCCTGAACGGATTCGACCAGGATCTTTGGGCGGTTTGCCGGTAACGGTTCCTTATGCTCGGGGCACGTCACCGACCCGATTCGCACCTGGGGGAATCCATGTCGTTAGGCCGTCGTCTCGCCTGGCTGTCCGGCGCCGCAACGCTGATCGCCACCACGCTCGTCGCCCTCGCCGTGCTGCCCGCGCAAGCGTGCAGCTGCTTCCCGGGGGACAACGAGACGATCCGGTACAACAGAGCGCAGCACGTCTTCACCGGGCTGGTGCTGAACAAGAAGGTCGACGAGGGCGACCCTGCGTCGCCGCATGACGACAAGTACCGGTACACGGTGCTGGTCGAGAAGGTCTACAAGGGCGATGTGCACGCCGCCACGCAGGTGCTCACCCCGGTGCACGGCTCGCTCTGCGGTATCGAGCTGAACACCAGGACGTCCTACCTGATCTTCGCCTCCGGCGACGCGAGCGACCGGGCCGTGGAGACCGGGCTGTGCAGCGGAACCCGGCTCGCCTCGGGCGGACCGCCGGTGACGACCCTGCCCACCACGCCACCCACCACGGCCTCGCCGACGCCGACCTGCACCACGATGCCGACGCCGACCACGACCTGAGCTACCAGCGCGGCGGCTGGCCGTGCTGCGGCGGGTGCTGCCATCCCTGCTGGGCGTACTGCGGGGGTGGCTGCACCTGCGCGGCGTGCGCCCAGCCGCCCGCGGGCTGGTAGGCGGGCGGCAGCGCGGCGGAGACGTTGATCGCCGCGGCCCTCGCCCCGGCCAGCGCGTGCACCAGTTCGTTGTGCCAGTGCTGGGCCTCCGGGCCGACCGCGCCGCGGTGGATCCTGGCGCGCAGGAAGGCCAGTTCGGTGGCCGCCGCCTGATACGCCGTCACCGCCTTCGCCGCCGCCTTGCCCATCCTGGCGCCCGCCGCCCGGCGCCACTGCTTGCGGCCCTTGAGGTCCGCCAGCAGCGCGACCTCCTGCGGCGCGATCCAACCCGCGTTGGCGAAGCCCGGCAGTTCGTTGGCGAGCACTCGCTGTTCCCGCCGCCGCTGCCAGAGCACCACGGCGACCATGGCGCCGAACAGCGGCACCATGATCAGGATGTAGACGCCGACGAACGCCTCGAAGCCGATGGTGGCGGAGAAGTTCCACATCATGTGCAGCAGCACCGCGAGCACGTAGCCCGCGACCGGCGCGGCGAACCGGGTGAGTCCGTGCCGGGCGTTGGCCGCGATGCCGACGCCGATGCCGGTCATGGCGGTGAACAGCGGATGCGCGAACGGCGACAGCACGCCGCGCATCAGCAGGATCAGCACCACTCCGCCGCTGGTGCCGCTGTCGGCCGCCTCCTGGAGGGCGCGGCCGAAGTAGAGGATGTTCTCGGTGAACGCGAAACCCGCCGCGGTGAGCCCCGCGTAGACCAGCCCGTCCACGATCCCGTCCAGCTCACGGCGGCGGAAGATCAGCAGCCCGAGCAGGAACAGGCCCTTGGCGCCCTCCTCCACGATCGGCGCGGAGATCACCGAGCCGATCACGTCGCCCGCCCCCTCGCCCGCGCTGATCTCCGCGACGATGGAGGCGCTGGTGTTGATCAGCAGCGCGACGAGCGCGGAGAACCCGGCGCCCCACAGGAAGGCCAGCCGCAGCAGCGAGGGCGGCTCCGGCTCCCAGCGGTCGATCCACAGGAACGCGGCCACCACGGGGACGACCGGGAGCATCGCGGCCAGTGCGGCGATGACCACGGTGACCACGCCGACCTCGAAGGCGACGGTGCCCACGACCAGCAGGGCGCAGAACGCCAGCGCGGCGACCCCCAGCACCGGGGCCAGCACGCCGCGGCGCTGCGCTTGCGCGTGGGAGACGAAATGCGGCGGTGGGCCTGCGGGGATCGGCCCGTGCGGGTACTGGCTCACGGCTAGAGCCTAGAGCTCTCCCGTCGCCCAGCGCGTCGAAATGCTCAACCTTGTGCGTAGTCCCGCAGCGGCGGTTCGGCGGGCACGTTGCGCACCGGATGAGTCGCGGCAGTGAGCACCACCGCCGCCCCGCCGAGCACGGTTTTCGGCTCCGGCACCCGCAGCACCCCGGGCGTCAGCAACTCGGCGCAGGAGGGCGCCGCCCGAGCCGGGTCGGCGGGCCCCGGATGGTTCAAGGCGTCCACCACCAGCCGCCACACCACCGCGTCGACCAGCAACTGGAGGTGCTCGACCGGCCTGGCCGCGCACACGTCCTGCACGGCGATGTTGCTCGCACCGTCCACAGCGGACCGTCCGTAGGGCTGCACGATCTCGTCGGTGGCGGAGTAGATCGAGGTGACATCCACCGGGCCGGGGGTCTCGTCGTCACGGTTGACCGCAGCGATGAACGCGGCGTCGCTGCGGAGCTGCCAGATCGCGGCCGGGCAGCCGATCGGCAACGCGCACAGCGTGTCGGCCTGCACAATGCCGTGGTTCGGTCCGCCGAGCATGATCTGGTCCTCGGTCAGCCGCCGCACGTCCGGCCACCACTTCACCGACCAGCGCTGCTGGAGGGCGCCCTGGCTGTGGCCGATGGTGTCGACCTTGCGGCCGGTGCGCGCGGCGATATCGCGCACGGCGTGCACCACGTACTCCGAGGACCGCTGGATGTCGACCAGCGAGCGCTCGGGCAGCGTCACCGTGCACACATCGCGGCCGATGCCTGTCAGCGCGTGCCGGTAGCTCAAGTCCCAGTAACCCTCCGGTGCGCTGAAGGTGCCGTGCACCAGCAGCACCGTGTTGGCCTGCGGATGTCGCACCGGCCCGCATTCCAGCGCGGCCGCCATCGCGGCGGCGGGCTCGGTCAGCGGTGGACCGTTAGCTGCTTGGGCGGTCGGTGCGGCCAGGATGCACACGATCGCTGCGGTGAGCAGCCTCATCAGCACGAACGCCACCCTGGCACGGCCGGGTCGATCAGCCCAGCAAGATCATCCGGGCGGGTGTCACCGAGGTCGGTACCGCCAGAACGCCGGGATCAGGAGCACCGCCACCAGCGTGAAGACGATCACCAGCAGACCACCGCCGCTCGCCGCGATGGCGGTGCCGACCACCGCCGCGGTGGAGCCGTGCAGCACGTCGGCCAGCCGTGGGCCGCCGTTGACCACCACGATGAACGCGCCTTGAATGCGGCCCCGCATCTCGTCGGTGGCCGCCTCCTGCAGCATCGCGCTGCGGAACACCATGCTCACCATGTCCGCCGCGCCCGCCAGCGCGAGGAAGAACACCGCCCACGGCAGCGAGCCCGCCAACCCGAAGCCGAAGATCGCCAGGCCCCAGGCGCCGACCGCCACCGTGACCGCGACGCCGTGCCGTCGGATGCGGCTGGACCAGCCCGAGAGCAGCCCGCACAGGAAGGCGCCCAAGGGGATGGCCGCGAACAGCAGGCCGAGCGCAACACCGCCGCCCGCCGGATCGCCGAAGGTGCGCTCGGCCATCTCCGGATACAGCGCCCTGGGCATGCCGAACACCATCGCGATCATGTCCACCAGGAACGAGGCCAGCAGCACCTTCTGCGTGACCAGGTACCGGAACCCGGCGAACACATCGCGCAGGCCCGCCCGCGTCGGCGCGCCCGCGAGCGGTGGGATGGGCGGCAGCTTCCACACCGCCCACAGCATCGCCAGCAGCGCCAGCGCGTCGATCAGGTACAGCGTGGACAGACCGATCAGCGGCAGCGCGGCACCGGCCACCATCGGTCCGAGCACCGACCCGACCATGAACATCGTGCTGTTCAGCGCGGCCGCGGCGGGCAGTTGTTCCGCGGGCACCAGCCGGGCCACCGAGGCGTTGCGGGCCGGGGCGTTCATCGCGAACAGGCTCTGCTGCACCGCGAACAGCGACAGCACCAGCCACACGCTGCCGATGCCCAACGCGGCCTGCGCCCAGAACAGCAGGAGCAGCAGCGCGGTGCCCGCGTTGGTGAACAGCAGCAGCTTGCGGCGGTCCATCACATCGGCGACCGCGCCGCCCCACAGGCCGAAGACCAGCAGCGGGACCAGCGCGAACACCCCCGCCAGGCCGACGTAGGCGGAGGAGTGGGTGAGGTCGTAGATCTGCTTGGGCACCGCGACCACGGTGAACTGAGCGCCGACGGTGCTGACCACGCCGGAGATCCACAGCCTGCGGTAGGCGGGCACCCGCAGCGGGCGGGTGTCCATCAGCAGACCGGCGAGTCCCCGGCGCGGCTGGTCTTCGGGAGTCGGCGGGGCGGCCTGCTGAGTCACAGGCCGCAGATTAACCAGTTAGCGTGACTAAATAGGAGTCAAATCGATACATGTCTCATTTGGCGGCGTTAAGGCGCCAGCCGTTCGATACGCCAGCCGCCGTGCGCGGCGCGGAACCGCAGCCGGTCGTGCATGCGGTCCTGGCGGCCCTGCCAGAACTCCACGACCTCCGGTCGAATGCGCCAGCCGCCCCAGTGCGGGGGCACCGGGATCTGCTCGGCGTCGGCGAACCGCCGCTCGACTGCGGCCAACGCCGCCTCCAGCGCCCGCCGGTCGTGCACCACGGTGGACTGCGGCGACGCCCAGGCGCCGAGTTGCGAGCCGCGGGGCCTGCTCGCCCAGTACGCGGCGGTCTCGGCCGGGTCGACCCGCTCCACGGAGCCGCGCAGATTGGCCTGCCGCTGCATGGCGAACCAGGGGAAGGTGACCGAGGCGGCCCTGGTGGCGCGCAGGTCGTGGCTCTTGGCGGAGGTGTAGTTGGTGAAGAACACCACACCGCGCTCGTCGAGGCCCTTGGCCAGCACGGTGCGCGAGGACGGCCTGCCCTGCACGTCGGTGGTGGCCAGCACCATCGCGTTGGGCTCCGGCAGCCCGGCGCCGGTGGCCTGTTCCAGCCACAACGCCAGCTGCTCGTGCCAGGTCGGGGCGAGATCGGACTCGTCGAGGTCACCCGCCTCGTAGGAGACTCTCATGGCGGGCAGTGCGATTTCCGCGTCGATGTTGTCGCCCACGCTCATCGCCCTCCGGATGCCCTGCGAGCTCATAGTGCCTCCCTGCCGCCGGTTTGACCGGACCGTACGTGCTGTTCGGAACCGGCGAAACCGCCTGGTTGGTGAGAAATTCCCGACACAGGTGACTCTCCGCAAGCATCGCGCAGGTAAGCGAGATTAAACCGATACTCACACCCAGACATACACCGTTGTGAATTGAACAGTCTTGTGTCAGTGAGGCACGACACTTCCCGCTGCGATTGCCGAGGGGTACCCGAGAGGTAGAGGGTAAAGGCTCCTCGCGAGGTCGGGCCTGCCCGCATGGCAGGTGCTACGGGGATCGACTCGCCGGGAAATCGCGCACGATGACGTCGGGGAATGCTTAGAGAAGGGCGCGTAGACGATGCACAATGCGGTGCAGGACCGGAAACCGGCGGGTGAGCCCGAATTCCGTGCCGGTCTGGAAGGTGTTGTCGCCTTCCAGACCGAGATCGCCGAACCGGACCGCGATGGCGGAGCGCTGCGTTACCGCGGCGTCGACATCGAGGATCTTGCGGGCAAGGTCACCTTCGGGAACGTGTGGGCGCTGTTGGTCGACGGCCGCTTCGGGCCCGGTCTGCCGCCCGCTGAACCGTTCCCGATACCGGTTCACACCGGGGACGTGCGGGTGGACGTGCAGGCCGCGCTGGCCATGCTGGCGCCCATCTGGGGCTACCAGCCGCTGCTGGACATCACCGATGAACAGGCCCGCGAGCAGCTGGCCCGCGGCTCGGTGATGGCCCTGTCCTACGTGGCCCAGTCGGCTCGCGGCATCGGCTCACCCGCGGTGCCGCAGAGCCGCATCGACGAGTGCACCACGATCACCGAGCGCTTCATGACCCGCTGGCGCGGCGAGCCCGACCCGGCGCACGTCAAGGCAGTGGACGCCTACTGGGTGTCCGCCGCCGAGCACGGCCTCAACGCCTCCACCTTCACCGCCAGGGTGATCGCCTCCACCGGCGCCGACGTTGCCGCCGCGATGTCGGGTGCGATCGGCGCCATGTCCGGCCCGCTGCACGGCGGTGCGCCCGCGCGGGTGCTGCCGATGATCGAAGAGGTCGAGAAGACCGGCGACGCGCGCAAGGTGGTCGCGGGCATCCTGGACCGCCGCGAGCGCCTGATGGGCTTCGGCCACCGCGTCTACCGCGCGGAGGACCCCAGGGCCCGAGTGCTGCGCCGCACCTGTCAGGAACTGGGCGCCGAGCGCTTCGAGGTGGCTTCCGCGCTGGAACAGGCCGCGCTGGCCGAGCTCCGCGAGCGCCGCCCCGACCGGGCGATCGAGACCAACGTCGAGTTCTGGGCCGCGGTGATCCTGGACTTCGCCAAGGTGCCCCCGCACATGATGCCCGCGATGTTCACCTGCGCCCGCACCGCGGGCTGGTGCGCGCACATCCTGGAGCAAAAGCGCACCGGCCGCCTGGTCCGCCCCTCCGCCCAGTACGTCGGCCCCGCGCCGCGCGACCCCGCCGAGGTCGAAGGCTGGGACACCATCACCCACTGACCCAACACCGCGTGCAGTCCCGGACTGAGTGTCCTGAGTTCGTTTATCCCGGCGTTTGCCCCGGACTCAGGACACCAAGTCCGGGGTGGTGGGCGCCACCTCGGTGGGATCTGTCGGGTTGGGGCTGGGAGACTGGGCGTCCCTGCTCGGTGTCAACGGCGCCGTCGAGCGGTGGGCCGGTGACCCCGGCACGATGGATTCGACGAGTTCGCGAAAGGCGCCGTTATGACCCAGACCGTCCAGGCCTCGCTGCAACTGCCCGCCGACCTCAAGCCCGCTGACGGGCGGTTCGGCTGCGGTCCGTCCAAGGTCCGGCCCGAGCAGTTGCACAGCCTGTACACGGACGGTGCGGCGCTGATGGGCACCTCGCACCGGCAGAAGCCGGTGAAGGCGCTGGTGGGGCGGGTCCGCAGTGGGTTGCGCGAGCTGTTCGGGCTGCCCGATGGCTATGAGGTCATGCTCGGCAACGGCGGCACCACGGCGTTCTGGGACGCGGCCGCTTTCGGCCTGGTCCGCGAGCGTGCCCTGCACCTGACCTTCGGCGAGTTCTCGTCCAAGTTCGCCAAGGTGACCAAGGGGGCGCCGTTCCTGGCGGACCCGGTGGTGATCTCGGCAGAGCCCGGGGACGCCCCCGAGCCGGTCGCCCAGGACGGCGTCGATGTGATCGCGTGGGCGCACAACGAGACCTCCACCGGCGTGATGGTGCCGGTGAGCAGGCCCGAGGGCAGCGAGAACGCGCTGATCGCGATCGACGCGACCTCGGGCGCGGGCGGTCTGCCGGTGCGCGCCGAAGACTTCGACGTCTACTACTTCGCGCCGCAGAAGTGTTTCGCCGCCGACGGCGGGCTGTGGATCTCGCTGCTCAGCCCGGCCGCGGTCGAGCGGATCGGCGAGATCGGCGGCGGCGACCGCTGGATCCCGGAGTTCCTGTCGCTGACCACCGCGCTGGACAACTCGCGCAAGGACCAGACCTACAACACGCCTGCCATCGCCACGCTGGTGCTCTTCGCCGAGCAGATCGAGTGGATGCTGGGCCAGGGCGGGCTGGACTGGTGCGTCAAGCGCACCGGCGAGTCCTCGCAGACCCTGTACGGCTGGGCCGAGGCCTCGCAGTTCGCGACCCCGTTCGTGGCGGACGCGGCCAAGCGTTCGCAGGTCGTGGGCACCGTGGACTTCGCCGACTCGGTGGACGCGGCCGCGGTCGCCGCCACCCTCCGCGCCAACGGCATCGTGGACGTCGAGCCCTACCGCAAGCTGGGCCGCAACCAGCTTCGTGTCGGCATGTTCCCGGCTATCGACCCCGCCGACGTCGCGGCGCTGACCCGCTGCATCGACTACATCGTCGAGCGCCAGTCCTGAGCCGACCCCGGCGGGCGCCTCGCTGAAATGGGGTGCCCGCCGGTGCAGGAATCCGGCTCGCGCGACGCCACATGCGTCCCACCATGCCTGCGAATTCCCGAATGCGGCCCGGCTCCGCTCGAGGAGCGTCGATATCGATTCACGCGACATCACCGCGGGAAAAGGAATACACGGGGCGTGTTTCTGAACGCGGCAGGCCCGGTGGTCGAATTGGGCGTGTCTCGGCGTGGCGCACTGGCGTCAGGAGGTTCCGCGCGGCAAGATCGACGCTGGGAAAAGTGTAAGAGATCATGGTGAACCCCGGCGTGCCTCCCGCGTCAAGTCGGCACGCCGCACTACCGTCGGCTTGGCGAGGTGAATGTCAGGAGGGCTGAATGCGAGCGCTGCGAGTCGTCGGCCTCGGCGAGGACGGCAAGACCGTCATCCTTGAGGACCCGGAACGCGGCGAGCGTTTCACTCTGCCCTGCGACGAGCGGCTGCTTGCCGCCGCCCGGGGCGACATCTCGCGACTTGGCCAGGTGCAGATCGAGCTGGAGAGCCACATGCGTCCTCGCGAGATCCAAGCCCGCATCCGTGCAGGCGCGTCCATCGAGCAGATCGCGGCCTCCTCCGGCCTGCCCCCCGCCAAGGTGGAGCGGTTCGCCTACCCGGTGCTGCTGGAGCGCTCCCGCACCGCCGACATGGCCCAGCGGGCGCACCCCATCCGCGAGGACGGCCCTGACGTGCAGACGCTGGCCGAGGTGGTGGCCTACGCCTTCACCCAGCGCGGACAGGACTACGCCACGGTCAACTGGGACTCCTGGCGCGGCGAGGACGGCAAGTGGGTCATCCAGCTGCGCTGGCGGGCAGGCCGGTCCGACAACAAGGCGCACTGGGTGTTCCACCCCGGCGCCCACGGCGGCACGGTCGCCGCCATCGACGAACTCGCCATCGACCTGATCGACCCGATGGCGGGCCGCACACTGCGTACCGTCCGGCCGGTGACCGCACTGGCGCAGCAGGCCATGGAGGTCGCCGCGACGATGCCGTCGATGCCGCAGGTCACCGAGCCGGTGGACGAGGAGGAGCCCGCGGTCGAGACCAGGGTCGCGGTAAACCAGTCCCCCGCACCCGCCCCGGCGGCGCCGCCTCGCCAGCAGCCCAAGCAGCGCCGCCAGGAACCGCAGGAGCCCGCCGCCGAACCGCGCCCCGCGGCGCAGCAGCAGGGCAACCTGAGCACGCACACCCCCGCCCGCAGCACCGAGGCCCCCGCGGCCCGCACCGGCAAGGGCCGCAAGAACCACCCCATCGTGCCCTCCTGGGAAGACGTCCTGCTCGGCGTCCGCTCCCAACGCAACTGACCGTCGACCCGTCCCGGACGGGCTGCCCTGTTCCCGTGTCCGTGCGCGCCAAGATCCGGTGCCGCCGGAAAATCGGGTGCTTGAGACCGGCGCGGGCTCGTACCGTCTCCGCTCATGGGGCCACAATCCGATGACAAATCCCGCGCGGCGACGCCGTCCTCGGCGGTGCGTTCGCTGCTGCGGCTGGCTCCCTATGCCCGCCCCTACCGCTGGCGACTGATCATCGGCACGGTCGCCATCCTCGGCGCGACCGGCTGTGGCCTGGCCATCCCGTTCGTTGTCCAGCAGATCATCGACGGCCCCATCACCGAGCGGAACCTGGACGGGCTGTGGCTGCCCGCGCTGGGTCTGTTGGTCCTGGGCGTCGCGGAGAGCAGCCTGCACTGGATCCGGCCCTGGTTCGTCGTCGGCCCGGCCACCAAGATCGAGGCGCGACTGCGCAACGAGCTTTACGACCACCTCCAGCGCCTGCCGGTGAGCTTCCACGACCGATGGCACTCCGGGCAGCTGCTGTCCAGGGCAAGCACCGACCTGGCCACCATCGGCCGGTTCTTCCGGTTCACGCTGATCTTCCTCGTGGTGACCACGGTGAACATCGGCGTCGGGCTGATCCTGCTGATCTCGATGTCGCCGCTGCTCGGCGGCGTCTTCGCGTTGATCATCCTGCCGGTGGTGGCCCTGTCGATGATCTTCGAACGCCGCTACAGCAGGTTGTCCCGCCGCTCCCAGGACCAGGTCGGCGACCTGGCCACGGCGGTGGAGGAGACCGTGCTGGGCATCCGGGTGATCAAGGCCTTCGGCCGAGGGCCGCAGCGGCTGCGCCGGTTCATGGCCGAGGCGAAGGAGCTTCGCGAGACCGAGTTGAGCAAGGTGCGGGTGTTCGCGGCGCTGATCTTCGCGATCATCGCGCTGCCCGAGTCCGCGGTCGCCGCCCTGCTGGCCGTCGGCGCCCCGACGGTGGCCGCGGGCGCGATGTCCCCCGGCGAGCTGGTCGCGGCGTTGGCCATCGCGGGCTACCTGATGTGGCCGTTCATGGCCAGCGGCTGGCTGCTTGCCGACTCCGGCGACGCCTCCACCGCCGCCGACCGCTACTTCGAGGTGCGCGAGGCCGCGGTCACCGTCCGCTCCCCCGCCAACCCGGTCCCGTTGCCCGCGCCGGTGCGCGGTGAACTGCGGCTGGAGGGCGTCCGCTTCGGCTACGGCGACGAGGACCTGCTGCGCGGCGTCGACCTGGCGGTCCGCCCCGGCGAGACCATGGCGCTGGTCGGCGCGACCGGCTGCGGGAAGTCCACGCTGACCGCGTTGGTGCCCAGGCTCTATGACGTGACCGACGGCCGGATCACCGTGGACGGCGTCGACATCCGCGACCTGGCGCTGGCCGACCTGCGCCGGGTGGTGGCCACCGCCTTCGAGGAGCCGGTGCTGTTCTCCGCCAGCGTGCGGGAGAACGTGCGCCTCGGGCATCCGGAGGCGACCGACGATGAGGTGCGGTCCGCGCTGCGGGTGGCCGCCGCGGAGTCCTTCGTGGACGAACTCCCGTGGGGCCTGGACACCCGGATCGGCGAGGAGGGCCTGACCCTGTCCGGCGGCCAGCGCCAGCGGCTGGCGCTGGCCAGGGCGGTGATCGGCAGGCCGTCCGTGCTGGTGCTGGACGACCCGCTGTCGGCGCTGGACGTGCACACCGAGGCCGAGGTCGAGGCCGCGCTGCGCAGCGTGCTGCGCGGCGTGACCGCGTTGGTCGTCGCGCACCGCCCGAGCACGGTGGCGCTGGCCGACCGCGTCGCGCTGCTCGCCGACGGCCGGATCCTGGCCGTCGGCACCCACCATGACCTGCTGGCGGACTGCCCGGAGTACCGGGCGCTGCTGGCCAGCCGCGAACACGAACTGGAAGTGGCATGAACGCCGAGGCGACGGCCCCGCAGGCCGAGGAGGAGACCTGGCGCGGCATCGTCGCGGGCGAGGCCGATGAGACCGACGAGACGCTGGAGTCCACCCCCGGCGGCAAGCAGCGCACCCGCAGGCTGCTGGGCTCGCTGCTGCGCCCGCACCGCTGGAAAGTGGCGCTGGCGATCACGATGGCGCTGCTGGACAACGTGGCCTCGATGGCGCAGCCGCTGCTGGTCGCCGCGGTCATCGACACCGCGGTGCCCGCGGCCGCGGGCGGCCGCTACGAGCCGCTGGTGTGGTGCGTCGCGGGCTACGTCCTGTCCGCGCTGGCCGGCGGGGGCATGCGGGCGGGGTTCATGATGCTCGCGGGCCGGGTCGGCCAGGACGTGCTGCTCGACCTGCGCGAGCGGGTGTACGACAAGGTCACGCGGCTGTCGCTGTCCTTTCACGAGTCCTACACCTCCGGTCGGATGATCACGCGCCTGACCAGCGACCTTGACCGGCTGTACACGCTGATCGAGGACGGCCTGGACGGGCTGATCGCCGCGCTGCTGTCGGTGGTGACGATCACCGTGATGCTGATGTGGCTGGACCTGCCGCTCAGCATGGTGATGCTGGCGGGCCTGGTGCCGCTGATGCTGATCTCCCGCTGGTACCGGCGGCGGTCCAAGACCGACCACCGGCAGACCAGCACCCGCTCGGCGAGGGTGATCACGCACTTCGTGGAGAGCATGAACGGCATCCGCGCCGTGCAGGCGTACCGCCGCGAGCCGATCAACTCCAGCCTGATGCGGCGCCTGAGCGAGTCCAGCAGGCAGGCCGAACTGCGCAGCAACGTCACCCTCACGCACTTCTCCGGTGTGATCGGCCTGACCGGCAACATCACCATCACGCTGGTGCTGGTCTTCGGCGCCTACCGGGTGATCGAGGACGATCTGACGCTCGGTGTCCTGGCGGCGTTCATGCTGTACCTGAACCGGTTCTTCGAGCCGCTGGACGAGTTGGGCCGGTTGGTCAACGCCTACGCCGCAGCCTCGGCGGCGCTGGAGAAGATCTCCGGCGTGCTGGCCGAGGAGCCCGCGGTGGCCGAACCCGCGAAGCCCGCCCCGCTGCCCCAGCCGCGCGGCGACCTGCGCTTCTCCGGCGTGGAGTTCCGCTACGGCCCGGACACCCCCGTCGTGCTGTCCACACTGGACCTGCACCTCCCGGCGGGCACCACGGTGGCGATCGTGGGCGAGACCGGCGCGGGCAAGTCCACCATCGCCAAGCTGATCGCCCGCTTCTACGACCCCACCGAGGGCCACGTCACTGTGGACTCGGTGGACCTGCGCGAGGTGTCCGACACCGACCTGCGCCGAGCGGTCACCATGGTGACCCAGGAGTCGTTCATGTTCGCGGGCACCGTCGCGGACAACATCGCACTGGGCAAACCCACCGCCGACCGCGCCGAGATCGAGGCGGTGGCCACCGCGGTCGGGGCGGACGGGTTCATCCGCGCCCTGCCCGACGGCTACGACACCGATGTGCGCAAACGCGGCGGCAGGCTGTCGGCGGGCCAGCGCCAGCTGATCGCCTTCGCCAGGGCGCTGCTGGCCGACCCCGCGGTGCTGATCCTGGACGAGGCCACCGCCAGCCTGGACCTGCCAACCGAGAGGGCCGTCCAGGCGGCGATGGAGACCATCCTGGCGCAGCGCACCGCGGTGATCATCGCGCACCGCCTGTCCACGGTGCTGCTGGCCGACCGCGTACTGGTCGTGGACCGCGGCCGCATCGTGGAGGACGACACCCCGGCCAACCTGATCGGCCAGAACGGCCGCTTCGCCGCCCTCCACCAAGCCTGGCGGGATTCCCTGGTCTAACCGAGGTAAGGCCGATCCCGACCTTCGGCGTGATGCCGCAACCGCAGCCGAACGGTGTCGCGGCCGGTGGTTATTCGCCCGCTGCGGTGATCAACAGGGTCAGCCAGGCGAGGGTGATGCCGACGGCGACGCCGAGGGAGATCCAGCGCCAGGTGGGGGTGGTGCGGGACAGCCAGATCGAGGGGGCCAGGCCGCCTGCGATGAGGAGGTTGGCGACCAGGGCCAGCCAGGGGCTTGCGTGGGAGAGGCCGTGGGAGAGTTGGATGACGATCAGCATGAGGATGATCGCGACGAGGCCTGCGACGGTGAGGCCGGTGGCCCAGGGGGTGGGCTCGGTGGGGACTCGGCGGGAGCGGCGGGGGCCGGTGCTCGGGTCGATCAGCTCTACGCCGCCCGCGATGGGGTCCGCGTAGCCGAGTGGGGACTGGAGGGACTCGGCGAGTCGGCGGGCCAGTTGCCTGCCGCGCTGGGACACCAGGTCGTGGGCGGCCTCGCTGTCCTCGACGTCGGCGCTGCCGCGCAGGAGGGCATCGGCGACCTTGGCCCACTCGCCCAATGCCCTGCTCAGTTCCGCGGGCACGGCGGGAGTCGACTCGGAGCCCAGGTCCTGCTCGCCGCCAACGTCGCGGCCGACGAGGACCGCGCGCCCGTCACGCGCGTGCAGTTCCACTCCAGCTCCTCTGCCAGACGGTCATTCAATAGTCAACAAACGCGGAGCTGAACTTACTCACCCTCGACGGTGGCGTGGAAGGCGATGGCCGCTGCGGTCGCGACGTTCAGGGAATCCACCCCGCCCGCCATGGGGATGCGGACCTTGGCGTCCGCAGCGGAGAGGGCTTGGTCGGTCAGGCCGTGGCCCTCGGAGCCCAGCAGCAGGGCGACCTTGCGACCGCCGAGGTCTGCCTTGCGCAGTGGGATGGCCTCGGGGGCGGGGGTGAGTGCGGCGATGTGGAATCCGTGGCGGCGCAACTCGTCCAGGCCCGCGGGCAGGTCGCTGATCGTCGTGTGCGGCACGCGGAGCACGTGGCCCATCGAGACCCGCACGCTGCGCCGGTACAGCGGGTCCGAGCAGCCGGGTCCGATCACGATGCCGTCGACGCCCAGGGCGGCCGCGTTGCGGAACAGCGAGCCCAGGTTCTCGTGATCACCCACGCCCTCCAGGACCGCCAGGCTGCGGGCCGTGGCGGCAAGTTCGACGAGGGGGAGGCGGGGTGCGCGGTCGGCGGTGGCGAGCACGCCGCGGTTGAGGTGGAAGCCGACGACCTCGGCCATCACCTCGGCGGAGGCGATGTAGGCGGGCACGTCGAGTGCGGCGAGACGGTCGGCGAGATCCTCGATCCGCCTGCGCACGCCGAGCAGTGCGCGAACGGGGTAAGGCGACGCGAGCAGCCGCTCCACGACGATGACTCCCTCTGCGATGACCAATCCTCGGCCACCCGGACGATCGGGCCTTCGATCGGCTGTCGCAAGGTCGCGGAAGTCATTCAGGCGCCCGTCGGCGGAATCATTTACCTCGATCATCACCGCCACCGGAGAAGTCTCCCATTCCCATCATCTGAGACGCACTGGATCGGTGCGGAGAATCTCACTCGACCGCTGTCACCAGCATCTTCTCGCCCAGGGTCACCGGATGGTGACGCACAGCACCGTTTTGGCCGCTAGCACGGCGGCTATTGCTGTGTAACGGTTGGCCTCCGTTACGCCGCTCGCGAGCCCGGCCGACCATTTTCCTGGAGGCGGCATGGGAAAGGACCTGACCAACCGGAAGTTCTTGAGCGAGGACTACCAGCGTCACCGAAACAAGGTGAAACGCTGCCTCGACGCATTGGCGAGAATGCTCGCAGAGAACAGCTTCTCCTTTCCCAGACAACAGATGGGGCTGGAGATCGAGCTGAACCTTGTCGATGAGCGCTATGAACCGGCAATGGCGAACACCGTCGTGCTGGAGAAGATCAACGACCCTGCGTACACGACCGAGCTTGGCCAGCACAACATCGAGATCAACGTCGCGCCGCGGCCACTGGCGGGCGACGAGGCACTGGACCTGGAACGCGAGCTTTGCTCCTCACTCACCGCGGCCAACGTCAAGGCGCAGGACGCGGGCACCACGCTCGTCATGATCGGCTCGTTGCCGACGCTGCGGTCGGAGCACTTCGAGCGACACTGGCTTTCGGTGAACCCGCGGTACGCGCTGCTCAACGAGGAGATCCTCGCCGCCCGCGGCGAGCACATGGAGATCAACATGGAGGGGGTGCCGCTGCGGGGCCGCAGCCCGGAAAGGCTCAAGCGCACCATCGACTCGATACTGCCCGAGTCCTCCTGCACCTCGGTACAGCTGCACCTGCAGGTCAACCCGGATGACTTCGCCGCGCACTGGAACGCGGCGCAGAGCTTGGCGGGCATCCAGGTGGCGCTCGCGGGCAACAGCCCGTTCGCGCTGGGCAAGGCGCTCTGGCACGAGACCCGCATCCCGATGTTCGAGCAGGCCACCGACACCCGCTCGGAGGAACTGCGCAACCAGGGTGTGCGGCCACGGGTGTGGTTCGGCGAGCGCTGGATCACCTCGATCTTCGATCTCTTCGAGGAAAACGTTCGCTACTTCCCGGCCCTGCTGCCGGAGGTCTCCGAGGAAGACCCCCTGGAGGCCCTGGAGGAGGGTGCGGCCCCGAACCTCTCGGAACTGAGGCTGCACAACGGGACGGTGTGGCGGTGGAACCGGCCGGTGTACGACGTCAACGACGGGGTGCCGCACCTGCGGGTCGAGAACCGGGTCCTGCCCTCGGGGCCCACGGTGATCGACATGCTGGCCAATGCGGCGTTCTTCTACGGTGCGCAGCGGGCGCTGACCGAACATGACCGTCCGCTGTGGACACAGATGTCGTTCCAGGCCGCCGAGGAGAACTTTTTCGCCGGGGCGCGCAAGGGACTCGATGCCCAGCTGTACTGGCCGGGTGTGGGTTGGGTGCCGCCGGATGAGCTGGTGCTGCGGCGGCTGCTGCCGATGGCCCACGAGGGGCTGCGGATGCTCGGGGTCTCCGACACCGCGCGGGAGCGGTATCTGGACGTGATCGAGCAGCGCTGTGTGACCCGCCGAACGGGCTCGGTGTGGCAGCGGGAGACCGTGGCCATGCTGGAGAGTCGGGGCGCGTCGCGGATGACGGCGCTGCACGGCATGCTGCGCAGCTATATCGAGCTCAGCCAGACCAACGAACCGGCCCACACCTGGCCGGTCGGCTGACCACGGGTGTGGCGCCTTGACCCGATCATGTCTCGGGTTCAGGGCGCCACAACCCGTGGGCCGGTCGGGGAATGTCGGCAGCGGGTGTCAGGGTGGGGCATGACAGAGGTGCCGGAGCAGAACTACTCGCAGGCCATGGCCGACGAGGTGCGGGTGGTGCCGCCGCAGATCGGGGACGAGCGGGAGATCCTGACCTCGTTCCTGGACTACCACCGCGCCACCTTCGAGTTGAAGTGTGCGGGGCTGTCGGCCGCGCAGCTTGCGGAGAAGGCCATCCCTCCGTCGGGGCTGAGCCTGCACGGGCTGCTGCGGCACCTGACCGGGGTGGAGCGGTGGTGGTTCCGGGTCCAGTTCGCCCAGGAGGACCTGCAGCTGCTGTACTACTCCGACGACGATCCCGACCAGGACTTCGAGCGGTTGGACGGTGACCCGGCGGAAGCCTTCGCGCTGTGGCGGGCGGAGTGCGAGCGGTCACGGGAGATCGTGCGGGTGGCGGGGCTGGCGGAGACCGGGGTGCGCAAGCTGACCGGGGAGCCGGTGTCGCTGCGCAGGATCCTGGTGCACATGATCGCCGAGTACGCCCGGCACAACGGGCACGCCGATCTCCTGCGGGAGCGGATCGACGGCGCTACCGGCTACTAGTCGGCGCGGCGACCTCCGGGCACACCAGCACCGGCAGTTCGGGTTTGGCGCCCGCGGAGTTCAGCTGGTGCAGCGGGATCTTGCGGGCGCCGAGCACGGCCTCGGCCACGACCGCGGGCAGCGGGGTGTCCGCGGGCGTGCGGTAGCCCAGCGCGCCCCGCAGTTCCTCGCCTGCGCGGCAGTCGTACTGCCTGGTCAGCAGGCGTCTGCTGGTGTGGGTCGCGGACTGGGGCCTGCCGCCCTGGGCGAAGCTGAGCACGAATCCCCCGAGGTCGCCGGAGTTCACCCGGAAGGTGCCCGCGGCGTAGATCTCGATCCACCGCACGGCGCGGCGCATCGGCTCGGTGTTGCCGGTGACCGCGAGCGCCTCGACCACCACCGGCGGCACCGTGGTCCATGCGCCGCAGGCGGTGGGCTCGTCGGCGAGGAACCGGGCCGGGAAGCCACCGGAGAAGCACTGGTTGGAGAGCAGGTAGTCCACCGCGGCCTTGTTCAGCGTGCCGTTGCCGTAGCGGTGCAGTGCGACGATCGCGGTGGCCTGGGTGCGGGTGCCCGCGATGCTGCCGGAGCCCGCGGTGTCCTTGGCGCCGAACCGGCCGTTGGGCTGCTGGACGGCGAGCAGGTCGGCCACGAGGTCGTGTCCGCCGAAGGCCTTTGGGTCACGGCCCTGGGCCAGGGCGACGAGCAGGTAGCGGGCGGTGTATTCGGGGTTGCGGGTGCTCCCTGGCGGGCCGGTGGACCCGGTGACCCTGGACGCCAGCCAGTCGGTGGCGCGGCGCGCCTCGCCCGATCCCACCCCGGCAGCGGTCAGTGCGAGTACCGCCTCGGCGGTGCCTGCCTCGTCGGGGTACTCCTGCCCTTCGAAGGCGTAGGTCAGGTGGCCCTTCGCGCCCAACTGCCGTCCGAGCCAGCCCGCCGCGCCTAGCACCTGGTCGGTGGTGCGCGGCTCGGGCTGCTGCGCGACGGCCGGTGGGAACACCAGCGAGGCGAGGCCGATCGCCGCGACGGCCAGCATCGCGCGCAGTCGGAGCCGGGCGGGCATGTGCGGTTCCCCTCCGCAGTGGGTGAAGGTCCGCCTCCGAGGGGAACATGCCCGGGCGGGACCGCGCGTCCTGAAACGCCCGTGATCAGCGCTTTTCCAACCGGTTGAGGGACAAGCCGTGCAGTTGGAGGGTGGGGCGGGCGGTGCCGGTGGTGACCTCGGCCGCGATGCCGAAAACCTCGGCGAGCAGGGCGGGCGTGAGCACCCGGCCCGGGGCGCCGACCACGGCGATCCTGCCGTCGTCCAGCACCGCGAGCCGGTCGCAGTACTCCACGGCCAGCCGCAGGTCGTGCAGGGTGAGCAGCACCGCGAGGCCGTCGGCGGCGAGGGTGCGCAGCAGGTTCAGCAGCGCCAGTTGGTGCCGCAGGTCCAGGTGGTTGGTCGGCTCGTCCAGCACCAGCACCTTCGGCCGCTGGGACAGCGCCCTGGCGATGGACACCCGCTGGCGTTCGCCGCCGGACAAGGAACGGACGTCCCGATCGGCCAGCGCGGTCAACTCGGTGGCCGTGAGCGCCGCCGCCACCGCGTCGGCGTCCTCGGCGTCCAGCGGCGAGAGCCAGCCGCGATGGCAGGTGCGGCCCTGTTCGACCACCTCGCGCACGGTCAGCGCGGCGACGTGCTCCGGCTCCTGGGTGCTCGCGGCCAGCAGGCGGGCGTGCTCGGCGCGGCGCAGGGTGGTGGTGCCGCGGCCGCACACCTCGATCACCCCGCCGTCCGGGGTCAGCGCCCGGTACAGGGTGCGCAGCAGGGTGCTCTTGCCGCTGCCGTTCGGGCCGACCAGCGCGAACACCTCGCCGGGACGCACGGCCAGGTCGGTGCCGTGCAGGATGGGCCTGCCGCCCAACGCGATCCGGACGTCCTTGGCGGCCACGCCCATCGGCACATCCGGCGGCAGGGGACTGGAACGGTCGATCGGGATCACCCGGCCGGTCATCGGAACCTCCTGCGGTAGCGGGCGAGTGCGATCAGGAACACCGGTCCGCCCAACACCGCGGTGATCACGCCGACCGGGATGTCCTCGCTGCCGCCCAACACCCGGCCCGCGAGGTCCGCTGTCACCAGGAAACCGGCACCGAGCAGCGCGGACACCGCGAGCAGCCTGCGGGTGTCCGCCCCGACGAGGAATCCGGCGGCATGCGGCACCAGCAGCCCGACGAAGCCGATGCCGCCCGCCACCGCGACCGAGGCGCCCGCGGCGAGCGAGACCCCGGCCAGCAGCAGGATGCGCAGCACACCCGCGTTGACGCCCAGTGCCGCCGCCCCGTCGTCGCCCGCGTACAGGACGTTGATCCAGCGGGCCGCGGCCATGCCCGCCGCGACCACCAGCAGCAGCATCAGCGAAGGCAGGCCGAGGCTGCCCCAGCGGGCGTCGCCGAGGCCGCCCGCCAGCCAGAACAGCACCTGCTCGACCTGCTGCGTCTTCGCCCTGGTGAAGATCACCAGCGAGGTGAGGGCGCTGAAGGTCTCGGCGACGGCGAGGCCGCCGAGCACCAGTACCGTCACCGAACCGGCCCGGCCGCTGATCAGCAACGCGATCAGCAGCGCGGCGAAACCGCCGAGGAACGCGCCCAGCGGCTGGGTGAGCGGACCGAAGAAGCCGACACCGCTGACCACCATCAGCACCACGACCAGGCCCGCGCCGGAGGAGACGCCCAGCAGGTACGGGTCGGCCATCGGGTTGCGGGTGGCGATCTGCGCGATGGCGCCCGCGGTGGCCAGCGCCGCGCCGACCACGGCGCCGAGCAGCACCCTGGGCAGTCGGGAGTCCCAGATGATCGAGGCCCGCACCGGCGACCACCAGGATTCGACGGCACCGGGGAACAGCTTGTGCAGCACGATCCCCCACACATCGCCCAGCGGCAGGGTCACCGAGCCGACCGACAGGGCGATGGCGCACAGCAGGACCAGCGCCACCGCGAGCACGATCAGCAGCAGCCCGAAGGGCAGGCGGCGGGCGCCTGCCCTTCCGGACACGGCCGCAGTCACCGGAAGGCCTGCGGGTGCAGGCCGCGGGCCAGCTTCTCCACGGTGTCGCCGATCCGGACGCCCTCGATGATGTCGACCAGGTTGACGGTCAGATAGCGCTTGTTCCGCACACCGGGGGTGCCGCCGGCGAGCGGGTGCGACTCCAGGAAGGCACGCTTGGCGTCGACGTTCTCGGTGGCCAGGTAGTCCACGATCACCACGGCCTCGGGGCCGCGCTGGGCGACCTGCTCCCAGCTTGCGTCGCCGAACTCCTTGTCCACGTCGTCGAAGAGGTTGCGGCCGCCCGCCTTGGTCAGCAGCACGGTGGCGAGCCCGCGGCGGCCGATGGTGAACGCGGCCTGGGTTCCGCTGTCGTAGACGAACACCGGCACCGGCTGCACGCCCGCGAGCTTGGCCGCCACCTCGGCGATCTTGCCGGTGATCTCCTCGGAAAGCCGCTTGGCCCGGTCCCCGACACCGAAGACCTTGCCGAACATCTCGAGGTCGGTGGTCAGGTGATCGAGGGTGCCCGCACCGGGCGAGCAGCTTTCCGACAGCAGCAGGGTGCGGACGCCCTTCTCCTCCAGCGTCTGGCGGCTGGTGCCCTCCTTGTCGGCGAAGGCGCTCGCGTAGCCGCCGACCACCAGGTCCGGTTCGGCGGCCAGGATCTGCTCGGTGGAGGGCTGCTTCTCGGCGATCAACTTGAGCTTGGCGTAGTCCGCCGCGATCCGGTCGGGTGCCTTGTTGTCATCGGGGAACGCGGTGCCCACGATGCGGTCGGTCAGTCCCAGCGCGACCAGGATCTCGGTGGCGTGCTGGTGGATGACCAGCACGCGCTTGGGCACCGAGTCGAAGACCTGGGTGCGGCCGCAGTTGGTGACCTCCACCCGACTGCCTGCCTGCGGCGACTGGTTCTGCTGAGGTGCCGAACATCCCGCTGTCACCGCGAGTGCGGCCGCGGCCAGGGCGATCAGCCTGGAAATACGCATGAAATGCCTTCCCGGAGAGCGGTCCGAGTTCCTCGCCCGGACGCCGGAAGGCGGACCGGGCTCCGATCCGCAGACCTCGACGGTGGCATCCGAGACCCGGATGCCGTGGAGCCGCTCGCGTTCACGGCAGGCGATCGGGCTTGCCGCCGAGAGAGCGGCCCACCGTTGCGGGTCAGCGCCGGACTTCGACCGGACTTTCCCTGCCGGAACGCGGGTAGTGCCTGCATCGTGCGGCATCCGGTGCCCGCGGGCCAAGCCGCGAACCGGGTTGTTGCCAGTGCGTTGCAGTAGGTAGTCACGATCATGATCTGGGTCACGCCGCCGTGTTGCAAGACATATGCAATAGCAAGATAGTGTCAACAAGGACTGACGGCTCCACACCACCACCATCGCTTCTGCACGGGAGGCGGAATGTCGAACTACCAGCTCCCCGATCTGCCCTACGACTACGCGGCGCTTGAGCCCGCGATCACCGGCGAGATCCTTGAGTTGCACCACAGCAAGCACCACGCCGCCTACGTCAAGGGCGCCAACGACACCCTGGAGCGGCTCGCGGAGTCCCGCGACAGGCAGGAGTTCGGCGGGCTGGTCGGCCTGGAGAAGACCTTCGCCTTCAACCTCTCCGGCCACGTCCTGCACTCGATCTTCTGGAACAACCTCAGCCCGGAGGGCGGCGACCGCCCGGACGGTGAGCTGGCGGCGGCCATCGACGAGCACTTCGGCGCCTTCGACAACTTCGCCAAGCAGCTGTCCACCGCGACCGCGACCGTCCAGGGCTCCGGCTGGGGCGTGCTGGCCTGGGAGCCCTACGGCCGCAGGCTGATCGTCGAGCAGGTCTACGACCACCACGGCAACGTGGGCATGAGCACCACTCCGCTGCTGGTCTTCGACGCCTGGGAGCACGCGTACTACCTCCAGTACCGCAACGTGCGCCCGGATTACGTCCAGAAACTCTGGTCGCTGGTCAACTGGGCCGACGTGACCCGCCGCTTCACCGCGGCCGTTGCGAGCGAGAGCCCGATCAAGCCGACGGCCTGATCCCCAAGCCCCGGCGGTGGATGCTCCGACAGGCGAAGCTGCCGGCTGAAGACCCGTGAGTGGCGACCTCGGTTGCCACTCACGGGTTTTTCACAGGTATTCTGGACGCGATGAGGCCCCGCACCCATGGAGTGCGGGGCCTCATCTGTTCCCGAACTGACTGCCGCTCCCACCACGAAGCGGACGAGATTTAGGTTAGCCTAACTTCATCAGGCTGCGCAAGTGGTTGTTCCACAATGGCCTGTCGGCGGGCTCTGAGCAGCATCAACGCCCCGCAGACCAGCGCGGCGACCAAGGTGATCGCGCCGCCGACCACCACCGGGGCTCGGCCGTCGACATGTTCGCCGAGCCAGCCGAGCGCGGGAGCGCCCAGCGGGGTGCCGCCGAGGAACAACAGCATGTAGATACCCATCACGCGGCCGCGCAACCGCGGTTCGACGCTGAGCTGAGTGAAGCTGTTGGCGGCCGTGGTGAACAACGCGGTGGCCATGCCGGTCGGGATCAGCGCCAGCGCCAGCAGGTACGGGGTGGGGGCGAACCCTGCCAGGATCTCCAGCACCGCGAAGCCGAGCGCCGAGGCGAACAGCAGCATCGCCGTCGGCTGGGTGCCCGGCCTGCGTCGGGCAGCGATCGCCGCGCCCGCCAGCGTGCCGACCGCGAGCACCGCGGCGAGCCAGCCGTAGACGTCCGCGCCGAGGCCGTAGACGGTCCTGGTCATCACCGCGAGGGTGACGTAGAAGTTCAGCCCGAAGGTGCTGACGCAGAACATCAGGGCGAGCACCAGCACCAGGTCGGGCCTGCCCCACACATACCGCAGCCCTTCGGCGAGTTGGCCGCGCCGGGCGGAGGTGACCGGCGAACGGTGCAGTTCGCCCACGTTCATCCGGAACAGGCCGTAGGTTATGGCCGCGTAGCTGAGCACGTTGATCAGGAAGATCCAGCCGGTGCCGGTCCAGGTGATCATCACGCCCGCCAGCGAGGGACCCACGATGCGCGCGGTGTTGAAGGTCATCGCGTTGAGCGCCACCGCGTTCGCGAGGTGGTCGGGGCCGACCATTTCGGCGGCGAAGGACTGGCGCACCGGGACGTCCAGCGCGGCGAAGCAGCCCATGATCAGGCAGAGCGCGTAGACGTGCCACAGCTGCACGGTGCCGGTGATGTCGAGCATGCCGAGCACCAGGGCACAGCCCGCCATGCCGGTTTGCAGGATGATCAGCATGCGACGCTTGTCCACCCGGTCGGCGAGCACGCCGCCCCAGAGGGTGAGCAGGAGGATCGGGGTGAACTGCAGCGCCGCCGCGATGCCGAGCGCGACGGGCGAGTCGCCGGAGAGTTTGAAGACGAGCCAGTCCTGGGCGATGCGCTGCATCCAGGTGCCGAGCAGGGAGACGATCTGCCCACTGGCGTAGAGCCGGTAGTTGCGGACCCGCAGTGAGGCAAACATGCGCCCACGTTCGCGGGTGGTCTCGGACGGTCCGGTCGAGTTCTGCTGGAGGCGGTCCTGGTGGGCACCGCCCGCGCCCTGCTTCCGACCGCTGTCGGCGTCCGACGCGGTCCGCGGGCCTGCTGGCGTTTTCTGTGGATCTCCCTCTGATTGGTTTCCGACCAGTGCCGGCACCTAGTGCGTCCCCCTTTGCTTCGTGATCAGGCTCCTGCCATCCGGCTGAGGATCCGGGCGGCCTTGGCGAGCACCTCCCGCTCCTCGTCGTCGAGTTCGGCCAGTTGAGCGTCGAGCCACCGCTCGCGGGCGGTGACCTCGTCGGCGATGTAGGCGCGGCCCGTCTCGCTGATCTCGACGATGGCCTGCCTGCCGTCGGTGGGGTGCGGACGGCGCAGGACGAGACCGCTCTCCTCCAGCGCGGCGATCACCCGGGTCATCGAGGGCGGCTGGACGCCTTCCTTGGCGGCCAGTTCGCCCGGGGTGAGCGAGCCGTGCAGGCTCAGGCAGCTCAGCGCGGACAGCTGGGTGAGTGTGACGCTGCGGTCTACACGCTGGGCCCGCAGCCTGCGGGTGAGCCGGACCAAGGCGAGCCGAAGCTCGCCCGCAAGAGACTGCCGACCGTCATTGTCCGCCACATCGTTAGCATACCAAACTATCGGCGGTGAGTCGACCGTCAAGTGCGGGATTGGTTCAGCCGAGCAGCGCCCGCAGCGGGGCCATGGCGAAGTACACCAGGAAGGCCGCGGCCACGATCCACATCAGCGGATGCACCCGCCGGGCCCGCCCGGTGGCGGCCTGCAACAGCACGTAGCTGACGAAGCCCGCGCCGATGCCGTTGGCGATGGAGTAGGTGAACGGCATCACCACGATGGTCAGGAACGCGGGCAGCCCGATGGTGAAGTCGGCGAAGTCGATCTCGCGGACCTGGACCACCATCAACGCGCCGACCACGACCAGCGCGGGAGCCGCCGCCTCGACCGGAACGACCTGGTAGAGCGGGGTGAGGAAGACCGCGGCCAGGAACAGCAGGCCGGTGACCACGTTCGCCAGCCCGGTGCGGGCCCCTTCGGCGATCCCGGACGCCGACTCCACGTAGACGGTGTTGGAGCTACTGGAGGCCGCGCCGCCCGCGACGGCGCCGAGGCCGTCGACGAACAGAGCCTTGCCCGCGTTGGGCAGGGTGCCGTCCGGCCTGGTC
Organism: Actinorectispora metalli; assembly: GCF_056323685.1. Taxonomy (NCBI): domain Bacteria; kingdom Bacillati; phylum Actinomycetota; class Actinomycetes; order Pseudonocardiales; family Pseudonocardiaceae; genus Actinorectispora; species Actinorectispora metalli. The sequence goes on from NZ_JBREYE010000001.1 coordinate 1,692,448, forward strand.
AGCCCGGCCTCCTTGCCAAGGCCGGTGATGGTGCCCATGGTGTCGAAGAAGTCGGTGAGCACCAGCGTGAACAGCAGCAACGCGACGGTGAGGGCGGGCAGCCGCAGCCACGCGCCGAAGGAGACGTCACCCAGCAGGGACAGGTCGGGCAGGCTCAAGATCTGCTCCGGCAGTGCCGGGTAGCCGAGGTTCCAGCCCCGTGGATTGGTCCCCTTGGACGGCCCCGCCTTGACCAGCGCCTCGACCACGATGGCCAGCACCGTCGCGCTGATCACGCCGATGAGGATCGCGCCGCGCACCCGCCGCGCGACCAGCACCGCGGTGATGATCAGCCCGATGGCGAACACGGCCGTCGGCCAGGAGGCGATGGCGCCGTCGATGCCGAGGCCCACCGGCACCGTGGTCTTGGCCGCGTCCGGCAGCCTGCGCACGAAGCCCGCGTCGACCAGGCCGATCAGCGTGATGAACAGGCCGATGCCCACCGCGATGGCGGACTTGAGCTGCTGCGGCACGGAGTTGAACACCGCGGTGCGGAACCCGGTGATTACCAGCAGCAACACGATCAGGCCGTTGACCAGCACCAGGCCCATGGCCTCCGGCCAGGTCATCTGCGGTGCGATGGCCACCGCCAGCAGGCTGTTGATGCCCAGCCCGGTGGCGATGGCGAAGGGGTAGTTGACGACGAGTCCGAACAGGATGGTCATCGCGCCCGCGACCAGCGCGGTGACCGCGGCGACCTGGGAGACCGGGAGGATGTTGCCGAACAGGTCGCGTTTGGCGCCCGCGTCGTCAGCGGCGAAGCTGCCGATGATCAGCGGGTTGAGCACCACGATGTAGGCCATCGTCACGAACGTGACCACGCCGCCGCGGACCTCGCGGCTCACCGACGAGCCGCGCTCGCTGATCTTGAAGTAGCGGTCGACGACGTTGGTCATCCGGTGCTCCCCGATTCTCGGAGGGTCTGGCGGGAGTAGCCTGCCTGACATGGGCGAGCAGACCCAACCCGACACCGAACTCCGCCAACCTCCGCCGCTGCCGCGCCGCCTCGCCGACCCCGTACCGGCGGTCGTGGCCGGGCAGGCGCTCTGGCTGGCGGGGCTGATCGTGCTCGCCGTGAACCGCTTCGCCTTCCACGCCCCGCCGACGGTGTGGCTGTGGGTCTGCCTCGCGGGCTTCCTGCTCGGCTTCCTCGGCCTGGCCGTGATCTGGGCCCAGCGCCGCGCCAACCGCCGCGGCAACCGCAGCGCCCAACGCGGTCTCTGACACCCCCACCCAGGTCACGGACCGGACTTGGTGTCCTAAGTCCGGTAAAACGGCGTCATCGAACAGACTTGGACACCAAGTCGAAGTCTGGTCAGCCGAGGAGGGTGGGGGCGGAGGGGTCGGCGATGAGGTCGGCCAGGAAGTGGCGGTCCTCCCAGCGGTCCAGGGCCCAGGCCAGGGCGCGGGCCAGGCTGGGCAGGCTGTTCTGGACGTGCAGGTGCTCGTCCTGCCACCAGGACACGCGTTGCGACTCGCCGTCCACCTCGATGCTCAGTTCGCGGTGGAGCTGAAACTGCTCCTCTGGCGGGGTGAGGTCGAGCAGGGCGCAGGCCTCGGGGACGCCCTCGACCTCGGCCCAGGATGTCCATTCGCCGCCCGCGGCGATGGTGGCGACCAGGTCCTCGGAGGCAAGCGGGAGTTCGAGCAGATCGGCGAGGCCGCGCAGGTCCTCGGGGTCGAAGGCGCCGGTGCCGACCAGGCGGTCGGGGTCGCAGACGCCGAGCAGCCACGGGCCGTCCAGAACCATCGCGTCCTCGGCCTCGGCGAGCGTTCCGTCCAGGGTGCGCACGAGCGCGGGCAGGTCCAGATCGGACAGCGTGAGGCGGCCTGCCTGCTCCGCGGCGGCCAGCGCCCGGTAGGCGTGCAGCGTCGTCCACAGTGGAATGTCGCGGGCCGGGTCGGCCAGCCGGGACAGTACCTCGGCGGCATCGTCGGTGCCCGCGATCTCCAGCGCGGAACGCACCCCGATGGCCGCGGGCGCGTAGTCGGGCAGCCCGACGTCGGGCAGCGGGTCGTACAGGCCCGCGAGTTCGGTGGCGGCGGGCAGCCGCCAATGCCGCGGCGGTTGTCCGGCCAGCAGGGCGTGGCGGGCCAGCCACCAGCCGGTGTAGCCGCCGGGCTCGCGGATGGCGCTCAGCGTCTCCGGGGTGCCGGTGAGCACACGCAGTGCGGCGGGCCAGGCCTTCTCCGCGATCAGCTCCAGGTCCCGCACGGCGACCACCCGCGTCGGTGGGGTGCCGGTGGCCGGGTCGGTGGCCTCCTGCCACCAGTCCTCTTCGGCGTCCAGTTCGTGCTCGGGTGCGGTGGGTTCCTCGTCGGTGATCACCACGAACCCGTCCAGCACGCCGACGTCGACCAGCGTGCGGCGCGGCCGGTTCACGGTGTAGCGCTCGTGCAGCACGCCGATCGGCGCGTCGTCGTCGAGCAGGTCGCGCAGCGGCGAGTCGGGCAGCATCAGCTCGTCGGCGCGGGCAGGATCGCCGTGCTCATCGGCCAGGCACAGCGCGCCGAGCCAGGGCCGCTCCCCCGGTGCCGGTGCGATCTCTCCGACCAACCGCAGCACCAGATCGGCGAGCGGCTCGGTGTCCACTCCGGATTCCGCGTCCTCCGCGCTGCGTTCCACGGCGGCGCGCAGGGCGTCGGAGTCAAGGATGTCGGCGGCCTCGGCGTCGACCGCGCCCGCCCGCCGAAGCAGCGGGTGCACGGCGTCCGGATGCGCGATCCGCAGGCCCACGACGTCCACATCGGACAGCCCGTCGACCAGCGGTGAGCCGCGGTCGGGCAGCAGCACCCCGCGTGGACCCACCACCGACCGGCCGTCGATCAGCGGTACCGGCAGCGCGCCCAAGTCGTCGGCGGCCTCCGGATCGGCCTCCACCAGCGGAAGCAACGCCTCGTACAGGCCGTGCCACCACGCGGGCGGGCGGTTCACCCCGGCCAGCAGCTCCAGCACCCGCGCCAGCCGCAGCCGCGGCACCTCAAGCGCGGCGAGCGCCTTGGCGTGCTCCGGTCCGGACAGCTCGGCGGGCAGCAAGCCGGTCACGACGTCGTTGAGCAGCTGGACCAGCTCGGGCGCGTAGGTGTCCAGCACACTGGCCTGCGCGGGCCGCAGCGGTTCGCCGTCCACACCGGTCAGCCACGAGACGGTGCGCAGCGCGCCGAGCACCGCCTCTCGCAGTGTTCCGTCTACTTCGGACCGCGGGAAGTCCGGCAGCGGCACCAGCGCGGTGCGGTGCGCGGCGGGCAGCCGGGACAGCAGTTCCGGATAGCCCGCCGCCGCGGCCAGCAGCACGGCGTCGGCGGCCGGGCCGGGCAGCACCCGGCGGCGGGAGGGCTCCATCGGGATGCCCGCCAGCAGCCTGGCGGGCAGCGACAACCGCTCATCGGTGGGTGTCGGCGCGTGCAGCACCTCGTCCCCGGCGGGCCGCGGCCTGCCGTCGGTGTCCACGGCGACCGCCCAGCAGACGGTCCACTCGGCGCGCTTGCGGGCCTCGGCACCGAGACCCGTGAGCACCTCGTCCGCCAGGTGCCCGGAGCGGCGTAGCACCAGCCAGCGGGTGGCGCCCTCCGGTCCGTGCAGCATCACCTCGTCGCCGCCGAGATCCTCACGCCACCACACGGCGTCCGGCAGTTCGATGCGGCCCAGCCAGGGCAGGGCCAGCAGCAGGTCGGCGGCCTCGGCGGAGCATTCGGCCAGCAGGTCGGCGGCGGTGGCCTCGGCGCCGAGCGGCAGCCGCACCTCGGTGTCGAATCCCTCGGGCGGGCCGTCCTCCTCGGCGGGCCAGACCAGTCGCAGCACCGGGACACCGCCCTCGCGGTGCGCGAGTTCCTCGGCGAGTTCGGGCACCCGCGCGGCCTCGTGCCGGGTCTTCTCGGCGGAGAAGGCCACCCCGCCGTTGCGGGAGACGATGCGGGGCGCGTCGCTGATGGCCAGCACCGCGGCGAAGCCGACGCCGAACTGCCCGACGGTTCCGGTGTGGCGCTTGGCGGAGGCGCGCAGCGAGGCCAAGGCGGCCACGCCTGCCGCGTCCAGCGCGGCACCGGTGTTCGCCGCCCGCAACTCACCGTCCGATGTGGACAGGCGGAGCACGCCGGGGCTGCCGGTCAGGCCGGCGGCGTCGGCGGCGTTCTGCGCAAGCTCGACGAACCAGCGGTCCCGGTAGCCACCGAAGCGGAGGTCCTCCTCGGTGTTGGCGTCCTCGCGGAAACGGGTCGGGGAGGCACGCCAGGCGTCCAGCACCGCCTGTCGAAGTCCTGCGGTGCCGAACGGGTCGTGGCTCACTCGGCCGGTGGTTCCTCGTCCCGGAGCGCCACGTCGAGCACCCCGTCGTCATAGACAAGTTCCGCCACCGGCACCGGCGGCGCCGATTCGACCTCGACCTCGGAATGCGCGCCGCAGCCGTACTCGGTGTGCACCACATGACCGTCGGCCGGGGCCAACTCGTTGGCGCACACCCCGAAGGCGGCGCGCAGCGAACCGCCGAGTTGCAGGTAGAAGCCGCAGGTTCCGCAGGCGGCCGGGGCCTGCCGTGCCATATCGCTGGCGGGGCCGAAGTCGCTGTTCAGCCAGCGGTGCGCGGCATCCAGCCTGCCCTCGCGGGACAACATCCTGACCCGACCGAGGCCGATCTCCTTGACGACCGCCTGCACCTCGGGGTCGTCGCTGTCCAGGTAGGCGGGCGCCAGCCGAGGGTCGTCCGCGTGGGTGGGCAATAGATCGCCCGCACCGAGGTCACCGGCGCGGACCCGCTGCTGCCATGGCAGCCAGTCGGGCGCGACCAGGGCGTCCGGGCCGGGCAGCAGCACGACCTCGCTGACCGTCACGGGCTCGCCATCGCCCGCGGTGGCGACGGTGACCGCCCAGCGCCAGCCCGCGTAGCCGAGCTTGTTCGCCTCGAACAGGTGGGTCGCCGCGGAGTCGGGTTCGGCGATCACGCCGACGTGCGCGCCAACCTCCTGCTCGCCCACATCGGACTGGGCGGCTTCACGGGCTAGCTCGACGGCGGCGGCAAGCACCGGCTCGGGCTGATGCTCGCGGCCTGCGGTATCCGGATGGCTGCGGGTTGGTGTCACACCTGTAGATTGTGCCGCAAGCAGCCGGGTTGGCCACACACGGCTGGTTCTCCCGGGTGATCTGGCACGCTGGACCGCGTGTTGCGAGGCCTGTTGCCCGTGTTGTTGCTGCTCGCCGCCTGTTCCGACGCGCCGGGACAGGACGCCGGGGTGACCAGGTTGAAGGTCGCCGTGCTGGGCACCTCACCGCACGATCCGACGGCCTACACCCAAGGATTGGAACTGGCCGACGGGGTGCTCTACGAAGGCACCGGTCTGTTGGAGAAGTCCGGTCTCCGAGCGGTGGACCCCGGCACCGGACGGGTGCTGCGGCAGAAGGCGCTGCCGAAGGAATTCTTCGGCGAGGGCATCACCGTCGTCGGCGACCACATCTGGCAGCTCACCTGGCGGAACAATGTCGCGATCCGCCACGATCGCGCGAGCTTCGCCGAGGTGGCGCGGGTGCCCTACGAAGGTGAGGGCTGGGGCCTGTGCCTGCGCGGCGACACGCTGGTGATGAGCGACGGCACCGACCGGCTGACCTTCCGCGACCCGGTGACCTTCGCCGCCCGCGGCGGGGTCACCGTCCGGCTCGGCGGGCAGCCGGTCACGCAGCTCAACGAGCTGGAATGCGTTGGCGGACAGGTGTTCGCCAACGTCTGGAACAGCGACGAGATCATGCGGATCGACCCCGGCACCGGCGAGGTCACCGCGGTCGTCGACGCCGCGGGCCTGCTGCCCGGCGGGCAGAGCGGACCGGACGGCCCCGAGGTGCTCAACGGGATCGCCGCCGTTCCCGGCACCGACGAGTTCCTGCTGACCGGCAAACGCTGGCCAACGGTGTTCCGGGTCCGTTTCGTGCCACTGTGATCCTCCTCGGGCGCGTGGCGGGTGCCCGGTACCGGCCGCGTGAGGCAGGATTGAAACCGTGACCCGGCCCGAAACAGGCGAAGAGCCCGGCCCGCGGCGGCGGGCTCGGCCGGGCTGGGGCGCGGGTGGCCGTCGAAGGCCGGACCGCCGGTCCGAGCCCATCGGCGAGGATGTGCCGCCCACCCGCCGCGAGTACCCGTGGGAGCACGACCCCGACTACGTGCGGCCCACCCGACCACACCGGGCGCCGTACACCGAGCCGGCCGCGCCGACGCCACGCGAGGAGCCGCGGGACGAGGTGCCAACGGCCGGTTCGCCGCAGCTTCCGCGCAAGCTGACCGTCACCAGGGTCGCGATGTACCGCGGCAAGGAGCTCGCCGGCAAGGGCATCGCGGCGTTCCGACGGGCCGCGCACGCCGATGGCGCGGGCCGGTCCGGCCTGGCCCGGCTGACGTATGCGGTGATGCTGAACTACGCCGTGGACGCCGCGGTCGCGGTGGCACTGGCCAACACCCTGTTCTTCTCAGCGGCAACCGCGGAGAGCAAGACGAAGGTCGCGCTGTACCTGCTGATCACCGTGGCGCCGTTCGCGGTGATCGCCCCGGTGATCGGCCCGCTGCTTGACCGGCTGCAACGCGGCAGGCGGATCGCGTTGGCGGTGTCCTTCGCGGGCCGGGCGGTGCTGGCGATCGTGATGGCCCTGCACTTCGACGACTGGCTGCTCTATCCCGCCGCGCTGGGCGCGATGGTGCTGTCCAAGTCCTTCGGGGTGCTCAGGGCGGCGGTCACACCGCGAGTGCTGCCCGAGGAGATCACGTTGGTGAAGACCAACTCCCGGCTGGCGGTGTTCGGATTGGCCGCGGGCGGCGTGTTCGGCGCGCTGGCCGCGGGGCTCTCGCAACTCTTCGGCGCCCCCGGCGCCCTCTGGTACACGGCGGCGCTTGGCGCGGTCGGCGTGTGGATGTGCCTGCGCATCCCGGCCTGGGTGGAGGTCACCGAGGGCGAGGTGCCCGCCTCGCTGTCGGCCCACCCGCACAAGCCGCGGCGGCAGCCGATGGGCAGGCACCTGGTGGTCGCCCTGTGGGGCAACGGTTCCATCCGGGTGCTCACCGGCTTCCTCACGCTGTTCCCCGCGTTCGTGATCAAGTCCGAGACCGAGCACTCCCCGTACCGGCAGCTTCTGCTGCTCGGCGCGGTCGGCGCGGCGGCGGGGCTCGGCAACCTGGTGGGCAACGGGATCGGTGCGCGGCTGCACTTCGGCAAGCCGGACGAGGTGGTGCTCGGTTGCATCGGGCTGGCGCTGGCGGGCTCGGTGCTCGCCGCGGTGCTGGCGGGCATCCCCGCGGTGGTCGCCACCACGCTGTGCGCGCTGACCGGCAGCGCGCTGGCGAAGGTGTGCCTGGACGCGGTGATCCAGCGGGACATGCCCGAGGAGTCCAGGGCGTCGGCCTTCGGAAGGTCCGAGACGTTCTTGCAGCTCACCTGGGTGCTCGGCGGTGCGCTCGGGGTGCTGCTGCCGCCGACCTGGTGGATCGGCTTCACCGTGCTGTCCGCCCTGGTCGCGATCGGCCTCGCGCAGACCATGCTGTGTCACCGGGGCGGCTCGCTGATCCCCGGCATCGGCGGGGACCGGCCGATCCACCCCGTCCGGGTCGCCACCTGATGCCGGGCACGTAGGCTCGCCACCGTGCGTCGTGTGCTGTTGCTGCTGACCGGCCTTGTCCTGCTGACCGGCTGTGCGAGTTCGTTTCCCGACCCCGAGGTCACGTTCTTCTCCGACGGCCACACGGTGGCGCTGCGGCCGACCCAGCTGTGCGATGCGCTGCGGGCCGAGGAGTCCTGCCCCGCCGACGAGAGCGCGATCGGCAGGCTGCGGGTGCCGCCCGGCCTGCCGTTGCAGATCTCGGTGCCCGGCGAGGTGGCCGATGGCATTTGGAACGTGGCGCTGCGGTACCGCAACACCGCGGGCGAGGAGTACGAGGTCGCCTCCCGCAACTTCGTGGCTGGCACCGACAGTGCCCGCCACGCCTACACCCTCCGGCTGCCGGAGAAGACCGATCAGCTACTCGTCGTCCAGGTCCGCCACGTCGGCAAAAACCAGCCGCTGCGCGGCGAAGCGGGCGTCAAGCAGGCCACCTGGACGCTGGCGATCAACTAAACCCACACAACCAAAGCCGCAACAACCCCGAAGCACCCGCACGTCACAACGCCGCGACAAGACGAGGCGCGACCTAGCGACGGAGTCGCTGGGGCTTTTGCACCAACAAACGCAACCACCCGCGGGCTCTCAGAGGGCCGCTGGCGAGGACAGCCCCGACGCCGTGACCGGATTTGGTCATAAGGAGGGGATCCCGGAGCCAGCGGCCCTCTGAGAGCCCGCTACCCGCACCGCACCCGAAGCAGCTTAAGGATCAAGCTCCTTGGCAACAGCGCGGACGACTTCGCCAATCCGCTTGGAGACGCGCTTGTCCGGGTAGCGCCCGCGGCGCAGGTCAGGCTGGACGGTGCTCTCCAGCAGCTTGATCATGTCCTCGATCAGGCCGTGCAACTCATCAGCGGGACGGCGGCGCGCCTCGGTGACCGAGGGCAGCGGGTCGATCAGCTTGACGGACAGGGCCTGCGGGCCACGACGGCCCTCGGCCATGCCGAACTCGACGCGTTGACCGGGCTTGAGTGTCTGCACCCCCGCGGGCAGAGCAGATGCGCGGACGTAGACATCCTCTCCACCCTCCTGGGTGACGAAGCCGAAGCCCTTGTCCGCGTCGTACCACTTAACCCTGCCGCTAGGCACTGTCCTCACCGTTCCTCGTCTGCGAATCCACGTCGTACGGCAGAGCCGACGGCCCCCGCACAACGAACGCGCCCCTGCCGCAACCGGCGGGACGCGTAACCACAAGCGTAGCGAGCGCCGCTGAAGAACGCGTGCGCATATCCAGGCTAGGCTCATCTCCATGGCCGCGTCTGCCGTTATGACAAAGCTTCTGCCGATTGCCGTAGTGGTCTTCACCCTCGGCGTGCTATCGGTGATCGCGGCTTTCGTCCTGTTTGTCACCGGAGACCAGGATCTTCCCGTCTGGCTGAACCTGTCCTGCCTGCTGGCCCCCGCGGGCTTGGCCATCGGCGTCCTCGGCGTGATCTTCCGCCGCCACCACTGACCGGCGACCCAACCGGGGAATCGGCAACCCGAAAGCGGGGTGTGGGGGTGACCTGGGTCTCATCGCCGTGTTGTTATCGCAGCTTGGGTGATCCCACAGGAGTCAGTTGGCGGGCCGACGGCTGGAGGCGGAGATGATCACGAACCGGGACATCAAGAAGGTGGCGAGTGCGATCGACAGGGCGATGGCGGAGATCACCTCGACCGGCGCAGAGCCGAGTTGGCCGGAGGTGGAGTTGCTGCGGCTGAAGGCCGACCTCTTCGACCGCCTCGCGGCCGCGCAGCGCTCCTGGAACGGATCACTCGCCCGCCGCGCCGAGCTCATGCGCGACCGGGCCGAACGGCTGGCCGACCAGCTCAACCAGGCTCCCGCCGCCGAGAACGCCAAGGTCGCCGACCTGGTCGCGCTGTGGGCGGACACCACCCGCGGCGCGGTCCGCGGCTAGCGGATCAGGCGTTCTCCTCCTCTTCGGGAAATGCCGCCCGCAGCGCCTCGAACAACGCGCCGTCCCCCTCCACCTCGACCTCATCAAGCCCGATGCGGCCCCAGACGAGCAGGTCAAGCTCCTCGGCGGTGCCGGTGATGGTCAGCGCGATCGGCCGCGCCATCTTGTCCCTGATCAGCTTGGGCCGCTCGCCGTCGACGATCTCCACCTGCCAGGCCCAGCCGACATCGGTCGACTTGAGCGAGATCACGCCCGCGTGCCCGGTGATCGGCAGCAGCCAGGGCAGGAAGCGGCTCATCAACTCCTCGATGCCGTCCGCGGCCACCTCGGGGCGCAGGTGTCGGATGTCTCCCACCGCCTCCTGGGCGTCGCGGGTGTGGATCACCATCTCGTGCGCCATCCGCTGGGAGATCTCGGCGACCTCGCCGCGTTGGTCCTTGGCCCACCACACCCAGGCGCAGGCATCCGGCGACGTGGCGCGCAGCGCGGCGACCAGCGCGTCGGTGGACTGCCGCCACCAGCCGACCAGCTCGCCAGGCGGGGTCGCCACGGCGAGCACGGCATCCCGCGGCGGCTCCCCGCCACCCGCGACCGCGTCGGCCCACCACAGTTGCGCCTTGGCGGTGTGCTCGACCAGGTCCGCCACCGTCCACTCCGGACACGACGGCACCGGAAGGTCCAGCGTCTCCGGATCGGACACCGCGGCCAGGAATGCCCGGTTCCGGTCGGCGAGCAACTCGATGTGATCAATAGCCATGCCTAGACGTTATGCCCCGGCACCGACAATTTCCCGCGATCAGCGCCGCGACTTGGACCGTTTCGCGATGGGCAGATCACGCAGCCGAGCCGTCTCGGACTTGATCAGCTCGATCGTCTTCTCCACGTACCCGGCGATGATCCGCAGTTCGTCCTCGCTGTAGCCCGTCGCGATGTCGGCGACGCCCGCCCGCACGCCCTCGGCGTAGCCGCCCAGCTCCGACTCGTCGACGCAGACCTCGACCAGCACCTTCCGCCGGTCGTGCGGATCGCGGACCCGCCGCACGAGACCGTCCTTCTCCAGCCGGTCGATCACGCCGGTGACGGCTCCGGTGGAGAGGCCGGACAGCTCGGCAAGCTGGCCCGCGGTCAGGTTCCCGCCCGCGCGGAGGGCGAGGTCGAGGCATTTGTGATCGGTGATCGACAGCCCCATGTGCTCGGCGACCCGCGAGTGGAACATCACGGTCGCGGCCCCGAGTTCCCGTCCGGCCAGCGCCAACCGCTCGACCAGCGCCGGTGCGCCGGCTTCGGCCTGGACCGCATTCGGCACGATCACCACTCCTCACCGGATGATTTGGCGACTAAGAAACTTGACGACTAGCTAGCTCCCATTAAAAACGAAGTACCTCAAGAGTGCATCCAACCGGGCGATCCGAGATCGCGGTGTGACGGGGTTGGCCTTTATGGAGCTGTCGTACACCCCTAGTTCACCTACGATCGACTTTGTGACCGCCTCCCCCCGTACCAGCCACAACGAGCCGCCGACCGCTGAGTCGCTCGGTCTGGTCCAGGCTCCGGTGACCGCCGAGACGGACGATCCGATCCCCCGCCATGTGCGCGCGGGTCTCGATCTCCGGTTGCGGGCCCTGATCGAACACGATGCGGGTACCAGGGACGGCAGCGAAGCCGAGCACCTGCACCAGATGCGGGTGTCGGTACGCCGGATGCGCGCCATGCTCAAGGCGGCCCGCCCGATGCTGGACCGCGACTGGGCCGACGGACTCCGCGCCGAACTCGGCTGGCTTGGCCGCTCCCTCGGACCGGTGCGCGATCTGGACGTGCTGCTGGAACGGCTGCACGCCGAGGCGGCGAACTTCCCGGAAGACGAGCAGGCCGCGGCCGATGAGCTCGTCGCGGGCCTGGTGGCCGAACGGGACACCGCACGCGAGCACATGTTGGAGACGTTGGACAGCGAGCGGTACCGCGAACTGCTGCGCTCGATGGTGGCGGCGGTCTCGGCCGAGCTGCCCACCGGTGAGCTGTCGGACGCCGCGGAGTGGGCCGAGCCGCGCACCAAGCTGACGGCGGCGGGCAAGCCGCTGCGCCGCGGCAGCCTCGACCTGGTGTCGCTGGTGCGCAAGGAGTTCCGCAAGCTGTCCAAGCAGGTCAAGGCCGCGGGTCAGGAACCGCCGGACGACGAACTGCACAACCTGCGCATCCAGGGCAAGCGCGTCCGCTACACCGCGGAACTGGCCGAGCCCAGTGTCGGCAAGCCGGTGCGCCGCCTGCTGAAGGCGACCATGGCCTTCCAGGACGTGCTGGGCGACCACCAGGACGCCTGCGTCGCCCAGGACCGCATCCGCGGCCTGCTGGACGCCATGGGCGAGGAGATCGACTGGGACATCGTCTTCGTCGCGGGCCGCCTCGTCGAACGCGAGGAGGCCCGCAGGCTGTCCTGCCGCGAGCAGTGGTGGCCCGCCTGGGAAGAGCTCGAGCACCGCGCCGAGCACCTGTTCGGCTCCTGAGTCAGCTGCTCGCGGCCAGGCGGTGGGCGGCGGTGGCGATGCGTTCGTCGGTGGCGGTGAGGCCGATGCGTACGTGCCTGCTGCCCGCGGGGCCGTAGAAGGTGCCGGGGGCGGCGAGGATGCCGCGTTCGGCGAGCCAGTCGATCGTGGTCCAGGCGTCCTCGGATCTGGTGCACCAGAGGTAGAGGCCCGCCTCGGAGTGCTCGACGCGGAAGCCCGCGGCGACCAGCGCGGCGCGGAGGACACCGCGTCGGGTGCGGTAGCGGTCGAGTTGCTCGGCGACGTGCTCGTCGTCGTCCAGGGCCGCCTTCATGGCGCTCTGCACGGGCCGGGGCATGATCATCCCGGCGTGCTTGCGCTTCTCCAGCAGGCCCCGCACCAAAGCAAGGTCACCGGTCACGAAGCCCGCTCGGTAGCCTGCGAGGTTCGAGGACTTGGACAGCGAGTGCACGGCCAGCAGGCCGTCCAGTGAACCGCCGTTGACCGCGGGGTCCAGCACCGACACAGGCTGGACGTCCCAGCCGAGGGCGAGGTAGCACTCGTCCGAGGCCACCACCGCGCCCAGCGAGCGGGCCCGTGTCACGGCCTCGGCCATTGTCGCGGCGGACAGCACGCGGCCGGTGGGGTTGGACGGCGAATTCAGCCACTGCAACGCGGTGCCCGCGGGCGGTGCCTCACCGTCGGCGAGCCGCACGATCTCGGCGCCCGCGAGCCGGGCGCCGACCTCGTAGGTGGGGTAGGCCAGTTCCGGGATCGCCACCACCGAACCGGGCCCGAGGCCGAGCAGGGTGGGCAGCCAGGCCACCAGCTCCTTGGAGCCGATGGTGGGCAGCACCGCGTCCGGTGACAGACCCTCGAGTCCGAACCGGCGGTTCAGGGCGACCACCGCGGACTCCCGCAGCGCGGAGGTGCCGTAGGTGGCCGGGTAGCCGGGGTCGGCGGCGGTGGTGGAAAGCGCCTGCCGGATCACCGAGGCCACCGGGTCGACCGGTGTGCCCACGGAGAGATCGACGATGCCGCCAGGATGCGAACCTGCCCTGGCGGCATGGCCGGTGAGCGAGTCCCAGGGAAAGTCGGGCAGTTGCCGAGCGTTCCCGGTGTGCGTGGTGGTCAGGACTCTCCCTGCGGGGGCATGTCCTTGATGAACTGCGGGTCGTTGGCGGTCTGGCCGACCTTGGCGGCACCGCCGGGCGAGCCCAGTTCGGCGAAGAAGTCCACGTTCGCCTTGGTGTAGTCGCGCCACTCGTCGGGCACGTCGTCCTCGTAGAAGATCGCCTCGACGGGACACACCGGCTCGCACGCACCACAGTCGACACACTCGTCCGGGTGGATATAGAGCATGCGCTCGCCCTCGTAGATGCAATCGACCGGGCATTCCTCAATGCATGCCTTGTCCATCACGTCGACGCACGGCTGCGCGATCACGTATGTCACGGCGACTCTCCTGATTCTCCTGTCCATGCACCATCGGCGTTCGGGATACCGACGGCATCGCCAAGTATCCCTGCCTGTCGTTGCGGGGGCACACCCGGTGCCACACCTCACATAACCGATCTAGGCCTTTGTTACCGATTGGTGTCCTTCGATCCAGCCCCGCCCGGCCCTGGCCACCCGGTGCAGCGCGGAGCGCTCGCCAAGGTAGTCCCCCAGCACGCCGAGCAGCGGGAGTTTGCCGAGAATACGGTGGTAGAAGCGGCCGCGCGGGCGCTTCTCCAGCTCGTCGCCCAGCGACCAGAGCAGCCTGCCGAGGCGCCAGAGGGTCTTCGCGACGGCCTTGAGGTTGAACCTGCCGTGCTTGCGCTCGGAGTCGGCGAGATCGGCCGTCAGCTCCTCGGTGCGGCGGTCCTCTTCGGCCGCCGTCATGCCGGTGACCTCGGGAAGCGGGCGCTGGAACAGCACCGCGGCAAGCAGCCGAACGCGTTCGTCCCGATCGGTTATGCCGTGTTCGCCCGCGATGGCGCACAGCAGCAGACCCTGGCTCGCCGAACCGAGGGCGTCCTGCACGGGGAACTGGTCCGCGATCACCCCGCCGACGCCGGGCACGGTGGCCAGCAGCGAGGTCAGCCTGCCGACCCGGTTGACCCACCAGTCGCAGCGCTGCGGCACCGTCATGGCGTCCCAGGCGGGCGAGCCGGGCACCTGCATGGTGCTGAGCTGGTCCAGCACCTTGGTCAGCACGCCGCGGTCGACGCCGTCCACGGTCGGCTCGCTGCTGCGCGCGACCCTGGCCCGCAGTCCGAACACGTCCGAGGAGCGCAGCGCGTTCAGCAGCGGCCCGGTGGCCCGCACGAACGGCCGCAGCACCCCGACGAGTTCCCGATCGCTGATCGCCATGCCACTGGTCTACCTCGGCGAACGCGCTGCTCAAACCTCCGCGGCGCGGGCGCCGATCACATTTCCCAGCGCCATCGCGCCGGGCAGGGTGCCCGCGGCGAGCAACACGACCGAACGCCAGTCGCCGGTCAGCAGCATGTCGCCGCCGGGGCCGAACACGCCGACGGTGAACAGGGTGGCGAACCACACCAGCAGCGGGATGCCCGCGGGCATCGGGCGCCGGGTGAACCGGGCGGTGGCGAACACCAGCATCGGGCCGGTGACCACGGCCACCAGCAGGCTGATCGGCAGCGGCCAGGCCAGCAGCGCGTCGGGGAACCAGCTTTGGTGGAAGCCCACCACATCGGAGAAGCGCAGTGGCAGGAACAGCAGTTCGGCCAGGGCGAGGAGGAAGGCGTCGATCGCCAGCAGGGCGACCAGCAGTCGATCACGCACCGGCCTCACCTGCCCGCCTGTCCGTCCATTCCCCCGAACAGGTCGGTCTCCGCGCCCGCGGCCGAACCGGCGGCCAGCACGAAGTACTCGGCGTTGCAGACGGGCTGCGCGATGCCGTTGGACAGCGCGAACGCGGCGGGTGCGTCCCCTGCCACCCCGTCGCCCTGCCAGACGCTGACCTGGGTGCCGTGCGCCCGCAGCGCGTTGAGCTTGGCGGTGCGGTGCTCGGCGACGTCCACCACAGTGGTGATCATCTCGTCCGGGGTGGTCGGTAAGTCACCGTTGCCGGGCAGTGCGAAGGGCAGCCCTTCGGCCTCGGCCAGCGTGGCGACACCGGCCGTCATGGCCGATTTCGAGCTCACCACGTGGAAGACGCGGTTGACCTCGCCGAACTCGGCGGTGGCCGCCATCGTGATGTCGTGGGCCCGGATGTGGTCAGGGTGGCCGTAGCCGCCGTCGGCGTCGTAGGTCACCACCACCTGCGGGCGCAGGTCACGCAGCAGGCCCAGCAGCGTCTCGGTCTGCTCGCCCGCGTCGGCGGCGCAGAACGCACGCGGGTGCTCGTTGGCCGCGGTGCCCGCCATGCCGGAGTCCCGCCAGCGGCCGATGCCGCCGAGGAAGCGGTGGTCGGTCACGCCGAGCGCGGCGCAGGCCGACCGCAGTTCGCCGACGCGGTAGCCGCCCAACTGGTCGGCGGCGTCAGCGGCCAGTCCGCGCAGCCCGGCGGGGATGATCTCGCCCTCTTCTCCCAGCGTGCAGGTCACGACCGTGACATAGGCCCCATAGGCGGCATAGCGGGCGATCGTTCCCCCGGTCCACAGGCTCTCGTCGTCCGGATGCGCGTGCACCAGAAGAAGCCGTGGTGGAGCAGTCAGTGTCACCGGATCAGAGTAGAGGCCCGCTGCGCCACGCGGTGAGGGTGGCCGGGGAATTCCGCCTCCCTCAGCCGCGGATCCGCCACCGCGCGCAGGCCTTCCCCCAGCAGATTGACCGAGATTGTCAGCAGCAGGATGAATCCGAACGCGAAAAAGAACAGCCAGGGATGCACCGCGAGCTCGTTTTTGTTCTGATTGATCAACAATCCCAGTGAAGTGTCCGGCGGCTGCACCCCGAGGCCCACGAAGGACAGCGCCGTCTCGGCCAGCACCGCCTGTGCCGTCACGACGGTGGCGTTGACGATGATCACACCCGTGATGTTGGGCAGGATGTGCCGCAACAGGATCCGGGCCGTGGACGCGCCGAGCGCGCGGGCCGCGGTGACGAACTCCTGCTCCCGCAACGACATCACCGCCGCGCGCACCACCCTGGCCACGGTCATCCAGGCCACCAGCCCGAGGTAGACCGCCACCGGAAGCCAGTTGCTCGCCTCGTCGCCGGGGCGGGCGCTGAAGCTGCCGCGGGCCAGCACCGCGACCACCACCAGCGACGGCACGATCAGCGTGAGGTCGCTCAACCTGCCGATCACCAGGTCCACCCAGCCGCCCAGGTACCCGGCAAGGCCGCCGAGGAACACCCCGATCACGGTGCTGAGCAGCACCACGACGAACGCGATCCGCAGCGAGTACCCGGTGCCGCGGATGACCTGCGCCAGCACGTCCTCCCCCAGCCGCCCGGTGCCGAACGGATGGTCCAGGCTCGGCGGCAGGTACCGCTCCGCCCCCAGGTACAGGTGATCCAGCGGCCACAGCCACTCCCCCACCGTGGTGAAGGCGATGAGCGCCAGCAGCAGCACCGAGCCGATCCGCACCTCACGCAAGGCGCACCCTCGGGTCCAGGGTGCGGTGCAGGAGGTCGGCGAGGAGGGAGAAGGCGATCACGCAGGCGGCGGTGACCATCATCCAGCCCAGGATCAGGTAGGGCTCCTTGTCGCGGACGGCTTCGACGATGAGGCGGCCCATACCGGACCAGCCGAACACCGTCTCGGTGATCACGGCGGCGCCGATGATCGCGCCGAAGTTCAGGGAGGCCACCGCCAGCACGGGGCCCAGGGCGGTGCGCAGTCCGTGCACCAGCACCACCCGGGTCTGGGACAGCCCTTTGGCGGTGGCGGCACGCACGTGCGGGGCGTGCAGGGCTTCCTGCATGGCGGCCCGCTGGTAGCGGCTGTACACCGCGAACTGCACGGCGACCAGGGTGAGGGTCGGCAGCAGGTACGCGCGGAGGTAGTCGTTCACCGACAGCGCGCCGCCGGGGTCGCCGAGCGGACCGGCGGTGAGAATCCAGCGGTCCAGGCCCCAGCTTTCCAGCAGGTCGTTGACGGCGATGCCCGCCGATTTGAGCAGCATCGCCAGGCAGAACAGCGGCATGCCCAGCATCACGAACGCCAGCGCGGTGACGGAGTGGTCCAGCGTCGAGTACTGCCGGACCGCGCCGAGCACCCCGAGCGCCATGCCCAGCAGCAGCGCGATCACCTCGGCGCCGAGCACCAGCCGCGCGGTCACCCAGAACGCGGTCAGCACCTCGTGGCGCACCTGCGCGGAGCCCGCGCCCGGCGCCACCCTGGTGCCCCAGTCGCCGCGCACGAAACCGGCGATCCAGTCGAGGTAGCGCGGGAAGAACGGCTCGTGGTAGCCGGTGCGCTGGTAGGCGGCGGCGATCTCGGCGGGCGAGCGCGGCGCCGCGAGCAGCCAGTCCGACAGCGGATCACCCATCGCGGCGACCAGTCCGAAGCACAGCAGCGAACCGAGCACCAGCAGCACCGCCGAGGCCAGCAGCCGCCGCGACAGGTACTTCGTCACCTCTTCTGCCAGGCGAAGGCGTTCCAGAGCAGCCCGCCTCCGGCCGCGACATAGCCGACGGGCGAGAGCCCGCGGTCGTGCACGAGGAAGTACGGGGCCTGGAACAGCGGCAGGATATGCATGTCCTCGGCCATGATCCGGTCCACCTCGTTGAGCAGTTCGATCCGCTTGGCGGTGTCCAGTTCGATGTTGGCCTTGGCGAAGACCTCTTCCATCTTCGGGTTGTCGTAGCCGTTGTAGTTGGAGGTGCCGCCGCGGCCCTTCGCCGCGAACGCGCCAAGCGAGTTGGACTTCGTCGCGGTGCCTGCCCAGCCGAACAGGGCGACGTCCCAGTCACCGGCTTGCAGTGGGCCGCCGCCGAAGTTGTCGGACTGGTTGCCCGTGATGTCGATACCGGCCTGGCGGCAGTCGGACTGGATCAGCTGCACGGTGTCCGCCCGGCGGGCCACGGTCTTGTGGCTGATCCGGAACGAGGCGCGGAACTGGCCCTTGCCGTAGATGCCGTCGGGGCCCAGCGCCCAGCCCGCGTCCTCCAGCAGCTTCTTGGCCTTGCCCGCGTCGCCCCCGTAGGCGGCGTAGTGGTCGGCGTAGCCCGGCTCGGAGGGCAGGAACATCACGTTGCCCAGCGGCTTGGCCTCGGCGTCGATGTCCTTGACCAGCTTGTGCACCAGGGACTGCCGGTTCACGCACATGGCGACGGCCTTGCGCAGTTCCGGGTTGTCCCGGAACAGCGGGCGGTTGAGGTTGAAGTCCAGGTGCTCGTAGGTGTGGCCGCCCCTGGCGTACACGCGGACCCGCTCGTTGCCGCGGGCCTGTAGCGCCACCGGCACGTCGGGCTGGGTCTCGATCGCGGCGACCTCCCGGTTCTCCAGCTGCTGGAGCGCGGAGCGGGCGTCGCGGTTGGTGCGGATCACGATCTTCGCCGGTCCCGCCGGATTGCCCCACCACTTCGGGTTGCGCACCAGCACGGTGCGGTCCTTGAGGTCGGAGGACTCGATCAGATACGGCCCGCCGGAGAGCGCGACCGCGGGGTCGAATCCGTTCCAGCCGGTCTTGTAGAACGCCGCGGCCTTGAGCACCTGCTCGGGCTCGGCGTCGGTGACGCGCGTGATGTCCTGGATGCCGGTGCGCTGCTCCAGGATGTGCGCGGGCAGCAGCAGGTTCAGCCCCGGCGAGGAGAACAGGCTGCGGTGGTCGGCGAACGGCGTGCTGAAGGTGGCGGTGGCCTTGCGGCCGCCGTCGCCGCATTCCAGCTTCCCGATCTGCTGGTAGCCCTTGGGGGGCGTTTCGAAGGCCTGGCCCGCGACGCCGCCGGCGGCCTTGCTGGTGAACGCCAGCCACTGAAGGTACAGGTCCTTGCAGCCGATCGGCGCCCCGTCGGACCAGACCGCCTCCTTGCGGAAGACGTACTCGACGACCTGCGGGTCGGTGGAGGTGACCTTGACCGACTGCATCAGATCGCCGTCGATCTTGAGCACATCGCGGCCGTTGACGAGGTCGGTGAAGTACGGCGAGGGCAGCACGGCGGCCAGCACCCGGTGATTGGCCAGGCTGCTCGCGGAGCCGATGTTGTTGTTGTAGCCGCGGAAGGCATCCTCCACCGCCACGCTCACCTCGCCGATATCGGCCACCCTCGGCCGGGTGAACACCTGGTCCTGGGTGGTGGTGTCCCCGCCGATCAGCGGCCCCGGACCGCCGCCCGCGGTACCGCCCCCGGTGCACGCGCAGAGTGCGAGCACCGCCGACACACAGGCAGCAGCGAGCGCCCGTGAAGATCTCGCCATGAGAAGCCCCTCCAACGATCGTCCGGCCTGCGCCCCCTGCGTGTCGAGCGTCACGTGACCAGCCGATAGGCGCTCAGACTAGACGCAGTCCCGGCAGGCGTCAGCCCGCCGCCCGGAGGCGCTGCCATTCGCCCGCGGTGGTCAGCGGCCCGGCGAAAAGGCTGCCCGGCGCCACGCCCTTGACCTCAGGGCGGGCCACCAGGGTGTCGGCGAGCTGGAACAGCGGGATGGCCACCGACTGCCGCCACAGGGCGGGTTCGAGCACGCTCAACGCCTGCGCGATCGGCAGGTTCCCGGTCAGCGCCGCGTCGATGGTGGGTTGCAGCAGGGGGTCGCAGAACCCGGCCGGGTTGGCGGGCACCGGCTCGGTGCTGCCGGGCAGCGGCTGCGAGCAGCCGAAGGCCGACGCCAGCCCGGTGGCCGGGTCAGGGGAAAGCCTGCGGCCCATCACCAGGATGTCGGTGGGGGCGCCCGCCACCGGAGCGGGCTTGGCGCTCGGGGAGGTGGTGGGCGGCGGGGCGAACAGCTCCCGCTCGCTCGCGCTGACCACCTTCGTGCCGATGCCCGCGGCGTCGAGTTGGCGGGCCACGTTCACCGCCAGCGTCTGGTACGGCTCACGGTCGGCGGGCGCGGCCACCACCAGGTTCAGCGGGGTGCCGTTGCGCTGCCAGCGGCCCGCGAGCTGGGTGTAGCCCGCCTCGGCGAGCAGCCGCGCGGCCAGCCCGGGGTTGGGCACCGCGGGCGCCTCGCCGGGCGGGAGGGTGGCGGCGTAGCCGGGCTGGCTGGGTGCCTGCACCTGCGCGTCGGCGCGCAGCCCGGTGGACGGGCCGCTGGCGGCGCCGATCGCGATCAGCTCGTCGCGGTTGAGCAACGCGCCGATCGCGGCGCGCACCCTGGGGTCGCCCAGCTGCGGGCTGGCCGGGCGCAGCAGCACCTGCGCCACGGTGGGCCGAGGCGCGGTCGCGCTGGTCACCGCGTCGCCCAGTTCGCGCAGTTGGTTGAGGGTGATCGCGTTGGAGCGCACCAGCGCCAGCTGGTTGTCGCCGCGTTGCAGCGCCTCGGCGATGCCGCGGTGGTCGGAGCGGCGCAGCACGATGCGGTTGGGTTTGATCGGCGCGTCCCAGTACCGGTCGTTGCGCTCCAGCACGACCTCGCCGCGGTCCCGGTCGACGGTCTTCACCGCGAACCGGTGCCCGGAGACCGAGATGCCCTCGGCGAAGCCGTTGGCCCAGCCGCCGGGGGCGTCCTTGAGCAGGTGCGCGGGCAGCAGGTTGGTGAACAGGGACCGCCAGCCCGCGTAGGGCTTGGCGAACCTCACGTCCACGGTCTTGCCGCCGTCGCGGGCGGTGACCTCGGAGATCAGCCGGTAGCCCGCGGGCTCGGCGACGCCGGGCTCGGCGCGCATCCGCTGCCAGAGGTAGACGAAGTCCTCGGCGGCGATCGGCGCGCCGTCGGACCAGGAGGCCGCCTTGTGCAGGCTGTACTCCACCGTGAACGGCTCGTTCGCGGTCACCCGCGCGTCGGTGACCAGCGCGGTGTCCAGCTGCGGGCTGCCGTCGGGGGCGGGCCGGAACACCGAGGGCAGCACCAGCGCGGCGACGGTGTCGTTGACGGGCGCGGAGTCGGGCAGCGTGTGCGGGTTGAAGTCCCCGGCGATCGAGTCGATGCCGACGACCACCTCGGTGAGGTCCGGCGGCTTCGTGGTCGTTGTCGGCGTCTTGGGCTTCTCGACCAGCTGCGGGGGCGGGGCGTTGGTGCAGGCGGCGGCCAGCAGGAGACAGACCGCCAGCACGGGCCGGAGGTACCTGTCTGCCATGCCACCCCCTCGCTAGTGACTCGGATCGACTCGAGCGGCCACCCGAACGTGTGGAGGAAAGGGTGCCAGATCGCCCGATCGGCCCTTGCGGTGCGGGGTGCCCCAGCGGTCCCTGCACCGCGGGGACACCCCGTTCACGGTCATCCCCTGAACGATCACTAAGACGCGCGGGGGTCCGGGGAGGTTGCGTTCAGTTGAGCTGCTTCGCGCGGTTGCGGGCCTTGGCGCGCTCGTTGACGTCCAGAATCGTCTTGCGGACCCGGACCACGTTGGGCGCGACCTCGACGCACTCGTCGGAGGCGCAGAATTCCAGCGCCTCCTCCAGGCTCAGCAGTCGGGGGCGGGCCAGCCGCTCCAGCTCGTCGCCGGTGGAGGAGCGCATGTTGGTGAGCTTCTTCTCCCGGCAGATGTTGATCTCCATGTCCTCGGCGCGCGGGTTCTCGCCGACGACCATGCCCGCGTAGACCTCGGCGCCGGGCTCGACGAAGAACGAGCCGCGGTCGGCAAGCTGGAGCAGGGCGTAGGAGGTCACCGGGCCGGACCGGTCGGCGATCAGCGAGCCCTTGTACCGGGTGCGCAGCTCGCCGACCCACGGCTGGTAGCCGTCGAAGACGTGGTGCGCGATGCCGGTGCCGCGGGTCTCGGTGAGGAACTCGGTGCGGAAGCCGATCAGGCCGCGGGCGGGCACGGTGTACTCCAGCCGGATGCGGCCGGTGCCGTGGCCGCCCATGTGGTCCATCCGTCCCTTGCGGGTGGCCAGCAGCTGGGTGACCGCGCCGAGGTGCTCCTCGGGCACGTCGATGGTCAGCCGCTCGAACGGCTCGCAGAGCTTGCCGTCGATGGTGCGGGTGACCACCTCGGGCTTGCCGACGGTCAGCTCGAAGCCCTCCCGGCGCATGGTCTCCACCAGGATCGCCAGCGCCAGCTCACCACGGCCCTGCACCTCCCAGGTGTCGGGCCGCTCGGTGGGCAGCACCCGCACGCTGACGTTGCCGATCAGCTCCGCGTCGAGGCGGTTGCGCAGCAGCCGGGCGGTGAGCTTGGTGCCGCCGCCCTTGCCCGCCAGCGGCGAGGTGTTCACGCCCAGCGTCATGGAGATGGCGGGCTCGTCCACGGTGATCCGCGGCAGCGGCACCGGGTTGTCGACGTCGGCCAGGGTGTCGCCGATGGTGATGTCGGGGATACCGGCGATGGCGACCAGGTCACCCGCGCTGGCGGATTCGGCGGGCACCCGCTCCAGGGCCTCGGTGATCAGCAGTTCGGTGATCTTGACGCGGGAGATGGCGCCGTTCTCGCGGCACCAGGCCACCTGCTGGCCCTTGCGCATGGTGCCCGCCTGGATGCGGCACAGCGCGATGCGGCCGAGGAAGGCCGAGGCGTCCAGGTTGGTGACCAGCGCCTGCAGCGGAGCCTGGGAATCGCCGCGCGGCGCGGGGATGTGCGTGAGCAGCGTCTCGAACAGCGGGTTGAGGTCATCGGAGTCGGGCAGTCCGCCGTCGGCGGGCTGCTCCAGGCTGGCCTTGCCCGCCCTGGCGCTGGCGTAGACGACCGGGATGTCCAGCGCGGAGTCGTCCGCGCCGACCTCGGTGGCCAGGTCGAGCAGCAGGTCGTGGGCCTCGTCGACGACCTCGGAGATCCGGGCGTCGGGGCGGTCGACCTTGTTCACCACCAGGATCACCGGCAGACCCGCGGCCAGCGTCTTGCGCAGCACGAAGCGGGTCTGCGGCAGCGGGCCCTCGCTGGCGTCCACCAGCAGCACCACGCCGTCGACCATGGACAGGCCGCGCTCGACCTCGCCGCCGAAGTCGGCGTGGCCGGGGGTGTCCACCACGTTGATGGTCACATCGCCGTCGGGGGTCTTGCGGTGGATGGCGGTGTTCTTCGCCAGGATCGTGATGCCTTTTTCCCGCTCGAGCTCGCCGGAGTCCATCACCCGGTCGACCAGCTCCGCACGCTCGGAGAAGGCGCCCGACTGCCGCAGCATGGCGTCGACCAGGGTGGTCTTGCCGTGGTCGACGTGGGCGACGATGGCCACGTTGCGCAGGTCGGTCCGCACCGCCTGGTTGGACGAGGCGAGAGCACTGATTGCGGACACGGGGAACTCCTGATCACTGGATTCGGGGATTGCGCGAACAGCATGACGGTGTTCGCGTCGATACTCAGATTACCGATCGGTGTCATGTGGCCGACGACACAGCCCAAAAAGGTAAGGCTTACCTATCCTGCCTTAGGCGATTCAAGCAGGGAGTGTGACGTGGGCAAACCCAAGGTGAAGAAGAAGTGCTGCCGCTCCAGACCGCGGTGTAAGCGCTGCCCAGTCCTGGTTCTGCTCGCGAAAAAAGATCAACAACGCAAGGATGCGGAGAAACTAGCCAACAAATTGGCGCGCAAGATCGCTTAGTCCACCTCGTTCGGAAAAGCCCTTGCCAGGCCCAACCGGTAACCCAGCGCGAGCCGCGAATTCGTGCCGAACCGCAGTTGCAGCCCGGCCACCACGCTGCGCACCGTGCGACTGCTCACGTTCAGCCTGCTGGCGATCTGGTGGTCCGTGGCCCCGGCCACCAGCAGCCTGACCACCATCAGCTCCCGGATGGACAGGTTCTGACCCGGCGGCGACTCGCCGGAGCCCGATCCGTCGGGCAGCGGACCCGCTTCGCGCCACAGCCGCTCGAACAACGCGGCGTAGGTCTGGGCGAGACCGTCCTTGACCAGCACCGCCAGACCACGTGCGTCCTCCGGGTCGAGCGCCATCAGCGCGGCGTCGTCGTCGAAGATGACCATCGGGGGCAGCGTGCCGGGATAGACCCGGCATTCCACCGACCTCGGCGCGACCGTCGCGAACTGGTCGAGCACCGCGGCGGAGACCGACGAGTCGGCCAGCAGCCTGCTGCTCTTGCCGCTGGTGAGCAGCTCGCGGAGCAGCAGATCGTGCTGGTCGGCGAGGGTCACCACACCACGCACCCGACTGGCGGCCACCATCAGCGACGCGCAGCGCCTGCGGGCGACCGCTCCGCCCTGAATCACCTCCACCAGATCGTTCTCCGAGGCGATCTTTCCGGCAGGCTGGCCCGTGAACATGAGAAGTTCCGCTCCTGTCCTCTTTTCCGGTTGCCGATGACAGCCGACCGCTTCCGCGCCGCCGAGGGGCATCAGGTGGAAAGTCCGACAAAACCGACTTCAGGCATAACTCGTCAAGACATCCTCGAAACCAACTGCGCAACGCCCTTGCGGCGGCAATGACCTGCGGGTTCGCCCGATCAGTTCCGGACGGTCGAAAGCCCGCCGTCTTCCCGCACCAGGTCCAGTTCCGCGAGCCGCCGGTACAGCGGACAGCCCTCGGCCAACTCCTCGTGGGTGCCCTCGGCCACGACCAGCCCGCCGTCGAGCACAACCACCCGATCGGCACCGCGGACGGTGCTCATCCGGTGCGCGATGACCAGCACGGCGCATTCCTCCGCGATCTGCGCCAGCATCCGGCTGAACACTGCCTCGTTGAGCGCGTCGAGCTGTGAGGTCGGCTCGTCCAGCAGCAGCAGGGCGGGACGGGTCAGCAGCGCCCTGGCGATCGCGATCCGCTGCCGCTCGCCGCCGGAGAGCCTGCCGCCGTGCTCGCCAACCTGGCTGTCCAGCCCGGCGGGCAGCCGCTCCACCAAGCCGCCCAGGTTCGCCAGTTCGACCACCCGTTCGACCTCGCCTGCGGAGGCCTCCGGGGCCGCGTAGCGTAGGTTGTCCAGCAGGCTGCCGTGCAGCACGGGGGCGTGCTGCTCGACCAGGCCGATCCGTGATCGCCAGCTCCACAGGTCCTCCTGCGACGCCCGGTTCCCGCAGAGCAGCACTTCGCCCTCGGCGGGCTGGTAGAACCGCTCGGCCAACGCGAAGATCGTGGACTTCCCCGCGCCCGACGGGCCGACCAGCGCCACCTGGCACCGGGGCGGCACGACCAGCGAGACGCCGTGCAGCACCTGGCTGTCGCCATAGCCGAACCGGACGTCCCGCAGCTCCAGGACGGCCGCTCCCTGCTTCGGCGTGCCGGTGCCCTGCCCGCGCTGTTCGACTGGCAGCCCGAGCGTGTCGGAGATCCGCTGCAGCGCCCCGAGCCCGCGGTGCACCGAGTCCAGCGCGCCGAACACCGACGCCAGCGGGATGACCAGGAAGCTGGCGTAGAGCAGGAACGCCACCAGGTCGCCCAGCGAACCGGGGTCGGCCGCAGCCCTGGCCCCGCCGACCAACAGCACCATCAGGAACGAGCCGTGCACCGCAAGCTCCACGGCCGGGCTCATCAGCGAGGCGTAGCGCGCGGTGCGCACCCCGCTGCGGTAGGCGCCCTCGGCCAGCGCCTCGATGCGCTCGGCCTCCCGGTCCTCCGCGCGGCTGGCCCGCACCGTCCTGATGGCCGAGAGCACCCGCTCCAAGTCCGCCGCCATCTCGCCGAGCCTGCCCTGCGCCTTCTCGCTGGCCGCCCGGATGCCCCGCAGCAGGGTGCCCACGACCAGCGCCGCCACCAGCACCGTGGAGGCCATCAACACAAACAGCAGCGGGTCGAGCCAGAGCATCAAGGTGATCACCGCGACCGCGGTGAGCCCGCCGGTGGCCATCTCCACGAAGCCCGCGGCCACCACATCGCGCAGCAGCGTGGTGTCCGCGCCCGCCCGGGAGATCAGGTCCCCGATCCGCTGCTGGTCGTACACGGGCATCCGCAGCCACAGCAGCCGCCTGACCAGCCTGCGCCGCAGTCCCAGCACCACCCCCTCGCCCGCCCGCTCCAGCAGGAAGCGGCCGACGGCGCTGATCACCGCCTGGGCGATGAACAGCGCCCCGAGCAGCAGCACGGTCGTCACCACCGACTCGCGCCGCGACGCCGCGTCGATCACATCGCGGGCCAGCAGCGGCTGGAGCAGGCCCAGACCCGAACCGGACAGCGTGAGCAGCACCGCGATCGCCACCGCCCGCCGCTGTCGCAGGGCCAGGCGCAGCAGCGCGCCCGCGGTGACGGTCTTGTGCTCACTCACCGCTGGCGGGCACCGACATCAGGGTGCTGAAGTAACCGTCGGGAACGCCCTCGTCCACCGGATGGCCCTCGGCCTCCACCCATGCGTGCGCGCCGAAGGGCGGCAGGGCGCGCACCCCGACGCACCAGGTCGGCCACTGCCCGCGCAGCCGGGCGAGCAGCACGGTGGCCAGCGACCGGGGCAGGCAGCCCTGCGGCCGGGCGCAGCGCAGGCTCCCCGCGAGCACGGCGTCCCTGGCCTGTTTGGCCTCCGCCGCGGTCGCGGGCCGCGCACCGCGGCGCAGGACCAGCAGCACGCGGCGGATGCGGTGGGGCGGCAACAGCCTCAGCAGCCCCGCCAGCACCACCGCGGCCCTGGCCCCGAGTCGGCGGCCCAGCGGCACGCCCGCCGGCCGCACGAGCGCGCTGGGCGTGGTCATGGGGTCACCAGCCCGGCGTCGGTGAGGCTGTCCAGCAGGGCGGTCACATCCCGCTGGGCCTGCTCGGCGTCCACCTCGAACTCCGCCATCAGCGCGGCGACGGCCTGTTCCCGGTCGTGGCCCGCCAGCAGTTCACGCATCACGACCGCTCCGGTCTCGTTGAGCTGCCAGTACTGCCCGCTGCGGCCGTCGAGCAGCACGGTTCCGTATTCGGTGTCCGTGGTGGACACCTCGCCGGCGAGTCGCATCAGCCCGCTCTCCTTTCCAGTGCCGGTTCGGCCGCGAGGCTCCGCAGCCACACCTCGGCGGCGATCGTGGTGTACAAGATCGGCTCCCGCAGCCGCGGCGAGTCCGGGCAGCGGGCCAGCGCCCTCGGCTCGGTGACGTCGATCAGGCCGCGCCGGGCGAGTTCGGAGTCCTCCCACAGCGCCAGCAGGTCGCCGCTGTGCGCGCGCAGCCCGTCGATGGCGTCCCTGGCCGCCTGCGCCTTGGAGGTCCGCAGCAGGCAGTCGGCGGGGACGATGTCGCGCATGGCCGCGGTGAGCAGTGGCTTGTAGGCGTACGGGGTGACCCGCTGGTCGGGCCGGACGGCGAGGCAGGCCTCGATCACCCGGTCGTCGAAGAACGGCGAGGCCATCGGCACGCCCTCCCTGGCCGCCAGCAGGTCCCACTGCCGCAGGATGCGCGTGCAGTCCCGGATCTGCTCGACGTCGACGTGCTGTCCCCGGCTCGGCGCCGCGGGCTCCGCGTCATCGAGGACGGACCGCAGCGCCTCGGTCGCCAGCTCCTCGGCCCGTGGGGTCATCCAGCCGTACAGGCGCGGCGGCATGCCCCAGCCCAGCGCGACGGACACCCGGCTGGGCGCCGCGGCACGCAGCGCGCCGACGGAGTCGGCCAGCCAGCGGCGGTAGGAGCGCCGGTCGGCGAGCGCCCGCAGCATGCCGCCGACCGGCCAGTTCCACAGCGCGCGGAAGCCGCGCAAGCTGCGCAGCGCGAACAGCGGCCGCCGAGCCAAGAGATCGTGGTAGTGCGCCTCGGAGCACCAGGCGACGTGGTCGCCGCCGATGCCGGTGAGGTGCACCCTGCTGCCCGCGGCGCGCATGGCGGGCAGGTGGCTGAGCACCCTGGCCCGGTCCATCACGCCGATGCTGGGCTCATCGAAGCCGCGGTCGGTGCGCAGCAGGTCGGCGAAGACCAGCGGGGAATCCTCGGCCACCCAGATCCGGTGGTCGAGCTCCGGCAGGTGGCTCGCCGCGCGGCGGGCCCACAGCTCGTCCTCGTCGGCGGGGTCGCGGCCCGGCCAGGTGCTGGCCACGACCTTGGCGGGCCCCCTGGCGGCCAGAAAGCTGATCGAGGTGGAGTCCAGCCCACCGGAGAGGTCCGTGCTGACCACACCGCCCGCGCCGGTGCGTGCCTCGACCGCCGCGTCCAGCGCGTCTCGCACCAGCGGCGCCTGGTCGGCCAGCGGCACGTCCGGCTCCGGCGGCTGCCACCAGCGGCGCAGGCCGGGCCGTCCGTCGGCCACCAGCAGCGCGCTGCCTGGCGGCACCGCGTGCACGCCCCGCCACATCGGCCGCTGCGCCAACGGCTCCGGCATCGGCCACATCAGCCGCGCCGCGATCATGCGCTCGTCCAGTTCGGACCCCGCGGCGGCGGCAAGCACGTCGGCCCGGTCGGCGGCGACCGTCAGCCCGCCGAAGGCTGCGTGGAAGACCCGGCGCAGGCCCGCGGCGTTGCCCTGCACGCGCAGCCCGCCGCGGTGAGCCGCGATGACGTGGAAGGCGCCGGGCAACCGGGCGGCCAGCCGGTCGAGCCCCGCGAGATCACTCAGCCGCTCCGCCTCGCGGCGGAGTTCCTCCTCGCCGACCGGGCAGCAGCCCAGCACGGCGATGGCCGTGTCACGTGTTCTGGCGACGACCAGCTCCGCGTCGTCCCATCGCCCGATCACCCATGGCCGCCCCGAGGGGTGGGTGAGGACCCTGCTGTCGGCTGCGCCCAGTAGCCGGGCCACGGCGAGCGCGGCCTCGTGGTCCGGGAGGACCGCGAAGTACGCGTCGCCGTGGCCCGCCGGGCCGTGTCCTGAAGACATGGCTCGAGGTGTGCTACAGGTCAGTTCTTGCTGAAGATCAGACGGTCGTTGCCGTTCCGCTGGAGCAGACCGGTGACCTTCCGGAAGGAGCCGACTGCCAGCAGAACGGGAGCGTTGTACACGCGCTTCATCGTGTGTCCCTTTCGTGAGTGGTTTAGTCGTTTCCGGCTGGCTGGTGCACCGCAGCCACTACCGAACGTAACAAGATCGCTCCAGAGCGCGTACCTAGAGTGGGCTTCCGGTTGCGGCAATTGCCGCAACCGGAAATGGGGGTTTAACGGCTTTGTCAAGAGGGGTGCTGCCGTAGCGAGCGGCTACCGGCAAGCGGAGGAGCCCTCGTGGCAAAGCGGCGTGGGGCGACGACAACGCCGCCAGGAGCCAATCTCCCCCCGTAGGCATGCCCTGTCGACGGAGCCTCTCAGTCCGATTTGGGCCAGCGGACCTCGACGCGAGCGCCGTTCCACGGCGAGACCGACGCCGACACGCTGCCGCCGCGGGCACGGACCGCCTCGGACACCAGTGCCAACCCCAGGCCCGCGCCGCCGCTGCCACGGCCGCGGTCGTCCTGCACCCGGTGGAAGCGGTCGAAGACCAGCGGCCGGTGCTCGGCCGGGATGCCGGGGCCGTCGTCGTCCACGATCAGCCGCACCTGCTCCCCCGCGGGCAGCACGGTGACCCGCACGACCGTGGCGGCGTAGCGCAACGCGTTGCCGATCAGGTTGTCCAGCACCAGCTGCACCTCCCGCGGGCTCGCCAAGACCTCGGCCTCCGGGCCGTCCACCCGGACCGGTGCGCCGCCTGCGCGCTCGGCGGCCTGGTCGGCCAGTGCCCGCAGCGCCACCGGCTCGGCGGGGGCCACTGCGCCGCCGTCGGAGCGGGCCAGCATCAGCAGGTCGTCGACCAGCCGGGACAGCCGCTGGGCCTCGGCGGCGATGTTGTCGAAGGTCTCCTGGGCCGCGGCGGGGTCGGGGTGGGCCACCGCGACCTCGGCCTGCACCCGGATCGAGGCCACCGGGGAGCGCAGCTCGTGTGCGGCGTCGCCGGTGAACCGCCGCAGCCGGGCGGCGGCGTCGTCGCGCCTGCTGAGCAGGTCGTTGAGCGCCACGGCCAGCAGCCGCAACTCGTCGCGGGCCCTGGGCACCGGCAGCCGCCGCCCCGGTGGCAGTTCGGCCGCGGCCTCCCGCATCCGGCGCACCGGCACCAGCGAGGACCGCACCGACAGCCAGGTGGCCACGGCCACCGCCGTGGACCCCAACAGCGCGGAGATCGTCAGCCAGCGGCCCGCGCGTTCCAGCGTTCCGTGCAGGCCCACCACCTCGGTGCGGGTCAGCACCAGCAGCTGCCTGCCGTCCGCGGCGGTGGCGACCCGGCCCATCCAGCGCACCGGGTTGCCGTAGGAGAACCGAAGCAGCGGCTCACCGGCCTTGAGGTTGCGCAGCTCCGGCTCGCTGAACCCGGTGCGGGGACCGCCGTCGGCGGGCACCCCCGCCGAGTCCAGCAGCCGCACCTGGATGCCGTCCACAACGGACGGCGGCTGCCCTGCCTGCACCTGGGACACCGCGGCGTCCAACGCGGGGCGCAGTTCGGCGTCGGCGGAGCCGAGCACCAGCCCGGACACAGCGCTGGCCGCGATCTTGGCCAGCGCCAGCAGGAACAGCAGCGAGACGCCGGTGGCCACCAGGGTGATCCGGAACTGAAGGGTGCGCCGCAGCCACCAGTCGCGCGGCCCGCTCATGGCTGGTCCACGACATACCCGTGGCCGCGCACCGTGCCGAGCAGCCCGGCGGCGCCGACGGCCTCCAGCTTGCGGCGCAGGTACCCGACGTAGACCTCGACGGCGTTGCGGGTGGCGGCCTGCTCGTCGCCCCAGGCGGCGGCCAGCAGTTCGTCCTTGCTGACCACCGAGCCCGCCCGGCCCGCCAGCGCCACCAGCAGCGCGTACTCCCGGGGTGACAGCTCGACCTCGCGGCCGGCGAAGGTCACCGCCCTGCGGTCGCGGTCGATGTCCAGCTCGCCCACCCGCAGCGGGCCGCCGCGGTCGGTCTCCACCCGCCGCAGCAGCGCCCGGACCTGGGCGACCAGCACCATGAACGAGAACGGCTTGACCAGGTAGCCGTCGGCGCCGAGGTCCAGCCCATCGGCCTGGTCCACCTCGCCGTCCTTGGCGGAGACCAGCAGCACCGGGGTGGTCACACCCTCGGCGCGCAGCTTCTGCAGCACCCGGTACCCGGACAGGCCGGGCAGCATGATGTCCAGCAGCACCACGTCGAAGGCGCCGGTCAGCGCGGCACGCAGGCCCGCGGTGCCGTCCGCGACGGCGACCACCTCCATGCCTTCGGCGGACAGCCCGCGGCGCAGCGCGGTGCGCATGCCCGCTTCGTCCTCGACGACCAGAACCCGTGGTTGCACATCCGCAAGCATGCCCTGTCGCCCCGCGGACTCTCAGCGTTCTCTCAGCGCTCTCAGTGGTCTCTCAGAACGGTCCGGACACCGTTGGTGGCGCAGAGAGAGATCGAGTGAGAAGGGGGAAACATGCAACGCAACCGCAGAACCGTCACCGCGGCGGCCACCGCCGGAGTCGTCGGGCTCGCCGGGCTGATCGCGATGACGCTGCCCGCGGGTGCCGGGGCGGCGCCGAACCTGCCCGCGGTGAGCCCGGAGGACCTGGTGTCCTCGGTGCTGACCAGTAAGGCACCGGCGCTGGGCGGCACCGTGGAGCTGGACAACAACCTCGGGCTGCCCGCCATCCCGGGGGCACCGGAGCTGGCCACCGGCGACGGAACGCTGCGGATCTGGCACGACGGCGGTGACCGCAGCAGGCTCTCGATGCCGGGTGTCGGCGGCGAGAAGACGGTCGTCAACGACGGCAGCACGATCTGGACCTGGGATTCCCGTACGCAGTCGGTGCTCAAGGTCGACAAGTCGGCGCACCAGGGCGAGCGGGACAAGGCCGAGGAGAAGGCCAAGACCCAGGACCCGGCCGCGTTGTCCAAGGAGGCCATCGCCAAGCTGCGCGAGACCAGCACGGTCTCGGTGGACGGCACCGCGGAGGTCGCGGGCCGGCCGGTGTACACGCTGGTGCTCACCCCGGCGCCGACCGAGCGCACGCTGCTGCGCGAGGTGCGGATCGCGGTGGACGCCGAGAAGCGGATCCCGCTGGAGCTGAAGGTGCTCGCCAACAACTCCGCGGAGCCGGTGCTCAAGGTCGGCTTCACCGAGCTGACCCTGGGTGCCCAGGAGGACCGGCTGTTCTCCTTCACCCCGCCCGCCAACGCGAAGGTGACCACACCGGAGCAGGCGGGCAAGGAGCACACCGACAAGCGCGAGGGCGCGAAGCCCGAGATGACGCAGCCGCAGGTCGTCGGCGAGGGCTGGGACACCATCGTGGTCGGCAAGCTGCCCGCGGTGGAAGCGGGCAAGGAAGGCCGCAACCCGCTGGAGGCCGTCAAGGCGCTGGCCAAGCCGGTCTCCGGGCCCTACGGCAACGGCTGGCTGATCAGCACCAAGGTCGGCAGCGCGCTGCTGACCGAGGACGGCCGGGTGGCCGCGGGTGCCGTTCCGGAGCAGGTCCTGTCGGAGGCTTTGAGCCGATGACGACGACTGCCACGGCAGTTCGGGAGGGGGTGGCCGCGGTCGCGGTCGCCCCCGCTCCCGAGTTCGCCGCCAGGACGCAGGGACTGCGCAAGGACTTCCGGGGCACCCTCGCCGTCGCGGGCGTTGACCTCGCGGTGCCCGCCGGTTCGGTGCTGGGCCTGCTGGGCCCCAACGGTTCCGGCAAGACCACCACGATGCGGATGCTGCTGGGGCTGAGCCAGCCCACCGACGGCACCGTGGAGTTGCTCGGCAGGCAGATGCCCGACGCCGCGGGCGAGGTGCTGCCGGAGGTCGGCGCGCTGATCGAGGGCCCCGGCTTCCACTCCTACCTCTCCGGTCGGGACAACCTGCTGCGGGTGGCCGCCGCCGAACCGCTGCTGGCGCCCGGCACGGCGAAGGAAGCCGTCGCGGAGGCGCTGGAGCGGGTCGGACTGACCGACGCCGCGCACCGCCGCTACCGCGGCTACTCGCTGGGCATGAAGCAGCGCCTCGGCCTGGCCGCCGCCCTGCTGGTGCCGCGGCGGCTGGTGGTGCTGGACGAGCCGACCAACGGCCTCGACCCGGCGGGCACCAGGGAGGTGCGGCGGATCATCGCCGAGTTGCACGCCGCGGGCGTGACGGTGATCGTCTCCTCGCACCTGCTCGCCGAGGTGGAGGCGACCTGCACGCACGTCGCGGTGATGCACGCCGGTTCGGTGGTGGCGCAGGGCCCGCTGGCCGACCTGCTGGAGTCGCGGACCGCCCGCCTCATCGTGTCCACCCCGGACAGCGCCGCAGGCCTGCTCGAACTGCGTGGACACGGGATCACCGCGGTGGACACCGGTTCCGCGCTGGAGGTGGAGCTTGCGGGCACCAACGTGCCGCAGGTGCTTGAGGTGCTGGTCGGCTCTGGCATCCCGGTGCACGAGGCGCGGCGCGAGCGCACCGGCCTCGACGAACTGTTCGCGCAGCTCACCACGGAGGTGCCCGCATGACCACGCTCGCACTGACCGCCTCCGCGCAGCGGTCGAAGCGCTCGACCACGCTGCCGCTGCTGGGTTCCGAGCTGCGCCTGATGTTCCGTCGCCCGCGCAATGTGGTCGCGCTGGCGTTGTTCGCGCTGCTGCCGGTGGCCATCGGCATCGGCGTGACCACCCTGAGCGGCCCCACCGAGGGCGAGGGCGGCCCGCCGATGCTGTCCTCGGTGGCGGGCAACGGGCTGGTGCTGCCGCTGGTGGCGCTCACCATGGCCATGCCGCTGCTGCTGCCGGTGCTGGTCAGCATGGTCTCCGCGGACGCACTCGCCGGTGAGGCGAACCAGGGCACGCTGCGCGGTCTGCTGCTCGCGCCGGTCGGCCGGAGCAGGCTGGTGTGGATCAAGGCCGCGGGCCTGGCGTCGGTGGTCGTCGCCGCCATCGGCCTGATCGCGGTGTCCGGTGTTGTCACCGGGCTGGTGATCGTCGGCGGCGAGGGCATGGTCACCATCTCCGGCACCACCCTGTCCTTCACCGACGGCCTCGGCCGGGTGGGGCTGGCCGCGGCCTACGTGATCGTGCAGATGATCGCGTTGGGCGCGGTGGCGCTGGCGGTGTCGGCGTCCACCGACCACCCGCTGGTGGTGCTGGCCGCGGTGCTGGGCGGACTGATCCTCTTCGGCGTGCTCGGCGCGCTGCCGTCCATGGAGTGGATGGCTCCGCTGCTGCTCACCGACGGCTGGACGACCTCGCTGATGGGCGTGCTCCAGGACCCGATCAACACCGACAGCATGCAGACCGGTCTGCTGAAGGCCGCCGCGTACCTGGTCATCGGCTTCTCCATCACGCTGATCCGGATGACCACCCGCGAGGGCTGAGCCTGGTCGCCTGCCCGCACCGGTGGAGCGGGCAGGCGGCTCTGGCACACTCCACGCCACCCGTGCCGTTGGGAGGTGGCCGTGGCCGTCGGGCCGAGAACCTGGAACCGACTGGTGATCGCGGCGGGCGCGCTGGTGGCGGTCGCGACCGTGCTCGCGCTCGCCAACGAGAGCACTCGCAGGCAGATCCTCGACCTGGAGATCTACCGGGTCGCGGGCAAGGCGTGGCTGGAGGGCCACCCGCTGTACGTGCCGGGGTTCGCCAAACCGCTCGGCGGACCGGACTTCCCCTTCACCTACCCGCCCATCGCGGCGGTGCTGTTCGGGCTGATCGCAGTCCCGCCCATCCCGGTGACCATGGGCTTGGTGACCGCGCTCGGCCTCGCTGCCATCGTGGCCACCACGACCATCGTGCTGCGGCACACCGCGATCCCGCGGGAGCGGCACCTGGTCGTGGGCGTGGGCCTCGCGACGGCCGCGATCGCGTTGGAGCCGGTGCGCCAGACGTTCTCCTATGGACAGATCAACCTGGTCCTGCTGGCGTTGGTCGTCGCGGACTGCCTGCTGCCGCGCACCCGCTGGCCGCGTGGCGCGCTGATCGGGATCGCCGCGGCCGTCAAGCTCACACCCGCGTTCTTCGTGCTGTTCTTCCTCGCGAGACGGCAGTGGAAACCCGTGTTCACGGCGGCGGCGAGCTTCTGCGTTGTGGGCGCGTTGGGGTTCCTGCTCGCGGGCCGGGACAGCATGGAGTACTGGTTCTCGGTCATCCTCGACCCGTCCCGCATCGGTGGCTTCGAGTACCCGGCCAACCAGTCGATCCGGGGCGCGCTGCACCGCCTGGGCACGAGCGGGACCACCGAAACCGTGCTCTGGCTGGTACTCGGCCTGCTGGTGGTGGCGCTGACCTGGATCGCCGCCCGGCGCGGTGCGGCCTCGACCCCGACCGCGCTGCTGTGCGTCGCGGTGGGCGGTCTGCTCGTCTCGCCGATCTCCTGGTCACACCACTGGGTCTGGTGTGTGCCCGCGCTGGTGCTCGCCATCGGGTGGAAGCACCGGATGATTGCCCTCGGTGCGCTCGCGGTGTTCCTGATCGGCCCGCACCGGTACCTGGTGGGCACCGACCCGCGCGACTTCGCCTGGTGGCAGCACGTGTTGTGCGACAGCTACCTGCTCGCGGGCCTGGCGTTCCTGACCGCCGTCGCGTTGTCACCCAACAGCTCCCGCAGCGCGGGCAGCAGCACGAGGTCGGCCTCCAGCCAGTCCACGGTGTCCAGTTCGGCCTGAGCCAGCCACCGTAGGCCGCGGTGCTCCACGGCGCTCGGCTCGCCGCCGGTGAGCAGCGCCGCATAGGTGTGCAGGCTGCCGAGGCCGGGGAGTTCGACGGCGGGACCGACCCGGTCGCCGACCGCCACCGTGACACCGAGTTCCTCCCGGCACTCCCGCCGCACCGCATCGGGCTCGGACTCGCCGGGCTCGACACGCCCACCGGGCAGCTCCCACTTTCCCGCGCAGTGGTCGGGAAACGCGCGTTGCTGGGCGAGCAGGAGTCCGTTGTGGACGATCGCGGTAGCGACCACGATCACGCGGACTCCTTGTCCTGGGCGGCCACCCGGCGGCGGGCGGGCTGGCGGGCCAGCCGGATGGTGTCCAGCACCTGCTCCATCCTGCCCTGCCGGTCGCGGACCATGGCGAACTGGCGACCGAGGCCCTGCACGCCTTCCTGGGTGGCCTGTTTGGTCTCCTCGAGGCTGCTCACCAGCTGGGATTGCTGCGCCTGCAAACCGGTCAGCGCCTCCCGGAGTTGGCTCACCGAGGTGCCGAGGGCGTCCACCATCTGCCCGATGGCCGCGCTCTGCGCCTTGCGGCGGGCGCGTTCCAGTCTCAGCAGGAAGATCAGACCAACGGTGACCAGTAGGAGGAGCGCCGACGCTGCTACCGCGATGAACAGAGTCACATGACCCCCAAGTCGCCCGATGGCACCCGAAAAGACTAGGCCATCCCCACCGGCACTTCCTACGCCGCGGGGCGCGTGCCTGTTCACCCGGCGCGGCGCGCGCGGAGTTGCCATCATGGAGGTATGGCTGCACTCCTGGATGAGGAACAGGTTCGTCAGGCTCTGGAGAAGCTGCCGGACTGGCAGCGGGACGGGGCGGACGGCGCGGGCGGACAGGATGCCGCGCTGCTGCGCACCGTGCGACTGGAGTCCTTCGTCCAGGCCATCCGGATCGTCAACCGGGTGGCCGAGATCGCCGAGAACGACAACCACCACCCGGACATCGACATCCGCTACACCGCGCTGACCTTCCGGATCTCCACCCACTCCGCGGGCGGCCTCACCGCCAACGACGTCTCGCTCGCCGAGGAGATCGACGGCGTGCTGGAGGCGTTCGCGGCGAACTGAGACCCGGAAGGCCCCCTGTCTACGCGGCGGCCACTCGGGTTCGGGTGCGGCGCCAGGCGATGGTCAGAAATGCGATCAGCGCGATCAGCGGCAGGATGCTGATCACCCGGCTCAGCGCCAGCGGCGGGCCGGGCTGCTCCAGCACCTGCACGCCGGACAGCTCACCGGTCCCGGTGCCCTGCGGTCCGTTGACGGTGAACTTGAACGTCCAGTCGCCCTCGGTGTCCAGGCTCTGGATGTCCAGGCCCCACACGTCCAGCTTGCGGGGGTGCCGGACCAGCGGTGCGGGCCGCGACTTGATCGTCTCCGGCCCGGTGACGGTGAGCGTGCCGGACTTGCCCGCGATGCCGCCGTCGGGGATGAAGGTGAAGTCCAGCGACTGCATGGCGCGCAGCGGCCAGGTGCTGAAGCCCACCGTCAGCGTGTAGGGCCCGGCCTGCACCTTCTCGGTGTGCACGATGTTGACCGGCTCGTAGGCCACCGCAGGCGATGCCGTGCCGAGCAGCAGCCCGACCACCAGCGTGAGCAGGATCTTGCGCATGGGTCACCGTCCTTCGGCGGGGGCGAGCAGGCGGAGCATCGCGCCGAAGCGCGCGCCGAGGAAACCGGCGAGGGCGCCGAACAGCAGCGCGGCGATCGCCGTCGGGACCACCTTCCCGACGTCGGGCAGCGGCGCGCCGTAGACCAAGGCGTTCTGGAACGGCTGGCAGGCCACCGCGATCAGGCCGCAGACCGCGCCCGCGGCCACCGCCATCCGGCGGCCCGTGGAGATCCTTCGCAGTCCGGCCACGGCCGCCGCGAGCAGCACCAGGTACATCGGCACGAAGGAGGGCGTGGTCGGCACGCCGTCGGTGTAGTCGCGCAGCGGCAGACCCACCGCCTCCGCGTAGACCCGCGCGGCCCACGGCGCGAACCACCAGAACACGCCCTGGAACACCGCGACGGCGGCGGCCAGCCCGAACACCGCCCACGGGCGGTCGATCAGGATCGCGGCGATCACCACCAGCACCACCGAGAAGAACACCGTGCCCACGGTCACCGCGGCCACCACGCCGTTGAGCGGTTGCAGTCCGCGCACCGTGGTCATGCTCTCCACCAGGAACGACGCCAGCGTGAACAGCACCCCGACCACACCCCAGCGCAGGTTCCGCAGCGCTGCGAAGACCATGACCATGCCGATCGAGGACACCGTGGAGGACAGCAGCAGGCCGACGTGCGGCGGGGACGCCAGGGTGGCGTCGAAGCCGTACACCTCGTGCCACCACAGGTCCCACAGGCCGTAGAGCAGGAAGGACGCCGAGCCCGCTCCCGCGATCAGGTAGCCGACGGGCGCGGTGAAGGTGCCGCCGAAGACCTTGACGGCCGGTCCGCCGACCCTGGGGTCAGGCAGGATGCCGCGGCGCTGGTCGGCGGTGGCCCGCAGCACCACGGCGAGCGCGACCAGGCCGGGGATCGCGGTGCCGACGTACATGAACAGATGCGGCAGGGTGAAGAAGGTGTCCGGGCCGACATCCACATGCCACTGGATGTCCCAGGAACTGCCGACATGCGCGATCAGGATGCCCACGATCAGCAGGCTCGCCGGGAGCAGTCCCGGCGTTCGCGCCGTCGCGGTCGGTGGAAGGGCCGACTCCGTGACAACCATCCTGGCCTCCTTGGGGGTCTAGCGAACGAGCAGGGGAAAGACGACCTGTTCCGAACCGTCGGCTCCGTGCAGCGACACCGCGATCTCCCACTGCCCGGACATCGGCAGCACGGTGTTCTCCGCCCGGTAGCGGCCCGGTCCGGCTGGCGTGGCGGTCACCGGCGCCAACGCGTGTCCCATCCGCGGCATGACGGGCTCGACGGTGACGCTGTCCAGCGCCACCGGGTGCTGTGCGGGGTCGGTGACCTCCAGCGCGAAGCTGTTGGCGCCGGTCCGCGGGGAGTCGACGGACAGCCGAACGGTGCGCTGCTGCCCGGTGACCGCGGTGCTCACCGAGGTGCCCGCGTCGCCGCTCGGCCAGAGCAGCCAGGCGCTGACACCGGCGACCACGACGAGCACGGCGGCGGCCACTGCGCGCTTCACGAGGCCCCCTGCGGAACGTCGACGGTGATGGGCACGGTCATGACGCGGTAGTCCCGTTCGGCCTGGACCCACAGCAGGTACCGGCCGGGCCGCGGGAAGGTGAACGTGAACGGCACATCGGGGCCGTAGGCGGCGACTGTCTCATCGGGCAGGTCCGGCTGGCCCGGCACCGGCGGGATCATCGAGTGCACATGCGCCCACACCGGGGTTTCGGTGAGGTCCCCGGTGACCGGTCCAATGACGAACAGATGGCCCAGCATGCCCAGCCAGGGCTGGAGGTCGGCGGTGCCGAACTTCGCGGTGATGGTGCTCGCCGTGCCCGCCGGGCGGATCGTCCTGGCGACCTCGACCTGCGTGGTGGCGGGCGCCCCGGCGGTCTCCTGTGTCAGCGGCAGCACCGAGCGCAGCAGCTGCACCCCGCCGCCGCGGCGGGCGATCTCGGCGGCCAGCGCGTAGTTCCCGGACTCCGGCGGCGTGAACCGCGCCCGGTACTCCCCGGGCGCGGTCCGCACCGGGTGCAGGTGCCACAGCGATCCGCCGGGCGAGACCACCACGAGGTGCACCAGCGCGCTGTCGTGCACCAGCAGGTCGTCAACGGGCCTGCCGGTGGACCCGTCGGACAGCCGCAGCCGGAGGTCGCCGCCGACCCGGTCGGAGAGCAGGTTCACCGGCGGCCGCGAATAGTCAACGGCGGTCTGCGCGGGCACGGCGTACGGGTCGTTCACCGTCTCCACGCTCGGGTCCAGCTTGCTGCCCGGCGGATCGGGCGGCGGAATGGACGAGGTCAACAGTGCGGCGGTGATACCGACCGCGAGCGCGGCGATCATGGCGCCGGTGGGCACCAGCGCCGCCCGCTCGCCCCAGCGCAGCGCGACGAACAACGCGATCAACAGCAGCGCGCCCGCTGCCACGAAACCCCCGTAGGTGGCCTTGGTCCAGGGCGCGGCCAGGTTGGCGGGCACCACGAACGGGATGGTGGCGGTGCGCCGGCCGTCGTCCAGCGACAGCTCCCACGGGCCGGGCCGGTCCACCAGCAGCGTGCCGCCGGTGAACGGCGCGTCCAGCGCCACGGTGGCCGTGCTGACCACCGAACCGGCCATGCCTGCCCGCAGCGTCAGTGATCCCGGCGGACTGCCCGCGTGCGTGACGAGATCCACCCGCAGCGGGCCGGGCATCGCGGTGACCCTGCGGATCACCACCGTGAGCTCACGGTCGCCGAGGGTCTGCGCCACCTGGATGTCGGTGCCGTTCTGGGCCCCGTCGGCCATGGCCGTGCCGGTTCCGGTGAGAACGCCCAGCAGCACCAGGGCCGCGAGCCACCGAAAGGTCATCGTGCACTCCCCTCGAGGTGGCCAGACCGGCTGAACAACGCCGAAACTAGGCCGGACCGGACTTGCTGTCGTGCACCCGCGGGTTGACTTCCGGGTGGAACCTGCGGTTGCGGTGCGCCCAGACCACCGCCTCGGCCCGGCTGCGCACACCCAGTTTGGCGAACACCCGGTTGACGTACGTCTTCACGGTCGCAGTGCTGAGGAACAGCCGCCGCGCGATCTCACCGTTGGGCAGGCCCTCGGCGATGAGGTCCAGCACCTCGCCCTCTCGCGGAGTCAGCGGGGTCACCGCGGGCTCGTCGGACGGCGCCAGCCCGCGTCGGGCAGCGGCCAGCAACTGAGCCCGCACCTCGGGCGCGAGCACCACCTGGTTGGCCGCGGCGGCCTCGACGGCCCGGCGGATCTCGGCGTGCCCGGAGTCCTTCGTGAGGTAGCAGCGCGCCCCCGCCAGCAGCGCCTCCACAATGGAGGCGTCGTCGGCGTAGGTGGTGAGCACCACCACCGCGGTGTCGGGCCGCTCGGCGAGCAGCCGCCGGGTGGCCTCGATGCCGTTCACCCTCGGCATCGACAGGTCCATCAGCACCACCTGCGGTGACAGGCTCGCGGCCAGTTCCACCGCCTCCGCGCCGTCCGCGGCGCCGCCGACCACCTCGATGCCGGGCATCAGGTCGAGCATCGTCATCAGGCCCTCGCGGACCACCGTCTGGTCGTCGACGACCAGCACCCGCAGCGTCCCGGCGACCTCGGCGGCGGCACTCATACGGGCACCTCCGCGCGGACCACCCAGCCGTCGCCGACCGGACCGGCGAAGAGACTGCCGCCGATCAAGCCCAGGCGCTCCCGCATGCCGGTGAGGCCGTAGCCGCCGTTCACGCCGGTCACCTGGCCCGTGTCGGTGTGGTCGGCGGCGCCCGAGGTGACCTTCAATGCGACGGCGTCCGCCAGGTAATCCAGCCGCACGTCCACCGCGAGGCCCGCGGTGTGCTTGGCGGCGTTGACCAGCGCCTCCTGCGCAGTGCGCACGATCGCCACGGTCACCTCCGCGGGCAGCGCACGCGGGGTGCCCGCCACCTGGAGGTTTGCGGCGCCTGTCTCGTTGTACCGGTGCGCGGCGACCAGCAGCGCGAGCGCGTCCGGCAGCGGCGGGCTGTCCACCCGCAGCGCGGCCACCGCCCGCCGGGTGTCGGCCAAGCCGTCGGCGGCGATGGCATGCGCGCGGCGCACCCGCTCCACGGCACCGTCCACATCGGCCTCGTCCCCGCTGAGCATCAGGTCGGCCACCTTGAGCTGCACGCTCAGCGCGCCGAGGGAGTGGGCGAGCACGTCGTGGATCTCGCGGGCGATGCGGGCCCGCTCGGCCAGCGCGGCCGCCCTGGCCTGCTCCGCCTGCGCCCGGCGGGCTTCCGCCAGCAGCCGCTGCGCCTGCCGTTGCTGGAGCCGGTAGCTGTAGCTGGCGATGCCGCCGAAGTAGGCGGTGACCAGGCCCGCCGACCAGCCCGCCACCGCCCACGGTCCCTGCACCGTCGTACCCGCGACGACGGCCAGCACCGCGACGCCCAGCACGGCGAGGCTGGTCTTCGGCTCGAGTTCGGCGGCAGCCACGGCCAGGGCCGCGATGACCACGATGGAACCGAAGATCCCGTGCGAGTGGCTCATCAGGAAGACGCCGCCGACCCCCACCGTGACCAGCAGGAGCACCACCGACAGCGGCCTCGGCGTCCAGTCGCGGCCATCGCGCCAGTACACCAGCGAGGCCGCGCACCACCACGTCCACGCCACCGCGCCGACCACGGCGAGGCCCGCGTTGAACACGGTCCAGTCGCGGGATTCGGTGGTCGCGTACATGAACACGGACACACCGAACAGGGCCAGCGGCGGTACGAGCACGCGCGCCAGCACCTCGGCGCGGACGACGCCGCTCCCGCCGGTATCCGTCACCCCTTCACCGTAAAGAATTTCCGGACCCATCTCCCACGGTGCGCAAGACCGAGTGGGTTTTTGGCACCTGGGTGACGTTTTCGGGTGCGCACCAGGAGGAATTCCGGTACGGCGGTGACCGAATCGAGATGGGTACTACCAGCCGTGACCGGCGGGCCCGTCTATTCTCACCCGAGCGCGACCGGTGAGGAGGCAGCGAGCATGGCAGCGCTTGGCCACGCCGGCCGCCTGCTGCGCGTGATCGAGCGCAGGATGCAACGCGGCCCTCTGCTGCGCGCGGCCGTGCTGACGGGCCTGGTCCTGCTCGCGGCAGGCGCCAGCACCTGGGCGATCTGGTCGGATCACCGCCTGACCGACGCGCATGTCTACATCGGCGGCGGCACCGCGTGGATGCGCGGCCAGGACATCTACTCGCTGATGTTCCCCGCCTCCTTCCCCGACTTCTACCTGCCCTTCACCTACCCGCCCATCGCCGCGGTGCTGTTCGCCGGCCTCGGCGCGATGCCGCTGCCCGCCGCGGTGGTGCTGCTGACCGCGCTGAGCCTGTTCGCGCTGGGCCTGGTCTGGTACCTGTGCCTGCGCGAGCGGTGGCCGCACCTGATCAGCCCGTTCGTGATCGGTGTCGCGGTGGTGGCGGCGCTGGCGCTGGAGCCGATCAGGGAAACCGTCTCCTTCGGACAGGTGAACCTGATCCTGATGGCGCTGGTCGCCGCCGACTGCCTGGCCC
The DNA here is from genome assembly GCF_056323685.1 of Actinorectispora metalli. Lineage (NCBI taxonomy): Bacteria > Bacillati > Actinomycetota > Actinomycetes > Pseudonocardiales > Pseudonocardiaceae > Actinorectispora > Actinorectispora metalli. The sequence continues at coordinate 1,735,026 of NZ_JBREYE010000001.1, forward strand.
GATCCCCGCGTTGGCCGCGCGGCGCGCTGATCGGGATCGCCGCGGCGATCAAGCTGACGCCCGCGGCGTTCGTGTTGTTCTTCCTCGTCCGCCGCCAGTGGCGCCCGGCGTTCACGGCGTTCGCCGCGTTCCTGGCCTGCACGCTGCTCGGCCTGGCGCTGGCACCCTCGGACTCCCAGGCGTACTGGCTGCGGGCCCTCGGCGACACCGACCGCGTCGGCAGGCTGGCCTTCGCGGCGAACCAGTCGCTGCGGGGCGTGCTGGCCAGGATGGACATCCCGGACCCTGCCGCCACCGCGCTGTGGGCGGCGGCCGTGCTGCCCGCGGTGGCCCTGGCCGCCGTGGTGGCCGCCCGGCTGCACCGGCGCGGCGACGAACTCGGCGCCTTGGTGGCGGTGTCGGCGGTGCCGCTGCTGATCTCGCCGGTCTCCTGGTCCCACCACTGGGTCTGGGTGCTGCCCGGCCTGGTCTGGGGCCTGTCGGAACTGCTGACGGCCCCGAGCCGGGCCAGGTTCGCCCTGTACGCCGCCTGCCTGCTGATCATCGCGATCGGCCCGCACTGGCTGTACCCCGAACTCCGCCTGCCCGGCCAGCACTGGAACTGGTGGCAGAACATCCCCGGCAACGCCTTCGTCTGGCTGGCTCTCGGCCTGCTCGTCGCGATGCTCGCGGGCACCCGCCGCCGCTCCACGCCCGCCGAGGTGCCCGCCGAGCCGGAACGCGTTCCCGCACACGTCTGAAACCCGTGGGCGGCAACCGGATCGGCCGCCGCCCACGGATCATCGGGATCAGGTACGGAACGGGCCGGTGATCTCGTAGGTGATGCCGCCGGAGGACGAGCCGCTGGTGCCGCGCTGCGAGGAGAAGTACAGCCGGTTGCCCGCGGGGGTGAAGGCGGGTCCGCAGATCTCGGAGCTGCTCTGGCCGGTGACCCGCAGGAACACCGAGATCTTGTCATCCGGAGTGATCATGCAGATCTCCATGTTGCCGCCGTCCTCGGCAACGTAGAGGTCACCGGCGGTGGAGCCGGTCACGTTGTCGACGCCGGTCAGCGGAGGGGTGCCGGGGCTGACGAGGCTGTCGTCGTAGGCCAGCTCGTAGGTGTTGTTGGTCAGGTTGAGCTGCCACACCCGGTTGTCGCCCTTGGTGGTGAACCACACCTGGTTGTTGGCGTAGTGCAGGCCCTCGCCACCGTTGAAGCGCTTGGCGCCGGAGACCTGGTCGCGGGTGAACGTCGGCGAGCCGTCAGGGTCCGGGACGTTGCCCCAGGTGAAGCTGCCCGAGGTCGCGGTGCCCGCCTTCAGCACCTGGAGGGTGCCCGAGGACAGGTTGCCCCAGGTGGTCGGGATGAACCGGTAGAAGCAGCCGTTGCTCTCGTCCTCGGTCATGTAGATGACCTGGCGCACCGGGTCGGCCGCGGCGGCCTCGTGCTTGAACTTGCCCATCGCCGGGCGCTGTACGGCCGCCGAGGCCGGTCCCCACGGGTTGGTCTCGTAGACAAAGCCCAGGCTGACCTCCTCGCAGGACAACCAGGTGTTCCACGGCGTGGCGCCACCGGCGCAGTTGGTCCTTGTGCCGCTCAGGATCCGGTAGGCGCTGGTGACGGAGCCGCTGGAGTTGAACTTGATGGCGCTGGCGCCGCCGTTGGGGTTGATCTCGGAGTTGGAGACGTAGATCCAGCCCGTGCCGTCGGCGAACACGGCACCACCGTCGGGGGCGTTGTGCCAGGTGTAGCCGGTACCCGAGACGGCCTGGCCGGACCGGGCGATCACGCGGCTGGTGAAGCCCGCGGGCAGCTGGATTCCGTTGGCGTCAGCGGGTTGCAGGGCGCCGTAGGGGCTGGGCGCGTTCTGCGCCGGAGCCGCCAGGGCTGAGGGAGTCAGGGTGTTGCCGAAAGCCGTCACCCCGGCGCCGACCACGGCCGCGCGCAAGAAGTTACGTCGTTCCACTGTTTCCTCCGATGATCCGCTGGAAGGTTTCCGTGTGGTGGGAGCGGGAACCTTTGTCGAGCGGAACGCCACGTTATGTCCGGCAAGACGCGTGGCAGACGCGGCTTTCGGGCGTGCCGGTGAACATCCGGCGAAGCAACGTCTTTCAGTTTTCCGACATATTTCGGAACTACGACAGACCGTATGCCTCGATACCACCGTCGATGCACCAGGCATGCGCTTGCCGCATGAGCATGACGAACGCCGACGGATCCCAGCGTCCGGGAAGACCGTCGTCCAGCGATACCGGCAACTGGTGGATGACCGAGCCGAAAGCCAGCGGCACCGGCAGGCCGACCGATTGCCGGACGGACTGCCAGTAGGAGCCCAGCGCGCGGGCCGCGTCGGTCTCGCCGACCTGGCCCGCCAGCAGCGCGGCCACTAGCCCGCCGTTCACCGCGGCGAGGTAGTTGCTGGTCATCAGCAGCGAGCTCAGCGCCTCGCCCAGCAGCTGCCGCGCGGTGGCGGGATCCCCGCAGCGCCGTTCGGCCTCCGCGAGGTACACCATCAACGCGCCCACCCTGGCGTACCGGCCGGGGTGCTGCTGCTGGATCTTCATGATCGCGTCCCGGGCCATCACCAGCGCCTCGGCGTTGCGATCGTTGGTCAGCAGCAGCCCGACCACGTTCAGCAGATGCTGCTGCTGGTGCCGGAAGTTGTCGCCGTTCTCGCGGGTGCTGCGCTCCACCAGATCCATCGACGTGCCGGGATCACCCTGCATCGCGGCGAGTTGCGCGGCCACCTCGAGGTGCCTGCCGGACACACTGCGGCCCCTGGCGAACTGGTGCCTGCGGTAGTCGGCGACGTACCGCTCGGCCTCCGCGGGCCTGCCCCACTGCATCGCCGCGATGGCCGCCAGCGTGTAGGCGTTGGCAAGCTGGTCGGCATCGCCCATCTCCTGCGCGGCGTTGATCAGCGTGACGCTCTCCTGCAGCACGCTGGGATTCACCAGGTGCCGGTTGGCCACCACGACCATGTTGAGGGACTCGACGTACTCGATCGCCTTCTTCGCGGCCAGTTCCGGCAGCGCCCGCTCGGCATGGGTGCGGGCGCCGAGGAAGTCCTCCCGCGCCAGCAGGAAGAACGCCGTCATGGCGTCCAGTTCGCTGCGCAGGACCGCCGACAGGTCGTCGACGCCTGCCAGCCGGTCCAACCACTGCTCGCCCTCGACCACGAAGGTCGGGTTGTTCAGCCAGAAGTCATAGAGGCCCAACACGACCTGGGCGACCCGGTCCCATTTGCCCTGGCGCGACCCGGCTTGCAAGGCGGCACGCACGTTGGGCAGCTCCGGGGCCAGCAGCCGGGCGGGCTCGAAGCGCTGCGAGTACGGCTTGTCGACGAACGCCTCGTCCACCACGTGCAGCCAGTAGTTCAGGTGCCGCAGCTGGAGCTCGATCTGGTCGTCACACCGCGACTCGGCGAAGGCCCGCACCGCCTCCAGCAGCCGGTACCGGCGCCGTCCGTGCTCGTCGTAGGGGTTGACCAGCGACTTGTCGATCAGTCCCGCCAGCAGCCCGGCGACATCGCGGGCGGCCAGCGGCTCGCCCCCGCACACCTGCTCGGCCGCCTCGACGGCGAAGCCGGTGCGGAACACCGAAAGCCGGGTCAGCAGCAGCTGCTCGTTGTCGTCCAGCAGCTGGTAGGACCAGGCGATGGCGGCGTCGAGGGTGGCGTGCCGCTCATCGCGCGGCCTGCGCCCGCCGTCGAGCACCGCGAGGCTCTGCTCCAGCCGGTCGGCCAACTGCGCGACCGTGAACGCCCGCACCCTGGCCGCCGCCAGCTCCAGCGCCAGCGGCAGCCCGTCCACCCGTCGGCAGATCCGGGCCACCGCACCGAGATCGGACAGGTCGGGCTGGGTGGTCGCCTCCCGGGCCCGCCGCAGGAACAACGCGACGGAGGGGCATTCCGGGTCGACCACGGCGGCGCTGGGCGGCAGCGGCAGTGGGGACAACGCGTAGACCGACTCCCCCGGCACGCCAAGGGGCTGCCGCGAGGTCACCAGGATCCGCGCGATGGTGCCTGCCTCGCGAAGCTGCTCGACCGCCTCGGCGACCTCGTCGATGAGGTGCTCGGCGTTGTCGATGACGATCAGCCCGTCGTGCGCGCCGAGCAGCTCGAAGGCCGCGTCGCACAGGGCATCGGTGGTCTCGGAGGACACGCCCAGGGTGGAGCCGACGACGGAGATGAGGTCCTCCCAGCTCCGGCAGGGCGTGAGCACGAAGGACACCACGGGCACACCGGTCCGCTTGGCCGCCTCCAACGCGAGCACGGTCTTGCCGGAACCGGCCGCCCCGACGATGGTCACCAACCGGTTGGTCTCCAGCCGCTGGGCGATGCCGCCGAGTTCGGCGTCCCGCCCGACGAGCTCCTCCAGCTGGGAGCGCGGGCCCTGCCACCGCGGCGGTTCCGCGCCGCGCGGAGTCGGGGTCTGCTGGGCGGGCACGGGCACCCGCGGCGCGTTCTGCTGCTCCAGCAGCTGCTGGTAGGCCTGCATCAGCTGCGGCGACGGGTCGACGCCGAGTTCCGCGGTGAGGCCCTGCCGGACGCGCTGGAACGCCGCGACGCCGTCGGCCTGTCTGCCGACCGCGCTCAGCACCATGATCAGCTCGGCCTGCAACGGCTCGTCGTAGAGCCGGTCCGCGGCGAAGATCTCGATGGCGGGCAGCGCCCGCGCGGGCTCGCCCGCCTCGCGGGCCGCCTGCGCCAGGCAGACCACGAACCGCGAGCGCATGTCCTGCCATTCGCCCGCCCGCAACGCCGTGCGGACGTGGTCCTCCAGGTCGAGCGCCAGCTCCTCGTCGGCGAGGTCGAGACACCGTTCCAGCAGCGGCAGTTTCGCGGCCGGGTCGTCCAGGGTGTGGGCGCGGTCCCGCAGCATCTGCGCCTGGTGCACGTCGACGCTGTAGGGCGGCACCTCCAGCGTGTAGCCCGCGGGCCCGTACTCGATACGCAGGCGCCCGCCCGCGCTGTCCTGAAGCCAGCCCCGGAGCCGGGCGACCGCGGCGTGCAGCGCGCCGACCCCCGCGGTGGCCTCCGCGCCCCACACGGCGTGGAAGAGCGAGTCCCGGGAGACGGGTCGGCTGTCCGCCAGTGCGAGCACCGCCAGCACCGACCGCAGCCGGGCCGAGGCAGGCGTGCGCCAGGTGTTGTCGGCGCAGCGGACCAGGACCGATCCCACGAGTCGAACGAGGAGCTGAGGGTGCTCAGCGTCCTCATCGTTCGACAAGCAGCTTGGATCGATCACGGGACCATCAAAGCATCAGCACGGGTCGGCGTCTGTCAAACGGGACAGTAGGGAGCAGCGATCTCGCCACTTTGGCCCAATGGCGCGACAGATCACCCGGCAATGGTAATGCAGCCGGAGAAGTTCCGGTCACGGCAACCTCTGCCGAAACAGACTTCGCATCGGCGCCGATGCTTTACATTTCAACAACTTGCCATGCTTGTGAACTGGGGCAACGTTGGCAGTGACCTCAGATTCACAGGTCATTGAAATGCGAATTTCAAGAACCCGCCACGAGCAATCCGCCATCTGTGTGAACCTTTTCCGCTCGGTAAAGGTAATTGGCAAGATCCACCTCGGCCGCCGACCGAATGCCCGGCTCCCGCGATCGGCGATAGACCACGTCAAATGGGCAGGCGGCCTGCGCGAATCACGCCCATGACCGCCTCCGGACCGCGAAAATCCGACCGGAGTTCAGACGTTGAAGCGGAACTCCACCACATCGCCGTCGGCCATGATGTAGTCCTTGCCCTCGATGCGGACCTTGCCCGCCGATTTCGCGGCGGCCATCGACCCCGCCTCGACGAGGTCGGCGAACGACACCACCTCGGCCTTGATGAAGCCGCGCTCGAAGTCGGTGTGGATCACACCCGCCGCCTGCGGCGCGGTGGCGCCCCGCGGGATGGTCCAGGCTCGTGACTCCTTGGGCCCCGCGGTCAGGTAGGTCTGCAGGCCGAGGGTGTGGAAGCCGGCGCGGGCCAGCGAGTGCAGACCGGGCTCCGGCTGGCCGATCGACTCCAGCAGCTCACGGGCCGACTCCTCGTCCAGCTCCAACAGCTCCGCCTCGACCTTGGCGTCCAGGAACACCGCGTCCGCGGGCGCCACCAGCTCGCAGAGCTCCTTGCGCCGGGCCTCGTCGGTCAGCACCGCCTCGTCGGCGTTGAAGACGTACAGGAACGGCTTGGTGGTGAGCAGGTTCAGCTCGCGAAGCTGCTCGCCGTCGATCTCCTTCTGGGCGGCGAACAGCGTGCGGCCCGCGTCGAGGATCTCCTTGGCGCGCTGGGCCGCTTCCAGGGCGGGACGGCGGTCCTTCTGCGTCCGCGCCTCCTTCTCCAGCCTGGGTACCGCCTTGTCCAGGGTCTGGAGGTCCGCGAGGATCAGCTCGGTGTTGATCGTCTCGATGTCGTCGGCCGGTTCGACCTTGCCGTCGACGTGCACCACGTCGGGATCGTCGAAGACCCGGATGACCTGGCAGATGGCGTTGGCCTCGCGGATGTTGGCGAGGAACTTGTTGCCGAGGCCAGCGCCCTCCGAGGCGCCCTTCACGATGCCCGCGATGTCGACGAAGGACACCATGGCGGGCACGATCCGCTCGGAGCCGAAGATCTCCGCGAGCTTGCCCAGCCGCTCGTCCGGCAACGCGACCACACCGACGTTGGGTTCGATGGTGGCGAACGGGTAGTTGGCCGCCAGCACATCGTTGCGGGTCAGCGCGTTGAACAGGGTGGACTTGCCGACGTTGGGCAGGCCGACGATACCGAGGGTCAAACTCACGAACGGCGAGTCTACGGCGCGGTGCGCCACACATCGGCATGAGGCGGAACCGATGGGGTTAATCACACCCTGAGCGCTGGCTACTGAGTGCTCATCGTGCCAGTTTTGTGCACGTTGTGTGAGCTAGGAGGAAACACCATGCCCAGGGGCAAAGTGAAGTGGTTCAACTCTGAGAAGGGGTTCGGCTTCATCCAGCCGGACGACGGGAGCGCGGACCTGTTCGTGCACTACTCGGAGATCCAGTCCAGCGGATTCCGTTCTCTCGAGGAGAACCAGGCCGTCGAGTACGAGGTCGGGCAGGGCCAGAAGGGGCCGCAGGCGCAGCAGGTGCGCCCGGTCTGATCGCTCAGCCCCCATCACAACTGAGGCACCGATGGGGTTAATCACCGATTGAGTACTAGCCGTCGGCTACGCCTCCGTGGCAGCTTTGTCACGTTGTGTGATCGGCGTGCCCTGGAAACGCTCAGTGGTTCCAGGGCCCGCCGGGGGCAGCCTGGAGGTAGTGATGGCGCAGGGCACTGTCAAGTGGTTCAACGCGGAGAAAGGATTCGGCTTTATCCAGCAGGACAACGGTCCCGATGTGTTCGCGCACTTCAGCGCGATCCAGGCGACTGGATACCGCTCGCTTGAAGAGAACCAGCGGGTGGAGTTCGATGTGGTCCAGGGGCCCAAGGGACCGCAGGCCGACCAGATCAGGGTGATCTGACACCGCGTGCGCACGGCGATGTCCGAATCCCGCTAGCCATCGCCCATCGACGCTGCGAGCATCGATATCGTGCTGGTGGATTCCGAACGCGCCTATCGCGCGGTGAGCTCTCGCGACCCCCGCTTCGACGGGTGCTTCGTCCTCGCCGTGCGCACAACCGGTATCTACTGTCGGCCGTCCTGTCCGGCGGTGACCCCGAAGCGGTCCAACGTCGAGTTCTTCGTGACAACGGCCGCCGCCCAGGCCGCGGGCTACCGCGCCTGCAGGCGCTGCATCCCGGACGCCGTACCGGGCTCCCCGGACTGGGATGTGCGCGCCGACCTCGCCGCCAGGGCCATGCGCCTGATCACCGACGGCGTGGTCGAACGCGAAGGCGTGCCCGGCCTGGCCAACCGGCTCGGCTACTCCGAGCGCCAGCTCAGCCGGGTGCTCACCGCCCAACTGGGCGCGGGCCCGCTAGCGCTGGCGAGGGCGCACCGGGCGCATTCCGCCCGGCTGCTGATCAAGACCACCTCGCTGTCCTTCGCCGACATCGCCTTCGCGGCGGGCTTCGCCAGCGTGCGGCAGTTCAACGACACCATCCGCCAGGTCTTCGGCGTGACCCCGACCCAGCTGCGCACCGAGGCCCGGCAGCGGCCGGACCGCTGCACCCTGACCCCCAGCCCCGGCACGATCGTGCTGCGGCTGCCCTTCCGCGGCCCGTTCGACGCCGCGGGCCTGCTCGGCTTCTTCGCCGCCCGCGCGTTGCCCGGCATCGAGTCCGCCGACGAGTCCGGCTACGCCCGCACCCTCCGTCTTCCGCACCAGCCCGCCACCGTGCGACTGGTCCCCCGCGACAGCCACGTCGAGTGCACGCTGCGGCTGGGCGACCTGCGTGACCTGAGCAGCGCGGTGTGCCGGATGCGCAGGCTGTTCGACCTCGACGCCGACCCGGTCGCGGTGGACGAGGTGCTGGCCGCCGATCCGCTGCTGTCCGCCTCGGTCGCCGCCACCCCGGGCATCCGCGCCCCCGGCAGCGCCGAGAACCACGAGACGCTGCTGCGCACCGTGCTCGCCCAGCAGATCTCGGTGCCCGCGGCCCGCGCCGCCGCGACCAGGCTGGCCGACGCCCTCGGTGATCCGCTGCCCGCCCCCGACGGCGATTTGCTGCGACTGTTCCCCACCGCCGATGCCGTCGCCGAACGCGGCGGGGAGGTCCTCACCGGGCCGGGGCAGCGCATCGACACCGTGCGCAGGGTGGCCGCCGCGCTGGCGGAGGAGAGCCTGCCGCTGCATTACGGCATGGACGCCGACGAGCTCATCGCAGGCCTGATCGCCATCCCCGGCATCGGCCGCTGGACCGCCGAGGTGGTGGCCATGCGCGTGCTCGGCCGTCCCGACGTGCTGCTCACCGGCGACACCGCGCTGCGGCGAGGCGCCGCCTACCTCGGCTTCGCCCCCGACGATCTCACCGCCCACGGCAAGGCCTGGCGCCCCTGGCGCTCCTACGCGGGCATGCACCTGTGGCAGGCCGCCGCCCGACCAGCCCAGCTCACCTCGAGGAGAACCGCATGACCGCCGCCACGGCGAACCCCTCAACCGGGTCGGCCACCGCCACCGCCGCCACAGTGGGCACCCCGATCGGCCCGTTCACCGCCATCGCCGACGCCGACGGCGCGGTGCTGGCCTCGGGCTGGACGTCCGACCTGGCGGCACTGCTCCCCCTGATCGCGCCGTCGCTGCGCCCCACCGACCCCCGGCCGCTGCCCGACCTGGGCGAGATCACCAAGGCCATCACCGAGTACCACGACGGCGACTTGTCCATTGTGGACGCCATCCCGGTGCGCCAACGTTCCGGCGAGTTCCTCGAACACGCCTGGCAGACCCTGCGCACCGTGCCGCCGGGCGCCCCGCTCAGCTACGCCGAGTACGCCGCCAAGTCCGGCCGCCCCGCCGCCATCCGAGCCGCCGCCACCGCCTGCGCCCGCAACGCGGCCGCCCTGTTCGTCCCCTGCCACCGCGTGATCCGCACCGACGGCACCCTCGGCGGCTTCCGCTGGGGCCCAACCGCCAAGCGCTGGCTCCTCACCCACGAATCCACTCGGCTTTAGGCCCAACCCACCCCCACAACGGCACCCCAGACAGCCCCCGCCCGCCCGGGGGGCAGCCCCGCGGCCAGCCTATCGGCCCAGGTAGAAGACCCAAAACGGGAAAGTCGGATCTGTGGATAACTCTGGAGATGTGGATAACACGCCGAAGGGACGGGTGCGTCCGCGACGCCGTCGGGCGGGTTCGGGTATAGGGGCTTTGGGGATGCCGAGATGCAGGTTCGACAGGGCTGGTTCGTGGAAGGCCGCGCCGGTCGGTTCGTAGATAAGCCGCGCGGGGCGCCACCAGCGCCTTCCGGATCTAGAGATGCGGGTTCGACAAGGCTGTCTCGTGGATAGGGCCACGCGGACGGCCATCAGCGCCGTGCGCATGTCGAGATACAGGTTCGACAGGCTGTCTCGTCTATGGGCCGCGCGGTCGGTCTGGTGTACGTGGCGGGACTGGGTCAGGCGGAGAGTTCCAGGGTGGAGCCGTCGCGGGACTTGCGGACCCGCAGCCGCACCGGGATGCGTTGGCGGAGTTCTTCGACGTGGGACACCAGCCCGACGACCCGGCCGTCGGCGCGGAGTTCGTCGAGGGTGTCCATGACCAGGTCGAGGGTGTCGGTGTCGAGGCTGCCGAAGCCCTCGTCCACGAACAGCGTGTCCAGCCTGGCGCCGCCGGTCTCGTCCGCGACCACGTCGGCGAGGCCGAGCGCCAGGGACAGCGAGGCCAGGAAGGACTCCCCGCCGGACAGCGTCTTCGCGGGGCGGACCTTGCCGGAGTAGTCGTCCAGGATGTCCAGGCCGAGGCCGCCGCGGGTGCGGCGGGGGCCGCCCGCGTCGGAGTGCACGAACGAGTACCGGCCCTGGCTCATCTGCCGCAGCCGGGCCGTCGCGGCGACCGCCACCTGTTCCAGCCGCGCGGCGAGCACATAGGACCGCAGCGACATCTGCCGCGCGTTCTGCCCGAGCCCGTTGATCACGTCGGTCAGCGCGTTGAGCTCGTCGAACTCCGTCTGGACCGGTTCGAACTCGCGCCAGGCCACCACCAGCGCGTCGGCCAGCCTGCCCACCTGGGCGAGGCGGGTCTCGGCGGCGCGCGAGCAGGTCAGTGCCTCCTCCAACCGGTGCTGCGCCTCGGCGTCGGCCCGCCGCTGGGCGTCCAGGTCGACCTCGGCGGCGGAGTCGAGCCCGAACAGTTCCGGCTCGTTCAGCACCGCGGTGGCGGCCGCCTCGCGCCGGTCCGATTCGGCCAGCCGCCGCTCCAGTTCCTCGACGGCCGCGGTGTCGCGCATGGCCGCGAGCGCCGCGTCGACGTCGGCGAAACCGGCCTCTGCCGCGGCCCCGGCCACCGCCGCGGCCTTCTCCGCACACCGCTCGCCCGCTCGCGCGACCGCCCGACGCGCGTCCGCCAACGCCTCCACCGTGTCGGCCAACTCGATCAGGTGCGCGCGGCGGGCGGCGACGTCGACGAACTCGCCTCGGGCTTCGTCCAACCGCGTGGCACGCAACGTCATCGCCTCGGTGAGGGCCGACGCCGTCGCGGTGAGTTCCGAGTGCAGCCGCTGCGATTCAGCCAAGCCGGTGCGCAGCTTCTCCTCCAGCGCCAGCGCATCGTCCAGCCGCTTGCGCAGATCGCCTTCGGCGGCGGCGAGGTCGGCCGTCGAGTCGTGCTGGTCAACCACCGTCCGGTGCTCGTCGGCGAGGGTGTCCACTGTGTACCGCGCCAGCCTGCCGCGCAGCACTTCGCACCGGGACTCCGCGGCCTGCGCCAGCGTGCCCGCCTGATCGCGTTCGGCGAGCGCCCGCTGCTCGGTTTCCGCCGCTTCGCGCTCGTCGGCCTCGGTGACGTGGCCGTCCAGTGCGGTGGCGGGCGCCGGGTGCTGCGCGGATCCGCAGACCGGGCAGGGGATTCCGTCCTCGAGCGCCTGCGCCAGTTCGAACGCCATGCCCGCCAGCCTGCGTTCCCGCAGGGTAAGCAGCGTTTCCTTGGCCCGCTGGTGGGCGTCCACGGCGGTGCGCTCGCGGTCCCGCAGCCGCTGCGCCTCCTGCTCGGCGGGCCCCAGCTTGGCCGCGTCGGCCAGCGCCTGCGTCAGCTCATCCCGTTGCGCGCGAAGGGTTTCCAGCCGAAGACCGGCATGCTGCGCCTGCTCCAGCTCCGACCGGTACTCCGCAATCCGCGCGGGAAGTGCCTGGAGCCGGGCTTCGAGTTCCTCGGCACGTGTCAGGGCACCCGCGCGTTCGCGGTCGAGGCCCGCCAGGCGGTCGGCGTCCGCCCGCTGCTGGACGCCCTCGGCGACCAGCGCCGCCAGCGAACCGGCCTCGTCCCGCAGGCGCCTGCACAACTCACGCAGCTGGTCAGTGGAGTTGTCCACAATGCCGCCGCCGGTTGTGGACAACCTCGCGGAGAGTGCGTTCTCCTCCTGCTCGGCCCGACTCAGTTCGGCCAGTGCCGCCTGGTGTTCCCGGTGCACGGGCAGGACGTGTCCGGCGTTGCGCGCGGCCTGGAGTTCGGCCTCGCAGGCCCGCCGTGCCTCGCGATCAGCGTGCAGCGCCGCCAATTCGTCCTGCGCCCGCCGGAGACGGGTGAGCCGCCCATGCAGCTCACGTTGCTGATCGAGCCGGGTGCGGGCGGCGGTGGCGGCCTGCCGTGCGGCCTGTTCCTCGGCGCGGGCCTGCTCGTGGGTGTGCGCGAGGCGGGTGCGCAACTCGTCCAGCCAGGCCTGGTCGAAGTCGGCGTCGCCGTCCTCACCCGCCGCCTGGCGGATGCGGGTGACCAGCTTGTCCAACTCGCCCCGGCGCAGTTCGAGTTCGCCGCGGGCGTCGCGGCGGCGGTCGCGGAACCACGACTCCACCGCGCTGAAGCGTTCGGTGCCGAAGAGCTTTTCCAGCAACCGCTCCCGCTCGGCCGTATCGCTTTGCAGAAACTCCGCGAACTTGCCCTGCGGCAGCAACACCACCTGGAAGAACTGGTCGGCGGTCATGCCCAGCAGCCGCTCGACGGTGCGCCCCACCTCGTCGACCCTGGCGACGCCGTCGCAGGCGTGGCCGCTGGGGGCCTCGCCTATCCAGGTCAGCGAGGCCTTGGCGTGCTCGGTGGTGGTGCCTTCGCCACGCTTCTTGGGCCGCTCGTACTCCGGTCGCCGCACCAGCCGCAGCCGATGCCCCTGCACCGTCAACTCCAGCGACACCTCGGTCGGCGTCTCGCGGTCGGCGGTGTCGCAGCGCAGCCGCTTGGAGTTGCGGCGCGCGCCGGGAACGGTGCCGTAGAGCGCGAAGGCCACCGCGTCCAGCAGCGTGGTCTTGCCCGCACCGGTGTCGCCGTGCAGCAGGAACAGCCCGTCGCTGCCGAGGGCGTCGAAGTCCACCACCTGCCTGCCGGGGTACGGGCCGAAAGCGGTGATCTCCAGCCGGTGCAGCCTCATCGGGCGGTCTCCGCGGCGGGCACCTCGTGAATCGACTCCAGCGCCTTGCGCAGCAGGGAACGCTCGACCTCGGTGGCCTCGCCGCCGCGGCAGTCCTCGACGAAGCCGCAGGCTAGGTCGTGGTCGGACTTGCCTCGCACGATCTCGGTGTACCGCAGCGACTTCCGGACGCCGCCGGTCGGTTCCCAGCTCAGGTGCACGGCGTGCGGGAACCGCTGCTGGAGCCTGCGCATCGGGTCCACCGGCCGCTGCGGGTCGGTCAGCGTCACCGACAGGTAGCAGTCCAGCACGGCATCGTGCGCGGGCTCGGTCAGCAACTCCTCCAGCCTCCCGGTGAGGGTGGCCAGCCCGCGCGGCACCGGCAGCTCGTGGCGTTCCACAGTGGACAGACCTGTGCCGTCCAACTCGGCGACCCACACCGACTTGCGCTGCGTCGCCTCGGAGAAGGAGTAGGCCAGCGGGCTGCCCGAGTACCGCAGGTGCTCGGCGAGGGTCTGCGGGCCGTGCAGGTGGCCAAGCGCCACGTAGTCGATGTCGTCGAAGATCCCGGCGGGCACGTGCTCGACGCCACCGACGGCGATCTTGCGCTCCGATTCCGACGCCCGGCCGCCCACCACGAACGCGTGTGCCAGCACCATCGACCGGGTGCCGTCGGGCCGGGTGGCGAGGTCGGCGCGGACCCGCCGCATGGCCTCGCCCAGCACGGCCTCGTGACCGCGCCGGTCGGGGATGCCAAGTCCGTGCCGGGCGATGTCCGGTTCCAGGTAGGGGATGCCGTAACAGGCGACCGGCCCGTGCTCGTCGGCCAGCATCACCGGCCGGTCGACGCAGGACAGCCGGGCGCACAGGTGCAGGCCGCCCGCGGCGGCGAACTCGGCGAAGGCGCCGACCCTCGGCGCGGAGTCGTGGTTGCCGGAGATCAGCACCACCTCGGCACCAGCGTTGCGGATGCGGCTCAGCGCCCGGGTGCACACGTCGACCGCCTCGGCCGAGGGCACCGCGCGGTCGTAGAGGTCACCGGCGATCAGCACCACGTCGATGCGCTCGCTCGCGACCAGGCCCGCCAAGTGGGCCAGCACGTTCTCCTGGTCGGCCAGCAGATCCCTGCCGTGGAAGGTGCGGCCGACATGCCAGTCCGAGGTATGCAGCACGCGCATGCCTCGCACGGTAAGGCCGAGGGCGGGCAAAGCCGCGCATCCCGCGCGCCGTGTCGCCCAATCAAGATTGTCGGGGGTGTACGACATGATCCCAGTGATGATCTCCGTGGAGTCCGATCCTCGAGGAGCATGCCGTGTTGACCACAGTCATCACCACCGCGGCGATCGTGGTGGCACTGCTGCTGGCAGGCGCCCTGCTGCTGGGCTGGCGGCTGTACTCGGACAGCATCACCCGCGCCGACGACGCGCTGCGCATGGTGGAGGCCGAGCGGGCCCGCACCATCGCCCACCAGGCGGCGCTGCGGCGCTACGAGGTGGCCTTCGCCTCCGTCACCGGCCGCGGTGAACTGGGCGAGCAGGTGCTGGTGGAGACCGCCCGCTCGCTCGGGCTGCGGGAGGGGCTGCACTTCATCGTGCAGGCCGACCTGGCGGGCGGCGGCTCGGTGCGGCCCGACCTGGTGTTGACGGTCGCGGGCGGCAAGCAGGTGCCGGTGGACGCCAAGACCAGCCTGGCCTGCTGGGCCGAGGCGATGGAGACCGACGATCCCGACGAGCGGGCCGACGCGCTGCGGGTGCACGCCCGCAACATCCGCTCCCGGGCGGCGGAATTGGCGGGCAAGGGCTACCAGCGCTGGGCGGACGCGATCTACGGCACGGTGATGTTCGTGCCGTCGGACGCCGCCGTGGTGGCCGCATTGGACACCGACCCCGCCCTGCTGGGCTGGCTGCTGGACCGCAGGGTGTTCCTGTGCGGGCCGACGTCCTTCGCGGTGATCGCCTCCGCGGCGCTGTTCGCCGCCACCGAGACCACCCTGGCCGCCGACGTCGAGCAGATCCGCGGACAGGCGGGCCGGGCGCACCGGGCGGCCAGCGCGGCCATCGACTCGGTCAACCTCACCAGCACCCACCTGCAGCGGTTCCTGTCCGCGCGGCGCAGGGAACTGGACGCGCTGGAGAGCTTCCGCAACTCCGTTTCGCCGCTGACCGAGGCCGCGGGCAGCCCCAACCAGGTGCCGGTGGTTCGGCAGCCGGAGGACACCGACGGCGCGGCCGCCATCGCCGCCCACCCGGAGCGCAATGGGGACGGCGGGGTGCCCGTCGAGCGGTGACCATCGGACGCAACGGGCGTTATGAGTATTTGTCATAACGCCCGTCCTGGGTATGCCGTCGGCCACTCCGGCAAACGAGTTACCGTGTCTTCTTGTGAGGGCGACTCCAGAGAGCCAGGCCGACCGACCTGCCGGGGCAGTGCCATGGCGCGAACGCGCCGCGTTCGGGCGTCAACGCGGGGTCCCGTGGTGGGGCGCGCTGCTGATCGCCATCACGCTGACCGCGGCGGGACTCGTCCTGGACATGGAGATCCAGGCCACCCCGGGGCTGACCTTCAAGGCCTGCTACTTCCTCGGCTGCGTGATCGCGGTGCTGATGGTGCAGCGCAGGAGCCTGTTCGGCCCGATGGTGCAGCCGCCGCTGATCCTGGCCATCGCGGTCCCCGGCCTGATCATGCTCACCGCCCCCGGTTCCGCGGGCCTGTTCGACATCGTGCAGCCGCTGGTCAACGGCTTCCCCACGATGGCGATCACCACCGGCGTCGTGCTGGCCGCTGGCATCGTCCGCATCATCCGGCAGAAGCGCCCGACTACGCCGCGGGAGCCCCGCAGGCCGGTCGCCGATCCCCGCGAGCCGCGTCCGGCCGCGAGCGCCGAAGCGACCAAGCGCGCCCCTCGCCCCGGCGCCGCGCCGCGCCGGACGCCACCCCCGGAACGCCGCCCGCGACCCCGACCGCGCCCGTCCGCGCGCTGAGGGTCGCCCCCGAGGGGTCGTACTACCTGGGTCTGACCCGGCGCCGCGGAACGCGAAACCTCCGGCTGATGTGAGCTGACCTGCGGATAAGCGATCGTGGACTTACCGCAGGAGCCAGGAGGGAACCATGAACGCCACCGCAGTCCAGCACCGGCCGATCGACACCAGCGCCCAGCAGGCAGCCGTCGTGCGCGGGCTCGGCACCGCCGCCGCCGCGGTCCAGACCGCGGCCCGGTTCACCGGGCACTTCGCGCTCGCCCTAGTGGGCGTGGCGCTGCTCGGCGAGCACTACGACCACTAGCTGTCGGAGCACTTGCCGCCTGCCGAGCCGCCCGCCATCGAGCCCTTGTTGATCAGCTCCTTGCGGAGCTCACGGGGCAGTGCGAAGGCGATCTTCTCGTTGGCGGTGGTGATCTCCTCGACGTCGTCCCAGCCACGCTCGGCGAGGTGCTCCAGCACCTGCAGCACGAGCACCTCGGGCACCGAGGCACCGCTGGTCACGCCGACGGTCTCCACACCATCCAGCCAAGCCTCGTCGATCTCGGTGGCGAAGTCGATCAGGTGCGAGGCCTTGGCGCCGGCCTGCAGCGCCACCTCTACCAGCCGCTTGGAGTTGGAGGAGTTCTGCGAGCCGACCACCAGCACCAGGTCGCATTCGGCGGCCATCGCCTTGACCGCGACCTGACGGTTCGATGTCGCGTAGCAGATGTCATCGCTCGGCGGGTCCTGCAACAGCGGAAAGCGCTGCTTGAGCTGGCCGACCCGCTCCATGGTCTCGTCGACGCTGAGCGTGGTCTGGGACAGCCAGATGACCTTGGACGGGTCGCGGACGGCGACCTTGTCCACGTCCTCGGCGGTGTCCACCAGCTGGATGTGCTCCGGGGCCTCGCCCGCGGTGCCCTCCACCTCTTCGTGGCCCTCGTGCCCGATCAGCAGGATGTCGTAGTCGTCCTTGGCGAACCGCTTGGCCTCCATGTGGACCTTGGTGACCAGCGGACAGGTCGCGTCGATGGTGCGAAGCTCGCGTTTGGCGGCCTGCTCGTGCACCGCGGGTGCCACGCCATGGGCGGAGAACACCACGAGCGCGCCCTCGGGCACCTCGTCGGTCTCGTCCACGAAGATCGCGCCACGCTCCTGGAGCGTCTGCACGACGTGCTTGTTGTGCACGATCTCCTTGCGCACGTACACCGGCGGGCCGTAGGCCTCCAGCGCCTTTTCCACGGTGATCACTGCACGATCCACGCCTGCGCAGTAACCACGCGGCTTGGCCAGCAGAACTCGCTTGCCAGTCATGGCTCCAGCCTACGGGAGACCCTCGGCGTCACCGCGCGAAGTTCACCCGCTGGGCAATCCACCCCCTGCTACGGCAGGCTGTGGACATGAAACCGCTACCGTTGCCGGTCCGGGTCGCCGCCGGCCTCGCGGCGCTGGCCGTCGAGAACACCCGCAAACTGCCGGAAAACCTCGCGGGCCTGCCGGTTACCGTTGCCAGCAAGGCGATGCAGCTGTCCATGCGGGTCCAGCAGCACATCACCGAACTCGCGATCAAGGGCGATGACGCGCTGGCCGCGATGCGGCCGGTCGAGGACACCCCCGAGTGGGCGACCTTCGACGAAGACCTCGAGGACGAGGGCGCCAACAGTGAGATCGGCCACTCCGTGCCGAAAAGCGCGTGGGATATGGCCGCGGTGTCCGATGCCAACGACGACTTCGACACCGAGGACGTCGGCCCCGGCGCCGATGCCTCCGGCGAGCCGCCCACGAGCCTGCCGGGCTACCCCTCGCTGTCGCTGGCCCAGCTCCGCGCCCGGCTGCGCAACCTGTCCGTGGAGACCCTGGAAGAGCTGCTGGACTACGAGCGCGCGGGCGCGAACCGGCCCGAGTTCGAACGCATGCTCACCAACCGCATCCGGACCGTGACGGGCGGCTGATCAGTTGGCGGACAAGACCAGCCCGGAGCAGCCGTGGCCGGTGCGCACCGTGGCGCGGCTGATCTCGGAGTGGATCAACCGGCTGGGCGCGGTGTGGGTCGAGGGCCAGGTCACGCAGATCTCCTCGCGGCCTGGGACCGCCACCGCCTTCATCACGCTGCGGGACCCGGCCGCCGATGTGTCGCTGAGCCTGACCTGTTCCAACGGCATCCTGCGCGGCATGGAGCCGCCGCTGACCGACGGCAGCCGCGTTGTCGTGCACGGCAAGCCCTCGTACTTCGTCAACCGCGGCTCGCTGAGCCTGCGGGTGGACGAGATCCGCGCGGTCGGCGTCGGCGACCTGCTGGCCCGCATCGAGCGGCTGCGCAAGCTGCTGGCGGCCGAGGGCCTGTTCGACCCGGCCCGCAAGCGGCGGCTGCCGTTCCTGCCCGGCTGCATCGGCCTGATCACCGGCCGCGCCTCGGCGGCCGAGCACGACGTGCTGACCAACGCCAAGGCGCGCTGGCCCGCGGTGCGGTTCCGGGTGGAGAACGTCGCGGTCCAAGGCGCGCTTGCGGTTCCGCAGATCGTGGACGCGCTCGCGGTGCTGGACAAGGACCCCGCCGTCGATGTGATCGTGCTGGCCCGCGGCGGCGGCAGCGTGGAGGACCTGCTGCCGTTCTCCGACGAGACGCTGTGCCGCGCGGTGAGCCAGTGCCGCACCCCGGTGGTCAGCGCGATCGGCCACGAGCCGGATACCCCGCTGCTGGACCATGTCGCGGACCTGCGTTGCTCGACGCCCACCGCGGCGGCCAAGCGGATCGTGCCCGACGTCGCGGAGGAAACCACGCGCATCCACCAGCTGCGGGACCGCGGCCGACGGGCACTACACGGATGGGTGGATCGCGAATGCCGCCTGTTGGACGCACTGCGCAGCCGTCCGGTCCTCCGCGACCCGCTGGCCGGACTCATTCGCCGTGCAGATGACGTTGCCGGGTTGCGTGATCGGGGCCGCAGGGCAATGCTCACAAGCCTGGTTGCAGCGGAAACCACCCTGACGGCAACGAGATCTCGCTTGACGACGCTGGGTCCGGCCGCCACTCTGGCCCGCGGGTACGCAGTCGTTCAGCGAGTCGGCACCGCCGATGGGGGCACCAATCCGGTGTTGCGCTCGGTCGCCGACGCACCCGAGGGGACGCAGGTGCGCATTCGCCTCGTCGACGGAGCGGTACACGCACAGGTTCGGCTGGTGGAGGACTTGACCGGCACCGAGTGAGAGGGAGGCAGCGTGACACGACCGACGTTCCTCCCGCTTACCGTGCCCGTGATCGCCGAGCGGGCACCTGCCCTGCACGGCAATGCGCTGGCTTTGGACACCGCGGCCCAGGAATGCTGGCAGACCCTGTTGGCGGGCTGCCACACCCGCGGCACCCTGCCGGAGGTACTGCGCCGGTTCTCTGCCGAGGTGTTCGCGTTGGCCGACACCGACCGCGCCGTCCAACGCAGGCGGGTGGCCAACGCGGAGAGCAGGATCCGTGACGCGGTGCTCGACGGCGACGGCGCCGAGTTCGCCGAGGCCTTCGTCGGTTACGACCAGGCCATCGCCACCGTCGTAGTGTGTGCGGCGAACCGACTCGCCAGCCACTCCTGATCCACCCGGCGAGTGGGCGTCCCGCAGACCACCGAGGAGCACCGCAGCGTGACCGACGAGAGCACTCCCCCCGGCGCCGCCCACGACGACGGCTTGGACGCCGTCACCTATGAGGCGGCACGGGACGAACTGGCCGATGTGGTCCGCAAGCTCGAGGCGGGCAACCTCAGCCTCGAACAGTCGCTGGCCCTGTGGGAACGCGGCGAGGCCCTGGCGCGCCGTTGTGAACGCCACCTCGCGGGCGCCCGCCAACAGGTCGAAACCGCCCTCGCCTCGGCCAAGCAGGCCGACCGCGACTAGCTGTTGGGCCGAGTGATGATCGGGGCGTTGACCGTAGCCGTCGCAAGCTCGCGGAACTCGGCGTCGTCGCCGTTGCCGGTGATCAGCAGGCGGACGCCGTCGATCTCGGTGACCCAGGCCAGTTCGGAGCGTTCGGCGGGGTAGACAGTCCAGGTGCGGCCCGCGGCGTCCACGGTGCCCATCGACTCGCGGCGGTTGCGGGTCTCGAAGGCCACCAGGTCGGGCTCGGGCGCGGTCGACTGGGACAGCCGGACGTAGCGGCCGCCCTCGGTGATGGCGCCTATCCGGACGGCCCGGTGGGCGCCGTTCTCGCCGACCCGGCTGGAGTTCGCCGAATTCACCCGCCAGCCCAGGGGCAGTTGGGGCGAGCGGACGCCGAAGTCCACCTGGGAGGCATAACTACGCAGTTCCTGGCCCATATCAACGGTGGGCACCATCCCGCCCTCCACCGAGGGGCCACCGGGACTGAACGAGCAGCCCCTGGAGAAGCCGACGATGGCGAGCACCAGCAGCACGAGCGGAATCATCGACGCGACCAGGTGCCGCGAGGTCATCGCGCCGCGCTCGGGCTTGGCGTACAGCCGCTCGGGCTGCTCGGGGTGTTGCGTCACGCTTCCATGCTTGCACGTCATGGCCCTGTGCCAGGCATCACGGTCGCCGCGAATCGGTTCACCAGGCGGGTGGCGCCTACCAGGGGCGATCGTCTGCGAGGATCGCTCGTGTACTTACACAGGCGCCACGCCCCGTCCGGCCACTGACGGGGTTCCATTCGTGTTTTGGCTGGTCGGCAGGTTCACTGGCGATCGGCTGCGCTGATCAGGGAGGCGGAATGACTACGACCACCGAACGCCGTCGGGAGGCCCCCGACCGCAACCTCGCGTTGGAGTTGGTCAGGGTCACCGAGGCGGCAGCGATGGCCGCAGGCCGCTGGGTCGGCCGCGGCGACAAGATCGGCGGCGACCAGGCCGCGGTCGACGCGATGCGGAAGCTGATCGGCACCGTCTCCATGCGGGGCGTGGTGGTGATCGGCGAGGGTGAGAAGGACGAGGCGCCGATGCTCTACAACGGCGAGGAGGTCGGCAACGGCGACGGCCCCGACTGCGATGTCGCGGTCGATCCGATCGACGGCACCACGCTGATGAGCAAGGGCATGCCCAATGCGCTGGCCGTGCTCGCGGTGGCGGAGAAGGGCGCCATGTTCGACCCGTCCGCGGTCTTCTACATGGAGAAGCTCGCGGTCGGCCCGGAGGCCGCCGACGTGATCGACCTGACCGCGCCGGTCGCCGAGAACATCCGCCGGGTGGCCAAGGCCAAGTCCACCGATGTCTCCGACGTGACGGTGTGCATCCTGGACCGGCCCCGGCACGAGAACCTGGTGCACGAGGTGCGCGAGGCCGGTGCCCGCATCCACTTCATCTCCGACGGCGATGTCGCGGGCGCCATCTCGGCCGCCCGGCCCGGCACCGGCGTGGACATGCTGATCGGCATCGGCGGCACGCCGGAGGGCATCATCGCCGCCAGCGCGCTCAAATGCGTCGGCGGAGCCATCCAGGGCAGGCTGTGGCCCAAGGACGACGAGGAGCGGCAGAAGGCCATCGACGCCGGTCACGACCTCGACCGCGTGCTCGGCACCGACGACCTGGTGCGCGGGGACAACGTGTTCTTCTGCGCCACCGGCGTCACCGACGGCGACCTGCTGCGCGGTGTGCACTACCGCTCCGGCGGCTGCACCACCCAGTCCATCGTGATGCGCTCCAAGTCCGGCACCGTCCGCCTGATCGACGGCTACCACCGGCTGAACAAGCTGCGCGAGTACTCCTCGGTCGATTTCGACCGCAAGCACGGCTTCGACGACGAGGAACTGCCGCCGCTGCCGTAGGGAAACGCGGTGAGTGCGGCACCTGGGCAGGTGCCGCACTCACTGGATGCGTCTCAGCAGTCGTCGCCCGGAACCGGCCCTGCGTTGGACCCGGTCGGTTCCGGCTTCGGCAGGTGCGTCGTCGGGGTGGGGGTCGGCGCGGGCGTCGGGGTCTGCGGGGTCGGCACGACCAGCGGCGACGGGGGCGGGGTTCCGGTGGGGGTCGACTCGTCGCAGCGACCGCCCGGTTCCTCGTCCGCGGTGTTCTTCACACCTTCCGCGGTGCCGCCGGTGGTGCCCGCCGGGTCGTTCGGCCCGTCCGTTGGTCCCGGCTTGCCCCTCGGGTCGACCGAGGTGCTGCCGGGCGCCGAGGAGGAGCCGCGGGTGCTCGGTGTCGATGAGCCCGCCGAGGACGACGGGTGCGCCGAGGCTTCGGCGGGCACCCCGAGCACGATGCTCGTCGGAAGCTCCGAGCTCGGGTCCGGCGCGGACGACCGGTCGGCGCCGGTGACGGGGGCCGCCACCTTCGGCGGCGGCATCGAGACGACCTCGTTCTCCGGCGGGGTGTTGCCGAGGCTGACCAGGCCGATGGTCACCGCGACGGTGCCTGCCGCCACGGTGTTGCCCGCGCGCTGCGAGCTCATCACGACCTGCTCGGTGACCGAGTTGAACCAGGCGGGCGGGTTCACATGCTGGGCGAGCCACAGCACGACGTTGTTGAAGGTGCCGCCGGTGCCGCCACCGCCGAGGTAGGCGGCCGCCGCGACCGGTCCGAGCACCGCGGCGCTGACCTGGGTGCGCATCCTGGCCGACAGCTCGTTCAGTTCGCGGTGCAGGGTCTTGCAGGGCAGACAGGCACGCAGGTGCGCGGTGAGCGCGGGGGTGACCGCCACCCGGTGGCCGGTGGCGCAGTCCAGGATGCGTTCGGCGTACTGCTGGCAGCCGGGCTGGGCCCGGTCGTTGATGTGCGCCTTCAGGTACGCGCGGCGCAACGCGTGGCGGGCCCGGTAGGCCAGCGCCGAGACACCGTTGGGCTTGAGGCCGAACTGAGCGGCGAGCACCCGCGGCGACTCGCCCTCCACCTCGGTGTGCCAGAGCACGGCGCGCCAGCGTTCCGGCAGTTCGGAGAAGGCCCTGGCGAGCAGGCCGCGCTCGTCCACGATGCGCCAGGAGTCGCCATCGGAGCGCAGGTCGTGCTCGTCCAGCGCGGCGGAGAACTCCTCTTCCCCGGTCACGTACTCGCGTTCGCTGTACCGGCGGGCCGCGTGGTTGCGGATGGCCACCAGCAGGTAGACGCGGAATCCGTCGACGGGGCCGCGACCGCGGCGGAGTGCCTCGAGAACGGTGGTGAAGCCCTCGGCGACCAGGTCCTCGGCATCGGGCTCGCCACGGCAGTATCGACGCACGAAACGGAGGGCCGCGGCTCGGTGCCTCTGGTAGAGCACATCCAGTCCCGACAGATCTCCGGCCCGGATCTCGACCAGGATCTGCTCGTCACTGCGTCCTTCGATGCCGTCATGCAACGACACTGCCGATGTTGCTGTCACACCAGCTCCTGTCTGAACCCCCGGGCCCGTGACATCCCACTGACAGTAACTATTGCCGCTGCCACACCCCAAGTCGAGGGTCATCCGCAGGAATGAGGGTCCGTAACACACTCTCGTTGAAAAGTTGGCCACATCGTGGACAGACCGTTCCACATCACGGGATCAGAACTGAAACTGTTAACTTGGCTTCCTTTTACTTCCCAGCTATGTGCGGGAAACGCGGAAATTCGAGAAAGCTATGGGGCCATTGCGTACACAAATAACTTAACACTTGACCGGAACCTGTTGTTCCGGGTGTTCTGAGCAGGTCTCAACCTACGAAAGTGGGTCGGCATTCCCCCACTTGGAGTACCTCGTTTCAGGCTGCCCCGGTGGAGGGCACCGGGGCCATACGAGAGGGCAGACAATTGCGCAGACGCTCCCTGCTCATCGGTCTCATTTCCGCAGCTACCGCACTTGCCGGCCTGGCAGCCCCGGCATACGCGACCGAACGGCCCACCACCGTTGAGCCATACATCGTCGGTGGTACCGACGCGACGGAAACCTATTCCTTCATGGCCTCGCTGCAAACCGCTTCCGGCAGCCACTTCTGCGGCGGTTCGCTCATCAAGGCGAACTGGGTGGTGACCGCCGAACACTGCGTGGCGAACCAGAGCCCATCGGCAATCCGCGTGCGAATCGGCAGCAAAGACCGCACTGCGGGCGGCACAGTCGCCCGAGTTTCGCGAATTGTGCACAACCGCAACGGCGACATCGCATTGCTTCAGCTGAGCGCCTCGGTCCGCCAGGCTCCGGTGCCGATCGCGGCCACCTCCGGGCCCGCGGGCACGGCCACCAGGATCATCGGCTGGGGACAGACCTGCCGGACTCGCGGCTGCGGCTCGGCGCCGCGAATCCTGCAGCAGCTCAACACCTCGGTCATGCCCGACGGCGACTGCGTCGGCATCCGCGGCGCCTCCGAGATCTGCACCGACAATCCGAACAACAACAGGGGTGCCTGCTACGGCGACTCGGGCGGGCCCCAAGTCAAGAAGGTCAACGGCGCGTGGCAGCTGATCGGCGCCACCAGTCGCTCCGGCAATGGCAGCCCGGTCTGCGCCACCGGTCCGTCGATCTACACCGACGTGCCCGCCTACCGCGGCTGGATCAACCAAAACACCGGCTCACGCGGCTGATCGGGTCGCAGACCTTTCACCGAGGAAGATCGGCCTCCGCCCGACGGGCTTGCACTGGGACACAGGGATTTCCTACCCTCCGCAGTCCGTCGGGCGTTTAACCGCCACTCGTCCGGGTAGACCAATCCCAGAGGTTGCCCGGACCGGGTGCTGGTTGATACCGCAAGCCGTCACCAGCAGTAATCGTTCCCGTCGGGTGGGTGGCCCGTGTACCGCCCGATTGGCGTACGAATTATCGGGAACGTCCGAGCAACCCCCAGCGATAAGTCGGCGTCTACTTCGCGTAGCACGGACAAAACCGCTGGCCATGGCAGGCTTGGACGGTTGAACGAGATCGGGGGAACCATGTCGCGTCGGTACGGCATGAAGACGGCGGCAACACTCGCAGCGGCAACCGCGACACTGCTTGTGGCGGCGGGATGCACGGAGAAGAACGGTTCGGCGCCCGCGCCGCAGCCGGTCGCAAGCTCCACCGCAGCGCCCACGAGCGTCCCGGCCGAGATCGCCCCCACCACGGTCCCGCCCACCACGGTGGCTCCGAAGCCGAAGCCGCAGGCCGAGCGGGTCCAGGCGCAGGCCGCGAAGACCGAGAAGAAGAAGCCTGCGGCAGCCGTCGGGGCCCCGTGCTCCGCAGCGGCGCGCGCCTGCATCGACCTGTCGGCCAACAAGGCGTGGCTGATCGAGGGCGGCAAGGTGGTCTACGGCCCGGTGCCGATCACCAGTGGCAAGAAGGGCTTCCGCACTCCGGTCGGCACCTTCCGGGTGACCTGGAAGGACATCGACCACAAGAGCCGGGAGTTCGACAACGCACCGATGAACTACTCGGTGTTCTTCAACGGCGGCATCGCCTTCCACGAGGGCAGCCTGAGGCAGCAGTCCCACGGCTGCATCCACCTGTCCCGCACGGCGGCACAGCGGTTCTTCAGCTTCCTGTCCCCGGGCCAGGTCGTCCAGGTGGTGCCGTAACCCGCTCGATCCTCAACATCCGGAAGTCCCCAAGCCCCGCTTGGGGACTTCTGCTTTTTTCGCGATTCCCGCACTCCGGCAGCGCACAGCGGACCGCGCCCGCGGCGGATCTCCCCGGAAACCGCATCATGATCTCCTGCGTCGTCATGATGACGCCCCGGGAGATCATGATGTCGCCTTGGGGAGGGCTGCGGAAGCTCCCCCCGAATCGAGCCTAGTGGTGCGCGGACTGGCCTTGGGGTTTTCGGCTCCCGGCGAGTCCAACGGCTCGGTGCGCTGTTCGGAGGGCTCCACGTTGCCGGCGCGAGTCCGACAGCTCACGCGTTGTGGCACCACTGGGTCGACTCCCGGCCTCGCCGCATGCACCATCCGCGCCTGGTTCCTGCCTGCGTGCATCCGGGCGTCCCCGGGGGGGGGCCGGGGTCAGGTGGCGTTGGAGGAGTGGCCGGGGAAGAGGTGGGCGTCGGGGTTGAGGGCGACGGTGATGTTGTTGACGGCGGTGGCGGCTTCGCCGAAGCCGGTGGCGATCAGTTTGACCTTGCCGGGGTAGGCGGCGATGTCGCCCGCGGCGTACACCAGGGGGCGGGCGGTGCGCATGGTGGTGTCGACGACCACGGCGCGGTGGTCGATGTCCAGGCCCCAGGACTCGATGGGGCCCAGGTCGGCGGTGAAGCCGAGTGCGGCCACCACGGTCTGGGCGGGCAGCAGTCGGCGGTCGCCGCCCTTGAGTTCGATCTCGGCTCCGGCCAGGGTGCCTGCCTCGTCGTGCAGGGCGATCACGGCGGCGTCGGTGATGATCTCCACGCCCAGTTCGCGGACCTTGTGCACGGTTCCCGCATGCGCGCGGAAGGTGGCCCTGCGGTGAACCAGGGTGACCGATCGGGCGATGGGGTGCAGAGACAGGGCCCAGTCGAACGCGGAGTCGCCGCCGCCGACGATGACGACGTCCTGACCCGCGTGCACGTCAAGCTGCGGCACGAAGTGCACGACGCCGCGGCCGAGCCAGCCGTCGCCCGCGGGCAGCGGGCGCGGGCGGAACTCGCCCATGCCCGCGGTGATCAGCATGGACTTGCAGCGCACCGTCGAGCCGTCGGCAAGGCCGATGGCCAGGCCTTCGCCCTCGGTGACCAGCGTGCGGGCCTGCCTGCCGAGCAGGTAGCCGGGCTTGTACTGGGCGGCTTGGTCGACGAGGCCGTTGACCAGGTCGCGGCCGCGGACGGCGGGGAAGCCCGCTACGTCGAAGATCAGTTTTTCCGGGTACATCGCGGTGATCTGCCCGCCGGGTTCCGGCAGGGCGTCGATCAACGCGACGGACAGATCGCGGAAGCCCGCGTAGTAGGCCGCGAAAAGTCCGGTGGGCCCCGCCCCGATGATCGCCAGATCGACCTCGGTGAGCGGAGTCTCTGCCGTGGAGCCTGCTGTGGTGGGAGCGTCCATTCGGCACCTCCTGCGATCGACATTAGTCGGATCCGACAGGAAAGGTCGGGAGGTGACTCACATCGGAATGACCGGCGTCGGTTCCGAACGCGGTCCACACTGAAGCCATGGGAGAGCAGGAGTTCCGGATCGAACACGACACCATGGGCGAGGTACGGGTACCGGCGGACGCGCTCTGGCGGGCCCAGACGCAGCGTGCGGTGGAGAACTTCCCGATCTCCGGACGCGGTCTCGAGCGGGCCCAGATCCGGGCGCTGGGACTGGTCAAGGCAGCGTGCGCGCGGGTCAACGCCCGCCTCGGCGTGCTGGACGCCGACCTCGCCGCCGCCATCGCCACGGCGGCGGACGCGGTCGCATCCGGCGAGCACGACGGGCACTTCCCCATCGACGTGTTCCAGACCGGCTCCGGCACCTCGTCGAACATGAACGCCAACGAGGTGATCGCCACGCTGGCCACCCGCGAGCTTGGCAAGCCGGTGCACCCCAACGACCACGTGAACGCCTCGCAGTCGTCCAACGACGTCTTCCCCACCACGATCCACCTCGCGGCGACCGAGGCCGTGCACGCCGACCTGCTGCCCGCCCTGGAACAGCTTGCCGCGACCCTGCGGCAGCGCGCCGGGGACTGGGCGGACGTGGTCAAGGCGGGCCGCACCCACCTCATGGACGCGGTGCCGATCACGCTGGGCCAAGAAGCAGGCGGCTGGGCCACCCAGGTCGACTACGGCGCCGCGCGGCTGCACTCGGCGGTGCCGAGGCTGGCCGAGTTGGCCATCGGCGGCACCGCGGTGGGCACCGGGCTCAACGCCCCCGCGGGGTTCGGCGCCGAGGTGGCGCGGGAACTGGCGGCCACCACGGGACTGCCGCTCACCGAGGCCGCCGACCACTTCGAGGCCCAGGGCGCCAGGGACGGGCTGGTGGAGGCCTCCGGGCAGCTTCGCACGGTCGCCGTGAGCCTCTTCAAGATCGCCAACGATCTGCGCTGGATGGGCTCGGGGCCGCGCACCGGCCTCGCCGAGTTGCAGCTACCCGACCTCCAGCCGGGCTCCTCGATCATGCCCGGCAAGGTCAACCCGGTGATCTGCGAGGCGACCATGATGGTGGCCGCCCAGGTGATCGGCAACGACACCGCCGTCGCGTTCTCCGGCGCCCAGGGCAACTTCGAGCTGAACGTGATGATGCCGGTGATGGCCCGCAACCTGCTGGAGTCGGTGCGGCTGCTGGCCGCGGTCTCCCGGCTGCTCGCGGAGAAGGTGCTGGCGGGCGCGGTCGCCGACGAGCAGCGCCTGCGCGAGTACGCGGAGTCCTCGCCGTCCATCGTC
Source organism: Actinorectispora metalli (assembly GCF_056323685.1). Taxonomy (NCBI): domain Bacteria; kingdom Bacillati; phylum Actinomycetota; class Actinomycetes; order Pseudonocardiales; family Pseudonocardiaceae; genus Actinorectispora; species Actinorectispora metalli. The sequence goes on from NZ_JBREYE010000001.1 coordinate 1,763,117, forward strand.
ACCCCGCTCAACCGCTACCTCGGCTATGAGGAGGCCGCCTCGATCGCCAAGCAGGCGCTGGCCGAACGCAAGACGATCAAGGACGTGGTGCTCGAACGGGGCCACGTCGAATCGGGCACGCTCACCGCCGAGCAACTGGACGAGGCATTGGACGTGCTGCGGATCGCCTGCGGCGGTTGATCCAGCGGGCAGCCGCACCCCCAAAGCGGCTGCCCGCTCACTTCAAGGAAGTACTGCGCGCGACAAACATGACGTTCGCGCGGAAATTGTCCGCCGCGCCAAGTACGGTGCGAACGTGCTGCTCACCGAGGTCGTGGAGACATCAGCCGCGGTCGCGGCCACCCGGTCGCGGCTGTCCAAGATCGCCTCGCTGGCCGATCTGCTGACGGCGGCGGCCGGGCCGGAGGAACTCGCCGTCTGCGTGGCCTATCTGACCGGGGAGACCCGGCAGGGCCGCATCGGCGTCGGCTGGGCGGCGCTGTCCAAGCTGTCCGTACCTCCCGCGGACACCGCCACCCTCACCCTGGCCACTGTGGACAGTCTGCTCACGGAGCTGGCGGGCACCACGGGGACGGGCTCGGGGGCGCGGCGGGCGGAGCTGCTGGCCGGGCTGTTCGGCGAGGCCACCGCGGCGGAGCAGCAGTTCCTGCTCCGGCTGCTCGGCGGCGAGTTGCGGCAGGGCGCGCTGGAGGGCGTGATGGTGGAGGCGGTGGCCAGGGCAGCCGAGACCCCGTCGGCCGCGGTGCGCCGCGCGTTCATGCTGTCCGGCTCGCTGCCCGAGACGGCCGCGGCCGCGCTGCGCGGCGGCGAGGCCGAGTTGGCCGGTTTCGGCCTCCAGGTGGGGCGGGCGGTGCGCCCGATGCTGGCCTCCCCCGCCGAGTCGCTACAGACCGCGCTGAGCGAACTCGGCGACTGCGTCGTCGAGTACAAGATGGACGGTGCCAGGATCCAGCTGCACCGCACCGGCTCCCAGGTGCGGATCTTCACCCGCACGTTGCGCGAGATCACCGCGAACGTGCCGGAACTGGTCGAACTCGCGCTGCGGCTCCCCTGCGATGCCGTGGTGCTGGACGGGGAAACCCTGGCGCTCACCGACAGCGGCAGACCGCGGCCGTTCCAGGAGACGATGAGCCGCTTCGGCTCGGCTCAGCACGAACTGCTGCTGCGCCCGTACTTCTTCGACTGCCTGCACCTCGACGGCGAGGACCTGCTGGACCGGCCGCTGGCGGAGCGACTGGCCGCGCTGGACCAGGTCGCCGCGGAGTACCGCATCCCCGGCATGGAGCGGCCCGACGCCGAGCAGGCCGCGGGTCTGCTGGACGGCTCGCTGGCCGACGGCCACGAGGGCGTGATGGTCAAGGACCTCGCCTCGGTGTACGCCGCGGGTCGGCGCGGGAAGGCGTGGCAGAAGGTCAAACCCGAGCACACCCTTGATCTGGTGGTGCTGGCCGCGGAATGGGGTCACGGCCGCCGCAGCGGCTATCTCTCCAACCTGCACCTCGGCGCCCGCGACCCCGACGGCGGGCCGCCGATCATGGTCGGCAAGACCTTCAAGGGCCTCACCGACGAACTGCTGGCCTGGCAGACCGCGGAGTTCCCCCGGCACGAGACGCATCGCGACGACCACACGGTGCACCTGCATCCCGATCTCGTGGTGGAGATCGAACTGGACGGCGTGCAGACCAGCCCGCGGTATCCCGGCGGGCTTGCGCTGCGCTTCGCCAGGGTGCTGCGGTACCGCCCGGACAAGGAGCCCCGCGAGGCCGACACCATCGACGCGGTCCGCGCGCTGCTGCCCGGTCAGTAGGGCGGGGATGCGGACGGCCCGAGCACGCCCAGCGGCGGCAAGGCCATGGTCGGCAGCGGCCCGTCAGTGCGCCATCGCGGACTTTCGGCCTGCGCGCAGCACCAGGTTGACGACGGAGGCGGCGAGCACGGCGACCACCCCGCCGATGGTGTTGTTGTAGAAGTCCTGGGCCTCGCACACCCCGAGCCGGGCAGCCGCCTGCACAAGCTCCACACCGCCCGCGACGCCCGCGCAGGCCAGCATCATCAGCACCGGCCGCCGGGTTGCCAGCGTGCCGAAGAACGCGAACGGCACCAGCATCGCGAAGTTCAGCCGCTGGCGGGCACTGGCCAGCGCGAAGTCGTTGTGGATGCACCGCCGCAGCGGGTCCAGCGTGTCGAGGTCGGCGGCGAAGATGCCGGGTCTGGCCAACGTCACCGCGAGCGCCATGGCCAGCCCGAACCCGGCCAGCGCCGCGGGCACCCTGCGCCACCCCAGCCTGCCCGCCACCGCGAAAGCGGCCAACGCCAGCACGCTGCCGCCCAGCACCATCGCCGCGGAGACCAGCGGCTTGTTCAGGATGTAGTCGGCCAACTGCGCGTCGTAGCTGGTGAACATCTCGCTCCTCACAGATCGCACTCCGCGCACCGCCGGAGATCATCGGCACCGGGATCGTCACCCCGGGAAATTCCATGAGGGCCCCTCGCATAGACAGACGCACGCGGTCGCCCGAGGTTGGCTCGAGGTGCCCGAAACTCGGTGTGTGACTGCCGCTGAACTGCGCAAACCGGTGCTAACGTCACCGATCATGTGCGTCCTGTCCAGACAGACAGCGATCCTGCTCACCCTCCTTCTCACCACCGTCACCGCGGCCTGCTCGACACCCGGACCCGCACCGACGTCCTCCCCGCCGACGGTCGGCAGCACCGCGCCCGCCGGGCTGCCCGGCGCGTGCGAGACGGTGCCCGAGGCGGATCTGGTGCGGATCATCGGCGGGCCCGCGGCGGGCGAGGGCATGGCCGAGGACCTGCCCGACAACTCGGTGCGAAGCTGCTTCTGGGAGTGGACCAATCCGGACCTGGTGGAGGACGGGGACATCCAGCCCGCGACCAGGCGGCTGGCGGTGGACGTCTCGCTGCACCGCGACCACCCCGAGTTGGGCAGGGGCACGGCCCGGGCGGAGGAACGACTGCGCAGGCATGTGGAGCAGGAGCAGGACAGCGGCCCGCAGCGCATCGAGGGTCTGGCCGATGAGGCCTACTGGTGGCGCTATGAGGGGCAGAACTTCGTGCTCGCGGCGTTCCGCAAGCACAACGTCGTGGCCGAGGTGGAGTTCAGCGGCACCGACTACGACCACGGCAGCCCCGTCCCACTGTCGGGTGACGCCGCACGGGACGCCGCGGTGGCCGCGGCCAAGGCGGTCGCCGCCGCGCTGTGACAGCCGACAAGCCGTTGCGTTACAACATGGTCCCACCCCTCCGCCATCACCCGAACGCGTAGTGAATCCGGTCGAACGACGCGATCGAGACATGGTTGAATACGGAAATAGTTCGCTTAGTAGCCGATAACCCATATGGATCATTACGACCCGTAAGTGGCTCGGTACACTGCGCTTTTGCTCCCCAAACGGCCTAGCGCACCGCCGAACGGTCGTGCGGGGCACCGTTCGCGAAACGTAAGGATGACGACGTGCCGCGCTGTGAGGCGACGTGACCATCCCGCTCAAGTCCCCCGGGCCCGCCGGAGACGACGGAGGCCGCGGGCGGCTCAAGCTCGCCAAGAAGTGGGCGTACCTGCTCAGCAGGACCGCCTACCTCCCCATGCAGCACAACGTGATCGAGCAGCGGCTGCACGTCCTGGTCGACCGCATCGTCACCATCCTGGTGAGTGATCCGTTCACCCCGAGGCAGGCCGCCGCCGTCGGCGCCGAGCTCATCGAGATGCGCTGCACCGGGCCGGACAGCCTTCAGTGCACTGTGGACGTTCTCGGCAAGGCACTGCTCGCGCAGAGCGACCTCCAGCACATCGACCGGCTGCCCGAGCGGGTGGTGCTGACCATCGGCTCGCTCGCGGCAGGCTACGCCGAAGCCCTCCGCCAGTTCGTGTTCGAGCAGCAGCGCAACCTCAACGCCGCCCTCGCCAAGGCCACCCGCGAGGTGCACCGCAGCCTCAAGGCCAGTGAGGCGCGATTCGAGGAGCTGGTGGCGGCCTCCAACGACGGCGTGGCGATCGTGCGCATGGACGGCGGCTTCGAGCGGACCAACGCCAAGCTCCAGGACTTCCTCGGCTACACCGAGGCCGAGCTGAGCAAGCGCACGATCTTCGAGATCGTGCCGGAGACCGACCGGGAGCAGCTGCGGGCGGCCTATCGCGCGCTGCTCGCGGGCACGCCGCACCGGCTGCCGCCGCAACAGCACCTGCTGCGCCAAGACGGCGAGCCGGTGCGTGTCTCGCTGAGCTTCAAGGTGCTGCGCAACGACGACGGACTGCCCGCCACCTTCCTCACCACGGTCGAGGACCTGCAGGATCTGACCATGTTGCAGGGCGAGCTGAACCGCCAGCTCCAGCTGGACATGCTCACCGGCCTGCCCAACCGGGCCAAGTTCGCCTCCCTGGTGGCCTCCGCGCTGCGCGAGGCCGACCCGGCCACCGGCATCACCGTCTTCCACCTCAGCCTGGACGTGTTCCCGATGGTCACCGGCGGACTCGGCGAGGAGGCGGGCAACCAGTTGCTCGCCGCGGTGGCCGAGCGCCTGCAACTGCTGTTGGCCACGCACCACGCCGTGGTCGCCCGGTTCGCGGGCGACGAGTTCGGCATCCTGATCGAGAACTCGTCGGACACCCCGATGGTCGCGACCATGGTCGACCGGATTCAGCAGGCCCTGTTCGAGCCGCCGGTCTACATCTCCGAGCACGATGTGGCCACCACGGCCAGCATCGGCGTGGTGAACAAGCCGCCGAGGAGCATGACCGCCGACGAGCTCATGCGCGGCGCCGACCTCGCGCTGCGCAGGGCGAAGCGCAACGGGCGCAGGCAGTGGGAGCTGTTCGACGCACTCGCCGACGGCAGGGACACCGAGGCCTTCCAGCTCGCCGCGGACCTGACCGGCGCCTGGCACTACGGGCAGGTCGAGGTGAGCTTCGAACCGGTGGTGAGCCTGCCCGAGGAGTCGGTGACCGGCTTCGAACCGGTGCTGTGCTGGCACCACCCGCAGCTCGGCCCGCTGGACCACGAGCGTGTGGTCCAGCTCTCCGAGCAGACCGGCCTGAGCCTGACGCTGGGCGAGTGGATGCTGCACAGCGCCTGCGAGCATGCCCGCCGCAACGACAACCGGCTGTCGATGTACCTCGGCCTGACCGTCAGCCAGGCGGCCGATCCCGACCTGTTCGGCAATGTGCAGCGCAACCTCAACGAGATGGGCGTGAGCCCGGCCCTGCTCCAGCTGGGCATCCCGGTCGCCGCGCTGCTCGCCCGCAACGACGAGGTGCAGCAGAACCTGGAGCTGCTCGGCGAGATCGGCGTCAAGCTCGAACTGGACGAGTTCACCGGCGCCGTCGACCAGATCGCGCTGCTCGAGGAACTGCCCTTCACCGGAGTGCGGATCGCCCGCCAGCTGGTGCGGCGGCAGACCGGTGACGGCGGCGACTCGTTCACCGAACGCGCCATGCGGGAGCTCATCACCACCGCGCACGCGGCCGGGAAGCAGGTCGTGGTGGACGGCGTGGAGACCAGCGCCCAGGCCGACTGGTGGCTGCTGGCGGGCGGCGACCGGGCGATCGGCCCTCGGTACCGCCCCGAGGACCCGGCCGGGGCCGAGGAGCCTGCGTAGGCTCTGCTGGTGTGGAGTTCCTGAACGGGCGCAGGCCCGAGTACGACCTGACCTACGACGATGTGTTCCTGACCCCGGGACGCTCCGACGTGGAGTCGCGTTTCGCCGTCGACCTCGCCTCCCCGGACGGCACGGGCGCCACGCTGCCGATCGTGGTGGCCAACATGACCGCCGTCGCGGGACGGCGGATGGCCGAGACGGTGGCCCGCCGCGGCGGGCTGGTGGTGCTGCCGCAGGACGTGCACCCCGACGCGGTGGCCGAGATCGTCGCCTGGGTCAAGAACCGGCACCTGGTCTGGGACACCCCACTCGTGCTGCGTCCCGGCGACGCGGTGGCCGACGCGCTCAACCTGCTGCCCAAGCGTGCCCACGACGCGGTCGTCGTGGTCGATGCGGACAACCGCCCGATCGGCATCGTCGACCACGCCGCCTGCACCGGCGTCGACCGCTTCACCCGGCTCGGCGAGATCTGCGAGCGCGAGGTCGCGGTGCTGCCGCTGGACACCCCGCCCGCCAAGGTCTTCGACGAACTGCACGGCCGCCGCGCCCGCATCGCCCTGGGTGTGGAGACCGACGGCCGCCTGGTCGGCGTGCTGACCGAACTGGGCGCTCTGCGCTCGGAGATCTACCAGCCCGCCACCGACGCCGCGGGCAGGCTCCAGGTGGCGGCCGCGATCGGCGTCAACGGTGATGTCGCGGCCAAGGCCGACGCACTGTTGGGGGCGGGCGTCGACGTGCTGGTGGTGGACACCGCGCACGGCCATCAGGAGAAGATGATCAGCGCCCTGCGCGCGGTGCGGTCGGTGCACACCGACGGCGCGCCCGTGGTGGCGGGCAACGTCGTTACGGCGGAGGGGGTGCGCGACCTGGTGGCCGCGGGCGCCGACATCGTCAAGGTCGGCGTAGGCCCAGGTGCCATGTGCACGACGCGCATGCAGACCGGCGTCGGGCGCCCGCAGTTCTCCGCGGTCCTGGAGTGCGCGGCGGCGGCGCGGGAACTCGGCAAGCACATCTGGGCCGACGGCGGCGTCCGGCACCCGCGCGATGTGGCGCTGGCGCTGGCGGCCGGTGCGGGCTCGGTGATGATCGGCTCCTGGTTCGCGGGCACCTACGAGTCACCGGGTGATCTTCGTCACGACGAGGCGGGTCGCCCCTACAAGGAGTCTTTCGGCATGGCGTCCAAGCGTGCGGTGTCGGCCCGCACCCGAGGCGACGACGCGTTCGCCCAAGCCCGCAAGGCCCTGTTCGAGGAGGGCATCTCCACCTCGCGGATGCTGTTGGACCCGCTGCGACCTGGAGTGGAAGACCTGATCGACGGGATCTGCGCGGGGGTCCGATCCGCCTGCACCTACGCGGGAGCACGCACGATGGAGGAGTTCCACCGGCGCGCGGTGGTGGGCATCCAGTCCGCGGCGGGCTTCGCCGAGGGCCGTCCGCTGCCCGCCGGGTGGTGACCATGGTGGGAATTTCCTCGGTGCTGTAGCGTTGTGCTCATTGGTCGTACGTTTTGCCGTGTTGTGTTATCCACGCTCTGCAGAACCTCGGTGCAGGCGTGTTGCTTGTCTTCGCGATAGCTGGAGAAGCCGCCGTCTAGAACCCGGCCATCCGTTCCCCGACAGACGGGGGGCGGGGCAACCAGCTACAAAAGGAGACACCCATGGCAGAGGGAACCGTCAAGTGGTTCAACGGCGAAAAGGGCTTCGGCTTCATCACCCCGGATGGCGGCGACGCTGACGTCTTCGTGCACTACTCGGAGATCTCCGGCGCGGGCTTCCGCAGCCTGGACGAGGGTCAGCGCGTGTCGTTCACCGTCGGCCAGGGCGCCAAGGGCCCGCAGGCCACCGGCGTGCAGGCCATCTGAGCCACGCTAATCGTTTTCACGGTGGGCACCGCGTCCTCTGGACGCGGTGCCCACGTGTTTTCCGGCCGCTTCACCAGGGCTGGCAGTTTGTTTTCCCCAGCCCCTGAAAGGCGGTCGCCATCATGACCGTGATGGAACCAGCCCATCTGACCCAGGGCAGTGATTTCGCCGAGCTCTCCCGCACCATCAAGCAACTCGGCCTGCTCCAGCGGCGTCGTCGCAACTACATTCTCAAATTCACCGTCAACGGCCTGCTGCTCGCCGCGGGCTGCACGGTGTTCGCCCTGGTCGGCTCCTCCTGGTGGCAGATGTTCACCGCGGTGTTCCTCGCCGTCGTGTTCACCCAACTGGCGTTCATCGGCCATGACGCGGGCCACAAGCAGATCTTCCGCGGCAGGCGCGCCAACGACTTCGTCGGCTTCCTGCACAGCGGCATCGTCGGCCTGAGCTACGGCTGGTGGAACGGGCAGCACAACCGGCACCACGCCAACCCCAACCACGAAGACGAGGATCCCGATATCGAGATCCCCGTGCTGGCCTTCAGCGCCAAACAGGCCGCCGAGAAACGCGGCTTCACGCGCTGGATGGCGAAGTACCAGGCGTTCCTGTTCTTCCCGCTGCTGACGCTGGAAGGCCTGAGCCTGCGCGTGTCCAGCGCCAGGACGCTGCTGCGCCGCGAGGTCAAGGCGCTGCGCCTGGAGACGGTGCTGTTCGTGCTGCACATCGCGGTCTACCTCACCGCGGTCTTCCTGGTGCTCTCCCCGTTGCAGGCGGTGGTGTTCATCCTGGTGCACCACGCGGTATGGGGTGTCTACATGGGCTGCGCATTCGCGCCCAACCACAAGGGCATGCCGATGCCGACCGCGCGGGACAAGCTGGACTTCCTGCGCAAGCAGGTGCTGACCTCGCGCAATGTGCGCGGCGGCCCGGTGACCGACTTCGTGCTCGGCGGTCTGAACTACCAGATCGAGCACCATCTGTTCCCCAGCATGCCCAGGGTGAACCTGCGCCGGGCGCAGCCGCTGGTGGAGCAGTTCTGCCGGACGAGGGGCATTCCCTACCTGGAGACCAGCGCCGTGGGCTCCTACGCCCAGGTGCTCTCCCATCTGCACAAGATCGGCGCGCCGCTGCGCGCCCGAACCGCATAGCGAAGGTGGGCGCCCCCACGGACGGGGCGCCCACCTTGGCGCGGAGACTACCGGGTCAGCCCGCGTAATCCCCTTCCAGCATCTCGGTGACGAGCGCCGCGATCGGCGAGCGCTCCGAGCGGGTCAGCGTGACGTGGGCGAACAGCGGATGACCCTTGAGCTTCTCGATCACCGCGGCCACCCCGTCGTGCCTGCCCACCCGCAGGTTGTCCCGCTGGGCCACATCGTGGGTGAGCACCACCCGCGAGTTGGTGCCCAACCGGGACAACACGGTCAGCAGCACGTTGCGTTCCAGCGACTGGGCCTCGTCGACGATCACGAACGCGTCGTGCAGCGAGCGTCCGCGGATGTGAGTGAGCGGGAGCACCTCGAGCATGCCCCGGTCGATCACCTCGTCGATGATGTCCTGGCTGACCAGGGCGCCGAGGGTGTCGAACACCGCCTGCGCCCAGGGCATCATCTTCTCGTTCTCGGTACCCGGCAGGTAGCCGAGCTCCTGGCCGCCGACCGCGTAGACGGGGCGGAACACCACCACCTTGCGGTGCTGGCGGCGCTCCATCACGGCGTCCAACCCGGCGCACAGGGCCAGCGCCGACTTTCCGGTGCCCGCCCTCCCGCCGAGTGAGACGATGCCGATGTCCGGATCGGTCAGCAGGTCCAGCGCGACCCGCTGCTCCGCGGAGCGACCGTGCAGTCCGAAGACGTCCCGATCACCGCGAACCAGCTTGACCTGCTTCTCCGGGGTCACCCTGCCCAGTGCGCTCGCGGTCCCGGCAAGCAGCCGCAGACCGGTGTTGCAGGGCAGTTCTCGTGCCTCGTCCAGATCGATCGTGCCCTCTTTGAAGAGCTGATCGACCAGATCCGGCGTCAGTTCGACGTCCACCATGCCGGTCCAGCCGGATGGCGTGACGTCCTGTGCTCGGTACTCGTCCGCGGCAAGGCCGACCGCACCGGCCTTGACCCGCAGCGGCATGTCCTTGGTGACGAGCGTGACGTCCCTGCCCTCAGCCGCCAGGTTCAGCGAGCAGGCCAGGATCCGCGCGTCGTTGGAGTCGGTGCGAAATCCAGGTGGCAATACCTCCGGGTCGGAGTGGTTGAGCTCGACATGCAGCGTGCCGCCGTGCTCCCCGATCGGTACCGGCGCGTCCAGCCTGCCGTGCCGCACCCGCAGCTCGTCCAGCAGTCGAAGCGCCTCACGTGCGAACCAACCTAGTTCCGGGTGGTGTCGTTTCCCCTCCAGTTCACTCACAACCACGAGCGGCAGTACCACCTCGTGCTCGGAAAAGCGGGTAGCAGCCCATGGATCGGACAAGAGCACCGAAGTGTCCAGCACATACGTACGGACTGCCGGTTTGGAGGCCCGGCGCTTGGTGCTACGGGGGGAGCTGGTGGGACGGCCGGTGGCGCGTCCCTGGGAACGACTCGCACTCACAGCAACTCCCTGCGACCGCGACACCGCAGCCGCTTGTCGGTGGGCCAGGCACCGCCCCGGTTGATGTCGGTTTCCGCCTCGCCTAGCAGGCGAGGAGGAACCCTCCATCGTGAGGGCCGGGTGCCGGCCCCCTCGTGCAGACGTACGACACGACCAGGGCCTCCCGGAGCGAGTCGCCTCCGACACGACCCGCCACTTCGGACGCTACCCGCGGTGAAGGCCGGCGGGCAGGCAGCCACACAGGTGATTCGCCAACTTGTCACCAGTACGCTACGTGCGGCGATCATCCCCACGCTGGGTATTGACAACCTGCCGTCTGGATCACTAGGGCCACCCGACCGGGCTACTCCCCGGCCTCCTCGGGAAGGTCCTCGGCGGAGATCACCAGGTCGGCGCGTCCCCGACCGGGCAAGATCAGCTCCGCGTTGCGTTGATCGGGCCCGTTCGCCCAGGCCACGGCCTGTTCGAGGGTCTTGCCGTGCACCCGGTGCCGACGCACCAGCCGGTCCAGTCGGACGGCCTCGTCAAGATCGACGAACCACACCTCGTCCAGCAGCCCGTGCACCCCTGACCACGGCGGACTGTTCAACAGAAGGTAATTACCCTCGGTGATCACGAGCGGCACTGTGGCGGGTACGGCGACCGCCCCGGCGATCGAATCCTCCAGGTCACGATCGAATATCGGCGCGTAGACCACGGGTTCGTCGGCCCGCCGCAGCCGGGTCAGCAGCGCCAGGTAACCGTGGCCGTCGAAGGTGTCGGGGGCGCCTTTGCGATCCCGGCGGCCCAACCGGACAAGCTCGGCGTCGGCGAGGTGGAAGGCGTCCATACCGACCAGCACCGCCCGCTCCGGTCCCAGCCTGGCCGCCAGCGCGGCGGCCAGGGTGGACTTGCCCGCTCCGGGCGCGCCGGTGATCCCCAGCAGCCGCCGCCCGCCCGCATCCGCCAGCGCCGCGGCCCTGCGCACCAGCCCGCGCATCAGCGCTCGTTGGACAGCGCCCCGGCGGCGATCGGCGAACAGGCCTCGGCCAGTTCGGCCCGGACACCCGAGGGCACCAGCGGCTCGTCCAGCAGCCTGGTGTACCGGCCGATCAGCGACTCGACCGGCGGGCGGGCGTCCAGCCAGCCCTTGAGCAGCCGGTAGCCCTCGACGTAAGTGCTGGTGTAGGCCCGCCACAGCGGATCGGACAGGAACCGCAGCAGCTGCCGGGCCCGCTGGTCGGAGACCAGCAGCCAGCGCTGGAGGTAGGCGACCACCTCGTCGGGGTCGGCGCCGCGGTCGTGCAGCAGCAGGGCGGCGTCCTGCCGCACGGAGAGCAGCTTGGTGGTGGCGCGCTCCAGCCGTTCGGCCAGCTCACCGTCCATCCGCAGGCCGAGGTCGGCCAGGATCTCCTCGGTCCAGGCGCCCCAGCCCGCGCCGACCGAAGCATGCAGCCCGAGGTCGGCGAGGCCCTCGGCCATCAGGCACTGCGGGGTGTTGACCAGGAAGATCGTCTGTTCGGCCTGGCCCTGTCGGCCGACCAGCCCGGCCTCCTTGCGGCAGTGCTCGGTGTGGTGGCCGGGATAGGACTCGTGTGCCACCAGGTGCGGCAGATGCGCCATCCGGTGGCCGAGGTCGGCGTTGATCGCCACCCTGGAGCGGTAGTCGCCGAGGTAGTAGTTGAAGCCGCTCCACGGCTTGTCGGTGACCACCTCGTACTCGACGGTCTCCTGCTCGGGCAGCCCGTACTCGGCGCGCACCCTGTCCCGTAGCGCGCTGGACAGTGCGTGCACGCACGCCTCCAGCCGCTCCGGCGGCACCTCGTCGCGGGTCCGCACGGCCGCCAGCCGGTCCGCCAGCGGACCGTCGCCCGGCAGCAGCCCGCCCAGCTCGGCGTGTGCCTGGCGGTACTCATCCTGGTCCCCCGGTGCGATACGGACCTGGAAGTAGGCCTCGACTTCCGCGACGAAACCGATGTCCTCCCCCGCCAGCTTGCGGCCCGAGCACTCCAGCGCGATCAGGTGGGCGTCGAGGAAGTCATGGCGCTGCGCGCTCAGCTGCGCGCTCGGCAGCTCCGCCCGCAGCGTCCTGGCCCGCTCGGCCAGCTTCGCGGGATCGGGCCGCGGCTCGTTGTCCACCTGCCTGCGCAGCGCGGGGTCACCGGTATAGGCATCGACAAAGCCCTCGACCAGCCGATCGAAGCGCAGTCCCAGCAGGAGGTACTCCCGTACCAGGCGATTCGCGTCCATAACGTGGGAAGGGTACGGGGTGCCCTCGGACGGCCCCGACGCCGTCGGCCAAGTGGTGATCGAGGGACCGACCTGAAGAGGTTCCCTGGCGTCAGCCGACTATTCCTTCTCGATCAGGTGGCGCCACGACGACAAAGTGATCTCGCAGTAGTTGTTATTCCACAGAAATATCGTTCAGGGGACCCGATTTTGAACACAAATGGGTAGGTAGGTAGTCGGCATCACACAATGGTGTTTCTGCGATATCGGAATGACAACGGCGGCGGTAGCTTCGATCGCGTAGCACCACCCGACCACGAACCGGCCACTTTCTCACATCGCACAGTGCCCACAGGCACCGGGGTGGCCCGGAGGAACTACAACAGGAGCGTGAGAAGTGCTTAAGAAGGCAATCGTGACTGCGGCTATCGGACTGCTCGCATTGGCGCCCATGGCGGCTGCCCACGATGGATGGGGCCACCACCACGGCTGGCCTCACGGCCACGGCCACGGTCACCCCCACTGCCACACCGGTGACGGCATCGGCATCCTCAACAACAACGATGCGAACATTGCCAACATCCAGCTGACAGGCAACGACGTCGCGGTTATCGGTGGTGTCCTCAACCTCGACAGCCCTGAGGCCAACAACGCCGTGAACTCTCCGCTCGTCGACCACGGCTGCTAAGCTGCGTATCTCCAAGCAAGTTCTCGTGCCGGGCGGCAGGTTTCCCAACCTGTCGCCCGGTCCGTTTTTGTGATGCGCTCCTTTTGGTCGATGACAATCATTCGATGTGTGGATTGACCTACTGAAAGCGCGGCGCTTCGCACAGTCTCTGGACGCGCTGTGACCACCCTCTGGCAGGTTGATCACTATCAGGTGATCAACTCCGGCACCCGTTCCAGTGGCTAGGTAGCCTTCTTAACTCAATGCGGCGCCGTGATTTTTGGCGGATCGAAGCTGAGCGCTACTTTTCCCGCCATACCCCCGAGCCACCACCGTGACCTTTGCGGTTTCCACGGTGACATACGGGAATCCCGCGCACCCGAGGAGCGAACACACGTGAAGAAGACAGGCTTCATCGCCGCTGCGGCGGCCGGTCTGATGATCGCGGCCCCGCTGGCCATGGCGGACAGCAGCCACAACGACGGCATCAACATCCTCAACGACAACAACGCCAACATCTTGAACATCCAGGCCTGCGGCAACGACATCGCGGTCATCGCACTGATCCTGAACCTCGACAGCCCCGAGGCGAGTGACTGCGTGAACTCCCCGCTGCTGGACCACACCAAGTAGGAGCGGGATCCCGCACCGGGTTTTCCTCCGCGAGGGGCGGCAGGCCGACAGCCTGCCGTCCCTCGTTTTTTGTGTCCGGTCGCAAGCAGGATCACCATCGGGGAATTTCGTGACTATCCGTAAAACAGCTTGCCGATTCGTTCATCAACTTGGATGACCCGCTTGCTTCACTTTCGAGAAAAGCGTTATCGCCTTGGCTATTGCGGACCCCCGGTGACAACCCCGAAATCAGGTCTGGTTAAGTTGTTCGAAGCACCGCCCCCGATACCCGGAAATGAACTTGTTGGGGTCGTGTGCCACGGGAACCCGTGAAAACCCCAAGGGAGTGTGAACACAAAGTGTTGAAGAAGGCAGCCGGCGTTCTCGCCGCTTCCGCGGCCGGCCTGATGATGGCCTCGCCGCTGGCCATGGCCGACACGCACGACAACAACGGCGTCAACGCCATTGACGACAACAACGTGAACGCCGTCAACATCCAGGCGTGCGGCAATGACATCGCTGTCATCGCCGTCATCGCGGATGTCCTGTCGCCCGAGGCCAACAACTGCGTCAACTCGCCTCTGCTGGACCACGCGGGCTGAGTCCGCGTCGCCGTTAGCGGCAACAGCGGGGCGACGGTTTCGGCCGTCGCCCCGCTTTTTGCTGTGCGCCCACCCTTTCGAGTGATCAAATCTGAGAGTTAACTCTTCCGCGCCAATACCGGCTTCTTGACTCGGTGGCAATCATTCAGCTTTCACGGGCTGCACCGACTCGACTCAACCGCCCACCGTCGGTGGGGCGAGTGCGGAATCGTGCGGCGAACCCGTGCGGAGTGTGGAGTTCTGCTCAAGAAGACACCAGGGCTTTCCGCCGCTTCGGCGGACGGTCTGGTGGCCACCTCATCGCCCGCCCTACAACGGCGGTCTGAAGGCGGTGGTGGACAACAATGTGCATGCTGCGCACATTCAGTCGTGCGTCCAGGTCCTCGGCGCCGCCGTGAACATCGCCAACCCGCAGGCACCGGAGTGCGAGAACGCACCGTCCTGGATCATTCGGGCGGCTGAGCGGGTGGCTCAGCCGGAGCGGCAGTGCCCTCCTACTGCTTCGTTGCCGATCCGGGGAAATCAGGAGCCGAAGCGGCGGTGCCGGATCGCGTAGTCCCGCAGCGCTCGCAGGAAGTCCACCTTGCGGAACTCCGGCCAGTAGGCCTCGGTGAACCAGAACTCCGAATGCGCGGACTGCCAGAGCATGAAGCCCGACAGCCGCTGCTCCCCCGAGGTCCTGATCAGCAGGTCGGGATCGGGCTGTCCCGAGGTGTAGAGGTGCTCGGCGATGTGGTCGACATCGAGGACCTCGGCAAGCTCCTCGATGGTCGTTCCCGACTCGGCATGGCTCTGCAGCAGCTTGCGGACCGCGTTGGCGATTTCCTGCCTGCCGCCGTATCCGACAGCGATGTTGACCTGCACCCCCGTCTTTCCGTTGGTGCGCAGCGCCGCGGCCGACAGCCGGGCCGCGGTCTCGGTGGGCAGCAGGTCCAGAGCGCCCACGATGCGCAGCTGCCACGGCGTGCCGGGCTCGGTCAGCTCATCGGCGACATCGGCGATGATGCCCAGCAGCGGGTTGAGCTCCTCGGGCGGCCGGTTGAGGTTGTCCGTTGACAGCAGCCACAGGGTGACCACCTCGACGCCTGCCTCCTGGCACCAGCCCAGCAGGTCCGCGATCTTGCGCCCGCCGATCCGGTGGCCGTCGTTGACATCGGTGAACCCGGCTTCCCGCGCCCAGCGGCGGTTGCCGTCCAGAATCACGCCGATGTGCCGCGGCCGCCGCTGCCCGTCACGCTGGCTTTCCAGCTGCTGGCGCAGCCGCCAGTGGTAGGCGCCGTAGACAAGGCGGGAAAGACGACGACGGAGGCGGCTCACGGCGGCACAGCGTACGCCCACCGGGAAGGTACGGAAAACGTGCCTTACCGCCCGCGGCCGCCCGACGGCTGTCGGCGGGGCGAACGCGAGGGAGCCTGCTCGACAGCCGGTACGGGCCGGGAACACGGCGAGCCATGGCACTCGATACGGATCACGTAGCCGTAATCACATCGACGCGGGTGGCGCAGCCGCGGTCGGCCCGGGAATGGCCCGAGGATGCCGATGCGCAGTTCGACCCTCATCCACCGAGTGACACCGAATCGCCCAGCGGCACTTGGCTTTTCGGTGGCAGGCGGCGGGCTCGGCGGAGTGTTCCCGGCCGGTGTGCGTCCTACGGCGTTCGTCTGCTCGCTGTCGACAGCGGCGCCATCGGCGTCCCAACAGGCGGACGATCTTAGGCCGGAAGGTTGATGGCTGCGGCCTGCCGGGCGAATGTCGACTTAATCTGGTGATGTGCCCGCCGAGACCCTGAACTCGCAAGTCCCGGATGTCCCGGTCAAGCCCAAGCTGCGCGGCTGGATCCACTTCTGGTCCTTCCTCGCCTCGGTCGCCACCGGTGCCACCCTCATCTCGCTGGCCGCCGCCACGGTGTCCGCCAAGGCCGCGCTGGCGACCTCGGTGTACGGCGCGACCGTGCTCGGCCTGTTCGGGGTCAGCGCGCTCTACCACCGCCGCAACTGGGTCTCCCGGTCCGCCCGCATCTGGATGAAGCGCCTCGACCACTCGATGATCTTCGTGTTCATCGCGGGCACCTACACGCCCTTCGCCCTGCTGGCGATGAGTCCCACCACCGGCAAGGCGGTACTCGCCGTGGTGTGGGGCGGCGCCCTGGCCGGAGTGCTGCTCAAGCTGGTCTGGCCCTCCGCGCCCCGCTGGCTGGGCGTGCCGATCTACATCGCCCTCGGTTGGGTGGCCGTGTTCGTCCTGCCCGAACTGCTCGCCAACGCGGGCGTCGCGGCCCTGGTACTGATCATCGCGGGCGGCCTGCTCTACACCGCGGGCGCCGTCTTCTACGCCACCAGCTGGCCGGACCCCTGGCCCAAGATCTTCGGCTACCACGAGTTCTTCCACGCCGCCACGGTCCTGGCCGCCATCTGCCACTACATCGCGATCTGGTTCACCCTCTACCCCTGACCTCCCCGGGCTTAGTGTCCCAAGTCTTTTTCATGACGCCGTTACCCCAGACTTAGGACACCAAGTCGGAGTTCGGCTACGTCAGGTCGGGGCCTTTGGCGCGGAGTTCGTCGACCTTGGTCATGGCCTCGCGGAGTTCGGCGAGCCAGGACTCGGCGTGGGTGCCGACCAGCTTGACCGCCCAGGCCAGTGCCTCGGAGCGGGAGCGGGCGACGCCGGAGGAGACCAGGGTGTCCAGCACCAGCCGCTCGGGCTGGCGGAGCCTGGTCATCACCGGGACCGACATGGCGGTGAACAGCTCCTCGGTGCCGCCGAGGCGGGCGCCCCAGGCCACTTTGCGCGCGTAGCGATGTTCGGCCTGGCGGGCGATTTCGATGCGCTCCTTGCGGGTCTGCTCCCGGAAGCGGGCGATCCGGCCCGATTCCGCGGCGGCCCGCTCGGCCTCGTCGGCGAACTCCTCCTCCAAGGCGGGCAGCTCCCCGATGACGATGATCTCCTCGCGGTCGACCGTCACCTCGGGCCTGCCGGTGAACCAGCCCTCCGGCAGCCTGCCGATCAACCAGGCCGCGGCGTCCTCGGCTCCCGGCTGGTGCTCGACCTGGAGCCAGCCGCCCCTGGCCGGACCGCCGCCGCCCTCGCGGCCGCGGTGTAGATGGGCGAAACGACCATGCATTGCAACCTCCCCGCGTTACAGAAGCAATGGTGCTTACACCATTACACCGCTTACAACGGGCGTCCGGCAGAAGCTGTTCCTTTTCTGTTTCCGCCAGTGGCGAACTCAGCTCAGCTGGTCAAGCAGCTCGCGATCACTGGTCACGGGCCGCTCGCAGACGTAGCCGCGGCAGACATAGGCCGCGGGCGCGCCTTCGATCAGCGTCCGGCCCGTCAGCAGCGGTACGCCCTCGGTGTCCGCGGTGCCGCCGACCACGACCCCGCCGCCGGGCACCAGCCGGCGCGCGACTTTCAGCATGCCGATGGTGTCCGCATGCTCGGGCGGCCCCACCACGGCGACCTGTACCGGCCCGTGCGCCAGCGCCTCCCCCGCCGCCAGCCACCAGCCCGCGAACCGCGGCACCCGGCGGGCCAGCAGCGCGGCACGGCTGATCGCCAGTCGCGCCTGCTCCCGGTACTCCTCCGACCGCTCCGGGCCGGCTAGGGCGCTCGCGGTGAGCAACGCGCTCGCCAACGCGGAGCCGCCGGACGGGCTGGCGTTGTCGGTGACGTCCGCGGGCCGGTTCACCAGCGTTTCGGCGTCGTCGGCCGTGTCGTGGAAGACGCCGGGCTGATCCGGGTCGGCGAAGCGTGCCAAGGCGGTGTCGAGCAGCTCACAGGCTGCGGTCAGCCAGCGCGGTTCGCCGGTGACCTGGTGCAGCACCAGGAACGCCTCGGCGACGCAGCCGTAGTCCTCCAGCACGCCCGCGGCATCGCCGACCACCCCGCCGAGTGAGCTGCGCAGCAGCCTGCCGCCCACGAAATGCCGTGCCAGCAGGAACTCGGCGGCCTCGACGGCGGCGGCCACCCACTCCGGGCGGCCGTGAGCGGTGCCCGCCTCGGCCAGCGCGGCGATCACCATCCCGTTCCAGGAGGCGATGACCTTGTCGTCCCTGGCGGGCTGCGGCCGCTTGGCCCGTGCTGCGAGCAACGCCGACCGCACCCGCTCGAACCGCTCGGCGTCACCGTGGTCGGCAAGGAGCTGGAGTACCGAGGTGCCGTGTTCGAAGGTGCCCTCGGCGGTCACCGAGAACACCTCGGCGGCCCAACGGCCGTCGTCCTCGCCGAGCACCTCGACCAGCTGAGCGGGCGTCCACACGTAGGTCAAGCCCTCCACGCCCTCGGTGTCGGCGTCCAGCGATGCGGCGAACGCCCCCTGTTCGGTACGCAGCTCACGCAGCAGGAACCCCGCGGTCTCGGCGGTGACCTTGGCCGCCATCGCGCTGTCCGCACCGCGGCGGGCCAGGTGCGAGTAGACGCGCAGCAGCTGGGCGTTGTCGTAGAGCATCTTCTCGAAGTGCGGCACGACCCACTGCCCGTCCACGCTGTACCGGGCGAAGCCGCCCGCGAGCTGGTCGTAGATGCCGCCGCGGGCCATGCCGTCGCAGGTGCGCCCGGTGATCTCCAGCGATCGGGCGTCGCCGGTGCGGTGGTGGTGGCGCAGCAGGAACTCCAGCAGCATCGACGGCGGGAACTTCGGCGCACCGCGGAAGCCGCCGCTGTCGGAGTCGAAGTCCTCGGACAACGCGCCGACCGCCTCGGTCAGCGCCTCGGGCGGCAGCTCGCCCTGGGGGAACGGCCGCGCCTGCTCCGCAAGCTGGGCGACGATGGACCTGGCCTGTTCGGCGACCTCGGTGCCGCGCTCCCGCCAGGCCTGCGCGACGCCCGCCAGCAGCTGCGGGAACGAGGGCATGCCGTGCCGCGGCGTCGGCGGGTAGTAGGTGCCGCAGTAGAACGGCTCGCCGTCGGGGGTGAGGAAGCAGGTCATCGGCCAGCCGCCCTGGCCGGTCATGGCCTGGGTGGCCTGCATGTAGACGGCGTCGATGTCCGGGCGTTCCTCGCGGTCCACCTTGATGTTGACGAAGTTGTCGTTCATCACGTTCGCGGTGGCGTCGTCCTCGAAGGACTCGTGCGCCATCACGTGGCACCAGTGGCAGGCCGCGTAGCCGACCGACAGCAGTACCGGCACGTTCCGGCGCCGCGCCTCGTCGAAGGCCTCGGGACACCACGGCCACCAGTCGACCGGATTGTCCGCATGCTGACGCAGATAGGGGCTGGTGGACTGGGCAAGCCGGTTGGACATAAATCAAGTCTCCCGCACAGACTGGTGGGGTGCGTGGTCTTGTACCGACCGACGCGGAGGCGGCCCGGTGATCGCCTCGGCGCTGGATACCCTCGACGATCCCGGCCCATTCGATGTCATCGGCGATGTGCACGGCTGCCGCCGTGAACTCGTCACCATCCTCGGTCTGCTGGGCTACCGGCTCACCGGTGACGGCGTCCACCACCCCGACGGCAGGCGGGTGATCTTCCTCGGCGATCTGGTCGACCGCGGTCCGGACACCCCCGGCGTGCTGCGGCTGGCGATGGGGATGGTCACCGCGGGCACCGCGCTGGCGGTGGCGGGCAACCACGACGACAAGCTGGCCAGGGCGCTGCTCGGCAACAAGGTCCGCATCACCAACGGACTCGAACTGTCACTGCGCCAGCTTGACGCCCAACCGCCCGAGTTCCGGCACGAGGTGCGGGACTTCCTCCGCGCCCTGCCCGACCACCTGCTGCTGGACGGCGGACGGCTCGTGGTGGCCCACGCCGGGCTGCCCGAGGAACTGCACGGCCACGACTCCCCGCGCACCAGGGCCTTCGCGCTGCACGGGCAGCCGACCGGCGAGTACGACGAGAACGGCTACCCCGTGCGCTACCCGTGGGCGCAGGACTACCGCGGTGACGCGGTGGTCCTGTACGGCCACACCGTGGTCCCCGAGTCGGTCTGGGTGAACAACACCCTCTGCCTGGACACCGGCTGCGTCTTCGGCGGCAGCCTCAGCGCCCTGCGCTACCCCGAACGCGAACTCGTCTCGATCCCCGCCGAGCGCACCTGGTACGAGCGCACTCCGCGCCCGGACCTGGTGCCCTAAGTCTGCGATTACCGCGTTATAGAACGGACTTGGGACACCAAGTCGGAGTGTGGACTAGCGGGCGCCCGCGTTGTTGGGCTTGGGGTTGTCCTGCTCGGTGGGCGGCTGCGGGTCCGACTGGGGTTCGGCGGGCTTGTCGAAGCTCTGGGGAACTCGCTTGAGGTGCTTGTTCATCGAGCGCACCAGGAACGCCACCGCGATGAAGAACAGGATGAGCACCAACAGGCCGATCGGCGATGCCTTGCCGAAGTCCTCACCCCGGCCACCGGGGTCGTCCGGCTGGGGTGGCTGGGCCACCACCAGCGCGGTCGTCATCGCATACGGGCTCATGCCCCCACTCTCTCACGCACCCCCGCGAACAGGTCATCCTCGGGCAGGGTCGTGTCCACCGAGGACTTCACCAGCTCGTACTCCTCGGTCGGCCACACATCGCGCTGGACCTCCAGCGGAACGGCGAACCAGCGGCTGGTCGGGTCGATCTGGGTGGCGTGCGCCTTCAACGCCTCGTCCCGAACCTCGAAGTAGTCGGCGCACTCGATCCTGGAGGTGACCCGATCCATCACATCGGCCTTGTCCGGGTCCCAGCTCTTCAGCCACTCGCCGTAGGGCGACTCGATGCCCCTGGCGGTCAGCTCCTCGTGGAAGATGGTGAGCTTGGCGCGGGAGAAGCCGTGCGAGTAGTACAGCTTCAGCGGCTCCCACGCCGGACCCGCCTCCGGATAGCGCGCGGGGTCGCCCGCGGCCTCATAGGCGGCAATCGAGACCTCGTGGCAGCGGATGTGGTCGGGGTGCGGGTAGCCGCCGTTCTCGTCGTAGGTGACCACCACATGCGGCCGGAACTCGCGGATCGCCTCGACCAGCTTGGGCACCGAGACCTCAAGCGGGACAAGGGCGAAGCAGTCCTCCGGCAGCGGGGGCAGCGGCTCGCCCTCGGGGAAGCCGGAGTCGATGAACCCCAGCCAGCGGTGCTGCACGCCCAGGATCTTGGCCGCGTCGGCCATCTCCTGGCGGCGGATTTCGGAGAGGTTCTCGACCACTCCCGGTTTGTCCATCGCGGGATTGAGGATGCTGCCCCGCTCACCCCCGGTGCACGTGACCACCATGACGTCATGGCCCTCGGCCACATAGCGAGCAGTGGTGGCGGCACCCTTGCTTGCCTCGTCGTCGGGGTGTGCGTGCACTGTCATCAGGCGAAGCTTCTCGGCCATATCCGAGTGCATTCCCTCCTCCCCTGGCCGCGGCCCTCGTCGCGGGCTGCCCACACGGCGCGGGGATACTCGTCAGGTAGTCAACCGCTGACTCCCACGTTCCATTCCATTGTCCAGGCAGCACCGACACGTTCCGCGAAGAGGTGACATGAGCACGCAGCTTCCCGCCGGGCGGTACGGCTCGCGGGCCGGGCGGGCCCGGCCGCGGTGGGTCCACCCCGTGCTCGTCACGGTCGTGGTCGCGATCGGCCTGGCGGCGGCCGTGCTGGCCTACCGCAACCTTGGGCCCGCGCCGATCGAGGCCAAGCAGACCGCCTTCGATGTGCTCGGCAACGATTCGGTCAAGGTCACATTCCAGGTCGTCCGGGATGAGCCCGATCGGGCGGCTGTGTGCATCGTTCGATCACGGTCCAGGGACGGCGACGAGACCGGCCGAAAGGAAGTCCTCATTCCACCGGGAGGGAGTTCCGTTGAGCTTTCCACGCTTATGCGGACTTCCAAACGGCCTGTTACCGGTGAGGTCTTCGGCTGCTCATACCAGGTACCGGAATACTTGTCACGTCAGCAGCGGCCAAGCGGGTGAACTAACACCGGCAGAGGTATTTAACATCGTTAATCCGGCCCATTGATGTTGCCGGACGTGTACCCTCGCTTCCAGCACGGTCCCCACGTGGGCCGTGTTTTTCAGTTCCTAGCCCGCCGGCTCAGGAAAGACCGGCTCGAAACCGCGAGCACGGAGGAGACGAGGAGTTGGTGACCGTGAGCGACGCCCAGGTGACCTGGCTGACGCAGGAGGCCTTCGACAGGCTCAAGCATGAGCTTGACGAGCTTATCGGCAAGCGCCCGGTCATCGCCGCGGAACTGCAGGCCCGCCGCGAGGAGGGCGACCTCAAGGAGAATGGCGGATATCACGCCGCCCGAGAGGAGCAGGGCCAGAACGAGGCCCGTATCCGCCAGTTGCAGGAACTGCTGCGGACGGCCAAGGTCGGCGAGGCTCCGAAGGCCAACGGTGTGGCGGCGCCGGGCATGGTCCTCACGGTGAAGTACCACGGAGAAAACGAGACCGAGCAGTTCCTCCTGGCCACCAGGGAAGAGGGCACGCACGGTGGGCTCGAGGTGTACTCGCCCAGTTCTCCGCTGGGGCAGGCGCTACTGGGCGCCAAGGAAGGCGAGAGCCGTGAATACGAGCTGCCCAACGGCAACACCATGTCGGTGAAGCTGGTCAAGGCGGTTCCATACTCGGCGTGAACGACCACAAACGCGCCGTGCCCGGCATTGACGGGCACGGCGCGTTTTTATTTTCAGTTTCCCCGCGCTCTATCCCATTGCTTTCGGCGCTTGCCGCCAATTACCGAAACAACTGCAGGCGAACCCGCGTGGGAATGGGGATCATCCGCGGCGCGGGTCGGAGTCGACCAGGCGTTCGAGCAGCGGCCGGACCCGCGGCGGCACCGGGGTTGACAGCGCGATGGCGGTGGAGGTCCGCTCGACACCCTGCACCCGGACCACCTCGTCGATGACCCGCTGGAGGTCAGCGTTGGACCTGGCCACCATGCGCACCAGCAGGTCGCCCTGGCCGGTGGTGGCGTGCACCTCGCAGACCTCGTCGATCGCCGCCAGCCTGCCCGCCACCTCGCCGCGCCTGCCCTGCGCGATCTCCAGGATCGCGAAAGCCGTCAGCCCGTAGCCCAGTGCGCTGAGATCCAACGCGGGCGGGAACCCCTGTAATGCTCCCCGGCGCACCAGCCGGTCCAATCGGGCCTGCACGGTCCCGCGGGCCACGCCGAGGCGGCGGGAGCACTCGAGGACGCCGAGGCGGGGTTCATCGGTGAGCAGCAGGAGCAGTCGGGCGTCCAGTTCGTCGATCGGCTCTTCGGAGCGGTCGTCAGCCACGTCACATCCTCCTGGTCAGAGTGTCCACCCTGTCGCGCTGAAACGAGGATGCGCTGTACAGATTGCCCAGTCAATTTCGGTACTGTTGCGCACGCTGACCTGCGCTGCTCATCCTGGGCTTACCGAACGCACTGCCGCACGCAGGAGGAGACCGGTGACCAAGGCGATTGACCGCAGTCAACTCGACGATGTGAGCTTCGATCAGCTCAAGCAACTGGTTGGCCTCGTGGACTACGACGAGACCAAGGACCCGTTCCCGGTCAAGGCGATGGATGCCGTGGTGTTCGTGGTCGGCAACGCCACCCAGACCGCGCTCTTCTACCAGACCGCATTCGGCATGGAGCTTGTCGCCTACTCCGGCCCGGAGAACGGCAACCGCGACCACAAGTCGTATGTGCTGAAGTCGGGCTCGGCCCGGTTCGTGGTCAAGGGCGGGGTGCGGCCGGACAGCGAGTTGCTCGACCACCACCGCAAGCACGGCGACGGCGTGGTGGACCTCGCGCTGGAGGTCGCCGATGTGGACAAGTGCATCGAGCACGCCCGCAAGACCGGCGCCACCGTGCTGGACGAGCCGCACGATGTCTCCGATGAGCACGGCACGGTGCGGATGGCGGCCATCGCCGCCTACGGCCAGACCCGGCACACCCTCGTCGACCGCTCCCGGTACCAGGGCGTCTACCTGCCCGGCTACCAGCCGCGGACCGGCAGCTACACCAAGCCCGCGGGCGCGCCCAAGCGCATCTTCCAGGCCGTCGACCACTGCGTCGGCAACGTGGAACTGGGCAAGATGGACGAGTGGGTCGGCTTCTACAACCGCGTCATGGGCTTCGTGAACATGGCGGAGTTCGTCGGTGACGACATCGCCACCGACTACTCGGCGCTGATGAGCAAGGTCGTCGCCAACGGCAACCACCGGGTCAAGTTCCCGCTCAACGAGCCCGCGGTCGCGCAGCGCAAGTCCCAGATCGACGAGTACCTGGAGTTCTACGACGGCCCAGGCGTGCAGCACATCGCGCTGGCCACCGGCGACATCCTGGCCACCGTCGACTTCCTGCGCGCGGCGGGCGTGGAGTTCCTGGACACCCCCGACTCCTACTACGACGACCCCGAGTTGCGGGCCCGCATCGGTCAGGTCAGGGCGCCCATCGAGGAGCTGAAGAAGCGCCGCATCCTGGTCGACCGCGACGAGGACGGCTACCTGTTGCAGATCTTCACCAAGCCCGTCGGCGACCGCCCCACGGTGTTCTACGAGTTCATCGAGCGCCACGGCTCGCTGGGCTTCGGCAAGGGCAACTTCAAGGCCCTGTTCGAGGCCATCGAGCGCGAGCAGGAAGCCCGCGGCAACCTCTGAGACCCCCTGGCGGGACCAGGCCGGGTGAGCGCCCAACGGTGTGCGCTCACCCGGTTTCTCACGTGTGCAGCGCCACGGAGTAGCCGGCCTCGGTCAGGCCCGCGATGAGCTGGGCGCGCTGCTCGGGCCCTCGGGTCTCCAGGTTCAGGTTGACCTCGGCCTCGCCGATGGTCAGCGCGGCCGACAGCCGGGAGTGCTCGACGTCGACCACGTTGGCGCCGTAGTCGCCGACCTTGGTCAGCAGCGCGGCCAACGAGCCGGGGCGGTCGGGGATACGCACCCGCAGCGAGAGGTAGCGGCCCGCCGCGGTCATGCCGTGCTGGATGACGTGCAACAGCAGCAGCGGATCGATGTTGCCGCCGGAGAGCACCGCCACCACCGGGGCCGGGAAGCGGCCCGCGTGCTCCAGCACCGCCGCCACGCCCGCGATGCCCGCGGGCTCGGCCACCAGCTTGGAGCGCTCCAGACACAGCAGCAGCGCCTTCGACAACGACTCCTCGGTCACCGTGACGACCTCGTCGACCAACTCCGCGACGTGGGCGAAGGTCACCCCGCCGGGCTGGAGCACGGCGATGCCGTCGGCCATGGTGGCCACCTCCTCCAGCCGGTCGGGTGCGCCGAGCACCAGCGAGCGGGGCCAGGCCGCGGCCTGCTCGGCTTGGACGCCGACCACCCGGACAGCGGGCTTGAACGCCTTGACCGCGGCGGCCACACCCGAGAGCAGCCCACCGCCGCCCAGCGGGACCAGGATCGTGCCGACCTCGGGTAGCTGCTCCAGGATCTCCAGGCCCACCGTGCCCTGGCCCGCGATCACATCGGGATGGTCGAAGGGGTGGATGAACTCGGCGCCGGTCTCCGCGGCGAAGTCCAGCGCGGCGGTGAGCGTCTCGTCGAACA
The DNA here is from genome assembly GCF_056323685.1 of Actinorectispora metalli. Lineage (NCBI taxonomy): Bacteria > Bacillati > Actinomycetota > Actinomycetes > Pseudonocardiales > Pseudonocardiaceae > Actinorectispora > Actinorectispora metalli. The sequence goes on from NZ_JBREYE010000001.1 coordinate 1,788,692, forward strand.
CGCTGCCCGCCAGCCGCACCTGAGCGCCGTAGGAGCGGGTGGCGGTGAGCTTGGGCAGCGGCACCCGCGTCGGCATGAACACCGTGGATGGCGCCTTGAGCAGAGTCGCGGCGAGCGCGACGCCCTGGGCGTGGTTTCCCGCGCTGGCCGCGACCACCCCGGCCTGAAGCTGCTCGGCGGCCAGCCCCGCGATGCGCACGTAGGCGCCGCGGATCTTGAAGGAGCCGGTGCGCTGGAGGTTCTCGCACTTGAGGTGGACCTCACCGCCGTAGCGGCGGTCGAGCACCCTGGAGTGCTCGAGGGGCGTATGGCGGATGACGCCGCTCAGCAGCTTGCGGGCGGCGTGGATCGCGTCGACGTTGACCAGGTCCATGGGGCTGATGGTGCCAGTTCAACCCGAATGGCCCACAACTGTCTCCCGGCCAGGTACTGTAATCATGGGCGAGACACACGCACCGTAGTTGGCGGTGGATCGTTGTCCAGCGTGGAGTCCCCACAGCGCAGGAGGTCGGCATGGCGGAACGCATGCGCGGCGCCGGGCTGCTCTCCCTGATCGGCGGCCTGACCGCGGCCGCGGCGCTGACCGGCGTCGCGATGTTCTCGGTGACGAACGCAGGCTGTCAGGACCCGGGCAGCTATGTCCGCGATGGTGATCGGATTCAGCTGATCGGTGGCTGTATCGACCCCGCCGACCTGCCCGCGCAGCCCGCTCCCCACGGCCCGGCCGACCACGAGCCGATCAGCGGCAAGAACATCAGCTTCACGCCCTGATCCGGCGTCTCTCTTTCATCGTTCAGCGACCCCACTCCCCAGGCGGTACTCGCCTGGGGAGTTTCGGCGCGGTCTCAGCCGAGGGCGGTGAGGAGGTCCTGAAGGAGGTCCTCGCCGTCCTCGATGCCGACGGAGAGGCGGACCAGTTCGGCGGGGACCTGGAGTGCGGAGCCCGCGACGCTGGCGTGGGTCATCTTGCCGGGGTGCTCGATGAGCGACTCGACGCCGCCGAGGGATTCGGCGAGGGTGAACAGCCGGGTCTTGGCGCAGACGTCCAAGGCGGCCTGCTCGCCGCCGTTGACGGTGAAGGAGACCATGCCGCCGAAGCGGCGCATCTGCTTGGCCGCCACCACATGGCCCGCGTCGTCGGGCAGGCCGGGGTAGTAGACCTTGCCGACCCTGGGGTGCGCGCCGAGCGCCTGGGCGATGCGCTCGGCGTTGTCGCAGTGCTTCTCCATGCGCACGGCCAGCGTCTTGACGCCGCGCAGGGTGAGCCAGGAGTCGAACGGGCTCGCGGTGGCGCCCGCCGAGTTCTGCAGGAACGCGAACTGCTCGTCGAGTTCGGCGTCGGCCGTGACCAGCGCCCCGCCGACGACGTCGGAGTGGCCGCCGAGGTATTTGGTGGTGGAGTGGTGCACCACGTCGGCGCCCAGCGCCAGCGGGGTTTGCAGGTACGGCGTGGCGAAGGTGTTGTCCACCACCAGCTTCGCGCCCGCCTCGTGGGCGAGGTCGGCCAGCGCGGCGATGTCGGCGATGCCCAGCAGGGGGTTGGTGGGGGTCTCGCACCAGATCAGCTTCGTGGTGGGCCGGAGAGCCGCCCGCGCCGCGTCCACATCGCCGAGCGCGACCGGGGTGTGCTCGACGCCCCAGAGCCGGAACACCTTGTCGACCAGCCGGAAGGTGCCGCCGTAGGCATCGTCGGGGATGATCACGTGGTCGCCGGGCCGCAGCACCGAACGCAGCAGCACGTCGGTGGCCGCCATGCCGGAGGCGAACGCACGGGCGTGGGTGCCGCCTTCGAGAGCCGCCAGACACTGCTCCAGCGCGGTGCGGGTGGGGTTGCCGGTGCGGGAGTACTCATAACCCTCCCGCAGTCCGCCCACGCCGTCCTGCGCATAGGTGGAGGTCGCGTAGATCGGCACGATCACCGCGCCGGTCGTGGCGTCCGGTTCCTGGCCGACGTGAATAGCCCTGGTGGCAAAGCCGTCACTCATGGGCCCAGCCTACGTAGGACTGCTCACCACTGTTGGGGCGGCTGCTGCTGCCCGTAGCCCTGACCAGGCGGCGGGAAGCCCTGCGGCGGGTACTGCTGCTGAGGCGGCTGCCCGTACTGGCCCGGCGGCGGGAACTGGTCCGGCGGAACCTGCGGACTCTGCGGACCCTGCGGCCCGAACTGGCCGGGCTGCGGCGCGAAGCCGGGGGCCTGCTGCCTGGGCGGCTTGGGCGTGGTGAGGTAGGTGACCGTCTGCGGGAGCAGTGCCAGCACCAGGACCGCCAGCGTCATCAGCAGGCCAAGCGCCTGTAGGAGGTTGACGCCCCGCAGCACGCCGACCGCCAGGCCGACGCCGACGGCCAGCAGCACGATGCCCGCACCCACCACGAGCAGCCAGCGGCCCATGGGCTTGCGCAGAAACACCATGATCGCACCCGTGAACAGGATCAGGCCCGCGATCGGCCCGAGCAACCACATCACCAGCAGCAACGGCTTGTCCAGGAAAACGTCGATGTAGCGGAACCCGCCCAGCGCGGACAGCAACTGGATCAGCCCGACCACGATGCCCAGCCCGGCGGCGGTCATCGCGGTGCCCGCCGATGGCCCGCTCAGCGGCGCCTGGCCGAGTGGCTGCTGCGGGGCGTAGCCCGCGGGTCCGCCCTGTTGCGGATAGCCAGGTGGCGGGCCGAAGCCCTGCGCGCCCGGCGGCGGCGCGAACGGCGGCCCACCCTGCGGCGGCCCGAAGTTCCCCGGTCCCTGCTGTCCCGGTGGCGGGAAGCCAGGCTGTTGTGGTTGCACGACTGTAGAAGCTACCGGCAACCGGCGACAAAGGACCGCTAGTCGAGCGATCGTGGACAAAAGAGAACCGGCACGGCGGGAGGCCGTGCCGGTTCCGGTGCGACTGCGGGTTACTTGGTGGCGATCACCACGGTCTTGGCGACCTTGTCGTGCCAGCCCTGCCGACGCTCGCTGTCGAACAGCGGCGAGAGGTAGCAGGCCAGCATGTAGAGCGGACCGACGCACGGGATGAAACCCGGACCGAACATCGTGCCCCAGCGGGCGAAGGCCTTGCTGTTGCCCGGCACCTGGCCGTGCTCGATGCTCACGACCTTCACGCCGATGACCTGCTTGCCGATCGTGGCGCCCTTGGAGCCGATCAGGAAGATCTCATACGCCGCGGTGAGCACCAGCTGGCCGAGGCCGAGCAGGAAGAAGAGCAGCAAGAAGCTCGGCCCCGCCACCGATTCGCCGCGTTCGATGGACCGGCTGATCTCGGCGGAGCTGGGGGTCAGCGCCGCCGCGATGATGAAGTACAGGATCGCTATCGGGATGCCGATGATGACCGCGTCGATCAGCCGCGCCAGGAACCGCTTGCCCATATCGGCCAGCGGGACGGTGCCGATGCCGGGCAGCATGATCTGCTGGCCGTCACCGGGAGGCGCGTACTGGCCGTACTGCTGCTGGCCGTAGGCGGCGTGTGCACCGGGCTGCTGGCCATAGCCGGGCTGCTGCCCGTACTGCTGCTGCTGACCCCATTGGGCCTGGCCCGGCTGCTGGCCGTAACCCGGCTGCTGCCCATAGGGCTGCTGCTGGCCGGGCTGCTGACCCCACTGCTGCTGGCCGCCCGCCGGCGTGCCGTAGGGCTGCTGCGGCTGGCCGTAAGGCTGCTGAGGCTGTTGGCCCCACTGCTGCTGACCAGGCTGCTGGCCATAACCGGGCTGCTGCTGCCCGTACTGCTGCTGGCCCGGCTGCTGACCCCACTGCGGAGCGCCGGGCTGGCCCTGGGCGGGCGTGCCAGGCTGCTGGCCCCACTGCTGGGGCTGGCCCTGCGGGGTCTGCGGGGCGCCATAGGGAGACTGGCCCGCGGACGGTGTCGCCCCTCCGCCCGGCACGACCTGCGTCCGATCCGAGTCGGCGCCCGCCGGTGCGGCGGGCGTGGACGGCGGGGTCTGACCCGGACGCACCACCTGGGTGCGGTCGGCGTTGTCCGCGGCGCTCTCGCCGGTCGCGCTCGGCGGGGCAGACGGCGTGCCCTGCGGTTCCGACTGGTCGCCGGAATTGGGCGGTGTTGGATTGCCCTGGGGCTCGTTGCTTGGCGGCTGCGGAGCGCTCATCGGGTTTTCAAACCCCCTTGGCTTGGCCCTTGACGGTGTTGCTGGGCAACGCTATCGGATGACCGGTTCGGACCTGTCGGCACCGCGCCGATCAGACCAGTGCTTTTCCGTTCCGTGGTGGGGTGTTCACCCATGGTCAACTCGCCGCCCGACCCGCGATGAAGCCAAGCACGTCCTGCCGGGTGACCACGCCCGCGGGCTTGCCGTCGACCAGCACCATCGCGCCGTCGGCCTTGGCGAGCGCGTCCATGGCCGCCGACACCGACTCGCCGGCGCCGATGGTGGGCAGCGGCGGGGACATGTGCTTCTCCACCCGGTCGGCCAGATGCGCCTGCCCGGTGAACAGCCCTTCCAGCAGATCGCGCTCGTTGACCGCGCCCGCCACCTCGGCCGCCATGACGGGCGGCTCGGCGTTGACCACCGGCATCTGGGAGACGCCGAACTCCCGCAGGATCGACACCGCCTCGGCGACGGTCTCGTTGGGGTGTACGTGCACAAGCTGCGGCAGCGTGCCGTCCTTGCGGCGCAGCACATCGCCGACCGAGGCACCGGAGTGGTCGGGCGAGAGGAAGCCGTAGGAGGCCATCCACGGGTCGGAGAAGACCTTGGACATGTACCCGCGGCCGCCGTCGGGCAGCAGCACCACGATCACGTCGTCGGGCCCGGCGCTGCGCGCGATGTGCAGCGCCGCGGCGGCCGCCATACCGCAGGAGCCGCCGGTCAGCAGGCCCTCCTCCATGGCGAGGCGGCGGGTCAACTCGAAGGACTCCGAGTCGGAGATGGCCACGATCTCGTCGCAGATGCCCCGGTCGTAGGTGTCCGGCCAGAAGTCCTCGCCGACGCCCTCCACCAGGTAGGGGCGGCCGGTGCCGCCGGAGTACACCGAGCCCTCCGGGTCCGCGCCGATGATCTTCACCTTGCCGCCGGAGACCTCCTTGAGGTACCGGCCGGTGCCGCTGATGGTGCCGCCGGTGCCGATGCCCGCAACGAAGTGGGTGATCCGCCCGTCGGTCTGCCGCCAGATCTCCGGCCCGGTCTCGGCGTAGTGGCTCGCCGGGTTGGCCGGGTTGGCGTACTGGTTGGGCTTCCAGGCGCCGGGGATCTCCCGCACCAGCCGATCGGAGACGTTGTAGTAGGAATCGGGGTGCTCCGGTGCGACCGCGGTGGGGCACACCACGACCTCCGCGCCGTAGGCCTTGAGCACGTTGCGCTTGTCCTCGCTGACCTTGTCGGGGCAGACGAACACGCACTTGTAGCCCTTGCGCTGCGCGACGAGCGCCAGCCCGACTCCGGTGTTTCCCGAGGTGGGCTCCACGATGGTGCCGCCGGGCCGGAGCTCTCCGCTCGCCTCGGCCGCCTCGACCATGCGCAACGCGATGCGGTCCTTGACGCTGCCGCCGGGGTTGAAGTACTCGACCTTCGCCAGCACCAGTGGCGCCAGCCCTTCCGCGACCTGGTTCAGCTTCACCAACGGCGTATTGCCGACGAGATCGACAATGTGCTCGGCGTATTCCACGTGGGGTTCCTCCACAGCCCTCGGGATCTGATGACCAGCCTAAACACACTCGGTCGGCGGTAGGTATTCACCCGTGGAGGGGTGTCCGGACGGTGCAGCGGCTTCCTACCTTGGAACCATCCGGCGCGAACGGGGTGCGTGCCCATGCGGCAGCTGACCGTGTACCTGTTCACCAAAGAGGCCACCTCCTTCGACCAGCTGGTGCGGTTCCGGGACACCGACGACCCGCGGCGCCCTGAGCTGCTCGGTGACCTCGGCTTCCCCGCCGAGCTGATCACCCTCCGGCGGCACAGCCTGGCGCCGGACTGGTCGGACTACCTCGACCGCTACTACGAACTGTCCGATCTGCGCACGAGCGCGTTGTCGGCGGTGCTGCTGGCGGAGGTGGACGGCCGGTTCTTCGCGGTGACCTTCGGCCGCGGCGCGAGCCTGCTGCGCACCGAACTGGTCCAGCCGGAATTCGGGCTGCGGGTCACCGCGAACTGGGTGGAGCCGGGCAGCCTCCGGTCGCTGGCCTCCCGCACCATCGACCTGCGCACCAGGCAGCAGACCGTCTCGCTCAACGTGCCGAGCAGGCTGGGCGAGTTCGCCATCGACACCAGCGCCGAATGGGTGCGGATGCTCTCCGGTCACGTGGCCGACCGGGAGTGGGCCACCACGCTGCGCGGCACCGACGGACTGACGCTCCGCGCGGGCAGCGAGTTCGCCGATCTCGGCAGGCTGCCCCGGCTGCTACGGGAGCTGCTGCGCAGGTTCGAGGCCGAGGACTACCGCCGCGATTTCGGCTTCCTGGACGCCAGGACACCGCTGCCGCCGGGCGACTCGCTGGTCGCCCAACTTGATGCCGAGGTGACCGCTCTGCTGCACGCGGGCAGGCACCAGGAGGTCGCATTGGCGGTGCCCGACGCCGAACTCGACCTCGCTCGGGTGTCGAGCTTCCTGGTGCGCACCAGGAACGCGCCGGGCGTGCAGACCGCGAGCATCACCGACCTGGACACCGAGCAGTTCGCCTTCCGGCTGGCCAACACCGCCGATCCACTGTGGCGCATCATGCTCACGGCGGTGGACAGCCGGGGCGAGCCGCTGCATCGGGACCGGCCGCTGCGGGACTACCTCGTCGCCCAGGTCGGCCTCGGCGGCACCCAGTTCACGCTGTCGCTTGGCCGCTGGTTCCGGATCGACGCCGAGTTCCTCGCCAGGGTCGAGGCCACGCTCGCCGAGGTGCCCGATCTGACCGCCGAGCTCGCGCTGCCGCCATGGCACCTCGGCGAGAACGAAGGCGACTACAACATCCGCGCCGCCGACCAGCTCGGCTACCGGCTGATGGACCGGAACACCTTCTCCTTCGGCGGCAATCAGCAGGTGGAGATCTGCGATCTGCTGACCAGCGGGATGCACCTGATCTGCGTGAAGAAGATGAGCAGTTCGGCGACGCTGTCCCACCTGTTCGGCCAGGCGACGGTGTCGGCGCACCTCTACAACCAGGAGCTCGACTACCGCACCAGGGTGCACGACCTGCACGCCGAGAGCTGGCCCGGCGCGGAACGCCCCGATCCGGTCTTCGTCTACGCGATCGGGACGAAGAAGCCACCGCCCCTTGCAGGCGGCCTCTACTTCTTCAGCAAGGTCCACCTGTTCAACCACGTGCGCAACTTCCGCGCCCGCGGGCAACGCGTGGCGCTGGCCCACATCCCGATGGTGCACAAGAGGCACCGCCCTGGGCGTCCGTCTGCCGGTCCGGTGCGCGGTGAACAGCTCCCGCTGATCTAGCCGCCCCATCGGGTGACACTCCGCCCGGTTACCTCGCCGCATGGCTGCCTTCGTAATGTTGGACGCTTGGTCCACACCGAGACGGGCACCATGGGCATGAGGGGGTGGAGAGGTGCGGATGTACAAGACCGCGGCGTTCGCCGCGGGTGCGCTGGGCATGTTGTCGGGGATGACCTGGGGACTGCTGATGGAGCAGTCACGCAGAGCGCGGGTGGTGATCGGGGTTCCCGCCGAAGCGCCGCCGCGTGCCGATGGTGTCTACCTGCCCGACGGAACCGGTCCGCTGCCGCTGGAGGACCCGCGGGCGGGCGGCCGACCGCTGCACTTCGCGGTGCTCGGGGACTCCGCGGCGGCCGGGCTCGGCGTCGACGACCCCGACCAACTGCCGGGGGTGCAGTCGGCGCGGGGGCTCGCCGAGGAGTCCGAGCGGCCGGTGTGGCTGGAGACGGTGGCGGTGAGCGGGTCCACCACGCTGGAGCTCGCGGGCCAGGTCGACGCGGTGCTGCACGGCCCGCTGCCGGACGCCTGCCTGGTGATCATCGGCGCGAATGACGTGACCACGCGGCTGCGGGTGCCGACCTCGGCCGCGTTGCTGGGCTTCCAGGTCCGGCGGCTGCGTGACGCGGGTTGCGGGGTGGTGGTCGGCACCTGCCCGGATCTCGGCGCGATCCAGCCGATTCCGCAGCCGCTGCGGACGGTGGCCCGGCAGTGGAGCCTGGCGCTGGCCAAGGCGCAGCGGGCGGCGGTGATCCAGGCGGGGGCGCATCCGGTGGCGCTGGGCGACCTGCTGTCGCCGGAGTTCCTGGCCAGGCCCAAGGACCTGTTCAGCTCCGACCAATTCCACCCGAACGCGGCTGGCTACGAGGCGGCCGTGTCGGTGCTGCTGCCCGCGCTGTGCAAGGTGGCGGGCGTCTGGGGCGGCGGACCGCTGCCGCGACCGCCGCGGCGCTCCAGGGCCGCCGACGCGCGCAGGCCGCTCTACCGGCTGGCCGGGTACCTGAACCGGATTGTCCGGCGGGCGTCTTTCGCCAGGTATTGACCTCAAGTTACTAAGCGGTAGTTTAGCTCTCGCGGAGCGTTGTTCTCCGACGTAGGCTTTCCTGTCGTCACCCCTATCTCGCTGGAGGAGTCCCGCCATGCCGGAAGCCGTCATCGTCTCTACCGCGCGGTCCCCGATCGGGCGGGCAGGCAAGGGGTCGCTGGTCAACGTGCGGCCCGACGACCTGGCCGCGCAGATGATCACCGCCGCGCTGGCCAAGGTGCCGCAGCTTGATGTGAAGCAGATCGACGACCTGATGCTGGGCTGCGGCCTGCCCGGCGGCGAGCAGGGCTTCAACATGGCGCGGATCGTCGCCGTCCTGATGGGCCACGACGAACTGCCCGGCACCACGGTCACCCGCTACTGCGCCTCCAGCCTCCAGACCACCCGGATGGCGCTGCACGCGATCAAGGCCGGTGAGGGCGATGCCTTCATCAGCGCGGGCGTGGAGACCGTCTCGCGGTATGTCAAGGGCAACTCCGACTCGCTGCCCGACACCCAGAACCCCGTCTTCACCGACGCCGTGGCGCACACCGCCCAGGTCGCCGAGACCGGCGCCGACGCCTGGACCGACCCGCGCCTGGACAGCCGGGTGCCCGACGCCTACATCGCGATGGGCCAGACCGCGGAGAACCTGGCGCTGGCCAAGGGCGTGAGCAGGCAGGAGATGGACGAGTTCGGCGTCCGGTCGCAGAACCTGGCGGAGAAGGCCATCAACGACGGCTTCTGGGCCACCGACATCACCCCGGTGACGCTGCCCGACGGCAGCACCCTGGCCAAGGACGACGGCCCCCGCGCGGGCGTCAGCTACGAGAAGGTGTCCGAGCTCAAGCCGGTGTTCCGCCCCGACGGCCGGGTCACCGCGGGCAACTGCTGTCCGCTCAACGACGGCGCCGCCGCGGTGGTCGTGATGAGCGACACCAAGGCCAAGGAGCTGGGCATCACCCCGCTCGCCCGCATCGTGTCCACCGGCGTCTCCGCACTGTCCCCGGAGATCATGGGCCTCGGCCCGGTGGAGGCCTCCAAGCGCGCACTGGCCAGGGCGGGCATGACCATCGACGACATCGACCTCGTCGAGATCAACGAGGCCTTCGCCGCCCAGGTGATCCCCTCCTACAAGGACCTCGGCATCCCGCTGGACAAGCTCAACGTCAACGGCGGCGCGATCGCCATCGGCCACCCCTTCGGCCAGACCGGCGCCCGCATCACCAGCACCCTGATCAACTCCCTGAAGTGGCACGACAAGCAGTTCGGCCTGGAGACCATGTGCGTCGGCGGCGGCCAGGGCATGGCCATGGTCATCGAGCGCCTCTCCTAGAGCGCTTTTCTCCGGTTTAGCGCCCTAATCCAGGCATGACACCGTCGTGGAACGGGTTCAGGGCGCTAAACATGGGGTCGTGTCCGGTGATCGACCGGCTCAGTCGCCGTAGAAGTTGCGTTCCACTGCTGCTCGGGCTCGGCGGGTGGTGCGGCGGTAGTCGTCGACGAACTCGCCGGGGTCCGCCTGCACCGGGTAGCCCAGCGCCAAGGCGACCGAGGCCAGTTCGCGGCCCGGCCGGGGTAGCTGGTCGCCGGTTTTGCCGCGCACCAACATGATCGCGTTGCGGGCGCGGGAAGCCATGGTCCAGCCCTCGCGCAGCGCGGTGGCGTCGGCCTCGCTGAGCAGGCCCGCCTCCGCCGCCGCGGTCAGACCGTCCAATGTGGACTGTGTGCGCAGGTCGGGTACGGCATGCGCGTGCTCAAGCTGGAGTAGCTGCACCGTCCACTCCACGTCGGCGAGACCGCCGCGGCCCAGCTTGGTGTGCGTGGTCGGATCGGCCCCTCGGGGCAGCCGCTCGGCGTCCACCCTGGCCTTGATCCGGCGGATCTCCCGCACCTTCGCGGGCCCGAGGCCACCGTCGGGATAGCGGATCGGGTCGATGACCGCCTCGAAGCGCCGCCCCAGGTCGGCATCACCCGCGATGGGCCTGGCCCGCAGCAGCGCCTGCGCCTCCCACACCTCCGCCCAGCGGGTGTAGTAGGCCTGGTAGGAGTTCAGCGTGCGCACCAGCGGACCGGACTTGCCCTCCGGCCGCAGATCCGCGTCGACCTGTAGCGGCGGGTCCTGGCTGGGGGCGCCGAGCAGGTTGCGGACCAGTTCGGCCACCGAGGTGGCGAAGCGCACCGCCTCTTGATCCGAGGCACCGTCTTTCGGCTCGCAGACGAACAGCACATCGGCGTCCGAGCCGTAGCCAAGCTCGGAACCGCCCAGCCTGCCCATGGCGATCACCGCGATGGCGGCGGGCTCGGCGCCGGTCTGCCCGCGGACATGGACGATCGCCGCGTCCAGCGCCGACTCCAGCACCGCGACCCACACGCTGGTCAACGCGTGGCAGGTGGCGGGCAGCGGGTTCAAGCCCAGCAGGTCGGCGCAGGCCACCCGCAGCACCTCGTGCCTGCGCAGCGAGCGCGCCGCGGTGACAGCCTTGCGCAGGTCGGTGTGCCGGGCCACCGCCCGGTGCAGCGAGATCGCCACCTCGGCCGGGTCGCGTTCCACCAGGCTGGTGGTGTCGGCCAGCAGCCGCAGCACCTCGGGCGCCCGGATCAGCAACTCGGGCACCAGCTTCGAGGTGCCCAGCAGCAGCGCCAGCCGCTGCGCCACCGCGCCGGAGTCCCGCAGCAGCCGCAGGTACCACGGCGTCTCGGCGAGCGCCTCGGACACCTTGCGGTAGGCGAGCAGCCCCCCGTCGGGGTCGTGGGTGTCCGCGAGCAGGTCAAGCAGCACCGGCAGCAGCGTCGTCTGAATGGCAGCCCGCCGGGACACACCGCTGGTCAACGCCTGTAGGTGCCGGAGCGCCCCATCAGGCGAGACGTAGCCCAGAGCGGCCAGCCGCTCGGTCGCGGACTTCGTGGTGAGCCGCAGCGCCTCCGTCGGAACCCTGGCCACCGCCTCCAGCAGCGGCCGGTAGAACAGCTTCTCGTGCAGCCTGCGCACCCGGTTGCCGTGGTGACGGAAGTCCGCGAGCAGCACCTCGCCGACGCTGTGCCGCGCGTCCGCCCGCAAACCGACCGCCCTGGCCAGCCAGCGCAGCCCGGCGACATCGTCGGCGGCGGGGAAAGTGTGCGTGCGCAGCAGCCGCTGAAGCTGAAGCCGGTGCTCCAGCAGCCGGATGAACCGGTAGGAGTCGGCCAGCCCGGCGGCGTCGGCGCGCCCGACGTAACCGCCCCTGCCCAACGCGGCCAACGCGTCCACAGTGGACTTCACGTGCAGGGTGTCGTCGGTCCTGCCGTGCACAAGCTGGAGTAGCTGGACGGCGAACTCCACGTCCCGCAGCCCGCCGGGACCGAGCTTGAGCTCGCGTTCGCCGAGTCCGCCGGGGATGTGCTGTTCGACGCGGCGGCGCATGGACTGCACGTCCGCGACGAAGTTCTCGCGTTCCGCCGCGGTCCACACCATCGGCGCGACGGCCTCGACGTACTGGCCGCCGAGTTCCTCGTCGCCCGCGGCGACGCGTGCCTTGAGCAGTGCCTGGAACTCCCAGGTCCGCGCCCAGCGGCGGTAGTAGGACAGGTGGCCCTCCAGCGTCCTGACCAGCGCCCCCGCCTTGCCCTCGGGCCGCAGGCCAGCGTCGACCTGGAAACAGGCTTCGCCCGCGATGCGCATGGTGGCCGAGGCCAGCCTGCTGGCCAGCGGAAGCTCGGCATCGGGTTCGGCGACGAACACGATGTCCACATCGCTGACGTAGTTCAGCTCGCAGGCCCCGGACTTGCCCATGGCGATGACCGCCAACCGGCAGGGCAGGTCGTCACCGGACGGGGACACCTCGGTGGTCGCCACCGCCAGCGCGGCGGCCAACGCGGCATCGGCGAGTTCGGAGAGCTTCGCGGTGATCTGCTCGAACGCACACACCGGCAACGACGGCTCGGCGATATGCGCCAGATCGATGGCGGCGATGACCAACAACTGGTTGCGGTAGGCCAGGCGCAGCGCGCGGATGGCCTCGGCGCCGGTGACATTGGAGCGCAGCGCGCCTTCCTCACGCAGCACCCCGACGGCGGCGAGCAGTTCGGCCCGCGGGTCGCGGCCCGCGTCCTCGGCGGGCCGCAGCAGCCGCCAGTCGGCCCGGCCCGCCACCAGGTGGTCGCCCAGCGCGGTGGACGCGCCGAGCACCCCGAGCAGCCTGCCGCGGAGCCCGCGGTCGGTGCGCAGGGCGGCATCCAGCGCGGGCCAGTCCGATTCGATCGCCGTCCGCAACCGGTCAAGCTGCCGCAACGCGAGGTCCGGGTCGGGGCTGTGCGACAGCGCGGTGAGCAGGTCCTCGGTGTCCGCGTCGTGCTCCGGTGGCCACCAGCCGAGCGCGCGAAGCTCGGATTCGGCCCGCGGGTCGGTGAGGCCGAACCTGCTGGGGGACAGGGTGCCGCGGGCGGGATCGGTCACGACAGCACGGGCAGGGTTCGAGCCGACACCGCGGGCGCGAGTTCACCGGAGGCCAGCTTCACGAAGTTGGCCGCGACCGGTCGCCAGGTCTCGGCGAGGTCGATGTGCCACTCCCGAAGGTGCTCCGGGTCGATGTCGCGCGGCCGCGCTGAGGCCGCTATGCCGGGTGCGTCGGCCACCCATTCCAACACCAGCTCAGGTGTGGTCTCGATGTGGAACTGCACCCCGTAGGAACAGGTGCCCGCCCGGAACGCCTGGTTGGCGCAGCGCGGCGACGAGGCGAGCAGCAGCGCGCCGGGCGGCAGGGTGAACTCGTACTCGTGGAACTGGATCACGTCCGGAGTGAGCGGCAGCCCTGCGAACAGCGGGTCGTCCGCGGCGGCATCCCGCTTGGCCACCAGCATCGCGCCCACCTCGGGCTGCTCCGCAGGCCCGGTCCGCCCGCCAAGGGCCTCCGCCAGCAACTGGCCACCGAGGCAGATCCCGAACACCGGCATCCGCCGAGAGTGCGCCACCGCGAGCAGCCTGCGGATGTCGGCCAGCCAGGGATGGCGGTCGTCCTCATCGCAGTTCATCCCGCCGCCAAGGCAGACCACGCCCGCGAAACCGTCGAGCGTGGTCGCCGGGATGTCCGGCGGCTCCACGACCGTGAGCTCGGCACCTGCCTCTCTCAGCCAATCGCCCAGCGGCCCCAACGGATCATCCTGGGAGGGCTGCAAGACGAGTATGGGTGTGGTGGGCACCTGCCAAGCCTATCGGCGCGCTCTCTACGCCGCGTGCAGGCTGATCGACGCGAAATCCTCCACCGGCCGATAGCCGATCTTCTGGTAGATCGCGTTGGACGTGGGGTTATCCAGATCGGTGAACAACACGACGTGCTCAGCACCCCGATCCTTCGCCCACTCCGAGGCTGCCGCGGTCACTGCCGAACCGTAACCACGCCCGCGCTCCTCGGGAGGGGTGTAGACGTAGCCGAGCCGGCAACTCCCCGCGACTACCGCGGTAGGGCTCGCCAGGCTCACCGGCCTGCCGTCCACCTCCCACAGCAGGAACTCCCGTCCCGCTGCCCACCCGGTGCGAACCTGCTCGGCCGCCGCAGGCAGCACCGACTCGTCGGTGTGAATATCTCGCGAGAACTCCCACACGAACTTCTCAAGAACCGTGAAGTCGTCTTGCCCGCCGACCCGGAGGACACCGCCGATCCCAGTGGGCGGCACGAGCTCGCCCAGGCTGTAGAGACGCTGCGACTCCATCTCCACCACACGGCCTCCGGTGCAAGCCGTCCAGGCGGCGGCCATGGCGTCGACAACCGACCTGGGCCCCATCACGCCCGGCACCTCGAGACCCCGCTCGACGATGAACCGCACCAGGGCGTCCACGGCCTCCACCGGAACCGCACTCACCAGCAGGTACGGCCAAGGCGGGAAGCGTTGGGTGACGCCCACCAGGTCGCTGCCGTCGCTGATGCTCAGCAACTGGGGCGCGGGCCTGTCCTCGCTCGGGTTGTTCACGGCCCCGAAGAGCGCGGTCAGCCCCACGGTGTGCCGCAGTGGATTCGCCACCAGCACCGGGCAGGCAAGGTCGAAGAACTCCGGGAGGTTGCCGTGCAGTCGAATCTCCATGGCAGCACGATGCCGAACCGCAGAAGCATCCGCGACCGATTTTCGGTCGGTGCCCGCACAGTGGACGCAGAAATACACGCGAAAAAGCAGAAGGGGTTCTGGGAGCCTTTCGGCTGCAACCAGAACCCCTTCCGTATCAAGTTATGTTCGGCGGTGTCCTACTCTCCCACACCCTGTCGAGTGCAGTACCATCGGCGCTGGAGGGCTTAGCTTCCGGGTTCGGAATGGGACCGGGCGTTTCCCCTCCGCCATAACCACCGAAACTCTTCGAAACAACCAACCACACAAATCGTGGTTGTTGTTTCAGATACCGCACAGTGGACGCGTAGCATGTTTGTGAGCAAGCCCTCGGCCTATTAGTACCCGTCAACTCCACCCCTCACGAGGCTTCCATTTCGGGCCTATCAACCCAGTGGTCTGCTGGGGGCCTTAACCACTCGAAGGTGGTGGGAGACCTCATCTTGGAACGAGCTTCCCGCTTAGATGCTTTCAGCGGTTATCCCTTCCGAACGTAGCCAACCAGCAGTGCTCTTGGCAGAACAACTGGCACACCAGAGGTTCGTCCGTCCCGGTCCTCTCGTACTAGGGACAGCCTTCCTCAAGTCTCCAACGCGCGCGGCGGATAGGGACCGAACTGTCTCGCGACGTTCTAAACCCAGCTCGCGTACCGCTTTAATGGGCGAACAGCCCAACCCTTGGGACCTACTCCAGCCCCAGGATGCGACGAGCCGACATCGAGGTGCCAAACCATGCCGTCGATATGGACTCTTGGGCAAGATCAGCCTGTTATCCCCGGGGTACCTTTTATCCGTTGAGCGACACCGCTTCCACAAGCCAGTGCCGGATCACTAGTCCCGACTTTCGTCCCTGCTCGACCCGTCAGTCTCACAGTCAAGCTCCCTTGTGCACTTACACTCAACACCTGATTGCCAACCAGGATGAGGGAACCTTTGGGCGCCTCCGTTACTCTTTGGGAGGCAACCGCCCCAGTTAAACTACCCACCAGGCACTGTCCCTGAACCAGATCATGGTCCGAGGTTAGACACTCAGAACGACCAGAGTGGTATTTCAACAACGACTCCACAACCACTGGCGTGGCTGCTTCACAGTCTCCCACCTATCCTACACAAGCCGAACCAAGCACCAATACCAAGCTATAGTGAAGGTCCCGGGGTCTTTCCGTCCTGCCGCGCGTAACGAGCATCTTTACTCGTACTGCAATTTCGCCGGGCCTGTGGTTGAGACAGTAGGAAAGTCGTTACGCCATTCGTGCAGGTCGGAACTTACCCGACAAGGAATTTCGCTACCTTAGGATGGTTATAGTTACCACCGCCGTTTACTGGCGCTTAAGTTCTCAGCTTCGCCCCGAAGGACTAACCGGTCCCCTTAACGTTCCAGCACCGGGCAGGCGTCAGTCCGTATACATCGTCTTGCGACTTCGCACGGACCTGTGTTTTTAGTAAACAGTCGCTTTCCCCTGGTCTCTGCGACCAACAACCCCTAGCCCGCAAAGGGGCTTCAAGGCCACTGGTCCCCCTTCTCCCGAAGTTACGGGGGTATTTTGCCGAGTTCCTTAACCACAGTTCACCCGATCGCCTCGGTATTCTCTACCTGACCACCTGTGTCGGTTTGGGGTACGGGCCGCTTGGACACTCGCTAGAGGCTTTTCTCGGCAGCATGGGATCACCCTACTTCGCCTCAATCGGCTATGCATCACGTCTCAGCCTGTATGCAGCACGGATTTGCCTATGCTGCGGCCTACACGCTTACACCAGTACTACCACTCACTGGCGGAGCTACCCTCCTGCGTCACCCCATCGCTTGGCTACTACCGGATCAGATCCCGCGCTCACCCCTCAACCCCCGAAGGAGCCTTGGGGCTTGGGCGGTTAGTATCACCGGCCTCGCCAGGGACGCGTCCACGCGGGTACGGGAATATCAACCCGTTGTCCATCGACTACGCCTGTCGGCCTCGCCTTAGGTCCCGACTTACCCTGGGCGGATTAGCCTGGCCCAGGAACCCTTGGTCATTCGGCGGCAGAGTTTCTCACTCTGCTTTCGCTACTCATGCCTGCATTCTCACTCGCGCAACCTCCACGGTTGGTTCACACCACCGCTTCTCTGGTTGCACGACGCTCCCCTACCCATCCACACCACTGCACCAATCACTCAAGGCAACTGGCGGATGTATGTGTGTGAATGACACGGCTTCGGCGGTGCGCTTAAGCCCCGCTACATTGTCGGCGCAGGACCACTTGACCAGTGAGCTATTACGCACTCTTTAAAGGGTGGCTGCTTCTAAGCCAACCTCCTGGTTGTCTGGGCGACCCCACATCCTTTCCCACTTAGCGCACACTTAGGGGCCTTAGCCGGTGTTCTGGGCTGTTTCCCTCTCGACTACGAAGCTTATCCCCCGCAGTCTCACTGCCGCACTCTCACTTCCCGGTATTCGGAGTTTGGTTGATTTCGGTAAGCTTGTAGGCCCCCTAGACCATCCAGTGCTCTACCCCCGGAAAGAAACATGCGACGCTGCACCTAAATGCATTTCGGGGAGAACCAGCTATCACGGAGTTTGATTGGCCTTTCACCCCTAACCACAGCTCATCCCCCAGGTTTTCAACCCTGGTGGGTTCGGGCCTCCACGAAGTCTTACCTCCGCTTCACCCTGGCCATGGCTAGATCACTCCGCTTCGGGTCTAGAACATGCTACTCAAGCGCCCTATTCAGACTCGCTTTCGCTACGGCTACCCCACACGGGTTAACCTCGCAACATGCCACTAACTCGCAGGCTCATTCTTCAAAAGGCACGCCATCACCCGAAGGCTCTGACGGATTGTAAGCGCACGGTTTCAGGTACTATTTCACTCCCCTCCCGGGGTACTTTTCACCTTTCCCTCACGGTACTTGTCCGCTATCGGTCACTAGGAAGTATTTAGGCTTACCGGGTGGTCCCGGCAGATTCACAGCAAATTTCACGAGCTCGCTGCTACTTGGGAACACGACACGAGAGGTGCTGGATTTTCGGTTACGGGACTCTCACCCACTACGGTCCAGTTTCCCAAACTGGTTCACCTAACCCAACACTTTCTGACTCTCGGCCCGGCTGGTAGACCGGACGAGTCGAATCCCACGACCCCCAATATGCAACCCCTACCAGGTATCACACATATCGGGTTTAGCCTCTTCCGCTTTCGCTCACCACTACTCACGGAATCACGGTTGTTTTCTCTTCCTACGGGTACTGAGATGTTTCACTTCCCCGCGTTCCCCCTCATACCCTATGTGTTCAGGCATGAGTGACACCCCATAACGGGTGCCGGGTTTCCCCATTCGGATATCCTCGGATCTCAGCTCGGTTGGCAGCTCCCCGAGGCCTTTCGCGGCCTCCCACGTCCTTCATCGGCTCCTAGTGCCAAGGCATCCACCGAACGCCCTTAAAAACTTGGCCACAAAGATGCTCGCGTCCACTGTGCAGTTCTCAAACAACAACCACACAAACCCCCACCACCAAGCACTTACACCCCACCAGGAGGGCAGTCTGCTCGCGGAGATTTGGTGACCCATCAAGAGCACACACTGACGCGTGTTCCCTCAGGACCCAACAGCGTATCGACACTCAACCCGCGCCAACCCCAGACAGGGCAGGCAACCGGTCGGCCAGTAGTCCACAATTCCTTGAGCACCCGGCCATCACCACAAACGGATGATCAGACCAGGAACCCCACTCGGTTTCCACGACCGCTGTTGTGCTCGCGGCCAGTACTCGAAGTGGAATCAGTTGCTCCTTAGAAAGGAGGTGATCCAGCCGCACCTTCCGGTACGGCTACCTTGTTACGACTTCGTCCCAATCGCCAGTCCCACCTTCGACAGCTCCTCCCCTTACGGGTTAGGCCACCGGCTTCGGGTGTTACCGACTTTCGTGACGTGACGGGCGGTGTGTACAAGGCCCGGGAACGTATTCACCGCAGCGTTGCTGATCTGCGATTACTAGCGACTCCGACTTCACGGGGTCGAGTTGCAGACCCCGATCCGAACTGAGACCGGCTTTATGGGATTCGCTCCACCTCACGGTTTAGCAGCCCATTGTACCGGCCATTGTAGCATGTGTGAAGCCCTGGACATAAGGGGCATGATGACTTGACGTCATCCCCACCTTCCTCCGAGTTGACCCCGGCAGTCTCCCATGAGTCCCCACCATTACGTGCTGGCAACATGGAACGAGGGTTGCGCTCGTTGCGGGACTTAACCCAACATCTCACGACACGAGCTGACGACAGCCATGCACCACCTGTGCACAGACCACAAGGGGGCCTATATCTCTACAGGTTTCCTGCGCATGTCAAACCCAGGTAAGGTTCTTCGCGTTGCATCGAATTAATCCACATGCTCCGCCGCTTGTGCGGGCCCCCGTCAATTCCTTTGAGTTTTAGCCTTGCGGCCGTACTCCCCAGGCGGGGTGCTTAATGCGTTAGCTGCGGCACGGAGGACGTGGAAGTCCCCCACACCTAGCACCCACCGTTTACGGCGTGGACTACCAGGGTATCTAATCCTGTTTGCTCCCCACGCTTTCGCTCCTCAGCGTCAGTATCGGCCCAGAGACCCGCCTTCGCCACCGGTGTTCCTCCTGATATCTGCGCATTTCACCGCTACACCAGGAATTCCAGTCTCCCCTGCCGAACTCAAGTCTGCCCGTATCGACCGCAAGCCCAGGGTTAAGCCCCAGGTTTTCACGGTCGACGCAACAAACCGCCTACGAGCTCTTTACGCCCAATAATTCCGGACAACGCTCGCACCCTACGTATTACCGCGGCTGCTGGCACGTAGTTAGCCGGTGCTTCTTCTGCAGGTACCGTCACTTGCGCTTCGTCCCTGCTGAAAGAGGTTTACAACCCGAAGGCCGTCATCCCTCACGCGGCGTCGCTGCATCAGGCTTTCGCCCATTGTGCAATATTCCCCACTGCTGCCTCCCGTAGGAGTCTGGGCCGTGTCTCAGTCCCAGTGTGGCCGGTCGCCCTCTCAGGCCGGCTACCCGTCGTCGCCTTGGTAGGCCATTACCCCACCAACAAGCTGATAGGCCGCGGGTCCATCCCATACCGCCGGAACTTTCCACCCTCAACCATGCGGAAGAAGGTCGTATCCGGTATTAGACCTAGTTTCCCAGGCTTATCCCAGAGTACAGGGCAGGTTACCCACGTGTTACTCACCCGTTCGCCGCTCGTGTACCCCGAAGGGCCTTACCGCTCGACTTGCATGTGTTAAGCACGCCGCCAGCGTTCGTCCTGAGCCAGGATCAAACTCTCCAACAATGAATGTAAGGAGAGAAATCATCTAGCAATAATTTCTCAAAGGAACCCACATGGGGTTCAAATATACAAGCTCTACTGGCTATGTATCGACACGCTGTTGAGTTCTCAAAGAACACACGCACACCATTGCTTTGTCGTGATCGACTCGGCGCCGGGGCTGGTGATGCTCAGGCATTCAAGTTTTCGTTTTTTGGTGCGAGCCGAAACGCTACCAGAGGCAGTTTTTCGGGCTTTCACCGGGGGGCACCCACTCTACCAACCTGCTGGCTGGGAGCTTGGTTCGTGTCCCTATCGGCCGCTGGAGCTTACCGGTTCGGTTCTGCGGTGTCAACCCGCTCGACCCGGTCTGAATCCCGCTCGCTAAGTGTTTAGCCTTAGGAGCGTGTTCCTCACCGTCCGGTTTGGGCTTTTCGGCCCGTTCTGTCCGGTGCTCCGTGCGACATGGAGAAAGTTACTCAGCGCCAAAACCGAAGTCAAATCGGCTGGTCAGAGCCTTGCGGCCCGCGGACGCAGCCACAAAACCGCAGGTCGCGCCGTTCCGTTTTCCGCATCGGCAACCAACAGCTCCAAAACTTTTTCTGAAGAAAGCGGCTCGGGACTTCCCAGCGGCACCAGGTCGTATCCCCAGGTGGTGAATTCCCGCAGAACAACGCCGGGATCGGCGCCCATCGCGCGGGTCTTCACCGCGTCGAAGGTGCACACCACATGCGGGCGGTCCCTGCGCAGCAGGCGCACCAGTCCACCCAGCGCGCGGTGCACCGCTCCCGGCACGTCCACGCGCACCACGGAGAGCGGCATGCCTGCCAGTCCGGCGATGGCGTCGAGTTCCTTGTCCAGCCGAACGGCGTTCACTGTCAGCCCCGGAACCTGCTCCTCAACCGAGTCCTCCGGCGGGCTGCCCTCCGCGCCCGGCGGGGTGATCCGCACCCCTCCGGTACCCGCGCTCTCCACCCCGAGTTCGGTGACCGAGTCCCATGCGGCGGCGCCGATCACGGCGAGCCGCTGGCGCACCGCGAGAGGCACGTTGACCTCGACGTTTCGCTCCAGCAGCTGCCTGCTTCTGGCACACGGCTCCACCGCGACCACGGTGCCCGAGGTACCCAGCCTGGTGAGCACCCGCAGGGTGTGGTAGCCGACGTAGGCCCCGATGTCCAGGAACACCCCGCCGGGCTCGACGAGGGAGTCGATCAGCTCCCCGAGTTGGCGTTCCCAGGTGCCGTGCGTTGACAGCCACGGCAGCATCGCGTTGTCCTCGGCGGGCAGCCGGAGCAGGCCTGCGTCGCAGAGAACCATCGAGGTCGATTCCGGCTCGGTGAGCTGGGTCGCCAGGCCGCCTTCGGTGCGTTCGTGCTCCCGCACCACGACCCGGCGCAGCGCGTCGATGGTCTGCACGGCGGTCGCCGCGGCCCGCAGCCCCGACTCCACGCTCTGGTCGCGTTCTCGCAGCGCGGCGGCCATCCGGCTCTCCACCCCGTCGATGCGGTCCAGCGTCTTGGTCAGCGCCTCGGTGAGCCGGTCGATGCGGTTGGCGAGCGTGTCCACCTGCTGTCCGCGCTGGATGGCCTCCTGGGTGAGCAGTTCCTCCAGCGACCTGATCCGTCGGGTGTGCCCGGACAGCTCCGACCGCAGCCGGACCACCCCGTCGTCGGCGGCCACCAGCCGGTCGGCCTGTCCCGCCTGCTGGTCGACCAGCCTGGTCAGCTCGGCCCGCAGCGCCTCAAGCTCGGCTCCGCCGAGACCGCCGGACAGGTTGCGGATGTCCTCCTGCTGCCGCATGAGTTCCACCGCTGCGCGTTCCACCCCGTCCACGACGGAGCTCATCACATCGCGCAGGTGCGCGTCGTAGTGCGCGAGCACCCGCAGCACCGCCTTGCGCAGCGCGGGCGCCCCCGGCGTCCTGCTGTCTGCGTCCACATCCGGCCGCCGCAGCAGCGCGTGCCGCGCCACCATCAGCGGTTTGCGGGGGTCGTCCTGGCCCGCGGGCTTGGCCGCCCGCCTGGCCCGCCAACCCCGGTAGGCCGCCTCCACCCGTTCCCGAAGCTGTCGGGCCGCGGGTTCGACGCCGTGCTGCTCCAGAATCTGCCGTTGTCGTTCCGGTGCCTGTTCGCGCAGGTCATCGAGGTTTTCGGCGATCTCCCGCAGCAGCCGCGCGGCGGCGTCGGCATCGGGTTCGCCGCCACCGTGGCAGGGCACCGGCACCGCCGCGTTGCGCAGCAATTCCGCCGCGACGCCGTGGCTGGCGACCAGCACCGGCACCCCGCGGGCCGCGGCGCGCAGCAGTTCGTGGACCCGCAGGTCCTCCTCCGGCGCCTCGGCGGCGGAGTCCGGCCGGTGCAGCGAGACCAGACAGTCCGCGGCCTCCACCAGCGCCGCCTCCAGTTCGGCCGCGTCCTCCTCGGTGCTCTCGACCAGCGCGATCCGCGTGTCGGTGCAGGTGACCAGGCGCAGCCGCTCGGCGGCCTCCGGATGCTCGGCCGCGCCGCGCACGCCGAGTGCCAGCTGGATGTCGGCGCGGTCCGGGAAGGCCGCGAGGAACGCCGAGACCACGCCGAGGCCGTTGCCCGCGTGCTCCCGCGCGTGGTCCACGATGGACACGAAGGTGGGGGCGTCGCTGAGTCCGAGGCGGGCCAGCGCGGCCTTGCGGGTGGGCAGGTCGACCAAGCCCTCATCGGCCAGCGGCAGCCGCACCACCCGCACCGGCGCCCGCCTGCCGCGTTCGGTGGCGCGCTTGGCGGTTTCCGACAGCACCCACAGTTCCGCGAAGGCATCCGCGTTGGCGCGGAAGGCATGCGGCCCGACGCCGATCACATGCCGGTTCTCCGGCAGCGGCGCATCGGCGGCGCAGTGCAGGACAACGGGGTAGGCGGCCTCCTCCGAACTAGGCACCCCGGAGGACCGGACGGCCTCCCGCAGGGCATCCGCGATGGGGCCGGTACCCAGCACAGCGACACCAAGCTGGTCCACGAGCGCGGGCGTGCGCGGGCCGTCGGCCTTGGTCGGGACCGCGTCGGGATGAAGCAGGCCGGTGGACACACCGACGCCCGCGCACCACTCGCGGAAGCCCGTGGCGTCCTCGCCCAGCGGGTCGGGATAGGCGTGCTGGAGTTTGTCGTCCTCCCGCCACAGCGCGTAGGCCCAGCGGCTCACGCCGTGTGGGCCCGCGGCGAATGCCCAGTCCAGGAAATCCTCGGCGACCTGCTGGGCGTCCTCGTGCGGGGCGGCGAACGCGGTGGGCGGGAGTTCGCCGCCTGCCCGCTCGGCGGCCAGCCATTCCTGGTGGAAGGCGGCGCGCAGGGCGGGGGGCAGCGGGGTTCCGTCGGGCAGCGTGTCGAAGCGGTAGCCGACCTGCTGCTGTCCGCCGAAGCGCACCAGGTCGTTGCGGTAGCCCGCGCACAGTTCGGCGAGCACCGGATGCTGGGACAGCAGGGTGCGGGGGCGGTCGGTGATCGCCGAGGAGAACAGCCAGGGTCGGGCGGCGTCGAAGGCGGTGAAGTGCACGGTGCGCAGCGCGGCGCCGGCCACGGTCAGCCTGCTGCCGCCGTCGGCGCGTTGTTCGCGGTGCAGCGGACGCTGTGCCGCGTTCCACACCGAGAAGCCGATGCCGGGATCACGCAGCACCTGGTGGTCGACCAGCGCGGGCACCCCGTCCAGCAGTTCGCCCGCCCGGGACGGCGCGGAGCGGAGCTGGTCGGCCAGGCCCGCGAGGAACGGTTCGGCGCCGGGTGCGACGGCGAGGAAGCCGGGTTCGAACATGCCCGCGGCCAGCAGTTCCTCGTTGCTGGGGCGCATCCCGTCGCGGGGCAGCGGGGCGAGCACCCTGGGCAGCAGCACGATCGGCCTGCTGCTCATCGCGGTCAGCACCTGCTCGGCCAGCGGTGCGAGGACCAGGACGGCCGGGTCCAGGTAGAGCACGGGTGAGCCGGAGCGAAGCTGGTGTTCCAGGAAGCGGGGCAACAGCACCGTGCACAGCTGCGCCTCGGTGCACGCGGTGGCCAGCATGAGCAATTCGCGGTGCGGCACCCCGATGTCGGCGGGGGTAAGCACACCGGCTTCAGCGCCCTGCTCGCCGTCGACGAGCAGCACGGTGAACTCGGCGCCGGGATGGGCCTTGAGGTAGGACTCCCGCAGCACACGCACCGCGGGCAGGGTGCTGGCGCCCGCGATGGTGCAGGCGGTCAACGCGAGCTTGGGTGCGAGCAGGTTGTCGGCGGCGGGCAATGTGCCGCTGACCACCGGCATTCGCTCGGTGCGCTCACCTGGCGGGCGCACCCCCTCGTAGTGCAGCACCCCGGTTCGCTCGAAGTCCTCGGTGGGCTTCATCACGTCGGGTTCCTCGCGCTGGACGGTCCCGTCGGGGCTGTTCTCGACGGGACTGTCTGTCGCCTGGGGACCGGGGGTGCGCTCGCTCACGACGGGAAACCTATCGAGCGGGAGTCGATCTTCGGCGGCTGCGGGGTCGGGATCAGCCAAAGGCGACCCGTTCCAGCCAGAAGTCCAGCAGCCGCTCATCGCCGAGTACCTCGACCTCGCCGCCGCCGATGGGCCTGCGCCGGTAGAGGATCAGCAGCAGTTGGGTGAGGGGCCCGCGCACGGCGACGGCGCACTTCTCGTGGGCTCGGCGCCAGGCGAGCAGGTCGCCGGTGAGGTCCACCACCCATTCCCCGGCCGCGTCGGTGGCATGGAAGTGCAGGGTTCGGCCGGGGCCGAGCAATTCGCGGCGGTGCGGGTGGAAGTCGAACATCATCGGCAGCGAGCCGAGTTCCATCCATTCGTCCACGCCATCCAAGGCGACCTGCTCGTCGACGGTGAAGTCCCGGCCCAGTGCGAGCACCGCGTCCGCGCGGTGGATCACCGTCTCGTGCGCGAAGCGGCGGGCGAAGAACGCCGAGGCCGTGCCGGGTACCGGGGTCCACACCGGGGCGTCGGGGCCCGCGGCGCGCAGGGTGTCGGCGAGCCGGGCCGCGCCCTCGGTGAGCCAGTCGCCGACCGCGGCGGGGTCGGCGCTGTCGTCGCCGTCGAGCTTGCGGATCTGGTCGTCGGGCAGGAACTCGCGTGCCTTGGTGCGCACGATCTCCTCGGCCCAGCGGTGGCCGCCGCCGATGTGCCGCAGCAGTGCGCCCACGGTCCAACCCGGGCAGGACGGCACCGACGTGCGAAGGTCCGCGCCCGCGAGGGCGTCGCGGAGCAGGTCGGTCTGGGTGACGATCTCGGCGCAGTACCGCTCGAAGCTCAGCCCGCTCATGCGCCCACCGTAGATCGCGGCACCGACATCAGGGCAGGGTCGGCAGGTAGCCCGGTGCCTTGCGGGCCTTGGTGAGCTGCTCGAACGCCGCCGCCAACGCGAGCATCCCGGCATCGGTGCGGTTGGCGCCGAAGAAGGACACCCCGATGGGCAGCGGCCCGGCGAAACCGGCGGGCACCGTCACGTTGGGGTACCCGGCGACGGCCGCGGGGGACGACGAGCCGAGCACGAAGGCATCGCCCGTGGCGTAGTCGGTCTTCCACGCGGGGCTGTTCGTCGGCGCCAGGATGGCGTCCAGCCGGTGCGCGGCAAGGGTTTCGTCGATGGAGGCCTTGGCCGCGTCCGTCGCGGTCTTGCGATGGGCCTGGTAGACGGGGTCGGTGATCGGCGGGGCGGCCAGGGACTGCTCGAACAGCTCCTGGCCGAACTTGGACAGCTCGATCGGGTCGTTGCGGTTGAACTCGATCAGTTGGGCGAGGGTGTCCGGGCCGTCGGGCCGGTTCGCCAGGTAGCGCTCCAGGTCGTGGCGGAACTCGCTGAGCAGCGCCGGGTACTCGTTCTCGGCGATCTTGTCCTGGTACGGCAGGTCCACCTCGACCACGGTGGCGCCGTTGGCCCGCAGAACGTCCACTGTGGAGTTCACCACGCGGTCGACGTCGGGGTCGAGGCCCGCCAGTCGCCATAGGCCGATCCGGGCGCCGCGGAGTGCGTTCGCGGGCTGCGCGTACTCGGCGCGGCCCTGGAGGGCGGCGAGGGTGATCGCCACGTCCACCACGTGCCGGGCCATCGGGCCCGCGGTGTCCTGGTGGGTGGACAGCGGCACCACGCCTTCGCCGCTGACCAGGCCGAGGCTGGGCTTGTGGCCGACGATGCCGTTGGCGCCCGCGGGGCAGACGATCGAACCGTCGGTCTCGGTGCCGATGGTGACCTGCGCGAGGCTCGCCGCCGCCGCGGCGCCCGAGCCGGAGGAGGAGCCGCAGGGGTTGCGGTCCAGCACGTGCGGGTTGTTGGTCTGGCCGCCGATGCCGGACCAGCCCGAGGTGCTTCGGGTGGAGCGGAAGTTGGCCCACTCCGACAGGTTGACCTTGCCGAGGATCACCACGCCCGCCTCGCGCAGCCGCCGAACCAGGGCGGCGTCGGCGGGCGGGCTGCCGGTCAGCGCGCGGGAGCCCGCTGTGGTCGGCATGCCGGCGGTGTCGATGTTGTCCTTGAGCAGCACCGGGATGCCGTCCATCGGGCCGAGCGACCGGCCCGCCTTGCGGCGCCGGTCGCTGGCGGCGGCTTCCTGCCGCGCGGTCTCGCTGACGTGGGTGACGGCCCGCACCTTCGGGTCGACCTCGCGGATCCGCCGCAGGTAGACGTCGGTCAGCCGGACCGCGGTCAGGTCGCCGTCGGTGAACTGGCGCTGGACGGTGGGGATGGTCAGCCGGTCGACGTCGATCTCCTGCGCCTGCGCACCGGCGGGGACCACGGCGGCAGCGGTTAGCACGGCGGCAGCGGACAGCCGCAAGGCGAGTGAGCGCACCCTTCAACAACAGTCGCGCGGACCTTGCGAATCAATCAGCCGTTCGCCCCCAGTGCCGTTAGGTCATGGGGGCTATGTACGCAGTTCTTCCGGACCCCGCGTCGAAGCGCCATCACATGACGGGGAGGTAGGTGCGCAGCTCGTAGGGCGTGACGTGGCGGCGGTAGGCGTCCCATTCGGCGCGCTTGTTGCGCAGGAAGTAGTCGAACACGCCCTCGCCGAGGGTCTCGGCGATGAGTTCGCTGTTCTCCATCTCGCTGAGCGCCTCGGTGAGGTTGTGCGGCAGACCGGTGTAGCCCGCGGCGCGGCGCTCCGGTTCGGTCAGCGACCACACGTCGTCCTCGGCCGCGGGCGGCAGTTCGTAACCTTCCTGCACACCCTTCAGACCTGCCGCGAGGATCACCGCGTAGGCCAGGTAGGGGTTGCAGGCCGAGTCGACGCTGCGCAGCTCGACCCGGCGGGATGAGGCCTTGCCCGGCGAGTACATCGGCACCCTGACCAGCGCGGACCGGTTGGCGTGGCCCCAGCACACCGCGGTGGGCGCCTCGCCGCCGACGATCAGCCGCTTGTAGGAGTTGACCCACTGGTTGGTGACCGCGGACATCTCCCTGGCGTGCTTGAGCAGCCCCGCAACGAAGGCCTTGCCGGTCTTGGACAGCTCATGCGGGTCGGTGTCGTCGTGGAAGGCGTTCTGGTCGCCCTCGAACAGGCTGACGTGGGTGTGCATGCCGGAGCCGGGGTGCTCGGAGAACGGCTTGGGCATGAACGAGGCCCGCACGCCCTGCTTGATCGCCACCTCCTTGACCAGGTACCGGAACGTCATCACGTTGTCGGCCATGGTCAGGGCGTCGGCATAGCGCAGGTCGATCTCCTGCTGTCCGGGTGCGCCCTCGTGGTGGCTGAACTCCACCGAGATGCCCATCGCCTCCAGCGCCTCGATCGCGTGCCGCCGGAAGTGCGGGGCAGCGTCGTGGCTGGCCTGGTCGAAGTAGCCGCCGGAATCCGCGGGCGTCGGCTCGCTACCGTCGTTGGGCAGGTCTTTGAGCAGGAAGAACTCGATCTCGGGGTGCACGTAGCAGGTGAAGCCCGCCTCGCTGGCCTTGGCCAGCGTCCTGCGCAGCACGTGCCGAGGGTCCGCCCAGCACGGTGAGCCGTCGGGCATGGTGATGTCGCAGAACATCCGCGCCGAGTAGTGGTGGCCGTCGGCGGTCTCCCACGGCAGCACCTGGAAGGTGGCCGGGTCCGGCTTGGCCACCACATCGGACTCGTACACCCTGGCGAAGCCCTCGATCGCGGAGCCGTCGAAGCCGATGCCCTCCGAGAACGCTCCTTCGAGCTCCGCGGGCGCGATGGCGACGGACTTGAGGAAACCGAGCACGTCGGTGAACCAGAGCCGGACAAACCGGATATCGCGTTCCTCAAGCGTGCGCAGCACGAACTCCTGCTGGCGATCCATGGGCGCCAAGAGTAGGTGCGGCTCGTTACCGGCATGTTTCATACCGTGCGCGGTCGTGCGAATGTGAAACCCAAACGGCTATTGCGCCGCGCCCGCACCCATCTTCGGCCGGTGCACCGCCGATGTCGAGGCCGCCCCGCTCGAGGGCGTCTCCGCCGGTCGAGTGATGCCGCTGGTCAAAGGGTGCGAATCCGCCGTCGTGTTCCCGGTCTCAGTCGGCGAGCACCGCCATGATGATCACGTCGTGCCACTGCCCGGCCCAGCGCAGGGCGTCCCTGCGCACGCCCTCCCGCACGAAGCCACATTTCTCGTAGACGCGCTGCGCCCTCGGGTTGTAGTCGTAGACCTCCAACTCGACCCGGTGCACCCCCGCCGAGAACGCGTAGTCCACGGCCAGCCGGGTCGCCTCCGTGCCGTAGCCGCGCCCGAACACCTGCGGTCCCGCGAGCGCGATGCGGAACTGTACGGAGAAGTTGTCGGTGTCCAGGTCGCACAGCACGACCTCGCCGAGGAACTTGCCGTCGGAGTCCAGCACCGCCCAGTCCGCGCGGTCTGCGTGCTCCTGCACGCCCGCCAACCGCCGCCGGACAACCTCGGGGTCGAAACGGCGGGTGGTGCCGGTCATCCGCAGCGTCTCCGGATCGTGCAGCATCGCCCACACGCCGTCGAAGTGCTGCTCGCCCAGCGGTTCCAACACGATGCGCTCGCCCTGGATGCGGGAGACGTCGGTGAATGCGGAGATGTCCACCATGGACCCAGTCAACCCGCGTCGCGGCGCGGTCCGCCCATCCCTACTGGGTACAGCGCGGGTCCTGGTCGGGGAGCCGCAGCGTGAGCAGATAGCCGGTGCCGAGGTCGTCGACGCACTTCTTGCCTTGGAGGAACACCGTGTGCTGCTCGCCCTGGAAGGTGAGCAGGCGGGCGCCCAGCGCCTTGGCCAGGTCGACGCCCGCCTCGTACGGGGTGGCCGGATCGCCGGTGGTGGAGATCACCAGCAGCGGCGGCAGGCCCGCGGCCTGCGGGACGTGCGGCAGGCTGGTGGGCGGCGTTGGCCAGAACGAGCAGGCGTCCAGCGCGCCGCCCGGTGTGTTGCCGTCGTCGGCGAACGGCGCGGCCTCGCGGTAGCGGCGGTCGGCCTCGGTGAGCATCGCGCGGTCGGTGATGCGCTGGTCGTCGACGCAGTGCACGGCGACGAACGCGTCGGTGATCGTGGAGTACTTCCCGTCGGCGCCGCGACCGTAGTAGTTGTCGGCGAGTTCCAACAGCTGATCGCCCTCGCCGTCGGCCAGCTGCTCAAGGCCGGTGGCGAGCTGATCCCACAGCTGCTCGGTGTAGAGCGCCTGGAGCACGCCGGTCATCGCGTCGCTGTAGGAGAGTTTGCGGCCGTCGCGGGTGTCGGCGGGCTCGCCGACCAGCGGATCGACCAGGTCGCGGAACCGTTGCACCGCGTCCGCGGGCTGGTCCCCCAGCGGGCAGCCGCCGTCGCCGACGCAGCGTTTCGCGAAGGCCTCGAAGGCCTTCTGGAAGCCGCGGCCCTGCTCGACCGCGCTGTCCACGGCGTTCTCGTCGGGGTCCACCGCCCCGTCGAGCACCATCGCGCGGACGTTGGCGGGGAACATCTCCGCGTACGTGGTGCCCAGCCGGGTGCCGTACGAGTAGCCGACGAAGGTCAGCTTCGCGTCACCCAGCGCGGAGCGGAGCAGGTCGATGTCCTTGGCGGTGTCCCTGGTCCCGACGGTCGCCAGGAAGTCCTTGCCGGTGCGCTCGGCGCATTTCGCGGCGTAGTCGCGGTTCTCCCGCTCGGTCTGCTCGATGCCCGCCGGTGAGGTGTCGGTGTCGATGTCCAGCCGGTCGGCGTCGCGTTCGGCGTCGGTCAGGCAGCGGATCGGCGGTTCGCTGCCGCCGATGCCGCGCGGGTCGAAGCCGACCAGGTCGAACCGGCGGCCCAGTTCGGTGTTGCGGACCAGCGCCGACATCGACGACGCGGCCGCGGTGCCGGAGGCGCCGGGCCCGCCGGGGTTGACCACCAGCGAACCGATGCGGCGGCCCGGTTCCTCGGCCTGCCTGCGCAGCAGGGCCAGCGTCACGGTGGTGCCCGCGGGATTGGCGTAGTCCAGCGGCACGATCAACCGGGCGCACTGGATGTCGCGCCGCGCGAAGGAGACCTTGTCCTCCGCGGTCTTGGCGTAGGGACGGCAGTCGCCCCAGCCAAGCTGCTGTCCGTAGAAGCGCTCCAACCCGGGCGGCACCGCTCCCGCCGGACCGCGTTGTTCGATGCTCACCGGCACCGGTCCCTCGCCGGGTCGCACCGCGGTGCAGCCGGAGAGCACCAGCAGGCAGGCCAGGACACGCGTGACGGTCAACACGCCGGTGATCCTGCCAGTAGGCCGAACGGACACCGTCGAAAGGACCACGTCCGTCACCTTGACCACCTCCGTGACCATTCCGCGGGCGCGGCGGGGAAGATGGCGGTATGCCCCAGTTGCGTCTGGCCATGGCCCAGGTGAACTCCTGCGTCGGCGATCTCATCGGCAACACCGACCTCGTGCTGGAGTGGACGCGGAAAGCCGCGCAGTCCGGCGCGCATCTCGTGGTGTTCCCGGAGATGGTGCTGACCGGCTACCCGGTGGAGGACCTCGCGCTGCGGCGCTCCTTCGCCGAGGCCTCGATGCGGCAGGTGGAGGTGCTGGCCGGGCGGCTCGCCGAGGCGGGCTGCGGGCAGATCGTCGCGGTC
Source organism: Actinorectispora metalli (assembly GCF_056323685.1). NCBI lineage: Bacteria > Bacillati > Actinomycetota > Actinomycetes > Pseudonocardiales > Pseudonocardiaceae > Actinorectispora > Actinorectispora metalli. Next base: position 1,819,417 of record NZ_JBREYE010000001.1, read on the forward strand.
GTCGGCTACCTCGCGCTGGACGAGGTCGGCCCGCGCAACGCCGTCGCGGTGCTCCACGAAGGCCGCGTCGTCGCCACCCAGTACAAGCACCACCTGCCCAACTACGGCGTGTTCGACGAGCGCCGCTACTTCCGCTCCGGCGACTCGCTGACCATCCTGCGGCTGTACGGGCTTGAGGTGGGCATGGTCATCTGCGAGGACCTCTGGCAGGACGGCGGCCCGATCGCCGCGCTCGGCAAGGCGGGCGTCGACCTGGTCGTCTCGCCCAACTCCTCCCCCTACGAGCGCAACAAGGACGACGTCCGGCTGCCGCTGGTGGCGGGCCGGGCCCGCGAGGCGGGCGCGCCGCTGGCGTACGCGAACCTGGTCGGCGGGCAGGACGAACTGGTCTTCGACGGTGACTCGCTGGTGGTGGCCGCGGACGGAACCCTGCTGGCCAGGGCCCCGCAGTTCGTCGAGCACCTGCACCTGCTGGACCTCGACCTGCCGGGCGGCGCGCCCACCGAGGCAGGCCTGATCGAGGGCTTCCACGTCTCCAGGCTGACCCTGACCGCCGACACCAGCCCCAGCTTCCAGCCCACACCCGCGGCCGAGCCCGCCGAGCCGCTCTCCGACGAGGCCGAGGTGTGGTCGGCGCTGGTCACGGGGCTGCGGGACTACGTGCACAAGAACGGCTTCCAGTCGGTGGTGCTGGGTCTGTCCGGCGGCATCGACTCCGCGGTGGTGGCCGCGCTCGCGGTGGACGCCCTCGGCGCCGACGCCGTGCACGGGGTGTCCATGCCGTCGGACTACTCTTCCCAGCACTCCCGCGACGACGCCGAGGAGATCGCCCGGCGCACCGGCCTGCACTACCAGGTGCAGCCGATCGCGGACCTGGTGAAGGTGTTCGTCGAGCAGCTTGGCCTGACCGGGCTGGCCGAGGAGAACGTGCAGGCCCGCTGTCGCGGGGTGACGTTGATGGGGCTGTCCAACCAACACGGCCACCTGGTGCTGGCGACCGGCAACAAGACCGAGTTGGCGGTGGGCTACTCCACGATCTACGGCGACGCCGTCGGCGGCTTCGCGCCGATCAAGGACGTGCCGAAGATGCTGGTCTTCCGGCTGGCCAGGTGGCGCAACGCCGAGGCCGAGAAGCACGGCGAGGTGCCGCCCATCCCGGAGAACTCCATCGCCAAGCCCCCATCGGCGGAACTGCGCCCCGACCAACTGGACAGCGATTCGCTGCCGCCTTATGAACTGCTGGACGAGGTGCTGGGCGACTACATCGAGGGCGACAAGGGCTACGCGGACCTCCTCGAAGCGGGCTTCGACCCGCAACTGGTCGAACGCGTCCTGCTGATGGTCGACCGCGCCGAGTACAAGCGCCGCCAGTACCCGCCCGGCACCAAGATCACCTTCAAGGCGTTCGGCCGCGACCGCCGCCTTCCCATCACCAACTCCTGGCGCGAGCGCCAGGCCTGATTTCGGACCGGGTGCCCCGAGTCGTGATCGGCTGGGGCACCAGGTCGGGAAAATCGTCAGGCCGTCGTTGTCGAGCGGGTGCCGACGCCGAGGCCGACCAGGAGCAGCACCGCACCGCTGACGAGGTGCAGGATGTTGTCCGCTCCGTTGATCGCGAGGATGTTGGCCGAGCTGTCACCGATGAACAGGCCGATGATGCCGACCAGCAGATACACCGCGCCAACCAGCGTGTTGATCTGTGCCGACCTGGCGGCGCCCGCGTAGGCCCCGTAGACCAGCAGCGCACCGATGAGCAGGTGCACGACGTTGTGCAGATGGTTCACGCTGAACAGACCGAGCAAGTCACCGCCGGTGTGGCCGGCGAACGCGTGTCCGCCGGAGACGGTGAATCCCAGCAACCCGACGACGATGTAGACCCCGCCGAAGATGTATCCGAGCAACTGATTTGGCGTGCGGGACATGGTTACCTCCCTGCGTGGTGCCTTTGCTCAATTGTTCGCATCCAAGGTCAAAACGGATGTCCTATTTCGCACGCATTACGGTGATTTTTCCGCCGGATACCCCTTCAACCGGTAACGCCCGGTAAGGGATACTCACCCGCTTGGGTTTGCATCATGCAATTACGTCGCTGACCTGCGCCGATGGGTTCGCGCTGTGAGGTCGCTCGCACAACCGCTGCCGCGCTCGGCCGAAAGTGTCACGCTGGATTCAGCACCATCCACCACGAACCCAGGGACCTGCCTGCACAGGCCTTGAGGGAAGGACGGTCGACGATGACTGTGCACGGAGAATCCACCGGCGAGGTAGCCGCCCCGTACGGCACCGGAGCCGCGAAATCGGATGGCACTCCCAAGCGGCGCATCCGCATTCACCACCTGCGTGAGATGAAGGAGCGCGGGGAGATCTTCCCGATGCTCACCGCCTACGACATGTACACCGCGCAGATCTTCGACGAGGTCGGCATCCCGGTGCTGCTCGTCGGCGACTCGGCGTCCAACAACGTCTACGGCCACGAGACCTCGCTGCCGGTGACGGTCGACGAGCTTTTGCCGCTGACCAGGGCGGTTACCCGCTCGGTCAAGCGCGCACTGGTCGTCGCGGACCTGCCGTTCGGCTCGTACCAGCTGTCCCCAGAGCAGGCGCTGGCCACCTCGGTGCGGTTCATGAAGGAGGGCGGCGCGCACGCCGTGAAGCTGGAGGGCGGCCGCCGGTTCGCCCCGCACGTCGAGGCCATCACCGCCGCGGGCATCCCGGTCATGGGCCATATCGGCTTCACCCCGCAGAGCGAGCACAACCTCGGCGGCTACCGCGTCCAGGGCCGCGGCGACACCGGTGACGACATCGTCGCCGACGCGGTCGCGGTTCAGCAGGCGGGCGCGTTCTCGGTGGTCATGGAGATGGTGCCCGCGGAGGTCGCCAAGCGCGTCACCCACGAACTGCGCATCCCCACGGTGGGCATCGGCGCCGGTCCGGACTGCGACGGGCAGGTGCTGGTCTGGCAGGACATGGCGGGCCTGCGCCGCGGCAAGACCCCGCGCTTCGTCAAGCGCTACGCCGATATGGCGGGCGTACTGGCAGGCGCCGCGCAGTCCTTCGCCGACGAGGTACGCGGCGGCGACTTCCCCGGCCCGGAACACTGCTTCCACTGATGTCGTTCCACGGGAGTGCGGCGCATGGCCCATGTGCCGCACTCACCTCATAACAGACCCGTGGCCTGCGCCGATGTTGGGAGTCGGCGCAGGCCGCGTTCGTCATTCCGGCGGGGTGCCGGTGCCGAACGGGGAACCGCCGAGGGTTTCCCGGCCGTGCGGCTGGTGCCACCAGGACAGGTCGGGGCCCGCGGGCACGATGCGGCTGGGGTTGAGCTGCTCGTGGGTGCAGTAGTAGTGCCGCTTGATGTGGTCGAAGTCCACGGTGTCGCCGAAGCCCGGCGTCTGGAACAGGTCGCGGGCGTAGGCCCACAGCACCGGCATCTCGGCGAGCTTGTTGCGGTTGCACTTGAAGTGACCGTGGTAGACGGCGTCGAAGCGGACCAGCGTGGTGAACAGCCGCACATCGGCCTCGGTGATGGCATCGCCGACCAGGTAGCGCCTGCTCTCCAGCCGGGTGCTGAGCACGTCCAGTGCGTTGAACAGATCGCGGAACGCCTCGTCGTAGGCCTCCTGTGATGAGGCGAAACCGCAGCGGTAGACACCGTTGTTCACATCGCGGTAGACGTCGGCGCTGATCGCGTCGATCTCGTCGCGCAGCGGCTCCGGGTAGAGATCGGGCGCACCGTCCCGGTGGAATTCGCGCCACTCCCCCGACAGGTCGAGGGTGATCTGCGGGTAGTCGTTGGTGACGACCAGCCCGGTGGTGGTGTCCACGATGGCGGGCACGGTGACCCGGCCCGCGAAGGACGGATCGGTGGCGAGGTAGGCGTCGGAGAGGAACTCGATGCCCAGCACCGGGTCGCGGTCGTCATCGTCCAGGGTGAACCGCCACCCGCGTTCATCCCGGATGGGGTCCACCACGCCCAACGAGATGGCCTCTTCAAGCCCGAGCAACCTGCGGACGATCACCGAGCGGTGCGCCCATGGGCAGGCCAGGCTCACCACCAGCCGGTATCGCCCCGGCCGAGCCTGGTGACCGGAGGAGCCATCCGCGGTGATCCGGTCGGTGAAGTGGTTGGTCTGACGTTTCCATTCGCCCTTGGCCGAGGTCTCGGCCACGAACTGCGCACGACCCATACGTCGAAAGTAGAGGAGAACCCCGACAATCGCGCGCTGCCTGCTCGCCTGGGACGGAGATTTCGCGGCTTTCCGACGTTAAAGACTCACGCCTGCGTCCGGGTCATCGATATGGCGCGCGTCTCGTCCGACCGGTGGTGCGCCGTACCGGCCACTAGGTGTTTAGCTGCTGTCACATCGGAACAGGGGAGGACACTGATGCGCGCGCTCTACCCGGAGATCGAGCCCCACCAGACCGGCATGCTGGCGGTTGGCGACGGCCAGCAGGTGTACTGGGAGGTCTGCGGCAACCCCGCGGGCAAGCCGGTGGTGTTCCTACACGGCGGTCCGGGCGGTGGCTGCAACGCCAAGCACCGCAGGCTGTTCGATCCCGCCGCCTACCGGATCGTGTTGTTCGACCAGCGCGGCTGCGGCCGCAGCACGCCGCACCTCTCCGACCCGGCCGCGGACCTGGCCACGAACACCACCTGGCACCTGATCTCCGATATCGAGAAGCTGCGCGAGCACCTGGGCATCGACCGCTGGCAGGTCTTCGGCGGCTCCTGGGGCTCCGCTCTCGCCCTGGCCTACGCGCAGACGCATCCCGAGCGGGTGGCCGAACTCGTGTTGCGCGGCATCTTCACGCTGCGTCGCGGCGAACTGGACTGGTTCTACCAGGGCGCGGCCGGGCAGATATTCCCGGAGAAGTGGCATGAGGTGACCAGTCTGCTGACCGAGCAGGAGCGCGGCAACGTGCTGGCGGCCTACCACCGCCGGGTCAACGATCCCGACCCCGAGGTGCGGCTGCCCGCGGCGGTGGCCTGGAGCACCTGGGAAGGATCGACGGTCACGCTGCGCCCCAACGCCGAACTCATCGAGCACTTCGGGGGCGCGGAGTACGCGGTGGCCTTCGCCAGGATCGAGACGCACTACTTCATCAACGGCGGCTTCTTCGAGGAGGGCAGGCTGATCAGGGACGCGGGCAAGCTCGCGGGCATCCCCACCGTGATCGTGCAGGGCCGCTACGACGTGGTGACGCCAGCGGTCTCGGCGTGGGAACTGCACCGGGCGCTGCCGGGCTCCGAGCTGGTGATCGTCGACGACGCCGGGCACTCCGCGGACGAGCCCGGAATCCAGCACCACCTCATCGAGGCCACCGACCGTTTCGCCCGGTCCTAGGAGTATCCGGAGATCGCGCTACTGGCCGAGACGACCGACCGGTGCCTATGACAGCGAAAAGGGGCGCCCCCCACGGGGAGGCGCCCCTTTCCTGCCGATCTCGGATCAGTCGCTGCTGAAGTAACTGAGCAGACGCAGGATCTCCAGGTACAGCCAGACCAGCGTGACGAGCAGGCCGAAGGCGATGTACCAGGCGTACTTCGACGGGGTGCCGGACCGGATGGCCTGGTCGGCGGCGTCGAAGTCGAGCAGGAAGCTGAACGCCGCGATGCCGATGAACAGCAGGCTCACCGCGATGCCAAGCGGGCCGGGCGTCCTGATGCCGATGCCGTCCTGGACGAAGAAGCCTGCGACCAGGTTGACCAGCATCAGCGCGGCGGCACCGATGGTGGCGCCGATGATCCACTTGGTCAGCCTCGGGGTGACCCTGATCGCACCGGTCTTGTAGATCACCAGCATGCCGATGAACACGGCCGCGGTGCCGATGATGGCCTGCGGCACGATGCCGTCGAACTTCTGCGCGAAGATGTAGGAGATGCCGCCGAGCACCACGCCCTCAACGGCGGCGTAGGCCAGCACCAGCGGGGGGCTGGGCTTCTTCTTGAAGATGATGACCATCGCAAGGACAAGGCCGATGATCAGCGCGGGCAGCGCCAAGGCGTACGCGCCGGTGAAGAACGTGAGCGCACCCGTGGCGATGGTCACCGCAAGCGTGATCGCGGTCTTGGTGACCACGTCGTCGATGGTCATCGGCCGGTCGCCGGTCTGCGCCGGTGCCTGACCCGCGTATGGGTCATAGCCCGCGGTCTGGGCACCCGGGTAGTTGTTGAACGTCGCGTAGCCGCTCTGTCCGCCCTGCGGCAGATTGCGGAACGCGGGGTTGCTGGTCGAGCGCACCTCGTCCTCCTGGGAACCATTGAGCGCATTCACCGGGTTAAACGGCCAGACCCCTCGGCCGGTTCCCGCCTCGCGCCTGCAGACTTTACTCCGGATCCTCCGATGGATGCCGTTGGTCTGCTCTGGCGACGATAAGGAGGCGGTTGCTCGCGGGAAGTAACCAACTGGCATCCTCAATCGATGGCAGGATAGGTACAAGGCGGGTTTTGTCGGGTTTGCCCTGACGTTCCGGCTAGATTGGTCCCCTACTGGGGCGAGTCAGTTCACGACCGGGCAAGGTTCCGGCGTTCACGAAGTTTCACGGCTCCCCCGTCCGCTGTCCGGATTGGCGCGAGGAAGGTTCGGAGAAGAGGTGGCGCTGCGATTCCGGGCCTCTGCCGAGGAAGGCAGCGGCCGATCCGGGCCTCTGCTGCTGATCGCGATCGCGATCGGCGTCGGGGTCACCGGCGGAATCCTCGCGACCGACGAGATTCGCGACCGGCAGCAGGCGGTGCTCGCCGCAGCGGGCCCCACCTCCGAGCCTGTTAAGGCCATGCGGACCATCACACTGCCCGGCGGGCGCAAGGCGACGCTGGTCAGGGCGGTGCCGGACGAGGCGGCCAAGGTTCCGATGCCCGCCGAACTGGACCAGGCGAACTGGTGGGGCGTCGAGCCCACCGCCACCGAGGGCGCGACCCTGCTGGCGAGCCGCGCCCACGTCGGCGAGGTGACCGGACCGTTCGCCGAGCTGTACACCGTGCGGCCCGGTCAGCTGATCACGCTCCAGGACGAGAGCGCCCACCAGCGGCTCTACCGCATCGCCGAAGTGCGCGACGTGCCCAAGAGCGATCTGCCGGGGCTGGCGAGCAGCGCGATCAACCGGCGCGGCAGCCACCAGTTGGTGCTGGTCACCTGCGCCCCGCCGGACGCTCCGGGAGGGCCGGTCAACGGCAAGAACAGGGTCGTGATCGCCCAAGCCTCCTGACCGGCCCCGGAACTCACCCGTCGCTGCTGATGATCCGGTCGTCGTCCGCGGTGGGACTGCCCCGGCCGTCCCGGTTGGACGTCAGGAGCCACAGCGTGCCGTCGGGCGCGACCACCGCGTCCCGCAGCCGGCCGTAGGTGCCCTGGTACATCGCCTGCGGGTTGCCGACACTGCCGTCGGAGTTCAGCGGCACCTTCCACAGCCGGGTTCCGCGCAGCGCGGCCACGTAGATGCTGCCCTTGTACACCGCGATCCCGGCGGGCGAGGCCTGCGAGGTAGACCACGTGCGCAGCGGGTTGGTGTAGCGGCTGTCGTTGCAGGGGCCCTCACAGGTCGGCCAGCCGTAGTTGCGGCCGGACTCGATCCGGTTGAGCTCGTCGAGGCGGTTGTTGCCGTGCTCGGAGGCGTACATCCGGCCCGTGGGGTCCCAGGCGATGCCCTGCACGTTGCGGTGGCCGAGGGTGTAGACCAGCGAACTGGCGCCCGGGGCGGGCTTGCCGTCCGGGGTCATGCGCAGGATCTTGCCGCCCAGCGAACTCGGGTTCTGCGCGTTGGACGAGTTGCCCGCGTCGCCGGTGCTGGCGTAGAGGAAGCCGTCCGGGCCGAAGCCGAGGCGGCCGCCGTTGTGGATGCTCGCCTTGGGGATGCCGGTGACGATCGGCTGCGGGGTGCCGCCGAGTGTGGTCCTGGCGATCCGGTTGTCCGAGGACGAGGTGTAGTAGACGAAGATCGTCTTATCGGTCTCGTAGTTGGGGGACACCGCGATGCCGTGCAGCCCGCCCTCGCCGCTCGGGGCGACGCCGGGAATGCGCATGGCCTCGCTGACCTGGCCGTTGCGCACCGACACCACCCGGCCACCGCGTTCGGTGACCAGAGCGCTGCCGTCGGGGAGAAACGCCGCGCTCCAGGGAACGACGAGCTTGGTCGCCACCACCCGTTCCGCGGCTGGGCCGAGATTGTCGGCGGGCACCGCGGAGGCGCTGGGGATTGTTGCCGCGATGGCGGCTGCTGACACAGCTGCGTAGGCGGCCCAATGACGCAGGGAAGTCATTTGCCCTCCTCCAAGCGGTCGCAGGGTACGACCGCGCGGGAAAACGCTATGAAACTGTCAGTACACCGAAACACGCCCGCCAGGACTTCGCTAGGTCCGCTTGGACTAGACCAGTCGGCGCACTCACTCCAACGGGGGTGGCGTGCTGGGAAAACGGTTCTTAGCGTTGGGGCAAAGCCCCTGCCGCTCTGGAGGAATCGTGTCGACACCCACCAAGCCCGCCAACCGCGCCGCCAACGACACCCAGTCGAAGCCCAAGCCGCGCTGGGAGAAGCCCGACTTCGCGACCGTCGAGACCGCCATGGAGATCACCGCCTACGCCGCCCGGCGTTAACGGGCACGCCCATTCAAATGCGCCCTCCGGCGTGCCATCCTGGACGCCCTGTTGTCCTTGACAGACCTTGACACCGAGGGGGCGGGATGGCACCGATCGCCGCGCATACGGTTCCCCGGCTGGCCCCCGGTGTCAGGCTGCGGTACGACCCGGTCCGGGCCTGTCACGTGCTGCTCTACCCGGAGGGCGTGCTGGTGCTGAACCGGACCGCCGCCTCGGTGCTGACGCTGTGCGACGGGGTGCGTTCCGTCGGCACCATCGCCGAGGACCTCGGCGAGTCCTATGAGGACGCCGACCCCGACGAGGTCGCCGACCAGATCCTCGAACTCCTGGACCGGTTGAAGGGCCTCCGCCTCATCGACGCCGCCGAGACCGCCGCCTCCTGAGGGCGGTGTCAGCGGCGGGCGGCGGGCAGGCCGCAGTCTCCGCACATGCCCGCGCCGGGGACGCGGTAGTACAGGCAGCAGTTGCGGCGGCGGAACGCGGTGATGCCCGCGACGTGGTGGAACACGCCGCTGCCCTGGAGCGGCGGCACCGCCAGCAGGGCCTCGGTGAGCTGGATCGCCGGGCCCGCCGGGAACGGGCTCGACTCCAGCATGCGCGTGACGCCCGCCAACGAGGACGCGGCGTTGCCCCACATGAGGTTGTCGGCGAGCCGCACCTCGGCGCGGATGGCGGTCAGCAGGGGGCGGAGGTTGCGGTCGATCACCTGCTCGACGAGCAGGGCCGCGATCCGGTCGCGGTCGGCGCCGGTGAGTTCGGCGGGTGCCCGCGTGCCTGCCCAGGGCAGTTCGGTGCCCGTCAGGGCTTGGGCGTGCAGGGCGACCGAAGCGCCGGGCGCGGCCCGCCAGCGCAGGGACCGCGGGTCGAGGTCCGGCAGTACGCCACGGGCCAGGGCCGCGCCCAGCGCGGGCGAGAAGATCCTGGCGGCGTGGCCCTGGAACAGGATCGAGGCGGCCACCCGGCGTTCGGCGGTGCCCATGCGCCGGGCGAAATCGTCGATCAGCCCGCCCAGCTGGTCACCGGAGTACAGCTCGGCCAGGGTGCCGCCGCGTTCGCCGTCCCGGCGGCGGCCATCGGTGCCGACCTCGAAGAACGAGCCAAGCACGGCGATCTCGCGGAACGCCTCGGCGACCAGACTCACACCGGCACCTCGATCTCGCGGAGCGCCTTGGCGTCCAGGCTCACGCCCGCAGCTTCCACGGCCATCCCGCTCATACTGGCTCCTCACGCAGCCGAAACGAGCCGGTGCCCGCGTCGAAGGCCAGCTCGGGGGTGTCGAAACTGGCGGCGATCAGCCCCCGGTCGGTCAGCTCGGCGGGCGTCCCGCTGTGCAGCGCGCCCGCGCGGTCGACCAGCCAGGCGTGGTCGGCGACGCGCAGCGCCAGTTCCAGGTCGTGGGTGGACACCACGATGGTCAGCCCTTCCTGCCGGGCCAGCCTGCGCAGCAGACCGAGCAGCGCCACCCTGGACGGCGCGTCCAGGTAGGCGCTGGGCTCGTCTAACAACAGCATCCTCGGCTGCTGGGCCAACGCCCGCGCGGTCAGCACCCGCTGGCGCTCGCCGTCTGACAACTCGCCGACCAGCCGGTCGGCCAGCGCGGTCACGCCGACGGCCGTCATCGCCCAGTCGACGACCTGCCAGTCCTGCTCGTCCAGCGCGCCGAACAGCGAGGTGTGCGGGTAGCGGCCAAGCCCGATGAGCTCCCGCACCGAGAGCAGCCCGACGTCGATCCGCTCGGTGAGCACCACCGCGATGCGCCGGGCCCGCTCGGCGGGGCTCAGCCCGTCCAGGGGCTCCCCGGTCAGCAGCGCCCGGCCGCCCAGCGGTCGCTGCAACCCGGCCACCGTGCGCAGCAGCGTCGACTTCCCGGTTCCGTTGGGGCCCAACAGCACGGTGAGCCGCCCGCCGGGCGCCTCCGCGTGCAGGTCGGCCAGCACGGTGCGGCCGGGGTAGCCGACGCCGAGCCCGTCCAGCCGCAGGCTCATGTGACCGCCCCCGCCGCGAGCCGCTTGCTGCGCAGCAGCACGGTGACCACGATCGGCGCGCCCAGCAGCGCGGTGACCACGTTCAGCGGCAGCACCGCACCCCCACCGGGCAGCGCGACGGCGATCGAGCAGGCCAGCGCGATCACCGAGCCCATCAGCAGCGTGGTGGGCACCAGCACCCGGTGGTCGGAGGTGCCGACGGCGATCCTCGCCAGGTGCGGCACGGCGATGCCGAGGAAGGCGACCGGCCCGCAGAACGCGGTCACCGCCCCGGCCAGCAGCGACGAGCTGACCAGCGTCAGCGCCCTTGCCCCGCGCACCGGCAGGCCCATCGTGCGGGCGTAGCTCTCGCCGAGCAGCAAGGCGTTCAGCGGTTTGACCATGAGCAGCCCGATCAGCAGCCCGGCCGCCACCGTCGGCGCGAACACGGCCAGGTCGGACCAGGTGTTTCCGGCGAAGCTGCCCAGCCCCCAGGCCAGGAACTGCTGGGCCCGTTCGGGATTGGTCAGGTTCAGCAGCAGGCTGACCACGGCGCTGGTGGCCGCGCCCACCATCACCCCGATCACCAGCAGCGTCACCGCCGAGCGCACCCAGCGGGAGAGCACCAGCACCCCCGCGAGCACGACACCAGCGCCGAGCGAGGCGGCCAGCACCATGCCGATCCGGCTGGTCGGCGCGAGTCCCGCCGTGAACATGCCGCCGACGCTGACGGTGCCCATGATCGCCAGCGCCACGCCGAGGCTCGCCCCGGCGCTGACCCCCAGCACGTATGGCTCGGCCAGCGCGTTGCGGAACAGGGTCTGCAACTGTAGGCCCGCGACGCCCAGTCCAGCGCCCGCCAGCGCGGCGGTGATCGCCTTGGGCAGCCGGACCGTGCCGATCACGACCTCCCAGCGCGGATCGTGCGTCGGCAGGCCGAACAGCACCCGCACCGTCTCGTCCACCGGGACCGAGACCGAGCCGATCGCGGTGGCCAGTACCAGTCCGATGCCGGTGGCCAGCAGCAGTCCCAGCAGCGTCAGCCTGCGCCGCAGCCGGGTACCGGCAGGCAGGCCGTTGGTCACGGCCGCGGCACCGGGCGGTAGAAGGCGAATTCGTGTCCCGGCGACAGCTCGGGGTGCAGGATGGCGACCAGGTCGCCGAGCACGAGGTCGGGCCTGGTGACGCCGCGCTCGTAGTAGTCGGTGCCGCCCGAGGGCGTGGTGACCTTGGCGTTGGTCCACACCGCACCGGACTTCACGGCGGCCAACTCGGCGTAGCGGCCGTCCTCGGCGATGGCGTCGGCGGTGGTGGCCCAGGTGCGGTCGACCAGCCAGACCGGGGCGGCGCCCGCGGCGGCGAAGACCGTCTCGAAGTCCAGCTTCAGGCTGGCCGTCTCCGGCCGGTCCGCCCACGGGTAGCTGCCGCCCGCGTCGGCCAGCAGCGTGCCGAGGAAGCTGCCGCCCGCAGGCGCGACCCAGGTGCCCTGGAGCATCACGCCGGGGAGCACGGGCGTCTTCTGCGCGCCTTTGGCCTTGGCCGCGGTGCTGTTGTAGTCGCGTTCGATGCGGTCGAAGGTCTCCCGCGCCGTGGCCTCCGAGCCGGTCAGCGCCGCCATGGCCTTGAGCCACTCGGCGCGGCCCAGCGGGGTGGCCTCCAGCCATTCGGCGTTGGGCAGCACGGGGATGCCCGCGTTGCGCAGCGCGCCGTAGCCGGGGTCGTCGAAGCCGCCGGTCATCAGCAGGTCGGGCTTGGCCGCGATCACCTTCTCGGCGTCCAGCTGGTTGGCGGGCGCGTACTCGGCGACCTTGCCCGCGGCGATGCGTTCCCGCACGGCGGGCGAGATCACGAAGCTCGCGCTGGACACGCCGGTCAGCACGTCTACCTTGTCCAACTCGGCCAGCAGCGGGAGGTGGGTGGTGGAGGCGGAGAAGAGGCTGCGGATCGGCGTCTGCACGACCGGGGCGTTCGCCAACTCGGCGGGCAGCGTCGGCTTGGGCGCACCGCAGCGCAGCAGCACGTAGGACTCCGGCTTTCCGCCGGGGTAGGGCTGGTTGACGGTCAGCACCTGGTAGCTGCGGTGGTAGCTGAGGCTGAGGTTGCGGGCATGCCGAAGCTCGGACTTGACCGGGAAGTAGTCGGTCGAGGCATCGAAGGAGGTGATGCAGTCCTGGCCGTTGACCGGTGCGGGCGCGCCTGCGCCGCCCGTGCAGGCGGTCGAGCCGATCAGCACCGCCGCGGCCAGAGCCGCGAGACGCCCCAAGGGTGCCGACATGGTTGCCGCCCTCTCTCGGGGAAGTCCGCCCCGATGTCCGTGGTGAGGAGGCGAGTGGCTCCAGTCTCCTGGCTGCCGGATCGACACGTTCCCGGCCTTCCCATCCCCTCGAGGGGACAGTGGCTGTCGGTGGGTTCGTTCCCCGGTCACAGTGGCGGCACCGCGCCGGATTCACACCGGCTTCCTGGTTGCCATCGCCTGCTTTCATCATCGCATCCCGCTGCGGCGGTAATGCGAAACGGGTAATGCGCGACGCGGTCGAAAGCCCACCAGACCGGACACAAATTGATCACAACAAGATCACAATGTGTATTGGGCGCGACCGTTTGGGCGCGTCGCACAGATCACTTCAGGGTGAGCGCTGGACAACGCAGGAGAGGCCGCCGAGTCGCCTACGCCCAGGCGACTCAGGCAAAACCGCAGGTGAGGCGGGTTCTTCTCTACCGAGACCCGCGCTGTGCCCCCGGACGGATTCGAACCGTCACTTGGACCCTTTTAAGGGGCCTGCCTCTACCGATTGGGCTACGGGGGCGGAGCGCAGCCTAGAGGCTCAAGCCCGCCGAACGGGAGCGAACGCGAAAAATCGCCCCAGCCGGACCAGTGGGAAGGAGTCCATTCGACCGCGGGCGTAACCGCCGACGCCTCGGCGTTACGCCATTCCAGCGCCTGAAGATAATTACGAACTGCGCCCGTCCAACGCTCAGCTTATGTGACTTGTTTCACGAAGTTGTTCGAACTTCGTGGCGACCCAGTCATGCAGCAGGTCGGAGACGTCGGTCCGGTCGGCGCGGTGCTCGAACCAGCGCCAGTCGCAGTTCACGTTCACCTCGAGGAAGACCGGCTTGCCGTCCACGACGAGCAGGTCGAAGGCCGCGACCGACAGCCGCCAGCGCTTGGCCAGCCCGAGTAACTGCTCCCCGAGGAACGGGGGCACCTCGGTGGGTTCGACGCTCACCGCGTCCGGGTCGACCCAGAGCTGGGCCGGATCGTGCTTGACCACCCGGTAGGCGAACAGCTCCTCGCCGATGACGAACACCCTGAGCTCGCCGTCGGACTTCAGGTACTGCTGCACGATGACCGGTGCGGGTTCCGGCGTCTCACTCGCCCTGCGGGCGTCCAGAGGCCGGGGAAACAGGCCCTGTAGCGAGCCGGGCTTGGGTTCGAGCAGGTGGTGGCCGATGGTTTTGACGATGCACCGCCCGCCGCCCGGCCTGCTCCGCCCCGGCCGGGTGGTGACGGCGGTGCGGGGCACGTCCAGTCCGGCCGCGGCGGCGTCGGAAAGCTGGGTGAGCCGGTCCAGGGTGCTGCTCGGCTGGTTGGGGTTGACCTGGGCCCAGTCGGTGCGGCCCGCCAGCCAGTTGACCACCGCCCGCCACTGGTCGATGGCGTAGGCACCGTTCATCGTGCGAGGGTCGACCGGGATGGCGGTGACGTCGAAGTGGCGCCGCCACACCAGCAGCGGCCGCAACAGCCTGCGGTCCAGCTCGAGGATGGGCGCGTCGGTGTAGATCGTGAGATCGAGGTCGAGGCACCGGTCGGCATCGATGCGGGCCATCCTGATGCCGCGCTCGGCCAGCGCGAGGGAGAGCTCGTTCATCTCCATATCGGCCGCCCTGGACAGCACCAGGACGCAGGGCAGCGGATTGCCGCTGGGGTCATCGCCCGACAGGCCCTGCCGGTGCACCTCCTCCTGGAAGTCCAGGCAGGTGTCGGCGGCGCGGAAGAAGTAGTCCTGGCCCTGCAACAGCAGCGGCACGGACTTGGAATTGCTCCCCTGACGCGACGGATCGGGCGGGTGCGGGCCGTCCTCCCGCTCCCGCCCGATCTCAGTCATCAGTCATCCTTCTTGCGAAAGATCTTCTGTGCTCGGGCATACTCTGCCGCGAAGTCGGCGAGCTGACCGTCCTTGAGCTCGCCCTTGCGGATCCGAGCAGCCATTTCCTCGATGGACACCGGGTTCACCTCGTCTCCCCAGCGCTCTCACGCTTTCAGGTGATGATCCCCTATTGCGTCAGACTACGGTAACAGAGCGTCAGAGAACGCATAGCCTGAGGTCATAGGTGAGACAGGTTTTTGTGACCAATTCGACACCTTTGAAGAATATTCGCATCGAATGGCCTAATGCTTTGTGACCACTGAGAGCGACGCTGACCCGCAACCGCCAAGTGGGCTACCCAGAGCCTACTACTCTGTGTAGTCCATCTTTGAGCTCTCAAACACTTCGGTCAGCTGGCAGCGGCCCGGGCGAAGTCCGCCTTGGGGTCGTTGATCTGGCCCAGCGCCACGACCTCGCGCTGGAACAGCAGCGCCAGCATCCAGTCCATCACGATGCGGAACTTGCGGTTGAAGGTCGGCATCCGGCTCACGTGGTAGGCGCGGTGCAACAGCCAGGCCGGGAAGCCCTTGATCTTGATACCGAAGATCTCCGCGACACCCTTGTACAGCCCGAGGCTGGCCACCGAACCCGCGTAGGCGTGCTTGTACGGCTTCAGCTTGGTGGACCGGATGCTCGCCACCACGTTGTCCGCCAGCACGAAGGACTGCCGCACCGCGTGCTGCGCCGACGGGCTGCACGTCGCCTTGGGGTCCTCCTCGACGCGGGTCAGGTCCGGCACCGCCGAGCAGTCACCGGAGGCGAAGGCGTCCAGGCTGCCCTCCACGTTGAGCTGCGCGGTGCAGCGCACCCGGCCCCGCTCGTCCCGCGGCAGATCGGTCTGCGCCAGCACCGGGTTGGCCTTCACACCCGCGGTCCAGACGATGGTGTCGGTGTCGAACTCGGTGCCGTCGTCCAGCACGACGTGGCCGTTCTCCATGGTCTTGACCCTGGTGTCCAGGAAGACCTGGATGCCGCGCTCCTCAAGCCGCTCCACGGTGTAGACGCCCAGCGGCGCGCTCACCTCGGGCATCACCCGGCCCGCGGCCTCAACGAGCACCCAGCGCATGTCCTTCGGCTCGATGTTCTCGTAGTACCTGCTGGCGTAGCGGGCCATGTCCTCAAGCTCGGCCAACGCCTCGATACCGGCGTAGCCGCCGCCGATCACCAGGAAGGTGAGCAGCCGCCTGCGCAGTTCCGGGTCGATGGTGGAGGCGGCGAGGTCCAGCCGCGAGAGCACGTGGTTGCGGAGGTAGATCGCCTCGCCGACGGTCTTGAACGCGATGCCGCGCTCGGCGAGGCCGGGGATCGGCAGCGTGCGGGCGATCGAGCCAAGCGCCACGATCAGCACGTCGTAGCCAAGCTGCTCGACGTGCCCGTCCGGCACCTCGACGGTGGCCACCTTGTCCGCGTGGGAGACCTTGGTGACCCGCCCGGTGAGCACGTGGCAGCGCTTGAGCACCCGGCGCAACGGAACGACGACGTGCCGCGGCTCGATGGAACCGGCGGCGGCTTCCGGCAGGAACGGCTGGTAGGTCATGTGGGGCTGCGGGTCGACCACGGTCACGGAGGCCTCGCCGCGGCGCAGTTTCTTCTGCAGACGCAGGGCCGTGTACATCCCGACATAGCCGCCACCCAGGATCAGGATCCGGGTCGGCTCAGAACGACGTGCTGCCATGGCTTCATCGTCGCACCCATCAATATGCGGGGCTTGCCAACCCGGCCCTGTTGTGACCCCGGTCGCCGGTGTCCTTCACCACGCTGACCTGCTACGGGACGTTGAAGAGCCGGTCGGCGACCTGCACTGGATCAGACCAACTGGACGCCGACGTGCGCATACTCACGGAGTACCCTTCGCCGCTGTGCGATCCATGACCGTTTCCTCCGCGGCGGCAGCTGCGTGTCTTCACCGCGGCTCCGATGACAACAGGAAAAGCAGGACGCCCGCACCCGGACGCACCGCGAGATCGACCACAGCAGCCAATACAACGGATGCGTCCCTGAAATGGGTCCAGGCAGGAGTCCATGCGTCGTACAGCGTCTGAAAGCGAACGGGACGAAGCAATGCAACAGGAGATCATCCGGTGTCGCGTATCGGAGATCGCTCCGCTCGGGCTGCCGCGAGCAACACAGCGGCATCAGGGGCGTCTGCTGCCGCGCCGCCACCGTCGGCCGGTTCCCGTTCGATGTTGACCAAGAGCCGACGGTTGTGGTGGAACGCAGCGGGGCAATCGGTCATTTCCCGGTCATAGCAGCCCAGCGGCGGTGCCCGCCTCTGTGAGGACGGCTTCGACCATCGCGGGGGTCAGCCTTCCGGTGAAGGTGTTCTGCTGACTCACGTGGTAGCAGCCGAAGAGTTCGACCGGCGCGTCTTCGCCGTCGAAGTCGATCGTGTACCTGACGCCGTGGCCGAACTTGGGCCGGGGGCGCGGCACCAGGTAGCCGACACTGCTCAGTACCGGCATCAGGGCCTGCCAGCCGAAGGCGCCTAGGACCACTATCGCCCGCGCCTGCGGGCGGAAGAGGGTGAGTTCCCGGCGGAGCCACTGGGAGCAGGTGTCCCGCTCCTCCACCGTCGGCTTGTTCTCCGGGGGCGCGCAGTGGACCGGCGCCGTGATCCGGGTGCCATAGAGACGGAAGTCGTCGTGGCGGTGCTCGGAGACCGGCTTGTTCGCCAGGCCGACCGCATGCAGGGCGGCGTAGAGGACCTCTCCAGAACGGTCGCCGGTGAACATGCGGCCGGTGCGGTTGGCGCCGTGGGCGGCCGGGGCTAGGCCGACTATCAGCAGCCGAGCGTCCGATGGGCCGAAGCCGGGCACCGGTGCACCCCAGTACTCTTGATCACGGAAAGCGCTTCGCTTCACCCTGGCGACCTCCTCCCGCCACGCGACAAGGCGGGGACATGCGCGGCAGGTGATGAGCTGCTCATCCAGAGCACATAGTTCCCGAGCAATATTCACATTCACCTCCCTCTGATCGGTGACACAACCCTAGGGTTTCCTTATGGATGCGAGCGCACAGCAGGAGAATTCGGCGGAGGACGAGACACCGGAGCCGAAGGACGATCTGGTCACCACGTCCCACACCCTGGTCGTCAATGGCCGCGAGCTGAACTACACGGCCACCGCGGGCAGGCTGGTGCTCCGCGAGGAGATCCTCGCCGATGGCAAGTTCGACGGCTACCAGCCCAAGGCCGAGGTGTTCCTTACTTCTTATGTGCTCGCGGGCTGTGACGCCACCACCCGGCCGGTCACCTTCGCCTTCAACGGCGGCCCCGGCTCGGCCAGCGTGTGGCTGCACCTTGGTCTGATGGGACCGCGGCGGGTGGACAGCGGGGACGCGGGCGATTCGGTGCCGCCGCCGTACCGGCTGCTGGACAACGCCGAGACCCTGCTGACCCACAGCGACCTTGTCTTCATCGACCCGGTGTCCACCGGCTACTCCCGCCCGGTGAAGGGCGTCAAGCCCGCCGACTACCACGGCTACGAGCCCGACATCTCCTCCATCGGCGAGATCATCCGGCTGTGGACCTCGCGCAACGGGCGGTGGATGTCGCCGAAGTTCCTCGCGGGCGAGTCCTACGGCACGCTGCGCGCCGCCGCGCTGGCCGAGCACCTCCAGCACCGGTTCGGCTTCTACCTCAACGGGCTGATGCTGATCTCCTCGGTGCTGAACATGGGCACCATCCGCTTCGCCGACGGCAACGACCTGCCCTATCCGCTCTTCCTGCCCACCTACGCGGCCATCGCGCACTACCACGGGCTGCACGGTGACCGGCCGCTGTCCGAGGTGCTCGCCGAGGCCGAGGAGTTCGCCGAGCGGGAGTACCCGTGGCTGCTCGCCAAGGGCAACCGGCTCACCCCGGCGGAGCGGGCGGGGGCGGTGCGGCGGATCGCGGAGCTCACCAAGCTCAGCGAGGACTACGTCGACCGCGTCAACCTGCGGCCCGAGCACGTCCGCTTCTTCACCGAGCTTCTGCGTGACAAGCGCAAGGTGGTCGGCAGGCTGGACGGCCGGTTCACCGGCTGGGAGGCCGACGCCGCGGGTGAGCACTTCACCGAGGACCCCAGCCTCACGGCGATCATCGGGGCGTACTCGGCCGCGCTGAACCACTACGTCACCCAGGAGCTGGAGTACACCAGCGACCTGCCATACGAGGTGCTCACCGACAAGGTGCGGCCGTGGTCCTACAAGGACTTCGAGGGCACCTCGGTGTCGGTGGCGGACAAGCTGGCGCAGGCGATGCGGCACAACCAGCATCTGAGGGTGCACGTCGGCAGCGGCTACCACGACGGCGCCACCCCGTACTTCGCCGCCGAGCACATCCTGGCCTCGCTCCGCATCCCGGCCGAGCTCCGGCGCAACATCGAGGTCCGGTACTACGAGGCGGGCCACATGATGTACGTGCACGAGCCGAGCAGGCTGCGGCAGGCCGCCGACCTGCGGGCTTTCATCGAATCCGCGACCACTGGATGAGACCTAGGTCCTGCGACGGGACCAAAACGTCCGATGGGCGGTTAGCCTTGACAAGGTGACAGCGGTGAACCTCGGCATCCCCGTCGTGCCCGGCGGGGCGCACCCAACGGCCCATGACCGGCCGGCATCGCCGCTGCTCATCGACCGTTTCGGCCGAGTGGCCACCGATCTGCGCGTCTCCCTCACCGACCGGTGCAATCTGCGGTGCTCCTACTGCATGCCCGCCGAGGGCCTGTCCTGGCTACCCGGCGCGAACGTGCTCACCGATGACGAGCTGATCCGACTGATCGGCATCGCGGTGGTCCGGCTCGGTGTCACCGAGGTGCGGTTCACCGGCGGTGAGCCGCTGCTGCGGCCCGGTCTGGAACGGATCATCGCCGAGACCGCGGCGCTGTCGCCCGCCCCGCAGGTTTCGCTGACAACCAATGGCATCGGCCTGGACCGGCGGGCCGCCGGGCTGGCGGCGGCGGGACTGCGGCGGATCAACGTCTCGCTGGACTCGCTGGACCCGGCGACCTTCCGCGAGATCACCCGCCGGGACCGGCTCGCCGATGTGCTGGCCGGGATGGCCGCCGCCCGCGAGGCCGGGCTGAACCCGGTGAAGGTGAACGCGGTGCTGCTGCGCGGCGTCAACGACGATCAGGCTGCCGAGTTGCTGCGCTTCTGTCTGGCAGGCGACTACCAGCTTCGGTTCATCGAGCAGATGCCGCTGGACCCGCAGCACGGCTGGGACCGCGAGCAGATGATCACCGCCGAGGAGATCCTCGCCCTGCTGCGGCAGGAGTTCGAACTGACTCCGCATCCCAGCGAACGCGGCTCGGCTCCCGCCGAGCGGTGGCTGGTGGACGGCGGACCGGGCAGCGTGGGCATCATCGGCTCGGTGACCCGACCGTTCTGCGGGTCCTGCGACCGCACCCGGCTCACCGCGGACGGCTCGATCCGCTCCTGTCTGTTCTCGCACACCGAGACCGATCTGCGCACGCCCTTGCGCACGGGCGCAGAAGATGAGGACATCGCCGCACGGTGGCGGGATGTCATGTGGGCCAAGGGACCGGGGCACGGCATCGGCGGCACCGGCTTCAGCCAGCCGGACCGGCCGATGAGCGCGATCGGAGGGTGAGCTTGTCGTCGGTGAGCGTCCGCTACTTCGCCGGGGCCAGGGCCGCGGCCGGCGTGACCGAGGAGAACGTGCCGGTGCCCGCGGCGGCAACTGTGGCCGCGCTGTTGGAACTGGTGGCCCAACGGCATGGCGCGGCGCTCGGCAACATCATCCCGGCCTGCAGTTTCCTGCTGGACGGGGTGGCGGTGCGGGACCGGTCGACGCCGGTGCCCGCGGGCTCGCAATTGGACGTACTGCCGCCGTTCGCGGGCGGCTGAGCACTGTCCTCTTAGTACTTGGGGTAGGCCAGTGGACGGCGCGGACCCTGTGGCCCACGACGACCCGGTCGCGGAGGGCGGCTGCCTGCGTTGGCCCGCACGGGCCTCGGCTGAAGAGTCGTCTGCTGCACGTCTTCGATTCGACTCGTTCGACCCGAAGATGGCAACCGGTGATCACCTGCGTCACACGTATTGGTGTACGCCGCACCCGATCAGACCAAGACCCAAAACGCCTGTTCGCACGCATTAGTCTGGATGGCTTATTACCTTGCGCCGCCTGGCGGCGAGCTGTTCGGAGGCTCTGCGTTGATCACGGTGGGCTAGGACACGTGCAACACACCTCACAATGAGTGATGGTGAACCCCTGGAAAACGAACCGGTAACGTAGGGGTGAGCAGCCAAAACCGGGGTGATCGGGGCGTCCCCCACCAGTGTTACTGTGATCACGGTCACACAATTCCGGTTTCCGAATCCCCCGATGGTTACGTACCGTCGCTTCCGGTTGGCCTTCGGGCTGATCGCACAACAACGGGAGGCCGCCGCGTCGGAACCTGTCCAGCGGGCTCCCGAAACATCCCCGAGCGAAACCAACTCGGGACAGGTGAGCGGGACCATGCACCACCCGGTGCGTGGAGTGCAGCCCCGCGCGGTCGCTTGCGGCCGCGTGTGGTCGCACGCTCCAATGCAGACGCAGAGGCGAGAGAGAGTCATGGCTCGACATCTCAAGCACCGCACGTCCAGCATTGCGCGCAACGCTGCCCGTCTGCTCCTCGCAGGCGCCGTGGTGAGCGCACCCCTCGCGTTCTCGGCTCCCGCCCAAGCGGTCCCGGGAAGCACCTGGGACAAGCTGGCGCAGTGCGAGAGTGGCGGTAGGTGGAACGCCAACACCGGTAACGGCTACTACGGAGGGTTGCAGTTTAACCCCCGCACGTGGCGCGCTTACGGCGGGGTCGGCATGCCCCATCAGGCCAGCAGGGCTGAGCAGATCGCGGTCGCCGAGCGAACTCTTGCCGGACAGGGTTGGGGCGCATGGCCCGCCTGTTCCCGCAAGCTCGGCCTGCGTGGCGGTGCCACGGGCGCTGCTCCCAAGCCTGCCCCGAAGGCGGTGAAGGTGGCCCCCAAGAAGGCCACCGCGCCGCAGGTCGCCCCCAAGGCGGAGGCCCGCAAGGCCGCTCCGCAGGCTCCGGTGACGCCGAAGAACGGCGCCGACTACACCGTGGTGCCGGGCGACAGCCTGTCGCAGATCGCACAGGCGCAGGGCATCACAGGCGGCTGGCAGGACATTTTCAACCGCAACAAGGATGTCATCCAGGACCCGAACCTGATCTTCCCGGGTCAGCAGCTCGACATCAAGTGAGCTGCCAGCGTTGAGCAGTCCACCATGGACTGACCAAGCGCAGAATCAAGCAGGCTGCCCCTGTCCACACCGGACAGGGGCAGCCTGCGTTCCACAGCCATGAAGACCACCCCCTTCGAGTGGCCTGCTCAAACCCCAATCGCCCCAAACCCGCATCATGTCGCCCCGCGAGCGCATGATGTCGCCCAAGGGGGGAGATCGGGTGGCACCGTCTACGAGTTTCTCGTTGGCACCGTCCACAATCGACCGACTAGGTTCGATTCGGGGGGCGCTCGATCCGGTTTCTCCCCTGGGGCGACATCATGCGCACCGGGGGCGACATCATGTCGACGCGGGACGACATCATGCGGGTTCCGGGAGATCGGTGTCGCGGTGAGAGTTCAGATCTTGCGGTGTGCCGACATGGGTGATCTGCGGTTATGCGCGCTGGATGGCGCTTGCTTGACCGGGTCGTGGTGTGGTCCCAAGCTGGAGCACGTCAGAGGGGGATCTGGACGTGTGGGACCAACGGCAGGCGGCGAACGATCGGCTTGGGCGAGGCGCCTCCGCGCGGGGACGGTCGGCGGACCGATACTCGACGCCGTTGGTCGCTAGGGTCTGGCGTGATGTGATGAGCTTGGTCCCGCGGAAAACCCCGAGCATTCCGCGGGACCGTCCATCTCAGGGGCAGTTGACCCATTCCTCGGTGCCGTCGGAGAAGACCTGGCGCTTCCAGATCGGCAGGCGGTGCTTGACCTCGTCGACCAGTTGGGCGCAGGCGGTGAACGCCTGGCCGCGGTGGTCGGCGGCCACGGCGCAGGCCAGTGCGACATCGCCGATGGCGAGCAGGCCGATCCGGTGGCTGACGGCGAGCGCACGCACTCCCTCGCTGCGGGCCGCGATCTCGGCGGCGACCTCGGTGATCACCTGATCCGCGCTGGGATGGCCCGAGTACTCCAGCTCGCGCACGGTGCGGCCCCCGTCGTGGTCGCGCACCACGCCGCCGAAGGTCACCACGGCACCCGCCGCGCGGTGGCCGACGATGCGGCCCAGTTCCTCGATGTCCAGCGGGGTCTCCACGACCTCCGCACGCAGCACCTCAGCCATGGTCGCCTCCGCGGAGCTGGTCCACGGCGTGGTCGAGGACCTGCGCCAGCACGCCGAGACCGTCGCGAACGCCGCCGGTGGAGCCGGGGAGGTTCACGATCAGGGTGCGGCCTGCCACGCCTGCCAGGCCGCGGGAGAGCACCGAGGTGGGCACCCCGGGGAGCCCGGAGCGCCGGATGGCGTCCGCCAGGCCGGGGATTTCGAAGTCCAGTACCGACCTGGTGGCCTCCGGCGTCCGGTCGGTGGGGCTGATGCCGGTGCCGCCGGTGGTGATCACCACGTTCGCGCCATCGGCGACGGCCGCGCGCAGCGCCTCGGCGACCGGCTCGCCGTCGGGAACGACGACGGGGTCGGGCACGGCAAAGCCGCGTTCGCGGAGCCAGGCGGCGATGACCGGACCGGTGCGGTCGGGGTAGACACCCGCCGCGGCCCGGTTGGATGCCGTCACGACATGTGCGGTCAGCTCGGACGAGTCCATGTGCCGCCCTTTCCGCCGTCCTTGCGTTCGACCCGGACCCCGTCCAGCACGGCCGCGGGGTCCACCGCCTTGATCATGTCGTGCAGCGTGAGCCCGGCGACGGCCACCGCGGTGAGCGCCTCCATCTCCACGCCGGTGCGGTCGGTGGTCTTGACGGTCGCGGTGATCTCGACGGCGTCCTCGGCGAGCACGAGATCCACGACGACACCCGACAGCGCGATCGGATGGCACAGGGGCACCAGGTCGGGTGTCCGCTTGGCTCCCATGATGCCCGCGATCCGCGCGGTGGCCAGTGCGTCGCCCTTGGGCAGGCCGTCCCTGCGCAGCAGCGAGATCACCTCGGCGGTGGTGCGCACCGTCCCGGTCGCGACCGCGCTGCGTGCCGTCGGCTGTTTGCCGGAGACGTCGACCATCCGCGCGGCGCCCGCCGCGTCGACGTGGGTGAGCTCATCGGCCACCTCGTCAGCCTACGGCGGTGCCACGCGCAGCGACCGAGCGGACCGCCTCGGCGACCGCGGGGGCGACCGCCGAGTCGAACACGCTGGGCACGATGAAGGAGGCGTTGAGCTGTTCGGCCTCCACCACGTCGGCCATCGCGTTGGACGCGGCGAGCAGCATGTCGTCGGTGATGGTGTTGGCGTGCGCGTCGAGCAGGCCGCGGAAGACACCGGGGAAGGCCAGCACGTTGTTGATCTGGTTCGGGTAGTCGCTGCGGCCGGTGGCGACCACCGCGGCGTGCTGCTGGGCCTCCAGCGGGTCGATCTCCGGGTCGGGGTTGGCCAGCGCGAACACGATCGGCTTCGCGGCCATCGTCTCGACCTGCTTCGCGCCGAACAGGTTCGGTGCGGACACGCCGATGAAGACGTCGGCGTCGACCAGCGCCTCGTGCAGTCCGCCGGTGAGGCCCTCGGAGTTGGTGAGCGCCGCGATCTGCTTGCGGTTGTCGTCGAGGTCCTCGCGGCCGGGGTGCACGATGCCGCCGATGTCCACGGCGAGGATGTCATTGGGCTGCTTCTTGAGCAGCAGCCGGATGATGGCCGAGCCCGCGGCGCCGACCCCGCAGACCACGATGCGGCAGTCCGCCATGTCCTTGCCGACCACCCGCAGCGCGTTGCGCAGGGCGCCGAGCACCACGATGGCGGTGCCGTGCTGGTCGTCGTGGAAGACCGGGATGTCCAGCTTCTCCCGCAGCCTGGCCTCGATCTCGAAGCAGCGGGGCGCGGCGATGTCCTCCAGGTTGATGCCGCCGTAGACCGGCGCGATCAGCTCCACCGCGCGGATGATCTCCTCGGTGTCCTGGGTGTCCAGGCAGACCGGCCAGGCGTCCACGCCCGCGAACTTCTTGAACAGCGCGGCCTTGCCCTCCATCACCGGCAGCGCGGCGGCCGGGCCGAGGTTGCCGAGGCCCAGCACCGCGGAGCCGTCGGTGACCACGGCGACGGTATTGCGCTTGATGGTGAGGCGGCGGGCGTCCTCGGGGTTGTTGGCGATGGCCATGCAGACCCGGGCGACACCGGGGGTGTAGGCGCGGGAGAGGTCGTCACGGTTGCGGAGCGCGACCTTGGAGTTGACCTCCAGCTTGCCGCCGAGGTGCACCAGGAAGGTGCGGTCGGAGACCTTCCGCACGATGACGCCGTTGAGCTCGCCCAGCGCGTCGGTGATGTCCTTGGCGTGGTCGGCCGAGAGCGTGTTGCAGGTGATGTCGACAACGACCTTCTCGGCGTGCGACTCGACGACGTCGAAGGCGGTGATCACACCGCCGACGCGGCCGACCGCCGAAGTGAGGTCACCGGCGGCACTGGCCGACGGCGGCGCCTCGACACGCACCGTGATCGAATAGCCGGGACCGGGAACCGGCATCGTTGCCTCCTACCCACCGAATGTGCGGAATCGACAGGGTAGTCCGCTGATCGGGCCGGGCAGACGCGCCCTTGGCTAGCGGTTGATCTCGGTCACCGGGTGCTCGTAGGGCAGGCTGGCCGCCTCGAGGGGGAAGGTGAGGTCGCCGTACGGGGACAGCGCGCCCTGGATCGGGCTGGCCAGCTCGCTGACCGGGTGCTCGCCGTCGGGCAGCTGGGGCCAGGTCGGGTCGGTGCGCTCGGTGCGGGCGGCCACGATTCCTCCTCGATATGTCCTCGGACGGGCCAAAGTGTACGTGAGCAGGCTCGCACGCCGGCTGGGACGGCGGTCTCACTTCGCACCGCTTCGGTACCGTGGAGGGGATGCCCGGTACCTCTCTGGCCGACTGGCTGCGCGACCGCGACGAGCTCACGCTCGCCGGACTGCTGCGCGCCCGGCCGGATCTGGCCACCCCGACACCCGCCGACACCAGTGTGCTGGCGACCCGCGCCGGTATCCGGGCGTCGGTGGCCAAGGCCGCCGAGACGTTGGACGCTTTCACCCTCCAGGTGCTGGAGGCACTGGTCGTCGCGGGTGCGGACAAGGCACCGGCCCCACTCGGCTCGGTCGCGAAGCTGCTCGGCCCGGATGTGCCGTCGCCCGCGGTGCGCGCGGCGGTCGGTCGGTTGACGGCGCTGGCCATCGCCTGGGGTGAGGAGGACGCGCTGAGCGTGGTCCCCGCGGCCAGGGAAGCGGTGCCCGCGTTCCCCGGCGGCCTCGGCCGGGAGAGCGCCGACCTGGCGGGCGCCGACCTGCCCGCCGTGCTGGCCGCGTTGCCGGAGGCCGAGCGCAAGGTGCTGGAGGCCTTGGCGGTCGGCCCGCCCATCGGCCGCACCGTGCAGGCCGGGTCGCCGCTGCCGCCCACCGCCGAGCAGAGCCCGATCCAGCGGCTGCTGGCCAAGAAGCTGCTGCTGCGCAGCGACGCCGAGACCGTTGAGCTGCCAGGACAGCTCGGCATCGCGCTGCGCGGCGATCGTCCACTCGGTCCGGTCGAAGTGGACGAGCCTGCGCCTGCCACCGCGGCCAGGGACCAAGCCAGGGTGAACGCCACCGCTGCGGGTGAGGCGCTGGAGTTATTGCGGCACACCGAGATCCTGCTGCACCTGTTCTCGATGGAGCCGCCGCCGGTGCTGCGTTCCGGCGGGCTCGGCGTCCGCGAGCTGCGCAGGCTGGCCAAGGAGTTCGGCGCCGATGAGCGCCGCGCGGCGCTGGTCGCCGAGCTGGCGGCGGGGGCGGGCCTGATCGCGGACAGCGAGATGTCGGAGTCGGAGTGGGTGCCGACGCACCTGGCCGACAGCTGGCTGGGCAATCCGCCGGAGCACCGGTGGGCGACGTTGGCGAAGGCGTGGCTGGAGCTGCCGCGGCTGCCAGGGCTGGCCGGTTCGCGGGATGAGCGGGACCGGCTGCTGGGCGTCCTTTCGGAGGAGCTGCGCCGCCCGCTGGCCGGTCGGGAGCGGATTCGCATCCTGGAGCTGATCGCGGAGCTACCCGAGGGCACGGCCCTGACCGACCCCGGTGACGTGGCGAAGGTGCTGGCCTGGCGGGCGCCCCGACGCGGCGGCAGGCTGCGGGACGAGGTCGTGTCCTGGACCATCGGCGAGGCCACCCAGCTTGGGGTGCTGGCCCTCGGTGCGCTGTCCACGGCGGGCCGGTCACTGTTGGCCGACGGCGCGGTGGGGGCGGCCAAGCACATGGCCGAGGCCATGCCCGATCCCGTCGACCACGTGTTGGTGCAGGCGGACCTGACGGTGGTCGCGCCCGGTCAGCTGGAGCCGGAACTGGCCACTGAGCTGAACCTGGTCGCCGACGTGGAGTCCGCGGGGTCGGCCACCGTGTACCGCATCTCCGAGACCAGCCTGCGGCGCGCGCTGGACGCGGGCCGCAGCGCGTCAGAGCTGCACGAGATGTTCAAAACCCGTTCTCGCACACCGATTCCGCAGTCGCTGAGCTACCTGATCGACGACGTCGCGCGGCGGCACGGTGTGCTTCGCGGCGGCACCGCGGGCTCGTTCCTGCGGTGTGACGACGAAGTGGTGCTGGCCGAGGTGCTGCGCAACCCGGCGGCCGCGCAACTGGAACTGCGCAAGATCGCGCCGTCGGTGCTGGTCAGTCCGCTGCCGCTGATCGAGGTGCTGAACACGTTGCGGGAGGCCGGTTTCGCGCCTGCCGCCGAGGGCCCCGACGGCCAGGTGATGGATCTGCGGCCGGGCGCGCGGCGGATCCTGCCCAAGGTTCGCCAGAACCGACGCGTCACCCCGACCGAGCCGTCGCAGGAGCAGTTGCTCGCGCTGGTGCGGCAGATCCGCGCCGCTGACCGGGCCGCCAGCGCGCCCCGCGGGTCGGCCGTGTCCGGGGCGGGGGTGTCGGCGACGCTGGCGCTGCTGCAGGATGCGGCCAGCGAGCAGCGCACGGTGTGGCTGGGTTTCGTGGACTCGCACGGCGTCGCCACCCAGCGGATCGTCGCACCGATCAGCGTGACCGGCGGTGTGCTGCAAGGCTTCGACCACACCGCGGGCGAACTCCGGCGCTACCCCCTGCACCGCATCAACTCGGCGGCCCTGGTCGAGGACTGACCCCATCAACTCGGCGGCCTCGGGCAGGTACGGATCGCCTGTCAGCCTGCCGGAACGGACATCCAGGTGCGCATCGCGTGTTCCACCAGCGTGATCAGCGCTTGTTTGGTGGATTCGCGGTGGCGGGCGTCGACGGTGATGACCGGTACCGAGTGGTCGATGGTGAGCGCCTCGCGGACGTCTTCCAGCTCGTGGTGGAGCATGCCGTTGAAGCAGTTCACCGCCACCACGTAGGGCAGTTTGCGGTCGTCGAAGAAGTCGATCGAGGCGAACGCGTCGGCGAGCCTGCGGGTGTCGACCAGGACCACCGCGCCGATGGCGCCCTTGACGAGGTCGTCCCACATGAACCAGAAGCGGTGCTGGCCCGGGGTGCCGAACAGGTACAGGATCAGGTCGCTGTCCAGCGACACTCGGCCGAAGTCCATGGCCACCGTGGTGGTGGTCTTGCCGGGCGTGGCGGACAGGTCGTCGACGCCGACGCTGGCCGCGGTCATGACCGCCTCGGTGGTCAGCGGAACGATCTCCGGCACCGAGCCGACGAACGTGGTCTTGCCGACGCCGAACCCGCCGGCGACCACGATCTTTGCCGACGTCGTGGCGTGACGGGTGTCGGGAGTCGTACCACTAGAGCCTGCGAAGCCCACTGAGCACCCTTTCCAGGAACGCGAGAGACGGTCGGTCCCCAACGACCACCCCGCTCTGGTGCACCGACACCAGGCCCATGCCCGCCATATCGCCGATCAGCACCCGCACGACGCCCAGCGGCAGTCGCATGTGTGCGGCGATTTCGGCGACCGAGCGCGTCTCGGTGCACAACCCACAGATCGAACGATGTTCCGGCAGGGCAGCGGCATCGGCCTCCCGGCCGAGCTCGCTGGTGGAGATCAGGGCCTCGATGGCGAGATCGTAGTCGGGACGGGTGCGGCCACCCGTCATCGCATACGGCCGGACCAGCGTGCCCGAGTCGTCCAAGCCTGCCAGCTCGGACTCGGTGAACTCCTGGCTGGCCGCCCGGTAGCGGTCACGCGGGTCCAGCTCGCCCTGCGGCGTGCGGTAGCTCGCCTCGTACTGGCTGTCGTACCCGTCGTAGCCGTCGTCGTAGCCGTCCTGAGCCAGCGAGGCCTGCATGCCGGTGCCGAAGAGCGTGGACGCTGGGCCGCCGAACAGCCCGGCGCCGAGCGCGGGTGTGCGCTCGTCGAACCGCTCGTCGGAATACTGCTTGTAGCGCTCTTCAGGGTAATGATCACCGACGTCCGCGTTCACCACCGGCTGCTCACCCCCCATCTCTGCTCAGGCCAACACATCACCGACGCACCGCTCCCTGGAGTTGAGCGCGAAGCTCCGGCGTCATCTGCTGGCCGACTCGCTCCACCAGCAAGGTCATTTCATAGGCAATCAGACCGATGTCACAGTTCGGCGCCGCCAACACTGCGAGGCAGGAACCGTCGCTGATCGACATCAGGAACAGGTAACCCCGCTCCATCTCCACCACGGTCTGGGTGACATCACCCGCCTCGAAGCAGCGCGCCGCGCCCTTGGTGAGGCTGACCAGGCCCGAGGAGACCGCAGAAAGCTGCTCGGCGCGGTCCCGTGGCAGTCCCTGCGAGCTGGCAAGGAGGAGACCGTCGGCGGAGACCACCACAGCGTGCGCCGCACCGGGCACCCGGCGGACGAAGTCGGTGATCAACCAGCTGAAGCTGCTGCTTGACGACTGGATAGACACGCTCACTCCCGTTCCTCACTGCCCTGCCCACGCGGCGGACGGGGCGAATCGCCCTGTCCCCGCTCGCCCACCGCCGCGTCGACCATCGCATGTCGACCCCGGCGAAGACCAGACTGGAAATTAGACATCCTGCCGCGCACGTCGTCGGCGGATCTGGTGGTGATGGCACCCACAGCCGCGGGCGGCGTCGCCTGCTGCTTCGGGGTGGCCGAGCCCGGCACCAGGTGCTGCTTGGGCACCCGCTTCGGCAGGCCCGCCGAGGTCAGCTTCGCGGGCTTGGCGGCGGGGGTGCTCAGCGCCTGCGCCGCCCGCCAGCCGTCGTCACCGGGCGAGGTCCACGGGTCAGCCGCGGGCTCGGGCTGCGGGGCCTGGGTGGCGACCGGCTGCGGCGCGGGCGCCGGGGCGGGCTGCCGCGGCTGCGCCTGCGGTTGCGGCTTCGGTGCGACGGGCCTCGGCTGCACGCCGTTGCCGCCGGTCTGCGGTTGGTTCAGCACGCCGTTACCGCCGGTCGGCGGCTGGTTCAGCGCGCCGACGGGGCCGGTGACCGGCGGCTCCTCGGTGTCCATCGACTTGAACCACTGAGAGAGCATCGCTTCGTAGATGGGCAGCCGCTCGGTGGGAGCCTCCACGTACTCCCGACGCGGCGGCGCGCCGACTCCGTTTCCGTTGTCCGAGGTGGCCGGGGCCTGCAGCGGCGCCTCCACCGGTCCGGGCAGGCCTGGCAGGTGCCTGGTCGGCACATCCTGCACCGGCTCGGGCTCCACATCCGCCTGCTGGGAGTGGGTGTCCGTGAACAGCCAGTCGTCATCGTCGGCGGTCCGGGCGGGGGCGGAGCCGACCGGGGCCGGTCGTGGCGGCTCCGGTTCCAGCTCGTAGTCCTGCTCGGGCGCCTGCTCCGCTGGCGTCGCGCACTGGCCGGTGAACTCCTGAGCACCCGCTGGTTCGGGCTGCTCCGGTTGCCGTTCGTCGAGCACGGGTGGGCCATCGACCACGGTGGGAACGTCGGTGACGGTGCTCTCGCCGCGTCCCTGCAGAAGCTGGAACGGCGGGGTGACCGCCTCTTTGCCCGGCCCCAAGGGCATGCCCGTCGGGGTGCCGAACTGGATGCCGGTGGAGGGGCCGCCTCCCGGCTGGTTGAGCAGCGGTGCGGGCACCAGCACGAGTGCGGTGGTACCGCCCGCGACGCCTTCGTTGTTGCGCAGCCGCACCGTGATGTCGTGCCGCTTGGCCAGCCGACCGACCACGTACAGGCCCATTCGGCGGGCCACCGAGACGTCCACCTCGGGCGGGTCGGCCAGGCGCTCGTTGATCTGCGCCAGTTCCGGCTCGGGGATGCCGAAGCCGTTGTCCACGATCTCGATCGCGAGGTCGCCGTCCCGGTTCACCGCGGTGTGGACCTTGATGTCGGTCTGCGGGTCGGAGAACGTGGTGGCGTTGTCCAGCAACTCGGCCACCAGGTGGATGAGGTCGTTGGCGGCGCGGCCCGCGAGTGCGACCTCCGGCACCGCGACGACCTGCACCCTGGCGTACTGCTCGATCTCGGACTTGGCCGCGCCGAGCACCTCGTTGACCGCGATCGGCTTGCCCAGCCGCCGCGTCATCTCGGTGCCGGAAAGCACCAGCAGGTTCTCGCTGTTGCGGCGCATGCGGGTCGCGAGGTGGTCCAGCTCGAAGAGGCTGGCCAACTGATCGGGGTCCTGCTCGTCGCGCTCCAGCCGGTCGATCAGGCCAAGCTGGCGTTCGACCAGCGCCTGACTGCGGCGGGAGAGGTTGACGAACATCGAGTTGATGTTGTCGCGCAGCAGCGCCTGCTCGGCGGCCAGCCGGACCGCTTCGCCGTGCACGGCGTCGAAGGCCCTGGCGACCTCGCCGACCTCCTCCGAGGAGTGGATCGGCACCGGGGCGATGGCGTGCTTGGAGGCCGCGACCGGGTCCGGCGAGGCGAGGATGCCCTCCACCGCCTGCGGCAGCCGGTAGTCGGCGACCTCCAGCGCGGTGGCGCGCAGGGTGCGCAGCGGACGCAGCAGCGAGCGTGCCACCACCAGCATCATGATCAGGCCGATGAGCAGCACCGCGAGCACGATCGACGCACCGATGATGGCGGAGTTGCGGGCACCAGCGGCCAGCGAGTCGGACCGGGCGGTGAGGTCCTTGAGCAGCTGGTCCTCGACCTGGTTGATCCGCACGCTGCGGTTGGTCGCCATCGAGTCCCAGCGGTTGGCGTTCTCGGTCTGCTCCTGCTGCGCCAGACTTCGCTGGATGGCGGTTTCTTCCATGCCGTTGGCGGTGTCGACGCTGGAGCCGGTGAACGTGTCGTCGAACTCCTGCCGCTGCTCGGGGCTGGCGGCGTTGAAGAAGGACTGCTTGGCCGATTCGGTGACGGCCGCGGCCGCGACCAGCTCGTTCGCCTGGGCGGGCGGCAGGCTCTTCTTCTCCAGGGCCACGTAGAGCAGCGCCCTGCGCAGCGAGAGCTGCTCCTGCATCTGGGAGATCGCCGAGGTGGCCAGCTGGATCCTGGCGATCTCGGGGTCGTCGCTGGTGGCGACGGAGAGCTGGCTGAGTTCCAGCAGGGAGGCGACCAGACCGGAGTAGGCGTCCAGCAGCGCGTCCTCGGTGTAGCTCGTGCCGAGCGTCGCCTTGCGCAGCTCCTCGATGCGGCCCAGCTGGGACACCGACTGCCGGTAGCTCTCGGCGACGTTGCCGGGCAGGCCGGGACCGATGCGGTCGACCTCGGAGCGGAACTTGTTGGCCGCGTCGTCGACGCGCTGACGCTGCCGGACGAAGGTGGCGCCACCGGCGGTCACCTCGCCGCCGGGCCGGTCAGCAGGCCTGCCCGCCGCGACGTATCGGGTGGCCTGGTCGCGTTCCTTCTGAAGTTCGTTGGTCAGCTTGGAGGCGCTGGTTTGCAGGCGGGCAGCCTGCGCGAGGTCGGCCAGCCGGTTCGCCTCGTCCACATCCGAGTAGAAGCGCAGGCCGCCCAGGATGAGCGCGGCCACCGTCGGAATGATCATGACCCACAGCAGTTTGGTCCGCAGCCGCCAGTTGCGCAGCCGCCAGCGCTCGGTCGACCCACCCGAGGTGTCCACCATGGGTTGGCTCATCGGCTCTTCAGGATCCGCTGGTCCCTGAGCACCACGCATCAGATCGCTACTCTCCGCAACCAATCGTTCGCCCGATCCGGTCGATCCTGCCCGACTCCCGCTGTCGGCCCAAGACCGTCCGGAGTTCTCCTGCGACCGGCCACTCCTGGCTTCCTACATCCACCACGCCCGTGCCGGCGGGCGTCCCAACTCGACGCGACGCCCAACCGGTAATCGGCCGAATTGCAACACAGTACCTAACGTCCGCGCCATAGTCGCCGTTACGAACCGAGCGCCACATTGCACCTTGACTACCTGTAAAGAAGATCGATAAAGAGGTGATCGGTACCACACTCGGCAGACAATCTACAGCACGGAACGTGTCCGTCTCTCGCTCTGTTCGTCAGCCTTATGGATGGTTACCATCACCGGACTGGCCTGTCGGTCGGCGACGCATCGACGGTGTTCGCGCCGGCGGAGTTGACTGGACCGGCATGCCGATGAGCGAACTTCGGCCCCGATACGCAGCGAAGGACAGAAATGAGCGGTGTGGCCACCAGACGTGCGGTCAGGCTGACGGCGAGCCTCGTAGCCGCCGCGGCGCTGGCCATCTCCTCGACGTCGTGCAGCCTGATCCCCGGCCGCGGGGAGGCGGAGCAGCTGGAGGTCAGCAGCCTGCGGGTCGGCGTGCTGCCCAGCATCGACGCGGCACCGCTCTACATCGCGCAGAACAACCGGATCTTCAACGACGCGGGCCTGTCTGTCGAGCTTGTGACCATGCCCTCCACCGAGGACGCCATCCGCCAAGTGGACGCGGGCACCGTGGACGTCGCGCTGGCGAGCTATGTGGCGATGGTGAAGGCGGTGGCCAACAACCTCGAACTCGAGCTGCAGGGCGAGGCGTACCAGGCGGGACCGAACTCCATGGCGCTGGTCACGCTGAACAAGGAGTACACGACCCCGACGTTCAAGCCGAACCCCCGGATCGCGGTCAACGCGCTCGCGGATGTGGCGACCCTGACGACCACCGCTTCACTGGAGCAGGCGGGCGTGTCAAAGGACCAAATAACCTACATCCCTATGCCATTCGCCAATATGACTGATGCGCTGAAGAATGGAACGGTCGACGCCGCCTGGATGATCGAGCCGTACATTACGAAGATCCGCGTGCAAAATGGTGCTCAGATCGTTATTGACACGGCTCGCGGCGCGACCCAGGATTTCCCGCTCACCGGCTACGTCTCAAGTCGGAAATTCACCGAGTCACGTCCGAAGGCGATGGCGGCTTTCCGTCGGGCGCTTTCCGAGGCTCAGCGCCGGGCCAGCGACCGGATGGCGGTGCAGGCGGTACTCCCCCAATACGCCGATGTGGAGAGCATGGACGCCGCGCTGGTGTCGATCGGCGTCTTCCCCACCACGCTGGACCGGGAGCGCCTCCAGCGGGTCAGTGAGCTGGTGCACATCTACCAGCTCACGCCGGGCCGGATCGAGATCAGACGGATGATGCCGCCGGGTGTCGGCTGAGCTGTCGCCGCTGCCCGGCAGGGTTCTTGGCACACTGGTCGGCACAGCTGTGGAGTAGCAACCCGGGAGACACGTGACCGACGGACCCCTGATCGTTCAGTCTGACAAGACGCTTTTGCTCGAGGTGGACCATCCGGCGGCGGATGACGCGCGGATCGCCATCGCGCCGTTCGCCGAGCTGGAACGCGCTCCCGAGCACGTGCACACCTACCGCGTGACGCCGCTCGCGCTGTGGAACGCCAGAGCGGCGGGCCACGACGCGGAGCAGGTGGTGGACGCGCTGGTGCGCTTCTCCCGCTACCCCGTTCCGCAGCCGCTGCTGGTCGACGTGGTGGACACCATCGGCCGCTTCGGCAGGCTCCAGTTGACCAACCACCCCGCACACGGCCTGGTGCTGGTGTCGCTGGACCGCGCGGTGCTGGTCGAGGTGCTGCGCAACAAGAAGATCACGCCGATGCTGGGCGCACAGCTCGACGACGACACGGTGATCGTGCACCCCTCGGAGCGCGGCAGGCTCAAGCAGGCGCTGCTGAAGGTGGGCTGGCCCGCCGAGGACCTCGCGGGCTACGTCGACGGTGAGCACCACGACATTTCGCTCGCGGAGAACGGCTGGCGCCTGCGCGACTACCAGCGGCAGGCCACCCAGGCGTTCTGGGCGGGCGGCTCGGGTGTGGTGGTGCTGCCCTGCGGCGCAGGCAAGACGATGGTCGGCGCGGCCTGCATGGCAGAGGCGTCGGCCACCACGTTGATCCTGGTCACCAACACCGTGGCGGGCAGGCAGTGGAAGCGCGAACTGATCGCGCGGACCTCGCTGACCGAGGAGGAGATCGGCGAGTACTCCGGCGAGCGCAAGGAGATCCGCCCGGTCACCATCGCGACCTACCAGGTGATCACCCGCAAGAACAAGGGCGAGTACCGCCACCTGGAGTTGTTCGACTCCCGGGACTGGGGCCTGGTCATCTACGACGAGGTACACCTGCTGCCCGCTCCGGTGTTCCGGATGACCGCCGACCTCCAGTCGCGGCGCAGGCTCGGGTTGACCGCGACGCTGGTCAGGGAGGACGGCCGCGAGGGCGATGTGTTCTCGCTGATCGGGCCGAAGCGCTACGACGCGCCGTGGCGGGATATCGAGGCGCAGGGCTGGATCGCGCCCGCGGACTGCACCGAGGTGCGGGTCACGCTGACCGATGCCGAGCGCCTGACCTACGCGACCGCGGAGCCGGAGGAGAAGTACAAGACCTGCTCGACGGCCCGCACCAAGGTGGCGGTGGTCAAGTCGATCCTGGAGCGGCACAAGGGCGAGCCGACGCTGGTCATCGGCGCGTACCTGGACCAGTTGGAGGAGTTGGGCGCCGAGTTGGACGCGCCGATCATCCAGGGCTCCACCAGGAACAAGGAGCGCGAGGTGCTCTTCGACGCGTTCCGCCGCGGTGAGATCCGCACCCTGGTGGTGTCGAAGGTGGCGAACTTCTCCATCGACCTGCCCGAGGCCTCGGTGGCCATCCAGGTGTCGGGCACATTCGGCTCGCGCCAGGAGGAAGCCCAGCGACTTGGACGCGTCCTGCGACCCAAGGGCGACGGTCGGCAGGCGCATTTCTATTCGGTGGTGTCGCGCGACACACTCGACACCGACTATGCCGCGCACCGCCAACGGTTCCTTGCCGAACAGGGTTATGCGTACACGATCGTCGACGCTGATGACCTGCTCGGTCCGAAACTCCCCGAGGTCGGGTAACCCTTTCGGGTAACAATTCGGTATCACGGTCCGGATTGGCCCGCGGCCGCCTCTGTTTCGGGTGGGAGGCAATTCCGCCTCCCGTTTCGAAGGGGGTTGGAGTGTGTACAGATCCGAATGTTTTTCACCTCACCCGGGTGTCTATGCGCCGGGTCCACCGAGGTGGGACGCTGGTAACCACATTGGAGGTGAGCGCCGATGGCCGCACCGGCCCACAACACCGATCCTGAGCACGAGGGTCCCTGGACGACCGACGACCTGTTCGCGATGGAGCACGACACCAGCAGGTTCTACGAGATCGTGGACGGGGCGCTCATCATGAACCCCCCGCCCAACGTGGGTCATCAGGGCACGGAGTACATGCTGGAGTTCGCCCTGCGGTCCGCGGCGGCCAAGGTGCAAGACCGTCCGTTCCGGGTCAAGCACGGAGTCGGCATCTTGTACAGCGAGGAGCGTTGGTTGGTGCCGGATGTCGTTGTGCTTCGATCCGACACCTACAACGGGTCTTCGTGCTGGGTGCAGCCTGAGGACGTTCTGTTGGCGGTTGAGATCGTCTCGCCGGGTTCACGAGCACAAGATCGAACTCTGAAGCCGTTCCTCTACGCCGAGGGGAGGGTGCCCTACTACTGGCGAGTTGAACTGAACAACTTCAGGGGACGGGAGCATCCGCTGCCGGTTGTGATGGTGCACAAGCTCAACGAGAACGATGAGTACGAGCTCATCGCCATCGGTGGGGCGGGACAGACCCTGCGCATCGAGGAGCCGTTTCTGATCGAGTTCGACCCGGCTCAACTGCTGGACGAGTAGTGGATGCGGGGTGCGTGGATCACGCACCCGTCATCAAGGCGCTGGGCGGGTGAGGCCGTCTTCTTTGCCGCCGCGGCTGTTGATGATGCGGTCGGTGCGTTGAAAGGCTTCGGTGCGGCGCTTGGTGGGTTGGGCCTCGGAGAGGTCGATCAGGCGGATCGGGGGGCCGAGCTCGACCAGGGTGGGCACGAACTCCGCTTTGGTGACCTTCCAGCCGGTGCCCTGGCGGGTGAAGGTGAAGCGGGCGATGGCGCCTTCCTCGGTGGTGCCGCGGGGCTGCTCGTGCTTGGCGACGAGGTTGCCGAGGCCGTAGGTCACCCACTTGTCGCCGAACTTCTCGAAGGGCTGCACCACGTGGGCGTGGTGGCCGATGATCAGGTCGATCGCGGGGTCGGCGAGAAGCTGTTTGGCGATGCTGCGCTGCTCGGCGGTGGGCTCGTGCTTGTGCTCGATGCCCCAGTGCAGGCTGGCCAGCACGACCTCGGCGCCCGCCTGGCGGGCCTTGCGGGCCGCGGCCAGCACCTTGGCGGGGTCCAGCTTGTTGGTCAGCCAGGGCTTGTCGGCGGGGATCTCGCGGCCGTTGAAGCCGTAGGTGTAGGAGATGTGGCCGACCTTCACGCCGTTGACCTCGTAGATCAGCGGTTTGGCCGCTTCGGCGGGGTTGCGGGCGGAGCCGGTGTGGTCCAGGCCCGCGGAGTCAAGTGCGTCCAGGGTGCGCTTCACGCCATCGGCGCCCTTGTCCAGGGTGTGGTTGGACGCGGTGGTGCAACTGTCGTATCCGGTGGCGGCCAGCGCCTTGGCGATCTCGGGCGGGGCGCTGAAGTCGGGGTAGCCGGTGAACGGGCCGGTCGGGGGCGCGATCGGCACCTCGAGGTGGCAGATGCCGAGGTCGGCGCCGGAGACCGCGCGTTTGATGCCCGCCAGCAGTGGCCCGAAGTCCCGCTCCGACTCGCTGCCCGCGTCGGCCTCGGCCTGGGCGGTGAGGGCGGGGTGGATCAACACGTCACCGCTGGCGGCGACGGTGAACCGGTCGCGTTGGGCGGGCTGGGCGGTGGGCGCCTTGTCGGGTGTCGTGGGGGCGGGGTCGGCCGACGTGCAGCCCGCCACCAGCGCGAGCACGCCGACGGCCACCGCGAGCAGACGAGAGGTCACCGCGCCATCCTGCACTTTGTCCGATTGGCCCTGTTGAGCTACCCGGGTTTCCGGGTCGGCTCATGGTTCGCCCCAATGCCGGGGGTACCGGCGAGAGCACAGCATAGGTGCATGACAACAGAGCACAAGACACTCCGGCGCAGCCGGGATGACCGGATGGTGAGCGGGGTGTGTGGCGGCGCGGCGAGGCTGCTGGACGTGGACCCGACGCTGGTTCGGCTCGGGTCGGTCGCGTTGACCGTGCTCGGGTTCGGCATCACCGTCGTCGTCTACGTCGCCTGCTGGGCGCTGGTGCCGGAGGAGGAGGTCAGTGCTGTGAGTGGACCTTCCGCCTGATCGCGGCGCGGGCCTCGCGGAAGAGGACCACCTCGACGGCGACCAGTGCCGCGAGCACCCCGACGAGGGCGGTGAGCGCGGCGATGGCGGGCACCAGGGGCACCAGCGGGATCGACAGCAGCAGCACGGCGGCGGTGACCGTTCTCGGGACGTTCCAGGTGCCGAGGTTGCGGAGGCGGAACCCGATCAGCCCGATGAGGTACAGCGCGGGGCCGAGGACCAGCGCCGCCGCGGCGAAGCCTTTGAGCGGGTCGTCGAGGCCGTGGTCGGCGACGTAGAGCGGCACTTTCTTCAGGCCGAGGGCGAGCAGCACGATGCCCGCGACCATGGGCAGGTGCAGGTAGGTGTAGGAGTCGCGGGCCAGGGCCATCCGCTCGACGCCGGACTTCTCGGCCAGCACGTGTTCGCCCACGGGGGCGACCACGTCGAAGTAGAGCCACCACAGTGCGACCGCGGCGAGCAGGCCCAGGACGGCGGCGATCACTATCGGCAGGGTGGTCGGCTTGTCCTGGACGCCGACGCCGATGGACACGATGGACTCGCCGATCGCGATGATGATGATCAGGCCATGGCGTTCGGCGAAGTGGCCGGGGGACTTCAGGCGCCAGCCCGCGGCGCCGATGACCTGGGTGAGCAGGTAGTCGGCTGCCAGCGCGGCGGCGAACAGCGCCAGCCGGTACCAGCCGTCGACGAGCGCGGCGGCCAGCAGCAGCGCGGCGCCGACCCCGGTGGGCCAGAGGAACCGCACGATCTGGCATTTGAGCGTCTCGTCGTTCTGCGCGGCGTGCCAGAACAGGGTCAGGTGCACTCCGCGGACCACGATCATGCAGATCGCGACCACGAGCGGGCCGTGCAGTCCGCCGGGGAGGTCGTGGAAGGTCTCGGGGACGGCGATGGAGAACACCAGCAGCGCGGCCATGGCCACCACGATGAGCAGGCGGAGCAGGCCTTCGTCGGCGCGGACCACGGCGCCCAGCCAGGAGTAGCCGACCCAGCACCACCAGAGCAGGGTCAGGATGAGCAGGCCCTCGAGGACGCCGCGGGCGCTGAGGTGCGCGGCGAGGTAGGCCGTCACCTGGGTCATCGCGAACACGAAGACCAGGTCGAAGAACAGCTCGAACGGGGTTACCCGATGCGTTTCGTCCACATCGACCGGCCGCAGCCGCATTCTGACCACACCGCACTCCCTCACTCAGCGGGCGAACGGGTGAATCCTACGCTTTTGACCTGCGGATACCCGCTCAAATCGAGATGCGGTGACCATCCCGGGACACCCCGGCGCATTTGAGCGTCGCGGTGGTCGGGGCGAGTTCGGTGCGCAGCACCCCGGGCAGCGTGCCGACGGTCTTGGTGAGGAACTCATACAGCGCGAAGTTGTCCGGCATGGCGACCACGGCGAGCATGTTGGTGCTGCCGGACACCGCGCCGACGAAGCGGCAGCCGGGCTGGGCGTGCAGGGCGGCGCCGACGGATTCGATCGACCCGGGGTGCACGGTCAGCCACAGCGCGGCCTCGGCGTCGAACTCCAGCAGCGGCAGGCTGATCTCGGTGTGCAGTTCCACCACCCCGGTGCCCAGCACCTTCTGTAGCCTGCGGCCGACGGTGGCCTCCGAGGCGTAGGTGTGCCGGGCCAGGCTGCGATGGCTGGTTCTGGCGTCCTGCTCGATGAGCGCGATCAGCCGCCGGTCCAGTTGGTCCAGGGCGGCGGTGGGTTCGCCGGTGTCCGCGGGCTCCCCGCCCAGCGCATCGGCCTCGTCGGGGGCGAGCAGCCCGGCGTGCCAGCGGTGCGGCGCGGCGAACAGCATGAGGATCTCGTGGACGCCCAGCACTTCGGGCGCGTGCGCGGCGATCACCGAGTCCAGCCAACGTGCGTTCTGGGCCTTCTCGATGGCGACCAGGCAGGCCACTTCCTGACCGAGGTTGAAGCTCGCCACCCACCAGGTCTCGGGCCGGTCCATGAGGGTGCGGACGAGTTGGGCGCCTTGGCCGTTGTGCACACCGAACCGCACCAGCACCCGCGGTGAGGTGGGTCGGAGGTTGCTGGCGGCGACGACCCTGAGCAGCGCGTCGTCGTAGAGGCGGCGGGCCCGGCGGGCGACGGTGCGTTCCGAGGTTTCCAGCACCTCGCCGAGGCGGGCCCAGCTTGCTCGCGGATTGATCTGCAACCCGCAGATGATCCTGCGGTCCAACTCGTCCAGCGCGACCGATGTGTGCATCGCATCCCAGCGTAATGACGGAAACCAGCACAACCAACCGTCTGTGTTCCGTTCCCGGGGTTCGCGGTGTCAACATCGGCGTGCGCCGTGACTGACATCCGGCGTCGAGGGGACCGGACCGGGGGTTCGCCCCGAACCCACACTGCACAGCGGGTTCGGGGCGGGGTCCCCCATCGTTCGGCGGAGTGAAGGACATCCAGTGGCTGGGACATCCAAGCCGGAGACCGGCGACCCGTTCGGTGACGGCCGCGCCGACTAGCGGCTCAGCAGCACCTCAAGCTGGCAGAGCGCCTCGAGGCATTCGAACCGGTTGCGGGCGGTGTCCAGGTCGGGCCCCCAGACGAACGCGCCGTGGTTCGCGACCAGCAGCACGGGCGGCAGGTCCGTCCGGGTGGCCAGCGCCGTGCCGACCTCGCCCGCGATCCGGGAGACCTCCAGCCAGTTGGTGAAGACCGGCATGCTGATCTTGGTGGGGTCTTCGGTGCCGAGGCCTTTGATGAACTGGAGATCGTGGATCTCCACGGCGCTGCCGCCGTCCCGGGCGGTGCGGGTGGCCAGCACGGTGGCGTAGGGGGTGTGCAGGTGCACCACCGCGCCGCAGTCGGGCCGCTCCCGGTAGATGGCGGTGTGGATGCCGGTGTCGCGGGAGACGGCGGGTCCACCCGGCTCGACGGCGGTGCCGGTGTTGATGTCGACCAGCACGATGTCGGCGGTGGTCAGTTCGCCCTTGCAGCACGCGCTTGGCGTGATCAGCACCCGGTCCGGGTCGCTGGTACGGACCGAGAGGTTGCCGGAGGTGCCCTCCATCCAGCCGCGCTGGTAGAAGAGGTGGGACAGTTCGGTGAGCCGTGCGACAGAGCTCATGACGCCCGCCGAAGCTGCTGGTAGGCGCCGTCTTCGGTGACGATCGCGGTGATCAGGTCGGCCGGGGTGACGTCGAAGGCCGGGTTGTAGACGGGGGTGCCCTCGGGGGCGATCGGCACGTCGGCGATGGCGGTCACCTCGGTGGCCGCGCGCTCCTCGATGACGATGCCGTCACCGGAGGGCAGCGAGGTGTCGATGGTGGAGGCGCCCGCGACGACGAGGAACGGGACGTCGTGGCGCTTGGCTGCCAGCGCCAGGCTGTAGGTGCCGATCTTGTTGGCGGTGTCGCCGTTCACGGCGATCCGGTCGGCGCCGACGATCACGCAGTCCACTTGTCCGGTCGCGATCGCGGCGGGCCCCGCGCTGTCGACGCACAGCCGGTGCGGGATCTTCTCCTCGGCGAGTTCCCACGCGGTGAGCCGGGCGCCCTGCATGAGGGGGCGGGTCTCGCCCGCGAGGACGCTGTCCAGGCGGCCCCGGCCGTGCAGGTCGCGGATGGTGCCGAGCGCGGTGCCCCAGGCGGCGGTGGCCAGGCGTCCGGTGTTGCAGTGGGTCAGGACGCGCAGCTTGTCCTTGGCGCAGAGCTCAAGAAGGAGGTCGGCGGCGTGCCGGGCGGCGCGCTGGTTGGTTTCGACGTCCTCCCAGATGAGGGCGAACGCCTCGGCCAGCACGGCATCGGCGCCTTCGGGAAGCCGCATCAGCGCGCGCTGCACACCGTCGGCGAGGTGCACGGCGGTGGGCCGGGCGGACGCGATCCGCTCGGCGTCGGCGTGGACGGCGGCGGGGTCGGAGTTGACCCGCGCCGAGATCGCCACGCCCAGGGCTCCCGCGATCCCAATGGCGGGCGCTCCCCGCACGGCCAATGTGCGAATCGCGTCGATGACGGCATCGACGCTGTTGAGGCGCATGGTGAGGTGCTTGTGCGGCAACCCCCGCTGGTCGAGCAAGACGACGGCGTCGTCCTCCCAGCGGATGGAAAGCCGGATGTTCGCGGAAGAGTCCACGCCAGCGAGCCTAGCTGCGCTTGAGCTCTCCAACGAACCTTTCCCACGACGCCCTCGAGAAGATCAAAACGCCCGAGATGGGGGCCTTCGAGTCCCGAACGCCGACGCTGTGAGACGTCAGCACCACCTCGACGCAGTCGCCGCCCTGAACGCCGCTTCGGCTTGACTTACGCCATCCTGGGCCGCCAAGGTCCCCAGTCTTCATGGCTGGCTCCTCTGCTCTCACACACCAGAAGCCACCCTATCAATAAAAGCAATCGATGCTTGCGGGTCAAGCGCCTGCCTTGCAACGCGATCAAAAGACGAACGAAACCAATCCAGTTTACGACGCTCATCGCTATAAGCAGCTCCGCCGAAATACTCCATGTAAATCAGATCGAGTTCGGGCTCGGCAAACTCCAACATAATCGTGGAGCCGATCATCAACGGATGAGGACCCACATCAAAGGGTATTATCTGCAAACAAACATGGTCGAGGGATGTCAGCGAAAGCAAGCGTTCCAGCTGCTCACCCATGAGATTCCGATCCGGAACACCGCGCCGGAGCGCCGCCTCGTTGACCACAAAATGAAGGCTAGGCTCAGGTCCGCCCAAAAGCCGCTCCTGGCGTGCAGCTCGAAAGTCGATCACCTGCTGGATCTGGCGAGCTGAGATCTCGCCCGGCTCTACATCGAACAGCGCACGCGTATAACCTTCGGTCTGAAGCAATCCAGGGATGAACTCGGCCTGATAGGTCATCATGCGGACCGCGTCAGCTTCCAATCCCACCATCAGACGGAACCAGTCAGCAACCGAATCTCCATATGAGGCCCACCAATCCGCCCGGGGCTCCGCGGCCTGCTCGGCTAGGCGCTTCAGGGTCTCTGCTGTGTGCGGATCGACGCCGTACATGTCGAGCATGATGTCGACGTAGACACGGTTGATGCCTTGTTGGCCGCTCTCCATCTTGCTGATCGCCGGTTGCTTG
The DNA here is from genome assembly GCF_056323685.1 of Actinorectispora metalli. Taxonomy (NCBI): domain Bacteria; kingdom Bacillati; phylum Actinomycetota; class Actinomycetes; order Pseudonocardiales; family Pseudonocardiaceae; genus Actinorectispora; species Actinorectispora metalli. Next base: position 1,862,780 of record NZ_JBREYE010000001.1, read on the forward strand.
ACGTACAGCGCTTCGGCAACTTCGGCCGCCGTGAAGCCAGCGTCCTCCCGGAGCTTGCGCAGCCGCAGCCCAAGTTGGCGGCGCAGGGCAAGTGGTTCTGGAGGTATCCCCATCTCGCACCGTTCCATTTATTCCTGGAATTAGGAATACCAGGAATCCGTCAACGACTTATTGAGCATACTGATCGCCTCTGACTTTGCTTGGAGAACACATCGCGCTACTTTCAATTCAGCGCGAGGTTCCGCTCTCACACACCCGCTGCGGGCCGAGCGCGGGTGGTCCCGCTTCCCCGAACGGGACCACCCCCCAATCTTCCCAGGAGCGACCGATGACGGACGTGAGTCACCCATTCGAGGAACAGGGAGGCGAAGAACTGCCCTTGGTCATCCGCGCGCAGATCGCCCGCCAGATGGTCGCCTGGGAGCTGGAACGCCAACAAACAACCCGGCCCGCCGAGAAGACGCCCTGCGTTGGCTCGACTACCTCTACACCATCGCCATCGTCGGATAAATCGATCGGGAAACCGCAACCGTGTTTATGTCCTCCGCGCAAGCGAAAGGGGCCGGTCCGCTGGTGCGGGCCGGCCCCTTTCGGGACTTGCGGTTCCTAGCTGGGGGCGTGGATCAGAAGTCCATGCCGCCCGCGTCGGGAGCGCCGCCTGCGGGAGCCTTGTTGGCTTCCGGCTTCTCGGCGACGACTGCCTCGGTGGTGAGGAACAGCGCCGCGATGGAGGCGGCGTTTTGCAGTGCGGAGCGGGTGACCTTGGCGGGGTCGATGATGCCCGCGGCGATGAGGTCCTTGTACTCGCCGGTGGCGGCGTCCAGGCCCTCGCCCGCCTTGAGGTTCTTGACCTTCTCGACGACGACTCCGCCTTCGAGACCGGCGTTGACCGCGATCTGCTTGAGCGGGGCCTCCAGGGCGACCTTGACGATGTTGGCGCCGGTGGCCTCGTCGCCTTCCAGGCCCAAGCCGCCGAAGGCGGTCTCGGCGGCTTGCAGCAGCGCGACGCCACCACCGGCCACGATGCCCTCTTCCACAGCGGCCTTGGCGTTGCGGACGGCGTCTTCGATGCGGTGCTTGCGTTCCTTGAGCTCGACCTCGGTGGCGGCACCGGCCTTGATCACCGCGACACCGCCCGCCAGCTTGGCCAGGCGCTCCTGCAGCTTCTCGCGGTCGTAGTCGGAGTCGCTCTTGTCGATCTCGGCGCGGATCTGGGCGACCCGGCCCGCGATGGCCTCGCTGTCGCCGGAGCCCTCGACCACGGTGGTCTCGTCCTTGGTGACCACGATCTTGCGGGCGCGGCCCAGCAGGGACAGGTCGGCGTTGTCCAGCTTGAGGCCGACCTCCTCGCTGATGACCTGGCCACCGGTCAGGATCGCCATGTCCTGCAACATCGCCTTACGACGGTCACCGAAACCGGGAGCCTTGACGGCAACCGACTTGAAGGTGCCGCGGATCTTGTTCACGACCAGGGTGGCCAGGGCCTCGCCCTCGACGTCCTCGGCGATGATGACCAGCGGCTTGCCGGACTGCATGACCTTCTCCAGCAGCGGGAGCAGGTCCTTCACAGTGGCGATCTTGGAGCCGAACAGCAGGACGTACGGGTCCTCGAGGACCGCTTCCTGACGCTCGGCGTCGGTCACGAAGTAACCGGAGATGTATCCCTTGTCGAAGCGCATGCCCTCGGTGAGCTCAAGCTCAAGACCCAGGGTGTTGCTCTCCTCGACGGTGATGACACCTTCCTTGCCGACCTTGTCCATCGCCTCGGCGATCAACTCACCGATCGTGGTGTCAGCGGCCGAGATCGAGGCCGTGGCAGCGATCTGCTCCTTGGTCTCGACCTCCTTGGCGGTCTTGAGCAACTGCTCGGCGACAGCCTCGGTGGCCTTCTCGATACCACGCTTCAAAGCCATCGGGTTGGCACCCGCGGCCACGTTGCGCAGACCCTCCCGAACCAGGGCCTGAGCCAGCACCGTGGCGGTGGTGGTGCCGTCACCGGCGACATCGTCGGTCTTCTTGGCGACTTCCTTGACGAGCTCGGCCCCGATCTTCTCCCACGGGTCCTCAAGCTCGATCTCCTTGGCGATCGAGACACCATCGTTGGTGATGGTGGGCGCGCCCCACTTCTTCTCAAGAACGACGTTGCGGCCCTTGGGGCCCAACGTCACCTTGACGGCGTCGGCGAGGGTGTTCATGCCGCGCTCAAGGCCCCGGCGGGCGTCCTCGTCGAACGCAATCATCTTGGCCATGCGGTGTGGTCCTCCGGTGGTAGCCCGGGAGCGGGTGTCCCAGGGCTTGGAATGACTACGGTGCTCGGCCAGGCTCGGTGCCCGCGACGGACGGCCACGACCGGTTGTTACCCGGTGCGAGGCCTCACCGTCCCGACCTGATGCGGCTGGAAACCCGTGATCAGCCCTGCCGTCTTCAACTTCAGCGCGCTGAAGGCGACAGGCCGCTGATCACGCAGCATCCGGGGCCGCGGTTGGCACTCAGCTGTTCCGAGTGCCAATGCCTGTTTAGCACTCTCGGAGGGCGAGTGCAAGCAGAGGCACCCGGAAAGGATCAAGAAAGCCAGGTCACGAGAAGGCGATCGCCAGGATGATGACCAGCAGCACGACGGCCGTTCCGATGAGCACCGGGCCGAGCCACTTCGCGCCCGCTCCGGTGTCGGCGAACGCGGTGGTCTGCACCGGCATCGGCGGCCGCAGGCGCATGGGCTCCGCGGACACCGGCGGCGGGGCGGGCGGCAGCTGCTGCGGCCTCGGGCGGTTCGCGTACGGGCCGGTCGGGTACGGGCCGCTGGGCTGCGACTGCTGCTGGTGCGGCACGCGCTGCGGACCGGTCTGCGGGTTCCACTGCGGCTGCACCGGGTGCGGTCCGCTGACCGGGCCGGGCACCGGCTGGGAGACGCCCGCGCCGCTGTGGCCGCCGCTCACTCCGGCCCTGCCGCTGTGTCCGCCGCTCACGTTGGCCCGGCCGCTGATACTGCCGCCGCCACTGACCGGCGTCGAGGCGTGCGCCGAACCAGGCTGGCGCAGCGGAGGCGGCTGGCTCGGGTTCTGGGCGTTGATCAACGCCGACCGCGCGGCCGAGAGCATCTCCCGGCAGGAGTCGTAACGCTGCTTGGGGTCTTTGGCCATGCCCTTGCGCACGACCGCGTCGATCGCGGACGGCAGCACGACGACCGAGGTCACCGCGGGCGGCTCCAAGGCCAGGTGGCCCTGGATCACCTCGGGCACCTTGCCCTGGAACGGCGGCCGTCCGGTCAGGCAGGCGAAGAGAACGCACGCCAGCGCGTAAAGGTCGGTGCGGCCGTCCACCGGTTCACCGCGCAGGTGCTCGGGGGCGGCGTAGGTGGGCGAGCCGAGGAAGTCGCCGGTCTTGGTGCGGTGACCGGTGGCGCCGCGGCGGGTCAGGCCGAAGTCCGCGACATAGACGTGCTCGCCGCTGGTCTCCTTGTTGGTCACCAGCACGTTGGCGGGCTTGACGTCCAAGTGCACCAGCCCGCGCCCGTGCACCATGTCCAACGCGTCGGCCACCTGGCCGAGCAGGATCAGCGCCCTGGCGGGCGAAATCGGCCCGTCCTTGATCAGACCCGCCAGATCCGAACCGTCCACCAGCCGCATCGCGATGTAGAGCAGCCCGTCGACCTCGCCGAAGTCGTAGAGCGGCACCACATGCGCGTGGTCGATGGCCGAGGTGTTGCGTGCCTCGTCGACAAACCGCTCGCGGAACTCCGGGTCCTCGGTGATGTGCTCGGCGATGACCTTGAGCGCGACCTTGCGCCCCAGCCGGACGTCGGTGGCTCGGTACATCACGCTCATACCGCCGCGGCCCAGCACACGATCGATTCGGTAGTGGCCAAGGCGGCGTCCGGTCAGGTCTTCCGACACGTCCCGCAGCCTAACGCCCGCGCAATTCGCCGTGCGGGCGGTTCGGCTGATTCGCTGTCAAAAAGACTATGGCGGCCCTGCCCGCACACTCCCCTGGGACAAGACCGCCACGATGCGGTTCGAAGCTTTGGATCCGCTGTGCACCTGACGATGCGGGGTGCCTAGACCTTCTGGACGGCGTCGGCCTGGTTGCGGCCGTCTCTGCCCGCCTTCACCTCGAACTGGACCCGATCCCCTTCCGCCAGTGTGCGAAAGCCCTCCATCTGGATAGCCGAGTAATGCACGAAGACATCGGGGCCGCCGTCCTGGGCGATGAAGCCATAGCCCTTTTCGGAGTTGAACCACTTGACCGTGCCGACCGCCACGGCATCCTCCTCGTTCGGTTCATAGCGCCACAGCGCCAAATGCGCACCGCCACGCTACCCGAACTCTCCGTGACCGGAAGGGGGTTAAATCCGAGTGGAGTAGTGCCGATTAGTCCGTTGTTAACACGGAAACTCAACTTCGCGATGCAACCCAGTTGGTCTGCATCCACGCCACCAGCGATCTTGGGTTACGAGTTTGTGTCAATACCTGTCCGGGGCCCGCGAAATCGAATACCAGGCCAGCACCGTTCTTGATCGATTGCGCAGTTCCGTGACTGACCGTGCGAAGACGGGTGTGGACGGTGTCGGTATATGCCACGACATGTCCTGTGTTGACCGTCACCAGCTCGCCGGGACTCAGCGTGACCAGGTCCAATGCGCCGTAACACGACAGCACCAACGCGCCTTGGCCGCCCGCGTGCACCAGGAAACCGCCTTCACCGCCGAACAGGTTGCGAAACCCGGCCCACTGGGTGTCCAAGACCACCGTCGCCGACGAGGCGAGCCATGATCCTTTCGTTACACACCAGTTCTGGACGCCCGCCAGCTCCAGCACATGAAGATCACCCGGCAGATTGGCTGTGACATCGACCCAGCCGCCCTCCGGCGGCGCGGTGAAGGAGGCGACCTGTTTCGGCTCGCCGGAAATCACCGCTTTGGCAAGTGCTTTCAGGAAACCGTCCCGCAGCTTGTTCTCCACCGCGACGCCGTAACTGGTGGCCAGCATGGCGCCGCTGTCCACGAGAACCTGCTCCCCCGGCGCCAGCAGCAACCGCGCGACCCCGAAGGAAGGAGTGTGACGGGTGCGAACCTGCACTGCGGTCTCCTCACAGCGGTACGAAGATCGTTAACGGCTACGTGACAACAACAACTCGGCGACCAATCGGTCGATGAACGCAGTGTGGCACGGAGGCGGCGAGACATCTGGTGGGATAGGGGCTGTGGGAGCACAACGGCACGTGCGGAAGAAGAACTCGACCGGTCGCCGGGTCAGCGTCGAGCAGCACCTGGAGCGGGTGCGCTCCCTGCTGACCCCGACGGCGTCCGAGAGCCGCCCGCTGGGCGAATGCCTCGGCAGAGTGCTGGCGGCGGACGTCGTCTCGACGATCCCGCTGCCGCCGTTCAACAACTCCGCGATGGACGGCTATGCCGTGCGTGCCGTCGACCTCACCGGCGCCACCGACGATGAGCCGGTGACGCTCACGGTGGCCGAGGACATCCCGGCGGGCAGACTCGACATCCCGCCGCTGCTGCCCGGCACGGTGCACCGGATCATGACCGGCGCCCAGGTGCCCTCCGGTGCCGACGCCGTGGTCCAGGTGGAATACACCGACGGCGGGACCGGCGAGGTGCTGGTGTACGAGCCGGTGCGGCTCGGCGCCAACATCCGGCGCGCGGGCGAGGACGTCTCCGCGGGCCAGCGGGTGCTCACCGCGGGCTGCGTGCTGGACGCCTCCCAGCTTGGGCTGGCCGCGGCGGTCGGCGCAGGCGAGCTCACCGTGCGCAAGGCGCCTCGGGTGCTGGTGCTGTCGACCGGCTCCGAACTGGTGGAGCAGGGCCGTCGACTGCAACCCGGCCAGATCTATGAGTCCAACGGCGTGATGCTGGCCGCCGCCGTGACGCAGGCGGGCGGCGAGGCGCGGCTGCTGCGCTTCGTGCCGGACGACACCGACGCCTTCCACGCCGCGCTGGCGCCGCACCTTGACTCCGTCGACCTCGTGATGACCTCCGGCGGGGTCAGCGCGGGGGCCTACGAGGTGGTGAAGGAGGCGCTGGCGGGGACCGGCGTCGAGTTCACCAAGGTCGCCATGCAGCCCGGTATGCCGCAGGGCGCCGGGGTGTACCAGGGCAGCGTTCCGTTCGTGGCGCTGCCGGGCAACCCGGTGAGCGCGCTGGTGTCCTTCGAGGTGTTCGTGCGGCCCGCGCTGCGGGCCGCCGCCGGATATCCGCAGCCGGAACGGCCGAGGTTGACCGCGGTGCTGACCGAGGAACTGCGGGCACCCGCCGGGCGGCGGCAGTACCGGCGGGCCAACCACGATCCCGCGCTGGGCACGGTCACGCCCGTCGGCGGGCAGGGCTCGCACCTGCTCGCGGCGCTGGCGGCGTCGAACTGCCTGCTGGAAATCCCGGAGGAGGTCACCGACCTGCCAGAAGGCGCGGAGGTCACCCTGTTCCGGACGCGGGACTGATGGACCCGACGACGTTGATCCCCGCGCGGCGCGGGCATTTCCAGCTGGAGTCGGGGCACCACGGCGAGCTCTGGCTGGAGCTCGACGCGTTGTTCCTGCGCCCGCGCGCGCTGCAACCGCTGATCAGGACGCTGGCGGAGCGGCTGGCCGAGCACCGGCTGGACGCGGTCTGCGGTCCGCTGCTCGGCGGCGCGTTCGTCGCCCAGCAGCTGGCCATCGAACTGGACGTGGAGTTCTTCTTCAGCAAGCGGCAGGAGACCCGGCCGGGCCTGTACGCGACGCGGTACACCGTGCCGCAGGTGCTGCCGACGCTGGGCAAGCGGACCGCGGTGGTCGACGACGTGATCAGCGCGGGCTCGGCGACCAGGGCGACGGTGGCGGCGCTGCGGGCGGGCAACGCGGTGCCGGTGGCGGTGGGCGCGTTATTCGTCCTCGGCGACACCGCGGCGCCGTGGGCGGCCTCCCAGCGGCTGCCTCTGGAGGCGGCGGGTCGGCTGGACAGCCGCATCTGGCCACCGGAGAAGTGTCCACTCTGCGCGACCGGCCGCCGGTTGGATGTGTTGTTCGGTTAGGCGCGTCAGCCCCATTGGTCGTGCGCGCGATACACCCGATAGTCTCTTTTTGGGCACCAGAATCATGACACTTCGGGCAATTGGACGTGGTCCAGTGACACAGTGCCCGCGAGTTGTGACCTATTGTGACCAACCACTCATCGCTCAGACCTGTTCACGGCCTGTGACAGGAATTACACTCGGAACCACGTGATGAGTCGCCCCCAACGGCGTCTCATCGTCGACACGGGATCGTGAGTCGTCGGGGGACACATGAGCCCGTAACGGGGAGGACCGACTGGGCGCGTCACGCGCGCCCGACGGTCCCGGGTCGGGACCGGTGCGCTCGGGGCACCGGTCCCGACTCGCTTTTTCCGGCGGCGTACGGTGAGGGGCCAATCCCGGAGCACGCACGGAGAACGATGTCCGCGTCACGTCCTTCTGGCCCCAACCACCTGCTCGAGCTCATCCGCGACACGGTGCCGCCGATGAACAAGGCAGGAATCCCCTTCGTCGTCGGCGCCGCCGCGCTGTCGCTGCTGCTGCGGCGCTTCTCCCGCAGGCTCGGCGCGATCGGCTTCGTGCTCACCGCCTGGGTCGCCTGGTTCTTCCGCGAGCCCAAGCGCACCACCCCCAGCCGTCCCGGCGTCGCGGTCGCGGCAGCCGACGGCATGGTGTCGCAGGTCCTCCCGGCCGTGCCGCCCGCCGAACTCGGCCTGCCCCAGGACCGGGAGATGATCCGCGTCAGCGTGTTCCTCTCGGTGTTCGACGTGCACGTGCAGCGGATTCCGGTGGCAGGACTGGTCGACGAAGTGTCCTACCGCCCCGGCAAGTTCCTCTCCGCCGACCTGGACAAGGCCAGCGAGGACAACGAGCGCAACTCGGTGCTGATCACCTCGGTGGACGGCCACCAGCTTGCCGTCGTGCAGATCGCCGGGCTGGTCGCGCGGCGGATCGTCTGCTCGATCACGGCGGGCGAGAAGGTCGCCGCTGGCCAGACCTACGGGCTGATCCGCTTCGGCTCCCGGGTGGACGTCTACCTGCCCGCGGGCAGCCGGGTGCTGGTCGAGCCGGGCCAGCGCACCATCGGCGGTGAGACGGTGCTGGCCGAGCTTCCCTCGGCCACCGTCTGATGCACGCCCGCAACGCCCCCGGCGTCCGCCTGCTGCCCAATGCGATCACGGTGCTGGCGCTGTGCGCCGGGCTATCGTCGGTCCAGTTGATGCTGGCGGGCAACCACATGGGCGCGGTGGCCGCCATCGGCATCGCCGCGATCCTGGACGGCCTGGACGGGCGGCTGGCCCGCATGCTCGACGCCACCAGCAAGATCGGCGCCGAGTTGGACTCGCTGGCCGACGCGGTGTCCTTCGGCGTCGCGCCCGCGCTGGTCCTCTACTCATGGCAGCTTGACGAGCACCGCGTCGGCTGGCTGGTGGCGCTGCTGTTCGTGGTGTGCATGGTGCTGCGGCTGGCCCGGTTCAACACGCTGCTGGAGGACGTCGACCAGCCGCCGTTCACCAAAGAGTTCTTCGTCGGCGTGCCCGCCCCGGCGGGCGCGCTGCTGGCGCTGCTGCCGCTGGTGGTCGTGCTGGAGGTCGGCGAGGGCTGGTGGAGCACCCTGCCCGCGGTCGCGGCGTGGACGGTGGCCGTCGCGGCGCTGGCCATCAGCCGCATCCCGACGCTGTCGGTGAAGAAGGTGTCGGCGCCCCCCGGCGCGGTGGCGCCCCTGCTGATCGCGGTGGCCCTGATCGCCTCCGCCATCGTGATCTTCCCGTTCGCCGCGCTGGCCGTGGCGATGGTGCTGTACCTGGCTCACCTGCCCTACGCGGCGCACCGCTACCGCTGGCTGGCCCGCCACCCCGAGGCGTGGGACGTGCCGCCGCGCGAGCGCCGTGCCATCCGCCGCAGCCACCGCCGCCTCGGCCTGCGCCCCCCGCTGCGCCGCCGGGTCGCGGGCGCGGCGATCAAGATGAAGGCGGTCCGCCTCCCCCGCCGCAATGGCCACGGCCGCCCCCACCCCGACCGCCCCTGGCGCCAAAACTGGCGCAGCCTCGGCCTACGCAAGTCGGACCGCCGCGACAACCGGTAGCTCGGGCTGTCCTCAGTGGACGTGGTTCGGTGTCTTCGCCTTGAAAGATTGGCGGGCCTGCGAACCAAACTCCCCCGGCAAGGCGTATGACGGGGGAGTTTTCGCTGCCGAATCCGGGGCTAGTTTTTACCGGCGGGGCCGCGGTAGTCGTTGGTGACGATGATGATCAGGCCGGGGCTGGAGCCCGCGATGCCGTCGAAGCGGGGTTCGGCGCGCATGTTGAAGTTGGTGGCCAGGGTCTGCGCGGCGGCCTGTTCTTCGGTGCCGGGGCGGAAGTAGACCGTGGTGGTGGGGATTCGGCCCGCGGAGTAGTTGCCGGTTTCGACGACCTGCCAGCCCGCGCCGGAGAGGTCGCTGGCGGCGCGGGCGGCGAGGCCCTTGATGGTGCTGTTGTTGTAGACGCGCACCTGGACGTTCTGGGCCGCGGGGACCGTGCCGTCGCCGGGGCCGTTCGGGCCGCCGGGCTGGTTGGGGTCCGGCGGGGGCGTCGTGGTGACGGGCGGCGGGGTTGTGGTCGTGGTGAACAGCGAACTGGGCACCGGCAGCGACCAGGTGGTGGTCTCGCCATGAGAGGTCTGGGTGGTGCTGGTGGCGGCCGAGTCGCCGGGGGGCTGGGCGGAGTTGCCGTCGCCGGAGCCGCCGCCGGTCAGCGAGACCAGGCCAAGCACAAGGGACACCGCGGCCAGCCCCAACAGGATGACGCCTGCGATGCGCAGCGGTCGGTACTGGTTGGAGGGATCGACGGAGCTCATGGCTGACCTTTCGGCGCTCGCTTAGCTGAGCTCGAAGCCCAGCCTTTTGGCTACGCGCGTCCGCTTCTTTCCGACTCGGACCCTGCGCAGACGCTTGATCAGCATAGGGTCGAACCGGAGGGCGGCCTCGTTGTCGATCAGCCTATTGAGAACCTGGTAGTAGCGCGTCGCCGACAGGCCGAAGATCTCCCGAATGGCTTGTTCCTTCGTGCCCGCGTACTTCCACCACTGCTTCTCGAACGCGAGGATGGCGAGATCGCGATCGGTCAGGCCGGTTGGCTGTTGTTGCTGCTCAACCGGGACCAACGACTCCGCATGGTCCATCGGACTTCCTCGCATCGCAGCGTTGTGCGCTCGGGAGGCCGGGGCGCTTGCCGCGCGACCTCATTCGGACATTCAACCACGGTCGGGGGACACTCCGAAGCGCAACTGGCGATTGCGCGGCGGACCCGCCGGTCTGCCGTCGTTAAGGTGGTCGCATGGCGATTCACCCCATCCGGATCGTGGGCGATCCGGTGTTGCACAACCCCACCCGGCCGGTCGAGAACTTCGACGCAGAGCTCAAGAGTCTAGTCGAAGACATGTTCGAGACAATGGGTGCGGCCAACGGAGTTGGGCTCGCTGCCAACCAGATCGGCGTCGACCTGCGGTTGTTCGTCTACGACTGCCCCGATGACGGCGGCAATCGTTTCCGGGGTGTGGTGGTGAATCCCGTGCTGGAGACCTCGGAGGTGCCCGAGGGCATGCCGGACCCGGTGGACGATTTCGAGGGCTGCCTCTCGGTGCCGGGTGAGGCGTTCCCGACCGGGCGGGCGAACTGGGCCAAGGTGACCGGGGTGGACCCGGACGGCACGCCGATCACCGTGGAGGGCACCGGGTTCTTCGCCCGCTGCCTCCAGCATGAGACCGACCACCTCGACGGGCTGCTCTACCTGGACCGACTGATCGGCCGCAACAAGCGGGAGGCCCGCCGCGCCGTCAAGGCCAACGAGTGGGGCGTGCCCGGCCTGAGCTGGGACCCGGCCACCGCACCTGACCCGTTCCGGGATGAGGACGAGGACGACTAGAGCCGCCTCCAAACCGGCTGTGCGCGGCCGACCTGCGACCCGGGCCACCGCACCAGACCCGTTCCGGGATTAGGACTAGAGGCGCGTCGCCGTCCCGGTCACCCGCACTCGCTCGTCGGCGGGGTCGACATCCACCAGGAGTTCGCTGGGGCTGCCCATGTCCTCGCCTTGGTGCAGCACCAGCCTGGTGGGCTTGGTGATCCGCTCCAACGAACGCAGGTAGCCACCGAACGCCGCGGCGGCGGCACCGGTCGCGGGGTCCTCGACCACGCCGCCGACCGGGAACGGGTCGCGCACGTGGAAGGTGGTCTCATCGGCCCGCCACACCAGTTGCAGCGTGGTCCAGCCCGCTCGTTCCATCAGGTCGCGCAGGCCGTCGAAGTCGTAGTCCAGTTCGGACAGTCGCGCCCGAGTCCGCGCGGCGAGCACGAGGTGCTCGGCGCCCGCGTAGGCCACATGCGAGGGCAGGTCGGGGTCCAGTTCGTCCTCCCGCCAGCCCAGCAGGTCCAGGGTGGCCAGCAGTTCGGCGCGCCCCGCTGGGCGGCTGCGGGTGGGGACGCTGGTCAGGGTGGCGCGCACCAGGCCGTCCTCGCCGCGCGTGGTGCTGACGGGCACCTCGCCCTGGCCGGTGTGCAGCAGGATGTCGCCGGGGCCGTCCCGGTCGGCGAGCGCGACCGCGGCGGCCACCGTGGCGTGGCCGCAGAAGCTGACCTCCGCCGCCGCGCTGAAGTAGCGGATGCGGTAGTCGCGGGCCTTGCCGGTGGGGAACAGGAACGCCGTCTCCGAGTAGCCGAGTTCGGCCGCGAGCGCGCGCATGCGCTCCGGTGACATGCCCTCGGCGTCCGGGACGACGCCCGCGCCGTTGCCGCCCTCGCCCGCCACCGTGAAGGCCGAATAACGCAGCACCTCTGCCGACATCGCCGTCCCCCTTTCCCTCGCCGTGCACAACGCCTGCCGGACGTGGTGTCTTCCCGCACGGTGGCGCGATGGCACGCCGGGCATTAGCCTCGCCTGAAGACAACTGCAGACCACGGGAGCTCGCACCTACAGCGGGCTGAGAGGGCGGCTGGGTAACCGGGGCCGCCGACCGAAGGAACCTGTCCGGGTAATGCCGGCGTAGGGAAGGGAACTCCATGACGGCTCTTGCCGATCGCTCCATCACGCCCAGCGTCACCACCGGCCCCATCAGCGGGTCACGCAAGATCTACGTTGACACCCCTTCCGGCCTGCGGATTCCGCAGCGGCGGGTGGAGCTGACCAACGGTGAGCACCTCGATCTGTACGACACCTCCGGCCCCTACACCGACGACGCCGTGACCATCGACGTGCAGAGCGGCCTGCCGAAGCTGCGGCAGCCGTGGATCGACGAGCGGGAGCCGATCAAAGGCTCGGTGACCCAGCTCACCTACGCCAAGGCCGGGATCATCACCAAGGAGATGGAGTACATCGCCGCCCGCGAGGGCATGGACCCGGAGTTCGTGCGCAGCGAGGTGGCCATCGGGCGGGCCGTGATCTGCGCCAACCGGAACCACCCCGAGATCGAGCCGATGATCATCGGCAAGAAGTTCTGCGTGAAGATCAACGCCAACCTGGGCAACTCCGCAGTCACCTCCTCCATCGAGGAAGAGGTGGAGAAGATGGTGTGGGGCATCCGCTGGGGTGCCGACACGATCATGGACCTGTCCACCGGCAAGCGCATCCACGAGACCCGCGAGTGGATTCTGCGCAACTCGCCGGTTCCGGTCGGAACGGTGCCGATCTACCAGGCGCTGGAGAAGGTCAACGGCGATCCGGCGAAGCTGTCCTGGGAGGTCTACCGGGACACCATCATCGAGCAGTGCGAGCAGGGCGTCGACTACATGACGGTGCACGCGGGCGTGCTGCTGCGCTATGTGCCGCTGACCGCGAAACGCGTCACCGGCATCGTCTCCCGCGGCGGGTCGATCATGGCCGCCTGGTGCCTTGCGCACCACAAGGAGAGCTTCCTCTACACCAACTTCGAGGAGCTTTGCGAGATCCTGCGGCGCTACGACGTGACGTTCTCCCTCGGTGACGGGCTGCGGCCGGGTTCCATCGCGGACGCCAACGACGAGGCGCAGTTCGCCGAGTTGCGCACGCTGGGCGAGTTGACGCACATCGCCCGCGGCCACGACGTGCAGGTGATGATCGAGGGCCCCGGCCACGTGCCGATGCACAAGATCGTGGAGAACGTGGCGATGGAAGAGGAGTTGTGCGGCGAGGCGCCGTTCTACACCCTCGGCCCGCTGGCCACCGACATCGCGCCTGCTTACGACCACATCACCTCGGCCATCGGCGCGGCGATCATCGCGCAGGCGGGCACCGCGATGCTCTGCTACGTCACGCCCAAGGAGCACCTGGGTCTGCCCAACCGGGACGATGTGAAGCAGGGCGTGATCGCGTACAAGATCGCGGCGCACTCGGCGGACCTGGCCAAGGGCCACCCCCGGGCGCAGGAGCGCGACGACGCGTTGTCCAAGGCGCGCTTCGAGTTCCGCTGGACCGACCAGTTCAACCTGTCGCTGGACCCCGACACCGCGCGGGCCTACCACGACGAGACGCTGCCCGCCGAACCCGCGAAGACCGCGCACTTCTGCTCGATGTGCGGGCCCAAGTTCTGCTCGATGAAGATCACGCAGGACATCCGGGACTACGCGGCCGCACGCGGTCTGGACAGCGTCGAGGCGATCGAGGCCGGGATGGCCGAGAAGTCGGAGGAGTTCTCCGCGCAAGGCAACAAGGTCTACCTGCCGATGGCGGACTGATGTTCGAGCTTTCGCTGCCCGCACCGGGGGTCACTCCGGTGCGGGCGTTGACCATCGCCGGTTCCGATTCCGGTGGCGGCGCGGGCCTACAGGCCGATCTGCGCACGTTCCTGGCCTGCGGCGTGCACGGCATGACCGCCATCACCGCGGTCACCGTGCAGAACTCGGTGGGCGTCAGCGGTTTCGTGGAGATCCCGCCGGAGACCGTCGCGGCGCAGATCGAGTCGGTGGCGGGCGATATCGGGGTGAACGCCGCGAAGACCGGCATGCTGGCCTCGGCGGCGATCATCGAGGCCATCGGGGACGCCTGCGACCGGGTGGGCATCGGGCGGCGGGGTTCGGTGCCGTTCGTGGTCGATCCCGTTGCCGCGTCCATGCACGGTGATCCGCTGCTGCACGAGGACGCCATGACGGCGCTGCGCAAGCTGTTCGCGCGGGCCACGCTGGTGACGCCGAACCTGGACGAGGTGCGGCTGCTGGTGGACGTGACGGTGGATTCCCGGTCATCGCAGCGGGAAGCGGCGAAGGCGCTGCACGCGCTGGGCCCGGAGTGGGTGCTGGTCAAGGGCGGGCACCTGCACACCGACCCGGAGTGCGTCGATGTGCTCTACGACGGCGCCGACTTCATCGAACTGCCGGGACCGCGGTATGTCACACCGCACACTCACGGCGGCGGGGACACCATGGCCTCGTCGATCACCTCGGCGCTCGCGCAGGGCGCCTCGGTACCTGACGCGGTGCAGTTCGGGAAACGGTATGTCACCCGAGCGGTGGCAGCGGCCTACCCGTTGGGGTCAGGTGTGGGGCCGGTGTCGTCGTTTTGGCGCGTCAGCGGGGAATCCGTCTGAAAAAGTCTGCGCACATGTGGTCTCGTGCTCGGCTTCGCGCCTTGGTGGACTCCGCCCGCTTCCAGAACTTCATCATCGGCGTCATCGTCGTCAACGCCATCGCGCTCGGTCTGGAAACCTCGCCGACGCTGGTGGCCCGGCACGGCGGGCTGCTCGACGTGGTGGACCGGCTGGCGCTGGCGATCTTCGTCATCGAGTTGGCAGTGCGGTTCTACGCGCACGGTTTGCGCTTCCTGCATGATCCGTGGAACTGGTTCGACCTGGTCATCATCGGCATCGCGGTGGCACCGACGAGCAGCGCGTTCAGCGTGCTGCGCTCGCTGCGGGTGCTGCGCTCGCTGCGGCTGGTGTCGGCGATTCCCAGCATGCGCCGGGTGGTCACGGCCCTGCTCACCGCCGTGCCTGGGATGAGTTCGATCATCGCGCTGCTGGGGTTGGTGATCTACCTGTCCGCGGTGATCGCGACGAAGCTGTTCGGCGCCGCGGCTCCCGAGCAGTTCGGTGGCCTCGGCACCTCGCTGTTCACGCTGTTCCAGGTGATGACCGGTGAAGGCTGGGCGGAGACGGCGGAAAGCCTGATGGTGGTCCAGCCCTGGGCCTGGATCTTCTTCGTGGTCTACATACTGGTGTGCACGTTCATCGTGCTGAACCTGTTCATCGCGGTGGTGGTGAGTGCCATGGAGTCCCAGTTGGCCGACGAGCGGCAGGCCGACGAACTCGCCTTCGAAAACGCCAACCACCAGGCGGTGCTCACCGAGTTGCGCGAGTTGAAGGAGCAGGTCGCGGCGCTGCGGTCGGAACGCGAGGACGCCGTCCGCGTCTGATCCGCCGAACCTGGTGCGCGGAAGTCCCGCCGTGGGTACCTCGGAAGGGACTTCTGCGCGCCAGGCTTTATTTGATACAGTCGTGTTGCAAACTAGGTGGGGGTGGAAGATGAGCAAGGCCGAGGTGCGGGCGTCCGACGCCGACCGGCAAGGCGTGGTGGAGCGGCTGCAAGAAGGGTTCGCCGAGGGCAGCCTGGATGTCACCGAGTACGACCGGCGGTTGCAGTTGGCGCTGCAAGCCACCACGCGGCGGGAACTGGTGCCGTTGACCGAGGATCTGCCGGTGTCGGCGGAGCGGGTCAAGGCCGAGACCAAGGCCAGGGAGCGGCTGGAGTGGCGCAACGAGTGGAGCTACTGGCTCGGCGGCGCCTTCATCATGATCACGATCTGGGCCATCCAGTCGATCACCAGCGGGGACCTGCGCTTCTTCTGGCCGGTGTGGCCGCTGACCATCTGGGGGCTGATTCTCGTCTCCTACCTCTTCTGGCCCGAGAAGCGGCAGGAGTGGAAGCTCTAGCCCTGCGCCAGACGGCGAATCGCGAGCACCAGTCCAGATGGGTGGCCGCATCACAACGGCCGAGCGCGGCCACCCACTCCGAATCGCCGTGCGGGTCAGTCCCGCGACGGGCTTGAGGCCTGCGCCCAGTACCGCTTGGGAATCCGCCCGGCGAGCTTGGCCAGCCGTCCACCGATCACGGCGTGGCGCATGGCAGTCGCCATCCGCTCCGGGTCCTCCGCCCTGGTCACGGCGGTGGCCAGCAGGACGGCGTCACAGCCCAGTTCCATGGCCAGCGCCGCGTCCGATGCGGTGCCGAGGCCCGCGTCCAACACGATCGGCACACCCGCCCTGGCCACGATGAGCTCGATGTTGTGCGGGTTGCGGATGCCCAGGCCGGTGCCGATCGGTGAGCCCAGCGGCATCACCGCGGCGCAGCCGATCTCCTCCAGCCGCAGCGCGAGCACCGGGTCGTCGTTGGTGTAGGCCAGCACCGTGAAGCCGTCGGCCACCAGCTGGTCAGCGGCGTCGAGCAGTTCGACCGGGTCGGGCAGCAGGGTGCGGTCGTCGGCGACCACCTCCAGCTTCACCCAGGAGGTCTCCAGCGCCTCCCTGGCCAGGCGGGCGGTGAGCACGGCCTCGGCGGCGGTGCGACAGCCCGCGGTGTTGGGCAGCGTCTCGACGTTCAAACGCCGCAACAGGTCCAGTACGCCGGTGCCGCCCTCGGCGTCCATGCGCCGCATGGCCACGGTGGTCAGCTCGGTGCCCGATGCGACCAGCGCACGCTCCAGAATGGACAGGTTCGCCGCTCCCCCGGTGCCCATGATCAGGCGGGAGCCGAACTTGCGGTCGGCGATCAGCAGTGGGTCGTCCAGCATGTCAGCCTCCCTGCACGGCGGTCAGCACTTCGACCACGGCGTCATCGGTCACCGGGGTGGACGGCCAGTCCGCCCGCGGCACAAGCTCGTCGTTCACCGCGACGGCCACCCCCGAGGCGGGCACGCCGATCTCGGCCAGCACCTGTGCCAGCGTGATGCCCGGCGCGACCTCGCGGCGGGAACCGTTGAGCCGTATCCACATCAGTCCGAAACCTCCACAGTGAACCTTTCGGGGCCTGCCGCCTCGGCCGCGGCCACCGGCTCGCCGGTGAGCAGGCCGAGCACGGCGTCGGCGGTGACCGGGGCGAGCAGAATGCCGTTGCGGTAGTGGCCGGTGGCCACCAGCAGGCCCGGCTCCAGTTGGCCGATCACCGGCAGGTTGTCCCTGCTGCCGGGACGCAGCCCTGCCACGCTTTCGGCGATGGCGAACTCGGCGAGGCCGGGCATCACGTGCTCGGCGCCGAGCAGCAGATCACGCACGCCTGCCACGGTGACGGCGGTGTCGAAGCCGCGTTCCTGCGAGGTGGCGCCGAGCACCACGCCGTGTTCCCCGCGTGGCACCAGGTAGATCGGGCGGCCTTCCACCAGCGCGCGGACCGTGCGGCGGGGCGGCGGCACCGAGTATCTGGTGCGCTCCAGCCGCAGGATCTCGCCCTTCACCGGACGGATCACCGCCGCCAACGCCGGATGCAGCGCGGCGCTGCCGACACCGGCGGCGATCACCGCCGTGTCGCAGCGCAATTCCCGCCCGGACAGCCGCACCGAACCCGCCGTGACCTGCTCGGCGGGTTCGCCGATCAGCGTCACGCCGTTGCGTTCGCAGGCCCGGCGCAGGGCCGCCAGCAGGGCGCGGTTGTCCACGGAGAAGTCGCCGGGCACGGACAGCCCGCCGCGCACGGCGGGGCCGATACCGGGTTCCACGGCGCGCAGTTGGCGCGGCGTGAGGCGTTCCACGTCACGGCCGAGGCGGGCCAGGAACTCGGCGTGCCGGTCCAGTTCGGCGCGGTCGGCGGGATCGCCCGCGACGACCAGCGTGCCGTCGGTGCGCAAGCCGGGATCGGCGCCCTCGGCGGCGAGTTCCTCGGCGAAGGAGGGCCAGCACCGCACGGCGGCCAGGCCGAGGTCGAGCAGTTCCTCCTCGCCGTGCCAGGCCTCGGTGACCGGGGCGAGCATGCCGCCCGCCACCCAGGACGAGCTTCCGGATTCATCGGGGTCCACGACGGTGGTGGGATGCCCCGCCCGCGCCGTGCGCCAGGCGACGGACAGCCCGATGACGCCGCCACCGACGACCACGACATGCTGACTACACACGATCGACCACCACGCTCCCTGCGCCGGCATGACCCGGATCAGGTTCGACGGTCGGGGTCGGCAGACCCCCTCTCAGCCCGGTCCATTCCGGACTCCCGTGCGGACCCTGCGGCCACTCCACGGCCGCTTCCCCTCCACCGTAACCCAGCGGACCCGCCGAGTGCAGGCCTGTGACCCCGCGCACCGGCGCCGGCCGGCTACATTTGCCGCCAACAGCGTCGTGTGAAGGGAAGGTCATGCCCGGACTCAGCGGGGAGCGGATTCGAACCAGGCTGGCCGATGCCCGGCTCTATCTGTGCACGGGCGCCCGCCGCCGGGAGGGCGACCTCGCCGAGTTCGTCGACGCCGTGCTGGCGGGCGGCGTGGACATCATCCAGCTTCGGGACAAGGGGCCGGACGGTCCGCTGGAGGCCAGGCAGGAGCTTGCCGCGCTGGAGATCATGGCCGAGGCCTGCGCGCGGCACGGTGCGCTGCTGGCGGTGAACGACCGGGCCGATATCGCGGTGGCGGCCGGGGCCGATGTGCTGCACCTCGGTCAGGACGACCTGCCGGTGCCGCTTGCCCGCCGAATCGCGGGCGAGGAGATCGCCATCGGCCGCTCGACGCACGACGCCGCGCAGGCCGACGCGGCCGCGGCGGAGCCGGGGGTGGACTACTTCTGCACCGGTCCGGTGTGGCCGACGCCCACCAAGCCGGGCCGTTCGGCGCCGGGGCTGGACCTGGTGCGGCACACCGTGGCGCAGGGCACCGAGCGGCCGTGGTTCGCCATCGGCGGGATCGACGAGGACCGGTTGGACGAGGTGATCGCCGCGGGCGCTGACCGGATCGTGGTGGTGCGGGTGCTGACCGAGGCCGAGCACCCAGAGGACGTCGCGCGGCGCATCGCCCAGACGCTGCGGCGGGCACCCACCCGGGTTGGGTGAGTGCCCGCCGGTGCGGCGTTGAAGCGTCAGCCGCCGGTGATCAGACGCAGGTTGTAGACCTGAAGCGCCTCGTTGACCGGCTGGAAGAAGGTGGTGCCGCCGCTGGAGCAGTTGCCGGAACCACCGGAGGTCATGCCCTGGGCCTGCGAACCGGCGAGCAGCGAGCCGCCGGAGTCACCAGGCTCGGCGCAGACGTTGGTGCGGATCAGGCCGGACACGGTGCCCTGCGGGTAGCTCACCGAGGCGTTGCGGGCCTGGATGGTGCCGCAGTGCCAGCCGGTGGTGGACCCGGAGCGGCACACCGAGGCGCCGACCGCGGCATCGGTCGAACCGGCGACCGAGACGGTGCTGCCGTTGTACCGGTTGACCAGGCCACGCGGGGTGTTGCCCGCGGCGACCCGAACCCAGGCGTAGTCGTTGCCGGGGAAGCTGGACCCGGCGAAGGTGCCGCTCGGACTGGTGGTGGCCGCACCCTGGCGTCCGCAGTGGCCCGCGGTGACGAAGCCGCCCTCCACCGAGAAGCCGATGGAGCAGCGCGAGCTACCGATGCGGTAGGCGTTGCCGCCGATCACGTCGATGAACGTGCGTGGCTGCTCGGCCGACTCGGTGAACGTCACCTTGGCGGCGTCCACGCCGCTGGCGGCGACGAAGGACCTGGCGATGTCGCCCGCGCCCTTGTGGTTGAGCACCACGACGCGGTTGGCGGCCACGTCGGCGTACCAGCTCGGCACGCTCTGCGGCGCCGACTGGGCCTTGGAGTCCAGCTTGGCGACCGCGGCATCCAGGTCGGAGGTGCTGTAGTCGACCTTGCGGGGCTCCGCGCCTGCTTCGCGCACGGTGGCCTCGTCGGCGGTGTCGACGACGCCGACCACGAGCTTGCCCTTGGCCGCGTCGAAGTACGCGCCGCCGAAGTCGGCGCCGAGCACCTTGGCCAGCGTGGCCTGTGCGGTCGACGCCTTGTGCTCGTCGATCAGCCGGTGCCGAAGCTGCTCGGCGGTCAGGCCGAGGTCGCGCTGGAGCGCGGGGATCATGTCTGCGGAGGCGACAAGCTCGTTCAGCGAACTGCTGTCGATGGTGTCGGACGCGGTGGCCGGCAGCGCGAGGGCCGTTGCCGTACTGGCCGCGAGAACAATGGAACCGGCGATCTTCGATACTCGCCTCATATGGTTTTCTCCATCCGTCATATGCAGGGGGAACCCGTAGAGCACGGCAGGGGTGTGCTCATGGGTCTATTTCGGATGTCGGGGGTGACCGCGCAATTACTTGCCGTCACCCTCGGGTGTCCTCGGAAGGACGTGTCTCACCATACGATGCGATTTATTGAAACGTAACCCTCATAGGTCGCAAACTGTTGCCGCCGATCGTAAGTCCTCGAAACCCCAGCTCATCCTGGTCATAGGAGATCGCAAGAGGACAGGCGGGTTATGGCTTAGAAGAGAAGTTTGCGACCCAACCACGCCAACCCGGCATACCTTCCCAATACCGGAAATCGGTCACGCGCGAGGTGGATTGAGGCTGGCCACGAACTTGTAGCGATCTCCGCGGTAGACCGCTCGCACCCATTCGACCGGCTTGCCTTCCACGTCAAAGGAATGACGAGACAACAGCAACATCGGCATGCCGACATCGGCGCCGAGCAATTCCGCTTCCTCCGGGGTGGCCAATGCGGTCTCTATCGTCTCCTCGCCGTGGCCGAGTTCGACGCCGAACCGGTCGCGCAGCACCTGGTACAGCGAGCCGCCCGCCGCGATGTAGCGGCGAAGCCCCCGGAACCGGCCAAGCGGCAGGTGCGTGGTCTCGATGGCCATCGGCTCGCCGTCGGCAAGGCGCAGCCGCCGCAGCCGCAGCACCCTGGCGCCGGGACGGATGCCCAACCTGCGGGCGAGTTCGGCCTCGCAGGCCTGTTCGCTGGCCTCCAGCAGCCGTGAGGTCGGCTGGCGGCCCTGGGCGCGCATGTCCTCGGTGTAGGACGAAAGCTGGAGTCGCAGCGCCACCTTGGGAGCGGCCGCGAAGGTGCCCTTGCCCTGGACGCGAACCAGTCGCCCCTCCACCGTCAGTTCGGACAGCGCCTGCCGGACTGTGGTGCGGGACACGTCGAACTCCGACGCGAGCGAGCGCTCGGTCGGGATGGGCGATCCCGGCGGCAGTGAGCGGAGCATGTCCAGCAGGTGGCGCTTCAGGCCCCAGTACTTGGGTTCTTTCGCGGCCCTGACCGGCAACGCACCGCCGACATCAGCCGGCTCAGTGTCGAGCATCGTCTCCTCCTCTGGCCACATTCTCCCCTTAACGCTCCAGGATGCACCGGGGCCAGGTTCCAAGGCGATCACGGGCCGTGTCCAGCCCGGAAAACCTGAATCCGTTTTAGCAACGGCTTGGCAACGACCTTGACAGTGCCAGTGACGCGGACCACCCTTCCACCATTGGTCTACACCACTTTGGAGTGGCCAGACGTACCCGCCCGGAACCACAGGCCCGGGTGAGAAATGGGGTTGAGAGTGAGGCGCTGGACAAAGCTGGTGGTCGGGGCCACCGCCATGGTGCTGGCCGCTGCCGGTTGCGGAGGGGGTTCCGAGAGCAGCGGCGGCGGCAAGGAGCTGACCGTCTGGTTGATGACCGGTTCCGCTCCCAAGGAGCTGACCGACCAGCTGAACAAGGAGTTCGAGGACAAGCACGGCGTCAAGGTCAAGTACGAGGTCCAGCAGTGGACCGGCATCGGCAACAAGCTGACGGCAGCGTTGGCCAGCAACAACCCGCCGGACATCGTGGAGCTTGGCTCCACGCACGCGTCTAAGTACGCCTCCGCGGGCACGCTGACCGACCTCACCGGCTCGGCCGAGGACCTTGGCAAGGCCAAGTGGAACCAGGCGCTGACCGAGGCGGGCACCTTCGAGGGCAAGACCTTCGGCGTCCCGTTCTACGGCGGCAACCGCTTCGTGATCTACCGCAAGGACCTGTTCCAGGCGGCGGGCATCACCGCGCCGCCGACCAGCCGCCAGGAGTGGCTGGCGGCCATCGACAAGCTCAAGGCGGCCAACGCGGCCGACCCGCAGTTCCAGGCGCTGTACATGCCCGGCCAGTACTGGTACGCGCTGTCGTCCTTCATCTGGGACGAGGGCGGTGACATCGCCAAGCAGGAGGGCGGCACCTGGAAGGGCGTCCTGGACACCCCGCAGGCCAGGGCGGGCGTGTCGTTCTACAAGCAGCTTGTCGACCAGTCGGGCACCAAGGCGCCCAAGGACGGCACCGAGGCCGAGCCCAAGCAGGCCGATGTCTTCGCCCAGGGCAAGGTCGGCATGTTCATCGGCATGCCCTACGAGGCGACCGGCGCCCTCAAGACCGCGCCCGACCTGAAGGACAAGCTCGGCGCGTTCCCGATTCCGAGCAAGGACGCCGGTAAGAGCGCTCCGGTGTTCCTCGGCGGCTCGGTGCTGTCGATCCCGGCGAGCAGCAAGAACGCCGACAAGGCCAAGGAGTGGATCAAGCTCCTGAACGAGGCCAAGTACCAGGACCAGGTCGCCAAGACCGGCTGGGTGCCCGGTGTCGGCGAGTCGGAGTCGCTCAAGCAGGACCCGATCTTCAGCGTGATGGCCAAGGCCGCCGAGAACGGCAAGAGCACGCCGGTCACCCCGAAGTGGGTGGCGATCGAGGAGGGCCAGAACCCGTTGCTGGACATGCTCACCGCGGTGCTCACCGGGCAGAAGACCGTCGAGCAGGCGACGACCGACACCTCCAACACCATCACCCAGTTGATGTCGCAGTAGCGGAAAACTTCAGATGACAGCGACCGTCAACTCAGCGGCGCCGACGGGGAAGCCCCCGTCGGCGCCGCGCCACGCCGCGGCCAAAAAGCCGCTGCGCAGTCGTTTCAAGGTCGGTAACCAGCTGATTCCCTACCTCATGCTGGCACCGGCGCTGATCGCCATTCTGTGGCTGATCGGCTATCCCGCCGTCAACGTCGTGATCACCAGCTTCCGCAAGCTCGGCCTCGGCGAACTGTTCCGCGGCGAGGTCATCTTCGTCGGCATCGACAACTACCTGACCGTGCTCCGGGACCCGAAGTTCGTGCAGGCCACCATCCGCACGCTGGTGTTCACCGCGGCCTGCGTGGTGGTGACCATCGGCGTCGCGCTGCTGCTGGCCCTGCTCATGCGACAGATCCCCAAGTGGACACGGCTGATCCTCCAGCTCGCGCTGGTGCTGGCCTGGGCGACGCCCTGGGTGGCGGCGGGCACCGTGTTCCTGTGGATCTTCGACCAGCAGTACGGCATCCTCAACAAGACCCTGGTGCTGGCCGGGCTGGACTTCGCGGGCCACTCCTGGTTCGCCAGCGGAACCTCGACGCTGGCCGTGATCGTGCTCTACGTGGCCTGGCAGGCCATCCCGTTCGTCGCGTTCACGCTCTACGCCGGGCTGCTCAGCATCCCCAGGGACCTGTACGAGGCCGCGGGCATCGACGGCGCTAGCCCATGGCAGGCGTTCCGCACGGTCACCTGGCCCTCGCTCAAGCCGATCCTGCTCATCGTGGGCTTCTTGTCGGTGCTGTGGGACTTCAAGCTGTTCACCCAGGTCTGGGTGACCAAGCGCGGCGGCCCGAACGGGGAGAGCACGACCCTGCCGGTGCTGCAATACCTGCGCGGCTTCGCGAGCAGCGACTTCGGCGTCGCCTCCGCGGTGGCGGTGCTGATGATCATCGTGCTGGTCGCGGTGACGGCCCAGTACATCCGCCTGCTGCTGCGTTCCCAGGAGGTGGAGCTGTGAACGTGAAATCGCTGCGACGCACCGTGCTCACCGGCCTCACGCTGGTGATCGCCCTGCTGTTCGCCTTCCCCACCTACTGGATGGTGGCCAGCTCGATCAAGCCGACGATCCAGATCGTGTCGCCCGACTACGACCTGGTGCCGTTCGGCTTCACGCTGGAGCACTACGGCCGGGCGGTGTCCATGCCGGGGTTCGTCCAGTACGCATCGAACAGCATCATCGTGGTGCTCACGGCGGTGGCCTGCTCGCTGGTCGCCGGGCTGATCGCCGCGGTGCCGCTGGCGCGCTTCAGGTTCCGCGGGCGCAAGGGATTCCTGCTGCTGGTGCTCATCGCGTTGATGGCACCGTTCGAGGTGCTGGTGATCCCGATGTACTTGATGATGCGCGACCTCGGGCTGCTCGACCAGCTTCCGGCGGTGATCCTGGTGTACTTCGCGGCCACGCTGCCGTTCACGCTGTGGACGCTGCGGGGCTTCGTCCACGGCATCCCGGTGGACCTGGAGGAATCCGCGATGGTCGACGGCTGCGGCCGATTCGAGGCGTTCCGCAAGGTGACGCTGCCGCTGCTGGGGCCGGGCATCGTGGCCACCTCGGTGTTCGGGTTCATCACCGCCTGGAACGAGTTCCTGATGGCGCTGGTGCTGACCACCGGAGATCAGAGCAAGCAGACACTGCCGGTCTGGCTGTCCTCGTTCCAGACCGCGTTCGGCACCGACTGGGGAGGCACCATGGCGGCGTCCACCCTGTTCACCATCCCGGTGCTGGTCTTCTTCCTGGTCGTGCAGAAGAACCTGGTGTCCGGCGCCACCGCCGGTGCCGTGAAGGGATGACTCGAGAGTGAGCGGAACGGACGCGGACCTGTCGCGACTGGCGGCCGGGGTGCTGCTGCCGGGATTCGACGGCACCACCCCGCCGGACTGGGTGCGGCGCTCGGTCGCCGAGGGTCTCGGCGGGGTGGTGTTGTTCGGGCGCAACGTGGTTGACGACGCCCAGGTGGCCGAGTTGACGGCGACGCTGCGCGCGGAACGGCCGGACGTGGTGATCGGCATCGACGAGGAGGGCGGCGATGTCACCAGGCTCGACGCCGCCCGCGGCTCGGTGGTGCCCGGCAACTACGCGCTGGGCGTCGCGAACGATCTCGCGCTGACCGAGCGGGTGGCCGAGTCCCTCGGCCGCAGGCTCGCGGGCTGCGGGGTCACGCTGAACCTGGCCCCGTCCGCGGACCTCACGCTCACCATCGACGACCCGATCATCGGGGTGCGCTCCTTCGGCAGCGACCCGGTGAACGCGGGACGACAGGTCGCGGCTTTCGTGCGCGGGTTGCAGGCACACGGCGTCGCCGCCTGTGCCAAGCACTTCCCGGGGCACGGGGCCGCGACCGCCGACTCGCACCACGAACTTCCCGTGCTGCCGCGCACGGTGGCCGAACTCACCGATACCGAACTGGTGCCGTTCCGGGCCGCGGTGGAGGCGGGGGTGGCCGCGGTGATGACCGGGCACCTGGTGGTCCGGGAGTGGGGCAGCTACCCGGTGACGCTGAATGCCCGCGCGGTGGAGGGCGCGCTGCGCGAGGAACTGGGCTTCGGCGGCGCGGTGATCACCGACGCGCTGGACATGGGCGCGGTGGCAGGCACCGTTGGCATCGGCCAGGGCGCCGTGCTGGCGCTGCTGGCGGGTGCGGACGCGCTGTGCGTCGGCGGCTCGCACACCGACCCCGGCCATGTCGCCGACCTCGTCGACGCCATCGTGCGCGCGGTGGGATCGGGTGAGCTTCCACTGGAACGACTGCGGGAGGCGGCCGGGCGCTGCCGTGGCCTCGGCGGGCCGATGGTGGCCGACCCGGTCGAGGTGGACACCGGGCTCGGCATGGCGGCGGCCGCCAGGGCGCTGCGCGTGCGGGGCTCGCCGCGGCTGTCGAGGCCGCCGCTGGTGCTGGACATCGAGGTGGCGCCATCAGTGGCCGTCGGGCCGGTGCCGTGGGGTCTTGGGGTCCACCTGAGCGGGCTGGTACCGGGCACGGTGGTGCGGCGGGTCGACGCCAACGTCTCCGCCGAGGAAGTGGCGGCGGAGGCGGCGGGCAGGCCGGTTGTCGCCGTCACGCGTGACGCCCATCGCCATTCCGGGGTGCGCGATCTTGTCCTGTCTCTGGGTAAAATTGGTCTAGACCTAATCCATGTCGAAACGGGCATCCCTGGGCCAGACTTGGGAGCCGCGGCACGGATCGACACCCACGGCGGATCGCAGGTGAGCCTGCGGGCCGCGGCGGAACTGCTGGCAGGCCACATCAGGGAGTAGGAGCGACATGCCGAACCCGGGGCAGCACATGAGGCACGAGATCGACGAGCAGCCCCGGGTATTCGCCCAGCTGCTCGAGCGGCAGGCCGAGATCGGCGAGGTGGCGCAGCGAATCGTCCGGCGCAAGCCGCGGTTCGTGCTGTTGACCGCGCGGGGTTCCTCCGACCACGCCGCGCTGTACGCCAAGTACCTGATCGAGGTGCTGCTGGAGCTGCCCGCGGGCCTGGTCTCGCCGTCCACCGCGACGCTGTACGGCGCCAAGCCCGACCTGACCGATGTGCTGGTGCTGACCGTCAGCCAGAGCGGCGGCTCGCCGGATCTGCTGCGGGTCACCGAGAACGCCCGCGACCAGGGTGCGCTGACGCTGGCCGTCACCAACGTGCCCGGCTCGCCGCTGGACACCGCCGCCGAGCTGTCCATCGATTTGGGCGCCGGGGTCGAGCAGGCGGTGGCCGCCACCAAGAGCTACTCCGCGCAGCTGGTCGCGCTGTACCTGCTGATCGACGCCATCCGCGGCGGCGACGGCAAGGACGCCCGCGCGCTGCCCGACCTGGCGCGGCGCGCGTTGGATGAATCGGCGCCGTTGGTGGAGGAGATCGTGCAGCGGTTCCGGTTCGCGGGCCGGGTGGTGACCACCGGCCGCGGCTACTCCTCGGCGACCGCGGCCGAGGCGGCGTTGAAGCTGGCGGAGACCAGCTACCTGTCGGCGCGGTCCTACAGCGGCGCGGACCTGCTGCACGGCCCGATCGCCGCGCTGGACGCCGAGACCGCGGTGCTGGCGGTGACCAGCAACGGCCGCGGTGGCACCGCCATGCAGGAGGTGCTGGAGGCTGTCGGCGCCCGCGGCCCGGAGATCTGCGCGGTGGGCTCGGCCGCCGGGCTGATGCCCGCCGAACTGTGCATCCCGCTGCCGGACTGCGCCGAGGAACTCGCGCCCGCGCTGGAGATCCTGCCGATTCAGCGGCTCGCGCTCGGGCTGGCGCTGGCCCGCGGCGGCGACCCCGACCGGCCGCGGGGCCTGGCGAAGGTCACCAAAACGCTGTGACCGGAGAGTTCGATTCGACGCGATTCGGACAGAAGTGGTTCAACCACAACAGAATTGTGTGTGATCTGTGAAGAACTCCGGCAACCATGCAACTCGTGGGCAGGCGATCGCCTCTTTATGAGACGTGAGGGTTTTCCTGACCACGATGTTGATCTTGGCGGCGGTTGGTGCGGTGGGCTGCGGGTCGTCGGTCACCCCCGAGTTGCTGGGCCAGCCCGGCATCCGGTTGGGCAAGGACCGGCATGCCATCGAGGCGACCCGGTTCTCGGCGACCGTCGATCCGTGTGCGCCGCTTCGGAACGGTGTGCTCGCTCCGTTCCGGACCGGGCCGGTCGAGCGCGGCGAGAAGGACGTCAAGAGCTGCTACGGCGCCGCTGACTTCGACGGCATGAAGGTCAGGTTGTCGGTCGCGGTGCTCCAGGACTACGGCCAGGCGCAGCGGGTGACCGAGGCGCCGATCGAGATCGGCGGCTTCCGCGCCTACCGCGGCCACTTCGGCGTCAATGACCAGCGGCCCGAACAGTGCAGGGTCCGGCTGCCGATCAGCTTCACCCGTGCCATCGAGTTCGACGCCCAGCGTTGGAACCACGACGAGATCGACGATCTCTGTGCCAGGGTCCGGGACTGGACCGCCGCGGCGGCCCCCGCCCTCCTGGGCGCGCGGCGCACGCTGGGCTTCGCACCCGGCGAGAACGACACCGAGCAAAGCGGCGGCTGTGTGCACTCCGCGCGGCCCGCCCAGTGCCGCGAGCCGGTGGCCGCCCAGCTAGCCAAGGGCGAGCGGAACCTCCAGGCGCAGGGCAACGCCGACCGGGCGTGCGCGATGGCCCGCGGGCCGCTGGGCAGGCTGACCGGCGGCACGATGGTGTTCCGGGTGGAGGACGACACCTGTCACGGCACGACCCCCGACCACACGCTGACCGCCGAGATCCAGCTGAGCGCCCAACCGACCTCGGCCTTCGCGCAGGATCAGGAGGCCAAGCCCGAGGAGGTCTCCGTCGGCGAGCGCAAGGCCCTGCGCCTGCATCCCGGTGACAGCACGGCCCGCGAACTGGCCATCCCGCTGGGCACCGACCCCAACGCCGCGGGCACCCTGCGCATCAGGCTCGCCGCGGGCCATCCCCGCGGGGAGCGCCCCGCGCCGTGGATACGACCGGACACGACCCGCCTGAACGCCACCGACGTGGTCGCCAACCACGTGCTGGGTGAGTACTTCCCCACCACCTGACGTGGGCTGATCGGCTCCCCCGGTCGATCAGCCCACCCCGCGACGAGGTTTGGTGCCCCGACCCCATCGATGGGTTCACGGCGCTGAACGACGTCAGGGGGCCAATACGGATGCGGCCTGCTCCACGACCTCCGGGACGGCGTCCCGGTCGAAGACGAGTCGCCCCGCGACCCAGACCTTGCGGGGTCGCCAGGCCTCGTCCCACCAGACCAGGTCGGCGACGGCGCCGGGTTCGATGCGGCCGAGTCCTGGTTCGCCGAGCACGTCGGCGGGAACCGCGGTCGCCGCGCTGAGGACGGCGGCAGGGGGAACGCCCACCGAGATCATGTTGCGCACGGCGCGGTCCATGGTGAGCGCGCTGCCCGCGATGGTGCCCGCGGGCGAGCGCGGCACGCTGTCCTCGCCGAGGACGATCTCCGCGCCGCCCAGCCGGTAGCAGCCCGGCGGCATGCCCGCGGCGGCCACCGCGTCGGTCACCAGCGCCACCCGCTCGCCCGCGGCGTTGAACACCAGACGGCACACGTCGGCCGAGACGTGCGCCAGGTCGGCGATGAGGCCCAGGGTGTACCGGTCGTCCACCAGCGCGGCGCCGGGCACCCCGGGTTCGCGGTGGGCGAGGCCGCGCTGGGCGTTGAACAGGTGCGTGATCATGCGGGCGCCGGCGTCCCCGGCCTGACGCACCTGCTCGGCCCGCGCGTCGGTGTGGCCGACCGCGACGAGCACACCCGCCTCGGTGAACCGGCGCACGGCGGCCAGCCCGCCGGGCAGTTCCGGAGCGAGGGTCACCTTGCGGAGCGCGGCGGCGACCCGCGCGTCGCCCAGCAGTAGGTCCAGCAGTCCCGGCTCGGGCAGGGCCATCAGCTCCGGGGAGTGGACCCCGGCCCGCACCGGTGAGAGGAACGGTCCCTCGAAGTGCAGGCCGAGCGGCTCGGCGCCCACGCGGTCGGGAAACGCCGCCAGCAGGGCATGGGACTGCCGGAGCAGTTCGGGCACGGGGGTGGTGATCAGGGTGGGCAGGAACCGGGTGACGCCGGTGGCGGGCAGGGCGCCGCAGACCGCGGCCATCGAGGCGGGGTCCGCCGCGGCGAAGTCCAGGCCCGCGAAGCCGTTGATCTGGAGGTCGACCAGCCCAGGGGTGAGGGTGCCCGATTCCAGCACCAGGTCGGCTTGGCCGTCCGCCTGCTGCTCGGTCACCTCGGCGATGCGGCCGGACCGCCACCGGACCACGGTCGATCCGACGATGCGGCCGCGCAGCAGTGCGCGGGAAGCCCTGACGGCGCTGTCCACTGGTCCTCCCGAAAATGGTTTAGACCATTCAAACCCGGAGGGCTGCCACGAGTCCAGTTCGCCACTCGATGCGCCTAGTCGCACGCGTCGCGAAACGCCCACCTCACCGAGGGGCGGGGTGAGGTGGGCGCCGAGCGCGATGTTACGCCGAACGGAGCAGTGATCACGTCGGCCGTAATGGTCTTGTGACGGCGGGTCATGCCCGGTCGGTCCGCGTCGACCGGTTTGTGTACTTCTTCCGCGGCCGGGTGGCGCATACTGGTCAACGGAACAACGGAGCACGCGGGGGTGCTGTGGCCGTCACCGGCGACGTGACCACGTCCGACCGGGATCCGCACACGGTCTGGCGTGTATGTGACATCTCGGACAGGCTGGGCGTGAACGAGTTGAACACCAGGTATCGGGGGCTAGCCCGATGGCGGGGAGCGGCGGCATGATGACGCGCCGACGTAATCCCCTCGCCGCGGAGGCCTCATGAACAGCGCCGCACCTCTCCCCCCGGAGGCGGCATGGCCTACGTGATCGGAGTCGACCTCGGCGCGAGCACCACCCGCGTCCGCCTGGTCGACCTCACCACCGGCGAGGCCCGCAAGGCCAATGCCGCGGGTGGCAACCCCAACGCGCATCCGCCCGACCTCGCCTCGCACCAGCTTCGGGCCGCGATCTCGGAGACCCTGCGCGATGTGGACCCGGCCGAGGTGCGCGCGGGCGTGCTCGGCATGGCGGGCCTGCGCAAACTCTCCGACGCCACGGTGTGGGCGCTCTACGAGCAGGCCTGGCGGGCCACCGGCCTGCGCTGTCAGATGCAGACCGTCAGCGACTGCCAGGTGGCCTTCGCCGCCGGTACCGAGGCGCCCGCGGGCAGCGTGCTGGTGGCGGGCACCGGCTCCATCGCCGCCACCATCAGTAACTGGAACCTGACCGGGACCTTCGGCGGGCACGGCTGGCTGCTCGGCGACGAGGGCTCGGCGTTCTGGCTGGGCCGAGAGGCGCTCCGGGCCACCCTGGCGTGCATGGAAGGCAGCGGCCCGCACAGCCTGCTGTGCTCCGCGGTGGTGTCCAGGGCGACCGGCGAGCACGTCGGGGAGCACTGCGAGGTCGGCGCAGAACGACGCGACGCGCTGCTTGCCAGGATCACCACCGCCGTGCACACCGCGCCGCCGATCCGACTCGCCGAGTACGCGCCGCTGGTCACCTGGTGCACGGCTCGGGCGGACGCGGTGGCGCAGAACATCGTGCGGCGCGGCGTGGCCGCCCTGCTCGAACTGGTGGAATCGGCGCATCAGGACACGAGCGGCCCGCTGGTACTGGGCGGCAGCCTGACCAAGGCGGGAAACGCGCTGGGCGACGAACTGCGCTGCGGCCTGGCCACTCGGGGTTACCTGGTGCGCACGGCCACCGATGCCGCGGCAGGCGCGGCCTGGCTGGCGGCGCGGCCGCTGCTGTCGGAGTGCGAGGCGCTGACGTTGCACTCGCGGCTGTTCAGCTTCGCTCCGGAGCAGGTGCGGGCGTACGGGGGTATCGAATCCCCGGGTGTCCCGCAGGCAGGACTCGCTTCAAAACCCACCAGCTGACGGCGAGGCAGGCCGCGATCAGCGGCCAGGTCAGCGCAACCCTGGCGATTCCCAGCGCCACCACGGCACCGGCCCACCAGAGGGTGCCGAACACGACGATGCGGATCAGGTACTGGCACACCCAGACCCACGACGCCAGGCTGTAGGCGCGGAGCAGATCGGGATCGCGGCGCCAGCGGGTGCGTTGGCCGAGAGCGGCGCCCGCGACCACGCCCAGCAGCGGCCAGCGCAGCAGGATGCTGCCCAGCCAGGCCACCGCGCTGCCCACGTTCGCGGCCAGTTGCACCAGGAAGAAGTCCTCCGGGCGGCCGGTCCAGAGGACCACCGCGACCGCGACCAGCACACCGAGCAGCCCCAGCAGCACCGCCCGCGGCTTCTCGCCGCGACGCATCCGCCAGCCGCCGAGCAGCGCCGCGGTGACCAGCGCGGCGATCGAGCCGATAAGCAGGTCACGGCCGCTGAGCAGCCAGCCGAGCACGAAGGCGACCGGGGGGAGGGTGGCGTCCACCGTGCCCTTGCGTCCGCCGAGCAGCGTCGCCAGCGATTCGCCGTCGGCATGACCTGCCACCCGCTGATCAGTCACGAACATAGCTTTACCTAAGTCGGTCCAAAGGGGTAGCCGCTGTGGGCAATGCGGTCTCGGGCCGGTACTGCCGATCAAGATTGCGCAAGAGTAGGGTCGCCAGGACCGAACGGCCGTATCACGCCGCGATAATGTTGACCTATAGCGTGGACGGGCGTGGCGATAACTCGCAGATAACTAGTGCAATGTAAACAGCTCAACTGTTGACTTCACGTGGCACGATGTACCCGATCGGGAGAACCGTCTGGGAAGTGTACTAATCGGGGTGATCAGTTGCGCGCGGGTAGCCCACGGCTGTTGCGGGAAATCAATGACCGCGCGGCGATAGAGGCCCTTCTCGCCAGGGGTCCGCTAACCCGCGCCGAGTTGGAGCAGCTGATCGGGCTGTCCAAACCGGCCACCGCGCAGTTGCTCGCTCGGCTGGAAGCCACCGGCACCGTGGTGCGCAGCGGACAACGCGGCGGCAGCCGCGGCCCCCGCGCCCAGCTCTGGGCCGTCAACGGCGCGCTGGCCTACGTCGCCGCCGCCGACCTGACCCCCGCCGCGGTCAACGTGGCCATCGCCGACATCACCGGCGCCGTGCTGGCCGAGCACCAGGCCGAGGTGCCAAGGGACAACCAGGCCGAGGCGCTGGACGCCTTCACTTCCGCGGTGACCGAGGCCGCCCGCATCGCGGGCCTGACCACCCGCCAGCTGCACCACCTGGTG
This sequence comes from Actinorectispora metalli, assembly GCF_056323685.1. NCBI lineage: Bacteria > Bacillati > Actinomycetota > Actinomycetes > Pseudonocardiales > Pseudonocardiaceae > Actinorectispora > Actinorectispora metalli. Next base: position 1,895,227 of record NZ_JBREYE010000001.1, read on the forward strand.
GTCGGCTCGCCGGGCGCGGTCGACCCCGGCACCGGCCACCTGCGGTTCGCCCCGCACCTGCCCGTCTGGGAGGGCTTCGACCTGCCAGGCCAGCTCTGCCAACTGCTCGGTGTCGACGTCTCGGTGGAGAACGACGTCAACCTGGTGGCCCTGGAGGAGATGACCGGCGGACGGGCCGCGGACGTGCGTGACTTCGTGCTGATCTGGCTGAGCCACGGACTCGGCGGGGCGGTGGTCATCAACCGCACCCTGCTGCGCGGCGCCACCGGCGGCGCGGGCGAGTTCGACTGGATGCCCGTGCCCGATCTGGCCAAGCAGGACACCGGGATCAGCCGGGACGGTACCCGGCTCGGCAAGCTGCTCAGCTCCCGCTCCATCACCACGCTGGCCAGGGAGCACGGGATCACCACCCGCAACTCCTGGACCGCGGTGAGCAAAGCGCTGACGCTGGGCAAGGACGGCAGGCCGTTCCTGGACGACCTCGCCCGCTGGATCGCCACCGGGGTGGCAGGCGTGATCAGCGTGGTCGACCCGCAGCTTGTGCTGCTGGCGGGCGAGACCGGGCAGGCGGGCGGCACCACGCTGTGCAATCTCGTCTCGGCGGAGTTGGGCAAGCTCATCCAGCCGACGACACCGGTGGAGCCCGCACAGATCACCGGTCAGCCGGTGCGGGCGGGCGCCCTGCACGCCGCACTCGGCGTGGCGCGTGAGCAGGTGTTCGGATTGCCGAGCGCCCCCGCGGAGGTCTATCCGGCCGTGCGAAGTTCAGCCCTGTAACGGCTCCCGCCCCTTCTCCCCCTGCGACCCGTCAGGAGCACGATATGTCTGGCAACTTTACTAATAGATCGCTGCTTGCCGCGGCGGCCGTGTTCACGCTCGCGGCGTGCAGCGCGGGGTCGGGCGACCAGCAACCCGCCGCGGCGCCCGGCGCGAACGAGCAGGTCACCGTCAAGGTCTGGAACCCCTTCACCGACGAACGCGAACTCGGCGCGCTGAACTCGGTGCTCAAGGACTTCGAGAGCAAGCACCCCAACATCAAGATCGAAAGCCTGGGCGCCCAGGACGACGACAAGATCACCCAGGCCATCCGCAGCGGGAACGCTCCGGATGTGGCCATCTCCTTCTCCACCGAGAACCTCGGCCAGTTCTGCGCCAGCGGCGCCTGGCAGGACCTCGGGCCCTACGTCCAGCGCGACAAGGTGGATCTGGACCAGATCCCGCAGGCGGTGCGCACCTACACCGAACACAAGGGCAAGCGCTGCGCGATGCCGCTGCTGACCGACGTGTACGGGCTCTACTACAACAAGGAAATGTTCGCCGCGGCCGGAATCCCCGCGCCGCCGAAGACGATTTCCGAACTGACCGAGGCGGCCAAGAAGCTCACCAAGTTGGCCCCGGACGGTTCCATCGAGGTCGCCGGATTCGTCCCGACCATCGGTTTCTACAACCACCGTCCGCATATCCTCGCCCCGTATTTCGGCGCCGACTGGGAAACCGCCGACGGCAAGTCGACCCTGGATGCCAACCCCGGCTGGCGGGAACTGTTCAGCTGGCAGAAGCAGCTCACCGATTTCTACGGCCACGACAAACTGACCAAGTTCACCGCGGGCGCCGGACAGCAGTACTCCGCCGACAACGCCTTCCACCGCGGCAGGGTCGCGATGATGCTGGACGGCGAGTACCGCACGGCGTTCCTCGGCGCGCAGGCCCCGCAGCTTTCCTACGGCACGGCGCCGTTCCCGGTGCTGGACTCCCGCAGCGACCTCCACGGCGGCGGGTACACCACCGGCACCATCGCCGGACTGCCCAAGGGCGCCAAGAGCCCCGGCGCGGCCTGGGAGGTCGTGAAGTACCTGACCACCGACACCGAGGCGCTGGTCAAGCTGGCCAACGGGCTGAAGAACGTGCCGACCACCAAGGCGGCGCTGGGCAGCGACAAGCTGGAGATGACCGAGCAGTTCAAGACGTTCACCGACATCATCAACAGCCCGCACCTCGCGGGCACGCCCGCGAGCGCCAACGGCGCCCAGCAGATCAAGTTCGTGCAGGACTTCGCCGCCTCCTGGCAGGCGGGCAAGGTCGGCGACCTGAACGCGGGCCTGCGGGACGTGGCCAAGCAGATCAACGACAGCGCAGCCGTCGGCGGCAAGTAGCACCGCCGATGACCGCGACCCTCCAGCGGACCGCCCCGCCGCCCGCCCCGGCGCCGCGGCGGGCGGCCCGCGCCCGCCGCAACCGGCTGGTGGTGCTGGCCTTCCTGAGCCCGGCGATCCTGGGATTCCTGCTGTTCTTCGCCTACCCGCTGATCGCCACGGTGATCTTCTCGTTCACCAGCTACGACCTGATCAACGCCCCGGTGTTCGTCGGCCTGCGCAACTACGAATACCTCTTCGGCGGCGACAAGGTGGTGCGCACCGCGGCGTACAACACCCTGTGGCTGATCGTGGTGCTCACCGTGCTGCGGGTGATCTTCGCGCTCGGCGTCGCCTCGGTGATCGCCCGGCTGCGCAGCGGCGTCGGGCTGATCCGCACGCTGTGCTACCTGCCGTCACTGGCCCCGCCGGTGGCGGCGACGCTGGCGTTCGCGTTCCTGTTCAACCCCGGTGCCGGTCCGGTCAACTCGGTGCTGCGGTGGCTGGGCATCGAGGGTCCGCTGTGGTTCAACGACCCGGCATGGGCCAAACCGGCGCTGACGCTGCTCACCCTGTGGGGCAGCGGCGAGCTGATGATCATCATGCTGGCGGCGCTGCTGGACGTGCCGCACGACCTGTACGAGGCGGCCGAACTGGACGGTGCCGGGTCCGTCGGACGGTTCTGGCACATCACGGTGCCCTGCATCGCTCCGGTGCTGGTGTTCGGCGTGATCAACTCCATCATCTTCGCCCTCCAGTACTTCACGCAGTCGCTGGTGGCGGGCTCGGTCGCCTCCGGCGCGGCGGAGTTCACCGGCAACAGCAGGCTCATCGGCTACCCGGACAACTCCACGCTGACGTTCCCGATGTGGCTGTACCAACAGGGCTTCAAGTACTTCCAGATGGGCTACGCGGCCGCCATGGCGACGGTGTTGTTCATCGTCTCCTTCGCCTGCACCGCGGTGCTGATCCGGCGCATGCGGGTGGCAACCGAGGAGGCCTCATGAGACGCGGCGGAGCGCTGTACTGGATCGCGGTGCACTCACTCGGCATCGCGCTCGCCCTTGGCTTCCTGCTGCCGGTGGTGTTCATCCTGCTGACCGCGGTGATGTCGGACCACCAGTCGCTGACCTCGGAGCTGTGGCCGCGGGAGTGGCACTGGGAGAACTTCGTCACCGTCTTCACCAAGGTGCCGCTGCTGGCCTACCTCGGCAACAGCCTGATGTACTCGCTGCTGGCCACCGCGGGCATGCTGCTGTCGGCGATCCCGGCCGCCTACGCGCTGGCCCGGCTGCGCTGGCGGGGAAGGGCGACGGCGTTCGTGCTGGTGATCGGCACGATGCTGCTGCCGCCGCAGGTGGTCGCGGTGCCGCTGTACGACCTGTGGTCCAGCCTCGGCCTGACCGGCACCCTGGTGCCGCTGATCGTGCCGTATTTCCTCTTCGACGCCTTCTCGGTGTTCCTGCTGCGTCAGTTCTTTCTCACCATCCCGCAGTCCTATGTGGACGCCGCGCGGGTGGACGGCTGCTCGGAGTGGCAGATCCTGCTGCGGGTCGTGGTGCCGATGGCCAAGCCCGGCATCGCCGCGGCCGCGTTGTTCTGCTTCCTCTACACCTGGAACGACTACTTCGGGCCGCTGCTCTACGCGGGCGAGCGGCCCGACAACTGGCCGCTTTCGGTGGCCCTGGCCTCCTTCCGCGGTGCCCATGCCGTGCAGTGGAACCTGACCATGGCGGCGACCGTGCTGGTCCTGCTGCCCGCCGTCGTGTTGTTCCTCTTCGCCCAGCGCTCCTTCGTCAAGGGCATCACGTTCACCGGGATCAAGGGATGAAGGGACTGGCATGAGACTCACCGTTGTCGGTGGCGGTTCGACCTACACGCCCGAGCTTGTCGACGGCATCGCGGGCCGTCGGACCAGCCTGGACGTCAGCGAGATCGTGCTCGTCGATCCCGACGCCGAGCGGCTGGCGGTCATCGGCGCGTTCTGCCGCCGGATGCTGGCCGCCGCCGACCACCCGGCCACCGTGCTCACCACCGCGGACCTGGAGTCCGGTGTGGACGGTGCCGCCGCGGTGCTGCTCCAGCTGCGGGTGGGCGGCCAGCGGGCCCGGCGCTCCGACGAGACGTTCCCCCTGGCCTGCGACTGCCTCGGCCAGGAGACCACCGGCGCCGGCGGGTTGGCCAAGGCGCTGCGCACGGTGCCGGTGGTGCTGGACATCGCCGAGCGGGTGCGCCGCCGTTGCGGTGCCGGCACCCCGATCGTGAACTTCACCAACCCGGTGGGCATCGTGACCAGGGCGCTGCTCCAGGCCGGTCACCAGGCCGTCGGGCTGTGCAATGTGGCGATCACCTTCCAGCGCTGGGTCGCCGAACTGCTGGCCATCCCGCAGCACACGGTGCGACTGGACCACGTCGGGCTCAACCACCTGACCTGGGTGCGCGGCGTCCGGGTGCAGGGCCCCAACGCGACCGCCGACGTGCTGCCCGCGCTGCTCGCCGACCGCGCCGAGGAGCTGGCCAAGCATGTGAAGCTGCCCGCCGACCTGCTGCGGCTGCTCGGCACGGTGCCCTCGTACTACCTGCGGTACTTCTACTGCCACGACGAGGTGGTCGCCGAACAACGCACCGAACCACCGCGCGCCGACCTGGTCGCGGGAGTGGAGAAGGAGCTGCTCGGCATCTACGCCGACCCCGCCGTGCACACCAAGCCCGCGGAGCTCTCCCAGCGCGGCGGCGCCTACTACTCGGAAGCCGCCGTCCAGCTCGTGCATTCCCTGACCAGCGGCGCACCCGCCGAGGAACACGTGGTGAACCTGCCCAACAACGGGACGCTGCCGTTCCTGCCCGACGACGCGGTGATCGAGGTGCCCGCGATGGTCGACGCCGCGGGCGCCCGCGCCCTGCCCGTCCGGCCGTTGGAACCGGCCTACGCCGGGCTGATCGCGCAGGTCACCGCTTATGAGCACCTGGCGTTGGAGGCCGCGCTGCACGGCGGACGAGACCGGGTGGCCCGCGCGCTGCTGGCCCATCCGCTGGTCGGCCAGTACAGCCTGGCGGACCGGCTGACCGACGAGTTGCTGCGGGCCAACGCCGACCACCTGCCCTGGGTGACACGGTGAGCCCGCCGGTCGCGGTGCTGGCCATCGACGGTGGCAACAGCAAGACCGATGTTTTGCTGGTCGCGGGCGACGGGTCGGTGCTCGGGTCGGTGCGCGGCCCCGGCGGCTGTCCGCACGCGGTGGGCGTGCGACGCAGCTTCGAGATCTTCGAGGAGCTCATCCAGGACGCCGCCCGGCAGGCGGGCACCGTGTTCGGCACCGAGCCGATCGCCCTGCACACCGCGGCCTACCTCGCCGGGGCGGACCTGCCCCGGGAGGAGGAGATGCTGCAACAGGCCGCGATCCGCCGCGGCTGGTCGCTGACCACCACCGTCGGCAACGACACCTTCGCGCTGCTGCGCGCGGGCACCGACACCGGGGCGGGGGTGGCCGTGGTGTGCGGCGCGGGCATCAACTGCCTCGGGGTGGCCCCGGACGGCCGGGTGCACCGCTTCCCCGCACTGGGTCGGATCTCCGGGGACTGGGGCGGCGGGGCGTTCCTGGGCAGCGAGGCGCTGTGGTGGGCGGTGCGCGCCGAGGACGGCCGCGGTCCGCGCACCGCGCTGCTGCCCGCGGTGCTGGCGCATTTCGAGGTGGACAGCGCGGCCGTGCTGGTGGAACAGCTGCACTTCGAGGAGATCGGCCGGGACGCGCTGCACGCGTTGTGCCCGCTGCTGTTCGAGGTCGCCGCGCTGGGCGACAAGGTCGCCCGCGAGCTGATCGACCGGATGGTGGAGGAGGTGGCGCTGATGGCCACGGTCAGCCTGCGCAGCCTCGACCTGCTGGCCGAGCCCATCGATGTGCTGCTCGGCGGCGGTGTGCTGACCGGCGCGGGGCCCGAGGTCATCGCCGCCATCGAGGAACGCTGCGTCGCGGTCGCACCGCTGGCCAGGGTCAAGGTGGTCACCGCCCCGCCGGTGCTGGGTGCCGCCCTGCTGGGCATGGACGCCATCGGCGCACCGGAGGAGGCCAAGCAGCGCCTGCGGTCAAGCGTGTCGGCGCCGCTGGTGAACTCGGCTCAGTGCTGCTGAGGCGCCTCGAGGGGTGCCGTGGTGGTGGTGGTCTGCGTCGCCGGGGTGGACACCGGCGGCGCGGTGGTGGCCTCGGCGGGCACCGCGGTCGGGCCGAGCAGGCTGGTGGTCGCGGTGGTGGGCACCGCGGGCGAACTCGGCGCACCCGCGAGGTGCTTCTGCGCCACGGTGATCGTGCCGGGTGTCGGCGTGCTCGATGGCCGCCTGGCGGGAACCGCGATGGTCGGACTGGTCTGGTCGGCGGGCGCCCCTGACGCGGGCTCGCGATGCTGCGGGGCCGTGTGCTGGCCGACGCCGAAGCCCACGACCATGCCGATCACCAGCGCGAGGGAACCCGTCGCCGATAACGCGGGTGCCGACAGCCTGGGCAGACGCCGCTGCTGGGGCGGTACTGTCGACCTGCTCGGCACCGCCACTCCGCTCGGCCTCGTGGAGAAAGTAAGGGAGCGCGGTCGGGGGGCGTGCCGCGCTCAGGGTGTACATCGATTGAGCGGTTCGCGACGCTACGCCGATTGCACCCGATTCACTCGATTGATCCATACCTTTGGGCCATAGCCTTGCGACGCTTGGCCTCATCGGCGGTCTGGACCACCAGACTGAATGGGTTAGACCACCCTCACCCGTACGCCAGCACGCCCAGAAGCCCGTTCAGTTGCGCGGTCATCCGCACGGTATCCGTCCTGGCATAGGTGACGCCCGCCTGGCCGCTCGTCTCGTCGTGCTGGAAGTTGATGTAGCGGCCGTAGGGAGTGTCCAACCAGGACACCGGCGGCATCGGCATCGGCTCGCCCGCGGCGTCGGTGCCGATGACCAGGAACTGGCCGAGGCCGGTGATGTCCTGCTGCGCGGGCGTCTCCGGCGCCTCCTCCACCTGGTGGACCTGCGGCAGCAGCGCCACCGCGGCGGCGGCGATCTCGCCGGGCGACAGGAACGTCACCCGCAGGCCAAGCGGGTCCAGCACCCCGCGCACGGCGTGCTCGTGGTCGGCGGCGAGCCTGCCGGTGAGCAGCGTCCGGCTCTCCAACTCGGTGACGCCCGCGACCGCGATGGTGACCGGGGCGCCCGCCAGCATCCGCAGCGCCCGCCCGACGGTGGGGTCCAACTCGCCGCCGACGGCCAGGCCGCGGTTCTGCAGATCGAGGAGCACCTGCTCGCCGAGCGCGGCCCGCTCGTCCTCCGTGGCGCCGTGATAGGGCACGTCCAGCGGAAAGGGCCTGCCGTGCACCTCGAGGTACTCCCAGAGCACATCCAGCGCGGCGGGGGAGAGGTGGAACCCCGACTGGGTCGGTGCGGCGGGCTGCATCACCGGTTACCCGGGAAACCGCCGATGACGGGCGGGGAGACCAGGTCCGCGCCGAAAACGTCGTCGGCGGGCGCCATCCAGTCCACCCGGGGGGCCGTGGGTCCGCGGCCGCCGACGGCGACCAGCCGGTCGCCCTCGGGAACCATGGCGTTGGCACGCAGGAACATCTCCCCCGGCGTCACCGGGGCGTCGTCGACGTCGTCGACTCGGGTGGGGCGGGTGGGGCCGAAGCCCGCCTCGGGTCCGTAACCCCTGGCGTCGTCCGCCGTGGTCTCGCGAGGGAACGGGGAGGGCGCGCGGTCCACCGGGCGCAGCACGGTGGTGGTCTCCGACGGGGTCTCCGCGGGCACCGGCTCGGGCGGCGCGGGGGTGGTGTCCTCGCCGGTCAGGTAGGGCCGGATGCGGCTGGGCTCGGCCAGGTGCAGGTCGCGCAGGTCGACGGTGAGGTCGGCCGAGTCCTCCACATGCGCCGCGCTGACCATGGCCTCCAGCGGGGACACCGGCTCGGCCTCCGGCCGCACCGCGTCGAAGCGGGCCGTCTCGTCCAACGCGGGCTCGGGCTCTGCCGCGCCCGGCGGCAGCACCCCGGTCTCCGCAAGCTGGATGTCCATTGAGGACAGGTAGTGCGCGGCTTCCCAGTGCGCCCGCTGGCTGTTGGCGTACTTGGCGTGCAGCGCGGTCGCCCTGCGGTGCAGCGTCAGCGGGTCCGGACTGGCCGCGATGACACGCAACTCGTCGGCGAGATCGAAACGCACCGGCTCCGGCATCTGCTCGGCCAGCGGGGTGCCGCCGAAGTTCTCCGCCACCCAGCGGCTGAGCGTGAAGTGATCGAAAGCCAGGTAGTTCGTACCCGAGCCCTGCGACCTCGCGGGCGCGCCCATCGCTGTCCTCCCCCGGATTCCTTACCTGTAGCCCATCGGGACGGTAGCAGCGAAAGTCCACCCACTGGGAGCCCTTGACACAACCACTAAGTCATCGGGTGTTCAGGAAGCGGACACAAACCAGCGGGTCAACCACCCAATTGCCACAGAAACCGGATCAGGATCTACAGAAAGTAGTGATAGCTGGATCACATCCCTTAGTGATCAACTTCTTAGTGATCAACCCGATCCTTGGTGGCGGCAACAACCTGGCGCACCTTGTCGATGTCGCCGCAGCCGCTCTCCATCATCGCGTCCCGCACCCGCTTGAAGGCGGCACCGAGTTCGGCCCGGCGCTTGGCGTCGACGCTGTCTTTGGCTTCGGACAGAATCGTGCGCTCCTCCTCGTCGACGTGGTGGTTGATCGACTGGACCAGTTCCTCCAGCTTCTCGTCCCACTCCTCGTCGCCCGAGTCCCTGGCCTCCAGCAACGCCAACAGCGCCTGGTGCCCCTCGGCGTGCTCCTCCGCACCGTGGTCGACGTCCTCGGCGTCGATGTCCTTCTTCCGCCGCAGCACCGGGTAGACCTCGGACTCCTCGGCCTCGGCATGCGCGACCAGCAGCGCGGACAGCTCATCCAGCGCCTTGCCCCGGTCCTCGTTCATCCGGAGGTTGCGGAACAACGCCTCGAACCGGCGGTGGTCGTCCAGGATCAATTCGATGACATCAGTGTCGACGGACATGGATCTCCCCTAGGTGCTTCGTGGTGGTGCACCTATCCCACACCGGCAGAGGGGAGTTCGCATGATGAAACCCCGCTCAAACCTGTGAGCGGCAACCGGGGTGACACCCTGGCTGCCGCTCACGGGTGTTCAGCGGCTGAGTGGGGTGAAGTCGCGGCCCGCGATGAACGTCGGCCGCGGCGTGGCCGCCGCGAACGGCTTCACCAGGGTGTTCTCCACGCTGTTGAACACCAGGAAGATGTTGGAGCGCGGGAACGGGGTGATGTTGCTGCCAGAGCCGTGCATGGAGTTCGAGTCGAACATCAGCGCACTGCCCGCGGGGCCGGTGAACTGGTCGATGCCGAACTCGGCGGCCAGCTTGGTCAGGCTGTTCTGGTCCGGCACCCCGATCTCCTGCTCCTGCAACGAGGACCGGTAGTGGTCGTCCGGGGTCTCGCCGACGCAGGAGACGAAGGTGCGGTGCGCGCCGGGCATCAGCATCAGCCCGCCGTTGTACGGGTAGTTGTCGGTCAGCGCGATCGACATGCTGACCGCCCGCATCGCGGGCATGCCGTCCTCGGCGTGCCAGGTCTCGAAGTCCGAGTGCCAGTAGAAACCCTTGCCGGTGAAGCCCGGCATGAAGTTGATCCGGCTCTGGTGGATGTAGACCTCGGAGCCGAGGATCTGGCGGGCCCGGTCCAGCACCCGGGGGTCGCGGGCGAGTTCGGCGATGACCTCGCTGATCCGGTGCACCTCGAAGATCGAGCGCACCTCCCGCGAGGTCTTCTCGACGATGACCCGCTCGTCGTTCTTCAGCTCATCGTCCGAGGCGAGGCGCTGAAGCTCGGCCCAGTAGCTCTGCACCTCGGCCGGGCTGAGCAGGCCCTCGATGGTGAGAAAGCCCTTGGCGTCGTAGGACGCGAGCGTGGTCGGGTCGATCGGGCCGCTGTTCACCCCCGGCCACACCGTCGGGTCGGTCCGGCCGATCAGCTCGGGCCGGGCCGAGACGCGGGTGCGGTAGCGGTCCTCGGTACTGCTTCCGGCCATGAATCCGCCTGCGGAGTCCATGACGGTCATCGCGGTGTTCCTCCCCTATCGCAAAGATCAGGACGTGGTCTCTTCCACGACGAGCGGGTAGACGCCGTTCTCGTCGTGGACCTCGCGGCCGGTCACCGGCGGGTTGAAGACGCAGACCATGCGCATGTCGGTCTTGCAGGTAAGCCGGTGCCGCTCGTTGCCGTCGAGCAGGTAGAGGGTGCCCGCGGAGATCGGGTGGACCTGGTCGTTCTCCTTGTCCAGCAGCTCACCCTCGCCCTCGACGCAGTACACCGCCTCGATGTGGTTGGCGTACCACATGTCGTTGACGGTGCCCGCGTACAGCACGGTGTCGTGCACGGAGAAACCGACGCCCTCCTTGGCCAGCACCAAGCGCCTGCTGCGCCAGTTCGGCGTGCGCACGTCGTACTCGGTGTCCTCGATCTCGCTGAGCGAGCGGACGATCACGATGGGCTCCTCTCCCTCAGTTTTTGCAGACCGCGGCCACCGACTCGTCGAGCAGGTGCAGTCCGTGCTCGACCTCCTCGTCGGTCAGCGTGAGCGGCGGCATCAGCTTGACGACCTCGCTGTTCGGGCCCGAGGTCTCCATCAGCAGGCCGCGGTCGAACGCGGCCTTGCAGACCTTGCCCGCCAGGCCCGGGTCGCCGAAGGAAAGCCCGCGTGCCAAGCCGCGGCCCTTCGCGCGCAGTTCCGCCTGCGGGTAGAAGTCGACGATGCCTTGCAGCGCCCGGCCGATGTGCTCGCCCTTGGCCAGGGTGCTCTTCTCCAGCTTGTCGCTGGTCCAGTACTCCCGCAGGGCGGCGGTGGCGGTCACGAAGGACGGGTTCTGACCGCGGAAGGTGCCGTTGTGCTCGCCCGGCGCCCAGATGTCCAGCTCGGGTTTGAACAGGGTCAATGCCAGCGGCAGGCCGTAACCGCCGATGGACTTGGACAGGCAGACGATGTCCGGGGTGATGCCCGCGGCCTCGAAGCTGAAGAACGGGCCGGTTCGGCCGCAGCCCATCTGCACGTCGTCGACGATCAGCAGGATCTCGTGCCGCTTGCACAGCTCCGCGAGGTTGTGCAGCCACTCGACGCGGGCCGCGTTGATGCCGCCCTCGCCCTGCACGGTCTCCACGATCACCGCGGCAGGCTCGTTCAGGCCGGAGCCTGCGTCCTTCAGCAGCCGCTCGAACCACATGAAGTCGGGCATGGTGCCGTCGAAGTAGTTGTCGAACGGCATCGGCGTGGCATGCACCAGCGGAATTCCGGCGCCGCCGCGCTTCATGGAGTTTCCGGTGACCGAGAGCGCGCCCAGGGTCATGCCGTGGAAGGCATTGGTGAAGTTGATGACCGCCTGCCTGCCGGTCACCTTCCGCGCCAGTTTCAGGGCGGATTCCACCGAGTTGGCCCCGGTCGGGCCGGGGAACTGCACCTTGTAGTCCAGTTCGCGCGGTTTGAGCACGACCTCGTTGAAGGTCTCCAGGAATTCGCGTTTGGCCACCGTCGCGGTGTCCAGCGAATGTACGACGCCGTCGCGCTCGAGGTAATCCAGCAATGCGCGTTTCAACACCGGGTTGTTGTGCCCGTAGTTCAGAGCACCGGCACCGGCGAAGAAGTCCAGATAGCGCCTGCCGTTTTCGTCGTGCAACCAGGTTCCGGATGCGTAGTTGAAAACAGTCGGCCAGCTACGGCAATAACTGCGGACTTCAGATTCCAGGTCTTCGAAAACGTTGAACACGAATCCTCGCCTCCGAACGGCCTTGTCTATGCGGGGTCGCTCAGCGGGCCGATACGGTAGAGTTCTTCCGGGTCATGCCCGTCTGGGAACATTTCTCTCTCGAACAGCCCGCGCCGCTCCAATGCGGCGCCGCGGTCGTCGGCCAGTGCCGAGAACAGCCTGATCGACGCGGCATTGTCCCTGGTGATGGTGGTCTCCAGGTAGCGGGCACCGGTATGCGCGAGCAGCTGGTGCAGCAGCCGTGCGGCGATGCCGTGCCCTCGGTGGGCGGCATCCACCGCGATCTGCCACACAACAATGGTGTCGGGCGCTTCCGGACGAATGTAACCGGTCACGAATCCGCCGATTTCCCCGTCAATCCGGGCAACCAGGGACGTCTGGGAAAAGTCGCGACACCACAGTAGATAGGAGTATGAAGAGTTGAGGTCGAGCACGCCTGAGTCTCTGGCGATTCGCCAGAGTTCTTTTCCATCGGCCGGGGTTGGGAAGTCAATTACCAGGTCGGGCGTGAAAACCTGACCGGCGGCCTCGGGGCTTGAGTGCTCGTCGGACATGAAAGGGAACGTAACAGAGCCACTGATGTGTCGCAGCTTTATCCCGGGGTAATCCCGTTAAGAGCCTGTCAACACGCCGGTAATTTAGTGATTGCTACCACAAGTTATAGCGAAAAGGCGACCTTGATGTTATTGCCGGGAAATTTGTCGTGCGGCGAATGTCGCCGGAAACCTGCGATCGACCAGCGGAAATCCCGAGGCCGTTCTCGCCATAACCTATGGCGCCCTTGTCGCCGTCGAACTCATCGCGGAAATGCGGAGCAGCGTTACAGGCCACATTTCGAAAAGGCGCTAGTGACCTTGGTCACCCAATTGTGTTACGCCGGGGTTTCCGGAAGATCGAACGCGGGCTCAGCGCGACTGCCGGACCGCGGCCTGCAGCCGGGCCTTGGCCGGGTCGGTTCCCCGCCCCGCCCTCGCCGGCCGTTCCGAAGCTGGACCCGCCGCGTGCCGTACGAACAACGTCACGGTGACGCTGTCGGTGAAGCCCACCCGCCGCATCAGCCCGGCCGATGCGGCGTTTGTCTGCTCGACGTCGGTGATGATCCGCGAGGCACCGGCCTGGAACAGTGCCGCGCACGAGCGATCCACCAGCTGCCGGGCCAGACCCTGACCCTGGAACGCCGGGTCCACCGCGATCCACTCCAGATAGCCCCAGTCGTCCCGCTCGTCGTAGGACATGGAGCCGAGCACGAAACCCGCTACCCCGTGCTCGCTCTCGGCGACCCAGCAGGCGTCCGGCTGGGCGTCCAGGTGCACGGCCACGCTGGACAGCGACCAGGAGGTGTAGGGCATGGCGGAGACGTCGAACACCCGGTTGCCCAGGTCGAGCACGGCGGCGAGATGTTCCAGGCGCATCGGCACCAGTGCCCGCGCGTCTTGGCCGATCACGACCAGCACTTCCCATCGTCGGACTCGATCACACACCTGACGTGTCACCGAGCGCTGTACGAACTCCCGTCCGACCCCGACCGCTGTCGCAGGTCACAGGGTGTTGGAGCCGGCAAGGGGAATCGAACCCCTAACCTTTCGCTTACAAGGCGAGTGCTCTGCCGATTGAGCTATGCCGGCGCTGTCCACAACGTCTCTCATCGTAAGCCAGAGCGCACCCGAGTTCTCGCACCGGCCGCTGGAAGATCATTCTCGCTGGGTGGAACACCCGGTGTGACTTGCGTCGTCGATGTGACGCCCGAGCACTCCCGTGCGATGGTCGAATTGGAACCGGACCGTTACGCCGCCCGCCGTGGGCGGACTCAACCAGCAAGGAGAGGTGGGCAGAGCCGTGGGTTTCGCCGGTAGGGCCAGAGTCGTCCGGCGTGGTCGCGACCTTCCGGTCGAGACCACGTGGCGGTCGGTGCCCGCCCAGCGAGATCTCGACGTGTCGGACCAGCTGCACGGTCCGGACCTGCCCGACGACTCCCGCATCCACCTCGTGCTCGACCTCGCGCTGCGGGTCGGCGAGGTGCAGATGGCCAGCGGCGCGGGCGCGGCCGATGTGACCGCCACCGTGCTCGCGGTGGCCAACGCCTACGGCCTGCCGCACTGCGAGGTGGACGTCATCTTCACCTCCATCACGGTGTGCTGCCACCGCGGTACCGACGCCGCGCCGATCACGACCCTGCGCGTGGTGCGCAACCGGTCCATGGACTACAGCAGGCTGGCCGCGACCGAGCAGCTACTGCGGCTCATCACCGCGGGCGAGGTCGAGGCGGGTGAGGCCTACGCCGAACTGGAACGGATCACCTCGGCCCGGCACCCCTATCCCCGCTGGGTCGCCACCGCGGCCTGGGCCGCGATGGCCGCCGCCATCGCCGTGCTGATGGGGGCCAAGCTGCCCATCGTGCTGCTCGCGGCGGGCGTCACCGGCGTCATCGACCGGATCGGCAGGCTGCTCAACCAGCGCGGGCTGCCGTTCTTCTTCCAGCAGGTGGTCGGCGGCGCGGTGGCCACCGGGGCGACGCTCGGGCTCTACTCGGCGGGTCTGATCAACCTCCAGGAGTCCTCGCTGGCGGTCGCGGCGGCCATCGTGGTCCTGCTGTCCGGGCTGTCCGTGGTCGGCACCGCCCAGGACGCGATCACCGGCTACAACGTCACCGCCTCCGGCCGGGCCATGGAGATCCTGCTGATGACCAGCGGCCTGGTGGCAGGCGTGGTGCTCGCGGTGCGGTTCGGCGTGGAACTGGGCGTCCAGGACGCCTCGGTGGCCGAACCGCTGCCCGCCACGGTGGCCAAGGTGCCGTTGCAGGCGCTGGCCGGCGGCGCGGCCGCGGCCTTCTTCGCGCTGGCCAGCTATGCCACCCCGCGGCTGTTGGTGGTCTCCGCGACCGCGGGCGCACTCGGCGCCGCCACCTACGCGGCCCTCACCGTCGGCGGTGTGGGGCCGCTGCCCGGCACCGCCGGTGCGGCACTGGTGATCGGCTTCGCGGGCGGGGTCATCTCCCGCCGGTTGAAGATGCCGCCGCTGGTCGTGGCGGTGTCCGGTATGACGCCGCTGCTGCCCGGTCTGGCCACCTACCGCGGCCTGTTCCACCTCGCGGTGGAGGGCAAGGTGTACGAGGGCGTGACGACGCTGATGCTGGCGGTCGGTATCGCCATCGCGCTGGCGGGCGGCGTGGTGCTCGGCGAATGGCTGGCGCAGCCGGTGCGCACCGGAATCGGGCGGTTGGAGCGCCGCTTCACCGGACCCAGGATGGCGGGTCCGCTGCGGCCTGCGCGCAGACGTCTGGACTAAACGCGATCCGCCATGGATAGTTGATTTTGCGCACAAATGTGTGCCTGCGCCGCAATGCGGGTATCAACCGCACATCCGGCCCTGCGGATGAACGCTTCACAAGGCGCCAACCGGGCATGAACGGTCCAGTGTGATCGATGCGACGCCATTAAGCCATGCCGTCGAAATGCCGTTAGCCTCAAAAGCGAATCACCGCGTAGCAGCCCGTGTTCGACAAGGAGGCGTAGACCCGGTGAGCGGCCCCAGTGGGAACATTCGCGGCGGAGTGCAGACGGGAGCCGATTTCATCGTGGTGGCCAACCGGCTGCCCGTTGACCTGGTCTGCGCCGAGGACGGCAGCCAGCGCTGGAAACACAGTCCCGGCGGCCTGGTGACCGCGATGGAGCCCATGCTGCGGGCCCGTAAGGGCGCGTGGGTCGGCTGGCCCGGCGTCTCCGACGTCGCGGTGGACCCGTTCGAGGACGACGGCCTGCACATCCACCCGGTGATGTTGTCCGCCACCGAGGTCGCCGACTACTACGAGGGCTTCTCCAACGCCACGCTCTGGCCGCTCTACCACGACGTCGTCGCGCCGCCGGTGTTCGAACGCCGCTGGTGGGACGCCTACGTCAAGGTCAACCAGCGCTTCGCCGACGCCACCGCCAAGGTCGCCGCCGAGGGCGCCACCGTCTGGGTGCAGGACTACCAGCTCCAGCTGGTGCCCGCGATGCTGCGTGAACAGCGGCCGGACCTGCGGATCGGCTTCTTCCTGCACATCCCCTTCCCGCCGGTGGAGCTGTTCATGCAGCTGCCGTGGCGGGCCGACATCATCCGAGGCCTGCTCGGCGCCGACCTGGTCGGCTTCCACCGCCCCGGCGGCGCGCAGAACTTCCTGTGGCTGGCCCGCAGGCTGGTCGGCCTCGAACCCACCAGGGGCGCCGTCGGCGTGCGGACCAGGCCGGGCGTGGTGCAGGTCGGCGACCGGCCGGTGCGGGTTGGCGCGTTCCCGATCTCGATCGACTCGATGGCGTTGGACCAGCTGGCCAGGCGACGGGACGTGCAGTTGCGGGCCAAACAGCTCCGCGAGGAGCTGGGCAACCCGCAGAAGATCATGCTCGGCGTGGACCGGCTGGACTACACCAAGGGCATCGACGTCCGGCTGACCGCGCTGCGCGAGTTGCTCGGCGAGGGGCGGATCAAGTCCGAGGACGTGGTGATGATCCAGCTCGCCACCCCCAGCCGGGAGCGGGTCGAGCATTACAAGCAGATGCGCGAGGACATCGAGCGCGAAGTCGGCGGCATCAACGGCGAATTCTCCAGGGTCGGTTATCCGGCGGTGCACTATCTGCACCAGTCGGTGGACCGGGCCGAGCTCGCCGCGTTCTACTCCGCGGCGGACGTCATGGTGGTGACTCCGGTGCGCGACGGGATGAACTTGGTATGCAAGGAATACGTGGCCTGCCGGTTCGATCTGGGCGGCGCGCTGGTGCTCTCCGAATTCGCCGGTGCCGCGGCGGAGTTGACCAGTGCATTCCTGGTGAATCCACATGATTTGGACGGCGTGAAGAACGCCTTGGTCGACGCGCTCTCGATAGACCCGGCCGAGGGGCGCAGGCGAATGCGCGCATTGCGCAGGCAGGTGCTCACCCACGATGTCGATCGGTGGGCTAGATCGTTTTTGGAGGCACTCGGCTCGCATATCGCCGACGACGCCGTCGAGACCGAGTCGATCGTTACCTGAATCGCTCCTAGCTGGGAGGTTCCCGGGGTCGGCGAGCCGCCGCCCCGGTGACCGATTCGTCACGTTATGCATTCATGCACGGTCCGGGCGTGGCGACGGAAGCCGAAAACTGTTCGTTTCCAACAAGATCGTAAATACAACAGTAAATCTCAGAATACGGACGCCGGGCAAATTGCCGACCGGGACTCAAGTGTGCCAATAGCGCGTCGTAGTATGCGCGATCTGCATGTCACAACGCCTCCGACGCGCTCGCGAGGAAAGTCACGGAGAAGGTGCCGGGCCGACTCCCGCAAGTGCCTTCGGGACTGGGACACTGCAAGCGTCGCTGTTATCTGGAACACGCATCTCAAGGAGACGGGTTGACCGCCGAAGCCCTGCCCGCGGAGTTGCGCCGCAGCCTGGTCCAACTGGCCAGAACGCCGCGCCTGCTCGTGGCCTGCGACTACGACGGCACGCTCGCACCGATCGTGGAGGATCCGGACAAGGCGTTGCCGCGCACCGAATCTGTCGGTGCGCTGCGAGCCCTTGCCGGTCTGCCCGCCACGACCGCTGCGGTCATTTCGGGCCGGGCACTACGAGATCTGGCCACCCTTTCCCGGCTGCCGTCGGAGGTGAACCTCGTCGGCAGCCACGGTTCCGAGTTCGACGTCGGCTTCATCCACGAACTTCCCCGCGCCGCCACCGAACTGCTGCACCACCTCGGTGAGGAGCTTCGGGTCATCATCGAGGGCGCCGAGGGCGTCGCGCTGGAGACCAAGCCCGCCAGCATCGCGGTGCACGTGCGCCGCGCCGATCCCGAGGTCGGCGAGCGGGTGCTTGACCTGGTCCGCACCGGCCCGGCCCAGCGGGAGGGCGTGCAGGTCACCGAGGGCAAGGCCGTCATCGAGTTGGCCGTCGTGCAGACCGACAAGGGCCACGCGCTGGACGTGCTGCGGCACCAGGTCGGCGCCACCGCGGCCCTGTTCGTCGGCGACGACGTCACCGACGAGAAGGCCTTCGCCCGGCTGCACGGCCCCGACCTCGGCATCAAGGTGGGTGGCGGCAGCACGCTGGCAGGCGCACGCATCGACGACACCGAGGACGTGGCCATCATGCTGGCGTTCCTGGTGGAGGAGCGGCGGCTGTGGCTCTACGGCGAGCAGGCCCCGCCCATCGAGCGGCTGTCCATGCTGGCCAACGAGCGCTCCGTCGCGCTGCTCACCCCGGACGCCCGCCTGACCTGGCTGTGCCACCCCGAGCCCGATTCGGCCGCGGTGTTCTCCGACCTGCTCGGCGGCACCACCGCGGGCCACTTCTCGATCAAGCCGGAGCGCAACGGCCTTCCGCTGGGCCAGCGGTACCTGCCGGGCACCATGACCGTGGAGACCCGCTGGTCGCGGCTGCTCGTCACGGACTACCTCGACCACGCCTGCGACAGCCACCGCACCGACCTGGTGCGGGTCATCTCGGGCAGCACCACGGCGGTCGTGGAGTTCGCGCCGCGGCCGGAGTTCGGCCAGGTGCCGGTCCGGCTGCACCGCGAGCCCGACGGCCTGCGGGTGCTTGGCACCTCCGAGGTGATCGTGCTGCGCTCGCCGGGGGTGGACTGGGAGATCACCTCCGACGGCATGCACGAGACGGCCCGCGCGGTCGTGCAGCCCAGCGGGGACGCCGACTCCTCGGGCGTGATCGTGCTGGAGCTTCGCTGCGGCACAGACGACCTGTCCGCCGCGCCCGTCAGCGAAGCGGACCGCCGCCGCGCCGTGGGCCGGTACTGGTCGGAGTGGCTGAGCGGCCTGTCGCTGCCCGGTGTGGAACGCGACCTGGTCGCCCGCTCCGCGCTGACCTTGCGCGGGCTGTGCCACACCGACACCGGCGGCATCATGGCCGCCGCCACCACCTCGCTGCCCGAGGAGATCGGCGGCGTGCGGAACTGGGACTACCGGTACTGCTGGCTGCGTGACGGCGCGATGACCGCGCAGGCGCTGGTGACCCTGGGCTCCACCGGTGAGGCGGAGGCCTTCCTCGGCTGGCTGCACCGGGTGCTGCAGACCATCCCCGGCCCGGAGCGGCTGCACCCGCTGTACACGCTGGCGGGCACCAACCTCGGCCCGGAGGCCGTGATCGACTCGCTGCCGGGTTACGCCGGTTCGCGGCCGGTCCGCGTCGGCAACCTGGCCAACCAGCAGGTCCAGTTGGACGTGTTCGGCCCGGTGGTGGAGCTGATCGCCACCCTGACCGACACCACCGGCGAGCTGTCGGAGGGCAACTGGGAACTGGTGCACGCGATGGCCGATGCCGTGCAGCGGCGCTGGTTCGAGCCCGACCACGGCATCTGGGAGGAGCGGCACGCGCCGCGCCACCACGTGTACTCCAAGGTCATGTGCTGGGTGACGGTGGACCGCGCGCTGCGGCTGGCCGAGCGCTACGGCAGGGACATCGACCCGAATTGGATCCAGCTCCGCGAGACCATCGCCACCGATGTGCTCAAGAACGGCTGGAACGACGAGGTCGAGTCGTTCACCACCGCCTACGACGGCACCGACCTCGACGCCGCCTCGCTGCACGTCGGGCTGACCGGCCTGATCGACCCGGCCGACGAGCGGTTCCAGTCCACGGTGACCGCCATCGAGGCGGAACTGCGCAGCGGCGCCACGGTCTACCGCTACCGCCGCGACGACGGCCTGCCCGGTGACGAGGGCGGCTTCCACCTCTGCGCGGCGTGGATGATCGAGGCCTACCTGCTCACCGGCCGCCGCACCGAAGCCGAGGAGCTGTTCGAGCAGCTTGTCGACTGCGCGGGCCCCACCGGCCTGCTCCCCGAGGAGTACGACCCGGTGGCCGAACGCTCCCTGGGCAACCACCCCCAGGCGTACAGCCACCTGGGTCTCATCCGCTGCGCCCAACTGCTGGCCAGCTAGCTCTGCCGGAAAGGGCCTTCGGTACGCCACGGCGTACCGAAGGCCCTTTCCTGTTGGCTACCGGTTCAGGGTCCGTACCAGGTTTGGGTGGCGCTCTTCGGCGGGGCCGAGGTGATGCCGGGGATCAGCTCGGTCTCCAAGGTGACGTTGCGGGGGCGGCCGGGGTCGGTGCCGTCCATGAGGAGGCGGCCCGCGGCACGGCCTTTTTCCATCACCGGTTGGCGGACGGTGGTGAGGCCCGCGCGCTCGGCCTCGGTGATGCCGTCGAAGCCGGTCACTGTGATGTCCTGCGGGACGCGCAGGCCGCGGCGGCGGATCTCGGTCATCGCGCCCAGCGCCAGGATGTCGGAGGTGCAGATCAGGGCGGTGATCTCCGGGTCGCGGTCGAGTACCTGGGCGGCGGCGGAGGCGCCGCAGGCCATGGTGTGGTCGAAGCGCTCGGCCACCGGCACCCGGTTCCAGTCGACGCCCGCCGCGGTGAACGCCTCGGCCAGGCCCGCGAGGCGGGCGCGCTGTACGTGGAAGTGCGCGGCACGCTGGCGTTCCAGCGAGACGAAGTCGTCGTTGCGGTCGCGGCCAAGCCGCATGCACACCACGCCGATCCGTCTGTGTCCCAGCTTGATCAGGTGCTCGGCCAGCCGCAGCATCGCGCCGTGGTCGTCGATCTCCACCCTGTCCACACTGGACAGCTGGGGCTGGTCGCAGACCACGGTCGGCACCGGCCGCTGCATCACGGCGGCAAGGTGCGGGTCGTCATCGGGCACCGAGTACACGACGAAGCCGTCGACGCCTGCCCGGTGCACAGCGGCCACGTCCTCCCGCTCGGGGTTGGCGGGCACCAGCAGCAGGCCTTGGCCCGCGTCCTCGCAGGCCAACGCGAGGCCTTCCAGGAAGCCGACGGCGGCGGGATCGCGGAACGCGTAGGAGAGGTTCTCGGTGAGCAGCAGCCCGACCGCCCCGGCCTTGCGGGTGCGCAGCGAGCGCGCCACCGGGTCCGGACCCGGGTATCCCAACCTCCGCGCCGTCTCCAACACCCGCCGTCGCAGTTCAGGGGAAAGTTGATCGGGACGGTTGTAGGCATTGGAGACCGTCGTCCTCGACACCCCTAGCTCAGCGGCAAGGGACGCCAAAGTCGCCGGACGCCGTGAGTTCGCAGGCCGGACCATGGAGCGACCGTAACGGTTCAGAACTTACTGGTGAAGCATTGACGACATCGTTGCCCTAATGAATGTGTATTGAGGCCGGACGGCGGCGAATGATCACCTGTTCGGGCGGCTTTCTGTGGAAGCGGTCCGCGCTGGATTCCAAACCGAGTCACACCAACTAGTGACGCGGCCAACAGGGGCGGGTTACCGTGTCGCGTGGTCTAGACCTTACGGTCGTCGTGCCCTGCGGGGCCTACCGTGAGGTGTGAGTTGGATGGCTCTCCAGCCCAGGTAGCAACTAGGGGAAAACAGATGGCCGAAGTCGCCTACGTCAACGCGTCCCGGGTGTTCGACGGCAGCCCGCCGGTGCGTGCCGTCGACCAGCTTGACCTCACGGTCGCCGACGGGGAGTTCCTGGTGCTCGTCGGGCCGTCCGGTTCCGGCAAGTCCACCGCGCTGCGGATGCTGGCGGGTCTGGAGGACATCGACGAGGGCGCCATCCACATCGGCGGCAAGGACGTCACCAACACCCCGCCCAAGGGCCGCGATATCGCCATGGTGTTCCAGTCCTACGCGCTGTACCCGCATATGACGGTCGCCGAGAACATGGGCTTCGCGCTCAAGCTGCGCGGCGTGCCCAAGGCGCAGATCCGGGAGAAGGTCACCGAGGCCGCCCGCATGCTGGACCTGGAGCGCTACCTGGACCGCAAGCCCAAGGCCCTGTCCGGCGGTCAGCGGCAGCGGGTCGCGATGGGCCGGGCGATCGTCCGCGAGCCCAGCGTGTTCCTGATGGACGAGCCGCTGTCCAACCTCGACGCCAAGCTGCGGGTGGAGACCCGCGCCAACATCGCCGCGCTCCAGCAGCGGCTGGCGACCACCACCATCTACGTGACCCACGACCAGGTCGAGGCCATGACCATGGGCCACCGGGTCGCGGTGCTCAAGGACGGCCTGCTCCAGCAGTGCGACACCCCGCGGGCGCTCTACGACCGGCCCGCCAACGCCTTCGTCGCGGGCTTCATCGGCAGCCCCGCGATGAACCTCAAGACGGTGCCGCTGACCACCGAGGGCATCGCGCTCAACGGCACCACCGTGCAACTGCCGCGGGCGGCGCTGACCGCGGCCACCGAGGAGCGGCTGAGCGAGGTCACCTTCGGGGTGCGCCCGGAGTCGCTGCGGCTGGCCGGGGAAGGCGAGGAGGGCATCGACCTGAAGGTCGGCCTGGTGGAGGAGTTGGGTGCCGACGCCTACGTGTACGGCACCGTGCACATCACCGGCGAGGAGCAGCGCTTCATCGTTCGGGTGGACGGCCGCAAGCCCCCGGTGCTCGGCGAGACGGTGCGGGTGGTGGTCCGCGACGGCCACGATGTGCACCTGTTCCACCCGGAGACCGGACAGCGCCTCTCCTACCAGGCCTGACCCGTTCGAGCTCACCCAGGCGTGTTGCCGGCACAACCGGCGACACGCCTTTGTGCTTTCCGCAACAAGATGGCAACAGCAGGTATCAGCCAGGTCTCCCCCGTGGAGTCGAACAACGATTCGGGCGTATGGTGAATGCGACAACGGTTTCCATTACCTAAAAGCGTCACCACCCGAGGAGTGACCTGATGACCGTGCGTTTCCGGCGGCTTCCCGCGGCGCTGGCCTGCGTGACCACCGCGGCACTCGCCCTGGCGGGCTGCGGCGGCGACAACGCGCAGGCACCCGCCTCGGACAAAATCCAGGTGGTGGCCTCCACCAACGTCTGGGCGAGCGTGGTGCAGGCCGTCGGCGGCGACGCGGTCGAGGTGCGGTCGATCATCAGCGACCCCTCGGGCGACCCGCACTCCTACGAAAGCTCGCCCGCCGACGCGGCCGCGGTGAGCAAGGCGGCGCTGGTCGCGTTCAACGGCGGCGGCTACGACGAGTTCATGACCAAGATCCTCGCAGGCGCGGGCGACAAGCGGACCGTCGAGGCGGCGGCACTGGCCGAGCAGGACAAGCACGCCCCGGCGACCTCTGAGCCCAGCCCGGCCCCCGACGCGCACGATCACGGCAACGAGCACTTCTGGTACGACCTGCACGTGGTGGACGCCTACGCGGGCGAGGTCGCCGCCAAGCTCGGCGAGATCAAGCCCGAGGCCAAGGCCGACTTCCAGCGCGCCGCCGAGGAGTTCGGCACCAAGCTGGACGGGCTGGAGGCCAAGCTCGACGAGATCGGCCAGGCCAGGAAAGGCGCCAAGGTACTGCTGACCGAGCCGGTGGCGGTGGCGCTGATCGAGGATGCCAAGCTCGTCAACGTGACCCCCGAGGCCTTCGCCGAGGCCATCGAGGAGGAGACCGACCCGCCCGCCGCCGCGGTGGCCGAGATCCAGCAGCTGATCAGCGGCAAGGGCGCCCAGGTGCTGATCTACAACCCGCAGACGGAAAGCCCGGTGACCAAGCAGCTTCGGACGAAGGCGGAGGAAAGCAAGCTCCCCCTCGTCGAGATGACCGAGACGCTTCCCGATGGCAAGAACTACCTGGACTGGATGGCCGACCAGATCGCGAAGCTGAACGCGGCTCTCGCCGCAGCCTGAAACGGACGCCGATGATCACCGAGACCAGCGCGACCACCCGCGACGGCCGATGTAGCACCACCCCGGCCGTCCAGCTCAGAGGTGCCCGGCTCAGCTACGGCAGACGGGTGCTGTGGGAGGAACTGGATCTCGACATCGCGCCCGGCGAGTTCCTCGCGGTGCTCGGCCCCAACGGCTCCGGCAAGACCAGCCTCATCCGCGTGCTGCTGGGACTCCAGCCGCTGTCCGCGGGCAACGCCATGATCGGCGGCCGCGAGGTCGGCCGGGGCGCCACCAACCGGCGCATCGGCTATGTGCCGCAGCAGCGCGCGGTGGACCCCACCCTCACCGTCCGCGGCCGCGACCTGGTGGGCCTCGGCCTTGACGGCCACCGCTGGGGCCTGGGCTGGCGCGGTCGCGCCGAGCGCAGGGAGAAGGTCGCCGCGGCCCTGGCCGCGGTCGACGCGGGCGCCTACGCCGAGGCGCCGGTGGGGCTGCTCTCCGGCGGTGAGCAGCAGCGGCTGCGGGTGGCGCAGGCGCTGGTCGGCGACCCCGATGTGCTGCTGTGCGACGAGCCGCTGCTGTCGCTGGACCTGTCGCACCAGCGCATGATCAGCCGCCTGGTGGCCGACCGCTGCCGCGAGCGCGACGCCGCGGTCCTGTTCGTCACGCACGAGATCAACCCGGTGCTGCCGTTGGTGGACCGGGTGCTGTACCTGGTCGACGGGCGCTTCCGGATCGGCACCCCGGACGAGGTGATGACCTCGGAGACGCTGTCCCAGCTCTACCGCACGCCGGTGGAGGTGCTGCGGGTCCGTGGCCGGATCGTCGTCGTCGGCGCCGATGACCGCCCCGACCACCACGTGGAGGGGTCGTGAGCCTCTTCGACGTCACCACCACGCTGGACCTGCTCGGCCTGGACTTCGTGCAGCAGGCGCTGCTCGCCGCGGCGGTGCTCGGCCTGGTGGCCGGGGTGCTGGCGCCGCTGATCGTGGCCAGGCAGATGTCCTTCGCGGTGCACGGCACCGCGGAACTGGCCTTCACCGGCGCCGCCGCCGCGCTGCTGCTGGGCTTGAGCACCGGCGGCGGTGCCCTGATCGGCGCGGTTCTGGCGGCGCTGCTGCTGGGCCTGCTCGCCCTGCGCGGCCGGGAACGCGATTCGGTGATCGGCGCCGTGCTCGCCTTCGGACTGGGCCTCGGCGTGTTGTTCCAGGCGCTCTACAAGGGCCGCACCAGCAACAAGTTCAGCCTGCTGATCGGCCAGATCGTCGGCGTCGACTCGACCGATGTGCTGCTGCTGACCAGCTGCGCGGTGCTGGTGCTGATCGTGATGACGATGATCTACCGCCCACTGCTGTTCGCCAGCGTGGACACCGAGGTCGCCATCGCCCGCGGCGTGCCGGTACGGCTGCTCGGCCCGCTGTTCGCGGTGCTGGTCGGCATCGCCACCGCGCTGGGCGTGCAGACCGTCGGTGCCCTCCTGGTGCTGGCCCTGATGGTCACCCCTGGTGCGGCGGCCGCACGGGTCACCGCGAACCCCGTGCTGGCCACGGTGTTGGCGGTGGTCTTCGCCGAGGTCTCGGTGCTGGGCGGCATCCTGCTCTCGCTGGCACCCGGCCTGCCCGTGAGCGCGTTCGTCACGGCGATCTCGTTCGTGATCTACCTGGCCTGCCGGGTGATCGGCGGAAGCCGGACGCGCACCGTGGCGGTCTAGCGCAGTGGGTGCGTCCGCAGGTCGTTGATCAGCACGTCCACCGCGTCGGGGCGCACCACCAGGTTGAAGCCCGCGGCGAGGTTGCGTTCGGCCATCGCGACCACCACGACCTCGCGGTCCCGCAGCTGCTCGGCGGCCTTGGTGGCCTCGGTGTCCATCATCCCGTAGTGCACCAGCCGCACATCGGTGAAGGCCGCGTTCAGGTAGGGGCCCGCGGCGGCGGTGTAGGAGTCGCCGAGCCAGCCGACCTTCGCGGCCAGCATGCCGGGCACGGCGGGCTGCGTCAGGTGCTGCGGCGCGCGGCTGTAGTCGATGATCGAGGCCGCCGCCTTGTCCGTGCTGCCGTCGGGCTTGAACGAGTACCACAGGTCCTCGTTGGTCTCCGGGTGCTTGATCAGCTTGGACAGGTCGGCCTCCCAGGTCCACTTGCGCTCCCCGGTGATCACCCACCCGCTGGTCGAACCGGGCGCGAGCTGTTCGGCCACCCGCCGGATCATGGTGATGGCGCCGAGGGTCCGCCAGTGCGACTCCTTCGCCGACCACATCGGGAAGCTGTTCTTGCTGTCCGCCTCGGTCAGCAGCTGCCGCAGGTCGATCCCGTTGTTGGCCTTGGCCAGTTCCCAGAAGCGCCTGGTCTGCTCGGCGTGGCAGGTCCGCCCGACGAACCGGTCGGGCAGCTTGTCCGGCACCATGGTCGACTTGTCCGGCGGGATGACCAGCACGAACTTCCGGCCTGAGGACTCCACCGCCGCCCGAAGGCGGTTGAGCTGCCGGAACGACTCCTCATGCGGCTGGGTCGGCCTGCACTTGCCCTCGACGTCCGGCCCGTAGTACAGCCAGCCGTCCTTGCCCTCCACCACCTTCGGGTAAGGCACCGACTTGTCCAGCTCGTCCTGGTTGGCAGGCGGCGCGACCGGGCCCACCGGCCCCCCGCTGCTGCCGCCCGGCACGTCCGGCAGCGCCTCGCCGAAGATCCCCCGGCTGATGCCGTCGGCCGCGGAGACCGCGTCACCGCGGAACACCAGCTGGTCGGTCGCCCACTGCGACAGGGCGGGGAAGAACTGGGCGCCCTTGCTCAGGCTGGGGAACTCGGCGAGCTTGCGGTTCTCGAACTCGCCCGCCCGCGCCCCCAGCCCATAGCTGAGCAGCGGCACCGCGAAGAACAACACCGCGATCACCAGGGCCGTGGTCTGACGCACGCCGTGCCGAGGCCGGTACATGGGGTGCTCGGTCGGCAGCCACGCCTCGTGCACATAGAAATTGGCAGGCTCCTGCGTCATCACCCGAACAAGGTAACCAATTACCGATTTCGCCGAGGTGAGTTCCGCTCATTTCCGTCGGTGCCCGCCGCCACACTGGTGGCCATGACCACCGTGGAGGCACTGATCGCCGCGGAGCGCCGCGGCGAGACACCCGACTACCTGTTCTTCTGGGGGCACCGCGCCCTCGCGCCCGGCTGCCTCAGCCAATGGTGGCCCGCGCCGTTCACCGTGGACGGGGTCCGCTATCCGACCGCCGAGCACTACATGATGGCGGGCAAGGCCCGCCTTTTCGGCGACGGGGAGATCGAGCGGCTGATCACCACGGGCGAGGACCCCGCCGAGGCCAAGCAGCTCGGCAGGCGGGTCCGCGGCTTCGACAAGGCCGTGTGGGTCGAGCACCGGTTCGACCTGGTGGTGCGCGGCAACGAGGCCAAGTTCGGGCAGCACCGCGAACTGGGCGACTACCTGCTCGGCACCGGTGACCGGGTGCTGGTCGAGGCCAGTCCCGAGGACACGGTGTGGGGTATCGGCCTGGCCGAGGACGACCCGCGGTGCGCCCGCGCGGCAAGCTGGCGGGGTGAGAACCTGCTCGGTTTCGCGTTGATGGAAGTCAGGAGCCGAATCGCATGAGCGAGAACCCCTTGGAGCGGTTGCGGCGGCTGTGCCTGGCGCTGCCGGAGACCACCGAGCGGCTCAGCCACGGTGAGCCGACCTGGTTCATCCGGGGCAAGAAGACCTTCGTGACCTACGCCGACCACCACCACGACGACCGCCTGGCGTTCTGGTGCGCCGCCCCGCCCGGGGCGCAGGAGGCGCTGGTCGCCGCGAACTCCGACCGCTTCTTCGTACCGCCCTACGTCGGCGTCCGCGGCTGGCTCGGCGTGCGGCTGGACGTGCCGGTGGACTGGGACGAGATCGCCGAATTGGTCACCGACGCCTACCGCTGTGTGGCGCCCAAACGCCTGATCGCCGAACTCGACGCCTAGAACTGGTAGTAGAGGAACGGGCTGAAGGTGCCGGTGGCCACCAGGATCGCCGCGTAGGCCAGGCCCACCGTCATGACGCTGAGGCGGACCACGGTGGCCGGGGTGCTGCGGACCGACTCCAGGTAGGGGCCGGTGACCGGCTGGGCGGGCAGGACGAAGATCAACGCGGCCACCAGCAGCAGGAGCAGGCGCTGGTTGGTCAACGCGGTGGCGACCACGTCGTTGAGGCCGGTGACGTCGGGGACCAGCATGTGCCACAGCACGTTCAGCGCGGTCTGGATGTCCGGGGCGCGGAAGAAGACCCAGCCGACGATCACGATCAGCAGGGTGCCCGCCCGGCGGGCCCACACCACCCTCGGGTTGGTCGGTGCCCGGTCGAGGCCGAACAGACGCTCGATCACCAGCCAGGCGCCGTGGTATAGGCCCCACACCAGGAACGTCCAGTTGGCGCCGTGCCAGAACCCGGTCAGCACGAACACGATGCCGAGGTTGCGGTACGTCTTCGCCTTGCCCTGCCGGTTGCCGCCGAGCGGGATGTAGACGTAGTCGCGGAACCAGCGCGACAGCGACATATGCCAGCGGCGCCAGAATTCGGTGATGGTGACCGAGGAATAGGGTCGGGCGAAGTTCTCCGGGAGGCGGAAGCCGATCATTCTGGCCAGTCCGATCGCCATATCGGAATAGCCGGAGAAGTCGAAGTACAGCTGCAACGTGTAGCCGATGGCGCCGAGCCAGGCGATGGACCAGGTCATCTGGTCCGCCGGGGTTTGGAAGCAGGCGTCGACCAGCGGCGCCAGCGAGTCCGCGATGACGACCTTCTTGGTCAGGCCGAGCGCGAACCGGGGAAAGCCCGCGGCGATGTCGTCCAGCCGGTGTTCGCGGCGCTGCGGAAGCTGGTCGGCGATTTCCCGGTACCGCACGATGGGGCCCGCCACCAATTGCGGGAACATCGCGATGTAGGTGATGAACGAGACCGGGTTGCGCAGTGCGGGACGTTCACCGCGGTAGATGTCGACCACATAGGAAATGTGGTGGAACGTGTAGAAGGAAATGCCGATCGGCAGGGCCAGTTCGATGACCGGGAATCCCCCGCCGAGCCAGCCCGCGATGGTGTCCGCCTGCTGGGTGGCGAAGCCCGCGTACTTCCACACCACCAGCACGGCCAGATCGAAGCCGATCACGCCCAGCAGCAGGTTGCGGCGGCGCTTGCGGTCCAGCGCCCACTCGTCGGGTTCCAGATGCGACCCGACGAGGTAGTTCACCAGGATGCAGGCCAGCAGCAGGAACGTGGTGCCGCCCGCGCCGCTGGCGTAGAACAGCAGGCTGGCCACCGCGACCACGCCGTTGCGCCAGCTTCTCGGCAGCAGCAGCACGCCCACCAGCACGAGGGGCATGAAGTACCACAGGAAAAGCGGACTCGCGAACGACATGGCTGGACAGGCACCCCCGGAACATCACCGACGGCTGAGCCTAACGAACCCGTCACCCGTCTGGTGGAGGAACCGCTACAGACGTCCTGCCTTTCGGCGGGCGCGGGCGATCTCGGCGAGCACCACGCCCGCGGCGACCGAGGCGTTGAGCGACTCCACCCCGACGGCCATCGGGATGGACACCGTCAGATCGCAGGTGTCCCGCACCAGCCGCGAGATACCCCGACCCTCCGAGCCGACCACCAGCACCATGGGGCCGGTGGCGATCGGGATGTCGTCGGAGGTGGCGGTGCCGTCGGCGTCCAGGCCCGCGATCATCAGGCCCTGCTTGGCGTACTCCTTGAGCTGCCTGGTCAGGTTGGTGGCCTGCGCGATCGGCAGCTTGGCGGCGGTGCCCGCGCTGGTCCGCCAGGCCACCGCGGTCATACCCGCGCTGCGCCGCTGCGGCAGCACAACGCCATGCGCGCCGAAGGCGGCGGCGGAGCGCACCACGGCGCCCAGGTTGCGCGGGTCGGTCACGCCGTCCAGCGCGACCAGCAGCGGCGGCTCGTCCTTCTCCGCGGCATGCGCCAACAGGTCCTCGGGGTGCACGTACTGGAACGGCGGCACCTGGAGGCCGAGGCCCTGGTGCACGGCCTTGTTGGTCAGCCGGTCCAGTTCGCCGCGCGCCACCTCCAGCACGGAGATGCCGCGGTCGGCCGCCAGCCGGACCGCCTCGGCGACCCGCTCGTCGGCGTCGATGCCGATCGCCACGTACAGCGCGGTGGCGGGCACCTGCGCCCGCAGACACTCCACGATCGGGTTGCGGCCCGCGACCAGTTCGGGGGCGTCGCTGTCCTGCTTGCGGCGGGTCCTGACCACATCGGCCTTGGCCGCGCGGCGCTGGGCGGGGTGGCCGGGGCGCATCTCCGCCCGCGGCGTCGGGCCCTTGCCCTCCAGCCCCTTGGACTTCTGGCCGCCGGAGCCCATCACGGCGCCCTTCTTGGTGCCCGTCTTGCGCATCGCGCCGCGGCGCTGGGAATTGCCTGCCATCAGTGACCCTTCAGAGTCCACACTGGACCGTCAGGAGTGTCCTCGACGGCGATGCCCGCGGCCACCAGGCGGTCCCGCACCGCATCGGCCGCCGCGAAGTTCCGGTCCTTGCGCGCCTGCACCCGCTCGTCCAGTAGCTGTGCGACCAGCGCCGACAGCGCCTGCTGGGCGCCTTCGTCGGCTGCCGACCCCTCGGCCCAGGTCTCCGACAGCGGGTCGAGCCCGAGCACGTTCAGCATGGCCCGCACCGATGCCGCCGCCGACCGGGCGGCATCGCGGTCGCCGGCGTCCAGGGCCGTGTTGCCCTCGCGGACGGTGTTGTGCACGGCGGCCAGCGCACCGGGCGTGCCGAGGTCGTCGTCCATGGCGCGCACGAAGTCGGCGCACAGCACGGTGTTCGCGTCGGGGGACGGCGCACCGGCGCGCTCGGTGACCCGGCGCAGGAAGGTCTCGATGCGGCGGAACGCGGCGACCGCCTCGTCCAGCGCTGCCTCGGAGTACTCGATGGCGGAACGGTAGTGCGCGGCGACGAGGTAGTAGCGCAGTTCGACCGCGCGCACCCGCTCCAGCATGGCCGGGATGGACACGGTGTTGCCCAGCGACTTCGACATCTTCTCGCCGGACAGCGTGACCCAGGCGTTGTGCAGCCAGTACCGGGCGAACCGCTCACCCGCCGCCCTGGACTGGGCCTGCTCGTTCTCGTGGTGCGGGAAGATCAGGTCAAGCCCGCCGCCGTGGATGTCGAACTCCGCGCCGAGGTAGGTCGAGGCCATCGCCGAGCACTCGAGGTGCCAGCCGGGCCTGCCCGCGCCCCAGGGGGTCGGCCAGGACGGCTCGCCGGGCTTGGCGCACTTCCACAGCGTGAAGTCCTGCGGGTTCCGCTTGCCCGTCACGCCTGTCTCGCCCTGCTGCATGTCCTCCGGCCGCTGCCCGGACAGGGCGCCGTAGGAGGGAAAGCTGCGCACATCGAAGTAGACGCTGCCGTCGACGGCGTAGGCGTGGCCGCGCTCGATCAACCGCCCCATCAACTCGATCATCTGCGTGATGTGGCCGGTGGCCCGCGGCTCCACCGAAGGCGGCAGGCAGCCGAGCGCGTCGTAGGCGTCCGCGAAGGCGCGCTCGTGGATGGTCGCCCACTCCCACCACGGCTTGCCCGCCTCGGCGGACTTGGTGAGGATCTTGTCGTCGATGTCGGTGACGTTGCGGACCAGCGTGACCGCCAGGCCCTGGTGCGTCAGCCAGCGGCGGAGCACGTCGAAGTTGAGCCCGCTGCGCACGTGCCCGATGTGCGGCACGCCCTGCACCGTCGCACCACAGACATAGATCGACGCCGTACCAGCCTGAAGCGGATGGAACTCCCGCGTACTGCGGGTCGCCGTGTCATAGAGGTGCAAGCTCACGCCCCAAATCGTACGGGCAATCGCCTAGCAGAATTCGCCGACCGTTGCCATCACGCCGGATCAATGTCACCTCTGCGCGATTCGGCACGGATCAACCCACCCCGCGGACGGTCAGCGGGCGGACCCTGATCACGGTCCACCGGCCGTCCGGCGGCGCGTCGAAGCGGGTGCCCCAGTACTGCCGGGCCAGGTCCGTGAGCAGCTTGCCAGCATCGGCCTCGGCGTCCTCCTCGGCGCGGCCGCGGATCTCGGCGTACCGGTAGGGGTCGGCGGAGTCGAAGACGGTGATGCTGACCCTCGGCTCGGTGAGCAGGTTGCGCTGCTTGCGTCGGCCCTGCCGGGTCACGAACACCACATCGTCGCCATCGCGACAGATCCAGATCGGCGCGGAATGCGCACCGCCCGCGTGGTCGACGGTGGCCAACACGGCCACATGGGGCCCGTCGATGAGCTCTCGTGCCAGGTCGGACAGATCGGTGGCCGCCATGACAGACAGCCTAGGTCACCCGATCAGGTGAGGAATGCCCCCGTTTTCACGATTGGGCCGCGCCCATCGGGACCAACAGGGCGGTCGCGACGGCGGCGATGCCCTCGCCGCGGCCGGTGAGGCCGAGTCCGTCGGTGGTGGTGCCGGAGACCGAGACCGGGCCGCCGAGGGCCGAGGACATCGCCTGCTGGGCCTCGTCCCGGCGGGGGCCGATCTTGGGGCGGTTGCCGATCACCTGGACGGCGGCGTTGCCGAGCAACCAGCCCGCGGATTCGATCCGTCGTCGCACCTCGGTCAGCAACTGCACGCCGTGGGCGCCGGACCAGCGGGGGTCGCCGGTGCCGAAGACCGCGCCGAGATCGCCGAGGCCCGCCGCCGACAGGACCGCATCGCACAGCGCGTGTGCTGCGACGTCCCCGTCCGAGTGACCGGCGCAGCCGTCGACGCCGGGGAACAGCAGCCCGGCCATCCAGCACTCGCGGCCAGGCTCCACGGGGTGCACGTCGGTGCCGACACCGACCCTGGGCAGCACGGTCACCGGGTCTCCTCTGGGGTGACGAACAACGTTTCGGCGACCGCGAGGTCGAAGGGAGTGGTGATCTTCATGGCATGAGCATGCCCGGGCACGGTCACCACGGGTTCGCCGAGGCGCTCCACCAGACCGGCGTCATCGGTCGCCGCACCATTGGCGGCGTCGTGGGCGCGTCGCAGCAGATCGACGGTGAAGCCCTGGGGGGTTTGCACGACGCGCAGTTGGGAACGGTCCACAGTGTGTGCGACGACACCCGAGGAGTCGACCTGTTTGATGGTGTCGACCACCGGGAGGACCGGGACCACGGCGGCGGCGCCTGCGCGCAGCGCGGTGACAACGCCGGTGACGACCTCGGCCGGGGTGAAGGCCCGCGCGGCATCGTGGACCAGCGCGAATGCGGCGTCGGGCACCCTGTGCAGGGCAGCGTCCAGCGCCATGCGCACCGAGTCGGTGCGTTCGGCTCCGCCCGTGATGACGTGCACCGCCGGGCCGAAGCGTGCCAACAGCAGCCGCATGGCCTCCGCCTCCGCCGCGGGTGCCGCGACGACGACATGGGAGATGCAGCCAGCACTCAGCAGCCGTCGTACCGCGTGCACCACCAGGGGTACACCGGCTACGGCGACCAAAGCCTTGGGTATGCCTGCACCGAGACGTTCACCGCGCCCGGCTGCGGGCACGAGCGCGACAACACTCATTCGAGCGCCTCGGTGGCAGGCCTACGCCAAGATCAGGATGCGGTGGCCAGGACCTCGTCGAGGAGCGTTTCCGCCTTCTCCTCGTCGGTGCCCTCGGCCAATGCCAGTTCACTCACCAGGATCTGTCGCGCCTTGGCGAGCATGCGCTTCTCACCAGCGGACAGGCCGCGGTCTTTTTCCCGTCGCCAGAGATCGCGCACCACTTCGGCAACCTTGTTCACATCGCCGGAGGCGAGCTTCTCGAGGTTGGCCTTGTACCGCCGGGACCAGTTGGTTGGTTCCTCGGTGTGCGGAGCCCGGAGCACATCGAAGACCCGGTTGAGACCTTCCTGCCCGACCACATCCCGGACACCGACGATTTCGGCGTTGTCGGCGGGAACGCGAACGGTAAGGTCACCCTGCGCGACCTTGAGGACGAGGTACTTCTTTTCCTCGCCCTTGATCACACGAGTCTCGATTGCTTCGATGAGAGCGGCACCGTGGTGCGGGTAGACGACGGTCTCTCCGACCTTGAAAACCATGTGTCCTCTGCCCCTTTCGCTGGACCCATCCTAGCACGTGCGGCAAACGCACTTCGACCGGCTAACGATCCGTAATCGCAGGTCAACGCCTGCGTGAGGGTTGACAAGAGACACCTGGGCATGCATCGCGGCCTCGCACCGAAGACCTGGTACTCCACTGTAGACGGTAGCCGTAACGGTGCGCTGTGAGCTGCGTCGGGCCGAGCGGCCGGGGCGCGTACTCGCAAGTTAAGCTGCCGCGAGTTGTCATGCGGGTCCGTCACCCGCCCCGGAGCGGGGCAATCCTGGCGGACAGGGCAAGGAGGATGTCGCACCGTGAGCAGCATGGTGGTCACTTGGCGCCGAGCCGTCCTGCCGGTTCTGATGGGGCTGACGGTCGCCCTGACAGGCTGCGGCACGAGCCAGGTCTCCGGGACCGACACCCAGGTCGCGGCCGTCAACGGTGCCGCTGGTCAGGCGGGCACCATCGCGGTGCGCGAGGCCCAGCTGGCCTACCCGCCGTCGGGCAAGGCGTACTACTCGCCCGGCGAGGACGCGGTGCTGTTCGTGGCGCTGATCAACGAGGGTGATCTCCCCGACCAGCTGGCCTCGGTGACCAGCCCCGTCGCGGCGCAGGTCACCGTCGAGGGCACCAAGGACCTGCCCGGCCACACCTACGTCAGCACCGAGCGGGTCGAGCAGACCCGTCCCGGCGGGCACGGCGACACCAGCGCGGCGCACCCGACGCCGACCTCGCCGAGCCGTCCGCCCGCGGAGGGCTCCCGGCTGCCGGTGACCAGCGCCTCCCCGACCAGCGCGGCGGCGGGCGGTCCCGGCGAGGCCCGCTTCGGCGTCATCAAGATCGTGCTGAAGGGCCTCAAGCAGCAGGTACACGCGGGCCAGACGATCCCGGTCACGTTCCTGTTCAACAAGGGCGGCGAGCTGCTGCTGAACGTGCCGATCGAGGCGCCGCAGGCGCCGCGCACCGCGACCAGGCACGAGGAGAACAAGGCCGAGGGCGGCCACTGATCTCGAAGCCTCACAGGCGGCGCCGTCGGGAAACCGGCGGCGCCGTTTGTCATCCATGACGCGTGGCGCGCGCCGAATGTGTCGGTGCACGGCCATAGGGTGCGGTGGTGGCGAAGAACACCAGGAGCGGCTTTCACTGCACCGGCTGCGGGCACACCGTGGCCAAGTGGGTCGGCCGCTGCCCGGAATGCCAGGCCTGGGGCACCCTCGAGCAGTCGGCGGCACCCCAGCGCAGCGCGCTGACCAGAGTGGCCGCGGGCGCACCAGCGACACCCGCCCGCCCGATCGCACAGGTGGACCTGGAAAGCGCGCGGGCCAAGCCCACCGCGATCGGTGAGCTGGACCGGGTGCTCGGCGGCGGGCTGGTGCCCGGAGCGGTGGTGCTGCTGGCGGGCGAGCCGGGGGTCGGCAAGTCCACGCTGCTGCTGGCGGTGACGCACCGCTGGGCGGAGCGGGTGGACAACGCCCCCGCCCTCTACGTCACGGGTGAGGAGTCCGCCGGTCAGGTGCGGCTGCGTGCCGAGCGGACCGGGGCCGTGCACGACAACCTCTACCTCGCCGCCGAGAGCGACCTGTCCGCGGTGCTCGGGCACGTGGACGACGTGAAGCCGGGTCTACTGGTGGTCGACTCGGTGCAGACCATGGGCAATCCGGAGGCCGACGGCAGTCCCGGCGGCGTGACCCAGGTCAAGGCCGTCACCACGGCGCTGGTGGCGCTGGCCAAGGAGCGCGGGCTGCCGGTGATCCTGGTCGGCCACGTCACCAAGGACGGCAACGTGGCCGGGCCGCGGGTGCTGGAGCACCTGGTGGACGTGGTGTTGCAGTTCGAGGGCGACCGGCACTCCACGCTGCGGCTGGTGCGCGGTATCAAGAACCGCTTCGGCCCGGCCGACGAGGTGGGCTGCTTCGAGTTGTTCGACGGCGGCATCGCGGGCGTGGCGGACCCGTCGGGGCTGTTCCTCAACCGCCGGGAGCAGGCCGTGCCCGGCACCGCGGTGACCGTGGTGGTGGAGGGCAAGCGGCCGCTGCTCGCCGAGGTGCAGGCGCTGGTCGCGCCGACCAACCTGCCGCAACCGCGGCGCGCGGTGAGCGGACTGGACTCGGCGCGAGTCGCGATGATCCTGGCCGTGCTGGAGCGGCGGGGGCGGATCTCGCTGGCCAACGCCGATGTGTTCAGCGCGACCGTTGGCGGCATGAAGGTCACCGAGCCCGCCGCCGACCTCGCGCTGGCGCTGGCGGTTGCCTCGGCCAGGCTGGACATCGCGATCCCGGCCAACGTGGTCGCGGTCGGCGAGTTGGGGCTGGCGGGCGAGGTACGCCGGGTCAACGGCCTATCGCGGCGGCTGGCCGAGGCGGGACGGCTGGGCTTCGACATCGCGCTGGTGCCGCCGGACCCCGGTCCGATTCCCGCCGGTGTGAAGGCCATGCCGGTGCCGCATGTCGGCGTCGCGCTGAGCCTGCTCCGCGAACTCGGCAGCGGTTGAGGCCTGAACTGCGAAAACCTCTGGATCGGTTCGTAGACTGGGGCCGGAGACCCGCTCGTTGAACCGGAGGAGGCGGAAAGGTCGGTGGTCGGCGAACGCGCGCAGTCGGAACTGCTGCGGTCCACCCTGACGCGGCTGGCACCGGGCACGGCGCTGCGCGACGGCCTGGAGCGGATCCTGCGCGGTCGGACCGGTGGCCTGATCGTGCTCGGTCACGACGACGCGGTGGCCTCGGTCTGCGACGGCGGTTTCCGGCTGGACATCGAGTTCAGCGCCACCCGGGTCCGCGAGCTGTCCAAAATGGATGGCGCCGTGGTGCTGTCAACGGAGGCCGACCGCATTCTGCGGGCCAATGTGCAGCTCGTGCCCGATCCCACCATCCCCACCGAGGAGTCGGGCACCAGGCACCGCACCGCGGAGCGCACCGCGATCCAGACCGGCCACCCGGTCATCTCCGTCAGCGCCTCGATGAGCCTGATCAGCGTCTACGTCGACGGCAGGCGCCATGTGCTGCGCGACTCCGCGACGATCCTCTCGCACGCCAACCAGGCGCTGGCCACGCTGGAGCGCTACAAGGCGCGGCTGGACGAGGTCACCCACGCGCTGTCCGCGTTGGAGATCGAGGACTTCGTCACCCTCAAGGACGTGTTGTCGGTGGTGCAGCGGCTGGAGATGGTGCGGCGCATCTCCGAGGAGATCGCCTGGCACATCGTCGAGTTGGGCGCCGACGGCAGGCTGATCACCCTGCAGCTGGACGAGTTGGTTGGCAACCTCGACACCGACCGCGAGCTGCTGATCAGGGACTACCTCCCCGAACCTGCCGGTGCGCCGGGTGTGCGGGAGGTGGGTGATGGCCTGGACGAACTGGACGGCACCGCTCTGCTGGACCTCGCCGAACTGGCGGGCGTGTTCGGGTTGCCGGGCACGCCCGAATCGCTGGAGAACCAGCTTTCGCCGCGCGGCCACCGCCAGCTTGCGCGGGTGCCTCGCCTGCCGGAGCCGGTGCAGGCGGCGTTGGTGGAGCACTTCGGCTCGTTGCAGGCCCTGCTCGCGGCCACCGCCGACGACCTGCAGATCGTGGAGGGCATCGGTGACGCCAGGGCCCGGGTGGTCCGCGAGGGCCTGTCCCGCCTTGCGGAGTCCTCCATCGTGGAGCGCTACGGCTGACCTGCGGCTGATCAGCACGACCGGTCCGCCCGCCGATGTCGGGCGTCGCGGATCTCCCTGGATCAGGATCTATCCGCCGCGGCTAGGGCACCACGGCGAAGGGGGTGGCGGCGCCGGTGAGGGGGCCGAGTTTGGGCAGTACCACGTAGCTGCCCGGGGTCATCCTGGTGCGCGGGCCGGTGCAGCCGGGCTGCGAGCCGAGGCCGGACCAGGTCACCGACGAGCTGACCTGCTCACCGGGCTGGAGCAGGCGTTCCTCCGAGCGGCTGGGGTCGAAGCAGTCGTCGCTGGACCAGAAGCGCGTGCCGTCGGCGGTGGCGACCACCAGTTCCTGTTCGCCCGCGCTGACGTTGCGGAAACAGGGCACGGTTCCGGTGTTGGTGGTGATCAGCCGGAACACCGGCCGCTGCGCCACCCGGTACTGCGGGGCGC
Source organism: Actinorectispora metalli (assembly GCF_056323685.1). Classification (NCBI taxonomy): domain Bacteria; kingdom Bacillati; phylum Actinomycetota; class Actinomycetes; order Pseudonocardiales; family Pseudonocardiaceae; genus Actinorectispora; species Actinorectispora metalli. The sequence goes on from NZ_JBREYE010000001.1 coordinate 1,932,886, forward strand.
CGACCTCCGCGGTGAGCAGGATGATCGCGTCCGGACACGGTCCTGGCGGCCCCGGCGGCGGTGGCGGCGCGCTTGCCGACTCCGGGTTGGGCGGGGGTGCGCCGGGCAATGCGGTGCCGCTCGCCGTCGGCTCCGCAGAGGTGGTCGGCGCGTCGAAACCGCGGGACAGCAACGCGGCCGAACCCGTCCCATCGGGCTGTGCCGTATCCCGAACCTCCGGCTCGTCCTCGCCGCCCGCGATGGCGGCGACCAGCCAGATGGTGAGGACCAGCACAGCCACTCCGCCGCCCGCCGCGGCGGCGCGTCGACGCAGGTAGACCGACTCCGGGAGAGGTCCTACGGGATCGAACATGGATCAACGTTAATCCCCGATATGACCCAAATGGCCTAACGCCACGGCGACACGAACGGGTCATATCCGGGCGTGACTTGTCTCCAAGAGCCCTTGTCAGTGGCTCTCCAGCACGCTTACATCGTAGGTGGACAGGCTATGTACAGGGGACCCTTTCAGGACGCCGCGATGCGGCGGCCGTGACCATCTAGAAGAGGCCATGACCGCCATTGACGAACTGCTGCAGCGCAACGCGAATTCGGCGCTGCTGGGCACACCGACGATCAACACGCCGGTGCCGAGCCTGCACCTGACGATCGTGACCTGCATGGATGCTCGCATCAAGGTCTTCGACGTCTTCGGCCTCCGACACGGAGAGGCCCACATCCTGCGCAATGCGGGCGGCGTCGTCACCGACGACATCATCCGCTCGGTGGCGATCAGCCAGCGCAAGCTCAAAACCCGCGAGGTCATCGTCATGCAGCACACCCAGTGCGGCCTCGCGACGTTCACCGAGGACGAGTTCAAGGACGAACTGGAAAGCGACACCGGCCTGCGGCCCACCTGGTCGGTGGAGACCTTCCGCGATGTGGAGGCCAGTGTCCGCACCTCGGTGGCCAGGATCCGGCTCAGCCCGTTCCTGTTGCACAGCGACAAGATCCGCGGCTTCGTCTACGACGTGCGCAACGGTTCGCTGACCGAGGTGGACACCACGCCCGCTGAGTTACGCGGTCGCAGCGCCTGACGCGCGGCCTGCCACCATAGGCAGGCCATGACGACTGCGCTTGCTCCCGACGTCCTGCTGGACTGGTTCGACGCCAACGCCAGAGATCTGCCTTGGCGCAGACCGGAAACGACCGGCTGGGGTGTGCTGGTCAGCGAGATCATGCTCCAGCAGACCCCGGTGGCCAGGGTCGAGCCGATCTGGCTGGACTGGATGACCCGCTGGCCGCTGCCGTCCGCACTGGCGGCGGCCAGCCAGGCCGAAGTGCTCCGAGCCTGGGGCAAACTCGGCTACCCCCGCCGGGCGCTGCGGCTGCACGCCGCCGCGACGGCGATCGCGACCGAACACGGTGACGTCGTGCCCGCCGAGGTGGACGTGCTGTTGGCGCTGCCCGGCATCGGTGCCTACACCGCGCGGGCGGTGGCGGCCTTCGCCTACGGCCGTCGCTGCCCGGTGGTGGACACCAACGTGCGCCGGGTGGTGGCCCGCGCCGTGCACGGTGCGGGTGACGCCGGTCCGCCGTCGACGACCCGCGACCTGGCCGATGTCGAGGTGCTGTTGCCACGGTCGCGGGCCGACCGGTATTCGGCCGCGTTGATGGAACTGGGCGCGGTGGTGTGCACGGCACGGGCGCCCCGCTGCGCGGAGTGTCCGGTGCTGGCGGGCTGCGCATGGCACCGGGCGGGCCGTCCCGCCTACGCGGGCCCCGCCAAGGCGGTGCAGCGGTTCGCGGGCACCGACCGCCAGGTGCGGGGCCTGCTGCTGGACGTGCTGCGTGGCACCTCCGGCCCCGTGCCGCGGGCCGCGCTGGACGCGGTCTGGTCGGACGCGGGCCAGCGGGACCGCTGCCTGGACTCGCTGCTGGTGGACGGCCTGGTCGAGCAGACCGCCGACAACCGGTTCGCACTGCCGGGTGAGGCCTGATGGCCGAGGCGCTGGAATTCTTCTTCGACGCCGAGGCCGATGACGCGGTGCGCGCGCTGTGGCAGCGGTTGGAATCGCGTGGTGTGCCGAGCCTCGCCACGACCGGCCACCGGCGGCACCGGCCCCATGTGACCTTCGCGGTGGGCAGCGTGATCCCGAAGGCTTCCCGCGAGGCGTTGCGGGCCGAGTTGCGGCTGCTGCACCTGCCGAGCCTGTGGCTGCACCACCTCGGCGCGTTCAGCACCACCCAGAACGTGTTGATGATCGCGGCGGTGGTGGACACCGAACTGCTCGCCGTGCACTCCGCGGTGCACGATGCGCTGGCGGGCCGGGTGAAGCAGCCCTCGGCCTACTACCTGCCTGGGTCCTGGACCCCGCACTGCACGCTGGCCATGGGTGTTCAGACCGCGGAGCTTGGCGCCGGGTTCGCCGCCTGCCTGCCCTTCGAGCCGATCAGGGCCGCCGTCACCGAGGTCGGCGTGGTGGACACCAAGACCGGTGAGACCGACCCGATCTGGACGGCCTGACCGCGCGGACAGGTCGGGCGGGCCTGAACACGGTGGCCGATCGCCGCCGGCCTGGCCAGGCCCACGGCGGGAGACTCCGGTTGTGAACGATTTCGACGTGCTGACGGGGATGTACGCGGCGGAGGCTCGCTATCTCGCCGCGGGCGGACCCGGCCGGGCGAACTTCGCGACGCTCGCGCCGTACTTCTCCCCCGATGTCGTGCTGCACCAAGCCGATGGGCTGCCCTACGGCGGAACCTGGCGCGGGCATCAGGGCATGGAGCGCTTCTTCCTCGCGATGAGCCGGACCTGGGAGTCGTTCGAGTTGGTCGAGCAGCGGTTCCTGGCCACCGGAAGCCCGCTCGTGGTGTGGACCCTGGTCCGGGCTCGGACCAGGGCGGAAGGCACCGAGTTGGAGTTCCCGATCCTGCAGACGATCACCGTGACGGACGGGCGGATCTCCGAGGTGCATCCCTTCTACTGGGACACCGCCGCGATCGCGGCCGCGGGTACGTAGGCTGGTGGCATGGCAGTGGTGAAGATCAACGCGATCGAGGTCCCCGAGGGCGCGGGCCCGGAGCTGGAGAAGCGGTTCGCGGCTCGGGCCGAGGCGCTGAAGGACTCCCCCGGCTTCCTCGGCTTCGAACTGCTCCGGCCGGTGGCCGGGGAGAACCGGTACTTCGTCTACTCCCGGTGGGAGACCGAGGAGGACTTCAACGCCTGGCGGAACGGCCGTGCGCACGACGCACACGCGGGCGAGCGGAATGCCAACCGGGTGTCCACCGGGGCGAGCCTGCTGGAGTTCGAGGTGGTGCTCAGCACCTCTTCGGACGCCGCGAAGTAGCAGGCTCCCAGCGGAGTGCCGAACGCCGATCCAGCCGGCACCGCGCTGATCCGACCGGCTGTCTCCAGCCTCCCCGGACTACTAAACACCCGGCCCGGCTTGGGACTCCTTACCCCACGCTGACCCGACCGGGCTGCCGCCTTCCCGGATCACCGGACGTCGCCGCCCGCGCCGCGCGACTCTTCGCGCCCACCGCGTTGTCCTGGCTGGCCTCTCGCTGCCTCCACCGCTCTGGACACCACCCGAGCCGGCCATCGTGCTAACCCGACCGGGTTGTCTCCAGGCTGTCTCCAGGATCGCTGGACGTTGGCTGCCTAGCATCGAAACGTGTTGACGCTGAAGGACTTCGCGCTGGCTGCCCTGCACGGGGCCGCGGACGCGCACCCGCTCACTCCGATGGTGCGTGGCCTGGGGGCCGGAGACCCCGTGGATCTCCGGCCCGGACCCGATATCCCGGCTCAGCGCACCGAGTCAGACCCGCTCAGGCGGCCTTGACCTGGAGGGGCAGGCTCTTCGCGCTGGTGATGCCGAGCGAGTCGTAGTAGCGCACCGCCGAGTCGTCAACGACGATGTCGGCGTAGCGCTCCAGCAGCAGCGGCACCGCCACCTTCGCCTCCAGCCTGGCCAGCGGCGCTCCGATGCAGATATGGATGCCGTGACCGAAAGCGATCTGCTTGCCGGTGCGGTGGGGATCGAACCGGTCCGGCTCGGGGAAGTGCCGGTCGTCGCGGTTGGCCGCGGCCAGCCACAGCGTGACGATGTCCCCCTTCTTGATCGCCTGCCCGGCCAGTTCGGTGTCCTCCAGCGGAATCCTGGCCAGCCGCGGGAACGGGCTGCGGAGGCGCAGCACCTCCTCCACGGCAGCGGGCACCAGCGAGGGATCGGCCCGAAGCTCGGCCGCGGCCTCGGGGTTCTCCTGGAGGCACAGCACGGTGTTGCCCAGCATGGCCGTGGTGGTGATGTGGCCTGCGAGCAGCAGCAGCGCCGCGAAGCCCACCATCTCATCATCGGAGAGCCGCTCGCCGTCCGCCTCGACCGTGCACAGCCTGCTGATCAGGTCGTCCTGCGGATTGGCGCGCTTGAGCGCGATCTGCTCCAGCAGGTAATCGGCCATCTCGTGGAATACCGGCTCCATGGCGTCGATGGCCGCGGTGTCGGTGAGGTCCTCCGGCTGCTCGACGTCCAGCAGCGCGTCCGCCCACTCGCGGAACCTGTCGCGGTCCTCGATCGGGACGCCGATCATCTCGGCGATGACGATCACCGGCAGCGGATAGGCGAAGTCCGTCACCAGGTCGAACCGCTCGCGGCCCGCGAGGTCGTCCAGCAGTTCGGTGGCGATCTCCCGGATGCGCGGCTCCAGCCCGGCGATCATGCGCGGGGTGAACGCCTGGCCCACCAGCTTGCGCAGCTTGCGGTGCTCGGGGTCGTCCTTGTTGACGAAGTTGCCCTTGAAGAACCGGTCCCGGCCCGGCATGGGCGGGATGAACTCTTGGAAGTCCGACGAGTACACGGTGGGGTTGGTCAGCACCCGCATGATGTCGTCGTAACCGACGACATGCCAGCTCCGCGCCTTCTCGTCGTAGCTCAGCGGCTTGTCCTTCAGCTGCTCCAGCCAGGCGATGAGCGTGGCACCCCCGTCGGTCATCGACCGCGGCATGGACGTGGTGGTCGCTTCGGTCATGGAATCCCCCTCTGTTCAAGCCCCCCAGCTCAGGGGGCGGCTACTCGCGCAGCAACTCCGCCAGCTGCGCACCGAAATCCGAGAACAACGCGATGATCTTCGGCGCCACCTCGGCCACCGCCGGGTTCCGCTCGGCGTCCGGCGGCTCGAACGTGGCGCGGATGACCGTGGCCAGGCATTCGGCCTTCTGCTCGATCGGGATGTCGAAAGTGGGCACTATCCCCGGGTGGGTCAGGTAGAACCCGGTGGTGATGCAGGCCAATGTGTAGAACTGGGTGTCCACGTCCTGCTCCGTGAGCAGCAGCCCGTGGTCGCGCAGCAGACCGAACTGCTGCCGGGTGGCGGCCAGCTTCATCTCCTGCACTTTGACGCCCTCCGGTTCCTTCACCAGCGAACCGAGCATGTCCAGGTCGCCGGTGAACATCGCCTTCGTGAGCGGTCGCTCCATGGTGATCACGAAGGCGTGCCTGAGCAGTCGGTGCAGCAGGACGTTGCGCGGGTCCTGCCGCATCCAGTCGAGCAACTCGTTGAGGTACCGCAGGGACTCCCGCATCAGAGCGGCCTGGAAAAGCTGCGTCCGGGTCTTGTAGTGCAGGTAGATGGTGCCCTTGCCGACGCCCGCTTCCCTGGCCACGTCCTCGATGGTGGTGCGCTTGTAGCCCCACCGGAGCACCAGCTGCTCGGTGGCATCGAGGATGCGCTCGGCCCTGGCCGACCGCTCCGACCTCGTTTCGTTGTCCATGCGTTCCGCTTCTCCCGACTCGTGACTGGATTTGAAATGTGGTCACGGGTCAACGTTCAAGGTAGACCTGGGTGACCTTCGGGTCAATCGAATATGGTCGCTCGGCTATGCCCAAACACGCAGTGGCCCCCGTGGGAAGTCCACGGGGGCCACTGTCGGTCTTGCGGTGATCAGCCTGCGTCGCGCTCGGCGCCGTTGTCACCCTCACCGGTCGCCGGTCCGGCGGCGACCTCGACCGGTGGGGTGTCGGGCACCCTGGCGGGCTTGGGCTCGCCGCGGAAGGTGAACCGCGCCTTGTCCTCCGGGCCCTCGCCGTTCCAGCCCTCCACATCGCCGATGATGATGTGGCCCGGCTGCAACTCGCCGAAGAGGATCTTCTCGGAGAGCTGGTCCTCGATCTCGCGCTGGATGGTGCGGCGCAGCGGCCGGGCACCCAGCACGGGGTCGAAGCCCCGCTTGGCCAACAGCTTCTTGGCCACGTCGGTCAACTCCAGCGACATGTCCTTGTTCCGCAGCTGAGTCTCCACCCGCCCGATCATCAGGTCGACCATCTCGATGATCTGCGGCTCGGTGAGCTGGTGGAACACGATGATGTCGTCGATACGGTTGAGGAACTCCGGCCGGAAGTGCTTCTTCAGCTCGTCGTTGACCTTGTTCTTCATCCGCTCGTAGTTGGAGCCGGAATCCGCGCCGGTGGTGAAGCCCAGGCCCACCGCCTTGGAGATGTCCTGCGTACCGAGGTTCGAGGTGAAGATGATCACGGTGTTCTTGAAGTCCACCGTGCGGCCCTGGCCATCGGTCAGGCGGCCGTCCTCCAGCACCTGCAGGAGGGTGTTGTAGACCTCCTGGTGCGCCTTCTCGATCTCGTCGAACAGCACCACGGAGAACGGCTTGCGGCGCACCTTCTCGGTGAGCTGGCCGCCCTCCTCGTAGCCCACGTACCCGGGAGGGGCACCGAAGAGCCGCGATGCTGTGTAGCGGTCGTGGAACTCGCCCATGTCGATCTGGATGAGCGCGTCGTCCTCGCCGAACAGGAAGTTCGCCAGCGCCTTGGACAGCTCGGTCTTACCCACACCGGACGGACCGGCGAAGATGAACGAGCCGGACGGGCGCTTGGGGTCCTTCAGACCCGCGCGGGTGCGGCGGATGGCCTGCGAGACCGCCTTGACGGCGTCCTCCTGGCCGATGATCCGCTTGTGCAGCTCGTCCTCCATGCGGAGCAGACGGGTGGTCTCCTCCTCGGTGAGCTTGAACACCGGGATACCGGTCCAGTTCGCCAGCACCTCGGCGATCTGCTCGTCGTCGACCTCGGCGACCACGTCCAGGTCGCCCGCCTTCCACTGCTTCTCCCGCTCGGCCTTCTGGTTGAGCAGGGTCTTCTCCTCGTCCCGCAGCCTGGCGGCACGCTCGAAGTCCTGCGCGTCGATGGCCGATTCCTTCTCCCGGCGCACGTCGGCGATCTTCTCGTCGAACTCGCGCAGGTCCGGCGGGGCGGTCATCCGGCGGATGCGCATCCTGGCACCGGCCTCGTCGATGAGGTCGATGGCCTTGTCCGGCAGGAACCGGTCGTTGATGTACCGGTCGGCCAGGGTGGCCGCGGCCACCAGCGCCGAGTCGGTGATGGAGACGCGGTGGTGCGCCTCGTAGCGGTCCCGCAGGCCCTTGAGGATCTCGATGGTGTGCTCCAGCGAGGGCTCACCCACCTGGATCGGCTGGAACCGGCGCTCCAGCGCGGGGTCCTTCTCCACATGCTTGCGGTACTCGTCGAGCGTGGTCGCACCGATGGTCTGCAGCTCACCGCGGGCCAGCATCGGCTTGAGGATGCTGGCGGCGTCGATCGCGCCCTCGGCGGCACCCGCACCGACCAGCGTGTGCAGCTCGTCGATGAACAGGATGATGTCGCCGCGGGTGCGGATCTCCTTGAGCACCTTCTTCAGGCGCTCTTCGAAGTCACCCCGGTAGCGGGAACCGGCGACCAGCGAACCCAGGTCGAGGGTGTAGAGCTGCTTGTCCTTCAGCGTCTCGGGCACCTCGCCCTTGACCACCATCTGCGCCAGGCCCTCGACCACGGCGGTCTTGCCGACGCCGGGCTCGCCGATGAGCACGGGGTTGTTCTTGGTCCGGCGGGACAGCACCTGCATGACCCGCTCGATCTCCTTCGAGCGCCCGATCACCGGGTCAAGCTTGCCCTCACGCGCGCTGGCGGTCAGGTTCCGGCCGAACTGGTCCAGCACCAGCGAGGAGGACGGCGTGCCCTCACCCCGGCCACCGGCCTCGGCGGGCTCCTTGCCCTGGTAACCCGACAGCAGCTGCAGCACCTGCTGACGCACCCGGTTCAGGTCGGCGCCCAGCTTCACCAGCACCTGCGCCGCGACACCCTCACCCTCGCGGATCAGGCCCAGCAGGATGTGCTCGGTGCCGATGTAGTTGTGACCGAGCTGCAGCGCCTCGCGCAGCGACAGCTCGAGCACCTTCTTGGCCCGCGGCGTGAACGGGATGTGCCCGCTCGGCGCCTGCTGGCCCTGGCCGATGATCTCCTCGACCTGCTGGCGCACGCCTTCAAGAGCGATGCCCAGCGATTCCAGCGCCTTCGCGGCGACACCTTCACCCTCGTGGATCAGACCCAAGAGGATGTGTTCGGTGCCGATGTAGTTGTGGTTGAGCATCCTGGCCTCTTCCTGGGCCAGGACCACCACCCGCCTCGCGCGGTCTGTGAACCTTTCGAACATTCGCACTCCCTGACTGCTGCGCCGGCGGTTCTTCGTGCCGTTAGACGATCTTGACGGGAACGTTCACGACATCGACGTCAACACGTGCTGTCGACGAGCGCGGCACCGTGAGACCACTGTAGTCGTCCGCACGGTCGCTCTCAGGTCACGCTCGCCGCTCGGTGTCCCAACAGCGTATGGACTAATCCGATAACGGCGGTACAGCCAGCAGGATTCCCCGGCGACCTGCTTGTCCGCTCACCGCGAACATAGCCCGCCACCCCACCCGAACCAGTGATCACCGCTACATATTTCACGTCCTGCAAGAGGTTAGGCAAGGCTGACCTATGTCATATAGGATCGATCCAGAACAGGCCGTGAGGAGAACGCCTTGCCACCAGAGACACGCACCGCTGGCGGCCCTCGATGACGTCCTCTCCGGCCGCCCTGCTCAGCGCCCCGCTCACCGAGTCGATCGAGCGCGCGGCAGCCATGAGCCCGTACACCGAACTGACCGCGGGCCTGCCCGACTCCGCGCAGTCCGGCTGGTACCGCTGCGCGGGCCTGCTGGCCGCCCCGGTGCGCTTCGACGAGTGGCGCGGGCACCTGGCCGACTGGCTGACCGCGGCCTACCGATGCCCCGTGCCCGAGCGGACCACGGCCGGGTACGTCCTGTCCTGGTACCTCGCGGTGCCCGCGTTCGTCGGCAGCCTGCTGTTCCACACCGAACGCAGGGTGATCTCCCTTCGGCCCGAGGACCTGGCGTTCCGGCTGGGCGAGGACCGTCCGCACCCGGTCGCCATCGCCGTGCTGGCCGCCGAGTTCGCCTGCCTGCCCGACGACCCGGCCGCGGGCACGCCGGGAAGCACTGTCGTCGCCGACGAGGCCGCGCTGGCCGCGCTGCTACGCGCCCGGTTCGCGGGCCACGCCGCGCACTTCGTCCGGGCCTTCGGCCCCACCTGCCGGTTCGGCCCCCGCACCCTGTGGGCGGCGGCCACCGACGCGCTGGACAGCGCGATGTGGCAGGCCGGGCGGATCTGCGGCGACGAGGGCGCCGCCGTCGCCGATGCCGCGATGCTGCTGCCCGCCGCGCTGCCGCCGTTCACCTCGGCGTCCACCCTGTTCCGCACCGTCGGCGCCGACGGGCGGCCCGAATGGGCCCGCAGCAGGCAAAGCTGCTGCTACCACTACGCGCTCGCCGACCAGGCGCCCTGCGATGGCTGCCCGCGCGCCGCGCGGGGCTAGGCCGTCACCGTTCGGTTGCGACGCGCCAACAGATAAATAAGGTAGGGCGCTCCCAGCACCGCAGTGACGATGCCGACCGGCATCTCGAAGGCGCCGAACGCGGTCCTGGCCATCAGGTCCGCGCCCACCGTCAGCAGCGCGCCGAGCACCGCGGAGGCGAACAGCGGCGGATGGGCGGCCCCGGTGAGCCGCAGCGCGATCTGCGGGACGGCCAGTGCGACGAAGGCCACCGGGCCCGCGGCGGCGGTCGCGATGCCCGCCAGTGCCACCGCGGCGCCGAGCAGCACCAGCCGACTGCCCTCCAGCCGCACGCCGAGGCCGCGCACGGTGTCGTCGTCGAAGTGCAGCGCGCCGAGCAGGTGCCCGCACGCGACGGCGACCGGCAGCAGCAGGCCGAGTGCGATCGCCAACGGCACCACGTGTTCCCAACCGCGGCCGTTGAGGCTGCCCGCCAGCCACACCATGGCGCGGCCCGCGTCGGTCACGTTGCCCGCGCTGAGCAGCCAGTAGGTGAGGTTGGCCAGCAGCAGCGACGCACCGACACCCACCAGCACCAGCCGGTAGCCGTCGATGCCGCCGCGCCAGGCGATGGCGTACACGGCGGCGGCCGCCACCAGGGCACCCAGCAGGCCCGCGACGGGGACGCCGACCTCGGCCAACAGGCCGCCGACTCCGCCCGCGGAACCGCCGAGAACCACCACCGAGACGGCAGCCGCCGCACCGCCCCAGGTCACGCCGAGGATGTCGGGGCTGGCCAGCGGGTTGCGGGCGATCGTCTGGGTGATCGCACCCGAGACGCCGAGTGCGGCGCCCACCAGTACGGCGGTCAGCGACCTCGGCAGCCGAAGCTGCACGACGATGAACTCCGTCGCCTGGTCGGTGGAGGTGAACAGCGCCCGCAGCACATCGGCGGGGGGCACCGGGAACTCGCCGAGTCCGACGTTGACCGCCATCGTCAGCAGCATCGCGGCCAGGCCGATCCCGCAGACCAGCGCGGACCGGGGACGCAGTCGGAAGGAGATGCCGCCGACGCGGACGGCCTTCACCGTGGTCACAGCCGCACCAACTTCCTGCGCCGCACCAGCACCACGAAGAACGGGGCGCCGATGATCGCCAGCATGATGCCGACCTGGAGTTCGCCCGGCCGGGCCACGAACCTGCCGATGACGTCGGCGACCAGCATGAAGATCGCGCCGAGCAGCCCGGAGAACGGCAGCACCCAGCGGTAGTCCGGACCGGTGATGGCCCTGGCCACATGCGGCACGGCGAGCCCGATGAAGCCCAGCGGACCGCAGGCCGCCACCATCGCGCCGGTCAGCAGCGTCACCGCGGCCAGCCCGGTCAGCCTGGTGAGCAGCACCCGCTGGCCCAGCGAGCGGGCGACGTCCTCACCCAGCGACAGCGCGTTGAGACCGGGGCCGTTGAGCAGCGCCAGCACCAGCCCGGCGACTACGAACGGCACCAGCTGGCCGATCAGCGCGGGGTCCCGTCCCGCGATCGCCCCGACCTTCCAGAACCGGTAGATCTCCAGGCTCTGCTGATCCAGCAGCACCAGCCCGGAAGTCAAGGCGTGCAACAGATAACTCAGCGCGGCGCCCGCCAGCGCCAGCGCGACGGGGGTCGGGCCCGCGCTGCCGATGAAGCCGAGCGCGAAAACCAGTGCGCCCGCCAGCAGGGCGCCGAGGAAGCCGAACCACACGTAGCCGTAGAAGCTGCCGATGCCGAAGACGAAGATGCCGAGGACCACGGCGAAGGCGGCGCCATAGGTGACGCCGAGCAGTCCGGGATCGGCGAGCGGGTTTCGGGTGTGGCCCTGCATCAACGCGCCCGCGACGCCGAGGGCGATCCCGGCGGCGATGCCGAGCAGCGTCCTGGGCACCCGCAGGGTTCGGATCACCACATCGTCCTCGGTGAGCCCGGAGCCGGTGACCGCGTCCCACACCGCGGTGGGCGGCATCGACTTGGCGCCGAAGGCGATGCTGGCGAAGGACGCCACCAGCAGGGCCATCAGCAGCAGGCCGAACCAGCCGATTCTGCTGCGTGCTCGGGCCTTCGCCGTGTCGGTCACGTTCCCCCTCAGCCCGTCGCCTGTCGCTGCTCGAAGATTAGGGCAACCTAACCAAGGCGTGCGGGCGGGGCGGGAACGGCAACCGATAACCGGCTGAACACGAGAATTGCCAAATCAGGCAACTTCGACATAAACATTGTCCGTTGTTCGACCACCGGACAGAGTTGGCATATATCCGTTCGCCACAACCGGCCTGAGGCTGTCGCGGGCACAAACACAAGGCGCCCCACCCACTTGGTCTACGCGGGTGGAGCGCCTGAGGTATTGGTCAGCGGTTCGCGACCTACGCCTCGCCGCTGGCGTGGTAAGCGTCCAGAACCTCGGCGGGGATACGACCACGATCCGACACCTTCATCCCACGCTTACGCGCCCAGTCGCGGATTGCCTGGTTCTGCTCCCTATCCGCAGCAGCCGGGCGAGCCGGACGGCCACCACCAGAACGACCTGCCAAACGACGACGACCGCCGGTACGGCGAGCGGCCTCAACAAAGTCGGCAAGCGAGTTGCGCAGCTTCTCCGCGTTGTTTGAGGAAAGGTCGATCTGGTAGGTCACCCCGTCGACCGCGAACTCGACGGTTTCCTCAGCTTCGGACCCGTCGAGGTCATCGACGAGGGTCCGGATGACCTTCTCTGCCATGCGTGTTGTCCCTTCTGAAATCGCCCGTTGCGAGCAGGCAAGAGTAAGTAGCCCACCGGCACCTGGCTGAAGCCTACGTTGCGCACATTAGCGCATAAGAACTGGATTTAGCAGATCCTGCGACCCCGTCGTGTCCAAGACGTCATTCTGAACGTTCTACTCCGAAGAGGGGGTGCGGCTCGATTGCAAGTCACGAACGGCTCAAGAGCCGCATTCACAACAGTGCCGAGTCGGCCGTTTGTCCACATGGTGGTCATCGCGGAAGTGGACATCGGTGTGCGCCTGCGCTTGTAGCGCATGCACCCGATGGCCGAGTTGACACCCCGTGCCGCAATAGCGGGCCTATAGCTCAGTTTTTCGGCAAAGCCCAGGTCAGAGCGACGGTCTGGCTTAGTGGGCGTGGCGGTGACGAGGATATCGCGGACAAATGACATCCCTGGTAGAGGTTCTCGCGGTCCTCCCTTCAACTCCTGGCCAGGCCCGTGGACACCCGGGTAGCCCGTCTCGAAATGGTCTTGTCCGCTACCTTATCCCTCGTGCCGATCACCGGACTTCTTCCCCCAGTCGGGGGGTTGTAAAAAGCACCGGCAGGCGCGCGACAGATCCACTATATGGGCGGCAGCCGGTTGCCCCCGACCCGGCGTCCACACAGAACAATCGGCCTTTCCGCTGCTCACAAGCGGGGCGGGCCGCCCACCGGCCGCGGGTTCACCGACGTGGGAAGCATCACCCCGCGGCGGGACTGACCGCCGGTAAACACACATAAGGTCCCTGCACCGACATTCTTGTGCGGCAGGCACAGGCCTTTGAGACCACAGGTTTTCCAAAAGTGGGCAGGTCGGAACGATTCACGCGGTAACCACCCGACTGCGACCGGCCACCAGCAGGTCAAGCCGCTCCGACCAAGACGAAACGGATTCATCCCCCACGTTGTCGCCTGGTGAGAGCTCCGAGGAGCAAGTAGGCCAAGGCGTCCACGCCGCGCTCCGCCGTTTGTGCGGACGCACCCACACAATGCCTGCGACTGGAAGTGAGTGACAATCATCGTGCTTCCCACTACTCCCGACGAGGGATGCGAGGCCCGCGTGGTGCGCGATACGAACCAAGCCGATGACGTGACTGAGAACGGCGAGGAGGCCTTCGCCCGGCGTTCCCGTTCGTTCGGCAGCATCGCGACTGAATATGCAGACCGCCGTCCCGGTTATCCCGATTCCGCGGTTAAGTGGGCGCTGGCCCCGGTGGCGGGGCGCAGGAACCTCCGGGTACTGGATCTGGGAGCGGGCACCGGAAAACTCACCGAGGTGTTGCTCCGCCTGGACTGCAATGTGATCGCGGTGGAACCGGACGAGCGAATGCGGGCGGAATTCGTGCGCCGGGTGACCGGTGCGGCGGCTTTGGCGGGCAGCGCCGAGGCCATTCCGCTGCCCGACGGGCGGGTGGACGCGGTCCTCGTGGCGCAGGCATTCCACTGGTTCCACAAAGACAAGGCGCTGGCGGAGATCGCGCGAGTGCTCAGTCCTGGCGGCGTGTTGGCCGCGCTGTGGAACACCGACGACGACCGAACGCCCTGGGTGGCCGAATTCAGCGCCCTGTACCGGTCCGTTGGCTACTCGAACCTGCTGGCGGACAATCCACTGCCCGCGGGCGAGAACTTCCCCGAGTGGGAGCGCCAGGTCTTTCCCAACCCGCAGCGGCACACCGTGGACAGTCTGCTCGACGTCATTCGAACGCATTCCAGCACGTTGGCCACCCCGGAACCGCAGCGCAGCGCATTGCTGGACCGGCTGCGTGCCTTCCTGAGCACGCACCAGGAGAACGCGGACAGCCATTTCCACTGGCCGATGGTGACCTTGGTGGAACGCGGCCTACTGCGGGACTGAGACGTCTTTCAGCGCGAGTTGCGCTCGAACACCAGCCGCAGGCCGAGCAGGGTCAAATCCGGAACGTGGTGCGAGATCGTCTCCGACTCGGGCACGATCAGCGGCGCCAACCCGCCGGTGGCCAGCACCGTGATGGGGCCGGGGTGGCTTGCCTCCAGCTCGCCGCTGATCCGCCGGACCAGGCCGTCCACCTGGCCCGCGAAGCCGAACAGGATGCCGGACTGCAGGGACTCCACGGTGTTCTTGCCGATCGCCGAGCGGGGCCGCACCAGCTGGACCTTCACCAGCTGGGCCGCCCTGGCCGCCAACGCGTCCAGCGAGATCTCCACCCCTGGCGCCAGCGCGGCGCCGAGCAGCTCGCCCTTGGCCGAGACCACGTCGATGTTGGTGGAGGTGCCGAAGTCGACCACGACGCAGTTGGTGCTGTAGAGGTGGTGCGCGGCCAGCGCGTTGATCACGCGGTCGGCGCCTGCCTCCTTGGGATTGTCGATCAGCAGCGGCACCCCGGTGCGGACGCCGGGCTCCACCACCACCCTGGGCACGTCCGCCCAGTACCGCACCAGCATGCTCTTGAGCTCCCGCAGCACCGCTGGCACCGTGGACAGCGCCGAGATGCCGGTGACCCCGTCTACGTGCTCACCGAGCAGCCCGCGGACGGTCAGCGCCAGCTCATCGGCGGTCATCCGGGGGTCGGTGCGCATCCGCCAGTCGCTGACCAACTTCGCGTCGTCGCCACGCCCGGTGTACAGGCCCAGCACGATGTTGGTGTTCCCGACGTCGATGGCGAGCAGCACCGAATTCCCCTGTTCTCGTCAGTTCTCGGCGTTGATCAACGCGTCCAGTTTGGCGGCGTCCGCCGTCTCGGCGGCGGGCACCACCGCAGGCGCGATCACCGATCCGCTGATCAGGCCCGACCCCTCGGGGGCGTGCCCTGGATCGGCACCGGCCTCCAGCACCCTGTTCTTCTCGTCGACGAACAGCACCTTGGGCCGATAGGTGCGGGCCTCGGTCTCGTCCATCTGCCCGTAGGAGATGAGGATGACCAGGTCGCCGGGCTGGATCAGGTGGGCCGCGGCACCGTTGATGCCGATCACACCGCTGCCCCGCTCGCCGGGGATCACGTAGGTCTCCAGCCGCGCGCCGTTGGTGATGTCCACGATCGCGATCTGCTCGCCCGAGAGCAGGTCGGCGGCGTCCATCAGGTCCTCGTCCAGGGTGCAGGAGCCCACATAGTGCAGGTCAGCCTGGGTCACCGTGGCACGGTGGATCTTGGACTTGAGCATGGTGCGGAACATTCCAGACCTCCTCATCCGGCCTGTTCGCGGACGTTCGGGGCGGGCGAGTCCGCCCGTGGGGAAGAGAGTGTCTCGGTCGAGTGATATGCCGGTGCTTCCTCGGTGTCGTGCGTCACGTCGCCGAGCAGCACGGCGGCGTTGTCGATCAGCCGGGTGCTGCCGACCTTCGCCGCGACAAGCAGGCGGGCATCTCCCCTGGCGGGCGCCGGGCCCAGCGTCGGGTCACGCAGTTCCAGGTAGTCCAACTCCACCAGCGGGTGCTCGGCCAGCACGGCCTTGGCCGCCGCGAGCACAGCCTCGGCGCCGCCCGCGCCCACGCGCGCGCCCGCGGCCAACGCCGCGGAGAGCGCCACCGCGGCCTCCCGCTGCTCCGTGGTGAGGTACCGGTTGCGGGAGGACAGCGCCATGCCGTCGGGCTCGCGGACGGTCGGGATGCCGACCACCTTGGTCTCGAAGTCGAGTTCGCGGGCCATTCGCTTGATCAGCGTGAGCTGCTGGTAGTCCTTCTCGCCGAAGAACGCGTAGTTCGGCCGCACGATGTTGAACAGCTTCGCCACCACGGTCAGCACGCCCGCGAAATGGCCGGGTCTGCTGGCGCCTTCCAGCTCATCGCCCAGCGGGCCGGGGTGGATGCCGATCTGCGCGTCGTCGCCGTACATCCCCGTGGCGTCGGGAGCGAAGACAAGCTCCACATTCTCCTCGCGACAGGCCGCCAGATCGGCCTCGAGGGTGCGCGGGTAGCGCTCCAGGTCCTCGCCGGGCCCGAACTGCAGCGGGTTGACGAAGATCGACACCACGATGACGTTGTTGCCGAGTCTGCGGGCCCTGCGGATCAGCTCGCGGTGGCCATCGTGCAGCGCCCCCATCGTGGGCACCAGCGTGACCTGGCGGCCGACGCCGCGCAGGGCCCTGGTGACCCTGGCCAGTTCGGCGGGCGAATGGTGCACGGTCAACTCGCCGGGGTTGAACAGCTTGGCGGCGGTCGCGGTCATCGGGCCTCCTCGTCGAGAACCTTGCGCACCTCGGCGGCGGCGTCCGGGCGGAGCAGCCCCGCCGCCAGCGCACGCTCCGCGGTCCGGTCCGCCAGCGCGCGGTAGCCGGGCAGCACATCGGCGGCCCGCTCGCCTAGCACCCGGAGGTGCTTGCCCACGGTGCCTGCGTCTCCCCTGGCCACCGGGCCGGTCAGCGCGCGGTCGCCGTGACGCAGCGAGTTGTCCAGCGCCGCCGACAGCAGCGGCCCGAGCAGCCTGCGCGGGTTGCCGACGCCTGCCGTGGTCAGCAGGTCGGCGGCCTCGTTGACCAGCGTGATCAGGTGATTGGCACCGTGGGCCAGCGCGGCGTGGTACAGCGCACGCGCGGCCTCGGGCACCCGCACCGGCTCGGCGCCGATCTCCACCACGAGCGCCTCGCCGACGTTCCAGGCGACCTCGTCGTCGGCGGTCACCCCGATGCAGCAGTCGGTGAGCCGGTCGAGGTCCTCGGCGCGACCGGTGAAGGTCATCACGGGATGCAACGCCAGCGGCAGCGCGCCCACCTCGGCGGCCGGGGTCAACACGTCGACACCGTGGGCGCCGGAGGTATGCACCACGATCTGGCCGGAACGCAGCGACCCGGTGGCCACCAGGCCGCGGACCAGGCCGGGCAGCACATCGTCCGGGACCGCCAGCAGGACGAGGTCGGCCTTGACCGCGGCCTCGTCGGGCGGCAGCAGCGGAACCCCCGGCAGCAGCGTCTCGGCGCGCCGGAGGGAGTCTTTGGAAACGCCGGTGGTGGCGACGACGGTGTGGCCCGCACGGGCGAGCGCGGCACCCAGAACCGAACCGACCCGGCCCGCGGAGACCACTCCGATACCGAGCCGAGCGGGACGCCCGACACTCATGGTTGCACCCTCCATGCTGTTCCAGTCCCGCCAGGACGCGGGTACCAGACGGCAAACCGAGGGTAACCAGTGCCGCGCGACGCTGGGGCATTCAGGTGATGCGCTTCACCCACGGTCGATCAGCCGCCGTTCCGCTGCGCGGCGCCCAGCGCACCGGGTGAGTTCACCGCGGCCTCCCTGGCCTTGGCCAACTCGGCGAGTAGCCGCTCATGGCGTTCCTGCGCGTCCGGCCCGGCGCTGTCGCGTTCCATCCGGTGGCGCAGGAAGGCGAGTTCGGTCGCGGCCGCCTGGTACCCGGCGACGGCCTTGGCCGCGCCGTCGCCCGCGTATCGCTTGACCACCGCCCGCCAGCCCCGCCTGCCCACCAGGCTGGCCAGCAGCCGCACCTCGCTGCGCGCGATCCAGCCATTGGCCGCCATGGTCGGAAGCTGGCCCGCCACGATGCGCTGCTCGCGGCGGCGCTGCCACACCACCAGCAGCACCATTCCGATGAACAGCGGCACCATGACCAGGAAGTACATGTTGAAGAACGCCCCGACCCCGCCGATGATCGCCGAACCGTTCCACAGCGCGTGCAGCACCACGGCGGTCACATAGCCCGCGATCGGCCCGAACAGCCGCAGCCGCTTGTTCTTGGTCATGATCGTCGCGCCGAGGCCGATGCCGAACATCGTGGTGAACAGCGGATGCGCGAACGGCGTGAGAATGCCGCGCAGCACGAAGACACCGAGGAATCCGCCCGGCCCCGCGGTTTCCGGGGTGCCACCGGCAAAGGCGGAGCCGAAGTAAAGGATGTTCTCGGTGAAGGCGAATCCGGCGGCGGTCATTCCGGCGTAGACGATTCCGTCGACGACCCCGTCGAACTCGTGCCGCCGCCACCACAGCAGCCCGAGCACAAAGGCGCATTTGGTGGCCTCCTCGACCAGCGGCGCGGAGACCACGGCGCTGACGAGCTTGTCGGGGTCCTGTCCCCCAATGAGATCCGCCACCGCCTGCGCGCTGTTGTTCACCAGCAGCGAGGTGATGGTGGCGACGCAGGCGCCCCACATGAACGCGGCCAGCAGCAACTGGGCGGGTTCCGGTTCCCACCGGTCGACCCACATGTACGCGGCCACGACCAGGCCGACCGGCACCAGGGCGGCCAACGCGCCGATGATCACGGCGGGCGCGCCGACCCTGCCGATGAGCAGCCCGAGGACGGCGAGTCCGCAGACGCCGACAACGATCATGCCGATGACGGGGAGCAGCACCGCACGACGACGGGTACGAGCACGCTCCTCATGTGATTGCGGCGGAGGTATCGCAACGGTCACAGAGAGCACCCTACGGCTGCCGTAACGTATTCAAACGCGTGCAGTACCTGTTATTGGTGAACGCCGGTTCTGCTAGCAGACTGGGCTGATTGTGAGTGGCGCTCAAGACTGGGAGCTCGCGTGGCACCGGACCCTCCACGGTCCCGGTGGATTTTCCGCACGCGACGATCCGAAGGCGCAGCATTTCCGCCCCATCCGCCGAGAAATGGCAGAAGCCTTGGCGATTCTGCTGTGCCGCATAGACAACGCACTGGGCAGCCCCGACCCGCTCGACCTCGTCGAGTTAGGCAGCGGCCGGATCTCGGCGGCGCTGCCTCCGCTACTCGCTCCGGCGCACGCGTCCCGCCTGCGCGTCACCGTGGTCTCCGCGCACCCCGGCTCGGCGGCGTCCGGGGAACTCACGCTGCCCGCCGGGATCAACGGCCTGCTGGTGGCCGACGAGTTCCTGACCGCGGTCCCGTCGCCGGTGGTCGGCGTGATCGACGACGAGGTCCGCCGGATCGCCGTCGACGAGCGGGGCGAGGAGACCGTGGGCGCGCCCGCCGACGACCGCGACCTCGACTGGCTCCGACGCTGGTGGCCACTGTGGACACGAGGCGCCCGCGCCGAATGCGGCGGCACCCGCGACCACGCCTGGCGCGAGGCCGTCTCCCGACTCGACCACGGCGTCGCCCTGGCCATCGACCGCGGGCACCTGCTGCCGGACCGCAAGTCGGGCAGGCACGCCACGGGCACCCTCACCGGCCACCGCGACGGCAGGCAGGTGC
Source organism: Actinorectispora metalli (assembly GCF_056323685.1). Lineage (NCBI taxonomy): Bacteria > Bacillati > Actinomycetota > Actinomycetes > Pseudonocardiales > Pseudonocardiaceae > Actinorectispora > Actinorectispora metalli. Next base: position 1,952,430 of record NZ_JBREYE010000001.1, read on the forward strand.
CACCGGTGCCGGACGGCACCTGCGGCCTCACCGCCAGGGTCGCGCTGGACGCCTGCGCCGCCGCCGTCGGCGACCTGGTCGACCACACCTGCCTGCTCCCCGAGTCCGACGCCCTCCGCGCCCTCGGCCTCGTCACCGAGCGCCCCCTCCGCAACGGCCCACCCACCGGCAACACCCGCCTGGCCACCGCGCGAACCCCCACCACCAACGCCGACCCGCTCTGGCTCGCCCACGCCGTCGGCATCAGCCCCGACGTACTGCCGCGGCAACCCAGCGCGACCATTTAGAGACACACCGTGTTCACGCCGAAGCGATCGAATGTTTGATCTATACCATTCATGGTATGCGGTGGGTACTGTCGAACTGGAGCCTGAAGTACGAGATTGGCTGGAGCAGTTATCCACCAAGCGATTCGCCACAACGGCGTCCTACATCGACCTGTTGGGTGATCAAGGCCCGCTGCTGAGCGAGCCGTACACCAAACAGCTCGACGGCAAGCTGCGAGAACTTCGCTTCCACTTGGAGGGGCCGCCGTGGCGGATCACCTATTGGATCGCTCACGACAGACGGATCGTTCTGCTGACGGTGTTCCGCAAGACCACAATGCGCGAGGGGCGAGAGGTGGACCGGGCCAGACGGGTGTTCGCCGACTGCATCGCCCAGCGGCACACGGTGGATGAAGGGAACGAGGAGTCATGAGCGAGCGAGGCGACGGGGACAAGCTCCGGGATCGCCGGCTGGCTGAGCCAGGAGCGGGAGAGGCATACAAGGCCGCTCGCCTGGCCTTCGAACTCGGCCGGGCGGTCCGGGAACTCCGCGAACAGCAGGGCCTGACCCAGGCCGAGTTGGCTGCCGCGGCGGGGATGACGCAGCCGGGCGTCGCGCGTTTCGAGGCGGGTGGCACGGTACCCACACTTCCCGTCCTGGAGCGCCTCGCGGACGCCCTTGGTGTTCGGCTGGAGGTCCGCCTCGCACCCAAGAACACCGCGGCGTAGCCCAGCCTCCACCCCCTGACCGGGCGAAACACGGGTCTGAACCGCACGGAGCGCCGCTCGGCGGGGTAGGTCTCAAGGCATGCGAGTACTTCGGATCTTTCTGGCGATCGGGTTGTCGGTGTGTGCGGCCGCGTCGGTGTCCAGCGCCGCGGCGCGGGAGGCGCAGAGCGTGTCGTTCTCGCCGCTGGAGGCGGCGGCGGGACGGCTCGTCACCGTGTCGGCCATGCACTGCCCGGTGGGCACCGAGTCGGCGGAAGGCAGCAGTGAGATCACCGACGACTTCCTCTTGGCCCACCCCTACGGCGGACCCCTGATGGGCGAGTTCGCCGTCAAGGACGACGCCAAGCCGGGGAGGTACCTGGTGAAGGTCAAGTGCGGCGAGAAGACCGCGAGCGGCGAGTTCACGGTGATCGACGCCGAGTCCTGAGGCGCGGCGTCGGTAAACCGCCGGCTCCGGCCGAGTGCCGGTCGCAGGCTGGGTTCATGACGATCAGCGGTATCAGGGTGCACGCCATTCCGGCCGAGGTCTGCGAGCAGGCCAGGGCTTTGGCGCGGCAGGGCACCGACGAGCGGTTCGAATGGCATGCCGAGGCCGTAGGCATGCCGTTGCGGTGCTGTCTGCGGATGGCGGTGGCGGGTGAGCCCGCCGTGTTGTTCAGCTACGCCCCGCCGGGCACCGGCGGGCCCTACCGGGAGGTCGGGCCCGTGTTCGTCCACGGTGTGGCTTGCAGCGGCCCCGCGGACGACGGGATTCCGGCGGCGTGGGTGGGCAAGCGCGGCATCGTCCGCGGCTACGACGATGCGGGCCGCATCGTGTTCGGGCTGCCGCACGACGGCGCCGTCGAGGAGTCCATCGAGAAGGCCTTCGCTCAGTCTGACGTGATCATGGTGCAGCACCGCGCCGTCGGTTACGGCTGCTTCCACTTCGCGGTCACGCGGGAGTGACCGCGGCGGGGCTCAGTCCTCGCGGCGGCGCCTGCGGCGGGGGGTGCCCGTGTTGCCGTAGGCGGCGAGCAGATCGCTCACCGAGGTGCCCGCGGCGTGCGCGCCCGTCTGCTCCGACTCCGACACCGCGTGACCGTTGCCGTTGCCCGCGGGCGTGCTGTGCCGCCCGCTGGGTTCCGGACGCTCCGGCGTCCACGAGCCCAGCGGGTTGAAGCTGGTGCCCTCGGGGCGCCTGCGGCGACCGCCGCTGCTGGGCGTCGGATCGGCCTCGGCGGGACGGTCCTGGCCCGAGTAGGGACTGGGGTCGCCGTAGCGGCTGATGACCGCGTCGGGCTCCGGGTCGCGGCGGGGCGGGGTCGGCCGCTGGTTGCCGCCCAGCACCGCGTCCAGCGCCGCGCCGGGAGCGTCGGAGTTCTCCCAGGACGGCGTCCAGTTCTCGTCCAGCACAGTGCCCAGGCCCGGCCCCCGGTCCTGCTCGCGTGGATCGGGCTTGGGCTGCTTGGTCTCCTCGAAGCCCGCGGGCCGGTTCGGCGGCGTGTCCTGCGGCCTTGGTGCGGGCCTCGGCTGGACGCGGGGGCCTGCGCCTTCGGGTCGCTGGGCGCGTACCGGCGGGATGAGTTCGGTGCGCGGCTCGGTGGGGGCCTGCGAGATCGGCTGGGGCCGCTGCTGCCCCGCCAGGCGCTGGCCGCTGGGGTGGGCCTGCTTGCCCAACGGCGCGGGCGGGGTGGCTCTGGTGGGGCCGAAACCGCCGAGCGCCGCGGCGGGGTTGAGGCCCTGCTGCTGCGGTCTGGCGGCGGGCTGCTGCTGAGGCTGAGGGGCCTGTTGCCTGCCGACGGCCTGGTTCTGCTCGGGTTGGGCCGGGCGGGGTGGCACCACGGGCTTCATGGTCGGGCGGGACTGCTGGGCGGCCGCGCCGCGCTGGTCGCCTGCGCCGGGCTTGGCGTTGCCCGCGGGAAGCCTGCGGCGGTCGTTGGTCTGGCTGACCACGCGATCCTCGCCGAGGGCGAGCATCCGCGACTGGTCGGACAGCGAGCGCATCCTGGTGGACTCCGCCCGCAGCGCGACCCGCTCCACCAGCACCTCGCCGCCGAGCAGCGCAGCGAGGTTCTCCCGCAGCGTGCGCAGTTCGGCGCGAAGGTCGTCGAGGTCCACCTGGGTCTGCTCGGCGACCTCGGCCTCCACCCGGCGGCGGGTCTCGGCCTCGACCTCAAGCTCGTATTCGCGGCGGGCGGCGACCTCGCGCTCCAGCTCAAGCTCGTAGATCTCGCGAAGTTCCGCGGCCCGGTCGTCGCCGGAAATCGCCTGGCGCCGGTAGCGGGTGGCCGCGAAAGCGCCTACCAACGCCGCCCAGAGACCGGCCACCACGCCGAAGCGCAACCAGCGGGCGTCATCGCTGAGCACCAGTACGGCCGCCGCGCCGACGGCAAGCAGCAACACGATGATCAGCAGTGCCTGCCCGACACGACGACCACCTGACTGCTCTTCGAAAGAGCCGCTGGGGCCGGTCATGGGCCCTACGGTACCTGGCTTGAAAATGCCTGAAAGCTAGTCGCGACGTCCATGACTCTCCGCTTCGTCCGGATTGCGAGGGGCTTTACAGCAGTACTCCAACCACAACGCGGCCGCGATGAGAGCCGCCGCACAGACCATCCCGATACCGGCTGTAACCGAATCCTGGGCTGCCGCGGCCACCTCGCTCCGCTGGGGGAGGGTGTGTGCGAGCACGCCAAGCCAGCAGCCGAGCATCACCGCTCCGACCAGCGATGACGACTTCGCCAATGCCACCGCGCGGGCCGCGGTGAGCGGCTGGACCGGTCGGTAGCCCTCCTTGTGCTGGATGCGGGAGCGGAGCCCGAAACCCAGCACCGCCTCCACGACCGCGATCAACAGCAGGGTGGTTCCCGCCAGTTCCGGCAGCGGCGGGAGATCGCCGTAGAAGATCCTCACGAGGATGTAGAGGACCACCGCGGAGATCAAACCGGGGAGCAGCAAATCCGTCGCTCGGGTGAACCTCATACACGCTCCTGTGGGTCAGCCGCCCGGTCGGCCGCCGTCACGCCGCCCCCAGACTGAGATCATCCCGGCGTCGACACCCCTGCGTCGACACCGACGCCAGCAGATCACGCACCGGGCCCCGCCCCGGCAGGACCGCGGCGGGCTCGACATCCGACCACGGCAGCAGCACGAAGGCGCGCTCGGCGGCCGCCGGATGCGGCAGCGTCAGCCGCGGATCGTCGGAGCGGACCCCGTCGACTGTGATCAGGTCCACATCCAGGGTGCGCGGCCCCCAGCGGCGCTCCCGCACCCGCTCGGCCCGCTGTTCGAGTTCCTGGCCGCGCCGCAGCCATCCCCAGGCGTCGGTGGCCTCATCCGCCACGATCACCACAGCGTTGAGGAAGTCATCCTGGTCAGTGACACCCCAAGGGCTGGTCTCATAAATCGGGGAAAACGCTTCCACCGCTGGTCCCAGGCCTGTGACGACTGATCGGAGGTGAGCAAGACGATCACCCAGATTGGAGCCTATGGACAAAACGGCTCGGCTCATCGCAGGCCTTCCGGCCACAGCGCGGCGGCATCGGCACGCGACACCAGTCGCCCATTGGCCCGCCGCGAGCGCCGAGCGGTCACCATCACGTCGGAGAAGGCCTGCGCCAGCGGTGCCGACGGCTTGTGCACGGTCACCTCGACGGCGTACAGCCGCTTGTCGACCATGATCTCGTCGGCCAGTTCAGCGGCCACCGTCTCGATCAGCTTGCGCGGTGTTCCGCCCACCACGGCCTCGGCCCGGTCGGCCAGCCAGCTGTAGTCGACGGTGTTGCGCAACTCGTCGGTGGCGGCCGCCGTGCGGGTGTCCAGCCAGACCGTGATGTCCACGACGAAGTCCTGGCCGTTCTGGAGTTCGTGGTCCAGCACGCCGTGTCTGCCGTGCACGCGCACGCCTCTGATGCTGATCCGGTCAGCCACCGGCCGCCTCCATGTTCCGCCGCTCGCCGTGTCGCCAGGCGGCCGCCACCAGCACGGCGTCCCTGGACGGTGCGGCCTCGTGCACCCGCACGCCCCAGGCACCGGCGGCAGCCGCCAGCCCGGACACCACCGCGGTGGCCACTTCGCGTCCATCGGGGGGACGCGGATCGCCGTCCGGACCGGCCAGCAGTGAGCCGAGGAAGCGCTTGCGGGAGGCGCCGACGAGCACCGGGAAACCCAGCGCGACCAGCGTATCCAGGGCGCGCAGCAGCTCCCAGTTGTGCTCGGCGTTCTTGGCGAAGCCGAGACCGGGGTCCAACACGATCGCCTCCGGACGCACGCCGCCCGCGACCGCGGCGTCCACCCGGCGGGACAGTTCCGCCCGCACCTCGGCGACGACGTCGGTATAGGTGGCCAGTGCGTCCATGGTGCGGCTGTGACCGCGCCAGTGCATGAGGATCAGCGGCACGCCTGCCTCGGCGGCCACCGCGATCACCCGCTCGTCGGCGAGACCGCCGGAGACGTCGTTGATCATCACCGCGCCCGCGCCCAGCGCCGCCTCCGCGACCTCCGCGCGCATGGTGTCGACGCTGACCCCGACGCCGTGCGCGGTGAGGTCCTTGACCACGGGCACGACCCTGGCGATCTCCTCGGCGGCGTCCACCCGCGCCGCACCGGGCCGGGTCGACTCGCCGCCGACGTCGATCAGGTCGGCGCCCGCCCTGGCCAGTTCGAGGCCGCGGGCCACCGCCAGATCGTGATCCAGGAACCGGCCGCCGTCGGAGAAGGAGTCCGGCGTGACGTTGAGCACTGCCATCACCACGCAGCGACCGGGGTCCGGCAGCAGGGGATGCACTCAGCGGCCCTTGATCAGGTTCAGCGCCTCCGCACGGGACCGGGCTGAGCTTCTGAGCAGTCCGCGCACCGCTGAGGTGGTGGTCTTGGCGCCGGGCTTGCGGATGCCGCGCATGGCCATGCAGAGGTGCTCGGCCTCCACCACCACGATCACGCCGCGCGGGTCCAGCTTGCGGACGAGCGCGTCGGCGACCTGGGAGGTCAGCCGCTCCTGCACCTGCGGCCTGCGGGCGTACAGGTCGACAAGGCGGGCGATTTTGGACAGCCCGGTGACCCGGCCGTGCTTGTTGGGGATGTACCCGACGTGCGCGACACCGTGGAAGGGCACCAGGTGGTGTTCACAGGTGCTGAACATCGGGATGTCGGTGAGCAGCACGAGTTCCTCGTGGCTCTCCGCGAAGGTCTTGGCCAGCACCGAGTCCGGGTCCGAGTACAGGCCCGCGAACAGTTCCCGGTAAGCCCTGGCCACTCGGGACGGGGTGTCGGCGAGGCCCTCGCGGTCGGGGTCCTCGCCGCAGGCCAGCAGCAGTTCACGCACCGCCGCCTCGGCCCTGGCCTGGTCGAATGCGGGGCGGAACCGCAGCCCCGACGGCGGGGTGTCGCCGTCGAGGCCGCGGTTGGTGCCGTTCTCGTCGTTCGGCTGGGTGAGCTCTCCGACCAACTCGGTCATCCGCTCCTCCCATGGGTCGTGCGAATCAGTTGCCGTCTCCCTTGTCCTTCTCCTTGCCCGCTCGCTCCTCGGGCTCGGCAGACAGCCGCTGCGTCTGGTCCTGGGGATGGGGCTGCTGGCCCTGCTGCTCCCAGCCCGGCACCCAGGGGTTGCCGCCCGCGGGGGTGCCGACCGGACCGGTCGCGGGCGACCAGCCGGGAGGTGCCCCGTAGTACGGCGGGCCGCTCTGCGGCGAGGGCATCTGCTGGGCGGGCGGGTACGGGTAGGGCTGAGGCTCGCCCTGCGGACCCGGCTGCGGCTGCTGGTAGCCGTGCGGGCCGGAACCGTTGGGCCCGGGCGGGCTCGGCTGCGGCCGGTTGCCCGGGACGCCGCCCGGCAGGTCCTGTCCGCCGGGGACCGCGCCGACCGGGGTCGGCTCGGGCTCGTCCTGGACCGGCGGCCACGGCTCGCCGCGTTCCTTGGCCAACTCGCCCGGTGTCTTCACCGGCGGCTTGTCCGAGGGCGTGCGCCCGCCGAAGTCGTTGAACGCGGTGATCCTCGGCCGCTTCTCCACCCGCTCGAAGATCCGCTGCAAATCCTTGCGTTGCAGCGTTTCCCGCTCGATCAGCTCGATGACCAGGTCGTCCAGCACATCGCGGTAGGTGTTGAGGATGTCCCAGGCCTCGGTGTGCGCGGCCTCGATCAGCGCGCGCACCTCCTCGTCGATCTCGTGGGCCACCTCGAGGGAGTAGTCCGGCTGGTGCCCCATGCTGCGGCCGAGGAACGGCTCGCCCTCGTGGCGGCCGTACTTCACGGCACCCAGCCGGGCGCTCATGCCGTACTCCATCACCATCGCCTTGGCGATCTTGGTGGCCTGCTCGATGTCGCTGGAGGCACCGGTGGTGGGCTCGTGGAAGACAAGCTCCTCGGCGGAGCGGCCGCCGAGCGCGAACACCAGGCGGGAGATCATCTCCGAGCGGGTCATCAACTCCTTGTCGTCCTCGGGGACGACGAGTGCGTGCCCACCCGTCCGGCCTCGCGGCAGGATGGTGACCTTGTACACCGGCTCCAGGTCGGGCATCGCCCACGCGGCGAGCGCGTGGCCGCCCTCGTGGTAGGCGGTGATCTTCTTCTCCTTCTCGGAGATGAGCCGCGTCTTGCGGGCCGGGCCGCCGATCACGCGGTCCACCGACTCCTCAAGCGCGGCGGCCGTGATGAGCTGGCCGTTGTGCCGGGCGGTGAGCAGGGCGGCCTCGTTGATCACGTTGGCCAGATCGGCACCGGAGAAGCCCACGGTGCGCTTGGCCAGGCCCCTGAGGTCGGCGTCCGGGCCGAGCGGCTTGCCCTTGGAGTGCACCTTGAGGATCGCCTCGCGGCCGCGGATGTCCGGGGCCGCGACCGGGATCTGCCGGTCGAAGCGGCCGGGACGCAGCAGCGCGGGGTCCAGGATGTCGGGCCGGTTGGTGGCCGCGATGAGGATGATGCCGCCGCGGGCGTCGAAGCCGTCCATCTCGACCAGAAGCTGGTTCAGCGTCTGCTCGCGCTCGTCGTGACCGCCGCCGAGGCCCGCACCGCGGTGGCGGCCGACCGCGTCGATCTCGTCGACGAAGATGATGCAGGGCGCGTTCTGCTTGGCCTGCTCGAACAGGTCGCGGACGCGGGAGGCGCCGACACCGACGAACATCTCCACGAAGTCGGAGCCGGAGATCGAGTAGAACGGCACGGCGGCCTCACCGGCGACGGCCCTGGCGAGCAGGGTCTTACCGGTTCCCGGCGGGCCGTAGAGCAGCACGCCCTTGGGGATCTTGGCGCCCAGTGCCTGGTAGCGGCCGGGGTTCTGGAGGAAGTCCTTGATCTCCTCAAGCTCCTCGACGGCCTCGTCGGCACCCGCGACGTCGCTGAAGGTCGTCTTGGGCATGTCCTTGGACAGCTGTTTGGCCTTGGACTTGCCGAAGTTCAGTACCCGGTTCCCGCCGCCCTGAACGTTGTTCATCATCCACATCAGCACCAGCAGCAGCAGGGCCAGCGGGATGAGGTAGATCAGGATCTGGAAGAAGATCGATTCCTGGGTAACCTCGGTCTGCCAGGTCGGCTTGTTCGGTGCGTCGCGCATCGCCTGCACCACCTGGTCGGTGGCCCCGGCCGGATACTGGGTGAGCAGGCGGTTCTTGCCCTCGACCGGGGGAGCGCCGTCCTTGAGGGTCAGCTTGAGGCGCTGTTCCTTGTCCTCAAGGGTGACTTCCTTGACGTTCCCGGCGGCGAGCTGCTCGAACGCCTTCGACGTGGTCACCTGCTGGTAACCACGCGTGTCATCGAACAATGCGCTGATCGTGAAGTAGATCAGCGCCAGACCCAGAATCCAAAGGAACGGGTTGCGGAGCAGGCGCTTGCGGTCCATTAACTTGCGGCCGACGAGCGGCCTCGACCCTCCCTGACTTGCATGGCGGGCGGCGGCGACCCATCGCCCATTGTTCTGGGCTGGTCACCCCGGTCTGACCAGGGTACCGCCCGCAGCCGGGGTGACTGTTCCCAACTACTGGGCAGCGCTGACTTGCAACGAACCAATGCCTCTTCGGCAACGACTCGGCCCGCACTCATTGTTCCCGCAGGCGGAATCCTTGTGTGTCAGCCGGAGTACATCTTGGGGTCGAGTGTCCCGATATAGGGCAGATCGCGATAGCGCTCGGCGTAGTCCAGGCCATAGCCCACGACGAACTCGTTGGGTATGTCGAAGCCCACATACTTCACCGGGACGTCCACCTTCACCGCGTCCGGCTTGCGCAGCAGCGCGCAGACCTCCAGCGAGGCGGGACGGCGGGAGGCGAGGTTCTTCAGCAGCCAGGACAGCGTCAGGCCGGAGTCGATGATGTCCTCGACGATCAACACGTGCCGACCGGCGATGTCCCGGTCGAGGTCCTTGAGGATGCGCACGACACCGGAGGACGAGGTGGCCGAGCCGTAGGAGGCCACCGCCATGAATTCCAGCTGGACCGGCAGCGGTAAGGCCCTGGCGAAGTCGGTCATGAACATCACCGCGCCCTTGAGCACGCCGATCAGCAGCAGGCCGCCGCTCTGGTCCGCGTAGTCCGCGGCCACCTGCTTGGCGAGTTCGCCGACCTTGTCCTTGATCTCTTGCTCGGAAACGAGCACGGACGCGATCTCGCCCTCGTACACGGCGCGGTGTCCCCTCTGCCTACCGATCTCCTACGTCCGGTGAGCCTACGTCCCGTCGCGGATGCGGAGTCTGCCGCCACCGCGGTAGGCGGCCACCCCACCGGGCAGGGCCACCCCGCCCTGCCCGCGCCAGGCCCCGATCAGCCCGTCGACGGCCCGCAAATGCGCGTCGGTGATTTCACTCACACCACCGGCCCGCAGCCAGTCGCGAAGCACCCTCCGCCGGACGGCGGCGGGCTGCGCGGCCATGGTCTCGACATCCAGTCCGCCCTCCCGCTCGGCTTCCCGGCGCAGCCGCGCGGCGATGGCGTCGAGCGCGTCGTTGTCCTCGCGGAGTTGGGTGGCGGTGCGGGCCAGCGCGGCGGCCACGCCGCCCTGGAGCACCTCCTCCAGCAACGGCAGCACCTCTCGGCGCAGCCGCACCCTGGTGAACGCGGGGTTGGCGTTGTGGGGGTCGTCCCATGGACTCACGCCAAGCGCCTGGCAGGCGCGGACGGTGGTGGCCCGGCCCAGACCAAGCAACGGCCGCGCCCATGGCGGGTCCAGCGGGCGCATCCCGCGCAGTGAGCGCGGCCCGGAGCCGCGGCCCAGGCCAAGCAGCACGGTTTCGGCCTGGTCGTCCATGGTGTGTCCGAGCAGCACCAGCGTGTCCGGTGTCGGTCGGCCCGCGAGCAGGGCGCCGTAGCGGGCGCGGCGGGCCGCGGCCTCGATCCCGCCGGGTCCGGTGACTTCGCAGCGCAGCACCTCAGTGCGGTCGACTCCCAGATCACGCATGTGAGCGGCGGCCCGCTCGGCGATCTCGGCGGAGCCCTGCTGGAGGCCGTGGTCGACGACCAGCCCGTGTACCCGCAGATCCCGCCTGCCCGCGGCGTAGACGGTGGCGGCGGTCAGCGCCAGCGAATCGGCACCGCCGGAACAGGCGACCGCCACCACGTGGTCGGCCAGCAGGCCCTCGGTCTCCGCCTGGCCCAGCAGCCTGCCGACCGCGCCGCGTACCGCGGCCACCGCGGGGTCGGGTCCGCTCACCCGTGCACCCGGCGCAGCCAGCGGTCGGGGTCGCTGATCTCCTCCCGGGACGGGAGGGTGTCCGGGCGCTGCCACACCGCGTTGAACCCGGGCATGCCGACGGACTGCACGACGTGGTCGGTGAACGCGGCGCCCAACTCGTATTGGCGGACCTTGGCGTCCACGCCGAGCACCGCACGCAGCAGCCGGTCGAAGACACCGCCGCCGCGGCGGCGCACGGTGAACCGAGCCCTGATGGTCGCCACGCTGGGCACCACGGCCGGGCCGACGGCGTCCATCACGTGGTCGGCGTGGCCCTCCAGCAATGTCGACAAAGCGACAAGTCGATCAAGAACGACGCGTTCGGCGGGTGATTGCAGAAGCTCGATGAGCGAGACGGGTTCGTTGCTGTCCCCCGGCTGGTTCCGCACCGTCCGCACGGCCTCCACCATGCGGCCGACGGCGCCGAAGACGGATTCATCCATCATCGACAGCAGCCTGCCGACCTCGGCGACGAAGTAGTCGCGCAGCCAGGGCACGGCGGTGAACTGGAGCCGGTGGGTGGCCTCGTGCAGGCAGACCCACATCCGGAAGTCACGCGGGCTGACCCGCAGCGCCTCCTCGGCGGCCACGATGTTCGGGGCGACCAACAGCAGCCTGCCGCCGCGTTCCTCGCCGCCGAACGGATCGTACTGGCCGAGCACCTTGGTGCCGAGGTAGGCCAGCACCACACCCGCTTGGACGCCCGCGGTGCCCGCCAGCAGCGGGTTGGTGCGGCCCGCGCCATCAGGAACAGCCTGGTCGACGAGCGCGGCCAGGCCGGAGGTCGCCGCCCGCACCCAGCCTGAGCGATCGACCACCTCGCCGGGCAGCAGCGGCAGCCCCTCGCCGAGACCGGTCAGGTCTCTGACGTGCGCCTCGGCGGTGGCGGACAGTTCGCGCAGTTCGCTCACGGCCGCTTGGGCGTCCGCCGCGGTCACGGTGGGCCCGGAGGGCATCAGCCGCGCGGCGGTGCCCGCCGCAAGCTGCCAGTCGATGGGCGAGCCGCTGGGCCGATCCCCTACCGGTTGGGCGCTCATGAATTCGACGCTACCTGGCGGGCACCGCTGTTCAACATCATCCGCATCACCGGCAGCCGCAGGTGCGCAACTTGGCGGCCACCGCGTCCAGCGCGGGCCTTGCCTCCGCGGGGTTGGTGCCGTTGGACATCAACGCGAACACCAGCAGCCGCCCGTCGGTGTCGGTCACCACACCCGCCAGGCTGCTCGCGCCGGTGAGGGTGCCGGTCTTGGCCCGCAGCCACCCCCTGGCAGCGGCCGTGGTGGCGTCGGTGTAGCGCTCGTGCAGCGTGCCGGTGCTGCCCGCGGCGACCGGCAGCCCGGACAGCATGGGCCGCAGCTTGGCGCTGCGCTCCTGGTCACCGGCGCCGTCGGTCGCGGTGGCCTGCACCAAGACCTGGCCGAGCAGCGTCGCCGAGACCCGGTTGTCGGTGCTCAGACCGCTGCCGTCGGCGACGACCGCGCCGGTGGTGTCGAAGCCGTTCTCGGCGAGCACCGAGAGCACCGCGGCCGCGCCGCCCGCGAAGGAGGGCTCCTTGCCCTTGGCGATGGCCACCTCGCGGGAGAGCACGTCGGCCAGCACGTTGTCGGAGACCAGCAGCGCCGTCTCGACCAACTGGCGGATGGGCGGTGACTGGACGCTGGCCAGCACCTTCGCGCCCTGGTTCGCCTTGCCCGGTGCGACCGTGTCCACCGCGACCCCTAGCCGCTTGGCCAGTTCCTGGGCGGCGGCCAGCGCGGGCTGGTCGGTGCGGGGCGAGGTGGCCTTCTGCGGGTCCTCCCGGCCACCGTCGAGCATGACGGGTTCGGTGGGCGCCATGTGGCCCTCGGCGATATCGCCAGGCAGCCAGCCGGGGGCCAGCGGCTGCCCGGTGTAGCGGCTGGTGTCCACCAGCACCTTCGTCACCTTCGCCGACTTCAGCTGCGTCACGAGGTCGTCCAGGCGGGCCGGTTCGGCGCCGTAGATCGTGCCTTTGCCCGCGGGCTGCCTGCTCAGCGAGGGGTCACCGCCGCCGACGAGGATCGCCGTGCCCGGTTCTGGGCCTTGGACAACCTTGGTGGTCAGCGTGGCGTTCTGGTCGAGGGCGAGCAGCGCGGCTGCGGTGGTCAGCAGCTTGTTGGTGGAGCCGGGGAGCAGAGCTTGCTCCGCGTTGGCCGCCCACAGTGTCTTGCCGGTGGTGGCGTCAAGGACGACGCCGGTCGCGGTGCCCAGTTGGGCGGCGCCCATCAGCGGGGCGAGCGCGGCGGTGACGCCCGCCTCGGTCGGCACCGGCGCTGCGGAGTTCGGACCGCGCAGGTTCAGCCGGGGCACCTCGGCCGCGGGCGGGGCGGCCGCGGCGAGCCCGACGTCGAGTCCGAGCCAGTCGAGTTGTTCGAGCACCTGCTGCCGGGCGGTGATCGTGGCCAGGCCGAGGGCCAGCACCAGCGCCAGCGACAGCCCGAGCAGCACCCGCCGCGGTCGGCGCCGCGAACGCGTCGGCTGCTCGGCGGCGGGGGTGGCCTCGGGCGGGGATTCGACCGGCGGGTAGTAGGCGGTGGGGGCCTCGGACCGCCGCTGCTGCTGCGGGTGGGCGCGGGCCGGTTCGGGATGGCTCGGCGGCGGGGCGAAGCCACGCGCCGGGGTGGTCGGGCGGTCCAGGATCCGCCGTGGCAGCACGGTGGTCTGGTCGGCGCGGTTGTCGGGGAAACGGGTGGTGGCGGCGTCGACCGGGCGGAACTGGATGGTCTGTTCGACCTCGGCCGGGCGCGCGGGCGGTCTCTCGGCGGGCGGCGGGGACGGCTGCGGGACCGGCCTCAGCCGAGGATCTGTGCGCTCCCGCACCGGCCACCGCAGCTCCGGTTCGGACCGCGCGGTGTCCTTGGCAGGCGGCGCTTCGCGTGACTCCGTCGCACTCTGCCGCGCGATCTCGCCGGTTGTCTCGGACGACTCCGCGGGCACCTTCGCGATGCGCCCGGTCGTCTCGGCGGCCTTCGGCGGCGGGATCTCCCCCGTCGTTTCGGGGGCTTTCGGCGGGGTGATCTCCCCGGTCAGCTCCGCGGGCGTCGGCGGGGTGATCTCGCCGGTGAGCTCGACCGGCTCCGGCTTGTCGACACCCCGGTCCGGCTCGACCCGCGGTGGTTCGGCGATCTCAGCGACCGGTTCGCCTGCGCGAAGCTCGGTGCCCTCGTCCGCCCGATCGACCTGCCTCGGCTCAGCGATTTCGCCGGTCAGCTCCGCTGGTGCGGGCTCATCCACCTCGCTGGGTGGCGGTTCGACGTACGAGGACTGCTCGATCTCACCGGTCAGCTCGGCGGGCTCCGGCTCGTCAACCTCGCTGGGTGATGACTCGACAAACGAGGTCTGCTCGATCTCGCCGGTCAGCTCGGCGGGTGCCTGCTCCTCTGCGTCGCTGGGAGACGGCTCGATGTACGGGGGCTCGATCTCACCGGTCAGCTCCGCGGGCTCCGGCTGCTCGACCTCGCTGGGCGACGGCTCCGCGACCTCGACGGGCGGTTCGACAAGCTCGGGCGCTTCGCTCTCCGCCGCGGGCTCGGGGAGTTCCTCCGCAGGCTCCGCCTCGCCGGGCTCCGCGATCTCGGCGGAGGGTTCCGCCGTCGCGGGCTCATCCGCGGGCACCGGTTCCGAGATCTCGCCGATCGACTCCGCGGGCTCGGCAGGCGGTTCGTCGACGATCTCCGCTGCCTCCGGTGCGGGCTCGGCGGCGACCGGTTCCTCGGTCGCGGGCTCTTCGGCCGAAGGCACCGGGTCCGGTTCGACCGAGTCCGCCGCCGCTTCCGACGACGGCTCAGCGGGCTCGGCGGCGAGGGTGCCGGTTCGGACGCGGTGGTGCTCCCAATCGGGTTCCGGCTCCCGCACATCGGCCGGTTCGACCATCGCGATGACCTGGGTGAGCGCCTCATCCGTTCGAGGGGCAGACGGCGGCGCCGGACGGTCCGGCTCCGCACCCTGGCCAGGCGTCGACACGCGGTACTCCTCCTACGATTACGCGCCGGGGGCGTCCTCCCAAGGGGGCAAGGTCACACCTGGCAACCGCCTCTTGAGGGGTTTTCGGCAAGTTCCGTGGTCCACACTAGATGTCGCGCGCCACCAGTTCGGTGAAGCGCGGAAATGCCTGCAGCGAAGAAGTGCGAGGAAGCGCGTGGAGTTCGACGTCACGATCGAGATTCCCAAGGGGAATCGGAACAAGTACGAGGTGGACCACAAGACTGGTCGTATCCGCCTCGACCGGACGCTGTTCACCGCGACGCAGTACCCGGCCGACTATGGCTTCGTCGAGAACACCCTCGGCGAGGACGATGACCCGCTGGACGCTCTGGTCCTCGTGCAGGAGCCCACTTTCCCCGGCTGCCTGATCCGCTGCCGCGCCATCGGCATGTTCCGCATGACCGATGAGAAGGGCGGCGACGACAAGGTGCTCTGCGTGCCATCGGAGGACCCGCGGCAGGAGCACCTGCGTGACATCCACCACCTGGCGGAGTTCCACCGCCTGGAGATCCAGCACTTCTTCGAGGTCTACAAGGACCTGGAGCCCGGCAAGAGCGTCGAAGGCGCGACCTGGGTCGGTCGCACCGAGGCCGAGGCCGAGATCGCCCGCTCCTACCAGCGCCTCATCGACCTCAAGGAGCGCGGCGAAGAGCTGCACTGACGCTCACCCGCAGACATCACAGCGGCCGCCCGAGACGGGCGGCCGCTGTCGTTTTCGGTCAGTGCACCACAGCGGGACCGGGTTCGGCCGTGGCCAGGTTGGCCTCGGCGTTGCGGCGCTGGATGCCGGACTGGTTGTTCAGCGGCACCTCTCGCAGGAACCAGATCAACGCGAAGCCGACCAGCATGACGATGCCGCCGGTGAGGAACACGGTGTCCATCGCGCTGGCGAAGCCCTCCAGGATCGGGTGCGCCAGTCGCGGGTCGACGTGGCTGAGGAACGACGTGTCGTCCAGCGACGGCGGGGCGCCGCCCTTCAGCGCCTCCAGCAGGCCGCGGTTGGCCGGGTCGGCCAGCACCGCGGGATCGCGGGTCGCCGCGAGGAACTCCGGTGACAGCCGAGCCGCCTGCATCGAGTCCGCGATCCGGTCCGCCACCACCCCGAACAGGATGGACAGGAAGACCGCGGTGCCCGCGGTGCCGCCCATCTGCCGGAAGAAGGTGGCCGACGCGGTGGCCACGCCCATGTCCCGCGGCGGCACGTCGTTCTGCACGGCCAGCACCAGGGTCTGCATGCACAGGCCGAGGCCGATGCCCATCAGCAGCATGTAGAACATGGTCTGCGGCAGCGGCGTGTCCACGCCGATCCGGCTGAAGAGCAGCAGCGCGATCGCCATCACGGCCGTGCCGATCACTGGGAAGACCTTGTACCGGCCGAAGCGGGAGATCAGCTGGCCGCTGGTGACCGAGGCCACGGTGATGCCCAGCATCAGCGGCAGCAGTTGCAGGCCCGCCATGGTGGCCGAGGAGCCCTTGACGATCTGCAGGTACAGCGGCAGCGCGGCGAGCCCGCCGAACATCCCCATGCCCAGGATGAAGTTGAGGATGTTGGCCAGCCGGAACACCGGGCGGGCGAACAGCCTCGGCGGCAGCAGCGCCTCATCGCCCATCCTGCGTTCGACCCAGACGAACAGGGCGATACCGATCACGCCGACCGCGATCAGCCCCAGCGTCCGCGGCGAGCCCCAACCCCAGATCCGACCCTGCTCGGCCACCACCAGCAGCGGAACCACACCCAGGGTCAGCGTCAGCGCGCCGCCCCAGTCGATGCGGTGGTTCACTCGGTGGTGCGGCAGGTTCAGCGCCTTGGTCACCACGGCCAACGCGATCAGACCGATCGGGATGTTGACCAGGAACACCCAGCGCCAGCCCTCGATGCCGAGGAAGCTGTCCAGTCCGGCGAAGGTGCCGCCCGCGACCGGGCCGAGCACGCTGGACAGGCCGAAGACGGCCACGAAGTAGCCCTGGTAGCGGCTGCGCTCCCGCGGCGAGACGATGTCGCCGACGATGGCCAGCGCGAGTGAGAACAGGCCGCCCGCACCGAGTCCCTGCACCGCGCGGAAGGCGGCAAGCTGGTACATCGAGGTGGCCAGCCCGCACAGCACCGAGCCGATCAGGAAGATCGTGATCGCGGTGAGGTAGAAGGGCTTGCGGCCGTAGATGTCGGAGAGCTTGCCGTAGAGCGGCGTGGTGATCGTTCCGGTGATCAGGTAGGCGGTCGTGGCCCAGGCCTGCGAGGTCTGGCCGTGCAGGTGGTCGGCGATCGTGCGCATCGAGGCGGACACGATCGTCTGGTCCAGCGCGGCCAGCAGCAGACCCATCATCAGGCCGGAGAAGACCACCATGATCTGGCGGTGGGTCAGTCCCCCGTTCTCCGTCGCAGCAACGGAGGTCATGCGTTCTCCCTTCCCCAGCGGGTGTTGGCCACCCGGTCGAGCAATTCCGGCAGGTTCGCCTCGTAGGCGTCGGTGAAGCGGCCCAGCAGGCGGGCGAACTCCTCGCGCTCGTCGGGCTGCCAGTCGGCGATCAGCCTGGCGAGGTAGGCGTTGCGTTCCAGCCTGCGCCGGCGGACGAACTGGCTGCCCTTCTCGGTGGCGGCGAGCACGCTGGCCCTGCCGTCCGCCGGGTCGGACTGCCGTTCGACCAAGCCCTCCTTGACGAGGTGGGCGACCTGCCGGCTCACGGTGGACGGGTCCGAGTGCACCAGTTCGGCCAGGACGCTGGACCGGTGCGGCCCGTGTTCGACCAACGCGGCGAGCAGGAAGAACACGCCCCGGTCCATGCCGTACTTGTTGGCCTGCGCCGAGACGCACCCCACCAGCCGGACGACCCTGAGCAGGGTCATCGCGATCTGGTCCGCGGTTTTCAGCTCGGCGGGGGTCACCGCGTCGGCTGCCTGGTCGATGGTCATCGCATCCGTCCGTTAAGTTGCTTGCACCATCCAACTACTTGGTGAATACAAGCATCTATTTTCACGACGCTCCGCGCAAGCCGCTTTCCGGGTGTTCCCGGTCTCATAAGGGACGGCCCGCCGAGCAGTGGACGCTCGGCGGGCCTGGGGAGGAGGAAGCGTGACTTAGGGAAGGACGCCTTCGGTCCGGAGGGTGTGCAGCACCCAATCCCGGTACCGGGAAACGTCGGTGTAGGTCACGCCGTCGATGCCGCAGGTCTGCGCGCCGCCCCTGCCGTCGAGGCCGGTCAGCTCCCAACGGCCCAGCTTGGGGTCCCAGCCGATGGCAGGCCCGCCGGAGTCGCCGTAGCAGGAGCTGGCCTTGGGCGAGACGTCCATGCAGAGCTCGTTGGGCCCGTCGATGTAGGCCTTCGCGCAGTCCTCGTCGGCCGCGATCTTGGTGTCCAGCTGGCGCAGCCACTGCTGGTGCTGACCCTTGCACTCGTCGGTCGGGCAGATCTGGCCCCAGCCGAGCAGCCTGTGCACCGAACCCACCGACGGGGACTGCGCGGCCAGCGGGATCACCGGGTAGGGCACCTTGTCGGCCAGCTTGAGCAGCGCGATGTCGTTGTGCTTGCCGTCGAAGAAGGGGTGCTTGACGAACTTGACCACCTTGGTGTGGGTACCGCCGTTCATCCGGTCATTGGTGCCGACCCGGACGAAGTAGTGGTCCTCCAGCGGCTTCCACAGGCAGTGGGCGGTGGTGACGACCCACTGCGGGGCCACCAGCGCTCCGCCGCACCAGTGCGGCTTCTCGTTGTAGGGCCGCTGGACCGACACCATGAAGGGGTAAGGCTGGTCGGCCTCCTGACCGCCGACGATGCGTGGTTCCACCTCGGCGCCCGCAACCCCCGCGGGCACGACCATGCTCGCCGCGGCCAGCCCCGCGGCGGCGGCACAGCAGGCCAGCGTGGCACGAAGCCTCATCGCCGAGTTCCCTTCGTTGAATGGCTCGATCGGCCCGTCACCGTAGTGGCGATCTTGTGACGACACCTAACTGTGACACCGTTGCAGAACCGAATACACCTGAGCAGGTGACAACGCCGGTTACCGTCCGCACGAATTGCGGGCGAATTCCGCGCAACCGATTGATCACCCGCAGGCGTGACGCCGAAGCGCGGAAAACCTTTCAGCAACAGGACGGTTGCGAAGCGCAGCAAACGCCTTCTCGGCTGCCTACCCGCCAGTATCTTCTGTGTCGAGCGGGAGCGACCAGGGGAGGGGCCGAATTGCTTGGCACATTTATGGGCGTCATTTTCGGCCTCGGTGTTGTATTCACCGGAGCCACCGGGCAGATCGCCACGATGCAAACTCCGGAACAGATGCTTTTCAGCTCTCTCGTCATCCTGATCACGGGCAGTCTGCTCGGTGGTGTCACCTCCCCCCGCACGATCAGCATCTTCTCGTTCTGGTCGGTGCCCTGCGTGACGCTGGCCGCGGGAGTCTGCCTGACCACGGCACCGGAGTACACGGTCCCGCTGCTGTCCTGGACAGCGGCACTGATAGCCATCCGGCGGGTCGCCCTGTTCCTGCGGCCGGAGGCGATCGGACTGCGCCTGCAGCCGTTGTCCCCCATGGTGATCGACCCACTGATCGAGCCGTGCATTCGCCCGGCCGTAAGCAGCGGACAGGCATTCCGTCGCTATTCAAAACACCTGTCCACTATTCCGGCGCCACGACGCCCGGAATATGTCGGTCTGGGCGCACACCGCCGCAACGGATCCCGACAGCCTGATCCCGGCCTCTGAGCAGGTTTCCACTCGATCGGCATTGGGTACGCCTGCGTGCGACCCCGATTTCCAGTCCTGGCCCCCTCGTCGTGATCACCTCAAGCCCACCCCACTACGGTGTCTGGCTTACCAGGACGACAATTCCGCCGAACCCGAGAGGATTTCACTGCATGCTCGCCGTCAGCGACAGTGCCGCAGAAGTCATCAAAACCCTTGTCAGCGCCCACAACGCCGAGGAACAGGGCGGTCTTCGCATCGCACCCGCCGCCGCTTCCGACGGCCAGCCCGCGGACGCCCTCGCCGTCACCGTGGCCACCGCGCCCGACCAGAACGACCAGGTCGTCGACACCGCGGGCGCGCGGGTCTTCCTGGAGCCCCAGGCCGCCGACTACCTCGACGACAAGCTCCTCGACACCCACCAGGACGAGACCGGCCAGATCGCCTTGGCCGTCCGCGCCCAGGACGAGGCGTAACACCGAAGGCAGCCGTTGAGGGCGTTCCCACCAGGGGGACGCCCTCGACTCATTCAGGGACACAGAGCGGTCAGAAGAGCGCCCTGAGCCCGTCCCAGAGTGGCGTCGACAGCCAGTTGACAACGAAGCCGAGGGCGAACGCGGCCAGGAGGAACAGCACCTGCTGCCAGGTGCCGCGCACCTGTTGGCGGTGGAACTGGCGACCGATCATCTGCTCGATCGCCTGCGCCTGCTCACTGTTGACCGAGGCGACCTTTTCGTACCGTTCCGCTTTGGCCTGTACTTCGTCCAGGATCCGGATACGGGTGGAAAGGTCGTCCTCCAGCTCTGCCATCACCCGGCTTGTCTCCGCCATCAGGTCTCGGACCTTGGCGACGCGGTCGGCAGGTGCGGCGTCAACGGTGGGACGTGTCGATCCGCCCTCGAGCCATCCCCACACGGCACCTGTCAGCGCTGCGGCGACGAAGAACAGCAGGAAGTAGACACCACCCGCCCGGTCGCCGAAGACTTCCCCCACGAAGAACCCGATCGCCGTGCCGAACAAACACCCGCCTGCGACCCACCCCAACCAGAGGCGCTTTTTCTTCTCCACTGTCGAATGCGTACCAGTGGCAGAGCTTGGGGGCGCGGTGTCTTGCCGCTCCGACACCGATCCGTTGCCCAGACGCACGCTCAGTCAATCTCCGAAAGCAAGAACCCGCAGGTCAGAAGCTGTGACCTGCGGGTTCCGGGTGGAGCCGCCTAAGGGAATCGAACCCTTGACCTGTTCATTACGAGTGAACCGCTCTGGCCGACTGAGCTAAGGCGGCGTGACGCGGGGCCTAGTGTATCCGGTCTCGCGGTGATCGAGAACGACACCCTCAGCCGTGGTACAGGGTCGACACCATCGCCTCCACGGCGATGCGGGGCTTGACGTTGAGCTCGAGAGATTCGCGGCAGGCGAGCACCGCTTCCAGCCGCCGCAGGGTCGATTCGGGGGTCCAGCTTTGCGCGGCGGTCCTGGCGTCGCCCAGCTTGTCCGGGTGGTTGGGCGGCACCGAGGAACCGGAGATCGTGATCAGCACGTCCCGGTAGAAGCCCGCCAGGTCGACCAGGGCGCGGTCCAGCGCGTCCCGCTGAGTGCGGGTGGCCCGGGACTTCTGCCGCCGCTCCAATTCGCGGATGGCACCGGTCGCACCCCGGGTGGCCGCGGCGGTGCCCTTGCCGGAGCCGCCCGCGCCCAGCGCGGTGCGCAACTCGTCCTTCTCCGTCTCGTCCC
Organism: Actinorectispora metalli; assembly: GCF_056323685.1. NCBI lineage: Bacteria > Bacillati > Actinomycetota > Actinomycetes > Pseudonocardiales > Pseudonocardiaceae > Actinorectispora > Actinorectispora metalli. Next base: position 1,973,472 of record NZ_JBREYE010000001.1, read on the forward strand.
GGCTCTCGCTGACCGCGGCCGCCTCCGCCTCGGCGGCCTTCACCAGTTCGTCGGCGCAGGTGAACACATCCGCGACGCGGCGGAGGCCGAGTGGAATCCGCAGCACGGACTCGCGGCGCGCCCGCGCGTCCGGGTCGCGGGCCAGCCTGCGGGCCCGGCCGACGTGGCCGCCGCACACCGACGCCGCCCAGTCCGCGGTGGCGGCGTCGATGCCGTCCCGGAACGTCAACACATTCGCGATAGCCTCGGCCTGCGGGGTGCGCAGGGCGATCACGCGGCAGCGGGAGCGGATGGTCACCGACACGTCCTCGGGGTGGTCCGATGGCGCGCACAGCAGGAACACCGTGCGCGCGGGCGGCTCCTCGACGGCCTTGAGCAACGCGTTGGCCGCGCCCTCGGTGAGCCGGTCGGCGTCCTCGATCAGCACCACCCGCCAGTGGCCCGTGGTCGGCCTGCGGGCGGCGGCCTGCACCAGCGCCCGCATCTCGGCGACCGAGATGGACAGGCCCTCCGGGATGACGATCTTCACGTCGGCGTGCGTGCCCGCCATGACCGTGTGGCAGGCCCCACATTCCCCGCAGCCCCGCAGCGGCCCGCCGACCTCGCACTCCAGCGCGGCGGCGAAGGCACGAGCGGCGACGGAGCGTCCGGAGCCGGGTGGGCCGGTGAACAGCCAGGCGTGCGTCATGGCGCCGGGGATCACCGGGCGCCCCGCGGCGATCTCGGCGGCGGCCACCGCGGCGTCGTGCAGCACCTGGACCGCCGCGGGCTGTCCGACCACACCGGACCACACGCCTCCGGTTGGTGCCTCAGTCACGGTGATCCTCCACTTAGGACACTGGTTGGTCGGCCTCTGCGACAGTATCGGGCATCGGGATGCCGCGGGCGGCGAGCACCGGGCGCAGCGCCCGCCGGACGCGTTCGCCCACTTCGTCGGGTGTGCCCTCGGCTTCCACCACCACGTAGCGGTCCGGGTCGGCGGCGGCCATCTCGGTGAGCAGGCGCTGGATGCGCCAGTGCTGGTCGCCGGTCAATTCGGAAGCGCTGTGCGCGTTGGCCGAATCGCGGTCCAGCAGCACCGTCACATCGGCCCGCAGCCTGCCGGTCGCCCAGTCCACCAGCGTGTCCAGCTCACCGGCCTCGAACTCCGCCGCGGTGCCGAGGTAGGCCAGCGGGCTGTCCACATAACGCTGCATCACGACCACCGCGCCGTCCTCCAGCGCCGGGCGGATGCGGCGCTCAACGACGTCGGCCCGCACCGCGGCACCCACGAGCGCGCCCGCTCTCGGACCGGTCAGCGCGGCCGCCTCCAGCACCCGGCGGAGCTTGGCCTCCTCATGGGACGGGTCGCTGGCCAACACCACCGGCCTGCTGCCCGAGCCCAGCCAGTCGGTGAGCCGGTTGGCCTGGGCCGCGGTGTCGTCGATGCCGCCCTCGATGGCGATCAGCAGCCCGCCGCTGGTGCGGGGCTGCGGTCGCAGGGCGCTGATCAGGTCGGCAAACAGCGGCTTCTGCCGCCGGTCGTCCATCTGCCGGTAGGCCAGCACCCCCAGCAGGGCCGCGAGGAGGCCCGCGCCGAACAGCACCGGCCGGGTGGCGTCCACCCGCAGGCTCTCGCCGAACACCTCGATGGTGTGCGGCTGCACCAGACCCACGATCACCGGCACCAGCGCCATCGACAGCAGCAGGTCGATGCGCACCAGCGACTGCACGAAGGCCACCGTGCGGCCGCGGATGGCGTCCTCCACCTGCGAACCGATGATCGTCAGGCCGGTGAGGAACGCCGCACCCGCGCACCAGCCGACGAGCATCACCGCGGCCAGCGCGATCCACAGGTGCGGGGCCAGCGCGACCAGCAGCAGGGTCAGGCCCGCGCCGACGATCGCCACCCCGAACAGCCGGTTGTGCGGCAGGCGCAGCGCGAACTTCGGTGCGGTGGCCATACCGGTGCCGAGACCGAGGAAGGTCGCGACGAAGAGCATGCCGTAGCTGGCGTCGCCGCCCGCGAGGCTGGCGGAGTAGAGCTTGGCGCAGGCGATCACCGCGCCGCCCGCGGCGAACGCGCCGGTGATGCCGGTGACCAGGCCACGCAGCAGCCGGGAGCCGGACACGAAGCGCACCCCGTCCCGCAGCATGGTGATCAGCCCGTCGCCCTGGGCGTCGACCCGTCTTCCGCGCACGGTGCGCCCGGAGATCTCCGGAATCCGCGCGGCGACGACGATCGCGGTCACCAGGTAGGCCAGGCCGTTGATCACCAGCGCCACGTAGACGGTGCTCGTCGCGCCGTCGGGCAGGTTCAGCACCGGACCGGCCGCGGACAGCGCGGAGAACAGAGCGGCGGCGGTGACCACGCCGACGCCGTAGGTCATCACCAGGCTCAACTGGTTGGCGGTCTCCACCTGGTCGGGGCGCCGCAGCAGGTTGGGGATGGAGGCGTCCTTGGCGGGCCCCCAGAACATCGCGCAGATCTCGATCAGGAAGGTGGCCGCGAACAGCCACCACAGCGAGCCGACGAACGGGATCGACAGCAGCAGCCCGCAGCGCAGCACATCGCAGACCACCATCAGCCTGCGGCGGTCGAACTTGTCGGCCAGCGCGCCCGCCAACGGCGCGAGCAGCATCGCGGGCAGCAGCTTGGTGGCGACCACACCGCCCAGCGCGAAGCTCTGCGCCTGGTAGCCGGTGGTCAGCTTGGTGGCCAGCGCGGACAGCGCGAGCAGCGAGAGCCAGTCGCCGACAGCGCAGATAGAGGTGACCGTCCACAGCCTGCGGAAGGCGGGAATGGCCAGCACGGTGCGAACGCGGTGCACCGTGGAGGCGCTCGTCGCGCCCGCGTCGGTCTCGGTGGTGGCAGTCAACACGTGCCCTTCTGCCTGCGTGGGTGAGGCGCAGTCGCCCGCAAGCCTAACCGCGGCTCCGCCAAGATCAGCGGATCGCGCTGGACAAGCCGTCCACCAGCGCCCTGAGCACCGTGTAGGCGATCAGCCCACCGAGGATCAGGGTGCCGAGGCAGCCGCCCGACCGGTTACGGCAGCCACCCTGCTGGAGGGTTAACGCGGGCACGGTGGGGATCGCCTTGGCCGGCCTGGCCCGAGCCGAGGACCGCGGCGGCGGGTAGCCCGCGGGCCAGGACGGCTGGGGCCGCTGTTGCCGTTGCCTACGCGGCGGCGGGCGATGCCGTTCGATCTCGGCCGCCTGCAACGCGGCGCGCACCGCCTGCGGGTCGATGCGCTCGGGTTCCGGCGGGCGCACCTCGGGGATGCCTGCCACGGGGTGCGGGGCCAGGAACGATTCGCCGGTGATCAGACCGGCAAGCGGATCGGGCAGCACCCGCTCCGGTGGCACGGCCTGGGTGCCGTCAGGCCCGAACAGCGCGTCCGAGCTGTCCATCTCCCAACAGTAGCCGGGTGAACCCGTCGGTAGCAGGTCTCGAATCGGTTACTTGGACGCCGCCGGGCTCTTGGCCTTGCGCTTGGCGGGCGCCTTGGCCCGCTTGGGTGCCGGGCCCTTGGCGCGCTTCTCGGCCAGCAGTTCGGCCGCCCGCTCGTCGGTCAGCGTCTCCACCTCGTCGCTCTTGCGCAGCGACGCGTTGAACTCACCATCGGTGACGTAGGGACCGAAGCGGCCGTCCTTGACCACCATCGGCTTCCCGGAGACCGGATCGTTGCCCAGTTCCTTCAGCGGGGGCGCCGAGGCCGCCGCCTGGCGACCGCGCTTCTTCGGCTCGGCGTAGATCTTCAGCGCCTGCTCCAGCGTGACGGTGAAGATCTCGTCCTCGCCGCCGAGGGACCGCGAATCGGTGCCCTTCTTCAGGTACGGGCCGTAGCGACCGTTCTGCGCGGTGATCTCCTCACCGCTCGCCGGGTCCGCGCCGACCACCCTGGGCAGCGACAGCAGCTTGAGCGCGTCCTCGAGCGTGACCGTGTCCAGCGTCATCGACTTGAACAGCGAACCGGTGCGCGGCTTGGCCGCCTTCTTGCCCTCGGCGGGCTCCGGCAGCACTTCCGTCACGTACGGCCCGAAGCGGCCCTCCTTGGCCACGATCTCGTGGCCGCTGACCGGGTCGGTGCCCAGCGAGCGGCCCTCCATCGGGGTGGAGAACAGCTTCTCGGCGATCTCGACGCTCAGCTCGTCCGGCGGCAGGTCCTCCGGCAGGTTGGCCCGCTCCGAGTCGCCGTTGTCCCCGAGCCGCTCCAGGTAGGGGCCGTAGCGTCCGACGCGCACCGTCACGGTGCGGCCGTCGGGGCCGGTGAACAGCGGGATGGAGTTGACCTCGCGGGCGTCGATCTGCTCGACGCCGCTGCCGACCAGCTTCTTCAGGCCGCCGGTGCGGCCGACCGAGCCGTCGGGGCCGATGTCGCCGCCGAAGTAGAACCCGGACAGCCAGCGGGTGCGGCCCTCGCGGCCGGAGGCGATGCCGTCCAGTTCGTCCTCAAGCGCCGCGGTGAAGTCGTAGTCGACCAGCCGCCCGAAATGCTGCTCCAGCAAGCCGATCACGGCGAAGGCGATCCAGGACGGCACCAGGGCCGAGCCCTTCTTCCACACATAGCCGCGGTTCTGGATGGTGCTGATCGTCGGCGCGTAGGTCGACGGGCGACCGATGCCCAGCTCCTCCATGGCCTTGGTCAGGCTGGCCTCGGTGTAGCGCGGCGGCGGCGAGGTGGAGTGGCCGTCTGCGGTGAGGTCCTGTGCGGTGACGGGCTGGTCCTTGCGCAGCTGGGGCAGCCTGCTCTCCGCGTCGTCGGCCTCACCGCCCGCCTCGGAGTCCACGCTCTCCACATAGGCCTTGAGGAAGCCCGCGAAGGTGATGGTGCGGCCGGAGGCGGAGAAGGTGCACTCCTCGCCGCTCGCGGCGGAGCCGGTGATCCGCACGCTGATCGTGGTGCCCTTGGCGTCGGCCATCTGGGAGGCGATGGTCCGCTGCCAGACCATCTCGTACAGCTTGAACTCGTCGGTCTCCAGCTCACGGGCGACCTCGCCGGGGGTGCGGAAGACCTCGCCCGCGGGCCGGATCGCCTCGTGCGCCTCCTGGGCGTTCTTGACCTTGCTGCTGTACTGGCGCGGCTTCGGCGGCACGTACTCGCCGCCGTACAGCTCGGTGGCCTGCGACCGGGCTGCCGTGACGGCCGTCTCGGACAGCGTCGTGGAGTCGGTACGCATGTAGGTGATGTAGCCGTTCTCGTACAGCCGCTGCGCGGTGCGCATCGTGCGGTCGGAGGAGAACCGCAGCTTGCGGCCCGCCTCCTGCTGCAGCGTCGAGGTGGTGAATGGCGCGTACGGCCTGCGGGTGTAGGGCTTCTCCTCGACGCTGGTGACCTCGAAGGCCGCGTTGCGCAGCGCCTCGGCCAGCCGCCGGGCCTCCGCCTCGTCCAGCAGCCGCACCTCGGCGGGCTTCTTGAGCTGCCCGTCGGGGCCGAAGTCGCGTCCGGTGGCGAGCCTGCTGCCGTCGACGGCGACCATCTTCGCGCCGAACTGCCGCGGCGATGCGTCCTCGCCCGCGTCCATCTTCGCGGTGATGTCCCAGTATTCGGCGGAGGTGAAGCGCATCCGCTCGCGTTCCCGCTCGACCACCATGCGGGTCACCACGGACTGCACCCGGCCCGCCGAGAGCTTCGGCATGACCTTCTTCCACAGCACCGGGCTGACCTCGTAGCCGTAGAGCCGGTCCAGGATGCGGCGGGTCTCCTGCGCGTCGACGAGGTCCTGGTCGAGTTCGCGCGGGTTGTCCGCGGCGGCCCGGATGGCGGGCTCGGTGATCTCGTGGAAGACCATCCGGCGCACCGGCACCTTGGGCTTGAGCGTCTCCATCAGGTGCCAGGCGATGGCCTCGCCCTCACGGTCACCGTCTGTCGCGAGATAGACCTCGTCCACGTCCTTGAGCGCGGCCTTCAACTCGTTGACGGTGGTCTTCTTGTCGGCGGTGACGATGTAGAGCGGCTCGAAGTCGTTGTCGACGTCCACGCCGAGGCGGGCCCAGGGCTGTCCCTTGTATTTGGCGGGCACATCGGCGGCGCCTCGGGGCAGGTCTCGGATGTGGCCGCGGGAGGACTCCACCACGAAGTTGGAGCCGAGGTACGCGGCGATCTTGCGGGCCTTCGTGGGCGACTCGACGATCACCAGTCGTCGGTTGCCGCCGCTGGGCCCGCGGCGCTCACCACCGCCCTTTTTCGTGCCCGCCGTTCCTGCCACGCTCCGCACTACTCCTGTCCGTCAACATCACTCACCGGGTATATCCACCCGTTCAGCCCGCCAGTGTGCACGCCGGTCGGCGACCCGCGCACTCGGGGCTGTCCACGGCCTCTCGCCGAAGCACTGTGGGTCTGTGCTGGTCAGCATGGGCTCCGCGCCAGAGTAACCACGGCAGTCAAGAGGGAAACGCGCCGCGCCGGTCCGAATGTTCCGGCGAACTCCCCTCGGCTGCGCCTGCGACCGGCCTATCGCGGACCGGCTGCACCGAGATACAAACCGCTGCTCAGAGCAACTTTGTTGATTCCAGTATCTCAGCCGGGACGCTCCAGCCTGCGGCATTGTGCCGAGGCGGCATAGGCGTCCGCCAATTTCGCATCGTTTCCGACCGTCCGGCCGAATCGCAGCACGGCCTCGCCGCGTTCGTCGGTGAAGCCCTCGGCGGCCGACATCGCCTCCAGGTGCACCTCCGTCGCGTCCGGACCGGCAGCGTCCAACCTGGCCTTCATCGCTGCCTGTTCCCGCCTGCCGCTCTCCAGCACCCCGATCAGCCGGTGCACCGCCGCCCCGCCGTCGCCGACCGGGGACGGCCCGGCGGCGCGCAGGTCATCGACACCGCGGTCGGCGTCGGCGATCAGCAGCGCGTAGAACTCTGTGACCTGCGCTCCTGCCCGCGCGGGCTCGGCGGTGGGACGGTCGAACGAGGGCTGGGTGTCACGGATCTCCTGCGCGATGTCGCACACCCGGTCCAGCCAGAGCGCGGCGTCGTGCCCGTCGTCCGCGGCACAGGCGGGCAGCAGCAGGGCGGCCGTGATCAACACGCTCGCGCTCAGGACGGAGGGCACTGGAGTCTCCTCGCTGGATTTGATCTCGGCGGAGCGTGCCATGACGTTGCGCCACAGGCCTTGTGCCGTCACCCGGCCGGGAGAAAAGTTCAGCCCCTTGTCGGCGAGTCGGCTCGCGCAAACTCGAACGTCTGTTCTACGCTGGACTGGTGGACCAGATGTCCTTCCTCTCCGCAGAGGTGAGCAGGCCTCAGATCGCGGACCTGGCTGGGCTGCTGTGCGGGCCCGGTCAGGCGGTGAGCTTCGGTCGCGGCACCGCGGCTCGCGTGTCGGTCGTGGTGCAGGAGCCCTGGCGGGCCAGAGCGCTGGCCGCCGCCTGCGCGGTGCGCGGAGTGGAGGCCGAGCTGTCCCGCTCCGAGGAGGGCCACCCGCTGCTGCGAACCGCCTTCCGCAGCGATCTGACCAAGCTCGCGGGCGCCTGGCTGCGCGGCGCGGTGAAGGCCGTCCCCGATGACTTCCGCATGGACGGGGCCACCCTGCACATCTGGGCGCTCACGGCGGGGGCGGGCGGTCCCGGCGGTTACATGTTCGGACTCGACCCGCATGCCCCCGGCACGCATGAGCCGCTGCTGACGGCGCTGTCCAGGGTCGGACTGCCCGGAAAGCTGCTCGGCCCGCGTGCGGGCGGCCCAGGCCTGCGCATCACGGGCAGGCGGCGACTGGCCCAACTGGCCGAACTGGTCGGCCCATCACCCACCGGCGTCGGCCACGAGGTCTGGCCCGCCGCCTGATCTTCCGCGCAGGCGCTCCCGGCGCCGCGCACTGGTTCCGGCACAGGAGCTTTCACGACCAGAAGCCAGGCGGGCCGCGGTCAGCACCGCGCTCGCAGCAGCGGGCCGAGGTTGTCCTCCCCGCACCACCATCTCTGGCCAACGCCGCGTTGCTCGTGCAGCACAACCTCCGGCCGGGCACGGAGATCTTCGCGGATGTCGTCAATGCGCTCTGCGGCGTCGCAGACCGGTCGATCCCGGCGGGAGGTGCGCCCAGAGCACCCCGGCTTGAACCTTGAAGTGCGAAGAGGGGCGGCACGCGGCTGGTCACCGGGCCGCCCCTGCTCGTCCGATCTTCAATCGCTGCTGACGGTCCAGACCAGGGTCACGGCCACCAGCAGGGCGATCGCGATGAGATGACGCCGCATCAGTTCCACCTCGTGACGAAATCCAGCACGAAAAATGGGGCGGACCCACCGGCATTCCTGCCGAGTGGACCCGCCCCCAGTCGCCGTTCCGAGCGGCGACCTCACTCCCGATTAGTTGATCATGCCGAGGTGGCGCCGTTGCTCACGGGGTCCTGAGCGGGCGTGTCATCGGCGATGGCCGTGCTGCGCCGCTTGGAGTTGATGACCGCGGCGACGATCACGGCGACGGCGGCCAGCGCGATCACGGTGCGGATCAGCTGGGAGGCGTTCTCGCCGTAGCTGAGCAGCACGACAGCGGGCGCGATGAGCAGCGACACCAGGTTCATCACCTTGATCAGCGGGTTGATGGCAGGACCGGCGGTGTCCTTGAACGGGTCACCCACCGTGTCACCGATGACGGTCGCGGCATGCGCTTCCGAGCCCTTGCCGCCGTGGTGGCCGTCCTCGACCAGCTTCTTGGCGTTGTCCCACGACCCACCGGAGTTGGCCAGGAAGATCGCCATCAGGGTGCCCGTCGCGATGGCACCGGCCAGGTAGCCCGCGAGCGGGCCGACACCAAGGCCGAAGCCGACCGCGATCGGGGCCAGCACCGCGAGCAGACCCGGCGTGGCGAGCTCACGCAGCGAGTCCTTGGTGCAGATGTCCACGACCTTGCCGTACTCGGGACGGGTGGTGCCGTCCATGATCCCCGGGTTTTCCCGGAACTGGCGGCGCACCTCGTAGACCACCGCGCCCGCGGCCCTGGAGACCGCGTTCACGGCGAGGCCGGAGAACATGAACACCACGGCCGCGCCGATGATGATGCCGACCAGGGTGCTCGGGAAGTAGACGGCGAAGCTCTCCAGCTGGCCGACCCCGAAGTTCACCCCGACATCGCGCAGCGACTCGGTGAACGAGTTCAGGTAGGAGCCGAACAGCGCCGTCGCCGCGAGCACCGCGGTGGCGATCGCGATGCCCTTGGTGATGGCCTTGGTGGTGTTGCCGACCGCGTCCAGCTCGGTCAGGATCGCCACGCCATCGCCGTGCACGTCGCCCGACATCTCCGCGATGCCTTGGGCGTTGTCGCTGACCGGGCCGAAGGTGTCCATCGCGACGATCACGCCGACCGTGGTGAGCAGACCGCAGCCCGCCAGCGCCACCGCGAACAACGCGACGCCCGCGGGTGCGATCAGGAACACGCCGTAGACCGCGCCGCCGATGACCAGCGCCGTGTAGACGGCGGACTCGAAACCGACCGAGATACCCGACAGGATCACCGTCGCCGCACCCGTCAGCGAGGACTTGCCGACGTCCTGCACCGGCTTGTGCTCGGTGCCGGTGAAGTAGCCGGTCAGCCAGAGGATCACGCCTGCCAGCACGATGCCGATGATCACCGAGATGGTGGCGATGGCGGCCGGGCTGCCCGTGTTGTTGCGCAAGGTGTCCGAGACACCCTCCAACTCCGCGAAGGACGTCGGCAGGTAGGCGAATGCCGCCACGCCGCAGGCCACCGCCGAGATCACGGCCGAGATGTAGAAGGAGCGGTTGATCGTGCGCAGGCCGTTCTCGCCGACCCTGGCGCGGGTGATGTAGACACCGATCACCGCGGTGATCACGCCGATGGCGGGCACGATCAGCGGGAACAGCAGACCGTGCACACCGAAGGCCGCGGTGCCCAGGATCAGCGAGGCAACCAGGGTGACGGCGTAGGACTCGAAGAGGTCCGCGGCCATACCGGCGCAGTCGCCCACGTTGTCACCGACGTTGTCGGCGATCGTCGCGGCATTGCGGGGGTCGTCTTCCGGGATGCCCTGCTCCACCTTGCCGACGAGGTCGGCGCCGACGTCAGCGGCCTTGGTGAAGATGCCGCCGCCGACACGCATGAACATGGCGAGCAGGGCGGCGCCGAAGCCGAAGCCCTCCAGCACCTTCGGGGCTTCGCCCGCGTAGACCAGCACCACGAGCGCGGCGCCGAACAGGCCGAGGCCGACGGTCATCATGCCGACGACGCCACCGGTGCGGAAGGCGATCCGCATGGCCTTCTCCCGGCCGCCGGTCTCGTTCGCCGCCGAGGCCACCCGGACGTTCGCCCTGGTGGACAGCCACATACCGAGGTAGCCGATGGTCGCGGAGAACACCGCGCCGACGATGAAGAACAACGATCGGCCGATGCGCTCACCGAGGGTGTCGGCGGGAAGCGCGAAGAGCAGTACGAAAACGACGACGACGAATACGCCGAGCGTGCGGAACTGCCGGTTCAGATAAGCCGCTGCGCCCTCTTGAACCGCCTTGGCGATCTCCTGCATGCGAGAGGTGCCCTGGCCCGCGGCCAGTACCTCTCGAAGCAGGACATAACCGACGGCAAGAGCGGCCAGAGCGACGGCGGCGACCACAGCTACAAGGCCGCGATCGCCCCCGGTGAGCTCCAAGCCCTGCGCCCAGTTTCCCTGGGCGAGGATGAGCCGGGACATCCGTCCTCCTGGTTGATGTGCTTGGGTCAATGCGCCAAGCACAGGCCGCGGAGGCGCATCCGGTAGAACCGGAGCAGAGTCCGCGACCACGCACCGGCGCACGGGTTGGTCTAGTCGCTCGCGGACCTCGACACCGCCATCTCGTCTTCAGTAGCCGACGAGTGTTGGGAGGTAGACCGTGTCAGGCGCCCGTGGACGACGTCATGGGCGGGGAGTCTATTGGCCCCTTGGTGACGTTCACCACCGTGTGACCCGTGGCGCAGTCTGGGGTGAAGTTTATGACTCTCCGTATCGATAAAGCCGGGCTCACCCTGGCTTCTACTCAGAAAAGGGGCACCGCAGGCAGGTGAGGGAGCCTACGTTGAGTGAGCAAGATCACCCGCCAAAAGGGCAGGTGTTACTCCGGCGTGTTCTCGCTGGTGTAGCCGATGGCGAGTCCCCGCTGACCCACGCCAGGGACATCCCGGAGCAGACCGCCCGATACGCGGAGTGGCCGGCCTGGGTCGGCCAGGAGCTTCGGGACGCTCTGCTCGAATGCGGGGTGGAGCGGCCGTGGGCGCATCAGGCCGAGGCCGCCGAGCTTGCCGCGGCGGGTCGGAACGTGGTCGTGTCGACGGGCACCGCGTCGGGCAAATCGCTCTGCTACCAACTGCCGGTGCTGGCGCACCTCCAGGCCGACTCACGGGCCACCGCGCTGTACCTGTGCCCGACCAAGGCCCTCGGCGCCGACCAACTGCGCGCGGTGAGCTCGCTTGGCCTGGACGGCATCCGCCCGGCCTCGTTCGACGGCGACACACCGATGGTGGAGCGGGACTGGGTGCGGGCGCATTCCCGTTGGCTGTTCACCAACCCGGACATGCTGCACCGCGGCATCCTGCCCAACCACGGCCGTTGGGCCACCTTCTTCCGCAGGCTGCGTTATGTGGTGGTCGACGAGTGCCACGCCTACCGGGGGCTGTTCGGCTCGCATGTCGCCCTGCTGCTGCGCAGGCTGCGTCGCATCGCCGAGCGGTACGGATCCGCACCGACGTTCATCCTGGCCTCCGCCACCGTGTCCGACCCGGCTGCCTCGGCGGGCAGGCTCACCGGGGTGGACTGCGTTGCGGTCGCCGAGGACACCTCTCCGCGCGGCGCCCGCACGATCGCGCTGTGGGAGCCGCCGCTACTGGCGGAATTGGCAGGCGAGCACGGGGCTCCGGTGCGGCGCTCGGCCGGTGCGGAATCGGCCCGCATCCTGGCCGATCTGGTACTGGAGGGTGCCCGCAGCCTGGCCTTCATCCGCTCCAGGGTCGGCGCCGAGCTCACCGCGCTCGAGGCCAAGAACATCCTGTCCTCTGTGGACATGAGCCTGGCGGGCCGGGTGGCCGCCTACCGGGCGGGCTATCTGCCGGAGGACCGGCGCAAGCTGGAGCAGGCGCTGTTGTCGGGTCGCCTGCTTGGCGTGGCCGCGACCAACGCCCTGGAGCTCGGAGTGGACATCGCGGGGCTGGATGCCGTTGTGGTGGCGGGCTTTCCCGGCACGCTGGCCTCGTTCTGGCAGCAGGCAGGCCGGGCGGGCCGCTCGGGCGAAGGCGCGCTGGTGGTGTTCGTGGCCAGGGACGATCCGTTGGACACCTACCTCGTGCACCATCCGCATGCGGTGTTCGACAAGCCCATCGAGGCCACCGTCATCGACCCGACCAACCCCTACGTGCTGGCTCCGCAGCTTGCCTGCGCGGCGGCCGAGCTTCCACTGACCGAGGACTGCGTCACGGCCTTGCAGGGCAAGGAGGTGGTGGAGACCCTCGTCGCGGACGGGCTGCTGCGGCGACGGCCGCACGGCTGGTTCTGGACCTCCCGCGAGCGGCCGCACGCCGATGTGGACATCCGGGGCTCGGGCGGAGACCAGATCGCGGTCGTGGAGGCCGAGACCTCCCGCATGCTGGGCACGGTGGACCCCGGCAGGGCGTGCTCGACGGTGCACCCCGGCGCGGTCTACCTGCACCAGGGCAGCACGTATCTGGTGGACGATCTGGATCTGGATCAGGGCATCGCCCTGGTGCACGCGGAGAATCCGGACTGGACGACGACACCGCGGGAGGTCGTGGACATCGCGGTGCTGAACACGCTCGAGGAGCGCGAATTCGACGCCGGTGTGTCGATCAGCCTCGGCGAGGTCGCGGTGACCTCGCAGGTGGTGGGGTACCTCCGCAAACTGCCGACGGGGGCGATCCTGGACCAGGTGCCGCTGGACCTGCCGGAGCGCACCCTGCGGACCAGGGCCGTCTGGTACACGGTGTCCGAGGAGTTGTTGCGTGGCAGCGCACCGGGGGGCGCCGGACTTGATCCGGCGCGCACTCCCGGTGCGCTGCACGCTGCCGAGCACGCAGCGATTGGCCTGCTACCGCTGTTCGCGACCTGCGACCGATGGGACATCGGCGGGGTGTCCACCGCGTTGCACGAAGACACCGGGGAGGCAACGGTCTTCGTGCACGATGGGCATCCTGGGGGAGCCGGTTTCGCCGACCGCGGCTATGCCGCGTTGATCCCTTGGTTGGCCGCGACGCGGGAGGCTGTCGCATCCTGCGAGTGCCCGGCTGGGTGCCCGTCCTGTGTTCAGTCGCCGAAGTGCGGGAACGGCAACGAACCACTGGACAAGGCGGGGGCAGTGGCCCTGCTCGACATCGTGTTGCGGGTGATCGGCCACGACGCCGAGCGATCCACTCTGTAGTTGTTTGTGGGGCCGGGCTTGATGTCGGGGCTCATCGGGCCCGGCCGAGGTGGTGTCCCGTGGAACTCGGTCGCCGGAATCCGCTCTCAGCAGGTGGGTGCGGCCTGCTTCCGGATAGCGCGATCGAGATCCACGAGACACCCCCTGCCGTCAGCGGTCCGCGAGGGCGAGGGCGAGCCTGTCGACGTCGGCGGCGCGGAATGCCGTGACGCGCATGGCTTCACCAAGGGCTTCCTGCACGAGTTCGGGCTCGGGCAGGTGCCAACCGCACAGCTGCGGCTTGACCCTCCAATGGACCACACCGTGCAGGAACGGGGAGGGCGGCAACGGGATGAATCCGCCCTCTCCGTGATGCACGACATCACCGTGGGAGGCCAGCTTCGCGGGCAACTGCTGACCTGCCTTGGTGAGGAACAACCAGCGACCGCCGGGGGTTGCCGCGATGGGCACCGGAACTCCGGCGGCACGAAGTGCGACGGCGGCGAGCCTGCCAAGATCGGCTCCCACCTCGATGGCGTCCACGACGATTCCGGTGGCGAGGAGCAACGAGTAGGGCTTACCGGTCCACCAGTCGGCAACCTGGTCCGCGGTGGCACCCACTCGATTTTCCCAGTCCCGGTCGATCGGGGCTGGCCCTGCTTGCTCAACGCCGTCGCGCCCTACCCAGCGCGTACCGGTCGGATAGGTCCCAGGGAAGACGGGCCACCGCTGCCACGCAAAGCCGATTGCCTCGGCCCGCAGCTCAATGCGGAAAGCGCCGCGCCACCTGTCCGACCAATCCATCGTGCTTTCGCCTCCTTGAAACCCGCGGCACCTGTGCTATCGACAGTCAAGATCTCTGTCGATCAGAGCACCGCGGTCCCTGCGCAGCGCCGTGTGCGCTGCCATGAACAAAGAAACGGCATGAAGGGGTGCGAGCAAAACCTTCCGTCGTTAACTGGCCGTTATGGAGCGACGAGTGAACAGCATTTCTCACGGCGGCTGAAGTCCGGCGATCGGCTTCACGCCCGTGCTGTTCGCACAAGGTCCAGCGGAAATGCCGCTCGCCGTGCCTAACCGACCGCTTGGCGTCCGCTCATCCGCCGTCAATCCGGTCGGCGATCCGGCGGGCCTGCCCTGGCCCGACCGCCTGCCGCGCCGAACGCGGCGAGCGGTCCCTGCGCTCGGGCCTCCACCTCGACCAAGGCGTCCCAGCCCTGGAACCGGCAACTCCGCAGTCGGGTGTGCATCCGGGTCGCCACCCAGCCCGCCCGCGCGCAGGCGCCTGCGACGCCGTCCACGGCCGTGGTCGCCGCCGCCACCGCGGCGAGGTCGGCCGCCGCCTCCGCCCGGTGACGGGTCACGGCCGCCGAGCCGAGATACATCCCCGAGGTGAAGACGGCGAGCACCGCCGCGACCGCGACGGACACCCAGACCGTGGCATAACCGCTTTCCCCGCCCGCCAAACTTCCGCTGCGCCTCAAGTTTTCCGAGGAGAAGCTGCCGGTCTCCCGGAACGTGCACAAGTCCGTGGTGTCCGGGTTCGCGGGTCCGCCCATCGTCTACTCCTGTTCCTCGGCGATGGCGAAGGCCTCCGCGGAGATCCTGATACCCGGCAACAGATCGCCCGCCCCCGTTGTCACCCGGACCGAGACCTCCGCTCCGCTGGTCGACACATCCAGTCGGGCGCCGCGCGGCGCGATCCGCGATACCGCCGCGCCCGCCTGCTCCGCCTGTCCCCTGGCGACCAGCCGGGCCGCTTCCCGCGCCGCATCGGCGCACCGAAGCTGCGCCAGCACCGCGCCGAGGCCCGCCAGCGCCAACAGCAGCACCACCACGAGCGCGCCGAGCGCGATGGCCGCCTCCACAGTCACCGACCCGCGTTCACCGCCGCGAGGGGCGGCCCGGCCGATCGCCGCCATCAGAAGCTCGCCGTCAACGCGCGTTGGATAAGCGAATTCAGCGCCGCCAGAATCGACCCGCCCGTCACCACGTTGTAGAGCACCGCGGCGAAGGCAGCAGCGGCTATCGTCCCCAAGGCGTATTCGGCCGTGGTCATTCCACTGTCTTCGGTGATAACTCCGCCCAGCCGGAGTCTTATCCACCGCGTCATAACTTTCTCCTGTTCCGGCGCCGAGGGCGCCTTTGTCGGTTTCTTCCCGTCACTTATCCGTCTACTGTGGACATTTGTTCACCACCCGTCGAGCAGTTGCCCCGCCAATCCCATGACGACGGGCACCACGCCGAGGCAGAGGAATGCGGGCAGGAAGCACACGGCGAGCGGCGCGGTGATCAACACGGCCGCGCGGCCCGCCCTGGCCTCCGATGCGTCGATGCCCGCCGCCCGCAGGTCGTGCGCGAGTGAATCGGCCGCTCCGGCGAGCGCGGCACCGGAACGGGCCGTGCGCCGGGCGGCCGCCGCCAGCGCCGCCGTGTTCGGATCCCGCAGCGCGGGCTCCCAGGCCGCCACGGGATCGGCGCCGAGCGACAGCAGTTCGGCGACCGCGCGCAGCGGACGTCCGGCCTGATCGGGCAGTTCACCGATGACGGCGATGAGCGCACCGGCCACCGGCATGCCCACCCGCAGGCATACGGCGAGCAGTTCCCAGGCCCCGGCCAGCCGCAGCGGTTCGACGGCCTTCGGCTTGGCTCCGGGACCGTGGCAGCGTTGGCAGAACCGGTAAACGGTCCCGGCCGACACCACAGCCACGATCAGCCCGAGCAGGCTGTCGGAGACGAGCAGCACTCCCCCGGCCACCGCCAACGCGCTGAGGACCGGCAGCAACCCGCTCTCCATTCGGGCCGCGGGCGACCGTGGTCTGCCGAGCAGCAGCCGCAACCGCACTCGGGCAGGCGACTGCGATCCGAGGTGCACCGCGGCGCCGAGCAGGACGAGCGCGGCCGCCTGGTTCATGACGCCACCGCCGTCTCGGTCAGCTTTCTGCTCCACAGCAACCCGACGCTGATCAGCCCGGTGCCGACCGCCAGCAGCACACCGCCGATGGCGGTCTGGCTCAGCACCTGCCATGGCCGGGCGCCGATGAGTTCGCCGAGGCCCACCCCCAGCACCGGGAGCGCGCCGAGCATGGCGGCGCTGGCTCTCGGCCCGGCCATCCTGGCGACCACCGCGCGGTGGAAACGCACCCGGTGCTCGAGGTCGCCGCGCACCGAGTCGAGAAGGTCCGCGAGGCCGATGCCGGTGCGTTCGGCCAGCGTCCAGACGGTCGCCATCCTGCCCAGCGCCGCGGAAAGCTCCGGCCGGGACCGGGCGCAGTTCCGCAGCGCCTCCTCGACGCCGCCGCCCAGTCGCGCAGCCGAGGCCACCGCCGTCAGGATCTCGGCCGCGACGGGTTCGCTGTCGGCCGCCGCTCCTTCGGCCGCGGTCGCGGGATGAGCACCCGACCTCAGCTCGGCCGCGAGCAGTCCCAGCGCCCGGCCGAATCCGGCCATGGCAGCGGCCGCGCGGGCCGCCCGTCGTCGCGCACACCATTGGGATCGGGTGGTGAGGCCGAGGAAGACCGCGGCCGACGCCCCACCGACGCCTGCGAGCACCCACCCGAGACCGCCGAGCGCGACCGCGAGGATCGCGGGCTGCGGCGTCCGCCGTCCCGCGGCCAACGCCCGCCGCCACCCAGACCGAACGCACCCCGGTCGGCTGAGCCCGCGGAGGCGGCTCAACGAGCGGTGTTCCGGCCAGGCGATCACGGCCAGCGCACCGACCAGCAGTGCGGCCCCCGGGGTCATGGCCCGCACCCCCGCCTCGCGTCGATGAGCTCGCGCAGCCGTTCGTAGGCGGGCTGTCTGCCGGTGTCGCGGCGCCAAGCGGGCAGCACCCGGACCAGGCCGGTCGAGGCGTCGATCAGGCCGATCTCGGCCAGGCGGCGTCGTCCGCTGCCGTCGCGCCGCAGGTGCAGCACCACCGAGAGCGCCGCCGCGAGTTGGCTGTGCAGCGCCGGGCGGTCCAGGCCGCCGAGGGCGGCCAGCGCCTCCAGTCGGGCGGGCACCTCGGCGGGGGAGTTCGCGTGCAGGGTGCCAGCCCCGCCGTCGTGGCCGGTGTTCAGCGCGGCCAGCAACTCGCAGACCTCGGCGCCGCGGACCTCGCCGACGACCAGCCGGTCCGGCCGCATGCGCAGCGCCTGGCGCACCAGGTGGCAGAGCGTGATCTCGCCCGCTCCCTCGATGTTGGCCACTCTGCCGACCAGCCGGACGACGTGGGGATGGGACGGGTTCAGCTCACCCGCGTCCTCGATGCAGACGATGCGTTCTCGGTCGGGAACCGCCCCCAGCAGGGCGTTGAGCAGTGTTGTCTTGCCACTTCCCGTGCCGCCGACGACGAGGAAGGCCAATCGGGACTCGACGATCGCGCGCAGCAGGGTGGCCACGTCCTCCTCGAAGGTGCCCAGGCGGCACAGGGCGTCGAGGTCGTGGCTCGCCGGACGCAGGACCCGCAGGGACACACACGTTCCGCCCGCGGCCAGCGGCGGCAGCACCGCGTGGAGCCGCACGGCGACCGCGTCCGCGGTCGGCGGCGGGAGCCAGCCGTCGACGCAGGGCTGGGCATCGTCCAAGCGTCGGCCCGCGGCGAGGGCGAGGCGCTGCGCCAGCCTGCGCACCGCCTCCTCGTCGCGGAAGACCACCGGCTCCTTGCGCAGCCCGGCCTGCCCGTCGGTCCACACCTCGTCGGGGGCGTTGACCAGGACATCGGTCGTGCCGGGTTGACGCAGCAGGGGCTCCAGTACGCCCGCGCCGACGAACTCCTGCTGCACCAGCCGCAGCGTGTCGAGCACCTGAGTGTCGCCCGCGATGCCGGTCTCGCAGCGCACCGCCTCGGCGACGACCGACGCGGTGATCGTGCCGCCGCCGACGGCCAGGCGTTGCCGCACCTTGTCCACGAGCGTGCTCATGCCGCGGCCCCCAGCGGCGCCCGGGCCGTCGCGGCCAGGGCCAGCACGGTGTCCGCGGCCCTGGCGAGCGGGCCTCCGGGCCGCCAGGGCATGCGTCCGGTGTCCACCGCGGCGGCGAGCCGCGGTTCGGGACGCATCACGGCCAGCAGCGGAAGGTCCAGCACCGCCGCGATGTCTTTGGGCGACAGCCCGCCGGGCGATGGCCCGCGCACCACCAGACCCAGCGGCACGCCGGTGGCCAAGACCGCGGCACGCACCGGCTTGGCCGCCGCGCAGGCGCGCAGTTCGGCGGGCAGCACAAGCACCGCCAGGTCCGTCCTGGTCAGCACCGCGACGGCCGAGGGCGACAGCTGCCGCGGCAGGTCGCAGACCACGACCTCACCGGCCCGTCGGCCCGCTTCCAGCACCGGGCCGACGGCTTCCGGAGCGGGCCCCTCGCCGTCCCTGGCGCAGGAGAGCACGGTGAGACTGCCCGCGCGCAGGTTCACCGCGGGCAGGGCGGCATGCAGGCTGCCCGCAGCGACCCTGCCGCCGCGCACGCCGAGATCCGGCCAACGCAGGCCCTCGGTCTGCTCCGCGCCCATCAGCAGGTCCAAGCCGCCGCCCAGCGGATCGCAGTCGACCAGCAGCGCCCCGTGACCCGCGCGAACCGCGGCGACGGCGATGGCAGCGGAGAGCACCGACGCTCCAGCACCACCGCGGGCACCGAGCACGGCGAGCACCCGACCATCCGATCCGTTGGGGCGCTCGACAACCTCGGCGAAGGCGTTGACCAGCCAGGGTTCGGCCTCGGAGATCCCCAGCAGGCGCTCGACGCCGACGTCGACCGCGAGGCGCCACCAGCGGGTGGGCGGTCTGCCCCTGCTGACCACGATCACGCCCGACCGGCGGGGAAGGTCGAGGGCCGCGCAGTCCTCCAGGGCCGCACCGTCCATGACGATCAGCGGTGCGGACGACCAGCGGCCGAGCAGGCCGGTCACATCGGGCACGCGTTCCAGTTCGCAGTCCACCGCAGCCGCGGTGCGCAGCAGTTCCTCGAGCAATTCTGTGTCGCCTACCAGCACGACGGGACGGTTGCCGTCCATGGGCACTCCCCTGCCTCCGGGCCTCGGCGGGCCGCCGGGGCGATGAGGTCCACGCTGCCGGTCCGCGAGGCCGCCGCCAACCGCCGAAGATCAATCTGTGGAGAACCGGGGCTGCTGTGGACAACACGCCGAAAAACCGGGTGGAGCGGCAGGGAAATGTCAGGGGTGCGCGGCACAATCGCGTGCCCGCGCGAAAGAAACCGAACGAGGGGGCGCCGGACCCGAAGAGGAACCGCCGAAGTGCGGATATGGGGCGACCCCCGTCAGGGGGGAGGGACGGGGGTCGCCAAGGAGTTCAGCCCCGGGGGGTCGAGCTGAACCCGTCCGGTCGTACCGGACGGTACATACTGTAGCCCCCACCGCGCCAAAGTTGTCGCTGTTCCGCTCAAGGGACTGCACAACAATTCGCCAACGTTGCTCACACCTTGAGTGCTCCCAGGTGGGAGGCGGTGTCCGGAAGCAGAACCGGCCACCCTTCAACGAGCGGTGGTGCCACCTATGCTTGGCAACGTGATACAGGCCGACGGCGTAGCCAAAACGCCACTTCAGCAGGGTGTTGCGGCGTTTTTCGACCTCGACAAGACCGTGATCGCGAAGTCGAGCACGCTGGCCTTCTCCAGGCCCTTTTTCCAGGAGGGACTGATCAACCGCCGGGCTGTGCTCAAGAGCGCTTATGCACAATTCGTCTTCATGCTGGCAGGGGCCGACGCGGACCAGATGGACCGGATGCGGGCCCATCTGACCTCGCTGTGCACCAACTGGGACGTCGAGCAGGTCCGAGCGATCGTGGAGGAGACCCTGCACGACATCGTGGACCCGCTGGTGTACGCCGAGGCGACCGAGCTGATCACCGAGCACAAGGAACAGGGCCACGACGTGGTCGTGGTGTCGGCCTCCGGTTCGGAGATCGTCCGTCCCATCGCCCAGATGGTCGGCGCGACCGACAGCGTCTCCACCGAGATGGTGGTGGCCGAAGGCCGCTACACAGGTGCGATCGACTTCTACTGCTACGGCGAGAACAAGGCGGGCGCGATCCGCGATCTCGCCGACCGGCACGGTTACCGGTTGGAAAACTGCCACGCGTACTCGGATTCCATCACCGACCTGCCGCTGCTGGAGGCGGTCGGCCACCCGACCGCGGTGAATCCGGACCGGGCACTGCGCAAGGTCGCGGCCCAGCGGGGCTGGCCGATCCTGGCGTTCTCCGATCCGGTATCGCTGCGCGCCCGCATCCCAGCCCCATCGGCCACCGCCATCACCGCGGCCGCCGTCGGCCTCGGTGCGGTGGCCGCGGCGGGTGTCGCCTGGTACGGGCTGCGCCGCCGCAACCGCAAGTAGCAGGCACGTCACACTGGGCCGTCGTAGGGGGGTCACCGCGGCGAAGATCGCGTTTTCCCAGGCGGCACAGCGCAATGGGTGACGGTGCGTCCTGGAACGGTGCACCCGGTCGTGCCCTTGCTGTGACGCCTGACACGCGTTACAAAGGTGGTGCGGACCTCTTCCCGGCCAGGGACAGCGCGAAGAGAAGCGCTGATCCACCCCGGATGAGCTCCGTGCGCGAGCATCAGGCACCCACGCAGAGCACGCCGCGGGAGGCATGTCGTCAAAGGGCTGCGTACCGGGACGCTGGACGCCGAGCCCCGAAAGTACGACACGAGTGCACGCTTGGTAACCCGAACCGCTCGCGCAGGCAGGCGGCGTCTACCGATTTCGGTGGGCGCCGCCAGCGCATTGTTGTCGCCTCACGCACATCTGCCGCACGGTGGGTCAGAATCGTCGAGAACCATCCACAAGGCGATTTCACCGTCAGCCCGGCAGAGCGGACACTTCACGCATTGACCTTGAACTCCTCGGCCCTCTACGGTCCGGCCATCCACGCCGGGTCACTCCGCCTTCACCGGGAATGGCCACCGCAGTCACGGGGAAACAGGGGTTGTGCATGAGCAGTCCAGGTGAGAGGGGGAGGTCGGCGTGCCAGGTGCGCGCACCACGGTCGCGGCGCTGAGCAGCCTCACACTGACCGCCGCGTTAATGACCGGTTGCTCCGTCCTCGGGGGTCAGGAGCCGAAACCGGCGTCCACGGACGAACTGCGGGACGCCGAGATCACCTACCTCTACTTCACCGACGGGCCCGAGGAACAGGTCACCCGCGACCTGATCAACAAGTTCCAGGCCGAGACCGGCGCCAAGGTCAACCTGACCTTCGCGCACAGCAACCAGCTCGACTCGACCCTGCGCTCCCGGCTGGCGGGCAGCGAACCGCCGGATGTCGCGCGGGTGCTCAACGTGCACAGCTACACCGACCAGCTGATCGATCTGCGGCCCTACCTGCAAGACCCGTCGTTCGCCGACGCCTTCCTTGACAACATCAAACCCGCCATCACCACCTCGGACGGCAAGCTGATCGGGATCCCCAGCGACCTGACGGTGAACGGCCCGCTGATCAACGTGGACCTGTTCCGCCAGGCGGGTGTCGCCGCGCCCGCGCCGGGTGAGCGGTGGTCCTGGCCGCAGCTTGTGGACGCCGCGCAGCGGGTGAAGGCCGCGACGAAGACGCCCTACGCGATCGCGATGGACAAGACCGGCCACCGGCTGTCCGGGCTGGTCAACCAGTGGGGCACCACGTTGTTCGACGAGCAGGGCAAACCCGCGCTGGACGTCGGCAAAGCCGCCCAGGCTCTGCAGGCGCTGGCGGACCTGCACACCTCGGGTGCGATGCCGATGCGGTTCTGGATGGGCACCGACCCCGACTACAAGGACGACGCGTTGCCGATCTTCCTGGCGCAGGACACGCCGGTGCTGTTCTCCGGCAACTGGCCGCTGTACCGGCTGGCGAAAGCGACCTCGTTCCGGTGGGCGGCGATTCCCAACCCGAAGATCGAGCGCACCTCGGCCTTCCCCGGCGGGAAGTACATGGCGGCGTTCACGAAGGCACGCAATCCCGCGGCGGCCGCGTATTTCATCGAGTGGATGAACTCCCATGAGCACCAGGCGGAAATCGCGCCGCGCTCGTTGTTCCTGCCCACCCGCAAGGACCTGATCGGTTCGACCATCAAGTACACCCAGCGCGCCGATGACCTGGCGGTGTTCATCGAGGACGCCAAGGGCATCGGGCCCGCCGAGTTCGCCACCAACGCCAGCCCGGCGTTCACCGAGATGTCCGTGGTGCTGGTCCAGCAGTTCACCAGAATGCTCACGGATGGCACCTCGGCGACTGAGGCAGCGGAGACCATTCGCAGGGAAAGCGAACGCGTCTACGCGAAAACGCAGCACTGACACCCGTTAGCGGGTGGCGGAATGCGTTCTCTCGGGCGACTCTGGAGGCATGCTCCGAATGCGGTATCGCGGTCGCGGGCTCACCTCGACGTGGGTGAGCCTGTTGGCCTGCCTTGGCCTGGCCGTGGGCGGAGTGGCGTTTCCCGCCGTCCCTGGGGTGGATCGCATGACCGAAATCGACCGGCTCATCGAGCGCATGACGCTGGAGGACAAGGTCGGCCAGCTGTTCGTCGCCGTCGTGTACGGCAACGCCGCCGACCAGCCCCATCAGGGCAATCAGGATGAATCGGGGGTGGCCACCGCCGCCGAGGTGGTCGCCAGGTACCGACCCGGCGGGGTGATCTACTTCAACTGGGCGGACAACCTGCCCGACCCGCCCGGCATCACGCGGCTGTCCGAAGGTCTGCAACGTGCGGCCAAGGCCAGCGGCTCGGGAATTCCGCTGCTGCTCTCGGTGGACCAGGAACACGGTCTGGTCACCAGGATCGGCCCGCCCGTCACGCAGTTCCCCGGCGCCATGGCGCTGGGCGCGGGTGCGCTCGGGCAGCAGGGCAACCCGGCGGATGCCACCGAGGCCGCCTCGATCAGCGGCGTCGAACTGCGGGCGATGGGCATCAACCAGAACTTCGCGCCGGTCGCGGACGTCAACGTCAACCCGGCGAACCCGGTGATCGGCATCCGTTCCTTCTCCGCCAATCCCGAACTGGCCGCGAGCCTGACCGCCGCCCAGGTCACCGGGTACCAGCGCTCGGTGTCCTCGGCCGCGAAGCACTTCCCCGGCCACGGCGACACCGCCGTCGACAGCCACTCCGACCTGCCGGTGATCAACCACAGCCCGGAGGAGTGGCGGCGGCTGGACGCGCCGCCGTTCGCGGCGGCGATCTCCGCGGGCGTCGAGTCGGTCATGTCGGCGCATATCGTCACGCCCAAGCTGGACGACTCCGGAGAGCCCGCCACGCTGTCGCCCCGCATGCTGACCGGGTTGCTGCGTGAGGAACTCGGCTTCCGCGGGGTGATCGTCACCGACTCGCTGCGCATGGCGGGCGTCCGGCAGAAGCACTCCGACGCCGAGATCCCGGTGCTGGCCCTGCTGGCGGGGGCCGACCAGCTGTTGATGCCACCGCGGCTGGACGTGGCCCGCGACGGGGTGCTGTCGGCGGTCCGGTCCGGTCGGCTGACCGAGCAGCGCATCGATGAGAGCGTGCGGCGGATCCTGGCGCTGAAGCAGAAGCGATCCCCGCTGAGCAGCGACGACGACGCGCTGTCCACAGACCTTGGCCCAGTTGTCCACAGCCCTGTGCACAAAGCTGGGGATAACCCCATCGGCAGGCCGGAACACCGTGCGGCGGCGCAGCGGATCACCGACGCCGCCGTGACCGTGCTCCGCAACGACGGCGGGCTGCTGCCGCTGCGCGCTCCGGGCAGCGTGCTCGTCACGGGCGCGGGCGGCACCGCGGTCGGCGCGCTGGCCGAGCGGCTGGCGGCGCGCGGCGTGCGGACCTCGGCGCTGGGCACCGATGCAGCGCCGACCCAGGCCCAGATCGACGAGGCCGTCCGCGCCGCCGGGCAGCACGACGCGACGATCGTGCTCACCAGCAGGGCGTGGGCGCAGCCGGGTCAGCGGGACCTGGTGCGCGGTCTGACGGCGACCGGGAAGCCGGTGATCGCCACCGCGGTCCGGGATGCCTACGACGCGGGCCATGTCGACGCCACCGCTTGGCTGGCGACCTACGCCACGACCGGACACGCGATGGAATCCGTCGCCAAGCTGGTGCTCGGTGAGCTTGGGCCGCGCGGTCTGCTGCCGGTGGACGTGCCCGCCGCGGACAAGCCGGGCACCAACCGCTACTCCTACGGCCACGGTCTGCGATGGTGAGCATCAGCCGACGGCACGCGCTGGCCATCCCCGCGGTGGCCTCGGCGACGGTGATCGGCGGCAGTGCACCGGCAGGCGCGGCCGCTCGCGACGTGCGCACCGGAGCCGACCTGCTCGCGGCGGGCGGCTGGGCGCGGTTGGCGGGCCGCAACCTCGGGGTGGTGACGAACCCGACCGGCGTGACCTCGGGCCTGGAGCACATCGTCGACTCCATGGTGCGGCACGGCGTGCGGCTTCGTGCGGTGTTCGGCCCCGAACACGGCTTCCGGGGCAGCGCGCAGGCCGGGGAGTCCGAGCCGGAGACCACCGATCCGCGCACCGGGGTCCGGGTCTTCGACGCCTACGGCGCCACGCCGCAGGCCCTGGGCGAGATGTACCGCAAGGCGGGCGTGGACACCGTCGTCTTCGACATCGCCGACGTCGGGGCGCGGTTCTACACCTACATCTGGACGATGTACGGGGCCATGGTGGCCGCCGCCCGGCTGGGTTGCGCGTTCGTCGTGCTGGACCGGCCCAACCCGGTCGGCCGCACGGTGGGTGGCCCGCAGTTGCTGCCCGGCTACGAGTCCGGAGTCGGCCGCAAGCCGATCGTGCTGCGGCACGGGATGACCGTCGGTGAGCTGGCGAAACTGTTCGACGCCGAGTTCCTGCCCGCCGACGCGGGCTCGCGGCTGCCGGAGTTGACGGTGATACGGGCCACCGGCTGGCGGGGCGGTCCACACGCGACCACCGGCCTGACGTGGATCCCGCCGAGCCCGAACATGCCCACCGGTGACACCGCGCTGGTGTATCCGGGCACCTGCCTGTTCGAGGGCACCACGCTGAGCGAGGGCCGCGGCACGACTCGCCCGTTCGAGACCATCGGCGCGCCGGGAATGGACTGGCGGTGGGCGGAGGCGCTCAACTCCGCGGGCCTGCGCGGGGTGCGGTTCCGGGAGACCTACTTCGTGCCGACGCTGGGCAAGCACCAGGGCAAGACCTGCGGCGGTGTGTTCCTGCACGTGACCGACCCCGCCGCGTTCGAGCCGATCGGGGCCGCGGTCACCATGCTGGTCACCGCCCGCCGGATTCACCCCGGCTCCTTCGGCTGGCGGGCGGACAAGGGCGTTGACCTGCTGTTCGGGTCGGACCGCCTGCGGCGGATGGTCGACGCGGGCGCGGAGCCCGCCGAGATCATCGCGAGCTGGTCGGCCGAGACCGCGGCCTTCGACCGGCAGCGCAGGCCGTACCTGCTGTACCAGGGGGGACCATGAACCGGGTGGGGCGTCTGTTGCTGGCCGTGGTGCTCACCGTGACCGTGGGCGCCACCGCCCACGCCGACAGCTACCGACAGGACCAGCTGGAGGACGGCAGGTCCCGGTTCGACCGGCCGCTGGAGGGCTTCGCACCCGCGGACACCAGGCTGCACCCGGCCGCACCGGAGCAGGCCGGGCTGGACCCGGCGCCGATCGCGGCCGGGCTGGCCGAGGTCGCCCGCGGCACCGAGGCGACCCCGGAGCGTCGGCCGCTGGCCGCGGGCGCGGTGACGCTGCTGGCGCACGGCGGGGCCGTGGTGGCCGAGGAGGCGGTCGGTTACGCGGTCCGCTACGCCGACGAGGCGGGCACCGAACTGCCCGCGGCGGAACAGGTGCGGATGCGGCCGGACTCGATCTTCGACCTGGCGTCGGTGTCCAAGCTGTTCACCACGGTCGTGCTGCTGCGCAGGGTGGAGAGCGGCCAGGTCGGCCTGGACCGCCCGGTGGCCGAGTACCTGCCCGACTTCGCCGCGGGTGGCAAGGAACAGGTCACCGTGCGACAGCTGCTCACGCACACCTCGGGCATGCGGCCCTACCTGGAACTCTGGACGCTGCCCGACCGGCCTGCCCGCATCCGGGCCGTGCTCACCGATCCGGTGACCCATCAGCCGGGGTCCAGGGTGGTGTACTCCGACCTCAACATGATCACCGCAGGCCTGATCGCCGAGCAGGTCACCGGCACATCGCTGGATGCGTTGGTGCGCAGCGAGATCACCGAGCCACTCGGCATGGCCGACACCGGCTACAACCCGCCGAAAGCGCAGTTCGACCGGATCGTGGCCACCGAGTACCAGGGTGGCGTGCTGGCCAGGGGGCAGGTGCACGACGGCAACGCCTGGTCGCTCGGCGGCGTCGCGGGCCATGCGGGCGTCTTCGCCACCGCGGGCGACCTCGCCGTCTTCGGGCAGATGTTCCTCAACGGCGGCAGCTACGCGGGTCACCGCGTCCTCGCGGAGAGCACGGTCCGCGAGATGATGGCCAACCAGACCGAGGGTGTGCCCGGCGACGCCCGCGGCCTCGGCTTCGAGGCCAGCCAGATCCGGTACTCCGACGGCCTGACCGGTCAGGCCAGCGCCGGGCACACCGGCTTCACCGGCACCTCCGTCGTGCTCGACCTGCGGTCCCGGTCGCAGGTGATCGTGCTGGCCAACCGGGTGCACCCGAGCCGGACCTGGGCGGGCAACAACCATCCGATGCGGCGCGCCGCCGCTACCGCGCTGGCCAAGGCGCTCGCGGTGCCGCCGACCCAGGGCCGCACCACGTGGTTCTCCACCGGAGTCGACCGGAACGCGACGCTGACCACCCCGCCGCTGCCTGCTTCCGACGGGCCCGTCACGGTCATCTGGCGGACACAGCTTGACCTTCCCGCGCCGGACAGCCTGGCGCTGGAGTCCAGTGTGGATGGCGGCGCGACCTGGCAGCGGGTCGCGGTCCGGGCTCACGGGCCCGGCGCACCGGCGGAAAGTGTCATGGATCTGTCTGGAACCGGACATAGACGGTGGTGGCGAGTGGACGCGGAACTCGCGGGCGCCAAGGACATCCGGCTGCGCTGGATATACCGTTCTGATAGCCAATACACAGGCCGTGGCCTGCACTTGGACGGCATCAAGGTGATCCAGTCCGGGCGACCGCTGCTGGACGACGAGCGGGAAACCGACAGGTTGCATTCGGACGGCTGGATTATCGCAAGATGATGATATGACCCGTCCGGGCGTTTGCGGACGTGAGAAGTAGTCAGTAAGTTTCCCACGTGAGCACGCACGGTAGTGGTTTTGGCGACGCTCCGGATAGCAGCCCGCTGGTGCGGATTCGATCGCTACTGCCCGGACTGGCGAAAGCTGAGCAGCGGGTGGCCAGGGTGGTACTGGCCGATCCGAGCGCCATCGCCCATCGCAGCATCACCGAGGTCGCCGAGGCCGCGGGCACGAGTGAGACCACCGTCACCAGGTTCTGCAAGGCCATCGGCGCCGGCGGGTATCCCGAACTACGCATCGCGCTGGCGGCCGACACCGCCCGCACGTCGGTGCGCATCGAGCGGCAGATCGGCAGCGATATCGGGCCGGGCGACGGCCTCCCCGAGGTGATCGCCAAGGTCGCCTTCGCCGATGCCAGGGCCGTTGAGGAGACCGCGGAGCAACTCGACGCCGCGGTGCTCGAGAAGGCCGTGGACGCCGTCGCGGCGGCGGAACGGATCCTGGTGTACGGCATGGGGGCCAGCGCGTTCGTCGCCGCGGACCTGCAGCAGAAGCTGCACCGCATCGGCCGGGTGTGCTTCGCCTGGACCGACGTGCACATGGCGCTGACCTCCGCCGCGCTGCTCAAGCCCGGCGATGTCACGATCGGCATCTCGCACACCGGGACCACCTCGGAGACCGTCGAGGTGCTGGCGCTGGCCAAGGACCGCGGCATCACCACGATCGCGTTGACCAACTTCCCGCGCTCGGTGATCTCCGATGCCGCCGACCACGTGCTGACCACGGCGGCGCGGGAGACGACCTTCCGCTCCGGCGCGATGTCCAGCCGGATCGCGCAGCTCACCGTGGTGGACTGCCTGTTCATCGGGGTCGCGCAGCGGCATCACGAGACGGTCAGCCAGACCCTGGAGGCCACCTACGAGGCGGTCGAGCCGCACCGGCTCAGCTCCAGGTCGGACGGTCGCAGACGCGGTCGGGACGCCTGATCCCGATGGCTCTCACCGTGCGCCGGGTCTGCGTCGACTCACCGACGGAAAGGCGGAATCCGCGTACGGTCGGCATCGACGAGGCGGACACGCTCGACGTGCTCCGCATGATCAATGCCGAGGACCAGCGGGTTCCGGGGGCGGTCGCCGCGGCGCTGCCCAAGCTTGCCGATGCCGTCGACCTCGCGGTGACCGCGCTGCGCTCCCGCGGCCGGGTGCACTACGTCGGGGCGGGCACCTCGGGGCGGCTGGCCGCGCTGGACGTGGCGGAGTTGGCGCCCACCTACGACATCCCGCGCGACTGGTTCCAGGTGCACCACGCCGGTGGGCCCAGGGCCGTGACGACGGCGGTGGAGGGTGCGGAGGACTGCGCCGAGGACGGTGCCGCGGCGATCGAGCAGAGCGTCGGCGCGGGTGACTTCGTGCTCGGGCTGACCGCTTCCGGGCGCACGCCGTTCGTGCTGGGTGCCCTGGCCGCGGCGAAGGAACGCGGCGCCAAGACCGGGCTGATCTCGGCGAATCCGATGTCGGCCGGGCTGTGCCGGGCGGATGTGGTGATCGTGTTGGACACCGGCCCGGAGGTGATCGCGGGCTCCACCAGGATGAAGGCGGGCACCGCGCAGAAGGTGGCGCTGACCTCGTTCTCCACCGCGGTGATGGTGCGGATGGGGCGGACGTACTCCAACCTGATGATCAACCTGCGCAGCACCAACGCGAAGCTGCGGGGGCGGGCCGTGCGGATCCTGCGGGAGGCCACCGGGCGGGGTTCGGCGGAATGCCTTGCCGCGTTGGAAGGTTCGGGCAACGACGTGCGGACCGCGCTGGTCTGCATGCTGTCCGATGTGGACGGTGCCACGGCCGCCGAGGCGCTCGACCGCAGCGGTGGCGAGGTGCGCAAGGCGCTGGGGTGGCTCTCGCGGTCCTGACCGCCCCTCGCAAGCGAGCGCGCAGGTGATCTGCGGCTTCCACTGGTTCAACAAGGCTGATCGCCCTTCAACCACACCGGAACGCGCGGCGTCAGCTTCCTACGGCTTCGGCGATGCCGATCGCTTCCTTGGCGCCGAGTTCGAAGGCCTCGCAGCAGTAGATGATCCACGCCGCGACCCCGTCGGCCTCACCCGAGGTGAACGCCGCCGCGGCGGTCGCGTACTCCTGCGGCCTGCGCAGGAAGGCGACCTCCGGCACGGCAAGGCCCTTGGGGTCGAGGCCGGAGCCGATCGCGGTCAGCCGGGCAGCGGCGCGGGCCACGACACCGTCGGCGGTGCCGAAGGGCCGCAGCGCCAGCAGTTCCCCGTGCACGACGGCGCAGACCACCGGGCCAGGCATGCCCGCCGAGCCCGCCACGATGCGGGAAAGCAGGTCCAGCCGCGTCGAGACCGCGACGTCCACCCGCGGCCTGCCCAGCAGATCCTGCTCATCACGACCGACCAGGTCGGCCGCGGCCAGCACGTGCAGGCGGGCCAACGCCTGTAGCGGCGCCCGCTCCCAGGTGGTCAGCAGCAGGCCGATGGACTCCGCCACCCGCAGCGCACCGGCCAGCAGCGGGTCGTCCACCTTGCCGTCGGCGGGGATGTCGGTGCTGCCGCCATCCAGCGCGGCAGACGCGCGTGCGGCGCGGACCGAGGCTTCCGCGGAGGTGGTCGGCCAGCCACGGCGGTTGACCGGATGACGATGTACCTCGTCCACCGCGTTGCGGGCGGCCTGCACCGCGTCGGCAACACCGGGAAGATCGAGTAACCGGCGGAGCGGTTCTGCTGCCAGCGGGCTCACGGCGCGCACAGTACCGCTTCGCACCACCCGACTTCATCTTTCGGGCGCCGAGCCTTCATTGGTGTGGACAACCGCACTAGGTTTGCGGTCGAGCCCGTCACCAACCTGGAGGTCTTTCCGCGATGGCTGATTTCGACGGTCAGAGCGCCGCAGCCCTGGACAACCTGCTCAGCGAGGACCGCTCGTTCCCGCCGAGTGCGGAGTTCAGCGCGGCCGCGAACGCGAAGCCTGAGCTCTACAACGAGGCGGCCGCGGACCGGGAGGCGTTCTGGGCCAAGCAGGCCGAGCGGCTGCACTGGGATGCCCGCTGGTCGCAGGTGCTGGACTGGTCGGAGGCACCGTTCGCGAAGTGGTTCGTCGGGGGACGGCTCAACGTCGCGTACAACTGCGTCGACCGCCACGTCGAGTCCGGCCACGGCGAGCAGGTCGCCATCCACTGGGAGGGCGAGCCGGGCGACACCCGCACGATCACCTACGCCGACCTCAAGCGCGAGGTGTCCAAGGCGGCCAACGCATTGGCCTCGCTGGGGTTGACCGCGGGCGACCGGGTCGCGATCTACATGCCGATGATCCCCGAGGCGATCGTGTCGATGCTGGCCTGTGCGCGGCTGGGCATCACGCACAGCGTGGTGTTCGGCGGCTTCTCGGCCGAGGCGCTGCGCTCCCGTATCGAGGATGCGCAGGCCAAGCTGGTGATCACCAGCGACGGCCAGTACCGCCGCGGCAAGCCCGCCCCGCTGAAGGCCGCGGTCGACGAGGCGGTGGCGTCCACACCGAGCATCGACAACGTCCTCGTGGTGCGGCGCACCGGCGGCGACGTCGAGTGGACCGATGGCCGCGACCTGTGGTGGCACGAGGTGGTCGACAGCCAGTCCGAGGAGCACACGCCGGAGGCCTTCGACTCCGAGCACCCGCTCTACATCCTCTACACCTCGGGCACCACCGGTAAGCCCAAGGGCATCCTGCACACCTCCGGCGGCTACCTGACCCAGGCCGCCTACACCCACCACAACGTCTTCGACCACAAGGCGGGCGAGGACGTCTACTGGTGCACCGCCGACATCGGCTGGGTCACCGGGCATTCCTACATCGTCTACGGACCGCTGGCCAACCGCGCCACCCAGGTCGTCTACGAGGGCACGCCCAACACCCCGCACGAGGGCAGGCACTGGGAGATCGTGCAGCGCTACGGCGTGTCGATCTACTACACCGCGCCCACCCTGATCCGCACGTTCATGAAGTGGGGCGCGGAGATCCCCGCCAAGCACGACCTGTCCTCGCTGCGGGTGCTGGGATCGGTCGGCGAGCCGATCAACCCGGAGGCCTGGATGTGGTACCGGGAGCACATCGGCGGCAACCGCGCGCCGATCGTCGACACCTGGTGGCAGACCGAGACCGGCTCGATCATGATCTCCCCGCTGCCCGGCGTGACCGCCACCAAGCCCGGTTCGGCGATGGGCCCGCTGCCCGGCATCTCCGCCAAGGTCGTCGACGACCAGGCCGAGGAGGTCGGCAAGGGCGGCGGCGGGTACCTCGTGCTGGACCAGCCATGGCCGTCGATGCTGCGCGGCATCTGGGGCGACGAGGAGCGGTTCCGGGAGACCTACTGGTCCCGCTTCGCCGACAAGGGCTTCTACTTCGCAGGCGACGGCGCCAAGTACGACAGCGACGGCGCGATCTGGCTGCTCGGGCGGGTGGACGACGTGATGAACGTCTCCGGCCACCGCATCTCCACCACCGAGGTGGAGTCGGCGCTGGTCTCCCATCCCACGGTGGCGGAGGCCGCGGTGGTCGGTGCCACCGATCCCACCACCGGCCAGGGCATCGTGGCGTTCGTGATCCTGCGCGGCGGGGTCGCCGAGGACGAGGCCAAGGGCGCCGACGCCATCAAGGCGCTGCGTGACCACGTGGCCAAGGAGATCGGCCCGATCGCCAAGCCGCGGCAGATCATGGTCGTGCCGGAACTGCCGAAGACCCGCTCCGGCAAGATCATGCGCCGCCTGCTGCGCGATGTCGCGGAGAACCGCGAGATCGGCGACGTGACCACGCTGGCCGACTCATCGGTGATGGACCTGATCAGCTCCGGCCTGGCCAAGAGCACCGAGGACTGAGCACTCCAGTGGCCTGAAGCGCCTGCTTCAGGCCACTGGTCAGCGGCGCCGGAACGGGTTGCCGTTGGCGTCGAGGTAGAGCAGCCAGGCCACCAGTGCGTGGCCGAGGAAGTAGGCCAGGGCCAGGAACACGCCCCACCCGTCGAAGACCGCGAAGATGCCGACCAGGCAGAACACCGCCAGCGTGACCGAGGTGAAGTTCACCACCGGACGCGGCCAGCGGCGGCCCGCGCGCAGTTCGCGTCCGGCGTGGCCGAGGAAACCGCCGACGACGAGGGACAGCAGCAGCGCGCCCGCCGAGTCGACGCCGAAGCTGAGGCCGTTGGCCGCGATGATGGTGATCACCAGTTGCAGCAGGCCCACCCCGATGAGAAGCAGGAACGCGGTGGCCGCCACGACCACCCGCTGGGACGGGCCGAAACTGGGCATCCCGCGGCGGGTGGGCGGCACCGGCGTGTACTGGGGCGGATAAGGGGCCTGCCGGTGATCAGCCTTGGGTTGACGTCCGGGAAACCGCACAGCTACGCCCTCTCCGCTCGACTCAGTCCGCTCCCCTCCAGTAAACACGCGGCGGGTCAACGCGAGCGTCGGCGTACCAGTGAAGGCAGATCGCCCCAAACCGTGCGCAGGGCGAAGACCAGCATCAAGGCGCCGAACAGGACGTCGGACAGCTCCTCGTCCATCCGCACCGACGCCTGCGTGGAGGCCAGCGTGGCCAGGATGCCGCTCAGCCCGATCCAGGCGGCCTCGCGGGGCGAGCCGTTGCCCATCCGTACGTTGCGCACGCCGGAGAGCAGCGAGGTCGGCACCATCATCAGCAGCGAGGTGCCCTTGGCCAACGCGGCGTGCGCCCCGAAGCCGAGTTGCAGCACCGGCACCACCACTGCCCCGCCGCCGATCCCGGTCAGCGCCGCGAGGAAGCCGATCAGCGCGCCGACGGGCAGCAGCAGCGCCAGCCGCCACCAGTCATGGGTGAGGGTGACCCCGGAGTCGCCGGGGTCCAGGAACAGCCTGATCGCGGTGCCCACCAGCACGGCGGCGAACAGCCAACGCAGCACCGGCAGCGACACCCGGTTCAGCACCGCGGTGCCCACCCAGGCACCGGCCAGCGAGCCCACAGCGAGCGGCACGGCCATCCACACGTCCACCTCGCGGTGCAGGGCGTAGCCCAGCACGCCGAACACCGCGAGCGGGCCCAGCGCCATCAGCGAGGTGGCCACCGCCTGCCGCTGGTCGCGGCCGCACCAGGCGGTCAGCGCGGGGACGATCAACACGCCGCCGCCGACACCGAACAGCCCGGACAGGGCACCGGCGGCCACACCGATGACCACGAGCTTCGGCTTCGACGCGGTGCTCATCACGGCTCACCCTAACCGAGCGGTGGTGCCCGTTCAGAGCGCACGGAAAGTGATTACGAGCTCGTTTCCGCTGGCCACACCGATTGGAGTCGTTAAGATCCCATAAAGGTGAGCCGGGAAGTCTGGTCGGCACGAGATTCGCGTACCCGATCAACAGGCCGGAGATTTACCTGTGAACCTGCCCCGCCGCCCGGTCGAGGCCGTCGCCGAGTTCGCCCGCTTCCTGCGCACCGAAACCGTCGGCGGCATGGTCTTGCTCGCCGCCACCGCCATCGCGGTGATCTGGGCGAACTCCCCCGCCGATGGCGTTTACACGGCGATCAGGGACTTCGAGATCGGCCCCGAGGCCCTGCACCTGCGGCTGTCCGTCGGGGACTGGGCCAAGGACGGGCTGCTGGCGCTGTTCTTCTTCGTCGCCGGTCTTGAGCTCAAACGCGAACTGGTCGTCGGCGAGTTGTCCAACCGCAAGGCCGCGACGCTGCCCATCGCGGCCGCCATCGGCGGAATGGTGGTGCCCGCGGCGTTGGCGCTGGCCGTCGGCTGGGGCGCGCCCGGCATCGAACGGGCCTGGGCCGTGCCGGTCGCCACCGACATCGCCTTCGCGCTGGGCGTGCTGGCCATCACCGGCGCAGGCATGCCCAGCAGCGCCCGGATCTTCCTGCTCAGCCTGGCCGTCGTTGACGACCTCGGCGCGATCATCATCATCGCGGTGCTGTTCACCAGCGGGCTGAGCGTGCTGTGGCTGGCCATCTCCGCCGCCTGCTGCGCGCTGTACTTCTGGCTTCAGCGCAAGCGGGTGACCAGTCCGCTGATCTACGTACCGCTGGCGCTGGGAACCTGGGTGGCGGTGCACTCCTCCGGCATCCACGCCACCGTCGCCGGGGTGGCGCTGGGGCTGCTCACCAGGGTGCGCAAGGACCCCTACGAGAAGGAGTCGCCCGCGCTGCGGCTGGAGCACCGCATCCAGCCCTGGTCGGCGGGCCTGGCGGTGCCGATGTTCGCGTTGTTCGCCGCGGGGGTGCCGGTCACCGCGGCCGCCATGCGCGACCTCGGCCGGGACCGCATCGCGCTGGCCATCGTCATCGGCCTTGTCGTCGGCAAGCTGATCGGCATCCTCGGCTCCTCGCTGCTGGTGGTGCGGCTGAAGCTCGCCGTCCGGCCCACCGACATGGGCTGGCGGGACATGACCGCGGTGGCCATGCTCGGCGGCGTGGGGTTCACGGTGAGCCTGCTCATCTCCGACCTGGCGCTCGAAGGTGAAGAGGCGGAACTGGCCAAGGCCGCGGTGTTGATCGCCTCCGCCATCGCCTCGCTGCTGGCCGCCGCCATGCTGATGCGTCGCAGCCGGGCCCGCCGCCAGCAGGACGATTAGCGATGAATGCCAACCGTGTGGCGCGTCTCTAGCACGTCGAACGAGCGCGAGGTTGCGGGCATGGCACGATGACCATCGTGAGCAGCGCGCAGTATCAGAGCAACGGCAACCGCGACGGGGCCGGGCTGCCATCGGTGCCCTCGATCCCGTTGGTCGATGACAACCTGGCGGACAACGCCGGTGGGCAGTCCATCGGCGGCTTGGTCCGGGATGCGACGGCCCACCTGTCCACGCTGGTCCGCTCCGAGGTGGAGCTGGCCAAGCTGGAGGTGAAGGCTGAGCTGCGCAAGGGCATCAAGGGCAGCGTGTTCTTCATCATCGCGCTGACCGTGCTGTTGTTCAGCACCTTCTTCCTGTTCATCGCGCTTGCGGAGCTGCTGGCCGACTTCGGGCTGTACCGCTCGGCGGCCTACGGCATCGTGTTCGGGATGATGCTGCTCACCGCGGGGTTGTTCGCCTTCCTCGGCTACCGGAAGGTGCGCAAGCTGCGCGCCCCGGAACGCACGATCAGCTCCGTGAAGGAGACCGCCGCCCGGCTGAGCCACGTCGGCAACGGACGTGCGGAGGACGCTCCCGAGCGGTCCGGCGCTCACGCGAGCTG
Organism: Actinorectispora metalli; assembly: GCF_056323685.1. Taxonomy (NCBI): domain Bacteria; kingdom Bacillati; phylum Actinomycetota; class Actinomycetes; order Pseudonocardiales; family Pseudonocardiaceae; genus Actinorectispora; species Actinorectispora metalli. The sequence goes on from NZ_JBREYE010000001.1 coordinate 2,009,108, forward strand.
ATCAGCGCCGACGCATGCGATCCGCACCGGATCCCAGCACGGTCCGCATCCCGGGACCGTGGGCGCACCGCGAGGTCTCGGCCAACGGCATCAGGTTCCACCTCGCCGAGGCGGGCAGCGGGCCGCTCGTGCTGCTGCTGCATGGTTTTCCGGAGTGCTGGCTGGCCTGGCGGCACCAGCTTCCGGTGCTCGCCGCGGCCGGTTTCCGCGCCGTGGCGATCGATCTGCGGGGCTACGGCGATTCCGACAAGCCGCCCCGCGGCTATGACGGCTGGACGCTGGCGGGCGATGTCGCCGGGCTGGTCCGGGCGCTGGGCGAGCGCAAGGCGCATCTGGTCGGCCATGCTTGGGGCGGGCTGATCGCCTGGACCGCGGCGGCCCTGCACACCCGGCTGATCAGCACGGTGACGGCGATCTCCGCGCCCCATCCAATGACCCTGCGCTCCGCGGTGAGCCGTGGCCTTGGCCGCACCGCCATCGCGGCGATGCAGTTGCCAGGCAAGCGGAACCAGGCCCTGTCGGTCGGGGGGCTCTTCACCGCGCAGCTACCGATGCTGCCCGAGCGGACGCTGGTGCGGGACGAGGCCGCGGTGGTGGAGCGGCTGATGCGGGCGTGGAGCTCGCCCGCGTGGGCAGGCACTCAGGACTTCGCCGAGACGGTCGCGCTCAACCGGCGGGCGATGCTGATCCCCGGTGTCGCGCACTGCTCGATGGAGTACCTGCGCTGGGCGCTGCGCGCGCAGTTCCGCGGTGAGGGACGGCGATTCGCGGACCTGCTCGCGGAGCACAGCACAACGCCGGTGCTGCAGTTGCACGGAAAGCTCGACCCTGTCGTGCTGGAGGCGACGGCGGCGGAGTCGCTGCCCTGGCGCGGCCCCGGCTCCCGGTACCGCGTGCTCGCCGACGCGGGCCACTTCCCGCACCACGAGGCGCCGGATGTGGTCAATGGACACCTCGTGGACTTCCTCGGCTAGGACGCGCAGCGGCCCGTCGAGACCGCAGCCGTCAGCGACGGCGCCCTCGCGACATCGGGTGCGACCTCCTCGGCGGTCAACACGAAGCCGGTCTCCGGATCATCCACCGCCGCGCCGAAGACCACGCCGACCACGCGTCCCTCCGGGTCGATCAGCGGTCCGCCGGAGTTGCCGCTCTTGACCTGCGCACGCACCGTGTAGACGTCCCTGGTGACCGGGCGGCGGTCGTAGATGTCCTGGCCGTTGAGCTTGATGCGCTGCCGAATGCGAGACGGCGACGCCCGGTACGGACCGTCCAGCGGGTAGCCGAGCACGATGCCGTCGTCGTTGGACTCGGCGTCGACCTTGGAGAAGCTCAGCGCGTCGGCCTCGAGGTCGGGCACCGACAGGATCGCCACATCGGTGTCCGGGTCGTAGAGCACCACCTTGGCGGGCAACGAGGCCCGGCCGACCTCCACCTCGACCTCGTCGGTGCCCGCGACCACGTGCGCGTTGGTCATCACCCGTTCCCTGGCGATGACGAAGCCGGTGCCCTCCAGCGCCCGGGAGCACTGCGAGGCGCGACCGCGGATCTTGACCACGCTGGGCCGCACCTTCCGCACGATCGGGCTGGCCTGCAACGCCGGGTCCGGCGGGTCCACCTGGGCCTTGGGCGCGGTGCTGAACGGCGCGACGGCGGCCGGGAAGCCGGAGGCGTCCATCAGGTTGCGCAGTTCGCCCGGCAGCGCGCGGGCGAAGGGCGGCATGACGTCGTCGACCGTGCCGAGGATCGCCGACCGGGTGACCGCGGAGGCCAGCCCGGGGAGGGCGGCGACGCTGGTCAGCGGCAGGGCGATCAGCCAGGCCACGATGAACACCACCAGGCCCTGCACGACCGCGCCGCCCGCGTTGTCGATGCCCGCGATCTGCGGGTGGTCGATGCGCTGCCGCACCGAGCGGCCCAGCCAGACGCCGAGGGTCTCGCCGAGCGCGACCAGCAGCACCACGATGGCGACCCCGAAGGCCACCCTGGTCACCGGGTGGTTGAACTCCTTGATCATCAGCGGGGCCAACTGGAGGCCGAGCACCGCGCCGCCGAGCACGCCGAGGAAGGAGGCCAGTGCGGTGAGCATGCCCTGGCGGGCGCCGGACACCGCGGCGAGCACTGCCAGCAGCAGCACCAGCAGGTCAACCCAGTTCACCGACACCTCCGAGCATCGCCATCACCCTTGCACATCGGGCGGTCCGGCAGGCCCGTCGGCACGCCAGACCTGTTCCAGCCCGCGGATGTCCGTGCGGTCCCACGGACGTTCCCACCCGGTCAACGACAGCAGCGTGGACAGCAGACCGGCGGTGAAGCCCCACACCAGCAGCCCCGGCACCGAGAAGGCCGGGATCGACCAGCCGCTGGAGACCTTGACCTGGAAGCGGTTGGCCGGGTCGGCGAGCACCGACAGCGGCACCCTGGACACGGCCGCGGTCTCGCCGGGGTCCACCGGGGCGACCTCGCTGGGCTGCTGCCAGTACGCGAGTACCGGCGTGACCAGGAAGCCCGAGGGCATCAGGTACAGGTCCGGCAGCACCGCGACCGGCAGCACGCCCTCGGGGAGGACGCCTACCTCCTCGGTCGCCTCCCGGAGCGCAGCGGCCACCGGGCCGTCGTCCTCCGGGTCGATGGAACCGCCGGGAAAGGCGACCTGACCCGGGTGGTCGGGCAGGTCGTCGGCCCGCTTGAGCAGCAGCACGTCGGGCCCCGTGCCCGGCCCGGCGCCGTCCTCCCCGAAGAGGATGAGGACAGCGGCCTTGCGCAGCGGGCCGTCGGGCGGCGGCGAGAGCCTGGTGAACGCGCGGGCGTCGAGATCGGCGCTGAGTTCGACGAGTTTGGCCAGCCAGTCGGGTAGATCAACCTCTCGCGGATCCACCAGCGGCCCATGGTGACCGTCCTCATCTGCCGTCATCAGCTACTCCCCACGTACTTACCGACCGTCGCCCGCACCTGTTCAGGGTTGGCGAACACCACCGCGGGCTCGATGCGACGCACCTGCCCGTCCGGGCGGATCACGAAGGAGGCGGGCAGCGTCTTGACGCCGAGGCTGCCGGACAGTGTGCCGTCACCGTCGTAAAGCGAGGGGAAACGCACGCCGAGCCCGGCCAGCATGCCCAACCCCGAGGCCTGATCGCTGCCGGTGAGCACGCCGAGCACGCCGACCTCCTGCTGACTGTCGGCGTAGGCCTGGAGCACCGGAAGCTCCTCCCGGCACGGCGCGCACCACACCGCCCACACGTTGACCAGCACCGTGCGCCCCGCCGTCAGTGCCGCGACGTCGACGGGGCCGCCGTCGCCGAGGCATTCCAGCCGCAGGCCCGCCAGCGAGTCCGGACCGCCCGAAGCTCCCTCGACCCCGGCGCACGGCTGGAGCGCCGCTTTCGCCCGCAGCGCGACCAGATCCGGTGCGGGCGCCTGGGTGGACGGCCCCGGCGACTCCGAACGCGGCCACAGCGCGACGCCCGCCGCCAGCAGCAGCACCGCACCCAGGAGCAGCCATCGCACTCTGGTGTTCAACCGGCGTCCTCCACGGGAATGCCCGCCAGGGTCAGCAGATGGTCCCGCTCCCGGCCCTTGACCAGCTTGGCCGCGACCTCCGGCTCGGTGGGGCCCACGCCGAACGCCGGACAGTCCTTGGCCAGCAGACAGGCACCGCAGGCCGGGCGGCGCGCGTGGCAGACACGGCGGCCGTGGAAGATCACCCGGTGCGAGAGCATGGTCCAGTCCTTGCGCGGGATGAGTTCCCCGATCGCGTGCTCGACCTTCACCGGATCTTCCTCGACCGTCCACCCCCAGCGCCGGACCAGCCTGCCGAAGTGGGTGTCCACCGTGATTCCCGGCACGTTGAAGGCGTTGCCGAGGATGACGTTGGCGGTCTTGCGGCCGACGCCGGGGAGCGTGACGAGGTCGGCGAGCTTCGCGGGCACCTCGCCGTCGAAGCGCTCGACCAGAGCCGCGCCGAGACCCATCAGCGAGTTGGTCTTGTTCCGGTAGAACCCGGTCGGCCGGATCAGCTCCTCAAGCTCGGTCCGGTCCGCGCCCGCGTAGTCCGCCGCGGTGCGGTACCGGGCGAACAGCGCCGGGGTGGTCAGGTTGACCCGCACATCGGTGCACTGGGCGGACAGGATCGTGGCCACGGCCAGCTCGAGCGGGTTGGCGAAGTCCAGTTCGCAGTGCGCGTCCGGGTAGCCGAGTTCCAGCGTGCGGACCATGCGACGCGCCCGACGGACGAGACCTAACCGAGTCTCACCCGTTCGGGCGAGGCTCGCTTTCCTGACCGGGTCGGTCGTCGCTCTGGCTGGCACTCCATCAGGGTACGGGCGTCACTCCAGGACCCCCTTGCGGCGCCACGAACGCGGTACGCCAGGATTACGTCCATCATGACTGCCTGGTTTGTTGCCGTGGTGCCGCTCGTGGTGATGTTCTTCGCGCTGTTCATGGAGCGCGTGGAGAACCGTCTTCGCCATGTGGCGGTGGCAGAGAACGAAGTCGAAGAGTTCCTGGAGCAGGCCCGGCCGGATGAGGTCAGGGCGCTGTTCGGCTCGGGCATCGGCAGGGCGCTTGAGCTGTTCAGGCTGCGTCGAAAAGGACGCGCCAACCGCCTCCGTCCACAACGAGCACGTGGCCGGTCATAGACTGACTCGAAGTGATCGGCGGCGAAAGAGCCGGCGCATGCATGTAGTGCGCCGGTGTTGACAGCGGCCGCTACGTTCCGAATGGAGGGACGAGGTGGACGACACCCTGGCAAGGGCAGGGATCTTCCAGGGCGTGGAACCTGCGGCTGCGGAAGCGTTGACGCAGGCTCTGGAGCCTGTGGACTTTCCCCGTGGGCACGTCATCTTTGCCGAGGGCGAGCCCGGCGACCGGCTGTACATCATTCAGTCCGGCAAGGTGAAGATCGGACGGAAGTCCCCGGACGGCAGGGAGAACCTGCTGGCCATCATGGGCGCGTCGGATATGTTCGGGGAGCTCTCGATCTTTGATCCGGGCCCGCGTACCTCGACGGCCACCACGGTGACCGAGGTGCGGGCGCTCAGCATGGACCGCCCCGCGCTGCGGGAGTGGATCGCCCGCCGCCCGGAGATCGCCGAACAGCTCCTGCGGGTGCTGGCCCGGCGGCTGCGGCGGACGAACAACATGCTCGCGGACCTGATCTTCACCGATGTTCCCGGCCGGGTCGCCAAGGCGCTGCTGCAGTTCGCACAGCGTTTCGGCAGCCAGGAGGCGGGACTGCTGCGGGTCACCCACGACCTGACGCAGGAGGAGATCGCCCAGTTCGTCGGCGCATCCCGGGAAACGGTGAACAAGGCCTTGGCCGACTTCGCCCACCGGGGCTGGCTCCGGCTGGAGGGCAAGAGCGTGCTGATCCTGGACCCCGAGCGGTTGGCTCGGCGCGCTCGCTGAGGCGAGTCGACAGCTGTCGATTAGCGGGACGTTCGAAGTCGGTCGAACGTCCCGCTAGTCGCGTGCGTATACAGGGGTATCTCCTCGCATTCTGCCGAAGGGACGCGGGAGCGGCTTCGCGAACAACACAAGAAGCCGGACGCCACCCCCGACGTGGCGCTCCGGCTTCTTGTGTGGCGTGACCGGTCCCCCGACCGGCCACGCTCCCCCGACCTCCGACGCGTCTCGGCCCCGACCCATCAGCGTCAGAGGAAGTTCAACGGGATATTGAGTTCTTCGGCGACCGTGCCGCAAGCGACTTTCGTCGTTCTGGATTGGTCGCCAGGTCAGCGGAAGGCAACCGTCCGTATAACGACACGATGAAGGCCATCCGACCTGCTCGGCAAGGCCCTTCACTCGGCAGGACGTTCCAAACCGCCGTTACGTTGCATGGCAGCCGGTAAATCTCTCACCAGAGTAGTTGACTACCGGTGAGTCACACCCGATCGGGTGCATCACTGCTCTGACCATGGGTAAGTGAGTCACGGCACCATCAAAAAAATGGTACTTGCGTACCAAATCAGTGAGACTGAGGAGGTGACAGCCACGACCTCGCTAGCCGACTACCGCGCCGCGCTGAGCCTGCGCGCCGCCCGCTGGCCGGTACTGACCTCGGTACTGGCCCGCTTCCCCATCGCCATGTTCGGCATCGCGGAGTTGCTGTACGTGCAGCAGAAGACCGGCTCGTTCGCCGCCGCCGGACTGGTCGGCGCGGCCAGCCTCACGGGTATCGCCGGGGGCTCGGTCGTCCAGGGCCGGATCATCGACCGGCGCGGCCCCAGCCGCCCGCTGCTGGTCGTGGTCGGCCTGCTCACCGTGATCGTGACGGCGTTCATCCTGGCCGTGGAGTTCGGACTGCCGCTGTGGCTGGTGACGGTGCTGGCCTTCCTCAGCGGCGCGCACGAGCCGCAGGTGGGCGCCGCCTCGCGCGCCCTGTGGTCGCGCCTGCTGCCGCCGGGACCCACGCTGGACGCGGCCATCGCCTACGAGGCCATCAGCCTGGAGATCTTCTTCATTCTCGGCCCCGCTGCGGGAGGATTGCTGGCCGTGGCGCCCTGGCCCGGAACCGGTGTGGTGATCGCGGCGGGCTGCCTGATCCTGGGCGGGCTCGGTTTCGCCCTCACGCCCACCGTGCGGGCCTGGCGGGCGCCCGAGCGGCCGCCACAGCGTTCCGGGCTGCTCGGCGCCCTGAGGAGCCCCGGCATGCGGACCTTGACCGTCGCCGGGTTCGGCTTCGGCATCGTGGTGGGCTTCGTGGAGGTGGGCATCCCCGCCGCCGCCGAACACGCCGGGCACCTGGCCTGGAGCGGACTCATCCTCGGCGGGTCGGCGGTGACCTCGGTGCTGTTCGGCATTTTCTACAGCACGCGGCCCTGGCCGCGTCCCATGTGGGCAAGGCTGCCCGCGTTGCTGCTGGGCTACAGCGTGCTGGTGGCGCTGGGCGGGCTGCCAACCTCACTGATCGGGCTGACGGTCGCGATGCTGGTCGCAGGCGCGTTGATCACGCCGCAGGCGACCGCGCACTCCCTCACCATCGACATCGTGGCGTCCAAGGGCACCGCGGTGGAGGCCTTCGGCTGGCTGACCACGTCCATCACGCTGGGGTTGGCCGCTGGGCAGTCGATCGGTGGCGCGGTGGCGGAGATGTCGGGGCCGCGCGTGAGCTTCGCTGTTGCGGGCGGCTGCGGCCTGGTGCTGGCCGCCGTGCTCTGGGCGCGCCGCCGCACGGTCGCGGTCCCGGAAGCCGCTCAGCAGGCACCCGCGGCCGAACTGGTGGCCCGCTAGGGGCCGAGTTTGCGAATCGGCCTCGGGCGCAGCCGCCTCGTCGAGGGGCGGCCGCCCGGCGGGCGGCGCAGCGACAGCCAGGGTCGAGCCGAATAGGGCGACTGCAACTGATGTTCCTGCCAGGACTCCACCCGCGCGCAGCACGTCGCGTCAGTGGAGCTTCGGCCTTCTTCCGCCGAGCTCACACATGCCTCCCCCTCGGGCGCCTCGGCCCCCGGGTCGTCGGTGTTCACGTGCGCGCGTGCCGCCTTTGACCTCGTAGGTTGGACTGACGCGCGCCAGAATAGGGCCGAGCACCGACAGTCATTCGCCGGGGGCTTGATCGCTACAGAGCGAGTCGATCTATGTCGTTTCCGCAGGTCGTCCGCGGGTCCACGGCCAGGTGATGAGAGCCCACACGGCGGTGCCGATGAGGAACTCCACCAACAGGTACCAGGGCCAGTCACCCAACAGATCCAGGATCGAGCCGGTCGGCGGCTTGGCGTTGAGGAACCCGTAGTTGGTGCCCAGCACCCGGTTGAACACGAACATGACCACGCCCCACGCCACCGTGACGGCGAGGGTGAACCGGAAGCCCGCCCAGTTCGGCCGCTTGCCCGCGCCCCAGGTCAGGAAGACCGCGGCCCAGATGATCAGCAGGTGCAGCCCCCAGAAGCTGAGGAACTGGATGTGCGGGTAGTCCGGTCCGGTCAGCGCGGGCGTGATGAGGCCCTGCGCGGTCAGGGTCAGGCCCCAGAAGTAGGTCAGCGAGAACGCCCAGTCCCGCCAGGTCCACAGCGCGACGGCCGCACTCATCCAGGCCAAGTCGCACAGTTGCAGCGGCAGCGAACTGGCGAGGTCGAACTGGCCGGGCAGCACCGCGTAGAGCTGGGTCGGCACGATGAACAGCAGGATCGCCAGCGCGAAGGCCTTGCCGAATCCGCGGATCTCCGCCGTGCCGCGCAGCCGCCTGCCGATCAGCACCAGCGCAACGCACCCGACGGCGAACAGGGCGAGCACGACCCAGTGGGAGATCCCGTAGGCCGCGAACTGCCGGTCGACCGTGAGCTGCGTCACTCCGTGGATCGTAGCTCCTACCGGCCCTGGCGGAGGTACTCCAACTGCGCGAGAACGGACAGCTCCGCGGCGGGCCACAGCACCCGGTCCACATCGGCGTAGACCACCTCGACGACCTGTCGCGCCGAGGCGTCCTGGCCCAGCGTCGCCAGTGCCGCGCTCACCTGCGTCAGCCGCTGCTCGCGGTGCGCGAGGTAGGCCCTGGCCGCATCGCCCGCATCGGCCAGTTCCGGCCCGTGGCCGGGCAGCACCGCGGTGCCCGGCGGCAGGTCGGCGAGGACCTTCAGCGAGTCCAGGTAGTCGCCCAGCTTCCCGTCCGGGTGCGCGACGACCGTGCTGCCGCGGCCGAGCACGGTGTCACCGGTGAGCACCGACCCGTCGGCATCCAGCACGAAGCACAGCGAGTCCGAGGTGTGCCCCGGCGTGCCGAGCACCCTGATCTCCAGTCCCGCCGCGGTGACCACCTGACCGGGCGCCAGACCTTCCGAGCCCAGCCGCAGCGCCGGGTCCAACGCCAGCACCGGCGCCCCGGTGCGCTGCGCGAAGGCCGCGGCACCCTCGGCGTGGTCGGGGTGGCCGTGGGTGAGCAGCACCAGTTCCACCGGCCCCTGCTCGGCCACCCGGGCCAGGTGCGCGGGGTCGTCGGGGCCGGGGTCCACCACGACGCAGGAGTGCGCGTCGGGGGCCCGCAACAGCCAGGTGTTGGTGCCGTCCAGGGTCATCGCGGAGGGGTTCTCCGCGAGCAGCACCGCGGCGGCGGGGGTGACCTGGCGCAGCACTCCGTACGCGGGATGCTCGGCGCGCTCGCCGACAAGGGGTCGGTCACTCATCGTCCAGCACCGCCCGCACCACGTTCCCGTCCCGCACCAGCTTGGGCAGGATCTTGCCGATGGACCGCTCCTCGGCCAGCACCTCGGCCACCGTCCCGAAGGCCGCAAGCTCGCTGAGCGTGACCCAGGTCGGCGGCATGAGCATCCGCCGCCCGGCCTGCCAGTCCTCGATGGCCTGCTGCGGGGGCTGCCAGCCCGAGGCGAGCGCCTCGGAGGTCTGTCCGTCGGCGGCCTGCCCCGCGGGCAGCGCGGCGACGAAGAACCTGGTGTCGTAGCGGCGCGGCTCCCCGGTGGGCGTCACCCAGTTCGCCCACGGCCGCAGCAGGTCGGCCCGCAGCACGAGGTTCTCCCGCGCCAGGAACTGCGCCAGCGAGAACTCCCTGGTCTCCAGCCCGGCCCGCGCCGCGTGGAAGCGGCCCGCGTCGGCGACGACGGAGTGCTCGTCGGGGCCTGCCAGCAGCACGCCGGACTCCTCGAACGTCTCCCGCACCGCGGCGCACAGCAGGGCGCCCGCCAGCGCGGGCGAGCAATCGAACGCCTTCGCCCACCAAGACGGCGGGGGGCCACTCCAGGCCACCGACGTGTCGGCGTCCCTGGGGTCGACGGCGCCGCCGGGGAAGACCGTCATGCCGCCCGCGAAGGGCATGCCCTTCACCCGGTGCTGGAGGAACACCTCCAGCCCGCCCTCGGTGTCCCGCAGCAGCATCACGGTCGCCGCGTCGCGCGGCCGGACGGGCTGCTCGGGTGCCCGCTCGGGTGCCATCGACCCTGGCAGCACCAGTTCCTCGGGAAGCTCCACAGCGGCCAGCCTACGATGGCGTCGTGCCGGACAAGCTGCGCGTCGGACTGGTCGGAGCGGGACCGTGGGCGAGGACCGTGCACGCTCCCGGGCTCGCCGCCCACCCCGGGACCGAGCTCACCGCGGTGTTCGCACGCAGACCCGAGGCGGCCGACGAACTGGCCGCCGCCCACGGCGCGAAGTCCTGCCGCACCCTGGACGAATTGCTGGACGTGGTGGACGCGGTGGCGTTCGCGGTGCCGCCGTCGGTGCAGGCCGAATGGGCCGTGCGGGCGGCGCGGGCGGGCAGGCACCTCATCCTGGAGAAGCCGCTGGCGGACACGCTGGACGCGGCGCGGCAGGTGGCTTCCGCTGTCACCGAGGCGACCGTGGCCGCGCTGGTGATGTTCACCCTCCGGTTCGCGCCGCAGACCGAGGACTGGCTGGCCACGGCCGCGGAGCGCGGCGGGTGGACCGGCGGCTCCTGCCGCTGGATGTCCGGGGCGCTGCTCGGCGGGCCGTATGCGGGTTCCACCTGGCGGCAGGCGGCCCACGGCGCGTTGATGGACGTCGGTCCGCACGGCATCGACCTGTTGGATGCCGCCCTCGGCGAGATCACCGAGGTGCACTGTGCCCGGATCGGCATCGACGGGCTGGTGACCCTGGTGCTCGGCCATGACGGCGGCGCCTTGAGCACGGTCCTGCTGGGCGGCAAGCTGCCGTTGATGCCCAGCGTGCGGGAGTTCGCGATCTACGGCACTGCTGGTGAGCTCACGCTCAGCGGCCGTCCCACCCCGCCCGTCGAGAGCTACGCACTGCTGCTCGACGACCTCACCGCGATGGTCCACAGTGGAATGACCAGCCATCCCTGCGATGTCCACAGAGGACTGCGAGTGCAGCGCGTCCTGGACGCCGCGCTGACTCAGGTTTATCACTCGAACGAGCAGAGATAACCGGAAACCGCTAACGGCGGTGGGTAATTGTCGATCATCCTGATCACAGTCACGCGCCATTTTCGAGTCGAGGAAGACCCATGGCGACACAGCACATCAGGTTGGCGGGGCAGTCCGGGTTGAGCTACCGGATCGACCCCGAGACTCTGCGCGATTACTTCGAGGACCCGCAGGCGGCGCTTGTCGTGTTGCGGAATTCCTTACAGCGCACGCCCCCGGCCGACCCCGACCTCAGACGTCAGTTCCACACCGAGGTCGGCCTGACGGCGAAAACGTTGGGCGAGTTGGACATCGCCGATGAGCACCTGCGCGCGGCGCTGGATCTCGCGCGGCGGCACGGCAGTCCGAGCAGCGTGATCCTGGCGCGCTGCCGGGTCGCCCAGGTCGTGCACTGGCGGGGCAGGCTGTTCGAAGCCGCTGCGGAGTTCGACGAGGTGCTGCGCGCGGCCCGCCGTGAGCCGGAGCTTGGCGAGCGGCTGTTCCTGGTCTACCAGCACGCGGGCAAGTGCCAGTACGAGCTCGGCGACTGGACCGCGGCCCGCGAGCTGTTCACCACCGCCCGGCGGCTGCGCAGGGAGTTCCACGCCCCGCCGGTGGAGATCGCCGCGAGCGACCAGGCGGTGAACGCCGCCGACGCGGCGGCCACCGCGGTGGTCGTGGCCACCGAACTGGACCGGCTGGTCGCCACCGCGCTGCACCGGATCCGGCCGCATGGCGTCGAACTGCTGCGCAGCCACGGCACCGACCACGCCGAGGCGCTGCTGGAGCCGCGCACGCTGCTGCTCGCCGGTCCGGTGCCGATCGAGACCCTGCGCGCGGTGCACCGCTACACCGATCACGATGCCGAGACCGCGATTCCGGCGCTGATCGACCGGCACTGGCTGCATCGCGACGGCGAGCGGGTGGTGCTCACCGACCGGTCCCGTCCGCTGCTGGAGGGGTTGGTCGAGGTGATCGATGTGGTGGTGCGCGAGGTCTGGGGCGAGCCGACCGAGCTGCTGGCGATGGTGGACGAGATCGCAGGCGCCGCCGTCGGGACCTCGCAGGGCCCGATCTACGACGCCTGGGTCGCGGCGGCGCCCTCCGGCAGCGCGGCGGGCCGGGTGTTCGACCGGCTGTGCGCGCTGCGCTACCACCGCCGGGACGCCCACGCGTCGGCGGCGCAGAACTTCGGCACGGCCGGGCTGAGCGAGGAGAGCAGGCAGCTCATCGACGCCAGGGCGGGGCTCACCGCGGCTCGGCCGTACCGCGGGCTGACCGAGGAAACCCGCGCCGCGCTGGTGGACGCGTTGCGCGGGCTTCCCTCGTGATCAGACCTCGACGATCAGTTCCACCTCGACCGGGGCACCCAGCGGCAGTTCGGCGACGCCGACCGCGGACCGCGCGTGCCTGCCCGCCTCCCCGAAGACCTCACCGAGCAGCTCCGAAGCGCCGTTGAGCACCGCGGGCTGGCCGGTGAAGCCCTCCGCGGAGGCCACGAAGCCGACCACCTTCACGATCCGGGAGATCGAGTCAAGGCCGACTACCGAGTCCACCGCGGCCAGCGCGTTCAACGCGCACAGCCGGGCGTGCTCCTTGGCCTCCTCCGGACCGACCTCGTCGCCGACCTTGCCGGTGGCGACCAGCTTGCCCGCCACGATCGGCAGCTGCCCCGAGGTGTAGACGTGCGAGCCGGTCCGGACGGCGGGCACGTAGGCGGCCAGCGGTGCGGCCACCGGCGGAAGCTCAAGGCCGAGCTCGGCCAGCCTCGCCTTCCATTCCCCCATGCTCAGGCCTCCCTCGGCCGCTTCAGGTAGGCGACGAGCTGCTCGCCCGTCGGACCCGGCTGTACCGTGACCAGCTCCCAGCCGTCCTCGCCCCACTGGTCGAGGATCTGCTTGGTCGCGTGGATCAACAGCGGGACGGTCGCGTACTCCCACTTCGTCATGGGTCGCACTCTATTTGATCGCCCTGTCCCATCCGCTGCCCGCACCCATCCAAACGGCGGACTTCGATCGCGTTCATCCGCGCTAACGTGATCTCCGTGGAGACGTGGCGGATTGTGGCGACCTGCCTGCTGACCGGGGCCGGGCTGATCCTGGTTCTGGTCGCGATGGCGCAGGTGCGCGATCGCCGGGGCAGCAGCAGGCCCGAGGTGATGCGCGCCGGGCTGATCGCGCTGGGTGTGCTCGCGGTGGCCGTGTTGATCGTGGCGACCGTGGCCTCCAAGACCGTCGCCTGGGCGCTGGTGGCCGCCTCCATCGGCATCGTGGTGTTCCTGACCACCGTGGACTGAGCTGTGACGCCTGCCGCAGTGTGTGCCGAGGTCACGCTGCGGCACATCGCCGTTCACCTACGCTGATCGCGTGAGGCCAGGAAGTAGCGGCTGGACCGAGGAGCTGACCAGGGCGCGGCTGCACGTGGTCACCGGCAAGGGCGGCACCGGCAAGACCACCGTGGCGGCGGCGCTGGGCATCGCGCTGGCCGCCGAGGGCCGCCGGGTGCTTCTCGTCGAGGTGGAGGGCAGGCAGGGCATCGCCCAGCTCTTCGACACCCCGCCGCTGCCCTACTCCGAGGAACGCGTCGCCTCCGTGCCCGGCGGCGGCGAGCTCCGCGCGCTCGCGGTGGATGCCGAGGCCGCGTTGATGGAGTACCTCGCGATGTTCTACAGCCTGGGTTTCGCCGGGCGCACGCTGCGCAAGATGGGCGCCGTGGAGTTCGCCACCACGCTGGCGCCGGGCCTTCGCGATGTGCTGCTGACCGGCAAGGTCAAGGAGTGCGTGACCCGCACCGAGAACGGCAGGCACGTCTACGACGCCGTGGTGCTGGACGCACCGCCCACCGGCCGGGTCGCCCAGTTCCTTGACGTCACCAGGGCGATGGCGGATCTGGCCAAGGTGGGGCCGATCAGGGCGCAGAGCGACGGCGTGGTGCGGCTGGTGCACTCCGAGGAGACCGCGGTGCACCTGGTGACCCTGCTGGAGGAGATGCCGGTGCGGGAGACCCTGGACGCCATCGCCGAGCTGGAGACGGCGCAGCTGCGGCCGGGCTGCGTGCTGCTCAACCGGGTGCAGCCCGCGCGGCTGCCCGCCAGATCCATTGCCGCCGCCGCGGGCGGCAAGGTGGACCGCGGGCGGATCAGGGACGGCCTGCTCGCCGCGGGCCTCGAGTTGGACGCCGAGGTCATCGAGGGCCTGGTCGACGAGACCGTGGAGCACGCCATCAGGGTGCACAGCGAACAGCAGGCCAAGTCGCTGCTGGCCGAGTCGGATCTGCCGGTGCTGGAGCTGCCGGAGCTGACCGATGGGATCGACCTGGCGGCGCTGTACGAGATGGCCGAACTGCTGTCCGAGGCGGGGGTGCGATGAACCCCCGTGTCCACCGACCCGAACTGATCGACGTCGACGCGCTGCTCGACAACGCCGAGACGCGGGTGATCGTCTGCTGCGGCTCCGGCGGCGTCGGCAAGACCACCACCTCGGCGGCGCTGGCCGTGCGCGCGGCCGAACGGGGCCGCAAGGCCGTGGTGCTGACCATCGACCCGGCCCGCAGGCTGGCCCAGTCGCTTGGCCTGCGCGAGCTGTCCAACACCCCCAAGCGGGTGGCCACCCCCGGCTTCGAGCCCGACGGCGAGCTGTCGGCGATGATGCTGGACATGCGCCGCACCTTCGACGACATGGTGCTGGCGCACGCCGGGACGCAGCGGGCCGAGCAGATCCTGGCCAACCCCTTCTACCAGACGATCTCCAGCTCCTTCTCCGGCACGCAGGAGTACATGGCGATGGAGAAGCTGGGCCAGCTCGCCGCCTCCGGCGAGTGGGACCTGATCATCGTGGACACCCCGCCGAGCCGGTCCGCGCTGGACTTCCTGGACGCCCCGCAGCGGCTGTCCACGGTGCTGGACGGCAGGCTGATCAAGCTGCTCTCGGCACCGGCCAGGGCGGGTGGCCGCGGCATCGCGCGGCTGGTCGGCGCGGGCTTCGGCCTGTTCGCCAAGGCGGTGTCGACCATCGTCGGCGGCCAGCTGCTGTCCGACGCCTCGGCGTTCGTGCAGGCCTTCGACAGCATGTTCGGCGGCTTCCGGGAACGCGCGCTGGCCACCTACCGGCTGCTGCGCTCGCCGGGCACGGCGTTCCTGGTGATCGCGGCACCCGAACCGGACGCGCTGCGGGAGGCGTCCTACTTCGTGGAGCGGCTGGAGAAGGAGCGCATGCCGCTGGTCGGGCTGGTGGTGAACCGCACCCACCCGGTGATCGCAGCGCTGCCCGCGCCCAAGGCGGCCCTGGCC
This sequence comes from Actinorectispora metalli, assembly GCF_056323685.1. Taxonomy (NCBI): domain Bacteria; kingdom Bacillati; phylum Actinomycetota; class Actinomycetes; order Pseudonocardiales; family Pseudonocardiaceae; genus Actinorectispora; species Actinorectispora metalli. The sequence continues at coordinate 2,024,219 of NZ_JBREYE010000001.1, forward strand.
GCCGACGAGTTGGAGCGTGCGGGCAAGGCGACGCTGGCGGCGGCCGTCCTGCGGCTGCACGCCGACAGGGTGGCCGTCGCCGACCGCGAGAAAAGGCTGCTCACCAGGTTCACCAGGGCGCACCCCGGCGTCGCCATCGTCGGCGTTCCCGCGCTGCCCTCCGACGTGCACGATGTCGAAGGGCTACGCGAGATCGGGCGGCGGCTGGCGGGCGAGTGACGCCCGCCTACCCGGCTTCGCAGACCACCTCCGCATCGCGGGTGTGGGTCTGGCGTGCGTCGGCCAGCAGTTCCAGCCAGGAGTCGACATCCGGGCGCTGACGAAGCAGAGCGCGGCGCTCCCGCTCCGTCATACCGCCCCAGACTCCGAACTCGATCCTGTTGTCGAGCGCTTCCGCCAGGCATTCCGTCCGCACCGGGCACGCGAAGCACACGGTCCTGACCTTGCGCTGTTCGGCGCCACGGACGAACAGACTGTCTGGATCCTCATCGCGGCAACGAGCCCGGACCCGCCAGTCATCTGGGTTGAACGGGTTGAACATGTAGTCCCCCACTGCTCCTACCGTTGGTCTCGACCTCGAACCCACCGCCCCCCGGCGTTGGGCCTCCGGTTACTCGATCACCCGATAGGTAATGCAAATTCCCCGGAGAGGTTGTCGAAGACGTTGACGGACTGTAGAGCCATCCGGTTCCCATAGCGAGACCGGGTCATCCAAGAGAAGGTAAAATCCGCAGATCACCCGTCATCACACTTCACCAATATGGGTGACGCGTAGGCTGGGAGCCGTGCGAGTCAGGGACGGGTTGCTGAAGCTGGCCGGCTTTTGTGTGCTGGCCGGAGTACTGCTGGCGGGCATGTTGTTTCCGGCGGTCGGTGCCATGGGTGTGGTGTCCAACCGCGCGAGCGACACGGTCAACAGCATCTCGGCGGATCTGGTGTCCAGTGATCCTCCGCTGCTGACCACGATGCTGGACAAGAACGGCGAGCCGTTCGCCTATCTCTTCGACCAGAACCGCGTGCTCACGCCGCCGGAGAAGATCGCGGACACGATGAAGGCCGCGATCATCGCCATCGAGGACCGCCGGTTCAACGAGCACCAGGGCGTCGACTGGCGCGGCACCATCCGCGCCGCGCTGGCCAACCAGGCCAGCGGCTCCGTACAGCAGGGTGGCTCCACGCTGACCCAGCAGTACGTGAAGAACTACCTGGTGCACGTGGTGGCCAGGGGCGACAAGACCGAGCAGGAGCGCGCCACCGCGCAGACCCCGGCCCGCAAGCTGCGGGAGATCCGGATCGCGCTGCAACTGGAGAAGCAGCTCAGCAAGCCGGACATCCTCGCCCGCTACCTCAACATCGTGCCCTTCGGCAACGGCTCCTACGGCGTCGCCTCCGCCGCACGCACCTACTTCAACACCACGGCGGACAAGCTGACGGTGCCCCAGGCCGCGATGCTCGCGGGCATGGTCAACAGCCCCGAGGGCCTGAACCCGGTCGCCTACCCCGACCGCGCGCTGGCCAGGCGCAACGTCGTGCTGGAGCGGATGGGCGCCGAGGGCATGCTCAGCCGCGACCGCGCGGAGTCGGTGCGCATCTCCCAGGAGCTGTCCAAGGAGCCGCTGGGCATCGTCAGCCCGCTGAACACGCTGCCCAACGGCTGTGTCGGCGCGGGCGACTCCGGCTACTTCTGCAAATACGTGATGGAGTACCTCCAGCGCGCGGGCTTCTCCAAGGACCTGCTCAACCGCGGCGGCTACTTCATCAAGACCACCCTGGACCGCGAGGCACTCGCACACGCCAAGCAGGCCATCGACGCCGAGGTGCCGCCCAAGGCCAACCACGTGGCCAACACCATGTCCATCGTGCAGCCCGGCAAGGACAAGCACCGCGTCGTCGCGATGGCCGCCAACCGCAAGTACGGCCTGAAGCTGAACGAGGCCGAGACGGTGCTGGGTCTGCCCTTCGACCTCCAGCAGCACGGCGCGGGCTCGATCTACAAGATCTTCACCGCCGCCGCGGCCCTGGAGAAGGGCCTCGGCCTCAACACCGTGCTGCCCACCCCCGAGCTGTACGTCTCGAAGGTCTTCAAGGGCGTCGGCCAGAAGAACTGCCCCGCCGCGGGCAACGGCACGAACTGGTACTGCGTCCGCAACGCGGGCGAGTACAAGGACACCCAGATGGACCTGCGCAAGGCGCTGGCCCTCTCGCCCAACGGCGGCTTCGTCAACCTCCTGGAACGCGTCAGCGTCCCCTCCGCGGTGGACATGGCCGCCAAGCTCGGCCTGCGCTCCCTCGAGACCGCCCCTGCGCTGGACGACCGCCGCAAGGGCCCGGACGGCAAGCCCAACCCGCGTCCGATCGGCCAGTTCTACAAGGATGCCAACATCGGCGCGTTCACCCTCGGCCCGACCCCGACCAGTGACCTCGAACTGGCCAACGTCGGCGCCACCCTGGCCAGCGAGGGCACCTGGTGCCCGCCGAGCCCCATCGAGGCCGTGACCGACCGCAACGGCAAGCCCGTCGCGGTCCGCGAGGACCCCTGCGAGCAGGTGGTGGCCCCCGGGCTGGCCAACGCGATGATGGTGGGCCTGTCCGATGACACCAAGAGCGGCACCGGTGCCAGGGCCGCTCAGCAGTTCGGCTTCACCCGGCCGGTGGCCGCCAAGACCGGTACCTCGCAGGAACACAAGTCCGCGGGCTTCCTTGGCTTCAACCAGCAGCTTGCGGCGGCGGTGTTCACCTTCGACGACACCCCGCGCCCACAGCCGCTGTGCGACAGCGGCGGCGACACCCCGCCCTTCCCGTGCCGGGAAGGCAACATCTTCGGTGGAAAGACCCCCGCCCGGACGTGGATGCGCGCCATGACCCCGATCATGGCGGGCCTGCCGGTCGTGGAGATGCCGCCGATCGAGCAGCGCTACGTCGAGGGCGGCCCGGAAGCCCGCGTGCCCAACGTCGTGGGCAAGAACGTGGCCGAGGCCACCTCGATCCTGGAACAGGCCGGGTACAAGGTGCACGCGGTGGACACCAACAGCCCGCGGCCCAAGGGCACCGTGGTCAACCAGTCACCTCGCGGCGGCGCGCTGCCCGGCGAGACCATCACGATCTACGTGAGCACCGGCTTCGTGCCGCCCCCGGAGCCCAGCCCGACACCCGGCGGGCCACCGAGTACCGGCGAACCACCGCCACCGACGGACGCGCCGGGAATCCCGGAACTACCCGGACCGGGCTTCCCCATCCCGACGGGTTAACCGAATGAGGGGCCGGATCAGCCGGCCCCTCATGTCGTTTCAGCTGGTCTGAAGCTTGGCCCGGACCGCGGCGGCGACCCGGCCTCCTTCGGCGCGGCCCGCGATCCTGGTGTTGGCGGCCTTCATGATCTGGCCCATCTGCTTCTGGCTCGGCTGGCCGCCGACCTGCTCGGAGACCTCGTCGATGGCCTCGTTCACCAAGCGCTCGAGTTCGGCGTCGTCCAGCTGGGCGGGCAGGTAGGCGCCGAGGATCTCGCCCTCGGCGCGCTCGGCGGCGGCCTGCTCGGTGCGCCCGGCGCCGTCGAAGGCCTCCGCGGCCTCCTTGCGCTTCTTCACCTCGCGGGTCAGCACCCGCTGGACCTCCTCGTCGGACAGCTCGCGCGCCGACTTCCCGGAGACCTCTTCGGTGGACACCGCGGCCAGCGCCATCCGCAGCGCGCCCGTCGTCACCTTGTCCTGCCCCTTGATCGCCGCGGCCAGGTCAGCCTGCAATCGCGCCTTCAGCTCTGCCATGGCGCCGACCGTACCGCCAGCCGGAAGAAACCTCGCGTCGGTTTCGCCGTACCCTCGACGTCGTGAATACGTTGGGTCGGATCCTGTTGGGCACCGCGGCCGTCGGCACCGCCACCCTGGGCTATGCCGCGGGCATCGAACGTCGCAGGTGGACGCTGCGCAATGCCACCCTGCCGGTGTTGGACGAACACGCCAGTCCGCTGCGCGTGCTGCACATCTCCGACCTGCACATGATGCCCGGTCAGCGCTCCAAGCAGCGCTGGGTGGCCGAGCTGGCCGAACTCGAACCCGATCTGGTGATCAACACCGGTGACAACCTGGCGCACCGCCGGGCCGTGCCCGCCGTGCTGAGGGCGCTCGGCCCGCTGCTGGACCGCCCCGGCTTCTTCGTCTTCGGCAGCAACGACTACTACGCGCCGCGGCCCAAGAACCCCGCCCGCTACCTGGTGCCCAGCAACAAGCGCATCCACGGCATCCCGCTGCCCTGGCAGGACCTCCGCGCCGCGATGACCGAACGCGGCTGGCTGGACCTGACCCACCGCAGGCGCGCCATCACCGTGAACGGGCAGAAAATCATGGCGGCGGGCGTTGACGACCCGCACCTCAAGCGGGACCGCTACGAGGAGATCGCGGGCCGGGCCGACGGCGACGCGGCGCTGCGGCTCGGGGTCACGCACTCGCCGGAGCCGTGGGTGCTCGACTCCTTCGCCAAGGACGGCTACGACCTGGTGATGGCGGGCCACACCCACGGCGGGCAGCTCTGCGTGCCCGGCTACGGCGCGCTGGTCACCAACTGCGGCCTTGACCGCTCCCGCGCCCGCGGCAGCTCACGCTGGGGCGCCCACATGTGGCTGCACGTCTCAGCAGGCCTCGGCACCTCCCCCTACGCCCCGGTCCGCTTCGCCTGCCCCCCGGAAGCCAGCCTGTTGACGCTGGTCCCACGGTCGGCCCCCACCGCCAACGGCCGCTCGGCCTCCGCGGGCAACACCCGATTCGGAACCGGCCAACCGATCCGCTAAGCTTTGCGAGGCTCCACCGGGGTGTGGCGCAGTTTGGTAGCGTGCTTCGTTCGGGACGAAGAGGTCGCAGGTTCAAATCCTGTCACCCCGACCGGTTGACCGGGTGAGGTGTGTTCGCGGAGATCGCGAACCACAGCACCCGGTTTATTTCTTTTGGGGGCCAAGCCCCCAAAACCCAGCCGGAGGGGCTCCGCCCCCCGGACCCCCCGCGGTTGTGTTGAAGTCTCGGTATGAGCGATGACCGCGTTGCTGGATCTGTTGGTACGGGCGCTGAGTCTGAGGGCCTGGTGCTTGCTGTCGCGGATGCTTGGGCTGCCGCGATTGTGGCCAATGATGGCGAGCGCATTGGGCGGTTTATGGGGGATGAGTGGGTGATGGTGTCCGAGACGGGGATTGCGTCGAAGGAGGCTTTTCTCTCACTGGTGGCTAGTGGGGAGTTGACGCACTCGGCCATGGAGCGGGTTGGGGATGCCAGGGTTCGGTTTTATGGGGGGACTTGTTTGGTGTCGGCTCGGGTGACGAACACGGCTCATTACGGCGGGGCGGTGTTCGAGGCGGATGAGTGGACTACCGATGTGTTCGTGTGGCGTGGGGGGCGGTGGGTGTGTGTGCTCAGTCAGACCACGCCGGTTTCAGGCGGTGGGTTGGGTGCCGCGGACCTTTAGGGAGTCCAGGAGGAGTTCGCTGGCCTGGGTGATATCGGCTACCGCTCGGTCGAAGGCTTCGGCGTTGTGGGGGGCGGGTTTGCGGAAGCCCGAGATCTTGCGGACGTACTGGAGGGCGGCGGCTCGGATGTCGTCCTCGGTGACGTCTTCGGCGTAGGGCGGGCGGAGGGTTTTTATGCTTCGGCACATAAGGCCATTGTCCGCACTTGGCGCCCGCGGTGCACGGGTCTGCGGAATATCGGAGTTGGGCCTAGCGTCGGGGGAAGGTGACGAAAGGATAACGACGATGACGCAGGCTCCGGTGGACAGCCCTACGCCGTGGGTGAACGAGCACATTCAGCGGTATGTCGAGACCGATGGCGCGGAGGGCCACGAGTGGCGGGGGACGACGATCCTGCTGCTGACCGTGAAGGGGCGCAAGAGCGGTAAGGAGCGGCGGACGGCGCTGATCTACCGCGAGGATGGCGGGCGGTATGTGTTGGTCGCCTCCAACGGCGGGTCCACCACGCATCCGACCTGGTACCTCAACCTGCGGGCCGATCCCGAGGTTCGGGTGCAGATCAAGGGTGAGGAGTTTCCGGTCAAGGCCCGCGTTGCGGAAGGCGCCGAGCGGGAGCGGCTGTGGAAGCTGATGACCGAGGTCTGGCCGGACTATGACGAGTACCAGACCAAGACCGATCGGGAGATTCCGGTCGTGGTGCTCGAACGCGCATAACTGCGTGTGGACGGCGCGGGGCGTGATGAGCACCGCATGCGGCAGGATCGTGGGGTGACCGAACACCCCAGCGCCGTCGTTCCCGAGCAGCTTTTCGCCGATCCGCGGGCGGAGGCTCGGTGGAGGAGCCGCTTCACCGCACCGCGCACCTCGCTGCCCGAGTGGGCCGAGGACGCGCCGGACCGCTGCCTCTACGTCTCCAACTCCTCGGGGACCTGGGAGCTGTACGCCTGGGATCGCAGCACCGACACGCACCGGCAGGTCACCGACCGGCCCAACGGTACGCACCGGGGCACGCTGAGCCCGGACGGCGAGCAGATCTGGTGGTTCGCCGACACCGACGGCGACGAGTTCGGCAGCTGGGTGATCGAGCCGTTCGCCGGGCTGCCGGTGGACGCGGCGGCCGAGCCCGCGCTGCCTACCACGCATGCGGGTTATCCGGCGGGACTCGCGGTCGGGCGCAAGCTCATCGCGCTGGGCGCCTCCACCGATGACGGCACGACGATCTGGACGGCGCCGCTGGGCGCGCCCGCCTCCGTGATCTACCGCAACGAGCACGACGCCGGGGTTGGCGCGCTGTCCCGGGACGAGCACTTGCTGGCGATCTCCCACTCCGAGCACGGCGACAACCGGCACCCGGCGATCAGGGTGCTGCGGGTGGCCGACGGCTCGATGGTCGGCGAGCGCTGGGACGGGGCGGGCAAGGGTCTCGACGCGCTGGAGTTCAGCCCGGTCACCGGGGACGCGCGGCTGCTTGTCGCGCATGAGCGGCACGGCAAGGAGGAACTGCTGATCTGGGATCTCGCCACCGACGGCGAGACGGAGCTCAGCTTCGACCTGCCTGGCGAGTTCACCGCCGACTGGTACCCCGACGGCAGCGCACTGCTGGTGCTGCACACCTACCAGGCCAGGACCACCCTGCACCGCTACGACATCGCCACCGGCGAGCTGACCACTTTGGACACTCCCGGCGGTTCGGTGGGATCTGCCACGGTGCGCCCGGACGGCACCATCGAGTACAGCTGGTCATCGGCGGAGCAGGCCGGCGTGGTGCGGGCGCTGTACACCGACGGCACCGATCAGGTGCTGCTGGAGCCGAAGGGCCAACTCGCGCCGCCGTCGGTGCCGGTGGTCGACGCGTTCATCCCCACCGACTACGGGCGGGTGCACGCGCTGGTCTCCCGGCCCGAGGACGCGCCGGATGGGCCGCTGCCGACCGTGTTCAGCCTGCACGGCGGTCCGCACGCGGCCAACGAGGACCGCTTCTCCGCCTACCGCGCGGCCTGGCTGGACGCCGGGTTCGCCGTGGTGCACGTCAACTACCGCGGCTCCACCGGCTACGGCTCGGCGTGGCGGGACGCCATCGAGGGGCGCCCTGGGCTGACCGAACTGGAGGACGTCGCCGCCGTGCACGACTGGGCGGTGGACAGCGGCCTCGCCGATCCTCGGCGGTGCGTTGTCGAGGGCGCGTCCTGGGGTGGCTACCTCTGCCTGCTGGCCATCGGCACCCAGCCCGAGCGCTGGGCGGCGGGCGTGGCCGGGGTTCCGGTCGCGGACTACCTGGCGGCGTACGAGGACGAGATGGAGCCGCTGCGGGCCTTCGACCGGGCGTTGTTCGGCGGCTCGCCGGAACAGGTGCCGGACCGGTACCGCGAGTGCTCGCCGCTGACCTACGTGGACCAGGTGCGGGCCCCGGTGCTGATCGTGGCGGGCGAGAACGACCCCCGCTGCCCGATCCGGCAGATCGACAACTACCTCAACCGGCTGGCCGAGCGGGGCTCCCGTTACGAGGTCTACCGCTACGACGCGGGCCACGGCTCCCTGGTGATCGCGGAGACCCTCCGCCAGACCTCGGTGGAGGTCGGCTTCGCCCGCCGAATGCTCGACCTGGCCTGATCGCGAGAATCCCGGCATCCGCCGCAGCGGAGTCGGTCGAAGCCCGGTCGATGACGGCCCCGTGGGCTACGGGGCCGCCGCCGACCGTGGAAGGTCGTCAGCCCTCGATGAGCTGGGCCGCGAACATCCAGCGATGCTCCTCCAGCTTCCGGGTGATGTCGATGAACAGGTCCTGGGTCACCGGGTCGGACTTCTCGGTGGCCTCGACGCGGTCGCGCATCCGCTTCACGAGGGTGTCCAGGCAGCCGACGACCAGCTTCACCACCTCGTGGTCCACCTGCTGACCGGTAGGGAATTCGGGCAGGCCGGACGAGCCCGCGACGGTGGCGGCACGGCCGTCGGGCGACAAGCCAAGGGCGGCGGCGCGCTCGGCGACCTCGTCGGAGAAGGCGCGAGCGGTGTCCACGACCTCATCCAGGTGCAGGTGCAGGTCGCGGAAGTGGCGGCCCACCACGTTCCAGTGCGCCTGCTTGCCGACCAGCGACAGGTCGATCAGGTCGGCCAGCGCCTCCTGCAGGACGGCCCCAACCGCCTTCTGCTCCGCCTTGCCGAGCGGACTGGTGATCTTGCTCTTGTTCAGTGTGGTGGTCACGACAGCTCCCAAGTATCTGGAACAGTTCCAGATTAGGGCTACCCGAAATCGGTCCGGGCTCACCCGCTGATGAGCTGTTTCACACCTTCGACAACGCGAAATCGACGACCTGGTGGCCGATCGCACGGAGGGTGGCCTCGACCTTCTCGTCGCTGCACCCGCCCTCGGCGTCCAGCCGGACCTCGCCGGTGTTCAGCGCCCCACCCAGGGGCGTCGGCCAGCCGCGCAGCGCGTGCACGATGGACCGCAGCGAGTTCAGCGTGGTGACCGCGGCCTGCCAGCCCTGGGCGGTGGCCACGCAGCCCACGGCCCTGCCGTCCAGGTAGGGCCGCTCGTCCTCGCGGAGGTCCTCCACATAGTCGAGCGCGTTTTTGACCAGGCCGGACACCGTTCCGTGGTAGCCGGGCGAGACCAGCACGACGCCGTCGGCCGTGCGCAGCGCCTCGACCATCCTGACCGCGGCCTCCGGGCGCTGCGGCAGCGCCGGATCGTAGAACGGCAGCACCAGGTCGGCGCCGGTGAACGCCACCACCTTCGCGCCCGCCTCCCGCGCACCGTCCAGTGCGAGGTGCAGGGCGCGCTCGGTCTGCGAACCCGAGCGGAGTGAGCCGCCGATACCGACCACGGTGACCGTCATGCCTTCGATCCTCGCATTGCCGGTACGCGGGGTCAGCCCGCACGCCAGGATGGGCATCGGATGATTTTGACCACCCCACGGCTACCTACTCGCAGGTAACATCAGCTTCGGCACGGGCAACGGGAGCACGGAGGGCGCGATGGCGAACGTACTGGAGCGGATCCCGCCGAACTGGCTGGCAACGGGCGCCAAGTTGCTACTCGACCTGCCGAGGCCCGTGCTTCGGCTGATCGCGGGGAAGCCGATCCGCGTCGACGGCTGCGAGTTGGCGCTGGAAGCCCAGGTCATGCTGCGGATGCAAAAACTGGTCGGCGCGGGGATCTCCGGCAACGACCCCGAGGAGGCCCGCAAGCGACTGCGTCAGACCGACGCGTTGATCAGCGGCCCCAGGATCGAGCCGGTGGCGGCCCGTGAGCTTTTCGTACCCACCGACGAGGGCACCGTGCCCGCGCGGCTCTACACCCCGGAGGGATTGGCCACGCCGTCGCCGCTGCTGGTCTTCTACCACGGTGGCGGGTTCATGCTCGGAGACCTGAACACCCATGACAACCTGTGTCGGTTCCTGGCCAAGCACGCCGAGGTACGCGTGCTGTCAGTGGACTACCGGCTGGCGCCCGAGTGCCCATTCCCCGGCGGCGCGACCGATGCCTTCGCCGCGTTCCGGTACGCGGTCAGCCATGCCGACGAGTTGGGTGCCGATCCGAGCCGGATCGCGCTGGGCGGCGACAGCGCGGGCGGCAACCTGTCTGCGGTCACCGCCATCCAGGCCGTCAAGGCAGGCGGACCGAAGCCCGCGTTCCTGCTGTTGTTCTACCCGGCCACCGATGCCACCACGACCTATCGCTCGCAGGAGCTGTTCGCGGACGGCTTCTTCCTCACCAACACCGAGATCGACTGGTTCACCGACAACTACTGCCCGAAGGTCGAGCAGCGGGCCGACGAGCTTGTGTCGCCGCTGCTGGCCAAGGACCTGACGGGGTTGCCGCCCACGTTCCTGGCCACCGGCGGCTTCGATCCGCTGCGCGATGAGGGCGAGGCCTTCGCCAAGCGGCTGGCCGAGGCGGGCGTGCCGGTGGTGCTGCGCCGGTATGAGGACCTCTTCCACGGCTTCGCGAATGTGCTCGGCGCCGGGCGGCGCTGCCGGGAGGCGGTGTTCGAGGCCGTCGGCGCGCTGCGCACCGGCCTGGCGCTGCGGGTGGCCCAGACCGCGAGCGGCAACGGTGACGCACCGGCCAAGCGGACAAGCCGGGCCCGCAAACCCGCGGCTGCCAGGACGGCTCAGCCCGACGCGGTGCCGGCGAAGACCGCGCCCGCGGTGAAGAGCCCCGCAAAGACCGAGCCCCGGACATCCACCGCGGCAAAGCCCACGACGCAGGCGAAGCCCACGCGCGGCGCAGCAACCACCAAGAACGCGGCAGCGAAACCCTCGACGCAGGCCGCTCGGACCCCGGCGAAGCCCGCGTCCGGATCAGCAACGTCCGCCAAGAAGGCCCCCGCCGCCAAGAGCGCGGCGGCGTCCGAACCCAAGGACACGGCGGCCAAAGGCGCCCCGCAAAAGGCGGTGCCGAAGCCGGAGTTCAAGGCGCCGAAAGCAGATCCCGCGGGCTGACAACAGCATTCGAGGGGCGCCGGGAGGCGCTGGTGGCCGCTGGGGGTCGGCTGCCGCGCCTGCCCGGCTGGGAAGCGGGTGTGGGATACCCGCGGGTCCTTACTCGCCCGCTACCGGAGTGGCCCGGGCGACGCGCTCGGCCGTGACCGAACCATGGCCGCCGGGCGCGAACGTCGCCGCGACGCGGTCGCCCCGGTCCTCCTCGCGCCACTGGGTGCCGCCGTCCGCACCGGCAGAGGACTGACAGTCCGAGCACAGCCCCCAGAACACGACCTCGGCCTCGTCGATGGTGAACCCGGCGGTGTCGGTGGGTTCCAGACACGGCGCCGAGCCGTGCACGCAGTCGACGTCCTCGGTCTTCTCGCACCGCCTGCACACCAGGTGGTGGTGGTTGTCGCCGGTGCGGGTCTCGAAGCGGGCCGGGTGGCCCGCGGGTTCGATGCGCCGCAACAGCCCGGTCTCCGTGCAGGCCCGCAGCACGTCGTACACGGCCTGCGTGGACACCGAGCCGAGGCGGGTCCGGACGCCTGCGGCGATCTCATCAGCGGTCGCGTGCGGGTGTCCGGCCAGCCAGTCGAGCACGGCCAGCCGGGGCGCGGTCACCCGGAGACCGACCGAGCGAAGCTGCCGCTGGTGCCCGGTCGGTTCGGGTGTCGTGGTGGGAGTCATGGCTTATCCAGAACAGCACGCTTATTGGAATGAGTCAAGAAAACCATCGACTTGGGTATAACTCGTTCGGATGATCAGTGAGCCTGCCGAAAATGACATGCCTCAACAGGCCGAAACCCGGAAGATGGTCAGGGTGGCCCTCGATCGCTATCGCCAAGTCCTGGCAATACCCGGTGTTCGATCGTTGATGCTGATGGCCATCCTGGCCAGGGTGCCGTACACGGCGGCGGGCATCACGCTCACCTTGCACGTGGTGATCGGCCTCGACCACGGATACGCCGCGGCGGGCTTGGTCGGCGCGGCATCCATGCTCGGCGGCGCATTCGGAGCGACGCTGATCGGCAGGCTCTTCGACCACTGGGGACTGCGCAAGACCCTGATCCTGTGCGGGACCGCCCAGTTGGTGTTCTGGTCCTCGGCAGCGCAGTTGCCGTACGAGGTGCTGCTGCCTGCGGCGTTGTTCAACGGCCTGCTGAACGTGCCCGCGTTCTCGGTGGTCCGCCAGTCGCTGGCCGCGCTGGTGCCGACCGAACAGCGCAGGACCGCCTACTCGATGGACGCCATCTCGGTCGAGATCGCCTTCATCATCGGCCCCGCCGTCGGTGTCGCGCTGGCGACCGGCGTGTCCACCACCGCCGCCACGCTGGCCGTCGGCGCCGGGCTGGTGGGGTCGGCGACCCTGCTGTACCTGATGAACCCGGCGCTGAAGACCGAGGAGGAGAAGAGCCAGGCCAAGCCGCCGCGCCGGGAGTGGCTGACCGGCAGCCTGGTGCTGGTGCTCTTCTGCACCATGGCCTCGGTGGTGGTGATGGCGGGCACCGAGTTGGCGCTGATCGCGAGCCTCGAGCGGTCCGGACAGGTCGGCTGGACCGGGTTGGTGCTCGGCACGTGGTGCGTTGCCTCCGCGCTGGGCGGCCTGATCCACGGTGCGCTGCACCGCTCACTCGCGCTGGTGCCGCTCACCGTCCTGCTGGGACTGCTTGCCGCGCCGGTCGGCATGGTCGGCCCGCTGTGGTGGGCGCTGGCGCTGGCCATCATCCCGGTGGGGCTCATCACCGCACCCGCCATGGCCGCCTCCGGCGAGCGGATCAACCAGTTGGCGCCCGCGAGCGTGCGCGGCGTCGTCAACGGCCTGCACGGCACTTCGGTGACACTCGGGCTGGCCATGGGCACGCCGCTGGTGGGCCTGGTCGTCGACCACGCGCCAAGGCAGTGGAGCTTCGTCGCCGCGCCCGTCGCGGGCGTGGCGATCATCGGCCTCGGCTACCTGGTGCGGTACCTGATGCCCGCTCAACCCGCCGCGGTCGGGTCGGGCCGCCCGTCGGACCCGATGGGCCAGAAGGGGTTGTACGCGACCTCCCAGGAGTGACCGTCCGGGTCGGCGAACGCGCCGGTATACCCGCCCCACACGGCCTTCTCTGCCGGGTGGGTCACGGTGCCGCCCGCGCGGGCGGCGAGTTCCAGCGCCTCGTCCACCTGCTGCTCGGTCTCGACGTTGACCGCGAGCAGCGCGCCGCGGAAGCCGTCCACCTTCGCCGCGGGCAGGCCGGCCAGGTCGGCCAGCGCGGCGGCGGGGTAGAGCGCGAGCCAGGCGCCGGAGGTGCGGAACACCCGCATGCCGTCCTCGGCGGCGACCACCACCTCCCAGCCGAGGTCGCGGTAGAACTTCTCCGACCTGGCCACCTCGGACACCCCGATGGTGACCAGCCCGACGCACGCGCGCAGTGTCATGAGCTGCCTTTCGACGGAACCCCGCTGTCGCCCATCTCTATCAGCCACCCCTGACACCTGCCGTCCGCAGGAGCGTTGGCGACCCGGAAGCTCCGCTATGTGGGGGCTGCTGGTGGTTGAAGCTCCCTAGCGACCCGCGAAGCCGCTGAGCTGGTCGGCCGCGTGGTAGGCCGCGCGGACGACCTCGCGGGCCTGGCGGGCGTGCTCGGCCATCGTAGGGTCGGGGTGCACGGTGCCGTGGGTGGAGATCAGCTCGGCCGCGTCGCGAACGGAGTCGAAGGCGCCGAGGGCGCGCCAGCCCAGCAAGGCCGCGCCGAGACCGGAGCCTTCGGTGTCCTCGGCCAGTTCCAGCGGGGTGTCCAGCGCGGCCGCGATCACCTTGGCCCACACCTCGGACCGGAAGGTGCCGCCGGTGGCGCGCACGGTGTCAACTCCGGTACCGGTGTCCAGCACCGCGTCCCAGACCAGGGCAAGCTGGTTGGCCACGCCCTCCACCATGGCGCGCACGAGGTGCGGCCTGCCGTGTTGACGGCGCAGCCCGACCAGCAGCCCGGTCGGACGCGGGTCCCACCACGGCGCCCGCTCCCCGATCAGATAGGGCAGCGCCAGCAGACCGTCAGCGCCCGGCGGCACCCCGTCGGCCTCCGCCAGCAGATCTCCGATGTCGGCGTCGTCGAAAAGGTCCGACAGCCACTGGGCCACCAACCCGCCGTTGCTGATCGCGCCGCCGAGCACCCACAGGCCGTCGGCCAGCGCGTAGCAGAACAGCCTGCCGTCACCGTCGACGCCGGGCCGGTCCCGCACCACCCGCAGCGCGCCGCTGGTGCCCAGCGAGAGCGCGGCCATACCGGGCAGCACCGCGCCGACACCCAGGTTGGCGGCCGGTCCGTCCCCGAGGCCCGCCACCACGGGCAGGCCGGTCGGCAGCCCGGTGTCCTCGGCGGTCAGCGACAGGACCTCGGTGGACGCCACCAGTTCCGGTAGCTGACCGGCGTTGATGCGGGCGTGCTCCAGCGCGGCGCCGCACCAGTCCAGCGTGGCGGAGTCCAGCAGGCCGGTCCCGGAGGCGAAGGAGTGGTCCATGACGAGCCTGCCGGTCAGCTTGGCCAGCACCCAGTCCTTCAAGCCGCACCAGCGGCGGACCTCGGCGACGGTGTCCGGCTCGTGCTCGGCGAACCACATCAGCTTGGTCAGCGGGGAGAACGAGTGCACCGGAACCCCGGTCGCCTCGTGCAGCTTCGCCGACTCGTCGCTCGCCCGCAGCCGGGCGGCTATCTCGGCGGCCCGGGTGTCGGCCCAGCTCACCGAGGGGGTGAGCGGTGAACCGTCGGCGGCGAGGCCCATCAGCGTGTGCATGCCGCCGGTCAGTGAGATTCCGGCGACCTGGTGGCCGCGTTCCTCGCATTCCCGCACGGCCGAGCGCAGCGCGCCCAGCGCCGCGTCGAGCACCTTGGCCGGGTCCTGGGTGGCCCGGTCCTGATCCTGGCCCTCCAGCGGATAGCCCTGCTCGGTGGCGAAGGAGACCTCCGCGTCACGGGTCGCCGCGACCACCTTGGTCGCGGTCGTTCCCAGGTCCAGCCCCAATATCACGTCGCCGTCGGCCATACCCCGAACGCTACAGACATGCGAAGGGCCCTTCCGCCCCCACAGGCCGGGCGGAAGGGCCCTCGCATCACCAGCAGTGAAATCGCCTGCCGATCAGCTCCACTCCCTGGCGATCCGCTCTGCGATCTCGTAAGTGTTCAACGCCGCACCCTTGCGAAGGTTGTCGCCGCAGACGAAGAAATCCAACGTGTTGGGAAAGTCCAGCGCCTGGCGGATGCGTCCGACGTAGGTCGGGTCGTTGCCGACCACATCGGCGGGCGTCGGGAACTGCTTGTTCGCCGGGTCGTCGACCAGCACGATCGAGGGCTGCGCGTCGAAGATCTTGCGGGCCTGCTCGACGGTGACCTCGCGGTCGAAGGTGGCGTGCACGGCCAGCGAGTGGGTAGTCACCACCGGCACCCGCACACAGGTCGCGGACACCTTCAGCCCCGGGATGCCCAGGATCTTGCGGGACTCGTTGCGGACCTTGAGCTCCTCGGAGGTCCAGCCATCGTCCTTCAGCGAACCGCACCACGGCACCGCGTTGAGCACCAGCGGAGCACCGAACGGCGAATCCGCGATGGACAGCCCGGCCTCCTCCAGCGCCGCGCGGACATCGCCCGCCTTCGCGCCAAGCTCCTTGCCCGCCACCGCGGCGACCTCGGCGTAGAGCCGGTCGATCGCGGCCTGGCCGCCGCCGGAAGCCGCCTGGTAGGAGGCGACCACCAACTCGCGCAGGCCGTACTCGGCGTGCAGCGCACCCAGCGCCGCCATCATCGACAGCGTGGTGCAGTTGGGGTTGGCGATGATGCCGCGCGGCCGGTTGCCGATCTGGTCGGCGTTGCACTCGGGCACCACCAGCGGCACGTCGGCGTCCATCCGGAACGCGCCGGAGTTGTCCACCGCCACCGCGCCGCGCTCCGCGGCGACCGGCGCCCACTGCGCGGAGACCTCGTCGGGCACGTCGAACATCGCGACGTCGACCCCGTCGAACACCTCGGGCGCGAGCGCCTGAACGGTGATCTCCTGGCCGCGCACGGTGATCTTCTTGCCCGCCGAGCGCGGCGAGGCGATCAGCCGCACCTCGCCCCACGGCCACTGCTGCCTGCCGTTGAGGATGTCGATCATCATGGTGCCGACGGCACCGGTGGCGCCCACCAGCGCCAGGGTTGGCTTGGTCATCCCGCTCACCGTCCAGTACCGGCGTAGACGACGGCTTCCTCGTCGCCGCCGAGATCGAATGCGTCGTGCAGGGCGCGTACCGCCTCGTCAAGCTGGGTGTCGCGGCAGAGCACCGAGATGCGGATCTCCGAGGTCGAGATGAGCTCGATGTTCACCCCCGCCTTGGCCAGCGCCTCGCAGAAGGTCGCGGTGACCCCGGGGTGCGAGCGCATGCCCGCGCCGACCAGCGAGACCTTGCCGACGTGGTCGTCGTAGAGCACCTGCTCGAAACCGACCTCGGGACGAGCCGCCTCCAGCGCCTTGACCGCGGTGTGGCCGAGGTCCTTGGGCAGCGTGAAGGTGATGTCGGTGCGGCCGCTCACGGCGTGCGAGACGTTCTGCACCACCATGTCGATGTCGATCTCGGAGTCGGCGATGACCCGGAAGATTCTCGCCGCGACGCCCGGGTGGTCGGGCACACCGACCACGGTGACCTTTGCCTCCGACCGGTCATGTGCGACACCGGTGATCATGGCCTGTTCCACTGCGAGGTCCTCCACGGATCCGGACACGATCGTGCCGGGCTTGTTGGTGTACGACGAACGGACGTGCACGGGCACGTTGTATCTGCGGGCGTATTCCACGCACCGCAGCATCAGCACCTTCGCGCCGCTGGCCGCCATCTCCAGCATCTCCTCGTTGGTGATGCGGTCCAGCCTGCGGGCGTTGGGCACGATGCGCGGGTCGGCTGTGAACACGCCGTCGACGTCGGTGTAGATCTCGCAGACGTCGGCGCCCAAGGCCGCGGCCAGCGCGACCGCGGTGGTGTCCGAGCCGCCGCGGCCCAGCGTGGTGATGTCCTTGGTGTCCTGGCTGACGCCCTGGAAGCCTGCGACCAGCACGATCGAGCCCTCGTCCAGCGCGGTGCGGACCCGGCCGGGGGTGACGTCGATGATGCGGGCCTTGCCGTGCACCGACGTGGTGATCACGCCCGCCTGGGAACCGGAGAAGGACCGCGCCTTGGCGCCGAGGCTGTGGATCGCCATCGCGACCAGCGCGTTGGAGATGCGCTCACCGGCGGTGAGGAGCATGTCCAGTTCGCGCTGAGGCGGGGTCGGCGCCACCTGCTTGGCGAGGTCGAGCAGCTCATCGGTGGTATCGCCCATCGCCGAGCAGACCACAACGACGTCGTTGCCCGCCTTCCGGGTGGCGACGATGCGCTCCGCGACCCTTTTGATGCGATCGGCGCTCTCCAGAGAGGATCCACCGTATTTTTGGACCACGAGCGCCACGTGCTTCAAACCTCCTCGCACCGGCGGTTTTCCACGCGCCGGCGCCTATCGTCGATGCCGGGTCGGTGATGAGCACACTAGCTGACATCTGGTATGCAACTCGCTAAGAATTTGATGCATCTAGCCTGTGAGATCGGACCCCCGGCCAGGCGTGGAGGCGTGTGTGTCACTGACCGAGGCAGCGGACCCCACCCCGGCCCCGCCTGCCCAAATTCAGGCCTCTGAGCAGGTAAAACAGCTCAATTCCTGGTGGGACCGACCGATCAACGCACTGCGTGAGCCGGGGCCTGGCCTCAACCGATCCAGACTGTGGCCGATCCTGGCCCCCGGTGTGGTGTATCTCGCGGTTCGGGCCGTCGGTTTTCTCCTACTCGAATGGATGGCCGGGAGAAACAACGTTCGGGTCGGGTCGGCATTGACCGCCTGGGACGGCCAGTGGTATCTGCATATCGCCGCCTTGGGCTACGAGAAGGTGCCGAGCACGCTGGTCGACGCCTTCGGCAGACGCGGCCCGGAAACCCCGCTGGCGTTCTTTCCCGCCTATCCGACGCTGATCGACTGGGTGTCCTGGCTGCCCGGCGTCGGCCTGATCTCCGGGGCGCTCGCGGTCAGCGCGGTCTCCGGCATCGTCGCCGCCTACGGCATGGCCAGGCTGGGCACCGGCCTTGCGGTCCGCGGCCTGCTCCCCGGCATCAGCCCCGAGCGGGCTGAGCCGATGGGCCTGGCGCTGGTGGCCCTGTTCGCCGCGTCCCCAATGGCGATCGTGTTGATCATGGCCTACTCGGAGGCGCTGTTCTGCGCCTTCGCCGTGTGGGCGTTGGTCGGCCTGCTGGAGCGGCGCTGGCTGCTGGCGGGCACCTGCTGCCTGCTGGCGGGCCTGGTCCGCCCGACGGCGGGCGCGCTGGTACTCGCGGTCGGACTGGCCGCCGTAGTGGCGATCGTGCAGCGCAAAGACGCCTGGCGCCCGTGGGCGGGTGCCCTGCTGGCACCGCTGGGCCTGCTCGGCTACCTCGGCTACGTCGGCTGGCGCACCGGCAGCGCGGACGGCTGGTTCGCCCTCCAGCGGCGGGGCTGGGACTCCCGCTTCGACGGCGGCGCCGCGACCTGGAGGTTCAGCATGGACATCCTCGCCAACGGCCGCTCGGTGCTGGAGACGGCGACGGTGGGCTTCCTCATCGGCGCGCTGGTGCTGCTCGTGGTGGGCATCCGCATGCGCGTGTACTGGCCGCTGCTCGTCTACGCGGCGGGTGTCCTGATCATGGACGTGGGCTCCAACGGCCTGATGAACTCCAAAGCCCGACTGCT
Source organism: Actinorectispora metalli (assembly GCF_056323685.1). Lineage (NCBI taxonomy): Bacteria > Bacillati > Actinomycetota > Actinomycetes > Pseudonocardiales > Pseudonocardiaceae > Actinorectispora > Actinorectispora metalli. The sequence goes on from NZ_JBREYE010000001.1 coordinate 2,042,855, forward strand.
GCTGCCCGCGTTCACCCTGCTGCTACCGCTCGCGGTGATCCTCGTCCGGCAGCGCCGCACGGCCGCCATCACCGCGTTGGCGGGCATCACCCTGTTCAGCGCCTGGTTCGGCGCGCATTCCATCGCAGCCTGGCAATACGCGATCTAGGGGTAGACATGGACGTGAAGAAGACCGACGCGAGCGCGCCGCTGCACCCGCTGATCGAGGCGAGGTGGAGCCCGCGGGCCTTCGACGCCGAGTACGAACTCACCGAGCCGCAGCTTCGGGCGCTGCTGGAGGCGGCGCGCTGGGCGCCATCCTCGGGCAACCTTCAGCCCGCGCGCTACTTCGTCGGCCTGCGCGGCGACGAGACGTTCAAGCGGATCTTCGACATCCTGGCGCCCGGCAACCAGACCTGGACCCCTGCGGCGAGCGCCCTGCTGCTCGGGGTCGGCGTCACCGCCGACGAGACGGGCCGCTCGATCTCGCACAGCGAGTACGCCGTCGGTCTGGGCATGGCGCAACTGTCCCTCCAGGCCATCGCCGGGGGCCTGGACGTCCATCAGATGGCGGGCTTCGACGCCGACGCCGCAGCCCGGGTGTTCGACCTGCCCGACCACGCCTACGCGGTGGTGGCCGCCGCGGTCGGCAAGCGCACCGACCCATCGGTGCTCCCGGAGGACCTGGCCTCCCGCGAGATCGCCCCCCGCAAACGCAAGCCGCTGTCAGAGGTCTTCCTCGCAGGCACCTGGGGAAACCCGGCGCTGTAGTCAGGCCATCGGAGCCTGCGGAGGCAGGTAGGGCGGCGGAGGCGGCAAAGGTGCGGGAGCCTGCCGCGGGATCAGGGCGGCAGCGAAGAGGACCGCGCTCGACAGGAACAGCATCGCGGCGGTGATCGCCCTGGGCACCAGCACCATCGAGCACTTGACCGCCCCCGCTTCGGTCACGTGCTCAGCATTCGGCGCCCAAGCCCGTCCGCAGCTCACCTCGGAGGAGCTGAAGAGCCCGGACACGTGGATGCTCACCTCACCGAACCCGGCGATCATCGCGAGCAGCAACAACACGCCGCCAATAACTGGGACAAGGACCCGTTGGGGCGTCATGGACGCGGAGACGACAGGTATCGGCTCGGACAAGGATGGCTCCCTCGATCGTCATTCGGCCGCAGTTGATCAGCATACGAATCGAACGATCTTCGGGAAGGCCTTGCGGCAGAACCGGGGTCGGACTCAGCCCGTCAGCCCAGTTTGCGGATGAGCTTGGCGATGAGGCTGCCGAGGATGAGCCAGAAGAGGGCGGCGAGGCCGTAGTTGATCAGTACCCGGAGCTTCGGGTCCTCGGGGGTGAAGAGGTCGCCGAAGTAGAGGACCAGGGAGTCGGCCCACTCCCTGATCTGCTGGGTGATCACGTTCGACGGGTTGGCGTCGCCGATGACTAGCACGACATAGGCGGCCAGGATCAGGCCGAAGATCGTGCCGATCCAGCGGACGACGCTTGCGATCCAGCCCACTACGCGCGCGCGAGCCACTCGGCCTCCGGCGGTCTTGCGGAGCTGGTGCTGTGCCATGGTTCGAGTGTGGCACGCGCACCAGCCCGCTGACTACTGACGGGTAACTTCGTTAGGTACGCGCTATCCGGCGTATCAGGTAGACCAGCCCGGCCCCGATGCCGAGCCAGGCCAGCGCCGCGAGACCGTCGTTGAACAGGACCCGCAGTTTGAGGCTGTCGGGGGTGAACAGATTGCGAAAGCCCAGCGAGACAGCGCCGGAGAATTCGCGAATGAACTCCGCCACGGCGTTGGCGGGGTTGGCTTCGCCCAGGGTCAGCACGATGTGCGCGGCGAGCACCACCGCGAACAGACCCGTGAAGAAGCGGATGAGCGTGCACACGATTCGCACCCCGCGCCCGCGGTCGGCAACGGGCCGGGCAGCGGTCTGCCGGACGGGAGTGGCCGGGATGGGCGGCTCCGCCGCGTCCATCCGCCTGGTCTCGTCCGGACCGGGCTCATAACCTCTCATGGACATCGAGTGTCCCGGCTCACACGATCTTGTGCATGTCGATCACGTCCGCCAGACGAGTCGCGCGATCAGGCCGGTCACGACGAGCCAGAAGACCGCCGCCAGGCCGAAATTGAGGATGACCTGCAACGCCGGCGTGGTTGTGGTGAACAGGTTGTAGAACCACAGCGCGAAGATGTTGGCCCACTCCGCGACGAACCTGACCAGCGCATTGGCCGGGTTGGCGCCCGCAAGGGCGAAGATGATGTGCGCGACGAGGATCACCGCGATCAGCGCACCAAATCCCCTGATGATCGATGCCGCAGTACTGCGGCCCCCGCGACCTCTCCAAGCAGCCATAGGCGAAGTGTGACAGTGCACTCACTCGATCGCATGACAAGATTCGCTAATGCACGCGTCGACCGGGGGAACCTGGTCGCGGGCCGCGATTCTCACTCTTCGGGACATTGTTTCCATTCGGTGACGCGACCGGATAGCCTCCCCGACGTGGCGTGTGTCCTCCTGCTTCCTCGCCGCGACGGGGTCTGAAAAGACCGGCGTCCCGTCGCGGGGATCAGGGCTGCATTCATGGCCCGCCGGTCGTTCCCGACCAGGCCGAGCAGGAGCCAACCCTTCATGAACACGTCAGATTCCTTCGTATCCGGCTCTCGCGGTGTACGCACGCCCGCGAGACCGGCACCCGAGGGCCAGCCGGGCTGGAACACCCAGCGCGGGTCCTCGATGCCCCACCACCGCTACCGCGCCTTTTCCGATGAGGTCGAGCACATAGCACTGCCCGACCGCACCTGGCCGGAGAAGCGGATCACCACCGCCCCGCAGTGGTGCGCGGTGGACCTCCGCGACGGCAACCAGGCGCTGATCGACCCGATGTCCCCGGGCCGCAAACGCCGGATGTTCGACCTGCTGGTGCGGATGGGCTACAAGGAGATCGAGGTCGGCTTCCCTGCCGCCAGCCAGACCGACTTCGACTTCGTCCGCGAGATCATCGAGGACGAGGCGATCCCGGCGGACGTCTCCATCCAGGTGCTGACCCAGGCGCGGCAGGAGCTGATCGAGCGCACCTTCGAGTCGCTGCGCGGCGTCCCGCGCGCGATCGTGCACCTCTACAACTCCACCTCGATCCTGCAACGGCGGGTGGTGTTCAACAGCGACCGCGCGGGCATCCGCCGGATCGCCACCACCGGCGCGCAGATCGTGGCCGACCAGGCCGCGCTGTACCCGGGCACCGAGTTCCGCTTCGAGTACTCGCCGGAGTCCTACACCGGAACCGAACTGGGGTACGCGGTCGAGGTGTGCAACGCGGTCACCGAGATCTGGCAGCCGACGCCGCAGCGGCCCGCCATCGTGAACCTGCCCGCCACCGTCGAGATGGCCACCCCGAACGTCTACGCGGACTCGATCGAGTGGATGCACCGGAACCTGGACCGCCGCGACTCGGTGGTGCTGAGCCTGCACCCGCACAACGACCGCGGCACCGCGGTGGCCGCCGCCGAACTGGGCTACGCAGCGGGCGCGGACCGGATCGAGGGCTGCCTGTTCGGCAACGGCGAGCGCACCGGCAACGTCTGCCTGGTCACCCTGGGGCTCAACCTGTTCAGCCAGGGCATCGACCCGCAGGTGGACTTCTCCGATATCGACGAGATCCGCCGCACCGTGGAGTACTGCAACCAGCTTCCGGTGAACGAGCGGCACCCCTATGGCGGCGACCTGGTCTACACCGCGTTCTCGGGCAGCCACCAGGACGCGATCAACAAGGGCTTCGACGCGCTCAAGCAGTCCGCCGACGAGGCGGGTGTGGACGTGGACGACCACGTGTGGGAAGTGCCGTACCTGCCGATCGACCCGAAGGACGTCGGCCGCACCTACGAGGCGGTCATCCGGGTCAACTCGCAGTCCGGCAAGGGCGGCGTCGCCTATGTGATGAAGACCGAGTACCACCTGAACCTGCCGCGGCGGCTGCAGATCGACTTCTCGCAGGTCGTCCAGGAGGTCACCGACACCCACGGCGGTGAGATCAGCCCGAAGGAGATCTGGGAGGCCTTCAGCACCGAGTACCTCGACCCGTCCAGCCCGATCCAGCTGGTGCGGCACCGGATCTCCGACGACGGCGGCGGCCACGACGAGATCGCGGCGACGGTGCTGGTGGACGGCGAGGAACACGATGTGCAGGGCACCGGCAACGGCCCGATCGCGGCGTTCGTCGACGCGCTGGCCACGGTGGGCTTCGACGTTCGGGTGCTGGACTACGCCGAGCACGCGTTGAGCTCCGGTGACGACGCCAAGGCCGCCGCCTATGTGGAGTGCGCGGTGGGCGATCGGGTGCTATGGGGAGTTGGGATGGACGGGTCCATCGTCACAGCTTCACTACGCGCAGTGATCTCTGCGATCAACCGTGTGAACCGGTGACTCCATCCGTGGATGGCTTGCCTCGCAACGGGATAACCACTCACTGTCAGTGATCATTTTGGAATGACGCTGGGGCCTGGCGTGATCCGGCCGGGGCGCCGCACTGTCGACGGCGCCCCCGGCCGGAACTCGCTGGGGGCGCCGTCCATCAGGGACTTTCGGTGAAACGACGAATGCCTTGGGTTGTATGCGTGGTCGCGATATTTGACGTTGGCGCTAAGGCGACATCTTCACACTGCGTGACAAATGACTTTCAAGCCATGTCGAAAATGCCGTTCTTCGCAGCGGCCAGAAATACGTTCCAGCCGAGTAGATGGAAGGCCAACATACCCGCTGACGGGTTCTTGGAATCACGGACCGCGACGATATCGCGCACAGCGGCAATCTCCACGCAACTGCCGTTGGGACCGCTGCGGAGGCTCTTTCTCCATACCACAGCAGCACGGTCCAATGTGAACACAGCACTCCCCTTTGTCGGATGACTGCTACATCTCCTTGGCAAGCGCAGCTATTAACCGAGCGCTATCGGTCTTACTCAGGGCTGCTGCTCGCAAGTGGTCGAACGCGATCGTATACGAGCGCACTTCGTTCTCTCGCTCGACGTACAGATCCCCCGCCAAACCCTCGACATACACGACGTCGGGGTCGATGGGATCTGTAAACTCCACGATCTCGAAAGCACCGACCATGCCCAGGTGAGCACCGACGGAGAAGGGGATGACCTGTACAGTCACCTGCGGCATTACGGACATATCGGCTAACGCCTGGAGTTGTTCGCGCATGACTTCGCGGCCGCCCACTTGCCTGCGGAGCACCGCCTCGTCCAATATTGCCCAAAGCCGCAAGGGATTATCACCGGTGAGCACGTCCTGTCGCTTAATGCGCACGGCCACGCGCCGTTCTATCTCCTCGGGAGTAATCTCGATGGACGCATCTCGTATGACAGCTCGTGCGTAACTCTCAGTTTGCAACAAACCGGGCACGAAGAGCGACTGGTACGTGCGAATCGAGGTGGCTTCGGTCTCCATACCGATGAGCACGGAGTACTCGGCGGGCAGCACGTCGCGGTATGCCGCCCACCAACCCTTCTGCTTCGACTCGCGCAGCAGCGTGAGAAGCGCCTCGGTCTCGGCAGGCGTCGCACCGTATAGCTCGACCATGGCCCGAACTTCCAGAATTCGGAAAGGTCCGCGCCCGCTTTCAATGCGAGAAATTTTCGGCTGAGAGCAGTCCAGGTACTCGGCGACCTGCTCGGCCGTCAAACGAGCAGCCTCCCGCAGGCGCCGAAGCTCGAACCCCAGTCGACGCGCCCGAACCGTCGGGCTCTGCTGTGCGTTCATGGTCATACCTTCTTCAAGTCAGCCCGATCGCCGGTACCCCCAAGCGGCGCAGGTACACCCACGCCGTCCCTCTTGGCCTAGATCCTGCTGCATCCACTCCACACTGTGGGCAGCACGGGCACTTATGGACCCGTTTGCCCGATAGAGATAGTGAATATTCACGTCGTACCGTGGATCGACCGCACACGAGACGATTGGGCTGTGAGATCTGATGGCCACAGGCGAGGACCAGTTCCAATGGTGGGTGCCGTGCGCGGACGCCGCCGGGCGTGACCACGACATCGTGGTCACGGCCGACGACGGCCGCGTGGCGTTGGCCTTCCCACCAGGCATGGATCTGACCATGCTCAGTCCGGAAGACGCGGATCACCTGGCCATTGTGCTGCTGGAGGCAGCAGACCTGTCCGGGACGGGTCTGCTGCGCAGCGAACAACTGGTGGCTAGCGATCCAGGACCTCGGTGAGCGAGGCAGGCCCGGCCAGCGAGTCCTGCAGCGCGGTGCCCGGCATCAGGCCGTCCGACACCATCTCGGCCCGCACCTCGTGCGGGCTGATCCGACCGTCCCTGATGTCCTCGGCGTAGTGGCAGGCCACCCGGTGCCCGACCCCGATCTGCCGCAGCGGCGGCCGTTCGGTGTCGCAGCGCTCGGGCTGCTTCCACGGGCAGCGCGTGTGAAAGCGGCAGCCCTGCGGGGGTGCCGCGGGTGAGGGCAGGTCGCCCGCGAGCAGGATGCGCTCGCGCCGGTCCTCCACCTGCGGGTCGGGCACCGGCACCGCGGAGAGCAGCGCCTTGGTGTACGGGTGCAGCGGCTCGACGTAAAGCTCGTCGGAGGACGCCTCCTCCACGATGCCGCCGAGGTACATCACCCCGATCCGGTCCGAGATGTGCCGCACCACCGCGAGGTCGTGCGCGATCACCAGATAGGTCAGGCCGAACTCGCCCTGGAGGTCCTCCAGCAGGTTGATCACCTGCGCCTGCACGGACACGTCCAGCGCGGACACCGGCTCGTCGGCGACGATCAGGTCCGGCCGCACCGACAGCGCCCGCGCGATGCCGATCCGCTGCCGCTGACCGCCGGAGAACTCGTGCGGGTACTTCCGCAGCGAGTTGCCGGGCAGCCCGACCGCCGACAGAAGCTCGCGCAGCCGGGTGCCGGTCGCGGTGCGGCCCTCGTCGAGATCGTGCGCCCGGATGCCCTCCACCAGAATGGACTCCACCGACTGACGAGGGTCCAGGCTGGACAGCGGGTCCTGGAACACCATCTGCATCCGCCGCCGCATCCGGCGCAGGTTCTCCCCGTGCAGCGTGGACAGGTCGGTGCCGTCGAAGACCACCCGGCCGCCGGTGGGCTCGGTGAGCCGCAGCAGCCCGCGGCCCAGCGTCGACTTCCCGCAGCCGGACTCGCCGACGAGGCCGTAGGTCTCACCGCGGCGGATCTGCAAGTCCACCCCGTCGACCGCGTAGACGTAGCCGACCGTGCGGTCCAGCACGATGCCCCGCTTGATCGGGAAGTGCACCTCGAGGTCGTCCACCTCGACCAGGAAGTCCTCGGCGACCGGTGCCGGCGTCACCGCGCTCTCGGTGGCGTTCACGACGAAACCCCCTCGCTGACCTTGCTCGGCTCGCCGACCGGGTTGTGGCACCGCAGCAGCCGTCCGTTGTCCCGCTCCATCACCGGCGTCTCCCGGACGCACACCTCCAGCGCGTTCGGGCAGCGCGGCGCGAAGGCGCAGCCCGTCTCCCAGGGGATGTTGTCCGACACCGAGCCCGTGATGGGCCGCAGCCGCTCCCCTCGGGGCGCGTCCAGCCGCGGGATCGAGGCCAGCAGGCCGTGTGTATAGGGATGCCGCGGCCTGGCGAACAGGTCGTGCCGGTCGGCCCGTTCCACCACCCTGCCGCCGTAGAGCACGTTCACCTCGTCGCAGAGCCCCGCCACCACACCGAGATCGTGCGTGATCATGATCAGCGCGGTGTCGGTGTCAGCGACCAGTTCGGACAGCAGCGCCAGGATCTGCGCCTGGATGGTCACGTCCAGCGCCGTGGTCGGCTCGTCGGCGATGAGCAGCCGCGGACGGCAGGCCAGCGCCATCGCGATCAGCGCACGCTGCCGCATGCCGCCGGAAAGCTGGTGCGGGTATTCGGTGAGCCGCCGCTTCGGGTCGGGGATGCCGACTCGTTGCAGCAGGTCCCCCGCCTCGGTCATGGCCTCCTTGCGGAGCATGCCGCGGTGCCGTTCCAGCACCTCGCTGACCTGCAATCCGATCGGCACCACGGGGTTCAGCGAGGACAGCGGGTCCTGGAACACCATGCCGAGGTCCTTGCCCCGCCGGTCCCGCATCTGGCCGGGCGAGAGGCTGAGCAGTTCGGTGCCGTCGAAGCGCACCGAGCCGGAGACCCGCACCCCGCGCGGCCGCAGCAGTCCCATGATGGCCAGCGAGGTCACCGACTTGCCGCAGCCGGATTCGCCGACCAGTCCGACCGTCTGGCCGGGTGCCACATCGAAGCTCACCGCGTCGACGGCCGTGAACGGCTCCTCGCCCTTGCGCTGGAAGACGACGGTGAGATCACGTACTTCGAGAAGTGCCATTGCCCTCACCGCCGATTCTTCGGGTCGAGTGCCTCGCGCAGCGACTCGCCCATGAGCGTGAAGCCCAGGGCCACCACGATGATCCCGCCCGCGGGCCAGAACGCCAGTTGCGGATGGCTGTCGATGACGATCTGCGCGCTGCCCAGCATCTGGCCCCACTCCGGAATCCGGTCGTCGGGGTTGCCAAGGCCGAGGAACGACAGGCCGGCCGCCTCGATGATCGCCACCGCGAGCACCAGCGTGGACTGCACGATCACCGGTCCGAGCGCGTTGGGCAGCATGTGCCGGAAGACGATGGCGCGCTGTTTGACACCGAGTGCCCGCGCGGCGAGCACGTGGTCGCTGGCCCGCTGCGCGAGCATCGAGCCACGCAGCAGCCGCGCGAAGATCGGCACCTGAACGATCGCCACCGCGATGATCACCGTGTAGAGGCTGGGCCGCGGGAACAGCGCCGCGATCGACACCGCGAGCAGCAGGCCGGGGATGGACAGCATCACGTCGACCAGCCGCATCACCACGGTGTCGACCCAGCCGCCCAACGCACCGGCCAGGGTGCCGAGCACCAGCCCGCCCGCCAGGCCGATCAGGGTGGCCAGCACGCCGACGATCAGCGTCTGCTGGGTGCCCACGATCATCCTGGACAGCAGGTCCCGGCCGAGTTGGTCGCCGCCGAGCGGGTGGCCCGGCTGCGGTTGCGGGATCTCGTTGCGCGCCTTGGACACCTGGTCGATCAGCATCGTGTCGGCGGGGTCGTACGGCGACAGCCAGGGCGCCAGCAGTGCGACCAGCACGAACAGGCAGGTGATGGCGGCGCCGGTGAGGAAGACCGGGTTGCGGCGCAGCCGCCGCCACGCCGATGCGGCGAGGCTGACGCCCTCCTCGCCCGAGGATTCGGCGAGCGAATCCAGCTTGTCCTTGTCAGTGTGCAGAACCATGGCTCCCCCTCACCCCGCCCGGACCCGTGGGTCGATCAACGCATACGACAGGTCGACCACCAGGTTGATCACCACGTAGACCACCGCGGCGCACAGGATCAGCAGTTGCAGCAGCGGATAGTCGCGTCTCTCGAAGGACAGCGCGAGCGCCTGGCCCAGTCCGGGGAACGCGAAGACCTTCTCGGTGAGCACCGCACCGGCCAGCAAAGCACCGGTTTGCAGGCCGATGGTGGTCACGACCGGCAGCATCGCGTTGCGCAGCACGTGCCTGCGCCGGATGACCGGAGTGGAGAGCCCCTTCGACTCCGCGGTGCGCACGTAGTCCTCGTCGAGCACGTCCAGCACCGCGGCCCTGGTGATGCGGAAGATCACCGCGAACGGGATGGTGGCCAGCGCGAGCGCGGGCAGGATGAGGTGCAGGAACGCATCCCACGCGGCATCCCATTCCTGGGTCAGCAGGCCGTCGAGCACGAAGAAGCCGGTGATCCTGGTGGCGTCCAGACCGGGCGTCTGGCGGCCCTCCGTGAACAGCAGCCCCATGTTGATCGCGACCACGTGCTTGAGCACGAAGGCGAGGAAGAAGACCGGCACCGCGACGCCGATCAGCGACCCGGCGATGCCCAGGTTGTCGAACCAACTGCCCTGCTTGCGGGCGGCGAGGTAGCCCAGCGGAATCGCCAGGGCCACCGCGATGACGATGGCGAAGAAGCTCAGTTCCAGTGTGGCGGGGAAGCGTTCCAGGAAGATGTCGATGGCGGTGTCCCCGGGCTGTACCCCGGTGGAGACGCCGAAGTCCCCCGTCGCGGCGCGACCGAGGAACTTCCAGAACTGGATCAGGATCGGCTGGTCCAGTCCGAGCTCGGCGGCTAGCTGCGCCCTCGTCTGCGGAGTCGCGCGTTCGCCCAGGAGGGCCGAGACCGGCCCTCCTGGAAGCGAACGCAGCCAGGCGAAGATGAGAAACGCCAGGACAGCGACTACCACGACGAGTTGGAGCAGCCGCCGCACCATGTAGCGAAGCACGGCAGATACCTCTCGTCACCCGGTCAGCTGGTAAAGCCGACCCGGGCGAACCTTTCGTCCGTCAGCGGGCTGGGGGTCAGGCCGGTGACGTTCTTGGTCACCACGATCGCGGGCGGCGAGTGGGACACCGGGATCGCGGGCAGGTACTCCTCCACGATCTTCTGGTTGACGTCCTTGTACAGCTGCTCGCGCTTGCCGGCGTCCGGCTCGGCGTCGGCGGCCTGGAGTGCCTTCACCAGCTCCTCGCCCCACGGCGATGCCTGGGTCCAGAGCCGGTTGTTGGTGGTGCCGAAGAACGCCGAGAGGAAGTTGTCCGGCGTGCCGTAGTCGCCGGTCCAACCGAGGAAGAACAGGTCGGCCTTGGCCTCGTCCACCTCGTCGAGGTAACCGCCGTTCCAGGGCTTGGTCACCGGCTCCAGCTTCACACCGACGGCCTCGAGGTTGCGGGAGATCGCGCCGAAGAGGTCACGCGGGTTGGGCATGTAGGGCCTGCTGACCTCGCTCGGCCAGTAGAACTTGAGCGTCAGCCCGGTCGCGCCCGCCTCGGCCAGCAGCTGCTTGGCCTTCTCCGGGTCGTAGGCGATCGGCTTCAGATCGGAGTTGTAGCCCTTGAGGGTGTCCGGGTGGAACTGGGTCGCGACCTTCGCGCCCTCCGGAAGCTGGCTCTTGACGATCTCTTCCTTGTTGATCGCGTGCGCCAGCGCCTGGCGGACCTTCACATCGCGCAGCTTCTCGTTGTTCTTCTGCGTGATGCCGACGTAGAAGATGTTGAACGCGGGCCGGACCTCGAGCTTGTAGTCGTTCTTCAGCTGGGCCCAGTCGGCCGGGCTCGGGAAGTCGTAGCCCTGCACCGAACCGGACTGCAACGCCTGCTTGCGCGCGGTCTCGTCCGGGATGATGCGGAAGATCAGCTTGTCCAGCTTGGTCTTCTCGCCCCAGTAGGTGTCGTTGCGCACCAGCTCGACGGTGCCGTTGGCCTTGTCGTACTTGCTGAACTTGAACGGCCCGGTGCCGGTGGGGTGGTCGTTGCTGTAGGCGGGGTAGACGAAGGAGTCACCCTGCGCCTGCACATTGCTGGCCTGGTACTTCTCCATCGCGGTCGGGCTTTGCATGGAGAACGAGGGCAGCGCGAGGATGTCGGGGAACTTGCTGGTGGAGCGGGTCAGCTTGACGACCGCGGTCCGCCCGTCCTTCGCGGTGCAGGACTCGTACAGCGACGGCGTGCTGGTGCCCTTGAAGCCGCCGAAGTTGTCCTGGTAGTAGGTGGTCACCGAGGGGCTGGCCGCGGCGCCGGTCTGGGTGTGCCAGCGGTCGAAGTTCTTGCAGGCGGCCTCGGCGTTGAAGGGCGTGTCGTCGATGAACTTCACGTTCTCCCGCAACGTGAAGGTCCACTCCTTGCCGTCCGGCGTTGGCTCCCACTTCTCGGCCAGCGCGGGCTCGACCTCGGCCGTGCCCGGTTTGAAGGCGACGAGGCCCTCGAAGATCTGTCGCGTCACCCGGAATGTCTCGCCGTCCGTTGCGTAGAACGGGTCGAACACCTCCGGCGCGCCCGCGGCGGCGAAGGTGAAGGTGCCCCCCTGTTTGGCACCCTGCTCACCGCGCTGGGATTCGGCGCAGGCCGACATGCTGACCGCCAACGCCGCCGCGAGACCCAATGGTGCGATCCGGCGCACCACAGCTCGGGAACGAAGCATGGAATTACCCCTCGATGTGTGTCTGAGATCTCCTGGTCGTGATGGCCGACACTAACTCGAGGATGACGCTGTCCGAACGGTTCTCAGGTCACGATCCGGCCACGCGAAGGGGTGAATTTCGCAGCGTAAGGCATCTATTCTATTAAACATTCGCAGCTCAACACTATTGGTGAGGCAAACCTCGCTAAGTAACGGACAGAAGTCGCCGTCCGGGCGTCAGCGTCCGAAAAACGGCTGGTCAGCCACACCAAGCGGTTCCAGCTCGTCCCACCATTCCGCGGAGTCGCTCCAGCGCGCGAAGAAGGGGCGATTGGTCAGCGACTCGTCGCGAGCCTGGAGAAAGCGCAGTGCGATGGCCTTGGTGTTGTCGGGAAGGCGCACTTCGCCGTCGACGGCCACCTTGCCCGGAGTCGCGGACATGACCGGACCGCGTGCGGTTCGGCCGAGTCCGGACAGTTGTGTGACCGCTTCGCGGTAAATGTTTGCGGCCTCCAGCAAAGGAAGGCCGAAGTACCGCCGGGCGCCGGTGTCCCGTTCCACGAACATGTAGTACGGATGGATGCCGAGCTCGACCTGCTTCTGCCACATGGTGGTCCACACCTGCGGCGAATCGTTGACGTAGCGCACCACCGGCGCCTGCGAGCGCAGCTTCGCGCCGGTCTGGACCAACCGCGTGATGGCCTTCTGCGCAAGCTCGGTCTCCAACTCGCGGTGGTGCGAGAAGTGCAGCATGAACGCCACATGCTTGCCCGCGTCCGAGACCTTGGCGAACAGTCGCAGCAGTTCGTCGGCGTCGGGTTCGGCGATGAACCGGTTGGGGTCGAAGGACAACGCCTTGGTGCCGATGCGCACCGAGCGGACGTGCGCGAGTTCGGGTTCCAGCAGCGGTTCGAGGTAGCTGCGGACGAGTTCGGTGCGCATGACCATCGGATCGCCGCCGGTGAAGATCACGTCGGTGATCTCCGGATGCGCCAACAGGTGCTCGCGCATCACCTCGGGACCGGACACCGCGAGCTTGAGGTCGGCGTCGCCGACGAACTGCGCCCAGCGGAAGCAGTAGCCGCAGTAGGAGTGGCAGGTCTGGCCTTGGCGGGGGAACACCAGCATGGTCCGGCGGTACTTGTGTTGCAGGCCCCAGCGCTCGACGCCCTCTTCCCTCGGCACATTCAGCTCAAGCTGCTCGCCCGGATGCGGGTTGAGCTCGGCCCTGACCTTGGCGACCGCCTCCGCAAGCTGCTGCTTGTCGTCCAGCGCCTCCTCCACGAACTTGAAGTGCTCGGGGTCGAGCATGTCGCGGTGCGGGAAGACCAGGCGGTAGATCGGGTCGTCCGGCGCGGCCGACCAGTCGATCAGGTTGTCCACCACGTACTCGCTCACCTTGAACGGGAGCACCTGGGAGACCACCCGGACGTCCCGGGCCAGTTCGGCGTCCGCGCCGCGGTCCAGTACCAGGTCCACGAGACGACGGCCGGAGATCGGTCGAGCTGCCACGCAATCCACCTTCGGGGTAGACGGACTCTGCCAGCCACGGTCACCGGGGGCGGCAGGTTGGTCCAGCCGGGGACGCGACGCTCCGGTGCAGCCGAGGTCTGTACATACTCGCGGATGACGGGTTACGCCGAACAGGTGTAGAAGGGAAAAATCTGTAACGTTAAAGCGAGTTCGGACGATTGGACGCACCACATTCCGGGTAAAACCACCGATTCGGCGGTTGTTGCCGTGTCAATCAAATGGTGCGGCGCCCCGACAGCGCGCGCCCCAGCGTCAGCTCGTCGGCGAACTCCAGGTCCCCGCCCATCGGCAGCCCCGAGGCCAGCCGGGTGACGGTGAGGCCGGGGAAGTCTCGCAATAGCCGGACCAGGTAGGTCGCGGTGGCCTCCCCCTCCGTGTTGGGGTCGGTCGCGATGATCACCTCGGTCACGTCGGGGTCACCCTCGGCGCTGCCGCCCAGCCTCGTCAGCAACTCGCGGATGCGCAGTTGGTCGGGCCCGATCCCGGACAGCGGGTCAAGGGCGCCGCCCAATACGTGGTAGCGGCCCTTGAACTCGCGGGTGCGCTCCACCGCGAGCACGTCCTTGGGCTCCTCGACCACGCAGATCAGCGCGGGGTCGCGCCGGGCGTCGCGGCAGATGCGGCAGCGCTGCTCCTCGGAGACGTTGCCGCAGATCTCGCAGAAGACGACGCCTTCCTTGACCTTTTGCAGCACCTCTTGGAGCCGCCCGATGTCCACCGGGTCGGCGGCCAGCAGGTGGAAGGCGATGCGCTGGGCGCTTTTCGGCCCCACCCCCGGCAGCCTGCCGAGTTCCTCGATCAGGTCCTGGACCGGTCCCTCGTACAACGCGGGTCTGCCTAGAAGCCCGGCAGCATGCCGCCGAGGTCCATGCCGCCACCACCAGCGCCCGCCAGCGGGCCCATCTTCTTGGCGGCGAGTTGCTGGACCTGCGTGCTGGCATCGCGGACCGCGGCCACCACCAGGTCGGCCAGCGTCTCGGTGTCCTCGGGGTCGACGGCCTTGGGGTCGATGGTGACGGCCTTGAGCTCGCCGGTGCCGGTCACGGTCGCGGTGACCAGGCCGCCGCCCGCGCTGCCGGTGACCTCGGCCTCGGCCAGCTCGGCCTGGGCGGCCATCAGCTGCTGCTGCATCTTCTGCGCCTGCGCCACGAGCTGCTGCATGTTCGGTTGCCCACCGGGTCGCACGGCGACTCCTCTCGCTGCCTGCTGGTTCGGTTCCAGCCTATAGACCGCCGCGCCATCGGACCGACGGGATCGCGGTTTAGGGCGAGTGCCGCCGCACCCGCCATGGGAAGTGCTAGGTGATCTTGCTGGCGTCGAACTCCTGGGTGAGGAGGTCGATCGCGATGGCCTCGGGGTCGCGGCTGTCGCCCGGGGCGGCGATGCGGGCTTCGGCGAGCATCTCCTCTTCGTCCACCGGCTCCGGTGGGAGAGGCTCCTCGGGCGGTTCCGGCGGCAGCGGCGGCCCGTCGGAGCTGGCGGCAGATGCGGCGGCAGCAACGGACGGGCGGGTCAGCGGCGGACGGCCTGCGTCGGCGGGCCGAGCCTGCGGCTGTTCGGGCTGGCCCGCGGGGCGGGTCGGCCTGGTCACCTGATGCCGGACGGGCGCGGGAGCGGGGGCGCCGCCGTTTCCGCCCGCGGGGGCAGCTGATCCGGCCCCACCGGACGGTTCGCAGCGGATGCGCCAGTTTCCGCCGAGCACCTCGGTGATGCCCTGGGCGATCACATCGGCGTTGCGGCTCTCGGAAAGCCTGCGCACCAGCGGCGCCGCCGGGTGCACCAGCACGATCTCGTCGCCTTCGACGCTGCGCACGGTGGCGTTGGACAGCATCGCCTCGGTGCTCCGGCTGATCTTGCGGACCACGGCGAGCACCTCTGGCCACACCCGGCGTACCGCGGCGGCGTCGATTCCGCCGACCGCGGCGGGCGCTTCCTGTTGCGGCGCGGGCTGATCCGCGGCAGGCGGCGGCTCGACCGGGACTTCCGGCGCGGCCGGTGGCGCAGCTTCGGGACTGGCCTGCGGCCGAGCGGGCTCGGTCGTCGGTGCTGGCCGCTCGGTCGGAGCGGCGGCACGCGGTTCGGCCGGTGCGGACCGGTCGGGCGCCTGCTCCGATGCCGCGGGTCCTTCCGTCGTGGGTGTGCCGCGCTCGTCGGACGCGGCTCGCTGCGTTGCGGGCGTGCCGCGCTCGGAGGCGGCTCGTTCGGCGGGGGTTTGACTGCGGCGCTGGAAGGTGCGTCCCGCGGTTTCCGCGGGTTCGACAGCAGGCGCTCCCGGCGCGGGCGGCGCGGCGGGGGCGGGCTTGGCCACCGGCTGCGCCACGGGCGCGGGGCCCGCCGGGGCCGGACCGGCCGCTGTGACTCGGCGTTCCAGCCGCTCGACCCGTTGCAGCAGTGCCGATTCGGCGTCGCTGGCCGAGGGCAGCAGCATCCGGGCGCAGAGGAGTTCCAGCAGCAGCCGAGGCGCGGTGGCGCCGCGCATATCGGTCAGTCCGGTGTGGACGATCTCGGCGAAGCGGGAGAGCGTGCCCGCGCCCAGCTTCTCGGCCTGTGCGCTCATCCTGGCCAGTTGGTCGCCCGAGGTGTCGATCAGCCCACGCGCGGCGGCGTCCGGAACGGCCTGCACCAGTACGAGATCACGGAGCCGGTCGAGCAGGTCGGTGGCGAAGCGGCGCGGGTCGTGCCCTGCCTCCACCACCTTGTCGACGGTGCCGAACACGGCGGCGCCGTCACCCGCGGCGAGTGCGTCCACCATGTCGTCGATCAACGCGATGTCGGTGACGCCAAGCAGCGACACCGCCCGCTCGTAGGTGACGCCCTCCGGTCCGGCACCGGCCAAAAGCTGGTCCAGCACACTGAGCGTGTCTCGCCCTGAACCGCCACCCGCCCGGATGACCAGCGGGAACACCGCAGGCTCCACGGTGACCTGCTCTTCTGCGCAGATCCGGTCCACCAGTTCACGCATGGACCCCGGCGGCATCAGCCGGAACGGGTAGTGGTGGGTCCGCGACCGGATGGTGGGCAGCACCTTCTCCGGTTCGGTGGTGGCGAAGATGAAGATCAGGTGCTCCGGCGGCTCTTCCACGATCTTCAGCAGGGCGTTGAAGCCCTGCGTCGTGACCATGTGCGCCTCGTCGATGATGAACACCCGATAGCGGGACTCGGCGGGGGCGTAGAAGGCGCGGTCGCGCAGTTCGCGGGCGTCGTCCACACCGCCGTGGCTGGCCGCGTCGAGTTCCACCACATCCACCGTGCCGGAGCCCTCGGGGGCCAGCGCGATGCAGGAGTTGCAGGTACCGCAGGGGTCGGGGGTGGGGCCCTGTTCGCAGTTGAGCGAGCGCGCCATGATGCGGGCGCTGGAGGTTTTTCCGCAGCCCCGCGGCCCGGAGAACAGATAGGCGTGGTTGACCCGCCCGGCCGCGAGCGCGGTCCTCAGCGGTTGGGTGACGTGTTCCTGCCCGACCAGTTCGGCGAAGCTCGCCGGTCGGTACTTGCGATAGAGAGCCAGCGCCACGGGCCCGACTCTAAGGGGTAGGACCGACAGTTTGCGATGCGGGCTGCCATTGCCGAACTGAACAACGAGCCGACCAAAGCCAGTGCTGCCCGCCCCGGTCGGGGTCATAACGTCGCTCATCTACGGCGTTGCGGAGAGGTGAGCGGGCGATGGTCATCGACAAGGCGGCGCCGGACTCGCTCGGCCCGGTCTGGCCGTTGGCCAGGATCGCGTGGCTAGACGTGCTGCGCGGATTCGCTCTATTGGGCATCCTGATGGTCAACATCACCGTCTTCGCGTTCCTTGACCACCCCGGCGGCCCGGTGGACGAGCTCAACGACCCGGCGTTCCGGGCGATCAGGGTGCTCTTCCACGGCAAGTTCTATGTGTTGTTCTCGTTCCTGTTCGGCTACGGCTTCGCGCTGGCCATGCGCAAGGCCCGCCGCAGCGGAGCGGCGATCAACTCCCCGTGGTGCAGGCGCCTGCTGTTGTTGGCCGCGTTGGGTTTGGCGCACGGCATCCTCGTGTTCCAGTTGGACATCCTGCTCTGCTACGGCGTGCTCGGCTTCCTCCTGCTCGCGGCGCGCGATGTGCGGCCACGGACCGCCGTGCGCATCGCGCTCGGCCTGCTGGCGGCGGTGTTCGTGGTGTACCTGGTCCAGGCGCTGATGGCACTCGGCGGCCCCGCGGACACGGCCGAACTTCAGGAGAGCTACGTCGAGGACGTGGAGGCCTACCAGGGCTACTACGGGCTCGCGGACCTGATCAACCTGCGGATGGGCGACTACTTCTACTTCCTGCCCGACCTGATGCTGGTGTTCTGGCCCAGCGTGCTGGCGATGTTCCTACTGGGTCTGGCGGCGGGCAGGCTGCGGCTGCTGGAGAACACCGAGCAGTGGCCAACCCGCCGTCTGTGGCAGCTACTCGCGGCGGGCGTGGTCATCGGCGCCCGGGCGCCCTAATGCTGGGCTCCATCACCCGCGGCGAGGACTCCACTGCGGAGGCACTGCTGGTCACGGGCTTCGCCGAGGTCACCGCGCCTGCGCTGACCGCGGCCTATGTGTGCGGGCTCATGCTGCTCTGGCGCACCCGGCCGGGCTCGTGGCTGCTGGGCCTGCTCGCCCCGGCAGGACGCCTGGCGCTGAGCAACTACCTCGCGCAGTCGCTGGTCTGTGCGTTCATCTTCACCGGTTACGGCCTGGCGCTGGTCGATGAGGTCTCCGCGAGCGAGCTCATCCCGATGGCCGCCGCCATCTACCTGGCTCAGGTCACCCTCAGCCACGTCTACCTGCGGTTTTACCGGATCGGGCCGGTGGAGTGGCTGCTGCGCTCGTTCACCTATCTGCGCAAGCCCTGACCTGGGAAAATAGGCGGACCCCGCGTACCCGTCAGAGCCCGCTTATCCTTGCTGCCTTCCGGCCCTGGGGAGGTTCACAGGATGGACGCCACGCGAGGTCCGAGTTCAGTGTAGCGGTCCGATACCAAAGTCGCTGCCTGCGGGCGGCCGTATACGAAAGTCTCGTCAAGACCCTTCCAAATGTGGCAGCTTCACGGCCCTGACCTGCGTAGGTTCTTCCCAGCACATTCGATGTAGGGGGAGAGCATG
This sequence comes from Actinorectispora metalli, assembly GCF_056323685.1. Classification (NCBI taxonomy): domain Bacteria; kingdom Bacillati; phylum Actinomycetota; class Actinomycetes; order Pseudonocardiales; family Pseudonocardiaceae; genus Actinorectispora; species Actinorectispora metalli. Next base: position 2,061,443 of record NZ_JBREYE010000001.1, read on the forward strand.
ACGGTCAACGAGGTCGCACCGCGGGAATTGGGGCCGGTGCGACCCGCCGCGCGAATCGCCATCCTGGATGTCCTGCGCGGGTTCGCGCTGTTCGGCATCCTGATGGTCAACATCACCCTGTTCGGGTACGGGAACCACGTCGCCGCGATGCCCGACGACGGGCTGAGCAAAGCGGGCGAGTTCGTCATCACCGCGTTCTTCCAGGGCAAGTTCTACGTGTTGTTCTCGTTCCTGTTCGGCTACGGCTTCGCGGTCGCGCTGCGCAGGTCGGAGGAGCGGGGCAAATCCATCCGCGGGCCGTGGGGGCGGCGACTGCTGTTGCTGCTGGTGATGGGTATCGCGCACGGCATCCTGCTGTTCCAAGGCGACATCCTGACCTGCTACGGCATCGTCGGCCTGATCATGCTGGCGGCGCGCAACGTAAGTCCGCGAAAGGCCGTCCGCGTCGCCATCATCCTGATGGCCTACCTGGTCGTGGTGTTCGGACTGCTGTACTGGCTGCTCACCATCGCGGGCCCGCAGCCCGCTGTCGGCGCCGAAGTGGTGGCCCGGGAGTGGGCCGCCTACCGGGGTTCCTTCGGTGACGTGGTGACCGCGCGGGCGACCGACTACGCGCTCTTCCAGCCGGTGCTGGTGCTCGTCTTCTGGCCGAGCGTGCTGGCGATGATGTTCCTCGGCCTGGCCGCGGGCAAGGCCCGCTTCCTGGACAACCCGGACCGCTTCAACTCGGCAACCCTGTGGAAGGTCGCAGGCCTCGGGGTGCTGATCGGCGTCCCCGGCGGGATCTTCGCGGCACTGACCTTCACCGGGATGGGCACCGACGCGATCGGCATCGCCGGCCAGGGCGTCAGCGAGTTGACCGCGCCGTTCCTCACCGCGGCCTACATCAGCGGCCTGATCCTGCTGTGGCGCACCGGCCCCGGCCGCCGCGTCCTGTCCTGGCTGGCCCCAGCGGGCCGGATCGCGCTGACGAACTACCTCAGCCAGTCGCTGATCTGCGCGTTCCTGTTCACCGGCTACGGATTCGGTCTGACCGGCAAGGTGTCCGTGCCCGCCGCGATGCTGATAGTGATCGCGATCTACGTGGTGCAGGTCGCCTGGAGCAACCTCTACCTGCGGCACTTCAGCATCGGCCCGGTGGAGGCGGTGCTGCGCTCCTTCACCTACCTCCGCCGCCAGTCACTGCGCTGAGCCCGCCAGGGCGAAGTTCCGGGCCGTCAGCGCTTCGGCGACCACTGATTTGATGGCAGCGGAACGGTTGTAGAGGAACTCGGTGAAGCGCAGGTCTTCACCGGGTGCGGGCGCGAGCCAGCCGGTCAGCCGGTGCACCGCGACGAGGGAGACCTGGTACCAGGCCTCAAGCTGGTCGACGACATCCTTGGTGAGTTCGGCCGGGTCGTAGGGGAAGCCCTCGTCGGCGGACAGGTCGTCATCGGCCATGTCGAAGGACGTCTCCCAGTCCGGTTCGCCGTCGGTCCACACGGTGGCGTGGCTGAAGAGTTCCGCCTCGATCCATTGGATGCGGGCGATCCTGGTGCCCGCCGAGCAGGCCCGAAGCTGCTCATCCGCGTCACCGAACTCGAAGTGCGGGTCGATCAGCACCGTCCACCCCGTGGCGGTGGCAGCGATCGAGGGCCAACGCGCGCCGAGGCAGTCCGCCTCCGGGAGGGCGAGTCTCCGCTCGCCCAAACTGCCATTGAGCAGTGCGGCAACGGCTTCGGCGTCCCGGTTCTGGACGAGGACGTGGCATCCGGCCTTTCCCATGGCGGACAGCATGCCGCTCACACCCGAATATCAGAAGCTGGTTTGCGCCATCGGGTGGTGAAATCTCGGTTCGGGGTCAGGCTTTAACCCGGTCGGCTGACACGTTTCGGCATGGACGCTCCCGCTCGCGTGCCCCGCACCGCGGCAACCGTCGGCGTCACGGTGAACAAGGTCAGCGGCCGCCACGAGGCCTAGGCCTGAACTGGAACCGGCGGGTGGCGCGCGTCGGGGGAAGTGCGCCACCCGCCGGGGCTTGGAAGGCCGAGTGTTACGAGGAGAGCTTCTTGCTCTCTTCCCAGCACTTCGGGCAAGTAGGCCAGAGCCATTCGAGGTCGACCGGCTTGTGCTCGAGAAGGTTCACCTTCTCACCGGCCAACGTCAGCACCTGCTGAACTGGAATGGCATGCCGGGCCTTCGCCACCGGCACCCACAAGAACGCCCGACCTTCCATGGCTACAGAAAATCAGTTGCTGTGCCCAGCACCCAAGCTCCCTTCGAATGAATGTTCGTCGCGTCATCGAATGATTCGGTCCACTTCCGCCAAGATGGTTTCCATGGTGGAGAGGGCACGCACGGTTCGGGCACGGGAGCTCAGCGCAGCCTTGAAGAAGGCCATGAAGAAAGCGGGCGTGAAGAACAACGACATCATCGAGGCGACCGGTTGGGAGAAGACCAAGGTCAGCAAGTTGATCAACTGCACCCAAGGCTTCAACACGGAAAACGTGTCCGCTGTGTTGGTCGTCTGCGGCGTGGTCGGCTCCGAGCGCGAGCGACTGATGGAACTCTGCCGCCACGCTAACGAACGGGATTGGTGGCAGCGGCACGAGACCGACCTGCCCAGCGACATGCAGAGATTCTTCGACCACGAGTGCTCGGCGGCACAGCACTACTGCTTCCAATGCGTGGTCTTGCCTGGGTTGTTGCAGACCTCGGACTACTTTCGGGCGTTGCTCGAAGCATCACCCATCGTTCCACCCGAATGCCACGAAGAACGTCTCGCCGCGCGCCGCGAACGGCAATCGCTTCTCAACATGCCTCACGCAGGAAACCACACGTTTTTCCTGCATCTGCCCATCCTTCGCGCCGAAGTCGGCGGCAAACAAGTGATGTCGGAGCAGCTTCATCATCTACTGCGTCTCTCCGTGCGGCCGAACATCACGCTGCGAGTGATCACTGACGAAGCGCACGCCGGTAGCGGTGGTCCCTTCCAACTCTTCGAGTACGCCGAGGTTGATCCGGTCGCATACCTGGAGTCCACGATCTCTTCGCTCTTTTTCGAAAAGCCATCCGATGTCGCTGTCTACCGCAGAATCCTGAGGTCATTCGACAACGTCGCCCTTACCGAGAGCGACTCACGCGAGCTGATTAGTAGACTCGCAGGCAGCATGAGCGAGCCTCAGGAGGAACGCGATGTTGCCGACGGACGCCCGTCTGACCTGGCGGAAGAGCACTCGGAGCCCTGAGAGATCGGACTGCGTAGAGCTGGCTCGCTTCAGGGGTGGGGCCGCGATCCGTGACTCGAAGAGCCCTTCCGGACCAACCCTCCTTTTCGCTGCTCAGCCCATGTCTCGGTTCCTGGCGGCGGCAAGGTCCGGTGAATTCAGTCCTTGAAGCTGCCGTCCGACCTCGTCTGGTGCCTTCGGAGTACGTGGTTGCACTGGGGGCAACTTCTCAGCGCGATCCCCCGAACGATGAACCCCGGCCACGCATAGACCAACCACCGCAGTCCCCTGACCAGCGGCGGCATCGTGCACGTCCGACAATCCCGACACCCAGCCACGTCCGCTCCCCCACGTCGCGAAAACTCTTACCGCCCACGCTACCCACCGCCCTACCCTCGATCAGGTGACGAAGCCGACAGGCCCGATCGACAGCAGTCGATCTCCACGCTACGTGGGCGAAGCGACCTACGCCCGCCTCCCGCGCACCGACCAGGTGGACCACACCGACATCACTGTGATCGGCGTCCCCTTCGACGGCGGCACCTCCTACCGCCCCGGCGCCCGCTTCGGCCCCCGCGCGATCCGCGAGGGCAGCCGCCAACTCCGCACCTACCACCCCGCCCTCGACCTCGAGCCCTTCGCCAACCTCCAAGTCGCCGACGGCGGCGACATCGCCCTCAACCCCATCAACCTCCCCGAAGCCGTCGAAACCCTCGAAGCCGCCGCCAACGACATCCTCGACACCGGCTCAGCTCTGGTGACCCTCGGCGGCGACCACACCATCTCCCTTCCGCTCTTGCGTGCCCACGCCCGCCAACACGGCCCGGTAGCCCTCCTCCACTTCGACGCCCACCTCGACACCTGGGACACCTACTTCAAGCAGCCCTACAACCACGGCTCCCCCTTCCGCCGAGCCCACGAAGAATCCCTCCTCGACACCGAAGCCCTCTCCCACATCGGCATCCGAGGCTCCCTCTACGGCCGCAAAGACCTGGAAGACGACCGCCGCATGGGCTTCGGCATCGCAACCTCCGCCGACGTCCTACGCCGAGGCGTAGACGAGATCACCGACATGCTCCGCACCCGAATCGGCGCCCGCCCCACCTACATCTCCATCGACATCGACGTCCTGGACCCCGCCCACGCCCCCGGCACCGGCACCCCCGAAGCAGGCGGCATGACCAGCCGAGAACTCCTGGAAATCCTCCGCGGCCTGGCAGGCCTCAACATCATCGGCGCCGACGTCGTCGAGGTAGCCCCGCCCTACGACCACGCCGAAATCACCTCAATAGCCGCCGCCAACATCTCCTACGACCTGGTCAGCCTCCTGGCCATGAACCTGGACAAACGAGAAGTCACCGCTTCTTAGTCAGCGTCACCACAACCGTGGCATCCTTCGCCACCCGCGTCCCCGGCGCGGGCTCAATACTGAGCACCCGCCAATTGCTGTACTTCAGCGGAATCTTGTCCTCAGGATCAGCCGACGCATAGGTCACCCCGGTAAGCCCCAACTCCTTCAACTCCTCCGCCGCAAGCTGCCCGTTCTTCCCCTCCATCGCAGGCAACTCCACCTCGGCGGCCACCTCCGAACTCGTCGGCGCGGGCTCACTCGACGGCGCAGGCGCGGGCTGCTCCGGCGGCTTCCCCTCACAACCCGACAGCGTCAACGCGACAGCTGCCGCCACGACAGCAAAAAGGTGGCGAGTCACTGGACCTCCCCTGGTCACCCCTCTGCCACCTCATATACCCACCCCGACACCCAACGGCACATCCATCACCCTTCGGAGTGGGGACGCCGCTAAGCGAGCCCGACATCTCGCGCAACGTCGGCCAACAGCGTGTTGATCACCCGGTTGCTGCGCCCCCAATCGACGCCCGAGCCCCGGATCTGGATCGCGATCTGAACCTCCGTACTGCGCGAATCGCCCGCGACCACGGTGGTGATGACGCCCGGATAGGTCAGGATGGACCTCGGCAGCCGCGCCTCGAACAGGCACCCGTCAACCGCCTGCACCACCCGGTTCCACGGAGTTCCGTTGCGGGCCAACGCACACAGCAGGGCGACCATAACCTCACCCACCGGTTTGGCGAACGTCCTGGAACGAGTCTTCCCAGTCCGCACACCAAGCGCCTTGTAAAGCTGATATCCCGCCAAATCACTCGCAACCCCAGCCGCGGCCACCACGGTGCCCGCAGCGCCGCCAACGGCGCCAACCAGGCCAGCACCCGGCCCCAGAAATTCGCGGAGCGACATCGCCTTCGGGGCAAACTGGGCCGCCTGCTCGATCCGCGCCCGCACCCCCGCGATTTCCATCAGCACGTCGAACCGATGTTCCCCGCCCCACTGCATCTCCGAACCCATGCCGCCCCCTCGCGCCGCGCGAACAGCTACGAGTGCTGAGTCGCCCCGCGAACGAGGAACATTGCGCCCTCACCCGCCCCGTTACCCACCCGTTGACGAACCGATTCCCCGCCGCCCGGTCGGTCAGGACTGCTTGAGAATGCGTAGTTCCTCATGGCTGACGTCGAAGCGGAACTCCGACTTGTCGGGCCAAATCAGTGCGTGCTTGTGGGGACTGACCTGAGGTGCGTGCGGCGCCACCTCATGCCAAACCAGTTTGGGCGGCGGATTGTCGGCTGGAGCGCCGAGGCTCGGGCCCGTGTCGACCACGCCGACGTGCGAGGCCGAGTACACCAGCCACGGGTTCTCCGCCGCCATCGCCGCATCAACCAACCCGAGCGCTTGGGCGTTCTCCGGCCCCCGCACGGAGCCCTGCCGAAAAGAACCACTGGCGATCACGCCGCCAGCGACGGTCAGCACGACCCGCATCGCGACTTCGAACGGGATGCGAATGAGGTTCCAGAAGAACCGGCGGATCAGGCGCTGGCCCTTGATCGTGCCGTCGCTGCGCCTGCCGGGCACAAAGAAATCGGGGCCAACATCGCCCAAGTGGATCGCGACCACCGGTTCGCGCCACTGGCCTTCGACCAGGGCGCGCACCAGGGGACGGAATTCAGGATTCGGTGCAACCACGGCTAGATGTCCAGGTTGTCGCGGGTCTCGTCCACGCTGTGGTCGCCGCCGATGCCGCTCTTGTTGAACATCGGCCCGTCCTCGCGCCGTTCCGCGTTGACCTCTTTGCCCACGCCCTTCGCAGCCCCGGCGCCTGCCTTGATACCGACACCGGTAGCCAGCGGACCGACCCCGGCGTGAGTGCCGAAGGCGGTGGTGATCACCCGGCGGCTGGGCATGAACACATCCTGGTCAGCGACCTTGCCGATCAGCGGCATACTCCGTTCGCCCGCCTTGACCGTCTTGCCGATGTTGAGCTTGTTCGCGAACGTCATGGTCTTCTCGGTGAACTTCGCCAGGAACGCCATGAACTCGTCCAGCAGCTTGCCGAATTTGCCCAGGTACCTGGTGACCTTCTGGAAGACACTGGCCGCCTTGGCCACGGACGCGGTCATGGCCGCCGCGACCGAACTGCCGAAGGAGATCACCGACGCGGCCAGCGCGGGCAGCCAGATGGTGATCAGCCAGGACACCAACTCGGAGATGATGGCCTTGATCACCTCTTCGATGACCACCATCACCATCGACCACATCTGGAGAACTTCGGCGACCGAGCCCGCGGCCGAGCCGACACCGCGGATGCCGGTGGAGAACTCCGCCAACACCTTGCGCGCCTCGGCGCCTGCCGCGTCCACCCACTCCTTCAGCGCGCTGTCGCCGGTCTTCTCGAAGTCCTCGGCCAACGCGACGAAGCCCTGCGCCATGCTGACGAAGTTGTCCGAGGCGTGCCCGATGGCCGGACCGTCGCCACTGACCTGATGCAACGCGTCCTGCAACGGCTGGACAAGCTCGAGCAGGATGTTCAGCCCGTTGCTGACCAGCCAGCCGATCGGGTCCATCACGAAGGTGGTCACGTCCATCGCGGCGCCGCTCACGAAGGACGCCCCGTCCCCCACCAGCTTGCCGCCCGCCGCGGCCAGGTCGCCGACATCATCGGCCTGACCAAGCTCCTGGGCGTGCGCGGAGATGGACTTGCCCGCCTTATAGGCATCACCGAGGATCGGCGTCTTTTTGGCCGCACGGTCGGCGTTGGCGCCGAAGCTCTCGTCGTAGTCGGAGGTGCCGAGCGCGTCGGCGATGCTCTGCTTCGGCTCGGTCATGGCGTCCCTCCGAACCTGATCACCGCACCGTCCTCGGCGTTCTGATAGTTGGTGGCGGTGTCGAGCATCCTGTCGGACAGCGTGTCAACGCCCTCCTTCATCGCAGCCAGCAACTCCCGCAGATCACCAAGCCGCTCTGTGTAGGCGCCCTTGGCGAAGGCCCCCATGACGCCCCAGGCCTCATTGGTCACATCGGCCTCATCAACGAGCCTGCCGAACTTGTCGGCCTCGGACTGGTAGTAACCCAGTTGGCTCGCATAGGACTTCAGCGCCGGTATGTAGACGTCGATCTTTTCGGAGCTGGTCATCGGTCCCGCCCTCAGAATCGCGGCTTGTCGCCATAGATGCTGTAGTCGTCGAAGTACTCGTCGTCGTCCCGCGCCGCGGCCCGCTTCGACTCCGGCGCCTGCCGACCGTGATGAGACGTCGTTTCCTGCGTCGCGGTTCCCAACGCTTCGGCCTGCGCCTGCCGAACCTGATCGGCGGTGTTGAGGCCAAACGCCTCACCGACCGTCTCATCCACGATGCCCGCCTGCTTGCGCACAGCCTCGGCAACCGCCTCCCGCAGCGTCGCCATGATCGTGGCGGCCAGCGCGGGCGCGGGCTGACGCACCGCGTCCGGGCTGAGCTGAAGATCCAACACCGCGCCCCCGGCACCCGCGACCACCCGCACAGTGCGGTCCGGCGAGGTCGCGACCGCTTGCAACTCCCCCAGCCGCTCCTGCATATCCCCAACGCCGCTGAACTTCACCTCGGCCTGCTTGATCTTGGCCTGGAACTTCTCGAACTCGGCGGCAAGCCGTTCCAAGTCGGCAGACACAGTCGCTCCTCGATCCGGCACACAGTTGCCCCGACAGCATGCCAGGGGTCCCGGCTACGCGGGCGAAAACCCGAAAACCAGCCGACAGCGGCATAGCGCCCCGACATCAGGTGAGCCTTGGAGATCTCCGGCGAGCAAACATGCTTTTCCCGATTTCCTCAATGCATTGTGCGAACATTCGCCCGGATTGTTCCCCCCTGATCGGGAAGGATAGGGTTATGCACGTATTCTTTGGGCTGCGTGAGAAGCTCCACAGAAGCATCTTCGCGTTTTAGGCTGTGGCATCCTGACATCGCCACCAGCAAGCGGTATCCGGGGGATAAGGTCAAAGTGGACGTCTTAGAGAAAGTTCCTTTACTGGCGGTTTTCCTCGACCGACTGGGATGGTCTCCGGAGAGGCTGGCCAGGGAGATCAATCGGACCTGGGGAGCTGGCACCGTCAGCTCCAAGGCTCCTTACCACTGGTTGAAAGGCGCATTTCCCCGCGGTGAAATGCCATCCGTGGTCGCCGAGCTTCTTTCCGAGCAACTTCGGGAAAGAGTGACAGTCGAGGAACTCTGGCCGGACAAGTTCGCCGAGGAAAGCAGCGGGGGCGAAAAAGAGATCGAGAATTGGGACGCGCCATGGAGTGCGGAAGGAATATGGCGTTGCGCGACCATCTTCACCGCACCCGGCCCACCGCCGGTCGAACCGTTGCCCGATGGTGTGGTCATCGCCGCCGCGGTCGACTGGCTCACCTCGGATCAGCGGCCGTTCCGGCCGCGCACTGGTGGCCAGGATGTCGGCACCAGTGTGGTGGAGACCCTCGAATGCCGGATAACGCAGCTCAGACAACTCGATGACAACTGCGGCGGACCACTCATTCTCGACTGGGTCGTCCAAGACCTGTGGTGGGCCGCGGGACTGGCCAGGGATGGCTCCTACAACAGGGAAAACGGACTGCGCCTTTACCGGGCGGTCGCCGAGCTCGCCCAGTTGGCGGGCTGGCTGGCCGCGGATCTCGGCGACCATCCCCGCAGTGAACGCTATCTGCTCATCGGCCTGCGGGCGGCGCATATCTGCGGTGAACGGCTGCTCGGCGCCTATATCCTGTCCTGCCTCGGTTACAGCGCCGCATGGCTGGGCCGAGGTCAGCATTCGCTGCGGCTGAATCGCATTGCCCGCGATGGAATCCGCGCGGAGGAGCCCGGCATCGTGGCGGCACTCCTCGCCACCAGGCAGGCTCGAGCGCATGCGGCGCTGGGTGAGGAAGTGGCCTGCGGGAACGCGCTCACCGCCGCGGAGAGTCTTTTCGAGGATGGCAGGCGCAACCCTCGGCCCACCTGGGCGAAATGGGTCACCCCAGCGGTGTTCGCGGCGGACGCGGGACGGTCGTGGCTCGAACTGCGCTGGCCCGACTGCGCGGAGAAGGACCTCGCCAGGGGGCTGGAGCTGTTCGACGACGGGCCGCCGCGCGACCGCCTGCTGCACACTCTCTCCCTGGCCGGAGCCCGCTTCTCGCGGGGCGAGGTCGAGGGAGCCGCGGAGGTCGCCCACCGAGGCCTCGACCTCGGACAGCACCTGGCATCGGAGCGGGTCCGCACCCGGCTGCACAAGATGCACCGCGGCTTCAAGTCCGTCGACACCGCGGCGGCCAAGGACATCGCCGAGCGCATCGAGCAGGCTCTCGCCAGGTCGGCGGGCCGCGGGTAATCAGCCCGCGGGGTAGTTCACGCCCTCCTCGATGATGGTGAACACCTCGTCGAGGACGTCAGAGAAACGCTCCGCCCGCAGCGCCTTCGTACTCCATACGTCGAAGGCGCTGCGGTAGGCGTAGGTGAGCGCCCTCGCGGCCACATGCGGCCGCACGTCGGTCGCCGAGTCGACCCCCATCCGCTCGGCCATCGCGCCGATGACCTGGGCATGCTTCTCCTGGCCGCGTTCCAGGCTGCGGCCCAGCACGGCGGGGTTGCTCTCCATCAGGCGCTGGATGTAGTTGAACCGCTCCGCGTCGAAGCCGTATTCGCCGTCCTCGCAGGCCCGCATCACAGTCACCGCGGCCCGGTGCAGCGCCGTCACCACGGGCGAATCCGCGGGCTGTTCGGCAAGCGCGGCCATCAGCGCCTCGTGCTCCTCCTCCTGGTAGGCGAGCACGACGTCCTCTTTGGAGGCGTAGTAGCGGAAGAAGGTCCGTGAGGAGACGTCCACCGCATCGGCGATCTCCTCCACCGTGGTGGCCTCGAATCCCTTCTCCTGGAACAGCCGGAAGGCGGCCTTGGCCAGGTCGTCGCGCGTGCGCTGCTTCTTGCGTTCGCGCCTGCCGAGCTCCCCGGTCGTCTCCATATCCGCAGCGTAGTCGTGCACACGGAGATCACAAGGCTCGTTGTGACGAATTTCCAGGCCAGACAAACGTCGCGTTAAGAAACTCGTCACTTGACAGCAAGTGTCATGTAGTGACAGTTTGACGCCCGGATCGCACACACCGCTGACGGAGGCTTCCGATGTCGAACACGGCGAACATCGCCGAATCCCTTGCCGAACCCGCACCGCCGAAGGCCATGAGCAGCAGGCCCTGGATGGCACTGATCGCCGTCGCCCTCGGCGCGATGGTGGTCAGCCTGGACATGACGATCGTCTCGGTGGCGAACCCGGCGATCGCCGCCGACCTGCACGCGGACCTCGCAGGCCTGCAGTGGGTGACCAACGGCTACCTGCTCGGCCTCGCGGTCACCCTGATCCCCGCGGGCAAGCTGGCCGACATCTTCGGCCGCAAGAAGGTGTTCCTGATCGGCGTCGGAGGCTTCGCCGTCGCCTCCGTGCTGATCGCGTTGTCCGACAGCCTCGCCGCCGTCATCTTCTGGCGCATCGTGCAGGGCATCGCGGGCGCGCTGCTGCAACCCGCGGGCCTGGCGGTGCTGCGCAACGCCTTCCCCGCCGCCCAGCTCAACCGGGCGATCGGAATCTGGGCCGCCACGGCGGGTCTCGCCATCGCGGGCGGTCCGATCGTGGGCGGCCTGCTCGTCGAGCACGTCAACTGGGAGTCGATCTTCTACATCAACGGCCCGATCAGCCTGCTGGCCGTGGTCATCGGGCTCTGGGCGATCAGCGAATCCCGTGACGAAGAGGCCCGCACCCAGGCCTTCGACTGGCTCGGCACGGTGCTGCTGACGGTCGGACTGTTCGCGTTGATCTACGGTTTGATCGAGGCGGAGAAGCACGGCTTCGTCGCCGCGCTGCCGCTGGGGTCCATCGTGATCGCCGCCGTCACGCTGACCGCGTTCGTGTGGTGGGAGCAGCGCGTCCGGTACCCGCTGCTGCCGCTGCGGCTGTTCCGTTCCGTCTCGCTGTCAGCGGCCACCGTGGTGCTGGTGCTGGGTTTCCTCGCCATCTGGGGCACCGTCTTCTTCGTCGCGCTCTACCTGCAGCAGCTACGTGGGATGAGCCCCGTCGACGCCGGACTGCGCATCCTGCCGATGACCGCGATGTTCATGGTGGCCTCGCCCATCGGCAGCTCCCTCACCGCGCGTTTCGGACCTCGGGTGCCACTCGGCCTCGGCATGGTGTTCACCGCCGTCGCCCTGTTCGGGCTGGCCGCGATCGACGTCGACTCGTCCTACCTGGCAATCTGGCCCTGGTTCGTGCTCATCGGCACGGCGTTCGCCTTCCTGCTCACCGCCGCCACCGACGCGATCATCGGGCACGCGCCCGAGCAGCTCGCAGGTGTCGCGGGCGGGTTGCAGCAGACCGCGGTCGAGCTGGGCGGCGTGTTCGGCACCGCGGTGCTCGGCGCGATCGTCTCCGCCACCGTCGGCCGCGTCCTGACCGGCCACTACACGGCGGCAGGCATCGGCGAGCAGCAGGCGGAACAGCTGAGCCACGCCCGCCACGATGTCGCCCAAGGCCTCGCCCCGGTACCCGCAGGCGCCTCCGAAACGCTCGCGGAGGCGGCGCGGTCGGCGGGCAGGCTCGCGTTCATGGACGGCTTCTCCACCGCGATGGCCGTCGGCGGCGTGATCGCCGTGGTGGCGGCGTTCGCCTCGCTACTGGTCCGCCGGGCCCCCGCCCCGGTGGAAGCCGTGTCCGCGCATTGACCCCGCCCCGTGGGTGGCAGCCTGTGACATCGGCTGCCACCATCGAGACCGGGGTGGCCATCGGACCCGGCGACGTGATCCTGCCGAAGACCCCGTCCTCGTTCGACGTGTCAGTGTGGGAGCTGTTCTCGTGGGCGATCGAGGGCGCCTCGGTGGCGCTGCTGCCCGCAGGCGCGAGCCCCGCGAGATCGATGGCCGTGTTCATGCTGGTATTCGCCATGTCACAACGTCAGCAATCGTGTTGTCACCAAGCGGTGTGCTTGCTCACGACGATCAACCAGCACCTAGGCCTACCAGCCGTTTTGGCTGGTCAACCACCCATCCGGTACCCTCCTCGGCGGAGGATTCGCATAGTGGCCTAGTGCGCACGATTGGAAATCGTGTTGGGTGTTAAAGCCCTCGCGGGTTCAAATCCCGCATCCTCCGCCACCAGCGGAAACGCCCGTCGCCCTTTGGCGGCGGGCGTTCTTGTCTCTCTAGGCTGGGGCAGGTGTCGAGCATCCAGGACCTGGCCGCGGCGCAGCGCGCCTTCATCGAAGCGCGCGACTGGCAGCGCTTCCACACCCCACGCAACCTCGCGATGGCCCTGGCCGGGGAGACGGGCGAGTTGGTCACCGAGCTTCAGTGGTTCACCGACGAGCAGGTGCAGAGCGAACTCGCCGACGGCAATCTGCGTGAGCGGCTGGCCGACGAGTGCGCCGATGTGCTGCTCTACCTGATCCGGCTGGCCGAGGTGTGCGGGATCGACCTGCACGAGGCCGCCACCGCCAAGATCGCCCGCAACGAGACCCGCTTTCCCGTCGACAAGGCCAGCGACCTGACGACCTGGTACACCGACCGCTGATGGAGCCCGTTATGCCCGTTCTCGACCTCAACAGCGACCTCGGCGAGGGCTTCGGCATCTGGACGCTCGGCGACGACGAGGCGCTGCTGGACATCGTGACCAGCGCGAACGTCGCCTGTGGTTTCCACGGCGGCGACCCCACCATCCTGCGCCGGGTGTGCGCGCAGGCCGCCGAGCGCGGGGTGGTGGTCGGCGCCCAGGTCGGCTACCGCGACCTCGCGGGTTTCGGCCGCCGCGCCATCGACGTGCCACCCGCCGACTTGACCAACGACGTGCTGTACCAGATCGGCGCCCTCGAGGCCTTCTGCCGCGTGGCGGGCATCCGCGTCAGCTACGTCAAACCCCATGGCGCGCTGTACAACCGCTGCGTCCGCGACGCCGTCCAAGCCGCCGCTGTGGTCGACGCAGTGAAGCGCTACGACCCCGCGCTGCCGCTGCTCGGCCTCCCCGGCTCCCAACTCCTCGCCCTCGCCGAACAGGAAGGCCTCACCACCGTCCCCGAGGCCTTCGCCGACCGCGCCTACACCCCCACCGGCGAGTTGGTCTCCCGTTCGCTGGAGGGCGCGGTTATCCACGACGTGGACGCGGTGACCCGTCGTTCGGTCACCATGGCCACCCAACAGCAGGTCACCGCCATTGACGGCGGCACCGTCCCGGTCCCGGCCCGATCCCTCTGCGTCCATGGCGACACTCCGGGCGCGGTCGCCATGGCCCGCTCGATCCGCGTCGCCCTCTTGGACGCCGGGGTGGACATCACGCCGTTCGTCTGATCAGCAGCCGATTTGCCTGCACAGCTTGTCTTCGACCTGGTCGATGGGGTCGATGCCGCTGCGGGGGCGGAAGCGGATGATCTGGGGGTCGTGGTCGCTGGCCTGGTCGTGGAATTCGGCGTTGGTGTGGACGATGTCGTAGTCGTGGCGGGTCAGGTTGGGGCTGAGCAGGATGTGATCCAGGGCCTGGGAGTTGCCTTCGAAGACGTAGCTGTACTGCTCGCCGGGGGGTAAGTCCGCCATGGGGGACTTCAGGAGGTTGTCGCCCAGCAGGGTGCGGATGGCGGGTGAGAACAGGTAGTCGTTGAGGTCGCCGACCACGAGCGTGGTGGCTTTGGGGTCTACCTCGCGGAGCTTGAGCAGGAAGGCCCTGAGCACGTCGGCCTGGCGTTGGCGCTGGATTTCCGAGACGCGGTTGGGGGGCTGGAAGCGGCCGTGCAGGGCCTGGTCGCCGCCCTTGGAGGTCCAGTGGTTGGCGATTACGAAGACGGTGCGGCCGTGGAAGCGGAACTCGCCGATCAGGGGTTTGCGGCTGGAGTCCCAGGCGGGGTCGGCGGGGGCTACTCGGCCGGGGGACACCGTGAGGGCGGCGCGGCCGCGGTCGCGGACGACGTCCACCGGGGTGGTCGCGGTGCCGCCTGGGCGGTCTACAAAGGACACGAGCTTGGGGTTGAAGAGGAAGGCCACTCGGATGTTGCCGCCGGGTTGGCCGCCGTCCTTGTTGTTCTCGGGGTCGATCTGACGCCACTCGTAGGCGGGGCCGCCCGCGGCGGTGATGGCGTCGGTGAAGCGGCGCAGGGTTTGGTCGGCGGCGACCGTGCCGTCGTTGGTGGGGCCGGTGTTGTCCTGGATCTCCTCCAGCGCAACCACATCGGGGCTTGCCAGGCCGCGGACCACGCCTTCGGCCAGGCGGTCGAGCTTGGCCTGGGTGTCCTTGGCGGAGAGGTTCTCCACGTTGTAGGTGGCCACCGCTAGTTGCATGGGGTGTGGCGGCTTTGTGGTCTCGCGGGCCAGGCCGTTGTCGATGTGCTCGCCTAGGGTGCTTGCCTGGAGGGAGTAGCCGCCGAAGCGGACGTAGTCCAGGGGGCCCGCGGTGATGCCGCGGAGGCGGTCGCCGACGTTGGCCTTGGGGAAGGGGCGCTGGGCGAACGGGATGAGGGATTCGACCTTCAGCCTGCCGGTGTTGGGCTGGTCGTAGCTCAGGTAGGCGGTGCCGCCGCGCGGGGTGGGGTTCTGCTCGGGCTTGGAGGTCACCCACAGGGCGTTGAAGTCGTCCGTCGGGCCGACCACGCGGGCGTCGCGGATCTCCAGCAGCATGTGCTCGCGGGACTCGTAGTAGTCCAACGCGTACTCGCTCGGGCGGAGGGACAGCGGTTCGATGTTGCCGCCCTTGGCGTCCGGGGCGTGCGACGCGGGCACGGTGTCGGGCTTCAACAGTTCGGGGGCGGGCACCGGGTTGCCCGCGGACAGCACCGTCCACTGGGCGCCGGTCAGCTCGGTGATCGACTGTGTCGGCGTGGACTGGGCGTTCTCGCCGCTGCCCAGCGAGTAGTACTCGGCGACCTTGCCGGACACCGTGATCGCGTCACCGGGCTTGACCGTGAGCGTGGTCTTGGGGGTGTAGACGAACAGGCCTTCGCTGGTCGCCGGGTCGCCGTCGGGCTGAGGGTCCTGGAACCAGAAGCCCGGCGATGAGCCGAAGGGGCGGACCGCGGTCACCACGCCGGGCACCGCCGTCACGGCCTTGCCCAGCAGCGGGGACACCCTGGTGGTGCCCTGGATGTCGTGAATCCGCACCGGTTCCTCGGCGCTCGCGGGCACCACGGCCGAGCCGAGCACCACCACCGCGGCCAGCATGGATCTTGAGATCGTCACGTCGGTCCTTCCCCAGAGACACAAGCCGACGCGATCGTCGCGCAGATCGATGAACGGGGAAAGAACCACATGTCTCAATGCGAAACGCCGATCACCGTGGTCGGTGATCGGCGTTTCGGAAATGCTGGCGGTAGCGGTGGGATTTGAACCCACGGAGGGCGTGAACCCTCACGCGCTTTCGAGGCGCGCTCCTTCGGCCGCTCGGACACGCTACCGCCGGTCAGCTTAGCCGACGGTCACGCTCCTATTTCGCCAGGGCTCAGCGGTTGCCCTTGAGGCGGTCCTTCGCGTCGTTGACCACGCCCGCGGCCTTGTCCTTGGCGTCCTCGTAACCGGACTTCACGCCGCCGACAGCCTGGTCCTTGTTGCCGGAAGCCTCGAGTCGCTCGTTGTCGGTGGACTTGCCGAGAGCTTCCTTCACCTTGCCGATGGCTTCCTGCGCCTCAGCCTTCGCCTTGTCGAAAACGCTCACGGTTGGTTCCTTCCGTCCTGCGGTTCCGGTCGGAATACCGGCCGCTCTCGAACCTCGGATGCCCCACCCGGTTGAATCGTTATGCCGAGTGTGACTCAGTTCACTCGTTCGGCCGATGGGCGGCGAAAAAGGCGTCCAGAAGGGCCACGGACTCCTGCTCCAAGACGCCGCCAATGACCTCGGGGCGGTGGTTGAGTCTGCGGTCGCGGACCACGTCCCACAGCGAGCCGACGGCGCCGGTCTTGGGTTCCCACGCGCCGAAGACCAGGCGCGATATTCGCGCCAGGACCAGGGCTCCCGCGCACATCGTGCAGGGTTCGAGGGTCACGGCGAGGGTGCAGCCCGCCAGCCTCCAGCCGTCGCCGAAGGCCTTGGCCGCGGCGCGGAGGGCGAGGACCTCGGCATGGGCGGTGGGATCGGCCGCCGCCTCGCGGGCGTTGTGGGCGGTGGCCAGGACCCGGCCGTCCGGGGCGAGCACCACGGCTCCGATCGGGACGTCGCCGGATCGCCCGGCCTCGCCTGCCGCGTCCAGTGCGGCGCGCATGGCGGCCAGGTCGGCCGGGCTGGGTTTCACGTCAGGAGTTTCTCCAGCTCCGGCCGGAGCACGTCGGCGAACCCACAGCGCTGGGCGATCATCTCCAACTGCTCGTCCGGGAACAGGTCGATCTCGTCGATGATGACCTGCAACTCATCCGGGGGAAGGCCGAGGTCGGCGAGGATCGCGAGGTCACCCGCAGGCCAGACCTCCGCGTCGTCCTCATCCGGCGGCTCAACGCGCAGCAGGTCGAGCACATCGGCCGCCACGTCGTAGTCCAGCGCCGCCGCCGAATCCGACAGCAGCAGATCCACCCCGCCGGGGATCGGTCTGATCAACACGAAGAACTCGTCGTCGACGGCCAACATCGCGAACAGGGCGCCGACGCTACGGACGCGTCGCAACGCCGTGATGGCCGAATCCAGCGTCTGCAGCGCGTCACCATCGAGGGGGACGCACTTCCAACGTCCCTCTTCACGGGTCACCGCCACAGCGAGGCCACGTACCTGCTGCTGCACCGCCATGGGGTAACGGTATGCCCGCGCGCCGAAAGACGAAAGTTTCACCGGAAAGGCGCGCCGTCTGGATGCCAGGATCACCATTATGAGTAACGCCACAGCCACCCCGGGTCTGCCTGAACTCGTCAACGCCGCGCACGCGCTGCAACCACGCACCGTCGCGTTGCGCCGCGCACTGCACCGGCACCCCGAACAGGGGCTGCGGCTGCCGGTCACCCAGGCCGCATTGCTGCACACGCTGCGCGACCTACCGCTGCGCATCACCACCGGCGAGAGCCTGAGCTCGGTGACGGCGGTGTTGGAAGGCGGCCTGCCGGGGCCGACGATCCTGCTGCGGGGCGATATGGACGCGCTGCCGCTGCTGGAGGAGACCGGGCTGGGTTTCGCCTCCGAGGTGCCGGGCACCATGCACGCCTGCGGCCACGATATGCACACCGCGATGCTCGCCTCGGCCGCCCGCCTGCTCTGTGACCTGCGCGAACGGCTGGCGGGGCGGGTGGTGTTCATGTTCCAGCCCGGTGAGGAGGGCTATCACGGCGCGAAGCTGATGCTGGACGAAGGACTGCTGGAGGCGGCGGGCGCACCCGTGGACCGGGCGCTGGCGCTGCACGTGACCTCGCTGCTGCGGTCCGGGCTGCTGCAGAGCCGTCCCGGGCCGATGATGGCCGCCCAGGACGTGCTGCGGGTCGTCGTGCACGGGCGCGGCGGGCACGCCGCGGCTCCGCACAACGCTGTCGACCCGGTACCCGCGGCCGCCGCCATGATCGGCGCGCTGCAGACCATGGTGACCCGCAGGACCAGCGTCTTCGACCCGACGGTGGTCACCATCGGCCAGCTGGTGGCGGGCACCACCTCCAACATCATCCCGGAGACCGCATCCCTCAACGGCACCATCCGCACGCTGTCCGAGCAGACCAGGGCGACGGTGCACGAAGAGATCCGGCGGGTCTGCGAGCACACCGCGCTCGCAGGAGGTTGCACCGCGGCGGTGCGGATCGAGAAGGGTTACCCGGTGCTGGTCAACGACGCCGAGGTCGGGCCCGCGGTGGTGGAACTGGCCCGCAGGACGCTGGGGCCGAACAACGCGGAGCCGATGCCGGACCCGCTGATGGGGGCGGAGGACTTCGCCTACGTGGCGGCCAGGGTGCCCGCGGCGATGGCCTTCCTCGGGGCCTGCCCGCCTAACTCGAGCCCGGAAACGGCGCCCGCCAATCACTCCAACCGGGTGCTTTTCGACGAATCGGCGATGACCAACGGGGTGGCGGTCTACGCGGCATTCGCGCTGACGGGCGGGCGATGACTCGACGAAGGTTGCCCGACCTGACAACAAGATTCAGGGCGGGTTTCGGCTGCCGGCCGGGCCGGAATGAACGATGATGTTTCCCGTGTCTGGAGTCTGTGTCGTCGGCCTGGGTCTTATCGGTGGTTCTGTGCTGCGTGCCGCATCGGCCGCGGGCTATCAAGTCTGGGGAGCGGCCCAGTCCACCGCGGATGGTGCCGCGGCGGTCGCCGACGGCTTCACGGTCAAACCCAGCGTGGAGGACGCGGTGGGCCGGGCCGCCGACGAGGACGCCATCATCGTGATGGCCGTGCCGCTGCCCTCGGTGCCCAGCGTGCTGCACCTGGTCAACGAACTCGCGCCGGAGTGCAAGCTGACCGACGTGGTGAGCGTGAAGGCCCCGGTCGCCGACATGGTGCACCGCTACGCACCCCGCACCCGCTACGTCGGCGGTCACCCGATGGCGGGGACCGAGGGCTCCGGCTGGCGGGCGGGCTCCGTTGAGCTGTTCCGCAAGGCGCCCTGGGTGCTCACCGTGGACAAGGACACCGACATCGAGGTGTGGGCGGGCCTGGCCAAACTCGTCATCGACTGCGGCGCGTACGTGGTGCCCACCTCGGCCACCGAGCACGACCTCGCGGTGGCCCGCATCTCGCACCTGCCGCACATCCTCGCCGCGATCCTGGCCTCGGTGGGTGCCGAGGGCGGCGCGCTGGCTTTGGCGCTGGCCGCGGGCTCGTTCACCGACGGCACCCGCGTCGCGGCCAGTGCTCCCGAACTGGTTCGGGCGATGTGCGAGGGCAACCGCGACTCGCTGCTGGAGGCCTTGGACGACGCGCTGGGCAGGCTGGGCGCCGCCCGCGGCTCGCTGGCCTCCACGGGCGGTCTGCGGGCCACCATCGACGCAGGCCACTGGGCCCGCCGCGAGCTGGAGCAGCTGCGCACCGCACTGACCGAGACCTACCCCATCGACCTGCGGGCCGAGGACGCGCTGGATTCGCTGCGGGAGCTTGGTCAGCTGGGCGGAAGGATCACGGAGATCACAGATATGACGGCAACCGCCAGTTCTTATTAACTTCTGTAACACAGTTTGCGGCGCAGGCCGCGTTGATGAGACACGATGGGCATATGTCCCGTGCGCTGATCCTGGATGCCGCCCGCACGCCGTTCGGCCGCTACCGCGGCGGCCTGTCCGGTGTCCGCGTCGACGACCTCGCCACGCTGCCGGTGACCGAGTTGCTGCGCAGGCACGGCCCGGACGGCACCGGCGCGCTGGACCCGGGAAGCATCGAGGACGTCATCTACGGCAACACCAACGGCGCCGGTGAGGAGAACCGCAACATCGGCCGGATGGTGGCGCTGCTGGCGGGCCTGCCGCCCACCGTGCCCGGTGTCGCGGTAAACCGGCTGTGCGCCTCCGGTGGCGAGAGCATCGTGCAGGCCGCCCGTGCCATCCGTTCGGGTGATGCGGGGCTGCTTGTCGCGGGCGGCGTGGAAGGGATGAGCCGGGCGCCGTTCGTCATGCCGCGGCCCGACCGGGCCATGCCGGACCGGATGGAGGTGGCCTCGACCGCGCTGGGCTGGCGGCTGGTCAACCCCAGGATGCGACCGGAGTGGACGGTGCCGCTCGGGCTCGCCGCCGAGCAGGTGGCGATCGGGCTGGGCATCGGCAGGGAGCAGATGGACCAGTACGCGCTGCGTTCACACCGCAGGGCATCGGCCGCGTGGGACGCGGGCGTGCACAACGGCTTCGCCTTCCCGGTGGCCATCGCCGATGGGAACACCGTGCGCCGGGACGAATCAGTGCGGCCGGACACCAGCATGGGCAAGCTGGCCGCTCTGGCCTCGGCTTTCTCGGCGAACGGCCCGGTAACGGCAGGCAACTCCTCGCCGCTCAACGACGGGGCGGCGGCGCTGCTCGTCGGCGACGAGGCGGCGGCCGCGGCGCTGGGCATCGAGCCGCTGGCGGAGGTGCTGGGCAGCGCGGTGGCCGCCGACGAGCCGCAGCGCTTCACCCTCGCTCCGGTGCCCGCGATCCGCAGGCTGCTCAAGCGACTGGGCGCCACCGCGGAGGACGTCGACCTGTGGGAGATCAACGAGGCTTTCGCCGCGATGGTGCTGTCGGTGTTGAACCAGTTGCCCGAGATCGACCCGGAGCGGGTCAACGTGCACGGCGGCGCGATCGCCTACGGGCATCCGCTGGGCGCCTCGATGCCGCGGGTGGTCGTGGACCTGTGCCGCCACCTCCGAGCCCGCGGCGGCGGCCTCGGGATCGCGGCCGCCTGCGTCGGCGTCGGCCAGGGCATGGCCATCGCCGTACGCGTCTAGGGCGGGCGGCCTGGATATCCAGACCTGGACTTAGTGTTCTAAGTCCGTTTAATGACGCTGTTCCGACCTGACTTAGGACGCTAAGTCCGCTGGGGTCTAGATCCGGCGGGCGATACCCGGGTAGTCCACGACGACGCCGTCGGTGTCGAAGCGGATGTCGGCGCTGAACTCGCCGGAGGTGAAGTTCACCACCGCGCCATCGGCGTCGACGGACACCGTGCGGTAGGTCTGGCGGACCAGTTCCGTGCGCAGGGTTGGCAATTCGACGTAGACCACGGGCAGCTCGTACTCGCCGGGCTCGCGGTGCAGGTTCAGCCGCCGCACCGGCGGCGTGTTGAACAACACGGCGTTGTAGACGTCGACATCCACCGCGCCGTCGAACTCCGCGCGGTGCGCGCCTTGGCCGTGGTCGGCGAACCAGAAGCCGTCGTCGGAGCGCTGGAGGGATAGCTGGCGGTCCTCGCTCGCGGTGGTGGTGCTGATGAGCAGCCTGCTCACCGCGCCCGCCTCGGTCACGAGCAGTTCGAAACCGACGTTGTACGCCTCGGTCTCGCCATCGGCCGCGGCCGCGAGGCGGCCCTTGGCGCGTAGGCGCTCATCGACCAGCAGCCGCACCGATTCCAGGCTCGCGGGCCGCTCCCCGTGCCAGGTCAGCAGGCGTCGCAGCGAGCCTGCGGTGCGGACCTGACCGCTGTTGCTGTCCGAAATGTTCATCTCCACCCGGCAAATTGACGGCAGCGCCGATGACGCAGCGTACCCGAGGACCGAACGGTGCTTCCATTCGTCACTCGGCTTCAACTCTTCTGCAACGAAGCGTGACCGAACGGGTGTAAAGCGAAACCGGGGCCGCCCCCACGGGAGGCGGCCCCGGCTGTTGCTCAGGTACTGCTTTCAGGTGCTATCAGGCGCTGTGGCGACGACGGCGCACCAGGAACAGGGTGGCGGCACCGCCACCGAGCAGCAGCACGCCAAGGCCGATCGCACCGGCAACCTCGGCACCGGTGTTCGGCAGCTCGCCGCCCGGCTTGTTCGGGGCGGTGGTGCTGGGCACCGGGGTGGTGGTCTCCGGACTGGTGGTCGGGACGACGCCCTTCTTCCAGGAGGCCTTCGCGATCGCCTTGCTCAGCACCTCCTTGGGGCTGGCGACGATCATCGACTGGGTGCGGTCCTTCTTGCCGACGAACAGGCGGCCCGCCTGCACGACCGACTTGCCCTTGGCGACGATCTCGGCGGTGCCCGCCTCGGCGCCCTCGGGGACCAGCACGAACAGCTCATCGCCGTTCTTGGCCTTGCTCACCGCGTCCTTGGCCTTGTTCACCAGCTTGACGCCCTTGGGGGCGTCGGCGAGCGCGACCTCGACGGCGTCCCTGGCGGAGGTCGACACGGTGAAGGGGCCGACCAGCTCGCCCGGCTTGCCTGCCTTGGTCTCCGGGAGGATGTCCAGGGCGGGCTTGGGCTGCGGCAGGTCCTTGGCGTTCTTCACGAGGTAGTCGTAGAGCGCCTTGACGGCCGGGGTGTTGTCGGCCAGGTCGACGTCGTTGCTGAAGTGCCAGATCGCGGCCTGGGTAGCGGCCAGGGCCTGGTCCTTGCCGATGACCGGCAGGCCGACCTTTCCGGCCAGCGCCTCGAGGCCCGCGTTGGGGTAGCCGTTGGCCAGCACCCACAGGACCTTGCCCGGGTCGCTGAACTTGCCACCGGGGTACTTCGACCACTCGACCTCGGTGTACTCGGCCTTGGGGTCGACGGCGGTCGGCAGCTCGACGCAGAAGGTCTTGAGGTCCTCGCCATTGCTGGTGCGAAGACCGAAGAGGTAGGTCTCCGCCTGGGTGCCCACGTTCGGCACCGCCTTTGTGAACTTGACGTTCTCACCACGCTCGTTGGTGCCCGTCAACTTCGCGGTGGTGTCCGCGGCGGCAGGCATTGCGCTGAACACCAGCGTTGCCGCAGCGGCGAACAGCACCGCACCGGTGCGCAACCGGGATGCCATAGTTCTCCTTCCCTGCCCAAGGCAGCAGCCCCTGTCGGGGCGAAATCCAACGGATCGTGCTGGCCCGTCACAGGCAGGAGTGCAACCGTGCACACGGTCGTCACCCGAACGGCGTATAACCTGATGTACTTGATCCACTCTGCCAGTGAATGCGCGAACCATACTGTGCCCGCTTTTCCATCCAAAACCGGGGGTCCATTTTCCGATTGCGGAAACCGGCGCCCTCACGAGCTAGATCATCTATGCCCCGGTTCTCCGCGGTAAACGACGGGACGGACCAATGGTTTCGACCCACATCTTCGATACGGCGCCGATACGGACCGATTCGGACGATCCCCTCGCGCCAGCCCTGACCAGCTACTTTCCGCAACCGAGCAGGCTGGGGACAAGCGCGTAGAGTGATCAACAGAGGGAGCCCGGCGGACGGGATGAACGAACCTGTGGTCTGATTCGGTATTAGAAACAAAGGGCCGAGAGCCACATCGGGAAATACCGATTTCTCAGGCCAGGAGAACTACATCGCTCCAGCGGAAGCCGGCGTTACATCTCCGGCCGTAAATACTTTCCACTGTGACTCGCTCGGCCTGTCGGCCCTCTCCGCGCAAGCACAAACAGGTGAATGGTGCGGCTAGTTGGGCGACCGGTCGTACCGACCGCCGCCGATGCCGAACCGGCCGCTGGTCGGCAGCCCGGAGCCGGGCTTGACCAGCCCCGTCTGATAGGCCGCCACCACGCATTGCGCCCGGTCCCGCAGCCCCAGCTTCATCAGGATCCGGCCGAAGTGCGTCTTGACCGTGGCCTCGCCGACAATCAGCTGGTCGGCGATCTCGGCATTGGACATACCGTGTGCGACCAGCACCATGACCTCCCGCTCCCGCGCGGTGAGCTGGGAAAGCTCGTTGGGCGTCGGCACGCAGCGCTCGGGGCGGGAGGCGAACTCGTCAAGCAGCCGTCTGGCCACCGAGGGGTCGAGCCAGGCCTCGCCCGCCGCGGTGACCCGCACCGCGGAGACCAGTTCGTCGGGGGCGGCGTCCTTGAGCAGGAAGCCCGAGGCGCCCGCCCGCAGTGCCGCGTACACGGTCTCGTCGGCGTTGTAGGTGGTCAGGATCAACACCTTGATCGGGGTGTCCGCCTGGTTGAACGAGTCGGCGGTCAGCAGCCTGGTCGCCTCCACGCCGTCCCGGCCGGGCATGCGGATGTCCATCAGCACGACGTCGGGCCGGAGTCCGCGGGCCAGGTCGACGGCCTGAATGCCGTCGTCGGCCTCGCCGACCACCTCGATCTCGGATTCCGCCGCGAGCAGCATGGCGATGCCCGCCCGCACCAGTGGCTGGTCGTCAGCCAACAGCACCCGGATCGTCATGCGAAACCTCCCGCGTTGGCAACAACACGTTAGGTTCTCGGATCGACACCGTCGCTGTCACGCGGAATCCGCCATCCGATGTCGGACCGGATTGCAATTTTCCGCCGACCACGGACATCCGCTCCCGGAGCCCCAGCAGTCCGTGTCCGGCGGACAGCAGTGATTCCTCGCGCCGCCCCTCCCCGTCGTTGGTGATCTCCACGGTCAGCGTGTCGACAGACCACTGGAAGGTCACCGTCGCCCTGGTCCCGGGCCCCGCGTGCTTGGAGGCGTTGTTGAGCGCCTCCTGGATGACCCGGTAGACGGCCAATTCGACGCTCGGGTCGAGTTGGCCAGGGGAGCCCTCGTGTTTCATGGTCACCGAGAGCCCGGTGCGCCGCACGCAGGTGAGCAGTTCCTCGAGGTCGGCGAAGCCCGGCTGCGGCCCGAGTTCGCCGTCGTCGGACTCGTTGGTCCGCAGCAGGCAAAGCAACCTGCGGAGTTCACCCATGGCCTGCTTGCCGGTGCCCTCGATGGTGGCCATCGCAGTGGAGGCGCGTGCCGGGTCCTTCTCCAGCACGCGTTGCGCACCCGCGGCCTGCAGCACCATCACCGTCACCGAATGGGACACGATGTCGTGCAGTTCCCTGGCGATCCTGGTCCGCTCGTCGGCCACCGCCTCCCTGGCCGCCACCTCCCGGCGCTCCTCCAGATCCACGATCTTGTTGCGGCTGCGGCTGATCCACTGGCCGACCAGCCAGACGAACAGGAAAACGACGAGGTAGTTGACCGGCGTGACGTAGAGGACCGCCTCCTTCATCCCCTCGGAGGCGTCCCTCGACTCGTTCACGCCCGCGGCCACCGCCGTGACGGTGGTGGCGGCCAGCGCCAACGCCGCCACTCGCGGACGGCACAGCGACGCCACCGTGAACAGGGCGAGCGCCAGCCCCACCGCCCCGCGGTAGCCGAGGTACGAGATGAAGTGGCCGAGCATCACATGCACCCAGACCAGGGCGAACACCAGGATCGGGGCCTGCCGCCGGAAGACCAGTGGCGCCGCGCCGAGCACGCCGTATCCGACGATCGCCCACTGCGGCATGGTCTCCCGGGGCATATAGCCCAGTGCCCCGGAGAGAATCAGCAGATCGAGCCCGCAGGCCAACACCGCCAACGCGATGCTCAACGCAGGCACCCAAAGCCCTGCCCGTGCTCGATTCATCACTGCTCTCCCCGGCCTTCAGTCACATTGATCGACAATGGTGCGCATCAGCACCAGGGCACCCAATCGCAGATGCCGCCGAGCGCCTGCTTCTTGTCCCTGAATACGCGTCTCTTGACTTCGATGCTGCTCTCGGCCGCTATTTCGGCGGCGAGATAGGCATCACCTGTAGCGGACCCGTTGTGTTGCGGTGCCGTCCAGCTTTCCTGGCGTCCCTGGTCGAGAAGATGGTCCAGCAACTGCTTTGTCGCGGGCGGACCGATGTCCACAAAGGACACCACACCGGTGCTCAGCTTCACGACACAGCCCACCGGCTCGGAACTTTCCAGGCACACCAGCTCGATGGAAAGCGGCGCGATGCGCTCGGCCGTGTCGGCGACGACGGCATCGAACTCGCCCCATGCCGTGGGGTGCAGGGCTTCCTGCGGACTCACCCAGACGGTGTCGGGGGCGAGCAGCAGGCCTGCCGCGAGGCGCTCCTCGCCCCCACGTCGAAAGATTCCCACATCGCGATCTGGAACAGCGGTCATCGTTACCCCCCTCGGGAGATGAATTGCCTGCCGGAAGTCGCAGGCCGCACGGCCGTGATGTCGAAAGCAAGTCCCCCCGGACCCTCGACGCCGCGGCCCCAATGGAAGCAAGCCGCGGCCTGCTTGTCCTCACTTTGACGTGGGATGCCGCAGGTACACCGCGAGTAGTACGCCATTCGGCTCAGCGAAGGCGAAATGGACGCCTTCGGGGCTTGGTGACCTGGATATTTCGGTCCGCTGCCATCGGAAAGACTGTCATCCACCCCCGAAGTCGTAGTTTCGGAATCCACTCCCAAGTGGATGACGGGACAACAACGCCCACAGCATGATCTGTCCACAGCGGTTTCCGCTGGGGTCCGGCGGCGAATCGGCGAGAGCAGGGGGTAGCCGGTTACGCCGCCGTGACGGGGGCAGGGACGCAAGGGGCACCTCGAACTTCGCCCGTCGAGGTAGCTCTTTTGCGGGGGGAAACTCGGCGAGGCGGGGGAGCAACGCCGAGGGGCCGGGCAGGCGGAGGTGTTGGGAGGCCCTCCGTCTGCCTTCTCGCATGCCCCACCACGGCGAAGGCCCCGTGCCGGATGCGCGGGGCCCTCGCATCAGCCTCGCACACCCGTTCGATTCATCCACAGTGTTATCCCCAGGTGTGGATGAATCGAACACCTGATCGACACGGACGCAGCGGCTCGCTACCTACCCGGTGCTCAGTACCTGGCCAGCAGCTGCTCCTTCTTGGCGTTGAACTCGTCCGGGGTCAGCACTCCGCTGTCCCGCAGATCCGCCAACTTACGCAGCTGATCGGCGAGATCCACGGCGCCCGCACCTCCACCGGTCGACCCCGCCTGGTCCGGCCGGGGTTGTGCGAGTCGATGACGCAGGACATCGGCGATCCGCTTGCCCCCGGCCTTGTCCAGCTGGCCGATCTCGGCCTTGTTGCCGGAGGCGAAGATCGTCAACGTGCCGAACATGAACGATGACGACCACTGCACTGAGGAGATCTTGTCGAGTGGAAAGTCCTCGAGCGTCTGCGTGAGTATCGCGTCGTGCACAAAGAACAGCCTGCGGTCGGTGAGCACCACCAGGCCTTGACCCCTGCCGTACTGGCCGGCGCACATCAGCTGGACCTGCTCGCCCTCCCAGAGATGGTGCACCAACCTCTTGATCTCTCGGTTGGCGCCAAGCCTGGTGTTCATCTGGTCCCGCGCGGCCTGGATGTCGGCCCGCAATGTCTCGCCCATGTCGCTTACTTCCTTACTGGTTTCGTACCAGCCTTCAAGCGTCATGGGGCTTTGTGTCAATACAGGGCTACGTCGTGTCACGGGCCGAACCCGATCCCGACAACAACACGGCTCGGTCACTCAGTTGTCACTCGGCAACGTGAGAAGCCCCGTACCGGGATGGGTACGGAGCCTCTGACCTGCGCGCTCGGCAGGACTCGAACCTGCAACTCTTGATCCGTAGTCAAGCGATACGCAGCACGCTAAAAATTGCGTCGTGCGCGAACCTGCGCAACCACGCGCTGAGCGGCTTGGTAAGCGTCCTCGTGCTCCCAAACGACCACCAGTTCCCAACCTGCATCCGCAAGACGCCTCTCCGTGTCCGCGTCTCTAGACGTGTTCTTTTCGATCTTCGACGCCCAGTAGGACGCGTTCGTAGCAGGTGGTTTGTAGTGCTCAGGGCAGCCATGCCAGAAGCAACCACGTATTTCTACAGCGACCTTGGCCGGCCTGAACACGATGTCGACGGTGCGCCGCAGGTCCGCCAGCGGCCGTGTGCAAACCCTGTAGCGCAGTCCAGCAGCATGAAGTACGCGACGCAAAGCCATCTCAGGGCCTGTATCGCGACTGCGGTTGGATTGCATGGATCGCCGAACGGCGATAGACGAAGCCCACGACTCATCCTCCACAACGCAACAGTACCGCTTTCATTTAAGTCCCGAACTCCGGCTCTCCTTCTCCCCGCTGCTGATCGTGGACCTCGCCCAACTGAGGCCGGTGACTTCCATCGCGGTCTCGACGATGCGCCAGAGGGGGCTGTCAGTCCGCACGTAGTACACACGGGCGGAGTCGTCTGGACGCTCTACGTCCAGCATGCCTAACTCGACCAGACGCTCGAGCTCTTGACGGATGTTGCTTGCGCTCGTCTTGCCAAAGCGAGGAGGCTCGGACTGAAAGAATCTGCCCTTCTCGTGCTCCGCTATCCACGCAGCAACCGCCAGCCGGCATCCCCTGCCGAAGAGCCGGTCACTTACGCGTGTCGCGTCCACCACACCAGTATGAGGCAACTAGAATCTGGTAACCAGAAACTAGGTACAGCAGCTCGGCTGACTGTCAGCCCTACACGCTAGCCTGCAGGCTGACACGGCACTTGATCGAGAGAGGCGGCAACCCATGGGGGCACGACGCGAGCAGGCGAATATGCGCCAGCCCCGCGGGCGGTTGCTCTGCTCCGACGACCGGCACGCCGCCCTCTGGCGCAAGGATGCGGGGCGAACTACGTGACAACCTCTGAACTGACTGCAAGCGGCCAGGTACTGCCACGCAGTCGCCAATTGCAGCCTGACCGGCACGATCAAACTGCAAAGATCCGTGTCGCGAGCTTCTTTGCCGGTATCGGCGGATTCGACCTTGGCTTCGAACGTGCGGGCATGGAAACCGTCTGGCAATGCGAAAAAAAGGCATTCTGCCTAGATATCCTCGAAAAACACTGGCCGCTTGTGCCACGAAGCCAAGACATACAGGAGGTTAGGCCCGATGACATCCCGAGCGCGGAGGTCTGGGCGGGGGGCTTCCCCTGCCAGGATGTCAGTCTTGCCCGGATGGGACCTCGCAGTGGGCTCCGAGGCAAGCAATCCGGCCTCTTCTACGACTTTGCAGAACTCATTGGAGAGCGTCGCCCCCCGCTTATCATCCTCGAAAACGTTGCAGCACTTCTCTCTTCCCACAATGGACGGGATTTCGCAATCATCCTACGGACGTTGGCCGAGCTCGGGTATGGCGTCGCTTGGCGAGTGCTTGACAGTCGACACTTCGGCATCCCCCAAAGCAGAAGTCGAGTCTTCATTGTCGGATCTCTTGGAGGACCAGCCAGTGCCGGAAAGGTACTTTTTGAGCCCGAATGCGGCGACCGGGATTCTGAGAAGAGCCGACCGAATGGGACGAAACTTGTTTCCCCCTTTGCGGTCAGCGTTGGAAATCCTAAGCAAGGGTACGTGAAGAAACTCGCTCACTGCCTATACGCTGAGTCGGCTCGACACACAGGGACCGATTGGTCGCGAAACTACGTCTCTTACCCTGACGGGCGAGTGCGACGGCTCACTCCACTCGAAACGGAACGACTTCAAGGTTTCCCCGACGATTGGACTATGCCCACTACCGTAATAGATAACGTCAACACGCTCGATTCTGCCCGGTACCATGCCTGCGGAAACGCCGTATCTGTGCCTGTAGCCGAGTGGCTTGGGCAGCGTATAGTGAGCGAGCTTGGTTCGTCACTTCTGGATACACGTCTTCAGACGAAGGGTACAGCCAGATCTGCATGAAGGCGATTCAGATACTTCTCGCTAGGTCTCATCGTCGGGTCACTGGGTAGCCATGACTCCGGTAGGACAAAGCGGTCTTGGCCCAAGCGTTCCATCGAACCAGCGTCAAGGCGCTCGGACAGCTTAGTGAAACGCAACACGTAGAGGCCATCCTCGAACACAGGAAGTAGGATGGCAGCATCAAAAGCCCAATGGTGATTCTTACATAAAGCGATACCGTTATCAGGAACATCCAGATCGTGCCTGCTCCAGGCAAGTATATGCGCGGCGTCTATGCCGGAAATAATTCCTTCCGAGCCACCAAACATAGCCCCGCAGAAAGCACATCGATTTCTATAGGCGTCTCGCACTGCCATTGAAAACATTCGAGCCTTTGGTCCACGCATACGGGCGAGCCTATACTGGTGAGCAGATCTGACGCTGATCTCAGGTTCGTCGCTGCCCAAGCGGTCCGGTGGCGGCAAGGTGGGGTCCGAAGAGCTGGGTATTGATAGCATCTCCTCCAATGCGGGCAAAGGGTCGTTCTGGGCAGAGTATGACGCAATAGTCGATTCGAGGGTCTTCGATACCCGAGCGACGATTGCCGTCAATTCATTGTCGACAGGGTTGCCACTTGCCATGAAATCTCTGTGTTCTTCCACTGCCGCCCGAACGGCAGGTGGCAGCGCTTCTACCCTCTGATACACCTCTACGACGCGTCGCCATCGCGTTTCGACACCGATTGATTCAGTCTGCTTAAGGTTTTCAAGATCTACAAACGTGGGGTCGATCGTGACTAGGTCGACCGTCGAGGCGAACTCAGTTTCAGGACCAAAACCTACTCGCGACAAGACATAACTTTTTGCTACCGCAACCGGCAGAGCATCGTTTGTCCCGCCATAGTCCCGACGCGGGTCAGGCAGCAACAGCATCGAGGCAATCATTCTGCCGATTTGAAAAGGAGCCTTACGCACAGAACGAAGGCGGGGCTTCCCGCTGGTGGCCGGTTCCAGCTCCAACCCCGTTTTTCGAACGATGCCGTCAGGCCAACGCAGATCAAAGGTCCATCCCTCAAGACTGATTGCCGTGTACGCAGAGTGGCTGCCCACAACTTCATACTCACCGCGCCCGCCCGAGCGCTGGAAAGCGATATGCATCGATGACGCCCGTCCTTCTCGACCAGATTCACTGACAACGAGAGTATCGGTTCGTCTCCCCATCGGGGCGTCGCCGCGCGAACCCATGCCGAAAACCTCACGATCTGTCAACCAAAGGCCACTTTCAGACAGCGGCAACTAGGAGGAAGCGTCATCGTGATCGAGTTCACTGTCACCAGGTCGGCCCTGACAAGGTCGTCGGCTAGCTCACGCAAATCATCGGACGATCGCCCGAGGCCGGGCTCCCTGCTCGACCGCCACGTGACCCCCACTGTGATCGATCGGGCGTTAGCCGAAATAGAGACACAGATCACATGGGATGGCGGGAGCTCCTCTTGCAGCATTGGCTTGCCTCGCAACAGAATGTCGCCGAAATTCGCTCACAACAGCGTAGAGGCAACCAGAGCGCGGACCCTGCGGATGTGCACCAGAACCAAGCAGCGCGCCACTTCCACCCAAGCGTAGAACGACAGCCGACGGCGACCCGAACCAACCGGACGAGGAAGGAACCGTAGTCCGCCGCTGGCGGACTACGGTTCCACTCTGC
The DNA here is from genome assembly GCF_056323685.1 of Actinorectispora metalli. Classification (NCBI taxonomy): domain Bacteria; kingdom Bacillati; phylum Actinomycetota; class Actinomycetes; order Pseudonocardiales; family Pseudonocardiaceae; genus Actinorectispora; species Actinorectispora metalli. The sequence goes on from NZ_JBREYE010000001.1 coordinate 2,092,632, forward strand.
GCGCTCGGCAGGACTCGAACCTGCAACCTCTTGATCCGTAGTCAAGTGCTCTATCCATTGAGCTACGAGCGCATGTTCTGTTGTGGTCTTCTCTGGGGTGCAGAGCAGACTGCGGAGGCTCCGGGATTTGAACCCGGGAGGGGGTTGAAGCCCCCAACCGCATTAGCAGTGCGGCGCCATAGACCAGACTAGGCGAAGCCTCCCGGGGCCTGCCGTTTCTCCGGTGGCCACCGAGCGGAAAGAGTACACAGGTCGGTAACCCGCAAGCAAAGCGGGGGGTCTCGCCTGGGAAGTGTGCTGGTCAGAGATCAGGTGGTTCGTCGGCGGGGGTTGGTTGGCCGGGGGCGTTGCCGTCGTCGGCGCGTTCGAAATCGCCGCCTACCTCGGAGCCGATCTCGCGGTCTTCGCCGGCGGACGTGCCTTGGCGTTCGAAGTCGTTTTGGCCTGCCGTGTCGGAGCCTCCGTAGTCGGCGCCGGGGCGGGGCTGTTCGCTGGATGTCATGGGTCGACCATCGCCCCGCGGGTGACTGCAGGCAACTCGGGTCAGCGGCGCAGGAGGCGGAGTAGGGCCGGTGGGCGACCGCCGAAACCCTCCGCTTCCAGGCCTGCCAGGGCGATTCTGGGGAGGTCACCGACGGCGGGGAAGACCAGGTAGCGGGGCACCCACTCCGGGCGGAACTTGGCGTTGAAGCGGTACAGGCTTTCGATCTGCCACCAGCGGGAGCCCCAGCGGAGCAGTTTGGCCCAGCCGCGGGCGATGGGGCCCGCGCCGATGCGCTCGCCGCGTTCCAGGGCGGCGCGGAACACCGCGAAGTTCAGCGATACCCGGCGGACGCCCAAGGTGGAGCAGGAACTCAGCAGCTCGGCGATCATGAGCTCGTTGAGGCCGTTGTCGGACACGCTGGAATCGCGGCGCATCAGGTCGAGGGACAGGCCGTCGGTGCCCCAGGACACGAACTGCAGCACGCCGTGGACCTCGTTCTCGCGTTCGGCGGTGACGATCACCGCGTCGGCGTCGGCTGGGTCGCCGAAGCGGGACAGGGCCATGGAGAAGCCTCGTTCGGTTTCGCTGTCGCGCCAGCGGTCGGCCAGTTCCACCAGGCGGCCGCGTTCGTCGTCGGGCAACTCGCCGGTGCGGCGGACCCTGACCTCGTACCCTGCCCGCTTCACGCGGGCCACAGCTTGGCGGACGCCGCGCATGGGGCGGCCTTCGAGGGTGAACGCCGTGGTGTCCACCACCGCCTCATCGCCGATCTCCAGGGCGTCCAGGCCGTGGCGGGTCCAGACGGTGGCGCCGCGCTCGGAGCAGCCCAGCACGGCGGGCACCCAGGCGTGGGTGCGGCATTCCTCCAGGAACGCCTCGATCGCGCCGGGCCAGGCCTCCACGTCGCCCAGCGGGTCGCCGGAGGCCAGCGCCGTGCCTGCCAGTACTCGGTAGCTGACGGCAGCTTTTCCGGTGGGCGAGAACACCACCGACTTGTCGCTGCGGAGCGCGAAGTAGCCGAGGGAGTCGCGTTGGCCGTGGGAGTCGAGCAGATCGCGGATGCGGCGCTCGTCCTCGGCGGTGAGGCGGGGTTTGGGCTCGGCGGAGCGCAGCAGGAAGTACCCACCGACGAGGACCGCTCCCACGCCGAAGGCGATTCCCACCAGTGAGGTGAGGTCGTCCAGCCACGCGACGCGGAACCGGACAGGGCCGGTGATGCCGATGAGGGACGCGGCGGCGTGTTCCAGGCGCTCGAACCACTCGTAGTCCTCGGCGAGGCGGCGGCCGTTCACGCTCAGCAGCACGAAGTTGACCAGCACGCCCGCCACCGCCAGCTGGACGAACAACGCGATGCCGGGCCACTTGCCCGCCACCGGGTCGGGCAGCGCGGAGAAGTGCTTTCTGGTCAGCACCAGCACGACGCACAGCAGCAGGGCGACGCCCCCTGCCACCGGGCCCTGGCCGTGGATCACGTGCAGTACCGCGAGCAGGGCGGCGACGCCGAGGGTGATCTGCCAGGCGCGGCGTTTGCGGCGTCGGATGCCGGAACCGAGCAGGATCAGGCCGACGCCCGCGGTGAGCGCGAAGACGGCGGCCGTCAGGGTGGCTTCGCGGGGTAGGTCGAGCCATTGGGCGAGCGGGCCGCGCCAGTGCCTGCGGGCGGCGGGGAACACCACCGACAGCACCGTGGCAAGGCCGACCAAGCGGGTGAACCAGGCCATGAGTGGCACGGTGGTGGCGCCGCTGAGTCGCCATTTCCGTGCGCTGGTCCGACCGGAGACACCGCTGGCCGTCATTGCTCCCCGTTCTAGCCCGCGGGAAGACTCCGAGCCAGCTCCAGGAAGGGCCGCAGTGCGTCGGGATTGCGCAGCGCGTCCCGGCTCACCGCCCGCTCGGGCGACGTTCCCGCCAAGATCTTCTTGACCGGTACCTCGCACTTCTTGCCGTTGAGCGTGCGGGGCACATCCGACACCGTAATGAATCGGTTCGGGACGTGCCGTGGCGAGAGCTCGGTGCGCAGTTCGGCACGCAGCGCGGGCTCGATATCGGCGAGTTCGACGTTCTCGGCGAGCACCAGGAAGCACAGCAGTTCGCCGTCGGTGCTGCCCGCGCCGGAGGTGTCGATGACCAGCGAGTCCAGCACCTCGTCGTGGCCCTCCACCACGCGGTAGAACTCGCTGGTGCCCATCCGCACCCCGCCGCGGTTGAGCGTGGAGTCGCTGCGCCCGTAGATGACGGCCGAGCCGCGCGAGGTGATCTTGATCCAGTCGCCGTGTCGCCAAATGTCGGGGTAGGTGTCGAAGTAGGCCTCGCGGAGCCTGCTGCCGTCCGGGTCGTTCCAGAAGAACACCGGCATCGACGGCATCGGCTTGGTGATCACCAGTTCGCCGACTTCGTCGGTGACCTCGTTGCCGTCCTCGTCGTAGGCGGCCACCGCGGCGCCGAGCATGCGGCAGGAGATCTCACCCAGCCACACCGGGACGTCGGGGGCCGCGCCGACGAAGGCGGTGCACAGGTCGGTGCCGCCGGACACGCTGGCGATCTGCACGTCCTTGCCGATGGCCTCGCCGATCCAGTGGAAGCCCTCCTCGGTCAGCGGCGACCCGGTGGAGCCGATGGCGCGCAGCGCGGAGAGGTCGAATTCGCGGCCGGGCCGCAGGCCCTTCTTCAGGCAGGACTGGATGTAGGGGGCCGAGGTGCCGAAGTAGGTGACGCGGTGCTCGGCGGCCAGCCGCCACAACGCGTCCAGGCCGGGGTGGGCGGGGTTGCCATCGAAAAGCACGAGCGTGGTGCCTGTCATCAGGCCGGAGATCAGGTAGTTCCACATCATCCAGCCGGTGGTGGTGAACCAGAAGAACACCTCCCCCGGCCCGAAGTCGGAGTGCAGCGCCAGCACCTTCGCGTGCTCCAGCACGATGCCGCCGTGGCCGTGCACGATGCCCTTCGGCAGGCCGGTGGTGCCCGAGGAGTACAGCACCCACAGCGGGTGGTCGAAGGGCACCGCCTCGAAGGCGAGTTCCGCATCGGCGTGCTCGCGGAGCAGCTCCGCCCAGTTCGCGACGGGGTGCGGCTGGTCGGGCAGGCCCGCGCCATTGCCGAGGTAGTCGATCAGCACCGTGGCGCGCAGGCTGGGGATGCCCGCCCGCAACTGCTCCACCACCGGACGCACGTCGAAGGTGCGGCCGCCGTAGTGGTAGCCGTCCACGGCGAAGAGCACCGTCGGCTCGATCTGGCTGAACCGGTCGGAGATCGCCCTGGCGCCGAAGTCGGGCGAGCAGGAGGACCAGACCGCGCCGATGCTCGCCGCGGCCAGCACGGCGACGATGGCGTGCGGGCTGTTGGGTACCAGCGCGACCACGCGGTCGCCGCGGCGGACACCGAAGTCCAGCAGCGCGGCGCGGACCGCGGCGACCTGGGAGCGCAACTGCCCGAAGGTCAGCCGCTCGGAGTGGCCGTCCTCCCGCTCGAAGATCACCGCGAGGTCCTCGTCGGACTTGCCATCGCCGGGGGCGAGCAGGTGCTCGGCGTAGTTCAGGGTGGCGCCGGGAAACCAGCGGGCCCCCGGCATCGAGGCATCGGCCAGCACCCGCTCGGGTTCGGTGTGGAAGCGCAGGCCGAGGAATTCGGCAATGGCGCCGTGGAAGCCCTCGGTGTCGGTGACCGACCACTCCCATAGCGCCGGGTAGTCGGGAAGGTCCACGCCGCGGTGCGTGCTCAGCCAGCCGCGGAACTCCGCCATCCTGCTGTTCGCGACCCGATCGGGATCGGGCTGCCACAACAGCTCAGGGGTGTCCGCGGCGGGCTGGATGTCGGTCATGCCTTGTTTCCTAGCCGATCCACCGGCCGGTGACCAGACTCCGACCGTGCACTGGGCATTGTGTACAGCGGGATCGCTTCTCGGCGGCAGAACGAACGGTGGCAGGCCGCCGAGAGGTGCAATCCGATCAGCGCAGGTGGGAGTCGAGCCAGTTCAGGGTGCGCTGCCATGCCTCGGCCGCCGCCTCCGGGGCGGTGTCGAAGCGGTGATCGGCCTCGGGGTAGATCACCACATCGGTGGCGACCTTGGCGGCGGAGACCGCCTCCCGCAGCTTGCGCACGTCCTCGGCCGGGATGGCCTGGTCCTGCTCGCCGTAGATGCCAAGCCACGGACAGGACAGCTCGCCCGCGACCTCCATCAGCGAGGGCAGCCCGTCGGTGAGCGGCTCCAGGATGCCGCCGCCCGCCACGGTGACCGCCGCGCCGAGCGACCGGCTCGCCGCGACCACGAAGGCCGCCGTGCCGCCGAGGTCGAAGCCGACGATGCCCATCCGGTCGGAGTCGACACCGCGGTCGGCGAGCCAGACGAACGACGCGTCGGAATCGGCCAGCACCGACTCGCCGGACACCTGGCTGACGTGGTGCTCGGCGCCCGCGCCGTCGTCGACGGCATCGGCGCCGGTGCGGTGGTACAGGTGGGGTGCGACGGCCAGCCAGCCCTCTTCGGCGAGGCTGGAGACCAGGCCCCGGACCGCCTCCGTGATGCCTCTGGCCTCGTGCAGCACCACGAGCCCTCCGCGCACGGCATTGTCCGGCTCGCCAACGGTCAGCCGCAGATCGCTGCCGTCCGTGAGCGGGACGGTTTCTGTCCGGATCTTCGTCATACGCTCAACCCAACCACGCTGAGGTAAACCCGAGTCAACGTGACCAACCAGACGGAGCAATCGGCGAAAAACGCCCCCGACCGGGGGCCGGCCACTTGACCTCACACTCTCTCGTCACGACGTGAGAAATGACAAGCCCCGATGTGTTCAATATGACCTACGGTGCTGTTGCGCCCGCGATGAGGCGGCGCGCCGGAACGAGAGTTGGAGCGAGCATGACCGTGCGTACTCGTGTCGATCTCGAGCAGTTGCCCGCGTACATCCCGGGACGGACCGTGGCGGGCGCGATCAAACTGGCGAGCAACGAGGTATCGGACGGTCCGCTGCCCAGCGTGGTGGCGGCCATCGCCGAGGCCGCGACCAACGTCAATCGCTACCCGGACACCGCGGCCACCCGGCTGGTGGATGCCCTTGCGGCACATACCGGTGCGCCTGCCGAGCAGATCGCGGTCGGCTGCGGTTCGGTGACCCTGTGCGAACAGCTCCTTCAGGCCACCTGCACGGCCGAGGACGAGGTGGTCTTCGCCTGGCGGTCCTTCGAGGCCTACCCGCTGCTCGCGCAGGTTGTCGGCACGCCGCAGCGGCGCATTCCGCTCGACGCGGGCCATGCCCACGACCTGGACGCGATGCTCGCCGCGATCACGCCCGCCACCCGGCTGGTGTTCGTGTGCAACCCCAACAACCCCACCGGAACCGTGGTGCGCCGCGCCGAGTTGCAGCGCTTCGTGGACGCCGTGCCCGCCGATGTGCTGGTGGTGCTGGACGAGGCCTACCGCGAGTACGTGACCGATCCCGAGGTGCCGGACGGCATCGAGCTGGCGCGGGCCCAGGCGGCGAAGGGGCGCAACAACATCGCGGTGCTGCGGACCTTCTCCAAGGCCTACGGGCTGGCCGGGCTGCGCGTCGGGTACTGCGTCGCACCGGAACCGGTGGCGCGGGCGCTGCGCAAGGTCTACGTGCCGTTCAGCGTGAACTCGCTGGCGCAGGAGGCAGCCATCGCCTCGCTGGCCGCGAAAGCGGAACTCATGGGGCGCTGCGCGAAGCTGGTCGGCGAGCGGAGCAGGGTGCGCGATGAGCTGCTCTCGCTGGGCTTCGAGGTGCCGGAGACACAGGCCAACTTCGTGTGGCTGGAGCTTGGCGAGCGGACGGATGCCTTCAACGAGCACTGCCTGGACAACAAGGTCGTGGTGCGGGCGTTCGCGGGCGACGGCACCAGGGTCACCATCGGCAGCCGCGAGGAGAACGACGCGTTCCTGACCGCCGCCCGGTCGTTCTCTGGCTGAGCCTCAGAGCTCGGCGTCGGGGTTGCGGAAGTCGATCACCTCGACAGGCAGGCCCGCCTCGGCGACGGCGAGCCAGTGCAGGTCGCCGGTGAGGACGGGCAGGTCGTGGTGCCAGGCGAAGGCCAGGCAGCAGATGTCGGCGAGGGACAGCGAGCGCGGCTTGGTCCTCGGTTTGCGGGCCTGCCGGGCCGCGGTGTCGAACTTCTTGAGCTCGCCGAAGAGCATGGCCTCGGCGACGTCGAGGGGTTCGACCAGCAGACCGGTGGCGCGCAGGTCCTCCGCGACCTCGGCGGCGTCCAGACCGGCGAGCTGTTTGACCTTGTAGACCACCTCGCCGAAGTTCACCGCGGTGATCAGCGAACGGGGCAGCAGGTCGGCGAAGCGCTCGGCCTGTGGTTCGGCGTCGAGCAGTGCCAGGACGAAGGACGCGTCGAGCAGCACGGGGCCCGACGGCACGGTGGCGGCCGGACTCACTCCAGGCTGCCGTCGCTTGCCCGGTCCTCGAGCAGACTGTCCGCCATCGACTCCTCCGTGCGGTGCCGCCGCCTGCCCGCCGCGACCGCGAACTGCAGTCGGGTCAACGCGGCGTGGGGGTCTTCCAGCACGATGCGGCCCGGACCTTCGACCCGCGCCACCAGCTCCTTGACGTCGGGCACTTCAGCCTCGGCGAGCAGCTTCGCGGGCAGCGTTGGCCTGCGTTTGCTGTCCAGGATGAGCCGGTAGGAAGTCACGCTTCCCACGGTACCCCCGAGGTGGGTCGAAGTCGATGCGTCCCACCTTGAAAATTTGTCCCACGATTTGCCTTGGGTGGGAGACTTGGCAACCCGATGGCTTCCCGCCACCACTGCGGGATTCTGTCGCCATCCCGGGGAAAGAGCCAGAGTTCTGACTCCAAGTCGTCACGCCGCGGCGCGTTTCGCCACTCCGGTTCCGCGGAGAACTCGAAGGACAGCTCGTCCGCTCCGGTACGGAACCGCAGCCGGGCGCTGATCCAGGTACCCGACCCAGGACGGTAGGAACTGGTGCGCAGCGAGCGGAGCAGTTCGACCAGCGCGGTGGGAACCGACAGGCTCCGGGCGGCACCGTCCTGGTCGATTTCGGCGAATTCGATTTCCAGGTGGGAGCCGACGGCCCGGCAGTCCAGGCACAGCGCTCCACCGCCGACCTGCGGATCGGCAGCCATCAGCTGCCTGATCGCGGCAAGCACCTCCGGCGGTTTCGATGTGCCCATGATTTTGCGTTTTCCCTGGTCAAGGCAAGTGGCGGAAGCGGAGGGATTCGAACCCCCGGACCCTCTCAGGTCTCTCGCTTTCAAGGCGAGTGCATTAGACCGCTCTGCCACGCTTCCAAGCACGGAATCTTAGTCACGGGCTCCGCCGGTTCGGTAACTCACTCCGCCTGACTCTGCAGGTGGCCGATGACCCGTTCGAAGACCCGCGCCAGCACCAGCTGTTCGGATTCGGTGAGCAGATCGATCAGATGCGCCCGCACGCCCTCGACGTGGGTCGGCGCGGAGGCCTGCAACAGGTCGAATCCGTCCGGGGTGAGGGAGGCGAAGACTCCCCTGCCGTCGCTGACGCACTCGATGCGTTCGACCAGGCCGGCGGTCTCCATCCGGCCGATCTGGTGCGAGAGCCTGCTGCGGGAGGACGCCACCTCGACCGCGAGCTCGCTCATCCGCATCCGGTGGTGGGGCTGTTCGGAGAGCCGGACCAGGATTTCGTAGTCGGCCAGCGAGAGGCCGTGTTTGTCGGCGAGTTCCCGATGCAGCTGGAAGGACAGCATCTGTCCACCGATGATGTAGTTCCGCCAGGCCCGCATCTCCTGGTCGTTCAGCCAACGCGGTTGCGTCTGCACTGCCTCGGTCACCTCACCAGGCTATTCCCTACCGCCCCGTCCCGTCTGCCTTCACTTGGGGTTAACGCATACCTCCCGCTTTGGACACGCAACGCGAGGACGCGAACACAACCTGCCGCCGAAAGGCTCAGCGCTATGCCCTAGCCTGCCCGACAAACCGGATCACGGTCGCGCGCTTGGCAATGGCACGTCCGAACGATCCGCTGCCACCGACCAAACATGGAGGGTGATCGTGCGTAACGCGATCAAGGTTCTCGCTGTGGCCGCAGCTGTCACGGGTCTCGCCGGAGCGGGCGCGGGCATCGCCGGTGCCGCCGAACTGGGCACGCCCGAGCTGCCCAGCCCGCTGGCGCCGAGCCTGCAGGAAGGCCTGAAGGACTTCACCTACGACCCGGGCTGCTCGCTGGCCAGCACCATCGTCAAGGCGACCAGCCTGGACACCACCGACACCCTGTGCGGCCTCGGCGGCGACCACCTGCCCGCCGACCTGCCCGTGCTGTCCCCGCTGGACGCCATCGGCAAGTGAGCTTCGGCGGGGCGGCGCCCGTGGCGCCGCCCCG